>NZ_LRXL01000001.1 GCF_001637325.1 Cochleicola gelatinilyticus
TCACAACAACAGTTCCGTTAACAGGATCCGTATTGTCCGTTACAGTAATCTCATCTCCATCTGGATCAAAGTCATTTGAAAGTACTGTACCACTCACAGGAATATCAACCAAAGTCGTATTGGTATCCGCATTGGCAATCGGAGCCTGATTATCTGGTCCGTTCAATGGCAATACTTCAATATAAACCGTTGTAGTATCGCATGCTTCTGGAGTACCATCGTCACATATTGTATACTCGAAAGTATCTTCTCCTATATAGCCTGGGTTTGGCGTATAAGTATAATCACCATTTGGCTGAATCGTAACAGTACCATTAGAAGGATTGGTATTACTTGTTACTAATTGGTTATCACCTTCAGCATCCTCATCATTAGTTAATACATTTCCATTTACAGGAGTATCAACATATGTGTTGTTTATATCACTAATTGCATCTGTACAGTTGCTAAGAATTGTAATATCTATTTCTATAGTACAACCCGCAGCATCGGTAGCGATTATTGTATAATCACCTTCAGCCAATCCGGTAAACGTGCCATTTGCTTGAGGTGTACCACCGTCTAAAGCGTATAAATAAGGTTGCGTTCCTCCAGCAGCTTCAACCGTAACAGAACCATCAACATTACAAATATTTTCAGTTTGTTCAATAATACTTATAGAAAGCTCATTATCTGGCTGAATAACTTCAGCAGAATTAGTAGTAGTACAACCATTAGCATCTGTAATTACAACACTATAAGTTCCCGCTGTAAGATTTATAAGATCTTCGGTAGTTTCGCCATTTGGCGACCAAACAAAAGTATAAGGCTGAGTTCCACCTGTAACTGTAAGGTCAAGAGACCCTGTGCTATCTCCAAAACAATTAACGTTCGAAATTGCGATTCCTGAACTTAACACCCCAGGTTCATTAACTGTAGTAGTTGCTTGCGCTGTACATTGTGTAAAAGTATCTGTTACTGTAACTGTATAGGTTCCTCCAGAAAGACCCGTAATACTTTGCGTTGTTTCTCCACCAGGTGCCCAAGAATAAGTAAAAGGTCCTACTCCGCCAGAAATTGTAGCATTAGCAGTACCATCGCTATCCCCATTACAAGTAACAGGAGTAGCAGTTGCTGAAACCGCAAGGTCTCTACAAGTACCTGAGTTCACTGTAGTACTCGCTGTAGCCATACAACCATTTGCATCGGTCACGGTCACTGTGTATGTTCCAGCGCTTAAATTTTCAATTGTTTGTGTTGTTTCACCGTTAGGAGCCCAAACGTATGTATAAGGTGGTGTTCCTCCAGAAACATTTGCGGTTGCGGTACCATCACCTGTTGCTGGCCCACTTTCATCTGTTGAAGAAACACTAACATTTAAGGCATTAGAAGGTTCAGTAATAGTAACACTTTGCTCAACAGGCTGACAAACAGTTCCATCTATAGTAACACTTACTGTGTAAATGCCTGCTGTTAAACCACTAACTGTACTAGATGTAACTCCACTATCAACTTGTTGTGGCGTTGTATTCCACGTAAAGGTAAACGTTGCATTAGGATTTGAAACAGAGCTTGCGCTTGCTGTAGCAGTTCCAGTATCGTCCCCCGTACAAAGTACAGGTATAATTTCATCTATAGCAATAATAGCATCGCATGTATTTGAACAATCTATCACCACGCTCTGTTCAGAAACACAACCATTTTTGTCGGTTACCGTTATAGTATGCGTTCCTGCTGGTAAGTCTGTTGCTGTTGCAGTGGTCTGCCCACCTGCACTTGCACTCCAAACATAGGTATATGGAGGCGTTCCTCCAGTTACAGTAGCTGTTGCTTCTCCATCTGTACAACCTTGCGCTGTAGTAGCATTTTCTTTTGTAATCTGAATACTTAAAGGGTTAGAAGGTTCTCCAACCGTAATAGAAGCTTCTGTAACTGAACATCCGTTAGAATCTGTAACCATTACAGTATATGACCCTGCTGCAATATCAGTTAAATCTTCTGTGGTTTCACCGTTGTTCCAAGAATATGAATAAGACGGCGTTCCACCTGTAACAGTAATATCTATAGCACCCGTTAATTCTCCGTTACACAAGACATCGGTTACAGTATAATCAATTTCTAAACCACTAGAAGGCTGTAACACTTCTGCACTTGCAGTTGTTGTACAACCATTTGCATCTGTAATTAATACACTATATGTACCCGCAACTAAATTAGTAAGGTCTTCTGTGGTTTCGCCATTTGGTGACCAAGCAAAACTATAAGGTTGTGTTCCACCTGTAACTGTTAGATCAAGGGACCCAGTATTTTCTCCGAAACAATTAATATTTGTAACTGCAATTCCAGAACTAAGAACTCCCGGCTCGTTAACCGTTGTTGTAGATTGTGATGTACATTGTGTAAATGTATCTGTAACAGTTACTGTATAAGTTCCGCCAGTAAGACCACTTATAGTTTGAGTTGTTTCTCCTCCTGGTGCCCAAAAATAGGTAAAAGGTCCTACTCCACCATTAACTCCAGCTGTTGCCGTACCATCACTATCACCATTACAAGTCACTGGGGTTGAAGAAGCGATTACATCAAGACCTTGACATGTACCAGCATTTACAGTAGTAGTTGCCATATCTGTACAACCGTTTGCGTCTGTTACAGTAACTGTATAATTACCAGGGGACAACCCAGAAATAGTTTGTGTCGTTGCTCCTCCTGGGCTCCAAGAATATGTATAAGGAGGTGTTCCTCCTGTTGGATTTGCTGTAGCAGTACCATCGTTTGTTGACGGTCCACTTAAATCTGTGGAAGCTGCAGTTACATTCAATGCATTGGTAGGTTCCGAAATTGTTACACTTTGCTCTACCGGAAGACATACAGTTCCATCGATCGTAACACTTACCGTGTAAACTCCAGCTGCTAACCCAGTAATTGTACTAGAGGTAGCACCCACAGTTGTCTGAGGAGGAGTCGTATTCCATACAAATGTAAAAGCTGCACCAGGATTCGCTATTGAAGTTGCACTTACAGTAGCACCCCCTGTTAACTCTCCAGCACACAACACATTAGTTACGTTATCTACACCAATAACTGCATCACAATTATTAATACAGTCTATAACAACCCCTTGTTCAACTTCACAGCCATTAGCATCAGTAACGGTAACCGTATGTGTTCCTGAAGGTAAGTTTGTAGCGGTAGGAGTAGTTTGACTACCCGCACTTGCACTCCACAAATACTCAAAAGGAGGTGTCCCGCCTGTAGCAGCAACAGTAGCTTCTCCATTTTGACATCCTTGAGCCTGAGTTGCATTCACCTTTGTAATTTGAAGGACAATTGCTTCAGGCTCCGTTAGTGTTACTGAAATTGACTCATTGTTACCAACTGAATCTGTTATCGTAACATTATACACTCCAGCAACAAGACCATTGAAAGTTGGGCTATCTTGGGGTGTTCCTCCATTTATAGCATATTGAAACGGCGGAACCCCACCCTCTGCAGAAACAGTAATTGAACCTGTAGCGGCTCCATTACATAAAATGTCATCTTTATTTTCTACAGTAATTTCTATATCTGTAAAACAATCGGCATCAACATTAACTCCTCCAGCAATAATCCATGACTGTCCATTAACTGTTTGACCGTTCTGACCATTTCTAGTATCTACAGTTATAGTCACTTGTGTAACATTTCCTGGCACGTTTTCTAATGTCAACATTGGAATTGCTAAACAACACGTTCCTCCAGGTAAATTTGGATCTGATCCATAAAGAAATTCTTGATCTGTAACTCCACCAGCTTCCGCTTTAAGTAATAAATATCTTCCATCGTTGGTTAATTCTGAAATAGGTGTTTCAATAACAAGATCTCTAGGCCCTGAAAACGCAGGAATATCGATAGTAAAACTTTGAATATCATTTAACCCACTAATATCAGTAAACACACCTGAATTAGAAGAAGCGTCAGGAACATTTCTAAAAGCATACACTACTACAGACTGAAGATTGTTTGTCTGTGAATTATTAGAGTAAGTAACTGTCGAAGTTGAACCAACGATAAGCCCTCTATATACCCAAATATTTGTACTCGTACCAGAAGGTTGTGTTCTTACTAAAGTATGAGGAACACCAGCGTCATCAACTATCTGAATGGTAGGCCCAGGATTTCCTCCTTTATATACCGTTTCTACAACGTATTGATAAATATTCCCTGAATCTGGCAGATTTACAGTTGTTGTTGTATTACCATTTGCATTGTATCCATATTCATCAACAGTTTTGTTATCACCACACTCGAATTCCCATCCAGTAATATCTGGCGGACCATCAACAAAATCATTACCACAAGTAGACGCCAAATTAATTACACGTGTAATTAAATTATCATTATCCCCATCAACATCAGAAACAGAAACATATCCATCAGGATCGTTTTCACGAATCTCATAGGTTACATCTACCAATGCTTCCGGTATAAAGGCAGTAGCCATATAGTGACCTTGATTATCTGTTTGAACTGTTACAGAACTACCGTCAGAGCCCGTAACATCGATTTCTACATTAGCTAAAGGATTTCCGTCATCATCACTCACATTTCCACAAATAACAGGATATGTAATTAGAACAGACTCTGGGTTAGTGTAATTTGCATTATTCATATTTAACGAATAATACCTATCACTATTCCCATCAATCTTACCTACACGATAATTTAAAGAAGATTTATTCTCCCAGTAGTTACTATATGTAAACCTTGGATCGGTAGAGATATCACCACCGGGTGCGGTAAGAATATTTCGTGCCTGTCCCCGAACTGAACTCGCATTTTGCGTAATATCAATTAAAGTATTTGCAGAAAGGAAATAAGCATCCGGCAAGCTTAATTCTGCGTATTCTCGTGTACTTTGGCTATCTCCATCGATATCGAAAGGAGTTCCAAAGAAAGAAATTAAAACCTCATCACCATAGTTTCCTCCTTCTTCAACAAATGTGATGTTAAAAAGAACACTTTGATTGTTATTATTAGTACTATTTATTCTTGGCTGAAACGCTTCAGGGATACCCGTTGAAGTAACGTCCATTTCTAAAAGTGAAGCTCCTCCTGAAAATTCTACAATTTTCACCAAAGCATCTATGTCAGGAAACACATTGGAAAAGCGATAGACCGAATTAACAGCTAAATTTGACCCGGAAATACGTTGTGGATTTCTAAAATTACCATTTTCATAAAATGGAGAACAGGTACAATCACGCGGGGGCGGTGTTGTTAACACATTGATTGTAAGCTTAGCAGTCCCACAAGCAGATGGAGTTCCATCATCACATACCTCATAAACAATTAAATCCTCACCAATAAATCCTGGGTTTGGTGTATAAGTATACGATCCATTTTCGTTAAATACGATACTTCCATTCGAAGGACCTGAAACCGGAGATAAATTAAGCGTTAATTCATCATCTTCTGGATCTATATCATTAAGTAAAACATTTCCTGAAACCGATACTCCTTCAAAAGTACTGTTAATATCATCAGTAGCTCCTGTTCCATTATTTGGACACGTAACATTTTCAGACAACATTAAGTTAAAATCCCCATGTGTATAGTAGCCATTTCCGCTTGTTACATTAAACCAACCTGAACCACCAAAATCTAAACTATTGCTAGTTATATTTGCCCCATGTCCAATTTGAAAGGCTTCCCCTGTTCTCTCAATTGTAAAATTACCTTTAGTGCTAGATTTAAAGGTACCACACATTTCAGTATAATAAACCCAACCTGAAGTGTTAGCGTTAAGACACGTATGGTTCTTAGGACTTCCATTAGGAGGAGTCGTTGTTGCACCAGAAAAATAAATATCAAAAATAAAATTCTCACTACCTCTTCTGGCAGTAGCTTGATAACGAGCAGTTCCCGTAGAAGTACATTCTGTCCAAACTGAAGTTCCCGTAGTTTCTAAATGAATATTGCTTGAACCGTTGTTTAAATAAATCTGATAAACTTCATCACTACTACAGTGATCGGTATCTGACACCTCTCGTGTACAATCACATGGAACATCAATATCACAACCAGTAAGAAAAGAGGCTGTGGTATCAAAATTTTCAGAATAGAATGATTGTTCAGATGAACTAAAATTTCTCTTATCTTCTCCCGAGGTTAACCAATAACTGGAATCGGGTAATTTTGGCCCGATAAACGTGTCGGCTTCTGATAAAAGCTCAAAGTAGAACGTAACATTTTCATTATTATCTGGATAATAATAATTTGAATTGTTAAATCCAAATACGTTTATCAAAGAGAAAAACAACGTAAAAACGCTGAATAAGGTTAATGTTCTCTTGTACAGGGGGGAAAAAGTAATTTTATGCATACCCACTTATTTATGATGATTTTCAAAATTTTAAAACGCACACTTGCGCCTACTTCTCAAAGTATATCCAAATATACGTAGGAAAAAGTGTTAACGATTTACAAAAAAACAACTATTAGTTCAACTGTGAGTTTTACTCGTTGAATTACAACATTATCCCGATTTACAGATTTTTTTTTGTAGGAATTTCCGTAAGTGTTTACACGTATGACCCTGTAAACAGGAATATTATAGCCTTTTTATTTTGTGGGAATTAATTTTGCGAAATATTCAATAGAAACGTTTTTTTTACGAGTAATACAAGGCGTATATTTGCCAAAATTCTCACAAAATGTCATTAAAAAAGGAAATTCAGCGACGACGGACTTTCGGAATAATTTCGCATCCGGATGCTGGTAAAACTACATTAACCGAAAAATTACTTTTATTTGGGGGTGCGATTCAGGAAGCAGGTGCCGTTAAAAGTAATAAAATAAAAAAAGGAGCTACTAGTGATTTCATGGAAATTGAAAGACAACGAGGAATATCTGTCGCAACTTCCGTTTTGGCTTTCGAGTACGAAGGAATTAAAATAAATATTCTCGATACACCAGGACATAAGGATTTTGCCGAAGACACCTTTAGAACTTTAACTGCTGTAGATAGTGTTATTGTTGTAATTGATGTCGCTAAAGGGGTTGAAGAACAAACTGAAAAATTGGTAGAAGTTTGTCGCATGCGGAATATTCCAATGATTGTATTTATAAATAAATTAGATAGGGAAGGAAAAGACGCTTTCGAATTATTAGATGAAATTGAACAGAAATTACAATTAAGAGTAACACCATTAAGTTTTCCAATAGGCATGGGATACGACTTTAAAGGAATTTATAATGTATGGGAAAAAAATGTAAATCTATTTAGTGGAGATAGTAGAAAAAATATAGAAGAAACCATTGAAATTGAAAATCTTGAAAGTCCAGATTTAGATAAACTAATCGGCGATAAAGCGGCTGAAACCCTCCGCGAAGAATTAGAATTAGTATATGAAGTCTACCCTAGTTTTAACAATCAAGAATATTTAGAAGGTACATTACAGCCTGTCTTTTTCGGTTCAGCTTTAAATAATTTTGGAGTACGAGAATTGTTAGATTGCTTTGTTGAAATTGCTCCAAAACCACGACCCAAAAAGAGTGACACACGTCTAGTGGAGCCAAATGAAACTGAATTTTCAGGATTTGTTTTTAAAATACATGCTAACATGGATCCAAAGCATCGTGATCGGCTTGCATTTGTTAAAATTGTATCGGGAACATTTGAAAGAAATACTTCATATCTACATGTACGACAAAATAAAAAACTAAAATTTTCTAGTCCGAATGCATTCTTTGCTGAAAAAAAACAAATTGTAGATATCTCATACCCAGGAGATATCGTGGGATTACACGACACTGGTAACTTTAAGATAGGAGATACCCTAACAGAAGGTGAAGTTATGAATTATAAAGGTATCCCAAGTTTTTCGCCAGAGCATTTTAAATACATTAATAATGCTGACCCTATGAAAAGTAAACAGCTTGAGAAAGGAATCGATCAACTTATGGATGAAGGGGTTGCACAATTATTTACACTAGAATTAAATGGAAGGAAAGTAATTGGAACCGTGGGTGCATTACAATTTGAAGTAATTCAGTATAGATTAGAACATGAATATGGGGCCCAATGTCGTTATGAAAATCTTAATGTACACAAGGCTTGTTGGGTAGAAGCCAAAGATCCCAAAAGTGACGAATTTAAAGATTTCAAAAGAGTAAAAGCAAAATTTTTAGCTAAGGATAAAAGAGATCAATTAGTTTTCTTTGCTGATTCTGCTTTCACCTTACAAATGACACAATCTAAATATCCCAATATAACATTTCATGTAGTTAGTGAATTCGAAAAAACAAAAAAATAAAATGACGTTTTCGCAAAAAGAGAAAAATTTAAAAAATAAATGCATTTTAAAGGCATAATAAGATATAAAAAACAAAAGCCACACCAATGTGTAGCTTTTGTTTTTTTGTTTCTATAAAACCTTTATTTGAAGCCGTAATCTTTGTTTGAATAGTTTTTTATTATCAATACAAACATTACGATTATTATCTTCTATGCTTCTCCCGTCGGCCCGAAATTTATTGGCAGCGTTGGTTGTTTATAATCTTTTATCTCTCCATTCGCTTTTTCGAAGCGACTTACATTATCGTGAAGTGCTTTTAAAAAGCGTTTTGCATGTTGAGGAGTTAGCACAATTCTAGATTTCACTTTACTTTTAGGAACTCCTGGCATTACCGAAACAAAATCTACTACAAATTCAGATTGTGAATGATTAATTATAGCCAAGTTACTATAAATTCCTTGCGCTGTATTTTCATCTAATTCAATATTTATTTGTCCTTGTTGCTTGCCTTTATTATTCTGATCTGCCATTTTACTAGGTATTAAATGTTTCTAAAAAATTATTTATAATCACTAAAATAAAAATCCCGTGAAATTGTGTCACGGGATTTTATATAGCTATGTACTTCTGAAATTAATATCTCATTAGTTATAGTTTACTTCTTGCTTTTCGCGTGTCATTTCTTCCAACTCTTGCTTAGAACCTACAATAATAGTATCGTACGCTCTCATACCTGTTCCAGCCGGAATCTTATGACCTACAATTACATTTTCCTTCAACCCTTCAAGCGTATCTACTTTACCGCTAACAGCCGCTTCGTTTAATACCTTCGTAGTTTCCTGGAAGGAAGCCGCCGAAATAAACGATTTGGTTTGTAACGATGCTCTTGTAATACCTTGTAAGATTGGTGTTGCTGTTGCATTAACTGCATCACGCGCTTCCACCAATGTTTTATCAGCTCTTCTTAATATAGAATTCTCATCACGTAACTCTCTAGGTGTTACGATCTGACCTTCTTTTAAAGTATCACTGTCACCTGCATTTTCAACAACTTTCATTCCGAAAAGCTTATCATTTTCTTCAATAAAGTCATCTTTATGTGCCAATTGGTTTTCTAGGAAGGTAGTGTCTCCACTGTCAACGATTCGAACTTTACGCATCATTTGTCGCACTACTACTTCAAAGTGCTTATCGTTAATCTTCACACCTTGTAAACGATATACTTCTTGAACTTCATTCACTAAGTATTGTTGTACAGCAGAAGGTCCTTCAATACGTAAAATATCTTCAGGAGTAATAGATCCATCAGACAATGGCATACCTGCACGAACATAATCGTTTTCTTGAACAAGAATCTGGTTGCTTAATTTAACCAAATACTTTTTCACTTCGCCTAGCTTAGACTCAACGATAATTTCACGATTACCACGTTTAATTTTTCCGAAGGAAACAACACCATCAATCTCACTAACAACAGCTGGATTTGAAGGATTACGTGCTTCAAATAATTCAGTAACTCTCGGAAGACCCCCTGTAATATCACCTGCTTTTGCAGACTTACGTGGTATCTTCACTAAGACTTTACCGATCTTAATTTTGTCACCATCATCAACCATTAAGTGAGCTCCTACTGGAAGGTTATACGAACGAATTACTTCGTCTTTCTTACCAATAATCTGTAATGTTGGAATTTTCTTTTTATCTCTAGATTCTGAAATTACTTTTTCTTGGAAACCAGTTTGTTCATCGATTTCTACTTGATACGTAACTCCCTGCTCGATATTTTCATATTTGATCTTACCGGCAAATTCAGAAATAATTACACCATTATATGGATCCCATTGACATACCACATCTCCAGCCTTGAGTTTATCTCCATCTTTAATAAATAAAGTAGAACCGTAAGGAATGTTATTAGTACTTAACGTAATCCCTGTTTTCTCATCGATCAGTTTTAACTCAGAAGTACGTGAAATAACAATCTCTTCTTTAGCACCATCGGAGCTTTCACCTTTTACAGTTTTAAGATCTTCAATTTCAGCTCTACCGTTAAATTTAACTGTTAATTTATTTTCTTCGGAAATGTTTCCTGCAATACCACCTACGTGGAAGGTACGAAGCGTTAACTGTGTACCAGGTTCCCCAATAGATTGTGCTGCTACAACTCCTACTGCTTCACCTCGCTGTACCATTTTATTGGTCGCTAAGTTTCTTCCGTAGCATTGTGAACAAATTCCTTTTTTCGCTTCACAAGTTAGTGCTGAACGTACCTCCACACTTTCGATAGGAGAATTCGCAATTACAGTAGCAATATCTTCAAAAATATGCTCTCCTGCTTTTACAATAACTTCTTTTGTTAATGGGTTAATTACGTCATTTAACGAGGTTCGCCCAACGATTCTTGCAAATAATGTTTCAACAACCTCTTCATTCTTTTTAAGTGCAGAAACTTCGATTCCTCGTAATGTTCCACAGTCTTCAGAATTAACAATCACATCTTGAGAAACATCTACCAAACGACGTGTTAAGTAACCCGCATCGGCAGTTTTTAATGCTGTATCTGCAAGTCCTTTACGTGCACCGTGCGTAGAGATAAAGTATTCTAAAATTGAAAGTCCTTCTTTAAAGTTAGAAAGAATTGGGTTTTCAATAATTTCACCTCCACCACTGTTCGATTTTTTAGGTTTTGCCATTAATCCACGCATTCCGGTTAACTGACGGATCTGCTCTTTAGATCCACGTGCTCCAGAATCAAGCATCATATACACAGAGTTAAATCCTTGCTGATCTTCACGAATACGTTTCATAGAAAGTTCCGTAAGCTCTGCGTTGGTCGCTGTCCATATATCAATTACTTGATTATAACGCTCATTGTTGGTTATAAGTCCCATGTTATAGTTTCCTATAATACCATCAACTTGTGTATTTGCTTCGTCGATCATGGTGTATTTTTCTGAAGGGATAATAATATCTCCTAAACTAAAAGACAATCCACCTTCGAAGGCAAATTTATATCCTAACGTTTTAATTTCATCTAAGAAAGCCGCAGTAGCAGGAACACTTGTTTTCGCTAAAATACCACCAATAATATCACGTAATGATTTTTTGGTTAATACTTCATTAATATATCCTGCTGCTTCTGGTACTTGTTGATTAAAGATTACTCTACCTAAAGTAGTAGTAATAATCTGCATCTTCAGTTCTCCATTTTCGTCAAAATCTTTCGTACGAATCTTAATCTCTGCGTTAAGGTCTACTTGCTTCTCATTGTAAGCAATTACAGCCTCTTCAGCAGAATAAAATGTTAACCCTTCTCCTTTTACTTTTACTTCCTCTGTAGACTTTCTTAATTTGGTCATATAATACAGACCCAATACCATATCCTGAGAAGGTACCGCTACTGGAGAACCATTAGCAGGGTTCAAAATATTATGTGAGGCCAACATTAATAACTGGCATTCTAAAATTGCCTCCGGCCCTAAAGGAAGGTGTACCGCCATCTGGTCACCATCAAAATCCGCATTAAATGCAGTACATACCAATGGGTGTAACTGGATTGCTTTTCCTTCAATTAATTTTGGCTGAAAAGCTTGTATTCCCAGTCTGTGTAAGGTAGGAGCACGGTTAAGCATTACAGGATGTCCTTTCAAAACATTTTCAAGGATGTCCCAAACTACTGGCTCTTTTTTATCTATAATTTTCTTAGCAGACTTTACTGTTTTTACAATTCCTCTTTCGATTAGTTTTCTAATCACGAAAGGTTTGTACAGTTCGGCTGCCATGTCCTTAGGAATACCACATTCGAACAATTTCAATTCTGGTCCTACAACAATTACCGAACGTGCAGAATAATCAACACGCTTACCAAGTAAGTTTTGACGGAATCGACCTTGCTTTCCTTTTAGGGAATCTGAAAGTGATTTTAACGGACGGTTACTGTCTGTTTTTACTGCTGAAGATTTACGTGTGTTATCGAATAAAGAATCCACAGACTCCTGAAGCATCCGTTTTTCATTACGTAAAATTACTTCTGGTGCTTTAATCTCCATTAATCGCTTTAGACGATTGTTTCGAATAATAACACGACGGTATAAATCGTTTAAATCTGAGGTTGCAAAACGACCTCCATCTAAAGGCACCAATGGCCTTAGTTCTGGTGGAATTACAGGAACCACTTTCATAATCATCCAAGCCGCTTTATTCTCACGGTTCTTGTTTGAATCACGAAGTGCTTCCACAACTTGAAGACGTTTTAACGCTTCAGTTTTACGTTGTTTTGATGTTTCGTTATTTGCCTTGTGACGTAACTCGAAAGAAAGTTCGTTTAAATCGATTCTGTTTAATAAGTCGATTAAACATTCAGCACCCATTTTGGCGATGAATTTATTTGGATCACTTTCTTCTAGGTATAAATTTTCTTGTGGAAGTGTATCTAAAATTGCAAGATATTCTTCTTCCGTTAGGAAATCTAATTTTTTAACCGGCTCTCCATCTTCGTGCTTTGCAATACCCGGCTGAATTACTACGTAACGCTCGTAGTAAATAATCATGTCTAATTTCTTAGAAGGAAGACCAAGAAGGTATCCTATTTTATTAGGTAAACTACGGAAGTACCAGATATGCGCAACTGGAACCACTAAGTTAATGTGTCCAACACGGTCACGACGTACTTTCTTTTCGGTCACCTCTACACCACAACGGTCACAAACGATCCCTTTGTAGCGAATTCTTTTATATTTACCACAGGCACATTCATAGTCCTTAACAGGACCAAAAATACGCTCACAGAAAAGTCCGTCACGCTCTGGTTTGTGCGTACGGTAGTTGATCGTTTCAGGTTTTAACACCTCTCCACGGGATTCCGCTAAAATGGATTCCGGAGAAGCTAAACCAATAGAAATCTTGTCGAATTTCTGTACTGTGTTTTCTTTATTTCTTGCCATAATGCTGTAAAATAATCTTTGTTGTTTTTGAAAAGAGGTCGATCTAAACAGACCTCGTGAGGGTTATATGAAACCCGCAACCACTCCTATGAAGCAGTTGCGGAAATTTCATTATTCCTCTAATCTAATGTCTAATCCTAATCCCTTTAATTCGTGCATCAACACGTTGAAAGATTCAGGAAGACCTGGTTCTGGCATTGCTTCTCCTTTTACGATACTCTCGTAGGTTTTAGCTCTACCAATAACATCATCAGATTTTACTGTCAGTATTTCACGTAAGGTACTTGACGCTCCGTAGGCCTCTAGTGCCCAAACTTCCATCTCACCAAAACGTTGACCTCCAAACTGAGCTTTACCACCCAATGGTTGCTGTGTAATTAATGAATATGGTCCTATAGAACGTGCGTGCATCTTATCATCTACCATGTGTCCAAGTTTCAACATATAAATCACACCAACTGTTGCTGGTTGATCGAAACGTTGTCCGGTTCCACCATCATACAAATAAGTATGACCAAACCTTGGAATACCAGCCTCATCTGTAAGTTCATTGATTTGATCTAAAGTAGCTCCATCAAAAATTGGTGTCGCATATTTGCGTCCTAATTTCTGACCTGCCCAACCTAATACGGTTTCATAGATCTGACCAATGTTCATACGAGACGGTACACCTAATGGATTCAATACGATGTCTACTGGAGTTCCATCTTCTAGGAAAGGCATATCCTCTTCACGAACGATACGAGCAACAATACCTTTGTTACCGTGACGTCCCGCCATTTTATCTCCTACCTTTAATTTACGTTTCTTAGCGATATAAACTTTTGCAAGCTTTAAGATTCCTGAAGGCAATTCATCTCCTACAGAGATCGTAAATTTCTCGCGACGCAATCCTCCTTGAAGATCGTTCTCTTTAATTTTATAATTGTGCATTAGATCGGCAACCAAGGCGTTTGTCTCGTCATCGGTTGTCCAAGTACCCCCTGTTAAGTGTGTATAATCATCAACAGCATTCAGCATTTTAAGTGTGAATTTCTTTCCTTTAGGGAATACTACTTCCCCAAGATCGTTAGAAACTCCTTGTGCTGTTTTACCACCAACTATAACAAATAACTTCTCTACAAGCACTTCCTGCAAACTATCAAATTTTGCATCGTATTGTGCTTCTAAAGCTGCGATATCTTCTTTATCTTTTGCTCTTTTACGTTTATCTTTAATTGCACGAGCGAATAATTTTTTATCGATAACAACCCCTCGTAATGAAGGAGACGCTTTTAAAGAAGCATCTTTTACATCACCAGCTTTATCACCAAAAATCGCACGAAGTAATTTTTCTTCTGGAGTTGGATCACTTTCCCCTTTTGGAGTGATTTTTCCAATAAGAATATCACCTGGTTTTACTTCTGCACCAATGCGAATCATTCCATGTTCATCAAGATCTTTTGTAGCTTCTTCAGAAACGTTAGGAATATCGTTCGTCAATTCCTCGTTTCCAAGCTTTGTATCTCTAACTTCTAAAGAATATTCATCGATATGAATAGAAGTAAATATATCTTGACGTACTACGTTTTCAGAAATAACGATCGCATCCTCAAAGTTATACCCTTTCCAAGGCATAAAGGCTACTTTCATATTTCGTCCTAGTGCTAATTCACCTTTTTCAGTAGCATAACCTTGACATAATACTTGTCCTCTTTTTACTCTGTCCCCTTTTCGTACGATCGGCTTTAAGTTGATACAACTACTCTGGTTCGTTTTTCTGAATTTTACTAACTGATAGGTTTTTGCATCACCATCGAAGCTAACCATACGTTCTTCATCGGTACGGTCGTATTTAATGGTGATCTCATTCGCATCAACCTGCTCTACGGTACCATCACCTTCTGCATTGATCAATACTCTTGAATCTGAAGCTACCTGCTGTTCTAAACCAGTTCCTACAATTGGAGAATCGGCAATTAATAAAGGTACAGCCTGACGCATCATGTTCGATCCCATCAAGGCACGGTTTGCATCATCATGTTCCAAGAATGGAATTAACGAAGCAGAAATAGAAGCAATTTGGTTTGGCGCTACATCGGCATAGTTCACAGTCGTAGGATCTACCACTGGGAAATCACCTTCCATACGTGCAATTACTTTATCGCTGTCGATAGTTCCGTCTTTTGTAAGAGGAATGTTTGCTTGAGCGATTAACTTCTCTTCTTCTTCTTCAGCAGAAAGATAAATAGGTTCGTTTTTAAAATCTATTTTTCCATCTTCAACCTTACGGTATGGCGTTTCAATAAAACCAAGGTTGTTTACTTTCGCATATACTGAAAGTGAAGAAATTAATCCAATATTCGGTCCTTCAGGAGTTTCAATAGGACATAATCTTCCGTAGTGTGTATAGTGAACATCACGTACTTCAAAACCTGCTCTTTCACGAGAGAGACCTCCTGGCCCTAATGCAGATAAACGACGCTTGTGCGTAATTTCAGCAAGTGGGTTGGTTTGATCCATAAACTGCGATAACTGATTCGTTCCGAAGAAAGAATTAATTACTGAAGATAAGGTCTTCGCATTAATAAGGTCAATTGGTGTAAACACCTCATTGTCGCGAACATTCATACGCTCACGGATGGTTCTCGCCATACGAGCTAAACCAACTCCGAACTGAGAAGACAACTGCTCCCCTACCGTACGAACACGACGGTTCGAAAGGTGATCGATATCATCAATCTCTGCTTTAGAGTTAATTAATTCGATCAAGTATTTTACGATTGTAATGATATCTTCTTTGGTAAGCACTTGCTTATCCATAGCGATATCTAATCCTAATTTTTTATTCATTCGGTAACGACCAACTTCACCTAAGTTATATCTCTGATCTGAGAAAAACAACTTATTGATGATTCCACGAGCGGTTTCCTCATCTGGCGGTTCAGCGTTACGTAGCTGTCTGTAAATATGCTCTACCGCTTCCTTTTCTGAATTGGTAGGGTCTTTTTGCAACGTATTATGGATAATAGCATAATCTGCTTGTAAATTATCCTCTTTATGCAATAAGATCGCTTTTGAACCTGAATCGATAATTTCATCGATGTGTTCTTTTTCAAGAACAGTATCACGGTCTAAAATGATTTCATTCCGTTCGATTGAAACTACTTCACCAGTATCTTCATCAACGAAATCCTCATGCCATGTTTTCAAAACACGGGCAGCCAACTTACGACCTAAATGTTTTTTTAATCCAGTTTTAGACGCCTTTACTTCTTCGGCTAGATCGAAGATTTCAAGAATATCTTTATCTCTTTCAAATCCGATAGCGCGGAAAAGAGTTGTCACTGGTAATTTTTTCTTTCTATCGATATAGGCGTACATTACGCTATTAATATCGGTAGCAAATTCAATCCAAGAACCTTTAAAAGGAATTACTCGGGCAGAATATAGTTTAGTTCCATTCGCATGGAAGGATTGTCCAAAGAATACACCTGGAGATCTATGCAACTGAGATACCACTACACGTTCAGCACCGTTGATACAAAATGTACCCGATGGAGTCATGTAGGGAATAGTTCCCAAATATACATCCTGCACGATCGTTTCGAAATCTTCGTGCTCGGGATCTGTACAATATAATTTTAAACGCGCCTTTAACGGTACGCTGTGTGTAAGACCACGCTCAATACATTCCTGAATGGAATATCTTGGTGGATCCACAAAGTAATCTAAAAATTCTAAAACGAATTGGTTACGTGTATCGGTGATTGGGAAATTCTCTAAAAAGGTCTTGTAAAGTCCTTCTTGGCCTCTTTCTTCTGACTTTGTTTCCAACTGGAAAAAATCCTGAAAGGATTTAATTTGTATATCCAGAAAATCCGGGTAATCCGGTCTGTTTTGTACAGAGGAAAAATTCAATCTTTCAGTTTGCGTTGCTGACATCTATGGACGGAATTTTAATTAAAATTATTGTGAGGTGCGCAGGGATAAAAGTGTTCACCTTTATATACGCAAAATGGTTTAGGCCTTTTCGCGCGATGCGAAAGACCTAAACCTTAAGGTTTGGAACGTGGGGAGCTTACTTAAGCTCAACCTCTGCTCCAGCTTCTTCTAACTGAGCTTTAAGTGCTTCAGCTTCATCTTTAGATACTCCTTCTTTAATTGGAGAAGGTGCATTATCTACTAATGCTTTTGCATCTTTAAGACCAGCTCCTGTTAATTCTTTTACCAGTTTTACAACTGCTAATTTAGAACCACCAGCTGCCGTAAGGATCACGTCAAATTCTGACTTTTCCTCAGCGGCATCAGCACCAGCACCACCACCAGCAGCAACAGCTACAGCTGCAGCAGCAGGCTCAATACCGTACTCATCTTTTAATATAGTAGCTAATTCATTAACTTCTTTTACTGTTAAGTTAACTAATTGTTCTGCGAATTCTTTTAAATCTGCCATTTTCTATCGTTTTAAGTAATTTGAAATATATATAATTTAATTAGTGCTAAATTTTAACCTTCTCTTTCAGAAAGGGTTTTAACAAGTCCTGCAATAGTACTTCCACCAGATTTAAGTGCTGAAATAACATTTTTAGCAGGCGATTGTAACAATCCGATGATGTCTCCAACCAATTCTTCTTTCGATTTGATTTCGACTAAACTGTCTAATTGATCATCACCAATATAGATTGCTTCTTCAATAAACGCTCCTTTTAATAAAGGCTTATCAGATTTTTTTCTGAATTCCTTAATTACTTTTGCAGGCGCATTACCTGTTTCAGAAAGCATTAGTGACGTGTTTCCTTTAAGAACTCCACTTAATTCACCAAAATCTTTATCTGAACTCTCCATTGCCTTAGAAAGCAATGTATTTTTAACTACCGAAAGTTGAACTCCTGCCTTAAAACAAGCACGACGTAAATTTGTAGTCGCTCCAGCATCAAGACCTGAAATATCTGCCAAATAAATAATCGGGCTATCTCCCAACTGCGCAGTTAAATTTTCAATTACTTGTGATTTTTCTTCTCTTGTCATAATTTCTAAATTTTACTGCTCGGTAAATCTTTTCGTATCGATTTGAACACTAGGACTCATCGTACTAGACATATAGATACTCTTGATGTAAACACCTTTTGCCGCTTGTGGCTTAAGTTTTACCAGGGTAGTTAATAATTCTCTTGCGTTTCCAGCAATTTTTTCAGCATCAAAAGATGCTTTTCCAACTGCAGCATGTACAATACCATTCTTTTCAACTTTAAAGTCGATCTTTCCGGCTTTTACATCTGAAACAGCTTTAGCAACGTCCATTGTTACCGTACCCGTCTTTGGGTTAGGCATTAAACCACGTGGTCCTAAAACCCGTCCTAATGGTCCTAATTTCCCCATAACACTCGGCATGGTCACAATTACATCAACATCGGTCCAACCTCCTTTAATTTTATCGAGGTACTCGTCTAATCCAACGTAATCTGCACCGGCTTCTTTAGCTTCAGCTTCCTTATCTGGAGTCACTAATGCTAATACCTTTACATCTTTCCCTGTACCATGTGGTAGGGTTACAACACCTCTAACCATTTGATTTGCTTTACGTGGGTCTACATTAAGACGCACCGCCAAATCGATTGAAGGATCGAAGTTTACATTGGAGATTTCTTTTATTAAAGCAGAAGCTTCAGCTACCGTATAGGTTTTATCCTCTACTTTTAGTACAGCTTCTTTTTGCTTTTTAGTTAATCTTGCCATTTTATAGATTCTTTTTCTTGATTAAAAAGGTGCAGCACCTTTTACTTTCACTCCCATTGATCGTGCCGTACCAGCTACCATTTTCATAGCAGACTCTACGGTAAAAGCATTCAAATCGGGCATTTTGTCTTCTGCAATCGCTCTAACCTGATCCCAGGAAATAGTCGCTACCTTCTTGATGTGCGGCTCACCAGAACCTTTTTTGGTCTTGGCTGCTTCAAGGATTTGTACTGCTGCAGGAGGTGTTTTAATAACAAAGTCGAAAGACTTGTCTTTGTACACCGTAATCTGCACAGGCAATACTTTACCTTGCTTATCTTGGGTTCTAGCGTTAAACTGCTTACAGAACTCCATGATGTTCACACCGGCAGCACCTAAAGCGGGTCCAACTGGTGGCGACGGGTTAGCGGCACCTCCACGAACTTGCAACTTTACTACTTTACCTACTTCTTTTGCCATTTTCTAAATTTTAATTATTCGATCTTTCTAAAGTGGAAGCCTGAGAAAAACCTATTATATAGCGTGTAACAATTAAACTTTTTCAACTTGCATATAACTGAGCTCTAACGGTGTCTTTCTTCCGAAAATCTTAACCATTACTTCCAGCTTACGCTTTTCTTCATTAATTTTTTCAACAGTACCATTAAATCCATTAAATGGCCCATCGATCACTTTGACAGTTTCTCCAATTACGTAAGGAATATTCACTGCATCGTCTTTAACAGACAACTCATCTACTTTTCCTAACATTCTGTTCACTTCAGCCTGTCGTAACGGTACTGGGTCTCCTCCTTTAGTTTCCCCAAGAAAACCGATTACACCGTTGATTGATTTTATAATATGAGGCACTTCACCCGCAAGACTTGCTTGAACCATAATATAACCAGGAAAATAAACACGCTCTTTGTTCACCTTTTTTCCATTACGGATCTGAATTACTTTTTCAGTAGGAACTAAAACTTGCTCAATATAATCTTCAAGATTTAAACGCGTAATCTCAGATTCGATATACGATTTAATCTTGTTTTCCTGTCCACTTACAGAACGGACAACATACCACTTTTTTGTACTTTTTGTTTCAGTCATGTTTGTTAGGCCTTGATCCATTCAAAATATTGACTAATTACCTTACTGAACACAGAATCTACTCCCCAAACCGCTAAAGCAAGGACCACAGAAAATACCGCTACAATAACGGTAAGACGTTGCGCCTCTGCCCAAGTTGGCCAGGTTACATGATTTGTTAACTCGTTGTAAGATTCTTTTATATAATTCAGCATGATTATATGGTATTAATTTCTTCTGAAGAATTCTTATTAGTAATTCATCATTTTGCACGGGTTGAGAGACTCGAACTCACGACACCTGGTTTTGGAGACCAGTGCTCTACCAACTGAGCTAAACCCGTTTATTTGGTTTCTTGCTCATTATTTCAAAAACGTTTGAAACAAGCTAAACCCGTTATAAAAGTCAAGGCGTTCCGCAAAAACGGAACACCTTTACTTTTATTTATTGACTTTTATTAGTCTAAAATTTCAGTCACCTGACCTGCTCCTACTGTTCTACCACCTTCACGGATTGCAAAACGAAGACCAACATTCATCGCGATTGGCTGAATAAGCTCTACGTGAATTGTCAAGTTATCTCCTGGCATTACCATCTCAACTCCATCAGGAAGAGAAATTGTTCCAGTCACATCAGTTGTACGTACGTAGAACTGTGGACGGTAGTTGTTATGGAATGGTGTGTGACGTCCACCTTCTTCTTTTTTAAGAACGTAAACCTCAGCCTTAAATTTAGCGTGTGGTGTTACAGATCCTGGCTTAGTAATTACCATACCTCTAGAGATCTGAGTTTTCTCAATACCTCTTAAAAGAATACCAGCATTATCTCCTGCCTCACCTCTATCAAGGATTTGACGGAACATTTCAATACCAGTAATAGTTGAAGTAAGCTTCTGAGCTCCCATTCCGATAATCTCTACAGGATCTCCAGTATTAGCTACACCAGTCTCAATACGACCTGTTGCTACTGTACCACGACCTGTAATAGAGAATACATCCTCGATAGGCATTAAGAAAGGCTTGTCTATTTCACGAGTTGGCTCCTCGATCCAATTATCAACCGCTTCCATTAATTCTAAAACCGTGTCAACCCATTTTTGCTCACCGTTTAATGCACCAAGTGCAGAACCAGCGATTACAGGTCCATTATCACCATCATATTCGTAGAAAGAAAGAAGATCTCTAATTTCCATTTCTACTAATTCTAGTAATTCCTCATCATCAACCATATCCACTTTATTCATGAATACAACGATACGTGGAATACCAACCTGACGTCCTAATAAGATGTGCTCACGTGTTTGTGGCATAGGCCCATCTGTTGCAGCTACAACAAGAATAGCACCATCCATTTGAGCAGCACCAGTTACCATGTTCTTTACGTAATCGGCGTGACCAGGACAGTCAACGTGTGCGTAGTGACGATTTGCAGTTTGATACTCTACGTGTGAAGAGTTAATTGTAATACCTCTTTCTTTTTCTTCAGGTGCGTTATCGATCTGATCGAATGAGCGTGCTTCAGAAAATCCAGCATCAGCCATACATTTAGTAATAGCCGCTGTTAAAGTTGTTTTACCGTGATCTACGTGTCCAATAGTACCTACATTTAAGTGAGGCTTCGACCGATCGTATGTTGCTTTTGCCATGTTGTATTAATTTAATCTTAGTTTATATATTAGTGTTCAATCGTTTCTGTTAATGAGCCAATGATGAGATTTGAACTCATGACCTCTTCCTTACCAAGGAAACGCTCTACCCCTGAGCTACACCGGCGTAAAGTACTTAATCTTCTCCTTTAAAGAAAAAGAAGAGATCCCTGTCTTCACAGGAATTTTAGAGCAAAGGATATAACTCCCTAACTCTATTTTCATTCTAATCAAAACAGGCTTCTCACCTAAGCATATCTCAAATACAAAAACCGAAATAAGCTTTTTAAACTCAAGAGTCTTGAAAGAACTTAGAGCGGGAGACCGGGTTCGAACCGGCGACATTCAGCTTGGAAGGCTGACGCTCTACCAACTGAGCTACTCCCGCATTTATAATTCTACATAAGGTATTTTCCGAATGCAAAACTAATGGTATTTTCAATATTTCAATCTACTTTCAACCTCTTTTTTTGAGATTTTTTTAAAACATTTTTCACTTCTGTAAAAAATATTGGTGGGGAGAGCAGGATTCGAACCTGCGAAGACGTAGTCAGCAGATTTACAGTCTGCCCTCGTTGGCCGCTTGAGTATCTCCCCGAGCCAATTCTGAATCCCGTTTGAGGTATTCAGAATTTTTAAATTTCACCTTTTCAAAGAGCCGATGGAGGGACTCGAACCCACGACCTGCTGATTACAAATCAGCTGCTCTAGCCAGCTGAGCTACATCGGCTTTTAAACGACTTTAACAGTCATAAAAAAGTCCGCTATTTCTAACGGACTGCAAATGTAGAAGAAATTATTTCTCCTGCAAAACTTTTTGCAAAAAAAAGTACTATAAAAATACTCTTTGTTTTTGTTTTCTTTTTTTCAATTGTCTTTCTAAAGACCGAACACACTCATCTGTAGCCTCTTCGAAAGTTCTCGCCTCTTTTTTAACAATTAAATCTCCTTTCGGAATACTTATTAAAATTTCTACATTTTTATTTTGTTTCTCACTTGTTTTTTGAACTTTAAGAAACACATCTGCAAAAATTATTCGATCATAAAACTGTTCAAGTTTGGCGAGTTTTTTTTCAATAAAATCTACCAATTTCACATCTGCCGCAAAATTTGGAGCTTGCACATTTACTTTCATACGCATAAGTTTTATAAGTTAGAAATTCATTTTTGGTTTCGAGGGTGTGAAGTTTTATATACTTCTTTCAACTTTGTTATACTATTATGTGTATACACTTGCGTAGAAGCTAAACTTGAATGCCCCAACAACTCTTTTACCGCACTTAAATCAGCACCTTGATTTAAAAGGTGGGTAGCAAATGAGTGCCGCAATATATGCGGACTTTTCTTCACCTTCTCGGATGCCTTACTAAAATAAGAATTAATAACCCTATAAACAAGCGTTTCGTAGATTTTAACCCCTTTCGAAGTCACAAACAAGAAATCTTTATCTTTTATATTTTCTAACTTATTGCGTAATGTTAAATAGCTCTCGAGTGTCTCTAATACAGATGGAAGCACAGGAATGATTCGCTCTTTATTTCGTTTCCCTAAAACTTTTATGATTTTTTGAGAGAGTAAGACGTCAGAAATTTTTAACTGCACTAATTCTGCCCTTCGAATTCCAGTTGCGTAAAATAATTCGACCATTAATCTATTTCGAACACTTTCAAAATCACCAGACTGACCTAAGAGCTCTAAAACATCTAAAATTTCATTTTCTGAAAAAGGCACTTGAACTTTCTTAGCTGTTTTTAAAGCTTTGTGTTTTGTTAACGGGTTAATTTCGATCTGTTTTGTTTTCAGAAGAAATTTAAAATACGCTTTTAAGGAAGAAACTTTTCTGTTCACACTTCGGTTCGATATACCTGCATTCACTAACGAAACAATCCAGCTTCGAATCACAGTATAACTAACTTCTTTAGCATTTGTTATTTCAAACTCTTCGGAAACAAAATCAAGAAAAGACTCAATATCCTTTTTATACGCAGCTACAGTATGCACTGAATACTTTTTTTCGTATTCTAAATAATCGATAAATTTTACAAAGGACATACGCTAGGGAAATAAGACAAATTAGTATAACTACTAAACCAAGAATAACTGCCGTGCCTAAAAATACAAATTGTAATTTGCACATGCTACACTATATAAACAAAAAAATCCGTTGGAAAATTCCAACGGATTTAATATATATCTCCACTTTCGTGGTCAATTCACTAAATTTCTTCCTGATCTCTTAAGTTCTGGATGTATTGAGCTTTTTGAATTTCTTTTCTTCTCACAACCGATGGCTTTGAGAATGCTTGACGTGCACGTAACTGACGCATTGTTCCTGTACGATCAAACTTACGCTTAAAACGCTTTAGTGCTCTGTCGATATTTTCTCCGTCTTTAATTGGTATAATTAACATAGTTCTTAACCTCCTCTCTTTAGGTCGGCAAAAATAAGTATTACTTTTAAATAATCGCTAAATGAAAGTGAAATTTTTAAAAAATTTATTGTTTGAATAAAGACGCTCGTTTACTAAGGTCCTGAATAAGCTTCTCTTCTTCTTCACTTTCAAGCAATACATTATAATTTTCCCAAAAAGTCTCGTTATAGGGCTGGGTCACAAAGATATCTTCAGACCAATTTTGCTGTAATGATTCAGAAACGATTTCGGGATCTTGAACAACTTCAGTAAAAACAATTTCCTGAACCGTATTATAGTAAAAATCATTTTTATCTTGGGTAGGCCTTCCTTTTTTATCTAACTGATCTGAAGAACGATCTCCTGCATTTACCAGCTTAGGCGTTTCATAATATATATATTTCGGATACATTTTGTCTTCAAAAGAAATATACGTCATAACAACTTTATGATTTAACAAGGTACCAAACAAACTCTTACTTCTGTTCTTCTGATTTTGAGAAGCAGCAACTAGTTCATACTCCATCTTTTTTATCGCATAGGTATCCCAATCAATATAAAGCCATCCTCTGGGTTCGAAACCTTCATTATATATTCCTGGAGTATTTAAACCTACGAAGTCAGCTCCTTTTTTAATTTCAATCTTATATAGTTTTTTGCCATTTTCCACCAATACGGTATCTAGACGAAATTGATGATGCTCTAAAACATCGTCTCCAAAAAGAGCTTTTGAGGCGTTGGCATTTCTAAAAATATTTAATTTCCCTCTAAAAAGTTTGTCCAAACCATTAACGCGTTCATCGTTCCACTTAATTGCTTCGACTAAAGTTTCAGTTTTTATCGTGTCTCTTCGTAAGTTTTTTGATCGCAATGCCTTATCAGCATTAGTTTTGTTTTTTAGGTACGCCGTATACGCATACAGACTATCAACATCTCGCAAATCGTAACTCTTTCGTGTCTCGTCTACATTTATTTTTAAATTCTTTTTAGCTCCTGAAGCATAGCTGGAATCGTATAAAGTAATCGCACTTTCAATAAGCCATTTATATTCTGTTGTATTCCGTTCTTTGTGCCGTAGAAACCCTTTCTGAAGATACGGTTGTTCGGGAAGATTATCGGGCAATTCCTCGATTGCTCTTAATACGATATCGTTTCCTGTTTTCGGACGAGTTTCAGCAATAAGGATTACTTCGTCTAGCGAAGCCATATCTTCCTCTAAAAATACATCCATAGACACATCAAAATCGGCGACAGCACTTCGGAAACTTTTATACCCGATAGAAGAGATCACCAACGTATCGCTCACGTATCTTTGCGGAACCACTAGCACAAATTTTCCATCAGAATTACTTACCGTTCCAATGGTAGAATTCTCAATGTAAATACTTGCATTTTCGATCGGAGCATACGTTGCAAAATCTACAATCTTACTTTTTAATTCAGTTTGAGCCGTTAGTTGAAGGCTTAAGAACAAAGTCACTAAGACTAGGAATTGCTTAAAGAAATAATTCATTTATGTAGGTTTTAATGAATTTAAATATAGGGCTTTTGTTATTTCTGAAGGCTATGTAGCAGGTTTGTACTCTTTTCCTTCTATTACCATCTTTGAAATAATTTCACGTAAAATCTCTGAGGTTCCTCCACCTATTGGTCCTAATCTACTATCACGCAGAAGTCGCGCCATTGGATAGTCTTCCATATAACCATACCCTCCTAAGAACTGTACACATTCGTACATTACCTCATCTGCAACTTTCGTAGAAATTAACTTAGACATTGTAGCTTCTTTTACCACATATTCACCGTCATTTAATCGTTTTGCAGTTACATAATTAAAGGTTTTACACACCTCTACTTCACTTGTTAATTGCGCTACTTTATGTCGAAGTGCTTGAAATTTAGAAATACTTTTTCCGAAGGCAAACCGATCTTTCATATATTGAATGGCATACTCTAGTGCAAATTCACTTCTCGCATGTGCATTAATACCCATGATTAGACGCTCTAATGCAAAGTGCTGCATTATGTAAGGAAACCCTTTGTTCTCTTCTCCCATTAAATTTGCTGCAGGAATCTCAACATTATCGAAAGCAATCTCTCCAGTGTCACTCGCCCTCCATCCTAGTTTATCTAATTTAGTTGCAGATATACCGGGCGTATTACGATCCATCACAAAAATACTAATCCCTTTATTTCCTAATTCTGGAGCAGTCTTCGCAGCAACCACCAAATAGTCGCTGTATACTCCATTGGTTATAAATGTTTTAGAACCATTAATAATATACGTATCACCCTTTTTAACTGCGGTGCTTCTCATGCCCGAAACATCGCTTCCTCCAAAAGGCTCTGTGATACATAAACATCCAATCATTTTACCTTCGGCGCTTGGAGTTAAATATTTTTCTTTCTGCTCATGATTACCTTCTTTATTTAAATGTGTCATTGCCAAATAGGCATGTGCCCACATTGCTGCTGCAAAACCACCAGAATTTACTTTTTGTAATTCCTCTAAAAAGATCACAGTATAGAACAGGTCTAGATCTAGTCCACCATAGGCCTCTGGCGTTGCTAAACCAAAATAGCCCATTTCTCCAAATTTTTCCCAGACACTGCGATCTATAGTTCCTGTTTTTTCCCATTCATCTATATGCGGAACAACTTCCTTTTGTAAAAAATCTTGTAAACTTTTTCTAAAAAAATTATGCTCTTCTGTGAAATATAAATGCTCCATATAGTTTTCAGTTTTACTAAAATTAAGGCTTTTAATTGCGGTTTTATAAATGAAATGACCTTTTCATTCTTCAATGAACAAATATAATTGAATTAAAATGAACTTCGATTGCGTTAATCCTTCAATTTTCTGAAGCTCAGAAATTGAAGAAATTCCTTCTCTAAGTTTACAAAACTCCCAGATCTCTTTTGCCAATTCGAAACTAATCCCAGGAATGGTTGCAATATCTGAAGCGGATGCAGTATTTACATTAATACGGGACAATTTCTTTGGTGTTTTTACAGTAAACTCCTTTTCTATTCTACCAATAACTTCTGGCGATAGCCCGTATACACTATGCAATTGCGCATCACTGGAAAAACCCCCTAATTTAGCTCTATAGTTAATTATACGAGCACTTAATGCTTCTCCAATTCCATATATTTTTTTTAGCTCTTGAGAAGTCGCTACGTTTAAATCTTGTTTTTTTGAGAATGGTTTTTCTTCGGAAATAAACGCTTTCGCCGTATAGGCGCGTTTTGGTTTTGGATGGGTTATCCAATCAGGAAATTTAAAAAATGGACTAATCTTATTTGAAAGAGAATCTGAAATTTGAGTTACTCGCTTAAAATCTTCGATAGAATTTACCCATTTATCTTCGGCACGAAACGCCTTTAATCGATCGTATTCTCTTGGAGACATTCCTAATGTATAGGCTTTGTAATCTGAAATAAAATTAGGGTTAAATGGATAAATCTTTGGTTGTTTCTCTTCGGAAGCGACCTTTGCCAAAGAATCGTGTTGTTTCTGAAGCTGCATAATTTCCGAGGAAGTACTATCGAAAATCACTTCGGTAGAACTGGTGAAGAAATAATACCAGCCTAATAACAAAAAGTTAATTGTAACCAAAAGTAAGATCCCATTTCGTTGACTTCGATTGAAGACAAAATGGGATCTTGTAGTTTTGCTTAATTTCATACCACCTGTGTTTAGTCACAGGGGAGTCACTATTGCAATAATCTGTTTAATTACGATTACATTTCCTTACGAAGGTCATCTGCACCGTCTTCAAGAGCTTCATGTTTGGTTTTAATCGCCTTCATATATTTATTTAATTCTTTGCGTACTACTGGTGTAAGCATAAGTACACCGATTATATTTGGTACTACCATTGCAAAGATCATCGCATCAGAGAAATCAATTACAGCTCCTAAACTTATAGATGCTCCAATAATTACAAATAATAAGAATAAAAACTTGTAAACTAAATCTGTTACGCGTCCTCTTCCGAAGAGATATTTCCACCCTTGCATACCATAATACGACCAAGAGATCATAGTTGAGAAAGCAAATAAAATTACTGCAATCGTTAAAACAATCGAGAAGTGAGGAATTACACTATCGAAAGCGACAGCTGTTAACTCAACTCCTTCTTTTATTTCGGTTCCATATTCCATAAAGTGACCGTCAAAATTTGTAATAATAATTACTAACGCAGTCATAGTACAAATTACTACCGTATCTACAAAAGGCTCTAATAAGGCAACAATTCCTTCACTCGCAGGATACTTGGTTCGTACCGCCGAGTGGGCAATAGCCGCAGACCCGACACCAGCTTCATTAGAGAACGCTCCTCGTCGAATTCCTTGAATCATTACTCCAATAAGTCCCCCTGCAATTCCAAGTCCAGAAAAAGCTCCGTGATAAATTAAGGCAAAAGCATCATCGATCAATGAGAAATTAGCAAACAAAATAATTACTGCCGCTAATACATATATTCCTGCCATGAACGGTACAATCTTTTCGGTAACAGAAGCGATTCTTTTAATTCCCCCGATAATTACAATAGCAACCAATACTGCCATTCCCATTCCGAAGTACATTCCTGCATTTGCATCTTGAAGATCAAAAAGCTTTACAAATTGCGCCGCTGCTTGATTCGCTTGAAACATATTTCCTCCTCCGAAAGATCCTCCAATTACAAAAATTGCAAAAACTACAGCTAAAATTTTACCAATAAATCCGAAACCCTTTTCTTTTAATCCTTTCGACAGATAATACATAGGACCTCCATACACGGTTCCATCTTCTCCAACATCACGATATTTTACACCTAAAGTACATTCTGCAAACTTAGATGCCATACCTAACAGACCGGCAAGGATCATCCAAAAGGTTGCTCCTGGCCCACCAATAGATAATGCCACTGCTACTCCAGCAATATTTCCTAAACCTACTGTAGCAGATAATGCTGCTGTTAATGCTTGAAAGTGAGAAACCTCTCCGTCGGCACTATCGTCACGCAAAGTTTCAATAATATTCTCTCCTTCATTAGGAGTTTGGTCTCCGTACAATGTATCGGCACCATGCTTTTCGATATCTTCATATTTACCTTGAACTACTTTTATCGCTGTCCAAAACCCAGTAAAGTTTATCAGTTTAAAATAAACTGTAAAATATAATGCTCCACCTATTAACACAATAAGCACCCATGGAATTTGGAATGTTTCAGAAAATGGAATTTCATAAAAGATAGCTTCAACAAACCATCCTGTATAATCACGAAATGTAGCATCGATCTTTTCAGAAGTTGTTGGATCTTGCGCAAAAGCTAATAATGGGGTTAATACTGCAAATAGAGAAAGAAGAAATTTCTTCATATTATAATTTTAAATTATACTTGTTTTTTCAGCAAAGCAAGATGCCTAAAAAAATTGGCGAATTCAAATTTTTACACATTAAATTGTTAACGATTTCTTAAACGTGGTATAATTTTTTCAAACTTTCAATTTGATTTGGGCGACCAATTAATATAATTTTTGAATCTTTCTTAATAATAAGCGATGGTTCGGGGTTCACGATATACTCTCCGTTAGGTGCTTTATATCCTATAATCGAACACCCTGTTTTTTTTCGTACATCGAGATCCTGTATGGCCTTTTCCACCCCATCTGAACATACTTTTTCGAACGGAATCTGTTCTACATTAATACTATCTTCTTCTCCCGAGACCGAAAGATTATCTAAAAACTCTACAAGATCGGGAACTACTACTAAAGATGCCATGTGCTCTCCTCCTATCTTGTCTGGCATGATTACATTATCGGCACCAGCAAGTTTCAGTTTTTTATAACTGGTTTCTTCTGAAGCACGGCTAATAATCTTTAACTCTTTATTAATCTGACGCGCAGATAAAACAATAAATAAGTTATCAGCGTCGCTAGGTAATGCACAAATAAGTGTTGAAGCACGTTCTATTCCAGCTTCTATAAGAATTTCGTCTTCGTTTGCATTTCCATGTATAAAAGGAATTTTTTCTTCCTCGAAACGATCTACCACATGTTCGTCCATTTCAACAACCACAAAATCTTGATTATATGCTTGTAATTTTTGAACTGCTTGTTTTCCATTTCTACCATAGCCACAAACAATTACGTGATGTTTCATCTCGTGTATCATTTTCTCGATTTTTTTTTGACGAAGATTTCCAATATTATTTTTACTTAAAATATGTTCTGTAATGGTCGAAATGGCATACCCCACAATAAAGATACTGCAAACAATAAATACGGAAGTGAATATTTTTTCTGTCGGACTTAAAGGTTGTACTTCTCCAAAACCTACCGTGGTAATAGTTATAACTGTCATGTACAGCGCATCTACCCAAGAATAGGAAGATATAAACTTAAACCCAATAACACCTCCCAAAAAAACTACGAGTAAAAGAAATAATGATCCATATAATTTAGATTGAAAAATACGTCTCATAAGTCGAAAACTGAACTTCTTTTTGTAAACACTAAATCTTTTAATTTTAATAAAAATGCTAAGGTAAGATAGATAGCGAACCATAATCCGAGGGTTGCGAAAGACACGTAAATAAAAAACAACCGAACACTTTTCGCTCGCATTCCCAACCGATCGGCCAAACGAGAACTTACGTAAAAGCCACGTTTTTCGAAGTAATGCCGAATCTTGTATACAAACTGTAACATAGATGCAAAGTACTATATTTTTTAAAAAGACTTTTTATTTACAATCGAAATAGCAATTTAAATTTTCTGTTTTAAAAGTGAATTCCCTACCGCACACTCCAAGCAACGGTTTACGTCACAATACTGTTTTTTAAGCTGTAGCAGCGATTGCGACTCGAAGGCACTATTGGCTTTCACCCCAAGGTCCCCAAATTTTTTTAGAACTGCATTTACCTCTGGTTTTATTTCGGCAGCCAGTGTCATCATTTCTTCAGAAACATCTTTTCCATGAGTTCTATAATAATAAAATTTTAGTGGAATTACAGTATTTAATAGCAGCAAATCGACGGTGTTTTCCGTCAGCTTCTTTTTACGAGGGGAGGATACGGTGCCAAAATTAAAATGTGTGTCCCAATATTCTCCCGCAGATACAGCGAAAATCTCGTAATACTCCGAACGTGTTGTTGCTGAAAGTATTTCAGAAAAAAGTCCTTTTGTTTTTGAATACAGTACCCCAAGTTGAGACAACCGAATCGTAGGAAAATTTGAAGGTCGTAATCGAAAAAACTTTGGAGTTATAACCGTGTTATTCTCAAGTTGAAACTTTTGCTTTAAATACCTATACTCCTTCTGAAGCGATCTATAATATCCATCTTCTTTTAAATCATGAAGCAGCCCCGCCTGCCCAAAAAGTAACGCTTCTAATACGAAAACCTCTCCCCTACATTTTTGCACGGTTTTAAAATGGGTTGCCTGTGCCATACTCAAAAAAGCTTCCCCATTAACTTTTTGCCCAAAATTTTTGCAAAGAAGCCGAAACAATACTTCCTCCCAATGATTCGAACAGCGTTCTGCTTCCTTTTTAATACGTTCGGTCTTCTGTTCTAAACGCTCGATAAACATTCGGTCCTGCCAATTCTTTAATATAAAACCATCAACCTGTTGTATATCATGTTCGCAATTAATCCAAGTATGTGGTTTTAAGAACAAATTTGAATAATAGTTTTTTGCTTCGGAAGAAATTAAAGAACCTATTTCTAAGGTAGGAATAAAGGTTCCATCATTTCGTATTATTTCGGCATCATGTTCGTAGACCACATGAAGAATCACCGTATCGTACTGCGCATCTTGTTCATGATTATGAACGTACCAATCTGAAGCTTTTACATGAATTTCAACAGTTCCCGCCCAATGTTGATCACCAATTCGAATCTGAGCATTAAAAAAATCGGGGCCAGAATTAAAGTTATGTATCCCGGCTTGAATTATTTGAAGGGATGTTCCAGAAGTAGTTTGTAACGCCCGTGCATCGAATTTCTGAAACTTCCACACATAGTGCAAGAAATCTTCTTTCATAAAACTATCGTATCACGGGGAGTGATGCTGATTTTTAAAAATATGAAAAACTGTTGAAAACAAATACCTTAAGGCAAAGAAAGAAAAACTAAGTCAGCTTTATAGAAGCCGAAGGGTATTACCAATTCGCTACTCACTGGTCTCCTTTTCTTTTGAAACATCTGAATCCTGTTCCACTTTCTCAGAAATGGTGTCTGCGAATAGGATTCGATTCCATTTTCGGAGTCTTCGGTTTAACAAAATAAATCGAGCGATGCCTACGGTAAGAAATACAACACAAACCACCAAAGCCACGTACCCTAACCACTGGATGGTTTTAAAATCTTTTAATTGAAGTAATGCCAACCCTCCTAATAGCAAATACAATGAAGCACGAATGTACGCCAGTAACGTACGTTCATTTGCTAGTTTGGTTCGCTCTAGTGCAAGAATTTCTCTTGTATTTACTGGAACTGGCTTCGTACGTAAAAATCGAAATAATTTTTGAGCTCTTGTTTTCATCAGGTATAAAAATAAAAAAAATCCCGCGTAATAGCGGGATTTTAATGTTCTTATTAAAAAATAGATTTAGTCGATATATCCCATTTTTCGCATCCAATCATCGTTGTACATTTTACCTACATAACGACTTCCGTGATCGTGGAATAATACTACTACAACATCGTCTTTCTTAAAATGTTCTTTTAATTGATGAACTCCCTTCATGGCTGCGCCTGCTGAATTTCCTAAAAAGAATCCTTCTTCTTTCGATAGTTTCTGTGTCCAAACGGCAGCATCTTTATCGGTTACTTTTGTAAAGCCATCAATGATATCGAAATCTACATTTTTAGGCAGAATGTCTTCTCCAATTCCTTCCGTTACATACGAATAGATCTCATTTTCGTCAAAGATCCCAGTTTCATGATACTTTTTAAAAACACTTCCGTAGGTGTCTATTCCCCAAATTTTAATGTCTGGATTTTTCTCTTTTAAATATTTCCCCACACCACTAATAGTTCCTCCAGTACCAACTCCTACTACAAAATGAGTGACTTTACCATCGGTTTGTTTCCAAATTTCAGGACCTGTACTTTCGTAATGCGCTTTTCGGTTGCTTAAATTGTCATACTGATTTACATACCAACTATTTGGTGTTTCTTCTGCTAGACGTTTTGAAGTAGAATAATACGAGCGTGGATCGTCCGGTTCAACGTCGGTTGGGCAAACAATTACTTCGCTTCCAACGGCACGAAGAATATCCATTTTCTCCTTACTTTGTTTGTCGCTGATCACACAGATCATTTTATATCCTTTTACAATAGCGACTAATGCGAGCCCCATTCCAGTATTTCCACTAGTTCCTTCGATGATTGTACCCCCGGGTTTCAATCTTCCATCTGCTTCTGCATCTTCAATCATTTTCACCGCCATGCGATCTTTTACCGAGTTTCCTGGATTAAAAGTTTCGTATTTAGCAAGTACTAGCGCAGGAATGTCTTCTGCTAGTTTATTAATTTTAACTAGAGGTGTATTTCCTATAGTTCCTAAAATATTTTCTGCGTATTCCATAGTATTTTTTAAATATTTAACCTTCATAGTACCATGAAAGTTTGCGGCTGCAAAGATACTGTTTAGGAACGATTTCTAAAAACATCCTGCTTGCTGTATAAAGATCTCTATTGGTTTTAGAAGCGATACCCTATTCCCACTTCAAAAAGGTATACATTGGTGAGTTCAAACTCTTGCTTGTCATCTTTGTAACTCTGAAATTGGTCTCCTTGAGTTTTTAATCCGACTGAAATACTTAAATGTTCTGTAAAATATTTTTTTATTCCAATATCTGCAACTAGTCCGAAGTTAAAACCAAGGCCTTTTATTTTATCATCCTGTCCACTTATTTCATTTTCAACAGTAGCACTATAAAGGTATGAGCCGTATCCTCCAAACGAAACAAAGTAAGAGAACCCACTTTCAAAATCTCCAGAATAACGTGCTGTGACGGGAAGTTGTAATGAGTTATTCGTTATAAATGACTGTAAACCTTGAGTATCGTTATAACTTGCTCGTACGTGTTGGTTTGTAATTCCAGTAATGAGCGAAAAACTGTTGCTTACGACAAACTCTTTGCCAATAAAACCTCCTGCTACATTGGCATTAACTTTAAAAGATTTTTTAGCTGTCAATGTTGCGTTTCCGAAGTAAGCCGTAAAGATCCATTCTCCTTTTTTTTCTTTAAGAGCAGCTTCTGGTTGTTGCGAAAAAGCTTCAGTAATGCATAATAACAAAAAGACGAGAATGAAATATTTCATATGAAAACAGTATAATTAAGGTGTATTCCGAAGCCAACAAAATCATTCAAATCGAATGGCTTTTACTGGAGAAATTTTAGAAATGATGAACGAAGGAATCAACAACATGATCAAGCACAATAAAAAAGTTCCTGCATTAAGAATTAGAATATAGCCAATTTCTAAATGCACGGGTGCTTCTGTCACGTAATAGGTATTAGGATCTAATGGAAATAGCTTGGCGTATTTCTGAATGAGTAAACCTCCAATTCCTATCACATTTCCCCAAAATATTCCCACTCCAATAAGATACATTGCGTTGTACAAGAACACCTTTCGGATGCTCCAATCGCTTGTTCCTAAAGCTTTCAGAATTCCAATCATCTGTGTGCGCTCTAAAATAAGAACGAGCAATGCTGTAATCATGTTTATTCCCGCAACGAGAATCATAATCCCAATGATCAACGCAACATTAAAATCGAAAAGATCCAGCCATTCGAAAATATTAAGGTATTTATCGCGAATGGTTTGCGAATCGAGCGTACTCCCAATTTCGGTATACACTTTATTTCCAACTTCGTTGATCTTATCGAAATCGGTAACAAATACCTCAAAAGCACCAATTTGGTCCTTCTCCCATTTATTTAGTCGCTGCACATGACGAATATCTGCAATAATAAACTGTTCGTCAAATTGTTGAAAACCGCTGTTGTAAATCCCGATAATTGTAAACCCTCTGCTACGCGGTTCTTTATTTGTGTCGTCGTTAAGAAAGAAAGTAACAACTTTATCTCCCAACTGAAATCCAAGTCGATTGGCGAGAAATGTAGACATCAAGATTTCGTCGTTGAGACCGCTGTTGTAATTGGGGAGCCTACCTTCTATTAAAAAATCTTCGAAAGAGGACCAGTCATAATCGGTGCCTACTCCCTTAACTACAACGCCTTCAAAATCGGTAGGAGTTCGAATTACGCCTCCCTTTGCTGCCGTGATCTGAATATGTTTAATCCCCTCCACATTTTTAAATTCGGGATAAAAATCCTGTTCTATCGAAATAGGAATTTGCGAATCGTCGGAATAATTAGTGTCGAAATTGGTAATTACAATGTCACCATTAAAAGCAGAAACCTTTTCACGAATCTTTTTTTGCAACCCCATGCTAGTTGCTATGGTTACCAACATCATAATAATCCCCAATGCAATAGCGGTAATTGCTATTTTTATTATTGGAGCCGAAATACTACTTTTATAATCTTTAGCGGCGATAATGCGGCGAGCGACAAAAAATTCGAAATTCACAGACGTTGGTATGAGATTAACAAGCATCAAAAATACAATAATCGTAACGCTTTTCATTTGTTTTTCTTGCGGAAGCACCGTTACCGAAAAAGAAGCAATGCAAAAAGCTCCTTTAGAGCAACTCATCGAGACCGGAAAAGCAGTCACCGAAGACAATGCGCGTGATCTAGATCGTGAAAAAGACAAGATCTTAATGCTTGGCATGCAGCGAACCGATATTTATTTACCCATGCTTAAAGGGAAATCGGTTGGAGTTGTCGCTAACCAGACATCACGCGCCGTGGTAAAACAATTGGTATATCCACCCGATGGTAAAGCATATGTTAAAGATCGTAATCTACATTTGGTCGATTACTTGGTTAGCGAAGAAGTTTCTGTACAAACCGTATTTGCACCCGAACATGGTTTTAGGGGTACCGCAGATGCTGGTGAAATGGTTAAAGACGGCATCGATTCGAAAACAGGAATCCCTATTGTTTCACTTTATGGAAAAAACAAAAAACCCAATGCCGAACAGTTAAAAGGTATCGATGTGCTATTATTCGATATACAGGATGTGGGCGCTCGTTTTTACACCTATATTTCGACGTTGCATTATGTCATGGAAGCCGCCGCAGAAGCTAGCATACCAGTGATTGTTTTAGATCGTCCTAATCCTAACGGACATTACATCGATGGCCCCATCATGGAACCGCAACACACAAGCTTTGTTGGCATGCACCCCATCCCTGTAGTGCATGGAATGACGATAGGAGAATATGCAAAAATGATTCAAGGTGAAGACTGGTTAAAAACTGCAAAAAAATGCGATCTTACGGTGATTAAAATGGAGAATTACAACCATGAACTTTCCTATTCATTACCTATAAAACCTTCTCCAAACTTGCCTAACGATACAGCGATTACCCTCTACCCAAGCCTTTGTTTTTTTGAAGGAACCTTTGTAAGTGCTGGTCGTGGTACCGAAATGCAATTTCAAATCTTTGGAGCCCCTTCTTTTTCTTCGGAAAAGTATTCATTCACGTTTACACCTCAAGCCAACGAAGGAGCTAAGCACCCTAAATTTAAGGGAGAACAATGCTTCGGAAAAGACCTTCGGAAGGAATCTCGCCAGTCTCAAATTAATCTAGATTGGTTGATTGAAGCCTATAAGAACAGCACGAAAAAATCTGAATTTTTCAATAACTTCTTCGTTAAATTAGCAGGAACAGAAAAACTTCAGCAACAAATTGAAGCTGGAAATACTTCCGAAGAAATAATACAAAGCTGGAAGGCGGGATTGGCAACATATAATACGATGCGAAAGCCATATTTGTTATATGAGTAACTCGCATCTAACTACATATTATGGAAGTAATTAAAATACTTTTCTTTGTATTAGGCACTTTTTTTGGCGTCGAAAATAGTGAGTTTGCAGCAGAGAAAACAACGGTTACTCATGCTGCAGAAGATAAAACCATTCGCATTGTTCAAGAAGGTCTATTTGCAATTATGAAAAACGAAAAGGATAGCATACGAATATACCAAGAAGTAATTGCTATTTCAAAAGGTGAAAAACATTGGGACTCAGAATTAAAAAATCTTAGAGCGAAATCTTTAACTTTCTTTACCACTCCAGAAAGTTTGTTAAATGTAGAAATCGTATTCACATATAAAAACAAAGAGGACATGAGTGGTCTTTCTTTAGATATTGATAGAGAAGGAAACTTTTCAATTATTAATATACCCGATTGGAACTTGAAATCTGAAGACGGATATAAAGATGGAAATTATTGGAATTTTAAATCCAATAAAGATTTCACATTTACCCTCGAACCCTTTAAAGAAATGCCTGATAACTACAAACCTTACGTAAAAAAATTACAATTAGTTAAACAAATGCTACATTGAATTGGATCTTATTAATTATTGCGGGACTATTTGAGGTTGCTTTCGCTGCATGCCTTGGAAAAGCAAAACAGGCTTCGGGAATACAGAAGATCTATTGGTATATCGCATTTGCGGTTTGTTTGTTCGTAAGTATGTATTTGCTTATAAAAGCAACTCAAGAAATCCCTATTGGGACCGCCTATGCAGTATGGACAGGAATTGGCGCCGTAGGAACTGTCCTTGTCGGAATTCTGGTATTTAAAGAGCCTCCAACATTTTGGAGAATGTTTTTCATTAGTACATTAATTGCCTCTATCGTTGGATTAAAAATCGTTTCTAATTAACAGTAAAAATTTTTATAAATTCACTCTACGCTTCATCTCCTCCACAATATTAAAAGCAGCAGGGCAAATAGCTACATTTTTTAGGGTAAGATTAGAAATCTGTTGAAATTTCCTGCGATCGGTATGGGGAAATTCTCTACATGCTTTTGGGCGTACTTCATAGATACTACAGTAATTATCTGCACCCAGAAATGTACACGGAACCTCTTGCAGCACATAATCGTTCTCTTCATCCACTTGCAAATACGTTTTAATAAACTGTTGGGGTTTCATTCTAAAATGTTTTGAAATACGCTCCACATCCTTATCGGTAAAAAGTGGCCCTGTAGTTTTGCAACAATTAGCACAAGTTAGACAATCGGTTCTTTCAAATTCGGCATCGTGCAATTCGACCATTAAAACATCCAGATTTTTAGGAGGTTTTTTCTTTAGTTTTGTAAAGAACTTTTTGTTTTCAGTATGTGTATCTTTGGCGCGTCGCGGAAGATCTTTTAACACTTCATCCATGATTCAAAAATACACTTTTTTTGATTTGCAGAATAGAGTACTACTAAAGGAATACAGGTTCCTGTTTAACTTTTTAATTTTATCATGAAAGACCTCCTCGGGAAAGCGATGCTAGATTTTTATCACGGGAAAGACACCGAAAAACTCATCACCGAAACCAACATAAGTGACGCAGACGAGTTGCCGTTACCCTATTTATTTCGAAGCTATTCTGAAATGCCCTTAATTGAGCAGAAAGCACTTGAGTTGTGCAAAGGTCATGTGTTGGATGTGGGCTGTGGAGCTGGAAGCCATTCGTTATACCTTCAGAAAAAAAACCACGATGTAACTGCGATAGACATTTCAGAAGGAGCGTGTGAGGTTGCCCGTTTACGAGGCGTTCAAAACGTAATAAAAACTTCAATATTAGCATTGAAAGAACCTAAATTCGACACCATCTTAATATTAATGAATGGTACTGGGATTTTTGGAACCCTATCTGAAACCGCAACCTATCTGAAACATTTAAGGTCATTATTAAAACCTAATGGACAGATCTTAATAGATAGTAGTGATCTTCAATATATGTATGACACATCGAAGGAAGGTGGTATTTGGGTTCCGCAGGATCGGTATTACGGAGAACTTGAATTTACATTATCTTATAAAGGCGAAACAAGTGAATCTTTTCCATGGCTTTATCTCGATGAGAGAATTTTTGAAACAGCCGCAATAGCTTCAGGATTTATATTTGAAGTTATCGTACAAGGTGAAAATTTTGACTATCTCACTAAACTTAGTGCCCCGGCGTAAAACCTTTGGCTGCTAGAGCGTCGATGGTATTGGTAAAAAGATCTCGGCTCCAATATTCCGATATTTGCGAAATATCTGTAGCCAGTGCTTGTCGGGATTGTTTGATTTTTTTCCCTACTTCACTATTATAAAAAGAATTAATAAAAACCTGTTCTGCTTCAGATAAGGAAGCTTGATCAAATAGCATTTTTTGCGCAGCATCAGATTCATAAAAAGCGATCATTTCGGCGATGTCATTTTCAGAAAAATGTTTCCGATAGGCAGAGGCTAACAAGGTTAATACTTCTCCTACAGCTTCAGCTTTATTGTTTTTTAAAGTTTGCCATTCGGTAGGTGGCACTTTACTGTCTGCAAATTGCTGCTGTAACATTGTAAGCATCTGGTCGTACGCATTATCGTATTGAGAAGTTGTTCCGTTTATAGACAGATACTTAACGATGTCTTGTTGGAAAGCATCTTCTTGCCCTGAAACTGTAAAAGAAAGTGCACAGAAAAGCGTTAAAAAGAAAGACCGGATTTTCATAATGGGTATTTATCAGTTATGTTTGTCAAAAATACAAAAATTACGCCATGAAGCTTAAATGTTATAATTTCTTCCTAATTTTATTTTCAGCACTTACTATAGTAGCCTGTAAAAGTGACGACAGCGATGATGGTATTGCCGATTTTAAGGCGGAAAATAGAAAGGGGTTAGGAACTTCTGCGGAAGACCTTTTGTCTAATGATTTATATTCTAAAGTAACAGTAGAATTAGTGTACAGTACTAATTTTGCTCCGTTACAACAAACGATCGATGGTCTACAAGACTATCTTTCTACTCGATTAAATAAAAGTACTATTAATATTGTTCGCACTGTGATCGACCAACCTACAGGTGCACCTTTCGATCCAGATGAAATTAAAGAAATTGAAGAAGAAAATCGAACCTTATATACTACCGAAGATGAGATCGTAGTTTATGTGTTCTTTGCCAATGGCAATAAAGATACCGACACCGAAACTAATTTTACACTTGGAACTTCTTACTTTAATACCTCCATAGTTATTTACGAAAAAACACTACAAGATCTTGAAGCTTCTGGAAATGGGGATCTTGCAGTTTTAGAAGGAACAACAATTCAACATGAATTTGGACACCTTTTTGGACTTGTAAATATTCAAAATGATGATATTCATCCTTCGGATCATGAGGATCCCAATGCAAGTAGACATTGCGTAGTAGAAGATTGCCTCATGTATTTTGAAAGTAGTACCCCTGGTCGTTTAGCAAGATTAGAAACTATGGTTAATATCCCAACCCTTGACGCTTTATGTATTGCCGACCTGCAAGCTAAAGGAGGAAAATAGAATAAGGAAAATTATAAATATGCTTAGTAAAATCCTATATTTAACTCTTCTTTTTCTCTAAATTCTACCACCTTGTTTTGCGTATTAGTGTGCTGATGATTTCTTATTTTCTTCCTGTATTGTATTAGAAGCCGCTTCAAAAACTTTCTTACCATCGATAAAAGTCGCTAGTACTTTCACAGTTGGAATGCTGTCTTCAATAATGCTCATAATGTCTTTATCGAGTACTGTGAAATCTGCAAATTTTCCAGTTTCAATACTCCCCTTTTCGTTTTCTTCAAAATTAGAATATGCAGCCCATGTAGTCATTCCTTGTAAAGTTTCTTTGCGAGACAGCGCTTCTTTTTTTCGAAAACCTTCTTCTGGATAAAACTCTAAATCTTTTCTGGCTACTGCTGCGTAAAAGGTGTGCATAGGATTCACTTTTTCTACAGGAAAGTCTGTTCCTAGAACAACAATTCCAGCCTTTTTTAATAAAGTATTGTACGAGTATGCTCCATTTAAACGTTTTGTTCCAATTCGTTCTTCTGCCCAATACATATCACTGGTAGCATGAGTTGGTTGCACTGAGGGAATAATATTTTTTGAAAAATATTCAAAATCGGAAGGCGTCACAATCTGTGCATGCTCTACTTTCCAACGCGCATCAGTCCTATCTTTTAATACCGCATCGTAAACGCGTAATACAGAAATATTGGCCGAATCTCCTATTGCATGAGTATTCATTTGAAATCCAGCAGAATCGATTCTACGAGCCAATGCTTGCAATTCTGAGGTTTCTGTAATCATTGCTCCATAATGGTTAGCCTGATCGCTATACGGAGCTCTCATTGCTGCGCCTCTAGACCCTAAAGCGCCATCACCATAAACCTTAACCGAACGAACATTGAGGCGATCGGTCTTAATTTTTCCTTTTTCATTTAAATAATACTCTAAATTCTCTGGAGTATTAGAAACCATGGCATACACCCGAAGTGACATTTTACCTGCTTGTTGTAAACTGTCTATTAATTCGATTGCCATTCTATCTAATCCTGCATCGTTTACAGTTGTTAAGCCTAACTCAAGGCAGCGTTGTTCAGCATCAAGTATGGCCTCTGTCATGTACTTGGTGTCTTTTTCGGGGATAAGACTCCAAATATTTTCTCTAGCAGTATCAATTAACACGCCTGTCGGTTTTCCATCTTTTACAATTACTTCTCCACCCTTCATTTTAGAGTCGGCTGTAATACCTGCCATTTGTAGTACGATCGAGTTTACAATCGAGGCATGACCATCGATTCGAGTTAATATAACAGGAGTAATGGGAAATAAGGAATCAAGCATTTCGTTCGTTGGAAATTCTTTGTTCTCCCAATCGTTTTGATCCCACCCTCTTCCTAATATAAAATCTGTTTTTTTCTCCTTTTGGAATGCCACCACACGTTCTACAATTTCATCGAAACTTTTAGTGTCTTTTAAATCTACATCTTGAAGTGTCATTCCCAGATTTACTAGATGGGCGTGTGCATCGATCAATCCTGGCACAATTGTTTTACCTTTTGCATCGTATGTTTCAGCGATTCGATATTTTAGTTCTAACTCAGGCTTTATTCCAATTTCTACGATTTTTCCATCTTTAACTACGAAAGAATTTGCCTTATCGAAGGTTTCATTTACCGTATAAATGTTTGCATTTTTCACCAACAAATCTGCCGATTTCTTTTCGGGTGCACACGATTGAAATATGACAAAAACAATTGAAAAATAAAAAAATCTCATAATTAAAAAGTTTGTGTAAAAATAAAAAAAGCATCTCTAACAAAAGGATGCTTTTTATAATAAAGATATTAAGTTATTACCAATCGAATTTGTAAGTAGCACCAAGCAATCCTTGAATTCCTTGTACTGGATAATTTAACCATTTCTCATAATTATCACTTAGCAAGTTGCTTCCTTTTGCGAAAAAAGAGAGTCGGTCGTTTACTTTATATCCTAGATGCACATTGAGATCGGCATATCCATCTAGCGCCACTTCTTCTGGAAAAGGAGTTACCAAGGGTCCCACTACTAAATTTCTATCCATTCGTTCTCCAACATAAAATACCGAAGCACCTCCGTACCATTGTTCGTTAAATTTAAAGTCTGAAAACAACGAAGCTTTTATTTCTGGAAGGTTCCAAGGTTGCATTTCATTGGTAGTATCGTAACTGAAATATTCTGCATTTAATCCTACTGAAACTACATCAGAAACCGCAACTTTCAGCTCCCCGAAAACAGACAAAGTATTCATATCGTCGTACACTATCTGAAACGAATTTCCATACTCATAGCCTTCAAAATCTATGGTGTTATCTACTGCCGGATTAGTTAAAAACAATGCTTTGTTTTCTTCCTTACCATATGACCCTCTTACATTATACCCTACCGAATTAGATAATTTTCCTTTTAACCCAGCAAATCCGTCGTACAATCTACTCGTTGGAGCAATAAAAAGGGTGGGTGACACATACGGATTGGTTTCCTTAAAATTATAATAGGTATTCTGGTCCAGACCTCCATCCACACCTCCATACGCGATAAGCAATTCGTCTACCAGCTTGTATGAAGCATTGATCTGAGGATAAATATTAAATTCTGTTTCACTATTCTCGGCGTCTAATGTTACATACGCAGCTACCCCCAAAGAAACAGAAAGATCATTATTTACAAACTGTATCGCCGGAGTGATGCCTGCATTTAAAAAACTATAAGCTATTGAAAATCCTTGATCCACATACCCCTTTTCGAAACTTCCACTTACGTAATCTACATCTCCGGTAATTTTTAAATCGAAATCTGTTAACGGAAATGAGAATTCGGGTTGCAAGGTTGCATTTATTTCTGAAGAACTGTACGAGTCTCCAGTATAACGAACCCGTGCCGATAATTTTTCGAATATCGATTCATCGAATGCCATGGTACCTCCAACATAACCTCCAAAATAATTTTGTTGTACATCCGCATTATTAATAAATTCTTCTGAAGCTCCTTCATAAAAATCGGGCAATCCATACCAATTAAATAGCTGATGGGTCCCTCCTGCTTCTAAACGATAATACGCATCGCGTTGTCTGCTCGTATAATTTGCATCCAATTGCGTGTCGTAATATTTGTTTTCTAATCGAACCCCTTCGATGTCGCCTTGAGCCGAATTGTGCCTAAAAAAGAATCCAGCATTATCGGTACGACTAATCTCGAAGTTACTATACAATTCACCCAAAATACTGGTGTAGTTTCCAAATCCAAGTGTAGCATAATTGTCATACAGTTTTATTGGTTTTGCTTTTTCAACTGTCGCAGCTTTTCCTTTAGCAGGGGTAAACGTAGAAGCAACAGGAACCGAAAAAATAGAATACTCCACTGGTTTTTTTGCTTCGGAAACAGAATCGTTTAGAACGGGCGTTTCTTTCACTTTAAAAGCATCTGAAATAGTAGGTGTGTATGGTTTCACAATATTTACTACTTCGGTGTCAAGTTCATCTTCTTCTTGAGCATTTACGATACATGTCGCTATACTAAAAAGCATGAAAAAAAGGCAATACTTATTTTTAAAATTCATTACAATGGGATTGTACATAAATTGCAAGGTTTCTTTGTTATTATATGGTGTTTGGGTTCTGTTAGTTCTCGTTAGTTTCTACAGAAGCATTGGTTTTAGATTCGGCAGCTTTAATTTTAGCTAGCTCGGTTTTGGCTTCTGCTACTAACTCCGTATACTCGCTAAAATTAGCTATTACACTATCTAAAATATAGGTTGCTTGATACGCATCTTTTAAAGCATAAAAGTTTTTCGCCATAAGTAACAGACCTTTTGCTCCATATAACTTATATCCCGAATACTCTTTAGCTAGTTTTTGCACGGTACTATTGGATGCTTCAAAATTTCCTGCCTTATGTTTAAAATACGCATCGTAGTATAAGGCTTCGGCAGCAAGTTGTCCCGTTGCAATTTTACTCACTTCAGCATATGCGGTCTTTGCTTTGCCTTCATCTCCAGTTTTCATGGCAGATCGAGCAATTATAACTTGTGCATCACTTTTTATACTATTATCGATCTTCGTGTTTTGCAATACTTTATCGGCATAGGTTACTGCTTCTGCATATTTTTTTAGCTCGTAACTAGCTTTCATACTATTGGTCTGAGCGAAAATAATATTCTGTGGAAAATCTGCTTCTACTTCTAAACGCTTCAGATAGCCGAGGGCCTTATTATAGTTTTTCTCTGCGAGATATACTTCAGAAATACGGGCGAGCGCCTGTTCACTAAATTCACTTCGCTCTTTCGAAACTACATATTCATAATGCGGTGTCGCTTTGCTATTATCACTTTTAGCAAAATACAATTGTCCTAAATAAAAATGAGCTTGTAACGCATGCTGACCATTTGGAAATTCATTCAGATACTTCTCAAAACGGGTGATGGCCTGCCCACTTTTGTTTTCAAGATAAGGCTGTTCGGCTGCCTGATAAGTGGCATCATCGAGTTCGCTGTCTTCCACAGAAACAAAATCGAGTCCTTTTACCCAACTTGCATACGCATCTACCTGTCCCTGGTCGATATAGATAATCTTAGCTGAAGCTACTGCCTGCATAGCTTCTGGAGTAGAAGGAAATTCGCTTGCAACCCTCTTAAAGAGTGCCAATGCTTCTGCGCTTCGCCCGGTGTTATCGTACAGCAATGCTTTTTTCATGAGGGCTTTAGAAGTAAAGCTACTGTTCGCATGTTCCCGAAAGAGTCTGTCATAAGTTTTAAGTGCTTCATTAGTGTTGTTTTGCGCGACGTAGGTATTTCCTAATTCGTACAATGCATCATCCCGGTATACCGATTTGGTATATTTTGATATAAATGCATTTAGTTCTTTAATTTTTGTTTCGGTTCTGTCTACAAATCCGTAACTAATGGCTTTCTGAAATTGCGCATAATCGTTCTGCCCGCTTCCACTCTCGATCGCTGCATTGTAATTTTCCATCGCAGGCCAGTACTGACTCGTCACAAAATAACTATCGCCTAAACGCAATAAAGCATCTTTTTTACGAGCTCCTTCTGCATTACTAGAGGAGACATATTGCTTAAAATAGGTGATCGCTTCTGGATAGTTTTTTTGCTTAAAATAATTGTAACCCACATTGTAACTGCTATTATTATATTCAGGGGTAGCCTTAGCACCTGGGAGTTGTAAAAATTGTTTGTAACCGATTCCAGCTTCATCAAAATTATTCAGAAGAAAATCACTTTCAGCTTTCCAATAGGTAGCTCTTGCTGTGAAAGCAGGGTCTCTCGGTTCTTTTAATGATTTATTAAAATGATCAATGGCATCTTGATAGACTCCTTCATTATATAGTTCAAGTCCATAGAAAAATGTCACTTTTTGATACGCTAATTTGTTTTCAAACGATTTATTATTTTCCAATAATTCTATAGCGCCTTTGTAATTTTTGGAGGAAATATAGCTGTCGATTAACAAGTCACGAAGCAAATCGTTGTTCTTATTATCGGGGTATTGTTCTATAAAAGAAACAAGTACTTGTGGTGCACCTTCGTAACTGTTTCCAATTTCGTAACTTAACTTAGCGTAATTAAGAAATGAATCTTCTTTAATTTCAGCGCTAAAATCCATTTCAGAAGCATTTTTAAACGCATTTAAAGCTTGTTGTTTCTGGTCGAGTTTTAAATACGATTCTGCTAAATGATAGTATGCATTTTGTGCCACCGAATTGTTCCCATCAATAATCTTATTAAACTCATTAATGGCATTTTGATACTGCCCTTGTTTGTAATATGCATATCCTAACTGATAATAATCGGTGTTGTTCCATTTGCCGCGTTTCCCCTGATACTCCTTTAAATATGGAATGGCAGCAGCATATTCTTCAAGGTTAAAATAACTTTCTCCAATAATTTTGGAGAGCTCACTTTTCTCTTGAGGATTCGAACTATCGTATTGTTCTTTCCCCATATTTATTGCCTCTTGAAACTTTCCCAATTTAAAGTTCATATCTGCTTGGTAATAAGACAATCCCTCTGCGTAGCGGTCTTCTTCCTTTACCTCTTCAAACAACTCGTTTGCCTCTTCGTATTCATCTCCTTCATAGGCGATAAATCCAAGGTAGTATTTTGCTTGCGATCCGTATTTTTCTGAAGTAGAAACTTTATTAAAATATTTTTTAGCTTCGTTGAATCGCTTGTTTTTGAAATAGGCATAGCCATTATTAAAATTGAATCGGTCTCGTTCACTTCTTGGCAAACTTTGTTCGTCTACTTTATCATACCATTTTCGGGCATACGAATATTTACCATTTTCAAAATAATAATTCGCGACGTCTATAAAAGCTGCATTTCGCTTAATATTTGTTGGATAATTAGTCACAAAATCTTCCATTAACTGGTCGGCATTTTGCTGATTTAAACGTACGGCACAATTTGCGATGTAGTATGCACAATCCCCCTCAAGGGTGTCGTCGTTAAGCTCTGCCTTCACGCTAGTAAACAAACTTTGCGCAGCGAGAAATTGATCGTTCTTATACAATTGCAACGCTTTATTGTACTCAACAAGGTCGTTGGTATAGGTAGCAGATTGTTGTGAAAATGCAGGAAAAGAGATAAGCAGGAAAAGGGAAGCGATTATGAGGTTTCTAAGCATTAGTTTCAGTTTTGTTTTAATTGTCAAAAATAAGTCAATTTGTTAAATTGATAACGTAATAAAACAGGGATAAGTATGTTTTCTTCGGAAGAGATTTCAGTAGTAAAAGAATGCTTTCAGAAATTCATGTATATTTATAAAAATCAAGTGATATAATTTAAACAGTATGAAGCCACTACTTCTCCTCGCACTATTTTTGTGTTCTGTTACGGCAACGGCACAACAATTTAAAAATCTTATAGAATCCAACGGAAAAATTGGAATTGGGACCGAAAAACCCGATGCCTTACTTACCGTAAAAGGAAACATACATACCCAAGAAGTTTTAGTAGATTTAAATGGAGCAGTTGCCCCCGATTATGTTTTTGAAACCTATTACGATGGAAACTCTATTCTGAAACCAAGCTATCGTTTTATAACACTTTCTGAAACTGAAGCATTTATAACTAAACACCACCATTTACCGGGCATTCCTTCGGCTGAAGTTCTTTCTGAAGAAGGACTAGAACTAAAAAAAATGAATCTATTACTATTGGAAAAAATTGAAGAATTAACGCTACACACCCTAGCACAGCAACACGCTATTGAAACCTTACAAAAAGAGTTAAAAGCCTTACAAGCTCAGCATCATGAGTAAACGCCTGTTTCTTTTCTTTTTTATTAGTGTTCATCTCCAGCTTTTAAGTCAGCAGGCAGACGAAGAACGCTATTATTTCCACACCAATATCGCTGATGCAGCTTCGTTAACAATCAAAGACAACAACGACGGAACGCTTAAAATAAAAAATAGGAGAAACACTATAGAAACAAAAATCTATGAGAAATTCACCGTATTTTCTTTTGAAAAAGCATTTCCAACAACCCGTAACAAAATGTTACAAAGCGTCTATTCGATAGTAACGAATGATGTAGGATTGTTGAGTCAACTAAAGCATAATTTCCCTGAAAAATACACTCGCATCGATCAATTCTACCCCAATGAAAATTCGTATTACCCTAACGATTACGGAGAAACCAGTCCGAATAAAAATCTCGGAGTAGCACTAAAATTACACGACCTTGATCTCATCGATGCCCCAGGAGCGTGGGGTATTACGAAAGGATCGAAAAAAGTAGTCATCGGAATTTCCGACGGAAAGGTAGACAGCACCTCAGCCGACATTAAAGGAAGAGTGAGCAATTATTTAAAATATTTTAATAATACAAAAGGGAATGTGTGTGCTCATGGCACGAATGTTACTGCCATAGCTGCTGGTAATTCAGATAATGCTCATGGGCGTCCTGGCTTATGCTCAGGATGCGACGTAATTACCAATGGGTATGGCTCATTTAAATATGTAGAAGAACTTGTTGCTGCTGGAGCTAAGGTGATTAATACAAGTTGGGTGACCTGTGGTATGGGGCCCTATCATGAAAATATTGAAGCGCGAATCGATGAATTCTATGAGGACGGAATTATAATAGTTGCTAGTGCGGGGAATGGAAAAGACTGTAATAAAGAGGATGATTATGGATCTGACGACTATGGGTATCCCGCGTCTTTTGAAAAAGTACTATCGGTCACGGGGGTGTATGCCGCTAATGAAAATCCATCGGACAGCCTTTTTATCGGCAAAGAAGGAAAACGGGCGACCACTCACTTAAAAGACAGACACATTCGTGAATTAGCCGTTGGAGATGACGGAAAGTTACATGCAAAGTACTGGAAATGGGCCATGCAATTCAACGAGTCGGTCGATATTTGCGCTCCTATTGAGACGTACCTTGCTGGCGATGCTGTTTGTGGCGAAAAGAAACCAACCAGTTATGGAGGCGCAACTTCTACAGCTGCCCCGTATATCACAGGGGTTATCGGATTAATGTGGTCTGCTAATTACTGTTTAAGTTCGTACGAAATAGAAAGCATTTTAAAACTAACATCAGCTCCGATAGATCATTTACAAGGAAACGAACGCTTTGCAGGAAAGTTAGGTTCTGGACGGGTTAATGCACACGAGGCAGTAAAAATGGCAAGAGACCTTACCCTTCCAGAAGGTAGGGTTTTAATCAGCGGACGCGACTTTTCACGCTTTCATTTTGAACTGAAGCAGGCTCCTAACAACATTAGAATTCAAAATCAGGTGTTTCGTGATTCAGCAACGGTAGCATTTAATGCTAAACGAGCCATTCAATTAAAACCGGGTACCCATCTAAAACCCGATCGAAGTGGATATGTTTCACTAAAAATTGATCCTGAAATCGTGTATACAGAATGCTTTCCAAAGCCCGTAAAAAAGTATCCCAGTGTTTACCCCGAACGGAAATCGGCACCCCGAACATCCACAAAAACACCAGCTTCCAAACAAAAAATCAGTTCAACCCTACGTGTTGCTAAAGAAAAAAAATTATTTCGAACTACTATAGATCGTTCTTTAAAATCTATTGTTATAAGCCCTTCAGAAACCGTTACACAAGCATTTGTAGTGAAAATTTTCACTAAAGACAATACGTTATATTATTCTCAAGAATTCGATTCAAAACGTATTGCGACAATTCCGTACCAATCGTTTACTGAAACATCGGTGGTAGTAAGAATTACTTCCGAAGGAATTTCAGAAACACATACACTAAATATTACCCCGTAGCCGTTGTTGTAAAACCATCTCTTTTCTTACTTTTACAACAAATCTAAAACTATGTCGCAACCTGTTCTGTCTTTAAGTAATGCATCTATTTTTCAGAGGGAAAATTTAATTCTTTCTGAAGTAACGGTTTCCGTAGAAAAAGGCGAATTTGTATACCTCATCGGAAAGACCGGAACAGGAAAAAGTAGTTTTATGAAAACGCTGTACGGCGATCTACCACTTCAGAAAGGAGAAGGAACAATCGTCGGTTATGATCTACCTACGCTGAAGGAAAAAGACATCCCTTTTTTACGTAGAAAATTGGGGGTCGTATTTCAGGATTTTAAACTTCTCAACGATCGTACAGTAAAAGACAACCTTGCCTTTGTGCTTACAGCTACCGGCTGGAAAGACAAAAAAGAAATGGATGCCCGCATCGATGCAGTACTTGATAAGGTTGCTATGAAAACCAAGAGTTTTAAATATCCTTATCAACTTTCTGGAGGAGAACAACAACGTGTTGCTATTGCCAGAGCTCTCTTAAACGATCCCGAATTAATACTTGCCGATGAACCTACAGGAAACCTCGATCCACAAACTAGCGTTGAAGTCATGGAGGTATTGCAAGAAATTAATAAGAACGGAAACACCATTTTAATGGCCACGCACGATTACGCATTGCTTTTAAAATACCCTTCTAAAACACTAAAATGTGATGAAAATCAGATTTTTGAAGTGGTTCAGAAAACGGTATAATCACATTAGAAAAAAGGAAAATATTCTATTCGTCAATATTACTTATACATTATTCCTTTTTTTCTCCCTTTTTATACACATGTGGATTCTCTTTAATTCCTTTCTTAAAAACCTTTCGAATACCCATTCGAATAGAAGCATCCAGTTTTAATACGGTATCTTTTAATGTATCACCGGGTCTGGCCCTAAAAGAGGTTACATGGAACCGATCTTCTTTTCGTAACGGACTTTCAGCAAAATAATAATTAGAAATACAGCAGCGTTCTCCATTGATTACTACGGGGCTTACGCTATGCCAAGACTTCTGGTGCGTGGCCATGACTGCCAATCGATTAAAACGACTGTGTATGGTCACTGGGTCATTTTCTAGTCCGTTGGGCCATACCTCCAAATGTCCACCGCCATCATCAGGCCAATTGGGTGTTACGTAATACAACAGATTAAAAACGCGCCATTTATTTCGGTCTTTATCGTGGGAGTTATCAAGGTGCGGATTTAAAAAATTATCTTTTGCCATGAGTGAAAGACCTCCCGCGTATAAGTTTTCATCAGGCTCTAGTTGGTCTGTTCCACAGATCTCACCAATAAGCTGAACGATTCGCTCGTCTTGAAATGCATAGATCACTTTTTCGAGCAACGGATTGTATTGATCCATCTGTGCAGCAACATGTTTGTATTCCCGTAAGCTCTTCTTTAAATTCATATCCTCTTTCTTGGGAAACACACGGCTTATCTCAAGCGCAAGCTCTTCTGGCAATACTTCATCGATATAAAAATTCCCAATTCCATCGACCGTATTTTTATACCGCATCGACAAGGCTTCTTTCTCTTCAAGAATACGATTAAATATAAGTGTAGAAATATCTTTTGTGTCCATAAGAAAGCATTGTTTCAAAGGATGAAATTACTATTTAAAAATTGAAACCGGAATTTAAATACCTAAAAAATGTATTTTTACACTTAACAATTTCAACCATGCTCTCGATTTTAATACCCACATATAATTACGCTATCGATCAATTGGTGCAAACCATTTGGAAACAAGCCGAATCCCTATCAGAACCTTTCGAGATCATTGTTTTGGAGGATAATTCGAACGATGAGGAAACTCTTCAGAAAAATAAATCGATTACCAAATTAAGCAATTGTCATTACTACTTAAATAAAGAAAATTTGGGGCGAACTGCTTCTCGAAACATGCTTGCGAAACGCGCGAAGTACGATTGGTTGCTTTTTTTAGATGCCGATGTACTGCCCGTAAGCGACACCTTCATTCAAAAGTATATGGCAAACGATCTTTCTAAGATCAAAGTCGCTTACGGTGGAGTTGCTTATTACAACACGCCTCCCGAAAAAGATAAAATGCTTCGATATCGCTACGGAATGCAACGAGAAGCAAAGTCTGTTGATGAACGATTAAAGGATCCGTATTCAATAATATCACAGAATTTACTAATCGATAAACGAACTTTTGAAGCAGTAAATATAGAAGAAAAAAATGCCTACGGATTAGACATTTTGTTTTCATACAATTTGAAAAAAAGAGAAATTCCGGTACTTCATATCGATAATCCAGTCTATCATTTAGGATTAGAAACAGCTCAGGTGTTTTTAGAAAAATCATTAAAATCCATTGAGACAACTTTTTATTTAGAACAGCAACACCTTATTTCAGAGGACACCCGGCCTGTACAAAAAGCATTTTTAAAGCTAAAGAAATACCATGCGATCTCTATTTTTAAAAATATGGTGAGGCGTTTAGAAAAGAGCATGGTTAAAAACCTTACTTCAAAAAAACCCTCTTTGGTACAATTCGATATGTATCGCTTATATCATTATATAAAACTGAAAGCCAATGCCTGAGTTTTCAGTCGTTATATCGGTTTATAATAAGGAAGCACATATTGCAAAAACGCTTCAAAGTGTTTTGGCGCAGACCATTCAGGATTTTGAGATCGTAATTTTAAACGATGGCTCCACCGATACGAGCGAAGCAGCCATAAGGCCTTTTTTAACAGATTCCCGCATTCGATATTATTCCGAAGAAAACAAAGGTGCCGGTGCTGGAAGAAATTACGTGATTAAAAAAGCAAAAGGCAACTACATAGCACTACTCGATGCCGATGATATTTGGTATCCTTTTTATCTCGAGGAACAACAACGAGCGATTAAAAAGTTTCCGAAGGAATCTGTATTCGCTACTGCTAGTGAAATTCAGAAAAAAACCCGGCGCTTTCCAAGAACGTATTCTATCACACCAATCGAGGATAAAATCCTGAAAGTTGATTATTTCAACGCAAGTTTTTTAGATTCGATCCTACAAAGTTCTACTACGGTAGTAAAAAAACAGGTTTTTGAAACTGTAGGATATTACGATCCTACCATTAAAAGCGGACAAGACACCGACCTGTATGTTCGTATTGGATTGCAGTACAACATTATTTTTAATCCAAAGGTTTGTGTCTTGTACATCGTGCACGCTGATAGTTTATTCCGGTCGGTTACAAAGGTGAGTGAACGCCCCGATTTTAAAGCATACGAGATACAAGAAAAAACCAACTCCGCACTTAAAAAGTTTCTTGATCTTAATCGGTATTCCTTGTGTTTACTCGCCCGATTGGAAGGAAATAGCAAAGCTTTTTACGAGTTCTATAAAAAGATCGATTTAGAAAATCTTACAAAAAGACAGCGTTTCTTATTACGGCAGCGCAGACCTGTTTTAAAAGCGTTGTTAAAAACAAAAGAACGTCTTTCTTATTATGGTTTACGATTAAGCGCCTACAAATGATTTAAAGTCGGAATACTGTCGTATGTAATCTTCTTCAAGAAACTCTCCCGAAGACAATACCAAACAGATCGCTCCCGATGAGAAATCGGATAGTTCGCGCCAAATTCCAGTAGGAATAAGCAGTCCTTTGTAGGGCTTGTTCAATGTAACCGTTTTGGTTTCTTTTCCATTATCTAAGACCACATTAAAGCTTCCGCTTAAGGCAATAAGAAATTCGCTTTGTTCTTTGTGCGCATGTCCTCCACGAAACGCATCGGTAGGAACATCGTACAGGTAATATACCCGCTTGATTGCATAAGGCAATAATTCCTTTTCAATAACCGAAAGATTCCCTCTGGGGTCACTAATTTTCGGAATGTCTAACAAATCGATACTATTCAGGTCGGTGTACTTCATCTTGTAATAATTGGTTCCATTGTTCGGCGATCGCTTTCATCGAAAACTGTGATACCGAAGCAGCTGCTTCATGTTTGCATTGCACATAAAGTCGTTCATTTTTAAACAACAGTCGCATGGCTTCAGAAAATAAAGGTACTTCTCTTTTTTCAACCAGCAAACCATTTTTACGATGGGTAATCACTTCTGAAGGTCCCGACGGAATATCTAACGAAACAACAGGAGTTCCTAAAGATAACGATTCGACAAGCACCATTGGAAAACCTTCATAATGACTGGTCAATGTTACAAAACGCGCATTCGCAATATACCCGAACGGCTCACTTGTAAATGGATGAAACTGTACCAACTTATTACAAGGAAGCGATTGGACTAATCTTTTAAGCTTGGCTTCATCTTTTCCTTCCCCTAAAATCACCAGTACAATACCTTTTTTCCAAAGTCCAGAGTGGTTAAATGAATGTATCAAAAATTGAAAATCTTTAATATCATCGTTTAACCGACCGTAAGAAAGTATGTATTGTTTGTCATTTAATTCTGAAGGTAATACATGCGCATGTTCAGCCCATGAAGGATTATACGCATTATGAATAACGTGCGAATTTGTAATTTTTCTATTTTCTAGAATATGTTTCTGAATGTATTCTGAAACTGCCACCGTCGCCACATTTCTGTTATAAATTCGCGCCATGGCTGAAGGTTTTTCAGTAAGATAATTAGTTAATTTCGAACTGTGCACCACATAGATTTTGGGGATTCCGGCATACACCCAACGTTTGTAGTAGCGTTCTCTTGGCAACGAATTTTTTACCCGATGATCTATAATAACATCAAAGTCTTGAGCCGATAAATATTTTCTAAGTTTTCTAAAACGACGAATGCGTCCAAACTGCGATTCTCTTTCCTTTTTAAATTTTCCGAGATTAAAAAGCGTTCCCTCAAATGGGTAATCAACGGCATCTGTAAGCACAACCACATGAACCTCATGACCTTTTGCAGTTAACATTTGCGACAGCATCGCTACCGAACGTTCGGCTCCTCCTTTTGCCAAAGAAATAGCAACCAGACAAATTTTAAATTTTCGATTCGTCACTCCCTGCGTCATCAATAAATGGTATTTTTGAAATGATCTCTCCAAAGATACTATAAATATGAAGATACTCTTAGTAGGCGAATACAGTAGGTTACACAATTCTTTACAGGAAGGGTTGCGACAATTGGGACATGAGGTAACGCTCATCGCTACTGGAGATTTCTTTAAGAATTATCCGGCAGATATCAAGTTAGAACGAACATTCGATCAAGGCATTTCAAAAAAATTGAAAGTAGGTTTGTATACGTTCTTCGGAATAGATCTTACAGCACTTTCCATCAAACGGCAATTTTTTCAACATCAGGAAAAACTGAAAGATTTCGATGTCGTACAGCTTATTAATGAAAGTCCGTTTGCCACCACTCCCAACGTGGAACAAACGATTATTTCATTTCTGAAGCAACACAACCGTAAACTATTTTTACTTTCCTGCGGGACCGATCACCTAAGCGTTTCGTACGCATTAAGCGATGCCTTACCCTACTCCATCTTACAAGGGTATAAAAACGGAACAGTCTCTAAAGAACGGTACAAATACATTTTAAAATACACCTGGCCAGAATATAAAAAACTTCATGAATTTGTGTTTACTAATGTGGAGGGCATCATTGCTTCCGATATGGATTACCACCTTCCGTTAGCAGGGCATCCTAAATATTACGGACTTATTCCAAATCCTGTGAATCTTACAAAGCTTCCGTATCTCGAGATGCCTTCAGAAGGACCCATTGTTATTTTTCTGGGCATCAACCGGAATAATTATCATTTTAAAGGCATTCGTTACTTTGAAGAGGCTTTAGAACTTCTTCAGAAAAAACATTCCGAAGCCATAGAAATAAAGGTCGTTGAAAATGTTCCGTATGCTGAATATATTGAAACGTACAACCGTGCGCATATTGTGTTAGATCAAGTATACTCGTACGATCAAGGGTACAATGCGTTGGAAGCTATGGCGAAAGGAAAGGTGGTTTTTACCGGAGCTGAAACTGAATTTTACGACTTTTACAACCTACAAGATCAGGTGGCTGTAAATGCAGTTCCGGACGCTTTAAAAATTGCCGAAGCTCTTTCGGATCTTATTGAGAATCGGAGTAAAATTAAGACTATTTCAAAAAATGCCCGTGCTTTTGTAGAAAAGCATCACGATTATATTGAAGTTGCGAAACAGTACCTTCGCGTTTGGAATGGAGAAGAGCACTAAATATTAAAATTACCTACGCAAGTTTTTCTTCTTTCTTTTTCTTCTTCCGAAAATACCGCATCACTAACAATAGTACAACCAAAAAGTACAGCACGTATCTTATAAAATGCGCTATGACAACCCCTTCCACTCCGTAAACAGGCAGTAGAAAGTAGGATAATACATAGAAAAGAGCAAGTGAGAATAATTCTGTAAAAATGAAATTTAGCACCATTTTCTTCGCTAAGAATTGATGTGCCAATACCAAGGAAGCCAACCGTACAAAATCCCCCAGCAATTGCCATTTAAACAACGGATTCATTTCATCAAAATCGATAAAAACATAGTCAATAAAAAGTTGTCTGGCAAAATAGATCACGAGCATCCCTACTCCAAATAAAGGCAATAAGGTTTTGTAAATATTAAGTACTTCTTTGGTGAAATCTGATTTTGTATAAATTCCGGCAAACTTCGGAATCACATATAGATTAAACAATGCCGCAGCAAACACCATGTAGTTTTTAGACAAGGTCGTCATACCCGTCCAAATACCTGCTTCGGTTTCACTTACTTTATTGGTAATAAAATTCCGAATCTCGATCTCTACCTGATTAAGTAATAAGGTTGACACAAAAGACATCGCAGTAAACGCTAATAATTGTTTTGCGAATGGAATTTTAAAATTTAGTTTCGAGAACTGAACATACTCTCGCAACACTCGTACAAAAATATACAACAATACAACCACCTGAATAACCGGCGCAAGTGCGATCGCAATCAAGGCACCGTCCAACTCATTTTTATACAACAAGAAAAGCGTAAGTCCTGCGGAAAGCAAATACGCGAACAATTCAATTTTAGCAAAACTCTTGTACTTCGAGAGTCCGTTGACCACCCCATTAAATACCCGCTGAATGCTGATAAACGGAACGATAACCGCCAATAACTTTAACACATAGGCATATTCGGTATCGTAGAAATAATACGTGCTTAACTGCTCAGCACCAAAAAATAACACCACAAAGGCGATAACACTTCCTACAATGGTAAATACAAACGTTGTTGAAAATAATTTCTGAAGTTGTTCCTTATCTTCTTTATATTCTGACACGTATTTTACAATGCCCGTAAAAACTCCTAAAGAAGTAAATGATGATAATTGCGACAATAAATTACGCAGCGAACCAATTTTAGCATATCCCGCTTTTCCAACGATCTCGGTTAATTCCCGTTGTAAAAAAAACGCCACAAACAAACGTACTACGATGACGCCCGCGTTAAGCGAGGTCATTTTTAAAAGCAGGTTTCCACGTATGGCCTTTGGGATTTTCAACAGCTGTTATTTACTTTTGGTTTGGTATTTATCTTTTTTAGGAGTCAACTCTGCAATACTACTGTCCGTCTGAGCATGTCGTTGACTTCTTAATTTATTGCCCACTTCGACAGGCTCAGTGTGACGTTATCGTTCCTTATTGACCTCATCAATCGTACACTATTCTTTCTTCTTATTATTCTCACAACTATGAAATTCTACTGTCAGTCTGAGCGGGTCGAAGACTTTCAATTATCATCTTCACACAACACACTTCGACAGGCTCAGTGTGACGTTATCGTTTCATATTGTCCACTTCACTACTATTATGTTCGTTCATCATTTTATTCTCACAACTCTGCAATACTACTGTCCGTCTGAGCATGTCGAAGACTTTCCATTTATCATCTTCCCACAACACACTTCGACAGGCTCAGTGTGACGTTATCGTTCCTTATTGACCTCATCAATTGTACACTATTCTTTCCTCTTATTATTCTCACAACTATGAAATGCTACTATCTTGTCTGAGCGTGTCGAAGATTTTCAATTTATCATCTTCACACAACACACTTCGACTGGCTCAGTGTGACATTTTGCCTACAAATTGGCTTTTTTCGTGAATTTCATTTTAGTTCGTTTTATATCCATTCAACACCGAAATCACCTTTGTGACGGCTTTATCATCCATTACCGGACTTATAGGGATGCTCACGATCTCCCGATGAATTTTCTCTGTCGTTGGGAATTTCAGCTCCTTATATGCTGAAAAAGCTTCCTGCTGGTGCGGTGGAATTGGATAATGAATGAGTGTCCCTATTTTATTTTCTTTTAAATATTCCACAAAATGTTCCCTGTTAGCGACCATTACAACAAACAGATGAAACACATGATTTAATTTTCCTTTATACTTCGGAAGCCTGATACTTATATTATTTACTTCTGAAAGATACCGTTTAGCGATGGTTCTTCGTTTTTCATTATCAGCATCAAGTTCGGGTAGTTTGCAATTTAGGAAGGTGGCTTGTAGTTCATCCAGACGTGAATTAAATCCCGGCAACTCATTGACGTATTTTGAAGACGTTCCATAATTACGAAGCTTTCGCACTACTGAAGCTAATTCACTATCGTTCGTGGTAACAGCACCTCCATCTCCTAAAGCTCCTAAATTCTTTGTGGGATAAAAACTATGTCCTGCGGCATCTCCCAAATTCCCCGAACGGTTTCCGTCGGCTTGTGTGGCACCATGACTTTGTGCGGCATCTTCAATAACGAGCAGATTGTGTTTTTGGGCGATTTTAAAAATGGAGTTCATAGGAGCCAGTTCTCCGTATAAATGTACGGGCATGATCCCCTTTGTTCGTGGGGTTATTGATGAAATTAATTGCGAGATATTAAAGTTGAAATCTTTTAGATCTGCTTCTACTAAAACAGGAACTAACCCTGCTTGTCTAATGGCTAATAAGGTTGCGATGTAGGTGTTTGAAGCGACTAAAACCTCATCTCCATTGTTCAGCTTACCAAGCACTTTGTATCCTTCCAGAATAAGTCGCAAGGCATCGAGTCCGTTCCCTACTCCAATGCAATATTTAGTACCGCAATACATGGCATACGCTTGTTCGAATGCTTTTACTTCGTTCCCTAGAATATAATATCCCGAATCTAGAAACTGCTGGAATCGTTCCTGAAACTGTGCTTCAAAACGGTGATTGATCGCTTTCAGGTCTAAGAATGGGATCATATAAAAATATCTTCGAGGTTCGTATAATTTGCGGTATCTACTACATATGTTTCATGCACCACACTACGAGCACCAAAACATTCTTTCCAGTACAACAATCCTTCATTTACTTTTGTTCCCGCTGCTTCATTAGAAGTTCCGAAATCGAAATACGGTTTACTTCGAAAACGGTCATTCAGAAGATAGTCAAACAGAAAATCGAGACTTCCTAGGGTTTGTTTATCGGCATTGGCAGAAATATACTGTGCGTGTGCGACGTGTTTTGTTTCAAAAATAGTTGCTCCCGCTACAATCTTGTCATCTTTCATTACATTAAACTGCCATATATGCTCGGGGAAATTCCCTGCAAGCATCGTAATCTCTTTGGCTGAATGAACCGGCGCTGCATCGTGTCGTTGTGCTAGATTAGGAATTAATATTTCGTTCCAAAATGGGGTGAAATTAGTTCCTTCAGAAATAGTTAATCCGTGGCGTTCTGCTTTTCGAACTCCTTCCGTACGGTTCGATTGAATTTTAAACGGCATTCGGAGATCGATGGTGCTCGAAACATCAACCCGAGTTCGAACTGCTTCCGTTAGTTGTAAAAGATAAGGTAATTCACCTCCCGGAATAGAATGATATATGTTTGGTAGAAGTTTTAAATGTAATTTTTTAATTCCTTCCGAAGCCAGATACTGCAATACAGCTTTAAACACTTCCGAAGTATCTTTCATTTTTAGTTTTGCTGAAAATACCAGTCCGCCGTAAGTAAGTCCTTGATGGGAATGCAGCTCCCCATTGTTCAAATTGGCTGGCAATACCGCCACTAATTTACCTCCTTTAAACACGAGCAGTGAATGGTCTGTAAACCGATCGCTGTGGTATTCCATAAAATTCCTGTGAAACAAAAAAGTGGCATTCTTTGCCGACGCAATGCATTGATTCCACGGACCTTCATACTGTGCGGTGTACCTAGCGACAGCAAATACAGAAGGAGTGGTATGTTTCTTTTCGGTTTTCAACTAAATGGATGGTTCTAAAAGTGCTGTAAAACTAAAATTATTTTTACTTTTATCGGGTGCAATTGCATATTTAATCTACTAATATTTGGGGACCTCGTTTTTAAAAAGTACTGGCATAACTACCAAAGAAACGTATGGAGTCGTTGCTTTATTTTTTGTACTAACGATTTACTTTATACTACAACCTCCCATTTATTCTCCAGACACCTACAGCTATTTTAATGCGATCATTTTTAGGTATCCTGGTTATGTGATCTTTTTACGTGGACTCGAAGTTGTTTTTAAAGGATACTTCGATGTGGTTGCGGTTGCGTGTCAATTGGTTTTAGGATGGATTGCAGTATTTACACTTTATCGAAACTGTAGCTCGATTTTTTCTTTGATATTATGGCAACGATTGTTTTTGGTTGCACTGCTTATCGTTCCCTATTTCCCCCCGCTTTCTATAGGGAATAACTTGGCAAGTGAAGGGATTTCGTATCCGTTATATTTATTACTTATGTCTTTTTCGTTCGACATGTTGTTTATCGGAAAATATAAAAGAATACTCCATTTTTCGATCGTCTTTTTAACGCTCACATTGACCCGCGGACAATTTATCGTGGTATCGCTTATTCTCGCATTTGCACTTATTTTAAAAGAACGCAATCAAGGTTTTAAAAAGAAGCACGTTGTTTATCTATTCATTTTATTGGCACTTCCCGTGATCTCAAAAATAGCAGACAGTACTTACAGGAAGGCGGTGCATGGATTTTTTGTAGCTACACCTTTCAGCTATTCGAATGCGTTGACGCTTCCGTTGTATGTTTCTAAAGCTTCCGATAGCAGTAAAATTGAAAATAAAGATTACCGAAATTTGTTTGTAGCATCTTATAAAACATTGGATAGTTTGGGATTAACCAGCAGACATGTGGACGGAAGTGCTTCAGAAAAATACAAACCATTTCATGAAAATGTTCCCATCATTTTTAATCAGAATTACCATAAAAAAGGAGGGGCTTATTTTCTGAAAAAAGACAGCATTCCCGACGGAAACATTCTTTCGGTTGAAGCTGCCAGCAAAACTTTATTACCCATTCTCATAAAAAACAACCCTACCGAATATCGCAACTTATATTTCGCCGGAATGATCCACGGGTTTAAATCGGTTGTGATTTTAATCTTTGTTGTATTGCTCGTATTCTACAGCTTGTGGGAAACTTTCAGAAATTTTACGCGCTCTAACGGATTATTGTTATTTTCGTCGCTGTTACTGCTTTCGAATAGTATGCTTGTGGCATTTGCCTCACACTCGATCGCACGGTACTTATTTTACAATTACTTTTTTGCGCTATTAATAGGAATTGTATTGTTCCGAAAAATCACTAAAAAAATATGAAACCCGAACTTTCTGTTGTTATGCCGTGTTTAAATGAAGCTGAAACGCTCGCTGTCTGCATTCAAAAAGCACAGGGATTCTTTGAACGTGAACAGGTAAAAGGAGAAGTTGTAATTGCCGATAATGGCAGCACCGATGGCTCGCAGAAGATCGCAAGAGATTTGGGTGCACGCGTAGTGAATGTACCGGAAAAAGGCTACGGAAATGCCCTTATTGGAGGTATAAAAGCTGCCGAAGGAACCTATTGCATGATGGGCGATGCCGATGATAGTTACGATTTTAGCAACATGATGCCGTATCTTGAAAAACTACGCGAAGGGTACGATCTGGTAATGGGAAACCGATTTAAAGGCGGAATTAAAAAAGGAGCGATGCCGTTTTTACACCGCTATCTAGGAAATCCGGTCTTGTCATTTATCGGAAGACTTTTCTTTAACAGTCCGATCGGGGATTTTCATTGCGGGCTCCGTGGTTTCAGTAAAGAAGCCTTTTATAAAATGGACCTGAAGACCACTGGAATGGAATTTGCTTCCGAAATGATTGTAAGTTCTAGTCTTAAAAACTTGAAGATCGCCGAAGTTCCTACCATACTTTCACCCGACGGTCGATCGCGCCCTCCTCACTTAAATACGTGGCGCGACGGCTGGAGACATCTTCGGTTTTTATTGTTGTACAGTCCGCAGTGGTTGTTCTTAATTCCAGGGCTGTTTTTAATGATCCTTGGGGGTGTTGTAAGTATAGCTTTATTAACCGGTCCCATAACTATTGGAAACACTACCTTCGATGTGCATACTCTGCTATTTGCCGCAGGATTTTTACTCATCGGATTTCAATTTGTGCTGTTCTACGGTCTCACAAAAGTCTTTACGGTAGAAAACGGACTGCTGCCTAAATCGAATAAATACGATCGGTTGTTTAAAAGTATTACAATGGAAAAAGGCCTTATCGTTGGGGCGATTTTAGTGTTCATAGGAGTGGGCCTCAGTCTCTATGCCTATAGCAACTGGCAGGAATTAAATTACGGAGATATAACCAACAACAGTATATTACGGAAAGTTGTACCTGCAATTACCTCGGGTTTACTTGGAGTTCAGATCATTTTATTCAGCTTATTCTTTAGTATCTTAGGACTGAAAAAATAACCATGATCGGTTCGATACTGCTTTTTACAGAACGTTATTTTAACTATCTCCTTATCGGGATGCTGGTTTTAACGGTGGGATATGTGCTCACTGGCGGACTGGAATTATACAATGATTCGGATGGGTACATCGACCAGTCGATTATTCGGTTGCCTGCGTATGCGCTAGTGCTACAATTGTTTTATTCTGAAAGTACCTCGATCCCGTTGCTGCTTTTTCAATCGTTGAGCGTTTGCGGAGCGGTGTATTTGCTGAGCATGAATGTAAAGAAGCACCTTCAGTTGCCTGCAATTGTCTGTTTGGCACTTGCTGCGGTTTTATTGTTACCTGCTGTATTTGGAAGTCGGTATGCTAATAGTGTATTGTCTGAAGCGCTGGCGTATCCCTTGTATTTGCTTGTAGTTCATTTTTTCAGTCTGGGTTTTTTCAGAAATCAATCAAAATATATAGGCTACGGAAGCGGTGTCGTTTTTGTGTTATTGCTTACCCGCGGACAGTTTTTATATTTAATTCCTGTAGCGTTATTGTTATTAGGATGGATTAGTTTCCAACTGAAAACTTTCCGAAGCAATAGTTGGCTTTTTATCATGATTATTGCGGTTCCGTTTCTCACTTCGTTAACCGACAAAACCTATCATAAGATCACCAACGGACATTTTGTTACAACGCCTTGGACCGGACTTCATTTACTTTCGCCTGCGGTATATGTTGCAAATAGAAACGACGGAGCCTTGTTTTTAGATACCGAAGCGCAACACTTCTTCGACGCGATCTATGCAAAATTAGACGAACGCGCGTTGAACATTCATCATCCCGATGTAGTGCATATCGATCAAACAGAATACTACCGTTTTAAATATTCCCGAATTGCAAACTGGACCTTGTACGATTACGGAAAGAATGTTTTGCTTCCAAACGGCACCGAAGATGAGAAATTTATAAAGCTTGACACAGTAACTAAACAAATGGCATTTCCGTTAATAGTTAAGAACTGGAAAGCATGGCTTAGCTTGAATCTGAAAAATTTTAATAGCGGCTTTGGAAGTAGTTTCGTACTGCTTTTCTACGGAATTTTCTTTGTATTTAGTAGTTGGATGCTTTTTAGAAAACCTTCCAACACCGTTAAGATCATTTGGCTTGCGACCACGCTTACACTACTAAATATGGCATTGGTTTCCATTGGGATGCACACGATTAAGCGGTTCAGTTTTTATAACGACTGGGTGTTTTTTCTGGTGCTGTTCTTAATGTTGCATTTATTTTGGGAAACTGCAAAGGGTTCAGAAAAGGTGTAGTTTTTTTGAAGACGACTTCGAAACTTGAAAAGAAGGGGCTTTCAATTTTTTTTGTCTTTATTTGTAATTATAGTTCATATAAAAAGAGATATAATTACACCGCCGAACTAAATTTTATGATAGATAACCAAAAGATCGTGGTGGTCTTACCCGCCTACAACGCTTCAAAAACGCTAGAAAAAACCTATAACGAAATCCCATTCGATATAGTGGATGAAGTAATTTTAGTGGACGATTCGAGTACCGACAACACAGCCGATCTCGCTGCTAACATCGGAATTAAACACGTAATTAAGCATCCTAAAAACAGAGGTTACGGTGGCAATCAGAAGTCGTGTTACAACAAGGCATTGGAGTTGGGTGGCGACATTGTAATCATGTTGCATCCCGATTATCAGTACACGCCAAAATTAATTCATTCCATGAGTTATGTAATTGCCAATGGGGTGTATGAAGTGGTATTAGGATCCCGTATTTTAGGAAAAGGAGCATTGCGCGGTGGCATGCCTATCTATAAATATATTGCAAACCGTTGCCTTACGTTGTTTCAGAATATCCTCATGCGACAGAAATTGTCTGAATACCATACGGGCTATCGTGCTTTTTCAGCTAAAGTATTAAACTCCATTTCGTATGAAAATAACTCAGATGATTTTATTTTCGACAATCAGATGTTGGCGCAAATTTGTTATCAAGGCTATCAAATAGCAGAGATTACCTGTCCTACGAAATATTTCGAAGAAGCCTCCTCTATTAATTTAAAACGAAGTAGCATTTACGGGTTGGGAGTTTTAAAAACCTCTGTGATCTATTTTCTGGCAAAAACCTTGGGTGTTAAAAACAATCTTTTTAAAACAAAATAAACCTGATCCCTTCCTGTATGACCTTACAGAATAAAAATACTGTGTTGCGGGGAATTATTTATGGGGCAGTGTTCCTACTATTTGCCGTAACAGCTCACAATTCTTTCTTTTGGGACACGGTTCAACTGGGATCTAAGCACGCACATTTCTTTTTAGGCTCCAATTTCTCGGAACTTCTCTTGCCCGATTCATTAGACAGCGGACACATCCCTGTTTTTGGATTCTATCTGGCAGTGCTATGGTCCCTTTTCGGTAAAACGCTTCTCATAAGTCATTTGGCGATGCTTCCGTTTATTTTCGGACTTCTATGGCAGTTGGAACTCGTGTGCCGCTACTTTTTTCCGAAGAAATATTCGGTATTGGTTGTTCTGCTCCTGTTGTTGGACCCAACGCTGTTAAGTCAGTTGACGCTCATCTCTCCCGATGTTCCGTTAATTTTCTTTTTTCTTTTAGGCGTTAATTCCGTTTTAAAGAACAATAAAAAACTCCTCACGTTAAGCATTTTGTTGTTGTTTTTAATAAGCCTTCGCGGTATGATGGTATCGTTGTGCCTGTTGTCTCTAGACTTGTATTGTACAATAAATTTTAGAGCACCTTTAAAAGAAATCGCACGGAATCTATTAAAACGAAGTGTGCTCTACCTCCCAGCTTTAGGAGTGTTTCTTGCTTTTAGTACGTACCACTTTTATGTGAAAGGTTGGATTGGGTATCATGAGGAATCTCCTTGGGCGAAAAGTTTTGCACGGGTTCCGTTTTCAGGGTTTCTATACAATATTGGAATATTGTTTTGGCGCCTCTTCGACTTTGGAAGGATCATTATCTGGATCCTTCTTTTTACGCTGTTTGCACTAAAAGGACGTGCTTATATAAAAGATGAAAAAATTAAACTGGTCGTCTATTTTCTTTTGTCAACGCTACTGATCTTACCCATTAATATGCTTTGGGCAAAAGATCTGCTGGCACATCGGTATTTACTGCCTATTTATTTAATTGCCGGGCTATTGGCTGCGTTACTGCTTTTTTCACCACACACAAAAAAAGCATTTAGAAACATCTTTTTGGTTGGTTGGGTTGTAATACTTATTAGTGGTAACCTTTGGATCTATCCTGAAAAAATTTCTCAGGGATGGGATTCAACACTGGCACATCTTCCGTATTATTCACTTCGGAAACAATCGCTTTCTTATTTAGCGCAAAACGAGATCGATCTTGCCGAAGTCGCTTCATTTTTTCCGAATACTTCCCGCATGGAGATGATCGACCTAAATGAAGACCTGCGATTTTTAAATGGTTTCGACGGGCATGAGAAGTATGTAGTGTATTCGAATGTATTCAATATTTCCGATGTACATCATGCGCTCCTGCAAACGGACTATCAACCACTGCAACGGTTTGAAAATTGCGGGGTCTATTTTGTGATCTTTCAGAAAAAATAATTGTTAGAGACCTTCAACAGTTGATGTTCTAAAAGGTCTTGTTGTTGGTAAGTTTAAGAATATTTGTAAACGAATATTCTGGAGTTAACACTTCGATTTCAGTTTCGCCCAGTGCTTCAAAAGCAGTTAGTGTTTTTGTTTTAAAGGCAGTCAACACATACACTTCTTTATGCGTTTTTATAAATTCTGAAAGGTCTTCGATCGCATCGATCTTTTGAAACGAAATGTCGTACTTCCGTAGGTACATCGCCGTAGATTCCCGGTCTTCCTGATCGTAAAAAACCACTGGAGCGTCCTTGTAAACTCCTTTAAGATATTGTATCGTTTTATCTTGCTCAAAGAAATCGGCGAGATAGAAGTTTCGGTACAATCCCTGATTTAATTGTACGGCATCGTGCTGTTCTTCGGCGATTATAGCATCGTTTCTATTCATTTCAAAAACTAGCATAAAAATACAATACACCGAAGTTGCCACCCAAAGTATATTTGCTACAATAGGCTTCTTCAATCGTTCTGTATAATATAAAATAAAAATCGTTACGAGTAGTGCAAAGATCGGTGCCTGCGTAATAAACACTCGTGCGAAGGGCGCTTTCTGATGTATAAATGATAAGAAAAAAGGCAGGACAAAAAAAGTGATGAGTCCGTAAGTAGTTTGTTTTTCTTCCGAAGTACTTCTAGTAAAAAAATAAAATACTCCAGGAACGATGAGCAATACCAAGAGGTATCGGTTTGAGGTAAAGGCGGGAATACTTTTCAGTAATAAAAAGAATGAATGAAACCATCCATAAGCCTCCCTGCTTGAATATTTATTAAAAATAACATCTTCCAAAATGGGAAAATACAGCATAAACGCAATGAGTATTCCAATAGCTATTGAAACCAACGCATAGATGGAATGTTTTATATCTGGCTGCTCTTTTCTTCGGAAGCGATACCATCCTTCAACCAGTACCAACAACCCTACTGAAGCGACTACATATAAATTTGAAGGAATGGTATATAACAACAACAATACGGACAGCCCGATGAACATTAATTGATACCGTTTTTGCTCTTTAAGATACCTCCATGCATAATACAGCAACATGATCGTAAATAAGGAACTCATATTATACCCACGGAGTTGCAGGGAAAAATTCATAAATGGAATGGTTGTGAACAAGATCACCAACAACAAATAATTATTTCTGAAGTTAAAAAAACGCTTTAGAAACAACACGCCATAATATCCAGTTGCCATTGTGACCAGCACTTGCAATGCTCTGAAGATATATACATGGTCGCTTGCTACAAAGATATCTCTGTACTGAAAGATCCTCGAAATAAGCTGACTCGTAAGATTGAAAAAAATATGATTGTTAGGTGCCGGATAGTAATACATCGTCGTATCAAACTCTGTGAGCGCAAAATGTTCCAGCGAATATACTTCGTCGTACCACAGGTCGTAGTTAATATACCGGAATCCCCAGATAACAAGAGGAATTAATCCAAGCAAGGCAATACTCCAACGAATAGCTTTTGTGCTCATACGGTTTCAAAAATAGTCCTTTTTAGAAAACTATTATTCAAAATATAAAAGTAGGAGTTGGTGCTTTAGAAGAATAAAAAAATGCGAAGTAGGTTCAAAGTTATCTCTTATATTTGCGCACAAACTATTCGGATGAACCAGACGCTTTCCATTGTTATTCCTGCCTATAACGAAGAAAATACGATCGTATCGATTCTTACTATACTCAATGAACTTCAATTACCTGGCGGACTTAAAAAAGAGCTGTTAATCGTTGATGATTGCTCGAAAGACAATACATTACCACTGGTGCAAAATTTTAAAACCACGCATCCGCATCTGGATATTAAAACCTTTTCACAACCTGAAAATCAAGGAAAAGGAGCGGCCTTACACAAAGGCATCGAATTGGCTACTGGGGATTTTATAATTATTCAAGATGCCGATCTGGAATACGATCCCACCGAATACGCACGATTGTTAAAACCTATTTTAGAAGGACATGCCGATGTGGTATATGGTTCCCGTTTTATGGGAGGCAATCCGCACCGGATCCTATTTTTCTGGCATACCATTGGAAATAAGTTTTTAACCTTCCTAAGTAACATGTTCACCAATTTGAACCTTACCGATATGGAAACGTGTTATAAATTATTCCGTGCCGACATTATAAAGGGATTGGATTTAAAGGAAAAACGCTTCGGATTTGAACCTGAAGTGACCGCTAAGATTTCGAGAATTCCGAAGATCCGAATTTACGAAGTGGGAATTTCTTACTACGGAAGAACCTACGAAGAGGGCAAAAAGATAAACTGGAAAGATGGAGTTTGGGCTCTTTGGTGTATTACGCGGTATAATTTGCTTCGGTTTATTTCGTAATCAAATGCAACTAATTTTCTGACATTACCTGCTATATTAGCTACCCTTAGCACTTATTCATTACCATGATTCTATTTCTTTAAAAACACCTCCCTAGCCCTTCTCAAGGAGGGGATTCCTTTTAAATAGATTACCTTTTTTTTCTACTTTGTTAGTAGTCCATTTCATATAGTTATGTGTGCGGTTTGAATTTGGATATCGCTTCTTGAAAATTTCACCAACACATCTCCCTTTGGCTCAATAATCTTTGAATTAATTAGCTGCAAAACACTTCCCTAGACTTTCTAAATGAATAGATTTTATTTGTTCTTTGGCTCTTGTTTTTCGAACACAATTTCACGAGCGTCATTAATGTATTTGTAGATTCCTTTGGGTGCTCCCTCTTGGATTGCAACAAAACTTTCATCGGGTTGCAAGTGCTCAAGGTAAGTTTCGTTTTCTGATAAATACGAAAGTAAAATACGGAACACATTCACGGGTGATTGTAATTCTGTATCGTACGACGGAATTTCATTATTCGGCCAGTGAATGGTAAGGATCGCACTAAATACCGAATTTATTATTTGCGGATCTTGTGTTTTTATATTGGCTTGTCGGGTGTATTCTAACCCCACAAAACCGCCGTGATCTGCCATGATCATGATAAGCGCTCCCGGATCTTTTTTTAATATGTTTTGAATCATTTCGGTCATCATGGCATTCGATTCACGAAGGCGGTCAATATATTTCTGCCGTTCCGATGCGACCACTTCTGGGCCAGACTCATTGCCTTTTCCTGTTCTAATATGCCAAGGTTTTAAGATCTCTACGAAGAAGAATTTGGGTTTATCGATTCCATCGTTTAGGTAATCGGAAAACGGTTCAACAATAAGTTCATCGGGACCCATGTCGTTGTGTAGGTACTGAATATCGTCGTAATCGATATTAGAATGATGGTAGCCTAGTTCGGGACGATTGAGCAGCAAGTATTTTTTTTCTGAAAGGAAATAGGTTTCATATCCGTTATTTTTAAACGCATTCAGCACCGGATTGTCTGAAATAATAATCTGCCGGGCATTTTCTACTTCTTCGAAATCCGCGTCAAAATTATGGTAATGGTGTTTCATTGAGAACGCCGCACTGTTTGAAGCCAATGTCGATTTATAGTTGGTTCTAAAATCGGGATATGTTTTAAAATTGTTTTGCTTCAGAAACCCTTCAAATTCGCTGTTTTCCACGTTGTAAAAATCACTTTTTAATTCAGAAAAACTAACATATCCATCAGGTTCAATAAAGTAGACATTCGGTTTCTTTTTAAACACGACCTCTTCAATAGCATCAGGTTGTTCCAGCCACGAGTCGTCGTAGGTGATTTTTTCATAGATCAATTGTAGCACATTAAATAAGCCAATGGCCGCAAGAATAAACTGAAATGCCAGAAGTTTTTTAAAATGTTTATTAAGAAAATAAGAGAACAACACCGCTACCACGAGAATCCCCACCATGATCTTTCGTTCGGGATGTACAAACGTGAATGTTTTCAGAAAATAAAGAAAGACTGTGATATTTAAAAAAGGAAGTGCAAATTTGCTGTAGCGGACAAGTGATTTAATTTTAAAAATCCGATAGACAATTGTAAAAGCTATAACAGAAAATATGATATAAAACAGCACAAAATGAAAGACATGGTCCCAGGATTTGGCACGTTCAAAATTACGGGAGTAATAAAATAACACGGGATATAATCCTGCTGCGAGACCTGCAAGTATGGGAAGTGTTTTTTTCGCTGTGAAGTACTCTTTCATAAAGCGAACGCTATCGTGTTTTATTTTTCAGTAAATAAAGAATGCGTTTTGTTCCAGGCAAGGTTACTTTCTTTTCGATTGTGAAATACGATTGGTATCCTTCTTCGAACGAGACTTCATTATAAAAATCGAAATGATTGATAAATTCCCGCTTGCGCACCAATAACGACTCCACCCATGAATCTTCTCGGGTAGGAAATTCGAGTATTAAATGCGTTGAAAATTTCGCAAAAAATTCGGCTGACTTTTCAAAAGGAACATTTCCCGATAAGGTAATGTGGTGAATTAATGCCAAAGCCATCGTTACATCGGGCGCATAATTATGTAGGCGCTCGATCAACGAGTTGCGCTCGGTATTGTTAAATCCTATTCCGGGAGCTGGTTGTAGAACGTCGCACACAAAGGCGAGCATATTGCTCTCTTTTTGCTTCCGTGCCATCTCATAGTTCTGCCCTACGGCATTCGCATCGATATCGGTTACAATGACATCGGGAACATTTTTAAGCACCGTACGGGCAAACGTACCATCATTTCCACCGATGTCGATGAGTCGTTGTGGCTTCAGAAGTGAGACCCATTCTTGTATTTGTGTCTTTTTCCCTTCAAATGCCTGTTGCTCGTAGTTGGTTTTTGTGTAGTAATTCCCCCATTCCGAAGCTTCCTTTAACTCCAGATCTTTAATGTAATTATATAAGCTATCGATTACATTCTCCTGCCCTTTTCGCGATAATTTTGCAACTTTCGTTTCTGCTTTGTAATCTTCGCTGTGTTTGCTTTCCATCTTCGCCAACAAATGAATGTTGGTATACAGTGTTGTGCTCAATTTGGTTTTTCCCGGAAGCATGGAAGCGATGAGTTTCACTGGAAGTCCATCAATATGGGTTTGCATCATTTTAAAGATCTCGCTGCCGTGGTACTTTGCCAACACCAACGGACCAAAAAAGTGTGTAATAAATTGTTTGTAAGCGCGCCACGGAGTTCCTTCTTCGTAGAAATCGAAGGATAAGGTGTCGATAAAAATAGGTGCGCCTTTATGAAATGTCACATTATACGCAGAAGCATCTTTTAAAATAAAACCTTTCGACAAGGCGTATTTCTGAAGCTTAAGCGTGTGTAATGCTGCGTGTTTGTATTGTTCGAAACTCCATTCGTAGGGATTGGTAATAAACGGAATGGGTTCTGGCGTAATGATAATTTCTGCTTCGGAAACTGCTGTCTCTTCATGAGAAATTAGTAAACTGTTATCGTGTAAGGTCTTAAAAAAACCACTTTCCTTTAGTTTAGTGTACTGCGGAAAATAAATAGGATTAATTCGGCGACGAAGCACCTTTTCATCGTAAAACATGGCACCGGAAGGATCCCGGAACGAAGCTTCATGAAAATCAGTTGTCTTTTTTGGCATCGGTTTCGCTCTCTTTTTCTTCCACGTCGATCGAATCGTATGGATCTTCTTCCTCTTTATTCAATCCGAAGAAACCCTTTACCTTGTACATCACCCCTTTCGAAAATAGCAATATCCCTGCAGCAGCAGCAACCACTGCTTGAACGATCATCGCTCCTAATCCCGGATCAAAATATAAGAAATTCATAATCTTAATTTAACTGAAGTCTTTCACTTCTTTAGTAACGTGCAAAGAAAAGGATAATTATTTTATGACAAAAACAATAAGGTTAAAAGACGAAATTTGAAAGTCAGATACTTTCAGCTTACAACTATAAAATAGTATCGTATCCCTTTTTTATCATAATATTGAAACACCCTATCCCGGCCTTTCTCTCAAGGAAAGGAGCTAAAAACAATCTTCTCTTGTAAAGGGTTAGAACGGTTTCTTAAGGAGCGATATTTTATAAAAAAAACGCCTTACTTTCTATTTGAAAATAAGGCGTTATACATTTTAAAGTTCTACTGTTTAGAACTTATAACGTTTACGGTCTACTTCTTTTAAGTATATCTTACGAAGTCGTAAGAAATTTGGAGTTACCTCAACGTATTCATCTTTCTGAATGTATTCTAATGCTTCTTCTAAAGAGAATTTAATTGCTGGAACAATCTTCGCTTTATCATCTGCTCCCGAAGAACGTACATTCGATAGTTTTTTAGTTTTCGTGATGTTCACCGTCATATCATCTTGACGCGTGTTCTCACCAATCACCTGACCTTCATAGATATCCTCACCCGGATCCACGAAGAAACGTCCTCTGTCTTGTAATTTATCGATAGAATACGGAATTGCAGTTCCTTTTTCCATAGAAACTAAACTTCCGTTCTGACGCTCAGGAATACCACCCTTTAACGGTTGGTATTCTAAGAAACGGTGTGTCATGATCGCCTCACCTGCCGTAGCAGTAAGTAACTGATTACGCATACCGATGATTCCCCGTGATGGAATAATAAATTTACAGATCATACGGTCACCTTTCGCTTCCATACTTGTCATTTCTCCTTTACGTATAGTCACCATATTCACGGCAGTACCACTTACGTTCTCTGGAAGATCGATCGTCATTTCTTCAACCGGCTCACATTTAACACCATCAATTTCTTTGATAATTACCTGTGGTTGTCCAATTTGTAATTCGTATCCTTCACGACGCATGGTTTCAATTAAAACCGATAAGTGCAATACACCACGACCAAAGACCATGAATTTATCAGCACTATCTGTAGATTCCATACGCAACGCAAGGTTCTTTTCAAGCTCGCGCTCTAATCTTTCTTTAATGTGACGTGAGGTTACAAACTTACCGTCTTTTCCGAAGAAAGGAGAATCGTTAATCGTGAACAACATACTCATGGTTGGCTCATCGATCGCAATACTTTTTAACGCTTCTGGATTTTCAATATCACAAACCGTATCACCGATTTCGAAATTATCTAAACCAACCAATGCGCAAATATCCCCTGCTTCTACCTGTGGTACTTTTAAACGTCCTAGGCCTTCGAAAGTATGAATCTCTTTAATTTTTGTTTTTGTTACCGTTCCATCACGTTTCATTAACGCTACCTGCATGTTCTCTTTCAACGTTCCACGCTGTAAACGACCAATTGCAATACGACCCGTAAATGAAGAATAATCTAGAGAAGTGATTAACATTTGTGGCGTTCCTTCCTCGATCTTTGGCGCAGGAATGTGCTCCAATACCATATCTAATAAAGGTTCGATAGAATCGGTTTCATCTTTCCAGTCATCACTCATCCAGTTGTTCTTCGCAGAACCGTATACGGTTGGGAAGTCTAACTGCCATTCTTCAGCACCTAATTCGAACATTAAATCGAAAACTGCTTCATGTACCTCATCGGGCGTACAATTTTCCTTATCTACTTTGTTTACTACAACACACGGTTTTAAACCAAGATCGATTGCTTTCTGAAGTACAAAGCGCGTCTGTGGCATAGGTCCTTCAAAAGCATCCACCAATAGCAACACACCATCGGCCATATTCAATACCCGTTCTACTTCTCCACCAAAATCGGCGTGACCAGGGGTATCGATAATATTGATTTTTGTGTCTTTATACACAACCGAAACATTCTTGGAAGTAATCGTGATTCCACGTTCGCGTTCCAAGTCGTTGTTATCAAGAATTAACTCACCCGTTTTTTCATTTTCACGAAACAAACTACAGTGGTGCATGATCTTATCCACGAGTGTTGTCTTACCGTGGTCAACGTGTGCAATAATTGCGATGTTTTTTACATTCATAACAAAGCCCTTTTTTAGGCGGTGCAAAAGTAGTGTTTATTAATGGATTGCACGTCATATTACGATTTTATTTAACATGTTGTTAATTTGGGCAATCCCCATCGATGGCGCTCGTGCCTCACTGCTTCGATGCGTCGGGCTTTCGGCTGTATCTTTTTTGAGTTTAACAACATCGATACCTGTAGCTTTTTACCACGTAAAAAAGGATGCCGCCTCAATCCCTATTGCGGGATTATAGAAATTTAAAATAATCTCTGGCCCCTCTTAAAGCAATATCATTAAACAATAGTTTTCCCTAGGAACGAATTAAGAAGGTGTTCTTACATGAAGCACGAACAGCAATTCAAAACCATAAAATATCAAACCACACCTCTCAAAAAATCCCTTACGAAACCTTTAAACACATTAACCAATAAGTTTACATTTCTGTATCTTTGCAGTCTAAATCGCAACTATGGATCTTACTCTTATTCCTAATATAAAACACACGTCAGCTAACAACTTCTTTCTACTCGCAGGACCCTGTGCTATTGAAAGTGAAGAAATGGCACTTCGCATTGCCGAAAAAGTTGTAAGTATCACTGATGCGCTTCAAATCCCCTACGTATTTAAAGGAAGTTTTAAAAAAGCGAATCGTAGTCGAATAGACAGTTTTACAGGAATTGGCGACGAGAAGGCTTTAAAAATTCTAAAGAAAGTTTCAAAAACATTTCAGGTTCCAACGGTAACCGATATTCATGAAGTGAGCGATGCTGCTATGGCTGCCGAATATGTTGACATCCTTCAAATCCCTGCTTTTCTGGTGCGCCAAACCGACCTGGTGGTTGCAGCGGCTAACACAGGCAAAGTAGTCAATCTTAAAAAAGGACAATTTATGAGTCCGGAGAGCATGCAACACGCTGTTAAAAAAGTAACCGATAGTGGGAATGATCAAGTAATGATCACCGATCGAGGTACCATGTTCGGGTATCAGGATATGATTGTGGATTTCCGTGGCATACCTACCATGAAGCAGTACGCGCCTACTGTGCTTGACGTAACGCACAGTTTACAGCAGCCCAATCAAAGTGTCGGGGTGACAGGTGGACGTCCGGAAATGATCGGCACAATAGCTCGGGCAGGAATCGCCACTGGAGTTGATGGATTGTTTATAGAAACACATTTCGATCCAGCAAATGCTAAAAGCGACGGCGCTAATATGCTCGACCTTAACCGACTTGAAAAACTGCTAACCGATCTGGTTGCAATTCGAAAAACCATCAATCAACTATAAAATTTTTTGTCTTTTACAGAATACGCTTCAGTAAGCACTTCTCTTAAAATAGTTTCATCAATCTCTTGAAGTGTTTTGTAGCGGAGTGATTTTATACGCTTACGGTTTTCAGAAACTAAATGCTTGGTGTGTTTGGTGAAGTGTGCTGCATTCCAGAATCCCAGATCTACATAATCTTTCGATTGGTGCAGATAACAGAACATTTGTTTTCCGTGGAGGTAAAAACAAGGCATGCGCCATTTGTACACCAATTGTGCTTCTGGAATGGTGTCTTCGATTACTGCTTTAATATGGAGTAAGATAGAACGAAAAGGTTCTGGTTTTTCAAGAATGGAGTTTTCAGCGGGGTTCATAGCTTCTTAATTAAACCTATCCTTTTAAAGATTTTCTAAAAAGATATAATTAAAAAACCCTCTCGAAGAATATAAGACAGGGTTCTTATGGCTAATCAAATATACGCTATTAAGGAGAGTTTATAAAAATCAGTAAAAACTTATTATATGTAAAAAGCTATCCTCAAAGAGAATAGCTTTTACATAGTGCTTTCATTAACTCCCCAATTAATTAAGCTATACAAAGATGCATAATAGTTAAGGGTGTTTCAAGAGGTTATTCCCTAAGTTTTAATAGGTTTTTCCCCTATTAAAACTCGGATAATGTCTTTAATGAAAATTTAGAAAAGAATTAAAAGCAACGAAACTTACCCCCTAAAACATGTAAAAGGCTACCCTACGATGAGTGCAACCTTTATACACTGCTTATATTAACTCCCCAGTCAATTAAGCACTAATAATATACGAAATTACAAGGAGTAAATCAACAGGGAAAAACCCCTGTTTTAAATAGGGTTTTTCCTGTACACTCCAGTTGAACATTTTATTGTGCAATTTTAAGATGTCATTTAAAACGATAAAAAAAAGACCATTCATTTCTGAACAGTCTTTTCATATTTGCTTTTATTAACTCCCCAATTAATTAAGCTATACAAAGATGCAATGAAAGTGGTTTGGAATCAAGGGGGTTTTGCCTATTTCTAAAAAGGGGTTTTTCCTATTTACGTGTTTCAATAACACTATCTTATTTAGTATAAGAAACATACCCCAAAAAAAAGCGCTATAGTGTATTAACTCTTTTTAAACGTACGTACAAAATAACTCCCTAATAACTAATTTAAAAAAACGCTTTGCAGTTTCAGAAAAAAGATTTTACTTTGTAATTCAAAGTACTTTATTTATGAGCGAGCAAGATTATCTAAAAGACATTAGCGAGATTAAAAATTTGATGAATCGGTCATCTCGCTTTATTTCCCTTAGTGGACTTTCGGGAATTTTTGCAGGTTTATACGCTATTATTGGTGCAGCTATCGCCTATTTTTTTCTGTTCCCAGATCCCGATGAATATCTTATGGTACATAGTGTGAACTTTAAAGCGCTCCTCGCCTTACTTGCTGCGATCGCCATTCTAAGTATTGTAACAGCATATATCATTACCACACAAAGAGCTAAAAAAAATAACGAACCCATTTGGGATGCTACCACCAAACGACTGCTTCTAAATTTTCTTATTCCGTTAGTGACCGGAGGAATCTACATTATTATCAAACTAAACAGTCAACATTATGGTCTATCGGCATCGCTCATGCTTATATTTTACGGGCTAGCACTGGTAAATGCATCAAAATATACTATTGGAAATGTAAAATATCTCGGCTATGGAGAAATTGTTGCCGGGTTAATTTGTGCTGCTTTGCCTGGATACGGATTTTATTTTTGGATCTTTGGTTTCGGATTGCTACATATTATCTATGGTAGTGTAATGTATTTGCAAGAGAAAAGAAGTGTCTAGTGGGAATTATAGATAACATTAATAAAGTATTCGATCACCGAATTCGGTTGGGCATTATGTCTATTCTGGTGGTGAATGAAGATGCCGATTTTAACCGCCTTAAAGAATTGCTGGATGTTACCGATGGAAATCTTGCTAGTCATCTTAAAGCATTAGAGAAGGAAGCATATATTTTGGTTGAAAAACAATTTATTGGTCGAAAGCCCAATACACGATACAGCACTACGAAATTAGGAAAAGCCGAATTTACTAAACACATTAACGCCCTTGAAAAATTAATTAAAAAATAAAACAGCATTTTTTTTATTCATTCACTTTGAAATTCAAAGTACTTTAAAACTATAATTATGGAAAGCAAAAGAGGAAAATTTGGAACCTGGTTACGAAACTCCATTACAGCACGCATGCTTATTGTAGGATTTTTATTAATCGTATTACTCATACCGTTAGAATTTGTAAAAAGTCTTATTGCTGAGCGATCGTTCCGACAGGCAGAAGTGGTTCGTGAGATAAATAGCAAGTGGGGAAATGAAGTAATAGTATCAGGTCCGATTATTAAAGTTCCGTATAAAACCTTCAAAAGTGTGAGGGTCTATGAAGAAGACACCAAAACGTATAAAACCACAAATGAAGAAACCATTAAATATGCTTATTTTTTTCCCGATGTACTCGACATCACTTCAGAAGTAACTACTCAAGAACGCAATAGAAGCATTTACGAATCGGTCGTGTACACAGCATCAATGGAAGTAAAAGGAAATTTTCCTGCCATCGATTTCGCTACCACCGATATTGCTTCAGAACATATTATCTGGGATAAAATCACCGTGCTCATTAAAACCTCAAACCTTAAAGGAATTCGCAATACACCCGTGGTTTATATGCAAGAACAAGCGCTATCAATGACGCCACAATATGCAACCGATTACCTCAACACGATACAAAGTGGTTACATCGAGGGGCTTTCCGAAGCAACGAAATCGATTCCTTTCTCTTTTCATTTAGAAATAAATGGTAGTGAACGCCTGCAATTTATTCCCATCGGAAAAGAAACCACTGCCCAGATGAACTCCAATTGGCATTCTCCGAGTTTCGATGGAAATTTCCTTCCTGATTCCGATTCAAAAACAATTTCTTCGGAAGGATTTAGTGCTGCCTGGAAAGTACTACAGATTAATCGACAGTTTGAACAAGCATTTTTTGGACACCTTCCCGATCTGAAAGAATACGCCTTTGGAACTACCCTAGTAATTCCCGTGGATGAATATCAAAAAAGTGAACGTACAGCCAAATACGGTTTTATGGTTATTGGGATTACCCTTCTTGTTTTTCTGCTCATTCAACTTGTGAGCAAGATCTATATTCATCCGTTTCAATATGTAATGATTGGTATTGCTTTAGTAATGTTTTATACTTTACTCCTATCGATTAGTGAACACAGTACTTTTTTTAAAGCGTATCTCATTGCAGCACTTTCTGTACTAGCATTAATCACAGTGTATTCCCGTGCGATTTTAAAAGGATTTAAATTCCCTTTACTTATTGGTACCTCATTAGCATCGCTGTATAGTTTTATTTATGTGATCATTCAATTAGAAAACTATGCCTTACTAGCTGGAAGTATTGGTCTGTTCGTCATACTCGCTATTATCATGTTCGCTTCAAGAAAAATAGATTGGGGAAATGAATAAGCTTCTTTATAAACTTTAAAAAGAAAATCATGAAAACACTTCTTATTAAAAGACTTAGAACTAAAATAAGCCACTCCCTACAAATAGCATTACTGATTATAGAATGGATGGCAGTACAAATACAGTTGTATTGGAGAACGCACTATACCTCGAAACAAAAACACCGATTAGGATATTTCGCCCTTGCCGTAATTTGGTTGTCTAAAATGGGATTGTATGTGTTGTTAATTTCAAAACTTGTCATTACTCAAACTGCCGTGCATGAGACATTTAATGATATTGATAGTATCCCAGAAAATAAGGTAGGCGTGCTGCTGGGCACGGGAAAATACCTAAAATCGGGCACCATTAGCAAATATTACACACATCGTATCGAAGCTGCGGTAGCTTTATTTAAAGCGGGGAAGATAAAAGTAATTTTAGTAAGTGGGGATCATGGAGTGGCAGGCTATAATGAACCTCAATATTTTAAAGAAGATCTTATGCGCCTTGGCATTCCCGAAAATAAGATTGTGTTAGATTATGCGGGTTTCCGCACCTTAGACTCGGTGGTTCGCGCTAAAAAAGTTTTTGGATTAAAAAAATATACCATTATCTCTCAAAAATGGCACAACCAACGCGCTATCTATTTGGCTAAGAATTACGGATTGGAGGTAATTGGTTATAATTCTAAAGATGTAAATGGTGTATTCCCCTTAACTATTAATTCCAGAGAATATGCTGCCAGAACCAAAGCCATATTAGACATACTTTTTCATAAAAAACCAAAATTCTTAGGTTCTAAAATCGAAATATTATGATGTTACGACAGCTTTATGCGAATAGACTCACTACCCCTTTACTTCTAAATATAATGTTTAGCCTTGTATTACTTTTTGCAAGGGTTATTATTACACAATCGGGGTTTTATTTATTTTTAATTTGGAATTTATTTCTGGCAATCATTCCTTTTCTCCTTAGTCGATGGCTAAAATTAAATCCCACTATTCACCTTTATAAAACTATAATAATAGGTAGTATTTGGTTATTATTTTTACCTAACGCCCCCTATATCATGACCGATTTTATACATCTACAAACTGGAACAAAAATTCCTTTTTGGTACGATTTGCTCTTAGTGAGTTCTTTTGCAGTTAACGGCATGCTACTTTTCTATCTGTCTTTAAAAGATATATCGTTGGTAATAAATCCTTTCCTTGGAAAAAAATTCACAACGTTTGTAATCATTTTAATCGGTTTTTTATCTGGATTTGGAATATATCTGGGTCGCTTTCAACGTTTTAATTCTTGGGATCTTTTTCTGGAGCCACTTCTTATTTTTAGAGCGATTAAAGTACTAATAATTCAACCAATGGACTATTGGGAAGTTTGGACTTTCACCACAATCTTTGGTGTTTTCTTAACCCTTGGTTTTTACCTATTACAATCTTTATTTGCAGTTCCGAAAAAATGATTCACTTTCAGAAAAAATACGTCTGGGGGACCTTGTTGCTACTTCTTTTAGAAATTGCAATTGCTGTATGGAAATTTCATCCCTTTGTAAGAGGTTTCGTTGGGGATGTACTGGTCGTACTCTTACTGTTCTGTTTTCTAAAAATATTTTTAAAAATTGCTTCGGAAAAGATTGCGCTAGGAGTTCTGTTTATAGCTTTTACAATAGAAGTATTACAAGCATTTAAAATTTCTGAAAAGCTTCAGATCACTTCTGAAGCCGTAAAAATTAGTATGGGAAGTACGTTCGATGTATGGGATTTAGTAGCGTATAGTTTAGGGTATTTACTTATTTATTTAGAAATCAAATGTTTCCGAAGAAATATCTTTTAACCTCCTTTTAAATAAAATTAAAAGTGATATTTTGCGCACTAGTTAGTATCCATAACGTCTTACTCTATGTATTCCTATAAATTTTCTTTTTTTTTAATTTTTCTTAGCATACACCTCAACAGCTTTGCACAAACCCCTCCCCCATTATCTTTTGGTACAACTACACCTAAACAACAAATCGAATTGGCTAAAATAGCCGACCGAGATGCCCCTGCTGCTATTATATACGAACGTGGTTACAATTACTATGAGCTCATGGAAGATCAAAATTATATTGCTCTTAGGAAAGAAGTTCATCGAAAAATAGTCGTATTAGATGCTGCAAAGTTTAATGGATCTTCTATCGAGATATTACTTTATAAGGCAGACAGAGCAAAGGAAACAATAGAATCTATAGAGGCTGTGACGCATAACCAAAACATAAAAAACTATGTAAAAGCAAGCGCTATTTACACTCAGAATTATAATGAAAATTTTGATTTGGTTCGTTTTGCATTTCCCGATGTTAAAGATGGAAGTGTGATCGAATACAAATATTCAATTCGTTCGCCCTTTACGCGACGGTTTGACAACTGGAAATTTCAGCATGAATTACCAACATTATACAGTGAATTTACATCTAAAATTCCCGGAAATTTTGAGTTTAGAAAAATTCTTAGAGCAAATCGCCCCTTAGACATTCATGAGACTAAGGTAGAAAAGAAATCTTTTCACATTAGAGGGTATACCTCGGCTAGTCAGGGTATCGAAACCTTCGCAATGAAAAATGTTCCGGCCTTTAAGGAAGAAAAATATATGCTTTCTAAAGAAAACTATCTTATGGGCATCGAATTTGAGCTCAAAGAAATGATGGGTTTCGACGGGGTTAAATCTAATTATCTTCGCTCTTGGGAGGATGTAGATGCTGAGTTTAAAAAAGAACGTGATAGTGGCAAACAATTACGCAAGAGCGGGTATTTTGAAAAAAATATTCCCACAGAAATTTTGAGTATCCATGATGATTTAGAGCGTGCCAAAGCTATATATACATTTATACAAAACACTATAAAATGGAATGGAGAATGGCATGTCTTTGATGATGTTAGAGTAAAAGATGCTTTTAAAGATAAAACGGGAAATAATTCTGAAATTAATCTAGCGTTAATCAATGCGTTAAATGCAGCCAATCTAGATGCTAAACTGGTATTAATTGCTAGTCGTGATTATGGGATCCCTACGGAAGACTATCCAGTGCTAAGCGATTTTAATCATTCTATAGCTCAAGTTACCATTGCTACTAAAACCTATTTGCTTGATGCGATCGACCCATTAACACCTTTTGGAGTGTTACCTTTTAACGATTTAAACATGCGAGGACGTGTCATGGATTTTAAAAAAGGAAGTTATTGGACTCCTTTAACGCCTCATAAAAAAAATGTGCTGTATGTTAATGCGAAATTAAAAGCAAATAATGATGGCTCGTTTCAAGGCGCACTAAATGAAAGTTACCTGGGCTATCTAGGTACAGAAAAAAGAAGAGAGATTTCTAATTCGTCCACAACACAAAATATAAAGAACATTGAGATGGTAAACTCCAATTGGGAACTGTCCGAATTTAACATCGATAATGTAAAACAACTAGATCTGCCTTTAAAATTGGATTATTCAGTTACCTTAGAGACAGACATTGTAGGCGAAAAGGTATACCTCTCCCCCTATTTTTTTGATTTATATATTAAAGAGAACCCCTTTAAATTAAAAGAGAGAACCTATCCAGTAGATTTGGGATATCCTATAATCAATACCTATCTTATCTCTCTTGATTTGGGTACTACCTATAAACTAGAAAAATTACCGGAGAACAAAGCGATTCAACTTTCAGATGGTGCTGGAGTCGCTACGGTAGTTTACAACCAAATGGGTTCTGTCGTTAACATACGTTTCAATTTTAAATTGAAGGAGTACCAGTTCGACCCTTCTGACTATGAATCTTTAAAAAAGTTGTTTCAGAATGTGATCGACATTCAAAATAAAGATATTATCGTCTTGAAAAAGGTGTAAAACCACCTTAACTGAAGCAACATTTTATTTTCGTTTAGTAGCATAACAATTTTTCAATCTATTCATTCTATAAAAGTTATTTTATAGCTCTACACAGTAATATACTTTACATTGTCACCCGTTTGCATGTAGTCTAAAGACTAAAGTTTTACCAAAATACCTTATTCAAAACCAACAAATTACATACAAGCTATACGATTTTAAGTTTTATTTAACTATATTTATACCCCCTAAAATAACCTACTTGAAATTAATTGCCCCTCTTATCCTAGCGATGCTATTTTTTGGCACGTCCTATTGTCAGACCTCATCGGATGGTCAAAAAGATATTCCACACGCTACAGCACTAAAAATTAAAATAGATCTCGTCGACTCTTTAGTGCGATATACAAGAAATCAGTTTTATAAAAACAATTTTGATATTGTTATAGAAACTGGAAACAAAACCCGAAAATTAGCTCGAGAGATAAAAGATACGGCGTCTATTTCTGCGCTTTCTAGTCTTATTGGAAACTCCTATTTGCAAATTAAAGACACTATTGAAGCAAAAAAGGTGTTTTCTGATGCTATTTTAGAAGCTGAGCAACTTAAAGACTCTTCTAGTATGTTAACAGCTCGTATCGATCTAGGAAATTTTTATGGTTCTCAAGAAAAAGGTGATTATGCTATCCGCTTGTATAAAGAAGCTATACCCTTAGCAAAGAAAATTGGTTCTAACACGCGATTATTTATTTTAAATTATAATATAGCTGAAATCAGTCTTGGACAAAAAGATATATCAAAGGCAGAATATTATGTAAATGAAACTAATAAATTCCTCAATGATTCTATGAACAACGTCTATAAAGCCGTTGCTAAAATTAATAATGGAAAACTACACTTTTTAAAAAAAAATCCAGCTATTGCCATTATAGATCTAAAAGAAGGTATTGAGCTAGCAGAATTAACCGGCTACACAGATCCACTTATCGATGGGTATGAATTCTATGCACAATCGTTATCCATGTTAGGTGATTATAAAGCTGCCTATTTGCTTTCTCAAAAAATAGATACCTTAAAAATTGAAAAATATAAAACAGATAAAATTGAAGCAATTGAGTCTGTTACTGCACAATATAAGCTCAATCAATACAAACAAGAATTAAAAGCAAAAACACTTCAAAATATATATAATAAGCAAACGGCTAAAAAAGAAACTACCATTCAATGGATAAAAATTGCTAGCGGAATTCTTCTTATGTTTTCTATCATTATTTATATATCCTACCTAAAGAGAAAAAAATTAGTGGTAAGCCTTATCGATAAAAACAAACAATATCTTAAGGCAAAAGAAAAGAGTGAAGAGTATGCTAAAGCAAAAAACATATTGTTCTCAAACATTACACACGAACTTCGCACCCCTATGTATGGTATTATTGGGATTTCTTCACTTTTATTGAATGATAAGAAGTTGGAACACCACCAAGATAGTATTCGCTCATTAAAGTTTTCCGCAAATTATCTCCTTTCATTAGTCAATAACGTATTACAGTTAACTAAAATTGATGCAACAAAAAAAAATGAATTGTTTAAGCATGAATTTAATTTAAGACTACTTGTCGAGAATGTAGTTAAGTCATCTCAATTTATTAATAAGGAGCATCCAAATAAATACATTATCACAATTGACGATGCTGTACCAACGAATCTCTTAGGAGATGACCTAAAACTCTCTCAAATTCTCATTAACTTAATTGGAAACGCTTCCAAATTTACAAATAATGGAACAGTCTCCATTACAGTAAAAAATGTTTCTAGTATTCCTTTAGAAACTTGTTTAGCATTTACCATTACCGATACCGGTATTGGAATTTCTAAAGAGAAACAGGAACATATTTTTAATGAATTTTCACAATCTTATACTAACAGCAATTATCAAGGTAGTGGCCTAGGACTTCCTATTGTTAAAAAATTATTAGAGTTACACAATACCGATATTCATTTAAAAAGTGAGGTGAATAAGGGGACTACGGTTTCCTTTAAAATTAATTATGAAGCTGCAACTCCCATCCGCACCATTAAAAAGGAAAATAAAATAGATATCTCTAAAAAATTTCAAGGACTTACTATTCTAGTGGTTGATGACAACAAAATTAATCAGATTGTTACGAAAAGAACCCTTGAATTGTATGGTACTAATGTTATTGTAGCTGGTAGCGGTAAAGAGGGGATTGAAGTTGCTAAAAAAGAAAAGCTTGATTTAATTCTCATGGATATTAATATGCCAGAAATGAATGGCTTTGAAGCCACCGCTCATATTAAAGCGTTTCAGCCAGCATTACCCATTATTGCACTTACTGCAGTCGAACTAGAAAAAATGACAGAAGATGATGCGTTCAACTTATTAGACGACACTATTATAAAACCATATGATAATCAAGAATTCATTACTACAATCTCTAGTCATGTTTTCAAGGAACAGGAAATTGTTGTTACTATATAATTAAAAAAGTGTTTTTAAGATCTTTTTTTAGTTCACACAACTACTCTAAAATTTTGATCTTTGCGTTAAGTTCTAGAATTCTGGTTTCTAAATAAAGATAATGTGTAACGTTCTTACTTATAACGTGAAATTATTTCAAATACCTGGCATTAAGACACCATTTTCTTACTACTAACTTTCCTTACTTCATCTAAATTACAGCGCTGTATTTTCCTTTACATTAGATTTTACAGAACCATTCAAGGAACTTGCTATCCGATCGATTGGGATTGTTTAAGAAGTGCAAAACACTATTTAATAGCTGTTACGGTTAAGAGTAATAAGTTTTGTTCTAAAAATCTCATAGAATATTAATTAGGTGCTGAAGATTTAAGCACTTGTCAGGCAATATAACAATCTTAAAAGTTACAATTGTAATACAAAGAACGGCTACATAAAAAAGCACTGTAAATAATTACAGTGCTTTTTTTATAACCATTACAGATATTATTGGCTATGCTTTAATATTTCATAGGGATCCACTTACCGCGAGCAGCATCGTACATTAACTGAATCATTTCGAATTGTTTTACAATAATGGTTCCATTTCCTTCGATTCTGTTACCAAATAAAGATAATAAGCTATTAGGTACAATAGTAAGATCACCACTATTAGGATATAACCATATTTTTTGTCCATCTTGTCCTGGCATAATTCCGGTTAAGAACATGTTTCCAAAAATGCTGTTCATTCGCATCACGTTCTTGGTATTATTAGGCTCTCCTGGTAATAGCACAAGGTTAAGATCACTAAGGATTGGCAAATTTAATCCTGGGGCATTACCTATTTCCATTACTTTATCAACTGCGCGTAATCTGTTATTTTCTAATATTACATTTTCATCAATTTCCACTTCTACAAAATTACCAAGTTCATCCATTCCCACAATTTTTGTGGCTTGAACTGGATTTAATAGAGCATCAGACTTTACTCCACGTACCCGAATGGTTCCTGCTACATCTAACGTGCTAGTTGGTCTTGTGGTGTTAATTCCAACTTGAGAATAGCTGGAGTATCCAATTAATAGAAGAAATGTGAGAGAGGCTAAGTTTTTCATAAGTGACTATTTGGCTTTACAATTTTAACACTTAATACAATATGTTCACAATTAATATGAGAAAAATCTTAAAAAATTCGTTAAAAAGCAATAATAATCTGTATAAGACACAAAATTGTAAAGAAAACACCTACAACAAATCACTCCCTAAACGTTTTTAGACTTAAAAAATCGATTAAATACATATTCCTTCAATCAATTATTGTGTGAAAGATCTACAAGAAACTTTATCACTTTTCAGGAAACGCTGCACTACAGACTTATCATATTTAATTTTCCCCATCCACATAGTCTTGTAAATAACTAAACCGTTCGGTAAGAGCACCGTCATGAGTGGTCATTCTAGCGCGTTCTAAAATACCATCGGCATCGTTATTAAAAAATGCAGGGATTACGTGTTTCATAAACATATCACCAAATCCTTCGCTAGCATCTTTAGGAAGCTCACACGGCAGGTTATCTACCGCCATAACCGTAATTGCACCTTGGGTATTATAGGCAACCACACTCTCATTTTGGGGGTCGTAACCATAAAACGGATTTGCAATTGTTGACGCTTCTAACGTACTTGCTACTGGTCCGTCGATGTCGCAGGAAATGTCTGCTACCAAATTAATAGAAAAGTCTGGATGCCTTGCATCTTCTCTGGTAAATAAATACGGAGCACCGTTCCCGTAAAAATGTCCGGCGATGAACATGGTGCTTACTTTGGCGTACTTCATAAAATCACTTTCGTACCCGGAAGGATCGTTATAAAAAGCATACTTATCGCCCGGTTTTCCATCGCTTCGCTTGTTGTATTCCATTACATCGATACAGCAATACACCGCTTCTTGAAACGATTTTGTAAGATAGTCGGCATCGCTCACCTCTCTAATTTTTAAATAATCGAGAATTTCTTTAGCACCTTTTGCTACTTTTCCGGTTCCAGACAAAATGATTCGAAGTTGCTTAGGTAGTGTAATTTTATCTAACTCTTCTTTTACAGCATTGAGATCGGCAAGGGATTCTACCTTGGGAAGTTGAAATAAACCATCTCGCATTCCTAAGGCTCTAAAACCGTTATAAGCACCCACTAATCCTGCATAGCGTCCAAATCCGATAAGGCGGCCATTGTTTTCATTTACAATGGTTTCGTGATCGTATAATTCGATCTTTTTGTCGAGAATGGCTTTTAAAAGTTTTCTGTTGTAGGGTTGTTCTTTAATAGTATGACTGAAAAAGAAATATTTTTTCTTCGGAAGCAACGCATCTACAGGAACTTCTTTTACACCTAAGATCACATCTGCTTCTGAAACATTATCTTGCACCTGCACTCCAGCCTTTGTATACGCGGCATCGGGAAAAATGCGTATTTCTGAAGCTTCTGCAATTATTGTAGCTTCGGGGAAGGTTGTCATGACTTCTTTGCATTTTTCGGGTGAAAAAACGACACGTCTGTCAGGTGGATTTTTACGTTCTTTACTCAATGCGAAGGTGATAGCCATATGGAATACTTATTGTAGTGTTAATAGTGTAACAAAGATATGTATTTAATGTATCTTTGTGCTCCTTATTTATTGAGGAATTCTGCGTGAGGGATTGCGTACGCTACCGTGTAGCGACAAAAGCCCGACCCGATTTAGGGACACGCCCAACGTAGTTTTAGTACACCTCGTATTTTACTATTTTGGAATTTGTTATTTGAAATGTTGGAATTTATTTCCAGATGGGGCCGACTGGTTTTGACAGCGGGTCTAATGGTATTGTAAGCATGTCGAGCGCTGGGAAACAGCTCGTAAATCTCATTTTTCACACTTTTTAAACGGCGAGAATAACTACGCCCTAGCAGCATAATCTGAATTATAGTAAGATATGCCTCGGCCCGTAAGACGGGCATGCAGGAAGTCACTCAAACACCTTGGTTTACGGTTTTTGATCTAGTGGCTTCGTAAAAGTAAACCTAGCTTGTGTAGGACTTTGATACACTTGCGAAACTCAAATTGAAGTTAAGGAATGCGTTGGTAGTTTTCGACCGGCAAGTTCACGAAAATCTAAATGAAAACTACACATGTAGAAAGCAGTAACATTGCTTGTTTGGACGAGGGTTCGAATCCCTCCGGCTCCACGATCACTCACAACTACGTTGTGGATGAAAACTATAAAATCTCAACAAGCTCGCTTGATTGAGATTTTTTGTTTTTAGACACTTGGCTTGCAAAGACAGGCAGTTGTAATTGCAGGACTAGAACAGTAGGGGTTACTTTTTTGTAATCCCTCCTGCTCCACTTTTGCCCTCTGAAGCTCAGTTTTTTTTGCTGAGCGATGGAGGGCTTTTTTATTATACCATTGTTTAGGAGTTACTGGATAGGCCTTGAGTAAACGCAGTATATTCATACTTTTTTAAGATATTATAGCGGTCTTTAAAATTAATGCTATTTTTATCGACTAAAACCATACTACTATGTATCTAAAATGCCCTATTTTTTTACTTTTATTATTGAGCACACTCACTATACATGCTCAAGTTTTTAAAGACAATGGATTTATTATAGATGAAGCTACCGGTGAGGAATACAAATTGACAACCCAACAATCATATAACGATGCTGAAGGTGTAGTTTTAAAAGCCAGTAATTACTGGTTAGGTGTAGAAGAATGCCCTTATGACGAAGGCACTTTTTATATGAGACCCTTTATTGCAGAATGGGTTAAGGGAAATAAAAAATATAACATTAAAGGTGAAAAACAAATTTGGGATCTTTTTGATTCTGATAAGTATTATTATGGCAAGTTTATGTACTTCGCCTCTTTGGTAAAGGTTGCCATAGAACACCAATTTACGGAAGAAGTGCTTATTAATGAAAAAGCAAGGGCTTTTTTTATAGATTATGCTCTTGATAAAAGGAATAAGTTAAAGCTTTCGCGTTCACAAAAAAAAGCCCTCCAAAAGATGAAGGAGGAGTTATAACTGCGATGGTCATTGCTTGCTTTTTTTTTTAATGCTATTTGGTCTTCATTCAGTTTGTTTCTTATATTTTTAGGTGGATTATTTTATAGGGTTTTACCATCAACCATAACAGGGTGTAATTTTTCTGACATATGGTTATGTGCTGTAAGGGTGTTGACCGCAAGTTGACCCTCCGTAAACCGCAAGTAGATCGTGAGTATCCGGCTGTGAGATGCTTTGTTGTGTTTTTTAGCGTGTTGAATCTTATCTTCAACCCTTACACATCCTTAATATGCTCCCTGATGGTGCCATCTGCTTGATGGATGATTACTTCTTTCATTTGACGATATATTGTATTTTAAAGAAGCATTACCTTTATTTATAGGCGATTAAAAGAAATTAAGTAACGTACAATTTTATGTACCTCAACTCTTCAGCAAAGGCTTTAACGTCTCCCACACCGTGTTGGCTACAATGCTATGTCCTTCTATAGTGGGATGAATGCCATCGGCTTGATTTAATGCCGCAACACCACCCACATCTTTTAGAATGAATGGAATTAAAGCTATGTTGTTTTTTTCTGCCAGATCTACATACAGTTGTTTGAATTCGTTGGTGTACTCCTGCCCCATGTTTGGGGGCAATTGCATTCCTGCCAAAATGATCTTAGTTTCTGGACTTTTCTCTTTTACAACGTCGATAATCTCTTGAAGATTTGCACGTGTTTCAGATAATGCTACGCCTCGAAGTCCGTCGTTGGCACCAAGTTCTAATACAAAAATATCTACCTTTTGTTTTATTACCCAATCGATACGACTACTACCACCGGCCGATGTTTCTCCGCTCACGCCAGAATTAATCACCGTATAGTCCATGTCTAACGAATCTATCTTTTGTTGCACAACTCCCGGATAAGCATCGTTACTATCGTCTAATCCATAGCCGGCAGTGATACTATCACCAAAGAACAAAATTGTATTGGTTGCTGTATTAGTGGCTGAAGAAGTTTCAGTGTGTTCTGGTAGTTCTTCCGTTTCAATCGCCTTTTCATTTTTAGTCTCGCCACAAGAGAGCAGAAACAACGCTATAAAAAAATAACTAAACTTTATGAGTTTCAGTCCGAATGACAGTGGTAAATTAGGTTGAAAATGGTTATTATACGCTTTGAACATACAGAGGTATTTTAAATTAAGATCATGTCAAAGATATTAAAGATTACCGGTTTGGAAAAGACATATTCCAGCGGTAACAAGCAATTAACGGTTTTACGCGACATCTCTTTCGAGGTTGAAAAAGGACAGACCTTTTCTATTGTAGGACCTTCAGGAAGTGGAAAGACCACCCTGCTTGGCTTATGCGCCGGATTAGATGCGCCAAGTGCCGGATCGGTAGTATTATGTGGACAGGATCTAAAAACCTTAAATGAAGACCAACGAGCACAATTAAGAAATGAAGAGGTAGGTTTTATTTTTCAGAATTTTCAGTTATTACCTACCCTTACCGCGCTTGAAAATGTAAGCGTGCCTTTAGAATTGCAAGGTGCAAAAGACGCTATTCAAAAAAGTAAAAATTTATTAGAGAAAGTTGGCCTTGCAGACCGTGTTCATCATTATCCGTCGCAATTATCTGGTGGAGAGCAGCAACGCGTAGCCTTGGCTAGAGCTTTTGCAAACGCACCTTCGATCTTATTCGCAGATGAGCCCACGGGAAATCTCGACGCTGAAACAGGTGAGAAAGTGATTCAGTTATTATTAGATCTGAATAAAGAAAACGGAACTACTTTGGTAATCATTACCCACGATCTAGAATTAGCTAATCGCACCCAGCAAATATTGAAACTCAAGGGCGGAAAAATAGTAACCAATCAACCTACTGCTGCATTTTGAATAACTTAAAATCTAATAATAACCTGCGAATCCTTTGGCTTTTCAAAATGGCATGGCGTGATGCTAAAGCCAGTAAAGTACGTTTGTTGCTATTTATGGCTTCGATTATTCTAGGTATTGCAGCTGTTGTTTCTATCCAACTCTTTAGTACGAACTTAAAAGATAATATACAAAGCCAGTCGAAAACACTGATGGGCGCAGATTTTATTATCGATTCGAAACAAATACCTACGGAACGTGCGCAGGGAATCATCGATTCGTTACAACCGGCTGCCTACGAGGTTAATTTTGTCTCGATGGTTGCCTTTCCCAAAAATGGCGGCACCAAGCTAGTAAAAGTACGCGGACTTGAAGGTGATTTTCCTTTCTACGGAAGCATTGAAACCCAACCCGCTGCAGTAGCTACAACCTATCAAAAAGCAGGTGGTGCTTTGGTCGATGCCACGCTTATGCTTCAGTTCGATGTAACGCCGGGCGATTCTATAAAAATTGGCGAACTAACCATTCCAATTGCGGGAGCATTGCAATCGATACCGGGAAGCTCTGCCATTTCAACTTCTGTGGCGCCTCCAGTGATCATCCCCTATCGGTTTATTGCCGCGACAGATTTGTTGCAATTTGGAAGCCGGAAAGAATACCAATACTTTTATAAAGTTCAGGATACGGTAAATCTGAAACAATTACAAGACCAGCTCGAACCCAAACTGGATCTTGAAAATGCAGACTTAGACACACATACCAGCACCACCGAACGTTTAGGAAGACGTTACGATAACGTAGGCAAATTTCTAAACCTTGCGGCGTTTATTGCGTTGCTATTAGGATGTATTGGTATCGCCAGTTCGGTACATATTTACATCAAAGAAAAACTAAAAGCAATTGCTATTTTAAAGTGTATGGGTGCATCGAGACGCCAGAGCTTTTTAATTTTCCTCATTCAAATAGCCGGAATCGGAATCGCCGGGGGGCTCGTAGGATCACTTATAGGAATCGGAATTCAAGAGTTATTTCCGTATTTGCTAAAAGAATTTCTTCCTTTTACTCTAGAGATTACGATTACAGCACAACCCCTTATTATCGGAGTTCTACTAGGGCTGTTTATGTCTGTTTTATTTGCGCTACTGCCTTTATTGAGAACTTGGTATGTATCGCCTTTAGATGTACTGCGGGTGGATGAAAATTCGTCTCAGGAACCGAGGAAAATTCGGTTGATGGTATTTGGTGCTATTTTAGTGTTCCTGTTTTTGTTCTCCTTCTGGCTTATTAAAGATGCCTTGTTTGCGCTGGCATTTGTGGGCGGAACTGTACTCACTTTTGCTGTATTAGCAGCGGTAGCATTATTTTTTATTAGAACCGTAAAACGCTTTTTCCCTAAACAATGGAGTTTTACCGCTCGCCAAAGTCTGCTGAATCTTTTCAGACCAAATAATCAAACTGTTGTGTTAGTAGTGGCCATAGGGCTGGGAACATTTTTAATTAGCACACTATACTTTACCAAAGACATTCTGCTGGCAAAAACAGAGATTGAAAATGCTACTGAAAATGCCAATATCATTATTCTCGATATTCAACCCAAACAGCGGGATTCGGTAACCGAAAGCATTACCGCAAAAGGCTTGCCGGTACTTAGTCGCACTCCTTTGGTAACCATGCGAATGCACAGTATTAACGGAATGCCGGTAAATGAATTGCGCCAAGATACCACCCGCCAAATACGTGGTTGGATTTTAAACCATGAATTTAGAACCACCTATCGCGATACGTTGATGCCTTCAGAAAAATTACTAGAAGGCAACTGGACTCCAAAAATAAAAGAAGGCGATCCTGTAATTATTTCTATTTCAGATAACCTTGCCGAAGATGCTAATTTAGGAGTGGGTGATCCTGTTGTTTTTAATGTACAAGGGGTTTTAATGGAAACTATTGTCGGGAGTATTCGTCAGGTAGACTGGGCACAAATGCAACTAAATTTCAGCGTTGTATTTCCTGAAGGCGTTTTGGAGCAAGCGCCACAGTTTAATGTGTTTACAACCTATGTCCCCAATGAGGAAAGTTCTGCTTCTTTACAACGGGATCTGGTTGCTCAATTTCCGAATGTAACAATCATCGATCTGCAACAAGTCTATACGCTGGTTGAAGATATTCTCGATCAGGTTTCCTGGGTAATTAATTTCATGGCTTTCTTTAGTATTCTTACCGGAATTATTGTACTTATTGGTTCGGTTAGAACTAGCAAATATCAACGAATAAAAGAAAGTGTTTTATTACGAACTCTCGGAGCCCAAAATAAACAGATTTTACGCATAGCTGCATTAGAATATGTCTTTTTAGGTTTGCTAGGCAGTTTAGTTGGAATTGTACTTGCTTTAGTAAGTAGCCTATGCTTAGCGTTATTTGTGTTTAAGGAGCCCTTTGTTCCCTCATTAATTCCGTTTATCGTTTTTTTACTTGGAATTACACTGTTGGTGGTCGCTATTGGTTTGAGTAATATTCAATCGGTTTTGCGGAGTTCGCCTTTAGAGGTTTTAAGGAGAGAAGGTTAGACTTAATATTTTGGAAATTATTTCCACTATTCTAAACCATTTTCAGAAGAAAAAATTTTACTGTTTCTCATTAGAAACAAGCCGGGTCGTTATTGCCTTGGCACAATTCCGCACTCTTACACCAAAACATTCTAAAATTGCATCCACCCCAATAACGCTTCCAATACAGTTTCTGCCGAGGTGCGTGCTCACACCATGTTCAGACGTGACCAACTGCAACAGATCATCTTCTTTGAGATGAATTAACAATCCACTATCAATTTCTCTTATTTCTGAAAGGGTAACATCCCCGGTTGTATCTGGATGCTTCTGACAAATTTCCGAAGTAATTTCTGAAAATACATCCCGTAAAAATCTAGATCAGTTTGATTCTCCGCTTCAGAAAGTGCCGCCTTTATCTCTTGAATAACATGTTCTTTTTGCACTTCGGAAGGGTTCAAAATACCGGTCCACTTCTTTCCCTAAAGATTTGGGTACTATAGGAAGTCCGTCTAAAGTGGGTCTTCCATCTAACGTTTGAAGTGTCCTGCGGAAATATTCAACCAATTTGTATCTACCTGATCTCAATTCAACACCTGTCCTGCCCCTGGGCAAGTTTCCGACTCGATCACGAGAAGCTTGCAATCTGGTATTATTCGCTTTGCTGTTAACGACTCCATTAAAAACTCAATTCTTACCAGCCCTCTGAAGCTACAACCTACGATCGCAACCGTGTTCATTGATATTTATTAAATTTATCAAGCCAAAGGTCCTGCACCCATTTACGTTTTAAGATAAAACTTTCTGTTTTTGATAAAAGAAATCCACACTGCTACTTTTTAAATTTTTTAGAAAAACACAACTTACGGGCCTCCACTAAAACATTTCCATTATTTTTAGTATTTCAACCACACACGTTTGTAAGAAGGCGCTTTTATATGCAAGCATTCGAGTTAAAACAAAACATTCAATTTTTTCAATCCTCACGGGATCGTGGGCTCAAAATAGTGATGGCCTCTTTGGTGGGGCTTGAAGGATCTTCGTATAGGAAGCCCGGTGTACGCATGCTCATTGCCGAAGATCATTCAATGTGTGGCGCACTAAGTGGCGGTTGTGTCGAAAAAGACATCGTTGAAAGTGCTCAAACTGTTTTTAAAACCGGAGTTTCTAAAGTGATCTCATACGACGGACGTTACAGACTGGGCTGCGAAGGATTTTTATACATTCTTATTGAACCTTTTATGCCTTCAGAAAAAGACGCAACCAGCATACTTGCTCAAATAGATCAAAGAAATCCCATTGTAGTAAAATCGGTTTATAAAGAAGGTACTTCCATAACAGGAAACTATCATTCTACTTTTTTTCTAAAATCCGAACAAACTCCAATAGCGATCAATACATTAAAGCATTCAGAAACCTCAACATTCACTTACTTTAAACAAACAATCTCTCCAGCACACCAATTGGTTATCATTGGCGCAGAACACGATACTGGACCCGTGTGTACCAATGCCGCATTGCTTGGTTGGGATGTCTCGATCATCTCTTCCCTTAAAAATCCTAAGTCGGCACAGCATTTTCCAACTGCCAAGAACGTTTTGGCCGAAACTCCAGAAACAGTCAATTTCGACTTTATCGATCCCTATACTTCGGTTTTAATTATGACCCACAATTATGCACAGGATCTAAAGTATCTATTAAAACTGAAAGCGTACAGTCTTTCTTATGTGGGTGTATTAGGTTCAAAAAAACGAAAAGCACGGTTAGAAAGTGACCTTTTAGAGCATGATTCGGAATGGGATGCGTCCTTTTTTGAACGTTTGTATAGCCCCGCCGGAATTCACATTGGTGCGGTAACGCCACAAGAAATTGCAGTTTCTATTATTTCTGAAATTTTACAAGTAACACGTACCCAAAAAACAACCAAAACTTCTTCTTTCTCTAAACCCTTTATTTCTTGAAATCGCTCGCCATCGTTATACTTGCAGCTGGAGCCTCAGCGCGAATGGGAATCCCAAAACAACTCCTTCCTTTTCAGAACGACACGTTATTGGGAACGGTACTAAAAAATGCTACTCACACCAAAATTGAAACGATTTATTGTGTCGTAGGTGCAAATGCTTCAGAAGTTAAAAAAACACACCAACACTACAAAGTAACATTTATCACCAATCCCAATCATGCTACAGGGCTCAGCAGCAGCATTCAAAAAGCAGTCTCTTTTATTTCTGAAAATCATCTGGGAATTGAAGCGATTTTATTTCTGTTGGGAGATCAACCGTTTATTACTTCAGAATACATTCAAAACTATATCGACCTCCATCTGAAACATCCCCGAAATATTATAGCAACTTCCTACGCAAACAATGTTGGTGTACCCGCATTATTTCCAAAGCATTACTTCGGAAACTTACAAACCATGACTGGAGATCAAGGCGCAAAACACCTTCTGAATGGCACTGAAACTAAAAAATTAATTTCCCTTCCTTCTGAAGCTTTAATCGATATTGACACTCTCGAAACCTATGAGAGCATCATCCGAAGCCTTCAATAAGAGGCAACTTTCGGTCTCGTAAAAATTTTACCAAATCACTTATTCTTGTGGAATCACGGCACCATTGGCAAACCATATTTTTACGGCGGCAATAAAATCATCTTCCGACACTGGAGGTTTCTCTCGTGGCGTTCCGTCGGGGTGCAATCCAGGTTCGAAAGCCCATAAAACCAGTTCGTCTTCGGTGAGGTGTTTTAAGATATCCTCATGACTTCGGTTACCGTTATTTTTAGGGTTCAGCATCGAAGCGGCTATTTCAGCTTTGCTTAATCCTTCCCACGCCATGGATCTTGGAGCGAGATCCCAATGGGGCGCTCCCGGTTGTCCAGCGAAATCGTCATTCTCTTCTTTATGGCACGAAGCACATAGCAAAACATCGAAAGACAAGTCACTGGTTTCTCCGTCCCTTCCAAAAGGATGCGGCGTACCTTCCATCCCTCTTTTGGGAATATTATCGTTGGGGTGACAGTTAACACAGCGTGGATGCGAAATAACGCTCATCATGGTGTGATACGCATCGGTGTCCTGTGTGTTCATTTCGGTAACTGGAACATATTCGCCAGCATTGCCATTAAAACTCATCCATGCAGTAGCGACCAACAAAACAGGAATAAAGAATACTAAATAAGATCGATCCATAATTATGTTTTTTTTGTCTAGGAGAAATTATCCTCTCACTTCCCTTGTATCCGTATTAAAATGTTCAATAAATGGTTGTGTTAGCATTCGTTTGCCCGTAGCTGCGGTAATGGCATTTGCAAGGGCACCTCCTGCTGGGGGTAATCCCGGTTCACCCAACCCTGTAGGAGACAGATTGTTTTCTACAAAATAGGTTTCCACCTTCGGAGTTTCATTCATTCGTATCAATCGGTAGGCATCAAAGTTGGTAGCTTTTGGCTTTCCGTTATCGAAAGCAAAATTTCCGTACATCGCATGACCAATGCCATCGATCACACCACCTTCCACCTGATTGATAGCTCCCGTAGGATTCACGACAATTCCGCAGTCGACCGCAACGGTTACTTTTTCGACCTTCGGAAATCCATTTTGTAACGTGATGTCTACCACCTCAGCGACATGCGTATTATGACTGTAGTAAGCCGCAAAACCTTGATATACGTTTTCGGCTGCTTTTCCCCAATTTCCTTTTTCGGCAGCGAGTTTAATGGTTTCTTTCATGCGTGCCGCAGAATATTCGATGCGCTCGTCTTCACCGTCGTTTACATTATCGAGCAGATCCATTCGTAGTTTTACAGGGTCTATGGCAAGTTCTTTGGCAATTTCATCGAAGAAACTCTGTTCTGCAAACGCTAAGAAATTAGTGTACGGCGCACGCCAAGCTCCCGTGGTAATGTTGCTCTGGTAATTTCCAGTTTCTACCTTGTAATTTTTAATCGCCCCCGCCGGAAAAAAATGGGGGATTAATCCGTACATATTGCTATTAATTGCTGCTTCCTTTAAATGATATGCGGTAACTTTTCCATCTTTTAAAGCCGCTTTAATACGGTATTTAATAGCGGGACGGTAGGTGCCTGCTGCCATATCATCTTCTCTGGAAAAAACCACTTTTATGGGGAGCTTCGCACCATTAGATATGAGCGCTGCTTCTTCTGCAAAATCTCCGTAGAGTCTTCTTCCGAAACCACCACCCATGCGGGTCATTTCTAGGTCGATCTCTTTTTCATCCCGTTCTAGAACATGAGCAATTCTTTTTGCGGTTCCTGCCGGGGTTTGTATAGGACCTACTAAATGAATTCTTTCTGCCGTTACGTTGGCATAAAAATTCATGGGTTCCATGCAATTGTGGGGTAAAAAAGGAGATTCGTAGGTTCGCTCAATCACCGAATCTGCTTCAGAAAAGGCGCTGTTCACATTACCATCTTCCCGTCGCACCTCAAACTTAGATCCATTGAGAATGGCATTTAGTTTCGCATCATGGTCTTCCGTACTTTCTAAAGTCGTATCGTTCCATTGGGCAGTGAGTTTGTGTTTTCCTTTCATTGCTGCCCAGGTATTGTTGGCAATTACTGCTACTTTATCGCCGAACTTCAACACGTCGATTACGCCTCCTACTTTTTTTGCTTCCGAAGCATCAAAACTTTTTAATGTTTGTCCGAACGCAGGAGGTCGCAATACCGAAGCATATTTCATTCCGGGTGCCGTGTAGTCGAGTCCGTACAAAGGTTGCCCAGTCACAATCTTATGAACGTCCACATTAATAGCATCTTTCCCGATGATCTTAAAATCTTTTGGGTCTTTTAGCACAGCATTCTCTGGAACGGGCAGTAATGCAGCATCATTTACCACGTCCCCATACCCCAGTTGTTTGCCTGCCTGATTGGTAATAACACCATTAGACGCAGTGCACGTATAGGGTTCTACTTCCCATCGTGCGGCGGCGGCTTGAATAAGCATTTGTTTTGCAATGGCACCAGTTTGTCGTAATGGTTCCCAGCCGTGACGAATCGACTGACTCCCACCTGCTACTTGACGGGTAAAATTTTCGGTATCTAAGCCAGCTTGTTCTACAGTGACATGCTCCCACGGTACGTCTAATTCTTCAGCAATAAGCATGGGCATGGACGTTTTTACACCTTGACCGATCTCTGGATTAGGAGAGAAAATTGTAACATATCCGTTTTCGGCTATTTTTATAAAAGCATTGAACTCTTTAAAATTAAGGTTGGCGATATTTACTGGGGGTTGTGCAGATTCTTTGCATGCATTTAGAAAATTAACTCCTAACAGGATGCCTCCTCCTGCAAGTGCCGAGGTGCGAATAAAACCACGACGACTAAACGTAAACTTTTTTCTTTCTTCTATCATCTTATCCGTTTTTTGCTGCGGTTGCGACTGCTTTCTCAATTCGGTTATAGGCGGCACAACGGCAAATATTACCGTGCATTGCCTGTCGTATTTCATCTCCCGAAGGTGCCGGGTTTTCGGCTAGAAACGAAGCGGCGGTCATGATTTGTCCTGCTTGACAATAGCCACATTGCGGCACGTCGTGTTCTTTCCAAGCTTCTTGAACAGGGTGTAAGGTGTCGTCGGTTGCTAATCCTTCAATCGTGGTGATCTCCATTCCTTCGAGGGCTGCTGCTTTAAGAAGGCAACTTCTATTGGCTTGTCCGTTTATGTGTACCGTACAAGCACCGCACTGCCCAATTCCGCAGCCAAATTTAGTCCCTACCAAATTAAGTTCATCCCTTAATATCCACAACAACGGCGTATCTTCATCGGCCGAGATCTGCCGTTCTTTTCCGTTCACTTTCAGAGTATAACTAACCATATTCTACTTTTTTAGTCTTTTAAAAATACGTAATTTATAGAGGTTTTAATACAATTAAGTAAAGGATTATTGTTTCTGAAACTATTTAGCGCGTTTGTCTATTCTAAGGTTTCAGAAAAACTTTAAAGCTTCACGATTGTTATGTCCCTTCAGATGTATCTATTTTACATTTTCTTTACTACGAATTCTTTCATTTTATATCTTTATTGAAAATGAGCCGCCATGAAATTCAGAAAAAAATAAAACTTAAATTATGGACTGTAAAAATGTGTACGCAGGAATAATGACGGCAGACATCGAAAAAGCACTAAACTGGTATGAAATGCTTTTTGATCGAAAATCCGATTATCACCCAATGGACATTCTTCACGAGTGGGATTTTAAAGAAGGTGGTGTTTTGCAATTGGTGGAAGACAAGACACGGGCGGGAAGTTCTTCTGTAACCATACTGGTGGAAGCGATTGAAACAATTAAAAAACACCTCGATTCTAAAAACATTCCTACTGAAAAACAAACAGAATCTGAGATCGCAAAAACAATCACTATCTACGATCCCGAAAATAACCGGATCACTTTTTCTGAAAATAGCCAAGGACGGTAATAGAAAGAAAGTCTTTTATTAGGGTAGTGTGAAAACTAACGGAAGCTTTTCTTGGTATGCTTTGGTTACACTTTTACATTTTTTACAAACGCACTGTATTTTAATAACGCCACGAAAACCGTACCTCCTACGGCATTTCCCAGCAGCGCGATTCCCTGAAAAGACAGATACATACCCCAAGTGATTTTTGAAGAACTAAGCAGTCCAGCAAATACTTCGACATTCCCCACGATACTGTGGTGCAAGCCAACAAACGCGAGCACACCAGTGATGAGATACACTAGAAAAATTCGACTTATCGATTCTTTTGCTGCGGTTAACAACCATGATAAAATTCCCATTAACCACCCTGCTAGAATGGCACTTACAAAAATGGTCCATCCATCGTTTGCGGTGACGTGATGGGCAATTGCTTCAAAAGTGCTCCCTTCGATAATGCCAAGTCGCGGTCCCAGCCACACGATCACTGCTGCCATGATCCAACCACCTACTAGGTTTCCGAAGATCACAAGAGCCCACGTTTTTAATAATTTGTCAATGCGCCTCTTTTTATTAAGGACGGGTAATAACAGTAAAGAAGTTTTTTCAGTAAATAAAATCGATTTCCCCCCAATGATCATGATAAATCCTACTGGATACAGAAATGCCATGAGTTTAAAAATAGTGTCTTCGGAAAGTTTATCTTGTAGAAAGGTGTGCAATACAGCGATGAGTAAGAAGGAAAAGCCTATCTCGAGCCCTGCCGAAAACGAACTGAGCCATAAACTAATAGACGTTTTTTTGAAAGTTAGTTCCCCGTCTGAAATTTGATCGCCGAGTATTTCGTCATGCGACTTCGCACTGTCTTCTTCGGAAGTGGCTAGTTTGATGTTCGTATCGAGTTGTTGCTGTTCTTTGTCTTGCATATAGGTTTCAGAAAAAATGGATGTTAAATTAAAAGCTGTAATTCAGTTTGCATACATTCTTCCGAATTATCCCATTTAAAAAAATTAAAGATACCGCAAAAAATTAATGAAGGTGCATTCCTAATAAATTGACCTTACTTTTTCAGAAAAAAAATCCGATTCATGTATTTGTGCGTTTATTATTTTTTAGATTAAAATAGGTCTAGGTACGATTAACTCCCCTATCTTGTACTGCAAACACCACTCATGAAACCAACTACCATCTCGAAAGGATTTCTATTTGCCGGACTAAGCAATATTCTTGGGGTTCTTATTTTTTCGAAATTTTTCACCAATGAAATAATGATGAATGCCCAACCCGACGTGATGGGATATTTTGGTTTAATCTCTATTGTACTGTGGGGGTTGGCTTACATTGCAGTACGAAAAAACTATGAAGCGGTACCGTGGCTTATCGCCGTTTTTATGATCGAAAAATTACTTTACGTCATTGTTTATATACGCTGGTTTTCTACAGACGCGCTTCGTGCCGTTTATGATCAAGATCTCTTTGCTGGTATATTTTACACTATTTACGGCGTGAATGATTTTATATTCGGACTGTTCTTTGCCTGGGTGTTTTTTACCATTTCGAAGGTTAAGAACGTCTAAGATTGTTAACTACGCCCCTCGCCCAGTCATGCGTTTCGGGACTAAAACATTCTAATACGGCATCTACGCCCAATACACTTCCTTTAGCGATTCTACCTACCACCGCGATTGGTATTCTCGTGGCATTCTCTTTTTTTGAAATCAACGTACCATCGGGTCGTGTTTTAATGCCAAGATCTTTATATACTTCTTGAACAAGCTGTTGTTCTTGTAAACTGGTAATAAGTGTACTGTCTAGCTTCCTTAAAATGGGTGCTTCCATTACAGAATTACATAGCATTTTAGCTGCAACCTCATTATCGTCTTTTGTGAATTTCCATCCTTCTTTAATCATTTCTACTTCCGGATCTTTTGCAAAACGCAGCTCTAAAATACCTGCATCTACTAACGCTACCAATTGCAGCATACTTTCAACAGGCGGTCCGTACGAATACCGTTTAGTGCGTTCGTCGATGTCAACGATCTCTTTAATAATAGCTCCTGGCAACCCACTAAACGCAAAAACTCTATACATCGCGGGTTGCAAGTGACGCCATACTTGACCTATTGTAAAATCGAGGGAACTAGCGACGGTTCCGTACGCCATGTGAATGCTTTGCAACAAATACTCCTTGAGTGGTAATTTGATGTCTAAGATAAGTGCATGCGAGGTTTCAGGATCCTTTAACCATTGTATAATAAGCGAAGGAACCTCAGCTTTGGAAATAGCCCCTGTATGGTTTCTACTAAAAATTTGTGCTGCTATTTCAGAAAAGGCATTGAGTAAAAAATCTGCATTTTCTAGACAATCTGGTTCCGCTAGGGCATTTCTAAGAGCGAGTGTAAAATTGTTTTCCTGTTCTATCGAGGGTTCAAATTGCTGATCTACTTTTCTTCCGTAGGGTTTAGGCATGCATGGAAGTCCGTCGAGACTATAGGGCACAATTTTTTGTACGCATCCTTTTTCAGAAATAAATTGTAAGAGCGGTTCTTCTTCACTTTCTACAAACGTACCAAACTTATAATTGGTTAATTGTCTTGTAATATCGATCATTGAGAGTCCGAAACCTTTAATGGCGACGGTTGTTTCTGAAAGATCATCTCGAGCGATCACTGCATCGTACGGATCGTGAATATAGATTGCTTCGGTGTTTTTTGAATGTGCTATAAATTTTTTAGTTTCATCACTATGGGTATTAGGAAGATGCCCCAAGGTAAGCAAGCATTCGTTCACCGTGTGCGTAGTATTTAATGTGGTAAGCACAACAGATCTATTCGCATACAATAGATGTGTAACGCGCTCTTTATATACCTGAAGCAATTGTTTTTTCTGAAGCACTTCGCAGATGCTTTTGGCTCGTTGGTTTAAATAAGTTCCCATTTGTGAACGTTCGGGATAGAGGTCTTTATCGCCATCGCTTTGTGTAGCCTCATCTTTATCTCTGCACCATTTTGCATACGATGGAAACGACGGAAGGGTAAGTTCTCGCCATACTATTTTCTCTCGCCCTTGTAGGTTTTGCAGCGCGTGATCTGAAATATTAATGTAATTGGTAAAGGGTTGGTCGAGTTCCCATGCTTTTCCGGTTCCTAGTTCGGAGGCCGGTTCAAAAATCTTTATAGTGACCTCTGCTGTAATTTCTTTTAATGAAAGCTCCAGTAAAAAATTTTCAAGGCAGGCTAATCCTCTAGGTCCAAATCCGACAACGGCAAGGGTCATAGATATTTTTGAGTAAAGTTCGTTTTTTTCGTCTAAAACGAACCATTCCTTATTTATTATTAACGGTATTTTATGGTTTGCTTCTAAGTGCGACTAAAGAGAAGGTACACCCATGTCATTTTTTTAATCGTAGTTAATTCGCTCGCGTATGGTTCCGTCGGCGCGATGAATAATCACATCGGACTTGTATTTTCTTGCGATGGTCTTAGCTTTATTAATGGCAGTAGCTTGTTTTCTGTGTTTCGAAGTGATTCGTTTGTTCCCTTCCCGGCGTACTGCCCAATCGTCTTTATACGGTACCACATGTTGGTGCCAAGTTCTTGGACGTTTGTTTAGGTTTTTTAGAATGACCTCGATGATGTCTCGGATTGCGTTGAACCAGTTGGGGGTTTTGTTCGCCATGTAACGTTTTTAGCTTTGTTGAAATTAAATTGCGATCGTATTGTATTTCTCCTGTATAAAATCTATTCCGTATTTCCGTTCGAGCATACGAATCGTGAAATGCGCTTCAGCCATTTTCTGAAAGTGAGTTATAAAGGTATAGTTGATAGCACCTCCCGTGAGTCCTCCCACGACAGGTATTAATTGTGCTGCCACTTTTTCTGAAACTTTACCACTGAAACGAGCAACAATCACAGAGAAGGATTGATACAGCGGATTAGAACTGGAAGATAACGTTTTTACCAACCCTTGAAGCCCTATCTCACTTGCTTTATTAACACCCGACTGAATGGCAATTCTGGAAGCGTAATAAGACGTATCTGCACCATCATCATCTTTTCCGCTCCCTCCTAACGCCAGTACTTGCAGGCATTGAAACTGAGCCTCCAGCGTATGTAGCTCTTCTCCTTTGCCTCTGGCAATGTCCATAATAGAACGCATAATAAATTTTGTAGTTAAAGCCAAATCTGCTGCAAATGCTGTCTGCCCGACGATAGGAGTGCCTACCCCTAGAAATCCACTGGCAGCTCCTGTGGTAGTTACCAGCGTTTTATACACCACTTTGGAAGGTTTTTTATACGGCTTTCCGCTTTTCATGGTTTTTAGATTTACTTTGACCACTTGTTCCAATATGGAGGTGGTTTGCTTGAAAATAAAGGTCTGAATTTTCTCCGGAAGCAGTTCCACACCATCTTCTATTTTACCGCCTATAAAATTAAAACCCTTCATTATATAACTCACCGTATGCATGTCCTGTTTAGCTTTAATTAAAAGGATCTCATCTTCTAAAGAAATTGTTTTTGCTAGGTTGTTCATAGGTATTTAATTGCTTCAAACGTTCTTTTTACAACACCTTAAAATCTGGTTTACTTCAAAATTACAACTTTTGCCATTCTGGACTCACATAGGTAGTTCTTCCACCCACTTTTATCTTCTCCAATTCGTCGCCCGTATGATAGCAATAGTCTCTTCCCTTGCGATTATGAATTAGAAAATACTCGGGAAACTTTTTGTATTGCGCCTCCAGATCGATCGCGACTTCGATCACGTGCTGCAATTTGTCGTAAATGGTTTTGAGTTCCGTCCTGGTTAAGGTATTGGCTTTTTTCAGCGGATGGATTCTGGCTTGATACAGTACATCGTCTGCGATCCAGTTCCCAACTCCCGTGGTAACACTCTGATCCATGAGTACATTTTTGATCGCTGTTTTTCGGTGTGCGGCAACGTCTAGAAATTGCTCAAAGGTAAGCTCGCGGGCATCCCTATTAAGTTTATGTTCTTTGCGATACGTTTCTACGGAATCTGTGATGTCCCACCAACCAAATTTTCGTTTATTTTCGAAAGCAATTTTGTAGCCGTTATCGAAGGTGATTTCAATATGTCCGAATCTTGGGCGCTCTATAGACTCATGATAATAATTGGGTCTCCCCGTCATTCCAAAATGCACTACTACGATCTTTCCCGTACTCACGTGAATAAACAAGTATTTCCCGATGCGTTCAGTGCTTGTCCATTGTTCTCCTAACAGCACCTCTTTAAATTCTTTCAGCGGCTTTTTTATAAGTCGGTCATCCCGCACATCCATCTCAACAATGGTATGATGCAGGCAGGTTTTGTTAATGTATTGCTGGTATCCGTGTACTTCCGGGAGTTCTGGCATGGTGAATTTTGTGAACTTTTATTAATTTACACAAGTTATCCTAAAAAACCTAAATGTTAATCATAATTAATATCATCTCTAATTATACCATCTGCTTTGTGGTTTTGGGCGTTTGTTGAGGTCGGTTGGCAAAAACTCTATGAGTGCTTCAGCTGATAGTTTCTTCTCCATTTTTAGTAATAACAGGTAACTTTACACCCAACCTATAAGAGTGAATATAGTCCTTGATAGGATCCTCCTTTATTTTATCAATTTTAATTTCATCTTCCGCTTCTTGATTAGGATATATGATTAATACATCTATAATCTTGTCATAAACACCCTCTGTCTCTCCATGTAAATATTCATATACGTTTTTTAATCGTGCATAACCACTTACTTGACGCATATCTTTATTGTCTCTGCTATCCTTATATTTAGGTTTATACTTAGCATCTATAACCATATTCAAATCTGTAGACTTTAATATAAAATCAAGCTCATTCCCGAAGTATTTATACTGAAATTTTACATCCTGTTTAAAAGAATCTTTCAATTTACCTAACACGTAAAACTCAAAAAGTTTACTCATATCTATCCAAAAAGGTGGTGTTGAAATTGTTGTTTGAGAAGTGTTTGAAATATTATATGCGAAACGTTCTAAAATTAATTTTCCTAGCCTGACCGCCTCGTCATATTCCTTAAAAAAACTATTACTTTTAAATTGACGTAACTCGCGAGCGGTTGTATTACTAGAAACTTCGTCAAAAGCTGGATTTATGAAATGAAACAAATCTTGTAATCCTTTTGTATCGGTTAGCTTACCGTAAGTAGGCAGGAACTTTTTAGAAAACTCAAACACCTTTTTTAGAAAACGGTTTTCTTTTGTGTTTGCTCCAAATTCTTCATAACTACAAAACACTTTTAGATTTTCATTTTTGGATACATTGTGTTTTATAGTTTTTGAAACTAATATTTTTCCTTTTACTCTTCCATAAAGGTTACGCTCAACATTGTAATATGATTTTTTGAGTCCTTTTTTTACAATCTTTTTTAAAACTCCTAAAAACTCAATAATTAAAAATGGTGTTAATAAGTCTTGCTGCTGCGTAATTTCTATTTTGGGTTGATCCCACTTTATTTCAAAAAGGTCTGTAATGTGATCAACCACTTCTGGGTGCTCAATAGAAGAAAAGAGCATTTTCAAATAATCTATTTGCTCAATGTCATTTAATTTAGGAACTATGTGCGCCGCAACTTCATTTTTAACAACCCAATCTACGCCTATATAATATCCAGTTTCAACATAGTAATCATCCGTTTCTTCACCCTTTATTATCGTAAAACAAGACTCTTTTTTTGATTTTTTGCGATGCGTTTTCTTGAAGGATTTTCTATAATAATCCCGTTTAAAATATGGCGTGAAAATTTCGGGCACCTCCTCTTTCGAGTTATACCCTAAATGTTCTTGTAATGGAATAATTAAATTAGACAATCCGTAAATCTTCTATTATGGCACTAGCACTCTCTAACAAAATACCATCTTTTAAATACTCCCTTAAAATTGGCTTGATCTCATAATCTAAACGTAACTGTAATTCGTCTTTCCGATCCATTTCTGTAGAGTTATCACCATCGGCTTGTAACAAGAAATAACTATGCCCTAATTGCACATCTTTATAATCAAAATCTGGAGCTAAATGACCCGCATTTTTTAACTCACCATTATCATCAGTTTTAACGAACAATGCAGCAACGTCTTTAAATAACCTTATCGCTTGCTCATTTTTAATTACCGTTACTTTAGGCAATACATCTACAAAAGCAAAACGTCTTCTTATTGCATAATCAATATGCCCAACACTCCTATCAGCTGTGTTCATTGTGCCAATAATGAATAAATTTGGAGGTAACACAATAGATCGTGCTCCATCAAGTTCATACATACTTTCTACCCCTTCCCCTCTATATTCTAGTGCATACACTAACTCACCAAGAACAGAAGAAAGATTTGCTCTATTAATTTCGTCAATTATTAAAACGAAATTCTTTAATTCAACTTTTTGAGTGTTAATTTTCTTAGCATCTTTGTTAGATAGAAATTTTAAAAATCTATTTAGCACATAATAGTAATAAGTTGCATGTTGTCTTGCACTACCCGAAACTAATCGAGAGTTATTAATTGCTTTTCTAGAACCTAAGTCATTTAAATATGCAATTATTAAGTCTTCAAATTTCATACTATGACCATTGGTACTGCTGTTCCACGCAGATCCAGTATACCTAAAACTATCCTCACCAACTTCAAAAATAAATACATGCCTATTTAAATCATATTTACCATCCTTCTCGATTTTATCTTGAATCTCATCAACAAATTCTTGAAATTTTTCTCTAGTCCATTTTTCTTGCGATAATTCTTCTGTTCCTTTATTAAAATCTCTATAATTTCTTAAAGCTTTATTTGCAAATGCAACTAGTATTTTATTTTCTGTTATATATTCTATTTGTCCATCCCCATTTTTAACCGTTATGCCTCTTACAAAGTCCTCATAAGTATAGGAAGGATGAAATTGAATCAATTCCACTTGATTGTTAGTTGAATCTAAAACTATATTTGAATGACTTTTAAACAGGTATTGTGCTACAGCAATCTCATAAGGATTTTTACCATTTACATTAGCTGGCTTTTGACCTGCTCTTAGCTCATTATATTTTTTTATGATATTAACATAAGATGCATCCCACGCTCGGCTTGTATCAGATTGTAACCAAACCCCTTTTTCATCAATATCAACAACCGTATAAAAATCTTTTTTACCTGAAGCATTCGCTAATTTCATTCCTGCCTTAATGTGGCTTTTTATTTTGCTTTCGCTAAGATTATTAATTGATTTCTTTAATCCTGTTAATATCTCTGCAATTTTTTTAGCGCTAAACGTTTTACCTGTACCAGGTGGCCCCTGTAAAATTATTTGCTTTTTGTATTTGAGTATATTAATTAATTCCATTTCTTGAAATTTAGGTAAATATTTTCTAACGCTCTTCGCGAAGTCTTTGATAAATTTATAAGTGTGATCTAATTTCACACGTTCTCTTGGTTCTTTGTTCCCCCAATTAAAAACAAGGTTAATAAAAGCCTCTTTAGGTGGCATATTCCCACCATTTTTAATGATCTTTTGTAATAATAGAATGATATCATGCCAATGATTGTTATTTTCAAGGTTATAACCATACTGTTGTGTTTTTCCTTCTCTTGTAACAATTTGTAAGTGACCAGATTTATTGTTATTTGCTATAGAAAGGAGAAATTTTCTAAAATCATCCTCGTCTATTTCAATCATATCATCAATGACGGTTTGCTCAATTTCTGCTCCTGTTCCGTGAGGCCAATTGTGTTTTTCTATATCTAACCAAAACACAGGTTTGCCATAATGCCTCATTATTAGCACCGGATTGCTTACTGATTCCTGTTTAATAATATTACGGTAATAAAGTTTCTTTGTTGTGTATGATTTTCCTTTATAATCATAAGTTACAACAACTATCTTATAGCCACTTTGCGCTTCGGCCTCAGTTGTTACATCTTGAATAGACAAGGATATATCGTTTATGAAATTTAAACTCTCTAGATATTTATTCATTTTTTTTAAATATTTATTCCGTATTATATTGATGTACAGAACCAACATTTATTGCAATATCTTTTGTCAACTTAGCTAAAGGTCTTTTAGCAAAGTCTTTTTCAGCATAAAAGTTTCCATAAGCATATCTGTATGCTTCTTCTAAAGACAAGTTAGCTTCTGGAAAAGTATCTTGCAAAATTTGAATATAGTTGTCTTCAGAAAAATAACGTTTTCTTATAATTTCTTGAGCAACATCACGATGATGAATCGCTATGTCTTCATATTTAAAAACATCAATATTAGATTGGAGCTTTTTTGTTAATATAGTTTTAGAAGGATCATTAATTTCCAATTCAATAATAATTTCATCAGTTAGACCTACAGAGCCATCATAAGTTAAAGGCTTATAGTTATAATTTAAAAAACCGTGCTTTGGATTCTCGTCGTAAGGACTAAAATGTGTATTCGCCTCAAAAGGAATACTGCCCTTCAAATCCCTATTACATACAGTACAAGAAGGTATTAAATTATAAAACGACAAAGCAAAAAGAGGATTCTCTCCTTTATGCAAAAAGTGATCTAACTCAGGGCGAGTGGTATGACTATTTGAAGAACTCACGGTAAAAGTATACTGTCTGTTGCAATACGGACATATATTTATTCCCAATCTAGAAGTCAATTTATAGGCATTCCAAGGAGTATCAGGTCCTTGACTTATGAACCATTTATAATTAAATATTTTAGTAAATAGAAATGAAATATCGTCCAAAAGAATAAAATATATTTTTTTTAATCTAACTTTATAATAAGAGTCATCATAAACTTTCATTGCTAAAATATCTTTAAGATCTTCTTTTAAAATATTCAACGAATTTAAAATCCCGGGAATCATTCTTCTTTCAAATGTTAACTTATTGTCAAACTTTACATTCTTATAATCTGAGATAGTTTTGATGAAATCTTTCTTTTTAAAAAGTGGTTGCAATAACGATTTCTTTTTCCCAGCACTTAAATAACCAATATGCTTTACAGATTCTATAATTTTATTGTTTTTTGTTTTTAGAGTAAATACTTCAATTAATTGAAATAATTCTATGTAAAAATCAACAATTGGCTCAATTTGTAAGATTATAAAAGATGTGTGCTCTTTTTCTATTTCTTCAATATTACCACAGCATTCTCTAAGTGATATCATCTCTTTTCTTTTTTAAAAGTAAAATTTGTTTTTCAAGATTATTTATTTCATTATTTAATGCTTGAGTATCCGAAAAAACTTCAAAATACATTTCCAATAGTTTCTTTCTAACGATAGTATCGCCAACCATGTTGATTGTAATAAACAAAATCTCCTTCTCTTTATTTAATATATCTACTTTGTCAAACTTCTTCTTTTTTCCAATTAAACTATTTAATAAAGTAATAACCGTGTTAATTTTTTGTTTTGCAAAATCACCTATATGCCCTCCCTTCAGAAAGAAATTGTCAGATAATAAGTCATGAATATTTGCGCCAAATGATGAGTTGTCATTCTTGTGATATAATATTGTTTTTCCTAAGTCATCTTTATCTAAGTAAACAGAATTGTGACTCGGAATATCTGAAAGTGTCAATGGGTCATGAGTTGTAAGAATAATTTGTACAGTCTTATTTTGAAATATTTCAGGAATCACTGAAATTAAGGAATTTATATATGATTTTTTCCAAGTAGGATGAAACCCAAGATCTCCCTCATCAATTAAAATAAAATAATTTTGATGTACAGGATATTCGCTAATTTCATCATAGTGTCCTGCGTCTAGTCTATTTTCTATAATATTATTTGCGTCATCTAGTGAAGAAAACAACTCATAAAAAGACATCTCTCCAGAGCTTAAAGTAATGTCTGGTTGAAAAGTTAAAAATAATGTTTCATCATATGTAAAAACATCTCTAAAAGATAACAAAAGTCTCTGATATGAATCAATTATCGATATTACATTATTAAAATCTACTGTTAATTCATTGGTATAGTTAATATGATTATCCTCATCAACCATATCCAATAGAAGTTGAGTAAAACTCTTGATTTCTTTCTTTGGAAGGTAATATTTATTTTCTCCTTTTTCTATATAGGCATTATCTAAAAACCAAAATAATGCTTCTTTAGTAGAGGTGATTTGAAGAAATTCTGGATCATCCTCACTAATGTTATTCTTTATGAAACCTTCCTCCAAGTAGTCGTTCCCTGTTCTTTCTAAAATAGAATGTATTTTATGAATAACACTATCAAGAATGTATAGTTTTAATCTTAAATTCTTACTGAAATCATTATACTCATCACTTTCATTAATTTTATTTTTTGTGTCTAATTTCAAGGATTCCAATACCTCCTGTTCTTTTGTCTCTCTTTCTGTATTTATTAATTTACTGAATCTATCAAAAAATGGACGAAAATTTCTTGAAGTATTTGAGTTGTCTTTGTTGATTATTAAAAATCTTAGTTTAATCTTAGTGAAAGAAGTTATATTCATTTCATTAAGTATTTCAACGTATTTTTCTTTTTTAAGAAAAGATATAATTCTCTTTAAACGTTCAGAATTATGATATTCCCATAAAACATTAAACTCATCTCTTACCCATCTTGTGTCTTTCTTAAATTGAGATAATTTTGATAAATTGTGAACATTAGAAACATCACCATCCTCGTTGTTTGCACCCAAATAAGGACTATAGTAAAAGAAAAGTCCTCCAGCACTTGTCCACATAATATAAGGCTCCTTGGTATCTTCTTCAATAATTAATTGACAACTCTCTTTTATTAAATTGAGTATAGTTGTTTTTCCTGTACCATTAGCACCTACAATTGCCGAGACTAATTCTATATTAATCCCCCAAAAGTCTTTAATAAAATTTTTGTTGATTTTTTTTTCAGTTATGATCTCATTTCCTAGTATCGTAGAAACATCATAAAAATATTTCCCACCAAGATTAATTGTAATACCTAAATGATCGTCACCAAAAAGATGTGGTTTACTATTAGGGTAGATATAAATTGCTGCTATTCTCATCTCTTCTTATAACTTAAATCCCCATCAGCAACTCGCCCCAAAACAACATCACCACCAGCAGCATATTTCTTAGACTTTGTTTTAGGTTTCTTCTTGGTTTTCGATTTCGATTTCAACATCTCAATCTCACTCAACAACTCCCTAGCATCCCCATCACTAGCTAACTGCTCCACAAGCTCCCCTTTAAAGGCTTTGTGCAATATAGCTTGCGGCAAGGTGTCTATTTTTTGTTTGAGCGATAGGTATTGCTGCTCAATAGCATCTGCCTTAGAAAACAGGCTTTCTACTTGGCGAACAATTTCTTGTTGTTCGACTTCTGAAGGAATAGGTATTACGAACTCTCTACATTGAGTCAGTGAAATATTGACTTGCCCAACTACACCGCGCGTCTCATTAACAAGCATATTTACAGGACTTCCTTCTCGCAAAAAGTAGTAAAGAAACTTATTGCTTAAATAATCTTTTGGACGAAAAACTGTTATAGCTTGATTTATATTACACTCTTTAAACCTTTTCGGAATTATAGCCACCTTATTTAATGGTGGTCCTACAATGTTCATAAGTACATCTCCAGAAAAACATATTGATTTTTTACATTGCGAATTTTGAATTTCCTCTGTAACAAATTGTGGTTTGTAATCGAATGAAATTTTTTGATTTACTATGTTGTATACTTTAAAAAAAGGTATCCCCTTGTTTGAGAAATTTCCACCTCTTGGAGTACCTCCACTCTGAACTTTCTTGCAGCATTGTGTAGCTACTTCATAATTCCATTCTCCTAACTCCTTCCCCTCACGCCACTCCTCCGTCAACTTCCCAGTAACAGCCTGCGTCAACACCTGCTGACTAAAATCTTTTAATAAATGCGGGATGCGCTTCAGACTTTCCTGCATCACAGTAACCTGAGCTATCAAAGCATCTACTTTTGCTACAATACGGTCTTGCTCTGAGCGGGGAGGAAGAGGTATTTTTGTTGCTTTTAAAATGGTTTGGTTTATATTCTTTTGAGCCACACCTTTTCCGTGACCCATTATTTCATCTGCTAATTTTTGCAGAGAATAAATCAAATACATCTTATTTATCAGAGTAGTTGGGCTTAATCCAGCGATTGCCTGGTTTGTAGTTGCTTCAATATTTAAAATCCCAATTCTACCAATTGTAGCAAAAATTGTGAATAATATCGTTCCTTTTGGAAATATTCTGGCAGCAGAATTATTTAAACCTTCCTCTGTAATAAACTCAGTAGCTTCATCAACATATAAACTTTTAATATCGGAAATTTTTATCCACGGGATACTTCCTTGCCAATATGATTTATTACTTCTAGATGGTGTTCCTCCACTTTTGATAGAAGTTAAATTTTCAAGTTCCGTTTCAACCCACCCCTTTGGTAATGTATCTTCTCCCATTACCCTAACTCTTTTATCATCGCCTGCAACTGCTTCGTGATGGTTTGTAATTCGGTCATTGCTTCTTTTGCAATATCAATGGGTTCCCCTAGATCTGCGGCATCGCTTATACTATCGTCTGCAATTAATCCTAAATCTAACGAGTCGTTCTTTTTTGTAATGGTTTCTCTGGTGATAAACTGCCAGCGTTCGTCTTTTACTTTTTTACGTTTGGTGTCTTCTATTTCTCCGTGGTATTTTTTGTCCACTTTGTCTATACCAATCCCACCTGTGTAGGCTTTTACAAAATCTGTAAATGCATTGGCGGTAAATGGGGTACGTTTTCCGTAGTTAGGCGTATTGGTTCGCATATCATAAAACCAAACCCCTTTTGTGTTTTCTACTTCGGTCTTTTCTCTCGTAAAAAAGAGTACGTTAGTCTTTACACCTGCGGCATAAAAAATACCTGTAGGCAATCTTAAAATAGTATGCAGGTTACATTTATCCATTAAGTCACGGCGTATTTTTTGTCCGTCGCCATCTTCAAAAAGCACATTATCTGGCAGTACTACAGCGGCACGCGCTTTACCATCTTTCTTTAAACTTCTATAAATGTGTTGTAAAAAATTAAGTTGTTTGTTACTGGTAGGAAAAGTAAAATCATCTCTTGTAGGTCGCTCCCCTCCTTTTTTAGTCCCAAAAGGTGGGTTTGCCAGTACGCCATCTAGGTTTTTTATATTCTTGCCCATTTCTGTCAAGGTATCTCCCAGAATAATATCGCTTTCCATGCCATGCAGACGTGCGTTCATTAAGGCCAGGCGATGTGCATCGGTAACCAACTCAACGCCGCTAAAGGCTTTTTCTTTCTGAAAAGTGCGTTCTTTATCATTGAGCTCAAAATAGTGATCGGTTTTGTTTTTTAAATATTCATCTGCCGCAATCATAAAACCAAAAGTACCTGCTGCAGGGTCGTTCCATCGTTCGCCTAATTTTGGCGCCATTAATTGCACCATCACATTGATTAGTGGACGAGGTGTAAAATATTGCCCTGCACCACTCTTTTTCTCTCCTGCATTTTTTTCTAAAAGGCTTTCATAAATATCGCCCATCGTATCGCGATCATCTTCCTCGTACCAATCCAATAGATCTATCGCTTGCACCAGTGTATTAAAATTCACAGGTTTGCGTAAACTTGTGCTCGCATTGGCATAAATTTCTTTTATACTAGCACTAGTAGTTTTATTTGATATTTCTGCTAAAAAAGTACGGTAACGATTAAAGGCTTCCGTATTGTCTTTTTCATCTACAAAACCACGCCATCTGTAATTTTCAGGAACGTGCTCTTCAAATCCTTTTACCTCGCTTAGCTTTAAGAAGAGGATAAAAGTAAGTTCGTTTAAGTATTGGTGATATGTTACTCCATCGTCCCGTAATACGTTACAAAGGTTCCATAGTTTATTAGCAATTTCGTCTGCGCTCATATTTTTTGCCCGCGTAAGCGGGTATCTTTTTTAGATGTTATTTAATATTTTATCCCAGTTTTGGGCTTCGACTGTGCTCAGCCTGACAATCTACTTGCACACTTAGCGCAGTCGAAGAGCTTTATGCTCCTTCGGAATATAAATGCGTATTCAGCACTTTTAAAATAGCATCTACATCGTCATCAAAAATTTTATTGAGACGTTTATACCCTCCACCCTCTTTAAAAGGATCTTTATCGAGATCTTCTTTGGTCAAGACGGTTTCAGCTAATAACTGTGCCTGAAAACGAGTAAGCCATTTTTCTTGTACTTTATTCCAATTTCTTAATTTCTTTACTTTTTCGAACGCATTGTTGATTCGTTCTTCATGTGGCACTAATGCCACGTCCAACGCAAGAGTCCTTATAAAACTGATTATATCGGCCGCAATATCTTCGTTTTTCGCATTCTTCCAGGCGGTATTTAAGGTGCGGGCATTGAAACCTTCTTGATCTAACAAGAGTTTTAATTCTTTTAGGGATGCACGATCTAAACTACTCGGGCTTGTCACGACAGCTTTAAGTGCGACAATTTTATTTTGGTTTTCAGCGATAAACTTTTTGAAATTATCGATATAATCTTCCGGCTTATTTGCGTTCCCGTAATCACGCTCAATGCCGAGCACTTCATCGGTATGGTCTGATACTAATTGGTGTTTGGGCCTGTAAACTTTCGTATCTAAATACGCCCATAGCCTTTTGTGCTTTTTAATAATTGCTACAACTTCTGCCGTTTGAGAAGTTTTCATTTTATCGATAAGTTCCTGAGGTTCTAATCCATCCGCGAAGTATTGAAATTCTTCAAATGAATCTTCTTCAATACGCCTCCGTTTACGTTGTATCTTAGCGATAATTTGTTCTATCTGAGATTTGGTGCGTTCTTCTGTATCGATGCTGTCTAACTCTTCAACTAATTGAGTAAACGTTGTTGCCGGATTATTAACCGGTTTCATTTGTGTATAATCATTGAGGGCTTCGTGTACGCGAACGGCATCATAAATGGTAAAGTATTCCTTTCCGATGTCATCACATTTTCGGGTCGCCCTTCCTATCATTTGTTCGTATAAAATACGCGAACTCACTCTACGAAGAAATACTAAATTACATATAGCAGGTACATCGATACCTGTGGTCAATAAATCGACGGTAACCGCAATACTAGGAAATTTTTCGTTCTTAAAACGTTTGGTCAATAATTCCGGATCGTATGCTTTCCCTGTTATTTTTTCAATGGTGCCTTGAGGTATATCACCATATTTGGCGGCAAACTCCTCTTTCAAGATCATTACAATAGTATCTGCGTGTGAATCCCGTACAGCAAAGATGAGTGTTTTTTCATCACCTTCCGGATCAATATGGTTTACAAGTTCTCTCAGGACTTCTCTATTAAAACTTTCAGTAATAACAAGTTTATTAAATTGCTCGATCTCAATTAATAAATCATCTTCTAAAGCGGCCAGTTCCTCGATGGTATTAGTTTCAGGGTTAAACACTTTTGGGCGTTCACCTTTTTTCCAAAGAATCCCTTCTTCGCTTAATCGGGTTTTAATACGTACCGGCGGCTCGTGATCGGCTAAAAATCCATCCAACACTGCCTGACGATATGAATAACTAAAAACAGGATTACCAAATATTTCTGTAGTATGTAAAGCGGGTGTTGCAGTAAGCCCCACAATGTAAGCATCGAAATATTCAATTACGCGCTTATACTGACTTACATAATCGTTCTGATCTTTAAAACTAAGATCTTCCTCGTCCAGTTCTTTATCAAGATTATAACCGCGATGTGCTTCGTCTATAATAATACAGTCGTAAGTATCAATAGGAAGTTCTGTATTCTCTCCATAAAATAAGCGATGTACCATACTCTGTACGGTTGCAAAATGAATGCGTGTTTCGCTGTCGGGTATTTGAGTTTTAAAACTCTCTATTTGATAGATTTCAGAAAATGTATTAATTCCCTCAACTTTATTGTCTTCGTAATTGCCCAAAGCCTGTTTTGCAAGTAATCGACGATCTGTAAGAAACAGAATGCGTTTAAAGCGGTTTGCCTTTATCAATCTATAAGACAGTCCGATCACGGTCCGTGTTTTCCCGGTACCTGTTGCCATTACCAAAAGCGCTTTATTCTCTTTGGGTTTTTGAATAATTTTATCTTCAATTGCTTTAATGGCTTCTACTTGGTAGTCTCTAAGACCTAATCCGTTTTTATCCTGTAAATATTCATAGTCACTTTGTTGCAACGTTTCATTTTCTTCGGAAATATTCTTTTTATATAATGTAGCTAGCCCTTCAGCTGAAAACCAACCGCGTAAAGGTTTTGCCTGATTTCGGTTGTTTCTAACATCTAAAAACCAAACTCCACTTTTGGTTCTAATCTGTTCAAGGTAATCGCGTCCATTTGTAGAAAACAAGAAGGGTGCTTTGTATCCATGCCATTCTCCTAAAAACGAAATCTCTTCTTTCGGCTCTAATTTCTCTGCATAAATTTTAGACTGCCTTAAATCAGTCGAAATATCACTGGCATATTTTTTTGCTTCTACTAGGGCGTATAAGGTAGTTCCAATAAATAGTGCGTAGTCCGCCCATTTACCGCTACATGGCCATTCAGAAATAGCCATATTTCGTCCTTTTTCAGGTAGTGTTTTATGAGTTTTATAGTTAAGAACTAATGTATCTACCTCCCATCCAGCATTCCGTAATTGTGGATCTATTAAAACGAGTCGGGTATCTTTTTCGCTTAAGTCTAAGTTTTTAGCAACGCGCTCTCCTCGTTGTTTTCTAGCTTCAGTAGTTTGCTTCGATTCATTTAATGCTGCAATTTTTGCTTTATAATTAACAACCTGTTTGGAGAGCAATTCTAATTGTTCTGATAGTGCCTCTATATTCCCTTGTTTTTGCTGCGGAAGACTATAACTAGTTATTTCAACAAAATCATTATTATAGGTTTCATAAAACCATTTCCCGAGCTGAAAACATTTTTTCAGAATGAAATGAGCTTCGTTTTTTGATCCAATACCTAAATGAGATGCTTTATTACCGGATTTACGAATAGTATGCAGAATTCCTTTTACAATATCGGGAAGGATATTACTATAATAAAGTTTATTAATGCGATCTACTTGCGTCCCTTGAAAATCACCCATCTCTTCAAAATCCCATAAGAGTATAGTAAGTTTCTCGGAAAATAATCGTGCTTTGGCAATTGTGGAAGTAGGGTCTATATGGATTAATTCCTCTGAAATTTCACAAATTGTAAACAATTCAGGATAATCGTATTTCAGAAAGTGGAAGCTTGATGGCATATAGTTTTCGTTAATTCCTGTAAATATAAAAGAACCCTACAAATCCCCGTGGTGGAAACTTACAGAATTCTTAATTAATTGGTTTTTAAACACCAAGGTTTAAAAACAAGCTATACCCATATAATTTGCAGGGTACAATGAGGGAGTTGATGTAAATATAGAGTTTTCTTTTAGAAATAAAAGGGTGTTTTGAGAAGCTATTTAGTGTGTTATTTGGCTATGAACTTCTTGTTTTATATTTTTTATGGGAATCTAAACTACTTTTATGAAAAATTACAAATCGGTTGCAGAGATCTACGAAGAATATATGGAAAAGTTCGATAAAGTATCGGACGAAGAAATTGTAGCGGCATTTAACAGTCAAGTAAACAATCACGGTTGGGGCACAGGGAAACAAGCCTACCTCTCCGCAATTCGGGCGCAATTCAACAAACGAAGAATCAATTACCGAGCCGTGGGCAATCGATGGAGTATGTCTTATCAAACGAAGGTCTATCTGGAAGGCAAAAAATTAATTAAAATAGAAGAAGGTGCAGGGTAAAAGTTTGCAAGAACATCCTACCCCAGCCCTTCCTTCAAAGGAAGGGAGCTTCCTATAACATCAAAGAAAAATCCTCCCCTTGAGGGGAGCTAGAGGGGTGTTTTCACGAAAAAGCACACAAACCACATCGAAGAAAAAACATCCCTCCCCAACCCTTCCACCAAAGGAAGGGAGTAAAAAATCCAACAAAGAAATCCCTCCCCTTGAGGGGAGCCGGAGGGGTGTTTCACAAAAAAACACACAAACCTCATCAAAGAAAAACATCCTTCCCCAATCCTTCCACCAAAGGAAGGGAGTAAAAAAATCCAACAAAAAAACCCTCCCCTTGAGGGGAGCTGGAGGGGTGTTCTCGGAAAGAACATACAAACCACATCAAAGAAAAACATCCCTCCCCAACCCTTCCACCAAAGGAAGGGAGTAAAAAAAACCAATTAAAAAAGCCCTCCCCTTGCCGGGAGCTGGAGGGGTGTTCTCGGAAAGAACACACAAACCCCTCGAAGAAAAACATCCTTCCCCAGCCCTTCCTTCAAAGGAAGGGAGTAAAAAAAACAACAAAGAAATCCCTCCCCTTGAGGGGAGTTGGAGGGGTGTTCAACCTTCATACATAGTCGTTACCCATACAATCGCTCTGCCGCTCCTTTTGCCCATGCTTCTACCCGCTCGCCGAAACATTCGCGAATGGAATCGACACCTATCACACTTCCCAGACTGTTGCGGCCTAATACACTCAGTCGGAGGGACTCTGAAACTGCTTTGGTTCGTACCGTTCCGTCTTTGTACGTCTTTGCGCCGAGTTTAGGAGTGACGGATTGTAGAATTCCGTCGTTTTGTAACCCCACGAGGAGGTCGCTGCAATTCTTCTTTAATTGGGGTGGCGCTAAGACCGAATTCACCATACAATTTATCCTAGTTTCTTCTTCGTTCGCTACCAGTTTCCAACCAGAAGGTTCACAGGTAATTTTAGGATCGTTTACAAACCGAAGATCGAGTATGCCAGCTTCTGCAAGGGCAATAAGTTCGAGCGTGCTAGCAACGGGCGGACCAAACGAGTACCGCTTGGTATTTTCGTCGATATCAATAAGCGTTTCCATGATCGAGGGAGACAATGTGCTGTGCGATAGTACCCGATACAAAATAGGTTGCAGATGCCGCCAGACATTTCCGATGCAATAATCGAGCGTGATGGCACGATTGCCCAATGCCATGCTTGCTACCGCTTTCATATACGCCACCGGAGGCATGTGGGTCGTTAGAATGAGCTCATGGCTTGTGGTTGGGTCTTTCAGCCAGGCGACACAGGAAGTTTCAATTATTTCTAAAGGTGTTGTTGCATGCACGGTGGGATGCTTCAGATAGTGTTCGGCAGCTATGTTACTAACGATTTTCAGTAGCACATCCACCACCTCATTTTCATTCACCTTTTTAAGTAAGTTCTCAAGGTCTTTTTCAAAAATACCTTGTTGTGCTTCCGAAGGAATAAAATAGCGATCTACATGATATCCAACTGGTTTCGGCACTAACGGGAGTCCGTCTAGCGAGAATGCTACTATCTTAGATACGGAAGCTTCTGAAGGCGTATAGGTAAGAACCAAAGGATCATTGGTTTCAGAAAAAAAACCGCCTCTTCCCACCGTAAGCATGCGCACCACATCGATCATGGCGAGACCAAAACCGCGAATGCCCACCCTGTCTTCTTTGTCTATTTGTTTCTGAATTTCGTTGTAGTAGGGATGTGCAATAAAAGTTGCTTCGGAAACTTCATCGTGCCATTTCCATGTTTTAATTTCTTCGGAATCGAACACGGGTTGATGCCCTACCGTTAACAGACATTCTTCACAGCTATACTCGTTTCCATCGGAATCGGTGATCATAAAATGTGGGGCACGATACTGAAGGTCTTTTACTTCGGAAGTAATTACGGTAAGTAGATTGTGTTGTATAAGTACATTGGCGATCGATTGATAGCGCAGGTGTAGGTACGATCCCATTAATTTGCGTGGTAAAAATGCATCCAGTTCATCATCTAAGGTATGTTGATGATTTGTTTGCATCCATTCGATGAAGGAAGGAAATGCGGGAATCTCGAAAGTAGAAAAGGTAATTGACGAACGCCCCTCCATTTTCTGAAGCGAACGGTCTGAACTGTTTAACCGATTGGTAGCTGCTTGTTCGGGATGCCATACATTTCCAGCCCCGGGATAGGGTTCCGAATCGAACATATGAATGGAAATAATGGGCTTCTTTGTGTGCAATGCCACGTGTTTCATTAAAAACTCAAGGCTTGCCAGTCCTCTTGGGCCACACCCCACGATTGCAATATGTTGTGTTTGTAATGGTTTCAAAAATTGGTTTTTAGGATAAAGGAGGGGTCAATTTTTGTGGAACTTCTGCAACGCCTTGCAACAATTCGGTGTCGAGGGTACTATTATTGTTGTTGTGAAGCACCGATATATCTCCAGTAGATTCGAACACCACAGCACGAACTTCCGAAAAACTGTGTACATTGGCTTCGCGTAATTTTGCAATGAGATCGTCTTTATCCACATTGCACTTTTTTAGATTTTCATATAAAATTTCTCCATCTATCATTAACAATTGTGGTTTGTTGGTCGCTAGTTTCTGAAACCAAGGAGCCTTACGCACCACCATAGAAAATAAGGTTTGAAATCCGATAATCGCGGCGAGAATAATGGCACCTTTTAAAATACTTTGGTCTTTATTAAGTACGATCGAAGCCAATACGCTACCCACAGCAATGGTCGAAGCAAAATCGAAACTCGACATTTTTGCGAAGGTTCGCAATCCGAAGATCCGCGTTAAGATGATCGTGATCGAAAATATGGCGAGCACGCTGCCCACTAATAATAATATTGTTGAAATCGTCATGGTTTTTTTGTTTCTATAAAAATAGAGAATCTATCGCCCCCATGCTGTTAAGAGAATTGTAATTGAATACTTTATCCAGACCTTAATTTTTTAGGGAGCGTTTAACACAATGCTGTTAAATTATGTTAGCACTCTTTTTATCGGCTTTGTTTCTTCTTAAATTTAAGGGAACAAAAAAATGATTGAAATTGATTATGGAAAAGAGAAACCAATTAATAAGCACTTTGGGAAGTTGTATTAATGCGTGCAATCATTGTGCGGATGCCTGTTTAGATGAAGACACTATAAAAATGTTGGTCGATTGCATTAGAACCGATCGTGTGTGTGCAGAAGTGTGTAGCAGTTTATCGCAAATTTTACACACATCGTACACAAATGTTGACGGACTCGTAGAATACTGTATTAGCGTATGCGAAGATTGCGCTGAAATATGTGAAAAACACGAACATGAGCATTGTAAAGAATGTGCTAAAGCATGTCGCGATTGTGCCAAAGCGTGTAAACAATATCTAGCTGCCTAACCTTAAAAAACTAAACATTATGGCTAAAAAAACACCCATGCTCGACAAAGATAAAAAGAACGAGCAGGATATCGAAAATCAGGATTATCAAGGAGAACCAAATTCGAAACCAGATACTCCAGAAAAACCTTCAAAGGAAAATCCTAAAAAAGTACCAGAATCTAACGATCCGGCAGGATATGGTGAAACTGGTAATAAGAAAGATTCTCCTTATAAAAAAGAGGACTAAATTTAATTTAAATACTATTTTATAAGCAACTCTGCTTATAACTAACATAAAAAAATTACTATGAAAAATCCAAATTACGAGGAAACTCAAGGAAAACATCCTATTCCACACGCGAAAGGAATTGCAAAAGATGACAATTTGAATCCGAAATCACAAACTGACGGAAAAAATATATCCAAGGCAAAAGAAGAGGAAGAATAATTTATTCTGAATTTTCTTATGAAATCTGTTTTTAACTACCTATAAAATTCGTGGTTAAGAGCAGATTTTTTACATAATTATCTAAGAGGCTTGAAGGTAATATTTTAAAAAATCGTTTTCAAAAACAACAGATTTACTATCTTTGAAACCTAACCTAAAAAATAAAAATTATGGGCGTTGGTGGAATTGTAATTTGGACCATTATATTATGTCTTGTACTTGGAGTACTAATTGAAATTAAAGAACGTATTTAATATCGCTTTACTTCATAAGAAGATTTATACATATTAAAACCCTGTAGCTATTTTAAGTTACAGGGTTTCTTTTGTTTCGAAGGGCACGAAACGTATAAAATGCTTCCGGAATACCTTTTTTTTAGGCAAATCAACTAAATTCCGGAAGCAACAACCCGATCGCAAACTTCACAATGCGCGGGTAATTTTCGGGACAAAAAGCTAAATTTTAGTAAACGTAAGTAGGTCTACACTGCCATCACCACCACTAACATCTCTTAATCTAATTTCGGAATCTGAATACGATTGTACATCCCAATCATCATTCAGGTCTTCGAAATCATGGTCGTCATTAACAGGGAAAAAAATGTTGAAGTCGATATCATCATCACTACTGCTACCATCGTCATCGTCGCTACTGCTGCTGGAATCTACAGACCAGGTTCCAGTAAGGGTTTCTGTTCCGTTGGTTGCGGTTAGAACTCCCGAATCTCCGAAGGTAAAAACATATCCTGTAAAATCGGACGTTTCATTGTTCCCCGAATCGGTATAGTTGGAGACACGCCAGGTACCTTCATTAGCATTGTTGGTAAGATCGGCTGCTTGTTGGTCGTTCGATTGAGAATTTCCGTTGTCATCACTAGAACATCCTACAGAGATTAGACTTACAAAAAGGGCGAATAGGGTGCGTATAAAAAATTCTTTTTTCATCGTATCTAGTTTTTAGGTTTAAAGTTTTGTAAACGTTAATAGATCGGTGCCGCCATTTCCACCGCTTATGTCTCGCAATTGTATTTCATTGGCAGTTACCGAAAGTACATCCCAGTCGTCATCGTTTAATTCTTCTAAAGGTGCTTCGGGACCGAAATCTAATAACAGATCGTTTCCGCTGTTTAATGAACTCCAAATTCCTGTAGAAGTTTCTGCCCCTTGTACATTTACAACACCATCTAACGTAAAGACAAACTCATATCCAGTATAATCTGAAGTTTGATCGTCGTTATCTTCAGAATAACTTCCCACGATCCAAACGCTTCCTGGAGCTGTAAGAGCAGTGGTCACATCGTCGTTTCCGCCACCCGTAGAATCACAATCACTTTCAAAACGAAGGCGATCATCTCCCAATCGTAGGTCTACTTTTACTTCGGAAGGGTTACTTGTTTCCAATTCGTGTAAATTCCATGAATCGTTTACATCGGGAAGTCCAACAACATTAATCACGACTGTAATGTTACTTCCTGTTCCTGAAGCATTCCATGTTCCAGAGAAATTACCATCACTGCTTGTTACTGCGATCGATCCGTCGGTACTGAAGCTGAAATCGTACGATGTATAGCTATCTTCCAAATCTTCATCGTTGCGCTCTAACTTATCTATAAAAAATAACGGACAATTAGTTAAGATGTCGGTAAGCATTTCTGTAGTGCAGGTATTACAATCATCATCATTGTTTCCTCCGGTACCGCATTCAAAACGCAATCGGTCATCTCCTAATCGTAAGTCAACTTTGGTTTCATTATTAATTTCGATTTCGTGCAGGTTCCAAGTATCGTTAACTTCAGGAAGGTTGGGTACATTAATCACTACCGTAATGTTATTTGCTTCCCCAGAGCTCTCATAGGTTCCCGAAAAAGTGGTTCCGTTATTAGTAACTGTAAGAGATCCATCTGTTTCAAAAACAAAATTATATCCAGTAAAGTTGTCTTCTAGGTCTTCATCGTTACGTTCTAATTTGTCGATAAACCATGAAGGACAATTGGTTAGTACATCACTTAATTGATCTGTAGAACAGTTATTACAATCGTCATCGTCATAGTCGTTATCATCGTCTTCATCGCAATCGTCACTCGAATCTTGAATTATAGCGACCAGTTCGTCAATGGTGTTTACCTCCACGACATTTCCATCTGAAAGTATGACGGTAATCGGGAATTCGATAGTAACCGCTTCGTAATTAGGAAGGTTTTGTATAAACCCATATAATTCTTCATCACTGGTAATTATTATGGTTTCTATAAGTTCGTTATTGGCATCGAATACTGAAACTGTGATAGGATACTGAATGTCGATACATTCGATATCATCATCGCTCTCATTCTCTCCAGAGCAATTCGCAATAAGGGCCAATAATTCTGGATACGAATTCACGACTTGCGTAGTATAATCTGAAAAGATCACGGTGACTGGAAAAATAATTTCGAGGGTATCGGTATCATCATCAGAAGCATCAAAAATTGATTCAATAACAGCGTAATCGTCTGTAGTAGAAACTACTATTTCAGTTCCATTGGCAATTACTGTTACGGGAAGTTCAATAGTAAAGCAATTCGCGTTGTCTATAATATTATCTATCGAGCCATCTCGCGTTGCTATATTCCGAAGAAGGTTCGCGATCGTAGAGTCGGCGGTTATGGATTCGTCTTCTGGCGGATTAATTACTTCGTCGTCTTCGGTTCGACAAGAGCTAAAAACCAACACACATACAAGAAGCATGAGGATCCCTTTTAGAAAATTTTTCATATTTGTATTTTTATAGTTAATTAAAAGCCTTTATTTGGCGGTTTTCAGTAATAGAACAAACGACTTTACAAAATTCCTGAAAAAAAATTGTTTTTTTTATAAATACATTTGTGACAGAGTCTTAACAAATGAAAAAAACCTCTCAAGAAAGTATTTGCCAGGAAGAAAATTACAGAAAGGTGTACGAACAACACGGACAATCCTTATTAGATTTTCTTACCTATAAATATGGAAGCGAATACCATCCTAAAGATACGCTTCAAGATATTTTTATCACATTGTGGAAAAATTGCTCGAAAGTTCCCATTGAAAAAGTTCGATCGTATTTGTTTACACTTGCAAACAACCACACTTTAAATAAAATTAAACACAGAAAGGTAGTACTTGCCTATCAAAAGATACAACAAAAAGAATATTCTAACGAATCCCCCGAATTTTTACTAGAGCAGGAAGAGTTTCTAAAACGGTACCAAACGGCATTAGGACGACTTAATGAAGAACAACGTGTCGCCTTTCTTTTAAACAAAGCAGAAGGTAAAAAGCATAAAGAAATAGCAGCCTTATTGGGCGTTACTAGAAAAGTGGTAGAGTACCGTATTTACAGCGCTTATAAACAGTTAAAAGAAGAACTTGAAAATTTTAACTTAAAGTAATCAGGAATTTTGCAACGTTACTTGTTTACTATTTACAGACCGAATGTATGAATGAAAAATTACACAAAAAATGGCTTAACGGAACCCTTTCGGAAGCAGAACAAAAAAGCTTCGAACAAAGTCCCGATTATCCCATTGCAAAGAAAATCACCGAAGAAGCCAAACGTTTTAAAGCTTCCCAATTTGAGTCTCGTGATGATTTCGAAATTTTCGATCCAAGAGAACCAAACAACACTACTGCTAAAGTCCCTGTAAAAAAACTTAACTGGAAAACAATCGCTTTACGCATCGCCGCCATTTTTGTGTTGGGTGCAGCGTTATATTTTCTTTTTAATCAGAACCAAACAACTACCGTTGCTACTGCAATTGGCCAGCAGGAAACCTTTTCATTACCCGATGCGTCTCGTGTAATTCTCAATGCCGACTCGAAATTAGTATATTCGAAATCAGATTGGGAGCAAGAACGTGCTGTTTCCCTTCAAGGGGAGGCGTGGTTTAAAGTGGCGAAAGGCAAAACCTTCACGGTACAAACACCCTATGGGTCAGTAACCGTATTGGGCACTCAATTTAATGTGCGTCAAAGAGCTAATTTTTTTGAAGTAACTTGCTACATAGGTCTTGTAAAAGTTACCGCACAGAACAAAGACGCTGAAGTACCCGCTGGAACCTCGTATCGCTTGTTAAATGAACACGCTGAAGTTTTAGAAATTTCACAACGCAAACCCGATTGGACTAAATTCATGAGTAGTTTTACAAATGTCCCAATCCGATTAGTTTTTGAAGAGCTGGAAACACAATATCCTATTAAAATTATAGACCAGAGCAACAAAGGGAACGAATACTTTACCGGAAGCTTTACCCACACAGACCTACGCACTGCCCTACGTGCCCTCACAGACCCCATGAACTTAACTTTTGAAATTAATAAAGACCAGACAAAAGTATACATCCATGGGGATTAATAATACCTGTAAACTAGGGGCATTTTTCGTTTTATTTGTTTGTTGTCTAACTTCTTTTGCGCAGCATTCGAAGGAAGATGTCACCCTTATTTCTTTCCTAAAAACCCTTGAGCAAAAACACAACATACAATTTAACTACGCTGTAAATAGCTTAGAAGAAATAGATGGGGACCTTCCTAATGAGAACCTCCCCTTGCGTCAAATAGTATTGAATCTTGAAACAGCTTTCGGTCTTAAAATAGAACAGCTAACAGCCAGTTTGTACACCATAAAAATTGCAGAAACACAAATTTTTTGCGGGTATGTATTGAGTGAAGCGACAAATGTAAGAATTCAGGGAGCTACTATTCAAGTGGGTGCTACAGGAACCACTAGCGACGCCGACGGATATTTTGAAATTTCTCTTCCCAAAACTAATGCGCAGCTACTCTTTAGACATTTAGGGTTTGAAAAAAAAGTAGTTACAATCTCTTTTGCTTCGGAAAGGACCTGCCCTAAGTTTTTCCTTACGCCACTAAACGAAACCTTAGATTCGGTAACCTTGTCTGCTTATTTGGTTGACGGAATCTCTAAAACTTCACGAGGAAGCGTTGCCGTAACTTTTGAAAAATTCGGATTACTTCCCGGACTTATTGAAAAAGATGTTTTGCAGACTGTACAGGCACTTCCGGGAATCTTTAGCATCGACGAAACCGTGTCGAACCTTTCTATTCGGGGCGGCTCACACGATCAGAACTTAATTCTTTGGGACGGGATTAAAATGTATCAATCGGGCCATTTCTTCGGACTCATATCTAACTTTAATCCACAGATAACTCAAAAAGCAGAACTCATTAAAAATGGAAGTCATTCAAAATATACCGACGGAGTTTCAGGTACTATTTCTATGCAGACCGACCGTACCATTACTAAAGATTTTACAATTTCGGCAGGTATTAATTTTCTGAGTGTTGATGTATTTTCAGACATTCCTTTAGGAAAGGCTTCATCCCTACAGGTAGCCGCTAGAAAATCGATCAACGAATGGTTTACTACCCCTGCGTATCGTTCGTATTTTACCCGCATCTCTCAAGACACAGAAGTAGAAGATAATGTCTCTGGTGTTGAGAACAGCGATAAAACATTTGGGTTTTACGACCTTTCGTTTCGATGGCTCTACGAAATAAGCGATACAGAGCTGTTACAAGTAAACTTTGTTACCGGCGACAATGATCTTTCTTTTTTTGAAAGCACAGTATCAAACGCGACCAACTCCGAAAGACAAAGTACATTAACCCAAAATAATAGTGCTGGTAGAATTAGTTACAAACGATTTTGGAACGAGTTATTTACTTCTGAAGTTTCGGTATATGAAACCGATTATAAATTACAAGCAGTAAACGTAAATGTATTAGAAGACCAGCGTTTTCTTCAGGAAAATACGGTGTCTGAAACTGGAGCTAAACTCGAAACTTCGTACTACTTAAACAACCGTTTCACACTTTCTTCTGGCTATACCTTTACCGAAACTGAAATTGTAAATTTAAACGATATTGATACGCCTCGGTTTCTAAGTCGCGACTCGGAGGTACTTCGTGAACACGGACTGTATGCACAGCTCGATCTTGTCTCTAATTCGGGCAATACAAATCTAGGCGTGGGGGGTAGATTGAATTATATTAACGAGTTTCAAAAGTTTATTGCTGAGCCTAGATTGCAGTTCCGACACGTTTTTCAAAAGTATTTTACCTTCAGTATTCTGGGAGAATTTAAACACCAAACTACATCTCAAGTGATTAATTTTCAGAATGATTTTTTAGGAATCGAAAAACGGCGTTGGCAAATGGCAGACAATGTGAACATTCCAGTTTTAGAAAGTAAGCATGTATCGGGAGGTATTAGTTTTCAGAAAAAAGGATGGTTGATCGATGTGGATGGGTATTTTAAGACAGTGAACGGCATCACCTCTCAGAGTCAGTCGTTTCAAACAAAATACGAATTTACCAAGACCCAAGGAAGTTACGAAGTGTATGGCGGAGATCTATTACTTCGGAAAAAAACCAACCTATTTACGCACTGGATCGGGTATTCGATCATGGAGAACCAGTACACTTTTGAAGCGTTACCGGAAATCACGTTCCCAAGTAACTTCGATCTAACACACGTGATTACCTACGGCTCTACCTATTCGAACGAGGCACTTACCATTTCTGGCGGATTTAATTATCATACGGGTAAACCTACTACGCTGCCGCTGCAAGATGAAAATATTGTAGAAGATGAAATCCAATTTCAATCGGCTAACTCAGACCGGATCGATGATTATTTTAGGGTCGATCTCTCTGCCTTGTATACGTTTACAACCAACGCATCGCATAAAATTGAAGTAGGAGCCTCGGTATGGAACCTACTGGATACAGCAAATAGTATCGAACAATATTTTAGAGTGAGCGAAGCAAATACCATTGCACAATTTAATAAAAACGCGCTAGAAAGAACCTTTAATACGGTGCTTCGGTTTACCTATTAACAAGACCATTGCTTCAGTAGTGGCATATTACTTATTTAGTTTTCTTCAGTAATATTTAGAAAAATTTATTCTACTTCCACTACCCTACTTTTTAAGGTCCAAACATCGTTTTCTTGGATGCTTTCGGTGATGCGTATTTTCTTAGGTCCCGCCTTTTTTAAAATATCTATAAGTTTTAAATTTCGATGCACTTCGGTATTTATAAAAATGGGGTCGGTGAGTAAGGTTCCGGTGGTGGCATTGTATACATACAGCGTTTTAGTTTTTGAAGTTTCACTCATAAATGCAATCTCATCGGCACCATCGCCATTTAAATCTCTTACATTTTCTAAAACACCTTGAAAAGTGTTTTTTATAACAATGGGACTTAATGTGGTAGCGCTAAAAATAATGCGGCTTTCGCAACCGGTTTCGCAAGGCGTTGTGTTAGCTTTTAACTCATTATTGTTTGGTTGCGGTAATACAACAACAGCATAATCTGAGAGTGCATCGCCATTAAAATCGCCGTAGAGCTTGGGAAGTTTAGCGTAGGTTTCTTTCAACGTCGCCTTTGAAGGAAAAAGCAACGGATTAGGGTTTACAGTACTGTCTTCTAATTTTAAGCCTTCTCGAACAATTTTAAAATTCCCATTTTTATAGATCACCGATAAAAACGATGGGTAGTTGCCCTCGGTTTCATTGTAAGAAATAGTTCGGGTAAACAACACTAAAAAATTTCCTCCCTCCTTCTCTATCGAAATAGAGCTTTCGGGAATGGTTTGCTTGAGGTCGGGAAAGCGTTCGAACAAAGCAACTTTGTCTTGTTGAATTTTCTCTTTGGTTAGTTCGATTCCGTAGTAAATCGCTTCATCTAAGTACTCGTGTTTTAAGTCGAATGCCTTTAGTGACGTGTGTTTCGAATTCCAATTCAGCACAAATTCTTTTACGTCTTTATCTCCTTTTGGATCGATCTCATTACAACTTCCGAAGCAAACCAATCCTACAAGAAAAATTCCCAGCTTTAAATTCATAATATATAAGTATCATAATTGAAGTTTCGTTTCGTCGATCTTCAATCTATAGTCGCTAAATATAAGCAGAACGCTAGAGAAAACACAATGCATTACGCTATCATTCTGAAGAATTAAATGGGTTCTAATATAATTTTTCACACACTTGAAGGATTCATTTTCTGAAGCGCCTCTGCTGCATACCCCGAGCCAACGTTCGTATCTAAATCCAATGACTCTTCACGACCTAATGTATAATAAACATAATCTACTTCTGGTTTTGAGTAACACACTATAAGATCTGCCAAAACATTATATGCTCCTTTTGTTTTTTTATTCGAACTGTTTAACTCCGAATACCCAGAAGAAGCAAATTTTGTGCAATCGATTGCGACATTATGATTATTAATATAACTTTTTCCTGCAATTACTTGACAGCCCGCCGAATGATTTAATCCTCCAATGCCCGACCAATGAATATTAATACTGTTATTTATTTCTACGGGATTTCCTTTTCGGGTATCAACATCGGCATCGGTTAGTGCATTGTCATTTTTTCGGTCCCGTAACACCAGCACCCCAACCGGGTCGTAAGGTTTTAACGCTCGGTACACTTTAGATTCTTTCCAAATCTTATGCCATCCGAACCGATATTTGTGTTGCCCTTCCACTAAAAAAGCTTCGTCAGCCCGCTGTGCCATCCGAACGCTTGGATCGGTAGAACCCCAGAATTTAAAAACCATCCCCTGTATAAGTAGTACAAAAAGATCATCATTTATTCGATCGTGTTGCGTGGTACTTTGTTTTCTACGTATGCCAATAAGATGAATTTTGTCGGATCCAAAATCCCAGTCGGTTGCCTTGCGTGTAGCATGGGTATTTATGATTTTATTTACCTGTTTCATAATAGAACCAGGGTTTTCGCTGTAATGCGCTTTTGCCTTCTGAAGTAAATGGATCCAATTAGTATATTCTTCGGAAGCTGTCTCGACAGAAGCTTTTCCCCAATCGCTAACTGTCCCATTTTGTTTCCATCGAGAAATGTGCGCATTGGTTCCTCTCCCTACAATACCATCAGGTAACATGGAGGAATCCCCATTAGGATCGACCGTTCTCACATATTCTTGAAACAGTCGCACTGCCGCTTGTGTTACATAATCGAAAACTCCATCGACCACTCCGCGAGGCATAAAACCGGCTTGATGAAGAAATTTTTGCAATTCTGTTACTTCTGAAGCACTTTCTTTCCGAAACGAACGCCAAGCTGTTCGATCATCGTCTCGAAATGAAACTTTTCCCACTAACAAACCGTCTCGATGAAACGGAGCTAAATACTTTTTACGATCTGCAGGATATTTATCTGCATCGCAACTACCCAAAAACAAAGCGCTCATACTAGTATATTTAAAGATTAATAACCGAGTAATAGAGGAGTCGGGGATTTTTTTGAGGAGGGTGTGTTCTTATAATTCTGAACATGTAAAAAATTATTTTCTGTTAAAATAAGAAACATAAAAACAAACATTAAAGTTACAGAAAATCAAATAGTTACATCGATTAGAATATAATTATTTATGTAATTATAGAATCATTATTAAAAAATAGGTTCGAAACGCTAAAAAAACCGCTACCTTATTTAATCAAAATCCCTTTTAAAAAAACACTTATGAAATCATTTTTTTTTCCTGTATACGCAGGATTATTGTTCGTTTTACTCAATGGATGTGCTGTTAAAAAGACGTCTAATATCGATTATCAAAATGAACGTGGTATCAATTCGGAAACTTTAAATGTCTTTTCACCGAAAGCCACTCAAGACGACAATTTACCTGTATTAATTTTTGTTCATGGAGGATACTGGAATAGTGGCAACAAAGATACCTATGGTTTCTTCGGAAGGAATTTTGCAAAAAAAGGAGTCGTTACCGTAATTCCCGATTATACGTTGAGTCCGAAAGCTAATTATGACGAAATGGCGACTCAGATCGCTGAAGTGGTTCGATGGACCGAAGCTAATATTTCGCACTATAAAGGAGATCCTAAACAAATCTATGTTTCAGGACATAGCGCTGGTGGACATTTGGTGGCTTTAGTAGCTACACATCCTAAATATTTAAAGACAAATAATACTATTGCGGGGGTCATCTTGAATGATGCCGCTGGATTGGATATGTATGGGTACCTTCAGAAGAATCCACCCACAACAGAACATAATTACATATCAACTTGGACAAAAGATCCTGCTGTGTGGAAAGAAGCTTCCCCTATTTATTTTCTTTCAGAAGCAACCCCGCCTTTCAAAATTTATGTTGGGAGTAAATCGTACACGTCTATTATAGAATCTAACGCTCGATTTTTAAAGACTATTGAGAATTTTCAACCTAATATTTCATTTACTACCCTTACAAAAAAACATGTTCCCATGATGACACAGTTTATTTTTCCTTGGAATAAAAGATATAAAGAAATTATCAATTTTATGGAAGCGCAATAGTTGGCATTGCGTAAAATACAAATAATGTAGTTCTTACTACAACTGTGGATTATTTAATATGTTTAGAAAAAGTTAGTAAACAAGCGTAGAAATATAACCAGATAACGAATTTATTGGCAATTAATCAATGATTTAGATACATTCGTAAAACTTATTCCTATATGAGTTAAAGAAAAGATTATAACCTTCCATAGCTATCGCCATCATGAAGAAATTTTTACACTGTTTTTTTTTCCTTCTTCCCACACTGATTTGGTCACAACAAGTTGAGTTATTTGAGCAATTTAATGGTCGGTACGATTATACGGCATTGGGAAATACCATGAATACTGGCGAGAATCCCAATGGATGTAATTTCGTTGATTCGAGTAGTGCCGAATTTCAATTACAACCTGGCCAGACGTTTGTTTCGGCACATTTATATTGGGCTGGATCTGGATTAGGGGATTTTAATGTAACACTTAACGGAAACCTTGTTGCTGCCCAACGTACTTTTAGTCATAACTTATTAAATAACGGCGGAAACTTTGACTTTTTTGCTGCCTATGCTAATATTACAAATCTCGTAAATAATATTGGAGAAGGCACCTATACCTTCTCCGATCTGGATCTAGGACTTGATAATCAACCGTTAGATTATTGTTCTGGCGGGCTCGACTTTGCAGGTTGGGCTATTATTATTATTTACGAAGATCCTACTCTTAACTTAAATCAGATAAGTCTGTTTGATGGACTCGATAGTGTTTCAGCGAATAATAATAATCTGCAAATTATATTAGACAATTTAAGTATTGCCAGTAACGACCTTGCCAAGATCGGATTTTTAGCATGGGAAGGAGATGCGGCCATCGCCATTAATGAAACACTTCAAATTAATGGAACCACGATGAGCGATCCCCCGCTAAACCCTGCCAATAATGCCTTTAATGGCACCAATAGTTTTACAGGCTCCAACCAAATGTACAATATGGATCTCGATTTCTATCCAGTCGAAAATGTAGTTGCACCAGGAGATACTACTATTACGATCGACCTTACTTCAGGACAGGATTTTGTAATGATTAATAACGTAATAACTATTGTTAATTCTGAATTACCCGATGCAACCATTGTAATAGATAACCTTGGGGTACTCTGTGCGAATAATACGATCGACGTAGAGTACACGGTTTCAAATTTTAATAGTACCGCCCCACTGGAAATAAATACTCCTATCGCTTTTTACAGAGATAATATTTTAATTGGTCAATCTCAAACTCTTACAGAAATCGCTATAGGTGCCTCTGAAAGTAACACCATCACTCTAAACATTCCTGCGGGAACACCTCCAGTATTTACGCTTCGTGCTGTAGTGGATGATGATGGTACCGGAATGAGCACAGTAGATGAGATTGTAGAAGACAATAATGAATTTGATCTACCTGTAGATCTTAATTTACAAGGTTTAAATCTTGGCCCAGATCTTAATCCCTGTGTGGTTGACACCGTTATATTAGACGCTGCATTAAACGACCCCGATTTTACGTATCAATGGTCGGTTTATAATAACATTACAATGCAGTTCGAAGCTATTCCCAATGAAACCAATGCTACCTATGAAGTAACTGCTACAGGACGCTATCTTCTTGAAGCTTTTAAAGGAATTTGTTTTGTTTCTGATGAAATTGAAGTCACTTTTCAACCTTTACCAGTACCTGGCACTCCCGACTTGTTAATTGCATGCGACACCATTCCTAACGATGGTTTTACCGAATTCGATCTTACGATCCGTGATGCGCAGATTCAAAATGGTCAACCCAATACTACTGTGACCTATTTTCGAACAGAAGCTACAGCACAATCGGGTAATTTTCCAATTACCAATCCTACGACTTTTGAAAATACAGAGCCAGATATTCAAACTATTTATGCTCGTTTAGAGGAGACAACGTATGGTTGTTTTGATATAGTAGAACTAGACCTTCGCGTGGACATGGCTCCTATGATCACAGATCCTATCGATTCTTATTTGGTATGCGATACCGATCAAGATGGTGTTGAGGTTTATGATTTACGAAGCAAAGATGCTGAGATTCTCAACACTCAAGTTGGGCTCGACCTTACCTATCACACTAGTGAGGCGGATGCTACTTCTGGGAATGCTCCCATTATGAACGATACGGCGTATCCTAGCGGTGGTGGTGTTCTAATTTGGGTTCGAGCTATTAATTCTGCGGGCTGTGTTACGGTCGGGAGTTTTTCGTTGGTATTGGGACAAGTTCCTTTTACGGATATTCCAGTTGC
>NZ_LRXL01000002.1 GCF_001637325.1 Cochleicola gelatinilyticus
ACAGATAAGCCCTACTGGAAGTGGTTGGGATGGTACTTTTAACGGAAACCCGATGCCTTCAAGTGATTATTGGTTCCAGATCGAATACACCGAACAAGAGGTCCAAAAAGAATTTAGAGGACACTTTACATTAAAAAGATAGCATAAATAACTATGAAAATAAAAAAAATATACCTCATACTACTTTTGTTAGCAACTCCATTTGCTCATGCACAGGATGGTCTTCCCATCTATCTGGATTACTTGTCTGATAATTTATATCTGCTACACCCTTCTATGGCTGGAGCGGCAACACACAATCAAGTTCGTTTAACTGCGAGACAACAATGGTTCGATCAAAATGAAGCTCCTAATTTACAAACGTTGAGTTTCAATGCGCGTTTGGGAGATCGATCTGGGATAGGTGCCATTGTTTATAATGATCAAAATGGGTATCATTCTCAAACAGGAGGGTATATTACCTATGCGCACCACTTGATGTTTTCTAGAAGCGAAGTAGATTTAAATCAGTTGTCTTTTGGTCTAAGTGCTGGACTTACTCAGAATAAGCTTGATGAAACGGAATTCGATCTCACAGATCTAGATCCTGCGGTACAAGGGATTATTCAGAGTACATCTTACTTTAATATCGATGCAGGGGTTTCTTATAACTTCTTAAATTTTTCTGGACACTTTACAGTAAAGAATCTTATTTTTCAGAATAGAAGTATTTATGATGATGAATTTGAATCTAACAATCAAAGACGATATTTGTTAGGTGCTGCTTATGCCATAGGGGCCTATGGAGCCACTTGGACGTATGAACCTTCCATATTATTTCAATTGGTAGAGCGAACGGAAGAAAAAGCATTGGATGTAAATTTTAAAGCCTATCGTGAAATGGACTTTGGGTCGCTTTGGGGAGGACTCTCGTACCGTAGAAGTTTCGATGGGTCTGAATATATTGACGGGAATGAAATTAAAGACCAGCAATTGCAATACATAACGCCTATAGTTGGGGTGAATTATAATAATTTTATGTTTGCTTACACCTATTCATATCAAGTAGGAACTATAAAATTTGAAAGTGGAGGATTTCATCAAATCACGTTAGGGTACGATTTCTTAGGAGGAAGACCAGAACCTTACGATTGTAATTGTCCTGCTATAAATTAAAAAAAAAAGCTCCTAATCAAGGAGCTTTTTTTATGCGCTGGAACTATATTAAGATTATTAATCCCAACTATAGTTTTTCTTTTCGGCTTGTTTTTTCAAGGCACGAAGCATTGCATTTCCTAACCCATCTGAAGCTTCAGTCGTAGTGTTAGACAAAAAAATGCGACGTTTTTCGTTTAGTTTTTGAATTTCAGTCTGTATTTCCGTGCGTTTCTTTCGTTGATTCGTAATGTGTTTTTTTAATTCCGAAGTACTCATTTCTTTTAATTCCTCTGGCAATTTATCATTCTCTAAAGTAGTATAGTTAAAATCTTCTTCAGTTTCTGCATCTACCAAATCCCATGTGCTGTTTTTGTATAAATGCGACCCTTTTGTGACCGTCCTGCTTACTGCATTAGCTTTGCTGTATGTTGCTGCATTTTCATCTTGACTAGCTTGTACTTCCATTTTTCGTTTTCCGTAGCTTCCGTAGGGAACATAGGTATTGTTAAGACGGATGTTTAGTTGGAGAATTAATTCATCGTATGGGGAGGGGGTGTAAATGGTTTTGTGATCATGATCTATTGCAGAATAATCCCCATAAGTTAATGTGGCTCCTTCTTTCCACTTAGACTCTATACCGTGTGAGTAATCACCACAAAAGATAGTGTTTACAATCACCCCTTTTTCTTTAGCTTCTGAAGCAGCGTCTTTATAATGAACGTTTCCTTGTGTAAACGGCTCATTTCCGGCAATAAAAATCATTTTGAGGTCATCCGCATTAGTGCCCCAATCTAGCTTCTCTAAAGAGGCTTTAATTACCGTGCCGCAATATTCGCTTCCACCGTTAGTAGTAAGGGAAAATAGTTCTTTAGACACCTCATCAAGATCTTCTGTAAATGGAAGTATCTTTCTAAGATATCCTTCTCGTGCATTTAAGTTGTCATTCCCGTATTCGTATAGGCCAATTTGAAGGGATGGAAGATCTCCATCGCATTTGGCATATGATAATTCGTTTACAATGTTCCATAGTTGTGCTTTTGCTTGATCGATTAAACCGTCCATGCTATTGCTTGTGTCTAACAGCAACGCAACTTTAATATAGTTTTTGTTTACAGTTTTAGAAACAGAATGGGGGGTTTCAAATGATAGAGATTTTTTATTATCTGTTTCGGCTCTGCAAGCGTATAATCCCATAAAAGTTATCCAGATCCATAATAGTGCTTTTGTTTTCATAGTGTGTCGTTTTGAGTAAACGTACCACGAACATATTTACTGTAACACCAATTTTGAGTCAGTTTCCAATTTCTGTGAGTGAATATTACTTTTGATTGAGTGAACCCTCATTTTTGTTAATTTAGTACATAGCTATGCACTAATACCTATTTTTAAAGATGCTTTAAATGGTGTATGTTTACTTTTTATATGAATATGCGAGCAATATTTTTATTTTTTATAACCTTATGTCTACCAGTAGGCGTAGTGTTTTCTCAGATTCCAACTAGATCAGGTACAACAGAGCGTCCTTTTCTTTTAAAAGGAAAGGTAATCGACGAAAATACGAATGGCCCTGTCGATAAAGTAAATATTGAAATTACTGGCGGAGCTTATACCACGACCTCTGGACTCGGCTTGTTTGAAATTAAAGCGAGAATAGGAGACGAACTTATTGTAAAGAGTGAAGCATTCGAAACTGTCTATTATTACATTAAAGACGAGCAATTTATCACGATTAAAGTGGAAAAGGAAACGAGAGAGCAAGCTCCCGTTGCAACCTCCTATAAGCGAAATGCTAATAAAGATTTATTTAATGTGTATATCGATTCTTCGAGAGCTTTTTTAAAGCGAGATGCAGGAAAAAGTATAGAATATGTAACTAAAGCATTAGAGTCTGTAGGAGGACCTAAAGCTACCGATACTCAAAACGCTATAGTTTTTGAAACACTTGGAGATATTAATATGTATTGGGAACAGTATGATCTTGCTATAGATAATTATAAAAGAAGTATTTCTTCACGATTAAAAACAGCAACGAGAATAAAACTAGCTTCAGCATATCGGAAGAATAAAAGTTACCAAGAGAGTATTTCGGCCTATACAAGTTTGTTAAATGTTACCCTTACCGACTATCAGAAAATTTTGGTTTATGAAGGATTGGGAGATACCCACAAAGCAATAAACGATACAGAAAAAAGTGTAACTAATTACGAAAAAGCGTTGTTCTTGTCTAAAGCAGGGTCGGTAGCGCCTAAAATCACCGACCTAAATTCTAAAATAGGAGCGGTCTATGCTCAAAGTGGTGCCAAAGCCAAAGCGGAAGTCTATTTTGATAATTCACTAGGATTGTCTAAAAAGGAAAACAAACAGCGTGCTGTGGAAGAGAAAAATACCGTAGCCGATTTTTACAATCAGAATCGAGATTTTGATAAAGAGATCGAATTACGTTCGGAAGCTTTGGAAGAACTAAAATCGATGGAGGGTAAAAAGTTGAAAGAAGATGTTAATAGTGCGCTTACACCCCAAAGACAAAATTATAAAATTGCTGATGCTTTTTTAGGTAAAATGGAATATAAAGAAGCCATTCCTTATTTAGAAAAAAGTATTTCTGAAGCGGATGCAAATGAAGATCTTGTTGTAGAAAAAGACGCCCGGAGAAAATTATCTGAAGTCTATAAGGACATCGGAGAGTTTGATAAAGCTGCAGAAAGTTACGAACGCTATGTCGAAGTTGTTGACGAATTATACATAAAAAAAGACCAAGAAATTTCTCAAGCAACACGTTTTAGTAAAGAAATTGCGTTGCGACAAAATCGTATTACAAGTCTTGAAAATGAACGTAAATTAAATGAGAGTCGGTATCAACTTGCGTTCGAAAATCAAGAACTTATCGAAAAAAATAACCTTGTTCAGAAATGGGTTATAGGATCATTAATCCTCATCGCTTTATTGCTTTTATATACCGCCTACAACCAATACAAGAGCGTAAAACGGCAAAAATACGCAAACAATTTACTCGCTTTAAAAGGATTGAGAACTCAAATGAATCCACATTTTATTTTCAATGCCTTAAATTCTGTGAATAGTTTTATCGCTACCAACGATGAACGTGCAGCCAATAAATATTTAAGTGAATTTTCTCAGTTAATGCGTTCGGTGCTCGAAAATAGCGAAGAAGATTTTATCCCCTTGTCGAAGGAGATCGAGTTACTCGAACTGTATGTAAAATTAGAACATTTTAGGTTTCAAGATAAATTCGATTATAGCATCACCGTTTCAGAAGCTATTAAAGTTAACGAATTTGTGATCCCACCCATGTTGCTTCAGCCGTATGTTGAAAATGCAGTATGGCACGGATTGCGATATAAAGAAGAAAAAGGTTTTTTAGAGATCGATTTTCAACAAATAGATTCAGAAACCATACAAATTACCATTACCGATAACGGAATAGGTCGCAAACAATCGAAAGCACTTAAAACCGAAAATCAAAAAAAACAGAAATCTAAAGGAATGGGAAATATTCAGAAACGAATCGCTATTCTTAACGATATGTATAAAGATAAAGTTGATGTTACTATAACCGATGTTTCTGAAGACACAGCAGGTACACGCGTGCAACTCACTTTAAAAAAGGATTAAAAAGTTTACTTCAAGAATAAAAGGTTGGTTTTAAAAGTACATTTAAAGCAACAATTCTGAAGGTTCCTAAAAATAAAATATGATGGAATTAAAAGCAATTTTGGTCGAAGACGAGGCAGCTAGCCGGGAAATACTTCGTAATTATTTAACTAAGTATTGCCCTAAAGTAACGCTTTTGGGAGAAGCTTCAAATATAGACGAGGCGTTGGTGCTTATTAGAAAATTTGATCTAGATGTAGTTTTTCTTGACGTTGAAATGCCCTACGGAAATGCGTTCGATCTGTTAGATAAAGTAGGAGATCGACAGTTCGAAACTGTGTTTGTTACCGCGTATAATCAGTATGCCATCGATGCGTTAAATGCCCATGCATCCTATTATTTACTGAAGCCTATATCGATCGATAAATTAATTGAAGCGGTGGATTATGTTTCAGAAATAAAAGAAAAAGAGAATCAGTTAGATGCTACTGTTTTAGAACCAATAGTGTCTCAAGTAACAGGAAAGATTACTATTCCGTTACAAAATGGTTTTGAAGTCCTGCAGGTTGAAGATATATTATATTGCCAAGCAGATGATAATTACACCAATATTTATTTAAAAGAAAAGAGAAAGTTAGTGAGTAAAACCTTGAAACATTTTGAAGATATCCTGTCTGAAAAAGGTTTTGCTAGAGTTCATAAATCGTATTTGGTTAATGTAAATGCGATCGTAGAATATAAAAAAGGAAAGGGTGGAAGCGTGATTCTTACTAACGGAAAGGAAGTAATGGTAAGTCCGTCACGAAAAAAGGAACTCCTTAGTTTTTTTCGTTAAAATTTTTGGTGTGAAATGGTGATTGTTTCTGAATACTCCTGTAATAAAAATTCTAGAGTATTGGTAGTGGCATTAGTGTAAAACTGTAGGGATGGTGTTTTGGGCTCTTTCTGAAGCAGTTTAAGTGATTGTAAGACACTTTCCGTTTGTTTGGCGACTGCTTCTCCAGAATCTATAATTGTAACATTAGCGGTGAGTAATTTTTGAAGCTGTGGAATAAGATAGGGATAGTGACTACAACCCAAAACCAAATAATCGATAGTAGCGGAAATCATAGGAGCCGTATATTTCTCTAGTAATATTTGTATTTCTTCTCCTTCTATTTTGCCTGCTTCGATTAGAGGAACCAAACCTTCTCCTACAATTTCGACCACCGAAATGTCTTTCGTAAAAGCTTCTGAAGTTTTAGTGAACAACGCACTGCTTAGGGTTCCTTTTGTTGCAAGGATGCCAATGCATTTCGTTTTCGTTTTAAGGGCTGCAGGTTTTATAGCCGGTTCGATACCAATAATTGGAAGATCAAATTTTTCTCTAAGTATATCAATGGCATTTGTTGTTGCGGTGTTACAAGCTACCACAATGATCTTACACCCTAATTCTATTAATTTTTCGGTATTCTTTATACTAAGTGCGATGATTTCTTCTTGAGATCTTCCGCCGTATGGAGCATTTGCACTATCTGCAAGATATATAGTATCCTCGAAAGGCAAACAGCGATGAATCTCTTCCCAAATGGAAGAGCCTCCAACTCCTGAATCGAAAATACCTATCGGGGCGTTATGCTGCATGGTATAAAAATAGGAATTATTTGAGAATGAAAAACGTAAAATCAATATATCTGAAAACAAAACTGCCCGCTATGAAGCGGGCAGTTTATCTATATTTTAAGAAAGGAATTATTAGATTCCCAATTCTTTTTTAACATCGCTCATAAGATCGACACCATCTGCTAATAAAAGGCCTGCTCCTGTTGAAGAATCCAATACATACTGAATTCCTTTTCCTCTAGCTACTTTTTGAATGGCAGCACGAGCTTTCTCAAGAACTGGCTGTAAAACATCTACTTCTTTTTGTTGAAGATCTTTTAGAGCTTGATTTCTATATGCACCAATGTTATTCTGCATTCCCTGTACTTCCTGTACACGCTTTGCATTTTCTTCATCGGTTTTAGTACTTGCTTCCCCTTCATATTGCTTTACTTTCGTATCAAGCTCTTTTGCCATTGCTTTAATTTCTGCATCATAGGTTTTTTTTACCTTATCTAACTGACCTTGAGCAGATTTCATTTCTGGCATTGCTTCCACTAAAGCTTGAGTGTCTATGTGTGCAACTTTGCTCTGTGCATTCATAAAACTTGTAGCTCCTATAAACAATACTGCGGCTACGAATAATAATTGTAATTTTTTCATTGTAATTTGTATTTAATTTAAGTGTTTCTAAGTATAAAATTTAAAATTGATTTTCGATTTAGTTTCCACCATCATCATCTCCGTCACTGGAATCACCGGTGGGGGCTCTATTAGCATTTCTAACTTCCAAGATAGAATCTTTTCTACGCTGACGTTCTTCTAACAGACGAGCTCTGCGTGCTTCAAACTCAGCTTTTTTGGCTGCACGAATAGAATCTCTTTGTTTTTGACGGTCTTCAAGCATTTTTGTGCGATCGTCTTTTTTCTGTTCAGCTTCCTTTTCTCGTTCTGTAACTTCTTTATCTTCTTCCATAGAAAGATCGTCACGTTTTTCTACAGCAGCTTTATCTCTTTTAGTTGTAACTTCTTTGCGTTTAGCAGCTCTATTAATACTTCGTAAAACCACATCGCTGATGTCATTTCTTTCTGCTGCAAATAACATTACCACATCTGCCGATTTGTCAAAAATAAAATCATATTTCTTATTTTCAGCAATTTCTTGTACGATATTAAAAACTTGATCTTGAATTGGTTGTACTAACTGTCTTCTTTGAATCATTAAATCGCCATTGGGTCCAAAACGATCTTGTTGATATTTCAACATCTCGTCTTCTTTAATTTTAATTTCTTCTTCTCGTTCTTCAATTAATTCGTTGGTTAAAAGAACACGTTCATTGCTAAGGTTAAGCTTCATTAAATCCACCTCTTCGGTCTTTTTAACGATATCTTGTTTCCATCGCTGAACCTTACCTTCTAGCTGTGTCGCAGCCTCTTTATATTCAGGAACATTTTCAAGAATGTATTCCATGTCGATGTATCCTATTCGTACACCTCGCTGAGCCGTTACTGTGAATGTGATACACAAAAAAGTAAGTACGAGAAAAAGTAACTTTTTAGTTTTCATAATCATTGATTGTTGGTTAAGAAAATATCGTGCCAAATTTAAAATTGTTGTCCAAGAATAAAGTGAGTTTCCCATCCATTTGGTTGATTTCCACCAAGAATGGGATCAAATCCATATCCAAAGTCAATACCTAATAATCCGAATGCAGGCATAAATATACGTAATCCTGCACCAGCCGATCTTTGAACTCCAAAGGGATCGTAATCTCTAAATCCATCATAAGAAGCTCCACCTTCGGCAAATCCAAGTACATAAATAGATGCTAATTGCTTTAATGTAATTGGATATCGTAATTCTAACGAAAATTTATTGAAAATGGTATTTCCGTCAACGCTAGATAATGATTGGTTAGGATATCCTCTTAATTGAACTACTTCACGACCATCTAAACTGTATGACCCAAGACCATCTCCACCTACAAAGAAACGTTCGAAAGGAGGGATTCCTCGATCTCCATTATACGCTCCTAAGAATCCAAATTCGGTTGCAGATCTTAGTACCAACTTATCTACAAGTTGCGTATACCAAGTTCCTTTAAATTTAATTTTATAGTATTCTAGAAATTTAAACCGTTCTTGATCAATTTCTCCTATTTCTTGTTGTGTATCTACGGTACCTCCAGTATCTTGAATTTCGGCTACAAGAACATCTCTACGGTCTTTTAAAGCTTTATAGTCGGTGTTACTAAAGGCTGAGAAAGGAGGTGTTAATTTCGCCGTTATGGCAAATTCAGATCCATATGTTGGATAAATCGGGTTAGTACCAGTGTTATTTCTGCTTAAGCCAATGGTATACGCTAAGTTATTAGAATATCCATTTCCGAAGGTAAATAACCGCGTATTATAATTTTGAAGGTTATAGTGCTGAAAACTAATTGCCTGTGATAACGTAAAGAAATCATCTGGCCATTTTAAACGAGTCGCAAGGCCTACAGATCCCCCTGTGATTAAAAATCGTTGATCTCTGTCTGCTTCTCTATTTCTAAAATCATAAAAGTACTGTACTGTATGTGAAAAAGAGGTGCTTAATTGTACGGGCTTCTTGCCGCCAAACCAAGGCTCGGTAAGGGACAAACTATAAGTTTGATAATAACTACTTCCTTGTGCTCGTAAAGATAACTTTTGTCCGTCACCCATAGGCAAAGGCTTGTAAGCTTCTTTATTAAATATATTTCTTAATGAGAAGTTATTAAACGAAAGTCCTAAAGTTCCTACAAAACCACCACCACCATATCCACCTTGTAGTTCGATCTGGCTTGCACCTTTCTCTACTACAGAATATTCCATGTCTAAGGTTCCGTTGTTAGCATCTACATTTTTGAAATTGGGAGTAAGTTGTTCAGGATCGAAATAACCTAACTGTCCTAATTCACGAATGGTTCTTACCACATTTCTCTTGCTGTATTTTTGGCCAGGTCGGGTTCTAAGTTCACGATATATAACGTGATCGTTGGTCTTGTCATTCCCTACAACAGTTACGTGGTCGAAATAAGCAATTTTACCTTCACTAATACGGATTTCAAAATCGATAGTATCGTTTCTAACCGCAACTTCTACTGGGTTGATTCTTGAAAAAAGATATCCTGAATTTTGATATAAATTGGTGAGATCTTCTGCGTCTGGTTTTTCATCTGCAATGCGTTCTTCTAAAAGGACTCCGTTATAAACTTCTCCTTTAGAAATTCCAAGCCCTTGACGTAACTGATTGTCTGTATAAACACTGTTTCCTATAAAACCAATATTTCCAAAATAATATTTCTTCCCTTCCTCGATATTTAGTCTTAAAGCAACATTTTTGTCATCTTTAATAATGAGTGTATCACTCACTATTCTTGCGTCTCTGTATCCGTTAGATTTATATTTTTTTAAGATAGAAACTTTATCCTCTTCAAGTAATTCTTCTGTATATTTTGATCGTTTTAGGATTCTGAAAAGATTTTTTTGTTTTACTTTCTTCATGCTTCGTTTCAACTTCGCATCTGAAAACTCTTCATTACCAATAAATTCAATATCTGAAACTTTTACACGCTCTCCTTTTATAACGTTTATTTTCATGTTTTTGGCAGTTTCAATACCAGTAGAATCAATTTCAGGAGTGGTGCTGATAATTACGTCTGCATTGTAATATCCTTTTTCCTGGAGGTTATTTACAATGTTGTTCTTTGTAGTAGTAAGGAGGTTTTTTGTAATCTTTACACCTGATTTAAGATCGTTGTCTTTTATAATTTCTTTGATTCGACCCTTCTTTACCCCTTCGATAGAAACTTCATTCATTTTAGGAAGCTCCACAATATACAGTTCAAGGTCGATGTTTTCCCCTTCAATATTGGTTACATAAAATGCGATGTCGCTAAAAAGATTTTGTTCCCAAAGCTTTTTAGTAACTGCACTTAGTTTTTCTCCAGGAACATAAATGCGATCCCCTTTTTTTAACCCAGTAAATGCAATAACGGTCTGTTCGTTAAAGCTTTGAGCACCACTTACGGTAATCTCATTGATCGAGTATTTTCGACCGCTGTCGAGATCCTTTTGTTGTCCGAATGTATTAAAAACCGATACGATTGTAACTAATAAAGTACAGTATAATTTTTTGTAAAAATGCAATCGTGGAATTCTTTTAAAGTTGTTCACTTGTCTTTCCAAATCTTCGTTCTCTGTTTTGATAATTTAATATTGCTTCAAAAAGATGGTTTTTTGTGTAATCGGGCCAAAGGGTATCTGTAAAATACAATTCGGCATAAGCAATTTGCCATAATAGAAAATTACTAATACGTTGTTCACCGCTGGTTCGTATTAATAAATCTACATCAGGTAAATTTTGCGTGTAAAGATGATTATTTATAACCGTTTCATCAATATTTTCGGGCGAAATTAGGTTATTTTTAACTTTAACACTAATCTCCCGTATTGTTTTTGTAATTTCTTCTCTTGAACCGTAACTCAATGCGAGTGTTAGGGTCATGCGATCATTCTCTTTTGTTTGGTCTATTACATCTTTCAGCTCCATTTTAGCGCGCTTCGGAAGTGCTTCTAGATTACCGATAGCATTTAATTTAATGTTATTGTCTTGAAGTGTTTTTATTTCCTTTTTTAAGGAGGAGACCAATAACTTCATTAAAAGTTCAACTTCTAACTTCGGGCGATTCCAATTTTCAGTAGAAAAAGCATATAAAGTAAGAAATGGAATGTTGATCTCAGCCGAAGCTTCTACAATTTCACGTACTGCCTTGGTACCGTTTTCATGTCCCATAGAACGAAACAGACCTTTTTGTTTGGCCCACCTACCGTTGCCGTCCATAATAATGGCAAGATGCTGCGGTAATTTATTCGTGTCTATTTGCTCTTGTAATGTCATGATACCGTTTAAAAGTTGCAATAGCAAGGTTTTCTTCCAAATGCAAAGGTAACTGTTATCCCTGTGAATACATACCAATCGTTATTATTGGTGTTTCCAAATTCTAATTGATCAAATTCTTCAAGTCCTTTTACAGGATTGTTTCCATCGATAGCATCGGTAAAAGTATATCGAGCGCCAATCTCAAAAGCCAAAACAAGGTTCGTGCCTGCCGAGGCTTTGTATCCAATTACCATAGGTATGGCAATACTTCCCACGCTATCGTTCTGCAATATTTCGTCCGTAACTTCGTCTTTATACAATGCATCGTATCTAAAATACGTTAAGCCAGTATATAGATAAGGGGTTGATGCTGATTGACCGTCGTACATACTGAAATCCCAAAAGGTATATTCAAGACCAAGCGACATTTCTTTTATGGTATTCTGAAATGAATACCCTCGTTGATTTCGTCTCGTTTCATGACTGTCTACATCATCACCTTCTATATTTGCCACAATAAATGAAGCTCTAAATGAGTGCCGCGGACTTCTATTCCATTTAAATATCCCTCCAAACCCTAACGTGTTAGGAGCAATGTAGTTGGTCTTCCCAACATCCCCAATAAAATTAGCACCAACGATAGTTCCTCCCAGCTCATATGTTTGGGAATGTGCTATAAAACAGGATGTTAAAATTAAAAATAGGGCCGCGAAATGCTTCATATACCTTAAAAGTTTGCAAATATAACAATAAAGTTGGCTTCTTCGTAGAATAAGCCTGCTTGTCTCTGTTGATAAACAAATATTAGTGAATTTTATTGTCTAAAATAGGATGATGGCTGCTAGAATAGTTTTTGAAGTAAGAGAAAAGAAATTAATTTCGCTTGTCTTCTCCCCAAAGTAATTTCTTCCGAAGAGTTTTAATAAAACTGTCGTCTGTGAGTTGCACCATATTAATGGTAAATGATGCTTTTTTAATTACCAAAGTTGTGTTGTTTTCAAAAGTCTCAATCCTAGAGTCCATGGAAGCTAAAAAAGATTGTTCTCTCCCTGAAACTGTTAAAGAAATAGTACTACTGTCGGGAATAACCAATGGGCGCGCATTTAGATTGTGCGGAGCGATTGGCGTAATTACAATGCTATTGGTATTGGGGTCTATCACGGGGCCACCACAACTTAATGAATATCCTGTGGATCCCGTTGGAGTAGATACAATTAGACCATCAGACCAATAAGAGGTAAGGTATTTTCCATTCACTTTAGTTTCTACTTTAATCATCGAAGTCGTGTTCTTACGATTCACGGCGACTTCATTTAAAGCAAAATTAAGATCTTCTAATTCATTTTTTTCTGAATCTACTTTCATGGTTAAAAGAGTTCGTTCAGAAATACTGTAATCGCCATTAAGAATTTGTGAAATGCTTTCTGAAATTTCTTCTTTTTGAATTGTTGCAAGAAAGCCCAAACGTCCAGTATTAATTCCAACAATAGGAATTCCAAGATCTTTTACATAGGTAACCGCCTTCAGAATGGTACCATCGCCACCAATGCTAAAAAAAAGATCGTAGGAAGCATCTAAAGTTGTAAAGGTTTGAAATGCAGAAAAATTTTTGGTGATGTCTTGGTGCTCATTAATAATATTCAAGAAATTAGCTTCAATCCAAACTTCAGCATCTGCCTGTTGAAGTACATTCAATAAGGTTTGAATATAGGTTTCAGAGTTTTCATGATAGAACTGACCGTAAATACCAATCTTCATACAGTTTATATATTTAGGTATTTGTCCAAATAGTCGGAACGTTCTTTTAAATCTTCTAAGAATTTATCTTCATCATGTTTAGAAACGATATTGTAATTGTATCTTCGGAAGGTTTGCATGATCGAATTCATTCCCGTACTTGAAACTTTTACTGTAATTTCTACGACATCATTTTCGACTTTAGAGATAAAAGCGCCTAGCATTTTTGCATCGTTAGTTTCAACAATTTGACATACTTCACTAAAGGAGTAATCGTGCATTCCTTTCTCTACTATAATAATACCTCCTGCTTCGCTTAAAAAAGGAGTTTCTTTAAACAAATTCATGATATCTCCTAATTCATAATAACCTATATAGTTGTTTTTTTCGTCAAGAACTGGCATAATGTTAGAATTATGTAGCGCAAAAGCTTCCAAGATATCTAACCAATTGGTGTTTTTTCTCACAAAAAAGGGCTCTAAAGAGTATTGAACATCTTCAAGCAATTGTTCGCTTTCAAAACAGAGTGCGTCGGTTTCAGAAATAGATCCCATAAAAACTGTTTCTTTATGAACGGGAATATGTGAGTACGTTAATTGGTTAAAGGCTTTTTGTACTTCTTTAATCGGTGTTCGTAATGAAAAAGGGTCGATGTCGTTAATAATATATTGGAGCATATTGTACGAAAATTTTTATGCAAATTACTCAAAATAATTCTGTCCTCCCTCCTGTAAGGGTTGTATTTTTGTTTCTTATACGTTAAACAAATGACAAAATTAAGTGTAAACATTAACAAAATTGCCACCCTTCGAAATGCACGCGGGGGCAACATGCCTAATGTGGTTCAAGTAGCGAAAGATGTTCAAAAATTCGGAGCGCAGGGAGTGACCATCCATCCACGACCCGACGAGCGTCACATTACGTATCAGGATGCGTACGATTTAAAACCTGTTGTCTCTACAGAGTATAATATCGAGGGAAATCCAATAGAGAAATTTCTTACTATGGTTCTGGAGCTGAAGCCTACACAAGTAACCCTAGTTCCCGATGCAGTTGATGCGATCACTTCGAATGCAGGTTGGGATACGTTAAAACATAAAGCATATCTTTCAGAAATTATTAACGAATGTAAACACAACGGAATACGAACGTCTATTTTCGTAGATCCCGATTTAAAGATGATCGAGGGTGCGGCTCATACAGGAACCGATCGCATCGAGCTATATACTGAAGCCTTTGCTGAAGGATATGGAAAAGGAGATGAAAATTCAGTTAAACCTTATAAAGAATGTGCTGTCTTGGCGCACTCTCTTGGCTTAGGTGTTAACGCAGGTCACGATCTTTCACTAGAGAATATTGCATTTTTTAAAAACAGCGTACCCCATCTTCTTGAGGTCTCTATTGGGCATGCATTAATTTGTGAATCTATTTATATGGGAATAGAAAACGTAGTAAAAAAATACCTTCAGAAACTAAAATAATATGATATTACATTCTCAAATAATAGGTGCGGGAAAACCATTTGTGATTCTTCACGGATTTCTTGGCATGAGTGATAATTGGAAAACGTTAGGCGGTAAATTCTCGGAAGCCGGCTATCAAGTTCATTTAGTCGACCAGCGAAATCATGGAAGAAGTTTTCATAGTAATGAGTTTTCGTATACTGTCATGGCGGAAGATTTAAAAGAGTATTGTGATCATCATAATTTTTCAGAAATTGTTCTTTTAGGACATTCTATGGGAGGAAAAACGGCCATGGAATTTGCAACTAAATATCCTGAATTGGTTTCAAAATTAATTGTTGCCGATATTGGTCCTAAGGCATATCCACAACACCATCAAGATATTTTAAAAGCTCTAGCATCACTCGATTTTTCTAAAATTAATTCGCGAGGTGAAGCTGAAGACGTGTTGTCTGAATATATAAAGGATACAGGAACCCGATTATTTCTTCTGAAAAATTTATATTGGAAAAGTAAAGGTGTCTTGGCTTTAAGAATGAATTTACCTGTTTTAACCTCTAATATTAATGCCGTTGGGGTAGCCTTGACTGAAGGTGCAGTATTTAAAAAGGATACCCTTTTTATGAGAGGATCTAAGTCTGGATATATTGAGGATATGGATGATATTTTAATAAAAAAACACTTTCCGAGTTCTCACATTGAAACTGTTTCTAATGCAGGTCACTGGTTGCATGCTGAAAATCCTTCCGAATTTTATCAAATTGTTATGAATTTTTTATAACATTGCAAAGCAAATTTTATTATGTATGCATAATAAATTGTATTTTAACCCAATATTCTGCACTTTTAGCAGTTTGAACTAAAAAAATTAACTTAAACGTAAAACAATTATGAAAAAATCTTTGCTTCTTGCTGTGCTTATTTTGGCTACAGCAGTGACGTATGCCGGAGGGTATCGCGTAAGCCTTCAGGGAAATAAATCGCTAGCTATGGGGCACACCGGAGTTGCTGTTGTAAGTAGCGAATCGGTTTTCTTTAATCCTGCCGGATTAGTATATATGGAGGATAAATTTTCGGTCTCGGTAGGAGGCTTCGGTGTATTCTCGAATGTATCGTATCAAAACGAACGTACAGGTGATTTTGCTGAAACAGATAGTCCTGTTGGAACTCCTTTGTATGCATACCTTTCTTATAAAGCGAACGACTGGCTTGCTTTCGGTCTTGGAGTTTATACTCCTTATGGAAGTACGGTAGAATATGAAGATGACTGGGCAGGATCTCATTTAGTTAATAATATCGACCTTGCTGCAATTTATATTCAGCCAACTGTATCGTTGAAATTTAATGAGTATTTAAGCGTAGGTGGTGGACCCATTTATGTAACAGGATCTGTAAACTTTAATAGAAACCTTAATCGAACTTTAACCGATCTTGATGGAAATCGTTCTGAGGTAACTATCGATGCTTCTGGTGTAAATAGCTGGGGATGGGTAGCAGGTCTTATGTTTAATCCTACCGAAGATCTAAGTATTGGTTTTAATTATCGCTCTGAGATTATTCTGGAAGCTGAAGATGGAGAAGCAGATTTTGAAAATATTCCTAATTCACCTTTAACACCTTTCAGTGATACAACATTCGATGCAGAATTACCACTACCGGCCGAACTTACTGTTGGTTTAAGTTACGAGTTCTGTGATAAATGGTTATTCGCTTTCGATTTTAATAGAACATTCTGGGATGTATATAATTCATTAGATATCGATTTTGCTAATGCTGCAGTACCAGACTCTCAAAATCCACGTAATTACAAGAACTCATCGATCTACAGATTCGGATTACAGTACGAAGCAACTAAAATGTTTACATTAAGAGCTGGATATTACTTCGATGAATCACCTGTACAGGCAGGTTATTTTGCGCCAGAAACACCAAGAAACGACAGTAATAACTTTACTGGTGGACTTACAGTAAATGTTGGTAATCACTTTCAAATAGACGCTTCATTCTTATACTCTCGATTTAAAGAAGTGGATGCTTCTTATAATTTCTATCAAGAGAATGGTGTAAATGTACCTTTTAGAGGAACTTACAAATCGAATGCTTTTTCACCTGGTTTAGGTATTACCTATAAAATGTAATTTTAAAAAATTCAGAAAAAAATGAAAAATATATTAAAAACAACACTTGCATTACTTGCCGTAGGATTGGTAAGTTGTGAGGCAGACTTTGATAATCCGGTGACAGATGCCGGTTTTTATACCAGCGGTACAGCAGATTTTTCTAATTATGTAGCAGTTGGAAATTCATTAACAGCGGGATATGCAGATGGAGCACTGTATATAACAGGTCAAGAAAACTCGTATCCTAATATTATGGCACAGCAATTTGCGAAAGCCGGCGGAAGCGAAACCTTTACACAACCTTTAGTAGATGATAATCTTGGTGGGTTAAAAGTGAATGGACAAGTTGTATTTCCTAACCGATTTGTACTATCTGTAGATGCGATGGGAAATCCTGGTCCTGTTCGCTTAGAGGGTGATCCGCAAACCGATGTAACTACGAGTGCTGCAGGACCTTTTAATAACATGGGAGTTCCAGGAGCTAAAAGTTTTCATTTAAATGCACCAGGATATGGAGCTGCTAACCCTTGGTTTGGTCGTTTTCAAACGAGTGCTAGTGCTTCAGTTCTTGAAGATGCAACCTCTTTAAACCCGACCTTTTTTAGTTTATGGATTGGAAACAATGATATTTTAAGTTACGCAACATCAGGTGGTGCTGGAGTGGATCAAACAGGAAATCTTGACCCAACTACTTACGGAGATAATGATATTACAGACCCTAATGTATTTGCAAGTGTTTACAGTGCGCAGGTTTCTGCACTAGCACAAGGTGGTGCAAAAGGTGTATTGGTTAATATTCCAGATGTAACATCTATTCCTTATTTTACGACAGTTCCAGTACAATCTATACCATTAGATGCTGCTACTGCTGCGGGAGTAAATGCTCAATTTGCATTGTATAACAATCAAGCGTTACCAGGATTGGTAGCTGCTGGAATTATTACTCAAGAAGAAGCCAATTTACGAATGGTAAACTTTTCGCCAGGAGCTAATTTTCCAATTATCACAGACGATGACCTTACCGATGTAACTCAAATTTTAATTGCTCAAGGAATACCTGCTCAAACAGCGGCTCTTCTAGGGCAGCTACGTCAAGCAAACAATGACGATTTAGTCGTATTAGTTGCTTCGTCTGTATTGGGTACATTAGCAGATCCGTCAAACCCACAAAGTGTTATTGGAGTTGCGGTTCCTTTAAGTGATCAGTTTGTATTAACAGCAACAGAGCAAGCACGTGTTGCTACTGCGTCTGCTGCTTACAATACAGCCATTAGAGGATTGGCAGATGCAAATGGATTGGCCTTTGTAGATGCAAGAAGTGCTTTAGCGCGTGTTGCTGATACAGGTGTTTCTTTCGATGGAGGATTACTTACCGATACATTCGCTACGGGAGGTGCATTTTCATTAGATGGTGTGCATCCAACACCTAGAGGATATGCTTATACGGCAAATTTAATTATTGATGCTATTAATAACACCTATGAAGCTACTATTCCTAAAGTGAATATTGGCGCATACGGTACTGTAACTGCTACCAATAATTAAGATTATTATAAATTTTTTAAAAAACTCCTGTGTTCTAAATACAGGAGTTTTTTTATGCAATAGTTTCAATTAATATTCATCGTATCTTTAATATAAATTTAAATTTATAAAATATAGTTATGAATACAATTTTAAAAATTCTTTTAACGGCAGTCGCTGTTGTAATTTTAGCGTATATTTTGCCTGGAGTGGCAGTAGAAGGGTATGTTTCAGCTATTATTGTAGCCGTAGTGTTGGCGTTATTGCGGCTTATCGTAAAACCAATTTTAGTGATTCTTACCTTGCCAGTGACCTTAATAACTTTTGGATTGTTTCTCTTAATAATTAATGCCATCATTATCTTAATGGCAGATTATTTTGTGAGTGGTTTTGCTGTGAATAATATTTGGTGGGCCTTATTATTCAGCTTGCTTTTATCATTTCTTCAGTCTATTTTATTTTCAGTCTTAAAAGAGAAGGAATAATATTCTGAAATACAACGTGCAACAATTTGAAAGCTTGCTTAAATTATTGTACTTTTGCAAGCCGAAAATTAAGAGCTAAATTTTTCAGAAAATGAACATCACAAAGAAAGACATTGATAAGTTAAATGCCGTAGTAACCGTTGAAATTTCAAAGGATGACTATGCTGATAAAGTTTCAAAAATTTTAAACGATTACCGTAAAACTGCGAACATTCCTGGTTTTAGAAAAGGGCATGTGCCTATGGGAATGGTGAAGAAACAATACGGAAAAGCTGTTTTAGTAGAAGAAGTGAATAAACTAATTCAAGAGGCATTACAAAAATTTTTAACTGAAGAAAAACTGGATGTTCTAGGAAATCCGCTTCCGAACAATGAAGCAGAGATCGATTGGAACTCGGACGACTTTACTTTTTCTTTCGACCTTGGATTAGCCCCAGAATTCGATGTAGATGTAAAGAAAAAGGCAGTTACTAATTATAAGATTGTTGCAGATAAAGAAATGCTCGACAATCAAGTAAAAACTATTCGTAAACAATACGGAAAGTTAATTGCTAAAAAAGAGGTTTCAAAAGGGGATGAGATCACAGGGACCTTTACTTCAGAAGAAAAGGGGATCGATAAAAGCACAACATTCACTACCGAAACAATTAAAGGAAAAAAACAACTTTCAGCTTTAGTAGGTGCCAAAGTAGGTGATACGGTGGTTTTAAAAACCAAAGGAATGTTTGCAGACGATCACGATAATCAAAAGTATTTCGATGTTTCTCACGACGATGCTCACGGATTAGATGTTGAAGTTTCTTTGAAGATCGAAGAAGTGAATGAACGTGAAATGGCCGAATTAAATCAAGAATTATTCGATAAGCTGTTTGGAGAAGGTGTGGTTTCTTCGGAAAAAGAACTTAAAGAAAAAATCAAAGAAGATGCTGAAAAGCAGTTCGAACAACAAAGTGATCAGAAATTATTGAATGATGTAGTTGAAAGCCTTATCGACAATACTAAATTCGATCTTCCAGATGCATTTTTACAACGTTGGATCGCAGTTTCTGGAGAAAAACCAATGACTGAAGAAGAAGCAAAAGCTGAATATGAGCGAAGCGAAAAAGGATTGCGATATCAATTAATTGAAGGAAAACTAAGAGCAGAACACAATTTGCAGGTAACCTTTGATGAATTGAAAGATTACAGTAAAACCATGATTAAAGGACAAATGGCACAATTTGGCCAAACAGATCCTTCAGAAGAAGAGCTTGATACTATTGCAGCACGAATTCTTTCAAATCAAGAAGAGGTGAAGCGCTTAAGCGAGCAATTAAATACAAATAAGTTATTGGATTTCTTTAAAGAAAATGCAAAACTTAAAACCAAAGAAATTACGTACGATAAATTCGTAAAAGAAGCGTACGCATAATTCAGCGATAAAATTGGTATCTTTAGACGCTGTATGTAAAACGTACAGCGTCTTTTTGTTTTTATCGGGATACCCCCTGTTTAAACAGATGCATAGAAAACAGAATTATAAAATAAGAAAGCGATTTTAATTTATGAACTACGGAAAAGAATTTAAAGAGTTTGCTACGAAAGATCAGGGTATTAATAGCATGTATTACGATAAAATCGTAAGTAGCATGTATCCTGTGGCACTCACCCCAAATATTATTGAAGAGCGCCAAATGAATGCGGTTGCCATGGATGTTTTCTCTCGATTAATGATGGATAGAATCATTTTTTTAGGAACAGGAATTAACGACCAAGTAGCGAATATTGTACAAGCCCAATTATTATTTTTGGCTAGTACAGATGCTTCAAGAGATATACAAATTTATATTAACTCTCCTGGAGGAAGTGTATATGCTGGATTGGGTATTTACGATACCATGCAGTTTATTACTCCCGATGTAGCAACAATATGTACTGGAATGGCTGCATCTATGGCAGCTGTGTTATTATGTGCCGGAGAAAAAGGTAAACGAAGCGGGTTAACGCACTCGCGAGTAATGATTCACCAACCAATGGGTGGTGCTCAAGGACAAGCCAGTGATATTGAAATTACGGCACGAGAAATCATGACGTTAAAAGAAGAGTTGTACAAAATCATTGCTAATCATAGTGGACAAACTTATGAGAAAGTTTATGATGACAGTGACCGTGATTACTGGATGAAAGCAGAAAAAGCGCTTGAATACGGGATGATCGATGAAATTTTAACCAGAGGTAAAGAAAAATAGAATCATTTGAAAGATAAAAAAATGTCGAAAGAAGAGTTGGAATGTTCGTTTTGTGGTCGAAAAAAGGCTGAAACAAGTTTGTTGATAGCAGGTTTAGACGCACATATCTGTGATCGCTGTATCGAGCAAGCACATGGCATTGTCGTGGAAGAAGCTTTGCATACTGAAAACGGTGAGCTTTCTAAAGAGTTGATGTTGAAAAAACCCAAATCGATCAAAGAGTTTTTAGACGATTACGTAATAGGACAGACACACACTAAAAAAGTAATGTCTGTGGCAGTTTACAATCATTACAAACGATTGCTTCAGCCAAAGACCGATGACGATATTGAAATACAAAAAAGTAACATCATTATTGTAGGGCAAACTGGAACGGGAAAAACACTCATTGCAAAAACAATTGCTAGAATGTTAAACGTTCCTTTAGCTATAGTTGATGCTACAGTATTAACTGAAGCAGGATACGTAGGAGAAGATGTAGAAAGTATTTTAACTCGATTATTGCAAGCGGCCGATTATAATTTGGAAAAAGCCCAAAATGGAATCGTATTTATCGACGAGATCGATAAAATTGCCCGTAAGAGTGATAACCCATCTATTACAAGAGATGTGAGTGGAGAAGGTGTGCAGCAAGCTTTATTAAAGCTGCTTGAGGGAACTACGGTAAACGTTCCACCAAAAGGAGGGAGAAAACACCCAGATCAGAAGTTTATTGAAGTAAATACCGAAAATATTTTATTTATTGCTGGTGGTGCTTTCGACGGTATTGAGCGAAACATCTCGAAACGATTAAATATGCAGGCTGTTGGATTTAGTGCTTCAATTAAGGAAGACTCTTTAGACCGCGATAATTTGCTTCGATATATTATTCCGAAAGACCTAAAAGATTTTGGGTTAATTCCAGAAATTATTGGTCGACTTCCTGTGTTAACCTATATGAATCCTTTAGACAAAGGAACACTAAGAGCTATTTTAACAGAACCAAAGAACGCTATCATTAAGCAGTATAAGAAACTGTTTGAAATGGATGATATAGAACTTATCGTGACAGAAGAAGCGTTAGATTATATTGTTGAAAAAGCAATAGAGTATAAATTAGGAGCACGAGGATTGCGTTCGTTATGCGAAGCAGTATTAACCGATGCGATGTATGAATTGCCAGACACAGAAGATAAGAAATTACATGTTACCTACGAGTATGCTGAAGAGAAATTAAACAAATCGACCATTAAAAAGTTGAAAGCAGTTTCTTAACTATCACAGTATATTTAATTATTTTGGATATAATAAAAAACCCCAAATCAAATATGATTTGGGGTTTTTCGCCACTAGATGTAATTAAAGTTGATTTATTATGGTTGGGCGATAACGGTTTTAAGCTTTTTATTTAGAATTTTTTGTTCTAATAATTGCTTTTTATTTTTAAGCGTATATCCAGTAATTTCTTTTTGGTTTTCTTGCATTGAAGCGGTGGTTCCGCAAGAGGTCATCGAGACTGAAAAGACTGCTATTATAACTACGATTAATAAATTTTTCATGAGAGGTTATTTTTAATTCTGAAGTAAATGTATTCCGTAAGAAAAGGACTACCAAAACTTTTAGTTGAAACCAATCAGAAAATCGTTTAACGACATCTAAAAATAAAAACCTCGATAAAGTGCCGAAAACACTCGTGCTACAACATTTTTTTAAACGTCAAATTATGATGTTAATCGGATAAATGCACTAGCATCTATGGAGTGTGTAAAAAAATTCGTTCAAAACATCGCTTTCTCGAAGTGTGGGAGGAAGCGATTTAATTTCTTTACCTACTTGAAAACTACTGCTACTTTTTTTAAGCACATACTTAGAAAGGGAAGTGTAGTAGGTGTTGGGTAATGTTGTGAATGGATTATTTTTCGAATTAAGGTGTTCTATAAAATAATTTTTTAATCTTTCAAATACCTCTTGCGAGGTACTACTATCTTCAAAAGATACGCACATTGTCACATCACCTGCTTTTTGGAAATCTGCTATATATCTTAACAGATCGTCAATAACGTTGCGATTAAGAAAAAAGAACACCCCTTCAATAAGCACGACCGTTTGCAAACCTATATAGTTGGTTTTTATAGTGTTTGTAAGTTCTTCTAATTCTCTTTTATTGGTAATGTCTACAGCGCTATGTGAGACATTCCGATGCGGTAGAAACCCTTCCGAAGTAAATTTTTTAATCGCCTCTTTTTTAAATGATACGATTTCAGGCAAATCGATCTCTAGGGTGGTGACGCGGTCGGAAAGTAGATATGGATACATGCTAAATCCAGCGCCAATATTAATAAATAACCAATCTCCTTCTGAAGTTAACTGAGTAAGCGATTCTAGAAAATACCGGTTTCTGAAACAATGAAGCAGCTCATCGTATACAGACACGTGGAGTGAAAAATCGGAAGCAAATGAAGTTAAGGAAGGTCTAAGCCACAATTTTGCGTAAGGATCTAAACTAATATCCTCGTGTTGAGACCTATAATAAGCAATTATAAACGCCGTATCATGTATTGGAATTGATGTCATATTTCGTATTTAAAACCAGCAATTCTTCTACATAACTTCTTTGGTTGGATAATCGAGGTACTTTGTGCTGTCCTCCTAGTTTATTGTTTTGTTTTAGCCAGTCGTAAAACAGCCGTTCACGAGCACAGTGTATGGTTGGTGGCTTTAGCGTCGTGTTGTTAAAGCGTTTTGCTTCATAATCGCTATTTACTTCTTGAAGTGCTTTATCGAATAACATAGAAAAGCTCTGAAAGTCTGAAGGAGGTGTTTTAAACTCGATAATCCATTCGTGGGCTCCTTTTTCTCTTCCTTCCATAAAAATAGGGGCTGCAGTATAATCAACGATTTCTGTGTGGGTTTGCGAAGATACTTTTCGAAGTGCGGCTTCGGCGTTTTCGATGATTAATTCTTCTCCGAATACATTAATATGGTGTTTAGTGCGTCCCGTAACTTTAATTCGAAATGGGCTTACAGAAGTAAAGCGAACAGTGTCCCCAATTTTATAGCGCCAAAGTCCGGCATTGGTGGTGATAATTATGGCGTAGTTTTTACCAACCTCCACTTCACTCAGCGGAATTACTTTTTCTTCTTCTGTACCATAGCCGTCCATTGGAATAAACTCGTAAAAGATACCATAGTCTAACATGAGTAGTAGCTCCTTGTTAGAATTACGATCCTGTATAGCGAAGAATCCTTCCGAAGCATTATAGATCTCATAATATCTAAAACTTTCTTTTGGAAGTAGCTTATTGTATTGCTCGAGATACGGGTCGAAACTCACCCCTCCATGAAAATAAACCTCTAAATTAGGCCATATCTCAAAAAGATTATTTTTCCCTGTAGTTTCGGCAACATTGTTTAATAAAACAAGCATCCATGACGGTACACCTGCCAAGCTAGTTACATTTTCTTTGATTGTTTCATTTACAATGGCCTGCATTTTGGTTTCCCAGTCGCCCATTAATGAGATCTCATTGCTCGGCGTACTACTAAATTCTGCCCAAAACGGCATGTTATCGATAAGAATTGCCGAGAGATCGCCGAAGACAGTTCCGTTCTCTTGGTATAGTTCTTTACTCCCTCCAAGACGAAGTCCTTTCCCTAAAAAGAGTTGCGATTCGGGATTATTGTTTAAATACATGCATAGCAAATCCTTACTGGCAGCATAATGACAGTCTTCTAGAGAATCGCTGCTTACGGGTATAAATTTACTTTTAGCGTTAGTGGTTCCACTAGATTTAGCAAACCATTTTATAGGAGTAGGCCAAAAAATATTAGCTTCTCCACGACGAGCACGTTCAATTAGAGCTTCGTTACTCTCATAATTGGACACAGGAACACGGGCCGCAAATTCCCGATACGAAGTTATGGTGGAAAATTCGTATGTTTTGCCGATCTCGGTATACCGTGCCTTCTGAATGAGATGCTGAAGTAATTCTTCTTGTACCTCAATAGGGTATTTAAGAAACAGGTCAATTTGATGAAACCGCTTCTTTAAAAACCAGGAGGCAATAGAATTTACAATGGGGATTGGCATATTTTTGAACTATCTTTATGCAATAAAAATAACACTTTTCTTTTTATGAATTATGAAGGCGTTTTAACAAAAATGCAAACTGAATTTGGAAGCCCCATTCAATACTACCTAGTTTTCGAAAATGACTTTCTGAACATGAATCAGTTACTAGATAAAAAGGTGTCTATTAACTTTCTAAAATACCAGTGTTTAAATTGTAATCTGGAGAAAAAAATTTACCGTCAAGGTTTCTGTTACGACTGTTTCTTTGAAATACCGCAAGCAGCAGATTGGATTATTAAACCCGAATTAAGCACGGCTCACATCGATAAAGAAGATCGAGATCTCGCCTACGAAAAGCGCGTACAGTTGCAACCTCATGTTGTGTATTTAGCTAACAGCAGCAATGTTAAAGTAGGAGTGACAAGGAAAACACAAGTGCCCACTAGATGGATCGATCAAGGAGCGCATGAAGCTATAGAAATTGTAGAAGTGCCTAATCGGTATCTTGCTGGAATTACTGAAGTCGCATTAAAAGATCATGTTGGCGACAAGACCAATTGGCGTACGATGTTGAAAAACGATATTAAGGATGAAAACCTTGTGGAATGGAGAGATAAATTACGCCAATTTATTCCCAAAGAAGCTCAAGAGTATTTTATTGAAAGTAATTCTGAAACCAATATCGAATTCCCAGTGCTTCAGTATCCTAAAAAATTAAAAAGTCTAAATTTGGTAAAATCTCCTTTTTATGAAGGAATTCTAAAAGGAATAAAAGGGCAATACTTAATTTTCGAAGATGATACCGTGTTTAATGTTCGCGGAAGTGAAGGGTATGTAGTAGCAATAACAGTAAATTAATTTATTCCAAAAGCATTCTAATACCTTGAGCAATAGAAATTAATACTATAGCAAGGCCAATCCATCTGTAAATGTTGTTCTTATTTTTTGGTTTCTTGTCTTCATAAGTTTTGCTTAGTTTTCCATAGAGATATAGCACAAGAACCTTTCCTGCGAATACCCCGCAAAAGAAGAATGCTAACACTATCTTCGAGCTTACTTCAGAAATATATAACAAATATTCTTGCGCCAAAGAAACCGCAATGATGTAATAGAGTAAAACGGTCGGATTAATAATCCCGAAGCTTAAACCTGTTAGAAAATTGGCACGAACCGACTTCCCCTTGGTGTCTACTTCAAAATCTATTTGTACCAATTTCGGGAATAAAAATAACAACCCCACAATAAAGAACAATGCTAAAAATAAGATCTGAACCCAAAGATTGGTTTCAAAAAAATCTACGATCGCATTACTATACCATAACGAAAGAAATGCCAATATCGTTTCACCCAAAGAAGCCCCAATAGCTATAGGTATTGCTCGTCCTACAGATTCTTCTTTCGAGGTTTTAATAACTGCAATATTAGAGCCACCTACCGGAATGGTCCCCAACCCGCTTATTAAAAGACCTAAGAGAAGAAAGAGAAAGAGCGTCATATTTCAAAAGTATTAAGATTTCTATGTGTTTAGTTTCCTGTCGTATCTTTTTTCTTCTTACCGAAAAGTCCTCCTAAAATATCTTTTACAACCTTGGTAGTTTCTTCTTTAGTAGTAGGAGTGTTTGTTTTTGTAGTATCGGCAGTATTTGTACTACCTCCAAGAATATCTTTAATAATATCTTTTCCTTTATCCTTAACCTTATCTGTTTGCCTTTCAATAAGGCGTTGTGTAAGTTCTTGTACTGCGGCCTGTGTATTGAGCGCAATTTTAGGATTATTAAAAGTTCCAGTAATTCCAACAGGAAGTTTTACCGTCGTTTCATTGGCCTCTTTTTCATCGAGCTTGGCTAATAATCCACTTACTTCATTCCCTAAATAACGAGCTGGCACGTCAAGGGAAACATTATAATTCATGTTTTTGTCTAAACCGTGCTGTCCTGCAACATCTACTTTAATTCCTTTTACATTGAAGTCAAAGGGTTTTACTTTAATATTTCCGTTCTCGAAAGTTAATGCGGTGCTTACATCTCTCAGACTTAATTGATCGAGGTTTAAAAACTTAATTTGCTCTCCCAATTTTGAGAGTAACGGAGTTTTTTCGGGATCCACTTCTGCGGTGAGTATCTGTGCCAATGCAGAACCTGCCAGGGAAGTAAGTTGTGGGGTAAGATCGTCATTTAATTTTCCCTGTAAATTGATCTTTGTGTTTAAATTTCCTTGTAACGCTTTTGCGATGGGAGCGAAAAAACTTAAAATTTCCAACTTTTTAAAAGACTCATCGATATCTATTTTCTGAAGATCAAGCTCCATAGCGAACGATGGGGTTTGCTCTCGAGTAGACACATTTCCGCCAAAAGCAATATTTCCTCCTAGAATATTTGAGGTTACATTCTGAAGGTTCGCCGTTTCGTTTGCAATGCTTGCCGTTCCTTTTACGTTGGTAAGTTCCAAATTGTCATAGATTACTTTTTTAGCGGAAAAATCTAAGGTAGCATTTAGAAAATCGGGAATTTTAATTTGATCTTTCGCTGAGGTTATTTGTGTTGTTTCTTCGGAAGTGGTCTTCGATTCTTTACTTTCCGAAGCCATAAAATCATTTAAATTGAACGTGTTCGAAGTTACATTGAAACGTCCTTTTAAATCTTGCTTCGACATTAGGAAAGGCAGTAAATTCTGAATAGATCCCGAAGCAGCAATATCGGTTTGCCCGGTGGTGGCTTTAATTTCGTTTAAACTAATGTTATTACCCGGGCTCATAGTAATTGCCGCTTTTGAAATAGCGATGGGGTTATTAAAAGCCGCATCAGAATAGGTAAAATCTGAAAGACTTGCGGTTCCATTGGTTTCAATATTTTGGTATTGTTCTTTTTCTACCGAATTCATATCAAACTTTGTGGTGACATCTGCCTTAAAAACTCCGCTGAGCTTCTGGTCAAGTTCTATTGGAAACACTTTTTCGATATTAGCGAGGTTCAAAGTTCCTTTTAAAGCTAAATTCACCAACATATTTTCAGTAAGATTGCGAATGCTTCCGTTTGCATTAAATAACTCGTCGTCGATTTTAAAAGTAATCCCTCCTATGTTGAGGTAAGTATCCTTTAGTAATCCAGTTTCATTTTTAAGATCGGCATTGATCGAAATATTACGGACTGTTTTTGGAAGATCGGGGTATTTAAAAGACGCATTGTCACTTCTAATCTTAATATCCATTTTCGGGATATAGGTGTCATCAACGATCCCTTTTAGCATCCCATCTACTGTAAAATTCCCGGTGGTAGTGACACCGTCGAGGTTTTTAGCATATACCTTCGGAATGACCGCAAGAAAGTTCTTAAAGTCAGAAGAAGGGGTTTTAAAAGTTAGATCGATTTCATTATTGCTTTCATTTACCTTTACAAAACCGTTGAAAGTAAGGGGTAGCTCATTTACTTTGGCTTCATTTTCAAGAAACGTGTATTTCTGATTTTCAAGGTCGAGTTGAAATACTGCGTCGAGAGTTACCGAATTTTCTTTTAAGTACTCAATATCTCCGAGTCGAAACGAGACCAAGGCATTCGTTTCTGTGTCTAATTCAGATTCAGCTAATGAGAAATCTCCTGTTCCTTCGTGGTTTACATCGGTAAGTGTTAAAAATGTCTGGGTAGATTCATCTAGGTAGTTAATGCGAGAATTTTTTAATTCGTATTTTTTTAGATCGAAACTAAATCCTGCGTTTCCTTCGGTGTCATCATTTAGTGGTGCGTCACTTTTTACAGCAATATCGTAGTTGGTTTGCCCAGTTGAATCGATGCGAATGTTTACAAAAGCTTCGTCGAGTGACAGCGCATCTATTTTAATGGGGTTGTCACCACTCTTAAATAATTGGGTAATTCCCATGTCTAGCTTAAGTTGTTTTCCACTGGCGAGTGTGTCGCCCGCAAAAGGCGCTTTGTTGATCACGCTAAAATTTGTGATGGTTAGTGCAGCATCTGGAAAACTGCGAAACAAACTTAAGTCGAAATCTTCCCAGCTCACCGTTGCATTTACATTGTTATCGATGGTGCGTTTTACAAGTTTCTCTAAAGTTCCTTTGAAGAATAGAGGAGATAATGCCAATAAGAGGAGTACTACTCCTAAAAATATTCCAATTATTTTTAAAAACTTTTTCATGACTGTTATTTAAAAACTTTTATTTTTTATTCATTAATTAGAGTGATTTCTTCACCCATTTTTAAATTAAAACGTTTTCTAAATGCATATACTCCTGCATAGAGAAAAGGGGTGTCTAATAGTGCGACCAATACTTTAAAAAGAAAGCCACTAAGGAGCAAAGCACCAAACAACTCCCATTCAATTTTTCCGAAACTACAAAGCAAAAATAGTACCGTAAACGTATCTATAAATTGCGAAAAAAAGGTTGAGAAATTATTCCGAAGCCATAAATGTTTTCCTTTAGTAAGGCCTTTCCAGAAATGAAAGATCTGAATGTCTATATACTGTGCGAATAAATACGCTAGCATCGAAGCAACTACGGCAAGTGCAGTAGCTCCAAACACTTTATTAAATAAGGTATCGTCCACTGGGCTCCAAACAGTTGCTGGTACTGCATCGGAAACATAAATTATTAACAGCGAAAAAAATGAGGCAAAAATTCCGGCTGTTACTACTTCGTTCGCTTTCTTTTTTCCGTAAAGCTCACTAATAAGATCTGTAATAAGAAATGTAATGGGATAAGGTAGAATCCCTACCGAGATCTCAAATGTGTAAATTCCGAAAAAATCCCAGTAAAAAAACTTCTGGAAAATTAAATTTGAAACTACCAGCGAAGCTATGAATAAAGCACCTAAAATGAGATAGATGCGTTGTGCGGCTAACCTGTCTTTAAGCGAAAGTTGCGTCATTCATTAGTCGATTGATGGCAAAGATAATTGTCAGTGTTTTTCTTTTCCTTAATTTCGTCATAAAATCAGTCCACATTAAACCAATACAACACATATATCTTTCGCTAGGCAGCAATCAAGGAAACAAATTCGAATACCTTCAAACTGCTGTAAATGCTATTTTTAGACAAATTGGTAGTATACAAAAAATTTCTTCTGTTTACGAAACTCCGGCTATGGGTTTTAATGGAGACGATTTTTTAAATTGTGCGGTAGAAGTACATAGCACGTTATCTCCATCTAAAGTATTGCAAGAAATACATAAAATCGAAAAGAAGTTAGATAGAGTACGAAATGCTTCGGAAGGATATGCATCTCGTACGATCGACATCGATATTATTTTTGTGGATGCGCTTGTAAAAGATTCAAAAGCATTAACAATTCCACACCCAGAAATGCATCATCGTCGTTTTGTTTTACAGCCTATAGCAGAATTAAGTGCAGACTTTGAGCATCCTATTTTAAAAAAGAACATGGTGCGTTTGTTAGCTGAAACTGATGATAAAAGTACTGTTGTAAAACAATCTAAATGGCTTCGGAATCCAGGAAAATATTACGATTTTTCGAAGTTGAATTATATCGCTATTGAAGGAAATATTGGTGCCGGAAAAACAAGTCTTGCCACACAACTTGCGACCGATTTTAACGCAAAACTAATTCTTGAACGTTTTAAAGACAATCCATTTCTGCCTAAATTCTATGAAGAACCTGGTCGGTATGCATTTCCTTTAGAGATGTCTTTTTTGGCAGACCGGTATCAGCAATTATTAGACGATATAAAACAATTCGATTTGTTTAACGATTGTGTGATCGCCGATTATGACGCGTACAAATCATTAATATTTGCTAAAGTAACCCTGCAGGATGAAGAGTTTAATTTATATAAAAAACTCTTTCACTTAATGCATAAAGAATTGCCTAAGCCCGATGTATATGTATATCTCTATCAGAATACCGAGCGGTTATTGGAAAATATAAAAAAGAGGGGGAGAGGATACGAAAAAAGTATTCAAGCTTCGTATTTGCAAAAGATCAACGAGGGGTATTTAGAATTCATTAAAGGTCAACATAACGATACCATTAAAATTATAGATATTTCTGAAATGGATTTTGTTAAGAACCGAAGCGACTACCTTTCCATATTAGATGAGATTCTTACTTAGAGTCCCTAAACATAATAGGGAGTGATCTTGAAAATTTTTTGAGAACTAGCTAAGACGTTAATTTGCAAAAGAGATCCCACACAACTACTCCCGTGCTAACAGAAATATTGAGAGAGTGTTTGGTACCGTATTGCGGAATTTCAATTACGGCATCACTTTCAGAGACTACTTCTTGCTGCACACCTTTTACTTCGTTTCCGAAAACCACTGCATACACCAATTCTTTTTGCGTTGAAAAATCATTTAAAGATACCGCCAATTCGGCTTGTTCTATAGAAGCTACAAAAACTCCTTGTTGTTGTAACTTGTGAACCACCTCTAAAGTATTTTCGGCATACTCCCATTCCACACTGTCGGTAGCGCCCAAAGCTGTTTTTTGAATATCTTTATGTGGCGGTTGGGCGGTAATTCCGCAGAGATATATTTTCTGAATTAAAAAAGCATCTGCGGTTCGAAATACAGATCCAATATTGTTGAGACTTCTAATATTATCGAGAATGATAATAAGCGGTGTTTTTTCTGAAGCTTTAAACGTTTCGGGATCGATTCGTTCTAGCTCGCGATTTTTAAGTTTTCTGTATTTCATAAATTCATTAAAAAGCAAAGATACCCATTTGAAAAAATTTTGAAATTAGAATCACCAGCTTTAATTTTTTGTAATAGAGTAATTGTATTATAAATTAAAATTCCATTCTTAAAACATATAATAGATAATCATATTACTTTTAAAAAAAAGCATCAATTTTATTTATTAAAAAAAGCCTCTATAGATTCGATATCCTAAAACATTTTATTTTTTGTAAGTAAATACCTCTATGTTTCATTGAAGGGCTCTTAAATGGTCTTATTTTGAATATTTTTAGTTGTACACTAAAATCTTTGTGAAAAACTTTCTATAACTCTTTGGAGCCGAATTTTCGATACCAAAAGCGAATTTCTATTTTAGCAGAACAAAATTTTATGATGCAATGGCAAAGAAAGTCACCCCTTTAATGAAGCAATATAATACCATCAAGGCAAAATACCCTGATGCGCTATTGCTGTTTCGTGTGGGGGATTTTTACGAAACTTTTGGGGATGATGCAGTTCGTGCTGCCAGAATATTAAATATCACTTTAACCGCTCGTAATAATGGAGGTGATAATATCGAACTGGCTGGTTTTCCGCACCATTCGTTACATACTTATTTGCCTAAATTAGTGATGGCGGGCTGTCGTGTTGCGATCTGTGATCAGTTGGAAGATCCTAAATTAACCAAGAGTATTGTAAAGCGTGGCGTTACCGAACTAGTTACGCCTGGAGTTGCGTTAAGCGACGATATCCTTCAGTCGAAATCTAATAATTTTTTAGCTGCTATCCATTTTCATGCTACCAAAAGAGCTTCAGAAGTTCAGCAAATTGGGGTTGCTTTTTTAGATATATCAACCGGAGAGTATTTGCTTTCCGAAGGGAGTGCAGAGTATGTAGATAAATTACTTCAAAATTTTACTCCTTCCGAAGTGCTGTTCAGTAAACAAAAAAGAGGATTATTTTCAGAAACATTTGGAGACGATTTTCATGTATTTCATTTAGAAGATTGGGTGTTTCAAACCGATTATGCTACCGAAACGCTTCAAAAACATTTCGATGTTAAGAATTTAAAAGGATTTGGAATTGCTCATTTAGAATCGGGTATCATCGCTGCTGGAGCGGCACTTCATTACTTGGGTGAAACGCAGCACAAGAAATTAAAACACATCACTAAAATCTCTCGAATTGCTGAAGATGAATATGTGTGGATGGACCGATTTACCATTCGAAATTTGGAGTTATACCATTCGAACAATCAGAATGCAGTTACCTTATTAGATGTGATCGATAAAACGATATCTCCCATGGGAGGACGGTTGTTAAAACGATGGATGGCGCTGCCGTTGAAAAATACAGAGAAAATTACCCGACGTCATGAAGTGGTAAGTTATTTACTGGATCATCCTAAAGTGTTAGCATTCATGCAGCAACAAATGAAAGGAATTGGTGATTTAGAACGTTTAATTTCGAAGGTTGCTACTGGAAAAATCAATCCGCGTGAAGTCGTGCAATTACTTCATTCTTTAGAGGCGATTGTTCCCATAAAAAAGGAGGCTTTAAAAGCTTCAAACGAATCGGTTCAAGGAATTGGCGAGCAATTATTAGGGTGTGAATTACTTCGGAATAAAATAAAAGAAACACTAGATGAAGAAGCTCCAGTAAATATTTTAAAAGGGAATGCAATTTCTGAAGGATTTCATGAACCCTTAGACGAATTGCGCTCTATAGCGACAGGGGGAAAAGAATATCTAAACGCAATGTTGGCTCGCGAAACCGAAAGAACCGGAATTACATCCCTTAAAATCGCATCAAATAATGTGTTCGGGTATTATATAGAAGTCCGTAATACACATAAAGACAAGGTGCCACCCGAATGGATTCGTAAGCAAACTCTTGTAAGTGCAGAGCGATATATAACCGAAGAATTAAAGGAGTACGAAACGAAGATATTGGGTGCTGAAGAAAAGATTACTGCGTTAGAGCAGGAACTTTTTTCAAAACTGGTAACGTGGATGCTGCAATTTATAGGTTCGGTGCAGCAAAATGCCGCATTAATTGCCGAATTAGATTGTCTGTGTTCTTTTGCAGTACATGCAAAAAATGCTAACTATACCAGACCGCTAATAGACGATTCGTTCGATTTGGATATTAAAGAAGGCCGTCATCCGGTGATCGAACAGCAATTACCGCCAGATAATCCTTTTATAGCGAATGATGTGTTTTTAGACAGGGATACTCAGCAAATAATTATGATTACAGGTCCTAATATGAGTGGTAAGTCGGCCATTTTACGTCAAACAGCGCTTATCGTTTTACTAGCACAAATGGGGAGTTTTGTACCTGCTAAAGCCGTTCGATTGGGTTATGTAGACAAAATCTTTACTAGGGTAGGGGCTAGTGATAATATTTCTATGGGAGAATCTACTTTTATGGTAGAGATGAATGAAACGGCAAGCATTCTAAATAATATTTCAGATCGATCCTTGGTATTGTTAGATGAAATAGGTCGTGGAACAAGCACCTACGATGGAATTTCTATAGCTTGGGCAATTAGTGAATATTTGCATGAACACCCGTCACATGCTAAAACTTTATTCGCAACACATTATCATGAAATTAATGAAATGACAGAAACGTTCGACCGAATTAAAAATTACAATGTTTCTGTAAAAGAGTTAAAAGATAACGTTTTGTTTCTTCGGAAACTGGTTCCCGGAGGTTCACATCATAGCTTCGGAATTCATGTTGCAAAGATGGCAGGGATGCCTCAGGCTGTTTTGCACAGAGCAAATAAAATATTGAAGCGCTTAGAAAAATCGCATTCTTCTGAAGAATTAACAGAAGAAATGAAGGCGATTTCTAAAGAAGAATTGCAGTTAAGTTTCTTTAAATTAGACGACCCTTTATTAGAGTCATTACGAGATGAAATCGTTGAAATAGATATAGATACACTTACTCCTGTTGAAGCTTTAATGAAGTTAAATGAGATAAAACGAATGTTACAACGGAATGCCTCTGTTAAAATGAAAAAATAATTTTTCGAAAATAGCTTTGTCGTTGCGGTAAAAGTTTTAAATTTGCAACCGCTTAGTTATAGAAGCGATGTTCATTTAATTGCGAAAATAGCTCAGTTGGTAGAGCGCCACCTTGCCAAGGTGGAGGTCGCGGGTTCGAATCCCGTTTTTCGCTCGAAGTCTTTCATTCTGAATGATAGATTTGAAAGTGACTAGAAAAAAAACATACCAATGCTGAAGTGGTGGAATTGGTAGACACGCTGGACTTAAAATCCAGTGGGCAGAAATGCCCGTACGGGTTCAAGTCCCGTCTTCAGTACAAAAAGCTCTGTCTTATTAGATGGGGCTTTTTTTATACGTAAAAATTATGAAAGATGTTAGTAGTAAAAAAGTCTAGCGTCTTATATATAAGAGGGATGCCTTGTATTAAATGTTAAATTTTTGACACACTTATAAAACTCTAGTATTTATTTGAAGGGTGGATTCTAAAGGTCATCACTTAATATTTTACGTATCTCATCGTCTACATCTCTCTTAAGCGCCTCATTTTCGTATGTGTTTTTGCTAATACGATAGGAAATATAAATAACAAATAAAAGAATAGGAATAATTAGTGGGAGCGAGTACCAAAAATCGAACTCATCGATATACCCCGATTTGTAATTAATAATTCCAATTAACTGAAAAAGAAACATGGTGAAGGGAACTAGAATTGCATATTTCCACCAATTATTAGAAGTTAGAAACCATATTCCTGTAAGCATTACAAAAATAAATTTGGTGAAAATTGCGTGTACGTAAGATTGTACCCATGTAAAATTACCTGCTTCAATCGTTCCAAAAATAGTTTCCCATTCAGATGCTTCAGAAGGTGCATATTTATACACATAAAACAAAAAAGGTGTTATTATCAATAAAAATGATAATAACACCCCTTTAATTAGGTTCTTTTTTTTATCCGTTTGGCGGTACAACGTACTTGTCCTTATCGAGTTGTTGATCATTGCTGTTTAGGGATTCTGGTGTGCAGCTTGCCATAAATGCAAGTGCAGCTAAAATAAACATAAGTTTTTTCATGACTATTAGGTTTTAAGTTAAATCTATTACAAACATACAGGGAAGTTTCTAAAAATCTAGTAGTCAATAAAATATATGTTTTATTTACATTTGTAGGTTATATTCTACAAATCAGGTGGATTAACTGCAATTTAAGTGTTTGAACGTCAAAAATACGGATTAAATCTTAATTTATTAATAGGTAGCGTTTATTCTTCTAGTAAACAGGTTGTTGGAGGCTTTAAGTTATACTTCACTATACATATTAAACAAGTTGATTATTATTAAAATTCTGTTAAATAAAACCATTTTAAGGGTTAAATGCGTAGATAATCGATATAATATGTAAGAAAAATAGTATTAACAAATTTAATATAATTGTATTTCGTCGATTAAAAATGCATTTCATCGAAATTACTTGCATTTGAACCCTAATAAATGCAATTAATCGACAAAATTTTTTCAATGAACGTTGTAATTGTGTTAAGTTTGCATACTAAATCCCCCGCAGCCTATATATTTAAATGTCTGCAAGGAATTTTAACCCAAAGAAATTAATAAATAGCATTCGTATGAAAGTCTATACCCCAAACCTACAGAAGACTAGTTTTACTAAGTTTTTGTTTTTTACTGTTCTTTGTTTTATGGTTTCCTTCGGAACTGTAGCTCAGAATATTCCTGCATCCAATAACACTCCAAGCAACCCAGAAGCCAATTGTTTCGATTGTGTTCCTGTTGGTTGGGGAGAGCCTGGTCCAGGAACTCCTGATATTTCGGACGTTAATAATGCAGCTGCCGCTGGAACTTGGGATGGTGGCGCCGCATGGACTAATGCGCCACTTCCACCCCCACCAAATGGCCATGAGCATTGGATTACTTTGAGGGATATTGGGACGGCCGCAACAGAGGAGAATGTTTTTACAGACATGACCAACTTAGTTATTGGGGATAGCTATCGAGTAACTGTTTATCATTTTTCAGCACTTTCATTGTACTCAAGAGTGTATATAGACAGATTTGAGTATCAAGTTGGTACACAAGGAAGAAATTTCATTACACCAACACCTGCTTTAAGAGATTTAGAGTGGGAAACAACCACGATCGATTTTGTGGCAACAGCGACAACAGAGCGATTAACTTTCTATCCTGGAACGAATGGTGGTGGGAGTCAAACTACTACTGAGGGTATAAACCTATCCGTTACCTTAAATGCTATACAAAATATAACAGATTCAGATGGCGATGGGGTGCCAGATACTGCTGATACTTGTGTAGGATACGATGATTCTGCAGATAATGATAACGACACAATTCCAGATGGTTGTGATCTAGATGACGATAATGATGGTATTTTAGATGCTGATGAATGTGATGCGCCAGTTGTTTTACGTTATAATTACGATCAAGCAGCTTCAGATAATACAAAATTAGTGTATTCAGCCACGTATAATTCTGAATTATATACTATTGAAATTGAAGAATCAACCATAGCAAGACATTTTACAGGTCCAGATGGCGCTCAAGATCCGAGTGGAGTTTCATTTACTTCAGGTCAAAATCCACCACTTATTGAAAATTTTGACAGAGCAGATGATGAGAGTGCTATAAAGTTCACAAGTTCGGCACCTATATCGAGAATACAGTTTTCTAATTTAGATGATATTGACCGCTCTAATAATGATGCTGCCTATCCAACCGATGCATTGTGTTTTAATTTACCTGGGACTTGGCAAATTATTGCAGAAGATTTAGCAGCTTACGATTTAATAACTGGAAACCTTGTAGTTAATAATCCAAACAATAATGCAGCACCAAACATTTCTACTGGAAATAGTTCTGCAGATGAATTTATTGTAAGAGGTGGTGTTTCCGATGTATTAACAAGAGGAATTGCTGATGGTACAAGTGCAAATCAAACACAAACAGATAATGGCGTAGCTATATTTATAGCGGACAGGCCCTTTAATGAGATATCATTACTTTTTGAAGATTTATCAGACGGAGGTGACAGAGAAAGTATTCGTAGTTTAATTAGCACATCGTTTTTAGATATTGCCGTGATCGTTTGTCCTGACTCAGACGGCGATGGTATGACTGATAATTTAGACTTAGACAGTGATGGTGATGGATGTCCGGATGCTTTAGAAGGTGATGGTGGTTTAGATTATTCAAATCTTAATCCAGATGGTTCAATTAATATCGCAACCAATCCTGTGAATGATAATGGTATTCCAGTAGGACCAGGAACAGCAGGTAACGGAACAACGGGACAAAATGATGTAAGTTCAACGAATGCTGCTGTGCAATCAGCCATTTGTAACCCTTGTTCTTCTGGACACCCTGAATACGTAGATAGTGATGGTGATACTATAGGAGATGTATGTGATTTAGATGATGATAACGATGGTATTCTAGATGCAGATGAGAATGGAACGTGTGGAACAACAGGAAGTGTAGTTTCAACAGTATTTAGTGAAGATTTCGGAACTCAAAGTACAGCTAATGGTACATTAAGTACTATTTCGCCTTATACAAATTATGCATATTATAGTGCTGAAGTAGGAAATACCCCAACAGATAATGCAGACGGTAATTCAGCTCCACAATCATTACAAGATGGGAGGTATACAATATTTAATAATATTTCAGAAACTGCCGCTTGGGCTTCATCGATTTGGCAAACAATTGGTGATCATACAAATGGAGGGGCGTCTCCATCAACTGGTAAAATGGCTATTTTTAATGGAACAAACACGGCAGGATTAGAATTTTATAAAAGAGAATTAGTAAATATAGTTCCTGGTGCGCCAGTTAGTGTGTCATTTTGGTTAATGAATATTGATACTAATATAGGAGGGAATGATGGTAGGAATTTACCAAATATAACAGTTAATTTTGTTCAAGGCGGTTCAACGATATATACTTTTAATACTGGTGATGTTCCAAGATTTGCAGCAGGAGATGTAAATGCTTGGCAGCAGTTTTCTAGCCCTACACCATTTATTCCAACTTCTGGTGATCCTATTGAAATTGTATTTATTAATAATGCACCAGGAGGAGGAGGAAACGACCTTGCTTTAGATGATATTTTAGTAACTCAAACTCTTTGCGATACAGATGGTGATACAACTCCAGATCATTTAGATAATGATAGTGATGATGATGGTTGTTTCGACGCTCTTGAAGGGGATCAGAATTATACTTTAAATGACGTGAACGGAAGCGGAATGTTAACGGGGGGTGTTGATGTAAATGGTGTGCCAACAGTTACTAATGGTGGGCAAAATGATGTGAGTTCAACAGACGATACAGTTTTTAGTGACGAATGTGATAATGATAATGATGGAAATATAAATGGGACCGATCCTTTTCCTAATACCCCTACGGCACAAGATGAAAATAGTACAGCTACACTTGGAGTGGCTACAGCTATTAATATATTAGATAACGACGACTTTTTAACAAATCTAGATGCAAACAATATAGGGACAACTGAGCTTTCAGATACTGGAAATGGGACTGCTACGGGAGTTATTCAATTTGATGAAAATACAGGAAATCTTATATATACATCTGGTGCATTGGAAACAATCGGTGATGTAGTAACTGTTATTTACCAAGTTTGTAATACAGATCCAGATCCTTCAATTTGTGATATAGCTACTGTGAATATTACAATAACTGCTGCAAATAGTGATCCAATTGCCGTTGATGATACTTACAATATCAATGAAGATGAAGATGTAACATTGACTCCTTTGGATGATGATAGTGACCCTGATGGTGATACTTTAGTTATTGAGTCTATTAATGGAACTGCTCTTACCCCTGGAACGCCGCAAACTATTGCTGTAACCAATGGAACGGTGACTGTTGATGCCGCAGGAGTGATTACTTTTACTCCTGATGAGAACTTCAACGGATCTGTAGTGATTCCTTATGTAATTACTGATGGAACTGCAACGGCTACAGCTAATGAAAATATCACGGTAGACCCGATCAACGATGCACCAGTAGCGGTTGATGATGATTATACGGTAGATGAGGACGATAGTGTTGTTCTTACACCTTTAGATTTAGATACCGATTTAGACGGTGATACCTTAACGATCCAATCGATCGGAGGAACTGCTCTTACCCCTGGAACGCCGCAAA
>NZ_LRXL01000003.1 GCF_001637325.1 Cochleicola gelatinilyticus
GCTCCGATTGCCAATGCGGATACCAATACGACTTTGGTTGATACTCCAGTGAGTGGAACAGTACTTTCAAATGACTTTGATCCAGATGGAGATGAGATTACTGTAACGGACAATACGGATCCTGCTAACGGAACTGTTGTTGTGAATCCTGACGGAACGTACACGTATACTCCAGATCCTGGATTTGAAGGAGAGGATAGTTTTGAATATACTGTTTGTGATGATGGTACTCCTGCACTATGTGATACTGCTACGGTAACCATTACAGTAATTGACAATGGTGGTGATAACACTACGGTTGCCAATGACGATGCTTATAATGGGAATCCAGATGAGGATATCGCTGGTAATGTACTAGATAACGACAACGATCCCGAGGGAGATACTCAGACGGTCAATACGACCCCTGTAAGTGGTCCAAGTAATGGTACTGTCGTACTGAATGCTGACGGAACGTTTGTATATACTCCAAACCCTGGTGCAACTGGTACGGATCAGTTTGTGTATGAGGTGTGTGATGATGGTACGCCAAGTGCCTGTGATCAAGCAACGGTATACCTAACGATCTCACCAAATGGAGACGGAAATGAGATCTTAGCGATCGATGATATTAACAATACGTATGTCAACACTCCTGTAAGTGGAGATGTAGGAACTAATGATGAGAATCCTGATGGTCCTGCCGATAGTGAGACGTATACTTTAATTA
>NZ_LRXL01000004.1 GCF_001637325.1 Cochleicola gelatinilyticus
CCATCACCAAAAATTTATATATTTGATCGCTACGGAAAACTGCTAAAACAGATAAGCCCTACTGGAAATGGATGGGATGGTACTTTTAACGGAAACCCGATGCCTTCAAGTGATTATTGGTTCCAAATCGAATACACCGAACAAGAGGTCCAAAAAGAATTTAGAGGACACTTTACATTAAAAAGATAACTCAACCCTCTTTAATAAAATAAAAAGCCCCCGCTTTCTTTTTGTAGAAAGCGGGGCTTTTTCTTGGGGTAATTGTATTTGTGTTTCTAAAACATATGATCCTGTTTCAGAATGGTTTTGCATTAAAAAAGAAACAAAGATTGGCGTCATTGTGCTAAGTTGTTTCAGGAAAAAGAAATAACAGTGTGTATGTGAATTTAGAAATATAAGTTAGTTTACATTAAAAAAAAGCTTCAGAAGAGGAATATAATATCTAACAAAACTCTTTCAGAAGGAAATCCTTTACAGACAGACAAAAGTTTCAGAAGAATTAAATTGAGAACAAATAAAAAGCCCGTATTCTAGCTATGAACACGGGCTCTTTAAAGGTGTTTAAAATTTCTATTCTATAATTAAGCGTTTTACAACAGAACCCGTTTCGGTAGTTATTCGAACGAGGTAGATTCCAGAAGGTAATGAACGTACATTAAAGCTATTTTGTTTCGTTTTCAAAACAACACGTCCCGTAATGGTGTAAATTTCTACGTGTTCCACTTCGGAAGAAATTGTTACTCGATCGGTCGCTGGATTTGGATACATAGAAATAATATTCAAAGTATTTTCTTCGACATTTAATGTATTGTCAACATTAAGGTTGAAAGAACATTCGAACATATTTCCGTTACTATCGGTAGCCCTTATTATAATTTCTGTAACTCCTCCACCTACAACAGTTCCTTGAGTTGGGATTTGCAGGATGGTTAGGCTATCGCTACAATTATCGGTTACAGAGATAATGCCGTCCCCTACGTAATTAGGTACAGCATACATTTGACTATTCTCTAAAATAATGTTTTGATCTTGACAATCGATCGAGGGACTTTCCACATCGTTGACAGTTACTGTAAAACTACATGTACTTGAGTTTCCAGATTGATCGGTTGCCATGAATGTTACTGTTGTAACGCCTACAGGAAATGCCTCTCCACTCATTGGTCCTTCCGTTTGAGTTACTACAGGATTTGGATCTGAATTATCTGTAGCAGTAGCATTGTTAAATGTTATTACAGCTTCACAAAGTCCAGCATCGTTATCCATTGACATATTTGCAGGGCAAGTAAGTGTAGGAGGAATTGTGTCTGTTCCACCTGTACCGTCGTTAATCATAAACGAGTCGACTGCAAAATCTTCATCTCCAGAATCTAAAGAGATAGTCATTCTTAAATCCATCGTATTACCTGTTCCTGCAATGGCTTTTACAAATGCTTGTGCAGCTCCTGTAAGAATTGTTCCGTCACCTTCTCCGTCGAAATTAGTATCTTCTCTAAAATTTCCGTTCGAAGATCCGCTGGTAAAGTCTGCTCCTTCAAAAGCAATTAAATTTTGATAGCCGCCACCGTCGATTTGGTACTCTACACGAATATAGTCGGCTGCATCAATATCTCCTGGATCGTCGAAAAATTCTGCAAATTGACCAGTAAAAGAAAGGTCGGTAGCTCCACTAATATCTAATCCTGTCCAAGTTACTACAAAAGGAATTGCTTCTCCCTCAGCATCTAAGTCCATTCCAGTAAGAAATCCTCCATCGAACCCGGTATATTCTTTTAAGCCTGAAGGAATATCACCTCCGTTGTAATCGTTTACAATAGCAAGTCCGAAATAATCAAAACCACCATCAGAGAAAAAGGGAGAAGAAGTTGTGAATCCAGCGCTGTCATCGAAGGTTTCATTTAGAATCTGACCATTCACTAATGTTACAGCCATGACCAATAAAAGAGTAAAAATATATTTCATAAGTATGTATTTTTCGGTTGCTAAGATACTAAACTTACTATTTCTATTTGGCATTCGATTTACAGAAAAAAGGAAGTTTACATAAATTTAATGTTGCTCTATCTCAATGATAATTAGAAGAAAGGGGTGTATTGTGCAATACGAAAATCGATTGTACTTATCTCTGGGTTTGCAGCTTTCATGTCCTTATATTTCTGAAGACTTCCCACTGCTCTATTAGCTGCACCACTTGGAGCTGTTAATGATACTGTTTTTATAATACGAACATTCGTATTTTTATCTTCGGCAGAAATGGGTAAAGTAAAGCAATGTATTCTAGGAACTTCGTTGTTTAAAACCTTTAATTGAATTTGATGCTTTTTTAAAAGTCTTCGGAAAAAATACTCGGGTCCATTCTTGCTATTTCCTCCTGTGAATAGTAATGTGTCTATTAATGGGTTTTCAGTAAGAACTTCGATAAGATTTCGAAGTACTACTTCCTGCATTCCCATATCTGAAGCATCTATTTTTTCCCGTTTTGCAGAGGCAACGATATCACATATCCCAATATGTCGTTTTTTTAAAAATTTTTTTCGTTGCGTTATTGCTTCTTGGGTAGTTTCGAAACTAAGATTTAGTTGAAACATCGCATTAAGAATGGGCCAAAGTTGTCCATCACGACTTCCGTAACACCAATCAACATCATTCTCTTTCAAGGCTCCTGTGGTAAAGCGGGGAGGCGGTAATGTACCTACAATTAATTTCGTAGTATGTTCAGGGATAAAAGGTTTGTATGGATGAGTATGCTCAAACATCACCTTATAAAAACAGGTTCGTTTTCGTTTTCGGTATGTGTCTCACTGTAATTGTAACCATCATAATTAAAACCTTTAATGCCTTCTAGTGTTTTAATGTTATTATCTATGACATATCGAACCATGCTCCCTCTTGCTTTTTTGGCAAAAAAGGCGATGATCTTTAATTTGCCATTTTTAAAGTCTTTAAAAACAGGACTAATAATGGGTACCTTAAGACGGTTGGGTTGCACTACTTTAAAATACTCTTGACTAGCTAAATTTAAAAACAATTCGTTAGTGTCTAATTCTTCATTTAATATATCTGTCACTTTATTCCCCCAGAATTCATAAAGATTTTTCTTTCTGTTTATCTTTAGATTGGTTCCCATTTCTAGACGATAAGGTTGCATTAGATCTAAAGGGCGCAGTACTCCATACATTCCTGAAAGAATTCGTAGTGTATTTTGAACTAGATCGATCTGCTCTGTGGGAATCGTATAAGCATCTAGTCCAGTATATACATCACCTGCAAATGCATATATAGCAGGTCTTGCATTAGATTTTGTGAAGGGTGTTGTAAAAGATTTATAGCGTTGATAATTTAAGTCGGCTAATGCATCACTAATGCTCATTAATTCACCTATTGCTTTTTTCGATTTTCTTTCAAGTTTTGCATTCAGCGCTTCCGCTTCTTCGAGAAACTTTGGTTGTGTGCCTCTACTAGTAGGTAACGGAGATTCAAAATCTAAAGTTTTAGCCGGAGAAACTACAATTTTCATAAGATGTTTTTATTCAAAAATAACAAAGATATGTATATGTAGAAGGTTAGATGTATAAGAATCCTTTATGTCCCTATTAAATTTACACGTGCTATTATAGGATTATTTTGTTAACTTCGAAACATAGATAAAGCAGATTGCTTTAAATTACAACTTAAAACTAATCATAATGAAAAAAATTAACTCCCTGATTACAGCATTTTTCCTTGCTGCATTAATCTCTGTGAATGCGCAAGAACCGATGGGAAAAATGGCCTCTCTTAATGATGATGGAACAATTTCTGTGACTTCAGTTCCTTTATCCTCATTTTCGAACACACAAGAATCGCTGCTTCCAGCAGATCTCATGTTTAGCTTTGGGAAACCGGCAAATCCACAGATAAAAAATTCTCGTGGCGTTACCCTTGCCGATGTAAATAACGATGGAACAGAAGAAATTATTTACGGAATAAACACAACCCTCTATGTGCTTAATGGGGACGGGACCGTTCTCTTTGAAAAAGCAGTAGAAGGCCCCATACTTTTACCACCTACCGTAGTAGATCTTAACGATGATGGGACGGTTGAAATTATAATAAATACTGGATATCCTACGACAGTGGGTAGAGTGTACTTAACCGATAATGAAGGAAATGACCTTCCTGGATGGCCTCTTAATTTTGAGAATAAATGGATGATAAATGCGCCTGCAGTAGCCGATGTAGATGGAAATGGAACACTCGATATTGTAACAGGAGAACGTTTTGGAAGCACACAAGGATTTGTTCATGCACTCAATATGGACGGAACCGAAATTAATGATGGTTGGCCAGTCGAAATCCCTGCAACCCCTGCATTTACTCCCTCTATTGGAGATGTAGATAATGATGGGAGCAACGATGTAGTTATTGCAGCTTCTTCTGGAGGTATGTATGTCTTTAATAGTGATGGTGAAGTGTTAGACGGATTCCCTGTTGTAGACCCTGCGGTTAAATACAGCTATCAGTCCCCCATATTAGCAAATGTGGACGACGATGATGAGTTGGAAATTATAGGAAGTAATCATGGCGATGCCGCTGCATTTTATGTAATGAATCACGATGGTACCTATGCAGACGGTTGGCCAATTGCAAGACCAGGATGGACGTTTTCTCCAGCAACTGTTCTTGATATTGATGGAGATGATGTTTTTGAAATATTTATGTCAGATAGAGATTCTTCAACAGATGGTAGTGATCTTCCAACAGTGTATGGATTAACGCCAGAAGGAGAGAATATTGCTAATTTTCCGATTGAAAAATATGGCGGTACCGAAGGTGTTCTGTCAATAGCAGATATTAACAACGATGATGTATTGGATATTATTTTTCCAAGTACCTTAACCGATGCTGAAGGCCTTGGTTTTATTCACGCATATGCCATGGATGGAAGCGGAGAACTAGATGGGTTTCCACTCCGCCCTTACGGTTTTACATTCTTAAATGGTGCTGTTCTGGGTGATGTAGATAACGATGGAATGCTTGACCTTACCGCCAATACGTATACCCTTAATTTTGGCGCAGATGTAGATTCAACATTTGTGAATACCTATAACCTAAATGTTCCTTACAATGCAGATAAAATTCTTCGGAATGGCTACAAAGGAAATAATACTAGAGATGGATTAGTTACTTTAGATGTAACACTGGCAACGCCTGATTTTTCTGAAGCAATTTCATTAAGTATTAGCCCTAATCCTTCAGAGGGAATTCTAAGATTAGAGCTTCCTATTTCAATTGAAGCAGCCGATGTTAAGATTTTCAGTATCGATGGAAAAGTAGTTTTTTCTGAAACCACCTCCCTTACTGAAAATACCAATCGACAATTCGATCTAAGAAATTTAAAATCTGGATTGTATTTGGTGAATGTCTCTGATGGAAAGAACAATTACACAGGTAAATGGATTAAACAATAATCACATAAATATGTAAAAAAACCGAAGCAACTTGCTTCGGTTTTTTTTATTCTATCACGTGTTTCGAATAATTTCTCCATCGCTCCAGACATGCTGAAATATCATCAGGAATGGGCGCTTCAAACCGCATCATTTCTCCAGAAACAGGATGTTTAAATCCAAGTGTTCTTGCATGTAACGCCTGCCTTGGAAGCACTTTAAAACAGTTTTCTACAAATTGCTTGTACTTACTAAAGGTAGTTCCTTTTAAAATTCGTTCTCCACCATAACGTTCGTCGTTAAAAAGTGTATGTCCTATATATTTTAAATGTACCCGAATTTGATGTGTTCTCCCTGTTTCTAGTCTACAAGAAACAAAAGTAACGTATCCCAAACGTTCTAATACTTTAAAATGAGTAACCGCATGCTTTCCTTTTTCGTCAGCATCTTCTCCTTCAAAAACAGTATTCTGTAAACGGTTTTTAGGGTGACGCCCAATATTCCCTTCAATAGTACCTTCATCTTCTTCTATATTACCCCAGACCAATGCAATATATTCACGCTCGGTGGTTTTCTTAAAGAATTGTTTAGACAAATGTACCATAGCTTCTTCTGTCTTGGCAATTACCAAAAGCCCACTTGTGTCTTTATCGATACGATGTACCAATCCAGGGCGATTACTGCTGTTATTTGGAAGGTTATCAAAGTGATACGTTAAAGCATTAATGAGGGTTCCGCTGTAATTTCCATGTCCTGGATGCACGACCATCCCGGGAGGTTTATTTACTACAAGACACACATCATCTTCATAAACAATATCTAATGGAATGTTCTCGGGCGTTAATAAATATTCGTAAGGAGGGTGCTCAAATAATACCGTAACTAGATCATTTGGCTTTACTTTGTAATTCGATTTTACCGCTACATCGTTTACGAAGATATTTCCATCTTTCGCTGCTTTCTGAATTTTATTACGCGTCGCATTTTCAATACGATTCATTAAATATTTATCAACTCGAAGTGGCTGTTGCCCTTTGTCTGCTATAAATCTATGGTGTTCGTAGAGCTCGTCACTACCATTATCTGAAGTATCCTCAGAAGAATTATTGTCCTGCGTCATCGCTTGTATTTGAAGTGTCCCCGGTGTCTGAATCGTCCATATTTGGGCGTAGGCTTCCAGAGCCATCTCCAACGATTAGGTCGATAACAGATGTTTTCTGAATTTCATCTCCAGGTTTTAATTTTGCTCCTTTGTATCGCATTTCCAAAACTTCATCTTTTGCGATATAAGGTCGTGTACTTACTTTTCCTATTTCAAAACCCATTGAAAGCAAAGTGGGTTCTGCCTGTCTTCGTGTTTTACCTACCACATTCGGCACTGTTATTTTTCGGTAACCAGAAGGATTTAAGGTTAGGTATAACTTTCTATTTTCTTTTACATATTTTCCCGCTTTCGGAATTTGCTCAATCACAGAGTACCTTGGAAAGTCGGGGTTGTAATTTGCTGAATCTAGAATTTCGTACCTTAGATCCAATTCGTCTAATTGCTCCTCTACTTTATCTAAAGATAGTTTTGCTAAACTTGGAACCTCTATCGTTTCCCCGTGATTGGTCGTCATTCGTAACCACCACAAAATTAAAAAGGAAAGTACGATTAATGTTAGAATCGCAAATAGAACTTGCTTTAAAAACACCTTCGTAAATAAGAATTTAATAAATGACATAGACTTCAGCTTAAGAGTGCAAAAATAGGAAACCAAAGTTAGTATTTTTACATTGCATAATGATATTTTTGTAATAGCGATCGATTTATAAAAACCGTCGTCTATTGAACGTAGCTTTTATCTTTTTGTTATGACGAAAAAAAACATTGCGGTCGCTATGGGCGGCTATTCAAGCGAATTTGAAATTTCTTTACAAAGTGGCGCAGTAGTTTGCGAAGCACTTGACAAAACGAAATATAACGTCTTTCCTATACATATTTTGGAAGAGGGATGGTTTTTTGTGGCCGAAGACGACAGTCATCATGAAATTAATAGATCTAATTTTAGCTTTATATGGGGCGACAAAACTATTGTACCCGACGTTGTTTTTAATACCATCCACGGAACTCCTGGTGAAGATGGTTACCTTCAAGCTTATTTAGAGTTGCTTCATATTCCACAAACAAGCAGCGGTTTCTATCAAGCAGCGTTGAGCTTTAATAAACGCGATTGCCTTTCAGTTTTAAAAAACTTCGGAATTAAATGCGCTAACTCGTATTTTGTGAATCAAGGAAATGATATCGACGCTTCAGAAATTATAAAAATAGTTGGTTTGCCTTGTTTCGTAAAACCTAACAGAGCTGGATCTAGTTTTGGAATTTCGAAGGTATACACGATAGAAGAATTGCAACCCGCCATTGAAAAAGCATTTAAAGAAGATTCTGAAATTCTTATTGAAACGGCTTTAGTAGGTACCGAAGTTTCAGTAGGAGCTTATAGCGAACACGGAAAAATTCATATTTTTTCTCCTACCGAAATTGTTTCAGAAAACGACTTTTTTGATTACGAAGCTAAATATTTAGGGAAATCTGAAGAGATTACTCCTGCACGTATTTCCGAAGAGATTACTAAAAAAGTACAGTTGGAAGCAGAACGAATTTACACTTTACTGAATATGAGCGGGGTGACTCGAAGCGAATTTATTATTCAGAAAGGAGTGCCTTATTTTATTGAAACCAATACAAATCCAGGGCTTTCAAAAGAAAGTATTATTCCGAAGCAGGCGAGAGAAGCCGGAATGACGTTGACGCAGTTTTTTTCTATTCTGATAGAGGAAGCAGTATTTAAAGCAAAACAACCTTAGAGTGAATTGCATTAGGAGGTTTCACACAATATAGAATATCATCTATAAACCGTACCTTTAACTTACATATTTAAAATGTTAGAAATGAAGCGAGCAGTATTTCCAGGTTCTTTCGATCCTATTACTTTAGGTCATGTTGATATTATTGAACGAGGCTTAAAAATTTTTGATGAGATTATTATCGCAATTGGCATTAATGCTGAAAAGAAATACATGTGGTCACTAGAGGACCGCAAAAAAACGATCGAAGCTATTTTTGAAGGTAATAAAAAAATAAAAGTTAAGACGTACGAAGGACTTACTTCCGAGTTTTGTAAAAAAGAAGAGGCTAATTGTATTTTACGCGGTGTAAGAAATACTTCCGATTTCACGTACGAACAAACCATTGCCCAAGCAAATGCTGAAGTGAATGGCGTTGATAGTTTCTTTCTAATTTCTAGTCCGAAATTCTCTTATGTGTCTTCTTCAATAGTACGCGATCTCGCGCGTAATGGTGGAGATTACTCCCTATTGGTTCCTAAGGATGTGACCAATTAAGCACTTAAAGTGTCGGGATTGTTTGTAGTATGTTCTGGTAGATTATAATGTAGTAAAATAGAGTGATAAAATTTTGTTTGTTTGGTTCCCTGTTCTAAACACCCTTTTAAAGTTTCTTCAAGATTATCGTAAGAAACAGTAGTCTTCATAGCTTCATGAAGAAAAAATAATTTTACAGGATCGTTTGTTAAAGGTTTTGTATTATAAAGAAGGATTGACTGTTCGTCATAATCAATTATGACGTCGACAGCACTAAAGAAAAACTTTAACAATGAGGTGTGAAATTTACGATAGGTTCTTTCTGAAATAGCTTCAGTCGTACAACTTTTTTTAATGAACTTTCTAAGTTCTTCACGAACAATTTGATCCTGATTTTTCATAGCAAAACAATTTTGTTTTACTTAAAGATACGTGGAGAAGGCCCGTGAAGATTTTTTCAGATGCAGGTTTAGCGTCAATTTAACGTAGTGCGAATCAAGCTGTTAAAATATTTAAGAAGTAAAAGTGCTAGTTTTCGGTTTCGAAGCCGCTTTCTTCCCAATTTGTAATACCTCCCTGTAGATCGTAGATTTCTTTAAAACCCATATCTGCTAAAATTTCGGCTGCTTTAGCGCTTCGACCTCCTTTTTTACAGTATAGATAAACTGGTTTGTTCTTGTCTAGATTTTTCACTTTCTCTTCAAAATCGTCATTAGTAACACAAATATTTTGAGCATCTTTTAAATGACTAACAGTAAATTCTTGGGAAGTACGAACATCAATGAGTTGTGCATCCTCGCTCGTGTAAAAGGAATTATTTACTTCTGTCGGAGTCATTTTAGTCACAGCCGAGCTTTTTTGCTGGCAACTATATAGAGCTAGTAGAGCTACAAATATAATGAGAAGGGATTTTTTCATAAATAAAAAGGTCTTAGGAATTTGTGGAAGCCCCGTTCCATTCAGAAAATCCGCCCATTAAATTATATGTATTATTAAAACCTAATGAATTTAAAATTGCACAGGCCTGCCCGCTTCTTCCACCAGATCGACAGTACACATAATAATTCTTTGATGTATCTAACTCTTTAGCTTTTTCCATAAATGCCCCTGCATTAAATATATCCATATGAATAGCTTCAGGAATATATCCTTCTGCAACTTCAGCATCGGTACGAACATCTAAAATTACTGCATGTTCATCTGCTTCTAATTGTTCGCTCCATTGCGCTTGGGTCAAGTCTGCCATGATAGTAGTTTTTTTGTAAAAGTAAACATTCTTATAAACTAATCATAAAACTTACTACTTAAACTAAATGTTCTAAAAATTGATAAAAAAGAATTTATACTTACCTTTCTAAAAGAGCCATAAAATGAGGTGTTTTTTTTAAAGTAGTCAATAAAAAAACCGACCTACAAATAAGAGTAGATCGGTCTTTATACACGTTTTTAAAATGCTATTGTTTCACAGAACAACCAATTGCTTTGGTTTCTTTTACAGTTACTTCTTTACCCGCGAGCAATTCATCGATGGCATTTGCTAAAAAAGTATCTTTTACAGCGTCGGCATTACGAACGTTATCGTCGATAGCACCAATATATTTTACAATATGTTTTTGCTTTTCTTTTTGAAGTAAATAAACGTGTGGTGTTTTTGTTGCACCGTATTTCGCATAAATACTCTGACTTTCATCAAATAAATACGGAAATGTAAATCCAGCTTCTTTAGCTTTTTTCTGCATAAGTTCGAACGTATCATCAGGTTGAACATCTGGATTATTTGGATTAATCGCAATTACTGGATAACCTTTTGTTTTGTACTCTTTATCTAAAGCAACAATTCGATCTTCACTGGCAACGGCAAATGGACATGTATTGCAAGTAAAAATAATAACAAATCCTTTTGCATCTTGGTAATCTGAAAGCGATACCATTTTACCGTCTATATTCTTCAACCTGAAGTTAGTAGCCTCATCTCCGATTGTATATCCCTTAGCAATGTTTTTTTCTGAAGGAATTTCTTCCATCATAGCGACTTCTTTTTGGGGAAGATCTGCCACCGTCTCCGTATTTTTTTCTGTCATGGAATTATTACAGCTGTAAATACCGAATAGTAGTGTACAAACAGCGATTCCTCTAAAAATTAAATGATTTTTTTTCATGATTTATCTATTTATAAAATGGATTGTATTTCGTTCTCAAGCTCGTCATAGGTAAATGATTTCTCATAAAATTTACGGGAATCATTCTTATAAATAAGAGTGGCAGGGATGGCTCCACTCCACGTTTCGTCTACTTTAGGAATCCAACTATTTGCGTCGGGATCGTCTAAAAGGACTATATGTGACTGCAGTTTATTTTTTTTAATAAAGGGAAGTACTTGACTCTCTACTTTCTTTGGAAAATCTAGACTCACCAAAATTACTTTTACTTTTTTTTCTGAATAAGATTTATTTATTTTTTCAAAGTAAGGGAGTTCTGCAATGCATGGTTTGCACCAAGTTGCCCAAAAATTAACTACATAAGTAGTATCGTTTTTTTTCTGAAGCAGTGGTTCTAATTCTGAATATGAAAGAAAAGGAATACGTTCTTCAGAAATCGCCCCACTCGTCGCCTCACTAATTTCAGAAACAACTTCTTTTCCCAAATCCGATTTTGTGCTATCCTTACAAGCACTTAAGGTTAAAATTGAAACTAATATGTACACATATTTCATAGCGTAAATGTATTGATTGCGAGCGGTATTCAAATAAGTTTTAACGTTTGGTTAATATTTAAAAAAAAAGGCGCTCGACAAAAATCATAAATTTTTATTAAAATAATTTTAGAAATAAAATATTCTCATACATTTGTACATACAAATATTGTAACAACAACTATGAGCATAGAAGAAGCTATACAATCAAATCAAATGGATTTAAATACTAAAACAGTAATTAACATCCTTTACACATCAAGAATATTAGAAGAATCTGGTTCAGAAATTTTAAAAAGGTTTGATGTTACGAGTCAGCAATTTAATGTGCTTCGTATTCTGCGAGGCCAAAAAGGGAAACCAGCGAACTTATCTACCGTGCAAGAGCGTATGATTGATAAAAGCAGTAACACAACTAGATTAGTAGATAAACTTATTAAGAAGGGGTATGTAAAACGCAGTATTTGTAAAGAGAATCGGAGGAAAGTAGAAATTTTAATTACCGAAGATGGGTTAAATCTATTGTTAGAAATCGATCCTTTAATAGAAAATAATAATACTAAGATGCTTAATGCATTATCCAATAATCAACTTCAAACTTTAAACGATTTGCTAGATGCACTTCGAAACTTTTAATACCTAACACTAAATATATAACACGATGAAAACAGTTTTAAAATCAGTATTAATCTTAGCAGTTACATTTGGTGCTGCTTCATTTACAAACACAATGACAAAAAGAATAGACATTAAAGAAAGCACTATTGAGTGGAAAGGAAAAAAAGTTTTAGGATCTCATAATGGAACCATTAACCTGCAATCGGGCTACCTCGAAATTGAAAATGAGCAATTAACAGGAGGTGAGTTCGTAGTAGATATGACATCGATTAACGTAATGGATCTCGAAGGCGAAGGCAAAGAAAAACTGGAAGGTCACTTAAAAAGTGATGATTTCTTCGGAATTGAAACATATCCAACCGCCAAATTAGTGATTAAGAATGCTACAAAAAATGCAGATGGATATTTAGTAAATGGCGATCTTACCATTAAAGGAGAAACACACCCAGTAAATTTTGATATGGATATGGGAACCGACTTCGCTTCAACAACCTTAAAGGTGGATAGAACTAAATTCGGTGTACGTTACGGAAGTGGGAGTTTCTTCGATAACCTTGGAGACAATACAATTTCAGATACCTTCGAATTAAAAGTGACGCTTAAATTTTAATCGAATTCATTGGTAAGTTTCAAATTCATTTCTATATTTGAAATCGAAATCAATGAACACAAATAAAGTACATACTTGGTGGTGGAATAACTTACGAAAAACATCGTGAGAGAGTCCCTGTAGTATGTAACCATATATAAAGGCTTGTCTATCACGACAAGCCTTTTTTTATTGTATAAATTATGAAGTATAAATTAAAAACCTATTCTAAAAAATTGTTAGCAGATACGCTTACTCCAGTTTCGGTGTATTTGCGGTTGCGTGATAAATTCCCCAACAGTCTTCTCCTGGAGAGTAGCGATTATCATGCGAACGATAATAGTTTCAGTTACATTTGTTGCAATCCGATTGCTTCTATCACGATAAAAAACGAACATATTACCGAGGTTTTTCCAAATGGGCGTCAACAAAATATTGCTATTACAAATACGGTTAGTGTTCCTGTTGCCTTAGAAAAATTTGCGAGTTCGTTTGTTTCAGAAAATAATGAATTCAAATTTATAAATAATGGTCTTTTTGGCTATATGGCGTACGATGCAGTTCGTTATTTCGAGGATCTTTCCGTAGAAAAAAAGCAAGGAAATCTGGAAATCCCCGATATGTATTATGCAGTATATCAAAACATAATTGCCATTAATCATTTTAATAATGAAGCGTATATTTTTTCACATACGTATAAAGATGATAATAATATTGCAACCATAGAACAGCTTTTAAAGTCGAAAAATTTCGCGGAGTACTCGTTCAAACGAAAAGATGCACCGAAGACAAATTTGAAGGATTCGGAGTTTAAAGAATTGGTCTTAAAATGTAAAGAGCATTGTCAACGTGGAGACGTGTTTCAAATCGTACCGAGCAAGCGATTCTCCCAAGAATTCACAGGGGATGAATTTAATGTATATCGCGCCTTACGAAGTGTGAATCCTTCGCCATATTTATTTTATTTCGACTACGGAAGTTTTAAAATATTTGGAAGTTCTCCTGAAGCACAATTGGTTGTAAAAGGGGATCGTGCCGAAATTCACCCTATTGCGGGAACATTTAAGCGAACTGGTAACGACGAGAAAGATGCCGAACTTGCTAAAAAACTTTCTGCAGATACCAAAGAAAATAGCGAACATGTCATGCTGGTCGATCTTGCAAGAAACGACCTAAGTCGTCACGGAAGTAACGTACAAGTGGAAACCTATCGAGAAGTGCAGTTTTTTTCGCACGTAATACATCTAGTAAGCAAAGTAACTGCTACAAAAAAAGCAACAACTTCTACCATGCAAATTGTCGCCGATACATTTCCTGCAGGAACCTTAAGTGGTGCTCCTAAACATCGTGCGATGCAATTATTAGAAAAATATGAAAGAACCTCCCGGGAATTTTACGGCGGAGCTATAGGATTTATGGATTTTACAGGAGACTTTAATCACGCCATTATTATTCGATCTTTTGTGAGTAAAAATCATGAATTACATTATCAGGCAGGAGCTGGTGTTGTTTCTGAAAGCAATGAAGAAAACGAATTACAAGAAGTGTATAACAAATTAGGGGCGCTTACAAAAGCGTTAGAATTAGCAGAAACAATTTGAATATGAAGATTCTAGTTATAGATAATTACGACAGTTTTGTGTACAACCTTGTGCACTATTTAGAAGAATTGGATTGCGAAGTGACCGTACTCCGAAACGACCGATTTCATATTGAGGACGTAGCAGAATTCGACAAAATCCTTTTATCACCAGGTCCAGGAATTCCCAACGAAGCTGGGTTATTAAAAGAAGTAATTAAACATTATGCGAGCACCAAATCCATACTAGGCGTTTGCTTAGGTCAACAGGCTATTGGTGAAGTTTTTGGAGGGAGTATTACGAATCTCGACAATGTCTTTCACGGTGTGGCAACAAAAGCAACTATAGTAGTAAGTGATGAACCACTTTTTAAAGGGCTTGGTGACGAAATAGAAATTGGAAGATATCACTCATGGGTAGTGCAAAAGGAAGATTTTCCAAATGCGCTAGAGATAACATCGGTAGATGAGAACGGACAGATCATGTCGCTTCGACATAAAGTATACGACGTTCGTGGCGTCCAATTTCATCCCGAAAGCGTTTTAACCCCGAAAGGGAAACAAATTATAAAAAATTGGGTAGAGAGTTGATAAAAAATCACCTCACTCCCTTTAAAGTCAGAACGGCGTATCGTTCGTCAATAGAGAAAAACAAGATGAGAATATGTTGCTTTAATTAAATTCTCTAAATACGTAATAAAACACCACATTCAACGTGGAGCATCGTCCTGCGAAAGCACAGCAGACAAATTGAAACAAGTAAAATGAAACACATATTAAACCGATTAATTAATCACGAACAGCTTACCAAAGAAGAAGCACGAGATGTACTGGTTGCAATTTCTGAAGACAAATACAATCAGAGTCAGATTGCAGCTTTTCTAACAGTATACATGATGCGGAGTGTTGCGCTCGAAGAATTAGAAGGCTTCCGTGATGCACTACTTGATTTGTGTCTCGCGGTAGACGTAAGCCAATACAATACCATCGACCTTTGTGGAACTGGTGGCGATGGCAAAAATACATTCAACATTTCAACCCTTTCCTCGTTTATTACGGCAGGTGCTGGTGTTATGGTTACCAAACACGGTAATTACGGAGTTTCTTCTGTGAGTGGAAGTAGTAATGTAATGGAACATCTCGGAATAAAATTTAGTAACGACCCCGACTTCTTACGCCGTTGTTTAGAGGAAGCTGGAATATGTGTACTACATGCTCCATTATTTCATCCCGCAATGAAAAATGTGGCACCTATTAGAAGAGAACTAGGAGTAAAAACGTTCTTTAACATGTTAGGACCCATGGTAAACCCATCATTTCCTAAAAACCAGCTTGTGGGAGTGTTTAATCTAGAGTTGGCACGTATGTACGGATACCTATATCAAAAAAGCGATAAAAATTACACGGTATTGCATGCCATGGACGGATACGACGAAATTGCTTTAACTGGTCCCGTAAAAATGATCTCGAATGCATCAGAACAAATTCTCACTCCACTGGACTTTGGTGTCGATCAAATTGAGCAGTCCGATATTTATGGTGGGGAATCGGTAAAAGAATCGGCCGATATATTTTTAAGTATCCTTAACGGAAAAGGAACAGAGGCACAGAATAACGTGGTGTGCGCTAACGCGGGAATGGCAATTTCGACTGTAGAGCATTGTTCAATAAAGGAGGGATTCGAAAAAGCAAAAGAATCATTGGTGTCTGGAAAGGCAACGCGCGTACTTAATACACTAAAAACACTTAGTGAGAAACAATAATTCTCATTTATAAAAATCGACACAATGACTATCCTCGAAACAATTACAGCATACAAGCACAAAGAAGTGGCTGCAAAAAAAAATGCATTTCCCATATCACTTTTAGAGCAAGCTCCTTTGTTCGACCGCACGCCTAACTCATTAGCAACTGCGCTTCGAAATTCTCATACAGGAATCATTGCAGAACACAAAAGGAGATCGCCAAGCAAGTCGTTAATAAATGCTTCTTCCGAAGTTCAAGATGTAGCAAGCGGATACGAAACTGCTGGGGTAAGTGGAATGTCTGTCCTTACCGATACAAAATTCTTTGGAGGGTCTTTAGATGACCTGTTAGTGGCAAGAGATGCTGTAAAATTTCCATTACTTCGGAAGGAATTTATTGTAGATCCCTATCAAATTTTTGAAGCGAAAGCGTATGGTGCCGATGCAATTTTATTAATCGCCGCCTGTCTTTCGAACTACCAACTAAAAGAATTTTCGGAAATAGCAAAACAACTATCACTCGATGTATTGCTGGAAGTACATAGTAAAGAAGAGTTAGATCGTAGCTTATTACCTTCAGTAGACATGTTGGGCGTGAACAACAGGAATTTAAAGACTTTTGAAGTCTCGATCGAAATGAGTAAAACATTAGCTGTAGACATCCCAAACGATTTTGTAAAAGTTTCAGAAAGTGGAATTAGCTCTGTTGAGACCATAAAAGAATTAAAACCTTATGGGTTTCAAGGTTTTTTAATTGGCGAAAATTTCATGAAAACAACCCACCCTGGGAAAAGTGCTTCAGAATTTATTAAAAAATTAAAAGCATGAAACTACCCATAAAAATTTGTGGAATGAAATATAACACGGTTGAGGTTGCAACCCTACAACCAGCGTATCTTGGATTCATATTTTACGATAAAAGTCCGAGATATTTTAACAACGCTATACCCACCTTGCCAGAGGGAGTAAAAAAAGTGGGAGTGTTTGTAAATGCTTCAGAAGAAACTATTCTTAATACCATAGAGACCCATCAATTAGATATAATACAGCTACACGGGGAAGAAACTCCAGCGTACTGTAAAAGCCTTCAGAAAAAAACGTCTAACCTAAATATATGGAAAGTATTTTCTATTAAAGATGCATTCAATTTTGAAACACTCCCACCGTACGAGCCCTATGTCGATGCATTTCTATTCGATACGAAAGGAAAGAACAAAGGCGGCAACGGATTCACATTCGATTGGTCTGTATTAAAAAACTACCCATCAAAAAAACCATTTGTATTAAGTGGCGGCATTGGCTTAGATTCACTTTCAGAGGTACAAGAAATTGTAACAAGCGGACTACCTATTCTAGCGATCGATGTGAATAGTAAATTTGAAAGCGAACCAGGAAGAAAAAAGGTGTCGCAATTAGAAAAGTTCATGGATCAACTCTAATTTTTTTGATGCATGACGAAATTAAAAACGGAATTACACGAACCGAACAAAACAACTCTATGAACTACAATGTAAACGAACAAGGATACTATGGCGAGTTCGGAGGTGCTTACATCCCCGAAATGCTTTATCCAAACGTAGAAGAATTACGGCAAAACTATTTAAAAGTAATGTCCGATGATGCCTTTCAGAAAGAATTTAAAGAATTACTTAAAGAGTATGTTGGGCGCCCCACGCCTTTGTATTATGCGAAACGATTTTCAGAAAAATACAATACCAAAGTATATTTAAAACGCGAAGACCTGTGTCATACTGGTGCGCACAAAGTAAACAATACTATTGGACAAATTTTAATGGCGAAGCGTCTTAAAAAAACGCGTATTATAGCCGAAACAGGTGCAGGCCAGCACGGTGTTGCAACTGCGACCGTATGTGCCCTTATGGGATTAGAATGCATTGTGTATATGGGTGCGATCGACATTGAACGCCAAGCGCCGAATGTAGCACGCATGAAAATGTTAGGAGCCACCGTTGTACCCGCCACCAGCGGAAGCAAAACGCTTAAAGACGCTACAAACGAAGCCATTCGTGACTGGATTAATCATCCAGAAGATACGCATTACATTATTGGAAGCGTCGTTGGACCCCATCCATATCCAGATATGGTGGCGCGGTTTCAAAGTGTAATTTCCGAAGAGATAAAAACACAACTCCTCGAAAAGGAAGGTCGAGAGCATCCCGATTATGTGGTCGCTTGTGTTGGCGGAGGAAGCAACGCCGCAGGAGCCTATTACCACTATTTAGACAATCCCGATGTTGGCATAATTGCCGTGGAAGCTGCGGGAAAAGGAATCGACACCGGACAAAGCGCCGCCACTTCAGCATTGGGAAAAGTGGGGATTATTCACGGAAGCAAAACACTGCTTATGCAGACCAACGACGGTCAAATTACCGAGCCATACTCCATTTCTGCCGGACTCGATTATCCAGGCGTAGGACCTATGCATGCGCATTTGTTTCAAAGTGGGCGCGGGGAATTTATTTCTATTACCGACAAAGCATCCATGGAAGCAGGCATTGCGCTAAGTAAACTTGAAGGAATCATTCCCGCGATCGAAACCAGTCATGCTCTTGCCATTTTCGAAACCCGAAAATTTAAACCCGACGATATTGTTGTGGTAAATCTTAGCGGACGAGGTGACAAAGACCTAACAACCTATATCGACTATTTTAATTTATAATTGGGCGTGCCCCTAGGCCGGGTCGGGCTTTCAGCGCTACACGGTAGCGACTTCAATCCCTCACGCAGTTTAAGATATCTATCGTACTTAAAACAAAGATCACATGAACCGAATACATAAAAAACTTTCCGAAGATAAAAAATTACTATCCATCTACTTCACAGCAGGATATCCAGAGGTGAACGATACAGTACCCATTTTAGAATCTCTCGAAAAAAATGGGGTAGATTTAGTTGAGATCGGACTGCCATTTAGTGATCCGTTAGCAGATGGACCCACCATTCAAGCGAGTTCTACTCAGGCACTTTTAAATGGAATGACCACGCAAAAACTATTTGAGCAATTAAAGGACATTCGAAAAACAGTTTCAATTCCCCTTATACTTATGGGCTATTTTAATCCAGTGCTCCAATACGGCGTAGAAGCATTTTGTAAAGAATGTAACGAAATTGGAATCGACGGTTGCATTTTGCCCGATCTTCCCTTGGCAGAATATAATGCGCATTATCGCGCTATTTTCGAAAAGTACAACCTAATAAATATATTTCTTATTACTCCGCAAACCTCACAAGAACGTATACATGCCATAGATGAAGCCTCAAACGGGTTTATTTATATGGTGAGTAGTGCAAGTACTACAGGAGCTCAAGAAGGCTTCGGAAATGAACAAACTACCTATTTTAATCGCATTGCTACAATGGACTTAAAAAATCCTCAAGTAGTAGGTTTCGGGATTAGCAATGAAGCTACATTTAATGCAGCAACAAAGCAGGCGAAAGGAGCCATTATTGGAAGTGCCTTTATAAAAATGATTACAGAAAACGGAATTTCTGGTATTCCGAAGTTTATCCGTTCCATACGCCCACTTTAACCATACTTTAGTATCTGATTAATAGAATTTAAGATATGTGTTCATTATCTTGAATTTGAATTTTAAAAGATACTATTATGGACAAGAAGTTTGAAAGAAAGACCGAGCAAAAGAACCCTACCAATCCAACAGGGAATACGAATCAAAAAACAAATGAATTTGATATCGATAAAAAAACAATTAAGAAACAACAAAACAAAAAATAATGGGGAAAGGTGATAAGAAGACAAAAAGAGGGAAAGTTACATTAGGTACTTATGGTAAGTTACGACCAAAGCGGAAGAAGTTTAGCATTCGTCCCAAAACTATAAAAGGAGCTCCTAAAAAATAATCTTCTTTTCTCTAATTTTAAAACAGTGACAAAAAAAACTCTTTCAGTTATGAAAGAGTTTTTTTTAAATAAAATATTTTAAAAGATATTACAACGCTGCTACGTGCTTTGCCATATTAGATTTTAAGTTAGCTGCTTTATTAGAATGAATAATATTCTTTTTTGCTAACCTATCGATCATAGAAATAACAGATGGAAACATTTTCTCTGCTTCTTTCTTGTCAGTCGCTTCTTGTAACTTCTTCATTGCATTACGAGCAGTTTTATGCTGGTAACGGTTACGAAGACGTTTTGTTTCGCTATTTCTAATTCTCTTTAATGCTGACTTATGATTCGCCATAATTCTTTTTTTAATCTTGTTTTGTAGTCCGTAGGGGAATCGAACCCCTGTTACCAGGATGAAAACCTGGCGTCCTAACCCCTAGACGAACGGACCATTTTATGTTGCATTTATTTTCAAATGCGGATGCAAAAATACAACTATTTTTGAATGTTCCAAATCACAATGAAACTTTTTTTAAAAAAATTAATATGCCTTTGCAAAAAGCACTCGTCCAACAGATGGTTTTCCAGTAAAAATGCAGGTTCCCGCTTCTTCTTTTCTGTCTATTGGAATACAACGAATCGTTGCTTTTGTTTCATTCTTAATTCGCTCTTCAGTTTCCGCTGTACCATCCCAATGTGCTGATAGAAAGCCTCCTTTGGTCTTCAACATATCTTTAAACTCTTCGTAAGAGTTTACTTCAGTAGTATGCTCGGATCTATGGTTTATTGCTTTTTTAAATAAATTGTTTTGAATTTCTTCCATCAAAGACGTCACTTTTTCTACAACACCTTCCATCGAAATAAATTCTTTCTGTAGGGTATCTCTTCTCGCAATCTCTACAGTGCCTTTTTCAATATCTTTAGGACCAATAGCAATTCGCACAGGAACACCTTTCAATTCATATTCATTAAATTTCCAGCCCGGTTTGTGTGTATCACGATTATCAAACTTTACACGAATGCCTTGAGCTCTTAGTTCTGTCATTAATTTTTTAGCGACTTCACTCACTGCATCAAATTGTTCATCGTTTCTGTAAATCGGAACAATCACGACTTGGTCGGGTGCTAGATTAGGTGGTAGCACCAATCCATTATCATCACTGTGGGTCATAATAAGCGCGCCCATTAAGCGAGTAGAAACACCCCATGACGTAGCCCATACATATTCTTGACTCCCTTCTTTTGTTGCAAACTTAACATCGAACGCTTTAGCAAAATTTTGCCCCAAAAAGTGCGAAGTCCCAGCTTGCAATGCTTTTCCATCTTGCATTAAGGCTTCAATACAATAAGTCTCTAGAGCTCCTGCAAAACGTTCACTTTCAGTTTTAGTTCCTTTTACTACTGGAACTGCCATGTAGTTTTCAGCAAAATCAGCATATACATGCATCATTTGTTCTGCTTCTTCCAACGCCTCTTTTTTAGTTGCATGAGCCGTATGTCCTTCCTGCCAAAGAAATTCTGTAGTTCTTAAAAATAGACGGGTTCTCATTTCCCAGCGTACAACATTTGCCCATTGATTTATAAGCAAGGGTAGGTCACGATACGACTGTACCCACTTACGATAGGTATCCCAAATAATAGTTTCAGAAGTAGGACGAACAATAAGCTCTTCCTCCAGTTTCGCATCTTCATCAACAACAACCCCGCTTCCATCTTCCGCGTTCTTAAGACGATAATGAGTTACAACAGCACATTCCTTGGCAAAACCATCCACGTGGCTTGCCTCTTTACTAAAATATGATTTTGGAATAAATAATGGAAAATATGCATTTTGATGCCCCGTTTCTTTAAACATGCGGTCCAATTCTGCTTGCATGCGTTCCCAGATCGCGAAACCGTAAGGTTTAATAACCATACAACCCCGAACACCAGAGTTTTCAGCCAAATCAGCTTTGATTACCAGTTCATTATACCATTTGGAATAATCCTCTGCACGTGTAGTTAAATTCTTCGCCATAGTCCGTAGTTTGGCACAAATCTTGTGACTTTGTTAAATGATTAGATTGTCTCGGCAAAACTAGTTATTTTTATAATGTCCAACAATTAAAATAAACGTCATGAAAACACTATATATAACATTTCGTAGAGCATTTCCAATATTGCTCTTTGGAATGATCGCTGCAACCCTAACATCATGCGGAACGTATCAAGATCAATACGAAGATAATGATGGAATTTATTCAACGAATAGTACTTCTGAAACTGTAGAATATGCAGAAGCAGAAGACAAATCTAATTACTATAAGCAATACTTCCAATCTAAAGAAAGCCTTTATGAAGAAATTCCTGAAGACGACGCAATTTTTACAGATGTGGAAGCCTACTCTACAAGTGAGCGTTTAGACGCAGATGGATATGTTGTAGTTGAAGAATCAAACTATGAAGAAGGATATGGCGCATGGGGTTCTAATGCCGAAAATGTTACTGTTAATGTATATAATAGTGGGTTTGGATGGTATCGACCATTTTGGGGATACGGATATGGATACGGCTTTGGCTTCGGACATGCTTACTACGGTGGATATTATCCATTTTGGAATGTAGGATTTGGATGGGGATATCCTTATTATGGTTACGGTGGTTATGGTTTTGGCGGATTTTATAATTCATATTATAATTACAACAATCCTTACTATGGTGGTCATGGTCATCATTCTGTTGCATATAACAGGGGAAGAAGAAACACTAGTGTATATGGAAGATCTCAAACGAATGTTCGCAGAAATGCAAATTCTTCTGGAAGAAATTCCTCTTATTCACGTTCAGAGTCTATAAGAAGAAACAGTTCTAACGCAACAACACGGAGTGCTACAAACAACATAATGAGACGCTCTAATGCGACGCGCTCTAATACAAGATCGGTGAGACCAACGACGAGAACAACTCGTTCTACGTCTCCATCAACAATTAGAAATTCTAACACGAGACGAACAAATACTTCAGTGAGAAGGTCATCTGCACCCCGGCGAAGTTCGGGAACTATGAGAAGTTCAGGAAGCACCCGTTCTAGCGGAACTACAAGAAGTAGTGGAACGCGCCGAGGAGGCGGACGCGGATAGTCAAAATATTTTATTAATCAACACTTTTCTTAAATTATGAAAAAGACCATTATCTTATTCATGGCTGCTCTAGCTATGTCTGTTGCTAATGCACAAGATATCACAGACGGATTACGATATGCATCAGATTTTACTAATGGAACTGCGCGGTTTAGTGCAATGAGTGGTGCATTTGGAGCTTTAGGAGGTGATATGTCTTCTATAGGTATTAATCCTGCTGGTAGCGCTGTTTTTTTAAGCAATACTGCATCAGCAACGTTTTCCGTTTATGATCGTGAAAATAATGCTGAATACTTTGGCAATTCAATTAAAGCAATTGATACTGATGTCAATTTAAGTCAAGCGGGTGGGGTTTTTGTCTTTAATAATTCAAATGAAGAATCACCGTGGAAAAAATTTAGCATCGCAATTAATTACGAAAATTCTCAAAACCACGAAGATCAAGTAATTATAGTGGGAAGAGGAAACACCTCAATTAGCTCATTTTTCTTAGCGCAAGCTCAAGGCATTCCTTTAAACTGGTTAAATACAAACGGCTCTTCTATTTCAAATACATATGGTTTTTTAGGAGCAACACAAGGAGTTGATGCTCAGAATGCTTTTTTAGGGTATCAAGGTTTTATTTTCGACCCAATTAATCCAGAAGATCCCAATAATACTACCTACTCCTCTAATGTTGCCCCTGGCTTCTATAATCAAGAATATTATTATTTTACGGAAGGATATAACGGAAAGTATACTTTTAATTTTTCAGCGCAGTACACAGATAATTTCTACTTTGGAATTAATTTGAACTCGCACACGATCGATTATTTAAGATCTACGACATTATATGAAACGAATTCTAATATAGGAAGTACAATAAATGAAATCAAATTTAGAAATAATCTTGGGACTAGAGGAGCAGGTTTTTCTGCACAAGTTGGAGTTATTGCGAAATTATCCAACGAATTTAGAGTGGGTTTAACTATAGACACACCCACATGGTACGAGATTTCTGAAGAAACTACACAATATTTAGAAACATTACGTACTGAAAATGAAACAACTATTCGTGAAATAATTGACCCTGCAGTGTTGAATGTATACGACAATTATAATTTAAGAACACCTGGAAAATATGCGGCAAGTGCCGCTTATATTTTTGGAAAAAAGGGGCTAATTAGTTTTGACTACTCATATAAAAATTATGATGCTATTGAGTTTAGACCAACTTCAGATTTGGCTTTCCAAACTGAAAATATTATAATTGAAAACGCATTAAAAGGAGCTTCTTCCTATCGTCTTGGTGGTGAATACCGTATTAACCAGTTAAGTTTACGTGGAGGATATCGATATGAAGAAAGTCCTTATCAAGATAAAATTACAGTGGGTGATCTTAGTGGATTTTCGTTAGGATTAGGATATAATTTTGGTAATTATAATTTTGACGTTGCATATTCAAGATTAGAACAGGAACGAAGACAGCAGCTATATTCAGTAGGCTTAACCGATACAGGATTAGTAAATACAACTTTCACCAATATTGTATTTACTTTAGGAGTAAACCTATAACATTCTTTTTATTAAGTAACCCCCGCTTTCTACTAAAAGAAAGCGGGGGCTTTTTATTTTATTAACGAGGGTTGAGTTATCTTTTTAATGTAAAGTGTCCTCTAAATTCTTTTTGAACCTCTTGTTCGGTGTATTC
>NZ_LRXL01000005.1 GCF_001637325.1 Cochleicola gelatinilyticus
TTAAAAAGTTCAGTAATTAATACAAAAATATCGATGTTACTTTGCGGCGCTGCGAAGTGTTACGTAATCGTTGCGGCTGCATCTAAGCAAAGCGTGCTCTGTGAATGTGTCGCAACCGTGCATAACAACGCATAAAAACAATAAGCGCACTTCTGAATTCCTTCGGAATTCAATAGTTCTTAGTATCTTTAAAATTAATTCGAACAGTCGGTCCGTTTTGCAGCTTACTGTTCTTATGCAAACCGTTATCTCGCATTATGAAAGAAAAATTTGAACATTTATTAATACTATTTTGTTCAGTGATTGTACTTGCAGTTAGCAGTGGCTGTAAAGAAAAACAAGAAGCGGACCTAAATTTTAAAAAAACAAATGAATATGAATTTGAAAGAAAAATGATGGTTTATGATTTGGGTAATAATGTAACAAATGAGGTAGAAATTTATATCAACAAAAATAAGGACACGATTGTATGTCAAAATTTTGTTTATAATAATAAAGTTCTTGATAGTACTGAGAGCCTGTTTTATACATTAAAAATTAAAAAAAATTCTGATACAGATGAATACGACGGATTAATTAGTTATCATTTTAATCCTGAACGGGAAGGTAAATTAGCCTCATTTGACTTTACTGTAATAAGTCATAAGGTTAAAGAAAAAGCAGATTTTTTGAGTTTTGATAACTATAATATTAAAAACAACTCTTTAGAATTTAAATTTAAGAACAGGAGTGACACTGTAATAGGATTTATGTACGCCCAGCACTCAAAAAATATTGTTGAAAATGGCGAAGATAAAATTCAAATAAGTGAAATATTATTGCCTGTGGATAACTACCCCAAAACTAATAACCCATTTGTAGAAGACCTTACGCTAAAATAACGCGAGATAACAACGGTTATAAGTAATGCGGGTTTTATTGATTATTCGAAAGTTTCGGTATATTTGGTTAATCCGCCAAATCTTCTGATTTGGCTTTTTGAACAAAAAAAGATAAAAAGAAAACAGTAGATTTGGCTAGTGCTAGCTCGAAAAAATTAAGGAAAGATTTCTCCCGCACTACTCATACCCTACCCGTTGTAAGCCATTTAATGAGACAATATGAAACTATATCTTAAGAGTATAGCAAAGCAGTTAAATAACTTTAGTTTGTCGTTGGACAAGACCTCAATTCTTATTGATAAACCTTGGGCTTTAATTGATGAAGAACTTGAAATGCAAAAGCTCATCTTTAAAAAGAATAAAGAGTTAATTCTATCAAAAAATGGAAAGGTACAGGTAGGAAAATGGGATTACTTTCCAGAAGCTAAATCGTTATTAATTGATAGGAACTCAGACAAAATCCTTTGTAATGAAGCCTTCATAGATAAAGGAGTAATGATACTTAAATTAGATGGTACTGAAAACAGGTTTTTTACACTAGCAAATGAAAACATAGTACCTGATTTAGATGCATACAGATACCTGAAAGAACTAAGGTCTCAGAAATTAAAAATCAAAGAAGCTGAATTGATTGACGGCAGAATTATCGAAATTCAGAGAGAGAATGAATATAGCGAACCTGAATTAGGTAACCCTGTAACAGTTGAGGCAGAAACAATTGAGGACGGAAAGTATCAACTTACCAAAAAAGAAAATTACTATGAGATAAGAAAAGGGCGCATTTTCAAAATATTAACTGAAAAAAAATATACAAATTCTGATGGAAAAGAAATTTATATTCAACAACAGGATAATTGGAAAATTAAAAATGGAGATTATGTTTATATATTAGGTAATCCAGTTGAAACTTCAATAATAAACTTCTCAAATTCTAAGAACTTGGTGGTTAGAGAAGGAAAAGTGGTTCGACTTGAAAGGAAAAACCCTTTTACAAGATGGCTTTCTAAATTTTGGAAACAGACATGGGGTTACTATTATGAATAAAAAAACGGCTTACAACAACAGGTATAACTCATAGCTAGGTCGTGGTTTAATCGAAGGTTTCAGGCGTTTTTGGGAATCCGCCAAATTTTTAAATTTGGCTTTTGCAGGTAAAAATTAAAGACAAAATGTAAAAATTTCTGCTCGTGCTAATTCAAAAAGTCCGTACCTTTTAACACGCAACGAGCCATACCCAAACCGTTAGCATAAATTGCTCCGAAAAAATCCATCGGATTTTATTCAGTCGCAATTTATTCGAGAAAAGACATAGACCGAACCGAACGTTACCTGAAATAGATTGCGCAAAATAGGATGACGGAATTGAAAAAAATATGAATTCTAAATTTGACGGAATTTAATATGCAACGGAATCTGACTTCTATAATGCGGCAAGCTGGAATCGAAATGGCGAAACGCAATCAATACGTGAAAATATTGCGGTAGTACGCAATCGATACGGCAAAACGCAACTGTTGCTCGAGCAGATTAACGGGAACAGTATGTGCTTACACGCATGTGTCGCAAAATATGCTAACACTGGCTATAAGTAATACGGGTAATATCGTTTAATCGAAAGTTTCGGTATATTTGGAAGACCGCCAAATCTTTTTGATTTGGCTTTTGAAATAAAAAGATAAAAACAAAACAAAAACATTTAGGCTAGTGACGGTTCGAAAAGTGAGTACGCTTCCCTCCCGCACTCCTCATAGCCCAACCGTTATCTCTTATTTTGAAAAAAATATTTCACATACTATTAGTTCTGATTGCAACCGTAATTGTTGGTTTCGTTGGATTAACAATTTTTGGAATTTCAATAATGGGAAAAGAAATGGATACTGGATTTGGTAAGAAGCCAAAGCAGAGTTTTGCGATATCCAAACAAAAACGAGTTTTTTATGTGTACGGACTTGACACAATTAATTGGCAGGAATTAGTTTTAAAACAAAAAATTGAAATAATGCTCCAAAAAACTGAGCGTGATTCAACAATATTCTTTAGTTATACTGGTCTAAAAGATAGTTTAGATAATTATGGCTCATTGCAGTTTGTAAAGTACGAGAAAGCTATTTATATACTTGGCGAAAGACATAATCTAATTGGAGCCGAAAAATATATAAATAAAGAAATCTCAAAATTTCCGTTTGATCTTTATGAGACAATAGAATTTGGTTCTCATCCGAATGGACCGTTCTTATTCAATTCTGATTATGGATTGTTAAAAATGGATGTAATGTCTGATGCCAAGCAATTATTTTATCTACCGACAGGAATAAAAATTAATCTTGAAAATGAATTGTTACGAAAATAAAAAAACAAGAGATAACAACGGGTATAACTCATAGCTAAGTCGTGGATTAATCGAAGGTTTCAGGCGTTTTTGGGAATCCGCCAAATTTTTAAATTTGGCTTTTGTACGGAAAATTAAAAACAAAATGTGAAAATTTCTGCTCGTGCTAATTCTAAAAGTCCGTACCTTTTAACACGCTACGAGCCATACCCAAACCGTTGGGCAACATTTGAGAAATGACCGAAATCAAATTATATAAATCAAAGAAAAAAGTTCTGAAACTATTTCTACTTGCTGCGCCATTAATTGCGGCAGGAATATGGATGATTAATAGAGATGGCGGAACTGAAACTGACCGAATAATGGGCTGGATAGGAACTTGCTTTTTTAGTTTAGCAATTCCAGTAGGACTTTTCCATTTGTTTGACAAAAGACCTCAAGTAGTAATTAATGAAATCGGAATTTATGATAGAACGACTCACGACGAATTTATAAATTGGGAAATTATTAAAGATGCTTTTGCAGTAAATGTTTATGGACAACATTTTATTTGTCTTTTAGTGCCAGATGATTTCAAGCCTTCTAAAAGGAAAGGAAAATTTCATAAAGCTATGAGTAAAATTAATGAAGCTCTTGATTTTCAAGAATTGAATATACAACTTGGACAATTAGAAATGGACACAATTAAACTGACTGAATTTATAATCGCAATGACACACGCTGAAAAAAGTAAAAAAGCGGAATTAATAAAAACGTTGCCCAACACAGTATAAAAATAATTGCGGTTAAGTGCTTAATCAAAAGGTCGTTGCTTGTTTGTAACGTCTGATTTTCCTGCGGAAAATCCTCGCACACAAAACCGCACTATTCTTATACGTAACCGTTATGCCACATTGGAGAAAAAATTATGAGATCATTCGCAATATTATTTCTATTAACTTTTTTCAGTTGCTCCGAAGATAAAAAATCCGATTGCAATTACATTACGGATTATTATCAATCAATTTATAAAGCGGATTACGAGTTTCAAATAAAGAATTACGAAAAGGCTTTTGAATTCTACCAAATGGCTTTTAAATCTTGCGAACCGATAACAACTCCAACGTATAATGAAATTGGAAAATTTGCAGAAACAACGGCCATTCTGAAAAAGTATGATTTAACCTTGGAGTACGCCAAAAAATTGATTTTAAGCGGTAGAGAATTAACCATATATCAAAACAATCCGAATTTTAACGAATTTATGACTTCAAAATATGGTCAGTTATTGGAGCAAGATTATGATAAGTTGCGAGAACAATTTATGGAAAATGTAGACTTTAATTTACGTCATGAACTGATTGCAATGAAAGCTGCTGACCAAAAATACCGTGTGAATAGAAATATTTACGAGAACAATCGCGATAAGCAAGATAGTATTGATAAAGTGCATGAAAAAAGACTAATTGAACTTTTTGAAAGTATAGGTTATCCAAACAACGAAACGTACGGACCATTCTCATTGGATCATAATCACATTGATATAGGTCTGTTTCTACTTCATACGGATGATAGTATCCGAATGAATTATTTTGTGCCTAAGGTCAAGGAATTCGTAAAAAATGGAAAAGCTACACCACGAACTCTTGGAACTATGATAGACCAATTCTATTTATATAATGGCGAGCCACAAATTTATGGTACATACACAAAGCAAGATGGCGGGTATGAGAATATGATTGATGATTTAAAGAAAGTTGATAGTAATAGAATTTCAATCGGACTACCACCTTTGGATCTAAAGGATAAAAAGTTAGGGCTATAAAAAGTTATATAAGAAAATTAAATCGCAAAACAACGTGGCATAACAACGGTTATAAGTAATACGGGTGATATTGTTTAATCGAAAGTTTCGGTATATTTGGTAAGTTCGCCAAATCTTCTGATTTGGCTTTTGATGTAAATAAAATTAAAAACAAAAACACAAGATTTGGCTAGTGCCGGCTCAAACATTAAGTACGCTTTATTCCCGCACTACTCATAACCAAACCGTTCTAAGCCATTTTCAAGAAAAATTGTTTCATCAAACAATATGATGTAACTTTATAGATGCATTCTCCCCCAATAAAACAAACCTAAATGAGTATTCAATCAAAACTAATTGTTGATGATCGAGTATCTAATGTACTAAAGTGGAATTTTGCCTTTGATCAGAAAGCCGATTACAACAACCGACCCTCAGGAAACCCTATTTTTAAAGGTATCAGTATCACATTGGAAGCAGACAAAAATACGGATCTAATGGAATGGATGATTAGTCCCAATATGACAAAACAATTTGAATTGCACCTAACCCCGACAACCTTTATCTCAAAAACAAGAAAATTATTATTCAATGATGCTCATTGCATAGAATATAAGTTAAATTATAATAGCGACACAAAGCGACCACTCTCAATTGAATTGTTTATTACCGCAGCAGGATTTAAGGACTCACTCACTGGCGCAGAACATTCTGAATATTGGAGAGTCACTTATCCAAACACGACTCCTTTAACAAACATTGAACAAGAAGAACCTATTCAAAGGAATATTTCGGTTAAGTCGTTTCTAAAAAATGGAACGATTGTGCCGCTGGGAATAAAGGATTATAATGGAAAATCGGAGGAAAATAATTTGAATTTTGATATAGAAGTCATGGAAAATCCGGCCGAAAAAATGTTAATAGAAGTTAGAAAAAGCGGCAGCACCATTTATAGTGAAGAAATTACCAAAGGTGATATGCTATCCGTAGGCATACATGAATGGAAATGGGATGGTTTCGATAATAATGATAATTTAAATACATATTCATTAAAAAATGATCCATTAAGCTTAAAAGTCACTGTTTGGTTCGAAGAAAAGGAAGAATATAACATACTGTCAATTGACAATATTGTTGCGAAGAAAGTGGAATGGGTTGATGTTGATATTCAGAGAAATATAAAACAAATGGTTATCTATCTAAAGATTAATCTTCGTGATGGTGGGGAAAAGGGAATCAATAAAGCAAAAAATATTCCTGAAAATGTAATCGAAGATCAAGGCTTCGAACCAATATCTAAACGAACAAAAAATTATAATGAATTAGAAGGAATGGCGTTGAGTGGAATTAACAAGTACTGGAGTAGAACCGCCGATAACGTTACAGAAACACTTATTAATGGAGAAGATTGGAAAATATCTGTAATCGCTACAGCGGATGATAAAGGAATGAAAGCTCCTAAAATAATCTACTTCACAAATTCAAAAGAAACTAATTTTACCCGTTCTCATAATTGGGAACTTTCAAGAAAATTGTTTTATAAAGTGGGGTATTTAAAATATGACGATTGGGTATATCAAAACAATTCATATGCTAACGAAGATTTTATTGAGACATCTGCTCACGAAATCGGTCATGAAATATTATTAGCCTATGGTGGTCAAAGCTATTCGAAAGAACATAAAGATACTTCCGATTTACTGCAAAATGTAACGAATGAAAATTCGTACCCTAAAATTGGAGAAATTGATTTGATGAAATATTATGATGGATATCGTCCTAACGATTTTTACGAAAGAAGAGTTGCGAGTGCGAAGGACGTTATAAGTTTAATTTGGTTATCAAAATTAGAAATAAGATGAAAAAATTTTTGATTATTTGCGTTATAATTTCATCATTCGGCTGTAAATCAGTTGAATATTATCACGGGGTAACAGTTGACGAAACTAATCAACCATTGCGCGATGTTAAGGTTATAGAAGATAATGTAGAACGTAAGTTTGTGTTTACTGACAGTTCAGGTTATTTTATCCTTACAAAAAATCCTAATACAGTTTCACGATTGGTTTTTGAAAAATCAGGATTTATAACAGATACGGTGCAGACTGTATGGAACCGGTATGATGGAGCTGGAAAACGATTCTTGAATAAAAAGCCAGATACTATTGTTATTCAAAGGAAAAAATAGACATCTGAAAAAACGGCTTAGAACAACGGGTATAACTCATAGCTAGGCAAAGGTTGGCTCGAGAGGTTCGGGAAAGTTTGCAAATCCGCCAAATTTTTAAATTTGTCTTTTGTACGGAAAATTAAAAACAAAATGTGAAAATTTCTGCTCGTGCTAATTCTAAAAGTCCGTACCTTTTAACACGCTACGAGCCATACCCAAACCGTTACAAATAATTAAACAAAAAAATGACAAAAAAAATTTCACTAATTGGAATTCTTTTAATTTCAATGATTTCAGTTGGGCAGAATGAAGCAACGGATTACGGATTTAAAGGAGGACTAAATTACTCAAGTCTTATTGATAATAATTCCAATGGATTACAACCCGATTACAGCGGAAAAATAGGATTTTACATTGGCGCATTTCTTTCTCTTGATTTAAATGAGAAATTTACACTAAGACCAGAATTATTATTTTCACAACAAGGTAGCAACTTCAATATAGATTTTTCAGATTTAAATATTTTTGACCCTGACGACCCAAGATTTATCGCCTCAACTGATGGAAGTATTAATGAATCAATAATTTTACTACCGGTATTATTGCAGTTTGGAGTGGCTGAAAAATTAGGATTAGGTTTTGGACCTCAGTTTGGATATGTACTAAGCAGAAAGATAGATTATGACACGAACCCAATAAACACACAATTCATCCAAAATGACGATTCAGAAAAAATTGAACTCGGAATTAGTTTAGATGCGGAATATTTGCTGAATGATAATTTCGGACTTAACTTACGATATAACTACGGTATTTTAGAAAGGCAAAACTTTAATTCGTCTGTTTTACAATTAGGAGTGAATTACAAATTGTGAAGAGTTAACTATTTGTAACAACGCATAAAAACAATAAGCCCACTTCTGAATTCCTTCGGAATTCATTAGTTCCTA
>NZ_LRXL01000006.1 GCF_001637325.1 Cochleicola gelatinilyticus
ATGTCTTATGTAGCACAAACGGGTTCTGGTTCAGATGCTGATGTGTTACAGAATGGTAATGGTAACTATTCTGATGTACAACAAAGTGGTGGTGGTGCTTCAGTTGTGGCTAACAACTCTGCTGATGTAGATCAGGATGGTACTGGGAATAAATCTTTTGTAGATCAAGTGAACAGAGAAAATAGTGCTACTGTTGATCAATTTGGTACAGAGAATAAGTCAGATTTAGCACAATCCGGTATTGGAGCGAATGACGGTATGGTAGTTCAAAATGGTACTACTAACTATGCGCATCAAAGACAAGTTAATAATGTGAGTGGTGGAGTTGCCAACGTGGCGTTAATAAATCAAGGAGATCGCACAAATGGTGCGGCACTATCCCCAGTATTGCCTTTGTTTTTTGAAGCTAATGCTGTCCTTCCAACAATTGGACCTGCACCATCGGATGGTACAATTAATAACGTAGCGTTTCAAAGCCAGACTGGACAAGGTAACGTAGCCGAAGCTGCTCAATATGGTGAGTCTGATGGAACTAACGCATACCCTGGATATTCGAAACAAATTCAAGAAGGAGATTTCAACACAGCATTTGTTATACAAAACGTGTTTGATCAAGGTGGTACATTTAATGACGACAACAGTGCATTACAAGTTCAAACTGGTGATGACAACATAGCCGCTTTAATTCAGAACGGTGATGGTCATGAAGCATGGATGATACAAGATGGTGATGACAAGGTACTAGCTGTTCAAACAGAACGAGGAAATAGTTTGGTTACCAAGCAATATGAAGGTGCTAACTTCATGGAAGTTGGTCAAGGTGGTGTAAATGGAGTTATATATGCAGCACAACGTGGTGGACAGAGTTTTATTGGTGATCAATTTGGTACTAATAACGTAATGGAAGTATTACAAGTAGGACCGGCTGGAAACTTACTTGAAACGATCGATTGCGAAATTCCTGCAAATATGGATCCAATGGATCTTCCAAACATGCAAAATCTTAACATTCCAGATATTGATGTACCTGGATTATGTGCAGATTGCTAGTAATTATTCATTAATTGAATATGAAAAAGAGGACGGAAACGTCCTCTTTTTTTTATAAGATACTTAGAGATAATTTTTTTTAAAATTTTATAGAGGTATTCTCTTATAATCTGAAAAAATAATTATTTAAAATAAAAGCGGAATTTAAGTTCTTATAAATGAAATATTTTTAATTAAAAAAGTAAGAATTGAATTACAATCAATTTAATCAAAAAGAATTTTATAAAATTTCAAACTTTTTCATAAAACTATTTGATCTGCAGTTATTTAAGATGTTTTAATTTATATTCTTATATAAATATTCTTTAATAACATGTTCTAAATTATTAAAACAAATTTATTTTTTTAACAAAACTTTAACAAGTTTTAATTATCCCCATATTTGTGTGTTTGGTCGTATTAAACTTTGCTTATGTCTAATAAAACAAATATTTTAACAATATTTTTCCTACAAATAAAATTTTCTTTTTTTTTCTGGAAATAAAGGGGTTATAAGAATCAAAAATATTGTTGCAT
>NZ_LRXL01000007.1 GCF_001637325.1 Cochleicola gelatinilyticus
ATAATAACGAAGCCTTATCTCTTCAATCGGGTAGCGGACACGCTTCCAAGGTCGACCAAAATTCTGCACCGGACGGTTCTCCGGGACACAATGCTCGTGTAGAACAAGAAGGTACAGGACAGATGTCTTATGTAGAGCAGGATGGAAATAATTCGGATGCAGATGTTTTTCAAACAGGAGCAGGGAACTATTCGGATGTTAAGCAATCTGGTTTAGGTAATAATACTGCTGATGTAGATCAGAGTGGAGTGGGTATTAACAAATCGTTTATTGTTTCCGCTGGTCAAAATCAAAACGCAACTGTAACGCAAGAAAATATAAGTTTATTTTCTCCATATATCAATATTTCAGATATCATTCAAACCGGAGTTTCAGAGAATAATGCGGAAGTAATTCAGGTAAATGGAGCTTCTAATTATGCCAACCAAAGACAGACTAATAGTGTTGCTGGTAGTGCTGCCAATAACGCTTTGGCAAATCAAGGAAGTTACACAGCATTTAATGCAACCGCACTAAGTGGATTGTATACAGCGACTAATAACGTTTTGAATACGGAAATTGGCACTCAATTTACTTTTTCAATAGGAAATGTAGCATTTCAATCTCAGACAGGGGCTGGAAACACTGCAGAATCACATCAATTTAACGACTTTGCGGCATCATCTGGTAATGACTTTGCCACCTCTAATACTTCAAAGCAAGTTCAAACGGGTGATAACAATAACGCCTTGGTGGTGCAGAACGCGTTTAATGATATTACCATCCTAGATAATTTCAATAGTGCACTTCAAGAACAAACTGGAAACAATAACTCGGCTTCTTTAATTCAGAATAACATTAACAACGAGGCCTGGATGCAACAAGATGGCGATGATAGTGCGCTTGGTGTTCAGATCGGTGAAGAAAACGATTTAGTTACCAAACAATTCGAAGGTGCTAACTTTATGGAAATTGGGCAATCTGGCGATAACGGAGCCGTTTACGCTGCACAACGTGGTGGACAAAGCTTTATGGGTGATCAATCTGGAATGAATAATGTTATGGAAGTGTTACAAGTAGGACCAGCAGGAAACCTTCTTGAAACCATCGATTGTGATATTCCTGACCCAATGCCACGTATGGATACTCCAGAAATGGAAAACCTAACGATCCCTATGGTTGATACGCCTGGATTATGTG
>NZ_LRXL01000008.1 GCF_001637325.1 Cochleicola gelatinilyticus
AACGGTTGGGCTATGAGGAGTGCGGGAGGAAAGCGTACTTACTTTTCGAACCGTCACGAGCCTAAATCTTTTTGTTTTGTTTTTATTTTTTTTATTTCAAAAGCCAAATTAAAAAGATTTGGCGGTCTTCCAAATATACCTAAACTTTCGATTAAACGATATTGCCCGCATTACTTATAGCCGGTGTTAGCATATTTTGTGACACATGCGAGTAAGCACATACTGTTCCCGTTAATCTGCTCCAGCAACAGTTGCGTATTGCCGTATCGATTGCGCACTACCGCAATAATTTCACGTAATAATTCCGTTTCGCCATTACGATTCCAGCTTGCCGCATTACAAAGTTTAGATTCCGTTCCGAATTAAATTCCGTATAATTTAGAATTCATATTTTTTCAATTCCGTCATCCTATTTTTGCATAATCTATTTCAGGTAACGCTCGGTTCGGTCTATGTCTCTTCTCCAATAAATTGCGACTGAATAAAATCCGATGGATTTTTTCGGAGCAATTTATGCTAACGGTCGTGTATATGGCTCGTAGCGTGCAAATTAGCGATAAATTTTCGGTTAACCACGAGCCGAATTTTTTAATTTCTTATTACCTTTTCTTTTCAATAAGCCAAATTAAAAAATTTGGCGGACTTACAAATATGCCTTAACTTTGATTAAGCAACTAATTAGCTATGAGCTATATACGTTGTTGTACGCAGTTTTTTATTCGCTATAAATCGTTAGTTCGACATCTCTTTTGCTATATTCTAATACAATAATTTTGTTATTTTTTTTCCATTTTTGTTCAGTACTATTTTTGTCCGTTTGCAAGTCGTTAGGTTCTCCTAATTTGCCTTTGAGGTAATCTGAAATCCAGTCAAATTTTTGTTTGTAAAGTGTTTCTTCCATTTCGCTATTGTTCATTGAAGCAACAGCATCTTTAATACTTTGATTTTTGTTTCTGTTTTTTCCCCATTCAAATTTCACTAACTCTATTTTCTTTTCGTCTTTTGAATAGTAATATATTGTTAATAGCCTTAATTCTTTACTCTCAATTTTTCTATAAATTCTAGGCGTATTAACATCTCGACCATCAAGTCGATAAGTTGAAATTTTATGTTTTTGGGTAATATCCGTTGCATTTATCTCTTCCTCAACTTTGTCTATTTGGTTTAAAGTCAATGAGCTAAAATTTGAATAATAATTATCAAAAGTATTTTCAACCCAATTATTCATTTTATTTTCGCCAAATACTGGTTCTTTATAAATATTGTTGAATTGAGTGACTTTAAAATCATTTTTGTTAATTTCTATAATTCCGTAAACAGAATCCTTGTCTGTTCGGAATTGAACAGATTGAAAGTTGTTATTTTGAATTGGGTTTCTTGTATCGTAATTCCATTGAAAAGGTCTGATTATAGATTTAAATTCGTAAAATGGAACTAACATTTTGTTCTCTATTGTTCCAATTTTGGTTGAAATACTGTCTTTGTATAAATGATAGAGTTTCTCGTTTGAAATGAATGATGTTGCTATTGAGAAAGTTGGGTTGAAATAGTCATTATCTTTGTATTCAAATATTACTTCCGCTCCATTTGTAGAATAATTCCCTTCTCTTCGATATCTATTTTCAAGGTCAGCAACAGCTTTTTTATAATCGTAAGGCTCCTTACTTTCATCCAACTCTGTTGGGTCTTTAATTTTCAAAACGGATATACCTGTTGTTAGATAATAATGGTTATTTAACTTATTGATTACTGGCGATGTTGCTCCAATTTCATATTGTTTACCCGTTTGTTTGTCTTTGAACCAAGTTACGCCACCCCATTCTCCAAAATCGAGAGAATAAACAGAATAGTCTTTATCATCGTAATATAAATCAATTCCTTTTTTTGTCTCTATCCAAGTGTTATTTGTTTGGTCAAGATAAAAAGTGTTATGGTCATAATATTCCGTTGTAAATATTGTATCGTTCTTGATGTACAAATCGTAATAAAAGGTTTGAAGTTTTTTTGGAACATCAATTTGAGATTTTATTTTACCGTCTTTATCAAGAATGTAAAATTGATGATTAGAACCTGAACTAAATTTGTCATTGTCAGTTTTAAAGTAACAATAAAAATTATCGTTGTATTTCAGCCAAGGTCCTGGACTTCCAGGAATATTAATTTCAACATTTTTGATATTCACATTCAGTTCTTGAGGTTGGCAAGAAGCTGTTATAAATGTCAAAATTATTATGTGAATTACGGTTTTCATAAATTGCGTACAACGGTTTGCATAAGAAC
>NZ_LRXL01000009.1 GCF_001637325.1 Cochleicola gelatinilyticus
TCGGGGGCTTTTTATTTTATTAACGAGGGTTGAGTTATCTTTTTAATGTAAAGTGTCCTCTAAATTCTTTTTGGACCTCTTGTTCGGTGTATTCGATCTGGAACCAATAATCACTTGAAGGCATCGGGTTTCCGTTAAAAGTACCATCCCATCCATTTCCAGTAGGGCTTATCTGTTTTAGCAGTTTTCCGTAGCGATCAAATATATAAATTTTTGCCGAAGGGTCCTGCTCTCCAATACCAATGATATTCCAAGTATCGTTTATGTTGTCTTCATTTGGAGTAAAGTACAGCGGGTAATCTATGACTCCCACTTCGAAAGTTACACTTCCACATCCATTCTTATCTTGAATAGTGATCATGTGCGTTTCTGCCTGTACATTCTCAAAGATATTCGAATCTTGGAATGCTCCATCATCCAGCGCATATTCATACTCATTTGCTCCAATACCTTCTGCCGTTACTTCAATGGTATGACTGTCTGCAAATGCACCATTGACCAAGATCGCATCGTAAGTGATCGGTGGAGATGATTCGATCACGGTGGTGGTCACCGTAGTGGTACATCCTGAGTCTGCCTCGGTAATGGTAACCGTATAACTCCCACTAGTGGTCGCTGTAATGGAAGGTCCATTCTCTCCCTCTAAAACCACACCGTCTACCTCCCAAACAAAACTATAGCCTGCTGCAGGAAGTCCTGTGTCGATCACCGGTGGAGAAGCCCCTCCAAATTCTTCTGGAATCGGATTCCCATTAGCGTCTAAACACAAACGGTATTCATCCAATAACGTAAGTTGTGGCAATTGCTCTACTTGAAGAATCAACTCGGTAGTAGCAAAACAATCTGTGTCATTGTTGGTCACTCGTACATAGACGATCTGTGGATTGATAATATTCAAATATAGATTAGGCAGGGCATTGGTACCTTCCTCTGCCGTCTCAGGGGTTTCATAATACGTTACCGTGTAATTCGCTGGGTCCTGTCCTCCTAAGATCACCTCCGACTGACTGCCAAGATCGAACTCGGTGATCCCGTCGTTCTCACCCACACTGTCACAAAGCACATAGGGTTGTGTAGGAGCAAACGCCTGCGCTCCTTCTAACACCTCTATCATAAACGATTGCGCTCCCCCAATGTAGCAACCCGTCTGAGGGTCTTCAATACCCACAAAGATTTCTTGGGGATTGGTCAGATTCGTATAAGCCGTAGGATTTCCAATGTTAGGGGTTCCTGCCATGGCTGCATCCGCAGTGGTGTAATAGGTAACTTCATACCCCAAATCGAACTGCTCATCTCCTAAGATCTGTTGCTCTTGTTGGGTAAGATCAAAAACATCGGTTCCATTGCTGTTGACCTCACACTTAGTAAGATCATCGATCTGTGCACTATCATCGGGTAATGGACTTATGATAATTTGTATTTCTACGATCTCAAAACAACCACTACTTTGATTGGTCGCTCTCACATAGATTGTCTGTGAGGTTTGTTCTAGCGTATAGTTTTGCGGATCAACAATGGCAAGAAGCGGATCGCCCGACACCGCATCTGCATAGCTCTGATAATAACTAAGCTCCCAATTCTCCCCATTTAAAATCTCTGCTTCTTTTTGGGTAAGATCAAAAACATTATCTGTATTAGGGTCTTGATCATCACAAATTACAAGAGGATCCACAGGGGTTTGTGGCTCTGGATTAGGATTCACAACCAAGGTCAACGTAAGGTCTGTTTCTACACAGCCCGTAATCGCATCTTCCACACGGATATAAAGCACGTGAGGATTGCCCATCTCATTTATATAGGTGTCGGCAGGAGTGATCGCATTGGTATTATTTTGAGCATCCTCGGGAGTTTCAAAATACTGAACCACAAGATTGGGTTGCCCTCCTCCAGTGATCTCATCATTCTTTAAGATCAAGTTAAACGTAGTTTGCCCGTCATTGGGCGCTCCTAGATCATCACACAACACATAGGGAGTAGGAGCTGTAAGGTTGGGACCTTGTGATACCGATATCTCAAAAGAGCCCACACGGGAACATCCCGTGGCAGCAGCCACATCTGTTAAACGCACCCAGATTGTTTGCGGGTTGCCCATATTGGTATAGCTCTCTGGGTTTCCTATAGGAGCATTTCCGTTTTGAGCATCCGCAAGACTCGTGTGATAGGTAAGGGTAAAGTTTGCAGGGTCTTGAGAACCGTAGATCTGGGCCTCATTGACCGTTAGATCAAAAAGTGCTTCCCCATCTGCATCATCATCACACAATACAATAGCATCGATCTCCAAAGGAAGTATCGGGGTTGGGTGTACGATAAGTTCTAAAGGCACCACCGCAAAGCAGCCAGTTCCTCCACCAAGAAGGGGGAAGGTAGCTCGGGCATACACCGTTTGGGTGTTGGCGGTAATATTCTCATACGGACTGGTCAATGCAAAGGAACCTGTTTGCGCATCGGTTTGGGTCTCATGGTAGGTAATAACAACTCCTGGTTCTCCAGCTATGATCTCGTTTGTCTTATCGGTCAAAGTAAAGAAAGCAAATCCGTCATTATCTAGATCACAGACCTCTAAAGGTGTGGGCGTGGCAGGAGAAGGAAGTGGATTGACCACCAGATCTAACGTGATGCTTTGGTCCTGTACCACGCAGCCTGTAGTGATGTCTTCCGCACGTATGTAAATGGTCTGCGGGTTTTCTACATTCTCATACGCAGTAGGCGTAGCTATAGGAAGATCGGCCATAAAATCATTTAGATCTGCATAGTATTGAAGGGTGACACTTAAGTTCCCTCCAGTGATCTCTGTACGTTTGCTGGTGAGATCAAATCGCTCGATCTCATCATTAGGTCCTGTGATCTCTTCCGAGTCACATAGTTCTAAAGGTGTTGGAGCCGTTAGTACGGGTGGAAGGTTTACTTGCAATTCAAAAGCTAGTCTCTGCCGTACATATCGTATTGCTCTAGTTCACCACCA
>NZ_LRXL01000010.1 GCF_001637325.1 Cochleicola gelatinilyticus
CCCATAATATCGATGATACTTCACAGCGCTGCGAAGTAGTACGTAATCGTTACGGCTGCATCTAAGCAAAGCGTGCTTACTCTTGGGCGGCGCAACTACTTATAACAACGCATAAAAACAATAAGCCTACATCTGAATTCCTTCGGAATTCAATAGTTCTTAGTATCTTTAGAATTAATTCGAACAGTCGGTCCGTTTTGCAGCTTACTGTTCTTATGCAAACCGTTGGCATTAATGGCGTTGCGCAATATATTTTGCGGCATATCTCTCGGATTTTTTAACGGTTTTTAAAAGAAAAATATCCCAATCTAAATTTTAAAAGAAAAAAGGTTGACGGCGGATTTTTATCGTGGCCGTGAAATTTTGGCAGTTTAAATGTTCGTCGCTAATCAAACCAACAACGTCGGAATGACAATCTGTGCGGACAATTCTGATTCTAAAATAAAAGAAATCTATACTGGAAATATAAAAAATAATTGACGGCTGATTTGTTTTTTGTCCGTTAAATTCTAGCATTTATAATCTGTGTCGCACGCCTACTCTATAACGTCGGACTGATTTACAATGCGACCAATCTCGGTACGTAAAACATAAATCCACTTATGCCAACAATATGTATAATTCATTACGGCGGAATTTTCTGCCGAAAATTCCCAGCACTTTTGTTATCTTTCGGTCAAAATCGGAAAATCGGTTGCCCTTTTTTCCGTAACAAACCATACATTTAACCGTTGTAAACAATAGCTCCCGTGACTCAAAATTCTCGTCAATTAAAACGAAAATAAACGCTAAAAGTACTCGGAACTCAATAGCCGCACGTAATCTGAATCACCAAAAATAATCGGAACCAAATAGTTCGCAGCGAATTGAGAACGGCGCGTCTTATAAAATCGAAAGAACAGTATTTATAACATAATTGTCGGTTTACTGAAGTCGGGGAAAGTTGAGAGAAAACTTCAATTTTATAAGCCGAATATGTGCTGTATTTAATGCAATCGTTTCGATTCAATATTGTGGCGCTGCGAAGTGTCGCGTAATCGTTGAGGCAATTCGTATAAGACACGTGCTAACTCTAGTGGGTCGCCACTGTTCACAACAACGGTTATAAGCCAGACAGGATTCTGTGCTAATTCGAAAATTTAGGTATATTTGGTTGGTCGCCAAATCCTTGAATTTGGCTTTTGGACACAAAATTTAAAATCAAAACACAAGGCTTTGGCTTGAGCTGAATCGAAGACAAGAGTAAATCAGTCCTTCCCGGCTCATACCCCAACCGTTGTGCAACATATGAGAAACGAACTTCTGAAATACTTAATTCTGCCAATAATTTATGTTTTGAGCGTTCTTTTAATTGAATTCTATCCGAATATTATAACGAGTGGAATTTGGCTGATTTCAATTCTCTTATGTATAATCGGACTTATAAGATTGCTCATAAAAAAGCGGAATTTAACGCAAAAATTGCTTCCGATTTTATTACTATCAATTCCAATATTGGATATGACATTCGGAATTACTAATACAATCAGAAACGGAATTAAAGGAGAAATTGTACTCAATATTATAGACGACAGTTTTGCGACAACCAAATCGCTAACTGTTCGAGAGAAAAACGGAAAACTAACAGCGGAATTTTATAATTCTGTTGCTGGATTTGGAGATATGGAAAAAGCTCAAACTGAAATGCTGAATGACAGCACTTTGACTTTTGAATTATCCGAAAGAATTTATTCGGAAAACCTAACTTTTGACAAACAGAACCAAAGTTTTCGGAATAAAGAAAAGAATCTGAATTATCGGATTTTAAAAAATGAACTGTTTAAATAAAATACGTTGCACAACACCGTGTATAATTAATTGCTTTGGTAAGTGCTTATTTGGAAAATTCCTTCGGAATTTTCTCTGGTTCGTATTTGTTTACTAATTTAGTTGCTTAACCACGCAACTAACCATACACAACAACGTTACAAATAATTAAATAAAAAAATGACAAAAAAAATTTCACTAATTGGAATTCTTTTAATTTCAATGATTTCGGTTGGGCAGAATGAAGCAACGGATTACGGATTTAAAGGAGGACTAAATTACTCAAGTCTTATTGATAATAATTCCAATGGATTACAACCCGAATTCAGCGGAAAAATAGGATTTTACATTGGCGCATTTCTTTCTCTTGATTTAAATGAGAAATTTACACTAAAACCAGAATTATTATTTTCACAACAAGGTAGCAACTTCAATATAGATTTTTCAGATTTAAATATTTTTGACCCTGACGACCCAAGATTTATCGCCTCAACTGATGGAAGTATTAATGAATCAATGTTTTTACTACCGGTATTATTGCAATTTGGAGTGGCTGAAAAATTAGGATTAGGTTTTGGACCTCAGTTTGGATATGTACTAAGCAGAAAGATAGATTATGACACGAACCCAATAAACACACAATTCATCCAAAATGACGATTCAGAAAAAATTGAATTCGGAATTAGTTTAGATGCGGAATATTTGCTGAATGATAATTTCGGACTTAATTTACGATATAACTACGGTATTTTAGAAAGGCAAAACTTTAATTCGTCTGTTTTACAATTAGGAGTGAATTACAAATTGTGAAGAGTTAACTATTTGTAACAACGCATAAAAACAATAAGCGCACTTCTGAATTCCTTCGGAATTCAATAGTTCTTAGTATCTTTAAAATTAATTCGAACAGTCGGTCTGTTTTGCAGCTTACTGTTCTTATGCAAACCGTTGTGTGTAATTTGACCAACCAAGAAAAATGAGTAATATTAGTTCAAATAGCCTTTTCCATTTTACACCTAAACTGGAATACTTAACTGAAATTTTCAAAAGAGGATTTCAGCCGAGATATTGTTCCGAAGACTTAAAACTAAATGAATCACGTTCGATTCGTGGATTCAATTTCGGAATTCCTATGACGTGTTTTTGCGACATTTCTTTAGGACAAATTAGCAATCATATAAATACTTATGGCAATTATGGAATAGGTATGAAAAAAGAATGGGGAATTAAAAAAAGGTTAAACCCAATTATATACGTAAATAAAGATTCATATGTAGCAGAACCATTAAGTATTATCGCCGAAAATGCACTTGAACTAAATAAGCTTAAAGATGAAAACGTTAGAAAAATAGGTGGAGAGATAATGAATAGTTGGGCTAACCTTCTTATGTATTCAAAACCATATACTGGAGATTTTAAACATCAAGGAACTAAACATAAAGATGTAAAATTTTACAATGAAAGAGAATGGAGGTATATTCCATCTAAAGGAGGAAAATCAGCACCACACGGAACTTTGAGTAAAGAAAAAATGGAAAACTCAACTGAATTGGAAAAAGCGAATGAAAAATTAAAAAATTATCGTTTGCGCTTTAAGGCAGATGATGTAAAATATATTTTTGTGAAAAACGAAAATGAAATTCATAGAATGGTTAGTGAATTGAGAACAATCAAAAGTCCAATTTATGATAATAAAACAATCGACATATTAACATCAAAGATTCTAACTACGGAACAAATTTTTGAAGACTTTTAAAAAACTACACACAACAATGGCTATAAGTAATTGCTTGTTCTCGCCTACTTCTGAAAATCCTCGCGGATTTTCAGTTTGGTGTGTACTTGCAAAGTTAAACGCTAACCCACGCAACTACTCATAGCCGAGACCGTTGTACGTAAGCTGAAAAACAAACAGACCAATGAAATTTATTATCGTTTTCACACTTTTCCTGCTCTCTAATACTATAATCGGGCAGAATTTTCATACCGAATTTGAGTATGGCAATGAAATTAATAAAGGCCTTACGATTCAGAATAGTTATCCAAAAGGAGGACAAAGATTTACAACGACAAACGGAAAGGAATTTGTATATGTAACATTTTGGACTTCTATTACTAATAAAGCATCTACTAATCTGGAATTAGAAATAGATTTTTCAGCTGATTCATTTGTGATACATTCAGAGCCAGATATAAACTTTAAGTTGTTCATACCAAATGACGAAATGACTCTTGAGAAAGAAAAATTGCCAAATTACGGATTGGATATAATAAGTTTCCTTGAAGAAAATATAAATAAACCCTCTAAATTGAAAACAGTAATTGAACCAAACAGCTCTTATCTTTTCTATTCGGTTGTAATTTCTGATAAAGGTGTAAACGGAACAATAAGAGCTGGATTTGAATTACAGAAAGATGAACTAATTTATAGACTTAACAACTATGAAATTAACTGTGGGAAAATCGTAAATAAAAATTAAAAATTGTTTTCTGTAAAAACCTATAAAAGCCTACGCACAACAATGTATAACCGCAATTACGGCGGATTCGACTACGTCCGAATCCACTCGGTATTGCTAACGTCAGTTCTTAACCGAAAATCATTAACTTTAAATCCGTAACTGACGGTTATACGAGACCGTTGTGCACTATTTGAGAAAACCGTTACATCGAATTGAAAACAGTGATGAAATTAACAAATGAACAGTTTACAGAAGTTGCTTTTATTTTCGAAAAAGAGAACGGAAATTCTCACTCGAATTTTGAAAAAGAAATAATTGCGGAATCCAAACTGACCGAATATAGAACGACTGAATTGGAAAAAATAATTGTTGACGGACTGAACTCTGGAATTTATAAAACCGAAGAAGAGCGAGTTAGTGGATATTGGAGTTTATCAAAAATCGGAAATCGGAATTTGATAACGGATTTTAAAAAGTGGTTAGTGACTGAATTGGAAAATGAAAATGGAATTGCGATTTTTCAAATATTAATCGCACTTGACCGACTTAATGAACCTGCTTTTAATAAAAATAGAACTGGACAAGGAGTTGACGAAACGGAATTGAATATAAGAGATGCTAAACAGTATCTGAAAAAATAAAAACAGTGCACAACACCGTATAAAAATAATTGCGGTTTAGTGCTAAAACAAAGGTAGTTGCGTGTTTGCTACGTCTGAATTTCCTTCGGAAATTCCTCGCACGCAAACCCGCAACTATTCTTATACATAAACGTTACACAAAATAGCTCCAGCAAGTTTTGGCGTTCGCAATCTTTACGGAGCAATGCGGAAAAAAGTTGCTCGGACTCTTACTCAGCCGTGCGCAATCTAACTTAAAACAACTGATCAGAACAGAACGCAGCGGAACGATAACGGAGCGTTTTAGAAGCTTAAAACGATAGTAATTCTAATATAATAATCGATTCAACTTTGCGGCGCTGCGGAGGAGTTCGCAATCATTCGGCGAAACGTAAGCAGAAACTGCGCACTGTGATTGGTCGCTACTTCGCGTAACAACGCATAAAAACAATAAGCCTACATA
>NZ_LRXL01000011.1 GCF_001637325.1 Cochleicola gelatinilyticus
GTGTGATGATGGTACGCCAAGTGCCTGTGATCAAGCAACGGTATACCTAACGATCTCACCAAATGGAGACGGAAATGAGATCTTAGCGATCGATGATATTAACAATACGTATGTCAACACTCCTGTAAGTGGAGATGTAGGAACTAATGATGAGAATCCTGATGGTCCTGCCGATAGTGAGACGTATACTTTAATTACTGGCGCAACTAATGGTTCTGTCACCTTAAATCCTGACGGAACGTATACGTACACTCCGAATGCTGATTATGTAGGCGAGGATACCTTTGTGTATGAAGTGTGTGATGGTGGAAACCCATCGGCATGTGACCAGGCAACGGTTTATATTGAAGTATTGCCATTGAACGGACCAGATAACCAGGCTCCGATTGCCAATGCGGATACCAATACGACTTTGGTTGATACTCCAGTGAGTGGAACAGTACTTTCAAATGACTTTGATCCAGATGGAGATGAGATTACTGTAACGGACAATACGGATCCTGCTAACGGAACTGTTGTTGTGAATCCTGACGGAACGTACACGTATACACACGAA
>NZ_LRXL01000012.1 GCF_001637325.1 Cochleicola gelatinilyticus
CTTATGCAAACCGTTGGCAATAATTAAAAAAATTTTAATGCTCGATATTAAGGTTGTTTTACCAACATTTGAAAAATCGCCTCTCCACGAAGCCTATTCTATATCGAAAGTACTTTCAGCTAAGCGAAGTAAAAAAGTGATCCTAGGGAAAAAAAAGGATAAAGTTTGCCGGTTTTGTAGTATGAATGAAAGTCAAACTTCGTTCAAAAATTTAGCTCATCTAATTCCTGAGTTTATGGGAAACAAAACTTTGTTTTCAAATTATGAATGTGACAATTGTAATAACTATTTTGGTAATCTCGAAACTTCACTCTCTGGTTTAGGTGGAGTGTTCAATTCTCTAGCAACACTCAAAGGAAAAAAGGGATTCCCCAAGTTTAAGGACAACTCTGATGAAATAGAAATATTTGCAAGGTCTATTAAAGATATTGTAATTCGTTTTAATAATCCGGAAAAAAAATCCAGAAGTATTCAAAGAGATACAAATAATAAATTATATCATTTTAATATTCAGCAACCTTCCTATATACCGCAAAATGCATTTAAATCACTAATGAAAATCGGTGTCGGGATGATGCCAGAAACTGAATTCAATGATTACAAAAATACAATGGCTTGGCTATTAGATGGAAATAGTGTTGATCAAACCAATAATCCATTGTTTCAAGTATATCGAAAATTAGGAGGTGAAAGAAGATTTCTTCAACCTTGGGCAATTTTGTTCAAGAAAAGAGAATTTAATAATAATTACTTATATCCAAAACATACATTGGTCATTTTTTATGGAATTCTAACATATCAAATTTTTATACCAACTGTCGAGGACAAAGATTTATTATTCAATCAAAATGAAATGATACTGCCGATATCAAAATATCTCGTAGAGTTGAAAAGGAATGACAAAGTAAATAATACAGCTCATGTTGTCCCAATTAATCTTGGCTCAAATTTGAAATTTCGACCAAAACGGATAGAGTTTAGTTCACATTTTCGTACACATGAATAAAATTAACTATTGCCAACAACGGGTATAAGTAATACGGGTGCTCTAGTTTATTCGAAAGTTTCGGTATATTTGGTACGACCGCCAAATCTTCTGATTTGGCTTTTTGAGAAAATAAAATGTAAAAAGAAAAACACAAGATTTGGCTATAGGCTAGACAGAGAGCAAGGTAACTTCCCTCCCGCACTACTCATACCCAAACCGTTGTGCGCAAGCTAAAAAAAACAATGAATATTAATAAAAAATGGTGGAAAGATTTTTATGCTCAACAAGCGCTTTGGTTCGGAATGGCTTGTATTGGTTGTGCTTTCTATTTTTTTGCGCCAACTTTATTCACAACAGAAAAATCTCTGATTGAACGAAACGGCGAAATTGAATTCGTTGAGACTTATTACAATCAAGTAAGTTCAAGAGGACATAAGAGCATAAAATCGGAATTAAGGTTTGCTATTAAAAATGATAATAAAAAATACGGTGTATTTAAAAATATCCAGCAAAGTAGAAGAAATGAAAATTATGAACGTATAAAAAACGAACTGAATAAATCAGGGAAAGTTGCGGTTTGGGTTAAAGAAAATGAACAATCATATGTCGAACCAAAAGTATTCCGAATTGCAAATGGGCAAAACGAAATTTTATATGATATGGACGATGTGAAATCCGAATTAAAATTCCTTTTTCCATTTTTATTAATATTAGGTGTTTTTGGAATTGGACTTTACTTTAATCATAAATATCCAACTCGTATGAAAAGCCTGATTGGAAAAAAGCCAGCGCACAACAAAGTATAAAAACAATAGGGCATTTAGCTGCTTAACCAAATGGTTCGGGTTTATTTGCAAAGTCGCCAAATTTTTAAATTTGGCTTATTGAGAGAAAAAAATAATAAGAAAAATTAAAAAATTCGGCTTGTGTTCAACCGAATGGTTTGCGCTCATTTTCAGCCCTACTGTTCTTATACAGAGCCGTTGCCCACAATTAAAAAAAGGGTCAATCTATTTCAGTATAATACAAAACGTACAAATAATTATAATACAAAAATCGATCAACTTTTTTGCCATTTGACAAATTCCGAATAAAATGCAATGACAACCTTTGTGACTATGGACAAATTAATAAACTATCTGTTGGAATTTGGGCAGTTAAATCAACAGCAAATTGACTTGATAAAAAGAAAAGCACAGGTATTGGTGTTGAAAAAAGGGAATTACTTTTCCGAAGCAGGAAAAATTCCAAAACAAGTAGCTTTTATTGAAGAAGGTATTTTACGGGTATGTTACTATAACAGCAAAAGTGATGAAATCACCAAATACTTTGTTGATGAAAACAATTTTGCAGTGGATATAAACAGCTTCAATCAAAAAATTCCCTCTTCAGAATATGTACAGGCTTTAACAGATTGTTCACTACTTGTATTTTCTACAGAATCACTCAACGATTTGTCAGCTACTATCATTCAGTGGGACAGCATTATCTATAAAATAACAGAAAAAGCATTGGTTGAAAAGGTTAATAAACTAAGTCCAATGTTAGCCGAAGATGCTACAACAAGGTATCTTAGTTTTTTAGAAAAGTTTCCGAATTTAGCCAACAGAATACCGCTTTCCTATCTCGCCTCTTATTTAGGAATCACGCAATCATCGTTAAGCAGGATTCGAAAAAGCATCTGAATTCATTATTTGCCAAATGGCAAAAGTTTTTGCTTTTGAAGTGCTGAACTTTGCTTCAGCATTTTAATAGAAAACAAAAAAGTATGGATTCAATTATTATTACAGGAGCAACCAGTGGAATTGGTTTTGAGTGTGCTTTACAAATGGCTCAAATTGCCAAAAACGAACTAATTATCATTCCTGCCAGAAATATTGGAGCAGGAAAAGACATAATAGAAAAAATAAAAGATAAGACAGGTCATAAAAACCTAAAATGCTTGGAATTGGATTTGGCTTCTTTAGAATCTATACGAAAGTTTTCAGAATCATTTGCCAAAGAAAAAAACAACTCCATTTCTATCTTGATAAATAATGCAGGAGTACAGAATATTGGCGAAACACAATATACGGCCGATGGATTTGAGCAAACATTTGGTGTAAATCATCTTGGTTCGTTTGCCTTGACTATTCAATTGCTACCCTTTATCAAAAATGAAGGCCACATAATATTCACATCTAGCGAAACACACGACCCAGCACTCAAAAAACCAATAGAACCACCAGTTTATACCAGTGTTCAAGAGCTTGCTTTCCCAAAAGACACTTCCGAAAAACCTAACATAGTTGGACAAAGAAGGTATTCTACTTCAAAATTGTGTAACATAATGACTACTTATGAATTACAAGAGCGATTAAAAAAAACAAACATTAGGGTAAATGCCTATGACCCAGGAATGACACCAGGAACAGGACTTGCCAAAACTTATTCACCTGTTATGCGATTTTTATGGAAAAATGTATTCCCTGTTTTGACCTTATTAAAAAGCAACATACACACACCAACTCAAGCAGGAAGAAATTTAGCAAACCTAGCGTATTCTGAAAATTACAAAGACTTGGAGGGAATTTATTTCTCGGATGGGAAAGTTGTTAAAACATCTATTGATTCTTATAACAAGGTTTTTCAAAAAAGTCTGTGGAATGATAGCCTGGAATTGACAAAAACCACATTTAACAAAATAACATAAAGGAACTTCTGAAAAAAATGGCAGCAGGTAACAATGTATAAAAATAATATCGGCTTTGGTGCTTAATCAAAGTCGCTTTTTTATATTTACTGTCGGTTCTACAGTAGAAGGTTAGCGATTCTAAATCCGCTACTATTCTTATACTAAACGTAAGTGGTGATTTTTAAAGATATCTAGAATTAAATAAATGAATAAGAACGAATTAACAACTTTTTTTTGAAAGAGACTTGAACAAATTAATTACTGAAATAGAACTATACAAAAAAGAAGAAAATATTTGGCGAGTAGAAAAAGGTGTTTCTAATTCTGCAGGAAATTTAACGCTACATTTAATTGGTAACTTACACACATTTATTGGAAAAGAAATTGGTAAAACAAACTATGTTAGAAATAGAGAACTTGAATTTACTCAAAAAAATGTTCCAAGAAAAGAGTTGATCGAAAGTATAAATGACACAATAGAAATGGTTAAAAATCACTTAATTCTATTACAAACGAAGAATTAAAAAAAGATTATCCAATTTTAAAGTTTCCTAAAGTAGAAACAAATGAATATTTACTAGTTCATTTGATAAACCATTTAACTTATCATCTTGGACAAATAAATTATCATAGAAGGCTAATAGAGGAATAAAAACTTCCACTAACATGGTATAAAAATCATGGCTCTTGCAATAATAGTTTAATATTCTCTGCAAATAATTAACTATATTGGTATCTGACAATTTCGTGGAGGCTTGCCTTTCTGAGACTCACGCATCGTCGAATAATTTGGTGCCGAGGCAAAGGCTAAAGTTCAAGCTGCTTCAAGCCGCACGCTGCGCCAAGCACCACGATTGTTATACTTAACCGTTGTATTTAATTTTACCGGCCTATCCAGAAATCATGGAAATACAGTATAAAAAATGGTTTGAATTAAGAATATTTCATCAATACTATAATGATGGTAAGATTCCAATATCTTTAGTTCCTACACAAGAATCTACTATAATAATGCAAAAAAATAAAATTCTTATAAGTAAAAGCGAGGGGCTATTTGAATTTTATATTGGGTTGGATTCTGTCAATTTAGACCATGCTTCTCTAATTCAAAATATAGAAGATATCGAGTTCAAGATTATAATAGATCATCATTCATTTTTCTATTACACAGATTTGTCAACAAAAAATTCAGAAGAATATTTCTTATTCCGAAATATAGTAAGCACACCTGATTTAATAAAGGAAAAATATTCTTCTGAAACTCTAGTAGAACAACTTGAAGAGAACGTTATAGGGATGCTTCAAATTAATGTTAAAAATTTACAAACGGACTATCTAACTTTATCATTTGAAGCACGGAAAGTCTTTTTCGAATATCAAGTTATAATTCCAACTCACCACAATTGGGAAATTATTGATTTAAAGGTATTGGGTTATCAGAATGAAAAATATTATGGCCCTATTGAAAAATTGATTGATGGTGTTCAAAAGGCCCATGTCTTTATAAGTACTGAAACGTTACCTCTTAGTCAAGACTATCCTGTACCTGCTGAGTTAATTTTGCAATATAAACACGGTTCCTCTGATATAAAAGAATTGAACATGCAACTGCCAAATGCTTCATTCAACAACTTACATTATAATGATGATGACCAACCAGTTTATTCTGCGATTATATACGTCTAGTAGTTACCTATAAAACAATCAAAGCAGTATTACATACACTTAACTATCATTAAGAACATATACAATTCATTCTGCAAAGCGTTTATCATAAAAATTAGATGACATTAATCTTGATCACTTACGATGATAAAGAAACTGTAGCTTCGCTCAAAAGACGGACGAACAACCCATATGGTTTCGCTGTCTGAGTAAAACAATTTTTATACAAACCCCTTCGCAATAATTTAAACAGTGTACTTTCCTAAATTTGAGAGCCCTTTTGGAATTAATAAAGTTTTGTCCAAATTGTAACGAATATATTTTGGTACTGCTCTAGGGGTTGGGTATAATTTTGTAAATCAATTCAGAGTAAATGCCCGATCATTTTGCAGAATTAATCTAAAAGTCCGTACCTGTTAACACGCTATGAGTCATATACAAACATGTTGGCAATAAATAAAGTTAGGTTAAATATCGAAAAGTTTGTCTTTGGCACAGCAACCGTAGCTGGCATCGCATTTCCCTATCCTTAAATACGGAAATTCAGCACTAAAAAAAGCTACATCAAAAAAAGTAGAAGATTATACATTTGAAAGTGAGGTTTTAAATCCGCATATAATCAATTTCAAAAAACTTAAGGACAGCTTGTGGGTAATAAAGGTTAAGAGCTTTTTCTACCCAAGAAGCGCGTCTGGACAAACTATGACTACCTACGATTTTGATTTTACCATTGAAAATAATTTTCTTAATATTAAACTCTCAAATATTGAACAAGAATATATTTCCGTAAAAATTCATAGAAATTATAATTTTATTTTGAGCAATTTTAATATAACCATAAGTACATTAGTTAGGGAGCATTTGAAGGAAAATGAAACTGTACAGGAAGAAAAAATGATAGATTTAGGAGCATCAACTATCAATATATATAATAGAAGTTTGCAAGCAAAAAAAGTAGAAGCAAAAAATGAAGCACAATTTTTTATACCGTCATTGACCAAAGAAGTTCAAAATATAAAAAGTCATTTCGTAAATAGTAAAATTAAAGGTACGACCAGCAGTATTTTAAATGAATTCTTACAAACATAATCTGAAACAAACGAAAGTCTTTTAAACAAGATATTCATTAAAGAAAATAAGGCTGATGAAGAATAGCACTATCGCTATTTTAATCTAAAAACCCAATTATGAAAATTAAAAGCTTATTATTATTCTTATCATTAATTTCAGTTTCTGCTTTTTCACAAGACAAAACAATAGCATATCGCAACGCAGATAATGAGTTTATAGGTAAATTTTCCAGTAAAGAAAACACGGCACCACTTCCTCCACCAAGCGAGACATTTCACTTTCTTAAAAGCTATTCGTTAAATATTAGATGGCGTACGTATATGGGCGAACCACTAGAGCGATATAAATTTAATTGGGAGCGCAGTGACGGCTACACTATTAAGGTTGATGGAATTAAGAGGTCGATAAAAAGCGAAGATTTAAAAGAGTATCCAGATTTATTGAAACGTTTCGAAGAAATCAGGCCTACACGAGTAGATTTAAAATTGTATGGTACTGCTGGTGGTCGTACTAAAGATGAATTGGGAGCTTTTAGTGTAGGTAAAATAACGATCCCTAGCGAACAGACTGTTAATTTTGTATCATACACTTATATTGTTAAAGATGATGACCTACTTATTGGTCGTTCTGGGTATTCAAGATCGCAATGGGTAGATAGTGCTCCCGAAACTTGGAATGAATTTTTAAATTGGACAGGTGGTTTTAAATCCTTTAATATACCTACAAACGAATTTAAAAGGTTACCAAGTGAAGACCAATCCAAGCGAATTAAAGATATAAAGTCTATCTGGAAACAAATTAATGCCATACAAATGCAGGGTGAGATTGAGAACATAGAATGGCCAGAGCTGGAAATGATAAATATCATTAAAACCTACGACCGCTATAAAAACAAAAAAAAATCAAAAAAAACTGAAAGTGATGATGATTTTTGGAACGGAGAAGATGAGAAGGTCACAAAAAAAACTGAAAATGATGATTTTTGGAGTGGTGAATCTAAAAAAAATACGACAGTTGATTTTTGGAGTGGAAAAGGGTCTACAGAGGAAGAAGTCAATGTCCAAAAAAGTATAGCGACTGCAACAGGAAACCAGTACATAGGTCAAAAAGAAGTATTAACTAAAAGAATTACTATTTCGTACTATGACCACGGTGAAATAGATGGTGACAGAATAAATATAAAACATAATGGAAAAACGAAAGCTAATAATGTTACTCTCAGATCTTACGATGAAAATTTAAGTTTAGATTTAGAGGAAGGAGTAAATAGAATAAGTTTTGAAGCGTTAAATCAAGGAAGCGCAGGACAAAATACAGCTTCATTCACCGTTTATGATGCGAATAAAAACGTATTGTATACTAACGAATGGAAAATAAATACAGGATTCAAAGGCACATTATTATTAATTAAACTATAAAGATGAAAAGAATTATAATACTTATTACAGTAATGCTATTTTCTATGCTAAATCTTGCTGCTCAGAGCAAAAATGACCAAGCAAAAGCGTATTATATAGAGGCTGAAAAAAATTATGGATTAGAAAACTATCAATCTGCATTAAATAATTTAAGTAAGGTTGAAGAAATATTGGGCAGTACCAACGCTCGTGTTATAGCTCTCAAAGTAAAATCTTACTTTGAGATGGGAGATTTTAATAACGCCAAGAAAAATCTCAATAAATTTTCTAATTACAGTTCTTCAGAAGCATTAAAAAATGAGATTTTGTCTTACATAGTAAAAATCGAAACTAAATTAGAAGAAGCTAAAATAAATGCTGAACGAGAAAGAAACGAAGATGAAAAAAACTACTTAAGGGCTAAGACTACGCATACTATAGAATCATACAATACGTACTTAAATAATCCTAAAAATTCCATTTATCGCTCTGAAGCAAAAAAAATTCTAGATGAAGATGAAGGTTTTAAGCAAATTCGCTTGGCTAAAAAACAATTAGCAACACCCGAAGGTTTAACTGTTTTTTACTTTAAAGAAAAAACATATCCATCGCCTACAGATTTTGAATTTTTAAAAACTTCTAATATTTTAAAATTAGGAAAATATGAAAATTACAGGCAAGGAAGAATATACGAAGTTCACCAAATTCATTTGAGCGAATTAAACACAATAAAAATTTACAAGGAAGATAATTTTTTTGGTATAAAATTATATGGTGGGGTGGATAGAATAGGATATAAAATTAAGAAAAAAGGAAAGGTCTTCGATTTTAAATATCGCTTAAATTCAGATTCAGAAAAATATTATACTTTTTCTCTCAGCTTTAAAAGTTTAGAAAGTCTTAATCAATTTATTGAAGGTTTCAAAGCGTATTTAAACAACCAAGGATATAAACCAAGGTTTACTAATGAATAAGTGTTTATCCTAAGTATTTATGTCAATTTAAAAAAAATCAACGAATAAGTTAAAATCACTAAGGCATATAATTTAGATAAAACTAGAGAGATTTTTCAGAAAAAAATAAAAACCTCTTTTGTGGCAGACAGGATAATAAAGTCAAAAATCGTTTGCCAACAGCGACCACTTGAAGGAATAGACTCAAATAGTTTATTTGATGACGTGGAAGATTATATTAAAAACAATACTAAGAAGTATAAAAACTCTAAACTAAAAAAACCTTCAACAATAGGCGTTAAAGGGTGAATTGTATTAATAACTATGAAATTTTTAAACTTACTTGGAATATTATTTATAACAATCACAACTCAGGCTCAACAGCTTAAAATAAATCCCGAACTTATTGCACAAAGCGTAGAAGAGGTTGTATTGCCAGTTTCAGAAGATGCGTATGTCCTTGTAAAAGATAGTATAGCCTATGCCTATAAGATAGATGCTGTATTGCCCTATAAAAAACAAAATCTTAAAAATAGTTACATTTTAGATGTTGTAAATAACAGGGTATACTCCTTAGCATTAGTTTCTAAGAAGGTCGATCAGGTAGATGAGTTTTTAAATACAACAACGCTTGTTTATTACAAATATGAATTTAATTACTGCGAGATTGAAAGTGCTAAGACAACTACATTGATGAATACCTATGGTTATTTTATTCCAAAAATAGTTGTTTCAGAATTTGCTCCATTTAACGGCACATTGAACGCAGATGATTTATATACGACAAGTATTTATGAATCATCAGATCATTTAGCACTACCTTCACATTACTTGAGAATTGATAAAAATAATGTATTAGCAGTTCTTAACAATGGATATCTTGTACTGTCTGAAGCAAAGAACCACAAGGTAGCTCAAAAAAAATATTGGGGAAATTTTAATGGAACTCTAAGCTTACAACGTAGTGTGAAAATTGGGGATTTTGCACGTATTACATTTCAACGCTATAGGGAAGATATAGATGATTTGGAAACGTTTTGGAGTATATTAGATCTTAAGAAACAAATCTTTGTACCTATAAATTTAGAGCAATTTTACAGTAATCTAGAAAATATTGAGGAGCAGGATATCAGCTTGCTAAATAGCACACCCTTATTTTATAAGGCTTTAAACAGTACAAATATTAGAATGTTTGTCCTGCCAGACAACAATTATGTTTGGGTAAACGACCAGTCTTATTATTACGGTTCCAAAGAGCTCTCTAAATATGCTATTTTAAAAAAAGATGTCATAAACTATAACCTTAACGTGCACACACACATTTACGACCATCCCGCTCGTATATTGAGAGCCATTGCACCACAAGAAACTGAAAAAATTAAAGCATTCTCTAAGTCTTATGAATTAAAAAAAAGACAGTAAAAATTAATCTATATATTACTATAAACCATTGAAGTGTAGATTCCAGAAATAGCTTAACTAAAAATTTAATCTTTTAGGACTATACGTGAATAAAGACAAAAAACAACTCTGCTGAAAAACTTTCTACAATAAAGTAAGTTTCAATTAAAGATTTTAATGGAGGAAATGAACCTATAGTTGCGTATTTTGCTACCCTTTAAATTTAGAATTATATGATTACCAAAAAACAATTAAAGAATAAGGTAAAGCAAATTCCTTTTGTTCAAAAAATATTGTTTCAAAGAAATAAAAAACGTTTCCAATTAAATTTCAAAAAAGAAGTATATAAAAACCCGCCGGCATATATTTTTCAAATGGGAAAGGTGGGCTCTAGTTCTGCTTTTCATTCAATAAAAAACCAATATCATGGTATGTGCATACGCTCCCACTGGTTTTCAGATAAGGAATCCGATTTACATGTAAAGGCATTGTATAATTTGTATCAAAAAGAAAAGTTTCCAATTAAAATTATTTCAATGGTAAGAGAGCCAATCTCAAGAAATATTTCTGCATTTTTCCAAAACTTTGAGCGCGATACTGGAACTAAATACAAAGATCATAATTTTTCATTACAGCAATTACAAGAATTATTTTTGAAAAACTACAAACATGAAATGCCTTTAACCTGGCTCGATGATACTATAAAAGCGATCTTCGGAATCGATGTTTATGAAATGCCGTTCCCAGAATCTGGATATAAAACCTACCAAAATGGTCCTATCGAATTATTGCTTTATAAACATGATGTTGATGATGCAACCAAAGAAAAAATTATATCTGATTATCTTCAAATTCCAAATTTTAAGCTGTCAAATATTAATATGGGAGCTGCTAAAGAATATGCTGTTACCTATAAAGAATTTATAAATTTAAAAATGCCTCACTCCTACTTAGATGCTATGTTAAATTCAAAATATACCAAACATTTCTATACCAGTGACATATATAAAATTCGGCAAAAGTGGTCGAGTTAATAGTAGGTAATAGTGTGTATATAGCTAAGCAAAAAAATATAACACGGAACTTAAATTCTGAAACTAACTTATATTCCTTCGAAAAGATTCTACAATTTCTACAAGTTCCCCAGGTTCTATTGGTTTTATAATATAATCAGAAATTTCGGAAATCATTTCAGCTCTACGTATATCGCTCGGATCTACTGAAGAAGAAACCATATAAATTAATATCTTCTTTCCTACTCTAGGCTTCAGCTTTATGTATTCTTCCATAAATTGGAACCCATCCATGATTGGCATATTGATATCTAACAATATTATATCGGGAAGATCCTTAGTATTATCGATATTCTTAATGAAAAAATCTAATGCTTCTTCTCCATCTGAAAAAATTAAAATTTCATTCGCTAAGTCATACACTTTTATAGTTTTAGAAATAGTAAATTGATAAATCTTATCATCATCAATAACGCAAATGTTATAAAGGTTCTTCATGCCTATTTTCATTAAAAATTACTGTAAAGACACTCCCTTTGTTAACTTCACTCGTTGCGTAAATTTTTCCACCCATCGATTCGATCTGTACCTTTGTTAAATACAGCCCTACTCCTTTAGCCTCTGGGTGTCTATGGAATGTTTTGTTTAAACCAAATAATTTATGACCATGCTTTTTTAAATCGATTCCCAATCCATTATCTTGAAATGTTAGTTTAATTTTACCATCGATAATTTCTGTCTTGATGTGTACTTCTGGGGCTCTATTTGGAGACCGATATTTAACAGCATTTGATACTAAGTTAAGAAAAATACTCTCTAAATATGTTTTATCATATTTAATTTTAGGTGTTTTTGAAAAATCACTAGTAATGATCGCATTTGTACCTGAAATTTTTTGTGAGATTATTTCTTTTGTTTTCCTTAGAATATGATCAAATTCTAAAATTTCAAGCTCTTTCTCACATTCCTTCTTTGTTTTTAAAGCTTCAATTAATGTATTTAAAGTAGTTGTAAGGTGGCTAATAACAGTTTCAAACTTTTCGAATAATTCTTCCCTCTCTTCTTCCGTTTCAGAAATTCTATACAAATGAAGCAACGCATTTAGATTACTAACTGGTGAACGCAAATTATGAGAAGATATATGAGCAAAATCTTCGAGCTGCTTGTTTTGTCCAGATAAATGCTGTGTTAGTACTATTAAATTTTCTTTAGCTTGAATGATTTTTTGCTCTGAAGCTTTTTGTTCTGTGATATCCTGACATGTACCTATTATATCAATTATATCACCAAATTCATTTACATTAATATTGGCTCTAACGCGAACAATTTTTACGGTTCCGTCTTGTAATTTAATACGGTGTACCAAATCTTCAAACTTATTATTTTTTAGGGTATTCTGCTGATGTAATTTTACTCTTTCAATATCTTCTGGATGAACGTGCTCAAGGTAGGTATTAAACGTTACCTCAGTGTTTTCTTCAAGGCCCATGATGCGGTAAAAATTAGCAGACCATTTTACAGTTTTTGTAATAACATTGGTTTGCCAATTCCCAGTCATAGTAATCTTCTCCGCAAAATTTAATAAGTATTTTTTTTTGCAACAATTCATGCTTAGCTAATTTTTGGACTGTAATATCACGAATCGCAGCTGAAACCAATATACCTTCTTCTGTTTGAAGGGGACTTAGACTTATTTAAACCGGAATTTCCAATCCTTCTTTGCTTAATCCAAAGAGTTCCCTTTCAACACCTACGGCACTATACATAGGGCTGCCAAAATAATTATCTAAATACGAGTCGTATGCTTCAAAAAAACGTTCTGGAATCAACTTATTTGCTGGTTTGTCCATTAGTTCTTTAGTAGAATATCCAAACAGTTTTTCGGCCTGTTTATTAATAAGTTGAATTTTTCCTTCTTCATTCAAGATTATCATAGCATCGGGAGCGGACTCTAACAATCCTCGAAATTTGTTCTCAGCCATTCGTTGCTGGGTAATATCTTGACAGGTCCCGATAATTTCTATTATTTCGCCATCTTTATTGGTAATGACTTCACCTAAAGATAAAATTGTTTTTATAGTGCCGTTCTTCAATATAATTCGATTCATTAAATCATCGAAGACTTTACTTTCATTTAATTTTATTTGATGTTCATGCACTATTTTTAAATCTTCGGGATGCACAAAACTTAAAAACCTATCGAACGTAATTTCTTCCCGAATATCTAATTCGTATATTTTATAAAGATTATCAGACCATTTTACTTTTCTGGTTAGCATATTTAATTGCCAATTCCCCATCATAGTAATTTGTTCTGCAAAGTTTAGCAATTGATTTTTTTTCAGTAATTCATCTTTCGTGTTATTTCGTTCGGTAATGTCGACCGAGACACCTAGAAAACCAATATTTTCTCCTAATTCATTCTTAACACTCGATAGTGTTAGCTGAACGGGAAACGTAGAGCCATCTTTTCTAACATATGTCCATTCTCTGGTGTCGTATAGATCTCGTTTTGCTAAATATTCATAAAAATTAAATTCATGTGGTACAGTACCATTTATTGCTGCTATGTCAATTATAAATCTTTGAATTTCACTTTTTAAATGAAAAATTTCAGCCGTTTCTATTCCAACTACTTCAGAAGAGGTATACCCTAATAAATGCTCCGCTCCATGATTAAAGTGATTTATTAAACCGTTATTGTCTATAGATACTATTCCGATAGGACCAGAATTTAAAACTGCTTTTAACTCAGAATTAGCCTTACTTAAAGCTAACTCTGACCGTTTTATATGATCAATATCCTGAAACATTCCGAAGAGTCGCACACACTTACCGTCTACCATTTGTGCTTGACCTATAGAACGTGTCCATCTGGTAGCACCTTTTGCAGTTGTAAGTTCTACCTCTAACTCGAAAGGAACACCATCTTCCATTGCAGCTTTAACAGCACTTTCTACTAAATCTCTATTTTTCCCTTTTTTATAAAAATTAATGCTTGTTTCAAGATCTGGTTCATATCCCTCTGGAACTTCGTGTATTTCACAGACCATTTTACTCCAATATACTTTCCCTTTTAGAAGGTCTAAATCCCAAGTACCAATTCGGGCGACTTCATTTGTCTTGTTTAATATTTTCTGAATACGAATATTTTCTTCTTCTTTTTCTTTTGCATGCGTGATATCACCTGTATGCATTAAGATCCCTCCAATTTTACCTTCTGCAATATACCATGGCCGAACATCCCAATAAATCCATTGCACGGTTCCATCGGCACGTACAAATGGTGCTTCATCACAAATATTTACAGCTCCGTTTAAACATTTTTTGTTAATTTCTTTCCAATCATCCCCTATTTCTGGAAAAACATCATAATGAGAGCGACCTATAACCTCTTGGCCTTCCATTTTATAATCTGTTATCCATCGTCGGGATACTGCCATGTAATGCATATTATTATCAAGCATTGCAATAGCTGTTGGTGCTTGTTCAATAAATATTTTGTTAATAGAATCTTTCACTTTTAGATCGGTTCTAAGTTTTGTTTGTTCCAACATACTTGTCTTCAATCTATTTTCAGAAATAGCTAATTCTTTATTAATTTGTGACAGCTCTCTATTCTTAGTGAACAATTGTTTTAACACTGGAATTAAAACAAAAACAAGTTCGCCTAACAAGATCAAAAAAGTTATAATGGCAAGGAGGTATACCGTGTTCTTTAACCTGTTAATAGTATTTGTAGAGGTATTAAAATAATGATTTGAAAGAGCGTTAAGGATTTTAAAATAGGAACTTTCTACAGCGTTTACCTTTTCTATAGCAGCTTTTGTTACAAGTAAGTTGGTACTTTGAACAATGGTTTTAGAAGAAGCAACAATTATATTTACATAACGTTCACTAGCCTGAAGTAAAGAATCTGCAGTTAAATCTGCTCTATTAGTATTATTGTGATTTTCACGAAGTTCAGTTTGTGAATGTTCGAAAAGGGAGATCGTTTCTTTTAATTCCTCAATTGCATTGCGATAATCTGTCCTGTCATTTCTATCGTCTATAACAGAAATTAAATGCACAATGCGGTGACTAAGTAGGCTATGATGACCAGCTATTCTAATTGCATCTGCATTAGAATTTTGAAAACTAATACTTCGCTGAAGTATAAATACAACACTTATTAGAACTATTAGTATAGTGATAATAAATATCTATTTTTAATAGACCGAGTAAGTTTCTGAATTACCAAGTTATTAATTTTTTAATGTTTAATAAACAGAGAGAAACTTTTAAAATACACCATAAAGAAATAGAGTTAAGTTTCTTACTATTCATAAAACACTTTTTTACTAAGCTAAAATAAGTTTGTATTAAATATCGATATTGAACTCTACGACTTAAAAAAGATAAAAAATGTAAACTGGTACTTAAACACCAGTTTAAACTTGGGGATTTATGCTGAATCAATCAATTTAGAGGCGATATTTTTCAAATATAGTTTAATTAAATTTAAGAAAACTTTTTTATTTTTTTACCGAACTTAAAACCTAAGTGCTGTATTTCAGTAGAAAGCCTTTCCATATTTTTAAAAATTTATAGTATTCTGCCCCTTCTCAAATAGAACCTTGGAAGTTCAAAAAAAATTAAGATTGCTCAAAAATTAATGATCGAAGGTTCTAGTGTTTACAGGAATTTCTTATTTCTTTAAAATAAATAAACACTAAGAATCTGTATATTCTAAAACATATGAATGCCTAAAAAATAAGAACCAGCTATAAAGTAGCTAGCAATTTTTTTAGGAGTTTTAAACTGTAGTTAGAGGCGGTCTATTCAATGAAAACAGATTTCGAAAAAGAATAAATTTAATTAGAACGAACTATTATTGTTCGTTAATAATGAGTTTTGTGTCTCAAAATGCTAGTATCAAAATATTTTAATTGTGCTTATGTAAGAATCTATACACCCACCATCAATAAATGATTATACATACTATCACAGGGTAATTTTTTAGTGTAAATATATTACTTCGGAAGTAGTTCTAAACATGTCGCTAGCCCATATATATTATATTTAAAGGGGTTTAAGTATAACTAAAGTTACTTCTGAAACTATTCAATTTTTTAAAGCATTTTCCGTCTTATTATGAATGAACTTTGACAAAAAAATCACAAAGTAAATAATGAGATTCTAAACATTCTCATTTTTAATTAATTGAATATTTTAATGTAGTTTGTAATACGTGATTACTTCTATATTGATTTGCTCCTAATGGTGCATAATCATTCATATATCCAAGTTCGAAAGCGGCATTATTAGAAATAGGATACGCCAGACCTATATAGAACCAATTTTGATTTAACGACCTAGGTACAATCCCTTCATCTGCATTCAGCCAAATTTCATCAAATACCGAAATACTTATTTTCTTACCTTCTTGAACAGTTATTAAGGGCATAGACCACGTAAAGCGATACCTAAAGCGGTGTAAATAATCGGTTTCATCTTTTAAAAATTCACCCGTTGGTTGTTGTGTAAATTCATCGACAAACCGTTGTTCGAATCTAAAACGATGCTTAAAACTTGATGTACCCGAGCTATGGGAAAGCATAACTTGTTCCCAGGCGTTATGCTCATTAAAATCAAATTCATTTCTGTAATTTTTAGCATAGGTATAGCCTACCGAAAAAGATACAACTTCGTTTAATTTATAATTTACAGAGGGTCGAATTAATAATTGCTGCCAATCACTTAAAAAATTAGTTCTCCTAAAATGAACTTCATTTTTTAAATAAAATTGATCGTTTAAATCGTAATCTAAAAGTAGTGTACTCCAAGAACCATAACTTTCCTCGGTACTTTGACTAAACATGTAAAAAGGTAAAATAAATAATAAAGATAAAAGGTATTTCAAAATAAGATATTTTTAGTGTGTCTGAAAAAGCTAACTAAATGTTAGAAATTTTTGAATTTTCAAATTTATCTAACCCTCTACGATATCACAACATTTTGTTTATAAAGAAAGGTTAAGAATTTCCTTTATCAACTGTAAAGGCTAAAGCTTACTTTTAACGTTAACAGAAGGACTATAGTTTTATACATGTAAGATAGTATATGCTCCATTGGACGCAGTGGAACCTTAAAACATCATTTATTGACACTACATTTTGTTAACTGTAAAATATAAATCTTACTACGCGACCCAAATAATAAATATAACATTCACATTATGCATACCAATATATGCAGGTGTATGTTTAAAATGCTAAAGTTATCAGAAATCTAGAGAGCTATTTTCTTATAACTTTTCATATTCGTAAATTTATAGAAAACAGAAAATTCTCTCCATGAAAAAAATCGGAATACTTTTATTCGCTCTTCTATGCACGCATCAGACCATTAAAGCACAAACAGATTCGTTACAATGGCTCGATATTCAACTTTCTAATTATACCTATCCTTATCCGGTATCTACTATCGAAATATCCGTCCAAGAACAAACACTAACCATGGCTTATATGGATGTTAAACCAGATAATTATAACGGAAAAAATGTGGTTTTACTTCATGGAAAGAATTTTAATGGTGCGTATTGGGAAACAACAATCGCCAGTTTAACCAAAGAAGGATTTCGGGTAATCGTCCCAGACCAAATTGGTTTTGGAAAATCTGAAAAACCAAAACACTTCCATTACACCTTTCAACAACTTGCTCAAAACACCAAAAAAGTTCTTGATACGCTAAACATTACAAAAACTGCTATTTTAGGACATTCAATGGGCGGAATGCTTGCTACTCGCTTTGCATTAATGTATCCAGAAGTGACCGAAAAACTCATACTTGAAAATCCTATCGGTCTCGAAGACTGGAAATTAAAAGTTCCTTATAAACCAGTAGAATGGTGGTACAAAAATGAACTTAAGAAAAATTATGAAAGCATTAAAAATTACCAATTAGAGAATTATTACGACAACAGCTGGAAGCCCGAATACGATCAATGGGTAAATTTACTGGCGGGGTGGACACTCAACTCATCGTACGAAACCATCGCCTGGAATGCAGCACTTACTTACGACATGATCTTTACGCAACCCGTAGTATATGAATTTAAGAATATCACTTCGCCCACACTTCTCATTATAGGTACTAGGGATCGAACTGCCCTTGGAAAACCTTTAGTTTCAGAAGAAGTGAGAAAAACAATGGGACTTTACAGCCAATTAGGTAAAACAACAAAAGAACGAATTCCCAATGCAAAACTAGTAGAAATTGAAAACACCGGACATTTACCTCACATTGAAAGTTTTGATCAATTTATTAAACCGTTAATTCTGTTTTTAAAAGAATAATAATGCACATTAAATTAAATGTAGAAAACCCTTATTAAAGCTTCCATTAAAGATGGTTTAACCATTATATTTTTCATTTAATTCCGCTACGATTGTTTCAATTTTTTTGTTCTTTGCGGCTTTGTTCAAAGCGATCGGAGGGGCTTGCCGTACTTCACAGTCCTCTATCGAACAACGTTCACACGTAACTCCAACATTTCGAACGGGAATGGTAGGGTCTTTTAAAAAAGCTATTTTACGCTGCAATTGCTTATTTATAAGTAGCCCTACGCTAATACTTCGATATTGACCTTCTTTAAAAGGGTCTTTAGTGGCAGAAGACAATACCAGATACTTCACTCCTTCATTTTTATAGTTTGAAATTTGAATATCAAACTCATGTTCTTTTTCACTTAAACTAATATCCTCTAAAACCTGTAAAGAAACCCATCTTCTGCAATAATGCTCATTTGTTTCATTAGCATGAGGTGCATGTTGATGAGATAAATGAAGTTCTTTGTTAAGGTAAAATTTATTTGTATGTGACCTATGAGTGAATCGTAAAAAAAATAAATTCTGAATATTAAATTCCTTCGGAAGCACATTCGTTAACCGCTGATAAAATGACTCGGGTGAAGCATTAAACTTTTGGATCGCACTTAAAAATAGTGAGGAATCAAAGGTTTTATTTTCAAAAAAACGTGTCATTTCTGAAGTGATCTTTTTCTTCGGAAGAAGTAGTGCCCCCGCAAAATAAGAAGCATAGAAGTTGGTTAATACTTGATCGAAAGATTCAAATTTTATCCACGGAAATGTATAGAGTCGGTCCTTAAAATCTAAAAAATTACAAGCGAGTTCTTTCGCATATATAAATGTTCTTTGCGCTTCATCAATTTCTTCAGCGAGCAATAGTGTTTTGGTTTTGGGAACAAACATAGAGCGTAATGTTCCTAAAGCTTCGTATTTACTTAATTCATCATTTTTAATTTCATAGTTATATTCTTCGATAAGTATTTCTTCGAGATCCTTAGACGAAATTTTGTTCTTTAAATCAATTTGATATGCTTCAGAAAATTTTAAAACTTGCGCTTCTAAATCATCAAAATAATTATTGTTAGCCTCTTGAAAGGAACGCACCGATGCTAAGAAAAAGTTTTCTCTACTAAAATTATAATGCTGTGCAATTTCAATTATGGTGCTTATAAAAGCAGTTACTTTTGCTGGAGCATTCGCTACGATATCGATTAAAGTACTTTCTTTTATTCCGAAGAGCTCTAACGGAATTTCTTTTAAAACCTTCGAACGTAATAAATCCCCAATTGGTGCTAAGTTTTTATCAAGTTTCAAAGAAACCATCTGGTCGTAAGGAACATCAAGTTTTTCAGAAAGAATAGAAATTTTATCGGGTTTAGGATATTTTTTTCCATTCTCGATTTCATTTAAATACGACTTCGATAATCCCGAAAGTTTCGATAAACCAAACAACGATAAATTCTTCTCAGTTCGTATCTGCTTTAGCTTTAAGCCAAAAATAAGTTTAATATAATCTTCTTCCATAAAAACAAATATACGGCTTTTAGTGAACTTCTATATTTTGCGAATTTAATTTTTTAGCGAACGTTCGCTTGTTTTTATAAAAAGTTTGTCCTAATATTGCAGTGTATTATTTAACAACATCTCAATATGTCTTTATTATTAAATCAACACACCTTAAGTTTTAGCAATGATGTTACTAACTATCACAGCGATTTACTTACCGATGAAGCGCTAGATTTTATTACAGCACTCCACGAAAATTTTAATAAGTCCCGATTAAACCTATTAGAAAACCGCGTACAACAACAATGTCTTTTCGATGCTGGTGAGAAACCAGAATTTCCAGAAGCAACAAAAACGATTAGAGATCAAGAATGGACAGCAGCAACAATCCCTCATGATCTATTGGACCGTCGTGTAGAAATTACAGGTCCGACCGACAGAAAAATGATGATCAATGCACTCAATTCTGGGGCAAAAACATTTATGGCCGATTTAGAAGATAGCACGGCACCGACGTGGAAAAATGTTATTCAAGGACAAATTAACTTGAGAGATGCCGTAAATAGAACCATTTCTTTTACCCATCCAATAAAAAAGAAAAAATACACGCTAAATAAACACATAGCTACTTTACTAGTTCGACCTAGAGGGTGGCATTTAAATGAAAAACATATTCTCGTTAACAATGAAGAAGTATCTGCCTCTCTAGTAGATTTTGGTCTTTACTTCTTTACCAATGTTCAACAATTAATCGAAAATAAATCAGGTGCTTATTTCTACCTTCCTAAACTCGAGCACTATTTAGAAGCTAGACTATGGAATGAAGTATTTTTATTTGCCGAAGAGTATCTAAAGGTACCAAAGAACACTATTAAATGTACGGCGCTAGTAGAAACAATTACAGCGAGTCATCAATTAGATGAACTAATTTACGAGCTAAAAGATTATATCGTTGGTTTAAATTGTGGTCGCTGGGATTATATCTTTTCCTACATAAAGAAATTCAGAAACCAGCCCGGATTTATTGTGCCAAACAGAGACCAGGTGACAATGACCTCCCCTTTTATGGATGCGTATTCGAAGCTGGTAATTCAACGTTGCCACAAACGCGGTATTCATGCAATTGGTGGAATGGCAGCACAAATTCCAATTAAGAATAATAAAACGGCAAACGATGCTGCACTCGAAAAAGTAAGGGCAGATAAAGAGCGTGAAGTTAAAAACGGACATGACGGCACGTGGGTAGCACATCCAGATCTAGTAGCTATTGCACTATCTGAATTCGACAAACACATGCCCACTGCAAATCAAATAGAAAGAACTTGTGATAAAGTAGTTATTTCTGAAGCAGATCTAATAGAAATTCCTAATGGTACCGTAACCGAAGAAGGCATAAGAAAGAATATAAATGTTGGCGTATTATATACTGAAGCTTGGCTACGAGGACACGGCGCGGTCGCTCTATACAACCTTATGGAAGATGCAGCAACAGCAGAAATATCAAGAACACAACTGTGGCATTGGTTAAAAAATAAAGTATGCCTAGAAGATGGTCGCCTATTTACGATAGATTTATACAAGGAAATTTTCGATGATGAGATAGAAAAATTAATCATTGAATACGGGAAAGGTGGCATAAAAAACACGAAACTTAAACTCGCAACCGAACTTTTCGACACGCTTGTTACTTCAGAAAAATTTGAGGAGTTTCTAACCCTTCCTGCCTATAAACATATTTAAATAATTCATTTAAAATACATCGATTATAAACCTCGGTTTTTTTCCGAAGCAGGCTCTTTATATCCAAATTCAAAACATTCATTCACACACGAATAATCTTAAATAACCATAATCTCAATTTAGTATCATGACAAATTATAATTCAGCTTTAGACGTAGTTCGTAAATTAAAAGCCAAGCACGGTAGTACCTGGGCAACGATTAGCCCAGGAAACACAGCACGTATGGTAGTTCAAAACCGATTTAAAACGGGATTAGATATCGCCAAATATACTGCAGGTATCATGCGCAAAGACATGGCAGAGTATGACAAAGACCCTAAGAATTACACACAATCGTTAGGTTGTTGGCATGGGTTTGTCGCCCAGCAAAAAATGATCGCTGTAAAAAAACACCACGGCACTACAAACAAAAAGTATTTGTATCTATCGGGATGGATGGTTGCGGCCCTTCGCTCAGAATTAGGTCCCTTACCAGACCAGTCTATGCACGAAAAAACAGCGGTACCAAAACTCATTGAAGAAATCTATACCTTTTTACGTCAAGCAGATGCGGTTGAATTAAACGATCTTTTTCGTCGTTTGGATGCAGGAGAAGATGTACAAGCCGCAATAGACAACTTCGAAACACATGTAGTTCCAATTATAGCAGACATCGATGCAGGCTTCGGTAACGAAGAAGCTACCTATTTACTCGCAAAAAAAATGATCGAAGCAGGTGCTTGTGCCCTTCAAATTGAAAATCAAGTATCCGATGCAAAACAATGCGGTCATCAAGATGGTAAAGTAACTGTTCCTCATGAAGATTACATCGCTAAATTAAATGCCTTACGGTACGCGTTTTTAGAATTGGGAATCGATGAAGGAATTATAGTTGCCAGAACAGACTCTGAAGGTGCTGGTCTCACTCAAAAATTACCCGTTAGTCAAGAACAGGGAGATCTTGCTTCAAAATACTTGGCCTTTATTGAAGCAGAAGAAATTACGGTCGAGGATGCTAAAGAAGATGATGTTTTATTAAAAAGAGATGGAAAATTAGTGCGCCCAGTACGTTTGGCTAATGGACTGTACAAATTCAAAGAGGGCTCTAATATAGATAGAGTAGTACTAGATTGTATTACCAGTCTTCAAAATGGAGCCGATCTTTTGTGGATCGAAACGCCTACACCTAATGTGCAACAAATAGCTCATATGGTAAACAGAGTAAGAGAAGTGGAGCCTAGTGCTAAATTAGTGTACAACAATTCGCCTTCATTTAACTGGACTTTAAATTTCCGCAATCAGGCCTATCAGGAAATGTTAGTGTCGGGTAAAGATGTATCGATCTATAATGAAAATAGTTTAATGGACGCCACCTACGACGGATCTGAACTTTGTAAACTGGCGGATCATAAAATTAAAACCTTCCAAATGGATGGGGCTATGGAAGCAGGAATTTTTCACCACTTAATCACATTGCCTACCTATCATACCACCGCACTACATATGAATGACCTTACTGAAGGCTATTTTGGAGAAGATGGTATGTTGGCCTATGTAAAAGGAGTTCAAAGACAGGAGATTCGTAAAGGTGTCGCTTGTGTAAAGCACCAACGCATGGCAGGATCAGACCTTGGAGATGATCACAAAACTTTTTACGCAGGAGATAAAGCTCTTAAAGCTGGAGGAGAAAATAATACGAGCAATCAGTTTGAAACGAACAAAAAAGTAACCAGTCCGGAACCAATGCTCAATTAATACGGTAAATTATTTTTTATGGAAAAAAGGCGGTCTTAAACAGTATCGCCTTTTTTAAGTAAAATAAACAATAAAGCGTTTCAGAAGTAATACTTTTGAATATAAAATCCCAGAACATTAGAAACAGCACTCTTATGAAGCGAAGAAAATTACTCATGATTCCTGGTCCTATCGAATTTGAACCAGACGTTTTACAAGCCATGGCAACACCTACTCCAAGCCACGTAGCTCCCAACTTTATTGAAGTTTTTGGAAACAGTCTTGAGCTAATGAAAAAAGTATGGATGGCCCCAACAGGGCAGCCCTTTATCGTAGCAGGAAGTGGGACGTTGGCAATGGATATGGCAGCAGCCAATCTCATAGAAAAAGGGGATGACGCTTTGGTTATTTCTACCGGATATTTCGGAGATCGATTTAAAGATATTTTAGAACGGTACGGAGCAAATACGACACTATTAAAAGCAACAATCGGAGATGTTGTTTCTCTGGAAACCATCGAACAGGAGCTTCAAAAAAAACAATACAAAGTAGTTGCATTTACACATGTTGACACCTCTACAGGGGTATTGGTAGCTCCAGAACCTATTTCAAAATTAGCTAAAAAATACAATGCATTAAGCATTTTAGATGGGGTATGCTCCGTAGCTGGTGAAATAATTAAACAGGAAGATTGGGGAGTAGATGTCGTTTTAACAGGATCTCAAAAAGCCATTGGTGTACCACCCGGTTTGGCATTATTAGTAGCGTCTCAAAAAGCAATGAACGCGTGGAAGGATCGAAAATCTCCTGTTGGTAATTATTATGCAGATTGGAATAACTGGCTTCCTATAATGACTGCGTACAAAAAAAGACAGCCTTCCTATTTTGGGACTCCCCCAGTTAATTTAATTGTAGCACTAGAAGCAAGTTTAAAAATTATTTGTACTGAAGGTATAACCATACGTGTAAAGAAACATAAAAAGCTAGCGAAAGCATTTCAAGCTGCTATTAATGCATTGAACCTAAAAAAAATACCTAAAACTGATGCAATTGCTGCCCATACGTTATCCGCAGTGTACTTTCCTGAAGGTATCGATGGGGCGGCAATGCGCGCAAAAATGATAGAGAGTGATGTGATTATTGCCGGCGGATTACTACCTGAAATAAAATCCACCTATTTTAGAGTTGGTCACATGGGATCGGTTTCGGCAAACGACCTTTTAGCTGTACTAGGGGCTTTAGAGCGTGCTTTAGTAGAATTAGGGCATTCGTTCGAGCCCGGAAAAAGTCTACAAGCTTTTCAAAGCACCTATTTACAGCCCAATACTTAAAAGTAGTTAATTTCGTCTTTTAATGTATCTTTCTAAACTATCGCAAATTTCAACTACAACAAACTCGGATTTGGCTACATCAAATTTTAAGTTTATAATGACCTTTGTAAGACATATAAAACTAACGTTATGTCAAAAACAAAAATCGCATTAGTAACAGGTGGAAGCCGTGGTCTGGGAAGAGACATGGCGCTTTCACTCGCTAAAAAAGGCATTGATGTCTTATTTACTTATCATTCTAACACCTCAGCAGCTGACAAGGTGGTCGCTGAAATTGAACAACTAGGGCAACAAGCTAAGGCCTTTCAATTAGATACTCGTTCTCTTAAAAACTTCGATCCTTTTTTTGAACAAGTCACTTCGTATTTAAACACGACCTACGGAAATCCAAATTTCGATTTTCTTATTAACAATGCAGGAACCGGAATTTACCAACCGTTTTTAGAAACGACCGAAGCACAATTCGACGAAATGATGAATATTCATTATAAAGGAGTCTATTTTTTAACACAAAAAGCTGTTCCTTTTTTACGGGATGCAGGAAGAATTATTAATATTTCATCGGGTCTCGCAAGGTTTTCATTTCCTAATTCTTCTGCCTATGCTTCTGCAAAAGGAGCAATAGATGTGTTTACACGCTATCTTGCAAAAGAATTAGCCGGCAGAAAAATTACCGCAAATAGTGTGGCTCCCGGTGCCGTCGGGACCGATTTTGGAGGCGGGGAAAATAAAAACAACGAAACGAAACGAAAAAATGTGGCCAATGGTACTGCCTTAGGAAGAATGGGAGAACCGGAAGATATTGGAGGCGTAGTCGCTTTTCTATGTACTGCGGAAGCTGGCTGGATCAACGGACAACGTATTGAGATTTCTGGAGGAATTTTTCTTTAATGTATAAATACCATGACACAACATTCAATTCGTGCTGTAGAAACCATCACAGAGTTTCATCGAATAAGAGGCCTGTCTAGTCCCCTACACCCATTAGTGAGTTTAGTAGATTACGGGACCACAACCATACTTCCAGAATACATAGGCGAACACTGGAATTTTAGCTTTTATTCTATTGGAATTAAAAGAGATGTTGGAACACTGCGGTACGGACAACAAAAATATGATTTCGATGAAGGACTTATGTCATTCATTTCTCCCGGACAACTTCTTAGCATCGAACCAAGTCAAAAAGCCAATCGTACCCCTTCCGGTTGGCTTCTTTTAATTCATCCCGATTTTTTGTGGGGCACGTCACTTTCAAAAAAAATTGAACGATACGATTTCTTTAAATATGCCATTCATGAAGCCTTGTTCATGTCAGAAAAAGAAGAGCAAGTCATGGAAGGTATTATTCAAAATATTAAAATGGAGATCGAAAAAAACATCGATCATTTTAGTCAGAATATTATTATTGCACACATTGAATTATTACTAAATTATGCAGAACGTTTTTATGAAAGACAATTTATAACTCGTAAAAAAAGTAATCACGAAATACTAACACGCCTAGAACAATTACTTACTGAATATTTTGATGGGGATCTCATTTCTGAAGGTGTTCCCACCGTACATGAGATAGCTGAAAAACTGCAACTTACTCCAGATTACTTAAGTAGGTTGCTTAAAAATCTTACCGGACAAAACACCCAACAACACATTCACGACAAATTAATTGCAAAGGCAAAAGAGAAACTTTCCACTACCCACCTTTCTGTAAGTGAAATTGCTTACGAACTAGGATTCGAACATTCACAGTCTTTCAGTAAATTATTTAAAAACAAAGTAAAAGTTTCTCCCTTAAAATTTAGAGCCTCTTTCCAATAAAAAACCACATACTAAAATTAAGAGGTTTTCAATCAACTTCATTCCCTTTCATTACAAATAGAAATGTTCCTAATTTTACCATGTGGTCATGTAATACATCTGTTGCAGAAAACTTATTTCTCTGCTAATTCTAAATTTTTCAACCATGCCAGCGCTTTCTCACGTTCATTCTCTTGAAAACCTTCCATTTTTAAGTTGGGGACAAGCGCTCCAAAAGCTTCCATCGCTTTTTCTATCCACTCTTTTTTGGTTACCAATGCAATTGCACTGATAGCTTCTAAATAATTAATACTAAATTTAAAATCTTCCCAAAAAGCCCCTGCTGTATATTCAAAATCTTTTAAATCTACAAACATCTTAATGGTCTCATTCTTCTCTTTATGGGCTTTCATGATTGGATTAAGAAGATTGTAATCAGCCTTCGTCGTTTTTCCAAAGATGGTAATTCCTAAAATATCGTTTGGCAAATCATTAATATGGCTAAACATAACTCGTTTTTATAATTAAAATTTCAGTGTTTTTAGTTTAAGTTCATACTCAAAAACTACATATAAATTTACAAAGGAATAGGTACCTATAAAAAATAGCAATCTTAATTGATTGTTAATTAACGATTTGTTATAAATAGAGTGCTTTTGGTGAGTCTTTTTTAGTACTTCGGAAAAATACGCCTATCGGAAAATCCTTCAGAAGAAAAACAACCTCAACTGAAGCAAAAGAGGTTCTTTTAATTCCAACACTACTGAAGGTTTAAAATAAAAAACAATCCGTATCTTAGATTCAAAATAAATCGTTTAAATAAATACCTAAAACAACATGAAATTAGGAGCTTTTTCCATTAGTCTAAACGTAAAAGACATTCACGCCTCTAAAGCGTTTTATGAAGCTGTTGGCTTTACTATTTTCGCAGGAGATATTGAAAAAAACTACCTTATCATGAAAAATGAAAATACGCTTATCGGGTTATTTCAAGGCATGTTTCCAACCAATATTCTAACCTTTAATCCGGGATGGGATCAAGACGCTAACACGTTAAAAAACTTTGATGATATTCGTACTATTCAGAAAGAATTAAAACAAAAAGGAATTTCATTTCAGACCGAAGTAGCTGCAGATTCTTCGGGACCCGCACATTTTACGCTTGTCGATCCCGACGGAAATGCAATCTTATTCGATCAGCATATATAACTATTAAAAGATAGCTTTTTGAATCTTAGTATTTGCAACCCGATTGCATCTTAATTCTTTTATATTTGTATCGTGAAACTATTTACAATCATATTCTCTCTTTATCTTCTGGCGCTCAACTTTTCGCCGTGTAGCGATATGGTCACAGCGGGTGAATCTGACACGGTTCAAATTGAGGTTTCACAAACTACAGATAGCGATCACAATCATACTTCGAGTGATCTTTGCTCCCCATTTTGTAACTGCCACTGCTGCCACGTTCATACTATCGATAGCGGCATAATGGCTTTCGAACTTATTCAACCAGCCATTTCTAACGAAGTCTTTTCGCGGTTTCAAAATGCCGGCAACGAATATTTCAATTCTATTCTACAACCGCCACGGGCATAATTCAGTTTTCATAGGATAACTACATCCTTTTCTATGGTAGGAACTTTTAAGTAGCTTCATTTCGCTCAAATTTATAGGGAGCGGAGTCGCAACATAAAAGCAGATACCAATTTATTAACTGCATTAATGCCTTGATCTATGATTAACAAAATCATTGATTTTTCAATCAATAACAAATTTATTATTGGGCTGCTCACCCTTGCACTTATAGGTGCCGGTATTTGGAGTTTGGCCCAAGTTCCCATCGATGCCGTTCCGGATATTACAAATAATCAGGTACAAATCATCACACAATCGCCCAATTTAGGTACAGAAGATATCGAACAATTTGTCACCTATCCTGTCGAGCTAGCGATGAGCAATCTTCCTAAGGTTAAAGAAATTCGTTCGGTATCCCGTTTTGGCTTATCGGTTGTAACTGTGGTCTTTGATGATGCCATGGGAACTTATTTACCCCGACAACTCGTTTCTGAAAAGTTGAATGAAGTTCGACAAGAAATTCCCGATGGCTTTGGAGTCCCTTCAATGGGACCTATTTCAACAGGATTAGGAGAAGTATATCAATACACCCTAAAAGTAAGCCCCGAATTTAAAGACACTTATTCCTTGTCAGATTTACGTACCATGCAGGACTGGATTGTACAACGACAAATGGCTATGGTTCCGGGTGTTGTAGAAATTAATGCCATTGGCGGAAAAATTAAACAGTACGAAGTTGCGATAGATCCCAATGAACTAAAGGCAATTGGTCTTACAATTACCGATGTTTTTGAAGCATTGGAAATGAACAACCAAAATACGGGTGGTGCTTACATTGAAAAAAATCATCAGGCCAACTTTATTCGCGGTGAAGGCTTGGTGAGAAATTTAGACGACATTAGAAAAATAGTCGTAAAAAACGACGCCGGTGTTCCTATTACAATTAACGATGTTGCAACTGTGGGGTATGGATCTGCAGTTCGTTATGGAGCATTAACACAAGATGGGGAAGGCGAAGTCGTAGGGGGCTTGGTGATGATGCTTAAAGGAGCCAACTCGAATGATGTAATCGATCGTGTAAAAAAACGTATGGCTGAAATTCAAAAATCATTGCCGGAAGGTGTTGTTATAGAACCACTTTTAGACAGAAGTAAACTTATAGCAAAAACGACCGGAACTGTTCGTAACAATTTATTAGAAGGGGCGCTAATTGTAATTTTTGTATTGGTCTTTCTTTTGGGTAATTGGCGTGGGGGGCTTATTGTAGCCTCCACTATTCCACTTTCGCTATTGTTTGCGTTTATATTAATGAACGTTTTCGATGTATGGGCCAATCTAATGAGTTTAGGAGCGATCGATTTTGGAATTATTGTAGACGGTGCTGTGATTATAGTAGAAGCTTGTGTCTTTATGATGACAGGATATATGGTTAAGAAAAAGGTAGTCGACAAGAAAAAACGGAATGACATTTCAGCCAATGCTTCCAAAAAAATGATGAATGCCGCTTTCTTTGGTCAGCTTATCATTCTTATTGTATTCTTACCCATTTTGGCATTGGAAGGTGTAGAAGGAAAAATGTTCCGGCCCATGGCACTTACGTTCATTTTCGCAATGATCGGCGCCATGTTCTTATGTCTCACGTATGTGCCAATGATGTCTGCACTTTTTCTGAAACTCCCTAAAAAAGATAAAAAATCTTGGGGAGATCGTTTTGTATACTGGGTACAGTGTAAGTATGAACCACTATTGATAAAGACATTACAAAAAGGAAAATGGATCGTGGGTAGTGCCATAGCCATATTTGTATTGACGGCATGTATGTTTACGAGAATGGGAGGCGAATTCATCCCACAATTAGACGAAGGAGACATCGCCTTTCATGCTATTCTTACACCGGGAAGTTCTTTAACTGAAACTATAGAAACTACGACTAAGATTGAACAAATTGTAAAAGCAGAATTTCCGGAGGTAGCTAAAGTAGTGAGTCGCATAGGGGTTGCTGAAGTTCCTACAGATCCTATGCCCTTCGATTTTGCAGATGTTATTGTGATTTTAAAACCAAGTGAAGAGTGGGTTTCTGCTGAATCTAAAGATGAACTCATTGAAAAAATGAAAGAAGCTTTAAGCATTGTGCCAGGTGTAAATTATGAATTTACACAGCCTATCGAAATGCGTTTTAATGAATTACTTGAAGGAATACGGGAAGACGTCGCAATTAAAATCTACGGAGAGGATATCAACGTACTTTCTGCGAAAGCTGAAGAAATCACTAAGATTATTGCAGATACTCCCGGAATAGGCGATATGAGAGCGGAAGCTACAACAGGACTCCCGCAAATGACCATTAAATACAACCGAAACAAGCTGGCACAATATGGAGTAAGTATAAACCAACTTAATATGACAGTGCAATCCGCCTTTGCAGGTGGTTACGCTGGAGTTATTTTTGAAGGGGAAAAACGTTTCGATTTAGTGGTTCGATTAAACGAACAAAACCGGAAAGACATAAGTGATATTAAAAACCTCTACATAAACCTACCCGGAGGATCACAAATTCCACTTCAGGAATTAGCACATATAGAATATGCACCCGGCCCTATGCAGATAAGCCGTGATAATACAAATCGTAGAACCTACGTGGGGCTAAATGTGCGCGGTCGGGATGTTGAATCATTAGTAAATGAAATAAAAGAAAAACTGGAGGCAAATCTTAACCTTCCTTCCGGATACTTTATACGCTATGGTGGTGCCTTTGAGAATCTGGAACGAGCTAGCAGTAAATTACAAACGGTAGTTCCTATTGCCTTGTTACTCATATTTGTTCTAATTTATTTCGCGTTAAAATCATTCCCCCAAACCTTAATGATTTACCTCGCTATTCCAATGGCAACGATCGGTGGCGTGTTCGCCCTTTGGTTGCGGGATATGCCCTTTAGTATATCGGCAGGTGTAGGATTTATTGTCTTGTTTGGTGTAGCCGTTTTAAATGGGTTGGTTATGATAAGTGGCTTGAATGAACTAAAAGAGGAAGGTGTAACAAATCTCAAGGATAGAATTATTCAAGGAACGAAAAGAAGAATACGGCCTATTATGCTTACCGCCTTAACAGATGTTTTAGGATTTTTACCAATGGCCATTTCAGCGTCTGCCGGTGCTGAAGTACAACGCCCCCTTGCAACTGTAGTTATCGGTGGGTTACTTACCTCAACATTCTTAACGCTTTTTATTCTCCCTATTTTTTATGAGTGGATGGAAAAGCGTTCTCAACGTAAACTGAAACTCAATCCTAACTATATTACGGCTACAGCTGTCGCTTGTTTATTTTTCATCCTTCCTGTTGGAGTGTTTGCTCAGGAACGTCCTGTACCTCCTAATAAAAATGAAGATTGGAAAACAGCAGTGCGACATTTGCAAATAGCTCGTGACAGCCTTCCTGTTATCCCATTGGAGCAAGCTATTACATTATCTCAGAAAAACTACCCTCTATTACAACAGAGTCAGCTTGAAATCAATCGACAGAATGCACTCACAGGAACAGCTTATGATTTTGGGAATACACAAGTCTTTACCGGCGGAGAAGAAATTTCAGATGGAAGAGGAGTTTACACTTTACTAGGAATCGGACAGCAAAATATTGAAGTATTCGGTATAGGTGCTAAAAAACGCTTACAACAAAAACGAATTGCTATTGCTGAAACTGCTTATGACCTTTCGGAATTACAAGTAGAAAATGAGGTTAGGAATGCCTGGTCTGAAGCATTTCAGCAAAAACGAAAAATGAAGCTCTACAAGCAATTGGATTCAATTTATAATCAGTTCTCGAAAGCTGTTGAACTTAACTTTGAAGTAGAAGCAATTTCTAAACTGGAATTTGCATCCGCGAAGAATCAAGCATTACAGATTAGAAACAAATACCAACAATCGCAGCGTGATTATAACATCGCATTGCAAAAGCTCAACCTCTGGTTAGGTACAGACACGTTTTATACAGTCCCGGATGAATTTGAAGCAACGGTAATTGATTTGAATATCGAGGGAAACACCAATGAACATCCAGAAGTTTTACTTTCACAAAAACGGACAGAAGAAGCGGAAGCCACGTATGATGCAGCACGCTCAAAGTTACTTCCTAAACTAAATGTGCAAGGTGGTTTGCAGCGCGTAAATGGTGATAGCGGCTTTTATAGTTATCAGGCAGGTTTTTCCATACCGTTGCTTTCAGGCTCAGCTCACAGCAAGGCAAAAGCGGCTAAAATTGAACGTGAGATCGCACGATCGAATGCCGATTTTAAAGAAAAACAACTTCAATCTGAATACCAACAGGCTATAGAATCTTTTCTAAAATGGCAGGAAGCCTGGCAGTTCTATAAAAAGGAATCATTACCACTTGCTGAAGAACAACGAAAAGGCGCCCTACTCGCCTATCGTGAAGGTGCAGTAGACTATGCTGCGTTTACACAAATTATTCGTGATGCCATACAAATCGAAATGGATGCGCTGGACGCACTCGACAATTACTTAACCGCATTATTTAAATTACACTATTATACCCTATAATATGAGAACAATAAAAATATATAAATGGATGGGATTGATGCTGTTATTTTTCAGCCTCACGTCCTGTGGTGATTCAAAATCGGAGGACACCCACAAAACTGATGCAACTTCAGAAAAAAAAGACACCCATACTGAAGGAGAAACGGAAGAAGTTATGCTCACGCCCAGACAATACGAGGCGCTAAAAATTAAAATAGACACATTACAAACCCGTAACATGAGCGGGTATGTAGAAGCCAACGGACAACTTGAAGTACCTCCACAAAATGAAGCTACTATTACTTCAGTAGTAGGCGCAAATGTGGTTGCAATCGAGGTAATAGAAGGCGATAAAGTGAGCAAGGGACAAACTGTTGCTTACCTCTCTCATCCCAATATAATCGAAAAACAGACATACTATCTAAACGCCTTCAGTAATAGTCAATTCTTAAAAAAATCATTCGATCGTCAAAAAACCTTATACGATGCCGGTGTGGGAAGCGGTGCAAATTACCAAAAAGCGGAAGCAGAATATCAGGCATCTTTAGGTAGGGTAAATGGACTGGAAGCACAATTAAAACAGCTTAATATAAATGCAGCAGGCGTTAGAAGTGGCACCATATATCAACGCGTTGCTTTACGAAGTCCCATAGAAGGTTTTGTACAGAAAGTGGAAGTAAAAACGGGTCAGTATGTAGAACCCCAGACAGATGTGATGGAAGTGGTAAATACGCACCACGTACACGCAGATCTTATGGTATTTGAGAAAGATGTTTATAAAATTGAAAAAGGACAAAAAGTAACTTTCAGTGTACAATCAATTCCAGGAAAAGAACTTACTGCGGAAATCTATTCCATAAGCAAAACGTTTGAACAAAATCCAAAGGCATTGCATGTTCATGCAGAGATCGAAAACAAGGAAGGCAATCTCATACCAGGCATGTACATTCAAGGTCGCATCCAAACCGAAGAAAATAGGACGCCTGCTTTTCCTGAAAGTGCTATCGCAAAAAACGGGGATCGTTCTTTTGTTTTTAAAGCCAAAAAGGAAGGTGATGACTGGAGTTTTACTCCTATAGAAATTACAACTAGTACACAGGATGGAGAATGGGTTGCTGTTACCTTTTTGACAACTTATGATCCTACTACGAAATTCGCAATGAATAATGCCTATTATCTTATGGCAGAAATGAAAAAAGGAGAAGGTGGAGGACACGCACACTAATACTGTAATTACATGATGACTGAAATTGAAAAAACATTACAAGCCCACAAAGTACGTCCAACGGCAATGCGTATCTTAATCTATAAGTATATGGCAGAAAGAACTAACGCATTGGCTTTAACAGATATTGAATATGCTTTCGCAAAAGCGGAACGCACAACATTATATCGCACGCTTAAAACTTTTGAAGAAAAGGGAATCGTGCACCAAATAGACGATGGAACAGGCATTTCGAAATATGCTTTATGTGAGCCTGGTTGCAATTGCGAGATCGATCAGGATTTACATTTACACTTTCATTGCAATAACTGCCATGAGACTGTTTGCATAACAGAACATAAAATACCCCACATCAATTTACCCAAAGGCTATATTGCTGAAGACGTAAACCTTGTCGTTAAAGGAATTTGCGACACGTGTAGCGGACAATAATTGCACTTCTGTTGCACTTCAATTTCTGGTATATTGAATACGTAAAATTAAAAATTACGATGCCCTTGTGCATTTCAGAAGAAAAGAAAAAAAGTAAATTTCTATTCTGAAAAAAAACATAAATCTAATACTTAAATGAAGAAGAAAGTTAATCTTGAAGATATCGATACCAATACACATTCTGGAGTGCACAGTCACGACGATGGTCACAATCATAGCAGCCCGGAAAGTGTATCGAATTTTAAAACCTATATTCCTGCCATTTTTAGTTTTGTACTGCTCATCGTAGGTATTGCAATTGACTATTTTGAGGTCCTTCCTTTTTTTAAAAACGGGATACGTGTCGTTTGGTATACGATCGCTTACATTCCGGTGGGGCTACCCGTGATAAAAGAAGGATGGAACAGTATTAAAAATGGAGATTTCTTTACGGAGTTTCTATTAATGTCCATAGCAACCCTAGGAGCATTTGCGATAGGTGAATACCCCGAAGGTGTGGCAGTAATGTTATTCTACGCGGTAGGTGAGCTTTTTCAAAGCGCAGCTGTAAATCGTGCTAAAAGAAATATTAAAGCCCTATTAGATGTACGCCCAAACGAAGCGTTAGTATATCGCAACGGGGACTTTGTTTCGCTTAATCCCGAACAAGTAAAAATAGGCGAAAAAATTCAAATTCGTGTGGGAGAAAAAGTTCCGTTGGATGGCACCTTACTTTCAGAAAAAGGATCGTTTAATACCGCTGCCTTAACAGGAGAAAGTAAACCAGACACCATACAAAAGGGTGCTTCGGTATTTGCAGGAAGCATAAATCTTGACGGGGTAGTAGAAATTGAGACCCAAAAAAAATTTAAGGACAGCTCCATTGCCCGCATTCTCGATATGGTGCAGAATGCTACCGCTCGAAAGTCTAAAACCGAACTATTCATCCGCAAGTTTGCTAGAATCTATACTCCAATTGTTGTTTTTCTTGCTATTGGTGTAACGCTTTTACCCTACTTTTTTGTTACAGACTATGAGTTTAGAGACTGGCTTTACAGAGCATTGATATTTCTCGTAATTTCTTGTCCGTGTGCTTTGGTAATTTCTATTCCGCTCGGCTATTTTGGTGGATTAGGTGCTGCATCCCGTAATGGAATTTTATTTAAAGGTGCCTCATTTCTGGATGCTATGACCAAGGTAAACACGGTTGTAATGGACAAAACTGGAACGGTTACAAAAGGTGTTTTCAAAATCAAAGAAGTGGTTAGTAATGACGCTTTTGCAAACGTAGAATTTATGAAATATCTCATGGCGATGGAAGAACAATCCACGCATCCCATTGCGAAAGCAATATTGGAATATAAAGCCGAAGGGGAAGATTTTAAAGCCACCGATGTTTTTGAAATTGCAGGAAAAGGGCTAAAAGGAACTGTCAACAACAAGGCGGTATTGGTAGGAAATAAAGCACTAATGACCAGTAATGGTATAGAAGTTACTTCGGACACTGAAACTATAGTTGAATCTATTGTTATGGTTGGTATCGATGGTATGTTTGCGGGATATGTAACCATTGCAGATGAATTGAAGGAGGATGCCCATGACGCTATTAAAGGAATTCGTGCATCGGGAATTTCAAAAATTATCATGTTATCGGGAGATAAGGACTCTATCACACAGGAAGTGGCTAAAGAATTAGGGATCGATTGGGCAAAAGGGGGGTTATTACCAGAAGATAAACTTAATGAGGTAGAACAACTAAAGAAACAACCTAACACAAAAGTTGCTTTTATTGGTGATGGTATCAACGATGCACCGGTTTTGGCGACCAGTGATGTGGGTATTGCCATGGGAGGCTTAGGAAGTGATGTCGCTATTGAAACCGCAGATATAATTATACAGACCGATCAGCCTTCAAAAATTTCTAGAGCTATTAAAATTGGCCGATCAACTCGTCGCATTGTATGGCAAAACATCGCACTTGCATTTGGAGTAAAAATAATTGTTCTAATTCTAGGCGCAGGAGGTTTAGCAACCATGTGGGAAGCGGTATTTGCAGATGTTGGTGTAGCTCTTTTGGCCATTTTAAATGCCGTTCGCCTTCAGAAAATGAAATGGAATTAATAAAAAAAGTAGTTTAAACAATTCTAAAGCATCACCAAGAACTGTCCTAATACGAAAGCAATCTTATTTGCATAAGAGGACATGTTAACCAGAAACATTTTGTTGATATTGCGATAACAGGATATCCCATTAACCTTCCGTGCTATTCATTTTTAATTATATTAAAAGACCAAAACACGATAAAAAACTTTCTTACTTATTTTTAAAAAGATTTAATATTTTAGAAGTGATAAGACATAAAATTAAATTTGAATATATTATTTATGAAATTATGTTTTAAGTAGTATAATTCCGTGGTTTCTAAACACCTTTGTCAAATATAATTAACACTCAATGATCCAAGAACTTAAACAATATTACGGTTCACAATTTGAACCTCAGTTAATTGAGGAAATAATAAATGTTGCAAATTATATAGAAGTTCCGGAGGGAGAAGATCTTATGAAACCTGGTCAATACATTAAATCTATGCCCTTGTTGCTTTCAGGAAGTATAAAAATAATGCGTCCCGATAAAGAAGGGGACGAACTTTTGCTCTACTATCTTGAAAAGGGAGAAACATGTGCCATGACATTGACCTGTTGTCTAGGGACAACCAAAAGTGAAATACATGCGGTTGCAGAAACCGACGCCAGATTGCTGCTCATTCCTATAGGAAAAATGGAAGAATGGTCGACGAATTACAAAACATGGCGGAATTTTGTTTTCTCAAACTACCACACACGAATGATGGAGCTCTTGGAGAGTATGGATAACATCGTATTCAATAACATGGACGAACGATTGGAAAACTATATTACCGATAAGATCAAAATTTTGAATAGCAAGCACATTTATAAAACCCATAAAGAAATTTCGGCAGACCTTCATACTAGCCGGGTTGTCATTTCCAGATTACTTAAAAAAATGGAAAACAATCATAAAATAAAATTGCACCGCAATTTTATTGAAGTCCTGTAACATTGGTTACCAAACTTCTCTAAGATACCCTTTACTTTTGCCCTATATAAAACTTATAAATGGAAATTTTAGAGGTGTTTGGATATATGGGAGCATTGTTAATTGGCTTGGTACTCGGGCTAATTGGCGGTGGTGGTTCTATTCTTACTGTTCCTATTCTAGTATACACACTCTCTCTCAGCCCCGTTACGGCAACAGCCTATTCCCTATTCGTCGTAGGTACTACATCCCTGATTGGGGCTCTGAAAAATATGAAGAAAAAAATGGTGGACTTTAAAACAGCCATTATTTTTGCGATCCCTGCTTTCATTGCCGTTTATCTTACCAGAGCTTTTTTAATTACTGCGATTCCAAATCAACTTTTTCAGATATCTGGTTTTATAGTCAGTAAGAATTTAGCGATCATGCTTTTCTTTGCTGTAATTATGGTGCTCGCATCCATATCAATGATCCGAAATAAGGAAAATGAAAAAGAATTAGATGCAGTTATTAGGTATAATTATCCGCTAATAATTATTGAAGGTTTTGTAGTTGGAGTAATCACAGGACTTGTAGGTGCAGGTGGCGGATTTTTAATTATTCCCGCATTGGTTTTATTGGCTAAATTACCCATGAAAAAGGCGGTCGCTACTTCCCTATTTATTATTGCGATCAAATCACTAATTGGTTTTATAGGCGATGTGCAAAATATTGAAATAGACTGGAGTTTCTTGCTCATTTTTACAGCAATTTCAGTCGTCGGAATATTTATAGGAATCTGGCTAAACAAGTTTATTGATGGAAAAAAACTTAAAAAAACATTCGGATGGTTCGTTTTAATCATGGGAATTTATATCATTTTTAAAGAACTTACCCTATAATTATACATTCCGTATTAATAAAAACAGAATAGCTTTTAAATTAAGAAATTATGAATATTAAACAATTTGAATACAAACCCCTCTCCCACTATTCGTACGCTATAATCAGTGACGGTAAAATGGCTGTAATAGATCCTGAAAGAAACCCCGAGCAGTATTATACATACGCGAAAGAAAACAGTGCAGAGATTGTTGCGGTCATCGAAACTCATCCCCACGCCGACTTTGTAAGTTCTCATCTTGAAATTCATAAAAAAACGGGGGCAACTATTTACAATAGTGAAAAACTGGGAGCTGAGTATCCTTACAAATCTTTTGATGAAGGAGATAACATCGTTCTGGGAAGTATTACCTTAAAAGCAATAAATACACCTGGGCATTCCCCCGATAGTATTACAATTATTGCTACTGAAAAAAATAAAACCGCTCTTTTTACAGGAGACACGCTATTTATTGGAGATATTGGCCGACCAGACTTACGTGAAAAAGCTGGTAATCTGAAAGCTAAAAGAGAAGAACTTGCCGAGATGATGTTCGATACAATTCAAAATAAGTTCAATGCATTACCAGATGATGCCGTAGTTTATCCTGCGCATGGAGCAGGCTCTTTATGTGGCAAAAGCCTAAGTGACGCCAATAGCAGTACGCTTGGAAATGAACGAATGGGAAATTGGGCATTTAAAGATCAAACTAAAGAAGAATTTATAGATACTCTGCTCGAGGGTCAGCCGTTTATCCCTTCGTATTTTGGATTTGATGTTGCTATTAATAAACGAGGTGCAGACAATTTGAAATCGGCAGTCACAAATATTCCATTTAGTGAAAATTCCACAGCCCAAGGACTTAGTATCGATATTCGTGATGAAAAAACATTTAAGAAAGGACACTTAAAAGGAAGTATTAATATTCAGGCCGTTTCCAATACAGCTAAATTTGAAACGTGGTTGGGATCTATTGTTAAACCTGAAGAGGCATTTACTCTTATTATTGACAGCAAAGAGAACAAAGAAAAACTAATACATCGGGTAGCGAAAATCGGGTATGAAAAACAACTCGAACAGGTAATCACCCTTTCTGAAGCGAATCTGGAAACTACGAAAAAACTGGACCTAAACGATTTCAAAGAAAATCCAGAAACGTATACCATTGTTGATATTCGAAATGAGAGCGAAGTAGCAGAAGGCAAGTTCTTTCAGAATGCCATAGCGCTTCCTTTACATGATTTACGCAACACCGCTAAAGATATACCCACCAATAAACCTATCGTAGTTCATTGTGCTGGAGGATATCGAAGCGCGGCGGGAAGTAGTATTGTTCAGAAAAAATTAAATAATGTCGTCGTGTATGATCTGAGTGACGATGTAAAACAGTTTCAAAACTAGAAGTAAAACGCAGCATTCTAAATCATTAATCACTGCAGGGGCCAAAATGGCTTCTACTCCCTAAAAATTATCGTTATGAATTGGATATATGATCCGTGGCCCTGGTATGTTGCCGGCCCCCTTATAGCACTAATAATGTTTTTATTATTGTTCGTCGGAAAGCAATTCGGTATGTCATCTAACCTTCGAACTGCTTGTGCAGCAATAGGTGCCGGAAAAGCATCAGATTTCTTCAATTTTGAATGGAAAGCTGAACGCTGGAATCTAATGGTCGTCTTAGGTGCTATCATCGGTGGATTTATTGCTTCCAACTATATGAGCGACAACACCGTTGAGATCAATCCCGAAATTGCCCGGCAACTTGCAACAGATTACAACATCACCAGTGCAGGAACCAGTTATCTGCCCCCGGAACTATTCTCAACGGAAGCTATATCGCATCCGTTTATTGTGATCATTCTATTAATAGGTGGCGGCCTAGTAGGTTTTGGAGCCAGGTATGCCGGAGGTTGTACTTCAGGACATGCGATTTCTGGATTAAGCAATTTACAACTCCCCTCACTCATTGCCGTAATCGGATTCTTTATTGGGGGACTAGTAATGGTTCATTTAGTATATCCTTTAATTTTTTAGAGCATGAAATACATCACATATTTAGCAATAGGTATTTTCTTCGGAATCGTAATGTTCAAATCGGAAGCTGCTTCTTGGTTTCGTATCTATGAAATGTTTCAGTTTGGAAGCTTTCACATGTATGGAATTATTGGTTCAGCACTCGTACTGGGCATTATCGGAATTCAAATCATAAAACGAAAAAACATTCAACCCATCGACGGAAGCAAAATGAGCTTGCAACCCAAAAGTAAAAGTGTTGCTCGGTATCTAATAGGTGGCATACTTTTCGGTCTAGGGTGGGCACTTACCGGCGCTTGTCCAGGTCCGTTGTATGTTCTTGCTGGTGCAGGCTACATCTCAATTTTAATTGTAATATTTGGAGCCCTTGCAGGTACATTTCTTTATGGACTGGTTAAGAAGTATTTACCACATTAGCAATATTGAGGCATCTGTGTTATTAGCTAAGGTGAGATATTTAAAATTTACTTTTAAAGACGAGGATTACTGGTAATATAGAAACAAAAAAAAACACTGAAAACCAATAGATTAACAGTGTTTTTATTCATTTAAAATAGCTTGTCGGGATGACAGGATTTGAACCTGCGACCACTTGACCCCCAGCCAAGTACGCTACCGGACTGCGCTACATCCCGATGATAACATCATGCTCCTGTACAGTGCTACAGAGCGGCGACAAAAATAACTTAATTTAAAAACAACTAAAACAAAATACGGTTAAAATAGCCGCTTCGATTATAGATATTGAAAGCATAAAGTATTCCTAAAGGGTTCTCAAATGTTAAAATCCTTGCTTATTTTTATACCCAAATAAGATTTTAGCGACAATAACATATGAACTATTCTACTTCAAAGAAAATACTTTTTACCTCTTTTTCCCTTTCATTTATCCTTCTTATCTTTTCAGCCTGTGGTTCTTACGAACCTCAAACGCTTGCCAATGTTAAAACGGTAAGTAATGCTTCAAAAGATCCTATTCATACATTTTATATAGCAGGAGGTGCGGGAAATGCAATTACTTCAGAAGTGAAAACACAACAACTTTTACAATCCTACCTTGATAAAGCTAAAAAAGAAAGCACTTTATTATATGTAGGAGATTACACTTCCGAAGTAAACGAAAATGAAGCTATCAACAAAGCGTTACTTCAGAAACATCTCGACCTCACCAAAAATTTTAAAGGAAAAACCTATTTCACTCTAGGCGATAATGAATGGGCAAGTTTCGATGCAGAAACTATCGAATGGGTAGAAAATTATATTAAAGACAACGACATTAAACGTACCGAAGTGGAGCCCAATAATGTATGCCCACTTGAATATCGTGAAATTTCAGACAATCTCGATATGATCTTAGTAGACTCTCAATGGTATATTTCTAATTGGGATCGTGTAGAAGATATTAATAGAAAATGTACCGATATTACAACCCGTCGTAGATTCGTAGAAGAACTCGAAGGTGCCATTAAAGATGCGCGTGGAAAAAATTTAATTATTGTAATGCATCACCCGTTATTCAGTAATGGAACCTACGCTAGTGCCATTGGAGGATTCTCTCCTAAATACGGTAATTTCGATCGCTATTACGATTTGCGTATACAAGTAAGTTCGTTAGCACAGGAATTAGACAATGTGACTGTTGTTTCTGGTCACGATGAAAGTTTACAATATTTAAAGGGAGGTGGCATCCACCAGATTATTAGTGGTTCTATGGGAGGTACAAAAATTGCGAACCTCGGAAAAGGAGATATTACCGCAATGGGAGGACAAATAAAATTCGAAGGACAATACGCCCACCCTAAAGAAGGATTTGCTGTATTAAATTATTTCGAAAATGGAACTTCTACAGTGACTTTTGTTACTTCTGAAGGTGAAAAAACTTTAGCAGTCACTCCTCCTCTTCCAAAGGATCCCGATCCCCTTACAACACCCAATAATATTCAAAATACCATAGTAACACCTGTTACTGCAAATGAAGATAAGACAAACAAAACAGGCTTCTATAACTTTATTTGGGGAAAAAGATACCGTTCTTATTTTGGTAAACCCGTTACAGCGAAAGTTGGAATTTTAGAAAACCTATACGAAGGTCTAGAGGTGGCTAAAGCAGGTGGTGGTCACCAGTCGTATTCTGCCCGCTTAAGAGATGCTGAAGGTAGAGATTATGCTTTACGTGGACTCGAGAAGAATGCACTAAAGTTCCTTAAGTTTAAAGTTAAAGGTATTGCCTATACCGACGATGATTATGAAGGTACGTTCGCCGAAGAAGTTGTATATGATTTTTTTAGTACTACCCATCCTTTTATGCAATTAGTGATTTATCCTCTCGCGCAGGCTGGACAGATCAATCATGCGAATACGCAATTATATTATGTGCCGAAGCAAAAAGGTTTCGAAATACTTGACGATGCATATGGCGACGGACTCTACTATATCGAGGAACGTCCCAATACCGAACAAAAAGATTTTGTAGGATATAACGCTGCACGACCAAATGCAAAAGGAGAGGTTGTGAACGATGAAAGCACCACCGATGTGCTCGAAAAATTAAAAGAAGATGAAAAATACACCATCGATCAAAAAGCATATTTACGGGCACGTATTTTCGACATGTTAATTGGTGACTGGGATCGGCATGAAGATCAATGGCGATGGTTGGCATACGAACAAGATAATGAAGACATCGAATTTGTTCCCGTTCCAAGAGATCGTGATGCTGCGTTCTCAAAATTTGACGGAATTGCAATTCCTATTATTCAACTGTTTTTACCCGATGTTCGTTTTTGGCAATCGTACGCCTCCGATATCAAAAATGTAAAATGGTTTAACGGAGAGGGGAATAACCTAGACCGCGCATTCATAAATAAATACGGAGTAGATACGTGGGTTGAAGAAGCTACTTTCTTAAAAAATAATATTACAGATGACATCGTAGAGGAAGCCTTCCTTAGATTACCTATTGAAGTGCAGGATGAAAATTCTGAAGCCATCAAGGAAAATTTTAAAGCAAGACTGCAGAATCTTCCAGAGATCGCAAAACGCTATGCTGAATATTTAAATCAGACCGTTTCGGTTCATGGAACTAACAAAGATGATAAATTTACCATTACCCGTCTTCCGCAGGGAAAAACAAAGGTAGTGATCGAACGAAAACTGAAAGACGAAAAAAATGAAGTAATTTTCGACCGTACTTTTAATGCTTCGGAAACCGATGAGATCTGGCTGTATGGTTTAGACGATAAAGATGAGTTTGAAATACAAGGAGGTGCATCAGCAAAAACAATGATTCGCATTATTGGTGGCTACGGAAAAGACACCTATACCGTAACAAACCGAAGCAAACTGAAGGTATACGACTGGAAACACGAAGAATCTACTTTTGATGAAAAAACTCCAGCAAAGCAACTCACTAACAAATACGAAACCAATACATTTCACTGGCGCTATTTTAAAGAAAATAACAATATTTTAGTCCCCAGTGTCGGTTTTAGAACCGATGACGGATTATTTATTGGCGCAAGTGACACCTACACTAATTACGGTTTTAACGGGAACCCATTCCGCTACCAGCATAGTTTAACTGCAAATTATTATTTCGATTTTCAAGCGATCGAACTTGATTATTTAGGGACATTCGCTAATGTATTTCCTAATGTAAATCTAGAAATAGGTGGTTATTTTACAAATAACGGGTATGCAAAGAACTTCTTCGGATTTGGAAACGATACACAATACGATGATGATGCTGTAGAAAGAGACTTTAACCGTGCCCGCACTAAACAACTAAAAGGAAGTCTTGGAATTGCGGGGAAATACGCAAAGATAAAAGCTCTATTCGAATCGTATGAAGTAGACCGTGATACCACGCGTTTTCTAAGACCCGGAAATGTGAGTCCAGCCGTTTTTGAAAATCAGAATTATGCAGGGGCTGAAGCTAGTGTAGCATACAAAAATCAGGATGCTGCCGATTTTCCTACCAAAGCATTGTATTTAGGTGCTACTTTAGGGTATAAAGGAAATTTGGATTTGGAGGATAATACATTCGGATATGCTTCTGCGACTATCGGATTTCAACAAAAATTAATTCCGTCAGGAAACTTGGTTTTTGGAACTACTGTTGAAGGAAAAACAAATTTTGGAGATGATTATTTCTTCTATCACGCCCCTTCATTAGGAGGTAATAATGGATTGAGAGGATTTAGAGATGAGCGGTTTACAGGTAAAACGTATTTCTATCAGAGTTCCGATCTTAAAGTACGCCTAGCCCGAATAGTTACCGCAGTGGTACCTATTACAATAGGAGCCTACGGTGGATTCGACTACGGAAGAGTATGGTTGGATAATGATACTTCTGACACTTGGCACACCTCAACTGGTGGTGGTGTTTGGGTGAGTGGATTAAATTCACTAGCATTGAATCTTGGTTACTTCGTTTCTGATGAAGACCAGATTATTCAAGTTGGATTCGGTTTCGGGTTTTAAACCAACACATCTAATTGCAAAAAGAAAAAGCCGAAACGAATGTTTCGGCTTTTTCTTTTTACAATCTCTTCAGTTCTTATCTGTTCTTACACGATAATTATCAATCATTCTTATAATGGAATGTTTCCATGCTTTCTGTCGGGTCGAACTACTGTTTTATTTTCAAGCATCGAAAAAGCTTTTAATAATTTTCTACGAGTATCTTTCGGAAGGATCACCTCATCGATAAACCCACGTTCAGCCGCTCTAAAGGGGTTGGCAAATTTTTCTGCGTATTCTGCTTCTTTCTCCGTTAATTTCAACTCTGGATCTTCAGCAGCCGCAATTTCTCTTCGGAAGATAATTTCACTGGCACCCTTCGCTCCCATTACTGCAATTTCAGCCGTAGGCCAAGCATAATTCATATCTGCTCCAATGTGTTTGCTATTCATTACATCGTAAGCACCTCCATACGCTTTACGAGTAATTACGGTAACTCTTGGCACAGTAGCTTCGCTCAAGGCGTATAATAATTTGGCACCATTCAGAATAATTCCATTCCATTCCTGATCGGTTCCAGGCAAAAATCCAGGAACATCAACTAAAACAAGCAACGGAATATTAAATGCATCACAAAAACGCGTAAAACGAGCTCCTTTAATAGAACTATCCACATCTAACACCCCAGCAAGGCTCATCGGTTGATTGGCGACAATACCAATGCTTCTTCCTCCCAATCTTGCAAAACCAACAATAATATTATCGGCATAGTCTTTATGAACTTCAAAAAAAGAATCGGTGTCGATAATTCCATTGATCACCGCATGCATATCGTAGGGTTTATTCGACGAATCGGGTACAATAGATTCCAATTCTTCCCGAATTTCATCTCCTAAAGTAAACGGTAGTTTTTCGGTAGTGGTCTTGTTGTTCTGAGGAAGATAGCTCAACAACGATTTTATTTGTTCTAGACACACAATATCATTACTCGCTGTAAAATGAGTTACCCCACTTTTTGTGGCATGCGTTCTTGCTCCCCCTAATTCTTCTGAAGTTACATTTTCGTTGGTCACGGTTTTTACCACATTAGGGCCCGTAACAAACATATAACTACTGTCTTGAACCATTAGCGTAAAGTCGGTCATCGCTGGAGAATACACAGCACCACCGGCACAAGGTCCCATAATTGCCGACAACTGCGGAATAACCCCAGATGCCTGTACATTTCGATAAAAGATATCGGCATATCCTCCCAGCGAACGTACACCTTCTTGTATACGGGCTCCTCCTGAATCGTTTAATCCGATTAAAGGTGCGCCTACTCGCAAGGCATGATCCATTACTTTGCAGATTTTTTCGGCATGTGTTTCCGATAATGCTCCACCAAATACGGTGAAATCTTGTGCAAAAATATAGATGAGTCGGCCATTAATAGTACCATATCCTGTAACCACCCCGTCTCCGTAGAATTTTTGTTTTTCCATTCCGAAATCGGTGGTACGATGTGTTACCAAAATGCCCATTTCCTCGAACGATCCTTCATCTAATAAATATTCAACACGTTCTCGTGCAGTAAGTTTATTCTTGGCATGTTGCTTTTTTATGCGTGCTTCTCCTCCACCTAATTTGGCTTCAGCGATTTTATCTTTTAATTTATTGGTAGTATCACTCATTGAATTTTCTTTATTTTGGCAACCTTAGTAATTCGGCGTCTTTCAAATACATGGCAAAGGCTACTTTGGCAGCTATCTCTGCTTCTGCTTTCATTTGATCTTTCAGTTTTTCTTCGGAATAATAATTCTTTACAAAATGCGTGTCGAAATTTCCACTTCGGAAGGCTTCATGCGCAAAGACAAACTTTCCGAAGGGCAATGTCGTACTCACTCCTAAAACTTCATAATTTGCTATAGCTTCTTCCATTTTCTGAAGCGCTGCATTTCGCGAAGTACCCCAAACGATTAGTTTAGACAGCATTGGGTCATATTGTATAGGAACTTCCATTCCTTCTTCAAAACCGTCATCTACTCGTATGTGTTCTCCCTTGGGCGGTTGATATATCTCCAAGGTTCCTACACTCGGCATAAAGTTCGCCAAAGAATCTTCAGCGTATACCCGGAGTTCAAATGCATGTCCGTTGATAGTGAGGTCATCTTGTTTAAAAGAAAGTGTTTCTCCCTGTGCCACTTTAATTTGCTGCTCCACCAGATCGATACCAGTAATAAGTTCGGTTACGGGGTGCTCCACTTGGAGGCGTGTATTCATTTCTAGGAAATAGAAATTGAGTGACTCATCTAAAAGAAATTCAACCGTACCAGCCCCCACATAATCACAGGCTTTGGCTACTTTTACAGCAGCGGCTCCCATTTCACTTCGCAATTTGGGAGTTAACACCGCCGAAGGAGCTTCTTCCACCACTTTCTGATGTCTTCGTTGTACACTGCAGTCACGCTCAAAAAGATGAACGGTATTACCAAAACTATCTGCAAGCACTTGAATTTCAATATGGCGTGGTGAGGCGACATATTTTTCTATAAAAACAGAACCATCGCCGAAAGCAGATTCGGCCTCACTTATGGCGCGTTTCATTTGTTCAGCGAGTTCTTTTTCCTCTTCGACAATACGCATTCCCTTTCCACCACCCCCAGCAGAGGCTTTAATTAGAATTGGGAATCCGATATCTTTTGCGATCTCTTTTGCTTTTTCAACATCGGTAATCGCTTCATCAATACCTGGCACCATAGGAATGTCATAGGCTTTAACGGCATCTTTAGCGGCTAACTTACTTCCCATCACACGAATGGCGTGTGGTCTAGGACCAATAAATACAAGTCCGTTAGTGACCACCTGCTCTGCAAATTCTGCATTCTCGCTTAAAAAACCATAGCCGGGATGAATCGCATCAACGCCTAGTTCTTTCGCGACTTTAATAATATGTTTTCCTCTTAAATAAGATTCTGACGAAGGTGGTGGACCAATACATACGGCTTCGTCTGCGAAACGTACATGTGGCGCATTCCTATCAGCTTCAGAATAGACTGCAACTGTTTGTATGCCCATTTTTCGGGCTGTTTTCATAACTCGGAGTGCAATTTCTCCTCGGTTGGCAACTAATATTTTTTGTATCATTCTGCTTCCAATTCAATAAGTAAAATTCCTTTATCTACTGTCTGTCCTTGTTCTATTCGTACACTTCTTATTGTTCCCGATCTAGGAGCAGTGAGGGCATTTTCCATTTTCATAGCTTCAAGGACACAAAGATGATCTCCCGCTTCAACAACGTCTCCTTCAGAAACGCTTACTTCCAGAATAAGCCCTGGCATGGGTGCATGAATTTCGTTCTCTACAGACTCACTTCCGAGAAATAATCCCATTGCTGCGATACGCGCGTCAAGTTCATTTTCGATATGCACGTTGAAACGGTTTCCGTTAATTTTGATAGTATACGCTCGGTTTTGAAAGTCGCGATGAAGTACTTCAACATTTAAAGAGTGATCATTTATAATAAGGTGATTTGAATGGGAATTCGAAACAAGGTCAAGTGCTGCAGCATCTTTTTGAAATAATGAAAATTCGAACCCTTCATTTACGGTAGCTTTGTATTTAATTGACATAAATTTGAATGTATCTGTTGCTGCTATATTTAACAAGCTATTTCAGCAACGTATTAACACCCTACTTACACGCATAGTTCTACTAAGAAATGTAAATAGTGATATTCAAAAATAAGAACTTTTACAGAGATTCCTCACGATAGTGCTTATAATCCGACAACAAGAAAATGAAAGTACTATATAAAATATAAACTAAAAAGACCATCTCGAAAGGAGATGGTCTTTTAGTCGGGGTAGCAAGATTCGAACTTGCGACCTTCCCGCCATAAAGCGGGACGCAATAACCGAACTATTCGGGATTAGCTTCTAGCCATCTCGAAATACCTCGTTTTTTGATTCGGGATTCTAAAATTCTTGCGTCTGAACGATCTATGCAATCTATTGTTCTTATTAGAACCCAAGGGATACCGCGCTTAGTAGATTTTGACCTTCCTCCATTATGACGTAGAAGCCTATCCTCAATATTCGAGGTCTCCCCGCAATAATATTGTGAAATCGAACTACTATATAAAATATAAACCAAATGTGACATAAACTAAAAAGACCATCTCGAAAGGAGATGGTCTTTTAGTCGGGGTAGCAAGATTCGAACTTGCGACCTCCTGCTCCCAAAGCAGGACGCAATAACCGGGCTACGCTATACCCCGAAATTGGACTGCAAAAATAAGAAAATTCTATTGTCCTGCAAGAAACATTCATCTTTTTATAGCAGCCTATTATTAAAGCCTTGATAGGTATTGCTATAGCTATTATTTTTTCTTGTTTTTTGTAGCTTTTTTTGGTTTAGTTGCTGGCTTTTTTTTCGTAATTGTGGTTGTAACTCGTTTCGATTTACTGGTCTTTTCAACAGATTCATCTTTTAATTGTTTTCTCACTTTGCTCAATGTATTTCTAAGAATATTAATTTGCTTTTCTAGATCTTTTACTGTTGGAGAATTGGTTAATTTAGCATTTTCGGAAAGGGGTTCATGGAGCGCATAATTTAAGGAACAATTTAAAAATTGAAGGTGCTCCATCTCTGCTTTCTTTTTAGCTTCAGATCCAACTTTTTTCCAAATCTTATTAAAATTTAATACAATATCTTTCCAACGGTCTTCCATTTTTGCTTCATTATTTTCTCCTGGGTCTAGATCATCTTCAATAATTAATAAAAGACAGAGATCGATATTTAAGAAAGCTACCATGTCCCAATAGTTTAAGTTATCGTACTCCGATCGCTCTGGTAATTTTTTCAATTCTTCTTTCAGTTTATCTTGTGCTTCTTCCACTAACTCAATATGACGCATCACCCCCTTTACCTCTTTTTTATTTATAGATTCGGAAGAATTAAATACCAGCAAACAAGCCAACTCGATTGCATTGACCAAAGAATAGACTTTATTTTTGTTATTCGGACTTTCATAAGCCATCTCGTATGTCTCCATGGCAGTTCTATAGGCCTCCAATCGTTCATTTTTTGAAGGCGACAATAAGGCCAATCGCTTGTAAGAACTACCTAATAAGTTAAGTCTTTCGGCGGTTTTTCCAGCAATTAATAATACTTTTAGATCCCCTATAACCCTTTCTATTGCATTATGTGCTTCTTTTTTATCCTTAAGTGTTGGATTTGATTTTTCAAAATAATTTTGAATGTAATATTTAGAACGTGTGTTGCAAAAACGTTCCATACAATTGAAAGAAAATCCTGCATCTTCCATATTAAGTAACTCTTCATATTTTTCGATCGCTTCTTTATACATTGCAAGTTCCTGATAAATTTTAGCGATTCGTTCACTAATGTGTGGAGTCATAAAAACATCACGGTCTACCGCATCGATGATCGTTTGTAATTCCGACAGATAATCATTTTCGGTATCGGTAGCCATCTCTAATTGGTTGAGTAAATTATCTAAATGAATTTCAGCCTCTTGCGGAACAATATAATTAGGTGACCATACACGTTTGCCAGAAGTAGCCCCTTTTAATTTAAAAAATGGATCACCATAACATTGGTACGCGCCCCAAGTATTGTTTTCCGGGTATTTTTCATAAAGAGTATGTCGTGCTTTTTTTACTGAATTCCCGAAAGTATCGCCACTAAACATGGCATCATAAAAAACGGATGAAAAGTCTAAGGCTGCTTCGTCGTTTACAGCCCAACCTGCTGCAATCACTGCTCTTACTCCAATCTTAATAAGTTGTGTTCCGATATTGGCTGCTAGCTTGTAACGATCTAGATAGAATTTTTCGTCCTCTGCATTAGTAGCTCCTAGATGACAGCAATTAACAAAAACCAATTCGGGTACCACTGGCATCTGCTCTATCTCAAAGACAGATAAAAAGCTCTCTTTACCTATAACCATTCCTGACTTGTTAGGATACTTCGGATTATAAATACCGTGACCTGCCATGTGTATAATTGTATAATCTTGACAGAAAAAACTTTTTATAATACTCGCCGCACTTTTTCCTATAAGTGAATTAACAGGATAACCAACATTCTCCATGACCTCTTTTACTAAAGTTCCTTCTCTTTTGGCTCCAGGTAGCTGAGAAATATAACCCTCTAAGATTGGATCTGCTATGACAAGCGCACCTCTTTCTGCTACCCGTTTTATATTAACGCGATACTCTTTGGTTGAAAGTTGACGAATCATACCAGCGTTTATACATAAAGGCTTTGCATTAGTTGTACTATCCTGCAACAATTCCCATGGATAGGATGCTGTTTTGGTATCTAAGATCCATGAAATGTTGCCTTTTCGTTTAAGTTTTTCTTTTAATGCATTGGGAATTAACAACTCAAATAAAGTTTTGGCTGTACACGGGTTCCATTGATTATTTGTGGACACTTCAGAAATAAAAAGATCTATCAAGGTAGTGCTACTAAACAATTGATTTTCCTCTTCTCTAGAATCGTTCGTAGATGCTCCAAAGATTAGGCTAGCAGGTTCGTTGGTTTCTTTGTTTTCGGGTTTGTGCTTCACATTAATTCTATTCCACCAGTCTTCAGAAGTATCTAACGGAGTTCTTTTACGAATTCCCAATAAGTTCTTAATACGTTTATTCCCAATAATGACATTTAATGTTGCATTTTCATTTTGTACAATCTTATTAAGCACATACATACAATTTAGAGCTCGGTTTGCGTAAAGCTCAACAAATTCAAGATTTTGAACGGTTCGATACCCTTCATTAAACAGCATTTTTATTTTCTCGTTCGCTGCATTCACCCCTTCTATAACTGCTTTAATAGATCCTTCTACTGAAAGACCTCCATATCCAGAACCAATTATGAGCGACGATACCCCTATCGTTTTTTTAGATGGTTGTGAATTACGTATACTTAATAAATAATTAAGTACACCCTGCTCAACCGTTTTAGCTAGTTGATGTGAAGTTAATTGATCGGGTTCTCCCAACCCTACGATAATTGCTCCTGCAAAATCGGTTCCTTGCATTTGATTAAAAAAAGCATTACTACCTATTTCTCCAGGATACAAGCCTAGTCTATGTTTAGAGACAAGGCTTCCTTGAAGATAATTGTTAATCGCTTGTTCTGCATGCAATACCCCATCATTCATAAAATGTCCTGCAAGTATGGGGTGGGCTGCATAACGCAAATCACCATTACTCACAGTAATGGTTAATGGAATTTGACTTCCTACAGGGTTTTCTTTATTACTTAATCCAAGTACGGTTCTTTCGAGTCCACTTTCAGAAAGATCGAAATCGATATCTGGTTCTGCTCTAAATACTTGTTCTTCTCCTCGTAATAGCGGTTTATTATTGGAAAGTAATTTTGTTGTTCCTGTTAAAAGAATCTCTTCAATTGCATCGAAAAGTTCGGGGTCATTAGCTAAAGCACCATGCGTGACGCGACTATAATAAACCGATTCTTTCGCCATTTCTTTAGGTATGCCTAACTCCCAAGTTACACTTTGATCTCCCTCCCCAGTGTATAGAAACTGAAGCTTCTTTTTTGTTTTTCTTTTATCCTTTCCAGTTGGAAAGTCTTCTGTATAATATCCAGTTGGTGTCATTTTATCTTTCCCTGCGATATAAACCATTTTTGAATAATCGATATGTACTCTTTTCTTCAAAATATTATCTCGATATATTCTAAATTCATTAAGGAGTGCCTTTGAAGGAAGTGGCCAATCTGAAGTACCGTGATAAGTCCTCATTTTTTGCCAAGTGTTTATATCCGCAAAATCATTTTCAGAATCGGTCGTAAGTGGTAATAAGCTCAAAATTCCTGGAAATTTGCTAAACATCTTCAACAAACCTTTTTTAGTATGAAACAAATCGAGCTTGCTTAATTTATTTATAATCGCATCTTCCCCGAATAATACTGCTGGAATTCTATGTGAGCCTCCTAATGGTGATCCTAAAAAGACCATTCTAAAATCTTTCGAATTATTTAATTCCCTCCAAGTATCCGGGTGATTAATCAAAAAATCTCTTACCAATACACCACCCATAGAATGTCCGATAATTTTTATAGGCTGTTTAAATGTGAGTAGTTCCTTTACCTTTAAATTAAATTTTGCAGCACTTACTGGTAATGGTTCGCGCCAATCAAACGGATAAATCACCACGTCGTATTTAGTTGACAACCATTTATACATTTTATAATAAGAAGTTTTTACTACAGATTCTGCACTAATTCTATTTACATTACTATACCCTAATTTTGTTAAACCACCTGTTAGAATGCGTCCGTAATGCAACCAGATTTCTTTCTTTTTTTCATTTAAATTAGACCCCATAATTCCTGGAAGCAGTATTACGATGGGTTTATTTCCAGAAGGAATCGTATCGTCTGGATACAATTCTCCGTGCTCGATACCACGATCACTCCCCGGAATTTCATATTGAGCAATCATTTTGAAACCAGGAACTGGTTCACCCGAAGCTGTTAATAACACTAATTCTATGGCTTCACGAGTCGTTTCGTTTTCAAAATAATTTACGTGATTCACCTCTGCACTTTGGTCGAAAAAGTATTGGATTTTTCCATTGCGTAGGGCTCCTAAATACATTGAGTCGGTATTTACTACCAAATCGTTTCTTTGGGAAAAGAATAATTTTCCTAATATTACGAGTAGTCCGTGGCAAGAAAAATTAACTCTACCATTACCTGATATAACTAGTAATGGAGCGCCTTGTATTGCAACAGTAGGTGTTGGATCGTTTAAAATTTTAATGAAAGGAGAATCGGGTCTCATGGCTTCAATCCCTGGTAATACCTTCGTATTATCTTTACTCTCGATAGCTGCCGAAAGTAGTTCTTTTAGAACATCTCCAAAAACACCTGGAATTAAATTAAAAAAAACATTAAGAACTTGATCCAGCCTTTTTGAAGCTAACTTAGTACCCGCTGCAGGAGAAGCCACCCTAATGAACTTTGTAACTTTGATTTTCTTTTCTTTAAAAATCTTATTCAGTTGTTCAATCGCCACAATATCATCTTCTCTTCCCTCTTTTTCCAATAACTCAATATGGTTTTCTGTAAATCCAGTCGGGGTTTCTTCATTGTTACAATATTTGTTCAGGATGTCTCCTATAATCCCCCCACGCGAATGGCTGAGAATATGAAGTTCACTATTATTAGGTAACAATTCTGCTAACTTTACCGTGTTTTGCAAAGGACTTTCGGTAAGTGTTCTATGTTGAAAAGCAATTACATTCGTTTTATAAATATCGTGTAAAGTACTCCAAGTTCGTGAATTCATCAAGGATTCGAACGCTCCTTTGGTATCCGAATTAGTTCCATGAATGAAAAGAAAATAAGGTGAATTAGACGTTTTTTCGTTAAATACTTCAAAATTAAAATGAGAGTCAATTTTTAATAAACCAGCTCCAAATTCAAGGAATTTTGTTTTTTCCAATTCATTTGCTACCGCACTATTTTCTAGAATTCCGTTTAATAAATGTTTGTCCTCTAGTTTTCTTGCAACGGTAACAATTCCCCTATCCAGAGCTTTTTTTGCAAATAACTTTAAAACCTTAACTACGAACTTTCCTATTATTCCTCGCTCTGTAATAGGGGCATCAATAGTTCCAGGTAGTACAAATTCTTCAGGGGTATTACTACGAGTTGCTTTAGGTTTTAAAGCAGGGTCGAGTTCAGGGTAAATTTCGTGCAAGGTTGATGCATCACACATCCAGACAGTTCCGTCTTCCAGTACAAGTTCAATTATTTTGTTCTCAAGAGACACTTTATGTTGGTTGGAGCTATCCCGATTGCTTGATTCAAGATTATAAACTAGGACTTCCTCATTCTCATCTCCTATTTTTTCTTCAACAAGTACTTTTTTGCCATATACAACAAGCGTATTAATTGGTTTCATATAATTTCATTATTTGGTTGGTATCAATTAAAATTTGTCGCAGGTTGTCTTTCAAATCTTTTATGTCAATTTTAACAGTAACATTAGATTCAAACGCAATTAAATCTTTTATGCATTATAGCAACAAACTCACTATAAGAATAAAAAGACAAAAAAAGGGGCTTAACTATAAGGAGATGAAAAAGATACGACAATTTATTAAAAGGTAACTAACCAAAAAAAAATATTGCCGTTTCAAAGTTTTTCTAATGAGTGGATAATCATAAATGCACTGAAAAGCAGCACAACATACTGTTTATAAGGTTTTTAAAAAATAATTAATGTTTAAGCAAACCATCCCTAACAATTTATCGTACATAATTATAAGTCAGAGACCCACGGCGGTAGTAAGTTAGTGGATAGACTTCAACTAATTACCCCGCAAAGCCTCACTTACAATTTGTTTGTGGGGCTTTTTATTATCTTTCCATTTTCAGTACCTTTCAGAATAAATAAATATTATGCTCAAATTCATATCACTTACTCTTATTTTTTCATTTTTAACCACCTGCGGACAACCTGTAAAAGAAAATGATATAGCGATAGATATTGAAGAACGCACCTACTCGATCGAGGATGTAGTAAATAACATTTCTAACCCTTGGGGTATGGTTTGGTTGCCCGACAATAGCATGCTTATTACTGAAAAAAGCGGAACTATTATTCATTTTAAAGACGGAATTAAAACGAATATTACCAATGTTCCAGAAGTATATAATCGTGGACAAGGTGGGTTGTTAGATATTGAAATACACCCAAATTATAGTAAGAATGGCTGGATTTATATAACCTATGCTTCTTCTGAAGGCACTAAAGAAGGAGGTAACACCGCATTAATTCGATGCAAACTCGAAAATAATTCACTTACCAATATTGAAAAACTTTATAAAGCAACTCCCAATACAACTAGAGGGCAACATTTTGGTTCTCGAATAGAATTTGATAATGAAGGGTACTTGTATTTTACGATTGGGGAACGTGGAAATCGAGATGTAAATCCGCAGGACATTACGCGAGATGGAGGAAAAGTCTACCGACTCAATGACGATGGAAGTATTCCTAGTGACAACCCTTTTATTAACGAAGCAGCTGCAAAAAAAGCTATTTATACCTACGGAAACAGGAATCCACAAGGAATGGCGAAACACCCCGTAACAGGAGCGATCTGGATTCACGAACACGGACCAAAAGGTGGTGACGAGGTAAACATTCTAAAATCTGGTGCTAATTATGGCTGGCCCGTTATTTCTTACGGAATTAATTACAGCGGAACAAAATTCACAGAAAAAACCGAACATCCCGACATGGAACAACCTATATATTATTGGGTTCCTTCAATTGCGCCCAGTGGAATGACTTTTGTTACTGGTAATAAATATCCAGATTGGAAAGGAAGTTTACTCGTTGGCTCTCTTAAATTTAATTATGTTGAGATGTTAACATTAGATGATAATAAGGTAATTGCACGAGAAAAAATAGCAGTAGATGTTGGTCGCGTTAGAAACGTAAAAATGGGACCCGACGGCTATATTTACATTGGCGTTGAAGGCAGAGGTATTGTAAAAATAATTCCTAACTAATTTTCAAAACAAAAAAACGGTAACTAAATATGTATAAAATCAGCTTTTTATTATTTGTAATTTTTATGGGTTGTACTAATGCAACAAAAAAAACTCAAGCAAAAGAATCCGTTAAAATTGGACAAGATAAAAACATTATGCAGTCCGATCTTGAAAAAAGTATGGAACGGGGAGCTACGGTTTATTCAGATTTTTGTGTACAGTGCCACCTACCAAACGGAAAAGGAATTCCAAATAACTTTCCTCCCTTAGCAGGATCGAATTGGCTTACCGAAAAACGAACCGAAAGTATTCATGCAGTGAAATACGGTCAAACCGGCAAAATTGAAGTGAATGGAATTACCTACAACGGAGTTATGACACCAATGGGACTAAGCGAACAGGAAGTTGCAGATGTACTTAATTATGTAATGAATTCTTGGGGCAACACTCAAAAAGAAATGGTCACAAAAGACGAGGTAAACGCAGTGTCTAAATAACCTGTCGCAACACAACTATCTTAAAATTCTGTAAGGGTGTAGAATTATTTCTCGAGCTATTTTGAGTAATAAATTTGAACAATACTCAATTCACAATTCTGAATTCTCAATTTTAAATACCTATTTTTGCAGTAAACAGTTACAACATGCTTATTATTGGTATCGCCGGAGGTACGGGAAGTGGTAAAACCACCGTCGTAGATCAGATCGTTGCAGAATTACCGGCCGACGAGGTCTGTGTAATTTCTCAAGACTCATATTATAAAGATACGAGTCATTTAGATTTTTCGCAGCGAGTAAAAATCAATTTCGACCATCCCAATTCCATCGATTTCGAATTACTTGTTTCGCATTTAGAACTACTTCGAAAAGACCGTTCTTTCGAACAACCCGTCTACTCATTTGTAGATCATAATCGTACTGGAGAAACAGTTACCACACACCCAAGAAAGGTAATTATCGTAGAAGGAATTTTAATTCTTACGCACCCAGAAATACGCGAAATGTTCGATATTAAAGTGTATGTTCATGCCGATAGTGACGAACGATTAATACGTAGGTTAAAACGCGATATCGCAGAACGTGGTAGAGATCTAGAAGAAGTACTAAACAGATATCAAACTACGTTAAAACCAATGCATCAGCAATTTATAGAACCCACGAAAGAGTTTGCAGATATTATCATACCAACGAACCGATATAACACCGTGGCAGTAAATGTTATTAGAAGTATCATCAATCAGAAATTAGCACACACAGAAGAGTGAAGTTTTCAGAAATAAAAAAGCAGCGATGGTTTAAGATTGTAAGCAATACGTATGTGCTTATCTTACTACTTTTTCTAATCTGGATGTTTTTTTTCGACACCAATTCGTTTCTTATTCATAAGGAGCTAAGTGATGACATTGATGCTTTAGAGAACAACAAAGAATTTTATTCCGAAGAAATAAAAAAAGACAAAACGTTCATCGATAAAATGAAAGATAGTAACGAAGTCGAGAAATTTGCCCGAGAAAAATACTACCTTAAAAAAGAAAACGAAGATATTTATATTATTGAACACGAGGATAGTTTAAAAAAACCAAAATGAAGATGAGTAATTCCTTGTTTAAAGATTTCGATGCCGTTTCCGCCAAACAATGGAAACAAAAAATACAAGTCGACCTTAAAGGTGCCGATTACAATGACACCTTGATTTGGCAAAGTCCAGAAGGCATTCACGTTAAGCCTTTTTACCATCAAGACGAACTTAAATCTCCCTTCCCACCTATTCCTGGTCATCCCGAATCGTGGCGAATAGCACAATCAATTTTTATTGATGATGAAACTATCGCTAACAAACTGGCTTTAGATGCCATAGATAGAGGTGCAGAAGCCATTTGGTTTACTTCGGAAAAAGAATTCGATATGAAAGTATTTTCTAATTTTCCTTTCGAAACTACTCCAATTTACATCGACTTACAGTTTCTTTCTGAAGCATTTAACCAACAACTGAAGCACTTTCTTGAAACCAAAAAAGCAACATTCTTTTGGGCGCCCGATCCTATTGCTCATCTAGCTTCAGACGGAAATTGGTTTCATTCGTTACAAGAAGATCATGCCCAGTTAAATGCCTTTCATTCTTCTACAACGAGACCGCTTCAAATAAGTATCGACACTACAACGTATCAAAATTCGGGTGCTAACATGGTACAACAACTCGCATATGCACTTGCACATGCTAACGAATACCTAAATCATTTTGCTTCCGAAGAAAAAAACAAGACCATACAAACAACCTTTAAAGTAGCGATAGGAGGAAATTATTTTTTTGAAATTGCAAAAATTCGTGCCCTAAGAAGGATCTATGCTATACTTGCTGCCGAATATAACTGTGTAGAAACATGTCATATTCTGGCGACTCCGTCTAAACGGAATAAAACACTGTACGATTATAATGTAAATATGTTGCGTACAACCACCGAATGTATGAGTGCAGTATTGGGAGGAGCCGACACCGTTTGCAACATACCATACGACGCCCTTTACCATAAAAGTAACGAATTTGGAGAACGTATTTCGAGGAATCAATTGCTTATTCTAAAAAAAGAAAGTTATTTCGACACCGTTTCAAACCCTTCCGATGGATCGTATTATATTGAGAGCATCACAGAGGAACTTGCCGAAAAAGCGTTAGAACTCTTTAAAGATATCGAGAAAAACGGCGGATTTCTTTCTCAATTAAAAGAAGGAACGATTCAACGAAAAATAAAAGATTCTGCGGAAAAAGAACAGGAACTTTTCGATGCTGGAGAAGTAAAATTGTTGGGGACAAATTATCACCCTAATCCACAAGATAGTATGAACAATGATCTTGAACTGTATCCATTTGTAAAAACAAAACCACGGAAAACACTTTTAGAACCCATCATCGAAAAACGCCTATCTGAGAAACTGGAACAAGAACGATTAAAAGCTGAAACCTTATGAGTGAAGAAGCATTACAAATTATCTTAGGGATTGTATTTGCAATTTTAGGTCTGGCAATACTATTCCGATTAAAGAAACTCACAACGTCGAAGTATTTTAAAATTTTGTTTGCTTTCGTTGCATTATTATTAATAGGTTTTGGCGTGTATTTAGCTATATTAAGTGTGCAAACGAGTTAATTTAAAATATATGAAATTTAGTCTATTATTTATCATTTTCTTAGTATTTGGAGCAACTTCTATGCTAGCTCAAAATGATTACTTAGAGCTAATCAAAACCAAGAACGGAAAAGTAAAAACTATAAAAGAAGGTAAAAGAGTCCGAGTAGTGCTCCTTGACGGAACTGCTTATAAAGGAATCTTAAACATTTCAGACCCTAATGGAATTTACATCAACGAAGATTATGCCGCTTTCGAAACCATTGCAAGCATTCAACGCAATCAATTATTCGAAAGAATTGCGGGTATATTCCTCATTTCTGCAGGAGGGTTAACTTTAGGAATTGCAGGTATAGTTGCGCTCGTAGACACCTCAGTAGCAGGGACTCTTGCGCTCTCATCGGCAGGACTTATTGGAGGTGGTTTTTTTGCCCTTCTATTACAACCCAAGCATAAAAATTCACGGTGGACCTATCAAAACATACTAGAATGAACCGAAAAAACGTACAACATCTCACATTAAATACTTCGGAAACCATTAGTGCAACTAAAAAGACTTTTTCTTCTGAAACTAAAACGCATGCAACGGCAGAAAATATCGACGTTAAAAATCGCTATTCTGAAGCAGATATAGCATCATTAAAACATCTCGACTTTATTGCAGGCATAGCGCCTAATCTTCGGGGCCCCTATTCTACCATGTACGTTCGTAGACCTTGGACCATTCGCCAATATGCTGGTTTCTCCACCGCTGAAGAAAGCAACGCCTTCTACCGTCGTAATCTAGCGGCCGGACAAAAAGGGCTTTCGGTAGCTTTCGATCTTGCCACCCATCGTGGATACGATAGCGATCACGATCGAGTACAAGGTGATGTAGGTAAAGCTGGAGTAGCTATCGATAGTGTGGAAGATATGAAGATTCTGTTCGACCAGATCCCACTCGATAAAATGAGTGTTTCAATGACCATGAACGGGGCTGTTTTACCCATTATGGCATTTTACATTGTAGCCGCTGAAGAACAAGGCGTTGCGCTTGAAGCATTAGCGGGAACCATTCAGAATGATATTTTAAAAGAATTCATGGTGCGAAATACCTACATCTATCCTCCAAAGCCTTCCATGAAGATCATTAGTGACATTTTTGAATTTACTTCTCGAAAAATGCCGAAATTTAATTCCATTTCGATCTCCGGATACCACATGCAGGAAGCCGGAGCGACCTGCGATATTGAACTTGCTTATACGCTAGCCGATGGCCTTGAATACATCCGCACGGGAATTGCCGCTGGAATGGACATCGATACCTTTGCTCCTAGGCTTTCGTTCTTTTGGGCAATTGGAATGAATCATTTTATGGAGATTGCAAAAATGCGGGCAGCACGAATGCTTTGGGCGAAATTAGTAAAACAATTTAATCCTAAAAACACGAAATCACTCTCCTTACGAACCCACTGTCAAACCAGCGGATGGAGCCTTACCGCGCAAGATCCTTTTAATAATGTCGCACGAACCTGCATTGAGGCTTCTGCAGCAGCATTTGGAGGAACACAGTCGTTACACACCAATGCGCTCGACGAGGCCATTGCACTACCCACCGATTTTTCAGCCCGTATTGCTCGTAACACACAAATTTATTTACAACAGGAAACAAGGATTACCAAAACAGTAGACCCTTGGGCAGGAAGCTACTACGTTGAAAAGCTAACCCACGACATAGCAGAAAGTGCTTGGAAACTAATTGAAGAAGTTGAAGAACTGGGAGGAATGACCAAAGCGATTGAAGCTGGAATTCCAAAATTAAGAATCGAGGAAGCCGCTGCACGAAAGCAAGCCCGTATCGATAGCGGACAAGATATTATTGTTGGAGTAAATAAATACCAACTCGAAAAAGAAGATCCGCTTCAAATATTAGATGTTGACAATCAAAAAGTACGTGCTGGCCAGATTGAATTACTCACAAAGATTAAGGCAGAACGAAATGCCAAAAAAGTTTCCGAAGCTCTTTCAGAATTAACACGCTGCGCAAAGACAGGTGAGGGAAATTTATTAGCTTTAGCTGTAGAAGCTGCCAGAGAAAGAGCTACATTGGGTGAGATAAGTGATGCAATGGAGAGCGTCTTTGGAAGGTACAAAGCACAAATTAAATCATTTAGCGGAGTGTATAGCAAAGAAATTAAAAAAGATCCGTCGTTTGCGAAAGCACGGGAAATGGCCGATACCTTTTCAGAAATGGAAGGCCGTCGACCACGAATTATGATCGCAAAAATGGGACAGGATGGTCATGACCGAGGCGCCAAAGTAGTTGCGACCGGATATGCCGATGTAGGATTCGATGTGGATATTGGTCCGTTGTTTCAAACCCCGGCAGAAGCGGCAAAACAAGCTGTTGAGAACGACGTTCATATTTTAGGGATCTCGTCGCTGGCTGCTGGACACAAAACCTTGGTACCTCAAGTAATTTCAGAAATGAAAAAACTGGGACGTGAAGACATTATGGTGATCGTAGGAGGTGTAATTCCGCCGCAGGATTATCAATTTCTTTTTGATGCCGGTGCGGTTGCAGTCTATGGGCCTGGAACCCGAATTAGTGATGCGGCCATTGAAATGCTTCAAATATTGATGGATTCGGTTGCGTGATATTAAAAATGTTATGCATGCATACTAAATCGATTTCTTTCCTTATTTTTACTGCATTAACTAAACTAAAGAAAAATGGATCTTAAAGCAAAAATGTTACGCGACGACGCACTAAAAGGAAAAACAATTGTAGTAACCGGTGGTGGTAGTGGATTGGGAAAATCGATGACCACCTACTTTCTGGAATTAGGTGCTAACGTGGTTATCACATCCCGTAACATGGAAAAGCTTCAAAATGTCAAGACAGAATTAGAAGCACAGACCGGGGGTAATGTACTTCCCGTTCAATGTGATGTACGAAACTATGATGAAGTGGAAGCGATGGTTGCGGCTTCGGTTGCAGAATTTGGTACCGTAGATGTGCTGTTAAATAATGCTGCTGGAAATTTCATCTCCCCTACCGAACGCCTTTCCGCAAATGCCTTCGATACCATTATCGATATTGTATTAAAGGGTACAAAAAATTGCACGTTGGCTTTTGGGAAACACTGGATCGATAAAAAAGAAACGAATAAATCGATTGTAAATATCGTAACCACATACGCTTTTACAGGATCTGCCTATGTAGTGCCAAGTGCTACAGCGAAAGCAGGTGTATTAGCTTTAACAAGATCGTTAGCAGTAGAATGGGCAAAATACGGAATGCGATTTAACGCAATTGCTCCAGGACCATTCCCAACCAAAGGAGCGTGGGATCGTTTACTTCCAGGTGACTTAAAAGAAAAATTTAATCCGGCGAAAAAAGTTCCAGTAAAACGTGTGGGAGATCATCAAGAACTAGCAAATCTAGCTGCGTATTTAGTGTCTGATTTTTCAGGATATGTAAACGGAGAAGTGATCGTGATCGACGGTGGAGAATGGCTGCAAGGTGCCGGGCAAATGAATCAGCTTCAGCAAGTCCCTAAAGAAATGTGGGATATGATGGAAGCAATGATTCGTTCGAAGAAAAAGTAATAACCCGCTTAGTATCATTTTAAAACCAAATTTTTCAATTTTATTTTAAATATTTGTTCACTTCCTGTTAACAAAAATCATTTTCATTCCGCATAATTAATCGTAATTTTAGCATCCTAATCTATCTGAAATTAATGGGTAAAATAATCGCTATTGCTAATCAAAAAGGAGGTGTTGGGAAAACCACTACGTCTGTTAACTTAGCCGCTTCTTTGGGCGTTTTAGAAAAGAAAGTTTTGTTAATTGACGCTGATCCCCAAGCAAATGCTACTTCGGGTTTAGGAATCGATGTGGAAACCGTTGAATATGGTACATATCAACTACTTGAGCACACTATAAATGCTAAAGAAGCGATTGTTACTACGACGTCTCCAAATGTCGATGTTATTCCCTCGCATATTGACCTTGTAGCCATTGAGATTGAACTTGTAGATAAGGAGTCACGAGAATACATGTTAAAAAAAGCAATCGAACCTCTTAAAAAAGAGTACGATTATATTTTAATAGACTGTGCTCCTTCCCTTGGTCTATTAACTCTTAATGCACTTACGGCTGCAGATTCGGTGATTATTCCTATTCAATGCGAATATTTTGCGTTAGAAGGATTGGGAAAATTACTTAATACAGTAAAAAGCGTTCAAAAGATACATAACAGCAATCTTGATATTGAAGGATTACTGCTTACTATGTACGATTCTAGATTACGTTTAAGCAATCAAGTAGTAGATGAAGTAAAGAAACATTTCGATGCAATGGTCTTTAAAACAATCATTCAAAGAAATGTACGTTTAAGTGAAGCACCAAGTTACGGAGAAAGTATTATTAGTTACGATGCAGGAAGCAAAGGTGCCAATAATTATTTAAGTTTGGCGCAGGAATTAATTGAGAAAAATTAGAAGTGAACATGGCGAAAGCAACTAAAAAACAAGCATTAGGCCGCGGTCTTTCTGCTTTACTGAAAGACCCTTCGAACGACATACAATCGGTTGCCGATAAAAATGCAGATAAAGTTGTAGGAAGTATCGTGGAGCTTGAATTAACGGCTATTGAAGTAAATCCGTTTCAGCCACGTACCAGCTTCAATGAAGAATCGTTACGTGAACTTGCCTCTTCCATTAAAGAATTAGGAGTTATTCAGCCTATCACGGTTCGAAAACTCGATTTTAACAAATACCAATTAGTAAGTGGGGAGCGTCGTTTTCGAGCTTCAAAATTAATAGGTCTTGAAACCGTACCAGCCTATATTCGTATTGCGAACGACCAGGAATCACTGGAAATGGCATTGGTTGAAAATATTCAACGACAAGATCTTGACCCTATCGAAATTGCTCTTTCATACCAGCGCCTTATTGAAGAAATTGATATTACCCAAGAAGAATTAAGTGATCGGGTGGGTAAAAACCGTTCAACGATTACTAATTACCTGCGCTTGTTAAAATTGGATCCTATCATTCAAACCGGCATGCGTGACGGTTTTATCTCAATGGGACACGGTCGGGCACTCATTAATATTGAAGATACCGATGAGCAACTTTCTATTTATGAAAAAGTGCTAGGTAAAAAATTATCGGTTCGGGATACAGAAGCATTAGTACGGGATATGAAGTCTTCAACACCCACAAAAACGCCTTCAGCAAAAAAAACAATTCCATCCTACGCTAAAGACGCTAAAAAGGAACTTTCTACCTTACTTGATAGAAAAATCGATGTTAAAATAGGCTCTTCAGGAAAAGGACAATTTGTGGTGCCTTTCGCAGACAAAGAAGACCTTTCTCGTCTTTTGAAGCTTATTAAAAGTGAAAAATAACCTCTTATATATACTCTTGTTTTTACCGATAGTTTTTCTTTCGGCACAGACAAGCGATACCATTCCGGTGACTAAAACCGAAACGATTGTAGTTACAAAAGACTCCATTAGTAATTTAGAACCTTACGATCCGCTAGCTCCTTCTCGAGCAGCATTTTATTCTGCTGTGGTTCCAGGGCTAGGACAAGCCTACAATAAAAAATATTGGAAGATTCCCTTAATTTATGCAGGAATGGCTTCAGGAGTATATTTTTATCTTAGAAATGATAAAGACTATAATTTATTTCGAGATGCTTATAAACGAAGACTTGCCGGCTTTAACGACGATGAATTTCAAGGAATTTCTGACCAACGTTTAATTGATGCCCAAAAAAATGCCCAGAAAAACAAAGACGTAAGCATCATTGTAGCACTTGCTTTTTATATGGTGAATATTATCGATGCCAATGTAGACGCTCATTTACGGCAATACAATGTGAGTGAAGATATTTCTTTACAACCAAATTTTGAAGTAAATCCAATTAATACACAAGCCAATTACGGACTATCATTAACCTTTAGATTGAAATGAAAATTGCACTCTTAGGCTACGGAAAAATGGGAAAGACCATTGAAGCGCTTGCCATACAAAAAGGACATACTGTCGTATATAAAAGTACGAGTACTACTTCGGAAGGAATTCTTTCTGAAGCCAATGTCGCTATCGAATTTTCATCACCCGACATTGCGATAAAAAACATTGCAAAATCCTTTGAAGCTGGAGTTCCTGTAGTATGCGGTACGACAGGATGGCTTGATCGCTACGAAGAAATATTAAAATTATGTGAACAGCGTAACGGAAGCTTCCTCTATGCGTCAAACTTCAGTGTAGGAGTAAATTTGTTTTTCAAACTTAATGCATACGCTGCCTCTCTTTTTGAGGATTGGAAAGAGTATATGCCCGCAATTGAAGAAGTTCATCACACACAAAAAAAAGATGCTCCAAGCGGAACGGCCATTACACTTGCTGAAGGGGTTTTAAAGCACCGCAACGAAACCGATTGGGTTTTAGACAAACAGCAAAAAGATAAAGTAACCATTAAAGCACAACGTATCGATGATGTAAAAGGTACACATACTGTGACCTATGCTTCAGATATTGATACGGTATCACTAAAGCACGAAGCACATTCTCGCGACGGATTTGCATTAGGAGCTATACTTGCAGCTGAGTGGCTTCAGAACAAGGAAGGAGTTTTTACTATGGAAGATGTACTGTTCCGAAGTAATTCTTAAAATGAGACCTAACGAAACACGAATATAAAAATAGGGCTTCAGAACTTTTAGTACATTTGATCTCTATATAACAAAAAGTTTTTCTTCGGAATAAAAATTATAAAACATGAGTTGGACAGGTTGGTTAATATTCATTCTTATCATTCAAGTAATCCATTTTTTAGGAACTTGGAAATTGTACATCAAAGCTGGAAGACAGGCTTGGGAAGCAGCTATTCCCGTGTACAATGCAGTTGTTTTAATGAAAATTATAAATCGCCCTTGGTGGTGGACGATTCTGTTATTTGTTCCTATTGTAAACCTTATTATGTTCCCGGTAGTGTGGGTAGAAACCATTCGTAGTTTTGGAAAAAACAATGCGACCGATACTTTTCTCGTACTTATTACTTTCGGATTATATATCTACTATATTAATTATACACAAGACGTTACCTATATAAATGATCGAAGTTTAAAACCCCGTACCAGTACGGGTGAATGGGTAAGCTCTGTCTTATTTGCAGTTGTTGCCGCGACTATTGTTCATACGTATTTTATTCAACCTTTTACTATTCCTACTTCCTCGTTAGAAAAAACATTACTTGTAGGTGATTTTCTCTTTGTAAGTAAATTTCATTATGGAGCGAGAACCCCTATGACACCACTTTCATTTCCAATGGTTCACGATACTATCCCGGTAGTAAAAAGTAAATCGTACTTAAAGAAACCACAAATTCCATATTTTAGATTACCAGGGTTTCAGAAAATAAAAAGAAATGATATTGTGGTTTTTAGTTGGCCACCAGATACTTTAACAAATATTACGAATCCTAATAGCAAGGTTGACATAAAGCCACTCGATAAAAAATCGAACTATGTAAAACGTTGTGTAGGATTGCCTGGTGATTCTCTTGAAGTTCGGGACGGTTATGTTTATATTAACGGAACACAAACCCAATTGCCAGATCGAGCGAAGGTTCAATTCATGTATTTCGCTCAGTTCTCAAAACCTTTCAACCCAAGATATGCGTATGAAAGATTCGATATTACAGATATTAACGGCAATCAATCAAGAACAGCTTTTCAATTTCATGCTACTAATGAAGTAGCCGATCGGTTTAAAAAACTACCTAATTTAGACACTATTTACAGGATTCGACCTGAAAAAGGTCAAGCTACCGGAGGCATGTTTCCACATACTCCAGACCACCCTTGGAATGTTAATTACTATGGTCCATTATACATACCACAACAAGGCGCTACGGTCGAAATTACTCAAGAAACACTACCCTTATATCGTCGCATTATAGAAGTCTATGAAGGCAGCGAGCTTGGTATTACTAACGACATCTCCCTAAATGGAAATCAGGTATTATTAAATGGTAGCCCAATTACCGAATATACCTTTAGACAAGATTATTACTGGATGATGGGTGACAATCGAAACAATTCTCAAGATGCTCGTTCATGGGGGTTTGTTCCATTTACACATGTAGTTGGAAAACCTGTATTTATTTGGATGAGTTGGGACTCTAACGCCCAAGGGTTTGCTAATAAAATTCGATGGGAACGCATGTTTACCACCGTAGGCGGAAGTGGAGAACCGGTATCTTATTTTAAATACTTCTTAATACTCTTAGTCGGGTGGTTTGCATTCGATTTCTACAGAAAGCGTAAAAAGAAAACAACATAAATTTGTTTTAGAGACAATCTTTTAACCCGTTAAATAATACGTTCGTAACACGCCGAATTCTAAAAAATGAAGTCTGTTTTACTCTACCCAGCTTATTTTCCATGCATAGTACAAATGGTTGCGGTAGTTCAATCTTCTAATATAACCTTTGAGGTAGAAGACAATTACCAAAAGCAAACCTATCGAAATAGAGCATATATTGCCCATACTAATGGAAGGTTATTACTTAACGCTCCCATAAAACATTCAAAGAACGGAAGACACCAAAAAACTAGCGATGTACAATTTGAAAAAGCATTTCCTTGGCGCGAAGAACATTGGAAGTCAATTCAAAATGCATATCGAACGTCTCCTTTTTTCGAATACTACGAAGACGATTTAGCACCACTTTTTAAACAACCAGAATCCTTTTTATTGAAGCATAATTTCACAATTTTTGAAACAATTTGTGAACTAATTGGTTTTGATCCTATCTATTCTAAAACTACGGTTTTTGAAAAAGAACCTACTTATACTGATCTTCGTTATTTGGTAAATGCAAAATTGAAAAAGACATTTCAATTACAACCCTATACTCAAGTCTTTGAAGCTGGTCATGGTTTTTTACCTAACCTTTCTATTTTAGATTTAGTATTTAACGAAGGTCCAAATACACTTAACTATCTTGAATCACAAGAATTGAATTTTTAATTTTTATAGAACACTAATCTATTTCAAATAGTTTATTACTCATCCTTTTCTATCCATCCCACAGTGGCACTTATTGGATAATGATCTGAAAAAGAATTTTGAATAGTTTCAAAATCGATTACATTGAAGTCAGGGTCTGTAAAAATAAAATCGATACGCATAGGATACGAGTCGAATAAAAAGGTAGTTCCTATTCCATTACCACGCTCTAAGAAAGCGTCTGAATATGTTTCCTGTATGGTTTTATAATTATACGAAAAAGGAGTATTGTTAAAGTCTCCAGCAAAAATAACTGGATATTTTGATTGTTTAGCGTGTTTTAAAATTTCCGAAAGTTGATCCTGCTGTTTCGAAAAAGCATAAGAAATTCGTTGTCGCAAACGATCTTTATTTCCTTCCTGCAAATAGCTTACTTGAGGTTGTATTCCTAGTGATTGTAAATGTAAATTATAGATGCGTATGGTATCTGCCCCCTTTACTATATCTACATATAGTGCATTATTATAAGTTCCGTCAAAATTAAAAGCCCCTTGTCGTGCCATGGGGTATTTTGAAAAGATTGCATGACCTAATTTTGTCTTATCATCTTTAAAATGAATGTATTTATACGGATATGCCGAAAAATCTACGGTTTCTTTTCTGTAATATTCCTGAATACAAAGCACATCCGGATCTTCCTCTTTCAATATAGATGCAACCGTTGAAGCGACTTTATTAGAAGCTTCAGAATTGTCTCCGTCTTTTTCGTACGCATTAAAAAGACGCACATTATAACTTAATAGTTTTAATGATTGCTCGTATTCTGAAGCATCTCCTTCCGAAGAAAATTGTACAAACTCATTAAAATGAAAATATGCAATGGCAAGTACTAATATTGACAATAACATTTGGCGGCGCATTCTAACTAACCAATACACTGCAAATAATGCGTTAATCACTAATAATGGAGATACAGCTAAGCTTAATAATGAAAGATTAGGATAGGATTTAGGGGGTACATATGGCAATACAAAAGAAAGCACTAAAAGAAATGCTGCTACAGAATTGAGCCAGAATATGAGCTTTCCAAAAAAACCTATTTTTTTCAACCGTTAGTGTTTAGTGGTATTTATTCTTCTTTACCCGCTTTAAAAAGAAAGTCTTTTTCTGTTTTTGTTAAACTGTCATAACCGCTTTTACCAATTTTATCTAAAATAGCATCTATCTTTTTTTGATGATCGTTTTTTCCAGTTGTTTTTGAAGTTCGGGTTGTAGTTGTTTTTTTTGTTCGGTGTACGGTCTTAAATGGTTTTTTTGATCTGGGTTTTAAAAGATTTTCAACCCAATCGATAATTTTTTCGAACCAAAGTCCAATATCTTTCCCTTTAGCTAATTGTGTAGCATAGACATACCCAAACAGTCCTCCACCAACATGAGCTAATAAACCACCAGCATTCCCACTAGAAGGCAGTCGCACTAAGTCAAGTATAAAAAGTACGGCAGCAATTTGCCATAATTTAATCGTCCATGAAAAAATTCGAAATGCAGTATTAGGTGTGTACGTTGCGATAAAAACCATGATGGCCGTTACCGCTCCAGATGCACCAATAAGAAATGATCTGCTGTTAATAAACGCAGGAAAAACATTATACGACACCACAAACAATAATCCTCCAAAAAAGGCACCAAGTAAATAGACCGTTAAAAACCGCTTTTCACTAAAAAGAGTCAAAATAAACTTTCCGAAGAAATGCAACCAAAGCATATTAAATAGAATATGGAAGAAGCCGAAATGCAGAAAGCTATACGTAATTAAAGACCACGGCTGAAGTATTAATTGCCCCAAATCCTCTGGTAATGAAAACCATGAAGTTATCGCTGCTTGTGAACTATCAAATAAAAATGCAGCCAATCCAACTACAATAAATATAATTGCATTAATAGCAATTATCTTTATAATGATGTTTGCCGTTTTATACTGATATGCAAGGTTGTTTGCCGCCATAAGTTAATTCCAACGATGTTTGTCCATACTATTTCGTTTCCAGTAATAAGCCATAATAAACCCGAATAAAGCTCCTCCTAAGTGTGCCCAGTTGGCGATATTCTGACCAAATAAAGAAAATCCAGTTAATCCCGAAAATAAATCTAAAAGCAATAACCCAGGTATAAAATACTTTGCCTTTATAGGAATTGGTAAAAAGATAAGCATTAATTCCATATTAGGATACATTAACCCAAACGCCACAAGAACCCCATAAATTGCACCTGAAGCTCCAACAGCAGGAGTATGAAATGCGGCATACATTGAGTCTATTTTTTCTTTTGAAACAAAATCTAGAACAGCGGTACTACCCCCAGAACCTGTTTCGAAATAATTTGTAATATCTAAAGGACTCCAACCACCAGAGATAAGCGCGTCCATCGTGCTATGAATCTGAATATACCCTACGAGATTGTGAATTAAAGCAGCACCAATCCCTGCTGAAAAATAAAAGAAAAGAAACTTATTTCTACCCCAAATAGTTTCCAAAGGAGATCCAAACATATACAACCCAAACATATTGAAAAGAATATGCATAAAACTCGATTGATCGTGCATAAACATATGCGTAATGGGCTGCCATATCTTAAAATTCGGATTCTCAAAATAATACAATGAAAACAAACGATAGGCAACATCTCCAGTTAGCAACGATCCAATATAAACTAATACATTAATTATAATTAATGCCTTTACAGTATCTGTGATTCTTCCCATGTAATTTACATAAATTTTTTATCGAAGTCAGACGTATCCATCGTTATTAAGACGGGACGGTTTGCAGGCGAAACACTAGGCTCCTTACAAGCAAATAACTGATGTATTAAATGTTCCTGTTCTTCTTTATTGAGTGAAGTTCCCGATTTAATGGCCATGCTTTTTGCCATCGATTTCGCTAATACATCATTCTGACTAAACCCAGCGTCGGGGACTTCATTTTTAATATCGTTTAATAATTGCTCTAGCACTAATTCGGCATGACTTTCCACGACCGAAACCGGTATTCCGCTAATTTCAATGCGATCTTCTTCTATTGCTGAAAACACAAAGCCGGTATGTTCTAGTTGTTCACGAATCTTTTGTATTATTTCGATGTCTGGTTTCGTAAAATGCAGCAACAACGGAAATAACAACTGTTGACTCACTGCTTCTTGAACCGTAATATTTTTTAATAATTCCTCATATAGAATACGTTGGTGTGCCAGATGCTGGTGTACGACCATCATTCCATTTTTCAAGGGAGTAATTATGTATTTATTCTGAAGCTGAAAAGTGGTTTGTCCCGTCTTTTGAATTGTATCTCCAAACAAACTTCCGGTCACCGAGTCGCTTTCCATATGAATCGAACTTTCATCTGAAGCCCAAGAGCTATGTGACACGTCTGGCAATTCACTTCCACCCGAAGTTCGTGCCTCAAAACCATCTTTTAAACCTACATACAACGATTCCCATGCAGGTTGTTTTTCTTTACGATACGAACTTCCACCTCCCGAAATCTTAGCTTCTTTCTGAAATGGATTAAAATCGCGATCCACTTCAACTGTAGGTGCCACTGGAGTTTTTTTACTGTATTCGTACGGAGTTTCAAATCCAGAATCTTTATTAAAATCTAGTACAGGAGCGATACTAAACTGTCCTAAACTGTGCTTTATAGTTGCCCGAAGCATCGCATACATGGCGTGTTCATCGTCGAATTTAATTTCCGTTTTGGTAGGATGAATATTAATATCGATCGATTTGGGGTCTACGTTCAAAAATAAAAAATAGCCCGGATGCGTTCCGGGTTTTATCAATCCTTCAAAAGCGGAAAGTACTGCATGGTGCAGGTAGGGGCTTTTCACAAATCGATTGTTTACGAAAAAGAATTGCTCCCCTCTACTCTTCCGTGCGAATTCAGGTTTAAAGACAAATCCGTCGATTGTTAGAATTTCTGTTTCTTCAGTAACAGGAACCAGTTTTTCATTTGTTTTTGTTCCGAAGATATTTACAATACGCTGCCGTTCGTTGCTTTCTGGCAGATTAAACACGTCATTTCCGTTGTGTGTCATTGTGAACGCCACAGAAGGATGTGCTAATGCAACCCGATGAAACTCATCGATAATATGCCGTGTTTCTACTGTATCGCTTTTCAGAAAATTTCTCCGTGCGGGAATGTTGTAAAATAAATTTTTTACTGAAATAGTGGTTCCTTGAGGCACAACTGCAGGTTCTTGTTCGGTTACAGTACTGCCTTCAATACTAATCTTTGTCCCAATTTCTGAAGCTTCTGTCTTTGTTTTTAATTCTACATGAGCAATGGCAGCTATGGAAGCTAAAGCCTCTCCGCGAAACCCTTTTGTATGTAAATTAAAGAGATCTTCGGCCGCTTTAATTTTAGAAGTGGCATGACGTTCAAAAGACAGTCGAGCATCTGTAGTACTCATCCCCATACCTGTATCGATTACCTGTATTAAGGTTTTACCAGCATCTTTTACTATAAGTTTAATGGAAGTAGCTCCTGCGTCTATGGCATTTTCCAACAATTCTTTCACTACGGAAGCAGGACGCTGAACGACCTCTCCAGCAGCGATCTGATTCGCTACATGATCTGGTAAAAGTTGAATGATGTCTTTCATTAAGGTTGCTGCACAAAAATGGATAGATCGAAATCGATAATGTACAGGAATATTAGAATAAATAAGGCGACTACGAAGAATATAATTCTATTAGGACTTTTAGATTTTGATTCGCGAAGTTCTTCCCAGGCATTCTTAAAGTTTCCTTTCATACCTTTATTCGAACCTACTGTCTTTCTGTATTTATCGAATTTATGCTCGATTTGATACGGACTTCCTTCTCCGTCGTTCTTGTAATAACGCGGTTCATACCCAAACTTTTTGTTCTGTCTTGTTTTTAAAATTCCCATAACGCTTGTGTTTTCAAAGTTACTTAAAATACAGCAGTTTTTGAAACGATACTGCTGCGGAATTATAAACAATTATTATTCCATTTTTTTAGCAGCAGTCGTGATACAAATCCATTTAAGAAGGACTCATAGGCTACATTTAAAAACGTCCTAGCTTGTTTTTTTTTAAGAATGGGTAAGAACTATCTCGTTCAAATAAATTATGTAAAGGCTTAAAAAAAGGAAGTATTAGAACTTGGCGTCTTTTCTTAGTTGTGCCATTTTAATTGCAGCAATAGCAGCTTCAGAGCCTTTATTACCGTGTTTTCCACCACTTCGATCTATCGCTTGTTGCATGGTATTATCGGTTAAAACGCAAAAGATAACAGGAATATCATTGTGAACATTGAGGTCTTTAATGCCTTGGGCTACAGCTTCACAAACATAATCGAAATGTTTTGTTTCGCCTTGTATCACGCTTCCAATAACAACGATTGCATCGAGCATATCGAAACTCTGTTGCATTTTTTTAGCTCCGTAAATTAATTCGAAACTTCCGGGGACATTCCAACGTACAATATTTTCTTTAATACCACCACAATCGAGAATGGTGTCGAAGGCTCCTTGAAACATCCCTTGGGTAATGTCTGGATTCCATTCTGAAACAACAATCCCAAACCGAAAATCTTTCGCATTTGGGATTGTTGTTTTATCGTACGCTGATAAATTCTTTGTAGCTGTTGCCATTATTGATATCCTAAAGAACGGACAATTTTTTAGTTCATTGCTTCTGCTTCACCTGTATAGACAACTGCTTTAGTAGCTTCAGGAGATGTTGGATATTCATCAGAAATTTCAGTGAAATGCTTTAATGCTTTATCTTTATTTCCAACTTTCAATGCCATCACACCCGCTTTCAGAAGAAAACGTGGCGCTGTAAATTCGTTTGCACGCATGGTTGCAGCTTCCTCATAATATTTTAAGGCTTCTTCATTTTGATCTAATTGTGCAAAAGCATCTCCAATTCCTCCTTTTGCTAAAGGAGCTAAAATTGCATCGTCACTTTTAAAGTCATCTAAATAATCGATCGCTTTTTGGTAATCACCAGAATTTAAGTAAGACATTCCTGCATAATAATTTGCAAGATTACCCGCCTTTGTTCCGCTGTATTCATCTGCGATATCTACAAATCCGTATTTTCCTTCTCCACCATTCAATGCTAGTGTATATAGCGAATCACTTTCTGTACCGCTCAACGCTTGTTCGAAATAGGTCTGCGCCTGAAACATTTCGTTCATAGCTTCGGTTTCTTTTGGCTTCTGTATAAATTGCTCATACGCCAAATATCCTAATACACAAACTGCTACAATCCCAATAAATCCTAGAATGAATTTTTGGTTTTTTTCTACCCATGCTTCGGTCTTGGAAGCTCCTTCATCTAAGGTATTAAATACCTCTGCTGTTGTGCTTTCTTCTTCGATTTGCGATTCCTTTTCAACTTTCGTTCTTGGTTTACCGCCACGTTTCTTATAGGTTGCCATAGTTTTATTTCTTGAAGCGCAAAAATAAAATATTTATTAGAATTTTAAAGGGAAAAGATTCCTTATTTTTCGATAATTTGCAGGTTCGTATTTTGTGTTTTTCTGAAGCAATAATACGACCTAAAAAATATGTAATAAATTCATTTACATGATCTTAGAAAAAATATCATTACTTAACTATAAAAACTTTGAAGCAGCCTCTTTCGATTTCGATCCAAAGATCAATTGTTTTGTGGGCCATAATGGTGTAGGAAAAACCAACGTATTAGACGCAATCTACCATTTGTCTTTCGGAAAAAGCTATTTCAACCCCATTACGAGTCAGAACATGAAACACGGCACCGATTTTTTTGTTGTGGATGGTCTCTATGAAAAAGCAGAACGCCCCGAGAAGATTATCGTAAGCGCTAAAAAAGGACAAAAAAAAATTATTAAGCGCAATGGGAAAGCGTACGATAAATTTAGTGAGCATATTGGTTTTTTACCCTTAGTTATTATCTCTCCGGCTGATCGGGATTTAATTATCGAAGGCAGTGACACGCGCAGAAAATTTATAGATGGAGTGATCTCACAAGGGGATGCCACTTATTTAAATACCTTAATTAAGTATAACAAAGTATTGGCCCAACGTAACTCGTTACTAAAGTATTTTGCCGCAAACAATACGTTCGCTACCGATACGCTAGATATTTATAATGAACAACTGCATGAATTCGGAACCTTATTATATGGCAAAAGAACTGCATTTCTGGAAGACTTTTTACCCATTTTTCTAGAACGCTATCAATCGATTAGTAGTGGTGATGAAACTGTAGGACTCACCTATCAGAGTCAGTTATCCGAGAGCGACCTGCTTACTTTGCTTCAAAAAAACATACACAAAGATAAAATTACGCAATACACAAATTTCGGGATTCATAAAGACGATCTAGTTTTTGAGATCGATGGGCATCCAATTAAGAAGTTCGGTTCGCAGGGACAACAAAAATCGTATCTTATTGCTTTAAAATTAGCACAATTCGATTTCATTAAAAAACAAAATAAGGTAACTCCAATTTTGCTATTAGATGACATTTTCGATAAATTAGATGAGCAACGCGTAGAGCATATTATTACTTTAGTAGATAATGAGAACTTCGGACAATTATTTATAAGTGACACCCATGCCGAACGCACCGAACAAGTCATAAAAAAAGTACATCAAACCTATAAAATGTTTCCTTTGTAAAAGAAATAGCCGTTTTATTAATTACAATTCTATATGAATGGTCTTAAAGGAAAAACCTTATTTCATAAGTGCTTGATAGATCTTTAAAGTTTTTACTGCCGTTACATCTGCATTAAATTTATCCTCGAAAAGCGCATACGATTGTTCTTTAAATTGTTTCTGAAGCATAGGATCTTCCAACAAAGTCTTCGTCTTTTCAGCAAGTGATTTATAGTCTTTCACTTCGGCTGAAAATCCATTAACCCCATCTTCAATTACTTCTGGGACTACACCTACGCGTGTACTTACAACTGGAATTTTTTTATAAAAAGATTCATAAACAGTGAGGGGACCTCCTTCGCGTTGAGAAGACATTATAAAAACATCGAATTGTGCCATAAGATCTGTAGCATGATCTTGATAGCCTGCTAGAGTTACATAATTGCTAATTTCTAAGGCTTCGATCTGCGCTTTAAAGCCGTCGGTTAGGTTTGTAAATTTTCCTATTTGCAGTAAATGAACATCTTTGTAATTCAATTCATGAACCAAATAGTGCATCATATTAAACAATGTTGAAAGGTCTTTAGCATCAAATTGGTTAGCGATGTTACCAATAATCTTTAGGTGCTTCGGAATATTGAACAGCTCGCGAACCGAATCTGTTCGCTTTGGCACTAACCGCTCCACGTTAATTCCATCGTAAACCACCTCCAATTTCGAATGATTCTTTGGTTTAATTACCCCATCTTTCATAAAAGTGCGAACTGCTTCAGAAATACAAATTATCTTATGAAGATTTTTATAATTGTATTTGTAACGACTTAAAAAACTCATGCTACTACCCATCCCCTTTTTTGAAAATACGGTAGGTTTCTTTAAACCGTACAAAAGATCAGAAATTACATAGGTAGTCACTGCATTACTGGAATGAAGGTGCAATATATCGGTTTCGGTATTTTTCAGAATAGTTTTAAGAAATTTATAATTGGCGAACGTATTCATTTTTTCACCTTGTGCTTCAATAAAAGGAATTCTATGTGTTGCAGCATATGTATGTAAAGCACCATCTGTTACCCCAAAAATAGCATTCTGAACTCCTATTTTTTCCAATTCAGGAATAAGATCGACCATTTGCTGTTCATTTCCTCCCCAACTTCCAGATCCAGAAATATGTAATACCTTCATGTGTGCTGCCTTAGTTTGTCACAAATATATAGTAATTTTGCGGCAAAGAATTTTGCAGATAAGTTTGATACTATTTATACAACAGAATAGTAATTTTTAAACCATTAAGCCAGTTAAACGGGCGGTTTATGTAAAGATTAATCTTTTCAAAATGAGATATGCATAACGAAGTAACAATATTCAATCCTCACGAACGGAAAGGAACAACTTAGAAACACAAACACATGAATACTGAAATACACAATTGCTTAGAGACATTAAAACGTGGCGGACTCATTCTCTATCCTACCGATACTGTTTGGGGGATTGGCTGCGATGTAACTCATCCCGAAGCAATAGAACGCATTTATAAACTTAAACAACGGGTTGATAGTAAAGCACTCATTTGTTTGGTTTCCGATTTTAAAATGTTGAATCAGTTTGTGGAAGAGATTCCTGAAGTGGCGTACGATATTCTTAAATATGCTGTACAACCCACCACTATTATTTACGACGATCCAATACGAGTGGCTGAAAATTTAATTGCAAATGACAATACCCTGGCATTTCGAGTGACACAAGATGAATTCTGCAAAAAATTACTTCGAAAATTCCGCCGTCCTATTGTATCTACTTCGGCTAATATTAGTGGTCAAAAAACACCGGGAAGTTTTAAAGAAATCCCAAAAGAGATTTTGGAAGGCGTGGACTATGTCGTAAATTTGCATCGCGATAAAAGAAGCGAAAAACCTTCGGCTATTATTAAGCTAGGGAAAGATGGAGGCGTTAAAATTATTCGGAAATAAATCGCTTTTTAAAGTTTTTAATAGTCGATATAAATCTTAAAATATCATTGTTAAAGCTTTAAAAAGTTATACAAAACAACGAACCAAATATTACGCTGAGTCTATTTAATCAGCCAAATTGATTTTAAAAGTTACATATTTTTGACAACACAAAACTACAAAACCGCCCTCCAAAACCCAGTATTTAGAACGGTTTCGAAAGCTACCTCAAAATTACAATTCGATAGCTACGTGATTGGTGGTTTTGTACGTGATTTTATATTACAACGGGGGGATGCAAAAGACATAGATATTGTAACGGTAGGAAATGGTATCGAATTAGCACAAGAGGTTGCTCTTTTACTTCCTGGTAAACCAAAAGTGTCTGTTTTTAAAAACTACGGTACTGCCATGTTAAAAACCGCCGGTATCGAACTGGAGTTTGTAGGGGCTCGAAAAGAATCGTATTCTGAAGAAAGCCGAAATCCAGAAGTAGAAACTGGAACGTTAGAAGATGACCAAAACCGTCGTGATTTTACAATTAATGCGCTTGCCTTAAGTTTAAACGAAGACACCTTTGGAGACCTTCTCGATCCTTTTAATGGTATTGAAGACCTTAAGAAGAAAATTATTCGTACTCCGTTGGATCCAGATATTACTTATAGCGACGATCCCTTACGAATGATGCGGGCTATTCGGTTTGCAACACAGTTAGATTTTACAATAGAGGCAAAATCGTTAGCGGCAATTACTAAAAATGCCGACCGTATCAAGATTATTTCGAAAGAACGTATTGTAGATGAACTTCATAAAATACTTGCTTCGGAAGTTCCCTCGAAAGGATTTGCGTTGTTACATAAAACAAAATTGCTCCCATACATACTACCCGAATTAGTAGCATTACAGGGAATTGACGAAAAAGAAGGACAACGACATAAAGATAATTTCTGGCATACACTGGAAGTGGTTGATAATATTGCGCAAACTACCGATAATCTTTGGTTGCGATGGGCAGCATTGTTACACGATATTGGGAAGGCGCCTACGAAACGCTTCGATAAGAAAATCGGTTGGACGTTTCATGCACACGAATTTGTAGGTTCGAAAATGGTGTATAAATTATTCAAGCGTTTAAAAATGCCGTTAAATGACAAGATGAAATTTGTTCAGAAAATGGTGTTGATGAGCTCGAGACCTATCGTTTTGGCTTCAGAAGTGACCGACAGTGCCGTCCGCCGTCTCATCTTCGATGCGGGGGAATATGTGGAGGATTTAATGACGTTATGTGAAGCGGATATCACGACAAAGAATCCCAAGAAATTCAGAAAATATCACAATAATTTTCAATTGGTACGCGACAAAATAGTTGAAGTAGAAGAACGAGATCATGTACGTACTTTTCAACCGCCAGTGAGTGGGGAAGAAATTATGAAAACCTTCGGACTAAAACCATCTCGGGAAATTGGGGTTATTAAAGAAGCGATCAAAGAAGCGATTTTAGAAGGTGAAATTCCTAATGAATACGAAGCCGCAAAAGCGTTTATGCTACAAAAAGGAACTGCTATTGGATTAGAAGTTGTGAGTACTGAGTAGTGAAAAGAAAATTGGAAATTCTAAAGAGATGAAAGACAACAAAAAAGTTATCTATTGGTTGCTCACTGGATGTGTTTTAATTTTTATTATGGTCGTTGTTGGTGGAATTACCAGACTAACTCACTCCGGACTTTCCATTTCAAATTATAAATTAATTAGTGGTACCATCCCTCCAATGAATGAAGTGGAATGGCAGGAAGCCTTCGACCTATATAAACAATATCCAGAATATCAGAAACTCAACAATCATTTCGGACTTGAAGATTTTAAAGACATCTACTTCTGGGAATGGTTTCATCGCGTAATTGGTAGATTTATAGGAGTTGTATTTATAATTCCATTTCTCTACTTTTTAATACGCAAACAGCTTACAAAACCGACAATTAAAAAATGTATTGTTCTATTGCTTTTAGGTGGATTCCAAGGGTTTTTAGGATGGTATATGGTATCTAGCGGACTGGTCGATCGTCCCGACGTGAGTCATTATCGTCTTGCCATGCACCTTACTACAGCATTTATTACTTTTGCTTATACTCTTTGGGTAGCACTCGACCTGTGGTATCCTGTTAAAAAAGAAATTGACACAGGATTTAGAAATTTGATACGATGGGGGTTAGTTGTATTAATAATTCAAATAATTTGGGGTGCATTTGTTGCTGGTTTGGACGCAGGTTGGATTCACAACCACTGGCCCTTAATGAACGATGGAAAACTAATTCATGAAACCGTTACTATCGAACAACAACCTGTCTGGAAAAACTTTGTAGAAGGCAAAAGTGGAGTTCAATTTGTGCACCGTTATTTGGCATATATTGTTGTTGCCTTTATTGCAGTAATTGGGTATCGCTCTAGAAAACATACAAAAACACTTCAGCAAAAAACAGGAATACAACTCTTAGTGGCACTCGTAGTACTACAATTTCTATTAGGTGTGTGTACGCTCATTTTTCAAGTACCTGTAGTGTTGGGTGTTTTGCATCAAGTCGTCGCTTTTTTCCTACTTGCAGCCATGACATTTAGCTTACATCGCTTTAGTAGATAATACATAAAACTACTATTGAAAATTCATTAGGATTCGTTTCCAAAGAGACAATAAATTGTAACTTTGTACTCTTATATTTTTACCTATGATTTATCGTTTTAGAATAATACTGGATGCAACTGAAGACATTTTTCGAGACATCGAAATAGAAGCTTCTAGCACATTAGAGGAATTTCACAACGTAATTACACAATCCTTTGGATTTGCCGGACAGGAAATGGCATCTTTTTATGTAAGTAATGAAAAATGGGAACAAGGAGAAGAAATCGCTTTATTCGATCTAAGTGAAGGAGAGAATACAGTTCGAATTATGAGCGACACATTACTAGAAGATACAGTTTGGAAAGAACAAACTAAATTAATTTATGTGTACGACTTTCTTACTATGTGGACCTTTCTAGTAGAGCTTGCAGAAATTACCGATTACGAAGAAGGACAAACGTACCCCAATTTAATGTTTGCCGTAGGGGAAATTCCCGAATATGCTCCAGACAAAGAATTTATTGGTGACGATCCCGAACTAGATGCCGAATTTTCGGAAGATTTCGATCTAGACCCAGAAGATTACGACGAATTAGATTTTGACGAAAACTGGAACTAAGTGGGCCTATTTACTTCCTTTTCTAAACGATTCTTTCTGAAGGGCTTTTTTCTGAAATGCCTCTCATCAGCTGTATTCGTATGCTTTAGCGTCACAGTTTTTTCGCAAGTTCCAGAAAATCACACCATCACGATTAATGGTGAAACGTTCGAATACACTTTGGGAACCCCATTTAATTATGAATCTAAGAAAAAAGGAACGATCAACATTAAGGTAGACCAAAAACCCATGCAAACCTATAATGATGGCATCATACAGTTTCAATATGGTATTAATTTTCCTGTTTCTGAAACTTTGCTAGATGAAGGCGTAAAACAAATTTCATCGATAAGCTCATCTGGCCTAGGTGTTTTTATTCAAGAATATGAAGGCATAGATCCCTCGTTAATGCTTGACCTCATGCTAAATGAAGTTACTAAGGAAAGTGTAGAATATGGTTATTCACAAACTGTAACTCCTGTTGAGATCATCTCAAAAAACGGAAAAAAACTCACTGGAAAAAAAGCAATTCTAGAATATCAAGGAATGACAGACGAATGGACCGTGGTCACCTATAGCTGGAAAGATGCTGGCGTGCTTATTGTTAGCATGGCAACCGATGTAAACAATACAAATAAAAGTTCCGATTATATAAACTCATTTTTTAATTCATTAGAAATACTAGCAGAAACCCCATGATCAACTTATATAGTACTCATATATCGTCCCTTTCCATTCATCGCGTAGGTAACAAGAGTCGTAACGAATCGTTGCTACTTTCCTCAGAGCCTTATAAAATGGATGACGAGATCACACCGCTATTAAAAGAATTTTTTCTGAAACCGTTTCGCGATAAAGAAGAGAACTACTACCATTTTGAACATGAAAGCGATTTAGAATTTCACGAATTGTACAGGGCCGCTTCTAAAATTTTTTCGAATCCAGATACCATTCATGAACAAAGTAAAAAAATAACAAGACACTTATTCGACCAATCGAATCATCCGCACATTAAAAGCGGAGAAGTTTATGTTGCCTTTCTTGAAGGAGTTCAGATCGACAATGTAAAAATGAATGCAATAGGCATCTTTAAATCGGAATTAAAACAAGATTTCCTTAAATTTTCAGAAAAAGAACATCAATTAGAAGCCTACCTTCAGCAAGGGGTTAACTTAAACAAACTTGACAAAGGATGTCTTATTTTTGAAGCAAATAAAGAAGAAGGATATAGAATACTCTCTATAGACAGCAATCGCTACGATACCAAATACTGGCTGGAAAGCTTTTTAAATGTAGCAGCTTCCGAAGACGACAATTTCTACACCAAAAAATATTTAAAATTCTGTCAGGATTTCGCCAAAGATGTCGTACTTCCTGCTGAAGATAAAAAAGAAGAAGTAATGTTCATGAACCGCGCGGTTAATCATTTCGCAAAAAATGACAACTTCGAGGAAACCGCTTTTATGAATGAGGTGATCGATAATCCAGATCTCATTCCAGAATTTAATAATTACAAATTCGAAAAAGCCCCCAAATACAGCATCGAAGACCTTACCACCTTCCCTATCGCCAATACTGCAGTAACGGCAGCACGTAAAAAAATAAAGAATGTAATTCAGTTGGATACAAACATTCAGATTAAAATGGATTTCATCAATCCCGAAAGTGCCGATAAATTTGTGGAAAAAGGATGGGACGAAGAAAAACAAATGTATTACTATTTGGTGTATTTCAATAAAGAGCAGAAATCGTAAAGAGTGGATTTTTAAAAAATGTGACAATTCAATTGCTGCATGTATCGAAAACTAGTGTGAGCGATCATCTTGTTGGAACACCACAATAGAACTACCACATACCAATGTATTCTGAATTTGCTAAAAAAATACTAGAGCTTCAAAAGAGAGACCTTGAATTAAGAGAACTCCTTATAAAAAAGGGACACTTTCTGAAGGCTACCATCAGGAAATGGAAGCGGTGCACCTACAGAATGCAAAGCAGTTGAACGAGATCATAAAAACCATCGGATTCCCCACGATTGAAGCTGTAGGAAAAGAGGCAAACGAAGCCGCATGGTTAATTATTCAGCATGCTATAAGTGACCCCGCATTTATGAAAAAATGCTTGAAACTTCTAGAACAAGCAGTTAACGAAAACAAAGCCAATCCCATTCACTTAGCGTATTTAAGTGATCGTATTGCTGTATTGGAAGGCAACCCACAGCAATACGGTACTCAGTTCGATTGGGATAAGAATTATCAGCTCAGTCCAAACAAATACGACGACCTACTAAAAGTAAACGAGAGAAGAAAGTCTCTTGGCCTTAATTCGCTCGAGACTCAAACCCTTCAAATACGTGAGCGGGCTCTTCACGAAAATCAATCACCCCCAAAAGATCTCCATAAAAGAAATGCAGAGAGAAACACGTGGTTAAAACGAGTGGGATGGTTAAAATAATATAATTTTACAGGGAACCTCATTACCTTACAAATTCGAGTCCGATAATGTAACTATGATGTAAAGATGTAACAAAACTAAGCTTCACTCGTCATACAGATACAACCACCAAAACTTTTCTTTTGAATACAATTCTCACAATCAATAATCTCACCAAACGATTTGGCACTTTAACTGCAGTCGACGATCTTTCTTTTACGATTGAAAAAGGAAATGTCTACGGAATTCTAGGCCCTAACGGAAGCGGAAAATCTACAACCCTCGGCATCGTACTCAATGTTGTGAATAAAACTGCCGGGAACTTTCATTGGTTCGACGGAAGCAGCACCACGCATGAAGCTCTTAAAAATGTGGGTGCCATTATTGAGCATCCCAATTTCTATCCATATATGACGGCGGTTCAGAATTTAGAACTCGTCTGTAAAATAAAAGGAGTTGCTAAAGAAAAAGTGGAAGAAAAGTTAGCAATCGTAGATCTTTTAGAACGAAAGGATAGTAAATTCAAGGAGTTTTCACTGGGAATGAAACAGCGATTAGCGATTGCTTCCGCCCTTTTAAATGATCCGGAAATTTTAATCCTCGATGAACCAACCAACGGACTCGACCCACAAGGAATTCATCAAATTCGAGGCATTATAAAAAACATTGCTTCTCAAGGAACTACTATTTTACTGGCTTCACACCTCTTAGATGAAGTTGAAAAAGTATGCACGCATGTGGTTATTCTTCGGAAAGGAAAAAGTTTGTATACCGGCACTGTCGATGGAATGAATGCAAGTCACGGATTTTTAACGCTTCAAAGCAACGACATGAATGCTTTAGAGGCAGCGATGCAAGGACACCCTTCATTTGGCACCATGAAACGGGAGGCAGATTCATTAATCGTATATCTGAAGGAACCGATGGATGCTTCCGAAGTAAACCGCTTGCTATTCGAAAAAGGAATAAGTCTTTCTCACCTCGTAAAACGAAAAGAAAGTCTGGAAGAACAATTTTTGGAACTGACTAAAAAACAAAACTAACGCCATGCTTCGACTCCTTTCTATAGAATTACATAAATTACGATTCAGCAGATCTACGAAAATAATTTCGGCGGTCTATTTTATATTAATCACCTTTATCGCATTGATCGCCTCCATTGAATTTAGCTTTGGAGGTGTCAACTTTCGAATCGCCGATCAAGGAATTTTTAATTTTCCTTTTATCTGGCACTTTAACACGTACATTGCTGCAATTCTCAAATTTTTTCTTGCCATTGTTATCGTTTCCATGGTTTCGAACGAATACAGCTTTCGTACCCTAAAACAGAACCTCATCGACGGATTGAGTAAAAAAGAATTTATTCTTTCTAAATTTCTTACGGTGTTATTATTTGCTGTGATCTCTACACTATTTGTGCTAATTGTATCGATAATTTTAGGGATGAGCTTTTCAGACAAGTTAGAATGGGATGTTATTTTTTATGACCTGGATTATTTAGGTGCTTATTTTCTTAAACTTGTGGGCTTCTTTTCTTTTTGTTTATTCTTAGCGGTATTAATAAAGCGGTCTGCTTTTGCACTTGGTTTCTTATTTATTTGGTTCATTCTCGAACAAATAACCTATGCGATGATGAAATGGTGGATCTTTAAAGGAACCGATATTGCCGACACCATTACACAATTTTATCCGCTGGAAGCCATGTCTAACCTTATTAAAGAACCTTGGACCCGACTAGGTTTGGTGCAAACCGCTGCAAGTCAGTTAGGAGAAAGTTTCACTAAAAACTACGAGGTGCAGCTGTTGCCTATTATTGTAGTTTCAGTTTGGACTGTTATTTTTATCTACGGTGCGTATGCGCTATTGAAAAAACGTGATTTATAGGAGTAAGGATTCAACCGCAACAGACACGCTTCAGAAGTAAATAATACTTATATTTAACTTCATTTCCAGCGTCTGAATGATGTTAAAGAACATACTTTACTTATTATTTATTTTAACCCCACTCCTTGGTTGGGCGCAAGAAGTGAGTTTGTTTCAGCAATTTAACGGTCAGTTCGACTATACCGCTTTTGGAAATACTTTAAATCCAGATGAAAACGGCAGTACGGAAGAATGCATGATTTTTACTGAAAGCAGTGCCGATTTTCAATTAGAAGCTGGGCAGCAAGTTGTGGCAGCTTATTTATATTGGGCGGGTTCTGGCAGCGGTGATTTTGAAGTTGAATTGAATGGCAGCCCTATTACTTCGGAACGGAATTTCAGTTATATTTTCACGGCAACAAGCGGAAATATCTACGAATATTTTGCGGCTTTTGCAGACGTCACCAATATCATTACGACCACTGGAAATGCCAATTATACACTTTCAGAATTAGACCTCACCGAAGTCATTCCCTTGTATTGTAATCCGATAGGAAACAGCACCAACTTTGGAGGCTGGGCGATCACGGTAATTTACGAAGATGCTTCGCTACCACTGAATCAAGTAAATATTTTTGACGGACTCGAAGGAGTTTCAGCAACCAATACGGTAATCACGATAGAATTAAACAACCTCAACGTACTTGATAATGAGGGTGCAAAGATTGGTTTTCTTGCTTGGGAAGGCGACAGCACACTTGCTAATAATGAAACACTCCGGGTAAATGGAAATACCATTAGTAACCCTCCATTAAATCCTGCCGATAACGCATTTAATAGCACCAATAGTTTTACGAATTCTTCGGAATTGTATAATATGGACATCGATTTTTATAACATCGAAAACAACATCAGTCCCGGAGATACTAGCGCTACTATAACGTTAACTTCAAACCAGGATCTGGTAATGATCAACAACATTGTAACGGTACTTAACTCTGAATTGCCCGATGCTACTATAGAAATTGATGAAGCAACGGTTCCGGACGAATGCGGTAACAGAGTGATAGAAATCAACTATACGGTTTACAACTTAAATAGCACCGATGAATTACCATCGAACACTCCCATCGCTTTTTATGCAGATACAACACTGGTAGGGCAATCGCAAACTACGACACCTCTCCCTATTGACGGATCGGAATCTGGTACGATCACACTTACCATTCCCGAAAGTCTTCCACCCGACTTTACGCTGCGGGCCGTCGTAGATGACAACGGTACTGGTACTGGAATTATAAACGAAAGCAATGAAATTAATAACGATTTTACTATTGAAATTTCATTAACCGTCTTTCCTGTTATTACTTCATTAATAAATCTTACAGAGTGCGATGTAGAAGGGATTGAATTATTTAACCTTACGGAAGCAATTACTACTACGAATAATACTGATAGTATTTCTTTTTACCTATCGGAAGAAGATGCAATGAGCGAAAATGACCCCATCAATACAACGGAAGCTTATGAAAATACATCAAATCCTCAGACTATCTTTTTCAGGGCAGAAAATGAAGATTGTTTTTTAATAGATAGTTTTCAAATTGAAGTGATTACTTGCCCATTACCCGACGGCATTATTGCGATAGACAATAATTTAAATGCCTGCCGAAGAAGAGACCTCACGATACAATATACTGTAAGAAATATTGGAACGGCCCCATTGCCTGCAACAACGCCCATTACCTTTTATGCCAATTCAGAGTTGATCGCACAAGCGCAAACACAAAACAGCATTCCGGCAGGTGGTAGTGAACCGGGTGTAGTAATGGCTGTACTTCCCGAAGAAATTTCCGATGATTTTATAGTCACTGCTGTAATTGATGATGACGGTACCGGAAACGGACAAGTCATAGAACTGATAGAATCTAACAATACGGTTAATTTACCGGTTAGCTTTGGCAGCATCCCTCCTATTTCAATGCTTCCCGATCTTTTACTTTGTGATACTGGCGGGAATTCTGCCGTTTTCGATTTAACGGTGCAATCACCTCTTATTGTAAATACTGATACCGATGGGGTACAGTATTACCGAACGTTGGATGATGCAATTTCAAACACAAATGCCATTGTAAATACAGAAAGCTATCAGAATATTTCAGATCCACAAACCATCTATGTACGACTCGAAAATGAGATATGTTTCACAACTGCCTCCTTTTTGCTCTCTACCGAAAATTGTGCTCCTTTTGTACCTCAGGGGTTCTCCCCCAATGGAGATCGCATTAACGACCTATTTGAAATCACAGGACTAATCAATGTGTTTGATGAGTTCGAATTATTTATTTACACCCGAGAAGGAAATCTTATTCATACCGCTACAAATAAAGATGGATTTTGGAATGGCATCGCCACGCAAGGACTTTTATTCACAGGAAATGTAGTGCCTGTAGGAACCTATTATTATGTACTTATTCTTAACGATGCAGAATTTAAAGCACCCTTAACAGGGTTTGTTTACATCAATTATTAAAAAAGTGGTACATTTCGCACTTAATCTTCTTTTATGAAATACATATTATCGGTACTGCTTTTACTTTTTATTTTTACAGTTCATGCACAAGAAAATAGTTCCGAGAACTCAATACAGAATACTGCTCAATCTTATATTACAGCAAATTTATTAGTCCCTTTTGGTCCCTATACTCCAAGATTTCGGGTAGGGTATATTCAGGTCCTATCACCCCGTTACCGAGCAGGTATCGATATTGGCTACGGAAATGAATCGCTGAGCTTCTTAGCTATTGGAGATAATGCAGGAAACGATTATAAGCTATTCGAAATACGACCGGAATTTTATTTTATACTGAATCCTACCCGAAAAGGGAATCATTACATTTCTGCGGAAGCATTTTATCTTTATCAAGAAGAAACCCCCATCGACGACAATTACCAATCTGAAGCTACTGGCAATTACGTCCAATTTGATAGAGCTGATTTTGAACGAAAAAAATACGGGCTACACATAAAATACGGTGTATTTTTTCCGTTTACTGAAAGTTTTGGTGGCAATGCCTACGCAGGAGTTGGCTTTAAGGTACGTGATAACACCTATAGCAATGTGATAAATCCGCGTAGTAATGAAGATTATTTTAATGATTTTGCAGTTTTTGAAAGATATAGGGAGTATGAAGGGGTTGAGACAAACATAGATTTCTCTTTGGGCTTTAAATTATATTATAGCTTTAACTAACAGAATCATACCATTCTCAATTTCTATTAACACCCCATAGTTTATAATTTCTTTACAACAATTCTGTTGTGCTTTTCCTTATTTTTACCAAGCAAGGAAGCATACGTATGAAATTTAAAATAAAATCAGAATTTAAGCCTACTGGTGACCAACCTGCTGCCATTAAGTCGTTAGTGCAAGGTATTGAGGCAAATGATAAATACCAGACCCTTTTGGGAGTAACAGGAAGTGGAAAAACCTTTACAGTTGCCAATGTGGTTGAGGAAATTCAAAAACCCACACTAGTACTAGCGCATAACAAAACACTCGCTGCACAGCTCTATACGGAGTTCAAAAATCTATTTCCAGATAATGCGGTAGAGTACTTTGTTTCTTACTACGATTATTACCAACCAGAAGCATTTATTCCTACCAGTGGGACCTATATAGAAAAAGATCTTTCGATTAACGAAGAAATTGAAGTAATGCGACTTAGTACGACTTCTTCCTTACTTTCCGGGCGTCGTGATGTACTTGTTGTAGCTTCAGTAAGTTGTTTATATGGTATTGGGAATCCGGTGGAATTTCAAAAGAATGTAATTAGTTTAAAAAAAGGCGAGGTCATTTCTCGAACAAAACTCTTGCATCAACTCGTACAAAGTTTGTATTCAAGGACCGAGGCAGAATTTAGTCACGGTCGTTTCAGAATAAAAGGAGATACGGTAGATGTATTCCCAGGGTATGCAGACCATGCTTTTAGAATACATTTTTTCGGAGATGAAATTGAAGAAATTGAGGCATTCGACCCCAAGAATAATGAGGTGGTGGAAAAATACGATCGCTTAAATATTTATCCGGCGAATATGTTTGTGACCTCCCCAGAAGTATTACAAGGTGCGATTAAAGAAATTCAAGACGACCTTGTTAAGCAAGTGGATTATTTTAAAGAAATTGGGAAACATCTGGAAGCAAAACGTCTTTTAGAGCGTACCGAATTTGATTTGGAAATGATTCGTGAATTGGGTTATTGCAGCGGAATCGAGAACTATTCCCGATATCTTGATGGTAGATTACCCGGAACACGTCCCTTTTGTTTGCTAGATTTCTTTCCAGACGATTATTTAATGATCGTAGACGAGAGTCATGTTTCTATTCCACAAGTGGGTGCGATGTATGGTGGGGACCGATCACGAAAAGAAAATTTGGTAGAGTATGGATTCCGTTTGCCAGCGGCAATGGATAACCGCCCGTTGAAGTTCGAAGAGTTTGAAGCCATGCAAAATCAAGTGATCTACGTAAGTGCCACTCCAGCAGATTACGAGCTTGAAAAAAGTGATGGAGTCTATGTAGAGCAAATTATTCGTCCGACAGGATTGTTAGATCCACCCATTGAAGTCCGTCCAAGTTTGAACCAAATTGATGACCTTTTAGAAGAAATTCATTTACGCATCGAAAAAGACGAACGCGTATTAGTTACCACCCTAACCAAACGAATGGCTGAAGAACTAACAAAATACTTAACTCGTGTACAAGTTCGCACTCGTTATATTCATAGCGATGTGGACACCTTAGAGCGGGTAGAGATCATGCAAGATCTGCGCTTGGGCTTATTCGATGTGTTGGTTGGAGTAAACTTATTAAGAGAAGGGCTCGATCTACCAGAAGTATCGTTGGTTGCAATTTTAGATGCGGATAAGGAAGGTTTTTTAAGAAGCAATCGTTCCCTGACTCAAACCGTGGGCCGAGCTGCGAGAAACTTGAACGGACGAGCAATTATGTATGCCGATAAGATTACTCGAAGCATGCAGGAAACTATCGATGCGACCAATTATAAACGAGAAAAACAAATCGCATATAATAAAGAACACAATATCACTCCAACCGCTATTAAAAAATCGTTCGAAAATTCCTTGACGAAATCGAAGCAGGAAGCGTACATGCTTGAAACCATCGATTCGTTAGCGGCGGCTGAACCAGAAGATCAATATTTAACAAAGCCTCAGGTTGAGAAGAAGATCCGCGATACTCGAAAAGCGATGGAAAAAGCAGCTAAAGAACTTGATTTTATGATGGCAGCCAAATTGCGGGATAAAATTAAAACGCTTCAGAAGAATTTAGAAGAAGTGTAAGGCTTCGGAAAGTTTAAAGACCGAATACCTACCCTACACGTCGTTTTTAAAAATTATTTTACAATGACCTTAACACAGATTTTATTTTCATTCCTTTATTTTCCGTTATTCATGAACACTACACACGACATCACTTTAGAGAATAAAGTCATTCCTGAAAGTATAAAAACTGAAGCCTTAACAGCCCTTTCCTATTACCCCGAATTAAAAGATGCGGAGATTACTTTTCAGTTTAAGGATAATATTAAAAAATCTACCATGCAGGCACAGCCTAAATTTGCTAGTTTTTTTAAATCGAAAAAAAATCGCGGGTACATTATACTCATCAGTAAACGAATTCAGATTGAAGACGAGGAATTTACCATTGAAGACATTCCCAGTGATGTTATTGTAGGGTGGTTGGGGCATGAACTTGGCCATGTGATGGATTATAGAGATCGTAGTGCTTTTGGAATGATTATCTTCGGAATAAAATATCTATTTTCTGAAGGACATATTAAAGAGGTAGAACGCGCTGCAGATACCTATGCCATTCAACATGGAATGGGCGATTACATTTTGGAAACTAAAAACTTTATTCTAGAACATGCCAATATTTCTGAAGTCTATAAAAACCGAATACGTTCTTTCTATATGTCTCCGGAAGAAGTCATGCATCTTATAGAAAAAGGAGATGGTAAACTGGAAGAAGCTGTGAGCAATGAATAATAAAAATTAGATAAGCAGCGTCGATTTTAAAACTCTTGCAACACTATCTTATCACTTGATTATACATTTTACCCCCTTGAGAGCTATCCTTTCACAAAATCTTCCCATTCTGCAAATTTCTCTTCGTTCATTACACGTGCCATTTTTACTTGCCCACCTTTCTTTTTACTTTTTGCATTCCATTCATAAAAAACATCGGGAGCTACGGTAGTCACTTTTACTCCTTTTAATGCTTTCGAACGGGCAACTTTATAATTTTTATTAGCACCTTTTAATGCCTCATCTAGTGCACTAGAGAGTTGTTCTGCATCTATAGAGGCCTCGGTTCCTAAATACCAATGATGGTAAAATTCATCTTTAATTTTAACTGCGGCAAGTGTAAATTCGGGTATTTCAATATCGAATTGTTGTTCTAATTCTCTAAGTGCGGTGTCCATTTTGTTTACTGAAAGTTGAGATCCCACAACATTTAAAAAGAATTTTGTTCTTCCAGTAATTTTTATTTCGGCACGTTCTATATCGGTAAAAGCGATGGTATCTCCAATAATATAGCGCCATGCACCCGAAACACTGCTCATTATAAGTACATAATCCTGATCTTTTTTTACTTCGGAAAGTGGTATGGAAGGAGCTTCCTGTGAGATCGATCCGTCTTCGTTGATGTATTCGGGTTTAAAAGGAACAAACTCAAAATAGATCCCATTGTCGGTTACCAATTTCATTGAGGTTGTATCGGGTCGTTGTTGAAAAGCAATAAATCCTTCGGAAGCTAAATACGTATCGATTACCGTGACCTCTTTGTTCAACAATTTTCTGAAGCTTTTTTCGTAGGGTTGAAACGCCACTCCCCCACTTGTATACACTTGTAAATTTGGCCAGACATCGTGTATAGAATCGGCTTTATGATATTCGATAACTTTCTTCATCATTAATTCCATCCAAGAAGGAATTCCACTTAAAGCTCCAATATCCCATGTTTTTGCGCGTTCGGCAATGGTTTGCACGCGTTCGTCCCAATCGTCTATTTTTGAAATATCTTCACCAGGTTTGTAATATCCTTGAAACCAAAACGGAATGTTACTAGCACTTATACCACTTATTTCGCCTTCTAAGAATTCGTCTCGTTCTTGCAGATCGGTCGAGCTTCCCAGCATCATAATTTCTTTTTCAAAAAAATCGGAAGGAAGATCAAAATTAGACAACGCACTTACTTGTTGAATTCCTGCATCACGAATTGCCGTGATCATCTCATCTGTAACTGGGATACGCTTGCTTGATTTTCCAGTTGTTCCACTGCTAAGCGCAAAATAAGAAGGTTTTCCTGGCCAGGTAATATTCTTTAAGCCCTTTTCGGTTCGACTCCACCACATGTCACGCATTTTAATGTAATCGTAATATGGAATTGCTTCAGAAAAGGCTTTTTGTATATCATCTGATTGCAAAATTTGCTCGAAACCATAATACGTTCCAAAAGCTGTTGCTGATGCTTTTTCGAGTAGCTGCTTTAGAACCTCTTCTTGTTCTTTTACCGGATCTGTTTCCGAAGTAAAAGATCCCTTTAAATCGATTGCGCTTTTAATAATAGCACCTAATATGGCCATGAGTTTTCGTTTTCCACTAAATTACTATTTTATAATACGGTCTCAGTGCTCTTTAAAAGAAGTTTAACCATTTTACGAGAACCTAGTATTCCTTATCTTTGCACTATGACGCATCATCCCGATTCTACTCGATTAAATAAGGCCATTAGCGATAGTGGTTATTGCTCCCGAAGACAAGCAGACAAGCTCATTGAACAAGGCGTAGTTACTGTTAATGGCACTGTAGCGACCCTTGGTGATCGTGCCATGCCAGAAGACGAGATACGTGTTGAAGGAAAACTTATTAAAGAAAATGATACGCTTGTATATATTGCTTTAAACAAACCGGTGGGTATTACGTGTACAACCGATCAACGTGTAGAAGGAAATGTAGTAGACTTTATAAATCATAAAGAGCGTATCTTCCACGTAGGGCGATTAGATAAACCCAGCGAAGGTCTTTTGTTAATGACCAATGACGGAGACATTGTAAATAAAATTTTACGCGCAGGAAACAAACATGAAAAGGAATATATCGTAAAAGTGGATCGGCCAATTACGGCTGATTTTATTCAAAAAATGGGGAATGGGATTCCATTGCATGAACTGGAAACTACGACCAAAAGATGCGAAGTAACTCAATTAAGTCGTTTTGTGTTTAAAATAATCCTTGTACAAGGGTTAAATCGACAAATACGTAGAATGTGCGAATATTTGGGGTATGATGTAGTGGAGTTAAAACGTGTTAGAATTATGAATATTGAGTTAGGCGAGCTGCCTACTGGGAAATGGAGGTCTTTAACGCAAATGGAATTGAATGAATTAAAAAATGCGGTATCAGAAAGCGATAATACTCCAGCGATGTTGAAACCGCAACGTACCGAGGGGAAACGCAGAAGAGGAAGAAGTTCGTAATCTATATTGTTAGATTCTTCTTTAAAAAAAATCGCGCACCGATTGAGTAGCACGCGACCATTTCAACTAACTAACCAAATTAAATTTCAATTATGAAATCTCAACCATTTCTTTAATATTGTGAACAAAGTGATTGTCAACATTCGTGTTCTAAATTTTACCTATCGTGCTTTAAACAGCACTTCAAAATCTTTAAACATTTAGATTAAATAAATGAGTTATCAATGAACTTTAATTGATCAATTGCTTAATTGAGGAATATGTGTTAAAACTTTATTATTTACCCTTCAATGTAAGGACCAATACGGAATATAAAATTCGTGAATTTTTATTGATTTAACTCAATCGGGCATTAAAAATATCTAACAATATCTTTAAGTTTAACTGATTTTTAAGACTTTTCGACGAAAACACTTCTATGATAACATTAAATTTTTGATTCTACCTCCCATAAGCATAAATAACTGAAAACAATTTAGTTACAAATTCTCCAACCATATTTAAGTATCTTTTTGTTTAATGATGATTATTAAGTAATTATCTTTAATAATCGATACAACTTTCATGAAAACATTATTTATACGCATTATTACTTTCTTTAATACTGTACGAAGCAAAATCGCTTTTTACCCAACCCTCGTCGCTTTAGGTGGAGTTATAACAGCATTCGGGATGATGATCATAGAAAATGAAGGCGTCTCTAGAGCTCTTGTAGAGTCGTTTCCTAAACTATTAATAGAGGATGGTGATACTGCATTAACTATAATGAGCGCTTGTATTGGAGGACTTATTTCAATGATGGTATTTAGTTTTTCCATGGTAATGCTGTTATTGAGTCAAGCTTCAAGTAACTTCTCTCCTCGATTATTACCTGGGCTTATTTCAGATAAAACACATCAAATTATTTTAGGGTTGTATCTGGGTACTATTATGTATAACATCTTTACATTGTTTTCGATCGAGCCCACAGATGAAAAATATACCCTTCCTGGCCTCTCTATACTGTTTGGAATTTTTCTTACCATTTTATGTTTATGTGCTTTTATTTATTTTATCCATAACATTTCACAAAGCATTCAAATTAATAATATATTAGATACTATTTATGATACCTCGAAAGAGCGTCTAAATGCCATTATTGAAAAAGAAAAAAGTAAAGACACATCACTAATTGAAAATTTCCCAGACACAGAAAACTGGCATTCTTACACGGCTCCCGAAACGGGATATTTTCAAAATATATCATTTTCAAATATTCAAGATATATGTGAAGAGCAAAAAACCAAATTGCATGTGACAGTGCCTCAAGGAGTATTTGCATTACAGCATAGAACTTTCTTTAAGTCTGAAAAAGAATTAGATGAAGAAACAATTAATAAAATTTTCTCGAATATTAATTTCGCTAGAGGAGAACTAATTGGAGACAATTATATTCTTGCTTTTAAGCAAATGACAGAGATTATTGTAAAGGCGATGTCACCAGGTATAAACGACCCAGGAACAGCTATTAATGCTATAGATTATATAACAGAGCTATTTGCCTTACGCATGAAAAAAAGAGATTCTGGAATTCTTATAAGTAATGATGTAGCATTTTTAAAGATGGCCATTGTAACTTTTAGAGAGTTGCTATATAACGTAATGGCATCTATAAGAACTTACTGTAAGCACGATCCCATTATTGTGCAAAAGTTAATTTTAATGCTTACCTATTTAAAAGAACAAAAAGGGTGTGATGCATCGTATACTGAAGCAATTACGACAGAATTAGAAAATCTTATAATAGATGCTGAACGTTCTTTTGAAAATGAATACGACATTCAAGCCATTAGAAACTTAAGTGAATTAAATTAATTGTAGTACGTCTGAAATATCTTAATTAATTCATCTGAAGGAATAATATTATTATCATATTCTTTCATTCGAAGAAGTATTTGATCCACGGCTCCTGGACGAATCCCCATTTTTAGACCAAAATTCTTGACCGTAATCACTTCTTTTTCATGCGTTTCGTTATCTACATTCATTACGAGCACGAGCTTATAAAAATGTGTAATACGTTCTAATTCTGTAAAAAGCGTTTTTGAAGGAACAGGTGCTTCAAATAATGCATCCAATTCTTTTTTAGATAATCCCATTCGGTCGGCAATTCGAAGAATAAATTCGTATTCGGAATCGGTTACTTTATTATCGGCATTTGCTAGAACGATAAGATCGCTTACAAGGGCATATGTTTTCTCTGTATTCATTTCACAATTTTACTATAAAAGATTCAGAATTAAAAGTAGGCTGGTAATTTTCTATGCATAGCGAATGCGTATATTCCGATAGTTATAGTGATAAATGATGAGTTTAGAAGCTCTGTTATTAACTATAATTTAGATTTAAAAGAAATATTTTTCCGAAGCAATAAGTGATCTTGAGCCTATATATAATTGAATAAAAAAAGCTCTGAAATAAACATCAGAGCTTTTTTTAAAAAATTTATTGTTTTAGATTAGGATAAAACTTCCTGAACTTTATCGGCAGCTTCCTGAAACTCGATCACACTATGCACATCTAATCCGCTATCATCGATAAGCTTCTTTGCAATATCTGCATTCGTTCCTTGCAGACGTACGATGATTGGTACACGAACAGTTCCTATGCTTTTATATGCATCTACAATACCTTGTGCTACACGGTCGCAACGTACGATACCACCAAATATATTCACTAAGATCGCTTTTACATTAGGATCCTTTAAAATTAGGTTAAAAGCAGCTTCAACACGTTCTGCATCTGCTGTTCCTCCTACGTCTAGAAAGTTAGCTGGTTCACCACCTGCTTGCTTGATTAAATCCATAGTAGCCATTGCAAGACCAGCTCCATTTACCATACACCCAACGTTCCCATCAAGATCAACGTAATTTAAGCCCACCGCTTTTGCTTCTACTTCAGCTTCGTTTTCTTCACGGATATCGCGCATTGCCTCATAATCTTTATGACGAAATAAAGCATTATCGTCTAAGGTTACCTTTGCATCTACAGCAATAATTTTGTCGTCACTCGTTTTAAGTACTGGGTTAATTTCAAATAACGAAGAGTCACTATTTGTGTACGCTTTATAAAGTGCGCTCACAAATTTTGTCATTTCTTTAAAAGCTTTTCCGCTAAGTCCTAAATTAAAAGCAATTTTTCTTGCTTGGAACCCCATTAGGCCTAAAGAAGGGTCTATCTCTTCATGGAAAATTAAATGTGGAGTATCTTCTGCCACTTTTTCGATATCCATTCCACCTTCAGTAGAATACATAATCATGTTTTTTCCGTTGGCTCTATTTAATAAAACACTCATATAGTATTCTTCCGGCTCACTATCTCCTGGATAGTAAACATCTTCAGTTACTAAAACCTGATGTACTTTTTTACCTTCAGCACTTGTTTGAGGGGTTATTAAGTTCATTCCAATAATATCTCCAGCAATCTGCTCTACTTCCTGTAAATTCTTGGCAAGTTTTACACCACCTCCTTTACCACGTCCTCCAGCATGGACTTGGGCTTTAATGACGTGCCATCCAGTTCCGGTCTCTTCGGTTAATTTTTTAGCTGCTTCTACTGCTTCGGCAGGAGTTTGCGCAACAATTCCTCTTTGGATTTCAACTCCAAAGCTGTTTAATATTTCTTTTCCTTGATATTCGTGTAAATTCATAATGGAATGTTATTCGTTTTCAGACTGCAAAAATAACAAATGTTCAAGGATTGCACTAATCTTTTTTAAAGAGGTTAGGAGAGCACATTTAAGACTTGATTATTTTACAAAAAGCGTAACTTAATTTATCTGATAATAGGAAAAATTATGTACCTTTATCATACTCCCTTTTTTTAATTACGCACTTTAAACGTGTCGACTTTTCAAGAGATTACAGATTCATCGACATTGATTTTAAAATTAGTTAACCCCAAGTTTAAAATATATCCTCAAATTAATAAAAAGGTTTTAATACAAGGCAGTGCCATTTTTATTTTAGTGGTAAGCGTATTAGTTATCATAGGTTGGTTGTTTAAGATTAGAATGCTTTTAAGCATTGTTCCTGGAGCTCCTACAATGAAATTTAATACAGCTCTTTCATTTTTAATTGTTGGCACCATTATTTTTCTTTATTTAAAAAAGAAAAAGTCTTCTATGGTGATTACACTCCTCAGCATATTTTTATGTTCAGTTAGTATTTTTACATTGTTTCCTTATTTTTTTGAATTAAGTTTCAACATAGATAATTTAATTGTTTCCGATCGTTACTCTAGAAAATTCCCTGGAAGGATGTCGATTGCCACAACTATTTGTTTTTTAGTGTTTTCAACTGCAAGCTTAGGAAAACTTTCAAAAGTAAAATCATTTCAAAAAATTAGTGATCTCTTAGTTCTTGGAATAGGAATCGTTTCTTTACAAGTAATTGTTACGTACATTTTACAAATTCTTGCGAAAAGCAGCGTATTAGTCTTTAACTCTATGGCAATTCACACGGCAATTCTTTTCTTGCTCATTTCGATTGCTTTTTCAGCGATGAGCTCAAAAGGAGGATATACTTATCTTCTTTATGAAAATCACACTGGTAGTAAATTAGCAAGAACCTTAGTGCCATTTGTAATTATGCTTCCTATTTGTTTAAGCTTTTTATTACTATTTGTACTTAATAATGAATGGATTACGACAGATGTAAGCATTTCTCTTTATACTATAGCATATACTGTACTCAGCTTACTGTATTTATATCACCTTACAAATCGCCTTAACAAGGCCGACATTAAGAAAAAGCAATTGGAAAGCTCGCTATATAACACAAATCAAGAGTTAATGCAATTTAAATATGCTTTGGACAAAAGTTCTATTGTAATGATAAATGATCCGCGAGGAATTATTGAGTACGTAAATGACAAATTTTGTGAAATCTCTAAATTTACAAGAGAGGAAATACTTGGTAAATCAGAAAAAGTTTTAAGATCGGGCCATCATTCAAAAAATTTTCACCGAAAAATGTACGAAACGATATCTAACGGAGAAGTATGGTTAGGGGGCGTAAAGAAAATGGACAAATATGGTGTTTATTACTGGGTACAAACAGCAGTAATTCCTTTTAAGAATAAAAGCGGAGACATTTACCAATACCTTACTATTGGACAGGATATTACCCGTCATAAGTGGCTTTCATCCCAATATGAAAATTTAAAATTGAAAACTAAGGAAATGGAGCAATTTACATATATTGCATCTCATGATCTTCAGGAACCTCTACGTACAGTTAAAGGAATGTCTAATATTCTTCAACAAGAATATTCTAACAAGTTGGATAAAGACGGAAATGCCTGTTTAGAATATATTACTTCAGCTACCGACCGAATGAGTCATTTAATTAAAGCGTTGCTTGATTATTCTAGAATTGGGATTCATCAGAAAAGAGAAAAAATAGATTGTAATGAAGTGATCGACATCGTATGTAAAGATCTTGCTATAATCATTAAGGAAACTAAAACTGTCATTACTGTAGATCCGTTACCAACTTTATTAGTTTATCCAATGGAATTTAGACTTCTACTTCAAAATTTAGTTAGTAACGCTATAAAATTTAGACAAGAGAACAAAACCCCAAAGATTCATATCGGTTCAGAAAAAAAAGATAAAATAATTCTTTTTTCGGTAAAGGATAATGGTATAGGAATCGAGAAAAAACATAAGCGAATAATTTTTGCTATCTTTAAAAGGCTACATTCTTTAGATGAATTTGAAGGAACTGGTATTGGTTTGGCCCATTCTGAAAAAATTGTCCATTTGCATGGAGGTGAAATTTGGGTCGACTCTAAACTTGGAGAAGGCAGCACCTTTTATTTTACCATCCCTTTAATCTAGATGTTATGAAGAAAAAACTTTCATGTGTATTATTAATCGATGATGACAAAGGAATAAACTTTATACACCACCGTGTAATTAGTAATGCGAATTGTGCCGAAGAAATTGTTATTAAAAAAGACGGTAAAGAAGCTTTAAAGTTTTTAAAAACACAAGTTAATGGAGCGTGTCCGCAACCTGAGCTTATATTTCTTGATATTAATATGCCCAAAATGGATGGCTGGGAATTTCTAAATGAATACAGTAAATTATCCAATCTTGAGAAAGGTGAAATCGTATTACTAATGCTTACTACGTCGTTAAATCCCGATGATATCAAACAGGCAGAAGATAATAGTAACGTTGATGATTTTATCAACAAACCGCTAACTCCAGCTATGTTACAAATAATTCTTAAAAAACATTTTGCTGAGTTTTTTTAAATTTTATTGGTGTAAATCCTTTAGAAAATAATGTGAAAATTTCACATTATTTATGATTTCTTTTCCCTCATAACCGTTTATTTTTACCAGCTTAATTAATTTTTAAATATTATATCATGACACACAAAGACCTGTTGGCGGTGGTAAGCCAATTCGAAAGCCCAATTTATGTTTACGACGCTGCTAAAATAGAATCGCAGTATAAACGATTGCGTGATGCTTTTAAGAAGGTCAAACAGGTCAAGATCAACTATGCTGTAAAAGCACTTTCAAACCTATCGGTAATTAAACTACTTAATTCACTGGGCTCAGGAATGGATACCGTTTCAATACAAGAGGTAAAATTAGCCTTAGAAGCGGGCGTTGCTCCGGGAGATATAATCTATACTCCCAATGGAGTTTCGTTAGCTGAGATTGAAAAAGCAGCAGAATTAGGCGTTCAAATTAATATCGACAACCTATCTATTTTGGAGCAATTTGGTACAAAGCATCCAAAAACTCCAGTTTGCATTCGAATTAATCCTCACGTTATGGCGGGAGGAAATACTAATATTTCTGTGGGACACATCGATAGTAAATTCGGAATCTCAATTCACCAAATGCCTCACATCGAGCGCATCGTCGAAAATACTAAGATGACCATTAACGGGATTCATATGCATACAGGTAGTGATATTCTCGATATTGAAGTCTTTTTATATGCTTCTGAAATATTATTCGAATCGGCCACTCATTTCTCTGATTTGGAATTTATCGATTTCGGAAGTGGTTTTAAAGTCCCTTATAAAGAAGGTGATATCGAAACTAATGTAGAAGAATTAGGAAAAAAACTAAGCAAACGGTTTAATGAATTTTGTGTTTCTTATGGGAAAGAAATTACACTTGCATTCGAGCCAGGGAAATTTTTGGTGAGTGAAGCAGGGAAATTTTTAGTTCAAGTAAATGTTGTTAAACAAACTACTTCAACGGTGTTTGCCCAAGTTGATAGTGGGTTTAACCATTTAATTCGTCCTATGCTTTATGGTTCACAACACGAAATAGAAAATATCTCTAATCCAAATGGACGAGAACGTTTTTATAGTGTTGTAGGGTATATTTGTGAAACAGATACCTTTGCTAATAACCGGAGGATTGCTGAAATACGTGAAGGAGATATCCTGTCCTTTAGTAATGCAGGAGCTTACTGTGCTACAATGGCGAGTAATTACAACTCAAGATACCGACCAGCAGAGGTGCTATTTTATAACGGAAAACCGCATTTAATAAGACAACGAGAGACCTTTGAAGACATCTTAAGGAATCAAGTTATATTTGATGTAAACGCCTGAAAGTAAATTTTTTACTAAATAAATGATAAAAAAAGGTATCCTCTCATTTATTCTTTTACCTTTGCAACTTAATTTAATAATTTATTACAATGAATAAAGGAACAGTAAAATTCTTCAATGACACTAAAGGTTTTGGTTTTATCACTGAAGAAGGATCTAACAAAGAACATTTTGTACACATCTCAGGTTTAATCGACGAAGTTCGTGAAGGTGATGAAGTAGAATTTGATTTAACCGAAGGAAAAAAAGGATTAAACGCAGTAAACGTAAGAGTACTATAATATAAATCACTTTTTTATTACAAAAAGCTTCCCTATTGGGAGGCTTTTTTTATTTAGGCAGATCTTGAATAAATAAATAATGAACTGTCTTATAGAATAAATTTCTATTTGAAATATTTTTTCCCGAAAGTCGTGCAAGTTTTATTTTATAAATAGAATAGATAATCAAAACGACCAGTAAAGACACAGCAAGGACGATGCAGATGTACAAGAGCATAAGTAGATAATTAAAAGAGTTAGTTTATAAGTATAGCTAAAAATAAATACCAATTAATGTACGAAATTTCTTTCTTTTTGGTTTTTGTAACTTTCTATTTTGCGCGAAAATTTATAATTAGATAGCAATTTAAATAAAATATACTAATCTTATTCGAGCTTAGCGCGAGATTTGGTTTAATGGAAAGGTTTTTAATTGTTTATAAAGGCTTCAGAAATAAACCAGTCAGTTTCAAAAGCATATTTTTATCTAATTTCAACTTTAAAACTGAATAATAAAATACTCCTTTAAACTTTTTCAGAAGTAATTAATAAACTAAAGTTTTGAAACTTCTTTTTTAGATGCTTCAAATTCTAGAAGCATTTCCCTCACAATCTGTGCTGCGGGTTTTATATCATGTATTAAGCCAGCAATCTGACCAATCTCAAGTTCTCCTTCTTCTAAATCACCCTCGAACATACCTCTCTTTGCTCTTGCACGCCCTAAGTGTTTTATGAGGTCTTCCTTTGTTGGGTGCTGTGTATATAATTCCATAACACTCTCAAAAAACTTATTTTTAAGCATGCGAACAGGTGCTAGTTCTTTTAAGGTTAATAAGGTGTCACCTTCTTTTGCATCTACTACCATTTTCTTAAAGGCACGATGTGCACTAGATTCTTCACTTGCAACAAAGCGACTCCCAACTTGCACCCCGTCGGCGCCCAATATCATGGCAGCAAGCATTCCTTGACCATTAGCAATTCCTCCCGCAGCAATTAAGGGAATATCTAATTGTTCCTTTACCATAGGAATAAGTGTGAACGTTGTGGTTTCTTCGCGACCATTATGTCCCCCAGCTTCAAATCCTTCAGCAACCACAGCATCAACTCCTGCATCTTGTGCTTTTAATGCAAATTTTACACTACTTACCACATGTACCACGGTGATTCCATGTTCTTTTAATCTGGCAGTGTGTGTTTTGGGGTTCCCAGCGGAAGTAAATACAATTTTCACTCCTTCTTTAATAATGATCTCTATGATCTCCTCAATGTTCGGATATAACATCGGAACATTTACACCAAAGGGCTTGTTTGTTGCTTTCTGGCATTTAATAATATGTTCTCGTAGTACATCAGGATACATGGAGCCTGCGCCTAATAAACCAAGACCGCCTTCATTACTTACAGCACTTGCTAATCGCCAACCACTGTTCCAAATCATTCCGGCTTGAATAATAGGATGTTCTATTCCAAAAAGTGTTGTAATTCTATTGTTCACTATTGTTTAATAATTTTAAAACTATTCGATTTGTTCTCGGAAGTAATTTTAGCAATGTAAACACCGCTACTTAAATGTGAAACATCCAATCCTCTAGATACAGAGGAAATTTCAGTTTCCAATATTTTTTTACCTAACACATTATAAAGTACAACCTGTGCTCTTCTACTATTCTTAGGAAAAACAACGTTCAACGTGGTAGTTACGGGATTAGGATAAATCGCAAACTGATCCTTTAATTGTTGTTCCTGAACTCCTAAAAGAATTGCAGCATTAACGGCATCTTCAAAATTTGGAATTCCGTATCCATATTCATCGTTCGGATTAGAAAAACGATCTGCCGACTCTCTTACTATTTGCATAATTTGCATGTTAGTAAGCTCTGGGCTTGCTTGCCATAATGAAGCTACAGCTCCTGCCATAATTGGAGAACTAAATGAAGTTCCACTATTGGTTTCTACTTGTCCATTTTCACTTACCACAGCTGCAGATGATCCTTGTGCCATTACGTCTGGCTTAATTCTTCCATCAACTGTTGGCCCGATTGAGCTAAATCCCGACTTAATTTCTTCACTATTTACAGATCCTACCGTAAGAACTCCTGGAGCATCTGCAGGGGTTGCGACATAAAGAAAATTCCCAGGATTTCCGTCATTTCCAGCGGAAGTAACATTCAACATTCCTTTATCGAAAGCAAGATTTGCTCCACGGGCTGCAATCGTTGTTTGCCCATCAAGATCTTCATAAGAATGATCGTAACTTGGATTAACAAAATCTTGATAACCTAGTGAAGTATTTGTAACATATACCCCTAAGCTATCTGCTCTTTCTAAGGCTTCTACCCAGTAGGCTTCTTCTACAGGACTTTCTCGATCTGGTCTTGCATCTTCAGTAACATATAAATAATAGGATGCTTTAGGAGCTGTCCCTACAAATTGTCCATCTAAAAAACCTCCCATATCGCTAAATGTTCTGGCTCCGTGAGATCCAAATCCATCACCATTTTCTATTCTTCGCACGAAATCATAGGTTCCCAATAATCGTCCTTCGTCTCTCATTTCTTGATAGGCAGGATTTGTATTAACATTTGGAAAACCACTATCCATAACAGCTACAGTAATGTTTTCTCCTGTATAATCTTGTTCATGTAAATAATCTACAGAAAGCATTTCCACTTGATTCAAAGCGGCACCGTAGTCGTAAATAATACTTGATTGTTCTCCCTCAAAATTAAATTTATCTTCTAGTGATCTTGTGGTTCGGAAAAAATTTAAACTTGAGTCTGAAAATTCAATTTCTGTAACAAAATCAAGATTGAGTAAATTGTTAATATTTGTTTCTGAACCTACTACATATACTGCATTCATCCATTTCGATTTAGCCAATACTTCTATTCCTGAAGTTGATTTTAGTTGCGCAATATAATTTTCATTTACGGGTACATCTCGTTCATCGATAGGGGTACTATGTAATGTTTTTCTATCGATCGCATCTTGCGTAAGAATTGTAATAGGATTTTCTAAAGAAGCCGCTACATTTTCTTTATCGGCCAGAAAAACCAAAGCCTCTTCTTGTCCGAAAGACCATTGAGAAACAATTAGTACACAAATAATTAGTATTTTTTTCATCATAGTTTTTTTAAAAAAATTAAGAAATAACACCGCTTCCTATTAACTCATCATCTAGATACCAAGCTACAAATTGTCCTTCAGAAATAGCGGATTGTAGTTCATTAAAAATTACGTAAAGTCCCGATTCGGTTCGATGTAGGGTTGCAGCTTCTAATGGCTGTCTGTATCTAATGCGAGCCATGACTTGCATCGATTCATCTTCTTCAATGGCAAGATCTGGGCGAACCCAGTGAATTTCATTACTTTTCACAAAAAGTCCACGTCGATATAAGCCAGGGTGATCTTTTCCTTGTCCGGTATAAATTACATTTTCTTTTACATCGGTATCGATTACAAATAGGGGTTCTTTCGTACCGCCAACCGCTAATCCTTTTCGTTGCCCTTTTGTAAAATAGTGTGCTCCTTGATGCATACCTACCTGTTTTCCATCGGTAATTTGATAGGCAGGTTTTTTAGATAGGTACGCTAGTTTTTCTACTTCGGAAGTAAAAGTGGGTTCGTCTTCTTCATACCCCGAAAACGTTGAGGGTACTTCAACAATCGCTCCTTCTTTTGGTGCCAGTTGTTGCTGAAGAAAGTCAGGAAGCCGTACTTTACCAATAAAGCAAAGTCCTTGAGAGTCTCTTTTTTCCGCAGTAATAAGTCCTTGCTCTGAAGCAATTTTACGAACTTCAGGCTTTAAAAGTTCTCCAACTGGAAACAAAGTTTTTTCAAGTTGTTCTTGAGATAATTGACACAAGAAATAACTTTGATCTTTATTTGGGTCTTTACCTGAAAGTAACTGATACGATGTTGCTCCATCTTTTTGAAGCGTACCCTTTCTACAATAATGTCCTGTAGCTACGAAGTCGGCTCCCAATTCAAGAGCGATTTTCATAAATACGTCAAATTTAATCTCACGATTACAAAGAACATCTGGATTTGGAGTACGTCCCATTTGGTATTCATGAAACATATAATCTACAATACGTTCTTTGTATTGTTCACTAAGGTCGACTGTTTGAAAAGGAATACCCAACTTATCTGCAACTAGCATAGCATCGTTGCTATCTTCTAACCAAGGGCAATCATCACTTATTGTCACCGAGTCATCGTGCCAATTCTTCATGAATAAACCAATAACTTCATAACCTTGCTCTTTTAGAAGATAGGCTGCCACACTAGAATCTACTCCTCCGCTAAGTCCGACTACAACACGTTTCATAATTTATTTTGAGATATTAAATTTACAACAAAAACACTTTATATTTTGTAAAGACACCTGATAGTAACAGAACTTTAAGATTTTCTATGACAGGTCTATTTCTTCTTCTCTAAGAATTAATCTTCAATTTTTTTAAGGGGCTTCGGGTAAGTTTCTTCCAAGGCTATTTTTCCATTTTGGTAATACACCCAAAGGCCGTTTTTTCTGCCCTGCTTGTAGCTACCTTCAATAGTCTTTGCCCCATTTCCGTCATAATATACAGAAGGTCCGTGAAGTTTGTCGTTGGCGTATTGAAGTTCTTTCAGAAGGATTCCTTTTTCTGTATAATATACATTTTTACCTTCCTTCATTCCATCAACATAATGGATCTCTTCCGTGATTTTTCCACTAGGGTAATAGATGGTTTTTTTTCCGTCAAGAACACCGTTTTTATAAAACTCACGTGTCATGACCTTATTAGATTTTTTATGGAAATACAACCATTCGCCAGTTCTCAATTTACCGTCCATCATCCCCTGACTCACGACATCTCCTTTTGAAGTAAGATATTTAACTTCGGAAAGAGAAGAGTTTGGTTGAAAATTTTTAACGACATTCGGAGTTTTCCCGCACTTCTCACAATAGAATTTAAAAGTGCCGATCTCTTTCCCATGATCAAATTCACCTTCATAGCGAAGTTGCTTAGTTCCTGAGTAATATTTTTTCCAAACGCCATGACGCGCTCCGTTGGTATCAGATTGGTTTACGACTTCTTGAGCCATTAACGTCGCTGTGGAATAAAGAATTCCGAAGAAAAATAACACGTGTCTCATCTTCATAGGAGGTTTTCTTAGATTAACGAAAAAAACGTAAAACTATTGAAGCATAAACTCAAAAAGAATGCCATTACAACAAAACAATGAAATCTATTGGCTAATTTATTTCAGATTATTTATCGCTTTTTCCCTGCATTTTTCTGCTGCTCTGCCTGCTCCATCATTTCTGCCATTTTCTTCTGAAAGCGATTCTGCTTCTTAGGCTGCTTCTTTTTTACTTGAATCTTAGCATGGATTTTATCTTCATCGATGATAAAGTTTTTAATCACCAACATAATTCCAATGGTAATAAGGTTCGAAACAAAGTAGTACAGTGATAATCCACTTGCATAGTTGTTAAAGAAAACCAACATAAATAGTGGCGACAAGTACATTAAGAATTTCATATTTGGCATTCCCGGTTGCTGCTGTGCCTGCATACTTTGTCCTGTAGTCATCATCATGTAGACAAAGATCGCAATCGATGCCAAAATTGGAAATAAACTCACATGATCCCCATAGAAAGGAATATGGAAAGGTAATTCTGCAATAGTATCGTAGCTAGAAAGATCGTCTGCCCACAAGAAACTCTTTTGCCTTAGATCGAATGCCGTTGGAAAAAATGTAAATAACGCATAGAACACCGGAATTTGAAGCAATGCTGGCAAACATCCTTTCAAAGGACTCGCACCCGCAGCATTTTGAAGTTTCATGGTTTCTTGCTGAATCTTCATTTTATTTTCTCCGTATTTCTCACGAATCGCATCGATCTCAGGCTTTAACACCTTCATTTTTGCCTGTGAAACATACTGCTTGTATTGTACAGGAGACAACATTAATTTAATAAGTACCGTTAGTGCGATAATCGCAATTCCGGCAGGTAAGAACCCACTTAAAAATCCGAATAACGGAATAATTAAATACTTATTCAGCATACCGAAGATCCCCCAACCTAATGGCATAGCTTCATCCAGATTACGATCGTATTCTTTAAAAAGCTTGTAATCGGTTGGTCCGTAATACATGTTCATGTTGTACGATAATGCACCTGCTTTAGGCTCCAATAACATTTTCGCCCCGTATTGTTTTGTAAACACAGTATCAATTTCTTCATCCTCAACAAGATCTATAGAAGTTAAGGCCACTTCTTTAAATGGCGTGTCGGTCAAGAGCATCGAACTAAAGAAATGCTGACGGAAATTCATCCAAGTCACATCCTTTTCTAATTCATCATCTTCTCCCGTTGGAGATAATTTACTGTGATCACCATCATCGTATTCGTAAGTAAGTCGCGTATATCGGTTTTCATACGAAATACTTTTTGCATGTCTATATCCTTTTAATTTCCAGTCAAGATACATTGGTTGTGATGTATCAAGCACCCCGTCTAGTCCTTTAGAAGTTACACTAAAATCGAGCATGTAATCTCCTTCCTTTAAAGCGTAGCGATATTCTAAATAAGAATCGGCTGCGGTTTTTAATCGCATGGTAAGAACGTTTCCAGAAAGTGAGGGTTCAAAATAAAGGTCTTTGGTATTCAATAACCTGTTTTCTGAAGAGAATTGCAAATTCAACGAAGCGTTCCCATCTTTTATAAGATACACTGGAAGCGAATCGTAGGTGGTATGTTGTTTTAGTTTTGCTTCGGAAATATATCCTCCTTTGTTACTCACAGTTAAGGAAAGTACATCATTTTCTATAGTGGTAGTGGCTCCTGAAGCTGACGGTAACGTCCCTGAGTAAGCAAAGGACCCTAGTTTATTCTTCAATTTCTCTATTGCTAACGAATCCTGTGCATTGGTAGCCGCATAATCTTCGGTAGCTTCAGTTAACGGAAGATCTTGTTTTGAAGCTTTTTCTGAAGCTGCTTTTTCTGCTGCCGCTTCAGTCTTCGCCTTTTCAGCTTGAATCTCCTCTTCGCTTGGTTTGTTCATATACAACATCCAAACTAGAATTCCTCCAATTAATACAAATCCAATAAGGGAGTTTACGTCGAATTTCTTTTCTTCCATATTCACTGTCCGTCGCAACGGATCACTTTAAAATTCCGGGTCCATACCCGAAACTGATTATTTGTTACTTTTTTTATGAACTTTCGTTGAACTGTAAAAATTCACACCTACTTGTTCTTTTCAACAATCCCGCCTAGTTTATAATTGCGCCAGATTGTCTTATTATCTTGTAGCGGCGTGATGGTGCGCTGCTTTTACAAATGCCACAAATAAAGGATGTGGATTTGCAACTGTACTTTTATATTCTGGGTGGTATTGTACTCCTATAAACCAAGGGTGATTTTCTAATTCAATTATTTCCACTAAACCAGTTTCTGGATTTATCCCAGTAGATTTCATTCCTGCTGCTTCTAATTGATCTTTATATGCGTTGTTATATTCATAACGATGACGGTGGCGTTCATTAATTGTATTAGAACTATAGATCTCAGCGACTTTGCTGCCAGGTTCAAGATCACATTTCCATGACCCCAAACGCATAGTACCTCCCATGTCTGTAATATTCTTTTGATCTTCCATCAAACTAATTACCGGGTCTGGTGTATTAGCATCCATTTCGATAGAATTTGCATCTTTCAGTTTTAATACATTTCTACTATATTCGATTACTGCCATTTGCATTCCTAAACAAATCCCTAAAAAAGGAATTTTATTCTCTCGCGCATATCGCACGGCATCTACTTTTCCTTCAATACCACGTTCTCCAAATCCAGGGGCTACCAAAATAGCGTCAAGTCCAGCCATTTCTTCTGTCATATTGTCCGCATTAATATGCTCTGAGTGGATTGGTTTTACCTTTACTCTAACTTCATTCTCGGCTCCTGCATGTATAAAAGATTCTAAAATAGATTTATAACTATCTTGAAGTTCTACATACTTTCCTATAAGCCCAATATGCACCGTACTTTTCGGGTTTTTATGTCGTTGTAAAAACTGATTCCAGCGTGTAAGGTCAGGATTGGTTGTTTCTTCTATCTGTAGCTTTTGAAGGGTAACGGTATCTAAGCCTTCTTTCAGCATCATATTTGGAACATCATAAATTGTCGAAGCATCTATAGATTGTATGACCGCTTCTTGTTTTACATTACAGAATAACGCTAATTTTTTACGAAGATCTTCAGAAAGTTCATGTTCGGTCCTACAGACCAGGATATCGGCTTTAATTCCACTTTCCATTAATGTTTTTACCGAATGCTGGGTAGGTTTTGTTTTTAATTCTCCAGCCGCAGAAAGATAAGGCACTAAGGTTAAATGTATAACCAACGCATTTTCATCACCCAACTCCCATTTTAACTGTCGTACAGATTCTATATAAGGCAGCGACTCTATATCTCCTACGGTACCTCCAATTTCGGTGATAATTATATCGTATTCGCCTGTATTACCAAGCATCTGTATACGTTCTTTAATTTCATTAGTAATATGAGGAACCACCTGTACGGTTTTTCCTAAGAATTCACCGCGACGCTCTTTCTGAATCACACTTTGATAAATACGTCCAGTTGTAACATTATTAGCTTGTGAAGTTTTTACATTTAAGAAGCGCTCGTAGTGTCCTAAATCTAAATCGGTTTCAGCACCATCTTCGGTTACATAACATTCTCCGTGCTCGTACGGATTTAAAGTTCCCGGATCGACATTAATATATGGATCTAGTTTTTGAATTGTGACACGAAACCCTCTGGCCTGCAACAGTTTTGCCAGTGAAGCTGCGATGATTCCTTTTCCTAAAGATGAAGAGACTCCGCCCGTTACGAAGATGTATTTTGTAGTACCCATGAATGACTTTGCTATGTTAGCTATACGGGATGCAAAGGTACGTTTTTATGTGTGAACTATTAAAATTAAATGAAGGTCAATTTATAGGAGATTTATAAATGCGGTTCTTATTAATTAAATAACAGAAGTAGTTAAAACTAAAGAATGAAAAATAGATGTTAAGAGATAAAAATTCTACTATCGTTCAATTAATTTTTTAAGCAACCCTTCTAAGCCGTTCACCTTCAATTCGTCCATTTCACGCATCATACGGCCTAATTTCCCATCGGGAAACCCTTTTTGTTTGAACCAAGTAAAATAGGGTTCTGGAATATTTACGAGATACTGCCCTTTGTATTTACCAAAAGGCATTTTATAATTAGCTAATTCGATGAGATGTTTTGGGTCGGGGCCATTGGGTAATGGCATGTTTTTATTTCCAGCGTTCATAACTTCTTAGTTGTTCTGCTACAAATAATTCCCATTGTATTTCGTTTTTTCTAATATTAGAGTGTACTGTTTCAACATCAAAACGATTTTGCATATCACGGCGTTCTTGTTCTGTTTTTTCGTAAATAACTTTTATTTCTGCTTTAATAGCATCACTAAAGGTTGCTTCAGAAAGCCGCTTTTTTAAAATACGCGCATGTAATTCAGAAATATCAAAATGAGTCTGTTCGTGCCCCAAAATATAATCGTTCACTTGTCCTTTCCGATACCAAGACAATTTTGGATAAAAATGACTTTCTACCGTAAAGTTAAAATCTTTAACTCCATTTTTAAAAGATATAGAATACGAAAAAGAAACGCCCGAGTTTGTGCTTGCTACATAATCATCCCCTGCATTAGGTATCCCTTGAAAGTCTGACCAAGTAAGTGTTCTAGAATCACTCCAAGGCATTTTTTCTTTATCTACTTCCGTAGAAGGAAACGATGAAACCAAACATAGTAAAACGAAAGAAATTAATTTCATGAAAGCATAACGCCACAAAAAGCATTTTATTTTTTAGATCTTCGTATGAAGGGATGAAGCTTTAGAATGTGTTCGGGAAGTAGTTAATTTCACTATTAATATTACCCCCAATTAAATTTCACTAGTTTTTCAATATCAGGGTGCAAACTATGATGCACCGGACAAGTACTGGCAGTTTTTTCGAGAATTTTTTGATTCTTTAAAGCAACCCCATTTGGCAGCGTAAATACCACTTCTATCTTCGAGATACGGCGGGGATTAGACGTCATTTCTTTAGTAACCAAAGCGGTAGAACCCTCTAAATCTACATTCAAATCTTTGGCTTTAATTCCCATAACGGTAAGCATACAATTTGCCAACCCTGTTGCTACAGTATCGGTTGGAAAAAAAGCTTCTCCTTTACCATTATTATCTGTGGGAGCATCTGTAATGAATGTACTACCCGACTTTAGATGCTCACATTTAGTTCTTAAATTGCCTAAATACGTGACTTTTGCTGTGCTCATTCTATTACTTCGTATTGAAGGTCGTCTTTAAATTTTATTATATAACTCGCTTCATTTTGATATCCTGAAAGAAGTTTTTTAGAATACCTAAATTTGTTCTCCACGTATTCTGTTTCATAATCACTTGAAGTTGCATCGTATACGTCATCCGCAGAAGCCAATCTTAACAAAACATCGTAGGTAATATCGAAACCACGCACTGCAAATCTGTTGGGAAGTACTCCATATTTGTTTTTATAACTTGTAACAAAAGCGGTTCTTTTATTATAGTCATACGTTCTTTTAACAGACGGAAATGTAAAACCTAATTTTGCCAAGTGCATATTAGAAACATCATGATAATCGTACGCATCATTTTTATCTAAGGTAAATAATCGAAGCTTGTATTTAGGCGACATACCGTTTAAAACTCCTACGACATTACTTACTAGTACAGGATCTTGTGATTCTAATATCACCCAGTTTTCCTGTCCATCCACTACTTTCGAAGCAATATCGTTTACATATAAAAACCCTTCATTTCTTGGAGTGAGATTCTTTGCCTGCGGAAGAACAGAAAGCACAGCATCCTTTTGTGTTCTACGTTTACCATCGGCAATAACTATAAAATTTTTACCAGCTTCATTTTGTTTTAAATAATTGAGCATCGATTTTTCAAGCATTTCATCTGTGGGAAGTGTTTGAAATAAATTAGAAGAAATTTTTATTGCCCGGTTGCTCAAAGGAGAAAATACAGGTACATCGCTTCGTTTTAAATCAGAGGCAGCGCGTTCAACATTTTTACGTAATAAGGGTCCTATAACAGCATGTGTATCGTCAAAATTATTTTGTGAAATGATGCTACCTACTTTACTATCGCTTGCTTCGGTATCGTACACATTTAAATTAACCGAAATACCTTTGTCTTTAGCGAATTCTGTAGCCATTAACACACCGCTATAAAAATCAAGCGCTACACGCAGCGTACCATCTTCTTTAATAAGGTTTTCATTTCCCTCGGTAGAATCTCCTTGTGCACGATTTAAACGAAAAGGTAATAGTACAGCTATGTTCTTTTTGCTCCGATTTGTAATAGAACGTTCAAGATCGACTTTAGTAGCCTTCGAGCCTTTTATAATTTCTGAATTTCCCTTCGGAATTTTTAATATCATTCCTTCTTTTAATCCGTCTTTTGCATATGGATTAAGTGCTACGATCTCTTCTTCTGAAAGTCCTAATTTCACTTTCAATCTGAAAAATCCTTCTTTAGATTGAACTTCATAAAAATCGTAGGCTTCATCTTCAATCGTTGCAGATCCAATAACAGATTTCTTCGGAACGTTTAATACAATACCTATAGGAAGATTTGCTGGAAGGTTGGGATTTAACGACTCTAATTCAGCCATTGTTATACCGTACTTTCGGGCAATCCCGAACTTAGTTTCTTTTGCCACGACCGTATGCATCCCTTCTCCAGAAACCGAACCGCTGTTGTTCGAATTTCCAGAACCATAAGAAGCAACTTTTTTAACAATAGGAATTCTTATTTTTTCTCCTTTTTTTAATTCTCTAGAGTAGAGCTCCTTGTTGTATTTTTTAAGTTCATCTACCGAAACACCATATTGTTGAGAAATACCGAACAAGGTTTCTTTTCGTTTTACCCTGTGCATTTTAAACTTGTCGGTAAGTGTTTCTGTAATATCACTTGAAGAACTTCCTGCATTAATTAAATCTTTCGCAGGTAAAATTAAGACCGTATTTTCTTTAAGTCCATTTTTAGCTTCGGGGTTTAATCGATATAATTCATCGGCAGTAATCCCATATTCTTTAGAAACACTATAAGCAGTATCACCTTTAGCTACTGTATGACTGGCATATTGTTGTTGTATTGTAGCTCCACAGCCTAAACTGAAAAGACTAACAAGAAGGATGTAAATAAAACTTTTCAAACTATACATATGAGGTTGTGTTACTTGTGATTACTTTTAAAATTACATGTTTCAGGTAGAATTCCTCTTAAAAAATTCCCAATTCGTTTTTAATAGAACAAGTAACGGTTCGCAAAAATTATTCCCATTCGATGGTAGCGGGTGGCTTCGAACTAATGTCGTATACCACTCTATTAACGCCTTTTACTCGGTTTATTATATAATTAGAGGTTTCTTGCAAAAATTCATAAGGTAAATTTACCCAATCTGCCGTCATTCCGTCTGTTGATTCCACAGCACGTAAAGCTACTACTTTTTCGTAGGTGCGCTCATCTCCCATTACTCCTACACTGTTTACTGGCAGCAAGATGGCCCCTGCTTGCCATACCTTATCGTACAAGTCCCATTTTCGTAAACCTTCTATAAAGATCGCATCAACTTCTTGAAGAATACGAACTTTTTCTGCTGTAATATCTCCTAGAATACGAATTGCTAATCCTGGACCTGGAAATGGATGTCTTCCTAATAACTTTTTATCGATTCCCATCTCTGCGCCTACTCTTCGCACCTCATCTTTAAACAGCATTCGAAGTGGCTCTACTACTTTTAATTTCATGAAATCGGGCAATCCTCCCACATTGTGATGGGATTTAATAGTCACGGAAGGACCATTTACAGAAACACTTTCAATTACATCAGGGTAAATAGTTCCTTGTGCCAGCCAATTTACATTAGTTACTTGATGCGCTTCATCATCGAAAACTTCAATAAAAGCGTTTCCAATAGCTTTTCTTTTTGCTTCTGGATCACTAATGTCTTTTAAAGCATTCAAAAACCGAGCTGAAGCATCTACTCCTTTTACATTAAGCCCCATATCTTTGTATTGAGCTAAAACTTCATCGAATTCATTTTTCCGAAGTAAACCATTATTAACAAAAATACAATAGAGGTTTTTCCCTATTGCTTTGTGCAATAATATAGCGGCAACCGTACTGTCCACTCCTCCACTTAAACCTAATACTACTTTATCATCGCCCAACTGTTCTTTAAGTCCATCTACTGTTGTATCTACAAAAGCAGCCGGAGTCCATGATTGTGCTACTCCAGCTATATGAACTAAGAAGTTTTCAAGCAGCTGTTTTCCATCGGTTGTATGGTATACTTCTGGATGAAATTGAATCGCATACGTATCTTCGTCTTTAAAACGATATGCTGCATTCAATACATCGGGAGTACTTGCCAAACGCACCGCACCTTCTGGCAAACTAGCAATTGTATCACTATGGCTCATCCAGACTTGAGTACCTTCAGCAATAGAAGCGAATAAAGGCTCTTTATCTTTTATCATCGATAATTTTGCCCGACCATATTCCCGAATATTACTTGGTGCCACGCTTCCACCGTTAAAATGCGCCAAATATTGTGCACCATAGCACACTCCCAATACTGGAAGAATACCTTTAATCTTTGAAAGATCTGGGTGAGCAGCTTCGTCGGATCGAACTGAAAGTGGACTTCCCGATAAAATCACGGCTTTAAAACTTGAAAGATCTTCTGGTACTTTGTGAAAAGGATGAATTTCGCAGTAGATATTTAATTCTCGAACACGTCTTGCTATAAGCTGTGTATACTGCGATCCAAAATCTAAAATGAGGACGTTATTTTGCATGTGCAAAAATAGTTAAAAATTTAGTGTATAAAAGTGGCAAATGAAAAAAAGTAAAAGAACTTTCAACAGGTTGTTTGCCAATGAGCCTTGTAAAATTGGCTTCAGAAATAAAATCTAAATTACCGTTAAACATATCCTAAACACAGGAACTATCGTAACACACATCGCTAAAATATAGTATTTTTAATGACAATGATAACAACTGAATTAATTGATAGTGTTTGTGAAAATCTGGAAGAAAATCTTCCTATAACTAAAACATTGCCGGAAGAAGGAATTCTTCACATCGATAAATTACTACCTTATATTTGTGTTTATCGATATAAAAAAAAAGACCGATATTTCTCTGGACTATTAAAAACGCAAGGATCCTACCTTATTGTTAAAGACACAGTAGATATTTCAAACCTACTTACTTGTTTATCGAGTGCTATAGCTTCAAAACTTAATGCTTGTCTTATTTTAGAAATGTGGCCCGTACGAAAAGACCATAAAGCAGATTTTGAAATATCGTGCCCAAAGGGAAAAGCTCCCGCTACAGTGGCAGCTTTTGAAGAAGGAATTAATGAGTTGCGTGTATTGTATCCAGAAGTTTCGGTGACAGTTTCAGATACGCATAAAAGACATCCTGAACGATTAGAACCGTTAATGAATGTTGATTCCTCTAAAGAAACCGGAAACCTTATTATTGGTTTGGCAGTTCCTACCATTTATGAACGCCCGGAAGAACATCATGTATATTCTATTTTTTATAGAAAATTTACCACACAATTATCGGCTATTATTAAACGAGCCGTATATGAGTTTATTAGGGTACAAACCTCAAATCCATTCGATCATTATTTGATGCTCGGAAAAACACATTTAGATCGACTTACATTAGAAGCAGATGCTGCCTTGGCCGAAATTAGTGAGGGCATGTCCTTTCTACTACGAACTACTCCCGTAAACAGTTCTCAAGAATGGGTAAAGTTTAAGGAAAATGATTTTACTAAAACACCATCTTTTAATTACCGCCTCATCGCATTAGATCCCGAAAAAGAAAAAAGAAAACTCTTCGGAATACAAATAGATAAAGTGGATGACCCTACAATTTCTTTTATTTTAAGAGACAAGCGCCTCGAGATTGAAAAGCAACTTACCATGCTAGAGGAAAGGGAAACGGACAGCTTTAGGTTTATTGGAGAGAGTTTGTATGGTAGCATCGAAGAAAAAGTAATTAAAGGCGCAGATGCTATTCTGAAGACGTATCCTTCGGGAAAAGATCCCGACAATATTGTAAAATTCGATTGCCATGAATTTGCAGAGCATGCACAAAAAGAGATAGATTTTTACCAAGAAAAATTTCCCCATCTTAAACTCTCTCTCGAAATAAGAAAAGATGTGGCTGGTATTATGGTGTCAGAATCTACGCTGCTTATAAGCACCGAATTATCGATGGATTCGGCTCGATGTGATGCTTTAATCCAACATGAGGTTGCGACGCATATTCTTACTTATTGCAACGGAAAAAGTCAACCTATAAAACAAATGTATACTGGTTTTTCGGGATACGATCAATTGCAAGAAGGGCTCGCAGTACTAGCTGAATATCTAGTTGACGGACTCACGGTTAACAGGTTACGACTCCTAGCAGGAAGAGTACTTGCAGCCAATGCAATGGTGGGAGGGGCTACTTTTATTGAAACATTTGAGCTTCTTCGTCGAACTCATAATTTCCCTGAAAAAACTGCTTATTATGTCACCATGCGTATTTTTCGAGGTGGCGGACTTACCAAAGATGCCGTGTATCTCGCAGGATTAATGCAGGTAATGGATTATTTAAAAGATGGAGGAAAACTTGAAACTCTATATACAGGGAAATTTAACACCAATCATGTAGCATTAATAGAAGAACTACTACATAGAAAGGTTTTAAAACAACCCCAATTACCTCGTTTTCTTGAACGAGACATTGCAAAAGAACGCTTAAAGAAATTACGACACGGAATTTCTATTACAGAACTAATAAATAAATAAACTATGAAAATTGCTTTTATAATAAACGATCACGCTACCGAATCTCCCAACTATACAACTCCTGCGTTGGGTTTTGCAGCCTATAAACGAGACCATGAAGTCTACTTTATTGGCGTTGGAGAATTAGCATACGCTAGTGATGGTCACCTCTCAGCACGCTGTAAGACCATTAAAGGAAAGAACTTTAAAACTCAGGAAACTTTTTTTAAAGCCGTACAAAAAGAAGAACTTACTCGCATTACTTCCGAGGAGCTTGATGTTCTTTTTTTACGGAATGATCCTAGTGATGAGATCGGAGAACGGGACTGGGCACAAAACGCTGCCTTTATATTCGGAGAGATTGCAACCAGAGATAATGTAATTGTTCTAAATCACCCTAGTAGTTTGGCGGGAGCAGTAAACAAAATGTATTTTCAGCATTTTCCAGAAATCTTACGCCCAAAGACGATCATTACACGAGATCAAAAAGAAATTAAAGACTTCTTTGCTGAGCAAAAACAAAAAATGATTTTAAAGCCACTACAAGGTTCGGGAGGGAAAAATGTGTTTATGATGGACAAACAGAACGAACATAATTTATCGCAAACCATCGATGCTATTTGCCGTGATGGATATGTTATCGCCCAAGAATATTTACCAAAAGCGAAAGATGGAGATACGCGTTTGTTTTTAATGAATGGGGTGCCATTAAAATCTAAAGATGGAAAATATGCCATGATGCAGCGGGTAAATGCAAGTGGCGATATTAGAAGTAATATTCATGCAGGAGGAATGCCGCAAAAAGTAAAAATGACCGATCAAATTATGGAGCTCGCAGAAATTGTTCGTCCAAAATTAGTACAGGATGGAATGTTTCTCGTAGGAATCGATATTGTAGGTGATAAGCTTATGGAAATAAATGTTTTTAGTCCCGGCGGATTAAACGTTATGGGAGAAATGTACGAAACCGATTTTGCGACTGTCGTAATCGAATCGATCGAAAAGAAAGTCCACTATAATAAAACCTATGAAGATTACCTTTTTAACAGTCGATTGGCTACGTTGTAACTTTAAAAGAAAAGCAAATAGGCGCATAGAATCTTGTATTTTATGCGCCTATTTTTTTTAGCTATAACTCAATTACTGTAAATTGATGGCGCAAAGGATCAAGTTCCTCTTTTAAGGTGTCGAGTAAAACTTCTCCATATTCAAGATACCATTCCGAAAAATTAATTGTTCGTTCTTGTAGGCTTTGCTTCGGAAACAATTCATCTTGAATTAACGTAACACGCTCTAAAGAATCTGCTAGCTTGCGTTTCTGGGCTTTCAACAACCTTTTTTCAAGGTGTGACAATCCATTAATTTGCTTTTTCTCTTGTGCTCCTACAGCTCCTACAAAAGAGGCATCGGTTTTCTTTGCGAGTTCATATAATGCTTCAAATTGTTTCTGAAGGTGTTCTTTTTGTGCTGTAAAATCGATTGCAATGTTTGAAACTTTCTTCGTGTATAACGTTCTTAGATCAGACTGTTTCAGGAATAAATCGTTAAGCGATACTTGTAACTGCTTCAGTTTTTCTGAAAATTCTAAAGGCATGAGCAATACCGAATTCCGAAGTAATAATATAGGAAAAAGAACTTCTACGGCTTCAAAATAATCTTTTAACTGAAACCAATAGGCCAATTCTCCACCGCCACCCACATAGCAAAGATTGGGTAATATTACCTCTTGATATAATGGACGTAACAAGGCGTTTGGTGAAAATCGTTCCGGATGAGATTCAAGTTCTTTAAGAAGTTCTTCTTCAGAAAAAGACAAGTTAGTGTCATTAATGTAAAAGATTCCTTCTTTTTCAACAATGCGTTCACGAATCCCTTCTAGCAGGTAAAACAAATTAATTTCACGCGGATGTACCTGCTCTGGGTATCCTAATTTTGTTAGCTTATTTGTGGTTTTTGTAATGGTTGTATACGAAATTCCCGACCGTAGTTCTTTTTCAGCAAAAGGAACAAACGCCCGTTTTAAATCGGCATCGTCTCCATCGATTACGACAAGACCATAGTCTGAAAACAAAGCATTGGCAAGGTATCGGGTCGCTTCCGTTAAGGTAGCGTGTTTTGTATAAGCATCTTCAAATAATTGAAGAAGCTGCTTTGCATGGTGACTATTTCCTAAAGTTTTCTTTAAAGCTTTATGTACTTCTTCAAGTCCTTCTGTAGAAAGTGCGCCCACAGCGCCCCCCGAAGCATGATCCCACTGCACTTTTTTTCCGAAGAGATTAAAATAATTAATTTCTTCAAAATCGTGGTCTTCTGTTGCCATCCAATACACAGGCACAAAATGATTGTTGGAATGTGTCTTATTAAGTTTCTCTGATAAATTGATCACCGAAAAAATCTTGTACAGAAAATACAAAGGCCCAGTAAACATATTTAATTGGTGCCCTGTAGTAATGGTAAACGTAGTTGCTTCGGAAAGTGAATCGATATTAATTTGAGTGGCTTGAGAAACATTTATCCCTTTATACTGATTGGTAAGTGCTGCGACTAATGTTTTTCTTTGAACAGAACTAAACGTCTTTTGCTTTTCTTGAAGCTGTGGTTCAAAATTTTCTAACTTCGGAAACCGATGGTAAAAAGATTGTAACTCCTCTTTTTCTGCAAGATAGTCACAGATTAATTGCGAGAAATATTGGGTTTCGGAATACGGAAGGTAATGTACCGGCATAAAGGCTTCAGAAATTGAAGGATAAAAATACGGGTATTATTATGATTTCAGAATAGGCAATTCAGATTTTAGGAAAAGTTTTGGAAAATGTACTTGTAAATGCGCAACATTCGCTTAAGGAGACGAGTCTTCATTTTCCAATTTATACTTCTAAATTTCCACTATATTTGATTTCGATTTTTAAAACACCATTCTAATGACCCGCATTCTTTCGATAGCCCTTTTGCTTATTTCTACTGTCCTTTCCGCACAGGTACAATCTCCCGCCGAATTTTTGGGGTATGAGATGGGAACACAGTTTACGCGCCATGCCGATGTTGTTTCTTATTTCGAACATGTTGCTGAAAATAGTGCGATGGTCACATTCGATACCTACGGAAAAACCAACGAGCGACGCCCACTTACCTACGCGATTATTTCTTCTGAAGGCAATATTTCTACTATTAAAACCCTGCGTACCAATCACCTAACAAATGCCGGAATACAAAAAGGAACGGCAACTTCAAACACTGCGATTGTTTGGATGAGCTACAACGTACATGGAAATGAAGCTTCCAGTACCGAAGCAGCGATGAATACGATATACAAACTAATTACCGAAAAGAAAGATTATTTACAAAACACCGTAGTGCTCATAGATCCTTGTGTAAATCCCGATGGCCGTGATCGCTATGTAAACTGGTACAATCAGGTAAAATCAACTCCTTATAACAAACTACAAGATGCTGCAGAACACCACGAACCTTGGCCCGGAGGACGTCCCAACCATTATCTCTTCGATTTAAACCGCGATTGGGCATGGGCGACGCAGGTTGAAAGTCAGCAGCGTTTAAAAATTTACAATCAATGGATGCCACATGTGCATGTCGATTTTCATGAACAAGGCATTAACAATCCGTATTATTTTGCACCTGCTGCCGAACCTTTCCATGAGATCATAACCGATTTTCAACGGGACTTTCAAACAGAGATTGGGAAAAACCACGCTCGATACTTCGATAAGGAAGGTTGGTTGTTCTTTACGCGAGAAAGTTTCGACCTATTATATCCTAGTTATGGAGACACCTACCCCATGTTCATGGGTGCCATAGGAATGACATACGAGCAAGCAGGTCACGGACGTGCTGGTTTAGGCATTGATACCGATGAAGGATACGAACTTACCTTAGTTGATCGTGTGGCGCATCACACAACTACTGGATTATCGACAATTGAAGTTGCTTCAAAAAACGCAAACAAACTTGTTACAGAGTTTAAAAATTATTTTTCGAAAACCAATTTTACATACAAAAGCTACGTTTTAAAAGGGCATCCCGATAAATTAAAAGCACTTACCACTCTTTTAGATCGACATGAGATTGTCTATGGATATACGAACAGTGGCACCGTAAATGGGTATAATTATACTACGGCGACCAAAAGTTCTATGGATGCTACCGGGGCACTTGTTGTAAGTACCAACCAGCCAAAAGGAAACATGGTAAAAGTACTGTTTGAACCAGATGCTAAACTAAGTGATCCTTTAACCTACGATATTACGGCGTGGAGCATTCCGCATGCCTATGGATTAGAAGCCTTAGCAAGTACGAGTTTAATAAATGCTACAGCGACTACACCTAACAAATTTAAGAATACAAGTGCAGCTACTCCTTCTGCGGCAGGGTATATCGCAGATTGGAACAGCGTATACGATGCGGCCTTTCTTTCTGAATTACTAAAACAGGATATTCGAGTTCGGTTTTCTGAAAAAGAACTTCAGTTTAATGGAAAAACATTTAATCGGGGTAGTTTAATTATTACAAAAAGTGACAATCGAACCAATAACGAGTTTGATCAAAAAGTAATTAAAATAGCAAAGAAACACCAACGAAACTTATATGCTGCCACAACAAGCTTTAGTGATAATGGAACCGATTTTGGTTCTCCCGATCTCAAATTAATCAACACACCACGTGTCGCCATGTTAAAAGGAAAGGGAGTGTCCTCACTAAGCTATGGCACCTTATGGCACTTTTTTGAAACCCAGTTACAATATCCAATAACTTCTGTAGACACCGATTATTTTGATTCGGTTTCATTAAATACATTCGACATTCTCGTCCTCCCCGATGGATGGTACTCTAGTGTTATTAATGAAGAAAGACTAAAAGAGATCACAGCTTGGGTTCGACGTGGAGGAAAAATAATTTCATTGGGAAATGCGGTACGCTTTTTTGAAGGTAAAGAAGGTTTTGATCTAACAGAAAACAAACCCGATACTACCGAAACGAATGAAGCTTCGAAAGCAGAAAAATTAATTCCCTACGATCAACGCGAACGAAACGGAGTAACCGACCTTATAACAGGAAGTATTTACAAAATTAAGTTAGACCCTTCGCACCCCATGGCATTTGGTTATGGTGATTCTTATTTTAGTTTAAAACTTGGTAGTGATTCGTATCAGTTCTTAGAAAATGGCTACAATGTAGGGTATATACAAGATGAGCCTATCTCCGTTTCAGGTTTCTCTGGAAAGAATGCAAAAGCAAAGCTTAAAAATTCTATGGTATTTGGAGAAGCAAGAATGGGACGTGGGAGTATGATCTATATAGTAGACGATGTGTTATTTCGTTCTTTTTGGGAAAACGGAAAATTACTCTTTGTAAATAGTTTGTTCTTTGTAAATCCAAATCGCTTTCGCGAGTAATATTTTCGACTAAACCTTACTCTTGACCTTCGTGTAATTTTTTTCGATAGGCTGTGGGTAAAATTCCAAAACGCTCAAAAAAGATTTTAGAAAAATAACTCCTACTTTTAAAACCAATGTTATAAACAATTTCCGACACAGAATCGTCGGTTTCTTTGAGCATATCCCTAGCAATGTCTAGTTTTTTCTCGCGAATATATACATTTACAGATTTTGAGTACAATGCATTAAAACCTGCCTGCATTTTTTTGGCGCTCAATCCAGATTCAGTTACTAGGTCTGAGACTGGAAGGGGTTCAGAAATATTCTCTTCAATAAATTCGGTGAGTTTATTTATTTTCTTAATGTCGTGAATAGAGATCGACTTTGGAAGGTGAATTTGATTCACGAAATTTTCATGATCTAACAATTGCATTGCTAAAACAAGATTTACTTGAGCTTCTAAGGAAAGTGCTTTTATAATTCCTTTCCCGTGAATCTCGCTTATTTTTTTAATTTGTTGCGCGATCTCGAGATTGTAATTTCCTAAATGAGAATACACAAATTTAGATTCAGAATTCTTAACTATAGGTATAAATCGCTTTGTAATGCAGTGTTCTGAATTATCCTTTAGTTTTAAATAATCTTCTCTTCCTACTTGTATAAAGTTAACTTTTACATGTAGACCTGTTTTAAACTTTAACGAAGTATGCGAATATTTTTTATTATTTATAATGATATTTTGAAACTGATTCAACTTTAATTGCTCCCCATCATCATCACAGCAATACTCTAAATTACCTTCTGTGATATAGAAAAAAACCAACGGATTAGATTCCTGTCGTTTAAAAATTAAAATTGTTTCTTCAGAAAAAGTTACATCATAATCGATTAAAGAAACACCCGAATCAAAATCAATGGTTTTAATAATTCCATTACCGTATTCATTATCGAATGTTAACACATGTTCTCCCCATTCTTTCTTTTCAATTTCCCCTCCTATTCTGCTTTTAATCTTTTCAAGTAAATTTTTGTCATATTCTGTATCTATGGTAATTGATGGCATAATGTTTATTGACTTTTTACAGTTTTAAAAATAAAAAATAATATAGTACAAATTAATTACTATCTATAAGAAGCGATTAACCTATATGATGTTTCTATTAACTCAAATGAGTTTTAGAAGGATACGCTCTATAAATAATACATGAACACAAACCACAGCTACTCACATCTAACTGACAAATAGAAGATTACCTGCCATTTTTAGCTTCGATCCATCGACTTAAATATTTAGAACTTTTTAATGTATGATGCTGAAACACCTGTCCGAGAAAAAAAGAGTTACGATGTGCGCCAAGATTTCCTTGAAGCCATATAACTTTTTTTATAAATTTTTCTGAAAATAATTGTTTCTGAAACCGCTTTTCTATGAGGTCAAATCCGTTTTTTTGTGCCCGAATCCATTTTGATTTTTCAGTGTACAATTGAATTGCTTCTGAAGCAAAATCGTAAGGTTCATCTTTTATCGAGCCATTAAAAGGAAATATTCCACACATACCTTCAGCACCAACGGTAGTAGTAACTGATGGTGTACCATATTGCATTGCATCGAGCAATTTCCCTTTTAACCCTGCTCCAAAACGTAGCGGAGCCAAGCAAACTCGTGCAGATTGAAAAACATGCCCTGCATCTTCGGCCCATCCTTTTAAGAGAAAACCTTCTTTTTTATTATTTAATTCACGAATTTGTTGTGGAGCATAAGCCCCAAAGACCTGTAATGTTGCTTGCGGAAGCTCTCTTTTTATTAAAGGCCATATTTTATTCTTTAATTCTAAAACAGCATCAACGTTAGGAGCATGTAGAAAATTTCCAATCGTCATAAAATCGATTCGTGCTTCAAAAGGAGGGAGTTGTTCTATGAAATCTTCAGTAAGTTCATCTAGTAACAATGGAAGATAGAACAATATTCCAAAAGGAACTTGAAAGGTTTTTTGCAGAAGTTCTATTTCAAATTCAGAAATAATTAAGGAGACATCACATCGAAATATACTTGCCAATTCCCGTTTTGCAATATCTGTGTAAAGATCAGCTTCAGAAACTGGTATCCCTTGCTTAACAGCTTTGGCTCTTGCTTTCCGAAGAAAATGAAGATCCTCGGTGTCTAAAATCCGTAAAGCATTCGGACAATGTTCTGCCACGCGCCAACCAAATTGCTCTTCAGTAATAAAACGATCAAACAACACGACCGACGGATTCAACGTTGAAATAAATACATCGAAACTAGGATCGTTTAACTGTATTGCTTCGTAAGTAATCCCCAGTATATCGAGATTTACAGAACGTTCAGAAATGCTTGCGGTACTGGCAAAAACAATAGTGTACTCATTTTGGGAAAATAATTTGATCAACTGCATCATCCGTCCACCTGCTGCAGTAGTTGCAGGTTCTGGAATTGTATGACCAATAATAAGAAGTGTTTTCAAAAAAAATTAAAATGAATGTTTTTTACAACTGTTCAATAGCAAGATAGCTCATTTTAATGAACGGCTGCTTTTCTTTGCTAAATTCTGTCCAAGCAAAATACAACTTGTCATTGTACAATTCCATTTGAGGGAATCCGCTGGAGCGACCACTTTCAATATTAGCGATTTCAATTGCCTCGCCTTTTTCTCCATCATCACTAATTTTCGAAGCCATAATATACGTTTGTGCCCCATCGGTCTCTAACCAACACACTACTGCTTCGGTTGCCGTAATTAGCGCTATGTCTACTCTCCCGACAGCTTCAGAACTATCCATGCGTATAGGATTCTTAAAAGTTGCTCCGTTATCTTCAGAAAAAGCAGCATAGACTTTAGGGAGTTCATTTGCTCCAGTGAACCAAGCTACAGCAACAGACGCGTCTATAGCAGAAATAGCTGGACCATTTACGGGACAACCGGCAATTTTCCACGCATCGTTCCCAAGAGTTTGTGGTGCAGTCCATTTATTATTTTCCCATCGAAGAATTGAAACATCCCTAATCTCCTCATCACTCCGATCACGATAGGCAACAATGGGTCCTTTAGAAGTAATTGCTGCCGCTGTATTACAACAGTCGCACACCTTTGAATCGAGTTCTGTCTCGTTTGCGATACTTCCATCTGTATGCACTACAGCACTTCGAAGCGTCATTGCTCCCGCACTCGAGTGCTGATCGTGACCTTCATGTCCTCCGGTCGTATTTCTACCATCCAACCAAGTTATAAAAAATGATTCTTCTCCATAAGGTTGCATAGAAACAAACCCGTGCTCACTCTTCGTTCCATCTTTATGAAGGATGAAGTTTTTATTCCACCGTTGAGTTTCAGAAGAAAAAAGGTTTAATTTAATGTCGTAGGTGTAGGTACCGTTAGCAGAGCGTTGCAGGATGTTTGTTAAAATAGATCCGTTGTTTTCAGCGATTACGGGGAAATCGGCCCAGTTGGTAAACCAATCGGTTCCGGAAGTTACCGTCTCCACAGACTCCCATGAAGCATCTTTAAGAACGCTATATTTTAGAAAATCGGTCGTGTCTTTTGTTTCAACCCAACTAAAGAACAATCCATTTTCACTACCGAATAAACGTGGGAGTGCGCTGTTTTCTTCGGAAGGATTTTCTATGAATTCAACCTTTGTAGTTTCAGAAGAAACAGACGAATCTTTATTATTTTTTTGTTTGCAGCTTACGCAAAAAACTACAACACTCCATAATAGTATTGTTCTTAATAATAAAAACATATCCAGTAATTATAATTAAACTACCTCTGCGTACAAGTCGAAATCTTCTGCTGCTGTTACGCGCACTGTAGCAAATTCACCCGTTCGTAGGTAGCCGTTTTCAGCATTGATTAAAACTTCATTATCCACATCGGGACTATCAAATTCGGTACGACCTACAAAATAGGTCCCTTCCTTCCGATCGATAATCACTCTAAATTCTTTCCCAATTTTTTGCTGATTTAACTCCCAAGAGATCTGTGACTGAATTTCCATGATCTTATTAGCACGTTCCATCTTAACCTCTTCGGGCACATCATCTACTAAATTATACGCATGTGTGTTCTCTTCGTGAGAGTAGGTAAAGCAGCCCAAACGCTCAAAACGCATTTCGGTTACCCAATCTCTTAGAGTTTCAAAATCTTCTTGCGTTTCACCCGGATACCCAACGATAAGTGTGGTACGAATCGCCATTTCAGGTACGGCTTCACGAAATTCTTTTAATAATTTCGTGGTTTTTGCTTTGGTAGTTCCACGGCGCATGGATTTAAGGATAGGATCTGCAATGTGTTGCAGCGGAATATCCATGTAATTACAGAGCTTCGGTTCCTTGCGCATCACTTCGAGCACATCCATTGGGAACCCTGTGGGAAAGGCATAATGCAACCGAATCCACTCAATCCCCTCAACTTTTACTAATTTCTGAAGCAATTCAGCAAGGTTACGTTTTTTGTATAGATCGAGTCCGTAATAGGTAAGATCTTGCGCAATAAGAATAAGTTCTTTTACACCATTCGCTGCAAGCTTTTCCGCTTCGGTCACCAAATCTTCCATGGGAGTGGATCGGTGTTTTCCCCGCATGATCGGGATGGCACAGAACGAACACGGACGGTCACATCCTTCAGCAATCTTTAGATATGCGTAATTTTTAGGCGTGGTAGTAAGACGTTCTCCAATTAATTCGTGCTTATAATCGGCGCCGAGGGCTTTTAGCAGTCCTGGTAATTCTGTGGTACCGAAGTACTGATCGACATCGGGAATTTCTTTTTGAAGATCTGGTTTGTAGCGCTCGGAAAGGCATCCTGTTACAAAAACTTTATCTACAACCCCGTCCTGTTTTTTCTGAACGTATTCTAAGATAGTATTTACACTTTCCTCTTTTGCGTTTGCGATGAAACCGCAGGTGTTAATCACCACTACATTTCCTTCTTCTTCGTGTACTACTTCTTTATTGTTGGCGCGGAGTTGCCCCATGAGTACTTCACTGTCGTATACATTCTTGGAGCATCCAAGGGTAACTACATTGATCTTATTCTTTTTTAGTGTTTTTGTTCTCATAGTGCATTCCGTACCTACGGCTGTTTATAAAGGGGTGCAAAGATACCTCTTATATTTCGGAAAACAATAGTTTGTATTTACCGGTTTAGTTCCGCTTAAAATAAAGGGTTAGGATAGACTCTAGTTCTTCGTTGCCCGCATTAATTGCTTCAATACGTTCTTTTGTTTTCTTCGGAAGGAGTTCTGCTAAGGGTTGTGGCAGCGTAGCAATCTTCGGAAACACTGCTGCTATTTTTTTATCCCATTTTTTATGATGGTGCTCTAGGTCATCGGGATATACGATTTTACGTTTTGTTCCTTCTTCTGAAGGTTGAAAAGGAGTATCCACATTGAGATACCCATAATCGTCTGTGAGTTGTTCTCCGGGATGAATATCGCGCACAGCAATTTCAAAATCGTAAGCTGTCGAAAGGCAATTCGATTTAAAGCTATGATTTACAAAACGTCCGTGATCCCAGCAAAGCACATAATTGCCTTTACTGTTACGATACGAATAGGTGTCTAAAATATTTTGAAACGGTGGTGCCATTTCAGAAAATTGTTGTGTAGTAAATTCTCGGTCTAATTCGTCCAGCACCCAAGTAATGGTACCCGCAGGGATGAATTGAGTTGCAACAACTCCATGTCCTATTTCATTGTTAATAAAGCGTAATTCGGTATGTGGATGGATCATATATTTTATTGATTTTTTTATTACCTAGTGGATAGCCACCAGATATACTATCAATTAAATATACTGAGTTGCACAAATGATTTTGAAAAAGTAATGTTAAACTATTTGAAGAAACTATCTACAAATTCAAACTTATTAAATACCTGCAGATCTTCCATCCCTTCTCCTACTCCAATGTATTTTACTGGGATCTGAAACTGATCGCTAATACCTATAACAACACCCCCTTTAGCAGTTCCGTCAAGTTTAGTGACAGCTAAAGAAGTTACTTCGGTTGCTGCTGTAAATTGTTTCGCTTGCTCAAAAGCATTTTGCCCAGTAGAACCATCAAGAACCAACAAGACTTCGTGTGGTGCATCGGGAATCACTTTTTGCATAACTCTTTTTACCTTGGTAAGTTCGTTCATTAAGTTTACTTTGTTGTGCAACCTTCCTGCTGTGTCGATAATCACTACATCTGCATTTTGTTTTACAGCACTTTCTAACGTATCGAAAGCGACACTGGCAGGATCACTTCCCATACTTTGCTTTACAATAGGAACTTCGGTACGATCTGCCCATATTTGTAATTGATCGATGGCTGCAGCACGAAACGTATCTGCGGCTCCTAAAACAACTTTCTTTCCTGCTTTTTTAAATTGAAATGCAAGCTTCCCTATGGTGGTTGTTTTACCAACTCCATTTACACCTACCACCATAATGACATGTGGTGTATTTTTTTCGGGGATTTCGAATTTGGTTTCGTTTCCTACATTAGTTTCACTTAAAAGTCCGGCAATCTCTTCGCGAAGAATCTGGTTAAGCTCGTCGGTTCCTACATATTTATCCGTAGCAACACGAGCTTCGATACGTTTAATAATTTTCAATGTGGTATTTACACCAACATCACTAGATACGAGCACTTCTTCTAAATTATCTAGAACATCGTCGTCTACCTTGCTTTTCCCAGCAACTGCTTTACTTAATTTGTCGAAAAAAGTCGATTTTGATTTTTCGAGTCCTTTGTCGAGGGTTTCTTTTTTTTCTTTGGAGAATATTTTTTTAAAAAAGCTCATTAAACAAGTGAATTAGTCTGTGATTGAGTTTGTTAGTTTTATTTGCGTTAGGGATTGCGGATGCTACCGTGTAGCGACAAAAGCCCGACCTTTTTTGCCCTAGGCGAAAAAAGAGTAACGCCCAAAAATACAAAAAGCCACTCTCGTAAAAAAGTGGCTTGTATACTATATGTTACGATGGGTTATTTTTTGTTTAACCAATCGTTTACTAAATCCGGTGCCATAATGGCTTCGGAGAAAGTATATGCTCCTGTTTTAGGCGACTTTACCATTTTAACTGCTTTGGTAAGACGCTTCGATCCTGTTTGTAACGATGCTACTGATTTCTTTGCCATGGCCTATCCTTATTTAATTTCTTTATGAACCGTCATTTTTTTCAAGATTGGGTTGAATTTTTTCAACTCCATTCTATCCGGCGTGTTCTTTTTGTTCTTTGTGGTGATGTAACGAGATGTTCCCGGCTTTCCCGACTCTTTGTGCTCGGTGCACTCTAAGATCACTTGTACTCTATTTCCTTTTTTAGCCATTGTAACAGACTTTATTCGTTATCTAATTATTTATTCAAAAAGCCTTTTTCGCGCGCTTCTTTAATCACGGCAGAAATTCCTTTTTTATTGATGTTTTTTAAAGCGGAGGTAGAAACCTTTAAGGTTAACCACTTGTCCTCTTCAGGAATGTAAAAACGTTTTTTAACTAAGTTCACATTGAACTTTCGTTTTGTTTTATTCATCGCGTGCGACACGTTATTTCCAACCATCGCTCTTTTACCTGTAAGCTCACAAACTCTTGACATTACTTCAACTATTAATTAGTTATTTTAAAACAGGCTGCAAATTTAAGACATTTTATCCTCATACACAACAAAAGGAAATCAGTTTTTTGAAATTTCTTTTAGAAGCATTTCAAAAGCCTTGTTTGTTGCTCTTTTTATAACGCGTTCTCTGGCCTCTCCAAAACTAAATTTTTCTGAAAAAACTCCTTCCGGACTGGCAATTGCAATATAAACAGTTCCGATATCGGCATCGGCATCTCCTTTTGTAGGCCCAGCGTTTCCAGTAGTTGCGATGGCATAATCGGTTTTAAAGACTTTGGTGCATTGTGTAGCCATGGCCTCTGCAACTTCCCCACTCACTACAGAATACTTTTCAATAAGCGCGGCACTTACCCCTAATAATTCGGTTTTTAATGTTGTTTTATAGGGTACCATGCTACCCATTAAAAATTTTGAAGCCCCTGAATTTTGGGTAATATGTTGTACAAGCGCCCCTCCCGTGCAACTTTCTGCCAAACTTAATGTTTGATTTTTTTGTGTTAACAAAGAAGCGATGCGTAATTCGATGCTGGTTTCATCTTCAAACCCTACTGCAATGTCTTGCAATAAGTTTTGCAGATTTTCCATTTGTGCATCGACTCGATCTACTAAAATTTTCTGATTTATATTCGTAGATGATAACCGCAAGCGAACTCTCCCTAAAGAAGGTAAATACGCTAGTTTAATATCTTTTGGAAGATTGTTTTCCCAATCGGTAATAATTTCCTGTATCTCGCTTTCACCTTTTCCGTAGGTAAGCAATGTTTTATGGTAAATGTGTGGCCGATTAAATCGTTTAATCACCCGAGGAAGCACCTCATCTTGTAGTAGATACTTCATTTCGTATGGAACACCAGGCATGGAAACAAAAACCACATTATCTTTTTCGAACCACATACCTGGAGCAGTACCGTGTTGGTTTTTTAAAACTGTAGCTGTTGAAGGAACCATCGCTTGACTTAAATTCGATGGAAGCGTAGGACGTTTTACATAATTCTCGAAAATAAATTTTATATGCGCTAAGACCTCCGCATTCTCAACGAGATGATCGTCTAGAAATTCGCAAAATGTTTCTTTAGTAATATCATCTTTAGTAGGACCTAACCCACCAGTAACTAATACTAAATCTACTCGATTCTTAGCATCCTCTAATGCATGTAATATATGAGCACGTTCATCTTGTACCGAAGTGATCTGGTACACCTTTACTCCTATCGCATTAAGTTGTTTTGATATATAAGCAGAATTTGTGTCTACAATTTGTCCGATGAGTATTTCATCTCCAATGGTGATTATTTCCGCCAGCATATATTATGAATAATCTTCTTCTAGCTGCTTAAACACCTTATGTAAGGTAGCACTTAGGTGCTTAACGCTAGGAGCTATTACCGAATTACTTTTGCTTGTTTTGGTCCATGCTTCGACAGCTGCAACTTCTTTCATAAGATCAATACCGAACATCTCGATATTTGGTTTCATTTTATGAGCGAATTGATAGGCCAATTCCTTATTATCGTTTGATACTGCTTCTTCTAAAGAAGCTAAATCTGGTGGGATCTCTTCTAAAAATGTTTGTGCCACCACAGCCATAAAATCCTGATCTCCACCAGCAATTTCGTTTAAACTTTCGGTTGAATAAATTTTACTCATTTATTTTATTTTAACGGAAAAAACTTCCTTATCTTCTATATAACCCGTTAAGGTTTCGTTGGGACTTACTCTGCCAACTCCTGATGGAGTGCCTGTAAATATAATATCTCCGATCTTTAAAGTAAAATATTTAGAGATATATTCGATTATTTCATCAATCTTATACAACTGTAATGCCGTATTACCTTCTTGGACAAGTACTCCGTCTTTTTGTAAAGAAAAATTGATAGCATCAATATTTTCAAATTGTGTCTTCGGAAGAAATTTACCCACTACAGCCGATCCATCGAAGGCTTTAGCTTTTTCCCACGGAAGTCCTTTTTCTTTTAATTGCTGCTGAAGGTCACGAGCGGTAAAATCGATCCCCAAACCAATCTCATCGTAATATTTATGGGCAAATTTTCGATTAATATGTTTTCCTATTTTTTTTATTTTAACCAAAATTTCAACTTCGTGATGAACGTCGTTCGAAAAATCTGGGATAAAAAAGGGTTGATTTTTAAGCACAATTGCTGTATCGGGCTTAAGGAAAATTACGGGATCGCTCGGTTTTTCATTATTTAATTCCTTTATATGGTCAGCGTAGTTTCGACCAATGCAAATTATCTTCATAGATTACGTATTCAACGATTTAGGCAATAGTATAAATTTAGAAAAATCAAAAATTCTTATGACACTCCTAGGCCTTTGTGTTAAGCTTACTTAATTTAATTCGGGTTAAAACCTTCTTGGTGTAAAGAGGAAAATCCGCATTTAACAACCAACCAAAGTAACCGGGTTCTTTTTCTAAGACATCTTCAACTTTTGCTCCTCGGTGTTTTCCAAAGGCAAAAACCTCTTCTTCATTTTTATTATACCCAATATAACCCGCAAAATCTGCAAATTTTTTATGCGAACTAAATGTTGCTAATGTGGCCATATCATTCTCAAGATCGTCGTATTTATCAAGCTGTGCTTTTAACACTTCGTACGTTGCGTTGGTGTCTGCCTCTGCACTGTGAGCATTTGTGAGATCTTTATCACAATAAAATTTATACGCTGCCTCTAGCGTTCGTTTTTCTTTTTTATGAAAAATAGTTTGCACATCGACCGACAGGGCTTTTTTCATATCGAAATCGATATCTGACCGCAGCATCGCTTCTGCTAACAACGGAATATCGAACCGATTGGAGTTAAATCCTCCTAAATCACTGTCTTTAATTAACGCATACACCTTTGGCGCCAATTCTTTAAAAGTAGGTTCGTTCGCAACCATATCATCTGTAATTCCATGGATGGCAGAAGTCGCTGCCGGAATAGGAACCTCTGGGTTGACACGCCACGTATGACTTTCTTTATTTCCATTGGGAAAGACTTTCAGAATAGAAATCTCTACAATTCGATCGGTAGCTACATTGGTCCCAGTTGTTTCCAGATCGAAAAAACAGATAGGTTTTTTTAAATTCAATTCCATTGGTATAGTTTGTGTAACAAAGGTAGTAATTCATACTTTTGTGATACACTATGAAACAGAAAATCTTACTTGTCCTTACACTGCTTATAACATTCACTGCAATTTGTCAAGATGAACGTGTACTTATTTCTGAAAAAAAATCAGGGAAACGAATTATCCTGTCTGCCGAAAACACCACAAATGCAACATTAAATGTTTTCTTTATGGTTATTTCTGAAGGTTTTCGCAGAAGCGCTTCTAAACCTATGATTAAAGATTTACCGCCTAAAAGCAAAACTCACATGATCACATTGATCGAATTAGAAGAAAACCCTACGTACACCTACGAGCTTATCATTAACGATCAAGCAAGTCCGATTTCGATATCGTATGAAAATCAAACCAAAGATCTTCGCCGCGTCATCGACGGAAAACTCGTATTATTCTCTGAACCAGGTTGTGAGAAATGCACACTGTTGGAAAACGCCCTTAGGCAGCGACGCATAGAACACCGAAATGTTAACTTAAAAGAGGATCCCAAAACACACAAGCAATATCTCGAGTTATTGCAGAACATGCATCCCGATGTTCAAATTCAAAAACTCCCTACAATTTGGAATAGAGATCATTTTATATTTGGATACGAAGAACTGGAACAGATTTTAAAAGAACTGAAGGTTATATAAGTTGATAACTGTCAATTAATGAAATACGCTTCCTACCTACTAAACCTTCCCCTATTACTCTGTACACGTACCATCAAGTAAATCCTGATAAGTAGGATTAAACTGGTTACCAGTTATCTCAAAATTAGTATCTTCACTATCTTGAATTGCATCGATAATACCACAAAAATCTACTAAAGCTTCATTAGACACAATTTGAACCGTACCTGATATTTCCTGTAAATTATAAAAATCATCTAAGTTAAAGAGATTGTCGTTGTTTTTAATAAGGACATTTTGAGTAAGGTTAGTAATATTTTGTAACCCAGAAAAATCTAAAAGACTTTCATTATTTGTAAGTCTAAAACTATCATTAACACCTGTAATAGAAGTTATTCCATCTATATTTTGTAAATTATCCATATAGCTAATTTCCAACGTACTTAATTTCCCTGAAATTTGAGAAAAGACATCTAGATTAGTAATTAACGGCAATGTATGCACCATTAAAGTTCCATTTTCATCTTCAAAAGTTATTTCATCTAAACCGGAAAGAGAGGTCAAACTATCGGCACCCCCTACCTTTAAATAAGGTCCTCTTCCGTCCTTTTCTACCAAACGATTGATATTTGACAAACCATTAACATTAGTAAGGCGAAAATTTTGATTTAATAATATTGAATGAAGTGAAGAAGATATGTTACTAAGATCATCAATTTGTATTAATAAATTGTTGCGATCAATAAAAATATTACTAGACACAATGCTCAAGTTTTGCATACCTTCCAAACTTTCCAAATTAGTATTGACAACTGCAAAGGAATCCACAGAACGAATATTACTCATGGCACTAATATCTACAATTGGATCTTGCGAATCGTTCTCCTGCGAAAAACTTAAATATCCAGTAATTCTACAATAATTATTGGACGCAAAATCATCAACCTCTGTCTGTGTCGTCAAGGTAACATCTCCCTCAAAAACATTTAAAGTACATTCGTTAGTCGTTGTAAATGCAACCTCATCACTATAAAAAATATCGTTTGTAGTTTCAGCAAAAGCTCTTGCGTAATAAACAGTATTGAACTCTAAATTCTCAAGATTTACTTCAAAAGAGGTAGCTACACCTTCATGTTCAATTAGTAGATCATTTACTGTTGGAGCAGCTGTTAGACTATAACAAACTCCTTTTCTTAGAATAGTATGATCATCTTCATTAATAATATTCCCACCAGATGAAGCGATATCACCTTTAATATCGAAAGGTGAGGTTATTTCTATGGATAGATTAAAAATATCTTCCTCTACAACAGAATTATCGTCTGAACAACCTGCTAGGAGACAAAAAAGGACAATTAAAGTGGAAAATTTAATCATAATATGTTTAGTTTAGTTATTGAATTTTAATAAAATCTTAAAATTAAAGACATTCATTAAAAAAACCACAACTTTTATACCAAAAATATTAATTATAATTATACTTTAACCTAAACTAATTAGAATAACACATATTACACCTCACGATTTACATCCCATGCTTCTAGGTAATCTGCTACCTGTTTTACAAATTGTCCTCCAAGCGCTCCATTTACTACACGATGATCGTAGCTATGCGATAAGAACATTTTGTACCGAATTCCAATAAAATCACCCTCGGGAGTTTCGATGACTGCAGGTACTTCTCGAATTAAATGTTGATAAGGATTAAATAATAGAGATCAATTATATAGCATCTGGTTCTAACCAAAACATTTATTCTGCGCAGTTCCCATTTAATAAATCTTCTAATGTAGGGTTAAACCCATTTTGATATACCGAAAAGTCATCCAAATTATTTTCGTCGAGGGCATCTACAATACCACAAAAGTCAAATAATGAAGCATTTCCGACAATTTCTAACTCGCCAGAAATTTGAGTAACATTTTCGAAAGCATCCAAATTATATAATAAATCATTATTAAAAATACTTATAAAACCACTAAGAGTTGTGATGGATTGAAATCCCAAAATATTATTTAAACTTTCATTATTACTAAGATACAACCTCCCATTTACACTAGTTATAGAATAAATACCATTGATATTTTGTAGTGACGTCATGTTGAAAATATCTAACACATCAATACTTCCAGAAATGTTTGAAAGCGCATCGATATTGGTAATGAATGGTAACCCATGAATTGAAATCCCACTAATTCCATCGTTAGCAGTAATCCCTTCTAGTGGATCGAGAGAATTTAGGAGCGGACAGTCACTTATTTTTAAATATGGCAAATTATCTTCATATTTAACTAATTCCTTAATATTCGAAATTCCTTCTATAGAGTTTAAATTCGCATTATCAAATACAGTGATACTGCGTACAGGTGTATCGATTTTGATAAATTCGTCAATATTTATAACTTGTTCATTTCCAACAACAGCCAAACTATTAGAAATGCTATCGATATTATGAAGTCCTTCTAATGACTCTATGAGTGTTGTATTACTTACTATAATAGATCCCAAGGATCGCAAATTATATAATCCAGAGATATCAACTATAGGATCAGCAGTAGCATCACCTTCAGAAATACGCAAATCTCCCGTAACGGAACAATAATTATTTATGGCAAAATTATCAACCTCTGTCTGTGTCGTCAAGGTAACATCTCCCTCAAAAACATTTAAAGTACATTCGTTAGTCGTTGTAAATGAAACCTCATCACTATAAAAAATATCGTTTGTAGTTTCAGCAAAAGCTCTTGCGTAATAAACAGTATTGAACTCTAAATTCTCAAGATTTACTTCAAAAGAGGTAGCTACACCTTCATGTTCAATTAGTAGATCATTTACTGTTGGAGCAGCTGTTAGACTATAACAAACTCCTTTTCTTAGAATAGTATGATCATCTTCATTAATAATATTCCCACCAGATGAAGCGATATCACCTTTAATATCGAAAGGTGAGGTTATTTCTATTGATAGATCAAAAACATCTTCCTCTACAACAGAATTATCGTCTGAACAACCTGCTAGGAAACAAAAAAGGACAATTAAAGTGGAAAATTTAATCATAATATGTTTAGTTTAGTTTAGTTATTGAATTTTAATAAAATCTTAAAATTAAAGACATTCATTAAAAAAACCACAACTTTTATACCAAAAATATTAATTATAATTACACTTTAGCCTAAACTAATTAGAATAACACATATTACACCTCACGATTTACATCCCATGCTTCTAGGTAATCTGCTACCTGTTTTACAAATTGTCCTCCAAGCGCTCCATTTACTACACGATGATCGTAACTATGCGATAAGAACATTTTGTACCGAATTCCAATAAAATCACCCTCGGGAGTTTCGATGACTGCAGGTACTTTTCGAATCGCTCCTAATGCAAGAATACCAACCTGTGGCTGATTGATGATGGGAGTTCCCATAATACTTCCAAAAGTTCCTACATTGGTTACAGTATATGTACCCCCTTGGATGTCGTCTGGTTTTAATTTATTATCACGAGCACGACTAGCAAGATCGTTTACCGCTTTACTCATTCCTACCAGATTTAACTGATCTGCGTTTTTAATAACAGGAACAATTAAATTACCGTCGGGTAATGCAGCGGCCATTCCTAAATTAATGTTTTTTCGTTTAATAATTCTATCACCATCTAAGGCAATATTCATCATTGGAAAATCTTTTAAAGCTTTAGCTACAGCTTCCATAAAAATAGGAGTAAACGTAAGGTTTTCACCTTCTCGTTTCATAAAACCATCTTTATTTTTCTTTCTCCAATTCCAAATATTGGTAACGTCTGCTTCAATAAAGGACTGCACATGTGCTGAAGTACTTACGCTCTCTACCATGTGATGCGCAATGAGTTTCCCCATGCGAGTCATTTCAATAATTTCATCCCCACCATTCACAGAAACAGGGGCCTTTGGTTTCGAGGCATTTGCAGCAGATGCCGAAGCAATAGCAGGGTTTTTCGCTTCAATAGCAGTTGCTGGTTGTTTATTAGATTGTTGTGATGCATTTCCTCGACTCTCGATATAAGCAACCATATCGTTTTTTGTAACTCGTCCATCTTTACCTGTTCCAGAAATAGCATCGAGTTCGCTTTGAGAAATTCCTTCTTCCGAAGCCATATTTTTCACCAGCGGGGAATAAAAACGTCCGTCGTTACTTGTAATAGTAGATTTTTCAGTTTCTTTTGAAGCAGTAACTGGAGCAGCAACTTCTTTTAAAACTTCCTTAGAAGGAGTTTCTGTATGCTGCGATGATCCTTCTGTAGTTGCCCCATCATCTCCATCTGTTTCAATAATAGCGATCGTTTGTCCTACTTGTACAATGTCATCGGCATTAAATAGTTTTTCAACTAAAATTCCATCTACCTCGCTAGGCACTTCGCTATCTACCTTATCGGTTGCGATTTCAAGTACGGGCTCGTCTGCTTCGATGGTGTCACCAATTTCTTTCAACCAATTTGTGAGCGTTGCTTCTGCGACACTCTCCCCCATTTTTGGTAGCTTTAATTCAAATTTTGCCATAATTCAATATCTTACAAGTAGCGATTTGTTTTTTAACGGTGCAAAATTAGGTAAAAATTCATACAACTTGCTTCAATTTTTACAAAAGGTTACTTCCTAAAGCTGCAAACAATTAGTCTCCAAAACAGACAACAGTCCCCCTATCATCACTCGCATCACTTCCCAAGATGAAATTACAGTGTGGAGGGCGTATTCGAAAGGTATTATTGCGGTTCTTTAATTTGTTCATTACTGAAAATATTTGCTCATAAGGCATGTATTCCGCATCGAAGATAAATAGCGTATTGTGTAAAGAGCCATCATCGAATATTTGTTTTGAAGCAGATTTTAAAGAAATATTCATTACTTCTGAAAGCTTTCCGTAGAAATTTAAATTTTCAGTTAATACATAAGCATGCTTGGTTTCTGAAGCTCTTTTTTTTCGAACTTTAAAACTGAACTGTTTTTTTAGTTTTGCTAAAATTACTCCTAATGTTACTGAAACATCTAGGAAGGTATTTGTTTTAAAATGTTTTTTATAGAAAATTCGCATAGCCCCATAAAATCGGTTTAAATACACCAAGTCTTTTTCGGTGCTTTCGCCTTTATAATGCAGCGTGTCTGTTGTTCCTAAATAATGATTAAAATATCCAGCTTTAATTACTTTGTAAGAAAGATCGATATCCTCTCCATACATAAAATAGGCCTCATCGAAACCATTTACTTCTTTATACACGGCTCGTTTCATAAACATAAAAGCTCCTGCTAGCACAGAAACTTCTCCCGAATCTTGTTGGTTAAGATGATTTGCATAATACCACTTTTTTAAACCTACCATTTTAAAAAAAGAAGCCTTTGGAGTAGGAATATTTCGTTTGCTTTCGGGGAGAAAATTCCCAGTACCATCTAATAAGGAAACTCCTAAAATCCCTATTCTATTTATAGACTCAGCATATTTAATACAATTTAAAAAGGTGTTTTCTCCTACTGCTGTATCGGGATTAAGAATGCAGACATATTCCCCTTTAGCAACTGCTACCGCTTGATTGTTTGCTTTACTGAAACCCACATTCTCTTTATTCTCAATAAGTCTAACTTTAGGAAACAGTTGCTTTACCATAGCACAACTATCATCTTCAGAATTATTATCGATCACAATAATCTCGGCATCGATTGAAGTAATTGCACGTTCTACACTTCTAATACATTGTTCTAAAAAATAACGTACGTTGTAATTTAAGATGACGATAGAAACTTTCAAATATTAAGTGCTTTTTAAAGAATTTTCAAAAGGGATTCTATTCACGATACTACGACCTAGTGTCACCTCATCTGCATACTCCAGTTCATCTCCTACCGAAATTCCACGTGCTATCGTAGTAGTTGTTATATGGTATGGTTCTATTTGTTTAAAGATATAAAAGTTTGTTGTATCTCCTTCCATTGTAGAGCTTAGGGCAAAAATCAACTCTTCAATTTTGCCTTCTTTAACTTTATCAACCAAACTCTGAATAGTTAATTCTCCTGGTCCAATACCATCCATAGGAGAAATTTTTCCTCCTAACACATGATAATGCCCCCGAAACTGACTCGTATTTTCGATTGCCATTACATCTCTTATATCCTCCACTACACATACAATCTTTTCATTACGATTGGGATTAGCGCAAATCTCGCAGAGCTTAGTATCGCTTATATTATGACAATTACTACAAAAATTAATATCGGTTCGCATTTGATTTAAACTATTTGCTAGCCGATGTGTTTGATCTTCGGGTTGTTTTAGCAAATGAAGTACCAAACGCAATGCTGTTCGCTTTCCGATGCCTGGTAGCTGTGACATTTCATTGACAGCGTTTTCAAGTAATTTTGATGAAAATTCCATACTAATTTATAGGGGGTCAAGATAAAAAAAATGCTTCAGAAATTATCTTTATTTTCTGAAGCATTCTCTATTAAAAATAATTTAATCTATTGAATTAAGAGCTTTTTCGTCACAGTTCCTGCTTCCGAATTAATTCGTACAAAGTAGGTTCCTGAAGCTAAATTTTCAATTTGTAATGTATGTCTTTGAGCAATAAAAAGATCAGGTTGATATAGTACAATTTTACCTGTTATATCAAATACTCGTATAGTTGTATTTTGTGCGTTCTTTAATGCTATGGTCACTTGAGAATTGGCAGGGTTAGGGAATATCGAGACTGTACTTTCAGAGAAACGATCTTCAACATTCAGGGTTGTTTCTTGAAGAGGTGATGCCCATAATCCACGCCCATAAGAACCAGCATATAACATATTAGTTGTATTGTTAATTTCTAATTCGTTGATAATTACATTAGGAATACCGTTGCTGTACGGAAGCCAATCTTCCATTTCGTTATTTATATAAAAAACTCCTGTCTCCATTCCTAGATAAAGTCCGTCTTTACCATCACGATGCCAGATCAATGTTAATGCACCAAAATCGGGTAAGTTTTTTCTATAACTTATCCAAGTTTCTCCTCCATCTTCAGAAACGAAAACTCGATTACTACTTGTTGTTGCTGCAGCAATTAAATTAGGATTATCGGGGTGTATCGCTATATCGTTGATAATTCCGCCGGGAATTGCGATTAATTCCCAATCGCTAGCTCCTCCATCGATAGTTTTGTAAATAAACGTTCCACGAGTTCCAACTAATATTTGGTTATTAGACTTTGCAATTTTTATGTTTGTGAAGTTAGTTGGAAATTGTTGTGAAATAGGGGTCCATGATCCTCCACGATTTGAAGATTTGTACACTCTATTATACCCAACATAAATTGTATTTATAGTTTCGGGGTCCTGTATAAATGGAGTTACCCACTCCCCGCTTCCTATTCCAGGCTCATTTAAATTAAAAATAGAATTCCCTGCATTATCAGTTCTGTACATCGCTCCAAATTGTATCATACCATACATGATATTACTATTATTTCTATCTACAAATCCCTCCATTCCATCGGCTCCCAACCAATCACGCCAGCCATCGGCTTCGGTATAAAAGGATGTTCCATTATCTTGAGAACCTCCAGTGATCACGACTTCTTCTGTTTGTGATACCCCAATTTTATAAAATTGACGAATTCCCATACCTTCGGTTAAATTTTCGTAATAGTTTGCAGTTACATTTCCAGTGTCGGCAGCTTTATAAATTCCTCCATCGGTACCTACAAATAATGTGGTCCCCACAAATTCCATAAAATCCACATCGGCATGGCAATAACCAATATTTGCATTAGCGGCATCTTGTGGTATCCAGTCTGCTGTACAGGTAAAGTTTGCTCCGGCATCTGTAGATCTCCATGTTAATATTCCTGCAATATGAACCTCATCTGCATTTTCAGGATTCACGGCGATGTCCATATCTCGAGGTGCTTGTCCACTATTATCGTTTGCCGTTGTACTGTACCCAAAGTAATTGTTTCCTCCATGAGGTAATTCAGAGAAAGTAGTTCCGCTATTGCTCGAGCTATAAAATCCATTGAATATTCCGTTGAATGCTTCAACTACATATACACGATCTGCATCATTAGGCGACACTCCAATCATTTTTGGTCCATTTCCGAAACCACTTATAGTTGCGAACGTTTCCCCTCCATCGATTGATTTTTGAAAAGTGTATCCAGATATATATACCACAGAAGGATCTCCCGGTTTAAATTCCACATCGTAAGCTTGTTGCTCATTACTAACAAGCTCCCAAGTAAGCCCTCCATTTATTGTTCTATATGTTCCTGCATTTTCACTTGAGGCGAACATAATTTCACTATTATCTGGGTGGATTGTTAATTTAATAATTCTTGAATTACTAATATCATTTAATTGATTCCAAGTAGCTCCAGAATCTTCAGACTTATAAATTACTCCACTTGATGAACCATAAAAATAAATTTCTGAATTTTGTGGATCTATCGCTACAGAATACACCTCCATATTCACAAAATTATCATTTAAAGGTGTCCATGTTGTTCCTTCATCTGTTGTTCTCCAAACTCCACCTGTATTTGCACCAACTATAATATGATCTGTGTTAGTTCTGTCAACTGCGATACCGGTAATTCTACCCACACCAGGATTCCAACCTGTAGTAGCGGTATAACTCGTTGGACCTAATTCTTCCCAATTGTCCATTAATTGCTGCCTATTACTCGCAGTTTCATTTAAATAAGCATTATATCGTTGCAACTCTGCGATTCGCTCTGTTGCTGTTGGAAGAAAACCATCTTCATTCATTAATCTTTCAGCGTTATATTGCCAACGCTTAAATTGTTTATATCCTGAACCTCGCCCAAGATCTTTGTCTTCGAAATAGGCTTTAGCACTCTCTACAATTTCTGAAACCTTGTAGGTTCCATTGTCGATCATTTTTAGATATTCTTGTGCTTGAAGGTTAAAACTAAAAATTAAAAAAAATACAGTGAGGGTTAATTTAAATCGCATAGATGATGTTTTTAAAGAGTATACAACTGGTATTCAAAGAAATCAAAAGTATCAAAAATATCTAGTTGATGAGATAACAATCTTTGTATTTTTGCTCAATTAATAATTTAAGCCAAAAATTTTATGCAACCCTTACACATCTTACTTTTAATCGCAGGATATTTTGGTGTTTTATTATTAATCTCTTACCTAACAAATAAAGGGGGTAGCAATGCCGATTTTTTTAAAGCAGGAAAACAATCTCCTTGGTATCTTGTTGCTTTTGGAATGATAGGTGCCTCTTTAAGTGGTGTTACATTTGTATCTGCACCAGGCTGGGTAGAGGCATCGCAGTTTAGTTATTTCCAAGTGGTTTTAGGCTATACTGTTGGATATGCTGTAATAGGCTTGGTTTTGCTTCCTTTGTACTATAGGCTAAATTTAACCTCTATTTACACCTATCTCGAAGGGCGTTTTGGAAATAACGCTTATAAGACTGGAGCCTCATTTTTTCTATTATCACGCATTGTTGGCGCTAGTTTTAGGTTGTATCTGGTAGCAATTGTATTACAATACTTAGTTTTCGATGCTATGGGAGTTCCTTTTTGGGCAACCGTAACTATGACTATTCTCTTGATATGGTTATATACGTTTAAAAGCGGCATCAAAACCATTGTATGGACAGATACCCTTCAGACCTTATTTATGTTAATTGCTGTTGGGGTTGCCGTCTATTACGTGGCTACAGATTTAGGTCTTTCAGGTAGTTCTCTTTTTACATTTATTGCTGACAGTGATTATTCTAAAATGTTCTTCTTTGAAGATTGGAAGTCGGGAGATCATTTTGTTAAACAGTTTATAAGTGGAGCATTTATAGCAATTGTAATGACTGGTCTCGATCAAGATATGATGCAAAAGAATCTTACCTGTAGAAATTTAAAAGATGCACAAAAAAACATGTTCTGGTTTACTATCGTTTTAACGATTGTAAATTTTGTTTTTTTAGCCTTGGGTTTACTACTTACCGTATATGCTCAGCAAAATGGAATCGACGCACACAAAGATCAACTATTTCCCGAGATCGCAACTCAATCTGGGTTAGGATTAGGAATTGCAATTTTCTTCTTACTTGGATTAATTGCAGCAGCTTATTCGAGCGCAGATAGTGCACTTACCGCACTCACGACTTCTTTTAGTATAGACATTCTTGATATTGAAAAAAAATATGACGCGGCAAAACAGGTTCGGGTTCGAAAACGCATTCATATCATGATGTCGGTGGTACTCATTTTAGTTATCATAATTTTTAAATATGTAATTGCAGATGCTTCAGTAATTGCTAAGCTATTTGTATTTGCAGGATATACCTATGGACCACTCTTAGGACTTTACGCATTTGGGTTATTTACTACGTGGAAGGTAAAAGATTCTTTAGTACCCCTAATTGCAATTTTAACTCCTTTTCTTGGATGGACCATTAGCTACTTGAGTGCGCTTTGGTTTGGATTTGAATTTGGATTTTTCATTCTTATCCTTAACGGACTTATCACCTTTACTGGTTTAATATTGATTCGAAGCAAGCAACACTAGCGTACAAGCAACATCCACCTCAATGTTATTTTCTTGAAGAATTTTATAAAATGTTGGATTTTCGGTTCCAGGATTAAAAATCACTCGTTGAGGCTTCAGTGATACGATATAGTCGTAATACTCCTCTTGTCGTTTTGGGTTAAGATACAAAGTCACTGTATGTATATTTTCAAAAGACTTTTTTTCCGTAGCAATATCTACACCTGCTACAACTCCGTTTCGTAACCCGACCGCTTCTACTGGATGATCATAATTATTTAGGCGGTTTATCGCAAGATTCGAATATCGGTTCGGTTTTAAACTAGCTCCAAGTACTAATGTCTTCTTTTTCATCTACTTATTTTTGTTACTGTTTCAATTTATCTATACCAAAATACAAGTCCTATTTTCCTGCTTTGCCCAAAAGAATGTTAAAAAATAAAAATGCTGTAACAATACTAAAAAGCATCCGTCTATTGTATAGAAATGTTTCTCTCTTTACTGCGAAGATTTTTACGTTGATGGTTAGTGTTAATAAGAGCAGTAAAGTGTAAACCCGAAGTTCTAGAGCTTCGGGTTTGTTTTTTTAATTAGTTTGTTATCTTATTGTTAAATGCAAAAAATTCTGAAACATTTAAAAAAAAGATTCGTCTTATAGATGTACCTGTTTTTAGGTATATAATTTGTTTTAGTAATTAGCCTTTCTAAAAAATTATACGTTTGTTAAGTTTAAAAGCCTCCTGTCTCATTGCTATCGAGATTTTGGGAGGTTTTTTTTATACTACCAACGTATAATTACACTTCCCCAAGTAAAGCCACTACCAAATGCGGCGAGTACTACTAGATCGCCTTTTTTAATTTTTCCTTTCTCCCAAGCTTCAGTAAGTGCGATGGGGATAGAGGCAGCTGTTGTATTCCCATAGCTTTGAATATTATTATAAACTTGATCATCTGAAAGTTTTAATTTTTTCTGAATGAATTGAGAAATGCGCAAATTTGCTTGATGTGGAATAAACATATCAATATCTTCAACCTTTAAACCATTTGCATCTAATCCTTCTTTTATTACTTCAGAAAAACGAACAATAGCATGTTTAAATACAAATTGACCATTCATTGTTGGGTAATACGGAATGTTTTCCTGCGGATTGTCAGCGATAATTTCTGGCACCCAGTACCCAGTACTAGGACCTTGTAACGCTAATTCATCTTTATGTTTTCCTTCGCTATGAAGATGTGTCGATAGAATTCCACCTTCGTTATTTTCGTTTCTTGAAACTACAGCAGCTCCTGCTCCATCCCCAAAAATTACCGAAACACTTCTTCCTCTTGTACTAAAATCCAATCCACCACTGTGGTTTTCGGCACCAATCACCAAGACATGTTTATACATTCCAGTCTTAATAAATTGATCGGCTACAGACATAGCGTAAACAAAACCGCTGCATTGATTTCGAACATCTAATGCAGGTATCGTACGCATGCCCATCATTTCTTGTACTTGTACACCACCTCCTGGAAAATACATCTCCGGACTAAGCGTAGCAAACACAATCATGTCGATATCTTTAGGTTTTAATTCTGCTCTTTCTAAAGCAATGGTCGCAGCTTTTACTCCCATTATTGACGTGGAATTACCATCGCCTTTTTTAATGTGTCTCCGTTCTTGTATTCCTGTTCGCTCTTGGATCCAAGCATCGTTGGTATCCATAACTTTCGAAAGGTCGTCGTTAGTAACAATATTTTCGGGCACGTAAAAACCCAGCCCACTAATCTTCGAGGTATGCATGTAGCTTAATGTTTTATTAGGCAAGCAAGATAGGGAAACCCATAAACCAACCGAAATATTTTAGCAACATCTCCTATGCATGCATAACAATCGAATTGGACAAGGAGAAAGAATTAAGTATCTTTTCCAAAAAAATAGCACTTTATGAAATATTCTTATTCTAACCTCATTCTTTTTTTCTTCTTCGGAAGCTTTTTCGTTTCAATTTCTAATTGCTGTGCGCAAGAAAATCTCACGTATCAAAAACCTCCTAAAGAAATTCTTGAGTTGGTAGATGCTCCATTGGCTCCTATTGTACGTATAGATAGTAAGGGAGAATATGCTTTGTTAATATATCGAGATGCATTTAAATCTATAGCCGAACTTTCGGAAACCGAACTTCGTCTAGCTGGTTTACGTATAAACCCAAAGACGAATATTGGTAGTCGTACTACATTCTACAATAATTTAAAAGTTAAGCGTGCTTCGGCTGAAACAGCATCTCAAGTAACAGGACTTCCTAAAAACCCAAGACTTTCTAATTTCAGTTTTTCTCCAAACGAAAAAATGATCGCTTGTTTAAACACCACATCTGAAGGTGTCGAAGTTTGGGTGGTAGATATTGCTAAAGGAACTGCTAAAAAAATCACTCCGGCTACAGTAAATGCGAATATGGGAGATGCGATTAGTTGGTTTTCAGACAACAACTCTTTGTTAGTTAAAATGCTTCCGACAGATCGAAAAACATTAATAAACCCATTGGAGGCAGTTCCAGAAGGGCCCACGGTTTCAGTCAGTAACGGAGAAAAAGCACAAAATAGAACGTATCAAGATCTATTGAAAAATCCGAACGATGAACAAAATTTCGAGCAATTAGCTTATTCAGAAATAAAAAAGGTCAGCATTGGTGGTACTATTTCCGATTTTCTTCCGAAGGCAATGTACGATGATATTAGTTTCTCTCCCGACGGAAAATATCTAATGGTTACGAAATTAAAGCGACCTTTCTCATACATTGTACCTTATTACAGATTTCCGTTTGAAAGTTCAATTTATTCTCCAAAAGGAACACTGATAGCTACAGTAAATGATGTTCCGTTAAATGAAGTTCAGCCTAAGGGTTTTATGGCTACACGGAAAGGGAAACGCCGCATGTCATGGCGTGATGATGTTCCAGCTACCTTGGTTTGGGCAGAAGCACTAGACGAGGGAGACCCAGAAATTGAAGTGTCGCATCGCGATGCCGTTTATACATTAGATGCACCTTTCACCGGAGAACCAAAGTTAATTCTTAAAACCATAAATAGATATTCGGGAATCGATTGGGGAACAAACTCTATGGCGGTTGCTTACGATTATTGGTGGAATGACCGGAATACTAAAACTTATTTGTTCGACCCTTCGGATGCTTCAAAAACTCCTGGTGTTTTATACGATCGCAACTATCAAGATCAATACAGTGACCCAGGATCTTTTGTTACTACTAAAAATAAATACAACCGGGAGATTTTAGAAATTGAAGATGGACAATTATTTTTAATGGGAGATGGGTATTCAGAAAAAGGACAATTTCCGTTTATTGACGCCTTTAATATTGCCACTAAAAAAACAGAACGTATTTACGAATCTTCCTATACCGATAAAATGGAAGAGTTAAATTCGGCGATCGACATGAAAGAAGGTAAAATTTTGGTCCGCATCGAATCTCAAAATGAATATCCTAATTATTACTTCAGAAATATTTATAAAAAAGACGATCTAACTCCGCTTACTTCTTTCGAGAATCCTTTTAAAAGTTTACAGAATGTGCATAAGGAAGTGATCACTTATAAAAGAGATGACGGATTAGAATTAGAGGGTACGTTATACTTGCCAGTAGGATACGACATGAAGAAAAAAGAAAAAATGCCGATGGTACTCTGGGCATATCCAAGAGAGTTTAAAGACAAAAACAGTGCGTCGCAGAATACCACAAATCCGAATGAATTTATCTACCCCTAGATCCCCTATTTATTGGGTAACACAAGGGTATGTTGTGTTGGATGATGCGGCATTCCCTATTGTGGGTGAAGGAGATGATGAACCAAACGACACCTTTAGAAAACAATTAGTCGCCAACGGAAAAGCGGCTATTGATGCTGTGGATGAGTTGGGTTATATTGACCGAAATCGTGTAGGCGTTGGCGGACATAGTTACGGTGCATTTATGGTAGCGAATCTGCTAAGCCATAGTGATCTTTTTGCTGCAGGAATTGCACGAAGTGGTGCGTATAACAGAACATTAACTCCGTTCGGATTTCAAAGCGAAGAGCGAAGTTACTGGGATTCTCCCGAAACATATAATACCATGTCGCCATTTATGCATGCGGATAAAATGAAAACACCGCTTTTACTCGTACACGGAGAAGCTGATAATAATTCGGGAACCTATCCACTACAGAGTGAGCGCTATTTTAATGCGCTTAAGGGATTAGGAGCACCAACACGATTGGTAATGCTTCCAAAAGAAAGTCATGGGTATCGTGCGAAAGAAAGCATTCTTCATTTATTATGGGAACAAGATACTTGGTTAGATACTTATGTGAAAAATAAGAGTCAATCTTCTTTAGAGACTAATCCTAATACAATAAGGAAAATTTAGTAAATTTATACTATGAAAAAATTTATCTTCCTCTTCATTTTAGCTTTAGTAATACTAATGGGGTGTAGTTCTGATGATACTCCAACAGAACCGGACGAACAAAATGATTTAATTCTGAAAAAGATTGAATTCTCTAATGAGGCTACAAATGGATTCGAGGGTTTGTTTTTCGATACTAAAATTGATTTGGATTTTAATGAAGATGATATTTTAACCTTAATAAATACGGATGTACATGAATCCACACTCGCTCTTACTTTTGAAAACGATGAAAATAAAATTTCAATGTTTCAATATAGTTTTGCAATTTCGGGAGGATACATAAGGACTACATTTAACTTCAGTTATTCCAGCGATGACAAAATTTCTTCTTTAGAGCGTATTGTAGAGGGCAGTTTTGTAAATGAAGAAGACACCTATTCTATTGCATATTTAGAAAATACAAGAGAACTCACAAACAATGGGAGCGGTGAATTATATACCGTAATTTTAACTGAAGAAGGTCTGCTTAGTAGCATTACAAATGGAAATCGTTCTTATGAGTATGAATATGATGCTGACGGAAATCTACTAATTAAAACCGATGAACAGGGGAAACAGCTCGCTTTTTCTTATGACGATAAACGAAATCCTTTTGTAGAAATATCTCCATTCAATTGGAATGAAGTATTGCCCATCGTTCTTTCTTCCTATCTAGATTTACCCGAATATACATTTCCACATTCTATAGAAAATGGCGTATGGAATAGTCCCAACAACATTCTTAGTGTAGATGCTTCTCAGTGCGATAACGGTACTAGTTGTATGGAATCGAGAACCTATATATATGACTATAATAGTGATGACTATCCAAAATTCAAAACAATAGTTGACAAAAATAGAACATTCGAATATTTATACGAATAAAAGATCTTCATCTATCGAATTTTGAATAATCCCATATTTATCTAAATTATATTTTATCTTTCCATAGATTGATACATCATATAAAAAGGGGTGCGTTAGCACCCCTTCTAAACAACCTAACCAATAAAATAATAGAATAATATACTTTTTCATAGCAATTTCTATTATCCCACTTTCAATACTTAAAGATACATTTTTTGTTTAAGCATAGTTTGTTAAAATTGAACAATGTTTTGTTAAATATTACACATATTTTTTATAGGCATTAACTTCAATTGTTGCTCCGAGATCGTTCAATAAATTATAAAGACCGAAAAATGTTCTATTGATATATAGAAAATGTTTAGAGCCACGATTTCCGTTCATTTTTCTAAGTTCAGTATCTTTTGAAAATTTATCACTTAAATCGGCAATTTTTCCGAAAAATTCTTTGTTCGAAAAATCAAATATTTCTCCATGAAAGGGTTGTGTAAATAAACTAAGCATTTCGTGAAATAATTCGGTAAAAAATTTTGTTTCCTCGGGAGTATCCTCCGGCTTTAATATTTCTAATTCGTACATTTTTTGTACAAACACACTAGAATTATTTATGTTCTTTGGTTTTGCTAATTCGAAATAAGGTACATAAAATGTTTGCGGAACTTCTTTTACACATCCAAAGTCGATTGCAACAAGAGTATCACCCTCGATTAAAAAGTTACCTGGATGTGGATCGGCATGTACTCGCTTTAATATATGCATCTGGAACATGTAAAAATCCCATAATGCCTGTCCTATTTTATTTGCCTTTTCTAAATCATTATTTTTCGACGAAAATTCTGAGAGGTGATAACCATTCATCCAGTCCATTGTAATAATACGTTCACCCGAGAGCTTTGGGTAGTATTTAGGAAATTTTAAATTTGGAATAAGAGCGCAAGCCTCTGTTATTTCTATACTTTGAGCAACTTCAAGAATATAATCGGTTTCTTCTAGTAATTTGTCTTCTACTTCTTGAAAATACTTATCACTATCTTTTCCTTTTATATTAAACATTTTCATCGCAAAAGGCTTTACCATTGCTAAATCGCTACTAATGCTTTGGGCCACTCCAGGATATTGTATTTTTACTGCTAATTCTTTCCCATCCTTCGTCGCTTTATGCACTTGACCAATACTTGCTGCGGCTACAGAATTTTCATTAAAAGTATCGTATAGTGATTCGGGGGTACCTCCAAAATAACGCTGAAAGGTCTTGCGAACTAAGGGTGCTGACAATGGTGGTACTTGAAACTGAGACAAAGAAAATTTTTCAACATATGCTTTCGGCATAATATTTTTTTCCATGCTAAGCATTTGAGCAACTTTTAAAGCACTTCCCTTTAAATTTTTTAGTCCGTCGTATATATCTTCAGCATTATTCTCATTTAATTTTTCTCTCGAAAGTTCTGGATTAATTAATTTTTCACCATAATACTTTAAGTAATTACCTCCCACTTTTACCCCTGTAGTAACAAGTTTGGAAGCCCTTTGAATTTTATTGGTAGGAATTTTATCTATTGTTTTCATAAAGATTCTAATTAGAGAAAAATATTTAGTTCATTTTTTCTTTCCATAGAAATTTTCCAAAATCTAATACACTCTCTAAAGGAGTTGTTTCAAAGACATCAAAAATAGCTCGCACAGATTTTTCAATTACCACATCGGTTTTTTCGAAGGAAGGTGAGGTATCTTCCATCCAATATTTTAAAATGAATAATGTTTGCAACCAAGTTCCTTCAGAAAAGACTGAAACTGGTTGTTTCAGTAACTTAAAGGATTTTTGGTCATTGGTTTCTTCAATTAGTTCTCCCGAAAATTCTTTGATATGTTTTCGAAGTCCTTTTAATTGACCAAGATTTTTCATAATATCTTGATGCTCTTTCAGTGCAAACAAAACATAACTCCTATTTGCTGTTAATAATTCAAAGAAAGTATAGAAAAAGGTGAGCATTTTGTCCTTATTTGAATAGGAATTATAGTTTTCAATTTTATGTACCATGCTCATTGCGTGATCAAAAAACGTATTCCAAATTTCTTTCTGTAATCCTTCGAAAGACCCAAAAAATTTATAAAATTCAGTCTCAGTAATAGAATGTTCTTTTGCAAATTTGTAAACACTTTTAGGAGTTCGTTCACTTTCTAGAACTTGATTCATGTAGTCTGAAATAATTCCTTCCCTTGTTACTGCTTTCTTTTTAGTAACTGCTTTTTTTTCTGCCATGATATAAAAATTAGTATTGTGTATCTATCTAAATAAGAGATGTAAAGGTACGCTTGTTTATCTTTTATTGAAAATCATTAAACAAAATGTTGTGTTAAAATATCATTTATCAATTTATGTGACAAGCTGTCAGCATACACATAAGTGGTACTTTATTTGTCTTAAAACATTTAGAAACGAAATTCAATAACATTTCCGAATATTCGGAATAAAAACTATAACACATGAGTCAAGGAACTATTAATGTATCGGTCGAGAACATTTTTCCGCTGATTAAAAAATTTCTTTACAGCGATCACGAGATTTTCTTACGTGAGTTAATATCAAATGCAACAGATGCTACTTTGAAACTAAAGCATCTTACTAGCATTGGTGAAGCGAAAGTTACTTACGGAAACCCCGTAATTGAAGTAAAGATCGACAAAGAAAACAAACAACTTCATATCATCGATCAAGGTATCGGGATGACCAAAGAGGAAGTGGAAAAGTATATTAACCAGATTGCTTTTTCGGGTGCTGAAGAGTTCATTGAAAAATACAAAGACAAGCAAGGTGATGAAACAGGAATTATAGGACATTTTGGTCTTGGTTTTTACTCTGCTTTTATGGTAGCGAACAAGGTTGAAATTATCACGAAAAGTTATAAGGACGAACCTGCTGCACATTGGACTTGTGATGGATCTCCAAATTACACCCTAGAAGAAGCTGATAAAAAAGAACGTGGAACAGAGATTATTTTACATATTTCTGAAGACGAAACTGAATTTTTAGAAGAAGGAAAAATTAGTGGTTTATTATCTAAGTATAATAAATTTATGCCGATTCCAATCAAGTTTGGAACGCGTACTGAAACTCTTCCAAAACCACAAGACGCTAAAGAAGACGACGAAGCTCCTACCCAAGAAGTAGATAATATTATAAATAATCCAAATCCGGCGTGGACAAAACAACCTGCCGATCTCGAAGATAAGGATTACAAAAGTTTTTACCGTGAATTGTATCCAAGTCAGTTCGAGGAGCCTTTATTCAATATTCATTTAAATGTTGACTATCCTTTTAACTTAACTGGAATTTTATACTTTCCGAAGTTAACGAATGATATGAGCGTTCAAAAAGATCGCATTCAATTATATCAAAATCAAGTATTTGTTACCGATAATGTAGAAGGTATTGTACCAGAATTTTTAACAATGCTCCGCGGAGTAATTGATAGCCCAGATATTCCCTTAAATGTTTCAAGAAGTTATCTTCAAGCAGACGGTGCAGTTAAGAAGATTTCTAGTTACATAACACGAAAAGTAGCAGATAAATTAAAAAGTCTATTCAATGAAAACCGTAAAGACTTTGAAGCGAAATGGAACGATATCAAAATTGTAATTGAATACGGAATGCTTTCTGAAGACAAATTCTTTGATAAGTCTAAAGATTTTGCATTATATCCAACAGTAGATGGAAGCTTTTTCACTTTTGAAGAATTAAAAGATAAGATTAAAGATGCTCAAACCGATAAGGATGATAATCTTGTGATCTTGTATGCTTCAGACAAAGAAGCACAGCACAGCTACATCGAAACTGCAAAAGATAAAGGATACGAAGTTTTATTATTAGATTCTCCAATTGTTTCGCATCTTATTCAAAAACTAGAAGGAGCTAATGAGAAAACACAATTTGTACGTGTAGATGGTGATCATATCGATAACCTTATAAAAAAGGAAGATGCATCGATTTCGAAACTTTCAGAAGAAGAAAAAGAAACATTAAAAACATTTTTAACGGAAACTATTCCTTCAGAAAAATTTACCGTTCAATTGGAAGCAATGGACAGCTCTGCAAATCCATTTATTATTACAGAACCTGAATTTATGCGCCGTATGAAAGAGATGCAACAATCTGGTGGTGGAGGTATGTTCGGTATGGGGAATATGCCAGAAATGTATAACCTTGTAGTGAATACAAATAATGAATTGGTAACTGAAATTCTTAACACGAAAACGAAAAAGAAGAAAGAGCGTTTAGTAACTCAAGCACTCGATCTTGCCAAATTAAGTAAGAATCTTTTAAAAGGTGAAGATTTAACTGCTTTTATAAAACGAAGCTACGAAATGATCAAATAACACCTTAATAATGTTAAATGTAGCCCTCCTATTCGTTTAGGAGGGCTTTTTTTTGTCTTATCAATATGTAATTAAAAATAAAGATATTATCTTCGGGTTCTTAAAATTTTAACATCTCTTGTAAAGGAACGAATCTCGCCCTCCCATAACCTTGTAAAGAGACTAACTAAAAGTACATTTTACTATGATGAAAAAAAACAACTTCTTTCTTTTACTTTTCTGCATAATGACATTACAACTGTCTGCACAGAAATTATCGAAAGACAACCAGAAAGGGATGGAACAATCTTCAGTTTCATTAGAAAACCTTGTAAAACAACAGAGCCCGGATTATGTGATCTATAAAGAACATGTAAGCCGCACCAGTGGGATTCGTCACGTATATTTACGTCAAGCAATTAACGGACTGGAAATTTATGGAACAGAGTCTAGCGTGCACTTTAAGCAAGATGGCACTCATTTTTTAACGCATAATAAATTTTTAAGCGATGCCCAAGCAACCGTACAAAATGCTGCTGTAAGCATTAACGCACAACAGGCAATACAATCTGTTGCGAATCAAATGGGGTATCAAGTAACTACATTGCAACAACTTCGTAGCGAAGGTGGTGAAAACCAAAAGACAGTATTTAACAAAGCTGGAATTTCTGAAAGAGAGATACCAGTAAAATTAATGTATTACTACCGAGAAGGAGTTGGCACAACTAAGGTTTGGGAACTTTCTATTAACGAAACCGATTCTTCAGATTGGTGGAATTTTCGGGTAGATGCTGGATCGGGACAAATTATCGATAAAGATAACTGGACCGTTTCTTGTAATATAATGGGCAGTCATGAAGATCATGCTCATGAAACTTCTCCTACAGAGTTTGTAGGTCCTTTAGAGGAAGCAGTAACTGAAAAAAATGTTCCAGCGCCGCATATTGCTGGACAAGAAGCTGCACTAGTAGGTAGCTACAATGTATTTCCTTATCCAATCGAATCTCCAAACTTTGGTTCTAGAGCAATTGTCGCGAATCCAGATGATGCCGTTGCATCACCTTTTGGATGGCATGATACAAATGGAGCACCAGGACCAGAATTTACCGATACAAGAGGAAATAATGTAAACACTTATGAAGCTGGTAATAACTTTGGTTTTAGACCAGATGGTGGTGCTGGATTAAGTTTCGACTTTCCTCTAAACCTTGTTTATTCAAATGGAGATCAATCGGAATCTGCAATTTTAACAAACCTTTTCTATCAAAATAACTTTATCCATGATGTACTATATCACTATGGTTTTGATGAAGCAGCAGGAAACTTTCAAGAAAATAATTACGGAAACGGCGGAGCAGGAAGTGACTCTGTAAATGCTGAAGGACAAAAAGGATTGGTATGTAATGCCTTTTTCTCTACCCCACCCGACGGACAAAACCCAACGATGGAAATGTACGTTTGTGGAAATCGTGATGGGGATCTTGATAACGGTGTGATTTTTCATGAATTTGGTCATGGTGTATCGAATAGATTGTCAAGCCTAGGTGGTCAAGAACAAATGGGTGAAGGATGGAGTGATTACTTCGGATTAATATTATCCATCGAGCCTGGTGATGCTGGAACAGACTCAAGAGGGATTGGTACTTGGTTATTTGGAGAAGGTCCTAACGGAGGTGGAATTAGAACATTTCCTTACAGTACAGATTTTGGTGTAAACCCACATACATACGATGACATTAAAACAGAATCTGTGCCACACGGTGTTGGTTCTGTATGGAATGCAGTGTTATGGGACATGACTTGGTTACTCATCGACAAATATGGTTTCGACCAAGATATTTACCAAGGTACTGGTGGAAATAATATTGCATTAGCTTTAGTAATGGAAGGTTTAAAATTGCAAGCAGCACAACCTGGTTTTGTAGATGGTAGAGATGGAATTTTAGCAGCCGATATGGCTCTGTATGGTGGTGCAAACCAATGTGAAATTTGGGAAGCTTTTGCTGGAAGAGGTGTAGGATTTAGTGCAGATCAAGGAAGTTCAGGAAGTCGAAGTGACGGAACTGAAGCATTCGATTTACCACCAACATTCTCAAGTCTAATTTTAGATTATGAAGTATGCTTAGCAGATGGTGTTCAAACTGGACTATCTGGAGGTTCACCAGAAGGTGGAGTTTACAGTGGTGATGGAGTTACCGATGACGGCAATGGTATGACGTTTACGTTCGATCCAACGGTAAATGGAGCTGGAACAACTACAGTTTCTTATGCTGTGAATGATTTCTGTACTGGCGACCCAATCACCTTAACAGAAGATTTATTAGTAACCGACAACCCTCCTGTAATTGTTTGTAGAGGTAGCGGAACGATCGATATGACGGGAATGGAAGAAGACAATCCAGGAACAATTATTAACGATAACGTTTCTATTAGTACCACTATCGATATCGCAGAAGATGTGGTTATTTCAGACCTAAATGTAGGTCTTAATATAACGCATACTTGGATGGCCGATGTAACTCTTGTATTAGAATCTCCTGCTGGAACTCAAGTAACAATTTACGATGATGCAGATGGCTGTAGTGCAAATGATATGGTTACCCTTCTTGATGACGAGTCACCAAATGCATTAGATTGTGACCCTAATGGATCTGGATCTGGTGGTGAAGCTTTCCCTTTAGATAGCTATATCCCAAGTAATTTATTAGATGCTTTTGACGGCGAAAACACGTCAGGAACATGGACACTTACGATCACAGATGATGCAGGCGGAGATCAAGGAACATTAAATTCGTGGTCACTTAACTATACCCATCAAGTAGTATCAGAACCTTTAACGGTTTTATTAGATTCGAGTGGAAATGCCACGATAGATGCTGAAGATTTACTTCTTAGTGTTGAAGTAGATTGTGGAGGATATACCGTTGAAGCTGGATCACCTCTTGCTGAAACAGTATCGTTTACTTCAGCCGATGTAGGAACGAACAATATTGATGTTGTTGTTACTACAGATACTGGCATGACAGCAACTTGTACTGCCGTTGCTATCGTAATGGAAACTGTTGGGCTTAATATTCTATGTCCTGCCGATGCAACTGTAGAATGTGGAGAAAGTACCGATCCTGATGCAACTGGAATGGCTACCGCTACTTCAGATTGTGATAATGATCCAGATATTACCTTCTCTGATACTTCAGTAGCGGGTTGTGGAAATACCGAAGTAATTACTAGAACATGGACCGTTGTTGATGATTGTGAAAACCCAGTTGCTTCATGTACGCAAACAATTACTGTGGTTGATACTACAGACCCAACAACAGTTTGTCCCGATGATGTAATCGTAGATGCGACTGCAGGAACATGTAGTGCTGTTGTTACTTACGATGCCGTTACAGGTACCGACACCTGTGGAACTGTAACAGTTACACAAACTTCCGGATTAGCTTCTGGCTCAGAATTCCCTGTGGGAACTACAACAAACGAGTTTACTATAGAAGATGAATGTGGTAATATTACTACGTGCTCTTTTACAGTACTTGTGGAAGACGGAGAAGATCCTGTAGTTACCTGTCCAGATGACCTAACGGTTACCGTAGAAGGTGCAGATATGTACACTTTCCCAGATTATTTTGCTAGTGGCGATGCTACAGCAACAGATAATTGTACAGGAGTAACTACAACGCAAGATCCTGCTCCTGGAGCTCAAGTTGGAGAAGGAACAACTGTGGTTACGTTAACAGCGACAGATGCTTCAGGGAATGAAGTTTCTTGTAATTTTAATGTTGAAGTAATTATTGTATTGGGTGTTGATGATAATGCCTTAAGTAATTCTAAGATTACATTATATCCAAACCCTGCAACGAAAGAGTTATACCTTTCAAATCCAAATCAGGTAGATCTTGAAAATGTTTCCCTTTATGACTTAACTGGTCGTTTAATTAAATCGGTTAATCTTAATGATATGGGAACTGAAATTAGAATGGATATTTCTGAATTAGCTACTGCAACTTACATGGTGGTAATTAAATCTCAGAACGACCTTATTACAAAACAGTTAATTAAGCAATAAAACGTTTATTACGTTAAGAGAAGAAGTCTTCCGGTAATCCGGGAGACTTTTTTTTTTGCGCTACAATGAAAGTTTGAGCTTAAGAACTACATTTCAATAGGCCTTCTTTTTACGGGATTTCTATAACAGCTTCAATAAATAAAATGAGGTACAAAACAATCTTAATACAAATTTTTCTTCGGAAGCTTTCTTTCCTAAAAAAAAACATAATGAACAAGTTACGAGATGAAAAATACGGTAGTATCATTTCAATTTCAGAAGTACGAAGATCGCCTTTCCCCTAACTCGATACTATTTTATAATGAAGAGTTTATTTTTCGGAAGGTGTAGTTACTCATGCTATTCCTATTCAGTAATGATGAGAATAAATTAGCTATAGTCTTAGAACAAAAGAAAAAGGAGTCAATTTTAAAACCAAATAAAACACAACATTCAAGCAAATTTAAAATACTGAAAATTAAGTAATTATACGTATTGGATGGTCTGTGTTAGCGATATACCTTAGTCGTATAAATAAACTAATCAATAAAACTTTAAAATTATGGAACCATTTCTTGGACAAATTCAAGCATTCGGATTTAATTTTGCACCACGTGGATGGGCGAAATGCGAAGGACAATTATTACCCATTTCACAAAACACAGCCTTATTCTCTTTATTAGGGACTACCTATGGAGGGGATGGAAGAACCACATTCGGTTTACCCGATCTTAGATCACGATCTATTGTTGGAATGGGCAATGGCCCTGGATTAGACACCATAACCTGGGGTGAAAAAGCAGGTAATTACACTACAACGTTACAAACACAAAACCTTCCTCCTCATAATCATCCTACTTTTGTGAACGTAAATACCAGTCCGGGATCAGAAACAAACCCTACCACTTTTCTTTCGGCACATTCAGGATTTAGTGAAGAAGGTTCTTCGGGATCGAATTTAGGCGGAGTAACCTCTGGCAACACCGGTGGTGGTATCCCAATAAATACTAGAAATCCATTTTTAGGAATGAACTATTGCATAGCCCTTCAAGGTATTTACCCTTCAAGAAGTTAACTACTAACATTTTACACTTTAAAAATGAACTTCTTCAACGAGGTTCATTTTTTTTTTGCATTTAAAATTTACGTAAAACTACGTAGTATGCCTTTAAAAGATTAAGCCTACATTTAAACTCTCAAAAAAACCTCCCCTTTCTTTAAGCACCCTTATAAAGTATCCATCTTTAAAGTTCTATGTTATGAAAAAAAATACACTACTATTAATGTTACTAATGAGCTGCATTTCGCTATCCGCAGTCTTTGCTCAAAAAGTAGTCGTAATGGGAATGAATGTTATTTCCTCCAGTCCAAATACTGATGGATTTGCTTTTGTTGCTACGGAAAACATTCCGAACGGAGAAGTCATTTATTTTACATCAAACGAATATAATGCAGCCGGAAATGTATTTACAAATAACGGAAGCGGTGCTGGTGAAGGTGTTGTAATTTTTACTGCTACCTCTGCCATTTCGACTGGAACCGTAATCTTTGTAAACGAAACTTCAACCTCTTCAGATATTTTTACTGTAAGTTGCTCCGGCGGCAGTACCTGCGGACAAGCAGTTTTTGATGATCCTGCAGGAACTAGTTTCTCGCTTTCAACCAATGGAGATTCTATCTATGCGTATTCAGACACGAATGCCAATCCTTTTGATAGTATTGGGCAGATCTATTCGGTAATGTATACCGGTACCGGAGAAGCTCCCTCTCAAAATGGAGGTGATATTCCTGCAAATGAAAACCCAATAAGTGATTTCCCTAATGCAATTGTGGTCGACGGTTTTCCAGACGATGGTGATGATTTTAATGGCCCCGGTAGAGTTGAATTTATGTTCAACCCAGCATCTTTACGTGATGGCGTGAGTCAAATAGGCCTTGAAAATCCAAATAGTTATTTAAGTTATGCTGCACCACAAGCTCTTTCGATTGTTCCTTTTACCAATTTAAATTTATCGGGGGCAGACCCTCTATTAACTCTTACTGCTACTCCTGTTGCTTTTTCTGAAAATAATTCTGGAGTGTTCACTTATACCTTTAATCTAGCCGCTACGGCTTCTGGAAATCTCACTGTAAATTTTGCGGTCGGTGGCAGTGCCGTATTTAATAATGACTATACAGTTAGTGGCGCCAATACTTTCAACGGAACTACCGGCTCGGTAGTAATCCCTAATGGTAGCAACACTGCTTCTTTTACCATTGACCCTACCGGAGATATAATCTTGGAGCCAGACGAAACTATAAGCATTACTATTATTAATGGAACTGGTTACGACCCAGGAACCCCAAGTAGTGCTACTACTACAATTGTAAACGATGATACCGACGCTACCCAACCGTTAGTAGCAATTACTGGTTTAAATCATGAATCGACTGCCCCTGACGTGGATGGTTTTTCCTTTGTAGCCCTGGAAGATATTCCGGGAGGCACTACAATTTACTTTACGGAAAGAGAATACAGCACAACATCGTTAACATTTTCAGGAGTCGAAGGTGTTATGCAAACACAAACAACCGGAGTAGGTCTTTCTCGCGGTGATGTTGTTGTTTTTACAGAAACTGGTACAGGCACCGATACGTTTACAGTAACTTGTAATGGCGGAAGCTGTAGCACAATTACAGTGGTAAGTGGAAATTTTGCAGTGGATTCTGGTGGGGAATCTTTTTATGCTTATTCCGATGCAAATACAAATCCCAATGATGGTGTTACTGCTGTATATGCATTATTGTATACCGGAGAATCTTTTTCTACAGGCGGAAATGTCCCTTCAAACGAAGATCCTCAATTGGTGTATTCGAATGCAGTTGTTGTAGATGGTTTTCCGAGCAATCCCGTTCCTGGAAGAACAGAATACAATCCCTCATTAAGAAACGTCAATGTAGATCAAGCTAACTTTCAGAATACTACCAACTGGATTTTTGGCGGAAATAATCAAACGCTATCCGACACTCCTTTCTCAAACATCATTATTACTACTGGTTCAGCAGATCCATCTTTAAGTATTACCGTTTCTCCTTCAAATGTTATAGAAGACAGTGGAAATTCATTCACCTATACCTTTACACTTTCCGAAGCAGCTACTCAAGATATAACAGCAAATTTCACAGTTGGAGGAAATGCAACATTTGGTTCAGATTATACGGTGACTGGAGCATCTTCATTTACTACCACCAATGGAAATGTATTGATCGCTACTGGAAATACTTCAGCTACGATTACAATTACCCCCACCACAGATACAACCGTTGAACCTTTAGAAAACATCTTACTTCAAATTGATTCTGGAATAGGATATATTGGAGGTTCTCCTAATTCGGCAAATGTCACTATTACAAACGACGATGCTTTTGCTGGCAATCCTATAGTTGCAGTAACAGGATTAAATCACCTATCACCTGATGGTTTTTCGTTTGTTGCAGCAGATGAACTTCTTGGCGGAACAAGTGTTTATTTTACAGAAAATAAATACAATACGAACACACTCCAATTTGAAAATGATGGTGAAGGAGTGGTTGTATTTACAGCCGCTGCAGGGGCTATTGCAAAAGGAGACGTTATTGTTATAAAAGAAACAAGTCCTGATGTATTCTCTATTTCTTGTAATGGAAATACCGATGCCGCCTGTGGAACTTTTTCATTGTTAAGTGGGAATCTGGCAGTAGATTCTGCTGGAGAATCGTTTTATGCATACGCAGATACAGACAACGATCCATTCAATGGAATCACAGAAATATATGCAGTACTCTATACCGGAGACAGTGGAGGTCCTTCTGGCGGAGATATCCCTGCACTATTGGATCCATCTTTAATTTATGCCAATGCAATAGTAGTGGATGGATTTCCTGCAGTATCTCCTGACAAGGTAGAGTACGATCCTGCTCTTAGAAATGTAACCGTAGATCAAGCTAATTTTGAAAACCCATCAAACTGGATTTTCGGGCAGGCAAATACAGATCTTTCAACCGTTCCTTTTGCAGATATAGCCATTATAGATGAGGATCCTATTGCTGTTTGTCAGGATGCAACAGTACAATTAGACGCTAATGGGATTGCAAGTGTAACAGCGGCACAAATTGATGGGGGAAGCAACGATGTAGAAGGACCTGTCACTTTAACGTTATTACCAACGGAAACAATTTCACAGCCTGCTCACGACACAAATAATTTATCTCTCGGTCATGGGCAATCTTTTACCCCTACCACGTCGGGAAGTATCGATAAAATACGGTTTTACGTAAACGGAAATACATCGGGTAGAAACATTCATTTTTACAATAGTGGAACTGGTAGTGGTGCTGCAGGAAGTGTTGGAACTCCAGCATATACCGAAACAAATGTCGATTTTGTGGATAGTGCTGGTGGAACTATTTGGACAGAAGTAACCCTTACCACTTCGTTCCCTGTTATTGCCGGAAACACCTATAGTTTTATTCTTGAAGGGACCACCGATATTTATTATGCAGGTTCAAATTTATATCCTGATGGTGATTTTATTTTTAACTACGATCTTTCTTCAGGCTGTTGTACTTTCGGCGACATCGCTTTCGAAATCGATTTTGTTGAAACTTTAGATTGCAGTTCCATTGGAACTCCTGTTTCTGTAGGGCTATTAGTGACAGATACCGCTGGGAACACCGCTACCTGTACAGCAATGGTTACCGTTGAAGACAATGTCGCTCCTGTTTTAGCCTGTACAGATTATACAGTCCAGTTAGACGAAACAGGTCAATATTTCCAAAATTTTGAAAACTTACTTGCAGCCAGTGGAGCGACAGACAATTGTGGTATCATGTCTTTTAATTTTACAGGCCCAAACATTTTAACTTGTGCGCAGGCTGGAACATTCCCAATTACCATTTTTGCAAATGATATTAATGGAAACCAAAGTCAATGTACGGTAAATATAACCGTCATAGGCAATCCTACGGAGTATGTTGGTGGTACATGGTCTAATGGAGATCCTACTCCTAATTCACATGCTTTAATCACTGACAATTATTCTACCGCAGCTGGAAGCATCGACGCCTGTACCTGTGAAGTTTCCGAAGCCGCTGAGCTTACTGTAGCTCCTGCAACATTTCTAAAAATTCAAGGTGATATTATGGTACGTTCAGGTGGATCGCTAACCGTGGAGCATGAAGGAAGTGTGGTACAAATTAACGATGCTGCTGTTACGATTAATGAAGGTGCTATCTCGGTACTAAAAAACATAACCAATATCGACAATAGGGCATTTATGATTGGATCAAGTCCGATGACCGCCTCCACAAAAGCCGCTTACGGAGCTCCAATACAATTTAGAAACCACCTCACTGGAAATTTTAGTCCGAACCAAGATGTTGTAGACGAATTTCCTTTGGCAGAGAATTTTGCTGATGATAATGGTGATAACTGGCAACATTATAATGGAACAATGAATCCAGGAGAAGGCTATTTAATCATGCCACAAACCATCCCGACCATTCCAGCTCCTGAAGATTATACTTTTAATTTTACTGAAGGAACCTTAAATAACGGTACAATTAATTTTAATGTTGTTTACAACGGAACACAAAATGCGAGTCCGAATATGCTAGGAAATCCGTATGCTTCAGCCATTGATGCCGATGTGTTTATTGGAGCTAATTCAATGTTAGATGTAGTGTATTTTTGGGAACACCTTACCTCACCTTTCCAACCAGTAGATCCATATCCTGGATATAACAACAACAATTACGACATGGGGGATATTTCAATGTACAGTGCAGTGATAGGAGGAAATCCAGCTGCAAATGGTGGAGCAACTCCTAACCAATACATAGCTTCAGGACAAGGCTTCGGAATTAAAGCACTTTCAGCAGGAATGGCAGAATTTAACAACTCAATGCGTGTAACCGACAATAATGATACCTTCCGAAGAAATACAGCAACGAGAGATCGTGTGTGGTTAACCGTGTATAATAACACCTATGAATTAGGAAGCACAACACTCATTGGTTTTTCTGAAACTACAACCGATGCATTCGATGCTGGTGCCGATATTAAACGTCTTGCTACCGCAGTATCTCTATATACCGAACTGGAAACAGGAGAACAACTAGGAATTCAAGGGAGAAAACCTTTTGAAACCTCCGCAGAAGTACCAGTAAGTTTCGGAACTCAGATCGATGAAACACAATCGTATACCATTTCCATTCGAGAAGTGGATGGCGAGTTATTGCAAAACGAAATGGTATACTTAATCGATCATCAAACAGGAACATTTACCAACCTTGTTTTAGGAAATTATACATTTGTAGCTAATGCAGGAGATTATTCAAATCGGTTTTCGGTAGTTTTCGAAGATCGTACACTTGCAGTTGAAGAGAATGTTCTTGAGACCATTTCGATCTATCCAAACCCTACCAAAAATATACTGTATGTTGTGTCTCCACATCTTGAGATTACTCATATCGAAGTGGTAGATATTCGGGGCAGAATAATTATAAAAGATAATAGCGGCTCGAACCAAATAGATCTGTCATCACTTGACTCAGCAGTCTATTTTATTAAAATTACTACTGAAAATGGTACGCTTACAAAAAGAGTCATTAAATCCTAAGAATACATAAAACCTAACTTAGTGTAGAAAAGATCTTCGGTGCAGTACTGAAGGTCTTTTCTTTTTTATTCGAAAGTTTCTTCATTTGAAATTATATACGGTATTTTTGAGTTTCAGAAATAAAAAATATCCTCAAAATGAAAAAAATGATCTATGTGTTTTTTGTAGCAGCACTAATTACAGGCTGTAAAGAATCCAAGGAAAATAACGATGAAATGATGCCTGTGGAAACCGATGGTGGCATTGGTGATGGAGCTCCTTCGCTCGAAAATGCCTTTGCACAAAGTGTCGAAAAGGCTCATAATAAACAAGCATTTCTAGAACACGATATCATCTCTTATGACATTCAAATTAATTTTGGAGGAAATCCTCGCCTAGATGGGCATGTGGTAATGAAAACAAATTCCACTAAAATCGAGATCAACATAGAAGACGGAACTAAAATAATGTATGATGGAACCGATGTTTTTCTTAGTCCTTCCACTTCAGAAATGAAAAGTGCCCGGTTCGATATTTTTACTTGGCCCTATTTTATGGCGATGCCATTTAAACTTTCAGATCCTGGAACGAAATGGAGCGATCTAAAACAAATCACTGTAAATAACAATGAATACTCTAAAGCGAAACTTAGCTTCGAAAATGAGATTGGTGATACTTCCGACGATTGGTATCAAGTATACGTTGACAATACCACCAATTTATTGAGTTATGCAGCCTATATTGTTACTTTCGGAAAAACCAAAGAGAAAGCAGAAGCCGAACCACATGCCATTGTGTATGCTAATTATGAAGTTATCGACGGAATTGCCATTGCCGACCAATGGAAATTTTACAATTGGAGTGAAGAAAAAGAACTATTTGGAGAACCAATTGGCAACGCTACTTTAACAAATATTAAATTTATGGATGCATACGATTTTAAAGTCCCTACAGACGCAAAAAAAATTGAATCTCCAGCCAACACCCCCAAACAATAATGCTACCCTGGCACCAATATTTATTAGGCGTGATTCTCATTGTAGCCGGTGTGAATCATTTTAGAAAACCCAAAATGTACGAACGTATTATGCCTCCGTATATTCCAGCTCATAAAACCATGGTAATGGTTAGCGGGATTGCTGAAATGGCACTTGGTTTGTTATTGCTTAACCCCGAAACACAATCGGTTGCCGCATGGCTTATTATAGCAATGTTTGCCGTTTTTTTAACGGTGCACGTTTATATGTTACAAAATGAGCGTGCTGCAATGAAACTTCCTAAATGGGTCTTGTGGATACGTCTTCCGTTACAGTTTGTTTTAATGTATTGGGCGTATTTATACGTGTAGTATGAATTTATTTTTTTCCGAAGAAAATCTAGAATTCATTCAACCGGACCTACCCGACGCTGATGTTTTGTACTACCCTTCCTTTTTTTCCGAGAAGGAAGCAACTACGTATTTTAAAATGCTTCAGAAAGAAACTGTTTGGCGGCAGGATGACATTAAACTTTTCGGAAAAACATATCCTCAACCCCGACTTACTGCATTATACGGAAGCGATACAAAGTCTTATTCATATTCGGGAATAACGATGTTCCCAACACCCTTCACTCCTACCCTTTTAGAAATTAAAACAAGAATAGAGACTGTTGTAGAAAAAAAATTCAACACGGTATTGCTTAACTTATATCGTGATGGTAACGATAGTAATGGATGGCATAGTGATGACGAACAGGAGTTAGGGAAGAACCCCTGTATCGCATCAGTCAGTCTTGGAGTTGAAAGACCTTTTCATTTAAAACACAAGCAGGAAAAAAATCTTACGTATAAAATACCATTATCACACGGTAGTTTATTTATTATGAGAGGAACTACTCAACATTTCTGGAAACATCAACTTCCAAAGTCTAAAAGAATTATTACACCCCGTATCAACCTTACTTTTAGAACCTTAATTTAATTCGGATCTATTTTTTCTATTTTGACTAAACTTTCTCCCCAATTCTGCCAAACCAATTAATACTAAACCACAACCAATTGAAAGAGGATACAATTGTCCTACAAGCGTTGCGATTGCTAAAACACTTACAATGATCAGCGCTAATTGTATGCTACGTCTCACCGAAGTATTTAATAATAATTGAAGTCCGCTAAAAAAAGCAAGAAATGGAATAAATGAGGCCCCTACTGTAATTAAAATATCATTGGGAATATGTTTATTAAGTACATCGTAGGCGTATTCTGTATACGAAATAATATTAAATATGGAAAAAACACTGTACCCAAGAAAAATAATTCCTAGAATCATTCTTAAAAAATCGTACTTATTTTTATGTAATTTTTCAATCATATACTTCTACTAACAAAGTAAAAGTATTTAGTTTCAGTCGATTAAAAAAGCAAAGTTCGTCTCGAAAACGTTGTAGTTCTGCAAAAAAATTGTGTTTTCGATATGATACATTCCTCGTAAGTTGTACAACCTTTTTGAAAAAGATCAAAATAGCGTGATGTTTAGAAATCTGACTCAATTACGACACCAAAAAAAGCTTTTAGTTTTTTTTAATATTAAGAATACCCTCACATTTTAGTATTACAATTAGCTAAAAATAGAGTTTAATAATGCTGCAAGTCGAATGCCTCCTTTTTGTAATTGGTCACGGAGTACAGGTACATAATCGTACATATAGCTATAGCCTAATTTATCTCCAGATTTTGTCGTTGCATAAATCTTTTCACAAAGTGATCTACTTTCGTACATCCAATCTGTAATTTCTCCCTGCTGTATCATTTGTAATTGAGCTTTAGAAAGTTGATCACTATTTTGGGCTAGTTCAGAATAGGTCATCTCATAGCTTTCAAGCATTTTTGTATCCCAAACCGAATGTAAATTAGTCCCCTCTCCAAACCATTGCACTTGAAAATCGTTTCCTCCTTTATCATCTGCCATTCCAACATGAAGTGGTTGGTGTAAATCTCCAATAAAATGAACTAATAATTTTAAATGAAACACTTTGTTTTCTTTTGTTTCAGTAGCATCTTTTAATACAGAAATGCATGTGTTGATGGCTTGAATCAAGTCTCCTTTATCACTTTTATCGTGAGCTTCGTAAGTTGCCCCAAAAGGGAAATTTACATAATGCCATGGACCGTAAGCTCGGTACGCTTTATCACTTTTAATCTCATCTGCATAGGTAGACATTAACGCAAGTGATTCCCCATTCATCAATTCAGCAATAGCACGTTTTGCTTTTTTCGTTAAATGTTTTTCTGCAATTTCACCAGTAGCTCTATGTCCATTTCTTCCCCAATCTTCGCTTGCAGAAAGCGTAAAACTAGCTAATACTAAAAAGATAAAAATATATGGAAAACGTTTCATCGCTGTAAATTTTTCACAAAGATACCATTCCTGTTTTGATTGAAAACGAAAAAAAAATTGGAAAATTCAGAAAGAAAAACATATATTTGTTTAATATCATAATAATATCACTTTAAATCAACCAACTATGTCTAACGAAAAAAGTAGTACTCCGCCAAACGGCTACACTATGCTGTTTCTTTTTCTTCTAATATTTTTTGGAAGCATTGCCGCCCTTGTAATCACAAAACAATTCTGGTTTATTTTTTTAATTGTTGCCTCTTTGGTCATGCTTCCAGGTTTTGTTTTGGTTAATCCAAATGGCTCTCGAGTATTATTGCTCTTCGGAAAGTACATTGGAACTATACGAAAAAACGGATTGTTTTGGGTGAATCCGTTCTTTACGAAAACAAAAATTTCATTACGAGCTCGAAACTTCGATAGTGAGCGTCTTAAAGTAAATGATAAATTAGGAAACCCGATTATTATTAGTACGATTCTAGTTTGGCGGGTTAGAGACACCCATAAAGCCGCTTTCGACGTGGATAATTACGAAAATTTTGTACGTATTCAAACCGATGCAGCGGTTCGCGAACTTGCCAGTAAATATCCTTACGATAATTTTGCCGACGAAGGATTGGACGAAGACATTACTCTTCGATCTAGCATGGCAGAAGTTAATGAAGCCTTAGAAAAAGAATTGGAAGAACGTCTAGCAATTGCCGGTATCGAGGTATTAGAATCGAGAATTGGATACCTCGCTTATTCGAACGAAATTGCAAGTGCCATGCTAAAACGACAACAAGCAACGGCTATCGTTGCTGCACGGCATAAAATTGTAGAGGGTGCTGTAAGTATGGTAGAAATGGCATTAAATGAATTAAATAAAAAGCAAATAGTCGATCTCGATGAAGATAAAAAAGCTGCAATGGTTAGTAATCTAATGGTCATTTTATGTAGCGACAAAGATGCTTCACCTGTTGTAAATGCAGGAACTCTAAACACATAATCATGAAAGTTTTTAAAGAAACACAGCGATTCGATCAATGGTGGTTACGAGCAATTCTCGCAATCGTTGTACTCTTTTTATTGTACTCTATGTATTCTGAATATATAACCGCTTTAGAAACACGCACAGAACTATCCCTTGCGCTAATGTTTTCTAATCTTTTCGGGATCCTCATTATTTTCTTTCTACTGTTCTTCTTAAAACTGGAGACTAGAATCGACGAACAAGGCATTCATTACGCCTTTTGGCCCTTTCAAAGAACCCTTAAAAAATTCCCGTGGAGCAGCATTAAAAAATGTTATGTTCGTGATTACAGTCCGATTGGTGAATACGGGGGTTGGGGATATCGTGCTGGGTTTAAAGGTACCTCTGGAGCTATGAACGTAAAGGGAACGACTGGAATTCAGTTAGAATTTAAAAACGGTAAAAAATTATTAGTAGGCACGCAAAAAGAAAATGAAGCAAAATCCGTTATAGCTACCTACGCACATAAAATAACGTCTTAAATAAATACAGTGCCTTGCTTATCATTTTAAACTCATTGTTTCAGAAAAAAAATAACTCATGAAAAAAATCTTTCTAATACTACTTATAAGTTGCTTCGGAATAGTAGCTGCACAAGAGAACACATTTGTTTCCGAAGAACTATCAATTACGCCCTTGGTGGATGGTACACTTTTACTTCCAGACACTTCTGAAGCAATACCGCTAGTGATCATTATTGCAGGCTCTGGTCCTACCGATCGAAACGGTAATCAGCAAATGGCGAAAAACAATGCTCTAAAATTTCTGGCAGAAGGTTTATATAAAGAAGATATAGCCAGCTTTCGGTATGACAAAAGAATTTTAAAAATCATGAAATCGGGAAATATAGATGAAACGAAAATAAAATTCGACGCATTTATGGAAGATGCGATTGCTGTATTAAATTTCTTTAAAAATGATAAGAGATTTTCAAAAATACACATTGCAGGACATAGTCAAGGCTCATTAATTGGTATGGTCGCAGCGCAAAAAGGCGCCGACGGATTTATTTCTATCGCTGGTGCGGGACAAGAGATCGATGATGTAATTGTAGATCAATTAGGCAAACAAGCCCCTGCTTTACAAGAGAGTGCTAGAAAAGCATTCGACGATTTAAGAGTGAACGGAGTTACCACCAATTACAGTCCCGGGCTAGCATCTATTTTTCGTCCTGCGATTCAACCATTTCTAGCCAATTGGATGCAATATGACCCCAAAGTTGAAATTTCAAAACTAACGATTCCTGTGCTCATTATTCAGGGAGACAAGGATGTTCAAGTACAAGTTTCGGAAGCGGAGTTGTTAAAACAAGCAGCTCCAGAGGCAAGTTATGAACTCATTACTAATATGAACCATATTTTGAAAGAGATTAAAGGAGACAATCTAGAAAATCAAAAATCGTACAACGAGTACAACCGCCCGGTCATGCCGGAAGTAATAACTGCGGTAGCTACTTTTGTAAAAAAATAACATGGCAAAGAAAAAAGCATTCGCATTACGGGTAAATGAAGATATGATGAAAGCCATCGAGAAATGGGCTGCAGATGAATTTCGCAGTACCAATGGGCAGATCGAATGGATGCTTAATGAAGCACTTAAAAAATCGGGAAGGCATCCAAAAAGCAACTCCTAAAATTGCTCCAAAGCACTATCGTTTTGAGAAAATAAATTAATTACTATGTTTAAAAAGGAGTTTAAGAGGATTGCCTCCCTAGAAAATGGAACATTCTATTATCACGACAAAAATATTGCAGTTGGTGGTGGCGTTCGAAGTCCGCGAATTATTTATTTATTAATGGTCGATTACAAAGGATACACGATAAAAATTAAAAATGAAACTGGTTTTTCATATCACGGAATTATAACGTGTGAAATGAAAACAAATGGAAAACCACTTGAGTTCGAATTAACGACTAGGAGTAATTTCTCATCTCTCTTCCGAAGAAATAAAGAACGCTTTCAAATTAACGCCCGACATCTTAACGTAGAGGCATTCTTAAAACAAAGTGACATCTTGAAAGAGCTAGAACAAGTTGCTCGAAAAGACCTTTTTGAGCCCACTATAACTGGAGTATATGATGGCTCCATTTTTAGACTAACTACAAAATACCATTTACAGTTTTCCGATTGGACGCAAGTTCTCGAGCCTTTTATTTCTTTTTATAAACAATGGATTGATAAGTACACGGAAACAAAACACTAAGATTTCCACAAATCTATTTATATAAAATAGCGGAAAAATTAGAAAAAAAAATTGAATTCTGAATTCTGAATTCAGCCGTAGAAAACGTATTTTGCAGCAAAACAATCAACCATGCAGGATACACTTAACACAATCGTTGAAGACACCTCTCCTTTTTTTGAAAATGACACCATTGTTTTTGGTGTTTTAATGGTCTGTTTAGGACTTATATTTTATACTTCTCATAAAGAAACTGGCTTTTGGAGCAAATTCTATAAAATTGTTCCAGCCCTTTTCATGGCGTATTTTCTTCCGGCAATTCTTACGACGTTTGGTGTTATTGCTCCAGAATGGGTTAGCGTAACAGACAGTGGCGAAGTGGTTGAAAAAAGTTCGAGCCTTTATTATATGTCAAGTCGGTATTTATTACCCGCTGCATTGGTTTTAATGACGTTAAGCATCGACCTTAAAGCCGTATTTAACTTAGGTCCCAAAGCACTTATTATGTTCTTAACAGGAACAGTAGGTATTATAATTGGAGGCCCCGTTGCTGTATTGTTAGTGGGTACTTTCTTTCCAGAAGCTGTTGGTGGCGCAGGTGCAGATGCCGTGTGGCGTGGACTTTCGACCTTAGCAGGAAGTTGGATCGGCGGAGGCGCCAATCAAACAGCCATGCTCGAAATTTATGGCTATAATCAAGCACTCTACGGCGGAATGGTCTTCGTAGATATTGTAGTAGCGAATATTTGGATGGCAATTATTCTTATCGGTATTGGTAAATCTGCCCGTATCGACAAATGGTTAGGGGCTGATACGTCTGCTATTGAAAGTTTAAAAGAAAAGGTGTCTAGCTATTCTTTAAGTGTAGATCGAAATCCAAGCTTAACCGACCTAATGATTCTTGCTGCCATTGCATTCGGAACGGTGAGTTTTGCACATTTTGGAGCAGGTTATATGAGTAGTTTTTTCGAGGGGTGGGTAGCTGGTTTACCTAAAGGACTCTACCGAAATATGTTTACATTTCTAAGTTCCTCATTTTTCTGGATGATCTCAATTACTACGATTATAGGAATTCTTTTATCCTACACAAAATTACGTAGCTATGAGGGTGCTGGGGCCAGTAAATTTGGAAGTGTATTTATATATATCCTTGTTGCAAGTATTGGGATGAAAATGGACCTAACACTAATATTCGAAAATAAATTATTAATTGTAATCGGCTTGGTTTGGATGTTAATTCATGCAGGACTTTTAATTTTGGTGGCCAAATTAATAAAAGCTCCCTATTTCTTTCTTGCTGTAGGAAGTCAAGCCAATGTTGGAGGTGCAGCCTCTGCCCCTATTGTAGCATCGGCATTTCATCCTTCGTTAGCAACAGTAGGTGTTTTATTAGCAGTTTTCGGATATGCAATTGGAACTTTAGGGGCAGTATTATGTACAGTATTAATGCAATTGGCTTCAGGCGCTTAAGGAACAGGTGTGTTTTTATGTCTTATAATCGGAATAAATAGTTCTTTCAGTTCTAATTTTTTCTGCATCTTTGCGGCCTTATAAAAAGATTTTCTATGAATAAATTACTTGTCTTTCTTTCTGCTTTATTAGTGATAACTGCCTGTTCTAATAATGAGAATGAAATGGTACTAACTGGTCATGTAAAAGGATTAAAAAAGGGAACGATATTACTTCAGAAGGTAGAAGATTCTGTATTGGTTTCTGTAGACTCTGTACGAGTAGATGGAGATGCTAATTTCCGTTTTAAGGAAGTTATCGAAAGTCCTGAGATTTACTATATATATCTTCGGTTAAAAGATGGTACTCTTATGGACGATCGTATTCCATTCTTTGCTGAAGCTAACGAAATAAATATAACAACAACGTTAAAAAGTTTCAGTTTAAAAGCTACTGTAACGGGTTCTGAAAATGAGAATTTATATCAAAATTACGTTTCACAAATAAAACGGTATTCAGATAAAAATCTTGATCTTATCGAACAACGTTTTAAAGCACAACAAGAAGGAAATGACTCAATAATAACTGCTTTAGAACAACAGCAAACTTCCTTAAAAAAAAGCCGGTATTTAGCTACAGTAAATTTTGCGAAGAACCACAAAGAATTTGAAATTGCCCCTTATTTAATGCTTACACAATTAGGAAGTTTTAAATCTGCCTTCGCCGATTCTGTTTATAATTCACTTCCAAAACGAATTAAAGATTCTAAATACGGAAAAGAATTAGCGTTAGAATTGAAAAATAAATAAACTTCACTCCATGAAAAATTTACTTTTAATATGTTGTTGTCTTACGCTCTGTATTGCAACTTCATGCTTTACCGACGATGAAACTCCTGGACCAGTAGATTCTTTTATGGAAGTAACTATAGATGGGGAAACTGTAAGGTTTGATCAAATGCTCCTCACCGAAGTCACTACAGCAGACGAAACGCTAACCTATCGCCGTATTACAGCATCAATTCGAGATGATGGGTCAAAAAAAATAAATATCCATCTCAATGAAAATGGAACTGGAGAAACAACCATTTTTTACATAGGGTATGTCTTAAACGGGACATTGTTTTCTTCGGAAGATGATGGCGCTACTTTTAATGCAACTGTTTTAGAAAATGAGACTGCAACTATAATCGGAACATTTAATGCGACCCTACTGAATGAAGGTCTTGAAGAAACCGAGAATGCAATTCTAGCAAACGGAGCTTTCGAAATGTATAATTAAATAAATACTAAAAATAAAAAAGCCTCTTAGTAAGAGGCTTTTTTATTTTTTACAAGGCGTTAATCTTATCGATTAATTTCCTTCCGCGTTCTTCCAATTCTTGGTTCACAGCTTTAAAATGTTTCTTTTTATTCTCAACATCGTTTTCGTTCACCTTTACAATAAGTTCATCGAAAGTAACAATTGCTTCGTCTATAATAGCCTCTGCTTCTTTGTTGTCTTTTTCAGGATTTGTAAGTTCCCAAATGTACACTGCTTCAATAATATCTCCTAATACATAGTTGATATCCTTTTTTAAATCTCTTATACTAGCCATAGGTTGCTTCCGTAATTAACGGAAATTTTAATTTGTATTCTATTTTTTAATCTTGCAAAGGTACAATACTTATGGGATATATATCTCTAAAAGTTTGGCCCCTTTGGTTTTAAAATGAATATTTCGAATGGAAGCAGGCACTAATATAGTTTCCCCTTTAATAAGTTTTTCTGAAAATCCTTCGGAATGCAATTCAGTATTACCCTCCACACACATATATACCACAAATGAAGAAATAGTAGAAAGATCTGGTATAAAGTCTTGCGTTAACTGAAGCGTATTTACTTCAAAATATGGAGTGCTTTTTAATTGAACTCTTGCATCTTTTTCTTTAGAGTACGAAAGTTTTGCATCTGGTTTATCGTAGTCGATTGCATCGAGCGCTTCTTCGATATGTAACTGGCGTAACTTTCCATTAATATCTGGGCGATCCCAATCGTAAATTCTATAAGTAATATCTGAGGTCTGTTGAATTTCTGCTAGCACAACTCCTGCTCCAATGGCGTGAACGGTTCCTGGAGCAATAAAGAAACTATCTCCTTTTTGAACTTTCTCATGATGTAATATGGCGGCTAGATTATTTTCTGAAAGTTCTTTCGTGTAGGTATCAAGGTCCATGGGCTTGTTAAAACCAAGAATTAAATCTGCATCTGGTTCGGCTTCCATTATGTACCACATTTCTGTTTTACCGAAAGAATCATGACGTTCTTTGGCTAATGTTTCGTTGGGATGCAATTGTACTGAAAGAGTTTCTCGAGCATCAATAAATTTGAATAACAAAGGAAATTCATTTCCAAAGTTTTTATAGATAGTAGCTCCAACAATTTCTTCTTTATACTGTATAAGTAGTTTGGTAATCTCTTTTCCTTTTAAAGCACCATTGCTAACTTCAGAAATCGCACCTCGCACTCCAGAAATTTCCCAGCTTTCTCCTAAAAGTCCCTCTCCCCTTTTGTGTAAATGGGTCGCTAATTTTCTTCCTCCCCAAACTTTTTCTTTAAGGATTGGCGTGAATTTTAACGGATATAATTTAGGAGTATTATTCATTATAAGTGCTTTAAAGCTTTACCTATGTGATTTTTAGCGTTCATAGATTCAAATTTATAAACCAATTCCCTTTCCTTATTAAAAACGAATGTTTCTCTACCAGGTAATAGACCGAGTAAAGTGCTCTTAACTCCGAACTTCTTTCGTACTACTCCATTTGTATCGGCTAATAAGATAAATGGTAGCTTATAACGAGCTGCAAACTTTTGGTGTGAGGCTTCAGAATCGGAACTAATTCCGATGACTTGAGCTCCTTTTTCTGTAAATTCTTCAAAAGCATCTCTAAATCCACACGCTTCTTTGGTGCATCCTGGCGTGAAATTTTTTGGATAAAAATAAATTACTGCCGATCCGCTAATAGATTCCGAAGTAAATACCTCACCATTTTTGTCATTTAATTTAAATTTCGGAATAGGTTCTCCTATTTTCAAGCTCATAGTTTTATCCGTTATACACGACAAAATTTCGTGGAGTTTCATATAATTTCACTGAAATTTCGTATTTGCTGTCTAGCCTAACGCGTAATTTATTCCAAATGACCATTGCTATATTTTCTACTGTAGGGTTTAATTTTTGGAATTCTGTTACTTCAATATTGAGGTTTTTGTGATCGAAAGGCTCTTCTACTTCTTTTTCAATAAGTTCTTTGAGAATTTTAAGATCGATGACAAATCCTGTTTCGGGGTCAATGGGTCCACAAATACCAACCACTAATTCATAGTTATGACCATGATAATTAGGGTTGCTGCATTTTCCAAAAACTTCTAAATTCTTTTCATCACTCCACTCTTTTTTAAATAAGCGGTGTGCTGCATTGAAGTGAGCCTTTCTATAAACCGTTACACTCATACGCTTAGATGTTGATGAAATTTTTCGAAAATAATCTTAAACCAAGCTGTATAATTCTCTGGGTGCGCCTCTATATCTTTTTCAATTTCAGCAATAGAAATCCATTTCCATTCGGCAACTTCATCTTCATTAATAGTAGGTTCATCGTTATATACACCTACTAAAATATGATCAAATTCATGTTCGGTAAGTCCATTATCGAACGGCGCCTTATAAATAAATGAAGTAGTTTCTTTAAGAGGTGCGGTAAAGCCCATTTCTTCCATAAGACGACGTTTACCAGCCGCTAATGAAGTTTCTCCGTCTCGTTGGTGGCTACAGCAGGTATTAGTCCATAACCCTGGAGAATGATACTTATGTAACGCTCTTCGTTGAAGCATTAATTCATTATCATTATTAAATATAAAAACTGAAAAAGCTCGATGAAGTAATGCTTTCTCATGCGCTTCCTGCTTATTCATTAATCCAATTTTTTCGTCTTTTTCATTGACAAGAATCACTTGTTCTTCAATCATAACTCCGTACTATTTTTTTTCAAAAATACGAAATACCGAGGTGTATTAAAACTCAAATGATCGCAAAGTTAAATGCATGTTTTGAGAAGGCAGAAATGAAGTTCTTAATCTTGAATAATGAACATGGAACGGCGATTTAATTGATGTTCTTCTTCAGAACATTCAGCATCGTCATCACACAGATTGATTAACTGGGACTCTCCATAACCTTTCGCTGAAATTCTAGAACCCTCAATGCCCCTATCAACAATCCAAGATCGAGTGGATTGCGCTCTTCTTTCTGAAAGTTTTTCATTATATCTGGCAGATCCTCTTGAATCTGTATGTGATTCAATATGTATGACAAGGTCGGGGTACAATCGCATAGCTGCGAGAATTTTCGCCAATTCGACAGCTGCATCAGGTCGAATATAATCTTCATCGTAATCGAAATATATTGGTTGTAAGCTTAATCGACACCCTAAATCATTAGGTGGACAAGGGTCTTCTTTTTTTAATTCAAGAATTATGTCTACTACCCCACCTTCATCTGGGGTTTCTACAATTTTTTCTTTAGGATAATAGCTCTTTTTATTTCCTATCACTTTATATTTTGTATCACATTCTACAGTAAAGCTAAAGGCAGCATCCTCATTAACGATCACTTTTTCCATTACATTATTGTTCTCATCCAGTAGTGTAACTTCCGAATTAGGTAACAGTTCATCGGTATCGATATCTTTCACAACACCGTTAATCGTCATGACACAAACCTCTACAAAATGATAAATTTCATCATCGATACTTCCACGTCCTCCTGTTCTGTTAGAGGTGAAATATCCGCTTTTGGTACTCTCTTTTGTGATAAACCCAAAATCGTCTTTATTCGTGTTAATTGGTGTGCCAAAATTTGAAATTTTATCTACTTTGCCTTCTTCCGTAAGAGGTGCGATATAAACGTCTAAACCTCCATAACCACCATGTCCATCTCCTGAAAAATATAGAATATTATTCTCACTAATAAAAGGAAATGTCTCTCTTGCTTTTGTATTGATGAGAGGTCCTAAATTAACTGGTGGACCGTATTTATTATCTCCCACAATATCTACATACCAAATATCAGATCGACCAAATGTACCTGGCATGTCTGAGGAGAAATAGAGACGTTTTTCATTAAGACTTAATGCAGGGTGAGCCACGCTGTATTCATTATCATTAAAAGGAATTTCTACTACATTCCCCCATGTATTTTCAGTGGTTTTGGTTGCTCTATACAGTTTTAGACGAATGGTTCTGTCTTTGTCGTGATCCTTTCTATTATTTGTGAAATTATTTCGAGTAAAATACATTGTACTCCCATCTTTAGTGATAGTTGAGGATGATTCATGATATTTAGTATTTACATCACCCTGTAAGGTTTTAACATCGTAAAGTCCTCCTTCTCCATCTACTTTGGCTATAAACAAATCTAAATACGGTAGATTATTCCAATTATGAGTATCGAAATTTGAGAGATCTTTTGTTGAAGCTGCAAATATTAATTGATCATTATCTGCATATGAAGGACCAAAATCTGAAAATTTAGAATTTATTGCTGCTTCAGTTATTACATATTTAAAAGGTTGTATTCCCAAGGTTTTCAAATAAGCTGGATCATTATCGAAAACTTCTACTACCCTATCTTCTCCTCCTTTGGAATAGTAGGTATTCATTAATTTTTCTGAAGCTTCTAAATCATCAACCGTTTTATAAGATTGTGCTGCCCTATAATAATATTCGGTTTCTATAGCATTTGGATATTTATCGAAAAGTCTTTGATACCATTTTACAGCACTTCCATAATCACTATTATAATAATAAGTATCTCCTAGTTTTTTCAAAATCTCAGCAGAATCGAACCCTTCATTAATAACTTCAAGATAAATTTCTCGGGCATCAATGAAATCATATTTATCAAATTCTTCGTCAGCTTTATCAACTTTATACTTTTGAGAAAAAGAAGAACTTACACTCGCACCAATAAATAATAATAGTAATAGGTATTTTAATTTCATCCACATAATTTCTACATTTAATAATCTATAACTTAATTTTTTCCAAATAATAACTTACATATAAATGATAAGTACTATTAGACATAAAACTAATTATTGAGGAGTACTGATAAATAAATGGGGATAAAATTTACTTAGAGGGGAGAGTATAAAAGTAATAAAGCTTTACAAAGATGTAAATTTTCAAAGTAATTACTAATGATTATAATTTATTAAAAGCGTTCAATAAAATATCGAACGCTTTTAATAAGTAATTTAGAACTTTTAGTTTTGAATAATAAACATAGATCTTCTATTTCGTTGATGTTCGTCTTCTGTACATTTAACGCCATCACTACATTTTTCTTGAACAGTTGCGCCATCATAGCATGCGGATCTAACTTCTCTTCCACATTCATCTAATGTTACACAACGATCTAACAACTGGGTTTCTCCATATCCTTTAGCAGATAATCTACTTCGACTTATGTTACCTACATTAACCAGCCAATTTAAGGTTGCTTGTGCCCTTTTATCTGAAAGTGTTTCATTGTAACTGTTAGGTGCTCTAGAATCTGTATGCGACTCTATATGAATGATCAACTCTGGATTTTGTCGCATAGCGGCTGCAATTTGAGCTAATTCAATCTCTGCATCTGGTCGAATATTATATCGATCGAAATCGAAGAAAATGGGCTGTAAACACAATCTACAACCAAGATCATCTGGTGGGCATGTGCGTACTAATGGTATAGGCACTACAATTTCACCAGTTTTATCGGGCGTCATAACAACTTTCTCTCGGGGCTTATAATTAGGTTCATTTGCACCTCTAACCGAATATTGCTTACTACAATCAGCTACAAATTTATAAGCTGCGTCGGCCCCCACAGTATCTCGCATCACCTCTTTATTATTTTCATCTAAAAGTGTAACGATAGATCCTGGTAACAATGCGTTAGATTCTTCATCGAAAACAGTTCCCTCTATACTAATGACACATTTTTCAACAATTCGGTAAATTTGATCTGCGACACTACCTCCTTGGTTATTATTGCCCTCGGCATCTAAACCACGATTCGAAGAAAGAAAGCCAATTCCTTCATCATCTTTGACGATAAAGCCAAAGTCATCAAGAACACTATTTGCTGGTTCTCCTAGATTTGAAATCTTCTGTGGCATTCCATCTGCATCTAAAGGAGTTACGTATATATCGAACCCTCCTAAACCAGCTCGGCCATCACTTGAAAAATATAAATTATTTCTACTTCCTATAAAGGGGAAAGACTCCCGCGTTTCTGTATTTATTGAAGGACCTAAATTTACCGGAGCACTATACGTGTTATCTCCCGTTATATCCACATACCAAAGATCTGACATCCCAATTGTACCTGGCATATCTGAAGAAAAGTAAAGCCGTTTTTCATCTACACTAAGAGCAGGGTGAGCAGTTGAATACTCTTTGCTGTTAAATGGGAGCTCAACTACATTAGTCCATGTATTATCCCCTGTGAGAGTTGCTCTGTATAATTTTAAACGAATTGTTTTATCTTTATCTTTTCCTTTTTTTCCTTCGTAAAAATTATTTCTTGTAAAATAAACAGTATTTCCATCTTTAGTAAAGGTAGTAGAAGATTCATGATATTTTGTATTAATATCACCTCCTAAACGCTTAGAGTTTGATAGTTTTCCATTTTCATCCATATCGGCGATGAACAGATCAAGGAAAGGTTGCTGTGTCCATTCATAAATTTCTCCGCCTTGTGAGTTCTTTGCTGAAGCATATACGAGTTTATCGAGATAATAGGAAGGACCAAAGTCTGATAAATTAGTATTTACACTCACCTCTTCTAGTGTATACTCTTTAGCCATAAGAGAGATACTTTTTAGATAATCTGGATCTTCCTTAAAATTCTTTAAAAGCATACCACTTCCTCCTTTTGCAACAAATTGTTCCATCATCGCATCGGATTCTGCGTACTTTCGTAAACTTTTCAAAGATTGTGCAGCTCTATAGTAATATTCTGAATCGGTTTGGTCGGGAAATTTTTCTATAAGTTCTCCATACCATTTCGAAGCATTGTCATAATCACTATTCCAATAATAGGTATCTCCTAATTTTTTAAAAATTTCGGCAGATTCGTATCCATCTTTAACTACTTCTAAATAGATCTTTCTAGCATCTATATATGAGAATTTGTCAAAATTATCGTTGGCTTTCTTTATTTGTCGTTTTTGAGCTAAAGAGGAACAACTAATAAGAACAACAAGTATAGAGAGGAATATTTTTTGTAATGGTGTATTCATATTAATTATATTTTAGAAGAACCTTGGTGTTAGTACGCGTTCTGGTTGTTTAAACAACTCAAAACGTAAAAAGACTTCGTAAGATCCATCACTATACCGCTCAATGTCGGTTGTTTGATAGTCGTAACCAAAGCCAATAAATATTTGATCTGTTGCCTGAAAACCGACCATAGCTGTTACAGCAGCACTCCATCGGTATGCTGCCCCAAGTGTAAGTTTATCATACAATAGAAAGTTGGCAGAAGCATCCCACTGTAGTGGAGAACCACTTACTGCTTTCACTAATGTAGCCGGCTTAAATTTTACTGCGTCACTTATATCGAACACATACCCTGCAATTAAGAAATAGTGTAGTCTTTCAGCAGCAGTAGTTTCTATATCCAGATTATCTAAGTCGTTAATTACGTTTTCATTAAAATGATTGGTAGTAAGAAAGTTAGGAACAGAAAGTCCTGCATAAAATTTATCGGTATTATAATATACCCCAGCACCAATTTGAGGCTGTAACTTATTATCTATGTTATTTTGAAACCTTGGATCATTTTGATCGAAAATATTAAGTTTGGTATAATCTACATCTAATAAATCGAGACCTGCTTTTAATCCAAAAGAAACTTCTCCAGTTTCTGAAGTACTAATACTATAGGAGTAATCTACATTGATATTAGATTCGATTGCAGGACCTAATTCATCATGGACTATAGAGAGTCCTAGACCCATGTTTTCTAAAGCTCCTATTGGAGAATTCACTGTAAATGTTCCCGTTTGTGGTGCACCTTCAAAGCCAACCCATTGTGATCGAAGTAATAGACCAAAATTGAGTGCGTCTCTAGAACCAGCATACGCAGGATTAACTACTTGTGTATTGTACATATACTGCGTGTACTGTGGGTCCTGTTGTGCATTACTTGAAAACGTACCAAGTAAAACCAAAATTATAATTGCTAAATAACTGTGTTTCATAGTTACATATTTTAAACCCGGGAAGGAATTTGCTTCCCGGGATTTTGATTCTTCTATCGATTAATGTATAAGTATCCTGAATTTTTAAGAGTCTCTCCATTAACAGGTTCGGTTCTTACTAATACATAGTAATAGGTTCCTGTTGGAAGTTCTTCTCCTTCTCTTATCGTTGATCTACCATTCGAGATACCTTCAAAGACATTTTGTTTACCATCGGTTCCACCATATCCATCAGTTTCCCATACAAGTACACCCCATCTGTTAAAGATCTTCATGTTGTTATCTGGGAAGTTTTCAATTCCCATTACATTGAAGAAATCGTTAAGACCATCACCATCTGGTGTAATACCATTGTAAATTACTAAGTCATCTTCACCCCCAACACCTGGAATAATTGTAACGGTAGGATCATCTGGTTCACCATCACCTTCAAGATCTTCGTTTGTTCCGTTATTAGGATCATCTGAAAGATCTGTAACTCCTTCGTCTGAAATTGCTAAAGCTTGATTTACAACCTCAAGATTATCAATATCCTCCTGAGTTATGGTATAGACGGCTGTAAATGTGCTATCATCTACTTCACCTGGTAACAATACCGCTATTGGTCCTCCCATTAGTTCAATACCCGGAAGTTCATCTTCAATAACAATGTTTGTTAGTGTTACATCTCCAGTGTTGGTTACAATAAATTGGTAATCTATATGCTCTCCAACTTCAGAGAAACCGTCTCCATTATCGTCTCTAAACAATCCAATTTTCTGAACTTCCATCATTGGCATATTACAGATTCCAGTTACTGTTGGAGCATCTGCCGTATACGATGTTGGATGAGATAAATCGGTTACTGCTTCGTTATCGGACACAGTGAATGCATTTGCTGTAGCCTGATTTACGATTTCTCCCGCATCTACATCAGCTTGCGTAACGACATATTCTGCTGTATATGTCCAAGTCTCATCGAAATCTAATACATCATCACCGTCGGTATCTCCATCAACGAATTCGATAGTCACTACCGGATTCGGAGCTTCTAACAATGGATCTGTTATAGAAATGTTTGTTAACTCTCTGTTTCCAGTATTTCTCACGCTAAACGTATAGGTAACAGTTTCATCAACATCTGCACAACCATCTCCATTATCATCGTTGATTGTTGCTGATTTTACAATTCCTATTGTATTACACTGAGAAAGATCGGTTTCAGTAGGATTATTATCAAACTCACTCACTGGGTCTGAAAGATCCGTTATTTCGGTAATTCCATCAGGAAGTGTTGCCGTAACAGTCGCTTGATTTATAACCAATCCTGCATCAATATCAGCTTGTGTAATTGTATACACTGCTGAGAAAGAAGTATCATCGTTAGTTTGCGGCGCAAGAGTTATTGGACCTCCTAATACAGCTACTAAATCATCAGTGATAGTTATGTCTGACAATGTTATGTTTCCTAAATTAAATACTGTGAATGAGTATAGAATTTCTTCACCAACATTTGCACAACCATCTCCATTATTGTCCATAAACTGTCCTTCTTTGATAAGACCTACAAATGGAGTTTGACAAAGCTCAACAATAGTTGGAGCATCATCTGTATATAATGTCGGATGAGATAAATCACTTGCTACTTCATCCGCAGGAGAAAGTCCTGTAGCTGTTGCTTGATTTATTACTTCACCAGCATCAATATCCGCTTGAGTAAGTACATAATCTGCAGTATAAGTCCAGATTTCATCATCCTCTAAGATGTCATTTGCATTTGTATCACCTCCTACAAAATCGATAGGTACTACTGGATTTGGTGCTTCCAATAATGGATCTGTCAATTCTATAGTATCTAATGGAACATCGCCAAGGTTTCGAACCATGAATGTATAGGTAACAATATCACCCACATTAGGACATCCACCACCGAATCCATCTACCAACTCTCCTTCTTTCACAATTGCGATTGATGGGTTTGGTGTATCGATAATAGTAATGTAAACCGTTGCTTGATCTGTTGCAACATCAGCATTATCATCTTCTATTGCGTATACAAATTGATCGGTTCCTGTGAAGTCTGCATTTGGTGTGTATGTAAAACTTCCGTCAGGATTTATTACAACCGTACCATTTGATGGACCACTCACTGGAGACAATGTAACATCTACAATTTGAGTATCCCCTTCTGGATCGTTATCGTTATCTAATACATTACCAGTAATATCTGTATTGAATTCACCATTATAAGCATCATCGTTTGCTACAGTAATATTTCCATTATCAGGAATGATCTGGATGTATACTGTCGCTGTATCACACAATGCAGGCGTTCCATTGTCACAGATTGTATATTCAAAACTATCCTCTCCTGAATATCCAGGGTTTGGTGTATATGTATACGTTCCGTCGGTATTTACTACTACTGTACCATTAGATGGTTGAGTATTATCAGTAACTGTTATTGGGTCACCATCAGGATCAAAATCATTTGAAAGAACAGTTCCCGTTACTGGTACGTCTATTTCAGTAACATTTGTATCGTTATTTGCGATTGGCGGATCGTTCGCTGCAAGTGGATCTCCAATTACTTCAATAGTAACTGTTGCTTGATCACATGCGATCGGGTTTCCTGCATCACAAACTTCATATATAAATACATCCTCCCCTACAAAGTCGGTGTCTGGTGTATATGTATAAGTTCCGTTAGGATTCAATACAAGTGTTCCGTTTGTAGGACCACTAACTAAAGTAACTGTTTCTGTTCCTTCAGGACCATCAATGTTATCATCATTTGTTAGAACGTTTCCATCTACTGGAAGGTTTACAAAAGTATCGTTAATGTCATCGATTGCTAAAATCTCATTTCCATTAGAAGCTGCAATTGTGATGTACACGGTAGCTTGATCTGTTGCTATAGGACCTCCATTATCTTGAATTGCATATACAAATTGATCTGTTCCAAAGAAACCAGGATTCGGGGTATATTCAAATTCACCGTCCGCTGTTATAATCACAGTTCCACTTGTAGGACCGCTTACAGGTGTTAATGCAACATCTACTGTTTGAAGATTTCCTTCTGGGTCTGAATCATTATCCAAAACATTTCCTGCAATTACCATATCTAAAATACCGTTATAGGCATCGTCGTTTGCTATCGTAATATTTCCGGTATCTGGAATTACCGTAATTGTTACTGTAGTGGTATCACATAATGCTGGAGTTCCATTATCACAAATTGTATACTCAAAGCTATCTTCTCCTTCAAAACCGGTATTCGGTGTATAGGTGTAGCTTCCGTCAGGATTCAATACGACAGTACCATTGGATGGCTGTGTATTTCCTGTTATTGTAATTGGGTCTCCATCAGGGTCGAAATCGTTTGGCAATACATTTCCATCGATAGGTACACCTACTTCAGTAGTGTTTGTGTCTGCATTCGCAATTGGCGCCTCATTTGCAGGCGAATTAATCGGAAGGATCTCAATATAAACTGTTGCAGTATCACATGCTACCGGGTTACCAGCATCACATATTTGATATACAAAAGTATCTTCACCTATATAACCTGAGTTTGGAGTGTATGTATATGTTCCGTCAAGATTTAATACTACTGTACCATTTATTGTTCCAGTTATTAGAGTGAATTCTTCTGTACCGTCAGGACCATCAGGATTCTCATCATTAGTACTAACATCTCCACTTACAGGAAGATCTATATACGTGTTGTTGATATCATCGATTGCTAAAATTTCATTACCTGCTCCATTAGGTGGAATAGTAATATAAACTGTTGCTTGATCACATGCACTTGGTGTACCATCATCACACACTTCATATACAAACTGATCCGTACCAGTTGCACCAGGGTTTGGAGTGTATACAAATGTTCCGTCAGCATTCAGTACGACAGTACCGTTACTTGGCCCACTTACAGGAGTGGTATTGACCATTTGTGTATCACCCTCTGGATCATTGTCGTTATCTAATACATTACCTGTGATATCTTCATCAGGTAACCCATTGTATGCATCATCGTTCGCTACTGTGATGTTTTCACCATCATTATCGACAATTGTAATAATTACTGTAGCAGTATCGCATAGTGCAGGGGTACCATCATCACAGATTGTGTACTCAAAGGTATCCTCGCCAGTATATCCTGGGTTTGGAGTATACGTGTACGTCCCGTCAGGATTCACAACAACAGTTCCGTTAGCAGGATCCGTATTATCTGTAACTATAATTTCATCCCCATCAGGGTCAAAATCATTTGAGATTACGGTACCATTCACTGGCACATCAACTTCGGTAACATTTGTATCTGCATTTGCAACTGGTGGCTCATTTCCAGGCGTTGTATCCGGTAATATTTCAATATAAACCGTTGCTTGATCACATGCTATTGGGTTTCCACCATCACACACTTCATAGACAAAGGTATCCTCGCCTACATAATTCGCATTCGGAGTGTACGTGTACGTTCCATCAGGATTTAAAGTTACAGTTCCCTCTGAAGGAGCTGTTACAAGCGTGTAGACTTCAGTTCCAGCAGGACCATCAGTATTATCATCGTTCGTACCCACATCTCCACTTACAGGAGTATTGACATAGGTATTATTGATATCATCGATCGCTAAGATCTCATTTCCATCTCCATTTGGTGAAATAGTAATATAAACTGTTGCTTGATCTGTAGCTATAGGCCCACCATTGTCTTGAATTGCATATACAAACTGATCTGTCCCAGTATATCCATCATTCGGAGTATATGTAAAAGTTCCATCTTCATTAATAACGATACTTCCATTTGAAGGTCCGCTAACTGGACTTAATATAACATTTACTACTTGAAGGTTACCTTCAGGGTCAGAATCATTATCTAACACATTACCAGTGATGTCTTCATTCGGTAAACCATTATAAGCATCATCATTTGCTATAGTTATATTTCCTGTATCTGGAATCACGGTTATTGTAACCGTAGCAGTATCGCATAAAGCAGGGTTTCCATTATCACAAATTGTGTATTCAAAACTATCCTCTCCTTCAAATCCAGTATTTGGAATATATGTGTATGTTCCGTCAGGATTCATAACAACAGTTCCGTTAGCAGGATCCGTATTGTCAGTAACCGTGATTGGATCTCCATCTGGGTCGAAATCGTTAGGTAATACATTCCCATCTATTGGCACACCAACTTCTGTTGTGTTCGTGTCTGCATTAGCAATAGGTGCTTCGTTCGCTGAACTATTCAATGGCAGTACTTCAATATAAACCGTTGCCTGGTCACATGCCGATGGGTTTCCACCATCACACACTTCATACACAAAGGTATCCTCGCCTACATAATCAGCATTCGGAGTGTACGTATACGTTCCGTCAGGATTTAAGGTGACAGAACCATTAGTTGCGCCAGTAATTAAAGTATACGTCTCACTATCGGCAGGACCATCAGGATTCTCATCATTAGTTCCTACATCTCCACTTACAGGAGTATTGACATACGTATTGTTAAT
>NZ_LRXL01000013.1 GCF_001637325.1 Cochleicola gelatinilyticus
ACAATAAGCGCACTTCTGAATTCCTTCGGAATTCAATAGTTCTTAGTATCTTTAGAATCAATTCGAACAGTCGGTCCGTTTTGCAGCTTACTGTTCTTATGCAAACCGTTAGCATTAATACTAAAAAAAATCCGTGACTGAATTAATTTCCGAACTAAAAAAATCACCTTTATTCAATTTATCGTTAAGTTCTAAAGAATTATTTCACAGTAATTTTATTGCTTGGATTTGTGAGGAATATCATTCCGAATTTGGCAAAATACTTGCTGATTATTTTAAAAGCGAACACGAATTTATTGATACTAATATAATCTCTGTTCAGAGAGAAACTCGAAGTTTAGATTTGACAATAGGTTTCATTTCAACAAGCATAATTATTGAGAATAAAGTCAAAAGCGTTCCCGATAAACAACAACTCATAAAATATAGAGAAAAGAGTAATCCGAATAACTTGTTCGTTTTATTAACTATGATTAAACCACATTTCAAAGTGGACGAATTAGGCTGGACTTTATTAACTTATGATAATTTAGCTCTTATTCTTAAAAAGTTACAAGCCGAAATAATTGACGAATATCATATAAAATTACTCGAAGATTACATTCAATTTATAGGTACTCTTTCAAATTTACTGCGGACTTTAGAATTGACTGAAAACGATAGTTTTTATGATTTTTATAGCAACGAACACAATCTATTTAAAGAAGTTAGATTACACGATTTGTATATAAAATCCAAATATTCGCAACTTGCTAAAAAAATACGATTGAATTTAAATTCTCGAATTGATGATAAAGAGATTTTAATCGGAAAAAGGTATTTACATCACATAAATAGAAATAAAGTTGTCATCAGCACTAATCTTGTGAATGGAAAAGGAGTGATGAATATTGATTTTAGTAATGAAGATGATTTAATCTATGGAATAATGCTCGACGGATTTAGATATAATCTTTACATTTATGCTATTGGCGAGAAGGAAAAAGAGAAAATCGAAATCGCCAATAATTTAAGAGATACAAATCAATGGTTTACATTTGATTTTTTGCCAGAAAGCGAAGTCTATCCAAAAGGTAAAAAGGAATATAATAAATACGGAGCAAGTATGATTTACCGTTCTGTAAAAATTAAAACTGACTTAAATCTGAATGATTTACTTGATAGAATATATAAAGATGTCGTCAGAATGTTGCGCATAAGTACTAATGCTAACAACGTATAAAAACAATAGGGCAATTGGTGCTTAACCCAATGGTCACAGTACTTTTCGAGGTCGCCAAATTTTTAAATTTGGCTTATTGAGAAAAAAAGTTAATAAGAAAAATTTAAAAATTCTGCTTGTGTTTAACCGAATGGTTCGTGCGTTTTTTCCGCCCTACTGTTCTTATACAAATCCGTTGTGTGCAACCTGAAAAACTAAATGAATAACGAACAAACTGCAATACGAACTACCTATTTTAGCATCATTGGAAACACCAGTTTAGCTTTGATTAAAGGACTTGCAGGATTCTTTGGCAATTCATATGCTCTCATTGCAGACGCAATAGAATCAACAGCCGATATTTTTTCTTCCCTACTTGTTCTATTTGGTTTAAAATACGCAAAACGACCAGCAGACGAAAACCATCCATATGGCCACGGAAAAATTGAACCACTAATAACTTTTTTAGTAGTCGCTTTCCTTGTAACATCTGCAACCATTATTGCTTATGAAAGCATTCAAAATATTCAGACACCTCATAAAGTTCCTAAATCTTGGACTTTGATAGTGCTTGGTGCAATTATTATATGGAAAGAAGTGTCATTTAGAATAGTAATTAATAAAAGTAAAGAGACCAATAGTTCTTCTCTCAAAGCAGATGCTTGGCACCACAGAAGTGATGCAATAACTTCTGTTATGGCATTTATTGGAATTTCTATCGCTTTAATTTTCGGTAAAGGCTATGAAACGGCTGATGATTGGGCAGCTTTATTGGCTTCTGCTTTTATTCTTTACAATAGCTACTTGATTTTCAGACCAGCTTTAGGAGAAATTATGGATGAACATTTGTATGACGATTTATTGGAGGAAATTCGAGCAGAATCTATAAAAGTCAAAGGTGTTGTTGGAACAGAAAAATGTTTTATACGAAAAGCAGGAATGAAATACCACGTTGATTTACACGCAATAGTTGATGGAGAAATTTCTGTTAAAAAAGGACACGATATTTCACATCAATTAAAAGACCATTTAAGAAAAGAAATACCGAATTTAGGACACGTTCTAATTCATATTGAACCGAATGAATAAAAAAAGGCAGCACACAACAATGTATATAAAAAATAGGCGAAATAGTAATAAAATCAATTTTTTAGGCTCGTATCAAAGTTTGTGCTTAACCGAAAATCTAGTGCTTCGAAATCGCCTACTTTTCATATACTAACCGTTACCTGCAAGCGAATCCAGCCGCACAGTCAAGCACATTTCATTTTGCTCGTGCCTCACAAAATAAAAAGAGCTTGCCTTTTCCCAACGCTTAATCTGAACAAAAAACAGAATTAAATAGGAATTTAAAAAAATGTCCGTAAATTTGTCCGTGTACGTAAAAACGTCCGTGAATAATTATGGCAACAATTAATTTTTATTTAGACAAACCAGACAAAAAAGGGTTTGCACCAATTCATCTACGAATAAACTGTAACGGAAGTCAAGTTAAGGTTTCTACGGGACAGAAAATAGAACCGAAAAACTTCAACAAATCCAAACAGAAAGCTATTGGATTAAGTGTAGAATCTCACGAAATCAACCATTATTTGGATTTTCTAAGGGAACGAGCGGATGAACTTCTGCACCATTCTAACAAAAAAACCTTTGTTCAGGATGAAGTCAAAAGCTTATTGAACGAACACATCGAAAACTATAAAGAGAATAGCAATGTAAATATTGTAAAAGAACAGGTCGCTCTTTATGGAAAACCCTTCACTTTTGTAGACTTATTTGCAGGAGCAGGTGGTTTTAGTGAGGGATTTTTACAAGCTGAGCACAACAACAAATTCTTTGATTTCGTAGTTGCCAACGATATTAATGAAAATTGCGAATTAACTCACGTTGTTCGTTACAACCACCAATTAGGCTTAGACGCAGAATTTCTTAAACAAGATATTACAGAACCGGACTTTTTAGACAATTTATTAGAAAAAATTGACGGTCGTCAAATTGATGTTGTCTGTGGTGGACCACCTTGTCAAAGTTTCAGTCTAGCAGGGAAAAGAAAAAAGTTTGATAAAAAAGATGATTTATTCTCTCATTATCTAGAAGTAATAAAGGTTTTACAACCAAAATACTTCGTTATGGAAAATGTCAAGGGAATTTTGACAAAAGAAAAAGGCAAAATAAAAGAACTAATCATCAAAGAGATTAACTCTATTGTGGACATAAAAGAAATTCCATTACTAATCTCTTTCATTAAAAAAATACGAAAAGAATCTAATTCCTTTCTTTTTGACAGTATTATAAAGCGAGTAGAATTAGAAAAACTACTTGAAAAAGATAAAGAGACTGGAAAAGCTGATTTCATCACTTTTGTAGAAAATAGATTTAGAAAATTAACGCCAAAAATTGCTGATTACAAAACGAGTAAAACTGACGAAAATATAAATACAATTCGCCACGGTTTTAACCTTTTGGCTAGAACAAAAGAATGGGAAAAGCTAAAACGTGATATTATAAAGGAAAAAGATTTTTGCAATATTGACAGCGACAATTTTGCAAATGCTTTCACAGATTTCCTTACAGAAATCAGTTCTGAAAATGTGATTTCAAAAATTGAAGACGCTTTCAAAATTCTAAAAGTACCAAGTACTTATAAAAATGATTGCAAAGACATTATTACATCTTTAAAAATCTACACAACGTCTTTTGATGAATCCATTGAAATATTAAAATCGCATTGTAATACAAAACAAAATAAAGAGTTAGAAACGATTCTTGAAAACATTAGGCTTTATAAAATAGAACAACCATTTGTTGCTAACGCATCAAATTATGGTGTTCCACAAAATAGAGAAAGAGTACTTTTTATAGGTTGTCGTAAAGACCAAAAGTATATTTCTGAAATTCCAGCAACAGTTTCAGAAGAAGAAAAAGTCACCATTTTTGAAGCTTTGTATGACTTAGATTTTATAGGTAATAATCAAGAAGCTCACCGTTACGAATTGGTTGACATTTCAGCTCAATACAATGGAATAGCCAAAAAAATGGCTAAACTTTTAAAGAAACGTAGAATTGATGGAAAGCCAATTTCAAAAGGTGGAAAATCATTTGCTGAGTGGTCTAAAAAAGGTCGATTGATTGAACGTTTCAAACCACAAACTAAGCCGTTTTATGTTAAAAATAGCGAAGCGCTTGAAAATGGAGAAAAGTATTTTGACATACTAAACAATCACAAAACAAGTAACCAAAACGAAACCGTTATTGAAAGACTTGGTGTCATTTTAAAAAATGGAAACTACAGAAAAGCACAACCTGAACTTGAAAAATTAAATCTTTCTACAAATAAGAGAAATTACAATGTTTTAAAACCAGATGAACAAAGTTCTACCATAATGACTATTGCAGACGATTATATTCACTATAATTCACCAAGGTCTTTAACTGTTAGAGAAATGGCACGTTTACAATCCTTTGACGACTCTTTTGTATTTCAAGGCAAACGCTCAACAGGTGGAAATAATAGAAAGACGGAAGTGCCACAATACACTTTAGTGGGTAATGCTGTTCCGCCATTATTAGCAAGAGCAGTGGCAAGTGAAATTTTAAAACATATCAAGTGAGAAAACTTACAACCGCAGAACAAGAAAAGATAAAATTACTGACTAAAAACCAAGTTTCTCTTACTTTAATTGAACCAACCGAAACAGGATTAAAAAAATCCATAATGGATGCGACTGGTTCTGTTCGTAGCTATTTAAAAAGTGAGAATATACACGACTACGAATTACAGAATCAAGGAACAGAGAGTAAGATATTAATCCCAACGGTAATTCATACAGGATATAAAACCATAAAATCCAAAGCGTCTTTGTATCGACCTTTAACCAAAAAGGGCGACCCTAGAATTTGGTTTTATAGTTTAACAAAAGTTGCTGACCCAAACGATATTATAGCAATAACTTACTTTGATAACCGATTTCAAGTTTTCAACTTGACAAAATTAGATATCAGAGAATTGATTAATTCTTCAATTCTGAATCCATTTCAAGAGTTAATTAATGCAATTAACACAACTGAGAACGAAGTCGCTTTTGAGCTTTTGGCAATGTTAAGAAAAATAGCAAATGCTGGCCCAATTCCTTCAATGGTTGACGCTGACACTTCGGTTGGAAGAACACTTGAAACAGCACTCGGAATTGACATTAATTCCTCTAAACAACCAGATTACAAAGGAATTGAGCTTAAATCATTTAGAAACAGCAGAACAAATCGAAAAAATCTATTTGCACAAGTTCCAGATTGGAAATTGAGTAAATTTAAAAGTTCGGCAGAGATTCTTGATAACTTCGGCTATGAACGAGAAAAGGATTTTAAGTTGTATTGCACAGTTTCGGCAATTACGAGAAACTCGCAAGGCTTGAATTTAAGAATCGATAGTGACATTAAACAACTGATTGAAAACTCTGATAAACCAGAGGTTGGCGATTTTGTGGTTTGGACGTTAGACAAACTTCATAATCGACTAAAGTCAAAACATAAAGAAACCTTTTGGGTAGAAGCCGAAAGTACCAGAATAAATGACCGAGAGCATTTTCAATATAAGTTGGTAGAACATACTAAAAAGCCAATCACTTCTCAATTTGATTTGTTAATTGAACAAGGAATTATAACACTTGACCATTTAATAAAGCGAAACTCAAAAGGAAAGGTTGTCGAAAAAGGTCCGTTATTTAAAATAAAACCGAAAGGAATTGAATTACTGTTTCCGCCAAGTGAAAGTTATAATTTAATGACATAGCGGAATTGTCAATGCTGAAAGCCATACACATTTCCAGTCGCGCCATCCACGCTACACCAAAACTGTAAAAGAGTATGCCTTTGCAATCGCTAGCAAGTTTGTGGAAAAACGCCAGCCAGGTAACAATGTATATAAAAAATAGGGCGATTTTGGCTTAGTCAAAAGGTAGTTGTGTATTTGCAATGCCACCACATTTTTAATTTTGTATTTTTATAACTGAAAAGTTAAAAAAGAAAAATTAAAAATATGGCTCGTGGCTACACCGAATAAAAATCGCTTATCTACTGCCCTACTTTTCATATACTGAACCGTTAGCCACAATATTAAACGTGAATTTTACTGCATACAAACATTCGATTATAAAAGAAAGGCCTTCAATCTCAGTGAAGTTATTTTGGATTGGTGTTTTAATAATAACCATTACTTTTCTAATATATTACATTGACAATCAAACGCCTCCACGAAATGCTTTATCTGTTATAACTAATATGCTTTTCTTTATCGGAATAGTTCCAATTCTTTTCGCATATGTTTATCAATTTTTTGATTTTGAAATAGTTGAAATTTCTGACAAAGGTTACTTGGAGCTCAATGAAGAAGAAATTATAATAGATCATCAGAAATTAATCCGGTATGAAGAAATTACGGATTTTGATGTTAAACTAATTGCATTTTATAACCAAAAAATAAATTTAGCATATCGAATGCCTACTGAGCGAAGGAGTTTAGGATTAAGCAATGGAATAAAAATAACTACTGATAGTCAAAAAATTATTCTGAATTTTAAGCTTGAAAACAGTACACACCAAAGGAAACTCGAAGAAGTCATTAAGCAACTAGTTATTAATGATAAATTAAAAAATATTGATGCTAAAAAATTAATTCATCTGATTCCAACACGTTTTAAAAAATCAGAGGATTATAAAGATTATGTTATAAAACAAATAGTGGCGAATCGGATTAATTGCACAGAAGGACTCCTTTTACATGGATATAATTCGGATAAAGAAGCGAAAGAACTTAGAAAAAAATACTGTGGCTAACAAAGGGTATAAGTAATTCGGGTGATGTTGTTTAATTAAAAGTTTCGGTATATTTGGGATGACCGCCAAATCTTCTGATTTGGCTTTTTGAGAAAATAAAATATAAAAAGAAAAACACAAGATTTGGCTATAGATTAAATAGAGAGCAAGGCAACTTCCCTCCCGCACTACTCATACCCAAACCGTTAGCATAAATTGCTCCGAAAAAATCCATCGGATTTTATTCAGTCGCAATTTATTCGAGAAAAGACATAGACCGAACCGAGCATTCCCTGAAATAGATTACGCAAAATAAGATGACGGAATTTAATACGCAACGGAATCTAAACTTTGTATTGCGTCGAGCTGAAATCGAAATGGCGAAATGCAATCAATACGTGAAAATATTGTGGTAGCACGCAATCGATGCGGCAAAACGCAACTGTTGCTGGAGCAGATTAACGGGAACAATATGTGCTTATTCGCATGTGTCACAAAATATGCTAACACCGGCTATAAGTAATGCGGGTAATATCGTTTAATCGAAAGTTTCGGTATATTTGGAAGACCGCCAAATCTTTTTAATTTGGCTTTTGAAATAAAAAAAATAAAAACAAAACAAAAAGATTTAGGCTAGTGACGGTTCGAAATGTAAGTACGCTTCCCTCCCGCACTCCTCATAGCCAAACCGTTACATGTAATGGCTCCTAAAACGCGGGAAATTCGCAATCATTACGGAAATCTATCTCTAAAAAGCTGTTCGGAATTGAATAGCCGCACGCAATCTGAACTCTAAAAAACTTCTGATCTGAATAGTACGCAGCGTAATGAAAATAATACGTCTTATAAACTCGAAAAAACATTACATTTAATTCAATTGTCGAATTACTGAAAACGGGAATAGTTGAGAGACTATTTTCGGTTTATAAGCTTAAGAAAATCGATGCATAATATGAAAATATAGATTCACGATTGTGGCGCTGCGAAGTGTTGCGTAATCGTTTAGGCAGCACTTAAGTAAAGCGTGCTAAGATTATGGGTCGCCACTACACGTAACAACGCATAAAAACA
>NZ_LRXL01000014.1 GCF_001637325.1 Cochleicola gelatinilyticus
CTTATGCAAACCGTTAGCATAAATTGCTCCGAAAAAATCCATCGGATTTTATTCAGTCGCAATTTATTCGAGAAAAGACATAGACCGAACCGAGCATTACCTGAAATAGATTACGCAAAATAAGATGACGGAATTTAATACGCAACGGAATCTAAACTTTGTATTGCGGCGAGCTGAAATCGAAATGGCGAAGCGCAATCAATACGTGAAAATATTGCGGTAGCACGCAATCGATACGGCAAAACGCAACTGTTGCTCGAGCAAATTAACGGGAACAGTATGTGCTTACTCACATGTGTCACAAAATATGCTAACACCGGCTATAAGTAATGCGGGTAATATCGTTTAATCGAAACTTTCGGTATATTTGGAAGACCGCCAAATCTTTTTGATTTGGCTTTTGAAATAAAAAGATAAAAACAAAACAAAAAGATTTAGGCTAGTGACGGTTCGAAAAGTAAGTACGCTTCCCTCCCGCACTACTCATAGCCCAACCGTTAGCATAAATTGCTCCGAAAAAATCCATCGGATTTTATTCAGTCGCAATTTATTCGAAAAAAGACATAGACCGAACCGAGCATTACCTGAAATAGATTACGCAAAATAAGATGACGGAATTTAATACGGAACGGAATCTAAACTTTGTATTGCGGCGAGCTGGAATCGTAATGGCGAAACGGAATCAATACGTGAAAAGATTACGATAGCACGCAATCGATACGGCAAAACGCAACTGTTGCTGGAGCAGAGTAACGGGAACAGTATGTGCTTACTCGCATGTGTCACAAAATATGCTAACACCGGCTATAAGTAATGCGGGGAATATCGTTTAATAGAAAGTTTCGGTATATTTGGTTGGTCCGCCAAATCTTTTTGATTTGGCTTTTGAAATAAAAAAGATAAAAACAAAACAAAAAGATTTAGGCTAGTGACGGTTCGAAAAGTAAGTACGCTTCCCTCCCGCACTCCTCATAGCCAAACCGTTACATGTAATGGCTCCTAAAACGTGGAAAATTCGCAATCATTACGGAAATCTAACTCTAAAAAGCTGTTCGGAATTGAATAGCCGCACGCAATCTGAACTTTAAAAAACTTCTGATCTGAATAGTACGCAGCGCAATGAGAACGATACGTCTTATAAACTCGAAAAAACATTACATTTAATTCAATTGTCGAATTACTGAAAACGGGAATTATTGATAGACTATTTTCGGTTTATAAGCCTAAGTGTTAGTTTTATAATACATAAGCATCGATTCATGTTTGTGGCGCTGCGAAGTGTTGCGTAATCGTTGCGGCAGCATGTAAGTAAAACGTGCTAAGATTATGGGTCGCCACTACACGTAACAACGCATAAAAACAATAAGCGAACTTCTGAATTCCTTCGGAA
>NZ_LRXL01000015.1 GCF_001637325.1 Cochleicola gelatinilyticus
TCTTATGCAAACCGTTGTGCTTAATGCAAAAAAAACTAACTGAATTGATATTTAGACCTCTGAAATACGAAAAATACGCTGATAAAATTTGTCAAAAACTGACTGGATTTCAAAGTAATTTTAGAAAGAATTATGATACTGATAATTATGAAAATTGGTTTTATAATCAATCGAGCGAAACATTAAGATTATACAGTGACGACAAAGAAATCTATTTCAAATACATTCCCGTTGGAACGTTCTCGATGAATACAAATAGTTGGATGTGGGCTTGGGCTAACGAAGATTCTGTAGAACCTAGAAAATTTCGAACTTTAAAAATTAAGGAATTCGGAGAAAAGAAAAATTATCAAAAACTGACCAACTCTCATTTTGACGGAGATAAATATACAGGTTGGGAATTAACATCAATTGCTTTTGATATAATTGGCGGAATTGGGACTTACCGAGTCATTTCTGACCATTTAGAAAAGTACTTTCTTCTGACTGAACAAATAACGAAAGAAGAAGTCGAAAAAATTGAGAGTGAACTAATCGAATGTAGTGTTCACGGAAAAATAAGAAAAGCATTTATTTGCCAACATTTGAATACGGAACAAAAAACTGGATTTGAAGAAGCTTTTGAGACTTATCGTGGGATGGAATTGGACGAAGAAGATGATTTCCAAGCTTGGTGTTCTGAATGCGAAAAAGAGCGACTTAAAACAGATGGTTGGAATGACGAATCTATGGAGTTCGCTAAAATAAAATTAGTGTGTGAGAGATGTTACTTTGAGATTAAAGAATCAAATTAAACTGGAGAAAGCACTAAGCACAACAATGTATATAAAACATAGCTAATATAGGCTTTCCGAGAGGTTTTTGTGTATTTGTTAAGACCGCCAAATTTTTAAATTTGGCTTTTAATAAAATAAAGATAAAAAGAAAAATTTAAAAATTCGGCTCGTGTATAATCCGAAACGATAGTGTCTTTTAACACGCTACGTTTCATATACGGAGACGTTGTACACAATACCCAAAAAATGAAAATCGGAACTAAAATATTAATCCTATTTCTGACTTTTAATTTACTTTCTTGCAAAGGAACTGCACAAGAAACAGAAATTGAAAAGCCTACTACTGAATTTGATTTCTCAACAGTTGAAAAATTCCGAGAAACAAAACTTAAAGGTCAAATAATAAACGATTACGACAGCATTTTCAGTTCTTCACAAAGGAAAGAACTGTCGGACATTATTTATGACTACAATATTGAAACCACACGACAAATAGTTGTTGTAACAATTGATAGTATAAATCCATATTCTGACATTCAAAAAATGGCGACGGATTTGGGAAAATATTGGGGAGTTGGAACAGCAGAAAAAGATAATGGTCTGATAATTTTACTCTGTAAACCCTGTAGAAAAATCGGAATTGCAACTGGAATTGGAACCGAACTGGTTTTGACAAACGAAATCTGTAAAAAAGTAATTGACCAAACTATAATTCCCGAATTTAAAAATGGAAACTTTTATGACGGAATTAAAAATGGAGTGGTTGAATTAATAGAAAAATGGAAATAAAAGTACTGTGTACAACAATGTATAACCGCAATTACGGCGGATTCGACTACGTCCGAATCCACTCGGAATTGCTAAGGCTAGTGTTTAATCCGAAAATAATCGCTAATTTAACACGTAACTGACGGTTATACGAAACCGTTATGCACGATGGCTCCCGTGACGCAGAATTCTCCAAACATTTCGCAACTGAAACTAAAAAATTATACTGAACTGTAAAGCCGCACGCAATCTGAACGCCAAATAAAACTTCTGACTAAAAATTGTTCGCAGCGAAACGGAAGCGGAAACTTAATGGAGACAACACGTCTTATAAAACTGATTGGACAGTACATTTAATTCAATGGTCGGATTACTGAAAACGGGAAATGTTGAGAGAGTTATTTAGTTTTATAAGCCTAAAAGTTCAGTAATTAATACAAAAATATCGATGTTACTTTGCGGCGCTGCGAAGTGTTACGTAATCGTTGCGGCTGCA
>NZ_LRXL01000016.1 GCF_001637325.1 Cochleicola gelatinilyticus
ATCAATTCGAACAGTCGGTCTGTTTTGCAGCTTACTGTTCTTATGCAAACCGTTATGCACGATGGCTCCCGTATCGTAAAAATTCTCCAAGCATTTAGCAACTGAAACTAAAAAATTATACTGAACTGTAAAGCCACACGCAATCTTTAGCCTAAATAAAACTTCTGACTAAAAAAATTTCGTAGCGAAACGGAATCGAAAACTTAATGGATACAGTACGTCTTATAAAACTGATT
>NZ_LRXL01000017.1 GCF_001637325.1 Cochleicola gelatinilyticus
TCTTATGCAAACCGTTGTACCACATATGACAAAACTGCCTCAAATACTGATTTTACTGATGATTTCTTTCTCTTTACTTAATTGTGAACAGAAAAAAACTGAACAAACCGATTTGGAATTTGAGCAAAAAGTGTTCTATGATTTATTTCCAGAACTTTCAGCAAAAATGTATGATGACATTCGACTAATTCCAACGCCACCACCACCTTCACCAGACTATCTGAATGAAAAAGGTTTTGATACAAAAAATGGATATAACAAAGCACTTGAGCAATGGGAAAAGTCAGATGATTATCGAATTAAACTAAATAACTGGAAAGAAAGACGAGATTCAATAATCAATGATACGACTTTGATTTACATAGCTTTTCCTGATTCAATAAACCGATTTGAAAGAGAAGATATGTATGAATTGATAAATCATTTTAATGACCAAAAACTTGTTGTTGACTCAAAAGACTTTGAACTGGAAAGCGGATTTAAAGTGGATTTTGACAAGCTAAAATCGGATAATAGAAAATTAAGGTATAAACCATTATCTGAATTTCCAGAAAGACGTGAATTTTGGACAACTAAATATGATTTCAACTTTAAAGGTTCATTATCATTTTCTCGAATTTTATTTGATAATACAAAATCGTTCGGAGTACTGAATGCAGGCTTTGCAAAAGGTCGCCTAAATGGAAGTGGCTGTCGAATTTTTATTAGAAAAGACGAAAACGGAAATTGGAAAATTGACAAAATAAAAGGAACTTGGGTGTCGTAAAAAAATACGTGGTACAACACCGTGTATAATTAATGGCTGGTTCTCGCCTACTTACGAAAATCCTCGCGGATTTTCTATCTGGTTTTTATTTGCTAAATTAGGTGCTTAAACACGCCACTAATCATACACAAAACCGTTGGAGATAATTATAACAGATGAACGAAATATCAGAATTCAAGCGCCTAGCGAAGAAAATACAGAATAATAAAGAATTTCAGAAAAGGAATGTATCTGAATTGATTAAAATAATTCCGTTTATAGGAAATTTAATCGAAGAAAATTTATTTGGACCTGAAAGAGATGCCAATTTAGATTCACGTTTTAGCGCTTTAGAAGAGTTGGCTGTAAAAGCACTAAAGGAGGATAATATATCAAAAATAATAAATATTTTAGAGCAACATACATTGATTTTAAATAGGTTCGTTTTTGAAAATGAAAGGTTATTTATTGAAAACGATAAAACATATCTTAGGAGAGTAAAAATTGGAATTTCATTTGTTGAACAAGATACTGTTTTAGCAAAATCAATAATCGGACAATTAAAAAAGAATCAAATAGATGTTGTTTCAAATAATCTAATATTTTCAAAAGAAAATAATATATCCTACAATAAATCCTTACCAAATGATATTGATTCTTTAATTGTACTATATAGTGAAAATTATGAAAAACACAATTGTTCTTCTTACGATCAGAATGATTTTTTGAATAAAGCAATTGAGCTAAAAATTCCCGTAACAACTATTGCTTTTAATGAAATAACTAATTCTAAATTACCAATAGAAAATTCCTTGAATAAAATTTTTGATGCTAAAGAAGTATCACATATTATAGATACATTCTTTTTCGATAATTATATTGAAATTAAGGAAAAAGAACAGGATTTAATTAAAAAATATTCTGACGTAGAAACAATTTTAAAATTATACAATTCAAACTTTCATAAAGTTGAGAGTTATGAGAAAAACAAGATAGGTTTTGAACTTTATGAACTAAAAAATTTAACTGGATCCAGCATCTTTTGTGTCTATCTTTATGAAAATATCTATATTAAAAATACCCTAGAATTTATCCATGAAAACTTTATAAAAAATAACGAAGAATACTTTATTCTTTATCAAAAAAGAAAGCGATATGTTCAAGAAAAAAGAATAGATTATATAAAAAAACTAGTGAGTAAGGACACCAATATATTTTACATAGATGATTTTATATGGGAGAATTTGACATGTTCTTATTTTAATAATAAACAAACATATAAAAACACATCTTTTATTCCTCCAAATTTATCCTATCAAAAAAAGAAATTTGATAATTTTAATTTTTTTGATAATTGGTTATATAAAAAAAACTCTCCAACTTTGATTATTACTGGTTCTGGGGGAATAGGCAAAACAACACTTGCGAAGGAATTAACAAATAGGATTAATAATAGTGCTAACAAAACCAAAGCTATCTATATTGACGCACTAAAAATTTCAAGCTCCATCTTACATTTAACACATAATAATGATAATATTAATTTGTATTCTTTTTATGAAAGTAGTGTAAGTAAAAATTCCGCTCCTTCTTTAAGTTATGATTTATTCAGAATTAACATTGATAACGGAAATCTAGTTATAATAATTGATGGCTTAGACGAGATAATATCTAGACTTGGAGAGCGATTTAATATTACGAACTTCTTTGAAACAATACAAAATTTTACTGATGGTGTAGGAAATGGGAAAGTTATACTTACCTCACGTAATCATTTTTGGAATATCTCAAAATCTTCATTTCCAAACACACAAGAAATCGAAATTTTACCATTTGACAAGAATAAAGCTTTAGAATATTTTAACAACTTGTATCCTAATTCTCCTAAATTAGTAAAGAAGGCTATGAAAATCTCCGAATCAATTTTAGGAGACATATCAAACAATGACTTTATACCATACGCGCTAGAATGTGTTTCTTTTATAATTGAAGATTCTACAGAAAATGGGGATTATTACGATCCAGATTTTAACTCAATTATTTTAAAACAGGATATAAAAAATGATTTTATACTTGGTAAACTTTGCGTAAGGGAAGAGCAGAGAACAGAACAAGTAGCTGTAGATCAACAATTAGCAGTGTTCTATGAAATTGCAAATAAAAATATTCAGAAGAATGAATTTCACAGTGTTTGCAAGAGATTAAAAAAAATAGATATTAACGATAGACAGATTGAAAGTTTTTTATCTCATCCTATTATTGATAGCTCAAGTGATTTCATTAAGTTTAAATATGATTTTTTCAAAAATCATATAAAAAGTATATATCTTAATAATCTATTTAATACAAATGATTTAAAAATTAATAATAATCACATTGATATATTTTTAAATCTAATCTCCTTTAATTCCTCTTTTACTTCCGATATATCTGAAAGAATTAGTATTGAACAAGAAGATTTAGTTTATAGATTCTTAGTTCTTCAAGAAGAAATTAAAAGTAAGTCCGATATCAGTACAGTAGCAAAAAACAAATCTATCTCCTCTCTTTTTATAATTTTATTAAAAAATAATGTAATAAATAATGATTATAATAGTGAATTAAACACAAAATTATTGGTTGAATTTTTTGGAAAAACTGATGGAGTAATAGAATCTCTTAATATAATTGATTTATCCTGTAATGATAATAATAAAATAATATTTGATTTCTCTAATACTATTTTTGAAAACGCGTATATAAGTTCTTATGATTACTTTTGGGAATGTAAATTTGATATAAACACAAAGTTCTACAATTCTAGTTTTTATAAAATTCACAAGAGTAAAAAAATTAATACGGGCGCAAAGGAATCTAATTTTGTAAATATAAAAGGTTCTGATGAATCATTTAAAAGAGTGATTTCAGAATCTAAATTCCTCAACAAAAATAAAGACAGTAAAATTATATCGGATTTACATCAATTTTTCTCTCATTTTTGTAGCAATGGGATTGTAGTGAGAAAAATTTATCCTAAAGTAAATCAATTGTATCAAAGAAAATTTATAAAGCTAGACTCTTTATTGAAAATTTTGGAAAAAGAAAATGTTATTAAGACTTTCTCTTCTCCGAAAAATATTTTAACAATTGAAATATTAGAAAAACATCATCAGGAGATTCTTAAATTTTATTCTAATAGAATTTCAGGAGGTGTCATAAAGGAAATTTTTAATGTTATAAAAAATAAATAACTATCTCCAACAACGGGTATAACTCATAGCTAGGTCGTGGTTTAATCGAAGGTTAGGGAAATTTTGCGAATCCGCCAAATTTTTAAATTTGGCTTTTGCAGGTAAAAATTAAAAACAAAATGTAAAAATTTCTGCTCGTGCTAATTATAAAAGTCCGTACCTTTTAACACGCAACGAGCCATACCCAAACCGTTGCCCACAATATGAAAAAACTGCTGTCAATAATAATCATACTTCTGATGTGCTCTTGTGCAAGTCCGAAATATAAGGTTATTGACTTTGGACAATTTAAAATTACCGTTCCTGAAAAATGGAATAAATACGAAAGAAAAGGAATTGATAGTTATGTTGGCGGAATAATAACGGATAAAAACGATTCGTTAAATTTTGATTTTGGAAGATACTCTGCTGATTTAAGTAGAAGTGATTTTCCAATGGTTTATGATTCTATCGGATTAGCAGAACTCACAAAGAAAGAACGCCAATTATTACCGAAAACCAAACATCTAATTGTCGACGATTTGTTTAAAACAGATGTCGATTTTAAAGAATACTTGCAGTACCAAACTGAATTAGACTCTATTGATTGTTTCAAAGCAAAAATAATTACACCTAGAAACAAGGGTTACGGAGGAACTGGAATATATATTGACAGTTTAACTGGTAGCAAAGAAAAATATAATAAAATCGGAATTGGATTCTATGGATGGTATTTAAACGAAAAAACTCAAGCGGAATTTATCAAAGCATTGAAAACATTACGTTTCGAAAAATACTGTGGGCAACAATGGGTAATGCGCAATGCGGGGGTTTGAGCTTGTTCGAAAATTAAAGGTATCTTTGGTTAACCCGCCAAATCTTTTGATTTGGCTATTTGACACTAAAAAATAATAACAAAATAAAAAGTTTTGGCTCAGTGCCGGCTAGAACAGAAAGTGAAAGCTTACTCCCGCACTGCGCATACCCAAGACCGTTGGCAGTAATTTGAGAACCGAGACAGAGATTGCTAAACTTTAAAACTAAATTTAAAAATGTCGACACTTTTAGAGCATAGAGAAAAACTAAACTTAACCCAAGAAGAGTTGGCTACAAAATCAGGTATTTCTGTAAGAACTATACAAAGAATAGAATCTGGTGTAAAACCAAAAGGGTATACATTAGAAAGTTTATCTAAAACATTAGGAATAAGCAAAGAAGATTTATTAAAAGAAAATAAAGAGCCCGAAAAAATCAACAAACAACTTACTAAATATATTAATTTATCTTCTATAATATTGCTGATAGTTCCTTTTGGTAGCATAATTATACCACTAATTTTTATGCGTTGGAAAAAGGAAATCAATACTGTTACAAAACAAATCGTTTCTATTCAAATATTATGGACATTGTCTTTCCTAATTGTCACAATATTAGTTGCTTTTTTATCAAAGTGGTTTTCTTTTAGTAAAGAAATCATTCCGCTTGTTATGCTAACTTTAATAATAATCAACCTATATGTTGTTATTAGAAACACAGCAGAAATAGAAAAAAACAACAAGCTGTATATTTGCCTGAATTTCAATATATTATAAACACGACAATTTATTGTCGGGAATTTGTCAGGTTATTTTCTCGCTTTCTTAAAAGAAAAAATGAATTTTGCATCAAATATAAAATTCAAATAATGAAAAAACATTTCATACTAATTCTTCTATTATTCATAACAATATTAGCAAATGCTCAAGTTGAAAAATCATCTAAACTAAACAAAACAATAAAAGAAAAAGATAGTCTTCTTTTTAATATTGGTTTTAATAATTGTGACATCATACAATTTAAAGAACTAGTAAGTGATAACTTCGAGTTTTATCACGACCAAGCAGGAATTACAAAATCAAAGGCTGAATTTATTCAAAAAATAGAAAATGGACTTTGTAAGTTAGACTATAAACCAAAAAGAATAATAGATAAAAAATCATTGGACATTTTTCCTTTAAATAATAATGGCGTTTTATATGGTGCAATTCAAACAGGTACACATAGTTTCTATGCTATAGAAAAAAACAAAGAAGAATACTTAACAAGTGAAGCAAAATTTACTCACTTATGGATTCTTGAAAATGGAAGTTGGAAATTAAGTAAAGGCTTAAGTTATGACCATAAAGACATTGACAGGCCAATTGACAGCAAATTATTATTTAGCGACAAGGAAGAAACAGAAAGATGGCTAGAGCAAAAGAGCATTCCTGCATTAGGAATTGGATATATTGAAGATGGAAAGATTAAACAAATTAGTGTTTTTGGCGAATTAGAAAAAGGAAAAACAGCACCCAAAAACACGATTTGGAATGTTGCTTCATTAGCTAAACCAATTACTGCTTTTGTAGCCTTAAAACTAATTGATTCAGGTAAATTAAGTTTAGATGAAGATTTATATAAATATTATATAGATCCAGACATAATTAATGACCCAAGAGCAAAAAAACTAACAGCAAGAATTATTTTAAGCCATCAAACAGGATTTTCTAATTGGAGAGGAAATAATGAAAATGGTAAATTAAGTTTTGAATTTGAGCCAGGAACAAAATATCAATATTCAGGAGAAGGATTTGAATACTTAAGAAAGGTATTGGAAAAGAAATTCAATAAAAGTATACAGCAATTGGCAGACGAATTAATCTTTAAGCCTCTTAAAATGTTTAATACTAATTTTGTTTGGAAAGAACAATACGAATCTAGGTTTGCAAAATGGCACACAGAAAAAGGAGGAGAATTATATCCTATCTTAAAAAACAATACTGCAAATGGAGCAGATGATTTATTAACAACTATTGAAGACTATACAACATTCGTAAATTATCTAGTAAATGGAGCTGGTCTATCCAAAAATTTATTTAAAGAGATTGTATCTGAACAGGTTAGAATAAACGATTTTAAACATTTTGGTTTAGGTTGGTGGATTGATGAAAATATTAATTCAAATAAGGATTTTGCAATGGTTCACGGAGGAGATGATATAGGAGTACATACAATCGCTTTTATTATACCAAAGACAAAACAAGGTCTTATAATATTCACTAATAGCGACAATGGAACTGGCGCTTTTCAAGAAGTCTTGTTAAAATATTTAGAAGAAAACGGACAAGGAATAATGGAAGTAGAAATGAAAAGATAAAAACTACTGCCAACACTGTATATAATTTATTGCTAGCTTCTTGCCTACTTGCGAAAGTCCTCGCGGACTTTCTTAGTCGGTAATTATTTATTAAATTAGTTGCTAGAAACACGCAACAAACCATATACAACAACGTTATGCACGATGGCTCCCGTGACGTAATATTCTCCAAGCATTTCGCAACTGAAACTAAAAGATTACGCTGAACTGACAAGCCGCACGCAATCTGAACGCCAAATAAAACTTCTGACTTAAAATCGTTCGCAGCGAAACCGAAGCGGAAACTTAATGGAAAT
>NZ_LRXL01000019.1 GCF_001637325.1 Cochleicola gelatinilyticus
CTCTACAATGGTCAGCGCCGCAAAGTAACATCGATATTTTTGTATTAATTACTGAACTTTTAGGCTTATAAAACTAAATAACTCTCTCAACATTTCCCGTTTTCAGTAATCCGACCATTGAATTAAATGTACTGTCCAATCAGTTTTATAAGTCGTGTTGTCTTCATTAAGTTTCCGCTTCCGTTTCGCTGCGAACAATTTTTATTCAGAAGTTTTATTAAGCGTTCAGATTGCGTGCGGCTTGTCAGTTCAGCGTAATTTTATAGTTTCAGTTGCGAAATGCTTGGAGAATTTTTGCGTTACGGGCGCCATTACTTGTAACGGTTTTGTGTATGATTAGTGGCGTGTTTAAGCACCTAATTTAGCAAATAAAAACCGAATAGAAAATCCGCGAGGATTTTCGTAAGCAAGCTCAAACAAGCCATTAATTATACACGTTGTTCTACGCAGTTTTTATTTCGATTTGTTTTTTATTTCCGTTGTTAATTCAACAGGATTATATTCAAAAGTCCCATTTCCACTTGGACAGCAATTCGCATCATCTTCTGCCCAAGCAAAATATTCTCCAATTATTGTTTTACCAAGTCCTTTATAATGAATATATATTTTGTAAACACCGTTGATATTAATTTTAGCTAATTCGGTTTTTATTCCGTTTTCGATTGTTTGAGTTATATTTTTGTTTGTAAGTAATTCACCATTATTTGAATAAACTAACATTCCGAAATCAGAGTCAGTTCCATTTCCGCCAACACAATTTTCAGCAGGAAAATAGAAAAGTCCATCTTTAATTCCATCAGAATTAAAATCCGATTCACTTGATTGAATTTCTTGTAATCCAAAATATGCTTTTGGGTTTTCTTCTTGCCATTTCTGCCAATCATTATCTTCTCTACAAGGATTTCCAACTTCGCCACTTGCAAGAAGTTCTTTTTTCCATTTTTCCGTTTCGGTTTTGAAGTCAGATGTTTTTTGTTGTGCATTACAGCTGTAGGTCATAAGTCCAATTGCAAGAATTGGGAAAATGTTTTTTTTCATAAAATTTGTTTAATTATTGTATTTCAGTTAATTGTTTGGTCAAATTGCGTAGAACGGTCTCGTATAACCGTCAGTTAGGGGTTTTAAGGTACGGATTTTTCAGAATTAGGATTGATTTTGTAAGAATTCAAATACATTTAACCATCATTTGGCCGTAATTGCGGTTATACATTGTTAGGCAACGTTTTTATTTCCGTATTGCTTTATTTCGTTCAGTTCAGATTCTTTAGATTCCTTTTCTTCTTCGATATCATAATCGTCTTGAAGTCCGAGCCAGAACTTTGCCGAATTTCCAAAATACTTACTCAATCGCAAAGCTGTGTCCGCAGTAATTCTGCGATTTCCTTTTACGATTTCTGATATTCGTGTTTGCGGAATTTTCAAGTCCTTGGAAAGTCGGTATGCTGTGATTTCCAAAGGCTCAAGAAATTCATAATTCAAGATTTCTCCTGGGTGTACATTTGCTAACTTTTCCATTGTTTTACTTTTTTTTAATGATAATCAATTATTTCTACCTGACTTGCGTTTCCATTATTCCAAATGAAGATAATTCTCCATTGTTTGTTAATCCGAATACTATAAAAATCTTTTAATTTTCCAGTCAGCTTTTCAAGTCGGTTTGAGGGCGGAATTCTTAAATCAGCAATATCTTGTGAGTTGTTCAACATTCTCAATTTCCGACGACCAACCTTCTGAATTTCAATCGGCATTTTTTTGACACGGATTCCGTTCCAAATCTGTTCAGTTTCTTTCGAGCCAAATGAAATAATCATAGTATTACTTTGCGTTACTAACGTCAAAAGTAAGTATAAAATTTGTTTTTTCCAAATGTTGCCTAACGGTTGGTATAAACGTCAGTTACGGATTAAAAATACACAAAATTTCGGTTAAGAACAGGTGTTAGCAATTCCGAGTGGATTCTGACGCAGTCGAATCCGCCGTAATTGCGTTTATACGTTGTTAGCAGTTGTTATTTAGCACAATTTTCAATTCTTCGATACTATAAGCAGGAACTTTTGAATGTAAAGCCCGATGGCAATTCGGGCAAACTGGTCTCAAGTCCTCAATTGGATTTACAATATATTCTTCGTTGATTTCCGATATAGGTTTCAAGTGATGTACTTCGATAATTTCGATGTTTGTGTATTTGGAATTTTTGTCTTCAAATCCGCAAAGAACACATTTTCTACCATAATGCTTTAAACATTCCTTTTTTGCTTTTGTACTGCGTTCATACCTGTTAATTTCAATTCTTACTTTTCCACCTTCGTATAGACTTTCTTCGAGATTAATTTCGTCATATTTTATGTCAATTTTGTTTTTTAGTAAAATCGATTTTATTTCTCTCAAATATTCTTTCTGCTCAATATTCTCAAATCGACTTTTATATTCAACTCTAGATTTCCGACTTTCAGGATTAGGAAATCCTTTTCTGTTTTCATAAAATCCGTCATATTCGTCTCTCAATCTTCTAAATGACGATTCCGTAATGTCAAGTACTTCACAAATAGCATTATGTGTTTGAGTATTATTTCCAAGATTCAGAGTTTCATAAGAGTCAGCGTATTTTGCTAAATAATGGGCAATAAAATGAGATTCTTCTGATATTGATACTCGCATTTATAATTTTTTGATAATGTTGGTCTTTAATAACTGCTAACGTTTTGGCTATGAGTAGTGCGGGAGGGAAGCGTACTTACTTTTCGAACTGTCTCTAGCCTAAATCTTTTTTTTTGTTTTTATCTTTTTATTTCAAAAGCCAAATCAAAAAGATTTGGCGGATCAACCAAATATACCGAAACTTTCGATTAAACGATATTCCCCGCATTACTTATAGCCGGTGTTAGCATATTTTGTGACACATGTGAGTAAGCACATACTGTTCCCGTTAATTTGCTCCAGCAACAGTTGCGTTTTGCCGTATCGATTACGTACTACCGTAATATTTTCACATATTGATTCCGTTTCGCCATTTCGATTCCAACTTGCCGCATTATAGAAGTCAGATTCCGTTGCGTATTAAATCCCGTCTAATTTAGAATTCATATTTTTTTCAATTCCGTCATCTTATTTTGCGTAATCTATTTCAGGTAACACTCGGTTAGGTCTATATCTTTTCTCCAATAAATTGCGACTGAATAAAATCCGATGGATTTTTTCGGAGCAATTTATGCTAACGGTTTGGCTATGAGGAGTGCGGGAGGGAAGCGTACTTACTTTTCGAACCGTCATTAGCCTAAATCTTTTTGTTTTGTTTTTATCTTTTTATTTCAAAAGCCAAATCAAAAAGATTTGGCGGTCTTCCAAATATACCGAAACTTTCGATTAAACGATATTACCCGCATTACTTATAGCCGGTGTTAGCATATTTTGCGACACATGCGAGTAAGCACATACTGTTCCCGTTAATCTGCTCGAGCAACAGTTACGTTTTGCCGTATCGACTGCGTGCTACCGCAATATTTTCACGTATTGATTGCGTTTCGCCATTTCGATTCCAGCTTGCCGCATTACAAAGTTTAGATTCCGTTCCGTATTAAATTCCGTATAATTTAGAATTCATATTTTTTTCAATTCCGTCATCTTATTTTGCGCAATCCGTTTCAGGTAATGCTCGGTTAGGTCTATGTCTTTTCTCGAATAAATTGCGACTGAATAAAATCCGATGGATTTTTTCGGAGCAATTTATGCTAACGTTTATGTATATGAAATGTTGCGTGTTTGTGTGCGAGGATTTTCCGAAGGAAAATCAGAAGCAAGCAAACGAGCAACTAACTTTGGTTTAGCTAAAAATAGCAATTTTTTATATACTGTGTTGTGTGCAGTTATTTTAATAGTTAAACTGTATTTCAATTTTTTCTTTTTTAATTGTTGCTGAAACCCAAGGTAAATTTTCAATTTGTTTTAGGTCAGTAAAAAACTCAAAAAACAATGTTTTTCCGTCACAAAATAAGTTCTTTTTCAGATAGTTCATTAAAAGTTCTATTTCTGTATTATTTAGCTCTTGTTTCAACATAACTTTAAATTCTCCAATTCCTGAAAAGTTGAAAATTTTCTGTTTTAAGATTTCAAATTCTATAATTTTTCCATTTGTTATGGAAGTTGGCAATTGTTTTAAATAATGAGATTCCAGTTCTGTTTTGGTTTCAAGTTTTATAGATTTAAATGAGTAACTGTTTTTTTCTAATTCAATTTGATAAAAATTAACATCTCGTAATCGTAATAGGTTTATAATTTTATATTTATCTGATTCGCTAATTTTCAGACCAAAATATATTGATTTTAGTGCTTTGTGATTATAGGAATTCAATCCAATTTTGCTTGTAACGATTCTATGTTCTTGTTCGTATTCCCATCTTTTTGATTTATGAAAAGCGAACTTTTTTATCATACTATTTTGTTTATTTCTTATAAGGTCCAAAAAACTAAAACTTGCAGGTTTATTTGAATATAGAACAGGAAAAGAATGTATGTGATTTTCTCCGTCGTTTTTTAGTAAAATGTCCAAATCATATTCTATGCAGAATCCTTTATGTGAATTGGCGTAATGAGCCCAAAGTAATTCATCTAATGGTGTTTTAGAAAGTGAATAAATACCCATTTTATTGTCCATTGATAGAACCTTGTCGGTATTATCATTAATCAACTCAAAATCTTCTTTGGTTTTAGCTCCAACTTTTTGTCCAATATAATTCAGTAATTTTTTTACTTTTTTTGTGTCGGTAATTGCTTCACAAGGGTCGTTTAATTGTTCAATAGAAGATGACCAATATTGATTGTTCTCAAGAGCTTTTATATCATCGTCTGTTCCACTTCTATATTTATATACGAGCATTGACATTGTCGGTTTTCGGTAATTGCACACAACGGTCTAGTATATGGCTCGTAGCGTGCAAATTATCGATTATTTTCGGTTAAGCTTGAGCCGAATTTTTTAATTTTCTTATTATCTTTTCTTTCCAATAAGCCAAATTAAAAAATTTGGCGGACTTCGCAAATATGCCTTAACTTCGATTAAGAAACTAATTAGCTATGAGCTATATACGGTGTTGCCACACGTTTTTTATTCCACTTGTTTTAAATAATTGCCATTATCATATTTGATAAATTCGATTCCATTCTGAGAGGAATAAATAAATGTAGATATTAAATTTTCCGTTCCGCAATTTTCGAGAATAAAGACATTTTCAAAAGAAAAACCATCACTTGTGTAATTCGTAGTTGCTTGTACGATTGTTTCAAAATTGGTTTCGCAACCATCAATTGCAAAATCCCTTACTCCTGACGTAATTATAAATTCTGTTAAGTTTCTCGATTTTTGTACAAAAACAAAGAAGTCCTGTCCAGTTCCATTTAATATCAATTGATTTCTGTGAGATTCTACTAATGTTACCATACAGCTCTCGTCATCAGATGAATTCAAGTTGAAATTATCTATTGTTTTCGCCGTTATTGTCGCATCAAGTAATTCAGATTCTTGATTGATAAATTGTACATTTTGTTCGGTAGTAAAGGGAATTAAACTTCGCTCGAATTCAGTTAATTCAAAACTCTCAAAACCGTCGTCGTTGCAACCACAACCAAATATTGTAATTGAGATAATAAATAATAAAATTTTCTTGATATTCATTTTTTTCAAATGTGTGGCAACGGTTTTGTATAAGAATAGTAGGGCAGAAAGTAGGCTGTTTCCATTCGGTTGAGCCACAAGCCATATTTTTAATTTTTCTTTTTAAACTTTTCTGCACTAAAAATACTAAAATTAAAAATATGGCGACTTTGCAGACACAGAAATTACCTTTGGATTAAGCCAAAAGCGCCCTATTATTTTTATACTTTGTTGTGCATAGTGCTTTTGCGTTCTGCTTGGTTTTTATTCGTTTTTTAATTCAGTTTAAATGTGTGCGTTGGCAAGACATACTCTTTTACAGTTTTGGTGATGCGTTGGCTGTAGCGACTGTAAATGTGTATGGCTTTTAGCGTTGGCTTATCCATTAAATACAATTTTATATTTATCAATAGATTTATCCCATTCAGCATTATCTAAAATTTCTACGCTTGGATTTTGTATACACAAAGGTTCATAATCATCTTGATTAATTTCTTTTCGATTTATTAAATAGAGCCAATATTCAGTAAGTTTCCTTTTAGCAACATCCATTTCATTCCTTGACCAAAAAAAATAAGGTTTTTCTCCTTCGTAAGATTTGACCTCAATAAAACGCGTAGGTTTTTTATCTTCAACACTATTAAAAGATGCTATATCATAACCAGCATTGACTATATATTCTGCTATCCATTGAATTTCTTTAATACCATTCAATCGATTGTGTTCATATTTCAAAACAAATTTTTCAGCTTCTTCGCCATATATTTGTTGCTGCTCCATAGATTTTTTAAATTCTTCTATTCCTATTTTTCTTTTTTTTATTTGAGGAAGAATTACTTTGTCAAAAATCTTTTTGTAACGGGTGTTAATGATTAGTTTGTTAATTTGATTAGTTGGATGAACCTTTAAAACATTAAAATCTATTAAGAGTTGTTTTAAGTTTGCATACTTAAAGCCAAAAGCTGAGCTTTTTAACTGTAAGGAATTATACACTATATCTTGGGAAAAATTTTCTGAACTGAATATTTCGTAAATTTCATTAACTGCTTCAAGACTCAAAAAAAGCCGTTCTACGAATTTATCATTCATTTGGCTCTTACTGTTCAAATAATTCTCAAATTTCTGATTGAGTTCTATATAGCCCTTAACTTCTTCAATTAGATTTATTCGAAGAGCAAGTAATATACAACCTTCAAAAACTGAACGATTATCAATGACTCTGTTAAAAAAGAGTTTGTTTATATCATCAATTTGCCATTTTTGTTTTTCAGAAACTTTAAGTGTTGTTAATAACTCAAAGAAAAAATTTGGCGTACCAAGATTATCAAATTTTCTAAGATCTTTTAGCATAATCTTTTAAAAGAGCTTTAATAATATCGGTTTCGTCATTATCGTTGATTCTCGAAAACAATGGAATGTCATCATTTATGATTTTTTCCATTCGCTCAATCTTGTCGTTCAATCGATTATTTATTACGGAATCGATAGAATTTTGAGATATGACATAATAATAATTTGTGATTTGATCCTCATCAAGACCAACCCTATGAATTCGATCTTTAGATTGTATAAAATTGGATGCATTATAATCTCTTTCGAGATATATCGCATTGTGACATCCTTTATGTAAAGAAATGGATTCAGCTACAGAGAATGGATTTGCAATCACTACGCGAAAATCCATATTCTTAGGATTGTTGAATTTTTCAATTGTTATTTCACGAGATGCTTGAGGAATTTCTCCAATCAATAACTTTGACTTAATTCCATTTGATTCCAAATATGCTTTTAGTTCTTTTGCATTTTGGATAAATATCGTCCATATAATTGCTTTTCCTCCTGAAATTAAAATTACATCATTTAAAAGATTGAGGATTGTATTAAATTTTTCAGGTACTGCAAGTTTGTGATAGTTTACGATTTTGGTAAAAAATTCTGCATCACTAACGAACTCATCATATCCAGATGTAAAACTCGTATTTGGATCTTGATCTGAGAAGTCTCCACCTTGCTCTAATGAATCGATAAGTGTTCTACTTAATAATGACGGATTGGTTGATGCTTGTCTTAACCTTATAAGTTTAGCCCTATTTAAAACGTCTTTAACTGTGGCAGATTGATTTTCTCTAAAGGATTGCACGTATTGCTCTTCAATAAAGTCGTAAATCTCCCTTTGATGTGTATCCATAGGAACTTCAATAACATTCTCGATTACTTGTGGAAGTTTTAGATCTTCTTTTTTTATTCTAATGAAGAAGGGCGATATGTTATTTTTTAGTTCTTCAACTTTATTGCTTTCAGGTAAGCTGTTAACAGTTAAATCCTGAAGATTTTGGTAGTGAAATCCTAAAATTTCTTTGTATTTGTAAGGATAGATAAATTTGTATAAATTATAAATATCTTGATAACCGTTTGGAACAGGTGTTCCTGTCAAAATAACGCGAGAAATAGCTTCTTTAGAAATCTCAGTAACACTTCTTCCCCATACACCTTCGTGATTTTTGATACGATGCGCTTCATCAACCACGACCATTGTACGATTGGTTTTTAAAAAGTCAGTAATACTGTTTTGCAAATTTGGAACTCCGCCGTGATAAATAAGTGTTACTTCAGCAGGGTTTCCAGAATAAAGATGCTCAAGTTTTTCATCTTTGGAAATAGTACTATCTCCTGATAATCTTTGAAACGATGTACTAAAACCAAAACAAGATTTATATTCATTTTCCCAAGGTGCGAATGAGGATAATGGACCTATGACTAATAGTTTATCTACTCTTTGACTATGATTTTCGGGTAAATTTTTTAGGTAGGCATATGCACCATAAACGATAGAGGTTTTTCCAGCACCTGGAACAGCAAAATTACAAGAGTTTTGAGCAAAAGCCATATGAAAAGCAGAAAGCAACTGTAAAGGATATAGAGTTCTTACTAAATTCTTATCAATTGAATTTTTAAATTCAGTAAATTTTTCTACTAATTCTGGATTGTCTCTGAATTCATTATTTCTTATTGAATTTGCGTTTTCTTCAAATTCAGCAAATAGTTTTTCTTCTCTGTCGAAACTTTTTACTGCTTGTGATGTGCTTTCGGATAAATTTGATTTTATTTCTGCCCTTGAAAGTAAATTTTGAATTTCTTGTAAAACTTGAACTTGTGAATCTTCCTCAAATGGAATTAATAATTTGTCTTCGTCTCTGATAAAATTCAAACGATTTAAAGAAATTGAAAGCCTACGATTTTTTGTTATTAAATCGGTAGAACCAGTTAAAACATAAAATGAGTTTTTTTCTTTATGTAAAATATCTATTCGAATACTGCTCATAATTCTTTATGTAAGCGGTAACCTAAACTTTGAATTTCTTTAGTTTTTTCTTTTAAACTTTCAATTTCATCTTCAGGGATATTTGAAGCTTCAATATTTTTTAACAAACTTATGATATGAGATAAAATTCTTGTTGGTGAACTTCGGTTTAGTGAGTCAAATACCTTATTCCCTAATTTCTCAACTAAATCTTGAACTTCTGGATTAGAAAAATTCTTGTGACCTTTATTTATTGAATCAAAAGATTCAATGCTACGTTTTATTCCTTTTTCAGGTTTGTCAGCAGCTCTATTATACTCTAATTTTTGATTGTGTCGATCAACATTATCTTGAAAATCATCTTTAACGAGATTTTTAAACTTTGCATCACGATCATCAAGATGACGCTTTAGATCTGGTGAGTCAAAATTTATTTCTAATTCCTCAACATTAGATATTTGGTTAAAATGTGCTTCGCTAAAGCTATTCCAGATTTCTTTATTGCCAAAAAAATGATTTTCACTCATACCGTGAGCTAATAATCTAAATTCTTTACCTTCATATTTGACACGGATATAGTCAAATGCAATAGCCTTTAAATCATCGACATCAAAATCTGTATAACCGCCAAAAGGTTTACGACTATTGCCTCCATAAAAATTATCCACCCAATTAGTAAGACTGATAAATTGATCTTCTCTATCATCTAACTGCGTATAGATTCCATCATAGTCATAGTGTCTAAGATATTGATCCATTGTATTAAAAACATCAAGATAGCCTTTTATAGTTGAAACCGATTCTCCCATCCATTCAGCAATTTTAGCCATTGCTTCATCTTTTGAATAATTCGATTTAAGCTTATTTAAAATTTCTCGGGCTTTCAAATATTTTTCAATCGCATTATACCTTAGCTTTTCATCTTCTCCCATTTGATAGGTTGTTTCCAACTTTTCAATTTCTATTGGGCTTTCTTCTAATGTTACAGGTAGCACTATTGCCTTGAAATAATCATATTTTTTTATTTTATTTAAAAGCATTGCTCGTCTATTTCCATCAATTATAATTCCATCTCTTGTTATAATCCCGACTTTCTGCTGACCAAATGCTTCAATACTTTTTTCAGTTTTTTTGTTTCTAACTTCCTTCGAATCCCATAGTAATTGCTCAATTTTTTCCTTCCCTTCTTTCGTTTCAGCATCTATCGAATGCTTTTGCTTTTCTAATGATTTTGTCCTACTTAGAATTCTGCCATTATATTTATTATATATTAGATATTCAAGAGGGATATTATAAACTGTTTTCATTTCAAGCTTCCCTTCCCACATTATTTCTTGCTTCAAGAGGTTTTCGTTTTGTTTGTTTTTGTCAATTACCTCTTGAATTTTTTTAATTCTGGTTTCCTTGTTCATAAACTATTGACTGTTTGCAGTTGAAGATATTTTGTTTATAGCATAAAGTGCTAATAATTGAGTTTTTGGGATAGCTCTTTTTTCTTTAAAAATTTTCTTATTGTGTTGTTCAAAATTTTCACTTGATAAGTCTGTTTGTTTAATGATTTCTGCTAATTTTTCGACTAATTCGGTTGGCTCCATCAAATTCTCCATAGATTTTTGAACTTCATACATATATTGTAAATCAGATTTTGAACCAATTAATTCAGTAAACCCATTATTGATTATTTCAATAAATTTACTTCCGCCTCTAAATGATTTGATTTCGTCTTCTATTTTACGATAATAGTTGTTTTGTACATTTTGAATAGGGAATCCTTCTCCAGTTCCGTATTGAATTGAAGTAAACCATTTATTTTTAGTCTTGCTATTCTGATCAATCTTATAATTTGATAGCGTGACGGTTAAATTACCATCCTTAATTGCGTGCCTTCTAAATCTTGAATTTTTATTCCTTTTAGGTTGATTTTCAAAAAGATTTTCTGAAAAGGTATTTAAGTTATAGACACTATTAATATTATTTTCTAAATCTAAAACGTGATTCTTAAGCTGTGGTCTTTTTAGTTGAACTAAAAGTTCATTTGCAAATGCTCGACTTACAGAAGGGCAAACTGCATTACCTACAAGGCGCCATTTGTTATTTGCAGAACCTATAAATTGATATGTATAAGGAAAACCCATAATACTCGCTGCTTCTCTTACGGTAGGGTTCCTGAATTCGCCATTTCCTTTTCTATTGTATTCAGACTTATAAATAATAGCTTCTCTTGAAGTACCACTTTTTGTTGCAGTAACAGTTCTACTTGGATTATTTAAATTTTCAGGAAAAGACATTTTTCCCATATACGGATGATTAGTTTTGAGATACTTCGATTGCCTCCATTCACTCTTATATAAACCTGTATCGTAGAATTGATCTGAAAGATTTGATTGGGATATTTTTATAGATGGATAAATTGGGTCTTCAATTTCTTTTTCAGAGATTTTTGAATTTGGTCTTGGGATTTTAGCAAGAAGGTTTTTTAAACTTTTCCATTTCTCTAACTCAGACTTTTCATTTTTAGAATGCGTTGGTTTAGGTATAATTAGCTTGTTTTTATCAATATTTTCTCCTGAGATGGCTCTTTTGCGTGATTGATAAGAACCATAATCAGCTGAATTGATTAGAGGTTGATTATCTTTAAGGATTATAGCTTTTTTATTTGGACTTAAACGATTTTTTTTTGCCCATTTTGCTAAGCCTAAGTCTTTGAATGTGTAGTAATCAGCTAAATAATTTCTTGAGTTTGATACATTTTCCATATACCAAGCCTTTAACTGTGAATTTTTTTGAAATTTTTTCACAGCAACTATTCTCAGAAAGACTTTGGTTAAAGTAACACCTGATTCTTTGTCAGCTTTTCCAGAAATATTAGAGCTTGAAAATGAAACGCAAGGCGGACTTCCAATAATCACATCAGTATTGGGCAAACTGTCTATCTCATCAATTGAATCTTTAAAATCTAAAATGTTTTTTACAGATGATTCTGTCTTGAAATTATGATTAAATGTATTAATTGCAGGTTGCCAATTATCATAGCCTTGTATTATTTCATAACCTGCTTGTCGAAAGCCTTCTGAGAATCCTCCAGCTCCACAAAAAAAATCAATTACGGTTAGTTTTTTCAAGAAATTTAAGTTTTAACAAATTTAATAAATTATTCTATTTATAGCATTGGCAAAAAACAGCTCTTTTGGTTTTTTCAGCGTTGGCTTGTGTGTCGGCAAAAAACCAAATGTGCTGTTTGTGCGGTTGGCTTTTCAGCAAAAATGTCCAAGTTTAGCACGATTTTTTGCATTATGCACAACGGTTTGCATAAGAACAGTAAGCTGCAAAACGGACCGACTGTTCGAATTAATTTTAAAGATACTAAGAACTATTGAATTCCGAAGGAATTCAGAAGTGCGCTTATTGTTTTTATGCGTTGTTATGCACGGTTGCGACACATTCACAGAGCACGCTTTGCTTAGATGCAGCCGCAACGATTACGTAACACTTCGCAGCGCCGCAAAGTAACATCGATATTTTTGTATTAATTACTGAACTTTTTA
>NZ_LRXL01000020.1 GCF_001637325.1 Cochleicola gelatinilyticus
TTTCTGTTCACGGCTTGGTCTGCTTTCTACAGTGCATAGATCTACTGTTACTGTTCCATTGGTTGGAGGCGTCACAATTGTTACTGTAGTTGGATCGATAGTTCCATCGATATCAGTGTCGTTTGCTATTACATCTATTACTACCGTGTCATCTTCATCAACGCTCACTGTATCGTCTTCTGCAACAGGACCATCATTTACAGGATCTACTGTTACTGTTACCGTTGCTGTATCACAAATAACAGGAGTACCGTCATCACAAACATTGTATTCAAAAGTATCGGTTCCTACAAAGTTAGGGTCTGGGGTGTATGTTACTTCACCAGTGATTGGATCGATCGTTACCGTTCCGTTGGTCGGAAGCGTTACAATAGTTACTGTAGTAGGATCAATAGCTCCATCCAAATCAGTATCATTATTCGTTACATCTATTACGACTGGAACATCCTCATTAGTAGTCGCTGTATCGTCTTCTACAACAGGACCATCATTTACAGGATCTACTGTTACAGTCACCGTTGCTGTATCGCAAATAACAGGAGTACCGTCATCACAAACATTATATTCAAAAGTATCCGTTCCTACAAAATCAGGATTTGGAGTATAGGTTACTTCACCCGTTATAGGATCTACCGTTACCGTTCCATTTGTTGGAGGTATTACAATCGTTACCGTGGCAGGATCAATCGCTCCATCGATATCAGTATCATTATTTGTTACATCTATCACTAATGGAGTATCCTCTTCAGTGCTTACAACATCATCCTCTACAACAGGTCCATCATTAATAGGATCTACTGTTACTGTTACCGTTGCTGTATCACAAACAACTGGAGTGCCATCATCACAAACTTCATACTCAAATGTATCGGTTCCGTTAAAGTCAGGGTTCGGAGTATAAGTTACTTCTCCTGTTACTGGGTCAACTGTTACCGTTCCATTGGTTGGAGGCGTCACAATTGTTACTGTAGAAGGATCGATCGTTCCATCGATATCAGTATCATTTGCTGTTACATCAATTGTTACTGTATCATCTTCATCAACACTCACTGTATCGTCTTCTACAACAGGACCATCGTTAATAGGATCTACTGTCACCGTTACCGTTGCAGTATCACATATTACAGGAACACCATCATCACAAACTTGATACTCAAATGTATCGGTTCCTGCAAAATCAGGGTTTGGAGTATACGTTACTTCTCCTGTTACAGGATCGATTGTTACCGTACCGTTCGAAGGAAGTGTTACAATGGTTACTGTGGTAGGATCAATACTTCCATCTAAGTCAGTATCATTAGCTACTATATCGATTACTACAGGAGTATCTTCCGTAGTACTTGCCGTATCATCTGTCGCTATAGGTCCATCATTTATTGGATCTACTGTTACTGTTACTGTTGCTGTATCACAAAGTACAGGAGTACCATCGTCACATACATTATATTCAAATGTATCGGTTCCTGCAAAATCAGGATTCGGAGTGTACGTCACTTCTCCTGTTACAGGATCTACTGTTACCGTACCGTTTGTCGGTGCTGTCACAATCGTTACTGTGGCTGGATCGATCGTTCCATCGATATCAGTATCGTTATCTGTTACATCAATAATAACAGCCATGTCTTCATCTGTAGAAACACTATCATCTTCTGCTACTGGTGCATCGTTGATCGGATCTACTGTCACCGTTACCGTTGCAGTATCACAAAGAACAGGAACACCATCATCACAAATCTGATACTCAAACGTATCGGTTCCATTAAAATCAGGATTCGGAGTATATGTTACTTCTCCTGTTACAGGGTCTACTGTTACTGTACCGTTTGCTGGTGATGTAACGACCACTACACTAGTAGGATCGATTATTCCATCAAGATCGGTATCATTATTTGCTACATCGATTGTTACTGGAGTGTCTTCAGAAGTAGTTTCTGAATCGTCCTCTGCAATCGGAGCATCGTTGATCGGATCTACCGTTACTGTTACTGTAGCTGTATCGCAAAGAACAGGAACACCATCATCACAGATCTGATACTCAAATGTATCGGTTCCCGCAAAATCAGGATTTGGAGTATACGTTACCTCTCCGGTTACAGGATCTACTGTTACCGTTCCGTTTGTTGGAGGAGTCACGACCACTACACTGGTAGGATCGATTATTCCATCAAGATCGGAGTCGTTATTTGCTACATCGATTGTTACTGGAGTGTCTTCAGAAGTTATTTCTGAATCATCCTCTGCAATCGGAGCATCGTTTACTGGATCTACAGTTACTGTTACCGTAGCTGTATCGCAAAGTACAGGAACACCATTATCACAGATCTGATACTCGAATGTATCTGTTCCATTAAAATCAGCGTTCGGAGTATATGTTACTTCTCCTGTTACAGGATCGATCGTTACCGTACCATTTGTTGGTGGAGTAACAATCACAACACTTGTAGGATCTATCATTCCATCAAGATCGGTGTCGTTACTTGCTACATCAATTGTTACTGGAGTATCTTCAGAAGTTATTTCTGAATCATCCTCTGCAATTGGAGCGTCATTTATCGCACCCACTGTCACGGTCACTGTCGCTGTATCACAAATTACAGGGACTCCATTATCACACACTTCATATTCAAAAGTATCTGTTCCACTAAAATCTGGATTTGGAGTATATGTTACTTCTCCCGTTACAGGGTCGATAGTTACCGTACCATTTGTTGGTGGTGTTACTATAGTTACTGAAGTTGGATCTATATTTCCATCAATATCACTATCGTTTGCTGTAACATCTATAATTACTGGAGTATCTTCCGTACTAACTACAGCGTCATCTTCAACAACAGGTCCATCATTTACAGGAGTTACGTTTATATTCAATGTACTAGTATCTTCACCTCCATTACCATCACTGATTGTGTAAAGCACTTCAGGAACTGGTCCATTATAGTTTTCAGCAGGAATAAATGTATAACTACCATCATCATTAATAGTAAGGTCTCCTTCAGTTAATGAAACCGTAGTTCCAGAAACGTACGTCATTCCATTCACTTCAAAACCTATAACCGTTAGTGTTTCATCTGGGTTTGGATCTGTATCATTATTCAATAAACCTGAAGCAGCATCAACCATTAAAGTTGTGTCTTCCATTGTACTATTGGTATCAGCATTCGCTGTAGGAGGCAAGAATGATTTTGGCACAATTACAGTTACCAATGCGATATCACATAACACAGGAGTACCATCATCACAAATCTGATATTCAAACGTATCGGTTCCCGTTACAAAATCAGGATTTGGCGTGTAAGTAATCGTACCGTCGGCATTTACCACAACCGTACCATTAGTAGGGTTGGTAATGATTGTTACGTTCGCAGGATTTATTGGACTGTCGATATCACTATCATTTGTTAACACAGGAATGATTACATCAACACCAGGGTCGGTAGTTGAAACATCATCCATTGCGATTGGTGCATCATTTACAGGGTCTACTGTTACCGTTACTGTTGCAATGTCACAGATTACAGGAGTACCATCATCACATACTTGGTATTGGAAAGTATCTGTCCCTGTAAAATCAGGGTTTGGAGTATATGTTACTTCTCCAGTCACAGGGTCAACTGTCACAGTACCGTTTGTTGGTGCTGTTACTATAGTTACTGAAGTTGGATCGATACTTCCATCCAGATCGGTATCATTAGCTGTTACATTAATTGTTACTGGAGTATCTTCCAGTGTTGTTTCTGAATCATCTACTGCAACCGGTCCATCATTAATAGGATCTACCGTAATGGTTACTGAAGCTGTATCACAAAGAACAGGAGTTCCATCATCACAGATCTGATACTCGAATGTATCGGTTCCATTAAAATCAGGATTCGGAGTATACGTTACTTCTCCTGTTACAGGATCTACTGTTACTGTACCGTTTGTCGGTGCTGTCACGATCACTACACTAGTAGGATCGATTACTCCATCAAGATCAGTATCGTTATTTGCCACATCGATTGTTACTGGAGTGTCTTCAGAAGTCGTTTCTGAATCATCTTCTGCAACTGGAGCGTCATTCACTTCATCAACAGTTACTGTTACTGTAGCTGTATCACAAAGAGCAGGAGTACTGTCATCACAAACTTGATATTCAAAAGTATCGGTTCCACTAAAATTTGGATTTGGAGTATACGTTACCTCTCCAGTTATAGGATCCACTGTTACCGTTCCGTTAGTAGGAGCAGTTACAATTGTTACCGTAGCTGGATCGATCGCTCCATCGATATCAGTATCATTTGCTGTTACGTCTATAAGTACCGTGTCATCTTCATCAACGCTCACTGTATCGTCTACGATAACAGGACCATCATTTACAGGATCTACTGTTACGGTCACCGTTGCTGTATCGCAAATAACAGGAGTACCGTCATCACAAACATTATACTCAAATGTATCGGTTCCGTTAAAGTCAGGGTTCGGAGTATAAATTACTTCACCTGTTATAGGATCAACTGTTACTGTTCCGTTAGTAGGTGGAGTTATAATAGTTACTGTAGTAGGATCAATACTTCCATCAATATCAGTATCATTTCCAGTTACATCGATAATTACGTCTGTGTCTTCATTTGTAGAAGCTGTGTCATCGGTTGCAATTGGTGCATCATTAATAGGATCTACCGTTACTGTTACTATAGCGGTATCACAAACTACTGGAGTACCATCATCACACACTTGATATTCGAACGTATCTGTTCCTACAAAATCAGGGTTTGGAGTATATGTTACCTCTCCTGTTACAGGGTCTACTGTTACTGTTCCATTGGTTGGAGGCGTCACAATTGTTACTGTAGTTGGATCGATCATTCCATCGATATCAGTGTCG
>NZ_LRXL01000021.1 GCF_001637325.1 Cochleicola gelatinilyticus
TTTTGCATAATCTATTTCAGGTAACGCTCGGTTCGGTCTATGTCTCTTCTCCAATAAATTGCGACTGAATAAAATCCGATGGATTTTTTCGGAGCAATTTATGCTAACGGTTGAGCTATGAACAGTACGGGAGCAAACTAGCGTTTGCCTTCCCGCCACGCACATAGCAAAATCTTTTTGTTTTGTTTTTTCTTTTCCTGGCCAAAGCAAAATCCAAAAGATTTTGCGGACTTGATAAAAATACGCAAACCTTTGGTTAAGCCCATAGCCCGTATTGTTTATAGGTTTTGTTGGCAACTGTTTTTATTTTTTCAGCCCAATTTTTAAGATAGTATTATGTCCATCATCTCTTGTAAAATATCCAATGCGAACTTCTTGTCCGTTTTCTTTTATCGGTCCACCGTGAGAAGCAGAATTATGAAATCCGTAATAGGATGCCGAAAAATCCGAGTAATTAAATTCTATTCCGTTTATTGTGAACCTTTCGTCTTCATGGCCAGTATACGGCATCGGTTCATAATTCTCAATTTTGCCCTCAACGGTTTTAAAATTACCATTCAAAAATATTTGCTTGGTTTCCCTCAGTTTGTTTATGGAGTTGGAAATTCTAACAATGGAGACAATACTGAAAATTGCTGCGAATGTCAGACCAAAGTATAATGAGAAATAGTCTTTTGACTTTCTTCCCTCATTTTTATTTTTTTGAAACGTTCTATAGAAAATCCAAAATCCTCCAATTGCCAGCAACACGGGAACGGCAAGTATAATATCCAACGTTTCGTTTGTCACTTCGTAAACAGTCGTGTATTCCATTCAAATGTTCGTCAAGGCAGATAGTTTACAAATAGTTGCCAACGGTTTGCATAAGAACAGTAAGCTGCAAAACAGACCGACCGTTCGATTTAACTTTAAAGATACTAAGAACTATTGAATTCCGAAGGAATTCAGAAGTGCGCTTATTGTTTTTATGCGTTGTTATGCACGGTTGCGACACATTAAGAGAGCACGCTTTGCTTAGATGCAGCCGCAACGATTACGCAACACTTCGCAGCGCCGCAAAGTAACATCGATATTTTTGTATTAATTACTGAACTTTTAGGCTTATAAAACTAA
>NZ_LRXL01000022.1 GCF_001637325.1 Cochleicola gelatinilyticus
CAGCGCCGCAAAGTAACATCGATATTTTTGTATTAATTACTGAACTTTTAGGCTTATAAAACTAAATAACTCTCTCAACATTTCCCGTTTTCAGTAATCCGACCATTGAATTAAATGTACTGTCCAATCAGTTTTATAAGTCGTGTTGTCTTCATTAAGTTTCCGCTTCCGTTTCGCTGCGAACAATTTTTATTCAGAAGTTTTATTAAGCGTTCAGATTGCGTGCGGCTTGTCAGTTCAGCGTAATTTTATAGTTTCAGTTGCGAAATGCTTGGAGAATTTTTGCGTTACGGGCGCCATTACTTGTAACGGTTTTGTATAAGAACAGTAGGGCTGAAAATGACCGCAAACCATTCGGTTGAACACAAGCCGAATTTTTAAATTTGGCGACTTCGCAAATGCGCCAGAACCTTTCGGTTTTGATATAATTGCCCTATTGTTTTTATACTTTGTTGCCCACAGTTATTGTGCGTACTGCTTTTCCAAATCTTTTATTCCGCTCAAATAAATTTCGTTTAGATATTCGTTGTATGGGTCATTCCGTTTGTAATTCAAAGTTTCCTTGGATTTTGCTATACATTCTCTTGCTTTTGGCAAATTATCTAACTTTTGATAAACTTTTGACAGAAAATAATATGCCTCAGTTGTTTTGTCCGATTGTTCTAAAGCTCTATTAAATTCATTAATTGCTTTTTCATAATTGCCAAGTTCATATTCACACATTCCAAGATAAACAAACGATTGAATATCTGAATAACCTACTGTTTGGTTTACTATATTTCGTTGAAAACAATCGATTGCTTTTTGATAATTTTTATTACCAAAGTGACATTCGCCACGAACAAAATCTATATTTTCTCCCCAAGGTGCATCGTTAAAGTTTGGGGTCAAACTATCTAATCTGTCAAAATCTGAAAGTGCACCATCAAAATCTCTCAAAAATCTCAATTTCATATAACCACGATAACCTAAATGTAAAGTTGGGTCAAGCTCAACAGCTTTATTCAAATATTTGAAGCCTTGCTCAAAATCTCCAGCTTTATTGAAACGAATAGAATATTGCATATATTCATTACTTTCCATTGACTCAAAATTCTCTATTCTTTGAGCAAATTCTTCAGCTTTTTCTATTCTGTTATTATTCCAGAAATAAATATATATGACAAAACAAACTAAAATGAGTAAAAGTATGCCAAAAATTATTCCTATTATTTTAAAAAATTTCTTCAATTTTTCCGTTTTTAATTGTGAAGTTTATTAAATAGTAAGTTTGAGTTTCTGTGTCGTTGCTCCAACTTTTTAAATTACTTGAAACTGAACCAAGTTTTTTAACCAAATCTCCATTATTGAAGTTTACATTTTGGTATTCACTATTTAGTTCAAAAATTTCTTGTTTGCAAAAACCGCCATATTTATCCAAGTGAAGTTTTATCGTGATAAATCCATTTTTTGGTTGGATTTCTGTTTCTAATTTTTTTAATTCTGAAAATGCTTTTCGGATTGCGTAATTCTCTCCTTTTAATTTTGTGTTGTGAGGTTTTCCAAGCATCTCTGTTGTCCAATAGGGTGCAAAATATCCTTCACAATCTGTGTTATCGTCAGCGCACGAGATAAATGACAATAGTATAAAAATTACAGCAATATTTTTTTTCATAATTGTGGGCAACGGTTTGCATAAGAACAGTAAGCTGCAAAACGGACAAACTGTTCGAATTAATTTTA
>NZ_LRXL01000023.1 GCF_001637325.1 Cochleicola gelatinilyticus
TTCCCGTTTTCAGTAATCCAACAATTGAATTAAATGTACTGTCCAATCAGTTTTATAAGACGTGTTGTATCCATTAAGTTTCCGCTTCCGTTTCGCTGCGAACGATTTTAAGTCAGAAGTTTTATTTAGCGTTCAGATTGCGTGCGGCTTTACAGTTCAGCGTAATCTTTTAGTTTCAGTTGCGAAATGCTTGGAGAATATTACGTCACGGGAGCCATCGTGCATAACGGTTTGTATATGACTCGTAGCGTGTTAAAAGGTACAGACTTTTTGAATTAGCACGAGCAGAAATTTTTACTTTTTGATTTTAATTTTCCGTACAAAAGCCAAATTTAAAAATTTGGCGGATTCCCAAAACCGCCTGAAACTATTGATTTGACGACTACCTAGCTATGAGTTATATACGTTGTTGGCAACAGTTATTCTCTCCTCTTTTTTAACGTGTACATTGTATCCACTATTTCGTCTATGACTTCATTATTTGCGATTTTTTTAGCTTTTTCATAATAGGGAATTGCCTTTTCAAATTCATCCAGTTGAATATCATAGTAATTCCCAAGATTAAGGTAAGCTTCTGCATAATCTGGTTTATATTCAATTGCTTTTTTAAAATGAAAGATGGCTTTTTCTTTATTTTTAAACCCTCTATAAATATTCCCTATATTATTATGTGCTTTCGGTTCTTGCGGATTTATTTTTAATATTTCTAGGTATTGATTTTCTGCCTTTTTCGTTAAGTTTTTTGAAGAGAAAATTAATGCTAAATTTATCCGAGCAATTATAAGATTTGGATTAATTCGAATTGCCGTTTGATAACATTCCATCGCTTTTTTCTCTTGTTTAAATTGTTTGTCATATAAGAAGCCTAAATTATTCCAGCTACTTTCACTATTCGGATTCAATTCGATTGCTTTTTCATAGAAAAATTTTGCCTCTTCCTTTTTAAATAGATTGGCTTTATTATGAGCAATTGAATAATATGCTAACGAACTTTCTCCGAATTTTTCGATATGTTTATCTAAGGCATATTCCTTTATTACTAAATTCTCTATTCTCATTATCAATAATAAATCCAATACAAATGAGATATCTTCAAATCCTAGATATTCTATTATTGATTTATAATTTTCTTCTTTTAATTCTTCTAAAGTAGATGTTTTTAAATCTCCTATTGTTTTAAGAAAACTATCAATAGATGAGTATATTATTTCAATAATTTTTAAATCATTGTAAGAGTCTATTGCACTAGTTACATCTAATTCTTCAAGTTCGGCTTTAAGTAAATCTCTCTTATTTCTCCAGTATTTAATGTATTTGATTCTATCCTGAGCTTTGAATATTATAGGATTATTGATTAAAATTGGTAATATTTTCTCCTTATGATTTTGTTCTTTTAATATTTCAATAGCCTCGAACATACAGTTCTGTGACTTTAAATACTCATCACTTAATAATATAATAGCAAAGTCTGTATTTCTGATACTCTGCATATAATCGGTTAAACTGTCCTTGTATTTTAAAGTAATAGTATCCTTAATCAAGGGGATTCCAATTTCATCAAAATCCTTGGTCAGAAGTGTGGCTTCTTTCTTATTACTCCAAGAGTAGGATAAGAATATTGTAGGTGTTTTATTTTCGCTAGTCACTTTTATGTTCAGTTCTGTTTATTTTAATTGTTGCCAACGGTTGGGCTATGAGGAGTGCGGGAGGAAAGCGTACTTACTTTTCGAACCGTCACGAGCCTAAATCTTTTTGTTTTGTTTTTATTTTTTTTATTTCAAAAGCCAAATTAAAAAGATTTGGCGGTCTTCCAAATATACCTAAACTTTCGATTAAACGATATTGCCCGCATTACTTATAGCCGGTGTTAGCATATTTTGTGACACATGCGAGTAAGCACATACTGTTCCAGTTAAATTGCTACAGCAAAAGTTGCGTATT
>NZ_LRXL01000024.1 GCF_001637325.1 Cochleicola gelatinilyticus
TAGTATTGAAGGGTGACACTTAAGTTCCCTCCAGTGATCTCTGTACGTTTGCTGGTGAGATCAAATCGCTCGATCTCATCATTAGGTCCTGTGATCTCTTCCGAGTCACATAGTTCTAAAGGTGTTGGAGCCGTTAGTACGGGTGGAAGGTTTACTTGCAATTCAAAAGTAGTCTCTGCCGTACACATCGTATTGCTATCGGTCACCACCACATAGATCGTTTGGGGATTGCTCTGATTTGGATACGCCGTAGGGTTGGTAATGGCAATGCTCTGGGAAGGGTCATCGTCA
>NZ_LRXL01000025.1 GCF_001637325.1 Cochleicola gelatinilyticus
TCGGTCACCACCACATAGATCGTTTGGGGATTGCTCTGATTTGGATACGCCGTAGGGTTGGTAATGGCAATGCTCTGGGAAGGGTCATCGTAATAATTCACCTGATATAAGGCAGGATCCAATCCGTTTAGAAGTACGGTCTCTACTTGGGTAAGATCAAATACAGCAATCCCATCATCATTGGTATCACAAAATACAAGGGGAGCAATCAACGTGGTGATCTCTGGGCTTTCTACTACCTCTAAAAG
>NZ_LRXL01000026.1 GCF_001637325.1 Cochleicola gelatinilyticus
AGCCCAACTTGAGTGTTGAGTATCTCAGCATCTTTGCTTCGTAAATCATAAACCTCAACACCATCCTGATCGGTATCACATACCAAATAAGAATCGATAGGATCTGTGATCATAGGAGCCATGTCCACACGAAGGTCTAGTTCTTGAATTGTATAACAATCTAAATTATTTGTATTTGCAACTCTTGCATATACCGTTTGAAAATTGGGAGTATTATTTATGAATGTTGTTGGATTTAAAATTGGAAAAGAATTAGCTTCAGCAGTAGCAAAAGAAGTAAAATATGTAACTATTGCATCTGGATTATTTCCAGTAATTTCACCATCTTTTGTCGTTAGATCAAATTCTGCTCTACCATCGTTAGGTGCTTCGTCACAAAGAACATAAGGGGTAGGTTCGACGACTTCTGGAGTTTCAGTTAAAGTAATTGTAAAAGAACCCGTAGCAAAACAATTAGGATTCACAACACTTTCAATACGAACGGATATGGATTCTGTTGGGCCAGTTACATCATAATTATTTGGAAGAGCATCCACACCCATCGTTGCATCTGCAGGCGAGTTGTGGTACGTAATTACATATTCTAGGGGATTTTGACCTCCTAAAACTTGTAAATCTTTTAAATCACTAAGATTAACAGTTTCAAACCCGTTGTTTCCTGTATCACAAATATTTTCATTAGTAAGCGTTCCTATTGCAGTTGGAACAAACCTAATAAGGAATGAGGCTGTTTCAGAACAAGTGCCTGAAAGGTCTTCAATTCGAACAAAAATTGTTTCTTCAGTTCCTGTAATTGGGTAATTAGTATCGTTTGCTATTGGATTCGCTCCAGAATTTGCGTCAGCTTGAGAAGTATGATACGTTACATTAAACAAAGTTTGATCCTGTGTCCCTAAAACATTATCTGTATTTTCTGTAAGATCAAAAATACCAACTGACATCCCATCATCACAAATAAATAAGTTTTCTGGAGTAGAAAAAATTATAGGAGATGGATTTACAACAACTTCAAACTCCTTATTTGGAACACCACCACCTGGAATTGTATAAATTACTTGATATACACCTCCTTGCGTTACATCTATTGTTGGAAAATTTCCATTAAAAATAGTGACAAATCCGCTTCCATCGTCATATTGCCATTCGTAATTTGTAGCACTTATAATTGTACCGTCTAGTGTAAAAGTGTCTCCCTCACACCCTTCTTGTGTTGTAACAATAGAACAATCGGTAGTACCCGTTCCTCCTACTTGTTCTAGCTTAATAAAGCCAGCCATATTCGCATAATTTGTAATCATTAACACATAAATATCTCCAGGATTAGCTCCTGTAATATTGAGGGGTTCGATTGGATCGATCGAATAATCGCAACCCACCTGATTTCCAAGCTGTAAAAATGAAGGATCACAATAATCGTCATCCTCATCAAAAGGTCCCCACGCAATAAAATCAACATCTAATGGATCTCCAATGGGATTTCCGTTTGCATCAAAAGCGGTATTCTGAACGATTTCAAAATTTAAATCTCCTCCAGTATCAATTTGTAAATAGAACCAAGCAGGATTTGGTTGCGTTGTGAGGCAGTTATAGTCTGGCCCAGCTTCTGCTGTACCAGAGCAGTCGGCACCCCCCATATCGGAGCAGTTCTCAAAAATCAACGAGTTATCACCACCGGCACAAAAAGGCTCTATATCGGCACACGTACTTCCTTGCGCAAATGTTAATGTGGTACTGAATAAAAGAAATAATAATGAGGTTATTAAGGAGTATTTTTTCATTTCGATGTTGCTAATGGAATAATTTGCGAAAATTAAGAAAATTTTATGAAACAAAATCGTTAAAATAAGTGAGATCTGCTTTTTAATACCATGGCTTGATTGCGTATCTTTGCCATCTATTTTCTATAATTTTAAAAAAATTCCTTATAAGGTAGCGCACGAATGGATTCAGAAAAACTGTTTAATACAATAGAAGATCTAGGTAACGATCACATAGGAACTGCTTCAGACACTCCACTTCGAAAAGATGCATTTGAGCTTAGTGATATTGAAAAAATTGCAAGTATTAAAAAAGATGTCCACAATATCTTACATACACTTGGTCTTGATCTTACAGACGACAGCTTAAAAGGAACTCCTACACGTGTAGCTAAAATGTTCGTACAAGAATTATTTGGTGGTCTTCACCCCGACCGAAAACCAAAAGCTTCTACTTTCGACAATAAATATAAATATAAAGAAATGCTTGTAGAGAAGAATATAACCCTCTACTCTACTTGCGAACACCATTTATTACCTATCGTAGGAAAAGCACACATCGCTTATATCTCGAATGGAAATGTTGTTGGGCTTAGTAAGATGAACCGAATTGTTGACTACTATGCAAAAAGACCTCAAGTACAAGAACGATTAACCATGCAAGTGGTACAAGAGCTTCAAAAAGTGTTAGGCACAGAGGACGTTGCCTGTGTGATAGATGCAAAGCATCTCTGTGTTAATTCAAGAGGAATTCGTGATGTTGACAGCAGTACCGTAACCAGTGAGTTTGGGGGTGCCTTCAAAAATCCAGAAACAAGACGGGACTTCCTAGATTATATTAATTTAGATACAGATTTTTAACCCTAATTCGCAATAACTTTTCAGAAGTAGTTATCTTAACTATTGATTAGTTTTTAATCCCCTTTACACCAAATCCCATGAAATTGTACGAGCAACAAGAACTTCACATTTATAATTCCCTTTCCAAAAAGAAAGAAAAATTCACACCTATTCATGAAGGTGCAATTGGAATGTATGTATGTGGACCAACCGTTTACAGTAATGTACACATGGGAAATTGCCGTACCTTTTTGTCTTTCGATCTTGTCTTTAGATACTTTAAACATTTGGGGTATAAAGTTCGTTACGTTCGAAATATTACCGATGCTGGACACCTTGAAAATGATGGAGAAAGTGGAGACGATCCTATTCTTAAAAAAGCACGACTAGAACGTATTGAACCAATGGAAGTGGTTCAAAAATACACGGTAGATTTTCACACGACAATGGAAAAATTTAATGCACTTCCCCCTAGCATTGAGCCAACAGCTACTGGACATATAATCGAACAGATCGATATTGTAAAAACAATTATTTCTGAAGGCTTTGCTTATGTAAAAAACGGATCGGTTTATTTTGATGTCGTAAAATTTAACGAAGCACATGATTACGGAAAGTTAAGTGGAAGGAAGCTAGAAGATATGATCACCAATACCCGTGAACTAGCGGCACAAAGCGAAAAGAAAAATCCCCAAGATTTTGCATTGTGGAAAAAAGCTGAACCTCAACATATCATGCGCTGGCCCTCTCCATGGAGCGATGGATTTCCGGGATGGCACTTAGAGTGTACTGCAATGAGCACCAAATATCTGGGACACCAATTTGATATTCACGGTGGAGGAATGGATCTTAAATTTCCACATCACGAATGTGAAATTGCACAAGCGGAAGCTTCGAATAAGCAATCGCCCGTAAACGTATGGATGCATGCGAATATGTTAACGTTGAACGGAAAGAAAATGTCTAAGTCGACTGGGAACAATATTCTTCCTAACGAACTTATAAGTGGTAATAATGATATTCTTAGCAAAGCATACCCCGCAACTGTAGCCAAGTTCTTTATGTTTCAGGCACAGTATCGAAGCATCCTCGATTTTTCAGACGAAGCACTGGCAGCTTCAGAAAAAGGCTTTTACCGTTTAATGGATAGCTTCCGAAGTATTGATTCTATAAGTACTTCTGAAAAAAGCAGCTTTGATGTTACTTCATGGAGACAAGCTTGTTACAACGCAATGAACGACGATTTTAACAGCCCTATTTTAATCGCTCATTTATTTGAAGCTTCTAAGCAAATTAATGCGTTTAAAGAAGGTACAGAATCTATAACCGAAGAAGACCTTAAGTTGCTGCAAAAAACTATGCATGACTTTTTATTCGATGTATTGGGATTGGTTGATACGACACATGAGACTGGAGATGATAGCAGTAAATTAAATGGAGCTATCGAATTACTTATTGAACTTAGAAACCAAGCTCGTGCCAATAAAGATTTTAGCACAAGCGATCGAATTCGAGATGAATTACAGGAAGTGGGCATTCATCTAAAAGACGGAAAAGAGGGAACTACATATTCACTCAATTAGTAGCAACCCCAATTTACTTGGTACTTAAAAATCATTTTTAATTGTGAGAAAAATAATAACATACCCCTTTATTATACTCATAAGAGGGTATCAGAAATTTATTTCTCCACTTACCCCATCTACGTGTCGTTACTCTCCTACGTGTTCCTATTATACTGTAGAAGCATTACAAAAACATGGGTTGTTTTATGGTAGTTGGCTTTCACTAAAAAGAATTGCTTGTTGCAACCCTTGGGGTGGTCAAGGGTATGATCCCGTTCCGCCTAGAAAAGAAAACAAAAGAGAGGTTTAAGTATACTATGGCTTTTGCTATCTTTACGCTCTCACACTATCCTATTTAGTGTAACTAATAAATAAAAAATAGATGCATCATTATTTAAGTTTTGTTTGGGACCCTTCTTCGGGAATTGACCTAGGTTTTTACGTAATTAGATATTATAGTTTAATGTTTGTAATTGCATTTACGCTTGGTTGGTTTATCATGAAACGAATTTTCGAAAACGAAAATGAATCCCAAGAAAAATTAGACAGTCTATTTATTTACATGGTTGTAGCAACGCTTATTGGCGCACGACTCGGGCATGTTATTTTTTATCAGAGTGAGTTAATCACACAAGACCCACTATCGGTATTTCTACCCATTCGAACCGTTCCAGAATTTGAGTTTACAGGATTTCAAGGATTGGCTAGTCACGGTGCAGCGATCGTAATAATTATTGCGATGTTTATCTATAGCAAAAAAGTCTTAAAAAAACCAGTGCTATGGATCTTAGACCGTGTTGTAATTACAGTTGCTGCTGGTGCCATTTTTGTACGGATTGGTAACTTTATAAATTCTGAAATTATTGGAAAAGCAACCAATTCAGACTTTGGAGTAATTTTTAAACAACTGGGTGAAGATTTCCCTAGACATCCAGCTCAACTTTATGAATCTGCTGGGTATGTTTTTGTATTTTTAATATTATGGTACTTCTACTGGAAAACAGACAAACGTAAGCACCTTGGGTTTCTCTTCGGAATGTTCTTGATCTTACTTTGGACGGTACGTTTCTTTGTTGAATTTGTAAAAGAAGCACAAGTTGGAGAACGAGCAGACTGGGTTTTAAACACCGGGCAGTTATTAAGCATACCTTTTATCATAATCGGAATATTCATGGTCTTAAGGTCTTCAAAAAAGCAGTATACACCATCATGAAACGAATTTTTATAAGCGCATCGTTAATCGCAGCATTTTTACTTAGTACCTCATGTAAGGAAAAAACTGAAGAAGTTGTTCTTACCAAAAAAGTAGTCTTCACGAAAGAAGGTTCTCTTATATTAAAAAAAGCAACATCAGATTCCACATTAGTATCTTTAGACATAGAAATTGCCGATGATGAATATCAAACCCAAACGGGTTTAATGTACCGACAATCGATGCTAGATAGCGAAGCCATGCTTTTTGTTTTTAATGAAGAAGAACCTCGTGCTTTTTATATGAAGAATACCGAATTTCCGTTAGATATTATTTTTATAGATTCTGAAAATACAATTGTAAGCATTCAAAAAAATGCGAAACCTCTTGATAAAACCTCTTTACCTTCAGAAGGGCCCGCGCAATATGTTTTGGAAGTAAATGCTGGGTTAACTGACCTTTGGAATTTACAAAAGGGAGATGTTGTGGAGTGGAATAAGGTTTCAGAATAAACAATTTCAATATAGGATACACCCTACCTTAACTTCCCTTTTTAGAAACTTCTACTCATTACTTTTTAGAGAAGTTGCTGCTATATAATAAAATTTCGATTATTTTTTTTAAAATTGTATACTCTTTAATGACCTGCCTTTCTAGGAATTATGCTGTAGTTCTCATAAAAATTCAGTTAGCCTCATATACAATGTAGCTTGTTCGTTCTAATTATTTAAAGGGAGACGAGCTTCTTTTTCTCTTAAAATTAATGCTTGGAAACATTAAAGCTAAAACATAAAAAACCCCGCTACAACGATTGTAGCGGGGTTTAAAATTTCCGGAGAAAATAAGATTAAACTGTAACGTCTTCTTCTTTCTTTTTAGTTTTAAGATCGATACCTTTTTTCTTAACCGTATCAAACATTACTGGGGTTGCAATAAATAACGATGAATATGTACCAACAAGTACACCTACAATCAATGCGAAGATCAATCCTCGTATCGATTCTGCACCAATAAAGAAGATACATAATAACACAATTAACGTAGTGATCGAGGTATTTAATGTACGACTTAATGTGCTGTTTAATGCCGCGTTGATCAAACGGTTTGTTTTCCACGTGGTATGCTCATTGAAATATTCCCGAATACGGTCGAAAACAACCACGGTATCATTCAGTGAGTATCCAATTACTGTAAGGATCGCCGCTATAAAAGATTGGTCGATCTCCATACTAAATGGCATGAACTGATATGTTAATGAAAAGATTCCCAATACAATTAATACATCGTGAAATACTGCAGCTACAGCACCTAAACTAAACTGCCATTTTCTAAATCGTAACAGGATGTATAAAAATACTACAAGTAACGAACCTAATACAGCCCAGAATGAATCTTTTTTAATATCATCTGCAATGGTAGGACTCACTTTATAGTATTCCATTCGCCCCGCTTCCTTACCTTCGAAATCATCTGTAAATTGATCGAATGTCATTCCCGTTGGTAATTCAGGCTTTAGTCCTTCAAACAACATAGCTTCAATTTCGTTATCTACTTCAGATCCGGTATCTTCTACTTTGTATTTCGTAGTAATCTTTAATTGATTATCTCCTCCATATGTTTTTGCTTCTGCACTTCCAAAGACTGCGGTAAGATCTTGTGCCACTTTATTTGCATTCACATCTTTATCGAAACGCACTGTGTAGGTACGTCCTCCAACAAAATCTACACCTTGATTTAAGCCATTAGTAAATAATGAAACTAAACTAATAGCAATCATGATTCCAGAAATTACATAAGCTACTTTACGTTTCTTAAGGAAATCTACATTTACATTCTTGAATAAATTCTTCGTGAATGTTGTAGAGCACGGTAATGATTTTCCATTTTTCGTGTAACTATCAATAAATAATCTCGTAATAAAGATCGCAGTAAATAGTGATGTTAGAATACCTATTAATAATGTCGTTGCAAATCCTTGGATAGGACCTGTTCCAAAGACCAATAAGATAAGACCAGTAAGCCCTGTAGTAATATTCGCATCAAGGATGGAAGATAATGCATTGTTAAAACCATCTTTAATAGCGTCCTTTTGCAATTTACCTTTAGCTAATTCTTCGCGGATCCTTTCAAAAATAAGCACGTTTGCATCTACCGAAATACCTATTGTTAATACAATACCTGCGATACCTGGTAAAGTTAATACAGCTCCTAATCCTGCTAAAATTCCGAAGATAAAAAGAATGTTAACTGCTAAAGCAATATCGGCAAAGATTCCTGCTTTTCCATAATAGAAGATCATCCAAAGTAACACGAATCCAAGTGCAATTGCGAAAGAAATAATACCACTATTAATGGCTTCTTGTCCAAGAGTTGGACCTACAACTTCTCCTTGAATAATATCTGCAGAAGCAGGAAGTTTACCCGCACGTAATACATTTGCTAAATCCTGTCCTTGTGTAATTGTGAAATCACCCGTAATAGAACTACGTCCACCTGAAATAGGTCCTGAAGTTACACCTGGCGCAGAGTATACAACATTATCTAATACAATGGCGATCTGGCTCTGATTGGTATACGCGTTTCCGGTAAGTTCTTCCCAAACCTTAGCACCACGTCCGTTCATTTGCATGTCTACGGCTACACGTCCTAAATTATCATACGATTGCGCTGCATCGGTAACTACAGCACCTCCTAATGGTGGTGCATTTTCACGGTTTCCTTTTAACGCATAAAGACCTGAAGTTACAATAGACTCTCCGTCCTGCGTTTCAAGTGTTTCTGGTAATTCCCATACAAATTTTGTATATCGCTGACTGTTCGGTAACAAGGCACGAACTTGCGGCATGCTTAAATATTTATTAATAACCGCCGTATCTTTTAGTGCAAAACGAGCAATAACTGGTTGTCCTTGAAATCCTGGAGAAACCATTTTAGAAAGAATAGGGTTGGTCGTTGCCATATCAGCAACGGTATCGTTTACATCATCTCCACCTAACAGCTCATTAATTGCTGCATCTTCATCGGTTTGTGTTGAATCTTGAACTTTTTCTTCTGGAGTCTCCCCAACTTGAAGTTCTGCTACTTTAGAATCTGCCTGCTGTAAGAAACGTGCCATGTCTTCAGACTTGTACACATCCCAAAATTCTAATTGTGCGGTACTTTGAAGTAATTTCTTAACACGGGCCACATCTTTCGCTCCTGGTAATTCCACAAGAATACGCGCAGATTGTCCCAGACGCTGAATGTTGGGTTGTGTAACACCAAACTTATCGATACGCTTACGAAGTACTTCGAATGCAGAAGTAATCGACTCATCGATCTTCTTTTCGATAATAGGTCGCACCTCATCATTGGTCATGGTAGCATTAATATCTTCCTCTAAATTCTTGTTGAAGAAAATATCAGGAGACGCTAAATTATTTTCTCCTGGAAGCGCTTCAAACGCTGTAAAGAAAGATTCTAAATAGGTTTCCTGTGATTGCTTCTGAAGTTCATTTGCATTCTGAAGCGCTTGATTAAAAGCAGGATCTTTAGTGTTGTTTGCCAACCCTTTTAAGATATCTTGAACAGATACTTGAAGAATAACGTTAATCCCTCCTTTAAGGTCAAGTCCTTTATTTAATTCTTTTTCTTTCGCTGTTTTATAGTCGATTCCCATAAATACAGGCTCGGCTGCAACAGAATCTAAATAGTTAGCTTCTGCAGCTGCTCTTTCATTTGGCATGTTTTCAGCAAATTTGCTTTTTGCAAATTCTTCTGCATTGCCTTCCACTTGGTTTGCGATGTATGTAAAGGATAATTGGTACAAACTTACCAATCCAAACAACACAGCAAATACTGTAATAAGTCCTTTGTTTTGCATTTTATTTTCTTTTGTGGTCAGATTTTTAAACGCGCGAATATAGAATATACCGCCTAACCTGACAATTGTTTTACGTTAAATATGAATTATAAAACTTTCAGTAAGATTTCTGAAAGTCTACCGCGAAATTTAAAAATCGCAGTTATTAAGGTGAAGAAATTTGGTTCGGATTATAGCTCTAAAAAACCGTTGCACAAACTCCTTGTTTTATGTAAGAGGTCCTGCCCTGCCCTCCGGAACTCCCCGGTTTAGCCCTTTAGTTAACTTAAAAGCACACACTCCTCCAGCAACATTTTTTCCTTGTTTTAACGGAGTTGCGACAACCTCATTAATTGTAGTGTGAGCAGGTAAAAGTATTGGTTTATAAAAGCGTACATTTTTATGCTCTATCTCAATAGCACAACCATTCAAGCTAGAGGAAAAATCATCTCCATTTTGAATTTCATACACACTTATCTTAAATGTTTCTGAAGAATCATTAAAAGGAAAATTGGTAGTTTTCCCTTCATCAATAATACCGAGAGCAGATTGTTTTTCTTTTAAAAGAGAATGCTTTACTGAAGAAACATCAATCGTACTAAAATACGAGATCTTAACGCTACCATCACTTCTTTTCTGAACGTAAATATTATCAGCGCCCAACTCCTGTAACTGTTCTTTCAACACCAATACCGCATCTGAAGCTTCTTCCGAAGAAACAACGCTACTGCCAAACTGAACAATAATTTCCTGATTAGGCACAGTAAATTGAACCATACTAAGCCCTGCAATGGCTAGCACACCTACAAATAGAATGAGATATCGATTCATTTTCACGTGCCAAATATAAAAAATAAAGACCGTTTCGCAACGGTCTTTATTTTATAATGTTATAGAAAGAATGATTTATAACTCTAGCAATCCGTTTGTTTTACTAACACCTTCTGCACTTTCTTTCATATGGTCTTTTTCAGCATCAGTTAGCTCTAGCTCAACGATCTTTTCAATTCCATCTTTACCTAATACTACTGGTACTCCAATACAGAGATCATTTAAGCCATATTCTCCTTCTAAGAATGTAGAACAAGGGAATATCTTTTTCTGATCGCAAGCAATAGCTTGAACCAAACCACTAACCGCAGCTCCCGGAGCATACCAAGCAGAGGTTCCTAACAATTTAGTTAAGGTTGCTCCTCCTACTTTAGTATCTTCTTTTACTTGATTAAGTCGTTCTTCAGAAATAAAAGCAGTAACAGGAACACTATTCCGGGTTGCCAAACGTGTCAACGGAACCATTCCTTTATCACTATGTCCACCAATCACCATTCCATCCACATCGCTAATAGGAGCTTCTAACGCTTCTGCTAAACGATATTTAAAACGGGCGCTATCTAAAGCCCCACCCATACCAATGATTCGATTTTTAGGCAAATTAGTTGTTTTATGTACCAAATAAGTCATGGTATCCATAGGGTTACTCACAACGATAATAATGGTATTTGGAGAATGTTTTACTAAGCTTGAAGAAACATCTTTTACAATTCCAGCGTTTATACCAATTAATTCTTCGCGCGTCATTCCGGGTTTTCTTGGAATACCACTCGTAATTACACAGATATCACTATCGGCAGTTTTGGTATAATCGCCTGTTGTTCCTACAACACGCGTGTCAAATCCATTTAAAGAAGCGGTTTGCATAAGGTCCATAGCTTTTCCTTCAGCATATCCTTCTTTAATATCGACTAATACGACTTCACTTGCAAAATTTTTAATGGCAATGTATTCAGCACAACTAGCACCTACTGCACCTGCTCCAACAACTGTTACTTTCATTCTTTTGTTTTTATTGTTATCGATTGAATTACTTTTATATGCTTCCGAAGAAGCGATACAAAAGTACAAAACACTGTTTTAATTGCTGAAAGATTAAGCGATTATATTCCGAAGTGAATTCCTACTGAAGCTGTATTGTATTCTGAAAGATTGTAATCTGCATGAAGTCCGAAAAAACCTAGTGTTAATTTAGCTCCAACTGTAGCTCGCACCCCTGAAATTTTATTTTTTACTGAAAATGGATTGGTAAATTCTCGTTGGGTTTCAAATAGTGGAATTCCTCCACGAACGCGATATGTTCCTAATACATCAAAATCGGACGTTCCTGTTACGTATCCAATTCCACCATAAAAATTAATCACTGGAAGTTTTGTACTCGCTTGCGCCTGAAACAACCAACTATTCTGTACAAGATCGAATTGCTGATTTTCACCTTCAATAATTTCATCGTCGGTAAAATCGTAATTCGCATTTAGGTTAGTGTATGCTACCAACCCTGAAATGGCAAGAGGAAAAAGGTTGCCAGCGGGAAGAAATTCTGTAAATTCCACTTGCAAACCGGCTCCCACTAATCCCGTTTCTACATCCTCTTGTTTTATTTTAGGCACATAACGAAGTTTTATTTCAGTCCCTTTAAAAATTCCTAATCTACCTTGAAGAAAGGCACTTGGAAGCACATTCACATTTACTGAAGCTAGCCCTTGTGGCAGAATAAATTCTATTTCTTCTGTAAAAAGACCAGAGTCATCCGTCACTTCAGAAAAAACAAGTATCTCTGGATTATTCTCACCAAATGCAGTAGCCACCTGCTTAGACGTACTTCCATCCCGAAAATGTAGATTATTATATTCTGAGGTATTTAAGGTAAATGCTTTGTGCTCGTCTTTTACAAAAGATGCATTCCCAATAATTGAAAGCTCGAATTTTAAAGGTTTTTTTACATTGGCAGATTGAATCCAGCCGTTCGATGTATTATAAAGCATTCCCTCTGTAGCTGGTGATATATAATCTGTAGTAAATCGTTGGGCATCTTCAATACCAGCAGCAAGAAGATTATCCAACCCTTCTTGCGCATATAACAATGTTGAAATTAACAACATAATTGCCGTAAATAGATTTTTCATAATATGGTTTTTAAATAAAATCGTCTCTTTTATAAATATACGATCATACATTGAGATAACGATAAATACGAGTATTTCGTCTTTATAGTTTTTAAAGCAATTTGGTTATCAAAATAAATACGTTAATTTCTTGAACACAATAAACTAATAAGCATAAAAAAAGACACTCATTTCTGAGTGTCTTTTACAATATAAATAGAAGCTATAATTTACACGTCGATATTCGCATACACAGCATTCTTTTCAATAAATTCACGACGTGGCGGCACATCGTCTCCCATTAACATAGAGAAGATACGATCTGCTTCGGTACCGTTATCGATATTTACTTGACGAAGGGTTCTAAATTCTGGATTCATCGTTGTGTCCCATAATTGTTCTGCATTCATTTCCCCAAGACCCTTGTATCGCTGAATGCTTGCGCTTCCTCCAAATTGCTCATTGAGTTCGTCGCGCGCCTTGTCACTCCATGCGTATTCTTTCTTGGCACCTTTCTTCACCAAATATAAAGGAGGTGTTGCAATGTACACATACCCTGCTTCTACCAACTCTTTCATGTAACGGAAAAAGAAGGTTAAGATTAATGTTGAAATGTGACTACCATCGACATCGGCATCACACATAATCACCACTTTATGGTAACGTAATTTATCTAAGTTTAAAGCTTTACTATCTTCTTCGGTACCAATTGTCACCCCAAGTGCAGTATAAATATTTCGAATTTCTTCATTCTCAAAAACCTTGTGCTGCATTGCTTTCTCAACATTCAAGATCTTTCCACGTAAAGGTAAAATTGCCTGAAAATTACGGTCACGACCTTGCTTGGCCGTTCCCCCTGCCGAATCTCCCTCGACTAGAAACACTTCGCATTTTTCGGGATCCTGCTCACTACAATCGGATAGTTTTCCAGGAAGCCCTCCACCACTCATTACCGTTTTACGCTGAACCATCTCACGAGCTTTTCTTGCGGCGTGACGTGCTGTAGCAGCTAAAATAACTTTCTGAACGATCGTTTTAGCATCGTTAGGGTTTTCTTCTAGATAGTTCTCCAACATTTCAGAAACTGCTTGACTAACGGCAGCAGTAACTTCTCTGTTTCCTAATTTTGTTTTTGTTTGCCCTTCAAATTGAGGCTCTGCTACTTTTACTGAAATAATCGCAGTTAATCCTTCACGAAAATCATCTCCCGCAATATCAAACTTTAATTTATCGAGCATTCCCGAGGCATCAGCATATTTCTTTAAAGTGGTAGTAAGCCCTCTTCTGAAACCAGATAAGTGCGTCCCTCCTTCATGAGTATTAATATTATTTACATATGAATGAAGGTTTTCATTAAACGACGTATTGTACACCATGGCAACCTCCACAGGAATATCGTTCTTTTCACCTTCCATAGAAATCACATCATTAATCAACATTTCACGATTTCCATCTAAGAAGCGGATAAATTCTTTTAACCCTTCTTCACTGTGGAAGGTTTCAGAGACAAACTCCCCATTCTCTTCCTTGTTACGGCGGTCTGTAATTGTAATAGTTAGGCCTCTATTTAGAAAAGCGAGTTCACGCATTCTACTTGAGAGCGTATCGTAATTGAACTCTAAAGACTGTTGAAAAATTTGCGAATCTGGCTTAAATGTAACAATTGTACCGCGCTCTTCTGTTTCTCCAACTGCCTTTACAGGATATTGTGTTTTTCCGCGTTGATACTCTTGCTCATAAATTTTCCCTTCGCGATACACCGTAGCCTTTAAATCTTCCGAAAGTGCATTCACTACAGAAACACCTACTCCGTGTAATCCACCCGAAACTTTATAAGAATCTTTATCGAACTTACCACCGGCACCGATTTTGGTCATAACTACCTCTAAGGCAGAAACCCCCTCTTTTTTATGCATGTCGACAGGAATTCCCCGTCCGTTATCTTTAACTGTAACAGAGTTGTCCTCATTAATCCAGACACCGATGGTATCACAATGACCTCCCATGGCCTCATCAATAGAGTTATCTACCACTTCGTACACCAAATGGTGCAATCCACGCACTCCAACATCACCAATATACATCGATGGTCGCATACGCACATGCTCCATCCCTTCTAATGCCTGAATACTATCAGCTCCGTAATTGCCTTTTTTCTGTTCTTCGCTCATATAAATTTAGGTTGTAATTTTCATTTTTTTCGCAACAAACAAATATAACAAAACACCCAACAAAATCAGGGTATTTGGGCACACCTACCTTATAAGTTATTAACAATACTTGTGAAAAAATAACTGTATTCTTTAGAACTGAATTATATATCTAAAAAAAGCAACAAGCCATCAAACCTTTTGCTTTCATATGAGTCTAAATAAAACTTTCACATAACTTTAAAACAGTTATAATTCTGAAAGTGTACATTTAAAACTCAAAAAAAATAAATACTATGAAATTATTTCTTAGCAGTGTAGCGCTTATTGCTACGCTACTTTTTTCACCACAATCAGCACAAGCCCAAAATTTTCCTAAAATGGACTCTAGTCCAATGGACCTTACTATGGCTCGTGCCGATCGCAACACTCCTCCAATTGCACGTGTAATTTATAGCAGACCAACGAAAAAAGGCCGCGATATTTTCGGAGATCTTGTTCCCTACGGAAAAGTATGGAGAACCGGAGCCAATGAAGCTACCGAGCTTACGCTGTATGTACCGATGATGATTGGTGGCGAAAGATTAGAACCTGGAACATATACACTATATACTATTCCAAATGAAGATACTTGGACAATCATAATTAACCGTGACACCAATGTTTGGGGGTCATCTAGCTACAAAGAGGAGAAAGACGCCGTACGCATCGATGTTCCCGTTCGCGATGCAGCTGCTCCAGCCGAATCCCTTTCTATGGTATTTAGACCCGACACTAACGGCACTACATTAATGATTGGTTGGGATACCACATATGTAGAAATTCCTTTCAAAAAAGCATAATTAATTAAAACGATACTATGAAAACACGAAATTTACTTGCAACAACAACAATGGCGTTTTTACTTTTATTTACCATTCAAATCAACGCCCAAGAATTTAAAGACCTAGATAAAAGCCCAATGGATGTTGCGGCATTTCCTTCCGACTATAAAGACGCAAATAAACTTATTAAAATACAGTATAGCCGTCCACAGTTAAAAGGACGAACTCTTCAAAAACTAGCTCCAAATGGAGAAGTATGGCGTACAGGTGCAAATGAAGCAGCAGAACTTACGCTGTATGCAGACATGATGTTGGGAGACACTAAAGTAAAGGCTGGAACCTACACATTCTATGTAATTCCAGGAGCAAAAGAATGGACTGCCATTGTAAGTACCGACCTAAATGTATGGGGATCGTATTTTTACAAGGAAGGCAATGATGTTGCACGAATAACAGTTCCTGTTACCGAAGATAATAAAGCCCTTGAGGCATTTTCGATTGCTTTCGATAAAAGCGATGATGGTGTAGACATGCATCTTGGATGGGGAACTACTCGAGTAAAAGTTCCATTCACAAGTGCTAAGATGGACACGATGAAGATGAAGAAATAACCACAAGCTTACACTTATACAAGTAAAAAACTTCCCGCTATCACGGGAAGTTTTTTTATGGAATATTTAAATATTTATGGGTTTGCAGTGATACTTTCCATTTCGGATTTTGCATTACATAATCTACGATTAATGGACTCATTTTGTCTCGATTGCTCCATTCTGGTTGCAGATATAGTATGCAATTATCATTTACTTTAGCCGCTTGCTCTTCCGCAAATCGAAAATCATCTTTGTTAAAAATAATTACTTTTAGTTCGTGCGCCACTTCATAAATTTCTGGTTGTGGCAGTTTAATCTTTTTAGGAGAAAGACAAATCCAATCCCAAGTTCCAGTTAATGCGTATGCTCCAGAAGTTTCAATATGTATTTGCATGCCCTTTTCTTTCAACGCCGATGTCAACGGCCCCATATCCCAAGTTAAGGGTTCTCCACCCGTTATTACAACGGTCTTAGAATATGCAGAAGCATTGGCTACAATCGCATCCTTTTTTGTTGGCGGATGCAGATCGGCATTCCAACTTTCCTTTACATCACACCAGTGACATCCTACATCGCAACCGCCAATACGAATAAAATAGGCTGCGGTCCCTTTGTGAAAACCTTCTCCTTGAATGGTATAAAATTCTTCCATTAAGGGAAGCATTTCACCAGCATTTACTAAGTCCTGAATCTCTTTTTGCATAAGCCGCAAAGGTAGGGATTTTAGTTGTTAGTTAATCTTAGCAGTTCACAGATTTTAATACTTTAAAAAAAGAGAATACATTCTTTTAAAAGGTTTATAGCAATTTAGATACTATAGAACCTTAAGTAAATTTATTATCATTTTACTGCTATGACATCAATTTCGACGCGAGCATTTCTTGCAAGTCCCGAAGCAGCAAAAGTAGTACGGGCGGGTTTCTTCGGAAAGTATTGCGAATAAATCAAATTAAATGCTTCGAAATCATCTATATCGGAAAGAATAACAGTCGCTTTTACTACATCATCCAACTGAAGCTGATGGTGTATAAGAACGCTTTTTATATTCTCTAAAGCTTGTTTTGTTTCTGCAGCAATTCCGCCTGGCACTAATTCACGGGTAGCGTGGTTCATTCCTATTTGGCCACTAAGAAACAAGAAATTTCCTGCCGAAACAGCATCACTAAATGGAGCGTTTTTTTTCTTTGGTTCGTGAGAAGCATGAAACTTAGGTGAAATTGCTTCAGTAATGGGACGCACTGAAAGCGAATCACTGTTAGAAGTTGAGATTGTTGCTCTAGAATTCGACACACTCTCGCGACACCCTAAGCTTCCGAAGAAAAACAATAAAAATATACTGTAAGAGGAAAATTTAATAAGTGCATTCATAGTAAAAATTTTAAAGGACCATTTATTTCTATACCAAAGTTACAATTGTTATTTTTATCGAAAATTTAAATCATGGCAGACAAACAGGCTTTTTTCGACCATATTAACGCCGGAAACACAACAAAGGGTGAGGCTATTACACTGGGAGCAGCAATGCTGGATGGTGAAACGATTACCAACGCTTTGGTAAAAGTGCCATTAAAAACACTTAACCGTCATGGATTGATTGCCGGAGCTACTGGAACAGGAAAGACTAAAACATTACAGGTTTTAGCAGAAAACCTTTCGGAAAAAGGGATTCCTGTGTTGCTTATGGATATGAAAGGAGATCTTAGTGGTATTGCGCAGCCGAGTCCAGGACATGCAAAAATCGACGAACGCCACGAGAAGATTGGAATTCCGTTTGAAGCAAAGAAATTTCCTGTGGAGATCTTAACGATTTCAGACCAAGGAGGAGTTAGAATGCGCGCAACTGTTAGTGAATTTGGCCCCGTATTGCTTTCAAGAATTTTAGACGTGAGCGATACTCAAGCTGGAATAATTTCTGTGATCTTTAAATATTGTGATGACAATAAGCTACCGCTGCTTGATCTAAAAGATTTTAAAAGCGTACTTCAATATGCCACCAACGAAGGGAAAGAAGAATTAGCAAAAGATTATGGTCGTATTTCAGCGGCTTCCACTGGAGCGATTCTACGTAAGGTCGTGGCTTTAGAACAACAAGGTGCAGATCTTTTTTTTGGTGAAAAATCGTTCGACACCGACGACCTATTGCGTGTCGATGAAAATGGAATGGGGTATATAAATATTATTCGTCTTACCGATATTCAAGATCGTCCTAGTTTGTTTTCTACTTTTATGCTATCCTTATTAGCTGAAATCTATGCCACATTTCCAGAACAAGGAGACAGTGGTCGCCCCGAACTCGTTATTTTTATAGACGAGGCTCATCTTATTTTTAAACAAGCGAGTAAAGCATTATTAAATCAGATTGAAAGTATTGTAAAACTTATTCGATCGAAAGGGGTTGGATTGTATTTTGTAACACAAAACCCAACAGATGTGCCCGACGAAGTATTGAGCCAGTTAGGTCTGAAAGTACAGCATGCGCTTCGTGCGTTCACAGCTAAAGATCGGAAAGCGATAAAGTTAACTGCAGAGAATTATCCTATTTCTGAATATTACAAAACCGACGAGGTGTTAACTTCATTAGGAATTGGTGAAGCTTTGGTAAGTGCTTTGAGTGAAAAAGGGATTCCTACACCTCTCGCGGCAACAATGTTACGTGCTCCTATGAGCCGAATGGATGTTTTGGAAGATTCAGAATTAACAGAGTTGTTGAATGGCTCTAAACTTTCAGAGAAATACAATGATCTTATCGACCGTGAAAGTGCATACGAATTACTAACTAAAAAAATTGAAGTTGCCGAACAAGAAGAAGTAAAAGAAAAAGCTAAAAAAGAAAGAGAAGCCGTTAAAAAAAGTTCGTCCCGTTCTAGCAAAAGCCGAAGTAGTCGATCGACACAAAGCACCTTATTAAAAACTCTTTCGAGTCCTACGGTAATAAGAAGTGTTCTTGGAATTCTAGGAAAAATGATGCGATAGGCTAAAAAAAAAACATTCAATTTCTAATATATTTAAAAACAAATATGACCGTCACATACTAAAGACTATTTTGATACTATTAAACTAAAAATAAATTTTACACATACTATGAAAAAGACCCTATTATTAGGCGCAATCGCCACCTTGTTATTTGTTCAATGCGGAAAAGAAAAAGATCCGTTTATGATTTCGAATGGGCAGGTTGGCTCTTTTACTAAAGACTTACAAACCAAACAAATCGACTCAATATTCGCAACAGACTCTATTGTAAAACTAAATCCTACAGAAAATGCTTTAGGAACACAAGGAGAGGTCGAAGTTTGGGATAAAAACGGTGAAAAATTATTATTACTTTCTCCGGATAACGAAAGAGATCCCAACAGTACAATTACAAACATTCAGGTATTTGACACGCGTTACAAAACAGAGAAAGGATTAAATAGCGGAAGTACTTTTAAAGATTTAAAAGATAATTACACCATTACAAATATTCAAACAACTATTAATTCGGTTGTTATTTTTCTTGAAGAAACCGATGTATATGTAACAATCGATAAAAAACAATTATCTGAAAACTTACGTTATGACCCTAGTCTAAAAATTGAAGCTTCTCAGATTCCCGATGAAGCCAAGTTTAAGTACTTTATGATTGGTTGGGAGGCTTCAAAGGCTACGAAATCGGCAGAATAAACTCAATGTTTTGTTAATGCCCTCCCTAGATTCGAGCGTATATCGTATTTTTAAATTCTAACCAATCAATTTAGATATGATAAAAATTTTAGGATTTATTTTAACGATCGCAGGTGCAATTTCTCTTGTAATGGGGATTCTAGGGGTTTTTGGCAGTATGGATATAGGCATGAGTCCGTGGGCACTTATAATACTAGGTGTAATTTTCTTTATCGCCGGAATTGGACTATTAAAAAACAGAAAAGATACCGATCAAACATAATAGAATAGATGCAACACAAACCCTCTTCTTTGAGGGTTTTTTTATATTTAATAATTATGGCAAAGTCACGTATAAAAAATGAAGACCAGTACGAAGCCCTTCGAGAAAAGGGATATAGTAAGGAGAAATCTGCTCGAATTGCAAACACTCCTAATGCTGGAGAAAAAGGAGGAAAAGCGAGCCCGTATGAACAATGGACTAAAAAAGAACTCTACGAACAAGCAAAAAATGTAGGGATTAAAGGTCGCTCTAAAATGAATAAAAAAGAACTTATTAAATCACTTAGAACAAATTAATGAAACCACTCTCACCTTTCCACCTAGCTATTCCTGTAGATAACCTTGCTGCATGTCGTACTTTTTACAGAGACATACTTGAACTAGAAGAAGGACGCAGTAGCGATCATTGGGTGGATTTTAATTTTTTTGGTCACCAGTTAGTGATTCATTATAAAGAAAAGCAATCCTTGGAAAATCCTATTGAAAATAGTGTGGACGGAAAAGAAGTACCCGTGCCTCATTTTGGTGTAGTATTAGACATGGAAACCTTTCGTGAGTTTTCAGAAAAACTAAAGAAGAAAAACATTAAATTTATAATAGAACCTTACATTCGATTTGAAGGAAAAACTGGAGAACAAGCAACCATGTTTTTTAAAGATCCTTCGGGAAATGCCTTAGAGTTTAAAGCTTTTAAAGATCGCTCACAACTATTTGCCAAATAATACATTATGAAAACTATCCATCCACAGGTCATTCGGCAGATATTTGTTTTGCTACTTATTCTTTTAATGGGAACATTAATTTTCAAAGAAATGCTTCCATACCTTTCGGGTGTATTAGGCGCCATTACCATTTACGTATTAATGAGGAAATGGATGGCATTTTTAGTAAAGAAGAAAAAATGGAATCCCGATTTGGCAGCAGCATTATTAATGTTTGCTTCGTTTGTTGGCATTCTTCTTCCAGTTGCTGGAATTGTGCTCATGCTTGGAAATAAAATTGGTGAAGCAGTACAGAATTCCGAAGAAGTGGTTTCAGCCTTTAAAGGTCAAGTTGCTAATTGGGAAGATAAAATTGGATACGATCTTAGTTCTCAAATTGATGTAAGCGCCGTATCGTCTTGGGTTTCAGAAAATCTTAAAAGTTTCGCTGGAGGGACCTTTAATATTATTATTGCCATTGGGATGATGTATTTCCTATTATATTATATGCTCACCAACCGTAAGCAACTTAAAGAATCTCTGTATCAGTATATTCCAATAAATAAGGAAAATCTTAAAGAAATTGGTGGAGAAACCCAGGCCATGGTTAGATCGAATGCATTAGGAATTCCTATGGTAGCAATCGCTCAAGGAATTATAGCCCTTATAGGTTTTATTATATTTGGTATCCCAGATCCCTTTTTCTGGTTTGTGATTGTAACTATAGGCTCTATGATTCCGTTTGTGGGTACGCTCATAGGCATATTGCCAGTATTTATTTTATCTCTTTCTGGTGGTGATAATTTTCAAGCATGGGGAATTTTACTGTACGGATTAATTATTGTAGGATCTACCGACAACGTTATTCGTCTATATGTATTAAAAAAATTAGACAATGTACACCCGCTCATAACACTTATTGGTGTAATCGTTGGAGTTCCATTATTTGGATTTATTGGGCTTATATTTGGCCCCTTACTTTTAAGTTTATTTCTCATAGTTTTACGAATTTATCGCAAAGAATATGGAAAAGAAACAGACTCTCCAGAAATTAAAAAAGAGGCTTCTAAAGATGTTCTATAATTAATGTTTGCTAAAATTCCCACTACCAAATATCCTCCAAACACCAAACCAGTTTTAATTTGGGATGGTGAATGTGGCTTTTGTAAGTATTGGGTATTACGATGGGAGCAACTTATTAAAGATCGAGTTCGATTTAGAACGTACCAAGAAGTTGCTTCAGAATTTCCTGACATACCCATCAAAGAATTTAAAAAAGCATCCCGGTTTATTGACCTCAATGGCACTATTTTTAGCGGTCCAGATTCTGCATATAAAAGCTACACCTATAGTAATAAATCACTTCCATGGCATCGCTGGTATCATTCTTCAACAATATTTAGATGGCTCAGTGATCATGGTTATAATTTTATTGCTAAACATCGCCCTCTCTTTTATAAGATTACCATACTTTTCTTCGGAAAAAACCCTAAGAGCATTAAACCGTATTGGTTCATATATACGCTTATTTTTTTGGGAATATTTTATATGCTTCTGAAACTTTTATAACAAAACTTTAAAACATCGTCTTAACGAGTTACAGTATCTTTAAGCAACTTAAAAACTCATACCATGCTATTCGGAAAAAATAAAAACAAGTTCTACTTCAATCCTGGAAATAGAGATACCGGTGTTGATGAAAATTATGTACAAGAGGAGGTTTCTAAAATCGATGAAGATGATGTAGAGGTGGTCCTTAAAAATGAAGAAAATATTGACAAAAAATTTAGTGGTAGTAACGGTCTATCAAAATATATGGAACTTGGTCGTATTATGATGAGCATGTTAAAGGATGTAAAAAAAGGAGAATACAAGAATATCCCTTGGTTTACAATTGCAACTATTGTATTGGCTCTTCTATATGTTTTAAATCCGATGGATATTATTCCAGACTTTATTCCAGGTATTGGTTATATCGATGATATCGCAGTATTGAGTATTGGAGTGGGATGGATTGAAAGTGATCTTCACCGTTATCTAGACTGGCGTTTAGAGCATGAAAAGGGAATTTAATTTTAAGAAATATAAAAAAAAAGAGGCTGTTTAAAACAGCCTCTTTTTTTTTATATATAGAAATCCAATTATGGATTTCTTCGTTGTTCTCTCGCTAACAGTGTATTTTTAAGTAGCATGGCTATAGTCATAGGCCCAACTCCTCCGGGTACTGGAGTAATAAAACTGGCTTTCTTACTTACATTTTCGAAATCAACATCTCCAGTGATTACATAGCCTTTAGGGTGACTATCATCTTCTACTCTTGTAATACCTACGTCGATAATAACCACATCATCTTTAACCATTTCAGCTTTTAGAAAATTGGGAACCCCCAAAGCGGAAATAATAATATCTGCCTGCGAAGTAATTTGCGTGATATTTTTTGTGTTACTGTGGGTCAGGGTTACCGTACTATTTCCTGGCCAACCTTTACGACTCATCAAAATACTCATAGGGCGACCTACAATATGACTTCTACCAATTACAACAGTATGCTTTCCTTTAGTATCTACATCGTAACGTTCTAATAATTCTAAGATCCCAAAAGGAGTTGCTGGAATAAAAGTACTCATATCGAGTGCCATCTTTCCAAAATTTTCGGGATGAAAACCATCAACATCTTTGCTAGGGTCGACTGCTAATAAAACTTTTTGCGTATCGATTTGTGGAGGTAGCGGTAATTGAATGATGAATCCATCAATATCATCGTTCTTATTTAACTCTTTAATTTTTTTTAGCAATTCAAGTTCGCTAGTAGTATGTGGCATTCGTACCATAGTCGATTCAAAACCGACACGCTCACAAGAACGTACTTTACTTCCTACATAGGTTAAGCTTGCTCCATCATCCCCAACTAATACTGCAGCTAGATGCGGCACTTTCTCACCGTTAGCTTTCATCTTATCGACTTCTGCCTTGATTTCATTTTTTATATCGTTGCTTATTTTTTTTCCGTCGAGAATTGTCATTTTTTAGTCCTTAGAAGTAATGTTTTGTTTATAAAAAATACATAAAGCAACTCGCAAACATGCAGCGTTCTTTATTCACAAGTTTTTAGCGCATTTTATTCATCATTTGCATCATTTTACGACCACCGCCGCCTTGCATCATCTTCATCATTTTACTCATTTGGTTGAATTGTTTCAACAACTGATTTACTTCCTGTACAGAAGTTCCACTCCCTTTAGCAATTCGTTTTTTTCTACTTCCATTAATAATCGAAGGTTCGGTACGTTCTTGAACAGTCATTGAATGAATGATTGCTTCAATTCCTTTAAAAGCATCATCATCAACCTCTACTCCTTTTAAAGCTTTTCCAGCACCTGGGATCATTCCGACAAGATCTTTCATGGACCCCATCTTTTTTACCTGCTGGATTTGATTTAGAAAATCATCGAACCCAAATTGATTCTTGGCAATTTTTTTCTGAAGCTTCCGAGCTTCCTCTTCATCGAACTGTTCTTGTGCCCGCTCTACTAACGAAACAACATCTCCCATTCCGAGAATTCGATCTGCCATACGTGCTGGGTGAAAGACATCGATAGCGTCCATTTTCTCACCAGTACCAATAAATTTTATGGGCTTATCAACAACACTCTTAATAGAAATTGCAGCACCCCCTCTAGTATCACCATCTAATTTGGTAAGTACTACCCCTTCGAAATCCAAACGTTCATTAAAGGCTTTTGCTGTATTAACAGCATCCTGCCCTGTCATAGCATCTACTACAAATAACGTTTCATTGGGTTTAATGGCAGCATGTACTTCCGCGATCTCGGCCATCATTTCTTCATCGACCGCCAAACGACCTGCGGTATCGATAATTACAATATTATGACCATTTTGCTTTGCGTGTGCAATCGCATTTTGAGCGATCGAAACTGGGTTCTTATTATCCGGTTCACTATACACCTCTACGCCTACTTGATCACCTACAACATGTAATTGATTAATTGCCGCCGGACGATATATATCACAGGCAACCAATAAAGGTTTTTTAGATTTTTTTGTTTTTAAATAATTAGCGAGTTTACCAGAAAAAGTAGTTTTACCACTACCCTGCAAACCAGACATTAAAATAATTCCTGGTGCGCCACTTAAATCCATCTCAGCCGTCTCACCCCCCATCAAGGCGGTAAGTTCATCTTTCACTAACTTCACCATTAACTGCCCTGGCTGAAGGGTTGTAAGCACGTTCTGTCCTAATGCTTTTTCTTTTACAGTAGAGGTAAACTCTTTTGCAGTCTTAAAATTTACATCGGCGTCTAATAAGGCACGACGTACCTCTTTCAACGTTTCCGCTACATTTACTTCTGTAATACTTCCATGCCCTTTTAAAACATGAAGGGCTTTATCTAACTTATCACTTAAACTATCGAACATAATCTTTGGTACTTTTTTAAGGTGATTCGAAGGTTTAGAGACGTCCGAATCGGAGCACAAAGATAGCATTCTGCGAGCGAGTTACAAAGCCGGTAGTTGCTAAAACTTTTTTAGGATTCTGCTTTTTTAATTTTTTAATTTCCTAATAGTTTACGATACTTATTTTTTAAGTAATTTTATACGTTCATGAAAGCTTCACACCAAAAGATACTTGAGCATGTATTGCAGGATATTTCGCTTACTTCGGAAGAACAACTTGAATTTATAAGTGTTATTTCTGAACGTAAAATCCGAAAAAAATCATGGCTCATTCAACCTGGGGAAATTGTTTCTAATGAATACTTTGTTGTTAGCGGGTGTTTAAAAGCGTACTATTTAGATGATAAAGGAGATGAACACATCATTCAATTTGCAATAGAAAATTGGTGGATTAGTGATTTTGAAGCATTTTTCACTCGAATTCCTGCGCAATTATATGTAGAAGCGATTGAAGATTCAGAACTGTTAGAAATACATCTAGATACGCTAGAGGAATTGTATCGCAGAATTCCGAAGTTCGAACGATTTTTCCGATTAAAGACCACTGCTGCTTTTGTATCCTTACGCCAACGAATTCTCTCTTCCCTTCAGAAAAATTCTCGAGAACGATATCTTGAGTTTTGCATGGCATATCCGCAAATTGAACAACGCGTCGCCAACTACCATATTGCAAATTATCTTGGCATTAAACCCGAAAGTTTAAGTCGAATTCGGAAAGAATTAGCATAGCTTAACGCTTTTTAACACCAGCCCATAACCTACATCAACACAATTGGCGCTCATTCCTTTTATCTTTGATTGAATTAAAAATCAATCACGATGAAAAAGTTAGGGTTACTAGCCACGTTAAAGGCAAAATCAGGAAAAGAAACAGAAGTTCAATCCTTTATAAAAGGGGCTGTAGAACTTGCTCGAAAAGAAGATAAAACACTTTCTTGGTATAGTTTTCAAATCGACGAAAACACATTTGGTATCTTCGACACATTCGAAACTGAAGAAGGAAGAGATGCACACCTTAATGGTGACATTGCTAAAGCACTTATGGAAAATGCCGACCGATTACTAAGTCAAGATCCAGATATTAAAAAGATCGATATTCTTTCAGCTAAGTAAACCTCTTTTTTAGGATCCTTCAGTAAAGGGATAATTGTAAATGCATTATAAGCAATTTTTACTTTTTACTTTTCTCTTATGTATCCTATTCTATTTAATCTAAAAAGTTTCAGAAGAAATTTGTACGCTATATAAATAAGTATGAACATCTTCAGAAAAAAAATAAATACAACTAACATTATATGAAATCACAACCTCTCTTACAACCAATAAAAATTGGCGCTACACAACTTGAAAACCGAGTAGTAATGGCACCTATGACGCGGAGTCGTGCAAACAATCCTGAAAAAAAACCAACGGTAGGAATGCACGATATTTATTATTCCCAGCGCGCATCTGCAGGACTTATTATAACAGAAGGGTCTCAAGTTTCTGAAGAAGCTGTAGGATACGTTTATACAGCAGGAATTCATTCTGAAGCTCAAGTTGAAGGATGGAAAAAAGTGACGAAGGAAGTACATGCTGCTGGTGGAAAAATATTTATTCAGTTGTGGCACGTGGGTAGAATGTCTCACCCAGATTTTCATGATGGGAATTTACCCTTGGCACCCTCAGCTATTAATCCTGAATCTAAATCGTATACTCCAGAAGGGTTCAAAGAAACAGTGACGCCTAAAGCAATGACTCTCGAAGATATTGAAAGAACCATACAGGATTTCACCAATGCTGCTAAGAATGCCGTTGAAGCTGGTTTTGACGGAATTGAAATTCACTCCAGTAACGGATATTTGTTTCACCAATTCTTTAATGGAACGTCGAACAAACGAACCGACAACTATGGAGGAAGTAATGAAAATAGGGCTCGCTTTCTTTTCGATGTGCTTGATTCTGTAAAGAAAGTAATTCCCGAAAATCGTATTGGGTTGCGACTAAACCCTTCATTACATGGTATCTTCGGAATGACCATGGATGAAGACACAATCCCCACCTTTGATTATATCATAGAAAAACTTAATGAATATGACCTTGCATATCTTCATTTAAGTGAGCCATTTAACGATGTCTCGGATGTTGAATTCGCTGAGCCAGAAATAGCAAAAAGATACCGACCTATTTATAAGGGAAATCTAATGATTAGCACTGGTTTTAATCAGGAAAAAGGAAATGCAGTATTGGAGCGTGGTGATGCCGATTTGGTTTCATTTGCAAAACTGTATGTTTCTAATCCCGATCTTGTAGAACGATTCGAAATGAATATCCCCACAAGTGAATGGGATGAAGATACATTCTATACGCAAGGAATAGAGGGCTACACCGATTATGAAGCAAAAGCAAGAAAAGAAATGATTCCTAATTCGGAATTGTAATAATATAAACTAATAACTAAAATTAAAGATGATGAGCGATAAGAAGACCATAGAAACAATAAATCCAGCTACTGGAGAAAAAATTGAATCGTATAACTTAATGTCTAATACAGAAGCTAAAGAAGCTGTACAGCAATGTCACGACGCTTTTTTAGAATGGAGACATACACCGATTGAAGAACGTGCTAAAATAATTAAAGCTATAGGAAAACAATTGAAAGACCGTAGTGAAGAACTTACAGCACTCATGACTCAAGAAATGGGTAAACTATTAAAACAGAGCAAGCAAGAAGTGGAGCTTTGTGCTGGTATTTGTGACTATACAGCCAAAACTGGACCCAAAGCTCTTGCGAATGAAGAACGGGAGTTACCTGAAGGCGGGAAAGGTGTAATTGCGTATTCCCCAATAGGAGTAATATACGGTATTCAACCCTGGAACTTCCCTGTATATCAAGTAATTAGATATTCTATTGCTAATTTAATGGCAGGAAATGGTGTGTTACTAAAACATGCTGAAAACGTTACTGGTTGTGGTAAAATGCTTGAAGAAATTTACGAACAAGCCGGATTACCTAAACATTTATTTAAATTACTTGTGATCGATCATGACCAATCCGATACAATTATTGAAAACGATCTAGTGCGAGGAGTAACTTTAACGGGAAGTCCGAAAGCTGGAAAAGCAATTGGTGAGAAGGCAGGAGCTGCACTTAAAAAAACAGTGCTCGAACTGGGAAGTAACGATGCTTATGTGGTATTAGAAGATGCCGATTTAGAAGTTGCCGTTAAAAGCTGTGTAAATGGAAGAATATACAACAATGGTGAAACCTGCGTTGCTGCAAAACGTTTTGTAGTTGTAGATGCCATTTATGATGACTTTAAAAAAGCTTTTGTAGATAAAATGAAGCAAATTAAAGCTGGGGATCCTACGGCATCCGATTCAAAAATTGGACCGATGGCACGCAAAGACCTACGTGACGATCTGCACGAACAAGTTGAAAAAAGTGTAAAAAACGGAGCGAAAATTTTGTGTGGTGGAGAACTACCAGAAGGAAAAGGGTATTTCTATCCAGCAACTGTTTTAGAAAACGTTGCTCCAGGACAGCCTGCTTACGATGATGAATTATTTGGGCCTGTAGCTTCATTAATTCGTGCTAAAGACACGGAGGATGCCATGCGAATTGCTAATGACAGCCGATTTGGCCTAGGTGGTGGAATTTTTAGCAAGGACAGTAAAAAAGCATTCGAACTGGCAGAGAAGCATTTCGATACAGGAATGGTTTTCATTAATTCTTTTGGACTAGCACAACCTAATATGCCTTTTGGTGGTGTAAAAAATTCAGGTTATGGTCGCGAACATGGAGGATTTGGTATTAAAGAGTTTGTAAATGCAAAAGCTATGATGGCATTGAATGGATAGTAAAGAAATTCTTAAGGATTTATAAGTATTAAGCGGGAACAATTGTTTCCGCTTTTTTTTTACCTATTTAATAAATCTCACTAGGCGCATAATAATTAATTATTTTTTTATACACTAAAAATCAAAACTTTACGTACCTTTAAGAAGGAGTTCCTATTTTTTTGTTCTCTCACGTTCTTTAACACTATAAAATTTAGAATTATGAAAACTATCAAGATTCTTTTATCGTTCCTCCTATTCTTTCTTCTTTGTCCTAATCTTTCTGCTCAGCAAGCTTTTTGGGTTCATGAAGATCCAGTATATCCTGCAAAAGCAGCTGATTATGAAGCGTACTGTTCAACGCTTGCAGTTAACAGTAAAAAATATGACATTAAAAAAGCGAATTGGTTTACTATTTCTACAGATGACCTTAGATATTTTCATATTTCTCCAATTCAAAAAATGGCCGATTTAGATCAAAGCCGATTCTCGGTACTGCAAGATAAAATGGGCGAGCAAGAATTTAATCAACTTTTCGAAAATTTTGATAATTGTTACGATAATCATTTCGACTATATTATTCATTTAGATGATGATCTATCTTATATGCCGGAGGGAATAGATCCTAGTGGTTCGGGTTCTGCTTTTGTAAAACTTGAATTTTTCTATGCAACACCACAAAATTTTGAAAAACTACTCGATTTGGCTAAGTCATTTAAAGAACTTTATGCCAATAAGAAATCAAAAGAATATTACCGTGTTTTTAGAAGTGGTTTTGGTTCGCAAGGACAATTTATCATCGTTGCTATTTCAGCAAAAAATGCATCCGAATATGAAAAAATTCGTATTGAAAATAAAGAACTTTTAGGAACAGATCGCGATAAAATCTATGATGAATTATTAAAAACAATTTCTAAAGTTGAAACTTTAAATGGTTATATGAGAGAAGACCTTTCATACGAACCACAGTAAATCGATTTTTAGAAACCCATATTTTAGTTCTATTTTTTTAGGTATCTTAGAGTTTTAATCGATCATCATGATTAGATGGACTCCCCAATATTTACGCATTTTTAATTTCAAGTTGCTTAGTATGTGCACTATCACTTATAAATGAAACCAATGCGAAAAACATACCGATACCGAGATTTAGATTTTCCGGTGGATGATGCCACCGAAGTAAAGTTAACTGTTGAGTTTTTGTCTGACGGCGGAATTGCAGAAACGTTAATTTATCGATCCATTGGTAATAATCCCAAAATATCAGATTCTGGCACAGAACTAATTGGTACAGGAGCAGAATTAAGAGGAAAAATAACGATCTGTATTACCGAAGCGACTAATTCAAATTTGAATGAAGACGAGATTCGAGTGCGGTATCTTTTAAATGATACGCTTATGGTAGAACATCACAATTTAAAATCGGAAGAAATAAATCCTACAATTATTCTATTCTTAAAATTTCCAATGCCATGAGTTCTTTCAAACTTTTTGTGCTTTTATTTCCATCAATTTTTTTAGCGCAAGAACCGCTTGCGCAACTTACCACTCCTACTTCACCTGCTGCTGCACTGTTAGATCTTAACCCTACCGTAACTTTAGCACCAAAATCTTATCAAGCATTAGAAACCGCCTTATACTCTAATTTTGTAAATAGTAACAATGAAACGGTCATTCCCACAGATTTTGCATTAGAATTTACACCCTACTGGACTAAAAACCATGGACTATCGATTACAGAGTATCTTTATCCAGAAAATTTAGGTACACAATTACTCCGCTCGTCTTCGGTATCCATCGCCTCAACACAAAATTTTGTTCTTGGAGATTCTACCTCTACTAATGCATTAGGAATTGGCTATCGCGCTTCTTTCTTCTTCCCAAACAAAAAAGATAAAGCAATTGTCGAAAAATCTATTGGGGAAATTCGAAACGATTTTAATTTGAAAAATGAGATACGTGCACCAGCTATTTTGTTTTTAGAAATAAATCCTGAAGCGAGTAAAGCTGATTTTTTAAAAGAAATAATGCCTACTGTTATTTCTGAAATAAATAAATCGAAGCATTTTTCAGATCCAGAAGAGTTACAGAAATTTTTAAATAAATTTGAAGCTGAACTTCTAGCATTACCAGAGATTACTCCAGCCACTAAGGATGCTTTTTTAGATCAATTTTCACAAATTCTGGATCAAGAATATCAAACCTACCGCCTTATAAGTAATTTTGAAGAATATTTAACGAGACGACAGGGTTTAACATTGGATATTGGCTTAGCGACCTTATTAAATTTCCCCGACAATACATTTGAATTTTCGTATGTTCCAAAAAGTTCTCTCTGGATTACACCCTCGTATCGTTTTACCAATAACTTCGATTTTTTAAAAGCCTTGGGCGTCTTTCGTTACGAATGGTATCATGATACATACTACGACCGTTATTTTCCCGACACGTTTGTCTTTAAAAATAATCTCGACTATGGTATATCTATAATTTCAGAATTTAAGCGTTTCTCTTTACAATTCGAACTAATAGGCCGACATAGCAGTTCTGAAATAAGTATCGCGACAGATGATTTTGGCAACGACCTTTTTAGAAAGGAAACAAAATCAGATTTACAATATACTGGTAATTTTAGCTATAATGTAACCGATGGAATCATTCTAACGTATACCTTGGGTAGCCGCTTTAAAACTATTTTCGAACCTAAAAACACCCTCATATCACTGTTAGCCCTTAACTTCGGATTTGGAGCACCAACTACCAATGACATTGCTTTGAATAAAAAGTAAGAAATTAGCGCCTTCTCCCGCCTCCAGAATTTCGATTGTTTCGGTTTCCCCTTTGATGTTGCGCTTTATTTTCAGCTTTTTTATCTAATACTTCTGCCAAAGTTTCGGTAGGTTCAAAACCTTCAATAGTTTCTTGATCTAGACGTTCCCCAAGTAACTTTTCAATGCCTTTTACATAATCGAACTCGTCGATACTCACAATAGAAATAGCTTCTCCACTAGCACCTGCACGCCCAGTACGACCAATTCGGTGTACATAATCTTCGGGAACATTAGGAAGTTCATAATTAATAACATGTGGTAGCAAAGGAATATCTAGTCCTCGAGCAGCAATATCGGTAGCTACTAAGACACGAGTTCTTCCACTTTTAAATCCAGCGAGTGCTTTTGTTCGTGCTCCCTGACTTTTATTTCCATGTATGGCAGCCGAAGAAATATTCGCTTTGTCCAGTTTTTGAGCAAGTCGGTTGGCACCGTGTTTTGTTCTAGTAAAAATAAGCACCTGTTGCCAGTCTCCGTCGGAAATTAGTTTTGTAACTAATTCTGTCTTTTTACTTTTGTCGGTTTTGTAAATAACCTGATCCACTTTCTCTGCCGTTGTATTCTCGGGAGTTGCTTCCACTAATACGGGCTGATGCAAAAATGTGTTGGCTAATTTTTTAATGTCTTTTGAAAATGTTGCCGAGAATAATAAGTTTTGCCTTTTATTTGGAAGCAAAGCAAATACTCTTTTAATATCTCGAAGAAAACCCATATCGAGCATTCTATCGGCTTCGTCTAATACTAAAACCTCAACACTAGCCAGTGAAAATACTTTTTGTTCGTGAAGATCTAACAACCGCCCTGGCGTCGCCACTAAAATATCCACACCATTACGAAGCGCTTTAATTTGTGGATTAGCTCCTACACCACCAAAAACCACAGTAGTTTTAAGGTCTGTAAATTCGCTATAATCTTTAAATTCTTGCCCTACCTGTGCGGCTAGTTCTCTTGTTGGAGTAAGCACCAATGTTCTTACAGGTCTTTTTCGAAGAGAAGTTTTATTTTGCAATAGATGAAGAATTGGCAATGCAAAACCGGCTGTTTTTCCACTTCCTGTTTGAGCAGAAGCAAGAACGTCTTTTCCTTCTAATATTTTTGGTATTGCTTTTTCTTGAATTGTAGAGGGTTCGGTATATCCTTTTTTGCTGATTGCTTTCAGCAGGGCGTCCGATAGCCCAAGTGATTTAAATGTCATAAAATTGTATAATGATTAGACCGCTGCGCTTTTATTATTTAGTTATGCGCTATGGAGGGATGAGAAACTGTGTTTCGCTTTAACTCGTGAAGACGGTTGTAAAATGCAAAGATACGTTTTATTTTCTCCACGAGATTCAAACAACATTTCTTAAAACTAGTACGACATTTTAAAATATAATTTCGAAAGAACCTTCTTACAAACAAATGATTTTCACAAGCTTAACGTTATTTAAAGGGAAAACGAATCTAGAATAGGTATCTTAGCAAACTCAATGTCCCCAAGAATTTAAATTTTTAACAAACCAAAACAAAAAACTATGAAAGAGGAATTAAGAAAATCTATCGCATTTATTGCAGCAATGACACTCATTGATGAAAATGTAGAAAGTGTGTTTGATTATAAAGATGTGAAATTTTCAACCTTTACTGGGGAATATGATAAAGACAGTATAAAAATATACGATTTTGAAAGAGAATGTATCGTTGAGGGATATTTATCTGATGAGAAATACAATTTATACGATTATGGACAAAATGCTTATATAGACTTCGAAATTTACGAAAACGGACGAAAGTTTAAAGGATACTCTTATTCTACAGGTTCTTTTTACGAGGGAGTTGTAGATGGAAACATGATCGAATTTTACGACTTTGGAACTATGGAAACGTATTCATACACAGTTTAAAACATCTCTTTATTTACAATATTAACCGACTCAGAAATGTGTCGGTTTTTTTTATTCTGAATTATTATCTTTAGACTTTAAATTTATAGTCGCTTATATGAAAAATATTACACTAACTCTGGCAGTACTGCTCACTTCGCTAACCGTATTTTGTCAAACTGAAAAAGAAAAAGTTTTAAATACTGTAAATAAAAGCACTATTGAAGCACATGTCTATTTCTTGGCAGATGATTTATTAAAAGGACGAGAGACAGGAACTCCAGAAAATAAGATAGCGGCTTCTTATCTTGCAAATACACTACGAAGCTATAGCGTAAAACCCAATCCCAAAACTGGCACGTATTTTCAATCGGTACCTTTGTTAAAAACCTTTGCTCCTAAAATTTCAGTGCTACAAATTGATGGTTCCGACATTAAAAATAAAGTTGCTGTACGCAATAAAGGAATAAACCATTCTGGAGAGGGTGTTTATTTAGGGTATGGCTTAGAAAGCGACTATGCGAAAACAGATGTTAAAGGAAAAGCGGTTATACTAAAGGCAGGTAGCCCAGATAGTAAAGATGCGAGAGCTGCATTTAGAATGATCGATAAAAAAGTGGAATTAGCACAAAAAGCGGGTGCTATTGCTATTATTGAAATGCTTCCAGCGGCAGATGAGATGTGGGAATTCATTGATCATAATTTTAATACAGAGCGGCTTCAAATGGCTTCAGAAGAAAACAAAAGCTCATCAATGCCTTACCTATGGGTACAAGATCCAAATAATACATTAGCAGCAAAAATAGCAGCTTCAGAAAAACACAACATAACACTTTCAGTAGAAAATGAAATACAACAAACTATCGAGTCACAAAATGTAATTGGTATTGTTGAAGGAACCGATTCGAATTTAAAAAATGAATATATTATTTATTCTGGGCATTATGACCACGTAGGTATTGGCACTCCCGATAAAACTGGAGATACTATTTACAATGGTGCAAGAGACAACGCTGTAGGTACTACCACGGTTTTAAGTATGGCTGAGAATCTTGCGAAATATCCGACAAAACGTTCTGCTCTATTTATTTTATTCACTGGAGAAGAAAAAGGACTTTTAGGCAGTAATTATTATGTAGAACATCCAGTGCTTCCTTTAGAGCAAATGGTATTTTGTTTTAACAGTGATAATGCAGGATATAATGATACTTCGATTAGTACTATTGTAGGATTAGAAAGAACAACGGCTCATAAAAACATTAAAGATGCCGTGGCTGCTTTTGGATTAACGGCGACCGACGACCCAGCTCCAGAACAAGGATTATTTGACCGAAGTGACAACGTACATTTTGCAAAAAAAGGAATTCCAGCACCAACTTTCTCGTTAGGGTTTACAGCTTTCAATGGAGATGTAACAAAGTACTATCACCGCCCTGGAGATGAGGCAGACAGTCTCGATTATGATTATTTACTGAAGTTCTTTCAAGGATATGTATTAGCGGGAAGACTTATTGGTAATGATGCTAAAACACCTGTATGGACAAAAGGAGATACTTATGAAGCTGCAGCACAAAAATTGTATAAGAATTAGAACAATTTAAACTAGTTTAAAAAACTTTTAGTCGTCTGTTATTCTTAAATTTATCTGTATTCTATGATTTTTATGAATAGAAAAATTCCCTTATTTATATTCTTTTTACTTGTTACAATAAACTGTTTACAAGCTCATACTTTAGAGAACACATTTCCACTAACAAATGCTGTAAGTAAAAGTATTTCATCTGTAAACAGACCTTTACTATACTGCGATGCCAATACCTATAAATCTGTTAGCAATACTAACTTCACTCCGTTAGCCGGTGAGTTTGAAACTATCTGGAATACATCATTGCCGGGACCCTCTCTAGATACAGACATTACAATTCCTACAAACCCGGCATTTAGCTACAATTATTCTATAGATTGGGGAGATGGCACAAACGATACAAATGTCACTGGAGATATTTCGCACTCGTATGCATCACCAGGAATTTATACAGTAAAAATTTCTGGCACTTTCCCTGCTATCTATTTTAACATTGCTGGAGACCGACAAAAAATAATTGAGATTACTTCTTGGGGAATGATCGAATGGCAAAGCATGGAAAATGCCTTTTTTGGATGTACCAACTTAAATTTTGACGCTATAGATTCCCCCAATCTTTCTCAAGTTACTTCTTTAAAGAACATGTTTCGAAATACAAATCTTTTTAATGGGATTCTTAATAACTGGAATGTAAGCACCATTACAGATATTTCGGGTATGTTCATGAATGCAAATACATTCAACAGACCCTTGGATAATTGGAACACTGGAAATGTGACCGATATGTCCGATACGTTTAATAATGCACAGAACTTTAACGAACCTTTAGATAACTGGAATACAGGGTCGGTAACTTCTATGGCTAGAATGTTTCGATTCGCTTTCGATTTTAACCAGAACATAAACACTTGGAATGTGGGTAATGTTACAGACATGGAAGAGATGTTTTACCTCGGACTCAATTTTAATACCCCTTTAAATTCATGGGACGTAAGCAACGTGGAAAATATGTCGGAAATGTTTTCTAATAGCCAGTTTATGCAACCCTTAGATAGTTGGGATGTAGGAAATGTAATCGATATGTCATCTATGTTTGCATATTGCCCATTTAACCAACCCATTGGAAATTGGGATGTTAGCAAAGTAACCGATATGTCCCGAATGTTTGCAGGGAACTATGCGTTTAATCAACCCATTAACCCATGGGATGTTAGTAGCGTAATTACCATGCAAGAAATGTTTATGGGATCCACTTCAACGCTAACCATCTTTAATCAACCACTGGACCAGTGGGATGTAGGTGCCGTTGAGAATATGCAAGGGATGTTTAGATCCTCTAGTTTTAATCAACCCATTAATAACTGGACGGTTAGTAATGTTACAACAATGGAAGACATGTTTAATCGTGCTTTAAACTTTAATCAATCATTATCAAGTTGGGACGTAAGCAATGTTACCTCTTCCGCAGATATGTTTAACAATGCTTCGGTATTCGATCAACCCTTAAATACTTGGAATGTTGCTTCAGTTATCGATATGCAAGGTATGTTTAGAAATGCTTCAGCTTTTAATCAATCTTTAAACACTTGGGATGTAAGTTCGGTAACACGAATGGACATGATGTTTAGCTCTGCTTCAGTCTTTAATCAAAACCTTGGAATTTGGACCGTTGAAAATGTTTCAAACATGACCAACATGTTAGATAATAGTGGTCTTTCCGAAGAAAATTATAACAATACTTTAATTGGATGGGCGTCTCAAAATCTTCAAAACAATGTAGTTCTAGGTGCCGACACTCTTTTATATTGTGATGGAAGATTTGCCCGACAAGATATTATAGACACCTATAATTGGTCGATTAATGATGATATAATAAACTGTGATTTTGTATTATGTACGCCTTTTATATCCCCTATAGATGGAGACACCAATGTACCTGCCGACTTTAATCTTGTTTGGGAGGAAGTTCCAGTCGCTACTGGATACCGTCTTACCGTTACTAAAGATACGGGTGGGACTGTAACTACGGTAGTAGATAATGTAAATGTAGGTAATATTACGGTTTATGATTTCCCTACAGATTTTGCTCCAGGAGATATAGTTACTGCGTTGGTAATTCCATTTAATTCTGAAGGACCTGCAGAAAATTGCGAAACAATATCTTTTACAATAGTTGCGCCTTGGCACAGCAGTCCAGAGTCATTTAAGCTTACCTACGACACGTCAATTGTGTATGGGGGTTCTTCGTCTACAAATCAACTGGAAATAAATGTAAACTCTAACTTTACCTATGATTTTTCTATCGATTGGGGAGATGGTCAATTTAATAACAATGTTTCGTCAGATATAAGACATACCTATGATGCTCCAGGTATCTACACTATTGCAATAATAGGCACATACCCTACGCATTCAGATGGGTATAACACGAGTGATTATAGAAAGCTACTTACTATAGATCAATGGGGAACTATAGCATGGCAGTCAATGTTGCGTTCTTTTATTAGGTGTGAAAATATGACGTATAACGCTACCGACATCCCCGATCTATCTCAAGTCACGAACATGAGTGAAATGTTTAGGCAAGCAGAAATGTTTAATGGTTCCATTAATTCTTGGGTTGTAAGTAATGTAACAAATATGTCGGGAATGTTTTCTGAAGCAGAATCTTTTAACCAACCTTTAAACGAGTGGGATGTGAGTAATGTAACCGACATTTCTTATATGTTCGAACGGGCACTACTTTTTAATCAACCTTTAAGTGATTGGGATGTAAGCAATGTTACTTCAATGGAAAACACTTTTGATGGGTTCATATTTGACATGGCTTTTAATCAACCTTTAAACAGTTGGAATGTGAGCAATGTAACGAACATGGCGTACATGTTTAGAAGGAATGTTGATTTTAACCAACCGCTGAATACGTGGCAAGTAGCTAATGTCACCGATATGAATAACATGTTTAATGCATCGGGATTCAACCAAAATATTGAAAACTGGAATGTATCGAACGTTACCAATATGGGCGCAATGTTCTCTTCTGCGCAAAGTTTCGATCAACCTCTTGCAGAATGGGATACAAGCAATGTTACTAATATGAGTAGTATGTTTAATAATACTACAAATTTTAATCAACCCATTGATAATTGGGACGTGTCTTCAGTTCTTTATATGAACAACATGTTTCGAAATGCACAAAGTTTTAACCAACCACTTAATTCTTGGGATGTGTCTTCAGTAATAAACACAAGTGCGATGTTTCAAAGTACCGTGCTTTTTAATCAAAATATTAATTCTTGGAATGTCTCTAGGGTAACCAATATGAAATCCATGTTCGAAAGTGCTGAAAATTTCGATCAACCACTTAGTGATTGGGATGTTAATTCTGTAGTAGACATGTCATCGATGTTTGAAAATGCTCAAGTATTTAATCAACCAATCCAAGACTGGAATGTAAGTGCTGTTGCCACAATGGCGTCTATGTTTCAAGATGCTCAATTGTTTGATCAACCTATCGGAAATTGGGATGTAAGTTCGGTAACGTTAATGAATTCAATGTTTGAAGATGCTCAAGTATTTAATCAAAATATAAATCCTTGGAATGTTGCTTCAGTTACAACAATGCAAGAAATGTTTAAAAATGCCGCTGTTTATAATCAGCCATTAGAAAGCTGGAACACGGGAGAAGTATTAACTACGGAAGAAATGTTTAGGGGAGCTTCTTTATTTAATCAAAATATTGAACCATGGAATGTCTCGTTTGTAACCACGACTGAAGGGATGTTCCAAGAAGCAACAGCATTTAACCAGCCATTAAACTCATGGAATATTGCTTCTGTAACTACCACCGAACGCATGTTCAAAGGAGCGATTGTTTTCGATCAGTTTATAAACGATTGGAATACTCGTGGTATCACAACCATGGAAGAAATGTTCGACCGTGCACAACAATTTAATCAGCCACTAGAGAACTGGCGTGTTGCAGATGTGCAAAACATGAATAGAATGTTTAGAGATGCGGCTTCATTTAATCAAGATCTTAACGCCTGGAATATTGGAAATGTTAGCATGCGAGCCATGTTTCAAAATACCGATACATACGACCAATACCTTGGAGATTGGAATATTTCTCAAGTTTCCGATATGGCGAATATGTTAGACAATTCGGCATTATCTAGAACCAATTACGACAACACACTCATCGCTTGGTCTGAGCAATCCCTTACATCTGGAATAACATTAGGTGCTTTTGGCGTTCCCTATTGTGATGCCTTAGAAGAACGACAATCTATGATCGATGCGTTTGGCTGGAATATTGTAGGAGATGTCTTAGATTGCCCAATTCCAGAATGCACCCAACTTATTTCTCCTCTCGACGGAGCCATAGATGTTCCCGTAAATACAAATCTTACTTGGGAACCCACATTATTTGCAAGAGGCTATAGACTTACAGTTCGTGTAGATCCGGGTAATATCACTATTGTAAATAACGAGACCATTATTAATGAAACTTCCTACGAATTTGCCACAGACTTTTCAGGTGGTGAAACCGTGTACGTAACGATAACCCCCTTTAATGGCAGTGGGGATGCGTTGCCCTGTCCTGAAGAAAGTTTTATTATAGTTGATGATGCTACCCCAACCCTTCCCGAATGTACAAACCTAACCACTCCTCTTGATGGGGAAACCGATGTTGTAATCAACACAGACCTTAGCTGGAACCCCATAGCAAACGCCGATGGATACCGAATTAATATAGGTATCTCGCCCAGCGGAACCCAAATAGAAAACAATGTTGATGTAGGCAACGTTACTACCTACGACCTGCCTAACGATCTTCCTGAAAACACTACGATTTATGTGACGGTTATTCCTTACAACGAAGTAGGAAGTGCACTCAACTGTGCAGAAGAAACTTTTATTACTGAAACCATTCCAACCCCACCAGAATGTACAACTCTTACTAATCCACTTGACGGTGCTGTAGATGTTCCTATAACTACAGATCTTAGCTGGAATCCTGTTCCCAATGCAACGGGTTACTTGCTTATCGTAGGAACCACTTCAGGAGGAAATGAAATTGTAACAAATCTCGATGTAGGAAATGTTACCACGTACGATATCCCTGTAGACCTTCCTGAAAACAGATTGATCTATGTGACAATTATACCGTACAATGACATTGGAGATGCAACTGAATGTGCAGAAGAATCATTCCGTACTGAAATTCCTTCGAATGTAATCGCACTGTGTACAGACTATAGTGCAGATCTTGATGCCAATGGAACCGTTACCATTCAACCTGAAGATGTAGATGGAGGTTCTTCAGATCCTGACGGGCCCGTAACGCTTTCTTTAGACACCGACACCTTTACCTGCGAAAACATTGGAGACAATACGGTTATACTTAGCGTGACCGATACTGATGGAAATACAGCTACTTGTACTGCAGTGGTTACCATTCGAGATACCATCGCTCCAGAAATTGTATGCCCCGAAAACCAAATAGGAAGCATCGATTCGACGTGTCTGTTTACCATTCCAGATTATACTTTAGAGGCAACTGCTACCGACAACTGCGCCATGCCGATTATAGTGCAAGATCCAGTTCCAGGCTCGACAGTTGGTGCAGGAATTACTGTAATAACGATTACCGCAACTGATGGAACAAATACAAGCTCTTGCTCGTTTACTCTTGACGTAGATGGAACATCTTTTCCCGAAATTACTTGCCCGGAAGATCAAACAGGAACATTAAATGATGCCTGTGAATTCATCGTACCAGATTATACTTCATTAGCAACCGCTAGCAATACCTGTGACGGCACGGTCCCGACACTCTCTCAAGACCCAGCTCCAGGAACTTCAATTGCTTCAGAAACAACAATCACCCTCACCGCTACCGATCCCGATGGAGATACATCTACTTGCTCCTTCCAAGTAACCGTTATGGATGTCATCGCTCCTCAAATAAGCTGCCCACCACTCCAAGATGAGTCTGCTGGAACCAATTGTATGTTTTCAATTCCAGATTATACTCCACTCGCCAATGCAGTAGATAATTGTGGAAGCACTACCCTTACACAAACTCCTGCTATTGGTACACAAGTCGGATTAGGAACAACCGAAATTACTTTAACAGCAAGCGATGGAACCAACCAATCTACGTGCACATTTACTATTGAGGTACACGACACCACTCCTCCCATAGCTTCATGTGTAGCTCCTTTCTCAGTATCCTTAGATGCCGATGGAGTAGCCACAATTTCTGCTTCAGATATACATAATAATTCTACAGATAATTGTGAGCTAGCTACAGTTTCAATAGATATCACAGAATTTAACTGCGATTCAGTGGGAGAAAATACCATAACGCTAACGGCAACCGATAGCTCTGGAAATACAAGTATATGTACTACAATTGTTACGGTGGAAGATCCTTTATTTGCGTGTAATGAACCTCCAGTTGCAATTTGTGAACCTATTGTTACCTCAGCCGATGAAAACTGTGTAGCAACGGCAAGTGCAGAAGATTTTAATAATGGCTCTTACGACCCTGAAGGCGCATCACTAACCTATTCTATACTGCCTGAAGGTCCTTATGGCTTAGGCATAACTCAAGTTACTCTTACTGTAAGTGATGGCGTAGAAACTGCTAGCTGTGAAACCACAATTACAGTAAATGATACCACTCCTCCAACAATTACATGTCCAGAAGATCAAAATGAAACCGCAGCTACCGACTGCTCTTTTATACTACCTGATTATACTTCCCTCGCCGTGGCAACAGATAATTGTGGAATTTCTGAAATTAGTCAAGTGCCAGCTCCGGGTACAATACTTAGTGTAGGAACTACCGAAATACTTTTAATAGCAAACGACGGGAGCAATTCGTCGCAATGTACTTTCAACCTAATAATTACAGATGCGACCCCACCCGTGGCTTCCTGCCAAGATATTTTTATCACCTTAGATGCTACGGGGGAAGCCACTGTAGATGCAGCACAGATCGACAACGGTAGTTATGATAGCTGTAGTGCTATTACGATGGAACTAGATCAAACGGTTTTCGACTGTAGTACTATTGGAGAGAATACAGTAGTACTAACAGTAACCGATGCAAGTGGAAACAGTACTACGTGTGAAGCAACTGTAACTGTTGAAGACACCACACCACCAATTCTTGTTTGCACCAATACAACCCTATTTTTAGACGAGTTTGGGAATGCGATTCTTTCTGAAACCGATGTGATTACCACACTAGAAGATAATTGTAGCATTGGCTCCACATCTATTAGCCCAACACAATTTACGTGTGAAAATATAGGAGACAATGAAGTGCTTATAATTACTCAAGACGCAAACGGAAATGCAACCGAATGCACTGCCATAGTTACCGTATTGGATGAAGTTCCTCCAACAGTATTTTGTTCTAACATAACGATTGAATTGGATGCTTTGGGAACTGCTTCCATCACAGCTACCGACTTAGATGCAACAAGCAGTGATAATTGCGAAATTGCAGAACTCACTATCGACACAACTACATTTTCCTGTGATGATCTAGGAGAAAATTCCGTAGTACTTACAGGCATCGACACTTCCGGAAATACATCACAATGTACTGCAACTGTAACCGTGATCGACACAATTTTACCACAAGCTGTTTGCCAAAATATATCTGTAGCGCTAGATCAAAACGGCAGTGCTACTATTGATGCTTTTCAAATTGACGGTGGAAGTACCGACAATTGTGAAATAGCCGCTATTGAAATAAATCAGAATAATTTTGGATGTGATGACATTGGAGAGAACGAGGTTGTATTTACAGTTACCGACGCTAGCGGAAATACGAGTACCTGCACAGCTATTGTTACAGTCACACAAACTACAGCAACCCCGCAGGCGATATGCCAAAATATCACAGTATTCTTGAACGATTCTGGAATTGCTACGATCACCCCTAACGACCTTAATAATGGTTCTGTATTTAATGCGTGTGAAAGTACTATGTCAGTAAATATTGACACCTTCAACTGTAGCGATATAGGCAATCCCGTACCAGTTATGTTTACCGTTAGTAATGGCAATGGAAATAGTGATTCGTGTATTGCAATGGTAGAAGTGATTGATGCGATGGCGCCAAGTATTCAGTGCCCTTCAGAATCGCTCGTAATTTATGGCGTTGAACCTTTCCCGTTACCAAATATGATTGTAGATAGTATGATTACCATTACAGACAATTGTACTCCATCTGAATTCATGACTGTTACTCAGAGCCCTCCAGTGGGGACCAACCTGCAATTGGGAGAGCTACCCGTCACCATTACCATTACCGATGCATATGGCAACGAAACAACGTGCGATGTTACTGTCGATTTGCAACGCCCTCCCTTAAATATTAGTCTGGATGCATTACGTATAGATCCCAATCCAGCAGATGAGTTTATATGGTTACGAAATCCGAACAATGTTTCTCTTGAAGGAGCAAAACTTTTTGATGTACACGGCAGACTCTTACGCGAATACGATTTAAGTTCGGTACTCACAGACCAACGAATGAGTATTTCAGGATTGGCAGGAGCAACATATTTTCTCGTCGTTACTAATGGAGCACTAAACGTAACTTTCTCGGTGGTGAAGTATTAATAATTTCTTCGGAAAGAATTTAGATACGTACTACATTCTTTCCGGAACGTTAATTCCTAACAAACCAAAAGCAGTTTTTAGTACCGCTGCTACGGCTTTGGCTAGTTGAATTCTAAACTGTTTCTCCGCTTCCGAATCTGCGGCTAATATGGATACATTCTGATAAAAAGAATTGAATTCTTTCACCAGATCGTACGTATAATTTGCAATAACCGCAGGACTGTACTGTTCTGCCGCCAATTGAATCACATCTGGAAATTGCTGAAGCAGTTTTAACACCTCTTTTTCCTTCTCATGAAGTGTAAACCCTTCTAACGAAAGGTCTGCAATGGTTCTTGCTCCCGATTGCTCTTCGGCTTTGCGTAAAATAGATTGAATTCGCGCGTAGGTATATTGAATAAACGGTCCTGTATTTCCTTGAAAATCGACACTCTCTTCGGGATTAAAGAGAATTCGTTTCTTAGGATCGATCTTTAAGATATAATACTTTAAAGCTCCTAATCCGATGGTTCGGAACAACTCTTCCTTTTCAGTTTCATTAAAATCATCGATCTTACCTAACTCTTCGCTAATCTCACGAGCGGTTTGTGCCATTTCTTCAATAAGATCGTCTGCATCCACTACGGTTCCTTCCCTACTTTTCATTTTTCCAGAAGGGAGATCGACCATTCCGTAACTTAGGTGGTGTAAATTCTTTGCCCAGCTGTAGCCTAATTTTTTCAGAATTAAAAACAACACTTTAAAATGATAATCTTGCTCGTTCCCTACCGTATAGATCATTGCACCCACATCAGGCAAATCTTTTGAGCGTTGAATCGCAGTCCCGATATCTTGTGTCATGTACACCGCGGTACCATCACTTCGCAACACTAATTTTTCATCTAAACCTTCGTCGGTTAAATCGCACCACACCGAACCGTCATCTTTTTTATAAAAAACGCCGTTTTTAAGTCCTTCTTCAATATTATCTTTTCCTAATAAATACGTCTCACTTTCATAATAATAACTGTCAAAATCCACCCCGATTGCTTCATACGTTTTTGCGAATCCGTCGTACACCCAGCCGTTCATTTTACTCCAAAGTGCTACCGTCTCAGTATCACCCGCTTCCCATTTCCGAAGCATTTCTTGCGCTTCCGTTAATAAAGGAGCTTCCGCTTTGGCTTCATCTTCCGTTTTTCCTTCCGATTGTAATTGAGCTACCTGTTTCTTGTATTCTTGATCGAATTTTACATAATAATTCCCAACAAGTTTATCTCCTTTCAGACCTGAAGACGCAGGGGTTTCTTCGTTTCCGAAGCGTTTCCACGCCAACATACTTTTACAAATATGAATACCACGGTCGTTAATAATCTGGGTTTTATAGGTTTTCTTTCCCGAAGCTTTTACAATTTCCGCTACCGAATATCCTAATAAAATATTTCGAACGTGCCCTAAATGCAAGGGTTTGTTAGTATTTGGAGAAGAGTATTCTACCAATACAGCATCGTTGGTTTGCGGGACCTTTCCGAAGTTAGAAAAATTAGCGACATTTTTAAAAAAGGAAAGAAAATAAGCATCGCTTAACACAAGATTTAAAAATCCTTTCACAACATTAAATCGTTCTACCTCGTCTACATGTTCTACTAAATACGTTCCGATTGCCTCACCTATTTGCACAGGATTTCCTTTTACTACTCGTAACATTGGGAACACCACAACGGTTGTATCTCCTTCAAATTCTTTACGAGTTGTTTGAAATTCAACGCTTTCTAAATGGGCGTCGTAAAGTTCTGTAACAGCATTTTTTATGGCTTCGGAAAGTGTTTCCTGTAATTGAGCTATAGACATAGGTTCAAATTTGTGATCGTGTGTAACTTAAAATAAATTGTCTTGTTCTCTTCTGAACAAGTTGCGATAAGAAGGCACGTACACACCTTTTATGCGAGTGCAAAGATACAAGAATTTGGACGTATCGTTTCTTTGAAAATCGGTATCTTTAAAAGAAAACTTTACATGCTCCTCAACGTATCGTATAACAATAAGCAAATTAGAGATAAAATAGATCAGGAAGTAGGAAAGCCATTTACACTTGCCGAACGAATTAAACGCCGTGGTATTGGTTCTCCAAAATTAATTATTACTGAAACTAGCATCCACATTAACAACCTGCTAATTTTAGATAGCAATAGAAATCAGTGCAATATAGAAATGAGACCTAATGGTATTATTGTGGGTTTTCGTTCCCTGTTAGAAAGTTATGCGCTGGTAATACCTTATTACAAATTAGTAATATACAAAGGTAGAGCAGCAGAATATTCAATTTATCGCGACACTTATTTTATTAAAATTGAAGCAAGACCGAATGATAAAGCTATCCATAATTTTATGAATAAAGTTCTTACTGCTAAATCTGAAGCAGCGCCTACCCCACTTGAAGATTTGTAACTAACGTCGGTTTTTAAGATACGCCCCAGCGACTAGTGCCAATACTCCTAAACCAATCATTCCCAGTGTCTGATTGCTTAATCCTTCTTTCGCCGAAACTTCTAGAGGTCCTATGTCGAGTACTTCTTGTGGAACAAATGCATTATACAATCCGAGTACGATAAGAACAACTCCTGCGATAATAAGCACTAATTTTAAAACCTTCATGGGTTAGTGTTTTGGTTAGCTGTGAAAGATACTAAAATAGCTCATACAGCCTTCGTCATCTTAACGACAATTTAACCTAGTGTTTAACAAAAACAAATTATCTTTAAACAAAACTAGACCATTGAAAATTTTACTTACCGGAGCGAACGGATATATTGGAATGCGATTGCTTCCCTTACTCATTGAACAGGGACATGAAGTAGTTTGTTCTGTACGGAATGCAAATAGATTGTCAGTTGACCCTGAACTTAGAAAAAAGATCGAAGTAGTTGAGATTGATTTTCTGGATGATCCCGATCCGGAAATACTCCCAAACGATATTGATGCTGCGTACTATTTAATTCACTCTATGTCTGCCAGCACCTCAGATTTTGACGAAAAGGAGGAGACCTCGGTACGTAATTTCAATGCATATATTAAGCATACACAATGCAAGCAAGTGATCTATTTAGGCGGAATTGTGAATCAAGAAAACCTTTCGAAACATTTATGGTCGCGTAAAAATGTTGAGGATATTTTATATGAAAGTAAAGCAAATGTAACTGTACTACGGGCCGCCATTATTGTAGGTTCGGGCAGTGCATCATTCGAAATTATTCGGGATCTGTGCGAGAAACTTCCGGTCATGATCACTCCGAAATGGGTAAAAACGAAGTGTCAGCCCATTGCGATTCGAGATGTACTCACTTATTTAACAGGTGTTTTGGGAAATAAATCCTGCTATAACGAGTCGTTCGATGTGGGCGGGCCAAATATTCTCACATACAAACAAATGATGCAGGAATATTCGAAAGTCCGGAATTTAAAACTTTATATTTTCGATGTTCCGTTTATGTCGCCTAAACTTTCCTCGTACTGGTTGTACTTTGTTACTTCAACCTCTTATAAGCTTGCGCTGAATTTGGTTGATAGTATGCGTATAGAAGTAATAACTAAAGATAAACGATTGCAGGAAATCTTAAATGTTACTCCGATATCATATCGTGAATCGATCGAGCTCGCTTTTAAAAAGATCAAACAAAATCAAGTAGTTTCAAGTTGGAAAGATTCTATGGTAAGTGGTCGTTTTAGAAAAGACCTTCGTAGATACGTTGAAGTTCCCGATCATGGGTGCTTAAAAGATGTTCAGAAAATAAAATTAACTAATCCCGAACAAGCACTACATAATATTTGGTCGATCGGTGGAAAACGAGGCTGGTATTATGGAAACACATTGTGGAAATTTAGAGGGTATTTAGACAAACTATTTGGCGGCGTGGGATTGCGCCGTGGACGAACACATCCTTCTAAAATTTACGAAGGCGATTCTTTAGATTTTTGGCGGGTAATTTTAGCAGACAAAAATGAACGTAGGTTATTATTATTTGCTGAAATGAGAGTTCCAGGAGAAGCGTGGTTGGAGTTTAAGATTGATAAAGACAATGTCTTATACCAAACCGCTACTTTTAGACCTAAAGGACTTTGGGGTCGTTTATATTGGTATACGATGCTTCCATTTCATTACTTTATTTTTGGAGGAATGATTCGAAATATTGCTAAATCGTCATCGTAGTTTTAAAAATGTGACTTAAAAAATAATGATATTTTCTGCTTTTATTTCTTCGGAAGAAAAACCTCAGCCATCATACAACGGGCACTCCCTCCTCCACACGTTTCGATGGTAGTAAGGTCACTGCTTAAAATAGCACAGTGTTTTTCTATTGCTGCAATTTGCCCTGCATCTAAACTATTATGAGCAGCGGCACTCATTACGAGGTATTTTTTATCGGTTCCTTGTACCTGAAGCATATTACCTGCGAACTGATGCATTTGTGCTTCAGAAATTGTGATGATCTCTTTTCCACTTTCTTTTAAATGATGCACTACATTTTTCTTCTCCTGTTTGTCATCTATTGTATCGAGACAAATTACACAGAAAGCTTCTGCGAGACACATCATAACATTCGTATGATAGATTGGTTTTCGCTTCCCATCAACGGTTTGATTTGCAGTAAATATTACTGGCATGCTATCAAAATCCTCACAAAACTCAATAATTAGCTCCTCATCGGCACGCGCAGATAAAGCACAATATACTTTATCATGAACGCGATCCATTAGAATACTCCCTGTACCTTCTAAAAATAAATCCTCTTCTTCGGCAGCTGTATAGTCTATAATATTTTTAATTTCAAAGCCTTCTTCCTCCAATCGCATAAACACTTCTTCGCGACGTTCTCTTCGGCGATTTACTGCAAACATAGGGTACACAACAACATCTCCATTCTCGTGAAAACTCACCCAATTATTTGGAAAGATAGAATCGGGTGTATCCATTTTAAGATCATCATTTTCAACAATAACGTTTACACCTACGTTTCTAAGTTTTTCCACAAAAGCATCGAACTCCTCTTGTGCCTTTGCATTGATCTCTGCATTTTTAATATTGAGATCTTCTTGGAAATAGTTGTTTACCGCCGTCTCTTCGTTCATACGAAAACCTACGGGGCGAATCATTAAAATTGTATTGGTTATCTGTTTGTTCAAGAGCTTCAAATTTTGGCTCAAATGTAAGATAAAATTTGCTGAAGTTTCAACATCGAATGCTTTGTAAAATTAATTTTATTTGGATTTTTTTAAAAACTTTAATTCTGAACTTTCAGAAAGAAGAAAATAGATTACTTAGGGTTTCGTTTTAATATTATCAAACATAATAATAGCCTATTAAATCAAAGTGAATCTATGTATCTACACAAGTGTCGAATAAATACCAAACTTTATATTTATTGAGGATTTTAATACAAACCACAGTGTAGTATTCAACTTGCTGGCAGCTATTTTAATACAAAAATTACAGTTTGAGTTTTAAAGTATAGGTTTAAGCTCTCTATAATAATAGACAAAAGTCAATAAAAAATTTTCAGTGATTTCTATAATCAGTCACGAATTAATGGCAATGTAGAACACCGCAACAATCCTTCTTGTTTTGCAATTTCGCTGTAAGCAATTTCTTCTACGGTAAATCCTTCAGACCGGAGCCAAGTATTTAACCTAGTAAATGTTTTTTCAGAAATAATAACTTCCGGGCTAATAGAAAAAATATTGCTATTCATATGGTACATTTCATCTTTGGTGATATGAAAACAATTTTCTTTTCCGAAGAAATCTACCAACCACGTGTATTCTTCTTCCTCTAAAAATCCTTCTTTATGAATAATTGCTTTTCCTTTTCCAAGGGGTTGAAAGCAGCAATCTAAGTGCAATGCGTTGTCGCGTGCGATGGTATTTGATTTCCTTAAATTAAAAGACTTCACTGTTTTCTTCGGAAAAAGCTCCTGCAATTCACGAACAGCCGTCATATTGGTGCGTGCTGTGATATAATTCGCATAATCTGCACCTCGATAGGTACCTACAAAAATATGATCGTTCCAAGGCATCACATCACCTCCTTCAATATGAGCTGCTTCAGAGAGTTTAATCCTGTTTTCTTTAGGTATTTGTGACCATACATGCTCAATGGCTTCAATCTCTTTTTCGCGATCGGGAAGGATATTTGCTTTAATAATTTTATCATCGATCACAAACGCGATATCTCTGGAAAATATCTGATTATAATCTTTGATCTCTTTGGGGCGATATACATCGACATTGTATTTTTTAAATACAGCTACTAAAGCTTCCATTTCGGGAATCATGTCTGATGTTTTAGGATAGGTTCCTTTGCGAATGTGCTCTGCCGATTTTGGATCGTAAGCATCTTCAAGATCAGGCGCTGAGCCATTGCTAGCAGCGGTACCTACCACTACAGCTCTTAATCTTGAAATTTCATCTGTAATATTTAAATGTATCATAGGACCAAATATAAAAAAACACCTCAATTAGATTGAGGTGCTTTTGTAAATTTTTAGAAACTTTTATCGCTTTTCGATAGGGGTAAACGAACGAAGGGTTTCTCCAATATAAACTTGGCGTGGACGTCCTATTGGCTCTTTTCGTAAACGCATTTCTCTCCATTGTGCAATCCAACCTGGCAGACGACCTAATGCAAACATAGGTGTAAACATTTCTGTTGGAATCCCGAGTGCACGATAAATTATGCCCGAATAAAAATCTACATTTGGATATAATTTGCGATCTACGAAGTATGAATCTTCTAACGCTTCTTTTTCAAGTCCTTTAGCAATGTCTAAGACAGGGTCTTCTATTCCTAGGCTATCTAAAACATCATCGGCAGATTTCTTAATGATTTTAGCACGTGGATCGAAATTTTTGTATACTCTATGACCAAAGCCCATTAGACGGAAAGGATCTTCTTTATCTTTTGCTTTGTTCATGAATTTATGCGTATCTCCTCCATCTTCTTTAATAGCTTCGAGCATTTCGATTACTGCTTGATTAGCACCTCCATGTAATGGTCCCCATAATGCATTAATTCCTGCTGAAAGTGAAGCAAATAAACCAGCATGTGAAGAGCCAACAATACGAACGGTTGATGTTGAACAGTTTTGTTCGTGATCTGCATGTAGAATTAATAATTTATCTAAGGCATCTACAACTTTCTTGTCTGAAGCATATTCACCATTAGGCTTTTTAAACATCATCTTTAGGAAATTATCTACATATCCTAACGAATCATCTCCATAATCTAAAGGTAACCCAGCTCTTTTACGGTATGTCCAAGCAATTAAGACTGGAAATTTAGCTAATATTTTTACAATCGCTTTATACATATCCTCATCGTTATCCACATTCACAGAAGTAGGATTAAAAGCTACTAACGCCGAAGTAAGTGACGAGAGCACTCCCATAGGATGGGCCGATTTTGGAAAGCCATCAAGAATTTTCTTTACATCTTCATCTACATGTGATTGCGCTTTTATGTCTGAGTGAAATTTAGCAAGCCTGTCTTTTGAAGGTAATTCTCCGAATATTAGCAAATAGGCAACTTCAAGAAAATCTGCTTTCTCAGCCAGTTCTTCTATAGCATATCCGCGATAGCGTAACACCCCTTCTTCTCCATTTAGAAACGTTATTGCACTTTCGCATGATCCCGTATTCTTATATCCTGGATCAATAGTTGTAATTCCGTTTGTAACGCCGCGTAAGGTTTTGATATCTATCGCAACTTCATTTTCTGTACCTACCACTAAAGGGAATTCGTACTTTTTTCCATCGATTTCGAGAGTCGCTGTCTTTGACATATATAATTTTTGATTGTGTTTGAAAAATTCGTAGCGGATCTACTGTGTATCAGCCGCCATTTGAAGCTGCTAAGATACAAAATTTAACACGATTTTTCTATCTACTCGCACGTTGAGTTAGGTTAAAAAATCCTTAAATAAATGTAATTGCATCTGTTTAGTAAAAATTAAAGAAACCGCTCTTTAATTTTAGAACGGTTTCTTTATTTGATCTATTAAGCAAAAGATATAGTAAACGTTATGCTTTATTTATATCTTAAAAGCTTTTCGTCTAGGATAGTATGCAGTTTTCCCCAATTCTTCTTCAATACGCAATAATTGATTGTATTTTGACATACGATCACTTCTGGAAGCAGAACCAGTTTTAATTTGTCCACAGTTTAAAGCAACTGCAAGGTCGGCGATTGTATAATCTTCTGTTTCACCACTTCGGTGAGACATAACCGAGGTATATCCTGCGTTATGTGCCATGTTCACTGCAGCAATAGTTTCAGTTAATGTTCCAATCTGATTTACTTTAATAAGTATCGAATTGGCGGTATTAGTCTCAATTCCTTTTGAGAGTCGCTCTACATTAGTTACAAAAAGATCATCTCCTACAAGTTGTACTTTAGCTCCTACTCTTTCAGTTAAATATTTCCAGCCTTCCCAATCATTCTCATCCATCCCATCTTCAATAGAAATAATGGGATACTTCTCGGACAATTCAGCCAGATAATCCGCCTGCTCTTTCGAAGTTCTTATTTTTCCTTTATCGCCTTCAAATTTAGTGTAGTCGTATTTTCCATCTACATAAAACTCTGCGGAAGCACAATCTAATGCGATCATAATTTCTTTTCCTAAGGTATATCCAGCATTTGCAACTGCTTTTGCGATGGTATCTAATGCATCTTCGGTACCATCGAGCGTAGGCGCAAAACCACCTTCATCACCTACTGCGGTACTCAATCCACGATCGTGAAGAACCTTCTTTAAATGGTGAAAAATTTCAGATCCCATTTGCATGGCTTCTGTGAAGTTAGTTGCCTCAACAGGCATGACCATAAATTCCTGAAATGCAATTGGCGCATCACTATGAGAACCTCCGTTTATAATATTCATCATAGGCACAGGAAGCGTTTTAGCACTCACGCCACCTACATAGCGATATAAAGGCAACCCAAGTTCGTTTGCTGCAGCCTTTGCAGCAGCTAATGAAACTCCAAGAATAGCGTTGGCCCCTAACTTTTCCTTATTGGGTGTCCCATCAAGTTCGATCATGGTTTGATCGATTAGTGCTTGTTCGAATACCGAAATCCCTAATAATGTACCTGCTATTTTCCCATTGACATTCTCTACCGCTTTTAATACCCCTTTTCCCATATAAGCATCACCACCGTCACGTAATTCAACTGCTTCGTGTTCTCCTGTGGAAGCCCCTGAAGGCACTGCTGCACGTCCTAAGAATCCGTTTTCAGTAAGCACATCTACCTCTATTGTAGGATTTCCTCTTGAATCGAATATTTGTCGTGCGTGAATGTCTATAATTATACTCATAGGCGTGGTTTTTTCAGTATTCAGTTAAAGTTAAATTTATTAAGATCGACAAATAATTAACATTTGTACCATGTTGTTTTTAACTATTTTCCCTTTGCGTTATTATACAGTTTCTAATTTGCTTTTTTTAATGTTTTCAATAAAGTCATCGAACAAATAAGTTGCATCATTCGGTCCGGGACTTGCTTCAGGGTGATATTGCACCGAAAATACAGGCCTACTTTTCATTCGTATTCCAGCTGCGGTATGATCATTTAAATGTACGTGAGTAATCTCTATATCGGTATGAGCTTCTGCTTCTTCACGATTAATTGCAAAACCATGATTTTGTGAAGTAATCTCACCCTTTCCGGTAAGCAAATTCATAACAGGATGGTTTATCCCTCTATGACCGTGGTGCATTTTATAGGTGGAAATTCCATTTGCTAAAGCTAAGACCTGATGCCCTAAACAAATTCCGAACAAAGGAGCTTTCTCTTTAATAATTTCTTTAGTTAGCTCAATCGCATTTTGAAGAGGTTCTGGATCTCCAGGACCATTTGAAAGAAAATAACCATCGGGGTTAAATGCTTTTAATTCTGAAAAAGAAGCATCATAAGGAAACACTTTTATGTAACAGTCACGTTCTGCAAGGTTTCGTAGAATGTTCTTTTTTATTCCTATGTCTAACGCTGAAATTTTATAAGTAGCGTCTTTGTTTCCGAAGAAATAAGGTTCTTGTGTAGATACTTTTGAAGCTAACTCAAGGCCTTTCATATCCGGCACTTCAGATAGTTTCTTTTTCAACCCATCGATATCATTTACTTCGGTAGAGATCACCGCATTCATAGCGCCATGATCGCGAATGTAGTTTACGAGAGCACGCGTATCCACATCGCTGATCGCTAACAAATTATTTTCAGAAAGAAAATCTTCTAACGATTTGTCAGCTGAAGGACGTGAGTGGTGATAACTAAAATTACGGCAAATTAGACCAGCGATTTTAATTCCTTCAGACTCTACTTCATCGACATTGGTTCCGTAATTTCCAATATGAGCATTGGTAGTGACCATGAGTTGCCCGAAGTAAGAGGGATCTGTGAAAATCTCTTGATAGCCAGTCATTCCGGTATTGAAACAAACTTCCCCGAAGGCCGAACCTTCTTTTCCTCCTACGGCTTTCCCGTAAAAAATAGTGCCGTCGGCTAATAAAATAAGTGCTTTTTTTCTGTTTTGGTACTTCATAATAAGAAAATATGATGCAAAAATATATAAAAAAAGGAGATTTGCGTACAACAAATCCCCTTCAATTCTCATTTAAAAAAAATCACCTTTTTGAATATAGGTTTAAACCTATATTAAGTTGCGCCATAAGCAGCCAAAAGCCATTATTCCCTTCTGTGTCGAAGTAAAATTGGGGTCCAACATCGAATAGAAAGTGAATTTTCCCAAAGGCTCTTTGAATTCCCCAAGTAGGTCCAATTGCAAAATCAAAGTCGGATTTTCTTATAACATTATCTGCGATTGAACTTCCTCTTGCAACGATCCTAGCTGAAATAAAATTTCCGGAATTTTCTTCCACATTCTTACCTACGGCATTTCTTTTATCCAAATTATAAAAGTGTTTATACTGAATATCCAAAAATGGTGCAATGACGTAAACGATTCCGGTGTCTCCGCCGAATGTTAATTCTGGGTACGATCCATTATAACCAATACCAAAATTTGTTGAAAAGGTACTTAATGAAGAAACGGGTGTTTCAAACTCGACCCCCGGATTAATAAAATTTAGTCTCCATACTGTTTCTGTGGCGACTTCTTCCTGCGCGGAGACTAAACCAGCCCAGCAAATAAAAAATATTAAAGTAAATTTCTTCACAATAAAAAACTTTTAAAATTTAATTCCGAAGGAGACGCCAAAACCTGTCACATTATAAAAACCTCGTTCTCCAATAAAAACCACTTCTTTGAATTTTTTATGCATTTCTAAAATATACTGAAGCCTTTCTGATTCTTCGAGTGTAATACCCACACCTAGCTTTACAGGTCTTCCCTCTTTAAAAACATTGTTTATTTGAATATTTTTTCCCATTTGCAAGAAGACAAATGGCGAATTGTCATTTCCGTGCTCATTAAAATATACTCGCAAATCGGCTAATACGGGAAGTGTCCAAAATGTTCGGTCTATATTCCAGTCAATCCCTAATCCTACCGATACAGACACATAATTAAAGAAAAAAAGTCCGTGCAAGGTATTCACTTCGACAGCTAACCCCTTTTGTATTTTCGATTCTCCCTCATTGGAAAATCTACCATCATAATTTCCAACAATTCCGAGTGTTGTGGTTGAAGTATAATTTTCTTTGAAGAAGTTACTCCTTTCGGAGTCTTGAGAAAACGCCGAAAAAGAAATAACAAGAGCCATCATCAAATGCTTCATATTATTTATTCTATTCCAACTTCCATTTTACTTCCATGCCAAGTACCATTTCTTTTAGCGACACCAAACATTTTAACTCGTAGTGATTCTGGAGTTATTAATTCTCCAGTTCCTCCGGAAAAATTAAATTTACCTGTATTTCCATTGAAAGATACGCCAACCTGGGCAGATCCATCGAAATCGAATGTTCTTTCCCTTTTAGAACAATTCGCGCAATTTGAGAAATACGTTTTTTGAACAAGTAACTTACCATAGCCAGGATGGTTCGAAATAAGTGTTATATTTTTTGGCGGTTCAAATGAGTTGTTATTCGTAAAATCTCTAAGTTGATTTCTAACATTATTATATACTGAATTCCAAAATAACTCATTTAATTTTTGACTTGTGAAATTCTTATCAAATTGGCTAATACCATAATCCAGAACGCTATTTTTCGTTGTATATTCTATTGTTAAATCGTCCCAAAATACTCTTGGATAATGATTCGAACTTATCCATGTTTCCTGATTCAGGTATGTATATGGTGCATAACCAGTAGGAGAATTATAAATACCAGATTCTACGTTATATTTAATATTCAAAGGCTTGTAAGAATAACTAGCGCGATTATTAAGAACATAACTTAAATCAGGTTGTACGATCGGCGTATAATCGTATTCAAATTGAGCCATTTCTATTCCTGCAGCAACGATATCAGTATCCTCTTGTCTCCATATTCCTGTCCAGCCCTTCTTTTGGTGTTTGACTTTAGCACCTATGTGGTATACTAAATAATAATTGTAGTTAAAAACCTTTGTCTTTACTCTTCTTTTACTTTCATATTGATCAATACAAATTTTATTAGTGCCAAAAAGAGTACCAAATAAACCATTTCTACTATCGCAAATATCTAAGCTATTCAAATACGGCTCTAATCCTTCCAATGGTACGGATTGGGAACCACCTCCATTATTACCGCCGTTACCACCATTGCCATTACCGCTACTGCCAATTGTAGAAAGACACCTATCCTGATTTCCAGGCTCTTGATTACAAGGTGTAATATAATATCTTAAATCGCCACCCATCAAGGAAGTTTCTCCTGCGTTAGGTATCTCACTTTCGATCAACTGCCTTGCGCTCTCCAAAGTAGGAACTAGTAAATTGTTCGAAATGTTTTTTATTGCCAAATATTCTTCGAGAATATTGTATTTATTAACGGTTGTAAAAAATAAACCTACATCAGTATACTTATAAATTTTGTCTGCTACCTGTATTTCTGCATCTGAGTTCAAGAATGCAGAAAATGCATCATCTCCAATTATATCCTCTAGATCATCTATATCATCATATAAATCTCCAACAGACCTATTCAAAATACCATTTGGTAATAGTTCAATTTTCTTTTCATAAATTTTTAAAACTTCTTCTTCATTATTCTCAGTTACGGGTATTCTTAATGAAACAAAATCGTTATTGTAGTGTTTAGACATATAACTAAAAATCTTATCATTTGATTCATCAGCATAACCCTTAAAAGTTTCTACAAAGACTTCTCTGTTTGGAAAATACATTCTACCATCAATTACGGAAATTTCATTACCATAATTAATTGTGTTTTGAACTTCACCCTCAAAATAATCATTCTCACATGAGCTAAAGGAAAATACAGCAAGAATCATCACTATTCTGTAGGCAAAGCTAGGATTATTATTTTTAATTAAATTCTGTAATTTTAGTTTCATTTTTATATTACTTAAAATTTTAAGAGGGCAAATTTAATCCATACTATAAGCACCTTAAAGGAATTTTCTACTTTTAACTTAAAAATCAGTAATTATATTTAGATAAGTCAAAATAATTTATATTCCGCTTAATAATGTTCAATTGATAGTAAGAAATTATTAATTCGCCTATTTACCTTAAATATCCGTGTTTAAATCAAAAAGATCTAAAACTCCAATTTATGAGTTCCATAGTGAACTATTTTACTAAATGTTTTATAGTTGAATTATTTAAGAAAGCAAATCTTTTCAAGGAAGGCGCTTCGGGGTATTAAATCGTCATAAAATAAAAAAAGGGGATTTGCATAGTACAAATCCCCTTGTATTTTTCAACAAATAGATTAGTTCTTAACAATACGTTTTATGGATGTTCCTGTAGCGGTTCTAATTTCCAAAAGATAAAGTCCCGATGACAGCGCAGACACATCGTAGCTTCCGTTGCCTAATTCGACCATGGGTAGTTTTTGCCCCAAGCTATTATACAGGCTTAGTTTAGAACCTGTACTGTTCCCCCGAACGCTTAGAATATCGGACACAGGATTTGGATAAAGCACCACTGTAGCAGCTTCAAATTCTTCCGAAGAAAGCGTTGCAGGAATAAACGAATAAACCGTTCCGTTCGGGATGGTTCCTTCCAAAACATCACCATCGTATTCCTCGCCGGGTGACACCACATTATAGACTGGGTTCGCCGGATTCCCTGAAAGGATATAAGCCTCTTCCAAAGGGCCTTCATCCAGATCTACCGACGGCTGAAGGGATACGATGGGTCCCGTCTCTCCCTCATACGAGTCGGATGGGTTCGCAATCTCATTGGGACCATACCTATACTCTATGGTGTTAGTATCTTCATAGAGCCATACCTGAAAATTCATAAAATCGTTTTCTGTGGCATCATCGAAGAAGCCTACATTGTTCCATTCTATTTTTAAAATTCGATTCCCTGAAGTACCCTCGGTAGTATACGAGATATTCGATTCGGAAACTTCATTGACAAAACCACGATCGATAATATCTTGAGCTATAGGTGATAGAATAGACAATACCCCGGAGTCGGTTTGCGATGGAGACAATTCACCACCTACACCCCAAGCAACAATATAGATTGAATTAAACGTTTGGGAGCTAATCTGAAATTCGAATCCGATAGGAATTAAAAATTCGGGATCATCCCATACTTCGCCATCATTCAGCGAGGTAGCATTCTCTAGATTCTCATAGGTCTGGTTGCTCACATTAAAAGAATAGGAACCTTGTGAAAAGGAAAAACCAGTTATTAAAAGAGCGGCAATAGTAAGTAGATTTTTATACATTCGGCTGTTGATTTTAGGGTTAAAAAAAAGGGAAAAACACGAATGTTTTCCCCAAATATTTCATAAATGAAGGGTGTTTATTCTTCTTCTTTCTCAGCTTCTTTCGTAGCTTTAGTATCAACAGGAGTAACTGGTTTAGAACCACCACGACGACTACGACGTGTAGATTTAGTTTTAGTTGCTTTCCCTGCGTTGTAAAGTTCGTTATAATCAACCAACTCGATCATTGCCATATCTGCATTATCTCCTAAACGATTTCCTAATTTGATGATACGAGTGTATCCACCAGGACGATCGCCTACTTTCACAGCTACTTCTCTAAAAAGCTCTGTTACGGCTTCTTTTTGACGGAGTCTCGCCATTACGATACGACGGTTATGCGTAGTATCTTCTTTAGACTTTGTGATCATTGGTTCTACAAATTGCTTTAATGCTTTCGCTTTAGCAACGGTAGTGTTGATTCTTTTGTGTTCAATTAAGGAACAAGCCATATTCGCCAACATAGACTTTCTATGTGCTGTTTTTCTCCCTAAGTGATTTACTTTTTTTCCGTGTCTCATGACATTTTGTTTTCATCATCTTGCTTCCAGATCCGCCTCGAGCGAAGAGCAAACTATGATGGGTTAAATTAATTGAAAGTTTTAAATTTTAGATTTACGATTGCCAATTTAAACAGTCGCAAATCTAAAATCGCAAATCTGTTAGTCTTTATCTAATTTATATTTTGAAAGATCCATTCCGAAGTTCAGGCCTTTTACGTTCACTAACTCTTCTAATTCAGTTAATGATTTTTTCCCGAAGTTTCTGAATTTCATCAAATCGTTTTTATTGTAAGATACTAAGTCTCCTAATGTATCTACTTCCGCAGCTTTTAAACAGTTTAGTGCACGAACTGAAAGGTCCATGTCTACTAATTTAGTTTTAAGCAACTGACGCATGTGCAATGATTCCTCATCGTATGTTTCAGTTTGAGCAATTTCATCTGCTTCCAGAGTAATACGCTCATCACTAAATAACATAAAGTGGTGAATTAACGTTTTTGCAGCTTCAGTTAATGCATCTTTTGGATGTATAGAACCGTCGGTAATGATTTCGAAAACTAATTTTTCGTAATCTGTTTTCTGCTCAACACGGAAATTCTCAATGCTGTATTTAACATTTTTAATTGGAGTGTAAATAGAATCTGTGAAAATGGTACCTAATGGTGCATTTGCTTTTTTATTCTCTTCAGCAGGAACATATCCTCTACCCTTTTCAATCGTGATCTCAAAATTAAGATTCACTTTAGCATCCATGTTACAGATAACTAAATCTGGATTTAACACTTGAAATCCTGAAATAAATTTCTGAAAATCACCGGCTACTAATTGTTTCCCTCCATTAACGGAAATAGTTACTGTTTCATTATCGATCTCATCGATCTGTCTTTTGAAACGTACTTGTTTCAAATTAAGGATGATTTCGGTAACGTCTTCTACGACTCCTGCAATGGTTGAAAATTCATGATCTACACCTTCAATACGAACGGATGTAATCGCGAAACCTTCCAATGAGGAAAGTAATACACGTCTTAATGCGTTCCCTACGGTTAATCCGTATCCAGGTTCCAAAGGGCGAAATTCAAATTTCCCTTCGAAATCGGTAGAATTAATCATGATAACTTTATCAGGCTTCTGAAAACTAAATACTGCCATATTTTCTTCGTTTTAATTGTTATTTAGTTGCGCGATTTAAAAGTTTGAAGAACACTAAAAATCCTTTGGCTAAATACCAATATGATTATTTTATTATTTAGAATATAATTCGACGATAAACTGAACGTTTATGTTTTCTGGAATCTGAATTAGTTGTGGAACAGAAACAAACGTTCCTTCTTTCTTTTCAGTATTCCAAGTGATCCATTCGTAAACATGATTTGCGTTTGCTAATGAATTTTGAATAGCTTCAAGAGACTTCGATTTCTCTCTTACTGCTACTACATCCCCTGCTTTAAGTTGGTAAGAAGGAATGTTTACTTTTTCACCATTTACAGTAATGTGACGGTGAGAAACTAACTGTCGTGCTGCAGGACGACTAGACGCAATGCCCATACGAAACACAACGTTATCTAGGCGTGACTCTGCTAATTGTAATAATACCTCACCTGTAATTCCAGGAGCAGCAGTTGCTCTCTTAAACATATTTCTGAATTGCTTTTCCAAAATACCATAGGTGTATTTCGCTTTTTGCTTTTCCATTAATTGGATTGCGTATTCAGATTTTTTTCCACGACGACGGTTATTACCGTGTTGTCCTGGAGGATAATTTCTTTTTTCAAAAGACTTATCGTCTCCGAAGATAGCTTCACCGAATTTTCGGGCTATTTTAGTTTTTGGACCAGTATATCTTGCCATTTCTAATTTGTTATGAAGGGGAAATCTAAATTAAGGTCTTACGTTAATCCTCTAGACTTCTAAGTTCCTTCGATTGATATTTATTAAATAATTCGCGAAAATAAACAATTTTTTAGAACTACGACACCATAAAGTTTCGTAGTTCTAAAATAATAAATTGTTATACTCTTCTTCTTTTTGGAGGACGACATCCATTATGTGGCATTGGCGTAACATCGATAATTTCGGTTACTTCAATACCTGCGTTGTGGATAGTACGTATTGCAGATTCTCTTCCATTTCCAGGTCCTTTTACATAAGCTTTCACTTTACGTAAACCGGCACCGTGTGCAACAGAAGAAGCATCTTCAGCTGCCAATTGAGCAGCGTAAGGTGTGTTTTTCTTAGAACCTCTAAATCCCATTTTACCGGCAGAAGACCAAGAGATCACATCTCCGTTCTTGTTGGTTAAAGAAATAATGATATTGTTGAAAGAAGCCGTAATATGAGCTTGTCCAACAGATTCAACATTTACTTTACGTTTCTTTGTACCTTTAGCGCTTTTCGCACCTTTTGAGCTAGTTTTTGCCATATCTCTAGGTATTATTTAGTTGCTTTTTTCTTGTTAGCAACTGTTTTACGTTTTCCTTTTCTTGTTCTTGAGTTATTCTTAGTTCGTTGTCCTCTTAAAGGAAGACCCGATCTGTGACGAATACCTCTGTAACAACCAATATCCATTAAGCGTTTAATACTTAATTGAACTTCACTACGTAATTCACCTTCGATTTTGAAAGATCCTACAGTTTCACGAATTTTTCCGATTTCATCATCGTCCCATTCGCTAACTTTTTTGTCTTCGCTAACTCCGGCTTTCTCTAATATCTCTTGAGCACGGCTTTTACCGATCCCAAAGATATACGTTAACGCGATTACACCCCTTTTTTGTTTAGGAATATCTACACCTGCGATTCTTGCCATAACTTATCCTTGTCTTTGTTTGAACCTAGGGTTCTTTTTATTAATTACATATAAACGGCCTTTTCTGCGTACAATCTTGCAGTCGGCACTTCTCTTTTTTACTGATGCTCTAACTTTCATTTTAGTATCTGTATGTTATGCGAGCCTTTGTTAAATCGTATGGGCTCATTTCTAATTTTACTTTATCTCCAGGTAATAATTTAATATAGTGCATACGCATCTTACCTGAAATGTGTGCAGTAACTATATGTCCGTTTTCTAACTCAACACGAAACATAGCATTCGATAATGCTTCAACTATGCTTCCATCTTGTTCTATTGCGGGTTGTTTTGCCATTCTTAATTTTAAATTTTAATTATTAATACGAACTGTTTGTTTCAATAGTCATACCAATAACTACACTCAATATTTAAATTAGTTTATGCTACTGCTTTCCTATTCTTACCGGACTTCATAAGACCGTCATAATGTCGGTTCAATAAGTACGAATTGATTTGTTGCATGGTATCGATAGCAACCCCTACCATAATCAATAGAGAGGTTCCGCCATAAAATAAAGCCCATCCTTGCTGAATTCCTAACAACTTCACAACGAACGCTGGAAAAATAGCGATCAAAGCTAAGAATATAGATCCAGGCAATGTAATCTGTGACATTATTCTATCTAAAAATTCTGCGGTATCTGTACCTGGTTTAATACCTGGAATAAATCCACCACTTCTTTTTAAATCGTCCGCCATTTTATTGGTTGGAACTGTTATCGCTGTATAGAAATAGGTAAAGATGATGATCAACACTGCAAACATAACATTATACCAAAGTCCAAAAATATCACTGAAATTAGCTTGAAGCGATTGTGCAAATTCACTATCTGATAGCCCCGCTACTGCAGAGGGAACAAACATAATTGCCTGAGCAAAAATAATAGGCATTACTCCTGAAGCATTTAACTTTAACGGAATAAACTGTCGCGCGCCAAAAATATTTTTTTCATACGCTCCACTAGCTGTTCGTCTCGCATATTGTACTGGTATCTTTCGGACCGCCATAACCAACATAATACATGCAAGAATAATAACAAACCAAATGACCAGTTCTATAAGAATCATGATTAACCCTCCGTTCGATTCAAATACTCTCGCGGCAAATTCCTGAACAAAAGATAATGGCAAAGTGGCAATAATACCCACCATAATTAAGATAGAGATACCATTTCCAATTCCCTTATCAGTAATCTTTTCTCCCAGCCACATTGCAAATACACAACCTGTAACTAAAATGATTACAGAAGAAACATAAAACATTGGTGTTTGTCCTAATATAAATGCTTCAGCTGGTACTCCTAAGGCTGGAAGACCTGCTAAATAACTAGGCGCTTGAACCAAACAAATACCGATAGTTAACCATCGAGTAATTTGATTGATTTTCTTTCTACCACTTTCTCCTTCTTTTTGTAATTTCTGAAGGTATGGCACCGCAATCTGCATCAATTGAACCACAATGGAAGCAGAGATATATGGCATAATACCTAATGCAAAAACGGAAGCATTAGCAAACGCCCCTCCTGTAAATGCATTTAATAAACCACCAATTCCTCCGGCATCAAATTTTCCGGAGAATTCTGCTAATCTCGAAGCATCGATACCTGGAAGCACCACCTGTGCACCGAATCGGTATACAAGTAATAAACCCAAGGTAACCATAATACGATTACGCAGTTCCTCTATTTTCCAAACATTCTTTAAGGTATCAATAAATTTCATTGGGATGCTTTATTACATTGTTACTACTTCACCACCGGCCGCTTCAATAGCTTTCGCTGCTGTGGCAGTAAACTTATGTGCAGATACTTTCAATTTTGCCTTTAATTCTCCTCTTCCTAAAATCTTCACCATTTCATTTTTCCCAACAAGACCAAGTCCAATTAGAGTTTCAAAGTCAACTGTACCTTCTATCTTTTTGTCGTCTACCAATTGCTGAAGTACATCAAGATTTACACCTTGATATTCCTTACGATTGATATTTGTAAATCCAAACTTAGGAACACGACGTTGCAAAGGCATTTGTCCACCTTCAAATCCGATTTTCTTGGAGTATCCAGAACGAGACTTTGCACCTTTATGACCACGAGTTGCAGTTCCTCCTTTACCGGATCCCTGTCCGCGACCTACGCGTTTTCCTTGTCTTTTAACCGAACCATCGGCTGGTTTTAAGCTACTTAAATCCATTTTTTTTATCTTAAGCGGTTTCTACAGAAACCAAGTGATTAACTTTTTTTATCATACCAAGAATATTTGGCGTATTTTCATGCTCTACCACTTGGCCTATTCTCTTAAGACCTAAAGCTTCTAGCGTTCTCTTTTGGTTTTGAGTACGGTTAATTGCACTTTTCACCTTTTTAACTTTAATTTTTGCCATCTTCTTTCGATTTATCCTTTGTATAATTTCTCTAAAGAGATTCCACGTTGCTTGGCAACTGTTTGCGCACTACGTAATTGTAATAATGCATCAAATGTTGCTTTTACCACATTATGTGGGTTAGAAGACCCTTGTGACTTCGACAATACATCGTGTACACCAACTGCCTCTAATACAGCACGTACAGCTCCACCAGCAATTACACCGGTACCTGGGGCCGCTGGTAGAAGATTTACTCTTGCACCACCATATTTCCCTTTTTGCTCATGCGGAAGCGTCGATTTGTTCAATGGAATACGAACAAGGTTTTTCTTTGCATCTTCAATTGCTTTTGCGATTGCACTAGCAACGTCTTTAGATTTTCCTAGACCTTGACCTACAACTCCATTCTCATCACCTACCACTACAATAGCTGAAAATCCGAAGGCTCTACCCCCTTTAGTAACTTTCGTTACACGTTGTACTCCTACTAGTCGATCTTTCAATTCAAGACCTCCCGGTTTTACTAATTCTATGTTTTTATAATCTTGATACATACTACTTAGAATTTGAGACCTCCCTCGCGAGCGCCTTCAGCTAATGATTTAACTCTTCCGTGATATAGGTAACCGCCTCTGTCAAATGACACAGCATCAACGCCGGCCTTTTGTGCTTTTTCAGCGATTGCTTTTCCTACTAATTTAGCCGCTTCCACTTTATTTACTTTGGAAGCGTCAATATCTTTATCTCTTGAAGATGCGGCGGTAATAGTTTTTCCATTTACATCGTCAATAAGTTGCGCATAAATCTCTTTATTGCTTCTGAAAACAGCTAAACGCGGACGTTGTTCTGTTCCCGAAATTGTCTTACGTATTCTGAAACGCAAGCGATCTCTTCTATCGTTTTTTGATAATGCCATAACTTTATTTCTTATGCAGATTTACCTGCTTTTCTTCTAATTTGTTCTCCTACGAATCTCACACCTTTTCCTTTGTAAGGTTCAGGCTTTCTGAAGCCTCTAATTTTAGCGGCTACTTGACCTACTAATTGCTTATCGTGAGATGTTAACTTTACGATTGGATTTTTTCCTTTTTCTGAAATTGTTTCCACTTTCACTTCAGGAGCAATATCTAACACAATGTTGTGAGAGAATCCTAGTGCTAAATCCAATCTTTGTCCTTGATTACTAGCACGATATCCTACTCCTACTAATTCAAGTTGTTTTGTCCAACCTGTAGATACACCTTCGATCATGTTATGAACCAAAGCTCTGTACAATCCGTGTTTTGCTCTATGGTCTTTAAAGTCTGAAGAACGTTCAACTATAACATCGTTGTCCTCTACTTTAACTGTAACATCAGAATATTCCTGTGTTAATTCTCCTAATTTTCCTTTTACGGTAATTACGTTGTCTTTTACATCAACTGTCACTCCTTCTGGAACTGTTACCGGGTTTTTACCTATTCTTGACATTTCTTGTCTATTTTTAGTATACGTAACACAATACTTCTCCACCTACTTTTTGAGACTGAGCCTGCTTTCCTGTCATTACTCCCGAAGAAGTTGAAACGATAGCAACACCCAACCCATTTAAGATACGTGGAAGTTCGGTAGAACTCGCATATTTACGTAAACCTGGTTTACTAATTCTTTGAATTTTCTTGATCACTGGGTCTTTTGTAAGCTTATCATATTTTAAGGCGATTTTAATAGTTCCTTGTGGCCCTTTATCATCCTCAAATTTGTAGCTTAAAATGTATCCTTGATCAAAAAGGATTTTTGTAATTTCCTTTTTAAGGTTAGAAGCGGGAACTTCCACTACACGGTGTCCTGCTTTAACTGCATTTCTAACACGTGTTAGATAATCTGCGATTGGATCTGTTGTCATTTAATTTAATTTACGGTAATGGTTTTCTTTTCAAAATATTTGATCTGAACCTGCTACCCATTTATATAATTACCAAGAAGCCTTTCGTACTCCTGGGATTAATCCTTTGTTTGCCATCTCACGAAACATTACACGTGAAATTCCAAACGTTCTCATATACCCCTTAGGTCTTCCAGTTAATTTACAACGATTGTGTAAACGTACTGGCGAAGCGTTTTTAGGTAATTTTTGTAAACCTTCCCAATCGCCAGCTTCTTTTAGAGCTTTGCGCTTATCGGCATACTTAGCTACCATTTTTTGTCTTTTTACCTCACGGGCTTTCATTGATTCTTTAGCCATCTCTTAGTTCTTTTGAAAAGGTAACCCTAGTTCGGTTAATAATGATTTTGCTTCCTTATCGGTTTCAGCAGTGGTCACAAAAGTAATATTCATACCTTCGATTTTCTTCACTTTATCGATATTTATTTCAGGAAAAATAATCTGCTCAGTAATTCCTAAAGAGTAGTTTCCTCTTCCGTCAAAACCAGTTGCTTTTATTCCGTTAAAGTCACGTACGTTAGGCAACGCAGATGTAATGAGTCTATCTAAAAACTCATACATACGTTCACCACGCAATGTTACTTTAGCACCAATAGGCATTCCTTTACGTAGCTTAAATGTCGCAACATCTTTTTTAGATATTGTTGCGATTGCTCGTTGTCCTACAATGTGAGTTAACTCTTCAACTGAGTTTTCAATCAGCTTCTTGTCTGCAACTGCAGCACCTACTCCACGAGACACCACTATGCGCTCTAGTTTTGGTACTTGCATTACATTTTTGTAGCCGAACTCATCTGTAAGCGCGTTCATAACGCGACTTTTATACTCTTCCTTAAGTCTTGGTGTATATGCCATAACTATAATACTTGATTCGATTTTTTAGCAAATCGTACTTTTTTTCCGTCTTCCATTTTATAACCCACTCTCGTTGGTCCTCCTGTTTTAGGATCTACTAATGAAAGATTAGAAATATGAATTGGAGCTTCTTTTTCTGTAATTCCACCTTGAGGATTTGCAGCACTAGGCTTCTCGTGTTTCTTTACAGTATTAACTCCTTCTACTATTGCTTTGTTTTTGTCAAGGATCACTTTCATTACTTTACCTTCTGAACCTTTATGTTCTCCAGCAGTAACAACTACAGTGTCTCCCGATTTTATTTTAAGCTTTGCCATCTTACTATTCGTATTAAAGCACCTCAGGTGCCAATGATACTATTTTCATAAATTGTTTATCACGAAGCTCTCTTGCTACTGGTCCGAAAACACGTGTTCCTCTCATCTCACCTTGTGGACCTAAAAGTACACAAGCGTTATCATCGAAACGTATGTACGATCCATCTGGTCGCCTTACTTCTTTTCGTGTACGAACTACTACAGCTGTAGAGACGGCACCTTTCTTAATGTTTCCATTAGGTGTTGCTTCTTTAACAGAAACTACAATTTTATCTCCAATAGAAGCATATCGTTTCTTTGTACCTCCTAATACACGGATAGTAAGGACTTCCTTAGCACCGGTATTATCTGCTACTCTAAGTCTTGATTCTTGTTGTATCATGGTTACTTCGCTCTTTCAATTATTTCTACTAACCTCCAACTCTTGGTTTTACTTAAAGGTCTTGTTTCCATGATCTTTACAGTATCTCCCTCGTTACAGTCATTTTTCTCGTCGTGCGCTACATATTTTTTCGTTTTTAAAACGAATTTTCCATACATAGGGTGCTTCACTTTTTTTACCTCGGCAACAACAATAGACTTTTCCATTTTGTTACTGGTTACTACACCTATACGCTCTTTTCTTAAGTTTCTTTTAATTTCTTCCATCTTTCAGCTTGTACTATTGTACTTCTCTTTTAGTTAGTTCTGTCGCAATTCTCGCAATGCTTTTACGCTGCGATCTTAATTGAATTGGATTCTCCAACGGTGAAATGGTATGAGCCATTTTAAAATCTGAATACGCTTTTCTAGCTTCAGCAAGTTTTTCCTGTAGCTCTGCTGTTGATGCTTCTTTTATTTCTGATTGTTTCATCTTCAAAAAAATTAATCTTGATAATCTCTAGACATCACGAATTTCGTTTTTACTGGAAGCTTTTGCGCCGCAAGACGAAGTGCCTCTTTAGCAGTTTCCAAAGGAACTCCAGAAACTTCAAATAAAATTCTACCAGGTTTCACAACAGCAGCCCAATATTCAACAGCACCTTTACCTTTACCCATACGTACCTCAAGAGGTTTTTTGGTGATCGGTTTGTCTGGAAAGATCATGATCCATATAGAACCTTCTCTTTTCATAAAACGCGTTGCAGCAATACGTGCAGCCTCTATTTGACGAGCTGTCAAGAAATTGGAATCCAAAGACTTTATACCAAAGGTTCCGTATGCCAATTGATTTCCGCGACCAGCATTACCTTTCATGCGGCCTTTTTGTTGCTTACGGTATTTTGTTCTTTTAGGTTGTAACATTTTCTTCTATTTAAAAAATTACTTTCTACGACGTGACTTGTTACCACCGCGTCCTGAATTTCCACCTTTTCCACCTTTTTTGGCTAAGCCAACTAGTGGAGAAAGCTCTCTTTTTCCATATACTTCACCTTTCATGATCCATACTTTAACACCTAATCTACCATAAGTAGTGTGTGCCTCAACTAAAGCATAATCGATATCGGCTCTGAATGTTGATAAAGGTATACGACCATCTTTATAAGACTCCGATCGTGCCATTTCAGCACCATTTAAACGTCCTGAGATCTGTATTTTAATACCTTCAGAATTCATACGCATCGCTGCAGCAATTGCCATTTTAATTGCACGACGGTATGAAATTCTATTTTCAATTTGTCTTGCAATACTAGCACCTACTAGATGAGCGTCTAATTCAGGTCTTTTGATCTCATGAATGTTGATCTGTACCTCTTTATCTGTGATCTTTTTAAGCTCTTCTTTTAACTTGTCTACTTCTTGACCCCCTTTCCCGATAATAATACCGGGACGAGCTGTAGTTATAGTAACGGTTACAAGTTTAAGCGTACGCTCAATAATCACTCTTGACACACTTGCTTTACTTAAACGAGCATGAACATATTTTCTAACCTTATCGTCTTCGGCTAATTTATCGCCGTAGTCGTTCCCTCCGTACCAGTTGGATTCCCATCCTCTAATGATACCTAAGCGGTTTCCGATTGGATTTGTCTTCTGTCCCATTTAATTAATTGCTTTGTGTGTTATCGTTAGCACCAAGCACGAGTGTTACGTGATTGGAACGTTTTCTAATTCTGTGTGCGCGACCTTGTGGTGCTGGACGTAGTCTCTTCAACATCGTTCCTCCATCCACTCGGATCTCCTTAACAAAAAGATCTGCATCTTCAACAGAAGCATCTTCATTTTTAGATTGCCAGTTTGCAATAGCAGACAAGACAAGTTTTTCTAAACGACGTGATGATTCTTTCGAACTGAACTTTAAAATATTAAGCGCTTTGTCCACTTTTTCACCTCGAATTAAATCCGCCATTAGACGCATTTTTCTTGGCGATGTAGGGCAATTATTCAACTTAGCAAAGTATTGTGTTTTCTTCGCTTCCTTGATAGCTTCTGCTCTTTCTCTTTTACGAACTCCCATGGCCTATTATTTTTTTCCTTTATTTTTTGCACCTGCATGACCACGGAATGATCGGGTCGGTGAAAATTCTCCTAATTTATGTCCTACCATATTCTCAGTAACATACACAGGAACGAATTGACGCCCATTATGTACTGCGATGGTTTGCCCAACAAAATCTGGAGTGATCATTGAAGCTCGCGACCAAGTTTTGATCACAGTCTTTTTATTCGACTCAACATTTTGTTCAACTTTCTGTTCTAACTTGTAGTGAACGTAAGGTCCTTTTTTTAACGATCTTGCCATAGCTTATTTCTTTCTACGTTCGATTATGTATTTATTACTTGCTTTAGTTCGGGTACGGGTTCTGTATCCTTTAGCAGGAATTCCGTTTCTAGAGCGCGGATGCCCACCTGAAGATTTCCCTTCACCACCACCCATTGGGTGATCAACTGGGTTCATAACCACTGGTCTTGTTCTAGGACGTCTACCTAACCATCTTGATCTACCTGCTTTACCAGAGACCAACAATTGATGATCACTGTTTGAAACAGCACCAATAGTCGCCATACATGTAGCTAATATCAATCTCGTCTCCCCTGAAGGCAATTTAACTGTAGCGTATTTACCATCTCTTGCCATTAACTGAGCAAAAGCACCAGCACTACGAGCCATAACAGCTCCTTGTCCCGGACGTAATTCAATACAAGAAATAATTGTACCTAATGGAATATTTGAAAGAAGCATTGCGTTTCCAATCTCAGGAGCAGTTTGCTCATTAGAAACAATGTTCTGTCCAACTTGTAGTCCGTTTTGAGCAATCACATAACGCTTCTCACCATCTTGGTAATTAAGCAATGCGATAAAAGCCGTACGGTTTGGATCGTATTCTATAGTTGCGACTGTAGCAGGAACTCCCACTTTGTCACGTTTAAAATCGATAATTCGATATTTCTTTTTGTGACCACCACCAATGTAGCGCATGGTCATTTTTCCTTGACTGTTTCTACCACCAGATCTTTTGTTCGGAGCTAATAAACTTTTCTCCGGCTTATCAGTTGTAATGGCGTCAAAACCATTAACAACTCTAAAACGCTGACCTGGGGTGATAGGTTTTAATTTTCTTACTGACATTTTTGTCTTGATTTAATGCAATCCTAAGATTACATATTACTGTAAAAATCTATTGTATCACCTTCCGCCACCTGTACAATTGCTTTTTTAACAGCATTTGTTTTACCAGTTTGAACACCTGTCTTTGTATAACGGGTCTTCCTATCAGGGCGGACATTTAATGTGCGAACTTTAAGAACAGAAACACCGTAAGCAGCTTCTACCGCTTTCTTGATTTCTACCTTATTCGCCTTTGGGCTTACTACAAAACCGTATCGGTTATTAAGCTCCGCATCTGCAGTGGCTTTTTCTGTAATAATAGGTTTTATTAAGATACTCATCTCGTTTCTATTTACTTAAGTTTGTTTCAATTGCTTCCAAAGAACCCTCAAACAGCACAACACTGTTTGCATTCATTATTTTATAAGTACTTAAATGTGAGTTAGTTACAACTTCAGTACCTTTCAAATTTCGAGAAGACAAATATACATTATTATTCGACTCTCCCAACACAAATAAAGATTTTTTATCTTCAAGACCTAAAGTCTTTAAAATTGCAGTAAAATCTTTTGTCTTTGGAGCATCAAAATTAAAGTCTTCAACGACCATAATTGCCTTATTATTTGCCTTCATTGTGAGGGCAGATTTACGCGCCAATCGCTTCAAGTTCTTATTTAATTTGAACGAGTAGTTTCTTGGTCTTGGACCAAACATTCTACCCCCACCTTTAAATATACCAGACTTGATACTTCCCGCACGGGCAGTACCAGTTCCTTTTTGCTTCTTTATCTTTCTGGTTGAACCAGTAATTTCAGCACGCTCTTTAGCCTTATGCGTTCCTTGTCTTTGATTTGCAAGGTATTGTTTCACATCAAGGTATACAGCGTGATTATTAGGCTCAATTCCGAACACATCTTTAGAAAGTTCAACCTTTCTACCTGTGTCTTTTCCGTTACTATCTAATACAGCTACCTTCATTATTTCTGAATCGTTAAGTAAGCGTTCTTATGTCCAGGCACACACCCTTTCACAACAAGTAGATTCTTCTCAGCTACTACTTTTAACACTCTTAAGTTTTGTACTTTCACCTTTTCATTTCCCATTTGTCCGGCCATTTTCATTCCCTTGAATACTCTCGCAGGATATGATGCCGCACCAATAGAACCCGGTGCTCTTAATCGGTTATGCTGACCGTGGGTCGCTTGACCTACACCGCCGAAACCGTGACGTTTTACAACCCCTTGAAATCCTTTTCCCTTAGAAGTCCCTGCCACATCGACAAATTCTCCCTCAGCAAAATGCTCCACAGTGATTGTATCACCTAATTTTAATTCTTCTTCAAATCCTTGGAATTCGGCGACTTTACGTTTTGCAACGGTTCCTGCTTTTTTGGCGTGCCCTTCGGCAGCTTTCGTAGCAGTCTTTTTGTCATCGAAACCAAGTTGAAGAGCTTCGTACCCGTCAACCTCTTTGGTTCTGACTTGGGTGACAACACAAGGTCCAACTTCAATAACGGTACACGGCATATTTTTTCCGTTCTCGTCAAAGATGCTGGTCATCCCTATCTTTTTTCCAATTAACCCAGACATATTTACTTATTTATTGATTATTACTAATTATTCTTGTTCATTCTATAACACGATCCTCAAAAAATCTTTCAGAAAAAAACAGGGTCAAAATAAATTCAACCCTGAATGTTATTTTGTTTCCGTTTTTCCCCAACCATCGTTAAGGACATGTTTACTAATTCTGAATTCAAGTTATCGAATTCAGAAATAAATTACACCTTGATCTCTACTTCAACACCACTTGGTAACTCTAATTTCATTAGAGCATCGATCGTTTTTGAAGAAGAACTGTAAATGTCAAGTAAACGCTTGTAAGAGCTTAATTGAAACTGTTCTCTACTCTTCTTATTAACGTGCGGTGAACGTAATACGGTAAAGATTTTTTTATGTGTTGGTAAAGGAATAGGACCTGTAACTACAGCACCTGTACTCTTTACGGTTTTTACGATTTTTTCAGCAGATTTGTCCACTAAATTGTGATCGTAAGATTTTAATTTAATTCTTATTTTTTGACTCATTGCTGAAATATTATGCGTTAGCGGTTCCTCTTGCTGCAGCGATTACTTCTTCTGAAATATTAGAAGGAGTTTCTGCATAATGTGAAAATTCCATTGTGGATGTTGCACGACCTGACGATAATGTTCTTAATGTGGTAACATACCCAAACATTTCAGAAAGTGGCACTGTCGCTTTAACAGTTTTAGCACCAGCTCTATCCCCCATATCACTTACTTGTCCACGACGTCTGTTTAAATCTCCTACAATATCCCCCATATTTTCTTCAGGTGTAATTACCTCAAGTTTCATAATAGGCTCCATGATTACTGCCTTGGCAGCTTTTGCAGCATTTTTAAATCCTAGTTTTGCAGCCAACTCAAAAGAAAGTTGATCTGAATCCACATCGTGATACGATCCATCTGTTAAAGTAACCTTCATAGCATCAACTTCGTATCCAGCTAGAGGTCCGTTTACCATTGCCATTTTGAAACCTTTCTCTACAGAAGGAACAAATTCTTTAGGCACGTTACCACCTTTAATAGCAGAAACAAACTCTAATCCTTCAGCACCTTCTTCAGCAGGCTCTAATGTAAATACGATATCGGCAAATTTTCCACGACCACCCGATTGCTTTTTATACACTTCTCTGTGCTCAGCTTTACGAGTAATAGCTTCTTTATATTCAACCTGTGGCTGCCCTTGATTTACTTCAACCTTGAATTCTCTTCGTAAACGATCTACAATAATATCTAAGTGTAGCTCACCCATACCAGATATAATGGTCTGTCCAGAAGCTTCATCGGTACGTACTGTAAATGTTGGATCTTCTTCAGCAAGCTTTCCTAAAGCCATACCTAATTTATCAACATCTGCTTTTGTTTTAGGCTCTACAGCAATACCAATTACTGGATCTGGGAAATCCATAGATTCAAGTACGATTGGGTGTTTTTCATCAGACATGGTATCTCCCGTCTTAATATCTTTAAACCCAACTGCAGCTCCAATATCACCAGCTTCGATATAATCGATCGCATTTTGTTTATTAGAGTGCATTTGATAAATACGCGATATACGTTCTTTTTTACCTGAACGGTTATTAAGAATGTATGACCCTGCATCTAAACGCCCAGAGTAAGCACGGAAGAATGCCAAACGACCAACGAATGGATCTGTAGCAATCTTAAATGCCAGAGCAGAAAACGGCTCTTTAACATCTGGCTTACGTAATTCTTTTTCTTCTGTTTCAGGATTTACTCCTACAATACCCTCCTTATCGGTTGGTGAAGGCAAGTAACGACATACAGCATCTAATAAGAACTGTACACCTTTATTTTTAAAGGCCGACCCACAGATCATTGGAATAATTGCCATATCCATTACAGCAGCTCGAAGGGCAGCATGCACCTCGTCTTCAGTAATTGAATCTTCGTCTTCCATGAACTTTTCTAAAAGGTTCTCATCGTATGTAGCAACCTCCTCAATAAGCATTGCTCTATACTTACGAGCTTCAGCTTTCAACTCTTCTGGAATTTCAATAACATCAAAAGTCGCCCCTTGAGTTTCGTCATGCCATACAATCGCACGGTTCTTTACAAGGTCGATAATTCCTCTAAAATCTCCCTCATCACCAATATTCAATACAATTGGCACAGCGTTAGATTTCAACATATCTTTCACCTGCTGACATACAGCAAGGAAATTAGACCCTTGACGGTCCATTTTGTTAACAAAACCAATACGTGGCACTTTGTAATTATCAGCAAGTCTCCAGTTTGTTTCAGATTGTGGCTCAACACCATCTACTGCACTAAAAAGGAATACCAATCCATCTAATACACGTAATGACCTGTTTACCTCTACAGTAAAATCAACGTGACCAGGAGTATCAATAATATTGAAGTGGTAGTCTTTAGTTTCAGGCGTAGTTTCTGCATTTTCCATCGGAAACTTCCAGGTACAAGTAGTCGCAGCAGAAGTAATTGTAATACCTCTTTCCTGCTCTTGTTCCATCCAGTCCATTGTAGCAGCACCATCATGCACCTCTCCAATTTTGTGACTTACACCTGTATAATAAAGAATACGCTCTGTAGTGGTAGTTTTACCGGCATCAATATGCGCAGCAATACCTATATTTCTAGTAAATTTTAAATCTCTTTGTGCCATTTTTTAGAATCTGAAATGTGAGAATGCTTTGTTTGCTTCAGCCATTTTATGCGTATCTGTACGTTTTTTCACGGCTGCTCCTTCTTCTTTCGCAGCTGCTAATACTTCAGCAGCCAGTTTCTGTGCCATCGACTTTTCATTTCTTTTTCTGGCATAGCCAATTAACCACTTCATAGCGGTAGAAATTTTACGATCTGCACGTATTTGCATAGGTATTTGGAACGTTGCTCCACCTACTCTTCGACTTCGAACTTCTACGTGAGGCATTACATTAGATAATGCATCTTTCCAGACTTCTAAAGCCGTTTTCTCTTCGTCTGTTTTTTTCTCTTCTACGATATCCATTGCATCGTAAAATACTTTAAAGGCTACCGATTTCTTACCGTCCCACATCATGTTGTTCACAAAACGTGTTACCAACTGATCATTAAACCTTGGATCTGGCAAAAGTGGTCTCTTCTTGGCCTGTCTTTTTCTCATGTCTTCTCTTTAAAAGTTGTTAATTACTTCTTAGGGCGTTTAGCTCCGTACTTAGATCTACGTTGCGTTCTACCTTCGACACCTGCGGTATCTAATGCACCACGAACAATGTGATATCTAACTCCCGGCAAATCTTTTACCCTTCCACCTCTAACCAATACTATCGAGTGCTCTTGTAAATTGTGACCTTCACCAGGGATGTATGCGTTTACTTCCTTACCATTTGTCAACCTTACCCTTGCTACTTTACGCATTGCAGAGTTAGGTTTCTTAGGTGTTGTAGTATATACACGCGTACACACACCTCGTCTTTGAGGACACGAATCTAAAGCAGCCGATTTACTCTTCTTGGTTATTTTGGCTCTTCCTTTTCGTACTAATTGTGAAATTGTTGGCATATAAAATATGTATTACACTTTATTTAATAATAAAATACCCTGTTTTAAGGGCTTGCAAAAATAGAAATAAAAACCGAACTATCAAACCTTAATAAATTAATTTTCAATAGAGTTTTAATATTTTAAGATTTAAATACAATAACTGCCGTTCAAGCGTTAGCTTTACAAGCAATAAATATTTATTATTGAAACAATTTTTTTACATCTTTTTATACCTTAATATATATACCTCTGTATATTGGTTAGGACATAGTCAATCTTTAAAACTTGAGGTTTATGCAGAAAAGCCGATTTCAAAAAATTTAAAAGATTCATTGCTCCTTAAAACAACTTTTAAGGACTACTCATCTTTAAAAAATGAAGTTGACAGCTTACCAATACTTCTTCGACGCATGGGGTATCTTGAAAGTGAGCTTAAAAACCTTCAGAAAGAATCGGACACATTATATAAAGCTACCTATTACTTCGGAAAAAAACTTAGCTATCTAAAAGTGTTCTATTCTGAAGAAATTTTCAAAAGAAAACAACTAGAGCGTATATCATCAAAGGTTACAGACACCTATTTCATTCTCCCTTTTGAAACTGCAGAAAAAGACCTTCAGAAACTAAATTCTTTACAAACTGAAACTGGTGATGCATTTGCCTCTTTATCCCTAAAAAATTTATTCCTCTCCAATGGTTTTTTAGAAGCAGAATTGTCGGTTGATGCTCGAAATACTAGAAAAATCGATTCAATCGTAGTTAAAGGCTACGATAAGTTCCCAACTTCTTATTTGAGACATTATAGCGGTGTACGCAAAGGAAAACCATTTAATCTAAAAAAAATAATTAAACAAAATAATGCCTTGAATAGCTTAGGATTCGTAGAAACTATTAAGCCACCAGAAGCACTTTTCAGAAGAGACAAAACAGTTATTTATTTTTACTTAAAAAAGAAAACAAACAACCTGTTTGACGGTATACTCGGCTTTACAACAGATGAAGAAACGCAGCAATTAAAACTCAATGGATATTTAAACCTCGAACTTAACAACAACCTTAACTATGGAGAACAACTTACCTTAAATTATAAAGCAGACGGCAACGAACAAATAAACTTTGACGTAGCTGTTACTTTACCCTATTTATTTAAATCCTCTTTTGGCTTAGGAGCGGGTTTGCGCATTTTTAAAAGAGACAGTACGTTTGTAACAACCGAACAACAGGTTAGAGCAACCTATCAAATAAATCCATCTTCTACCTCATATTTTGGTTATAAAGCGTACGAATCTAGCAACCTACTAGACACAACGCTCATAGGAAATCCAATTATCGACTATACTTCAAGCTTTGTTATAGCAGGAATAAATTATCGCATTCCACAAAGCAACACTCTGTTTCCAATTAAAACAAATATAGCTTTAGGCGCAGAATTAGGAAAAAGGAATGCTAGTGAAAGTTCTTTACAGCAAGTTCGTTTTAACAGTGAAGCAAGTACAATTTTTCAATTAAATTCAACGAACTCGATTTTTGTAAAAAATGCTACAAGTTTTTTAACTAGCAACTCTTATATTACTAATGAGTTATTTCGTTTCGGAGGAATTAATAGCATACGGGGTTTCAATGAAAATAGCATTGATGCTTCATTATTCTCAACACTTAATACAGAATATCGTTTTCAATTTAATGAAAGCATATACCTTCATAGTATTATAGATTTTGGATATTTTGAAAATGAGGTAATCGATTTAAAGCAAAAAATTTACAGTTTTGGCATTGGCCTGGGGCTAAAAACAAAAGCTGGTCTTTTTAAATTTAACTTTGCTAATGGAAATACTGAAAATCAAGAATTTTCATTTTCTAATACAAAAATCCATCTAAGTTTAAGCAGCAAATTTTAATTATAAATACACTATCAGAGTAACCTAAACCTTAAATAAATGTAAAATTTAAGTTTAAAAAGTTGCTTTATTAACTTTTTATTATGATTTTTGGCGTGGCTAATTCAAATAAATTATACAATGAAAACAAAGTTTAGTGGAATTTTAACGCTTTTATTGGCGTTAGTTGTGCAAGTTAGTTTTGCACAGCAAAAAACAGTAACAGGTACAGTTTCTGATGATTCGGGACTTCCATTACCTGGCGCCAATGTAATTATCAAGGGCAGCAGTAGTGGTACACAGACCGATTTCGACGGAAAGTACGCTATTAGTGTAGAACCTGGAAAAACTCTTACATTTAGTTATGTTGGTTTTGAAACACAAGAAATTGTGGTTGAAGCTTCCAACACAATTAGTGTACAAATGGCTCCTGGCAACGCACTTGACGAAGTTGTAATTACTACTTATGGTAGAACTACTGCTCGTGATTTAACCACAAATGTTTCTAAACCAGACATGGAAACGGTTCAAAGCATTACGACCTCCAATGTTGCAGGGGCATTACAAGGAACCGTAGCTGGAGCGCAGATTAATTCTGTATCAGGTGCGCCGGGTGGAGAAGTATCTATTCGAATTCGTGGAGCTTCTACGATTAATGGTAATAGTAACCCATTATTCGTGATAGATGGTATTCCAATGATTACTGAAGCAACCATTTCCGATAATTTTGGTAATCAACAAAACAGTGCATTATCCAACCTTAATATCGATGACATCGAGAGTGTTGAAGTTCTTAAAGATGCTGCTTCAACTGCCGTTTACGGACAAAGAGGATCGAATGGTGTCGTTTTAATTACCACCAAACAAGGAAAAAGAGGTGGATTTAGAATTAACATTAATAGTACTGTTGGTTTTCAAAATGCGATCGAGAAATACGATACTATGAATTATGGTCAGTGGCTAAAATTTAGAGATACTGCATCTCAAAATGGTGGAGCTGATTCAGGGAGTTTTTCTGCCAACGATGCTGACATGCCTCAACTATTAGGGGCTTCACAGGAAACGCTACAAGCTTTCTATGATTCTGTTGCAGATGTTGGAGATAGTTATATCGACGAAGTTTACGTTGACAATGCGGTTACGAGAAACAATAACTTCAATTTGAGTGGAGGAAATGATAAAACCAAGATGTATTTTGGAGCTTCCCACTTCTTTCAAGAAGGAACTGTTCTTACTCAAGATTTTGATCGTAAAAGTGCTCGTTTAAATATTACACAACAAATTTCAAATTCAATTGATTTTGTTGGTGGTGTTTCTATTACAGATGAGTTTGTAAATCAAATTGTAAATGACAATAACATTTTCGGTGTACTTTCTACAGGTATATTAGAACGTCCAGGTTTAGATCTAAGAGACGAGAACGGAGATTTTACACCATACCAGCAATTTACCTTTTCAAACCCTTTGCAGAATGCCTTAGAGGACCTTGGTAAATTAAGAACATTTAGAGTTATTGGTAACGCCGCTCTTAATTTTCAAATCACCGATGAATTTTCAGCAGAAACAAAAGTTGGTCTTGACCAGTCTGAAGTTATTGAAAGAATTTACAATCCATCCACTACAGCTCAGGGTAACTTTGGAGTTAATAATGGATTTGGACAAGAAACCCAAGCAACCCGTAGAATTTATCAAGTACGTCAATCATTTTCTTATAACAAATCTTGGGAAAACATTAGAATGCGTGCGTATTTAGGAGGTGAATATGAAACTAATTCAACACGTTTCGTTATCGCAGCAGCAGAAGATTTCCCTAGCCCATTACTTCAGTATGTTGGACAAGGTATTACCCCTTTAACTAGTAGTTCAGAATTCGGAGAAAACAAACGAGCTTCATTAATATCAAGACTTGGATTTACATTCTGGAATAAATTAATTCTTGAAGGTTCTATTCGTGCCGATGCTTCTTCTAGGTTTTCTGAAGACGACAGAACAGGATATTTCCCAGGACTTTCTGCCGCTTATATTGTTTCAGAGCATGATTGGTTTGAAAACAATTTCGTGGACTATTTGAAAATTAGAGGTTCTTACGGTATTACTGGTAACGAATCTCCATTTGATCGCTACTTCGCTCCTGCTGTAGCTACTTCTCAATATGCAGATCAAGCAGCCTTATTTTTAACAATTGGTGAAGCGACAGCTAGATGGGAAGAAACTGAACAAATTGATGTTGGATTTAATGTTAAATTTTGGGATAGTCGTGTAGATTTAAATTATGCTTATTTCCTTAAGCAAACACATGACAATTCGTTAGTACTGCCAGTTGCGCTTCCTACTAACCAAGGTTCAGTTATCACGCCTCAAAACGTAGCAGCTATGGAAAATAAAGGTCATGAAATAGATCTTAACATTGGAGTTGTAAGAAACGATAACTTTTCATGGAACACCTCTTTCATCTTTGGAACATTAGATAACGAGGTAACTTTTCTGCCTAAAAATGAGTTTGGTGAAACAGAACCAATTAATGCAGGTTTCGTAAGTCGTGTAGATGAAGGTGAACCATTAGGTTTTTTCTACGTACTTGAAAGTGACGGACTCTACCAAGATATTAGTGAGATACCTCAAGAATTACAGGACCAAGGTGTTGCACCTGGTGATGTGAAATATATAGATCAAAATGGAGATGGAATAATTAATGATGACGATTTCATTAATGGAGGAGATCCATGGGCAGATTTTACTTTGAGCTGGAAAAACGACATCCGCTTTAAGAAATTTGATTTATCTTTCTTATGGGCTATGTCTGAAGGTGGAGAAATCTATAATAACAATATTCAATTCGCTGGAGCTTCTTCAAGTGGTACTTTTGGAAAATTTACAAGTCAACTTGACTGGTGGACACCTGAAAACCGAGACACAGAAATTCCAAGACCAAATACTGTAACGGCAGGTTATAATAATCAAGATGCAACACGTTTTATTGAAGATGGATCTTATATTAAATTAAGAAACGTAACGTTAGGATATACATTACCAGAAATTAAATGGTTAGCATCTGCTCGCGTATTTGTATCTGGGGACAACTTGGTTCTTATAACAGACTACTCTGGTGTTGATCCTGAAATTAATACATTTGGTAACTCAAACATTGCTAGAGGTACAGATTTCTTAACTCAAGGAAATAGTAGAGTTTGGAAGTTTGGTGTAAATCTATCATTCTAAAAAATAAAAAATCATGAAAACAATTTTAATAAAAATTACGATTATCATGACCGCCATATTTATGGTGAGTTGTGAAGGGGATTTAAACACCCAAGATCCAACACAACTACCGGCAGAAGCCTTTATTGTTGATGGAGAAACTGCATTGCAAGCTTTATTTAAGGCTTACGACGACGTTCAAGATCGATATGTAGCAGGTGCCGAAATGAAAATGATCCAAGGATTATATTCTGATGAATTGATGCATCCAGGTTCATTCCCACATTTAGACGAGGCTTTATTCAATAATTTCCTTCCTAATAATGCAGGGACAACCCCAATTTTTGGAAATCATTACGATATAATTAATACTACAACAGAGGTTATTCGCCTTACTGAAGTATTAGATGATGTCGCAATCGAACCAGCAGTTAAACAAGCAATCATTGCTGAGGCCCATGGGTTAAGAGCGTATGGATATTTTCAGCTAGTTAAAGTTTTTGGTGGGCTTCCAATTACAGAGATGACAGTACCTTTAGATGGACCTGGAGCTAAAGATGTTCCGCGTTCTTCAGAAGCAGAAGTTTACACTTATATTTTAAATGAAATTGCTTTAGCAGAAGGAGGTATTGCTACTACAGAATTTGGAAGAATGACAGCAGATGCTTTAAGAGTATTAAAGGCTGAAGTGTTATTATTTACAGGTGATTATCCTGGTGTTGAAAATACTTTAGCACCATTAATTGGAGAATATGCTTTGGTTGGAGAGTATAGAGATTTATACAGAGAAGATGGTCCTAATAGTGAATCTATTTGGAGAGTTAACTATAATAGTACCGACTCTAATGGACTGTCAGCATTCTTTACACCTACGGGACGTCGCGAAGTTGCACCTACTCAATCATTATTAGATGCTTTCGAACCAAATGATGATCGTTTAGATAGAATCGCTAATGATGATGACATAAATACTGTGTTTATCAGAAAATGGACTGCTCCCACAGATCAGCCATATATATACAGATATGCAGATGTATTATTAATGTACGCTGAAGCACTTGCTAGAAGAAATGCTCCTAATGCAGCTGATTTTTTAAATGAAGTACGTGAAAGAGCTCTTCTTGATCCAGTTACGTTGAACTCATCGAATGTTGTAGAACGTATCGCTCAAGAACGCCGTATTGAATTTTACGGGGAAGCTAAACGTTGGGAAGATGTTAAAAGGCTAGGACTTGCACCAACTGTTATTAGTGCAAAAGGAATTACTTACCGTGAGAAACTATTACTTTGGCCTATCCCTCAGAATGAGTTAGACCGAAATTCACTACTTAATCAGGAGAATCAAAATCCTGGATATTAATTAAATACTGTTCTTAATTTTAAAAAGACCGTTTAGCGACGGTCTTTTTTTATATATAAACTTTCTATTCTGTCTACCAATAACATTCTAATCGCTAATTTTGTAACGCACAAATAATTTAAGTTTATTTTTATGAGCAATAAAGAAAACACCATCTTTGGAATCTATCCCGTTAAAGAAGCAATTCGCTCTGAAGTTACCTTTGACAAGGTATACATTCAAAAAGACCTTAATAGTGATAAACTAACAGAAATTATTGATGCTCTTGAAAAAGACAATGTAACTATTAATATTGTCCCTATTGAAAAGCTCAACAGACTAACACGAGGTAATCACCAAGGTATTGTTGCAGTAACCTCTCCTATTACTTTCCCCTCTTTAGAAACTACCGTTGAAGCGATTATTGCTGAAAAAGAATTCCCCTTATTTCTTGTTCTAGACCAAATTAGTGATGTTCGTAACTTCGGTGCAATAATTCGTACTGCTGAATGTACCGGTGTAGATGCGATCATTATTCAGAAAAAAGGAGGAGCACCTGTAACAGGAGATACCGTAAAAACTTCCGCCGGAGCAATTTTTAAAATACCTATTTGTAAAGTAGATCATATAAAAGATGCAATATTCTACCTTCAGGGATCCGGAATACATACCATAGCTGCTACTGAAAAAACAGAAAGTGCGATTTACGACCTAGAATTAAAGAAACCATTAGCAGTTATAATGGGTTCTGAAGGAAAAGGAGTGTCAAAATCTGTTCTCAATTTAGTTAACGAAAAAGCGGCATTACCACTATTAGGAGAGATAAACTCACTTAATGTTTCAGTTGCCTGCGGAGCAATACTTTACGAGATCGTTCGTCAAAAATCTTTATAGAGAATCTTCAGAAGTAGTTCCTCTCTTCTTGATCGTATATTTAACGACTACTTGAGATTGTTTTTCAAGTGTTTCGTCTATTCCTTCGATCTCTTCAGTTTCAGGAACAATTTCAATAAAATTACCATCGGCATCAAATTGCCGTAAAAAAGGATCTTCATCGGGATCGAAATCATCTTCTTCCCACACATATTTCTTTTTTTCAATCGGCAGGTCTCTAAAAAGAATTGCAAATACAATCCCCACTACAAAACCAGACAAGTGCCCTTCCCATGATATCTTTGCATCTATTGGAAATACATACCATAATAAACTTCCGTAGAGAAATACTACAACAAAAGACAAGGCGGTAAGCTGATAGTGTTTGGAAAATATTCCTTTAAAAAACAAAAAGGCCGCAAGCATATATACCACCCCACTCGCTCCAATATGATACGCTGGCCTTCCAATAACCCATGTGGCTAAACCTGCCGCTAACGTACCCAAAATAAGCACACGCCACTTAATATTGTTATAGAAATAAAATAGTGCTGTAGTAAGCACGAGCATAGGTACCGAATTATTAAATAAATGTTTTAAACTACTATGAATGAAGGGACCAAAAATAACGCCTCGAAGCCCCAAAGGTTTTTGTGGATAAACACCCCATTCTGTAAAATTATAATGAAAACGTATCTCTGCCCAAAAGACAAACCACATTAAGAGAACGATTACTATAGGGAATGCGATGGTTCCTGTGGAAAAATAAAGTCCTTTCTGTTTTAACATAATGGCATAGAGTCAAAAAGTGAACCTAACTAGAAAGGTATGATAAAATGTCAGTAACCGAAAACCGATAATGTTGTATTTTTGCTAACATGAATACACCCCTCGCCGAAAGAATCCGCCCAGAAACCTTAGAAGAATATTTAAGTCAAAACCACCTTATTGGACCTAACGGTGCTTTAACTACACAACTTAAAAACGGACTTTTATCTTCAATGATTCTTTGGGGTCCTCCTGGTACAGGAAAAACAACTTTAGCGAATATTGTCGCCAATCGAACAGATAGACCCTTTTACACATTAAGTGCGGTAGATAGCGGCGTAGCTGCAGTAAGGGAAGTTATTGAAAAAGCTAAAAAAAAAGACACCCTATTTGCAACTAAAAATCCAATCTTATTTATTGATGAGATTCATCGTTTTAGTAAATCGCAACAAGATTCATTACTAGGTGCTGTTGAAAAAGGATGGATCACCCTTATTGGTGCCACCACCGAAAACCCAAGTTTCGAAGTAATTCCTGCATTATTATCAAGATGCCAAGTATATGTCTTAAAAGCCTTTACTAAAAGTGATCTTGAGGCATTATTAGAACGCGCTATAGCCAAAGACACATTACTTTCTAAGAAAGAGATAACTCTTAAAGAAACTGAGGCATTGCTTCGACTTTCTGGTGGGGATGCACGGAAATTACTTAATATGTTGGAACTTGTGGTCCTTTCAGAAAATACCGAAAAAGTAGAGATTACAAATGCCATGGTTACTCAGAAAGTTCAAAAAAACACCGTGCTTTATGATAAAACGGGCGAACAGCATTACGACATTATTTCTGCATTTATAAAATCGATACGTGGAAGCGACCCTAATGCTGCTGTGTATTGGTTAGCTCGAATGATTGAAGGTGGCGAAGATGTTAAATTTATCGCAAGAAGACTAGTTATATTGGCTTCTGAAGATATTGGAAATGCAAATCCAACAGCATTGGTTCTCGCAAATACTACATTTCAATCGGTGAATACTATTGGCTATCCTGAAGCTAGAATTATACTAAGCCAGTGCACCATTTATTTAGCGACCTCAGCTAAAAGCAATGCGTCGTATGCTGCAATTAACGAAGCACAACGTTTGGTAAAACAAACTGGAGATCTTTCGGTTCCTTTATCTATTCGTAATGCTCCCACTAAATTGATGAAAGAATTGGGCTACGGAAAAAATTACGAATACGCCCATAACTACGAAGGTAACTTTGTTCCGCATGAGTTTTTACCCGAGACAATTGAAGGAACACAACTTTATAGACCAGGAAATAATCCGAGAGAAAATCAATTGCGAAATCATTTAAAGAATCTTTGGAAGACCAAATATAATTTTTAATGCAGTGCTACATACCGTAACATTGTATCTTCATTTTCAATAACAAGGTTTTCTGAAGCATCAAAAGAGGCAGTAAATACTTTACCTGTAGTTGATTGAGTTAATATACCTCCCTGCTCATTAAAAATTAATTCCCCGACCAGTAAAAGTCCATCTTCCGCTGTATCGGTTTCTTCATATAAAGAGTAACCCACTTTCGTCTTCCGAAGCAAGTATGGGGTTTCATTATGTGTATAGCTTGAAAACTTAGATTCAGGAAATTTTGGGCTCTCTATTACTTTAAGAGTTTCCTTTTTACTTTCCTTCATTTTATTTATTTCTGAATTTGGCGCTTCCTTTATTTCACTATTATCGTTAACACCTACAGAGTTATCCACGTTAGGAAGCATCTCTTCGGAAACATTTGGTTGCGAATTTTCTTCAAAAACCATCATTGAACTTTGCGAAACATTCATTTTCGAAAGACTTCTGAAGGTTTTTCGAAGCGCATCTTGATACGATTTTCTAAAATCTTTTTCCTTACTATTTCCTTCTTCTGCTTGAAACAGCAAATTTCCATTACAGTCTTTTATAACTAAAGTTAACTTGGTACGAAGCATATGATTTTTCTTTAGTACATCTGCGTATACTCCATCACACCTCTTAACATTTGGCAGTTCATTTTCCATGTAAGAATTAAACCCATACTTTTTTAAAAGAAAGTTAGTCATAGAATTAAGCTCATATTTATCATTTTCCCCTAAAAACTCAAAATTTTCTGGCACTACGACAAAGCTGTAATCGTTTATCGATTTTTGAGAATACCCAGTGAGACTTATTAACAAGACTAAGATTACTATACTATTTTTCATTCCTCCTCTTTTATTTTAATATTTAATCCAAATTGTAAAGATACTCCATTCGACTTTGCTAGATTCGAATAGCTTAAAAGATTATCTGCTGCAAGATAAAAATTGATTTTCCAAATATCTGCTGCTATTCCAAATCCAATGTTTGTATACGAAAAAGGATCAGCAGTATACGTAGCTTTTGCAGACAAATATCTCCCAAATCGTCTTTGATAAAACAAGGTTCCTGCTAACTGTGGCCCTTTGGGTCTAAAGATATTATAAAGTTGTACCCCAACCGCCTGATTATAATCTTGTAAACCGCCCATTTTTAAACAATCACAAGATTCTGAACCTACACGCCTCCCAAAATTACGTTTTATACTTGCATTCATTTTTAAAGGTCGTAGCCGAGTATATGAGTTACTAAGAGTGTCGATAGGTATTGCTTCTTTTAAATCATCCCCAATAGTGTCGTAGTAAGGTATTCCTGGTTCCCCGTTAACAATTGGCGGAAAAATAAGTTCAATACCTTGAAGTGCATAACTTCCTTTTGCACTATAGTTTTCCACATCTTTTGTATAAAAAATTGCTCCTAGATCTAGCATACTTGCACTATATTCCCAAAGCTCATTAGGACGATAAGTGGCACCTATATCTATTCCAACGCCTAAGTTTCCTCCTAATAGTGTTCTGCCCAAAAGCTCTTTTACAACCTCATCTGAGCCATCCATTTCTCTTAAAGAACTATATCCAGATGTTTGAATTGAAACATCTGCATTATTAATTGAATGTTCATAGAAATTATCGAGTCCCTCCCCTTCTCGAGTCAAGAAAGTACCAGAATTATTTGTGCTTCTAAAATCGATAATACTTGAATATATTTTTCCTCTAATACCTACTGTTAAGTTCTTATTAACCTCTTTATTTAGGCCAAAGTGAAATGCAGTAATAACTTCTCCCGTAAAAGTAAGATCACTAAAATCGAACGGATTATTAATGTAGTTTCTGTTTCCTTCCCACGCCAAAACTGCAAGATCTTTAGGAAAATAAAGCATAAAGTCAAGTTCTTGATAAATTCCTCCCGAAAAATAAGTTCCATTTTTATTCTTCCAACCAAAATTTAGAATTTCTAATTGTTGATTCGCTGTAAAAAAATCTTTATTATTCAAGCTAAAAATCTGTTCTCGTATACGATCATTAATAGAGCTCTCATCCTCTTTAAAAATATCGAAAACAGTTACTCCTGTACTACCAGCATTTACATGTATTTGTGAAAGAAAAGGGATTCCAAAATGAGCTTTCTGAGAAACTCTTGCACCCGGATTTAATAATAAAGATTGCGGGACTTTATCGAAACCGTAAAGTAGCTGCTTATTTTGCGCCATAGCACCGAGGGTCATAAAGACCGCAAAAATAAATAGAAGTCTTTGCATCTTTTAAAATTCGAGAAAATAGGTAGTTTTCGACTTAAGATTTAAAGTCCCTTCTAGATTAATATCTGAAGAAGGTATAGTAACCGACACCACCACTTTATTAGAACTTGTAAGACGGGTAATGTCTGCTCCCTCTATCGTTTCAAAGAAATTGGTGATTACAGGGTCGTCTTCACTTCCGCTTTCCACATTTGTAGTAATTGTGTATTTCTGCTCATTATTTTCATTTAGAAAATTAAACTCAGCTAGAAATTGGCGAGGAATCGAATTAGTAAACGTAAACTGAAAATCTGCTTTCACAAGGTTCTCTCTAACCCCGCTTTCATTTAAAAATTCAATTTTAGTAGTATCATTTACCGTAAGCACTGGTGTTTGAGTTACCTGATCAAAAAAATCTTCAGCAACTAAATTAAAATAAATTAAATCTAATTCAACAACTGGAGTTAGGGACACATCATCACCTTGCTTAAAATCGGTATCTTTTACGCAGGCTGTAAAACAGAAAATCAGTAATATAGGTATTGAAAGAAAGGTTAAGCTTCGTTTCATAATCGGGGGATTTTGGGGATTCGCTCTTAATAACGCTGATTGTCAGCTAAATATTATCACAATATATTCTTTATTTCTATTAAATTGTTCACTTTTCTATAGTCTTTAGGGATCTTCTCGTTTCTATAATTAAAATAAAGGGTGTGCATGCCCGAAGCTTCAGCTCCTAAAATATCCGCTTCAAACGTATCGCCGATCATGATACAATTAGAAGAAACAACTTCGGCTTTTTTGAGAGCAAGTGAAAATATCAACGGATTTGGCTTTTTAACCCCTGCTTCTTCCGAAGTGGTCACTGTTTTAAAATAATGTGCAATGGCACTATTTTTTAGTTTTAGCTGTTGTACTTCTTCAAAACCATTGGTAATTATATGTAAGGTATATTTATGTGAAAGATATTCTAACACCTCCAGTGTACCATCAAACAAAAAATTATCTATTGGAAGTTCATCTATATATGAAACGGCAAGAGCATCAATCTGCTCGATTGGAAATGACATTTTAAAGCGGTTAAATGTATCGATCAACCTTCCTCTTCGTAACTCTTCTTTAGTAACACTGTCTTCTCTATACTGTTTCCAATACTCAAAATTTATAGGTTCATATTCTTTTAGAAATCCATCGGTATTAATTGCGATACGATGCTTCGAGAATACCCGTGCAAAAGCCCGTTTAGAATTACGATCGAAATCCCAAAGGGTGTGATCCAAATCAAAAAAAACGTCGGTAATATTAGTGGGATTCATTAGCATATAACTTTGAAGAAAACAGGTCGCGCCAAACGCGGTTCCGCTCTGTAAATGAAAAATCTTTGTTACTAAAAATTATAGAAAATGTACCGCCAACTTTTGCAACAGAATCATGTACCTGTTCTACCGATTTTTTAATATCGGAAGAAAACTTATGTTTAAAGGCGCAGGTGGTCATGGCAATAGGCTGAACAATTAAAGGTGTTTTTATCTCATAATCAAGATCATAAAACAAAAAAGGAGTGCATGTTCCCGCACGAAAACCAATAGTATCTTCATACACCATTGTAAAATCTTCGGTAATTTCTAATTCTACAAGATTGCGATAATGATCTGGTAAATTTACCAAATAGTTTGTGTTCATGGCACTTTGAAGAGGTCTATTAAGCAACTCTTCCATCCTAACTTTCTCTTCTTTTTGAAGCGTTTCATTTCCTTCGGAAGCAGTTGAAAACAAAAGACCGACATTTTTATAATCTGCCATAAACTTCACTAACAACTTAAACTGAAGCCTTCGCGTATTCATACTTTCACTAAACATTTGTGCCTCGCCAAGCAAGAAGAATACGGTAAGTTTACTTGTGCTTTTTTTTACCGTATTTATAATCCATTTAAAAGTATCGTAGGGATCTTTTCTTAAACCAACAACTACTTGCATTCGCTTCCAGCAATTTTTAAAATTTAGTTGTGCCAGATCATTTAAAAACGCTACAGAAGTTCTAAACATCCCTTTTTGTTTATACGCCCATGGTTCTCGTGCTTCAACAACCGAATGAATAGAAAGAGTTCGCTTCGGAAAAACCATATCGGGAAAACTCCTCTGTAATACCTTCTGAAATTTCAGTGCCCAAATATCGATCACTGGAACGTGCAAAAAATGTTCTTTCGCACCTAGACTTTCTGAAGCTGGGTACCTACCAAATTCATCTTTAACATGTGGTAAATACTCTTCATACCGACTCAATAAAAAGAAACTTGCCGAAAAAATATCGAATGGCAACACACTCTTATCACTTACAGAAAAGAAACAACGAGTCTCTTCCCAATCTTTAACAGTAAGGTCGATCGATTCGATTCCTTGCTGTTGTAATAAACCATGACTTTGTAGAAATAATTCATTTCCCATGGGTTGTTTTCCGTAGGATAATTTGGGCCCGCTATGCGCAATAAGCTCTTCTATAACCGATGTAAAATGCACCTCAACTCCCAAAATACGTGTACATATATGCTTAAATACATAAGCGATGCGTGGTGTCATTTTTTGGGTATAGACTAATATCATAAATTTTTATAATAGCGATGAATCTGCGAAGCTAAAATACGCTTTTTCAGTAACGATTAAATGATCAAGCACTTTAATATCGAGAGTTTCTCCCGCTTTTTTTAACTTTTGTGTAATTGAAACATCAGCCTTACTGGGCTTTAGAGTACCCGAAGGATGGTTGTGTGCAAGTATTACCGCAACGGCTCCCCATTGCAATGCATTTTTAAATACGATTCGAGCATCTACAATCGTTCCTGTAATACCACCTTTACTCAATTGCAATTTGTGCATTATTTTATTAGAATTATTTAAGTACAACACCCAAAATTCTTCATGAGAAAGCTCCCCGATTATGGGCTGCATCACTTCAAAGACCGTAGCACTCGATGAAATTTTAGCTCGATCTATCAAGTCGCCATCTCTTCTTCTCCTACCTAACTCCATTGCAGCTGCGATAGTGACTGCTTTTGCTTTACCAATACCTTTAAAAAAAGTAAGATCTTTTATTGTAAGCTTTCCTAATTGCTGCAAATTATTTTCTACGGAAACTAATATGCGCTGACTTAAACGCACAGCACTTTCGTTTTTACTTCCGGAGCCAATAAGAATGGCAAGTAATTCGGCATCACTTAAGGAAGCTTTTCCCTTAAGCACTAATTTTTCACGAGGACGATCTTCTTCATGCCATTGTTTAATGGAGAAATATTGCTGTGGATCGGACATTGTTTCAGACTAAAATCGGGAAGTTGATGCTTCAGTCGAACATAAAAAATAAAGATACCAATTTAAATTTTGTTCGTACCTTTCTCCTTCTAAACTACTTATTATGAAATCTCTCTTCGATACCGAAACGCTTTCAGAAATAAATACACGTCTTGAAAATTTATCTGAAAATTCAGATCGCCAATGGGGAACTATGTCTGCTGGACAAATGGCGAAGCATTGCCAAGGACCTTTTAATATTATGCTAGAAAAAGAAGACTACGGAATGAAACCCAATTGGTTGGCTAAAGTTTTCTTTAAAAAAATGTTGTATAACGACAAACCTTTCAGAAAAAATCTGCCTACTGCAAAATTCCTAAAAGAAACCGAGCCTCGTGATCTTGCAGTTGAAAAACCAAAATTAAAAGCACTTCTTTCCGAATTTGAAGCACAAAGAGATCGCACCAATTGGGCACCACACCCTGGCTTTGGTGTGTTTACCAAACAGCAATGGGGACAACTTCAATACAAACATTTGGACCATCATTTAAAGCAGTTTGGACATTAGCGGGAAAAAAAAAAGGAATAAGGAAAATTAAATATACATTGTACCCACCACCTCATCACCAATCGGAAGATATTCAGAAAATGATTGAAGTTGTTAAGCAGTTTCCATTAGCGATGCTGGTTACAGCTTCAGAAGGAACTCCTTTTATCACACATATTCCGGTAATTTATAATTCTGAATCAAATAAATTAGTTGCACATATAGACCGTTCAAATCCGCAAGTCGCATCTCTTGTAAATGGAGCCAATGCAACCGTCGTCTTTAAAGGTCCCGATGCTTATATTTCGCCTTCAATCTATACCACCGAGCAGCTTCCTACATGGAATTATCTTTTAGTGCACGTTACAGGAACTATCCGCTTGTTGCACGATCCTAATGTTGCCAAAGAAACCATGGTTGTCATGACCGATTTTTTGGAGGCACCCGACTATAAGTATCAACTTCAAAAAGAAGACCCAAAAATGGACCGTTTGGTGCATTATATTCAGGCATTTGAAATTGAAAACTTGAGCTGGGAAGGAAAATTTAAACTATCTCAGGATAAAAACCCCGAAGATTTTAAAAGAGCCAAAGAAGCATTGATTCGAAAAAACACCGAATCGATACGCAACTTTATAGAAACCATATACCGCTAACCTACTTGATGTAGTCCTTCACGGTATCGAAATCGAGTCCGCCGTAATTTCCACTACTCATTAAAAGCAGTGCCGCATTGTCGAAATCTTGAGAATACAAATACGTTTTAAAGTCAGCCGGATTAGTAAACACAATAAGGTCTTCACGATCGAAAGCTTCATCGATCTGTTCCCCTTTAATTTCTTCTAGACCTTTTACCATAACCGCATGTGGCGAGTAAAAGACCACAGCGCTGTCTGCTGCATCTAAAGCACCCTTATATTCTGATAAAAATTCTGGGTTTAAACTACTGTAGGTATGTAATTCTAGACACGCAATTAACGTTCTATCTGGATATTGATTTTTTACCGCTTGCGTGGTAGCTTTAACTTTACTAGGAGAGTGTGCAAAATCTTTGTAAGCAACTGCTGTTTGGGTTTCAGCAATTTTCTCTAATCTTTTGCTAGCACCTTTAAACGTAGCAATGGCTTCGTAAAAATCGTCGGCATCTACCCCCATTAACTGACATACCCATCTGGCGCCCTCTAAATTATTTAGGTTGTGTTTTCCGAAGACTTCAATGGGCATGGCACCTTCTGGTGTTTCTAATAAGGTTTCGTTATTCTCGACCGTGTATTCTGGGGTGGTATAAGGATACTTTTTTATACGAGCTTCGGAAGCTTCCACTACACGTTTTACTTCTGGATCTTCTTCATTATAAATTATGGCTCCACCATCGGTAATTTGTTCGAGAAAGATTTGAAACTGCTCCACATAATTTTCATAAGTGGGAAACACATTAATATGGTCCCAAGCAATACCACTCAACAATGCAATGTTTGGCTGATATAGATGAAATTTTGGCCGACGGTCGATTGGAGACGACAAATATTCATCTCCTTCTAATACCATAAAATCATTCTCTTCGGTAAGGTGCACCATCGTATCAAAGCCTTCCAGCTGTGCTCCTACCATATAATCCACCTCTTTATTGTGATAATGCATTACATGTAGGATCATCGAAGTTATGGTTGTTTTTCCGTGTGAACCACCAATTACAACACGTGTTTTATGTTTCGATTGCTCAAATAAATATTCGGGATAGGAATAAATTTTAAGTCCTAATTCTTTTGCTTTTAACAATTCAGGATTATCGGCTTTTGCATGCATTCCAAGAATCACAGCATCTATGCTTGTTGTAATTTTTTCAGGAAACCAGCCATAGCTTTCAGGCAATAATCTTTTTGCTTCTAATCTGCTTTTTGAAGGATCGAAAATCTCATCATCACTTCCTGTAATCTGTTCGCCTTTATTATGTAGTGCGAGGGCCAAATTGTGCATGGCACTTCCGCCAATTGCTATAAAATGAATGTGCATTATGTACGTTTACTTTTTAGTAGATAGCGTATGTAACAACGCTTTGTTATGTAAAGGTACAAGATTAATTTGAGTTGTTTTAGAACGATTACATCGAAAGAATTTCCTGTCTCTCTTTTTTAGCTTCTTTAAAATCGGATCGGTCTGAAAGTGCTTTTTCTATCCACAACATCGCCTTGTCTTTATTGCCTTCGTTGCGATAGATTTGTGCGAGCCTGAAATACGCCCAATCTTTAGGTACACCATCTTTAACAGAATAATTATCGATATATGTTTGTAGGCATTGTATTCCTTGAGCTGAATCTAAATTGTATTGCGCTGAAATTTTTCCAATCTGATAGTTTAACTGATTGCGTTTGTGCTTTTGCAGCGATTTATTGGCAGTCTCAATCGCCTCTTTAGGGCGGTTGTTTTTTTCGTAATAGGTGGTAAGCTTATCATACGTAGTTACCGAACCTCCAATTTCGATCGCTTTTTTGTAATAACGTTCCGCATCGTCGGATCGGTCGCTGTATTCTGCGACATATCCTTTAGCTAGATAACCGTCAACCAAAGAAAGTTTAGCTAACTCTTCTGCATATCCGAGTGCTTTCTTTTCACTACCTCCAATAATACTGGGTAATTGAATATAAAACTCAACCAATGCCCAACGTGCTTCAATATGTTTTGGATCTAATTCGGCTGCTTTTTCGAAATGATACTTAATATCACTTATGTATGTTACCGCTCTTATTTTACTTATTTCTAAAGCCTTCATCCCCATAGAACCCCCATACTTAAAATGGTAATTCGCACTTGTATCATTCTCATCTACAAGTTGTTCATAATAGTCCATCGCAGTATCCCAATCTTTCTTATATCCTGCGATATCCCCTAAATATTCTAATGTTTTTAGATCGTTCGAATGTTCGTCTAAATAAGCTTCAAAATAAGGTTTTGCTTTATTGAATTGTTCCTTTTTAAAAAACACCTCGCCACGTTCAAAATCGCTTTGCGCACTAGCTATTGATGCAATTAATAACGTTAACGATACTAAAATATATTTCATAATCTATTGTGGGGTTTAAAGATTTAAATGTGGGAATACTTAAAAAGAAATTTTATTTATTCTCAGGCGGATATTTTTTTAATATCTTTTGAAGTACTGAAACGTAATACGCTTCTTTTTGTTGTGGAGTTGCGCGTTCTTTGAAGGAACCATCTGCCTCAGCCTGCCATACTAGCTTGTCGTCTGTGGCATCAATAAAATCTACGGTAAGCACTTGATTAATTTCGCGGCCCCCAATAGGAATCCCACCACTTACACCAACTCCTACATTTCCTCCGCCACCGCCGATACCAATACCTACAGTATTTCTAGAGTTAGAAACTTGTTCTTTCGCAAAGAAATTAATGAGTAGTTGAGGGGTTTCAGACTGTACAAAACCACGTTGTTGCAGGAGGCTATCCATTACCCGAATAATACGTTTATCCTCCAGATCATTTAAACCAGAATCGATCGTGGGAAAATAATTATAGCTGTTATACTGTGAGAAATCGGTGTTTTTGTCATAATCGATTCCTACGGTTGTTCCGCAGCTTATAAGGAGTAAAACAAAGAATAAAGAAAGGTACTTCATAGTAAGCTTTTCGTGTATTTATAAATTTTCGTTTTGCAACGCTATATAAAAGTACGCAAAAAGCAAGCCAATAGATTTTTCGGTGTTAGTCTTTAACAATTTTTTTAGTGACACCTCCTTGATTGGTCGTAATTTCTACGAAGTAAATCCCTTCGGAAAAATTTGAAATATCGAGGGTGGCTTCGGAAGTGGTTTTAACTTGTGCTCCTACTACAGAGTATACGATTATATTTTCTACGGAAACACCTTCCGAAGTAACAATAAATAGTTTTTCTGAAGCAGGGTTGGGATAGATCGTAATGGCGACTTCCAAAGAAAATTCGTCAACACTTAGAGGTGCAACAACTTCAGTAGAAACGGTGTTAGTAATAATGGGTTCATTAAAATCGAAATAGATATTTGCTGTGTTTTCAACGACATCGCCTAACTGAAGCGTTTCCGAAGAGCGCACTTTAAACGCTATATATCCATTGCTTCCCTCGGGGTCGTCCTGCTCTGCCGGAAGATTGATATCTTCAAAAATAAAACTCACTGCATTGCCATCCACGATTTCAACACGATAGTCATGGCTCGCCGAAAGCGTTCTAATTGTATTCCAGTTTAAATTGTTACTAAGTGTATCTGTAATAACTACGTTAATCGCGCTTGCAGTTCCAGTATTTTGAAAACGCACGACATAATCAAGGTAGTCGCCAACTTCTTCTTCGAGAATTTCTGTTCCTTGCGTGACTTGTTTGTCATTAGGGTCGTACGAATTTATAATAATTTGCTCGAAGATGGTGGTATTATCCTCAGGGTTTGCATCGTTCGCCATCGGACTCACCTCAGCATTGAATACCAATAGATCGCCGGCATTATTTGTAGGCGGAGGAAAGTTTTGCATCGTGATTGTAATGGTACGTTGCTCAAAGGGTAACAGATCTTCATATTGAAAAGTGAACATGTCCGGGGTCGAAGAAGTTTCCGAAGGAATTGCATCTAAAAACGATTGTCGCGCATCATTAAATTGAACATTCACTTCCCCGCTTTGAATGTTTGTTCCAAGATTTTCGTACGTAAGTAGATAATCTGAATCAAACCCTGGACGTGCCTCGGCAAGGGGAATCATGCTAATCGAAAGATCGTTATAGACATTAGAAGTACTGGCACAGAAATCAACAATTTCTGTATTCCCAGATCCTGAGAGCACTACGGTTTCTGAAACAGGCATTGCAGTATAATCGTCTGGTAGTGATGCATCTAATACTGAAACGGCATAAGTTCCCTCTTCAGGAACAAATAGTGAATACATTCCATCTGCAGTTGTTAAGGTTTGATACGTAACGATACCATTGGTCAGCTCAATGTTTGCATTTGCAACTGGATAATCACCAGCATCACAATTGTTCAAGTTAAAATCAAATAATACCGTGCCCGTTACCGAGTTAAAGTTTTCTGTGCATCCTGCGGCAACTTCCACAGTATTATTACAGCCTGTAGCATTATTTTCGATCACAACATTTTCATTGTTTGCCAATGCGGTACAAATACTGCTAATGCTACATTGCGACAGATTCTGATTGTTAGCAACAGAGACACTGACATCTGGTATAAAAGGTATAGTTTCTAATGCAGAAATATCGGTAAGAAGTGAATTGTCGGTTATTGTTAAGCCTGTTAAAAATTCAATATTTTCAAGACCAGTAAGATTGGTCAAGCTAGGATTATTCGAGATAAACATGCTTACATCTGCAGTTAAGTTCGAAAATCCTTCGATCGTTTCTAATGATGGATTATCGGTTATAGAAATTCCTTCCAATGGCAAAATTACTTCTGAAATTACTCCAAAATCGGAAACACTAACCAGATTCTCATTTTCTACAATGCCTAAGAAACCAACCGTATGTAAAGACCCCATTCCCGATAGATCAATCAAGGCATCATTGCCTACAATACTAAGGATATAATTTACAGCAGTGACCTCATCTAAACCATCCAATGTAGTAATACTTGTATTTGAAATATTTAAAATCTCATTGTATACTGTTATCTGACTTATTCCATTTAAATTAGTAATATCCTCCCCTAAAATAAAAGCATTTACATTCAGCTCTGTACAATCGGGATAGGTAGCTGCAAAAGCATCGATCTGAGCTTGGGAGGTGAAGGTTATCTGTTGACTGGGACACACATTAAGCCCACAAGCATCTTCTACTTCAGAAACAGCTGTACATCCCGATGCATTGTTTTCTATCTCAATTTGTTGCTGGGGTAAACCTGACGATAGCACATCACATACACTCGTAATATTACATTGAGAAAGGGAGGGGTTATCTGTGATACTAAGGTGTAAAGTATTTATTGAAGAAAAAGAGATCTGTGACAGTGCAGAAATATCTGACAATAATTCATTGTCTTTAATTTCATAGAATTCCAGTTGGGAAGATAAATCTGTATTAATGCCTTCAAGACCGTTAAGGTTTGTCAAGGCATCACAATTTCTAATTACTATGGCTGTAGGCACTTCCATGTTTACATCATTAGTTAATGTTGTGATTCCAGAAAGCCCGGAGATACTTGTCAGGGCAGGACAGTTTGTAAGACCAAGGACTACAGTTTCTCCTGACACATTAGATAGGCCGTCAAGATTTTCAAGATTATCGTTGCGTTGTATCTCGATAGAATAAGAAACATTATTTATGGATTCCAGTCCGTTTAGGTTTTGCAATCCATGCATGTCATTTAGAATAAGATAGTTTACCTGCAGAGGTACAGCAGGATTAAAAATTTCCATTAATGAATTTATTAAAGGACAATCTTCAAATGAAATATCAAAGGTTGAAGGAGCTCCCATAAGATTCAAATTCTGTAAGGCAGCGATATCCTGTAGCACCGGATTTTCAACAAGCTTTAGATTTCGATCGATGGTTGTAATGTTTTCTAAACCGTTTAAAGTAATGAGTGCATTGTTACCCGCAATATTAAGATTCTCCACACGCTCGATTGAGGATAGCGGGCTTAGATCTACAATATCGTTATTGGTTACCGCAAAGCTACCTATCATAATACTTCCGTTAATTATGGAACAGTTGGGGTAATCTAAGGCAAACTGGTTTATTTCGGCTTGTGTTAAAAAGTCAATATTACCAGGAGGACATATAATACAATCGGCTGTAATTTCGATTTCATTGTTACAACCTGCCGCATTATTTAAAATAATAGCAGGATTCCCGTCAGACAAGTAGTTACAAACACTGCTTACACTGCACATCTCCAGCATTGGATTATTTTCGATATGCAACGTCTCTACATTAGGTTCAATACGAAGCACCGCATCGGCAACCCCTGAGATATCCGTAAGTTGCGCATTATTAATCAGTTTAATATCTCTAATCGTGGAATTTCCTTCAAACGAATTTATGTTGGTAAGCAGATCGTTATTATCGATCCATATGGTTTGTATAAAATCGGGACTTAGTGAATCTAAATTTGCTAACTGCGGATTATCATTCAGCATTAAAAATCCAACATTTTCAAAATTCTCAGTTCCGTTTAAGGAGCTAAGATTATCGTTTTCCTCAATATTGAGATCATCGGCCCCGGTAATACTTTCCAGACCTTCTAAGTCAACCAGTGAATCGTTATTTCTTATTTCAAAAGTGTAAGTATATCCGGCAACTCCATCAAGGCCTTGCAGGTTTTCTAACAGCGGATTGTCAACGATATAAATATCGGGCGGATTGTTATTTCCTATGGGCACCACCATATTGTTTAATGCTGCGATAGAAGTGAGTTGCGCATTATTCATAATCGAGATAAAAGCACCACTTGATACTCCTAATTCCACCACATTCTCCAAACCGCTTAGGTTTTGAAGCATAGGATTATTAGTCACTTGAATCCCACGTCCGAAACCGGTGATCACAGCAAGCGGACTTAGGTCTGTAATATCTGCGCCTTCGATTGTAAAGAAGTCTTGAATTTCGGTACACCCAGGATAGGTTGTCGAAAAAGCATCTACCTCAGCCTGAGAGGAAAGCAAAATAGGTGTTGCAGGACACTGTCCGATACTAAAGGTATAAGAAAACAAAAAAAAGGAAAGCAGTAGAAATCGAAACATAAGTAGTTTTTTAAAATTAATCCTCATCGCCAATATCGTTGCCGGGGGATGAAACAACGAGATGGCTGAATGCCGGACAAAGACGAAAATAGTATAATTTTTGGAAATATCGCATTTACAGGTCTTTGCACTTATTCTATCACGATTTTTTTGGTGATGTTTCCGCGGTTAGTTTTTATCTTAACAAAATAGATCCCTTCGGAAAAATTTGAAATATCGAGGGTGGCTTCGGAAGTGGTTTTAACTTGTATTCCTACTACAGAGTATATCCTTATATTTTCTACGGAAACACCTTCCGAAGTAACAATAAAAAGTTTTTCTGAAGCAGGATTGGGATAGATCGTGATAGCGTTTTTCAACGTGAAGTCGGTAGCTGAAAGGAACTCTTCGACCGTTAGTTGAAACACATACGTCGCATCATTTGTAGCAGTATCTATGGATGACAATGTGATAAAATGTACTCCCGGCTCTAATGAACTCCCTATTTCCGGACTTTGCACCACTTCCAAATCATCGGTACAATTATCTGAAACTAGCAAATTTTCAGTAAAGTCTTCTAGCATATAGAACCCATTCGATTCCGCTTGTCGAACTTGATCCAAGGGTAAGGTATCCGAGTCGAATATCGGAGGTGTATGGTCGAAGACAAATACATTCGCTGTACAAGTACTTTGATTCCCTGAGGTGTCTGTAACCGTAAGTATTATGTCATTTTCACCAACATGAGAACAATTAAAATCGGTTTGACTAATTTCTAAATCACTTATTCCATTTGCGTCAGTGCTTCCCCCGTCAACCTCATCTGCCGTTACTATAACTTCACCATTCTCGTCTAAAACAGCGAGCACTGTTTGGCAGACCGCTGTGGGAGGAGTTGTATCTATAACAGTTGTAGCAGTGGTATTGGTTATAATTGGAGGGTTTGCGTCGAAAAAGATATTCGCTGTATTTTCAATAACATCCCCTACTAACAGATCATTTTTAGTTCTAACTTGAAAGGCAACATACCCCTGACTTCCCACTGGATCTGAGACTTCGGGAGGTAAATTAATGTCGTTAAATGTGAAAGAAACAGCATTTCCGTTAAAAATTTGCGTTGTGTATTGGTGACTTGCACTCAAAGGGCGCACCGTTCCCCAATCTAGATTTGAATGGAGCGTATCGGTAACAATTACCTGAAGTGCCTCCGCATTCCCTGTATTCTGAAACCGGACGATATAATCGAGATACCCACCCACTTCATCTTCCGAAATTTCTGCACCTTGCACTATTTGTTTGTCGTTAGGATCGTAACTAGCAACTATGAGTTGTTTGAGAGTAGCATCGTTATTTTCAATATCCACATCATTGGTAATTGGATCGACATGCGCTATTAATAATAACTCGTCATCTGGCTGATTCACTGGAGGCGCCTGTGTAAAAAGTGTTACATCGATTGTTCTAATTTCAAAGGGCTGCAAGGTTGCGTAATCCCATTCAATAAGACCCCCAGAAACTGTCGTTGGATTCGGTGTTGCATTCACAAAGTTTTGTCGACTCGTATCAAATTGTAAAGACACCTGACCGTTCGCAATTGTAGTTCCCAGATTTTCATAAATGAGCTGATACCTAGCATTAAATCCTGCTCTAGCGACTGTAATGGGAACGATCGTAATCTTTACATCATCAATATCTTCTGATGCTGTAAGACAAAAATCGACAATTTCCTCGTTTCCAAATCCAGAAAAAACAGTAGTAGTGGTAGCTGGGGTTGCCATATAAAAAGGTGGAAGTGAACCTCCGGCTACCGATGTGGTGACCGATCCATCTGCCTCCACAAAATTCTGATAAAACCCTTCTGCATTGGTAAAAGCACCATAGGTATTGGTCCCATCGGTAGTTTCAATTAGAATATTAGGGGCTACCAGATCTGTTATATCACACCCATCATTGTTAAAATCGAAACGTACTTCTCCACTAATTATATTAATATCCAGATCACATTCCAAAATTACTTCAGGCTCACTATTACACCCCGGAGCATTATTCATAATGGTAATTTCGGCAAGAGAATCACTTGCTAAAAAATCGCATACACTTTCAACAGCACAACTTGAAAGACTCGTATTTCCTTGAAAAGAGAGCTCACTCTCTGCATTCAACGAGGTAAAATTAAAGTTAGCAAGCCCTGAGATATCGCTAAGTTGTGGATTCGCATCGAAAAGGTACTGTGCTGTAAACAAAATTTCATTCTGAATATTAGCCAAACCATTTAGATTTTGAAGTGCCTCATTATCTTGTATAATTAGTGATCGTCTTAGAAACACACAATTTATAAGCCCATCAACATGAAGCAAGGAAGGATTATTCTTAATGATTAAATCCCTTCCAAATGAGCTTACATTTACAAGACCATCTAAATGCTCCAAAGCATCATTTTCTTTAACTTCAAGCTTATACCGCACCGAAGAAACACCTTCTAATCCATCAAGATTTTCGAGGAGTGGATTATTTGCAATTAAAACCTCTTTAAGTTCCGCACTTCCTGTAGTAAGCCCGGATAATGAAATTAAGGAAGGGTTGTTTGTTACTACAAATTTATCGATAAAACTAAGATCTGTAAAAGCTACTTGCTGAAAACCCGATACATCTACCATTTGTTCATTGTCGCGAAGTAAAAATTCACGGCATTCTGTCACTCCTTCTAGACCTACCAAATTTTGTAGTGCATCATTATTATCAATTCTAAGCGATTGAATTTGATCGATGGGTTCCAAACCGGAAAGGGAGTTTAAATTAGGATTATTTATGACAATTATTGAGAAAGTACCTGTCGCCGAATTTAAAAGCCCGGAAATAGTTTGTAAGATTGGGTTATTAATAATCGTTATCCTTGAATTATTAGGGCTTTCAGACAAGTCTACCTGAAGACCATTTAAATTTGTGAGTCCCGAATTCTCCGAAATACTAATGCCACCAGTAATGGAAGTAATATTTTCTAAGCCCGAAAGATCCGAGAAAGAGTCGGTTTGGTATAACGAAAAAGATTTAAGAACCGAAAAATTTGGTAAACTACTAAAGTCTGAAAGCAAAGGTAGATTGCTTATTGATAATGAAAAATTTGTGGAGGCGAGTGACCCGGCATCTTGAAGGGAAGTAAGTTGAATATTATTTACAATTGTTAAGCCAGAATTTGGTTGAAAAACCATATTTTGAAGACCATCAAGACTGGTTAGATTGGGGTTTCCAAAAACCTCTATATGTCCGCTCACCGAAGTAATCTGAGACAATGGACTTAAATCGGTAATATTTGTATTCCCATTGGGGTGTCCAATACTTAAAAGATATGGTGCTTGAATTTGAGTGCAATTAGGATACAAAGCTACAAATTGATTGATTTTCGCTTGTGTATTAAGATACACAGATTCCTCAGGACACTGCGATAATATAGGAGTTGAAATTAATAGAAAAGTAACTAACAAAATTGGTTTCCAGAAGTATAAAAACCTGAGTACAAATTTTACCATAACGATAATTTCAAAAATAATTGAAACTAAATATCGCCATTAATAAAACAATTACCAAAAAAAAACAGTTGAATTCCCTGAATAATAACCTATTAGCAAGTTAATTTATTGCACACTCGTTCCATTCAACATCGCCCACAAAGTATCTTTTAATTCCATGAGTCCTTGTTGTGCCACCGACGAGATAAACAAGTAATGTAATCCGGTAAATTCGTTATCTAATACTTGTTTCATTTCGGCTTTTAATTCTTCGTCGAGCATGTCACTTTTTGAAATTGCGATAAGTCGTTCTTTATCTAAAAGCTCGGGATTGTAACGCTTAAGCTCGTCCAATAGAATGTCGTATTGCTCTCTAATGTCCTTCGCGTCGGCAGGGATTAAAAACAACAATGTAGAATTACGTTCAATATGGCGTAGAAAATAATGTCCTAATCCTTTTCCTTCCGCAGCACCTTCAATAATTCCGGGGATATCTGCCATCACAAAGGTCTGATGGTCACGATAGTCTACAATTCCAAGATTGGGTTTTAAAGTCGTAAACTCGTAATTAGCAATTTTTGGCTTCGCCGCTGTGATTACCGATAATAAAGTAGATTTTCCTGCATTTGGAAATCCAACCAACCCTACATCGGCAAGTACTTTCATCTCTAAGGTGAAATCTCCTTCTTCACCTTCCATACCAGGTTGTGCATAGCGGGGAGTTTGTCTCGTGGCACTTTTAAAGTGGTTGTTTCCTAATCCGCCTTTGCCTCCTTTTGCGATGATGCGCTCTTCTCCATCTTCGGTCATTTCAAACAAAATCTCCTGAGTTTCGGTATCTCGAACTACCGTTCCTAATGGAACTTCCACATACACATCTTCTCCATCGGCACCCGTACTCGTTTGTTTGCTTCCATGCTCCCCATGACCTGCTTTAAAGTGACGCTTAAATTTTAAATGATAAAGGGTCCATAAATTTCGATTCGCCTGAAGGATAATATGTCCACCACGACCGCCATCACCACCATCGGGACCTCCTTTAGGGATGTACTTTTCCCGGCGCAAATGCGCACTTCCTTTACCTCCTTTACCAGAAGTTACATGAATCTTAACGTAATCAACAAAATTTCCTTCAGTCATAGTAATTTAAAAATTTAAAGGCTACAGGTAAAAGTCAAGAAACGTCTAAAACGTGCCTTATAATTTCAAATGTTGCGAAACGTTCTTTAAAGGGTATCGATCACTTTACTTAATCGAGCTGTGATAGCATCAATCTCTCCTACCCCATCAACTCCGTAGTATTTATCTTCAGCCATATAATAGTCTTTCAGAATATCGGTTTTTCTGTAATACTCAGCGATACGCTCTCTAATTACTTCTTCGTTGGCATCGTCGGGTCTTCCGCTAGTCTTACCACGCTCCAACAACCGTTGCACTAAAATTTCATCATCTACCTCCAATGCGACCATGGCATCTACTTTGGTGTTTTTTTCTTCCAAAAAAGACCCTAAAACTTCTGCCTGCGCTTTAGTTCTTGGATATCCGTCGAAAATAAATCCGTTAGGATTCTTCTTCAGATGTCGTTCAACTTCGGCTTTCAGCATATCGTTTGTCACAGAATCGGGAACTAAATGCCCCTTACTAGTGTAGCTTTTAGCTAGCTTGCCTAATTCTGTTTCATTTTTAATATTGTACCGAAACATGTCTCCGGTCGATAAATGAATAAGTTGGTATTTTTCTTTTAAAACTTCTGCCTGAGTTCCTTTTCCTGCACCCGGAGGGCCAAATAAAACGATATTTTTCATTCGTAATTTTTTCTTCTGAAATACTAATTTAATCCAATTCCACATACTATGAAATCCTCTTTTTTATAGAGAGGGTGCAAAGATACCAATTTCATCGGGATCAAGAGGTTGTTTTTCTTCGGAAGATGTTTCTGTAAATTGCGAACGATTTCTGAAGGTTTTGGCGTACCATTAAGAGCTCCATTTCAAAGAAGATTGTACCTTTGCAAAATGGCAACATATTTTTCTTCAAATTTCACACTCGGAATTTTAGGCGGCGGCCAATTAGGCAAAATGCTGCTCTACGAAACACGTAAATTCGATATTCGCACAAAAGTGCTCGACCCCAGTAACGAAGCTCCATCGCGTATTGCATGCGACGAATTTCAACAAGGGGACCTTATGGATTTCGACACGGTCTATCACTTCGGAAAAGACGTTGATGTACTCACCTTTGAAATTGAAGGGGTGAATATTGAAGCACTCGAAAAATTAGAGTCGGAAGGCAAAAAAGTATATCCATCTTCGAAGACACTTCGGAATATTCAGGACAAAGGAGTTCAGAAAAAATTCTATAGCGAACATAAAATTCCTACATCACCATTTCTTGTTTTTGAAGATAAATACAAGTTAAATGAAGCCATTGTTCGTAAAGACCTTACTTTTCCCTTTGTATGGAAAAGTTGTACTGGTGGTTACGACGGTAAAGGAGTAAGTGTAATTCGCGATGCGGAAGCTGTAATACCATTGCCCGAAGGTGCTTGCATTGCAGAAAAACTCATTCCTTTTAAAAATGAGCTTGCAGTAATCGTAGCTAGAAATCCGTCGGGTGAAGTTACAACCTATCCCGTGGTGGAAATGGAGTTTCATCCCGAAGCCAATCAAGTAGAATACGTTCTTTGTCCTGCTAGAATCGATGAAAATGTTGCAGAAAAAGCAAGAGCGGTGACGTCTAAAGTTTCCGAAGCATTTCAACATGTTGGGTTATTAGCCGTTGAGCTATTTCAGACCGAAGACGACGAGATTTTGGTCAATGAAGTGGCGCCACGACCTCATAACAGCGGTCATTATAGTATTGAAGCGAGTTACACCAATCAGTTCGAACAACACCTCCGCGCAATTCTCGACCTGCCCTTGGGAAAAACCGACAGCAAGGTTGGAGGGATTATGGTAAATCTTGTGGGTGCCGAAGGACATACGGGCGCGGTGGACTATAAAAACATAGAACAAATTCTAGGAATGGATGGGGTTACTCCGCATATCTACGGAAAAAAACAAACTCGTCCCTTTCGAAAAATGGGACATGTAACCATTGTAAACGAAGATCTTTCTGAAGCTAGAAAAATAGCGGAAGAAGTAAAGAAAACAATTCAAGTAATTAGCAAATAAAACGGCACTAGAGACTCAGTCTTGGCATCTAAACAATAAACGTGTATGAAAGTAGCAGTAATTATGGGAAGTACGAGCGATCTGCCAGTAATGCAGGACGCAATCGATATTTTAAAAGGATTCGACATTGAAGTAGATGTCGATATAGTTTCGGCGCATCGTACTCCCGACAAATTATTCGATTACGGAAAAAACGCACATACTAGAGATATTAAAGTAATTATCGCTGGTGCGGGTGGAGCTGCGCATTTACCAGGAATGATTGCATCACTATCTCCTCTGCCAGTAATCGGTGTTCCTGTAAAATCGAGCAACTCGATCGATGGATGGGACTCTGTATTGTCTATTCTTCAAATGCCAGGAGGGGTTCCGGTTGCAACCGTAGCATTAAATGGCGCTAAGAATGCTGGGATTTTGGCTGCACAGATTCTGGGAGCTTCAGATAAATGCATTCTTGATAAAATTGTAGCTTACAAAGAGGGATTAAAAATGAAAGTGGAACAAGGTGCGATAGAGATGAAAAACAATTAGTCTAAATTTTCGTTATTTCAACAGCCAAAACTGTACTTAAAAACAAGTATCCCTCAATCAGTCTTTTACCCAAAAAACATATTATGGAAAACCCCTTATTAGAACAATTTGATACGGCTCCCTTTTCAATATTGAAAAACGAGCATTATTTACCAGGGATAAAATCTCTTATTGAAGCCACAAAACAAGAGATTGATGCTATTGTTCAAAATACTGAAGCACCTACCTTCGAAAATACGGTGGAAGCTTTAGAAAATACAGGTTTGCAATTAGATCGTGCTACTAGTATTTTCTTTAATCTAAACAGTGCTGAAACTAACGATGAATTGCAACAAATTGCTCAAGAGGTTTCTCCACTACTTTCAGACTTTCAAAATGATCTGCTTTTAAATGTAGCGTTATTTGAAAAAGTACAACACGTTTATAACGACCGAGAAAATCTGAATCTGAATGCTGAACAACAGATGCTTTTAGAAAAACAGTACAAAGGTTTTTCAAGAAATGGCGCCAATCTTTCCGAAGAAAAAAAAGAAAAACTTCGCAAAATCGACAGCGATCTTTCTCGATTAAAATTAACTTTTGGTGAAAATATTTTAAAAGAAACCAATATTTTTGAAATGCACCTCACCGATGAGTCCTTGCTAGATGGACTTCCAGAAGGTGCGAAAGAAGCTGCCGCACAAACAGCGGAAGAAAAAAATAAAGAAGGTTGGGTTTTTACACTCGATTACCCAAGCTACATTCCGTTTATGAAATATGCTAAAAATCGGGAACTTCGAAAACAATTATCGATTGCGTTTGGCGCTAAAGCATTTCATAACGACAAGCTAGACAATCAACAAAATGTATTACGAATTGCGGAATTACGTCACCAACGAGCAAAATTACTCAGTTATGCATCCCATGCCCATTTTGTATTAGAAGAACGAATGGCAGAAACGCCTAAAAAAGTACAGGATTTTCTACAGGAGTTACTAAAAAAAGCAAAGCCTGCCGCAGAAGAAGAATTTAAAGAATTACAAGCTTTTGCTAAAGAAATGGACGGGATTGAAGTGCTTCAGAAATGGGATGGTGCTTATTACGCTGAAAAATTAAAACAACAACGCTTTAATTTAGATGACGAAAAGCTAAAACCTTATTTTGAGCTTCAGAAAGTAATTGACGGGGTTTTTACGGTTGCACAAAAATTATACGGACTTCAATTCGAGCAAGTCACAGCTATCGATACGTATCACCCCGATGTTAAAACGTACCGCGTAAACGATGCCGATGGGGAATTAGTGGCAATTTTCTATGCCGATTTCCATCCTAGAGCTGGAAAACGAGGGGGTGCATGGATGACTTCTTATAAACCTCAACAAATAAAAGACGGAGTAAATGAGCGTCCTCATGTTTCTATAGTTTGTAATTTTACTAAACCTACAGCCAGTAAGCCGTCGCTACTTACTTTTAATGAAGTTACCACCTTATTTCATGAATTTGGACATGCTTTACACGGGATGCTCGCAAATACCACGTACAAAGGCTTATCGGGAACGAGTGTATACTGGGATTTTGTAGAATTGCCGAGTCAGATTTTAGAGAACTGGTGTTATGAAAAAGAAACGTTAGAATTATTCGCCACACATTATAAAACGGGGGAAGTAATTCCGATGGAATATGTAGAAAAAATAAAAGCTTCTTCTACATTTCATGAAGGCATGCAGACGTTACGCCAATTAAGTTTTGGAATGCTCGATATGGCGTGGCACAGCAAAGACCCTGGAGAAATTACCGATGTAAAAGCGTATGAAAAAGGAGCTTTCGCATTAACAAAATTGTATCCCGATGTGCCAGAGAATTGTATGAGCACCTCATTCGCTCATATTTTTCAAGGAGGATATTCTGCTGGTTATTATAGCTATAAGTGGGCAGAAGTTCTCGACGCAGATGCTTTTGCCTATTTTAAGGAAGAAGGAATTTTTAACAAAAAAGTTGCCAACAAGTTTAAAGAGTACATACTATCACAAGGTGGAACTCAAGACCCTATGGAACTGTATGTAAAATTCCGAGGACAAAAACCCAATCCAGATGCATTACTAAAACGAGCAGGTCTTTTGTAATACTCTACTAAGTAGTGTGAAAAAATAAACTTTCGATTATCTTACAGGTTTAAATTGAAAACAATGAGAATCGATATTCCTAATTGGCTAATTATAATTGCAGGGGCCGGACAGATTTTTACCGCGTTGGTATATCCATACATTCGTCACAAGGTTTTTGATTGGTATAACGATGTCAAAAAATTAAAACCGCTCAATCAAGAAATTGCCAAAACTTATGGGAGATACATTCAAGGTTTAAATTTTTCTTTTGGACTTATAGCTATCTGCTTGGCTTCAGATCTAAAAAACGGAAGCCCCCTTGCCTTAGCAATTACGGGTTTAATCGCTGCATATTGGGTGGGAAAAGTCGCTACTCAAATCGCATACTATCCTATGTATGATATTCCGAAGAAATTTATTTTTAAATGGGGTGGCTTTGGCATGAATGCTTTGTTCGTGTTGTTTGCTGTAGTATTCTCTTTAATATTTACTCAAAATTTAATCTCGTTATTATAAATGTTAATCAACATAGCAGTAATGAGTTATTTTATTTTGTTTAAAAAAAATTTGCATAAAACTATCCTACACTAAAAAAGTTTCTCATTATAGAAAACAAAAAAGAGCTTACAACATTAATGCTGTAAGCTCTTTTTTGTTTTTAATTCTGTTATTTATTTTAGAATAAATTTTTTGGTTACAGCTCCTTTACCTGTTACTTGTACCGAAGCAATATACACCCCATCTGAAAGATTGTTTAAAGCAATAACGCCATTATTTTCTGTGATAACTACTTGCTTAACTTGTTTCCCTAAAGCATCATAAATCGTAATACCTTCTAGATTATTACCATTTAAAGAACGGTACATTAAATTTTGATTTACAACTGAAAACTCAAAATTTTCGGCTACTACTTCTGGAATAGAAAGTACACTTTCACCTTTTGCAGTTTCAATTAAATATTCTACACACAGTTTTGCGAATTTGGTGGCATGTACCGCATCACCAGAAACACTAAACACATCGTTAGCACTATGAATCTCATCATTACTCTGATCGAAAGTAGCTTCGAAAGGAAAGGCCGCAGGATAACCTGCATTCGTCCAGCTTGCATGGTCTGAGCATCCATAATTACACAGCGAAGTCCCATATGTAAATACATGGTCTCCTGTGGAATTGTAATGATCGATAAGTTCCATTAAAAAGTTGGTTAAATCTTGATCTGTTGAAAAATCATCTGTAATAAAAACAATGTCGTTAGCCGATCCATTAAAGTTGGTCATATCAAACTGAACGGCAGAAATTACATTTACCCCATCATTATTATACTGTTGTGCGATCTCGGCAGACCCCACTAAACCTATTTCTTCAGCGGCATACGCCATCATTTCTATGGTTCTGTCTGGAGTAAATCCATATTCGAAAATTGCGCGTACTGCTTCTGTCATTGTTGCAATACCAGAGGCGTCATCATCTGCTCCTGGAGCATTATCGAAAGAAGGAAAAGCGGTAGAATCTAAATGTCCTCCCACAACTACAAATTCCTCGGGAGTTACGGCTCCTTGAATAGTTAATATAACAGAAGGCATCCCAGTGTTTACGTGATCGTAAAGTCGAACCGAAACATCTGTTCGATTATAAGCAGCCGCCATAGCCTCCCATTTAGCTTTAAGATCTATCGCTGATTGTGTCGCAGATGGACGATTATGGTATCGAGTTCCATAAGCAACCAATTCTAAAATATGATCTTCAATATTTTGTGTATTTATTAAGTTAAGAGTAGAATTTACAATGGCATCTTCTGTAATTGTATAATTCATTAAATTAAACTCGGTCGCTGGTTCCATAGGTTCTAAATCCCGAATCGCATCTTCTCGTGAAGCTTTAAAAATATAGCCAGGACCATGTACCAAAACACGTTCATGGATAAGGTGCGTTGCTTCGGAAGATAAATACACAGCTGCTTCATTGCGCTTTTGAGCAATAATCTCAATTTCATCAGGATACTCTTTTTTAAAATTTTCAGCGTCGCTTAAACTCATTGTCGCATAGAAAGAAGTAGTTTCTTGAGCCGATATTCCAAAAGACAAAAAAAGCATTAGAAATACGGGTAGTAATTTAATTTTCATAACAATTGTAATTTTTTACGGATCTAAAATTAGTCTAATTACTATATGTTGAAGAATAAAGCATGTTAATTTATTACCGACACTTAAAATTCTACAGTTATTTTTCTATAAATTAATTATCATTCCGTTAAAATAAGGTACACTAGCACAAACTTTGTTATTTTTGAAGTGCTATGAGCAAACTATGATGCCAAAAGAAAAATTAAATCCTGAAGTATGGGTAGATCGGTATTCCGATTATCTATACAATTATACCATTGTGCGAGTTAACGATCATGAAGTTGCACAAGACCTTATTTCTGAAACTTTTTTCGCAGGATTAAAATCTAAGAAAAATTTTAAGGGAGAAGCAAGTGAGCGCACGTGGCTTATCGCAATTCTTAAAAGAAAAATTATAGACCATTACCGAAAAAAGAATTCGAAAAAAGGAAAAGCAGAAGTACACATCGACTATAACGATCAAGATGCTGAAGGAGAATGGCTCGAAGAACGTGTTCGTGATCCTTTCGACAAAACTGCGGAAGATAACATGGAAAATGAGGAATTAGGACTAGCGATCATGAATTGTCTTGAAAAATTAAACGACAAACAGGCGGCTATTTTTAAAATGAAAACAATCGATGATTTTGATACGGAAGCGATTTGTAATGAATTTAATATCACTCCGTCTAACTTGTGGGTCATCATTCATCGGGCACGAAAATCTATGGCCGAATGCATGGAAAAAACCTGGTTAAATTAATGCAATGAATCTATTTATTAAATGTGAAGAGGCCAATCACTCCTGTGATAAGAATCAGTACAAAGAGGCTTCGTTTTGGGAAATTATCAAGCTTAATTTTCATCTTATTTATTGTGCAGCGTGCAGAAAGTATACGGCTCGCAACATGAAATTAACAAGAGCTTTTAAAAAATCAAATATTCAAACATTACCAGATTCGTACAAAAGAGACATTAAAGAACGTTTACAAAAAGAAATGTCTAAACCCGAGTAAAATAACAAACCAAATAATTGGAATCCCCTCCACCCAGAATGATGAGAAGTATGGCGACTGTTTTTCTTTTGCAAACAGCAACGCTACAGCCATACACAAACACGCAATGCATAGTGGCGTAAAAAAGAACCATGATATTTCATCTTTGAAACCGTAAAGCAGCAAAATAATCCCTAAAAGCACAACACCAACAAACTTCGTGTTTTTCACGCCCAACTGCTGCGGAAATGTTTTTAATACAATAGAATCGAATTGTAGGTCTCTTATTTCGAAAGGAAGTAGTAATACAATTACAATAAGAATTCGTTGAAAGAAAGTAATCCAACAATCGGTCTCTAACCTCATATTATCTGCTATCATAGGAACAAACACAGTGACACCCGCCCATACTAAGGCAACAACCAAAATTTTTATTCCTCCAAAAGTTCTTAAGTTTTTACGCTTCAGAAGTGGGACCGCATATAAAAATGTAACCATTCCGAAGACCACAGCCACAAGTAATGTTTTAATCGATAATTGTGACATACACATCAACATCAATCCGAAGGCAATAAATGAAAACACTTGAATGGTTTTTAAAGACGCAGCTAAAGTTCTGTGATGCAACCCTGCTACGGCTGCGTATTTTACAAAGTTATAACCAGTGATGCTTCCGAAGAAAATAAAACCTAATACGGCATATTCTAAGTTTAAATTATATTCTATAACGGTTATAGCTACTAGCGAACATATGGCTAAAGCGACGTGAATACTACTATTGAGATAAAAATTAAATAGCCCTTTAAACAGCTTCATAGAACAAAAGTAGTTTTTATGTTAGTAACCTCCCGTTTTAGTTGAAAAGTTCTTCGGTGACATACGTTAAAATATGAAGTTGTAACGCTTTAAATATGTAGTTTTGCGCAATATTAAGCCGAATTTAAAAATGAGGTTTCATTAAAGTATATTGACAATTAAAATTTTCCCGTTTTACAGTTATACCTATGAATACAGATTCTTTTGCCCTTAGACATATTGGTCCGCGTAGAAGTGACCTTTCAGAAATGCTTTCCGTTGTTGGAGTTGATTCTATGGATCAATTAATTTACGAAACGATTCCTAACGATATTCGCCTTAAAGAAGATCTCACGTTAGATACTGCGATGAGTGAGCAAGAATATCTAGAGCATATAACAGAATTGTCTTCTAAGAACAAAGTATTTAAAACCTATATTGGTCTAGGGTATCATCAAGCTATTTTACCTCCGGTCATTCAACGTAATATCTTAGAGAATCCAGGCTGGTATACCGCTTACACTCCATATCAGGCGGAAATTGCTCAAGGCCGTTTAGAGGCATTACTTAATTATCAGACCATGGTAACCGACCTCACTGGGATGGAACTTGCTAACGCATCGTTATTAGACGAAGCTACTGCAGTTGCCGAAGCTATGTCGCTTTTATTTAATGTGCGGGAACGCGAGCAAAAGAAAAACAATGCGTCCAAATTTTTTGTTTCTGAAGAAATACTTCCGCAAAACCTTGCGTTGCTTCAAACAAGATCGGAACCGCTAGGGATTGAAATTGTAGTAGGAAATACAGATGAATTTGATTTCTCTGAAGGTTATTTCGGAATTATGCTTCAATATCCAGGAAAAACTGGAAAAGTACATGATTACACTGCCTTTATTGAAAAAGCGAAAAAAGCACAAATAAAAGTTGCAGTTGCAGCAGATATTTTAAGTCTGGTTAAATTAGAATCTCCTGGTAATTTTGGGGTGGATGTAGTTGTTGGAACCACCCAACGTTTTGGAATTCCTTTAGGGTATGGTGGACCCCATGCTGCATATTTTGCAACGAAAGAAGCGTATAAAAGAAGTATTCCAGGTCGTATTATTGGAGTAACTAAAGACATGGATAACAATCGGGCGCTGCGTATGGCATTACAAACCCGAGAACAACATATTAAGAGAGACAAAGCAACTTCTAATATTTGTACTGCACAAGTCTTATTAGCAGTAATGGCTGGAATGTATGCGGTGTATCATGGGCCTAAAGGACTTGAATACATTGCCGATAAAGTACACAATACTGCTGCAACACTAGCAGACACTCTTGAAAAATTAGGATTTTATCAAGCAAATGACACGTATTTTGATACGATCGCAATTAAAACCGATGCGACCAAAATTAAATTTTTAGCTGAAGCGAAAGAGGTTAATTTTTATTATCCAGATGAAGAAACGGTATCTATCTCGATCAATGAAACTACAACACTAAAAGACATTAATAAAATCGTTTCTATTTTTGCAGAAGGTGTAAAAAAAGAAACGATAAAAATTACAAAATTACTTACTGGAAATAAAATTCCGAAAGAGGTAGCTCGCAAAACCGAGTTCCTTACCAACGACGTTTTTAACACCTATCATAGCGAAACCGAATTAATGCGCTATATTAAAAAATTAGAACGCAAAGATCTTTCGCTAAACCATTCTATGATCTCTTTAGGATCGTGTACCATGAAACTTAATGCAGCTGCAGAAATGCTTCCTTTGAGTGATCCACAATGGGGGAATGTACACCCATTTGTACCTACAGAACAAGCTGAAGGATATCAAAAAGTATTAAAAAAATTAGAAGACCAGCTTACGGAGATCACAGGATTTGCGGGTACATCACTACAACCAAACTCTGGAGCACAAGGAGAATATGCTGGACTTATGGTAATCCGTGCTTATCACCAATCGAGAGGCGATAATCATCGTAATATTTGTTTAATTCCAAGTTCTGCTCACGGTACTAATCCTGCGAGTGCGGTAATGGCTGGAATGAAGGTAGTTGTTACGAAGGCCAGTGAGAATGGAAATATAGATGTTGAAGATCTTCGTGAGAAAGCACTTAAACACAAGGATAATTTGGCGGCTTTAATGGTTACCTATCCTTCCACCCATGGAGTTTACGAATCTGCTATTAAAGAAATAACAGGAATTATTCATGAAAATGGCGGACAGGTATATATGGATGGCGCCAATATGAATGCACAAGTTGCACTTACCAATCCAGGAGCTATAGGTGCTGATGTTTGTCACTTAAACTTACATAAAACCTTTGCTATTCCACATGGTGGTGGTGGTCCAGGAGTAGGTCCAATATGTGTTGCTACGCAATTAGTTCCATTTTTACCGTCTAACCCTATTATTAAGACTGGAGGAAAAGATGCAATTACAGCTATATCGGCAGCACCTTGGGGTAGTTCGTTAGCTTGCCTAATTTCATATGCATATATCACAATGTTGGGAGAACCAGGGCTAAAAAAGTCTACACAATATGCAATTTTAAATGCCAATTATATCAAAGAAAGGCTTCGAGGAAGCTTTGAGGTTTTATACACTGGAGAACGGGGACGTGCCGCTCATGAAATGATTATCGATTGCCGTCCGTTTAAGCAAAATGGTATTGAAGTGGTAGATATTGCAAAGCGTTTAATGGATTATGGATTTCATGCACCAACTGTTTCGTTTCCAGTAAATGGGACTATGATGATTGAACCTACCGAAAGTGAAAGCAAAGCAGAAATCGATCGTTTTTGTGATGCTATGATCTCCATTCGGAAAGAAATTGATGCTACCGATAAAGAGGAACCAAACAATGTATTAAAGAATGCACCTCATACGTTAGAAATGCTTACAACAGAAGATTGGAAGCTTCCTTACTCTAGACAAAAAGCGGCTTTCCCATTACCTTATATTTCAGAAAATAAATTTTGGCCTTCAGTTCGTCGTGTCGACGATGCATATGGAGATCGAAATTTAATTTGTACCTGTGCTCCAATTGAAGCATATATGGAAGCATAATTAAACACCATTGTGTTTTCTACGTTAGAAAGCACAATGGTATTTTAATAACATCATAATTTTAAGAGTATATTTTCACTATTCGATAAAATTCAAGGCAAATCTTTAAACATCTTTAAAATAGCTGTTTTTTCAGTACAGATATCCTTGCTACCTTCTTCAAATTACGTATTTTTACCCCTAAATTTTTTCCCTAATGAGCGTTACCATAACAGGAATCGGAAGCTTTATTCCAAGTGGAATAGCACCAAATAATCAATTTGAAAATCATGAATTCTTTAATTTAGACGGTTCTAGATTTGGGCATGAAAACGATGTCATTATTAAAAAATTTAAAGCCATAACAGGAATCTCTGAAAGACGTTATATAAAAGACGAACTTACCACATCGGACATTGCCACGTATGCAGCCGAAGAAGCCATAGCAGATGCTGGAATAGATAAAGAAGAACTTGATTATATTATTGTTGCCCATAATTATGGGGATGTAAAACACGGTTCTGTTCAAAGTGACACGGTACCAAGTATTGGTTCTAGAGTAAAACACAATCTTAAAATTAGTAATCCGTCGTGTGTAGCATACGATATGCTCTTTGGTTGCCCAGGTTGGAATGAAAGTGTGATACAAGCTAATGCATTTATTAAAGCCGGACTCGCAAAAAAATGTCTCGTAATTGGCGCCGAAGCTTTATCACGCGTGGTCGATCAGCACGATCGGGATTCGATGATCTATAGTGATGGCGCAGGTGCGGCAGTATTAGAATACAAAGAAGGAGATAGGGGTATTATAAATCATGTTAGTGCTACACATGCTATCGACGAAGCCCACTTTATCTATTTTGGCGAATCATATAACCAAGAGTTAAGTGACACTAGGAAGTACATAAAAATGTATGGCCGAAAAATTTACGAATTTGCACTAAATCACGTTCCCGATGCCATGAAAAAATGCCTGGACCAAAGTGGAAATGACATTAAAGATCTTAAAAAGATTTTTATACACCAAGCCAACGAAAAAATGGATGAAGCCATCGTAAAGAGGTTCTATAAATTATATAACAGCACCCCGCCCGACGGCATTATGCCTATGACCATAAATAAACTTGGCAATTCTAGTGTTGCCACGGTGCCTACACTTTACGATCTTATATCGAAAGGAAAAATGAATGGTCATGAAGTAAACCCAGGAGATATCGTAATGTTTGCTAGCGTAGGCGCAGGTATGAATATTAACGCCATTGCTTACAGAGTTTAAATTATGTATGAAGGCAAATATCCCCACAAAAGGTATGCTATTACACTCGACTTTGTAAAACAAGTCCTTTCTAAAAATGACTCAATACTAGATCTTGGAGTTTCCAATCCTTTTTCAGAAATTCTTCAAGATAATAATTTCAATATTACCAATACCTCGGGGGAAGACCTCGACCTAGATACTTCAGCAGTAACGAATTCTGAGTTCGATGCAGTAACCGCCTTCGAAATTTTCGAACATTTGGTATCTCCATTTAATGTATTAAACGACATTAAAGCAACTAAACTAGTGGCTTCGGTTCCTTTAAAATTATGGTTTGCTTCGGCATATAAAAGCAAGACAGACCCTTGGGATCGCCACTACCATGAATTTGAAGATTGGCAATTTGACTGGTTACTGGAAAAGGCAGGATGGCAGGTTAAAAAAAGAATAAAATTTACAAATCCAATAAAAAAAATTGGAATTCGCCCCATTCTTAGACGATTTACACCCCGCTATTATTTAGTGTACGCTGAACGAAAAAAATGATCTTTTACATCGTCATACCTGCGCACAATGAAGCCGCTTATATAGGAAAAACGCTTCAGTCGTTTGTTGCGCAAACAATTCGCCCCACGAAATTACTCGTAGTAAATGACAACTCTACAGATAACACACAACAAATTATAGATTCATTTTCAGAAAAGCACCCCTTTATTAAATCGATTCAATATTCTTCGGAAGCGAAACATGCACCAGGAAGTAAAGTAGTTGAAGCATTTTATTTTGGTTTCAACACATTGGACAAAGACTTTGACCTTATCGGGAAATTTGATGCCGACATTGTACTTCCAAAGCAATATTTTGAAGAGCTTCTGAAGCTTTTTAAAGCGAATGATTCTTTAGGCATTGCTGGAGGAAACTTGTACATTAAGAAAACACTAAAATGGGAATATGAAAATATTTCAGAAAAAACGAAAGTAAGAGGGCCTATAAAATTATACCGCAACAAATGTTTTGAAGCTATTGGAGGCTTAAAAAAAACCATTGGTTGGGATACGATCGATGGATTATTAGCCACCTACCACGAGTGGGAAATCGCTACGCTAAAATCGCTTCATGTAAAACATTTAAAACCTACAGGGCATGTTTACACCCAAGCTGCTAAATACAAACAAGGAGAGGCTTTTTACCGAATGCGTTATGGATTCTGGCTAGCATTCATTGCCTCTGCAAAACTTGGGTTTCAAAAAAAAAGTGTTTCGTACTTTATATATTGTGTACAAGGCTTTATTCACTCTAGTAGAAATCAAACAGCCTATTCGGTTACTTCCGAAGAAGGAAAATACATTAGAAAGGTGCGATGGCAAACAATTAAGAACAAACTCTTTTTATAGGATATAATCTCATCTTAACGTTGTTTTTTTTAGTTTATATGTATTTTTGATATTCCCTAATAATGACTAAAATGAAACGAAGCCCTTTAATTATTCTCTTCATATTATGTTTTGCAGTTTCGTCTGGAATTGCTCAAACCAAAAAAGACAATTATACTGGAAAAAAACCTAAAAACATCATCCTTCTTGTGGGTGACGGCATGGGCTTAAGTGAAGTATCTGCCGCTATTTACTACAAAAAAGGGGTGCCAAATTTTGAGCGTTTTTCAACAATTGGATTAAGTAAAACATCAGCTTCCAGCCATTTGGTAACCGACTCTGCTGCGGGGGCTACTGCTTTTTCAACTGGGAAGAAATCGTATAATGGAGCTATTGGAGTAGATAAAGATACTTTGGCTATTGAAACCATTGTTGAAAAACTTTCACGAAAAGGAATTTCAACTGGGCTAGTGGCCACATCTTCTATTGTGCATGCAACACCCGCAAGTTTTTTCGCGCATGTAAAATCCAGACGCTTGTATGATGAAATTGCTTCGTTTATGCCAAATTCTGAAGTTGATTTTTTCGCAGGAGGAGGCTTAAAGTATTTTAATCAGCGTGAAGATGGTAGAGATTTAATTGCAGAACTAAAAGCAAAAGATTTTGAAATCCATACCGATAAACTTCCTACTACATTAAATGGTAAAAAGCAAGCTATTCTATTAGCGGAAGATGGCATGCCGAAAATGGTGGACAACCGTGGTGATTTTCTACCAAAAGCTACCGCATTAGCCTTAAAACACCTTTCGAAAAACAAAAAAGGGTTCTTTTTAATGGCAGAAGGTTCTCAAATAGATTGGGGTGGTCACTCCAATGATGCTGATTATTTAATCTCTGAATTATTAGATTTTGATGAAACACTTGCTGTAGCACTCGATTTTGCTAAAAAAAATGGTGAAACATTGGTAATTGTAACTGCCGATCATGAAACTGGCGGATTCACTTTAGCGACTAAAGGAGGAGATTACAATAAGTTAGACCCTGTTTTTTCAACTGGAGGACATTCAGGCACCATGGTTCCAGTATTCGCAGAAGGTCCCGGTGCATCATTATTTGGTGGAATTTATGAGAACACAGCAATTTATGATAAAATGATGCTGCTTTTAAACAAATAATGAATCGAATGAAGCAAGCTTTCCCAAAACAAACCGCTACATTTGTTATCTTCGCATTAATCGAACGTTTATGAAATATCTTGAGGATATTGGCTCCTATTTTTTAATGCTTCGGAAGGTTTTTAGCAGTCCGACAAAAGCTTCTGTTTTAAAAGAACTTATATTTAAAGAAATTAACGATCTAATCATTAACTCTTTAGGTATTGTCGCATTTATCTCCTTCTTTGTTGGAGGTGTTATTGCTATTCAAACAGCGTTAAATGTTAATAATCCGTTGATTCCAAAATCACTTATTGGTTTCGCCACGCGGCAATCGATCATCCTTGAATTTGCACCAACATTTATGTCTATTATCATGGCAGGAAAGGTTGGGTCGTTTATCACATCGAGCATTGGTTCTATGCGCGTTACCGAACAAATAGACGCACTCGAAGTAATGGGGATTAATTCACTGAACTATTTGGTGTTACCAAAAATTGTGGCACTCATGTTATACCCATTGCTTATAACCATTGCAATGTTTCTAGGTATTTTAGGTGGATGGATGGCGAGTGTATATGGTGGTTTTTCTTCTGCAGAACAATTTATTCAAGGATTACAGGACGATTTCGATCCGTTTCATCTAACTTATGCCTTTATAAAAACCTTTTTATTTGCTTTTATACTAGCTACGGTTCCCTCTTGGCAGGGATATTACATGAAAGGTGGAGCTTTAGAGGTAGGTCGTGCCAGTACAAACTCTTTTGTTTGGACAAGTGTACTTATTATCCTCACTAACTATATAATAACTCAACTACTCTTAAGCTAATGATAAAAGTAGAAAATGTAAAAAAGCGTTTTGGTGAGGAGGAAATTTTAAAAGGAATTACTACCACCTTCGAAAAAGGAAAAACCAACCTTATCATTGGGCAGAGTGGTAGTGGTAAGTCTGTATTATTGAAATGTCTTATTGGGCTATTTAAGCCTGAAGAAGGTCGAATATACTATGAAGAAAATGCCATACAAGATATGGATGACGACCAGCAACGGGATCTTAGAGAGGAAATAGGGATGCTTTTTCAAGGTGGAGCCCTGTTCGATTCGATGACTATTGAAGAGAACGTAATGTTTCCACTTCGTATGTTTACTAAGCAAAAGAAGAGTGAGATGCTTGGTCGCGTTAATGAAGTTTTGTCGCGTGTCGATCTTAACAATGTAAATAAAAAATATCCTGCAGAAATTTCTGGTGGAATGCAGAAAAGAGTTTCTATTGCTCGAGCTATAGTAAACAAACCAAAATACCTCTTCTGTGATGAGCCCAACTCTGGGCTAGATCCTAAAACAGCTACACTTATCGATAACTTGATTCAAGAAATTACTCATGAAAATGACATTACAACAGTAGTTGTAACTCACGATATGAACTCGGTTATGGAAATAGGTGAGAAAGTAGTCCTCCTTAAAAATGGCACACTTGCATGGCAAGGAGACAAAAATGAAATCTTCAAAACAGACAATGAAGATGTTACCAACTTTGTATATAGTTCAGACCTTTTCAAAAAAATTAGGGAAGTACAACTTAAAGAAGGATAATTTCATAAGGTAACTATGTGTTAATCACATATTTTATAACTATTTTTAAAGACTTTTTTATAAAATATAAACCATGAAAAAAACTATCCTTTTTACCCTTTTATTGGTTACAGTTACACTCACTGCTCAAATTTCATTTACTAACGAAAGCTCAAAGCTTGGCGAATTCGATGGCGTAGGGTCACAATTAGCAGTAGATATGAATGGTGATTTCCTCGATGATTATGCACGAGTGAGCGAGAACGGAATTTTTGTCGATTACCAACAGGAAGATGGTACTTTTAATTCTGTAATGTACGACATGCCCATCCAAAATGTACCTAACTGGAGTATTGCGGCAGGTGATCTTGATGAAAACGGATTTAACGATATGGTTCTCGGAAATGGATCGTTTGTTTCTTTTGTAATGAACAGATCCACCGGAACTGGATTTACAGAAGTTCCTTTTAGTGAAGGTATTTTTTCGCAACGTTCTACCATGGCAGATATAGACAACGATGGAGATCTTGATGCTTTTGTTTGCCACGATCTCGCTTTAAGTCACCCCTATAGAAATGACGGGGATGGAAATATGACGTTAGACCAAACACTTATTGAAACCATTGCGGCTCCAGGGAATTACGCCGCAATTTGGGTAGATTACGATAATGATGGAGATCAAGACATGTATATCACTAAATGTAAAGGCGGAGAACCTGTGGGACATCCGCACAATGAAAATGCAATGTATACCAACGACGGCAATGGAGTATTTACAGAAAATGCATTATCTATTGGTTTGCAAGATAGTGCGCGCTCTTGGGCTACGGTTTTTGAAGATTTTGATAATGATGGTGATTTCGATGCGTTTATAGTAAATCATAATGGAGCCAATACCTTTTTTGAAAATGATGGAAATGGCAATTTTACCAATATCATTGAAACTACAGGAATAAACTCAGCCGATTTAGGAGCATGGGAAAATCAAGCAGCAGATTTTAATAACGATGGTTTTGTTGATATTTTTTCAGAACTGTCTAAAGAATTATATATTAATAACGGTGACATGACATTTACAGGAATGGATCTTGATTTTGACGAGGGAGCAATTTCAGATATGAATAACGATGGTCACTTAGATGTTTTAGTACAGGGCCAATTATTCACCAATAATGGCAATGATAATAATTGGGTTAAAATGGGATTAGTAGGAGTTGAAAGTAATCTAAATGGAATTGGAGCGCGAGTAGAAATTTATGGAGAATGGGGAATACAAATAAGAGAACTACGTTCGGGGCAAGGTTTCAGTCACATGAACTCACTAAATGTTCACTTCGGAATAGGTGAAAGTGAAAACATCGATAGCATCATCGTACGATGGCCATCGGGAATGGTAGATGAATTTCTTAGTCCTGAAATTAATACACACCATATTTTAGAAGAAGGAAGTTCACCATTAGCCATAACCGATTTTGAAAGAGAAGGCATCAATCTGTATCCAAATCCTGCTGTAGAAATAGTAAATTTTTCATTAAAAGGACTTGCTAATACTCCAGTAACAATTATTGACAGCAACGGAAGACACGTAAGAAGTACATTAATTTCTAGCAACAACGATATTAATATTTCATCTTTAAGTAGCGGAATTTATTTTCTTCGTTTAAAAGTTGAAAACAAATTAGTGAATTACAAATTCATAAAAAAATAACCAAAATAATAAAGTGTAAAAAGCCGCTCTGTGAATTACAGAGCGGCTTTTTTTTTATTATTAGAAAGGAAATGACATTATGGTCTCTCCTCAATCTGTAGAGTATCTAATTTCATCTTGTAACGCAACCACGCTTCTAATCTGGTACGATGTTCTTCTTTTTGTTTTCTTGAGGTTCCATTTTTCCAATCAATACTGAATACTGGAATGGTATCTATTTTCTTGAAATCTGTAACAATCTTTTTTGAATATCCGAAAGAACTAATTTCTGCAAATTGAATTTGAAGCTCTTCAGAAAGGTCTTTAAAAGGCACTTTATCTTTTACCGTTAAATTTGCTATTTCGTTTTCTAGAAACTCGATCCGGTCATCTTTATCTCGAATTGTTTTTTCATTCTTAACGTACAAATCTTCTAAAATTCCAGCTTTTACTTCTCCTGATAACTTTTCTGCAAAGGCCCCACTTTGATCGGTTCCTTGATAGATCCTAAGGTTTGCTTCTTCTAATTTCGCTGTTTCTTTAAGTTTCGATCGCCATTCTGCTAAAACAGATTGTGGCACTGGCTGTCCTATAAAATAAATATCAATATTTTTGGTTTCAAAATCTTGTGTAAATTTAACTACCTCTGCCCCATCGTATGTCAATTCATCTCTAATAAATTCTTTAGTTTTATTTTCAAATACTTGAACTTCCAATAAATTAATAAAAAGAATGATACTTGGCACCATAACCACCAAAGCGATAAGAGAGGCCACTTGGGCAATTCTTTTTCGTCGCTGAGAATTGGCATAACGAACCATCGGAAAACGTAATAACTTGGAAACAATAAATGTAGCTAACGCGATAAAAACTGCATTGATAGAAAAGAGGTATAAAGCGCCTCCAGCATATTGCATATTTCCTATTGCTAATCCATATCCTACCGTACATAAGGGAGGCATTAAAGCGGTAGCAATAGCCACTCCAAATATTACACTTGCGATCGTACCACTTTTTGTCTTTGCTACAATTAAGCCTAATCCTCCAAAAATAGCAACGAGTACATCTAAAATGGTTGGATAGGTTCTTGCTAACAGTTCTGGGGTTTCTTCGGTAAGTGGAGAAATGCGAAAGTAAAGAAAGGCTGTTAGTACACTTAAAAAGACCATCACCCCAAGGTTTATAAGAGACCGTCTCAACGTTTCTACATCGTTAATAGCTACAGAAAGACCAATACCTACAATTGGACCCATTAAAGGAGAAATTAACATGGCTCCTATTACCACTGCTGTACTACTCACATTAAGTCCTATAGAAGCAACAAAGATCGAAAAGATAAGAATCCAAGCTGTGTGTCCTTTAAACGGAATATCTTTCTTTACAGCTTCGATCGTGGCATCTCGATCGGAGTCTGTTTTCATATCGAACAATTCCGAAATAAATTTTTTAATATTCGCCCAAGTATTCAATTTTACACTATTGAACTCCTCATCATTGGGCGTAACCTTTATATCTTTATTGCTATCGGGTGTGCTCATTTATGTATATTTTTCACCAAATTTAGTTCCCACTTCATTTAGTAGTGTTTTTATATCCTGCTCTTTTTTCTTCGGAAAGATAAGCAACACATTTTCTTTATCAACAATAATGTAATCATCAATACCTTCTACCACTACTAGTTTCTGTGTTTCCGTATAAATCATATTCCCATGAGCATCTTTTAGATTAGGAATTGCTCGAACAACCGCATTCTCGTGAGAATCCTTAGAAAGTTTATCGTGCAATGCTCCCCAGGTTCCAAGGTCATTCCAGTCGAAAGTTGCTTGTTTCACATATACATTTTCTGCTTTTTCTAAAATACCGTAATCGATCGAAATATTTTCAGATAACGGATAGTTTTTAGAAATAAAAGAGGCCTCTTCCGAAGTATTATAAACTGGATTTCCTTCAGAAAAGAGCGCATGCATTATTGGCATATTCTTTTCAAAAGAACGAATAATACTTTTTACACTCCAAATAAAAATTCCTGCATTCCACACAAAATTGCCCTCAGCTAAAAATTGTTTTGCTGTTTCATAATCAGGTTTCTCTCGAAACTGTCGAACTTTTTTAATAGGTGAATGTCCCTCTTTTTCACTCTCAATATATCCATATCCAGTATTCGGAAAGGTAGGTGCGATCCCTAACGTTACCAACCGGTCATCGCGTTGTGCTGCATCGAAACAAGCTTGTACATCTGTCGCAAAAGCCGCTTCATCTTCGATCCAATGATCACTAGGAGCAACAAGCATTAATGCATCGGGGTTTTCTTTCTTAATTTTTAAAGCAGAAAGTAAAATACAAGGTGCCGTATTTCGCATTGCAGGTTCTAATACCACTTGTTTTTCTGAAATTTCAGGCAACTGCTGCAACGTTAATGACAAGTAACGCTCGTTGGTAAGTATGTAGATGTTTTCTGAAGGCATTAAAGCGTTTAATCTAGAAAACGTTTTTTGAAGCAAGGTTTGCCCAGTACCCAACATGTCGTGAAACTGCTTAGGAAGCTCTTTGGTACTTACTGGCCAGAATCGCGAACCAATTCCTCCTGCCATAATAACTGCGTAATAGTTTTTATTCATATCGATTGCCCGAGAAGTCGGGTACAATTTTATAATCTACCTATCGTATTCGAATATAAGCATCCTTCTTTAAATTACAAAGCAGCCAAATAGGCACGTTACTTAATAAATTCAACCTCTGCATTCGGATTAAATAAATAAATACGTCCGGAAGCTATTTCAAGACATTCATATCTTTTTACTCTTTTATTTCCTCGCTTAAACATTCTTCCGTTGGGTAGGCGAAATGTGCCTCCCATTGGGATTTCAAATATATAGTTTTTATCGTTTGGTGGATCGAATTGTTTTAAAGCCAATGATAATCTAGCATCGGTATCGCTTGTTGCTTTCGGATTTTTAAAATGAATAGCGAGCAAAGGCAATATTTTATTCGGAAAAATCTCTGGTCGTATTAAAGGCAACATAAGCACTTGAAAGGTCCGTTTCCATTCGAGTCCGTGCGGCTTTATCGCCCTACCGTATTTCTGAAACGCTACTAAATGCGCAATTTCATGCACCAATGTCATTAGAAAACGGTATTGATTTAAATTGGCATTGACGGTAATTTGATGCGCGCCATCGGGTAACTTTCGGTAATCGCCATGTCGCGACACTCGTTCATTAACAATTTTAAGGTGTACATGATGTATTCGAATTAACTCGAACACAGGTGCCACCGCAGCCTTAGGGATATATTTTTCTAACGTTTCAGTCATATAATTAAGGCGTTGAACTGGACACCTGCAAAATTTTTCCGTTGTAAAACTTAGCTCCGTTTAAGGCGAAATCCATAATATATTGTGCCATTTCATCTGCGGTTAATGGAGCTTCATATCCAGGGAATGCTTCTTCTAACATTTCAGTTTGCACGGCGCCAAGGGCTAGCACATTAAATGATGGACCAGATTCTTTATATTCTTCTGCTAACAGCTCGGTGAGAGTAATAAGGGCTCCTTTACTACTGCTATACGCACTCAAACCAGGAAACTTTACACTCCCTTGTATGCCGCCCATACTACTAATATTTACTACATGACCGTCGTTGTTCATAAATGGAAGTACTGCTTGTGTTAATGCTGCAACGCCAAAAACATTTACTTCGTAGCTTTTTTTAAAATCGCTCATTTTTATTTCTGAAAACGGGGCATTTATTAAAAAACCGGAATTATGTATGATCACATCCACCTGCTCCCATTCATTTTTTATATACTCTGTAACTATAGCAATATCATTTTCTTTAGAAATATCGCACGACATCGAAGTGCAGTTCTGAAGCTTCAGTTTTTCTACGGGTTCTAAATTCCTAGATAGTGCTAATACTTTATGTCCTGCTTCTACGAAACATTGCACCATTTTATAACCAATTCCCCGACTCGTTCCTGTAATAATAATGTTTTTCATACCGCTATTTATTCCACTCTTTTTTAAATAATGCAAATCGTTTGTCTGCAATCTTTCCGTCTTTATAAATATCTTTTATTTCTTTAAGATACCTGTTTAAAATCTTTAAGGAAGCAACATTTCGTATATCAGCATCGGCTGTTACCTTTTCTACTCCTATCGTATTAAAGCAATAGGCAATCATCCCTTCGGTCACTTCCTTTGCATAACCCTTCCCCCAATAGCATTCCCGAAATCGGTACCCCAATTCGGTATCTCCTTCATTGTTGGTAAGCAGCATGCAGAGTCCCAATAATTCGTCTTCTTCCTTTAACGTAACGACTCGTATCTGTTTTCCCTTTTTAGAATTATCGAACTCAAACACTTCTTGCATCTTGGCATCACTTTCAGCTTCAGTCATTGCAGGCAACGGAATTGGATTCATCACCTTCGGATTCCCCATAAGGTCGAAAAATGCATCTCGATCTTCTGGTTTCAATTTTCGAATCTGTAAACGTTCTGTGCTAAATTCCATAATTGAGTTTCAGTAATAAAAAAACCCGCTGCTTCAAAAGAGAACAGCGGGACATTTTTTAAATAATTTAGAATGCATTCCGAAGAAATTATGCTAACAATTACACAAACATTGTCACAGGATTCTCAATATACTGTCGTACGGTTTGAAGGAATTTTGCTCCAGTCGCACCATCTACTGTTCTATGATCGCATGCTAATGTCACAGTCATCGTATTTCCTATGGCGATCGCTCCGTTTTTAACAACCGGTTTTTGCACGATCGCTCCCACCGAAAGAATCGCAGAATTAGGTGCATTAATAATTGAAGTAAACTCTTTAATACCAAACATTCCTAAGTTCGAAACAGTAAATGTACTTCCAGACATTTCATCGGGAGAGATCTTTTTATTTCGAGCTTTTCCTGCTAGTTCTTTTACTTGGGCTCCAATTTGTGAGAACGTCATTTGGTCGGTGTATTTTAAAACCGGCACTAATAAGCCTTCATCAACTGCTACAGCAACGCCTACGTGAATGTGCTTTGCTATTTTTGTAGCATCTGCAGTCCATTGACTATTTACCTGCGGATGCTTTCTAAGCGCCATTGCACATGCTTTCACAATCATGTCATTGTAAGAAATTTTCACCTCGGGAACTGAATTGATCGCTGTACGTGCCGCAATAGCCCCATCCATATCGAGTTCGACCGTTAGATAGTAATGCGGTGCCGAAAACTTCGATTCTCCAAGACGCTTGGCAATGGTCTTACGCATTTGCGAATTTTTAACCTCTTCGAAGCTCTCTTCTCCCACTGGTGTATAATCTGTACCACCTGTTCCGGGCTGAAAGTTTTCGATATCGCTTTTAACAATGCGTCCGTGATCACCACTTCCATTCACTTGATTTAAATTAATGTTTCGTTCTTCAGCCAGTTTTTTAGCTAAGGGAGAAGCAAAAATTCTTCGGTCGTTTGATCCACTTGTTGAACTTGATTTTTTCTTAGAATCTTCTCCAGATTTTTTCTCTTCGGAAGCCCTATTTTCTTCGGAAGTGTCCTTTTTTGAAGCTGCTTTTTTATCGGAAGTTTTATCTGAAGTTTCCTTTTTCGCTTCCGGTTTTTTCTTCTCTTTTTTAGGAGCGCCAGAAATTCCTGAAACATCGGTTCCTTCGGGTCCAATAATTGCCAGCAAGGTATCAACTTTAGCCGTCTCACCTTCTTGAATACCTATTTTCAGTAAGGTTCCCGAATAAAAACTTTCGAATTCCATCGTTGCTTTATCGGTTTCGATTTCGGCAAGAATATCACCTTCTTCAACCGTATCTCCTTCTTTTTTAAGCCATGATGCCACTGTACCTTCTTCCATGGTATCGCTTAACCGAGGCATGTTGATTACCTCTACACCTTCAGGCACTGTTCCTTCGGAAGTGTCTTCTGTATCCTCATCTGCTTCAGTTGTATCTTCTTCATCTTTATCTTCTTCCGAAGTGTCTTTTTTAGAGTCTTCTTTATCTGAAGCATCCTTATCAGACTTTTCTTCCGAAGTATTTTTTTCTGTATCATTTTCCGAAGTTTTCTTATCAGCCCCACCTTTAAGTAGTTCTGAGATATCTTCGCCTTCCTCACCAATAATCGCAAGTAGTTTATCAACCTCTGCTGTTTCGCCTTCTTCAATACCAATATGCAACAATGTTCCTTCGTAAAAAGATTCGAATTCCATTGTAGCTTTATCGGTTTCGATCTCTGCAAGGATATCTCCTTCTTCAATTTTATCTCCCTTCTTCACGAGCCATTTGGCTACGGTACCTTCTTCCATTGTGTCGCTTAATCGCGGCATGTTAATTACTTCTGCCATGGTATTTTATAATTTATGAGATAAAAAAGGGTAGTCTTCTTGTTCGTAGACTGCATCGTACATAACATTTTTCTCTGGGTATGGAGATTCTTCAGCAAATTTCTCACATTCCAGTACGCGTTCTTTAACGTTTTTATCTATTTTTTTGATCTCGTCTTCGGTCGCCCACTTATTTTCGTAGATCTTATGTAGTACCCATGAGATTGGGTCTTCTTCTTGCTTTTGTTTTACTTCGTCTTTGGTTCGGTAATGTTGCGCATCACTCATGGAGTGCCCGCGGTATCGATAGGTTCGAATTTCTAAAAAGGTAGGTCCTTCTCCTCGACGTGCGCGTGCGATCGCTTCATCCATTTCTTTGGCAACCACTTCTGGTTTCATACCATCAACGGGTTTGCAAGGCATTTCGTAACCTAGTCCTAATTTCCAGATATCGGTATGGTTTGCTGTTCTAGCAACAGAGGTTCCCATTGCATAGCCGTTATTTTCACAACAAAACACAACGGGTAATTTCCAAAGCATCGCAAGGTTGAATGTTTCATGCAGAGAACCTTGACGAACGGCTCCATCTCCCATATAAGTTAGCGTCACAGCATCTCGATCGAAATATTTATCGCCAAATGCAAGCCCCGCTCCCAATGGAATTTGCCCACCTACAATACCATGCCCACCATAAAATCGGTGTTCTTTAGAAAAGATATGCATAGAACCACCAAGTCCTTGAGAAGTACCCGTTGCTTTTCCATAAAGTTCTGCCATCACTTTCTTGGGATCTACTCCCATACCAATAGGTTGTACGTGATTTCTATAGGCGGTAATCATTCGGTCTTTATCCAGATCCATTGCATGCAACGCACCCGCAAGCACAGCTTCCTGACCGTTATACAAATGGAGAAAACCTCTCACTTTTTGTTTTATATATACCTGTGCGAGTTTATCTTCAAACTTTCGCCAGAAGAGCATGTTCTCGTACCAATCTAAATAGGTTTTTTTGGTGATTTTTTTCATCGCGTTTTTGCTGGTAATCCCTGCAAGGGAATTTAATGCATAAGTAACAAAAATACTATTTTATAAAAGTTCTGCAAAAGAAGAGCAACTTCAAATTAAAAAAAATAATAGGATAAAATTCGTTTAAACATTTGAAAAGAAATGCCTGAACCGTTGCTTTTAATTACTACTAAAGATACGAACTATCGAAGATAAGCGGCAGCAAATCTTTTATAGAATTTGCTTTAACAATTTTTCCTGATTCTCCCATGAAATAGAGAATTATAGGTGCATTTTGTTTTACCTCGTACTCCACCAAAGACTGCCTACAAGCACCGCAAGGCGGAATAGGTGTCGTAACTTTTTGTTTAAGAGATCGTGCTGTAATTGCCATCATTTTAATTATCGCACTTGGGTAGGACGCTCCTGCATAAAATACTGCAACCCGTTCTGCACATAAACCAGACGGAAATGCTGCATTTTCTTGATTATTCCCGATTACAGTTTCGCCAGAAGCTAATTGAAGGGCTGCTCCCACTTTAAAATGTGAATAAGGCGCATAAGCATTTTCACGTGCTTGCTGCGCCTTATTCATAAGATTTTGTACTTCTAAAGGAAGTTCTGAAAAGGTTTCAAAAACCTCCAGATGTGTTTCAATAGTTAGTTTTTTCACACGTCTAGTATTCGTCGTATTCGTCTCCGAAGTTGAAAGTTAATCCGAAACGAAGGGTTCCTTCTAATGGGCTTCTTACTGCCGATGTAGAGAAAAGATACGATAGATCTATATTGATGGCTGTGTATTTGAACCCTGCTCCTAATGAGACAAATTTACGAGAACCTTTTTCATCGCTTTCATTAAAATATCCTGTTCGTAAAGCAAACACATCTTGATACCAATATTCTGCTCCTAATGCCCAAGTAAATTCTTTTAACTCTTCGCTAAATCCGTCGGGTGCATCACCAAACGATTGAAAAATTCCAGAGAAAAAGCTAATATCCTCGTAGTCTGCTTGATTCTGTAGCACTTCTTCTGAAGTAACCTCACCATCCCCATTTAGATCTGGATCTTGAGGAGTTGGCACTAATAATTTATTAACTTCAGCATGAACGCCTACTTTATTATATTCATCCAATATGAAATCGAACCCTGCACCTAAAGCCATGTTTGTTGGCAAATTGTTTTCTTGTCCAACATCATCATATTTTATTTTTGGTCCAATATTAGAGAAGTTAAAACCTGCTCTCCAACGTCCATCAAAATCACTGTAAGCGATCTCTTCACTCTGATAAAAACCTGCAATATCAACTGCGAATGAACCCGCTGCTGAAGCATCTTCTTGAGACACCTGAAGTTTTAAATCGGAACGTAAATAACGCCCAGCTACCGCCATAGCAAATCGATCACTTAATCGAAGTGAATACGAGAGATCGAAAGTAAATTCGTTTGGACTTAAAATTAATGGATCAACTTGTTGCGCATCGACTCTAGAATCGATATCTCCTAAACTAAAATAGCGCAAACTACCTGCAATAGCACTTCGCTCATTAATTCTATTATAGTACGTAAGATTTCCTAAGAAAATATCGTTTACTAAGTTACTTAGATATGGTGTATAGGTAACCCCTACTGCTTGTTTAGATAGTGCAAAAGCATATTTTGCAGGATTCCATTGTTGTGAGAAAGCATCAGCAGAACTAGCTACACCAATATCACCCATACCCGCAGCACGGGAATCGGCAGCAATAAGTATAAAAGGAACACCAGTGGTAATAACACGGTTGTTCTCTTGTACTTGAGCAAAGGATTTAACAGTAAATAAACAAAGTAATATAAGGATAAAGAACTTCTTCATGAGGTTTAAATTTTGGACAAATATAATTTAATTTTTAAAGGATCACCAGTTTTTCAAATTTTTCAACTTGCTGATTGGTTAACGTAGATTTTACAGTTATCTTATAAACATAGACACCTTTTCCAACCCGGTCTCCAAAATCGTCTAATCCATTCCATGAAATGCTTCTAAATAAATTACTTCCAGTAGGAGCGAATGTGTCTGTTTTAGTCCAAACTATTTTTCCCGTCACAGTAAATACTTGCACCTGTACATCAAGTGGTTCATTTTCTCGATTATGACTAAACCAAAACTCGGTATAGTTAACAAATGGATTGGGATAATTTAATACGCGTTCGATTACTAATTGATCATTTCCAGCAACGACAAATTGTATTTCTGCCGTTGATGAATTATTGTAAACATCCCATGCTTTAAATGTTAGTGTATGCAACCCATCTTCAAGATCTCTGAATGGGAAATTGGCAATTCCTCGTGTATAATCATCTACTTCTGCCTGATAGTAATCGTTTAACACAAATGGGTTCGATTCATCCCCGTCTAGTATTGCAACCATATCATGCCCAATTCCACTCGATGTATTAATTCCATTTTCGTCTTCGAGTTTAGCAATAAATATTGGGGAATCGTTAGTGACTCCTCCGGACACAAAACTCTCATCATTCATAAAAAGTTGAATTACAGGCCCCACATTGTCTTCGGGAGCATTTTCATTAATTCCCCCAACATTAATATCTAAGTTGAACCCAGTATGATCTTCCAATTCGTTATTTTTTTGTGCGTATAAACTAATTTTACCTTGCCCTACAGGAATACGAATATCTCTGGGCACGACAAATTCGAAATTAAATTTTCCGTTAGTCACTGTGGCTTTTCCATTAAAGATTACGTTTCCTAAAGTGGTAAAATTTAATATTTGAAGTTCACCATTATTAGGCCCACTAGTAAATCTTATTCCGTCATTTCCTAAGGTTTGACGTTCTACTCGTTTGTCAAATACCTGAGCTTCCAACACACCGTTGTAATCGGCTTGGAGAGTTCCAGCTACATCCACCACTTCACCCCCAAATCGCACTCTACTTAACGCTTTTAAAGTATCTGTAGCTTGTTCAATCGGCACGTCGTTTAACGAGGTAATTCTAATTTTTTGATTAGGAAAGGCTAAATGCATAGCGGGATCTCCAATATAATGAACCACTCGTTTTAGCCCATCGGAAATATCATTTTTAGAGATACGAAGCCCTTCAGCGGGAGGAGCAGGGACATTAACATCGAATCCAAATAACTGAGCTGCTAATTTTTCATTAAAGGTAACCCCTAACGAAACACTAATAGACCTCGTTGTTGTTATAAGAGCAATAGCACCCCCATCCTTATTCCAATAGGTAAGCTCTCCTGCGGTAACTCGCGTGGGCAAATCAAACTTTGTAAACTCACAAGTTACCGTAACAATGAGCGGTAACTTCTCTTTATTCTTAAGACTCTGTGCATCTTGTTTTGTAAAAATAAATTCTTTTGCGAGCCCATCTTCTCCACCATGTCCAAAGTAATCGACAATTAAAGATCCTACTTCAATGTTGTTTAAAATTTCTTTATTTACTTCTGGATATCGATTTCCACCAGCAGAGGTCTCTTGCTGGAACGCATCGCTATGAATTTTCTTAACATTTACAAATGGCTTTTGTCTCGTTATTTCTTGACCTAAAGAATCTAAAGTAGCTTCAATTCTTCTATATTCATAAGAACTTTCATCGACATCGTCTGAAATAAGGGTAAAGGTATTTCTCCAGTTTCCATATGCCTTTTTAGAATCGTAAGTAATAATTTTATCGACCAGACTGTTCGCAAGAGACACCTCATCTGCCACAATTCTTCCAACAGCAATATCTAATAATTCATTAGATTTCATAAACCCATCCATAGGATCCATACTTCCGTAGAAATCATCTGTCATAAAATCTGAAGTAGTACTTATACTTTTTAAGGTATGAAACACAGGAACAATATTATTATTCCCAGTTAGCCTGTTTTTATAATCTACCGATGTATCCCCAAACAAGCAAAGATACTTTACTCGTTTTTCATCTGAAGACGCGTTTTCATACACGTATCGCACGAAATTACGAATCGCACCAATATCTTGTTTTCCAGAACTAAATTCTTCATAAATCTTATCGGTAGTAACTACTTTTATATTTAACCCATCAACACTGCTTCTGTGATTAGCAAGACGTAATGCGGGTTGTAATAAAAACGGAGAAGTAATTATTAAATAATCTATATCTTGAAAATTTCCAGAGGCATCTTTAAAAACAGTGCCTTTTACATCTTGATTCTGCACGAGTGGGTTTGGCACTCGAAGTGGCGCAAAGTAATCATTAGGATTTACGGCAACATAATTTCGCAGTTGCCCTAAAGGAGCTTTGAAAGTAAATACACCTTCACTATCTTGATTTTCTACAGCACTTACAGCATATAAGTTCGTTACATCCCAAACTTGTGAAAATTGAGCGGCATTACTTATTTGATATTGCCCAATACCAGATAGATTTTCAGAAGCATTATATTTAAAAGCCAATTGCCCCTCTACACCAGTAAGCTCACGAAGTGCTTCGATACTAATGAAATCTAAATAACCAATGCTCGCAGGGTTTCCTCCATTATTATAATTCATCTCTACCGTAGCTGTTTCCTCAGATGCTGGAATATCCACCTCGACTCGTTTTGTTAATAAAAGAGTTCCATTTAAGCCGGTGAATGTAATGGCGTTTAAACTGGTTTGATTTACAGAAACAGCGAATGAGGTCCCAATCTCAGAAGCAGCAGCAGCCTCAATCACCACGTCCATAGGAGCACTCGAGACTATGTTTGGAAATAAAAACTCGAAAGTTTGATCATTTTCTATATCAAATCGGTTACCATACCACCTTCTTCCTACTTTTGCAGGACTAAAGTCGTCTTCTTCATAAAACTGATAATCGTTAAAGGTTGTAATAACTTCATTAGCAGCCCCAGTAGGTTGCACCATAGGCTGAATACGTAACCCTTGTCCTCCACTTACCGTCACATAATAATAAGCATTATCATCATAGGGATTTACATGGGTATCTATTTTAGTTGCTTCGCTAGTACCATCTTTATAATTTATAGGGCCTCTCGTACCTACCGCATAAAATAAGATGTGATCTCCATTATTAAAAGTTCCATCTTCCTCCCCTACAACTTGAATCGGATTTTCAGGTAAATCGAATATTGTATTATCAATGTTTAACAGCGGAAGTGGCATTCCTCCGTTTCCGTATACTTTAAGATTTCTAGGGTTAATTCCGCCGGTATTCATTCCCAAATCCTCTAGAAAATCTTTGGTAAGGCGATATACACCTGTTTTTTCGACTTTAAATTTATACCAATCTCCTGTCGCCAAAACAGAATTAGATAAAGGTAGTCGTGCCCCAATCGATCTATTTTGAATAGACTTACTATAACTTATGGAGAAACTAAGAACTTTCTTAAATACCCCATTTTGTTTTACTATAGATGAAATAGCAACTTGCGTAAATAACTTTTCACGAGCTTTTGTTGAATTAATAGAATATTGAAGTGTTTCAGGAATTGTAGCACTATCTATCCTTTTTAATTCTTCGGAAGAAAGATTTCCATAACGTACGTTACTTATTTGAAGTGAATTTTTATCAGCATACCCTGTATCTTCCCATTGTTCAACATACGTCGTACTGCCTCCTTCATAAACCCCAAAAATAGAAGTTTTGGCATTCTTACTACTTTGAGAATTCGTTTTACTGGCAACACTACTTTTTGAAGGCACCTCTTGCTGCCAATTAATGGTAACCGTTTTTACTTGTGCTTCAACAATAAAAGGAAACACTAAAAAAACTATTAAAAATAAAATTCTTTTCATCATAACAAATAACGTTGCAAATATAGACTTAGTATGATTGTTTCTAATAAATCAGAAAGGAAAATTTAGGAATGTATACTATTGTAAAAAAATATACGTTAACAATACGTTAGTGGGAAAAACCTTCCAAAACTAACATTGCATTATATGTAAAATAATATTGCATTTTTGTCGTTAATTATTATATTGCAAACCCAATTTTTTCATATTTGAAAGCATGAACTTGAGAAAAACCTTAGTATTACAGCTATTAATCGCAATAGTTGCAACCGCCTTTTTATCCAGTTGCAACAAGTCTCGTGATTACAAAGACAGTTCGAGAGCAACCGGTTGGAAAATGAACTCCAAAGACGGTGGCTTCCAGTACAACCCCAAAGCAAAAGAGCAGGAAACTGGTCCTGGTCTTGTCTTTATTGAAGGAGGAACCTTCACTAAAGGTAAAGTGCAAGATGATCCTATGCACGACTGGAACAATTCTCCAACCCAACAACATGTTCAGTCTTTTTACATGGACGAAACAGAAGTTACCAATTTAATGTATCTAGAATACTTAGATTGGCTTAAAAGTGTGTTCCCTCCGTCTGACGAAAACTTTAGACGTATCTATGAAGGTGCACTTCCAGACACTCTTGTATGGAGAAATCGTCTTGGTTATAATGAGGTGATGACCAACAACTACTTAAGACACCCGGCATACGCTGATTATCCTGTGGTGGGAGTAAGCTGGATTCAAGCTGTTGAATTTAGCAACTGGAGAACCGATCGTGTGAATGAGCTAATTTTAGAGCAAGAAGGATATACTGCAAGAAACGCTCGTTTCGACGTAAAAGCAGGAGAAACCTTTAATACTGAAACTTATTTAAATGCACCAACCTTAACGTACGGAGGAAAAGATTCCTTGACAAGAGGTGGAAAAAAATCTGAAGGTCTTCTTAGAAAGAACGAAGATAGCACTGGTTTATTCGTACAACGAAAAGACGGATTGTTAATGCCATCTTACAGACTTCCAACTGAAACTGAGTGGGAATATGCTGCTCTTGGATTAATCGAACTTAGAAACTACAACGTATATCGTGGTAGAAAGAAATATCCGTGGGATGGACAATATACTCGTTCTGGAAACAGAAGATCTCGTGGCGACCAATTAGCCAACTTTAAACAAGGGGATGGTGATTATGGTGGTATTGCAGGATGGAGTGATGATGGTGCCGATATCACAGCTGAAGTAAAATCTTACGAACCAAACGATTACGGATTGTACGATATGGCAGGAAATGTTGCCGAATGGGTAGCCGATGTATATAGACCAATTGTAGATGACGAATTTAACGACTTCAACTACTATCGTGGAAATGTATATACCAAAAATGCGATAGACAAAAACGGTAAAGTAAGAGTTATTACTGCAGATTCAATCGTATACGATACGTTAAGCAATGGAAAGATCATCGCAAGAAATCTTCCTGGAGAAATTTTACAAGTACCTGTAGACGAAAAAGAAACGTATTTAAGAACACAATTCTCAGAAAGTGACAATCGCGATTATCGAGATGGTGATAAACGTTCTTCACGTTACTTTCAAACTTTTGGAGAAGACGAAGAAATCGATGAATCGAAACGTATGTATAATTCACCTAAACATCGGGTTGCTTCAGATAGTACTGGAACATTAGATCGTCAGTTTGACCAATCTTCTAATAGAACTACCTTAGTAAATAATGAAGTACGTGTTTACAAAGGAGGTTCTTGGAGAGACCGTGATTACTGGTTAGATCCCGCTCAAAGAAGGTATTTTCCACAAGATATGGCAACAGACTATATCGGATTTAGATGTGCAATGTCACGTGTAGGATCAAAATCTAAAGAAGGAAAAAGACCAAGAAACAAATAATACCTTTAAAAAAATATTATAACACCCTCCTTTGCACTATGCGTCGGAGGGTTTTTTGTACCCGTTTGCCATGGAACTAAAACAACTTCACACCCATTTTCTAAATAGTTCTGGTGTTTCTACCGACACTAGAAATATAGAACCAGGAATGCTCTTTTTCTGTTTAAAAGGAGATAATTTTAATGGCAATAAATTTGCACAAGAAGCCCTAGATAAAGGAGCATATAAAGTTATAATAGACGAAACTCGCTATCATAAAAATACTGGAGAAACTATTTTATGTGCTGATGTACTTGAGGCACTTCAAAAGTTAGCACACTATCATAGAAACTACTTAAAGGTTCCTATAATCGCTCTTACAGGGAGTAATGGTAAAACTACCACTAAAGAGCTAATTAACGCCGTAATTTCAACTTCTTATACCACTACAGCAACCAAAGGAAATCTAAATAATCATATTGGAGTTCCCTTAACATTGCTTGCTATGAATAACGATACACAATACGGCATTGTTGAAATGGGAGCAAATCACCATAAGGAAATTGAACAATTATGTGCGATAACCGCACCCGATTTTGGATACATCACCAATTTCGGCAAAGCTCACCTAGAAGGGTTTGGAAGCCTCGAAGGAGTTGTTCAAGCAAAAACCGAATTGTACGACTACTTGAAAGACCACAAAAAAACTGTGTTTGTGAATGGAAACGACCCCAAGCAAATGATACACTCTAAAAATATCAATAGAGTTGTTTTCGGCACAGATCAACAATACATCCCCATTAGTCTTAAAGATGCTTCTAATGAATTAATTGTTCAATATAACAACGAAGTTATACAAAGTAAGCTTATAGGCTCCTATAACTTCCATAACATTGCTGCAGCCATTGCTATAGGATCCTATTTAAACATCCCTACTGCAGCCATAAAAAAAGCTATTGAGAGTTACACCCCAACCAATAACCGATCACAGGTAATCGATAAAGACAGTAATAAAATTATTTTGGATGCTTATAATGCAAATCCCACTAGCATGATAGCCGCTTTAGAAAATTTTAAACAGTTTGCGGGGAGTAATAAAAAAATGTTTTTAGGAGATATGTTTGAGGTTGGAAAAGATACTGCAGAAGAACACGAAGCAATAATCTTATTTCTGAAAGAAAACCCCTTCGGAGAAGTATATGTAATTGGCTCCAATTTTTACAACACCAACACTGAAGCACCTCACATTAAAAAATTTATCACTTTTGAAGACTTAAAAGAAAAAATAAATGAACAAAAAATAACAGATAGTACGCTGTTAATTAAAGCTTCACGTGGAATGGCACTAGAACGGATTTTAGATTTACTATAATTTTTTTAAAATAATGTTTGCGGGTTTTAAAAACTACCTTATATTTGCAACCGCTAACAAGTTAAGGGCGTTTAGCTCAGTTGGTTCAGAGCACTTGGTTTACACCCAAGGGGTCGGGGGTTCGAATCCCTCAACGCCCACTAAAAGACTTCCATTTGGAGGTCTTTTTTGGTTTTAGATAACTCTACAATTAATCTTAATTAAGATTTTAGGTAGTACTTAAGGGGCATTAACTCAGTTGGTTCAGAGTGTCACGTCGACAACGTGGAAGTCGCTGGTTCGAATCCTGCATGCCCCACTTAAAGGCAAACATGTTGCCTAATTTTAGCTCAACTAAATAGCTTTTAAATTAAACAACTTCCGCTACCACAAACGTACTCCCTCCAATATAAATGAGATCATTTTCCGACGCATTTTGTAAAGCTGCATTATAAGCATCCAATACACTTTTATAGACACTTCCCTTTAATTGATACTTTGCTGCTTTTTCAGCTAAATAAGCAACCGCCAAACCTCTGGGAACATCTGGTTTGCAAAAATAGTAGGTCGCATGTACAGGAAACATAGGGAGCATGCCATCCAAATCTTTATCATCCACCACCCCAAGCACCATATGTAACTTATCATATTGTTCCTCAGAAATTTGTTCTAAGACAATTGCTAATCCCTCCTTATTATGCGCAGTATCGCAAACTACCTTTGGCACTAAATTTAAAATCTGATAACGCCCCATCAATCCAGTATTCCTAACGACATTCAACAAGCCCCTTGTGATTGCAGATCCTGAAATTTGCCAGCCTTTTTCGATAAGAATTGAAAGTGTTGTTACGACTGTACGTTGGTTTTTTTCTTGATACCTTCCCAAAAGATCGGTCTGATATTGAGAATGATTTTGTTCTTCTGAAAAAATTATAGGTGCATTTTTTTCTTCTGAAACCTTTTCGAAAACTAGTTTGGTTTCGGGAGTAGTTTCGCCAATAACTACAGGGATGTTAGTTTTTATAATTCCAGCTTTTTCTGAAGCAATTTCACGTAGTGTAGTACCTAAGAATTTGGTATGATCCAAGCCAATATTGGTAATTACTGAAACTTCAGGAAGAATAACATTAGTACTATCTAGCCGACCTCCTAATCCTACTTCGATAATGGCAATATCAACTTTTTTATTTCTAAAGTAATCGAACGCCATTCCTACAGTCATCTCAAAGAATGAAAGCTGATGGGTTTCGAAAAATAAGCGATGCATAGTTACAAACTCCGTTACAAATTGCTTCGGAATCATTTCCCCATTTATTTTAATACGTTCTCTAAAATCTTTTAAATGCGGAGAAGTATACAAACCAACGGTATATCCAGCCTCCTGAAGCACTGAAGCTAACATATGACTGGTAGAACCTTTTCCGTTAGTACCTGCAACATGAATGCTCTTAAAGCCTTCCTGAGGGGCGTTAAGCTTCGACATTAATAGATTCGTATTATTTAGATCGGCTTTATAGGCTGCATTTCCAATGCGTTGGTACATGGGTAACTGAGAAAAAAGCCATTGAAGTGTATCCTGATAATTAATAATCTGTAGAATTAAATGAGTTCTGAGGTAACGGTTCTTTTTTTATAATAGTGTACTGCAAAATACGCAAAAGAAAACTGAGCTATAATTTCAGAAAGATTCACTAGCCCCATTAATAATGGATGTTGAAAAAATAATTCATGAATGAGCGTACCAACCACGGTAATAATATAACAGCACCCTACTAGAAATAACGAAAGTCTTTTAGGATGTGTATTGAATGCCGCAATGTAAAAGCATGAAGCTATGTAAACGATAAAAGTTGCAGAGACCAACCCAAATTGCACATATTCCTGTAAGCGATTAGTAAATATATTGAACATTAGAACCATGATATAACCCACCCCAAATATCACAATACATGTGGTAATTATTTCGGGTAACTTAAACTTTAAAACGGTTTTTCCTAAAAAAGGATACACCACTACGATACCACTCGCAAAACAGACTGTAAAAAGAAAAACAATAAACTGATAATTTTCTTCAAACCCCTTAGCTACAAGGGTCTCTCCTACCATCGCACATACAAAAAACACCAAGACTGGTATTTTTATATGTTTTACCGATACAATGTAATAGGCTAAAAGCAACAAATGAAATATAGGTTTTATATTTACAGTAAACTCATTACCTAATAGAATAGATATCACTACAGATGTAATTCCTACAGCAAATATTAAAAGACTATAAACTTGTGACAACGGCTTCTAAGATTATTTAAAGCCGTAATGTAAGAAAAATCTTAAAAACAGATTAACTTATTCGGAGAGACTAAAGCGGTATATGATCTTTCCTATTTGTTTTGCAGGTGCTTTATCGTCGCTATTAAAACGCGTGGCCATTGCTGCCCTTTTAGCGGGTTCTAACAAACATCGTGAGTTATTAGTAGTACCCCGCACTCCTGGTGTTGCTTTAATAACATTTCCATTTCTATCTACTTCGATACTAACAACAACTACGCCTGCTTCATTGCAATCTTGAACAAATTTTTCTTTATTAAGTGCCTTACGCCCACCTAAAAGATAATTTCCGTCACCATCAAGACCCTTTCCAGTACCGTAATAACTACTTGCGTTTGGATCGCCATTGGGGTCGCCTTTGTCACCAGGCATTTTATCGTTTCCCTCTCCTCCCTTTGCCGTACCATCGCTTTTAGGACCATTGATTAAACTAGACAATGCATCTTTGGTGGATTTGTCGGGAGTGGGGTCTGGTTTTTTAACGGGTTCTTTTTTGGGTTGCTCTTTTACTGGAGTTTCCTTTTGTTCTTTTACAGGTTTCTCTTTTTTAATAACGGGAGCATCTTCGGTATTTTGTGTGACGACCTCTTCTTTGATTTCTGCCTTCGGCTGGGTTACAGGTTCGGGATTTGATTGTTTTGGAGCGGACTGAATTTTTTCTCTCGGCTGGACATTTCCACTTCCTGTCTCGGTGGTTCCAAAATTTACAGCGATTCCATTTTCTGGTGGAGGATCTAAATACGTTAAACCCACATAAAATAATAATAGTAGCACCAGCACGTGAAGAATCACTGTGATGATCATACTTTTTCTCTTATGTTTTGTATTTAGTAGGCTCAAGGAATGTTTTATTTATTTTTTTGCAAGAGGGATAGAATACGCTACCGTGTAGCGATGATAGCCCGACCCGACCTAGGGTCTTGCCACATTAATTAATTAGGCCGTACTGCTAAAACGACTTTATAACTATTTTTATTGGCAATGTCCATCACAAAAACAGCGTCTTCGATCGGAACCCCTTCTTCAGCACGGAGGATAATCGTGGGATCCTCTGTTCCGGCTAGTACCGTTTTTAATTCTTTTTCTATACTGTATTCGCTTACTCGTTCTTTGTTAACGTAGTAGGCACCGTCTTTGGTTATACTTACGGAAGCTTTCTGTACGTTGGTACTTTTCCCTTTTGCCTTTGGCAGAATAAGGTCAAGCGCATCGGGGGTAATTGCAGGCGATGTTAATAGAAAAAATACCAGCAACAGAAATACAATATCTGTCATGGAACTCATGCTAAATTCGGCACTTACTTTATTTCTTCCTCGTAAATTCATTACGCCGGTTCGTTTAAGATGTCTAAAAAGTCGACTGCCGTAGCTTCCATTTGGTGCACCACTTTATCTGTTTTAACTACGATGTGGTTGTACCCCATATAGGCGATAATTCCAACAATTAATCCAGCAACTGTGGTTGTCATGGCGGTGTAAATTCCTTCGGCTAAGGTTCCCATTTCCGCTTGTCCACTGCTGGTTGCTAATTGGTGAAAAGCCAATACCATACCAATTACGGTACCTAAGAAACCAATCATAGGTGCTGCTCCGGCAATGGTTGCAAGCACACTTACATTTTTCTCTAATTTGTATACTTCAAGTTTCCCTGCGTTCTCGATCGCTGTATTAATGTCTTCTAACGGACTTCCGATTCTTGATATACCTTTTTCGGTAAGTCGCGACACTGGTGTGTTTTGCTGTGCGCAAAGTACTTTTGCCGCTTGAATATTCCCGGTTGCTACGTTATCTCTAATTTGATTCATAAAATTACCATCTACATTGGAGACTGCTTTTATAGCAAACAAACGTTCAAAATAAATATATACTGCTACAAAAAGTAAAATAAATAGAACGCCAATTATGACTTGTCCTGCGACACCTCCATTTAGGAGCAGTTCCATGACAGAAAGGGTTTTTTCTTCAGGGATTGTTTCCAGGTCTTGAGCAATTTCGGCTCCTTCCTGAATTAGAAAGTTAAGCATAGTGTGTTTCGGTTTTTAAGAATAACGAATGGGTTTACTATAAATTGTTAGGTGTGGGCAAATAACACTCTTTCTATTAAAAGGAAGACTCCTGCTCCAGCAATAAACCCAATAAAAGCAAGCCATGTAATCTTTTTAAGATACCAGATAAAATCGATACGCTCCATTCCCATGGCTGCAACTCCTGCGGCAGAACCAATAATAAGCATACTTCCTCCTGTACCAGCAGAATAGGCTATAAAATGCCACAATACCGAATCGGTTGGTGAATCGTACATTCCCATAGAGGCCGCTACTAATGGCACATTATCGATTATTGCAGAAAGTACTCCTAATAAAATTACAACCACATCCTGATTAGGAATTGCGGCTTGCAATACTTCTGCCAAATAACGCAATGTTCCTACTGGATCACCATTTTCAGCAACTCCATATACTAAACTTTCCAGTCCAGCTACTGCCATTAGAATTCCTAAGAAGAACAGGATACTAGATATTTCAATTCGTGATAAGGCTTTATGGGCTGAATATAAGTGACGACGTTCTTTTGAAAAGTCCTCTTCAGGGTGAATATATTCTGAAACTAACCATACAACTCCCAAAGCAAGCATCATTCCTACATAAGGAGGTAGATGAGTAAGTGTTTTAAATACTGGTACTGAAACGATCATACCCAATCCTAAAAAGAGCATTGTCTTACTACTTAAAAGACGCTCAGCAACTTCATCTGAGGAGCTATCTACCTGTATTTGTCCTCGGAAGGCTGGCAAATAACTTGCAATAAAAAAGGGTATAACAAAACAAACGATTGATGGAATGACCACGTATTCTATAAGTCCGGCGGCTGTCACATTGTCTGCGATCCAGAGCATAGTGGTTGTTACATCTCCAATTGGCGACCAAGCTCCACCTGCATTCGCGGCAATCACAACCATGGCAGCGTACCATAGGCGTTGTTCTCGAACTACAATAAGCTTTCTTAGTAATGTAATTAATACAATTGTTGCAGTTAGGTTATCGATAATTGCTGATAAGATAAATGCAAGAATCCCTATAATCCATAATAATTTTCTCCTGCTCTTGGTCTTTACAGCACCTTTTAATACTTCAAAACCACGGTGTAAATCGATGATCTCAACAATCGTCATAGCACCAATTAGGAAAATTAGAATCTCTGCAGTTTTACCAAGATGATGCAATAAAGTATTATCAAAGCCTTCTTCTGCAGCCTCTCCTCCTTTAAGGAAATTATATGCATGTTCATGGGTGTCGATAACATCGAACCAGCCGGCATGAAAACCTATAGCTAATACTGCCCATATTAAAGCTGCCATAATCAAGGCAGGCACAGTTTTATCTAATTTTAAAGGGTGCTCGAGGGTAATTGAAAGATACCCAATAATGAAAATTAAAATAATAATCGATTCCATAGAAAATGAGGTTGGATTAGATTATGATCGAAACCATAATCATGTTATAATAATTGTTTAAGTGCTATTTCGAAAGCAGTTTTACTAATATTAGTCTTTGTACTATTGTTGTCGAATGTGTTCTGAATGGCATTGCGAATGGTCATTGAGGTGTCATTAAAGATGGCCTCATCGGTCATTTGTACTTTCCGTTCCATAAAATAAGCAAACACTCTTGCCATTCCACAGTTGCTAATAAAATCGGGAATAAGGCTCACACGTTCGTCTGTGAATTCCATAATAGAACCAAAGAAAATTTCTTTGTCGGCAAATGGAACATTGGCACCACAGCTAATTACTTCAAGTCCTGTATCGATCATTGAAGCAATTTGTTCTTTGGTAATTAGACGAGAGGCAGCACATGGTGCAAACACCTCACATTCTAATGTCCATATTTTTTCATTTATTTCTTCAAAAGAAAGCATATTGTCAGCCTTAAGCGTATTGCCATCTTTTCTTAAAAAAAGTTGTTGTATCTCTTCAAAAGAAAAACCGTCTTTATTTATAACCCCTCCAACACGGTCTATAATTCCTACCACTTTAGCTCCCATTTGTGCTAAATAATAGGCTGCTGCTGCTCCTACATTACCAAAACCTTGTACTATAGCACGTTTGCCTTTTACATCACCTCCATAAATATCGTAATAATGACGTACTGCTTCGGCGACACCGTATCCTGTGATCATGTCGGCAACGGTATACTTTCGTGATACATCTGGTGAATACGTTTGATTTTCCAATACTTTAATTACTCCCTGACGTAATTGACCGATGCGATTTATTTTATCAGCTTCTGAAGGTGTAAAATGGCCGTTAAAAACTCCTTCTTGCGGATGCCAAACACCGCTTTCTTCGGTAATTGGAATTACTTCATGAATTTCATCTACATTAAGATCTCCACCCGTACCATAATATGCTTTTAGCAATGGGGAAACTGCTTTATACCAGCGCTCCAAAACTCCTTTTTTACGAGGGTCACTTGGATCGAAATTAATTCCCGATTTTGCACCCCCAATAGCAGGGCCTGACACGGTAAATTTAACCTCCATAGTTTTAGCCAGTGAAAGGACTTCATTTTCGTTGAGACCTTCCCTCATTCTCGTACCACCACCAGCGGCACCTCCTCGTAAGGAATTAATCACCGTCCAGCCTTCGGCTTCTGTTTCGGGGTCGTTCCAGTGAAAAACAATTTCGGGTTCTTTATTTTCGTACTTGGTAAGTAATTCTTTCATTAAATGGGTGGTTATACAACTTCTTGAAATAGATTATGAAGTTGGAAGACAAATATAAAAAACTTCAAAAGGGATTTAGCTCAATTTTAGAGAATTTTATTTATCACAAAATAAATAGATCCGATTCATCTAATTCAATTAATAAAGTTACTTCAAAAAATATTTTATAAAGTTTTTTTAAGTCATTAAAATTACTTTTAAACAGTTCTTTAATTATAATTAATGAATTTATAATGTTAGGATATGCATTCTTTTTTGAAGCTATTACTTTATATAAAACAAATGCACCCATTACCTCTCATCGATAAAAAAGGAGTTTCGTCGAAAAAATTAACATTTTATCGAAATATTATTTTTTCATTTTAAAAAAAAAGGTGTAGTGAACTGATAGTTATATATTTGGCTCCCTAAAGACCCCAAATCTTATGACTAATTTTCTAAAATTATCACTTTTTTTTAGTTATTTTATTGTCCAAGCTCAAGTAGGCGTTAACACAACTACTATTAGTGATGGAGTGATGTTACAAATAGAAAGTTCCAATTCTGGTGTCCTATTACCAAGAGTAGCTTTGGTTTCCAGATCGGCAACTACACCACTCACGGGTACATTAACTACTGGAACTTTAGTTTTTAATACGGCTGTGTCGGGCGTTTTCCCTAACAATGTAATACCTGGATTTTATTTTTGGGATGTTAATCAATGGCGTAATATTAACGACACGAAGGTTAATAGAACCGTTAAATTTTCTAACGCAAGTACCTCATTAAATACAGACTTTAATAGTTCTTCCACTACAGGAACCCGAATCGATATATTTGGTACGCAACGATGGAATGAGGACACTACTCTGTATCAATTTATAAATGATGAACAAGTTCGAATTTTAGATTCAGGGTATTATGAGGTAACAGTTAATCTATCCTTAAATTCAGATCGCATAGAGCGTTATATTGAATTACGTCTTCAACTTAATGGCACTAGTACTGGAGACCGCGTGTATGGAGTAGCACCAGAAGATTCTGGTAATGGGGGCGATTTTTCAATTCATTTTACACAAACAATTCAAATAAACGCCAATCAAATCTTAAGCCTTCGTTCTTTTAGACGCGGTGATGATGATCCTATTAATTTTAAAGACACTGGAACTTCAAGTATTACGATTCGAAAAATAAGATGATGTTGAAAGGCTCCTACGATTTACGGGGATAAACAGTTCCCGAAGAATGATCCTTATTTGCGCCGGTTACGCTCGACAAACAATTTACCTCATTGCGTAGTTTTAATAGGCCCAATAAACCAAATATTAACGCTTCTTTATATTCTATAATTTCTTCGGAAGGAATCACAATTGCTACTGTTGTGTGTACTTTTAATCTTGAAATTAAAAAATCGTTATACGCTCCTCCCCCTGTAATTAATACTGAAGCTTCCTCTTTAAACTGAGCCGCAATTTGTAGGGCACAATGTTCAACAAACGTTCTTAAAAGGTCTTTTTCAGACAATTCTGAAGCCTCTAATATCGGAAAGACTTGATCTTGAACCCATTCTAGCCCTAACGATTTTGGCGCACTTTGTTTATAGAAATCTAATTCATTTAATCTTTTTAAAAGTGCTTCATTTAAGGCACCCGACGCTGCTATATTCCCTTTATCATCGTAAGGAAATCCCAGTTTTTCTACCAAAGAATTCAGTACAATATTCACCGGACAAATATCGTACGCAATGCGTTTGCCATTTACTTCCGAAGAAATATTTGCAAATCCACCAAGGTTTAAACAATAGTCATATTCAGAAAAAAGCAATCGATCTCCAATAGGAACCAAAGGAGCTCCTTGCCCGCCCAGAGCAACATCTTGCACTCTAAAGTCACACACCACTTGCTCATTTATGGCATTTGCCAATTCCGGCAGATTTCCGATTTGAAACGTAACTCCCTGCTCCGGCTGATGTAAAATTGTATGTCCATGACTACAAACCGCATCAAGATCTGTAATATGGTTCTTTTTAATAAATGATAAAATTACCTTGGAGAGATACACGGTATAGTCTTTATCAAGTTGTATTAATTCAGCTTCAGAGTTGGTAATACCCTGAGTGAGCTTTTGTTTCCATGTTGCCGCATACGCAATGGTTTCACAAGTTTTAATTACAAAATCCCATAGTCCTTTTTCAGAAACAAATAAATCAACCTCCACCAAATCGATCCCGTCGAGGGATGTTCCGCTCATAATTCCTAGTATGTGGTACTGTTCTTTCATGGTCTATTAAATAAATAATATATTGCTCGACATCGCGTATGCTACGTAATTCGTTCCCGAAAGATACAAATCGAAAGAAGCGGAACACACTAATTTTTCAAATAATTAAATAGGTATATTTTCAATATCAATCGTTTTCGATTTTCTTTTTTTAGAAGTACCTTTGCATCACTTTTTTAAAACTAATTCAAACGATATACTAGCATGGATTTTAGTCTTTCCGAAGAGCACTTAATGATTCGCGACGCAGCACGTGATTTCGCTAAAACCGAATTATTACCCGGTGTCATAGAACGTGATAACGAACAACGCTTTCCAGCCGAACAGGTAAAAAAAATGGGAGAGCTAGGATTTCTAGGCATGATGGTCGACCCAAAGTACGGCGGTGGCGGAATGGATACGATTTCGTATGCGATTGTTGTGGAAGAATTAAGTAAAATTGATGCTTCGTGTTCGGTGATTGTTTCTGTAAATAATTCATTAGTATGTTACGGAATTGAAGCCTACGGAACCGAAGATCAAAAACAAAAATACCTTACCAAATTAGCGACCGGTGAAAAATTAGGAGCGTTCTGCCTAAGCGAACCGGAAGCAGGAAGTGATGCAACTTCGCAACGCACTACAGCGATCGACAAAGGCGATCACTACGTACTTAACGGAACAAAAAACTGGATCACCAACGGAGGTTCTGCAGATTATTATCTAGTAATCGCACAAACCGATAAAGAGAAAAAACACAAAGGAATTAATGCTTTTATCGTTGAAAAAGGCTGGGAAGGATTTGAAGTAGGTCCTAAAGAGGACAAACTCGGAATTCGCGGAAGCGACACCCACACCCTTAATTTTAACGACGTAAAAGTTCCTAAAGAAAACCGCATTGGCGAAGAAGGATTCGGATTCAAATTCGCAATGAAAACTCTTGCCGGAGGACGTATTGGTATCGCCGCTCAAGCTTTAGGAATTGCAGCAGGTGCGTACGATCTAGCGCGAGAATACAGTAAAGTGCGTAAAACGTTCGGAACCGAAATCTGTAATCATCAGGCCATCGCTTTTAAACTTGCCGACATGCACACCAGCATCGAAGCAGCACGTCACTTGGTAATGAAAGCAGCTTGGGACAAAGACCAAGGTAACAACTACGACATGAGTGGTGCTATGGCAAAATTATACGCTTCACAAGTGGCAATGGATGTTTCGGTAGAAGCTGTTCAGGTACACGGTGGAAACGGATTCGTAAAAGAATACCACGTAGAACGTATGATGCGTGACGCAAAGATCACACAGATCTACGAAGGGACTTCAGAAATACAAAAGATCGTAATTTCTAGAGGACTATTAAGAGACTAAATCTAAAAACACTTATAGAAGAACCCGGCCATTTTTTGTGTCGGGTTTTTTATTGGGGCAACTTTGCTTCCGCGCTGCTACAGCAAAACGGGCTATTCGCTTTTACGCCTCGCACCTCCCTTTAGTCGGTACTGTGGGGTAACCGCTGCTATCCCTGTCGCAACTCGAAACGCACTTTCCGGATTCCGAAGTCAGTATCCCATTGTTTTACTTCGGTAAAGCCATATTTTTTATACAACTGAATCGCTGGAAGATTTGCCACTCCTGTTTCTACCATAAACAAATTGGTATCGAACGACTTCAGAACAAACTCCATAACTACTCCTGCAATTCCTCTTCTAAAAAACTTAGGAGCTACCACCAAGCTTTGTATGTGAAGAAACGTATCTCGATGCGCAATCTCAACAACCGCCGCAAGGGTGTCATTTTCAAAATATCCAAAAAAATCATTGCTGCTAGAAATAAAACTTTCCAACTCTCTTTGTAAGGGAGGAAAATCGACCGCTTTTAAGAGTTCTGCTTCCACCGCATACGACACCTGAAAAACAGCACGTATTTGTTTTGCCATCTCAAGATCTGTATGTTGCAGTTTTTTAATCATTTCTAAATCACAGTACGCCAAAATTCACGAACAACTGTTTGGTAAAAGGCTACAAAAAGAAATCCCAAACCAGACCAAAACGAAACGAAGCATCGCGGTACGGATATCCAGGGGCAGTAAAGTAATTATTCGTAGTATTAAACAACGAATTAAGATGTTCGTATTTAAAATAAATTCGGGTTTGCCGAACTTTTGCATTAAAGAACACATCGACTAGCGGAAACCCTCCAAGTTGCTGTCCCGTCTGCACAAAAAACTCTCCCAACACCGGATCGTAATCGTTCATTTCGTATTCGGTAAAATATTTAAATGTGACCCCAGCCTGAAGAAATAAGGCCTTTTTAAATAATTCATCTTGATAATAAAGGGTGTTCCGAGTTATAAGCTCTGGGACCTTAAAAACATTTGTACCATTGGTAACTTTCTGATACATAATCGTATTGGCAAGTCCGAACTTCCCATACCGAAACTCCTTCCCTACTTTAACTTTTAGGTAATCCACACGATCTCCCGACTGTTGTGGTGTAGGAGTAGAATCGTTTTCTTTTACCCCAAAATAAGTGTAATCATCGATTCCCGTATAGCTTACAGAAATAGCAGCAATCTTTTTTGAATTGAGATCGAACTTTAGTTCCTGTGTTTTTACATTTTCAAAATTATTCTGCCAATTGTAATTTACATAATCACTTTGAAATAAGAGAAAGTTAAAATTGGGGGCTACGCTATGCACCGTGATCGAAGCCTCTGCAACGTTATCGGGATCTAAACGATACGAAGCAGCTCCTTGTAAATAATTCCCGTCAAAATCTCCCGCCACATTAATCGCGCCTTTTCCGTAGAGTTGAAATCCTTTGTAAACTTTCCGATATTCGGCTCCTGCTTCAAGAATAGTTCCTTTTAAACGGTTGTTAATACGGCCTTCATCGAATATCAACACAGCATCGTACCCATAATTATAGTCTGTGTAGCCAATATGCGCTCTCAAGTTTCCGAGCAGTGAGTTATCGAACCGGACAAAAGCCTTTGTATTAAAGTCCTCTAGTTTTACTTTGTCTTTTAAATTAGCCGTTTGATAGGATTCACCAAAGTCTGCAAAAGGAACTGCTTGTTTGTATTGATAGTATTTATCTTCATACGTAATTTCATTTCCTATCGCCAGTACATTATACCCTGTACTGTCTTTTTTACTTATAAGTTCGTATTCGTGAATTCCGTAAAAACGCAATCCTTCTAGTTTGTTTTCACCATCTTCAAATTGCACATCTAACCTGCCACGATCGTCAAAATCGGGATCATCATTAATAAATAAAGGGAGTGAGTCATCTGCCAATCCACCGTTCTGCTCGTTGGTATTATCTTGAGCTGCGACATGCGCCCTAATGTTGTAACGATTGTCTTTTGTATGATAGTTTGTGGTAAATCTAAAATTCCCGGTACTTGTTAAAATATTCTGATACGCACCTAAAGAGCGCACCCCTTTATACCCAATAAAAAAATTAAACTGTTCGGAGGTATTAATAGTAAATGTAGCGTCTAATTGTTGTCCTTGTTCAAAAGCTGTTCTATAATATAATTCAGTTAGGGGTGTAGGCACATTAAAATACCGCATGTCTTCTATTTCCAAATACGCAAAGTGTTGTGCTTGCCCTGCAAATAAAGGCTTCAGGTTAAGCCGATCAAATGAATAAGCCAAGGAGTTATAGGTTTGTCCGACGTTCGAAAACGGCAGCAATTCGAAGGCATCTTTTCGAAGATAATTAAATTTATAATCCTTTTTTATAGACAGCGTAGTGTCGAGAAAAGTGGTATCGCGATCGGCTGAAATAATTTTATACAGATCGATCGGTGGTTTTTCTATTTTTTCGGTCGGAACTGCATCCCGTATTTCCCCTTCATCTTCTTGAGAATACACAGACCCTGCTACAAAAATCAAAAAAAGTACTAAAAGCGTTCTATTCATCTATCTTTTTTCTAGGGTCAAAGGTAATTTTTAAATTATAATTGAAGGATTCGAAAATTTGAAAATTTGAAAATTCTATTCTCAATGCATTTACACGCCGTTTAAAGACTAAAAAAATCATGCTATATTTTAATTTTTCAAAAGGCTTATTTGTATTTTCCCGCCATGCTATCACTTAAAATACATCCTCATCTAATCGAATGCGGCACCGATGAAGCAGGCCGCGGATGTTTGGCAGGCCCTGTAACTGCAGCTGCAGTAATTCTTCCAGATGATTTTAACCACCCGTTTCTAACCGATTCGAAACAACTTTCAGAAAAAAAACGTTTGGAATTAAAAGAAATTATTGAAGCAGAAGCAATTTCTTTTGGTGTTACCCATGTTATGATGGATGAGATCGATACACTAAACATTTTAAATGCTTCCATTTTAGGCATGCATCGTTCGATCGAGCAACTTGTCTCACCGCTTCAATTTATTGCAATCGATGGCAATCGGTTTAAGCCATTCGGGAAAATCCCGTACGAATGCGTTATAAAAGGAGACAGTAAATATTTACACATCGCTGCCGCTTCAATTTTAGCAAAAACCTATCGGGATGAATACATGGCAAATCTACACGAGGAATTTCCTGCCTATAATTGGAAAAAGAACAAAGGCTATCCCACAAAAGAACACCGACAAGCCATTCGGGATTTTGGCCCAACGCCTTATCACCGAAGAAGCTTCAAATTATTACCCGAACAATACTGTTTTGATTTTTAAATTGCTTTACAAAACTGTTGAAAACACGTCGATAAACTCTTTCATAAAATAAAGGAACACGAAAATTCCTTCCTATTTTTGTAGTATGAAACAACTGCTGAAACTACTAGTTCTGGTCTGCACTTCTCTATTGTTGTGGAACTGCAACGAAGCACCCGTAACCAAAGGAGCATTATCGTCGTATCTTCCTGAAGGTACTTCGGTGGTATTTAAGATTAAAGACTGGCAGTCACTTCAAAACGACCTTCGTAATAGCGATCTTCTTTCGGAATATTCTAAAACCAATGCGTTTACTTTCTTTTCTGAAGATGCTCCATTACTATCTCAAATCGCACCTTCTCAAGAAAGTATTCTTTGTGTCTCAAAAAATACAGATAGCACCTCAGCTTATACTTTCATTACAAGGCAAACACCAGATCTATTTGAAAGCGATTCGATACCAAATACCAGCGTCGAGACATTTACCTACGGAGATTTTAGTCTAAAAAAAGTTACCATACAAAACAACGATGCCTATGTAGCAGTAAAGGACAGCATGTTTATTGCGTCTTCTTCTCAAGCTCTGTTACAGTCGATTTTGGAGGGAAAAATTGAAAAAGATCCTACTTTTTTGAAATTGTATAACATGAACGACCCTTCAAACCTCACCGCTCTTATTTCTCTCCCGAAAAAAAGACGCATTAATAGCGCCACTCCTTCGTTTGCTTCACACACCAATTTACATATCGAAGTTCTTTCTAATGGAATAACCGCTACTGGGGTTGCTCTTGCAAGAGATACCATTCCGCAAATTCTCTCTATTTTTAAAGGGCAACAACCGCAAAAAAACGACCTTGCTACCCTATTACCAGCAACGGCACGCAAGGGTATTTCTTTAACATATAGCGATGCAGAAAAATTACAGCAAGAACTAAAAATAGTTCGTGGTGACAGTCTCAATAAACCCGCAAATGGTTTGTTAGAATCTATTAATGAAGTTGGTTATATCGAATTAGATAACGGAACTGCCTTAGCACTAAAAAGTATCGATCCCGACTTGACGAACCAATCGGTCGCTCGGTATATTTCTGAAGCAGATAGTTTTCGAGAAATTAAACTATATACTTTCAATGAACCAAATTTACTAGCCAATGCATTTTCACCTGTGCTTCCTTCTGTAACAACCAACTACATGTTTGCATTAGAATCTTTCTTTATTTTTACTGAAACGCAAACAGAAGCAGAAGCCATTATCTCTGCCTTCATTAATGGAAATACAATGGCAAAAACAGGTTATTTTGAAACTTCAGCAGCACAGTTAAGCACCTCTTCTTCGCTATTGTATTATAACCTAAAAGGATCTGAAGCATCGCTCCTCACCGACTATTTTTCAGAAGAAACAGCTGCTCAACTTGTTAAGATAGCTGCAGACGATTATCCCCTTACGGCACTTCAGTTTACCTACGACCGTGATTTTGCACATGTAAATTACAGTGCTACACATGGCACAACCTCAGACAAACAAACTATTGGAACAGTTTCAGAACAATTTAATTCCACGTTAAAAAACGAGATTCTTGGTCTTCCATCCCTATTTAGCAACCACCGAACCAAAGGAAATGATGTCGTGGTGCAAGATGTTACCAATACGTTGTATTTATATTCAGACACAGGCAATGTTTTATGGTCTAAAAAATTAGATGCTCCCATTCTTGGAACGGTTCAAGAAGTAGATTTGCTTCGAAATGGCAAAAAACAACTTGCGTTTGCTACTAAAAACAATTTCTACGTTTTAGATAGAAATGGAAATCCAGTCGCACCTTTTCCTATTAAATTTAAAGATGACATCACGCAGCCGCTCTCGGTGTTCGATTACGATACGAATAGAAAATACCGTTTTATAATTACTCAAGGCAATGAAGTTTTTATGTACGATAAAGACGGTAAAATCGTAAAAGGCTTTACATATAAAAAAGCGGCTTCGAACATTGTACTCCCACCAGTGCACATTCGAATGAACAACAAAGACTATATTGTTATCGCCGAAGAAAATGGAAAACTAACTATTTTAAGTCGCACTGGAAAATTAAGAGTACCGGTTAAAAATACATTTCAGTTTTCTGAAACTCCGGTGCTAGCCGAAGAAGGCAATTTTATTGTAATTACTAAAGGACTTACAAAAGAAACGATTTCACAAACGGGTACTATAAATTCGCAACCCCTTAACGTTACTGCAAATTACGGGTTTTCTATTTTGGGAAATACAAAAGCTACCTTAGATGATAACTTACTCCGCATCAACGGAAAATTAGCCGAACTACCCTTTGGAATTTACACCAAACCCATGGTTTTTAATGCCAATAGAACAACATATGTAACAGTTACAGAAACACAAGAGAACAAAGTATATGTGTTCGACAAAAATGGAACCTTAGTTTCGGGCTTTCCTATTTATGGTACGTCACAAGCGTATAGTAAAGACGCTGCCCAACGAGGATCTTTAGATATCGTAGTAAAAGGAGAAGACAAAGAACTTATTTTATACCGTTACCGATAATTTTAGCGTCTCACCTAAGTAAGCTTAAAATGTTACAATAGTACTAGCGCTATCCTTCTGATTTACATATTATTGCCTATCTTAGTAGAAATGATACTATGATTTCAGGGCATGAAAAAAATACCTTTACTGTTTATTTTTTTGGCTTCATTTTCTTTTGGACAATCACAAGAGAAAAGAGAAGACGCCCTATTATCGTTAAATGCTTCAGAAAAGTTATACGCTGAAAAAAAGTATGATGAGGCCTACCAAAAAGCTAAAAGTGCTTTCGATTATTTTAGTCAGTCAGAAAACGATTCCCTCCTTCATATTGCTCGTAACCAACTCATTTTAGTTTCTGCAAAAACAAATTCCGAAGAAAAAGAAATAGTATACCAACAAGCAGTAGATGCAGCACTTCAAAAAAAGAACTGGACACAACTGGCAGAGGTCTACTATACCAAAGGAAGAACTTATTTTCTAGAACGTGAAATGGGTACGGCACAACCCTATTACATAAAAGTGGATTCTCTTGCACGCATTTATAATTTTCAGAATGAGATCATGGTAAATGCCATTCTAGATCGATCTGAAATAGCTAGAACAACCTTTACATATGAAGGAGTAGAACAGGCCTCAGCGTTGCAGGAGACTGCATTAAAATTGGCACAGCAACTCGAATCTGAAGAACTCATTAACAACATTTATCTACGCCTTGCCGATATGAGAGGACTGCAAGGAGATGTTTCTGAAGCCAAACGATATACTGACCTCGCCTTTAAGTATTATAGCACTAAAGACAACCCCAAACGCCTCACTAAGGTGTATCTAACCTATATGAATTACTATTACGCAATAGATGATTATGATGCAGCGGGCAAGAAATTAGAAGAAGGAATCGCTTATCTAAAAAACAAAAACAACCCATATGAATTAGCAAGTGTTTTAACCGCGTATGGCACCTATTTTAGAAAACGTCGTAAAAACTGTACCAAAGCAATCGAACAGTTTGAAAAGGCAAAAGCCATCTACGACACCTTAGCAGAAAAAGAAAGTGACCGATACATGTACCTCATGGAAGGCCTGGCGTTATGCAATGCAGAAATTGGTGATTACAAAGCGGGTTATGCGTATTACCAAAAGACGTACGAAACAAAAAAAGCTCTGGTTAAAAAAGAAAACAATAGTTTAACACGTTCTCTTGAAACCCGTTATGAAAGTGAAAAGAAAAAACAGGAAATTGCCCTCTTAAAATCTAAAAATGAACTCTCGGAGCAACGCAGAAAGAATCAGAAAACCATCTTGTTAAGTGGTTTAATTTTAGTTGCACTCGGGGGACTCTTTTTATTTTTTCAACTTCGAAACCGTAAAAAAGTGTCGAATAAATTAAAAGAACTAGATGCCGCAAAATCTAATTTCTTTGCTAACATTTCTCATGAGTTTCGCACTCCATTAGCTTTAATAAAAGGACCTATAGAAGATCAATTAGAACTTTCAAACCTAACAACATCTCAGCGAAAAAATTTAAGATCGGCACAACGCAACACTGCTCGACTCGAAGCTTTAGTAGAGCAACTATTAGCTCTTTCGAAACTAGAAAACGGAACCATCCCTTTACAAGTACAACCTGGAAACCTCCCTCGTTTTATAACGGCTCAAACCGAAGCCTTTTCGTACCAATGCCTTGAAAAAAAGATCGATTATTCCGTAAAGATTGAAAACGACGAGAACACCGATTGGTTCGATCGTGACATGCTAGAAAAAATAACATTCAATCTTATTGGAAATGCTGTAAAATACACTCCCGAGAATGGTAGCGTTGAGGTATTGGGAAAACGTATAGGGCATCAATTCGAATTAAGTATTATCAACTCTGGAGCTTACATTTCCATAGAAGAACAACAATCTATTTTTAAACGTTTTTATCAATCTAATCCAAAAAACTCTGGGACAGGCATTGGTCTTGCTCTTACAAAAGAACTTGTTGAACTTCATAAAGGACAGATTACTTTAGACAGTGAAGAAAATGGATACACGCAGTTTACAATTTTACTACCCACTAGTAAAGAAGATTTTATAGATACTGAATTACTTTCTGAAGTTTTACAAACTAAAGATTCCATTACTTTAGAAACAGAAATTATTTCTTCTGAAATTCAAAAAAAGACAACCGAAGTAACTGAAGCATTATTACTGCATCCAGATGATGCCCCAGTCCTTCTTATTGTTGATGACTCGAAAGACATTCGTGATTATGTAACTTCTGTGTTTGAAACTACCTACAAAGTCTTACAGGCTGCAAATGGTAATGAAGCTTTCGAGCAAGCAGTTATAGAAATTCCCGATTTGGTAATTAGCGATGTAATGATGCCCGAGGAAGATGGCTTTAGTTTGACAAAAAAGCTCAAAGAACACGAACTTACAGCACACATTCCAATTATCTTATTAACCGCTAAAACAAAAGTAACAGACAAGCTAGAAGGAATGGGTGTTGGCGCCGATGCATATTTAACCAAGCCTTTTAGTTCTCAATTGGTAAAAGCCACAGTAGCCAATCTTATTGAAAACAGAAGAAAACTACAACAACGGTTCTCACAAGAAGTAATTTTACGTCCAAAGGAAATTGCTTTGTCTTCTGCAGATGAACAGTTTTTAGAACGACTTCAAGTGGTTATGGACGATCATATTACAAATTCAGAATTCACCGTAGAACGTTTTGGAAAAGAAATGGGTGTAAGCAGAATGCAACTTCACCGAAAATTAAAAGCACTCACAGGTCAGTCTACAAGTGAATTTTTACGTTCACAGCGCTTAAAGCTCGCCATAGTATTATTAAAGAAAAACACGGTTACAATTTCTGAAGTGGCCTATTCGGTAGGATTTAATGATCCTTCTTATTTTACAAAATGCTTTAAAGAAGAATTTGGATGTTCTCCTACGCAATATGTTTCGAGATAACTGTAAGCGCTTTACTAAAAATGAAACTCAATACTAAAAGGCGTCATTAAATTTGATTTATAGTTGAAGCATTTCTTTTATAATTAATTGCTGATAGTAAGCGCTTATTAGATAGCTCATAATTCTAAAAAAACTCCTTTTCTTCTAATCCAAATAACCCAAAAGAACACTTTTTTAAACCTCTTAACCCCTATAATCACTACGCTGTTACATATTTCACAGCATTGGTTACAATGGTACTATTACTTGTATTTGTATCCGCATACATTTGTTTCGAACTACTTCCCCAAGGTATGGCAAAAAAGAAAAAAGTGTATTCCGGAACGCTCAAAGCAATTCCAGAAATGGAAGTGTTATTAAATGTAACACACATGCAAAAAGGTTCCTATACACTTAAAATTTTACATAAAAATAAAGTGATTAAAGTAACCTCATTTAAAAAAGTATAGTGACCTAATTCTAAACATTATGAAAAAAATAATCCTATTTACTGGTATTCTATTTGCATGTTGCACGACAAATTCTAATGCTCAATTTTTCAAAAAATTAGGCGAGAAAGTTGGAAAAGCCGCAGAACGTGGTGTTGAGAGAACTGTAGAGCGTCGGGTAGAAAGAGAAACAGAAAAATCGACCGACAGAACGCTCGATACTATAATAGAAGCACCAAAATCTAAAAAGAAGCGCAAACGAAATCGCCGTAACAAAAACGACTCGGGCAATGTAATTGGTGGTGCACCCAATCAAGAAAACAACACTTCTAACGAACCTGACTACACGGTATCCTCAAATTTCGACTTTACTCCGGGAACCGTTTCCATTTTTAATGATGATTTTTCAAAAGATGGTCCAGGCGATTTTCCTGCTAAATGGGACACCAATGGCTCAGGAGAATTAGTGACCATAAATGGAAAGAAATGGTTTCGGTTAGGGAACAGCAGCACATTTATCCCCATGACAACAACTACGCTGCCAGAAAACTACACCGTACAATTTGATTTATTAACACAGGGACTAGATAAAAAAACAAGTTCACAGGCTTATGTAACACTTGCTTTTGAAGATACTAAGGGCTATGAAAAACCTTCCACATGGAGTATGGTAGAAATATCTCCTTGTCAATTTATAGGTAATTTAGGGGTTGTAGAAAAGCAAGTAAACGGAAAACGCATACTTCGCAACCAGATCGGAAAAGATTATCGAAATACCATTAACGGAAAATCTACTGTAAGCGTTGCGGTCAACAAAACACGAATTCGAGTTTGGCTTAACGATAATAAAATAGTAGATGTGCCAAGATTGCGAGATGAAGCTGCAGATGTGTTTAAAATAAAAACTAGAGGACTACGCGACATGAGAAATGTAGATGAGGTATACATTACCAATGTAAGAATTGGAAAAGCTGGAGCCGATAACCGAAGTAAATTACTAACAGAAGGACGTTTATCTACAAATGCCATTTTATTTAACACGGGTTCCGCAACGATTAAAAGTGGTGCAGATGCTGTACTTCGTGAAGTAGCTGGTGCTATGAAATCAAATCCTGAATTAAAGATAATGATTGTTGGACACACAGACTCCGATGGTAACGATGCTACCAATCTTACATTATCTAAAGATCGCGCTACCGCTGTAAAAGAAGAATTATTTCTTCAATATGACGTAGAAGCGAATAGAATTCAGGTTGACGGAAAAGGAGATACGCAACCCGTAGCCGATAATACTTCTGCTTCTGGGAAAGCACAGAATAGACGGGTAGAATTTATTGCTATGTAGTAAGCTTCAGAAGTAAGAATAATTAAATTATTAAATTCAGTATTTAAAATAACCATTAAACCTATCACGATGAAAACAAAACTTCTATTTACATTCATTCTAACTTTTTGTAGTGCCTTGAGCTTCGGGCAAAGTCAATGCAGTGATTATTATCCTTTTTCCGAAGGAACTACGAGTCAAATCACAACTTATGACAGACGCGGTAGAACTGCAGCGATTGTCGATTATACCGTAACACAGGTTTCAAATACGGGAGGGAGCGAAGTTGCCGCAATGCAGTCTGTAGTTAAAGATGAAGATGGAGAGACCATCGCAGAGACCACCTTCGACATTATTTGTTCGGGAGAAACGGTTGCCATAGATTCGAAATCTTTAATATCCCCTCAATTATTTGAACAGTACCAATCGATGGAGTATGAAGTCTCGGGTACAAATATCGAGTTTCCAAACAACCTTCAAGTGGGCCAAACACTCCCAGACGCTGACATGCAAATGAGAATTAATATGGCAGGTATTAATATGAATATGAATGTAGGCATTACAGATCGTAGAGTCACTAACCTTGAAAGTGTAACAACCCCAGCAGGAACTTTTAACTGTTTTGTAATAGAGTATACAATGGATATGAGAATGGGAATGAGTCGTACCGGAACTTCCAAGCAATGGATTGCCGAAGGAGTAGGTATGGTTAAGCAAGAAGATTATAATAGGAGTGGGCGCGTGACCAGTAGCAGTTTACTTACCGCTTTTTCAAATTAAATTTTTTTTATGTTTATTTAGGTTAAGAGGCCGGATTAGTTTGTACTAGTTCGGCTTCAAACAATGTAGAAAAATGAGTTAGTAATTTCTCTTTAACTTCTTCTGTAGATACTTCTGCAATTCCTAGTTCCACATTAAGGGAAGTTACAGCTTTGCCTTTAATTCCGCAAGGAATCATATGATCGAAATACCCAAGATCGGCATTCACATTAAGTGCAAATCCATGCATGGTTACCCAGCGACTAGCACGAACTCCCAATGCACAAATTTTACGTGCAAATGGTGTACCCACATCGAGCCAAACTCCAGTTTCTCCTTTAGATCGTTCTGCTTTAAGACCGTATTCTGCCAAAGTTAAAATTACCATTTCTTCTAAAAACCGCAGGTATTTATGAATATCGGTAAAAAAGTTTTCAAGATCTAGGATTGGGTACCCAACAATCTGCCCCGGCCCGTGATAGGTAATATCTCCACCTCTATTAATTTTATAAAATGTAGCATTTATTTCTGAAAGTTTCTCTTCTGAAATTAATAAATTAGAAAGATCACCGCTTTTCCCTAATGTATATACATGGGGGTGTTCTACAAAAAGAAAGTGATTTGAAGTTGGCAACTCTGAAGCTTCCCTCCGATTCTTAATCTTGGTATCTAATACTGATTGAAACAGCTTTTCTTGATATTCCCAAGTCTGTTTATAATCTTTTAAGCCTAGATCTTCAAGTATGATTTTTTTATTCAAAATTCCTAGTGATTTGATAGGGTGTAAAGATACTCAATTATATAATGACAGTAGGCTTAAGCAAATCGTATTAATTACCATGATTATATGTTAAAACGCACGTTGTCTTATACTTTTATTAACACTTTCATTATCTTGCATCTTCAAAATTAATTTTTCAATAAAATAATCTTAAATGAAAAGAATTACCCTACAATCAATTTTGGCGGTATCCTTCCTGTTCTTTAGTATGGGGATGGCTGCTCAAAATTCATCTTTCTGGACAGCTGTTTCGGAAAACGATGTAGCCAGCCAACAATTACAGCAACGTGTTTCTACTCCTGCTGATTATGAATTATTCAGACTAAATAGTGAAAACTTATCGGCAGCGTTACATACTGCACCACAGCGTAGCGAGGTTGCAACTTCAAATGTGATCATTCAACTTCCTAATGAAAATGGAGAATTGCAAAATTTTAAAGTAGCCAGAGCCGATGTTCTTAGCGAAGGTTTAAGAGCTCGTTTTCCAAATATTGGTTCGTATGTAGCTCAAGGAATCGACGATCCAACTGCAATAGCTCGTTTTAGCTATTCTACCATTGGTCTTCATGTAATGATTACTTCAGGAGTTCGTGGAACCTATTATATGGATCCGTATACTGCAGATAACAGTACTTATATTGGATATTCTCGAAGAGATGTATCCCAAACAGAGAACAACTTTGCCTGTCTTATTGATGACAATGAAGGTCCCGAATTAGATGCTGCACTATTTAACGCGGATGATGGTATGTTACGTACTTACCGTCTTGCAATTGGTGCGACAGGAGAATACTCTCAATTTCATTTAAATCAACAGGGAGTTCCTTCTACTGCAACCGATGAAGTAAAAAAAGAAGCAGTACTTTCTGCTATGAATGTTACGATGACCCGTGTAAATGGACTTTTTGAAAGAGATGCTGCACTTACTATGATCATTATAGATAACAATACAGATATCATCTTTTTAAATGCTTCTTCAGATCCATATACCAATAACAGTGCATTTGCTTTATTAGATGAGAACCAAGAAACCTGTGATGACATTATAGGGTCAGAAAATTACGACATTGGTCATGTTTTTAGCACCGGTGGTGGTGGTGTTGCACAATTAAATTCTCCTTGTACTACAAGTAAAGCTCGAGGTGTGACTGGAACAAACAGTCCGATCAACGATCCTTTCGATGTTGATTATGTTGCACATGAGATGGGTCACCAATGGGGAGCTACACACACTTTCAACAATTCGTGTGGCGGAAACAGAACCAATTCTACTGCTTACGAGCCAGGAAGTGGATCTACTATTATGGCATACGCAGGGATTTGCGGACCAAATGTACAGAATGCAAGTGATGATTACTTTCATGCAGCAAGTATCAACCAAATGTGGAATAATATTTCGGCAGGATCGGGTAGCACATGTGCTATGTTAAGTGAAACGATGAATGCAGCACCTATTGCAGATGCTGGTGAAAATTATGTAATTCCTCCATCGACACCTTTCGTATTAACTGGAACAGGTACCGATAGTGATGGTGATGCATTAACTTACTGCTGGGAACAATATGACAATCAAATTGCAACTATGCCTCCAAGTACTTCTTCTACGGTAGGACCTACTTTTCGTTCTTTAGACCCTTCGACCGACACACAACGCTTTTTTCCAGATTTTGAAAGAGTATTGTTAAACGGAAGCACAGGAACTACATGGGAACGTTTACCTGCAGTCTCAAGAATCATGCGTTTTCGCCTTACGGTACGTGATAACGTAGCGGGTGGAGCAGGAACTGCAAGTGATAATACTATTATTACTGTTAATGATACCGACGGACCTTTTGCGGTAACATCTCCTACAGCTACTGCAGAATGGCAAATTAACAGTACTCAAACGGTTACATGGGATGTAGCAGGAACCGATAGTGCTCCATTTAACACTCCAACCGTAGATATTCTTTTATCTGTAAATAATGGTGAATCTTTTGATTTTCAATTAGCTACTGGAGTATCAAATAACGGATCAGCAGATATCACAGTTCCTGATATTCCGTTTACAGACGAAGCGAAAATCATGGTACGTTCTGTTGATAATGTTTTTTATGCATTAAATGCAGGGCAATTCGACATCGACCCATCATTATCAGCTGAAGAATTTGCTTTCGACAATTTCGCATTATGGCCAAACCCTGCTAATGGGACGTTTAACCTATCTTTTATTCCTGAGTCTTCAGACAAAGTAGAAGTAGCGCTTTACGACATTAGAGGTCGAGTAATTAGCCAACAAACATTCGAAAATGTTTCAGGAACTTTTTCTGAAAGCTTCGATGCTTCTAAGTTAAATACTGGAATGTATTTTGTAAAAATCACAAATGGTGACAAGCAATTAACTTCAAAATTAATGAAGAACTAATTGATCTAACTTATTGATTTTAAAAAGGCTCGGAATGTATTCCGAGCCTTTTTTTTTATCTTAATTTCAGAAACTAGAACCTCATATCGTGCAGCGGTAAACTTCAGAAGAGTTCAAAGGAAATACGCTTTCTAATATTAGCGTCTTTTACTAAATATACTTCTAAAGTATTCAACCACTAAATACAAACTAAGACCGATTGTTTCAACAAAGAACACATGTATTCTTTGAAGGTTTAAAATGCCCAGTTTATTTCAATAAAAAAAGCCGCACTTGTCAGCACGGCTTTTGTATGGTAATATTAGATCACCTACATTGAAATCATTCGCGAGATCGAAGTAACTCGCTGTTCTGTTACTTCAGGCACTTTAAAATCCAAATGCATCATAATTCCTTTATTTGTTTTTTCTAACTTTAGGCTTCCGTTAGTTACTCTATAATGCCCTGCCTCTCCTTTGCAGTAACATTGTTTTCCGAAGAGCAATTGTACATCTTGCAAATTAGAATCGCTCAAGCTCATTGTATTAGTTACTTCAGGAAGTTCAAATTGAATAGTTTCAGAATAATTTCCATCTGCCGTTCCTGCAGGCCCCTTTTTTGCATAGGTATAGGTTACAACGGTTTTATTTCCTGCTTCTATTACCGAATACAAACCTCCAGTGGCTTCATCATCGGCAACAGTTAACGTTGCATTTTCTCTTACTTCCACAGTACATTCACCGCCTTCAGGACACATTTCTTTCATATTCATAGAGGTTTCGGTGGTGTTTCCTTGTTGCTCTGCTTCTTTCTCTGAAGTAGATTTACATGAATTTGCCAGGATAAGCGCTAAAGAAATTAATAATACTTTCATATATAATGGTTTAAATTTAAATTATTCGTTTTCTAGAATGACTTCCAAGTCGAGTACATCGGGATTTCTTATATACGCTGTAAAAGATCGTTCTATTACAATGGTTTTTCCGTCTAAGGAAAATGTTGCATCTTCTACAGAGGCTTCCTTAATTTTCTTCGGAAAGGTATATTTTAATTTATAGGTCGAACTCCCCATAAAGGCTTCCATTCCCTGCATGCTATCGAGTTGTTTTTTATGCGCTGCTTCATCGATAATATAGGCATCTCGTTTAAAAACATCGTTTGTAAACGAAAAACTTGTACCAAAAACCTCACCTGAAGCATCTTCGGTTTTACTCACATTGGTATCTCCCATAGAAGGCATTAAGCGCGAAGAGTTTTGCATGCCATTCATTAATTCATTTGCTTCAGCTACATTAGAAAAATCGGTAAACATATCGAAGACCATAGTACCTTCATCGGTATCTATTACCATATGTAATTTATAATTTTCTAATTTTTTCAATTTGCGCTGCTCAGCTTCAGGAAGCGTCGCAATACTATCCTTTTTTTCTTCTAAAAATTGTTTAAATGAGATAATAGAATCGATACGTTTCGGAATAGAGTCTTTCATTAAATCACCCCCAAATGCCATCATTTCACTTAAATCCATTTCGATCGCCATACGTCCGCTTCCATCCTCTTGTAAGGTCATAGTTTCAGTAAAAGAGCAACTGGCAAAAAAAACAACAATACTTATTAATGCTAAAAACTGCTTCATCAAAAATTTATTTAGGATTGTTAAGAATAATAAGTGCAGCAATAACTCCAGGAATCCATCCACAGATGGTCAATATTAAAACAATTAACACCGACCCGCAACCTTTATCGATTACAGCAAGAGGCGGAAATAAAACAGAAAGCACAACTCTCCAAAAACTCATAGAAACAAATTTACAAATTAATACTATAGCCTATATGTCTTTTGTTAAGGCAAATGTTACACATTTAGCGAATAGTAAAATTATAACTAGTTATTTCAACAAACTTTAAATAGTGAAAAAGTTAAGAAGGTTTTAGGAAAGCCATATCGGTTAATTCTGCGAAATACCCTAATTTTGCAGCTTTAAATTAAAGAACCACTGTATGCAACTTTCTGAACAGGAACAAGTACGTAGAGAGAAACTCTCACAATTACGCCAGCTAAACATCAACCCGTATCCAGCCGATTTATACCCAGTAGATCACACAACAAAACAGCTGAAACAGGACTTTAAAGAGGGTAAAAAGGTTGTAATTGCAGGCCGATTAATGTCGCGACGTATTCAAGGGAAAGCCTCTTTTGCAGAACTACAGGATTCTGAAGGCCGTATACAGGTTTACTTTAACCGGGATGAAATTTGTACTGGAGAAGATAAATCTTTGTACAACGATGTGTATAAAAAATTACTGGACATCGGTGATTTTATCGGTATCGAGGGTGAGTTATTTACAACTCAAGTAGGGGAAAAAACGGTCATGGTGAAAAACTTTGTATTGCTTTCTAAAGCATTGCGCCCACTCCCCTTACCAAAAGTAGATAGCGAAGGAAACAAACATGACGAGTTCAACGATCCTGAATTACGATACCGCCAACGGTATGCAGATTTGGTCGTGAATCCACATGTAAAAGAAGTTTTTAAAAAAAGAACAAAACTTTTTAATGCCATGCGTACGTTTTTTAACGAACGTGACTATTTTGAGGTTGAAACACCAGTATTGCAACCTATAGCTGGTGGTGCAGCAGCACGTCCCTTTGTAACGCATCATAATTCTCTTGACATGCCGCTTTACATGAGAATTGCAAACGAACTTTATTTAAAACGTCTTATCGTAGGTGGATTCGATGGGGTGTACGAGTTTTCTAAAAACTTTAGAAATGAAGGGATGGACCGTACCCACAACCCAGAATTTACCGCTATGGAAATTTACGTGGCGTATAAGGATTACAATTGGATGATGGACTTCTGTGAGCAATTACTTGAATTCTGTGCTACGGAAGTAAATGGAACTTCGAAAGCTACCTTCGGAAAGCATGAAATCGATTTTAAAGCGCCCTATCCAAGAGTGACCATGGCAGATGCTATTAAAAAATTCACAGGTTTCGACATTAACGGAAAATCTGAAGACGAATTACGCCAAGCCGCAAAAGATCTGGGAGTCGAAGTGGATGCTACCATGGGGAAAGGAAAATTAATCGATGAAATTTTTGGTGAAAAATGTGAAGGAAACTTTATTCAGCCAACCTTTATTACCGATTATCCAAAGGAGATGAGCCCGCTTTGTAAAGAACATCGCGACAATCCGGAGCTTACAGAACGTTTCGAACTAATGGTCTGCGGAAAAGAGATCGCCAACGCATATAGCGAATTAAACGACCCAATAGATCAAAGAGAACGATTTGAGGCACAATTAAAACTTGCCGAAAAAGGAGATGACGAGGCTACAGCTTTTATCGATTATGACTTCTTACGAGCATTAGAATACGGAATGCCACCTACGAGTGGAATGGGAATTGGAATGGACCGACTTATTATGTTTTTAACCAATAATGCGTCAATACAAGAAGTATTATTTTTCCCTCAAATGAAACCGGAAAAGAAAAAAGTTGCCATGACCGAAGAAGAGAAAGCTGTTTTTACACTTCTTAAAGCGAATTCTCCTATTGAACTAGAAGCACTAAAAACCCAAAGCGGATTGAGTAATAAGAAATGGGATAAGACCATTAAAGGATTAACAAAAAGCCAAGTTGCAAAAGTTAGTAAAACCGACGATGGCTTGTTTGTAGAAGCCGTTTCTTAAAATCACACACCTAGAATTAATAAAGCTCCAAAGGAACCTATGTCCCTTTGGAGCTTTTGTTGTTACCAAGCTTATCTATCCTGCTGATTTGCCCATTGAACATCCCGTGTATTTTTTTGAACAGCAACGGCTGCAAATAAACTTAACAAGAAAGACATTCCGTAGAATCCTTTTTCGCTTAACTCGAGGTCCGCATTCCAGAGTCCGATAATGAGTAATAAAATAGATGCGATGGTCGTGAACCAACTAATTCCGTAGTAAATATCGGTTACTGGGATTTCTTCCATGCGGTCTCGTACACTTTTTTGTACAGAAACCACAGAGAACAAACCAAAGAGCAAAATCGTAAAATAATAGCCTTTCTCATTCAGCCACATGTCCGCATTCCATAATCCGATGCAGTACGAGATCATCCCTGCGAATAAAGCGGTCCAACTCGCCGATATAAAAGCAGGAGTTGGCTTACAGCTAAATGTTGGGTTCTTTTTAGTTTCACTTTTCATGTTTTCAATAAGCGATGCATTTACGGGCTTTTTATCTGATTTTCCCATGATCGGAGAATTTGAAATCTCATGTTCCATAATCTTAAGTTTTAAATGAATTTATTTCGATTCTAAAACAAAGATGCTTCAATCGATGGCATTGAAAAAAGAAAAATAATCCTAACACTTACGATTAAAATAGTAATTTTAGCGTGTTTACTACTGAAATTAAAAACAGCTGTTTTCATATAACTTACGATTAAATGAGCACAATTTCAAAAATAATACATACCCTTTCTGAAGCAGACCGAAAAGAATTCGTGGCTTTTCTTAACAAAAAGAATCGTCGAGGAGACACAAAGAACGTACAGCTCTTTCAGTTAATCGCTAAAGATTTTAAAGGACAAATCGATGAAGAGCTATACGGAAAACCTTCCAAAAATGCCTATCACGCCTTATCGAAACGCCTTCAGGACGCGTTGATAGATTTTATCGCTACAAAAGGATTTTCAGAAGAAACGAGCGAAGAAATGGATATTCTTAAATTCCTTCTAGCTGCTCGTATTTTCTTTGAATACAAAGAATATAAGATTGCATTTAAAACCCTTCAGAAGGCAGAAAAACTTGCCTTATCATTAGATGTGTACACCCTTCTTGCCGAAATTAATCATACTAAAATACAGTATGCCCATTACAATGAATATTGGGATTTAAACGAGCTTATTGCTTCAACGCAACACAACCTACACTTAGTGCAACGTGAACAACATCTTAACATGGCATATGCGAGTATAAAAGCGCAACTTAAGTCGAATACCACAAAGCCCGTAAACGAAATTATCCTTGAGGCATTTTCTAAATTTAATATTGAAGTCGACACCACACTTACCTTTAAATCATTGTACCAGCTTCTTAATATTACAGCCACAGCAGCTACGCTTCAAAGTGATTACCATCAAATTTCTCCGTACATGCTCACCTTGTACAAGATTGTTTCAGAAAAACAAAAAGAAACCCTCACTAAAGACAAACATTTGTATTATCATATTGAGATTCTCAATTTAATGGCGATCACTAATTTCAGAAATAAAAATTTTAGAGCTTCTTCGGAATTTACCACGCTCATGAAAACGCAAATGCTGAAACAGAATAGCACGTATTACAATCGTTTTCTTGAAAAATGGACTGTTCTAAAAGCGCTAAACCAAAATTACACAGGTGCTTCCAGTAATGCCATTTCACTACTTCAAAAATATAAAGGCGATTCGCTAGACATAAAACTTACTCTTGTAATGTGTCATTTTCAACAAAATAACTACAAGGAAGCCTATGCAATACTGAAGCATTTTCAGCACAGTGATCGATGGTATGAAAAAAAAACAGGGTGGATCTGGGTACTAAAGAAAAACATCATCGAAATTTTACTTCTTATGGAATTAGACAAGTTAGATTTGGTGTTAACGCGCTTAGAGAGTTTTAATAAACGGTTTGGAAAACGGCTTAAAAAAGTAGGAGAAAATAGGGTGATTCAATTTATGAAATTGGTGCGTTTATATTACGAAAACCCAATGGCAGTAACTTCAGAAAAGTTTAAAAATAAGGTTGAAAATTCGTTCGAATGGATTGGGAAAGAACAAGAAGATATTTTCGTAATGAGTTTCTATGCTTGGTTGAAATCGAAGATGGAACAAACCTCATTGTATGAAACTACATTGAAGTTAGCACAATAAGAAACACCACTACCATTATTTCCATCCTTTTGGCATAGGTGGCCCGAAATCGCTTCGGGAATGTTAGTGATGTTTTTAATAAATATGAATTACAGTATTTGTCTCGAAAAAAGGAAACTACTTTCAGACCTTAGTAAAAACGCCATTCGCATATAACTCTTCTCGGCAAAAAAGCTCAATATTTCTATTGAAATCACGAACGGCGTTCATCCAACCTACTACTTAAATTTTCACGCTAAGCTCCTACTTTACGAAGATATGCGATGTCATTTTCTACGGTTAGTAGTAAAACACTAGTTGCTGTGCAAAACACTGGGCTTGTTATACAATGATGCCCATTCCAACTACCATCTTCATTCTGAATTTTTAGAATTCGTCCACTCATATCATCGTACCATTTTTTCCAATCTTTATCTTTATTCACCACTAAAGACTCTCCCGTTTGCAGAAAACTTAAAAACTCTTCTCCCCCGTTGTTTCCAAATCCATTAAGCACATCTTGTTGTTGGGCAGTCTCTTTCGCCGCTTGATACACATTGTAAGAAGCCGCATATTCGATTGCTTCGGGTTTCGAATACCCAGCTTTTTCGAGGTTAGATACTGTAACAGCTTCTTCTTGAATAGCACCATTTTTAGAAGCTTTTTTAATTGCCTCTTCAGCTTTACGGGCTTGTTTGGCACTTGCACGAACACTTCCACTTACCGAGTATAGCATTACCCCTGCTCCGTCTTCGGTCTTTATTGCTCCCGAAGAAGCATTGTAGTTGTCTTTTTGATAGTCTCTGGTTCGCTTTAAAACATCTTTATCTACAGTTACTCCCACAGCTTCTGCAGCTTCTAACGCGCTGTTTGCCAATCCACTTTGCAACACACCTGCCCAACCTGCTCCGTTTTGTCTTCCCGAAGCATCGGTTCCTCTTTCAATTTTCGAGATACAGCGATCTAATGCTCGTACTATTCGCTTTTCTTCTGCCCCTTTCACGTTGCGATCTAACAAAGCTGAGAAGAACTGAGCCGTTAATACAGCATCGATATTTTCACCTAATTTTGTTTGAATCTGAGTACCTCGAACAGTAGTAATAAAAGGGCTATCACTCGAACTTTCTTCTACTGTTTTTAATAAGAACTGCAATGCCCTCTGAAGGTTCTCAGCATAGGGTCCAGTTTTTAAGGTGGTACCGCTGCGCAACAAAGCCATAGCAACCATCGAAGTCGTGGCAGGATCTGCTTCGACAGCATGTGGATCTCGAATACTCTGCGCATTGTGACTTCCGGCCCCGTACCCACCATTTTTTAATTGAGCCTCCGCCAGCCATGTGAGTCCGTCGCGTACCGACAGGTTTAGATTTTCATTAGTTTTATAAACATTAAATCCTTCCGAAGATTGTTCCCCCATAGTGGTCATAAAAACACACCCTTCAATAGGCTCAAGAGTTCGTTTGGTTTCTGCGTAGCTTTCTGTGGAGAAATCGAGTAATAAAAAAGTGCTAACTACCAAGGCAAGAAATGCAGTTAAGATCAATTTTGTTTTCATAGCGTTTCAGTTTTAATTCGTACCGAAACTATCGCAATCCCTTTCATTATAAAAACACCCCTGAGGGAATCGAGGTTTTTGATGAGGGAACCACCCATTCGAGGTAGTTTAGAATTAACACGCTTATGGTCTCACTTTCAACCGAATTTTCTATTTTTAGAGAAAATTACTTTAAAATATGAAAACTTACTACGCTTTGCTTTGTATGGCACTGTGCATGCTTACTGCCTGTGGAGGAGATGATGAGTATGTACCTGTTGAGGAAACCGATATGGAAGCTCCAACGGCTCCCGTTAACTTAGAGGCTACGACGGTTTCTGAAAATTCGATAAGCCTTTCATGGGGAGCAGCAACCGATAATGTGGCGGTAACAGGATATACGCTGTATCAAGACAACGTAATTGTTTTAGACAATCTAGAAACCACATCGGTTCTAGTTAGCGATTTAGAAGAAGATGCAACTTATACTTTTTACGTAACTGCTTCTGATGCAAAAAACAATGAATCGAATGCCAGCAATACTCTTTCTGTAACTACGGCACTAACACCAATTGCTTTTACAGAAACACTTTCTGAAATGGGTATTTTCACGGGAACTCTTTCTGAAATTACTCCTGCGGAAGGGGTTCAATTGTATGAGATTAACAGCACATTATTTACCGATTACGCTTCCAAACAACGCTTAATCCGCCTTCCTGAAGGGAAATCGATGGAATATAACGGAGATGAATTACTTCCTTTATTTCCAGACAATACACTTATTGCAAAAACATTTTATTATAACATTGATGATCGTGACCCTAACCTTGGGAAGCAACTTATTGAAACACGTGTTTTTCTGAAAATTCAGGGCTCATGGAAAACTGGGAATTACATTTGGAATTCAGATCAAACGGAAGCTACCTATCGCGAATTGGGAAGTATTGAAGCGATTAGTTATATCGATAGTGATGGAGCTACTCAGAATATAGCGTATGAAATTCCTTCACAGCAGGATTGTGCCACGTGCCATAACAATAATGACATGGTGTTTCCTATCGGAATGAAGCTACGAAGCATGAATTTTAATCCAGATAATGAAACTATTAACGAAAATCAATTAGACTATTTTATTAATAACGGATTACTTACTGGACTTAGCTCAAGCTCCTTAGTAAGCACCCTGCCCGATTGGACCGATGAAGCAACATGGGATGTTTTTGAACGATCACGCGCCTATATGGATGTAAATTGTGCACATTGTCACCAACCCGGAGGTGAAGTAAGTAATTTTGATATCGATTTTAGATTTGAAACTCCTTTCGATGATACTGGTATTTATGCAAATCGTGGTGAAATAGAAGCACGAATACAAAGTACGGCACCCACCTACAGAATGCCACAGTTGGGTCGCACCATAGTTCATGAAGAAGCAGTTGCCATGCTATTAACATACCTCGAAGCAATCGAAGATTAGTTTTTGCTATCTAGATATTTTAAAGCCATCTTTTGTAGGTGGCTTTTTCTATTTCAACAAATTAAATTAAACCTTTTTTCATTTTTATCGTCCAAACAACGTTGAACATAAAAAAAATAAATTATGAAAAAGGTATTAATTGTATGCATCGCTTTAATAAGCATGAGCACATTTGCGCAAGATCGCATGAAAGAAGGAAAAGAAAACCGAAAAGAAATGCGAGAAAAAATGAAATCGCTTTCTCCTGAACAAAAAGCGCAGTTAAAAGCTAAAAAAATGACATTAGCGCTAGATCTTTCAGAAAAACAACAAACTGAAATTACTAAGGTTTTAACGCAAGCTATTTCAGAAAGAAAAGATGTAATGGCAAAGAAAAAAGAAACTACCGATAAAACGGCAGATCAACTCTTTGAAAATCGCCAGCAGTTTTTAGATCAAGAAATTGCCATGAAGAAGAAAATGAAAGAGATTTTAAATGAAGAACAATTTGAAAAATGGGAGCAGATGGATAAAAAACGTAGAAAACACATGGGAAAGAAAGGAAAACGGTCTAATAACAGAAAAAAATAATTAAATCGATTCCTGTTTTTGGCTCAGTTTTTGGATATTATCTTAGAAATTGGTTACTTTAGTAATCTCAAAAACAATAAACAAATGAAAAATCTAATTACAGGAATTGCTTTCGCATTTGCAATGGTGCTAAGTATACAAACTACTACAGCACAAACTAAATTGTCGCAGGACCAAGATAGACCTGAGGTTATTGCAAAACAACAAACTGCCGAATTAACAGAGCAGTTGAGCTTAAACGGAGAACAAAGCCGTGCTGTTTTCAGAGCTTTAGTTGCAAATGAAATTAATTATAAGAAGCATGTTAATGGAAAAAAAGCAAGTGACCCTACCGTAGTAGCTTCCAAAAAGAAGTTTGATAGCTCGCTTGACGAAAACATGAAAAAAACCCTAACTAAAGAACAATATGAAAGTTGGGTTAAAATGAAAAAAGGATAAATATAATTTCTCCTAAAAAGAAGAAATCCCTCTTTAACGAATGTTTTAGAGGGATTTTTTTTAATGCAATGTTGCTGCTATCTTTCCGCAAGCAGCAATGGTTCTATCAAGATCTTTATAGCTTAACGCCTCTGTAATAAACCAGGTTTCAAAAGCGCTTGGAGCAATGTAAATTCCTTCCTTGAGCATGCCGTGGAAAAAAGCCTTAAAGGTTTCGTTATTTCCCTGAGCAGCAGTTTCAAAATTAGTCACGGGTGTTTCAGAAAAATGCACCGATATCATAGATCCTACACGATTTATAGTATGCACTACGTTATTTTGTTCTAATTGCTTTGCGATACCCTCATGCAAATAAGCTGTTTTTTCGGCTAGTGAAGTGAACAATTCTGGCTTCGAATTTAATTCAGACAGCATCGCATATCCTGCAGCCATAGCTAATGGGTTACCGCTTAAGGTCCCTGCTTGATAAACGGGTCCTTCTGGCGCCAACATTTTCATGAATTCATCTCTCGCAGCAAATGCACCTACAGGAAGTCCTCCACCAATTACTTTTCCGAAGGTTACAATATCACAAGCTACATCATAGAGTTCTTGAGCGCCTCCTTTTGCCAGTCTAAAACCAGTCATTACCTCATCAAAAATCAATAAGATATTATTTTTATCACACTCTTGTCTTAAGTCTTGTAAAAAGGATTCACTCGGTGGAATACACCCCATATTCCCTGCAACTGGTTCTATAATAATGCAAGCAATCTCATTTGTATGTTCAGCAATAAGTTTCCGAACGCTATCAATATCGTTGTAAGTAGCCAACAAGGTATCTTTCGCTGTTCCTTTCGTTACACCCGGACTGTTAGGTGTTCCAAAGGTAACCGCCCCACTTCCTGCTTGAATGAGAAACGAATCACTATGACCGTGATAACAACCTGCAAATTTTATTATCTTATCTTTTCCAGTATAGCCCCGTGCCAGTCTTACAGCACTCATACAGGCTTCGGTACCACTATTCACAAAACGGATTTTATCAATATTAGGCACCATAGAAACCGCTAAAGCAGCAATTTTAGTTTCAATTTCGGTAGGCATTCCAAAAGAAGTACCATTCTCTGCAGCTTCAGAAACTGCTTTTACAACAGGATTATGAGCATGCCCTAATATCATAGGGCCCCAAGAATTTATATAATCTATGAAAGTATTTCCGTCAACATCATAAAGATAAGCCCCCTTTGCTTTTTCAACAAAAATAGGATCTCCTCCAACAGCTTTAAATGCTCTTACAGGTGAATTAACTCCACCAGGAATAACTTGTTGTGCCTCGTTAAAAAGCTCACTACTTCGTTTGTAAATCATACTATAGGTTTAATTTTGGGACGTAATTAGTTTTTGTCCAATTGAAATTTCGTTAGAGGTCAAGCCATTAAGTTGCTTTAACCTATCGACAGAAAGTCCGTAACGTTTAGAGATACTATAAAGCGTATCTCCTTTAATAACAGTGTACGTAGAACTTGAATGTCTTTCGGTAGAAGTGTGGGAGGCTACAGGAAGCATCCCTTTACCGGTTTTATTTAAAACTGCATCATCGAGTAATGCTAAATTATAACGTTCTATAATGCTTATTAATTTATCTGGATACTTAGGATCTGTGGCATAACCCGCTTTTCTTAATCCTTTTGCCCAACTTTTATAATCATCTTTTTTAAATGTAAAAAGGTCAGCATACCTACTTCTTCCCGATAAAAAAAGCGAATGATCACGGTAAGAATGTTTAGGATCATCATACTTTCTAAAACATTCTTGAGATGCGTCATCATCGTGATAAACGCGCCCTCCTGTCCATCCTTTATGGCATTTAATTCCGAAGTGATTTTTTGCTTTTCTAGTTAACTCCCCTCTACCAGCGCCGCTCTCTAAAATTCCTTGAGCTATCGTAATGCTGGCAGGAATGCCATATTGCTCCATTTCTTCTTTAGCGATTGTACCATAATTGCTAATATATGCTGCAACCACCTCATCGTAACTTGCGTTTGTTGCGGGCACTACTACCACTGTAGGAGACTCTTCCACCTTATCTGGTGCGGTATTTTTAGTTCCAGCAATTTTTACGGGTCTTTTAATTCTTTCGGATCTTGGTACTTTTTTATAACCAGTTGCCCCCTTTTTAGATTTACAGCCTGTAAAGCATAGTAATAGTATAATAAGCAGTGTACCTATTTTTACATTCATATCACACGATAATTTGTGGTAAATTTTTCTTTTCTAATTTCACATTCATGCCAGGAATTCCTTGTAGTCCACCCGTATGAACGGCTAAAATACGGCTATTTTTTTTGAAATACCCTCTTTCTACCATAGCTATAATTCCAAAAATCATCTTCCCAGTGTAGACAGGATCCAGTAATATATTTGTATTTTTTTTAAATAAATTTATAAACTGAATTAACTCTGGAGTGACTTTAGAATAGCCTCCAAAACAATAACGATCGGTAAGCATAAAATTGTTTTTAGAAGTGTATTTTTTTATTTCTGAAAGCTGAAAGGTTCCTTTTAATGCAGAAAAACCAATCACTTCTTGTGTTTCATCTGAAGCTTCAATAATTCCTGCCATGGTGCCTCCCGTTCCTACTGAAACCGCTAGATAGTCAAACTCTTTATCCTTTTCAGTAATAATCTCTTTACAGCCATTCACCGCTAAGGCGTTGGTACCGCCTTCAGGAATACGATAAAAATCTCCAAATACATTCCGAAGTAAATGAATTTCTTCAGGCGTTTCTTTTAATCGATAAGCTTCTCTAGACACAAAATGCAATTGCATTCCGCAGGCTTCTGCATAACGAAGGGTTGAATTTAATGGTTTATCAGCAAGTTCTTCTCCACGAATAATCCCTATGGTCTTTAGATTAAACATTTTTCCTGCCGAAGCAACAGCCGCTATATGATTAGAAAAAGCACCTCCATAGGTAAGTAGTACATCTTTACCTTCAACCTTAGCCTGCTGTAGATTGTATTTTAATTTTCTGTATTTATTCCCTGAGACAAATGGATGAATTAGATCTTCCCGCTTTAAAAATAGTGAAACTGAAGCATCTTCAAGAACAGGATGCTTAATGGCCATATTTGAAATCATTTCGGGGAATAAATTCATAGTGTTTGCAAAGCTAATCTGAAAAATTTTACTCAGGTATAAAATACGACAATACCTATTCTTAATTAATATATATTTTACAGACTACTGAAAACTTGTTAATAAATATTGCTTTTAATCGATTTAATTTGTTTTTAATCGACAATATAATTATCATTGACAATTATTAATCATGCCCCAATTAATATGAGAAAAAATAGTTCTGCAAATCTTTGCGCTTTTTTATGCTTATTTATTTTCTTTCTATACGGCAGCCATGCCCAAGTAGGAATAAATACAACAACACCTGCGGACGGTGCTCTGTTAGATGTTTCAAGTTCTAATAAAGGTTTTTTAATGCCGCGTGTTGAACTTACAGGAACCAACGATGTAACCACAATTACTCCCTCAGCTACTACTGGTTTGTTAGTTTACAATACAGTAACTGCGGGCCCCTTAGCAACACAAGTTACTCCAGGTTTCTATTACTGGAGCGGAGTACAATGGAGACGACTCTATAATCAAGGATATACTCTTAAATATGATCAAACAAGTGAAGCAAGGGCTAGTGCACTTTCTACAGTTTACACAAATTTACCAGGCTTAAATACTGGAACTATCACAGTACCTTTTAGCGGAACGTACCAAATTATAATACATGGTTTTTACGCCGCAGGAAATCTTATAAGTAACTCCTACGATGGCGCAGCACAAGGCTCAATAAGTTTAGCGGTAAGTGAAAACGGTGGAGCGCTCTCTACTCTTAAAGAGGCGTATGTAACAACCACTTCGAAAAGTGTTAATGGGACTGTTGTAAATAATTTAGCACAAAGTGTTACAATTCTCGTAAACATTGATCTTGATGTAACCAAAACATACCGATTTCAAGTACGAGGAAGAGAATGGAAAACAAATAATGTTTCTAGAGGGTACTATGGAAAAAACACGAGTAGCTATTCAGGCGCTAGCAGTGTTAACGATGCTCAAAGAGGCACTATGAGTATTTCACTTATCAAGCAATTTTAAAACATACATTCATGATACATTCACAAAAATTTCGTGAGCAGCTATTATTGTTTGTAATAGTTATTTCAACGTCTCTCACCTTACATTCGCAAGTAGTTATTGGTGGTGTAGACGCTGCCGATGGTGCAATGTTGCAGTTAGACAGTGAAGATAAAGGGTTTATGATACCTAGAGTCGCATTAACTGGCAGAGATGATCATACTACAATTACTGGAGTTGAACCTGAAGGCTTATGGGTTTATAATACAGCAGACTCAGGCATTGGTGAGAATAGAGTAAATGAAGGTTTCTATTTTTATGATGGTACCGAATGGGTACGACTGTACAATGAAGGCTACACTCGACAATTTGAACAAACCTCAGCGGTGCGATCTGCAAACCAATCTTTCACCTATATTATTCCAGGTTTAAATCAAACTATTGTAGCTCCATATACTGGACTCTATCAAGTTCATATCACTGCTTATTATGCGGCACCTTATGGAAGATTTTCCTCAAGAAAGGCTCTTGGGTATGGGTCTGTAATGTTATATGTAGATGGTACTAAAGTTTCTGAAAGCTTTATCCAATCAATATCAAAAACAACTCCTGGAGCATTTCGAGCTCTTGGAGAGCAAACCACTATAATCCATAATGTCGATATGGTTGAGGGTCAATCCTATAACCTTTTTGCCGCTGTGAGAGAATGGAGACAAGTAAATCAAGACACTAGAGACCTTGATTTTATCGTAAATGGTAATTACGGAATATGGGGCATTCGTACCGATGTGTATGAAGGTGGTTTACCCACGATCGACAACGCCCAAAACGCCTACATGACCGTAACCTTATTAAGACAATATTAACCCCCAATTTATATTTATTAAAATCTATATTATGAAAAATAAGTTACCCCGCAATTTTTCAGCATTACTAGCTGTTGTCGCTTTGGCTTCAGTTTCAGTTTTGGCAATTAACAAAAGTTCTAAAATTAATTCAGAAAAATCAGATCTTGTTGAAATAGATCGTTCAAGAGATTCTGAAGGAGACACCTTCTCTATTGTTGCTTACGACTCGAATACCGGCGAAATTGGTGGTGCTGGTTGTAGTTGTTACAGTGGCGAAATAGATTTCTTAAATGATATTATTCGCGCCAACGACGGTACGCTTTTAGGAGCTATCCACTCTCAGGCTGCCTATAATGCAACCAATCAAGCTAACGCAAGAGCTAGAATGCGTAATGGAGATACTCCTGCTCAAATTATTAATTGGCTTAGAAATAACGATGTTAATACTGGAGGATCCATTGCAAACAGGCAATACGGTATTGTTGGAATCGACGGTGCTGGCACAGTTCGAACTGCAGGATTTACAGGAAATTCTAATGGAAATTATGCAAATGATTTACAAGCGAGTGATGACGGTTTTTATTTCTCAGTACAAGGAAATATTCTAGACACGCAGAACGGTCAGGATTTACTTGAAGATATGAGAGCCGCTTTCGAGAATGCCAACGGAACCCTAGCGCACAAACTCATGGCTGCTTTACAAGGCGCTAAACGAGTTGGAGGAGATAATCGATGTCAAGGTGAAGGTATTAGCGGTAGAGCTTCATTTATTAAAGTTCTACGCCCTCAAGATGCTTTAAACAACCCATATATAGACATTTCTGTTTATCCGAATATTGCCCAAGTTGAGCCAATTGATGTACTTCAATGTAGTTATGACGCTGCAGTTAGTACACCTTTATGTCGTGAAACAATTAACACATTTCCTTATATAATGGATTTTGAAACAAAATCTTGGGAAGAAGAACAAACGTGCAGTACTAACAGTTCGTGGATTAGAAGTCGATTTCCAACACTATCAAGCAATACAGGTCCAAATGGAGCTAATGAAGGTACACTTTATGCATATGTGGAAGCTTCAGATATCAATAATCAAGGATTTGAAAATAGAGTGGTCATGGGATCTCCATGTTTTGAAATTCCTTTAAACCATACTGCAACTATGAGTTTCGATTACCATATGTTTGGTGCGAATATGGGAACACTAAAGGTAACCGCAAATGACGGTACAGGTTGGGTAGAGCTCTGGTCTGAATCTGGAAATAAAGGAGCTAGTTGGTTTAATGATACCACGATAGACCTAAGCCAATTTGCAGGTGGAACTGTGAAACTACGATTCGATGCAACCACAGGTGCCGGTTTTGCTAGTGACATGGCGGTTGATGATGTAAATATTACAGTGACTGAAATTCCATGTACTATCGCAACACAATATAATTCTGGAGGATGGACAAATGGGCTTCCAATTGCAACCCGCCCTGCCATTATAAACGAAAATTACAACACAACGATTGCCAACATTGAAGCTTGTACGCTTACTGTAAATACAGAGAAAACCTTAACAATTTCTTCTGGAACACATATTTTGATCGACGGTGATATCACGATCGACGGTACGCTTGTTATCGAAGATGGGGGAAGTCTTGTGCAATTAGATGATAGTGCGACTGTAATTAACAATGGTACAATTTCAGTACAAAAAGGAATTACCGACATAGGAAACAGAGGATTCTTTATAGGTGCGAGTATGATGACGACAGAAAATAAAGATGCATTTGGAGCACCTATTCAATTTAGAAATCACGTTACTGGAAATTTTATTCCACATCCAGAAGTAGAGGATAACTATCCAGGAGCTTCAAATTTTGCAGATAATGACGGAAATAACTGGCTACACTATGCAGGCACCATGAATCCGGGAGAAGGATATTTAGTAATGCCTCAAACCACTCCTACAATTGGAGGTCCAGCAGATTATACTTTTAATTTTGAACAAACTAGCGCAGAAGGTACGCTTAACAATGGAGAAGTAACCTTCGATATTCTATACAACGGAACCCAAAATGCAAGTCCGAACATTTTAGGAAATCCTTATGCATCTGCTATCGACGCAGAGATTTTTATGGGAGTTAATGATGAAATTGAGGTAGTGTATCTTTGGAATCATTTAACGGGTCCTTCAAATACGTATAATGGATACAACGCTAACAACTATAGTATGGGCGATATCTCTTTGTATAATGACGTGTTAAAAATGGGATTACCAGCAGCAAACGGAGGCGCTACGCCAAACAAGTATATTGCTTCAGGGCAAGGGTTTGGTGTGAAGGCGGTATCGGGAACCGATGTTGTATTTAACAACAGCATGCGTGTTGTCGATAATAATGACACATTTAATAGAGATGAAGAAATTAGAGATCGCTTATGGATCAATATTTTCAACGATACATATCATATAGGAAGTACTACTGGAGTAGCATTCACCAACGTCACTACAGATCAATTTGATCAGGGAGCAGATATTTCTCGTTTAGCAACACCAGTTTCTCTTTACTCAGAATTAAGCACTGGTGAAGAGCTAGGAATTCAAGGAAGAAAATTGTTTGAATTTAGCGACTCGGTTTCATTAGGGTTCTCAACTCAAGTTGAAGAAAATGTGACTTACCGTGTATCACTTCATGATTTTAATGGACAAAACCTTGAAAATGCCGATATCATTCTTATCGATAATTTAAATAGCACGCAAACTCTATTAAATGAAACCGATTATGAATTTACCAGCAATGCAGGGACGTTCTCTAACCGCTTTACCGTAATCTTTAGAGATCAAACCATTTTAAACACCAACGAAACCAATTTAGATACAGTTCGTGTATACCCTAATCCAACACAAAATGAAGTGCATATTGTAGCTCCAAATACTGTTGTGACCAGCGTTAAACTTTATGATATTCAAGGAAGAAAAGTAAGTGAGAAAAAGTACCATGTACAAAACAACAACACTATAGATCTTTCAAATCTAACTACTGCCATGTATTTTATTAAAATTACTACAGAAAGTGGATCGACTACTAAAAAGGTCATGAAATTATAACACATCAATTCCCTTAAATTTAAAAGCCTGAACTTAATGTTCAGGCTTTTTTTATAAATAGGTTAAGAAATTCCAAAAATGTCGTTTCTCTAAATACTGAAGATTCCCTTCATTGGCGTATGCTTCTCGCTCAAAGCTAATGTTCTTATATGCTTTATATCGATCTTTATATTGCAATAAACGAACCCCATATTCCACTACATACCAGATGTAAAAAGGTACGACAAGCAATTCTGTTTGCTGCTTTAAATGAATCCGCTCATGATTTAGAAAAGTAAGGTCTTTTTTCATTTCTCTGCTTCGAACAATCACAAAAGGCCAAAGGCTGATTCCCGTGAAATGCTTCCGAAGTAAAAAACGATTTACTAAAATTATCATTCAGAAAAGATACTAAAAAACTAAACATCACCATTTATTTAGCCCCTGCTTAGCTATAATTGTTTCCGTTTCATGAAGTTCAGAAATTGTAAAATGTTATTTTTGTTAGATGTTGTTTCCGAAGAAAAAAATAGAACTAGAAGAAGGTGATTACTACCTCACGCCCGAAGGTTATAAATGCTTTACAGAACAGTATCACCTAAAAAGAGGCTATTGTTGCGAAAGCGGATGCCGTCATTGTCCCTACGGATTTAACAAGAAAACGAACACCAGGAATAAGGAAAATTAAAAAACTGCTCTAAATATAAATTCTGAATATTAAGTACTATGACTTTTAAAGAAGAGATACAACAAGGCATTCCCGAACAACTTCCCGAAATAAAAGCATACGATACGGAAGTAAATCACGCACCAAAGAGAAAAAAGATTCTTACTTCGGAAGAAGAACAACTCGCTTTACGCAATGCACTTCGATATTTCGATAAAAAACATCACGCTACACTCCTACCAGAATTTAAAGCAGAACTGAAGGAGTACGGTCGAATTTATATGTATCGCTTTCGTCCCGAACACAAAATATATGCTCGGCCTATTTCTGAATATCCAGGGAAAAGTGAACAAGCAAAAGCGATTATGCTTATGATTCAGAATAATTTGGATCATGCCGTGGCGCAACATCCACACGAATTAATCACCTATGGTGGAAATGGCGCCGTTTTTCAAAATTGGGCACAGTATCGATTGGTATTATTCTACTTATCTCAAATGACCGATGAACAAACGCTGGCAATGTATTCGGGACATCCGCTTGGCTTGTTTCCTTCTCACAAAGACGCGCCTCGCGTTGTAGTAACCAACGGAATGATGATTCCCAATTATTCACAACCCGATGACTGGGAAAAATTTAACGCGCTCGGGGTAACGCAATACGGACAAATGACCGCGGGAAGTTATATGTATATTGGTCCACAGGGTATTGTGCACGGAACCACGATCACGGTATTAAATGGTTTCAGAAAAATTAAAAAAGCTCCTAAAGGAGGGTTATTTGTTACATCTGGATTGGGAGGAATGAGCGGTGCGCAACCCAAAGCAGGAAACATTGCTGGATGTGTTACAGTATGCGCCGAAGTAAATAAAAAAGCGACCCAAACAAGACACAGTCAAGGCTGGGTCGATGAAGTGATCTCGAATGTAGATCAACTTTGCAAACGCGTAAAAGAAGCAACTAAAGCCAAAGAAACGGTTTCTATAGCCTACAATGGAAACATTGTCGACGTTTGGGAAGCATTCGATACTCACGACATAAAGATCGATCTGGGGAGTGACCAGACCTCTCTGCATAATCCGTGGGCGGGTGGTTATTACCCGGTAGGACTTACCTATGAAGAAGCTAATGAAATGATGGCGAACAATCCCGAAGCATTTAAAAAGGAAGTTCAGAAGAGCCTTCGAAGACAAACCGATGCCATAAATAAACACACAGATAAAGGGACGTATTTTTTTGACTACGGAAATGCGTTTCTATTAGAAGCTTCCAGAGCTGGTGCCGATATCATGGCGAAAGGATCTGAAAAAGAATTTAGATATCCGTCGTACGTTCAAGACATTATGGGCCCAATGTGTTTCGATTATGGGTTTGGCCCTTTTCGTTGGGTGTGTGCTTCAGGAAAGCCAGAAGATCTTCAAAAAACAGATACGATTGCTTCAGAAGTGCTCGAAACCCTTAAAAAGGATGCTCCAGAAGAAATTCAGCAGCAAATGGCCGATAACATTCAATGGATTCAAGGGGCGCAAGAGAATAAACTTGTGGTTGGTAGCCAGGCACGTATTTTATATGCCGATGCAGAAGGCAGAATGAAGATTGCTTCGGCATTTAATAAGGCTATTTCTGAAGGAACCATAGGGACAGTTATTCTAGGGCGTGATCATCATGATGTTTCGGGAACCGATTCTCCGTACCGAGAAACCTCGAATATCTACGACGGAAGCCGTTTTACTGCAGACATGGCAATACAAAATGTTATTGGAGATAGCTTTCGAGGTGCTACTTGGGTTAGCATTCATAATGGCGGCGGTGTAGGATGGGGAGAAGTTGTAAACGGCGGATTCGGTATGGTTCTTGATGGTACTAAAGACGCTCAACGACGTTTAGAATCTATGCTATTCTGGGATGTAAATAACGGGATCGCACGGCGCAGTTGGGCACGAAATGAAGAAGCAGTATTTGCAATTAAAAGAGCGATGAAGAACAATCCTCAATTACAAGTAACACTTCCTAATTTTGTAGATGACACATTGTTTAACTAAACATAGAAATTACTATGAAAGCATTAAAATTTTTACCGCTTTTAGTTCTTTTTGTATTTGCTTCCTGTACGAGTGTTCGTGTTGCAAGTGATTACGATAAGAAAGCAAACTTTAACAGCTATGGATCGTTTGCGTTTTATAAGCCTGGGATTGACAAAGCAAAAATATCTGACCTTGATAAGAAAAGAATTCTTCGTGCAATCGAATCGGCAATGACCTCGAAAGGCATGATTAAATCTGAATCACCCGATCTGCTCGTGAGTATCTTTACTAAAGAACGCGAACGTGTAGATGTGTATAATAATAACTTCGGGTATGGTTGGGGTTGGAATCCTTGGTTCTACGGAAATTATGGAAATAGTGTTTCCCGTTCTACGGAAGGATCTTTATACATAGACCTTATCGACACTAAAACAAACGAATTGGTATGGCAAGGAATTGGAACTGCTAGCTTGCATACCGGAAGTGACATCGATAAAAAAGATGAACGTATTCGGGAAATTGTAAATGAGGTATTGGCAGAATATCCACCAAATAAAATGAACAATTAAAATAACTTCAAAGCCCTCGATCGAGGGCTTTTTTAATTTTAAAATGTTATTTATGAGCTTTAATCAACTCGGCTTACAAATCCAAAAGTATTTTCATTCAATTAGCATTCGTAGAGAGGTACAGCTTCTTTTTAAACCGACTTAAGAACTGTAAGGATTAAAATTATAAGCGTCCAACACAATTAGCAACACCGAAAATACAAAACTTCATTTTGTAATACTACTTACTGAAGATTTTAAAAATGAAATAGTAAACACCCTCCTATTTGTGAATTTAATTTATGAAAGCGCTTCAGAAAATAGCAATATCACTATTACAGATTTTTCCTGTGCAGATGGGAGAAGTTTATTAAAACAAAAAGGACTCTATAAAATTATATGGGCTCGAGGCTCAGATTTAAAATTGTTGATCGATGGCTGTTATACTACTTTAAAAAAAGACCACCTTATTTTTTGCACCCCATTAAACGTTATTACTTTATTCGATGCTGAAAGTAAAATTGTATCTTTTGTTTTTAATAGAGAATTCTACTGCATTTTAGATAATGATGATGAGGTTTCATGTAATGGATATTTATTTTATGGTTCCTCAAACCCTGTAGTCATAAATCTAGAATCTAAAGATTCAGTGGATATACATGATATTTTTGAAAATTTTAAAAGTGAATTTAATTTTATAGATAGTTTTCAAGGAGAGATGTTGCGCACATTATTAAAACGACTCTTAATAAAGTCTAATAGGTTATTAGATAAAAAGAAATTTGAAAATGAATTAAATCTTTCAGAAAAGGATGTAATTCGACGGTTCAACATTCTAACTGAAAAGCATTATAAATTACTTCACAAAGTTTCAGATTACGCTTCATTACTTTCAAAATCACCAAAGACCATAGCAAACGTGTTTTCAAAGTATACCAAAACTACACCTCTCATGGTAATTAATGAGCGTATTTTGTTAGAAGCAAGAAGAATGTTATTGTTTTCAGAAAAACCAGTGAAAGAAATCGCTGAGAATTTAGGATATACATATGTAAGCCATTTTTCATCTTTTTTTAAAAAAAATCAAGGCTGCAGTCCTGTTCAGTTTAGAAAAAAAAATGAATTCTATCAACAAAGGAACAATCCATAACCTTTCGGGAAATATCTTCATAAGCCGCATTATTATTGACCTTATTTGTGTTAAGTCCTTCACAAAAAATACTATTCAGGAAATTTCATCTATTTATTAGCGACCTAAAAATTCTAATAAATAATAAAATTACAATGAATATGAAAAATTTATCTTTAATACTTTTAAGTGCTTTGGCATTTACTTTTTACTCCTGTAGTGACGATGACAATGGAAACACTCCTCCCGATGGAGAAAACACAGTAGCTGGATACATCTATACTACTACAAATGGGCAAGGAATAAATCAAGTTATTAGATTTGACAGGTTGCAAGATGGCTCTATCGAAAATGAAACTGCTTATGCGACCAACAGTCAAGGGGGTTCAAACATAGGTGTAGGTGGCGATGCATTTGGAGATTTCGACTCTCAGGGTGCTATTCAAATTATTGATGACTATTTACTTAATGTAAATGCTGGAGGAAATACTGTTTCGGTATTTTCTTTAGATAGAAGCAATGGTGATATTTCGCTACTAGGAAACACAGCTTCCGGCGGAACACGTCCTGTAAGCATTAGCAGCACTCCTGTGAATGGGAGTGAAACAGAATTCTGGGTGATGGTTGGTAATCAATGGAACAATCCTAATGTGCAAAAGAATGTACCCGATGTTGAACGTTATCCAAACGATGCCTTCCATATGATGGATCTCACTGAGGCAGACGCATCTGACGCCGAAAGAAATATTGCTCTATTTAGATTTAATACAACTGATGGGACTTTAAGTCCACAAGGAGTAATGGATAATTACGTAAGAGAAAACGGTGGACCCGTACAAGTGCTTTTTAGTGAAGATGGATCTAAGGTAGCAGTTTCTTTATGGGGTATTGCTCACTTTTTAACAGACAGTCCTTCATTAGATGAGCAACACCCAAGCCGAGTTTATGTATATGATTTTAATAACGGTACAGTTTCTAACCCTCGATTTTTTGAAGAATCTGGAGTTGCTGGAACCATTGGGATTAGCTGGGCTCCTAATAGCAATACAAATCTGTATTCAACCAATTTTAACGTTACTGTTGCGAAAGCTGAGAACAGTGTTATTTCACTTAACGACACAGGTTCTGAGGTTGTAAAGACTGCTAATTTTAATGCGGGTAATGGTGATGATCTTGATGAAGCATGCTGGACGGTAATAAGCCCAAACAACGATAGGTTATACGTTTCCAGTTTTAAGGCAAATGTGATTACTCCTTACGCTTTAGGTGCAGGTGGCGCAATAACAGAAACGCTTCCATTTGAGACGCGTGAAGGTACAATGCCAGCTGGGGATTCAAAAGATATGTGGATTACCTCAGACAATTCCTATTTATATCATATAGGAGCTTTTCAATCTTTTTCAATGAATGTATTTGACATTACTAGTAATGGACTTGATTTTAGAGAACAAATACTTTTAAATACAACCCAAAGTGGACAAGGTCAACCAGGAGCCTTTAATTTCTTAGGGTTAACTGGTTTTGATCTATAATAAATTATAGATAAACAGCTAAAGCAGTTTAATTAAAAGAGCAAGTACTTTTCTTATTCGATTTTACTTAGTAGTTATTTTGCTGTGGGAAGTAATTTTAAAATTTACTCAATATGAAGCGCAAGACATTTATTAAAAATAATATTTCAATGTCTTGGGGCATGATCTAACTACTATCTATCTTTTATATAATTTTAAGTTTGTTTTTAACCTCCTTAGTCATTGGATTAAGGGGGTTTTTATTTTATTAAAAAACACCTGTTCTTGATGCTCGAAATTTAAAAACAGGTCACAGAATACACCTTGTAGGAATTTTCGTCGGTAATATTTGCATGTTGTCGATTATCGGTATTATATGAGCGATTATAAGACTTATATGCGTTAGATTTGCATACCCTAAATTCCTACTATGAAGATTTTTACCTATTTATCTCTATTCTTATACCTCAATATAACTTTTGCACAAGTTGGTATTGGAACTACTTCTCCAGCAGATGGTGCTGCATTAGATATTAGCACAAATGATCAAGGAATTCTTATTCCGAGAGTCGCCTTAACAGCTAATAATTCCTTATCGGCTATAAGTCTATCTGGCTCAACATTGACGGAAAGTACATTAGTCTATAATACCGCAACAGTTACTGGAGCAAACGCAGTAAAGCCAGGTTTTTATTATTGGAATGGTTCTAATAGATGGATTCCTCTCGGAGACGATTGGTCATTGTCTGGAAACAATATTAATGCAAGTGATTTTCTTGGAACGACAAATGCACAACCGCTAGTATTTAAAACCTCGAACAACACTAAATTTACAATTCCTGCTGGAACCAGCTCTCAGTCAAAAATTTTATCACAAGGGCTAGGGAGTGAATCGGCTCCTGTTTATAGTTTTGCGTCTAGTCCGAATTCGGGTATGTATATGCACAATGCAACTAATTTAAGCCTCAGTAGTGTTGGCAAACGCTTTATATCCTACGATAGCTTTGGAGCATCAGGAGGTCAAGTTACCATAAACCCCGATGGAGATCCAGATATAAATTTTCAAGTACGATCAGACAGCAATGTCATAATTTCAACCCATCCAACTAAAATAAATGTAGAAATTGGTGCCAACAATAATCCAGAATATGCATCACTTTCATTAGCTCGAAACGATCAAGGTTTTATGCCAAACCGAGTAATATTAAACAATCTTTCAAATTTTAGTCCGATAAATTCTGCTCCAGCAAATGGGTTATTAGTATGGAACAACTCTACATCCTCTGGTCCTGCTTCTGCAAATCCAAAAGGAATGTATTTTTGGGATTCCCGATGGAAAAGAATGCTAACTACCGATGACTTAGATCATGACTGGTACGAAGAAGGCACCACCACTCAACCTAATAATATTAACGATAATATTGTAACCAATGGTGCTGTAGGAATTGGCGACACATCGATAGATGCGAGCGCTACGCTTGAACTCACTGGAGCCAATAAAGGTCTTCTTGTAAATCGAGTAGCACTTACCAACGCATCGGTTGCTGCCCCAGTAACTTCTCCCGCAGATGGATTGCTGGTATATAATACCAATCGAAACTTATCTCCTGCAGGATATCGCAATGATGTTAGAGTAGGATTCTACGTATGGCAAAATGGGCGTTGGATCCCGCAAAAAAACGAAGACAGAAGTGCTCGTTTTGGAAACGCAGCAAATCGCACTAAAAATTTAAACGTAACAAGTGGTACCGAATTAGAATTATTCGAGTTTAATGAATGGAACGACGACTCTAATCTCTTTTCTGTTTCTGAAGGGCCTTCTGCTACAAGACTGACCATTAACGAAGATGGACGATATACTATTCATATTAATGTAACCATTGTCGCGATTACCACTAATCAAGACCTTCAACTAGACACTCAGCTTTTAATTAATAGAGGAGCAAATACACTATACCCAGGTTCTACGATTTCAAATAACTATATTAAAAACGTTAACAACATAAATACTTCAAGTATCATTATCAATGAAACAATAGAAATGCAATCTGGTGATCAGGTTTACATCTATGTAGAACGTGCTGGAAATAGTGGAACTGTACGCATGCGACCAGAAGCAGGCAGCAACTTTTTTACTATTAGTAAGGTTAAATAAACTAAACCTATCATTCATTTAAAACATTAAAAAGAATTTCCTAAACGAACGGAACAGCAATTTTTCTTCGGAAATAAAATATGATGGTTACCATTTACTGAAGCAAGTATCTTAAACCTTAACTTGATTACTTAAGTAAGCAATACATCTAGAAAACAATGAGAAACCAAATAAATTAATTATAGAAAAAAGGGCTGCCAATTGGCAGCCCTTTTTATTCGAGTATTAACCAATTATTGTTTAAGAACTCTTAATCCCTGCACAACACCAGCAGCTGTTGTAACATTCATAATATATTGTCCTGAACTTAGTGAAGATAACGGAACTCTAACCTCTCCTAGTTCTTGAAAATATACATTCATTATTTTTTGGCCTAACATATTGTAAAGAGATATTTCAGTGATTTGAGATTCTGATTTAACATGAATCACGTCTGTTACGGGATTATTAAATAAGATCGAAGCTTTTACTTTATCAAAACTTTCTACAGATAGGGTTACTTCTCCAAAATTCTGTGCATACATTTTTACTCCATCTCCTTTATCTTCAACAAATACAGCAACACTCTGCCCATCTACAAATTTTGTAAACTGCACTCTGCTTTTAGAAGCTTCAAACGTAGCTATAGGCGTAGTTGGTTCTTCAGAATTCACAAAATCTCCATTTGCATCTAATTCTACCGCGTGTAATGAAGTAGGGACTTCGCCAAGAGCACTTTCTTCAATTAAGAATAATGGGGTTCCATTTTTTAATTGCAGCTGCCCTTCATGTGTTTTCTGCTCCCCGATGGGAAACACAATTTTTGCAGTATCTGTAAGCAATCTTGCTCCAGAATCTTTATCAAACTTTTGCACAAACTCTCCAACTTCACTCTGACTAGTATTGGAGTAAGTGCAAATTGACCATATATGATCGGCACCTTCCGAAAAAGCAATGTCGGTATTCATTTCGAAATTAGTATTTGAAGTATCGAAATCGGATCCATTAATACCCCATGGTAATGTTCCATCCGCATTAATTCGTTGTAGGTAAGAATCAAATCTGTTATCGGCAACGCCAAAATAGCCCATATATACTACATCCCCATCCTGTACACCACGATAGGCTCTATTAAACGCAGTTTGCTTATTTGAAATTTGAGTTGCTTCGGTCCAAACTGAATTCCCGTCTACATCATATCGCTGAGCATATAAATTTGAGTTGATTCCTCCAATTAAAGCATGAAAAACGGCAATATATTCTCCGTTAGCTAATTCGAAGAAATTCCCAGGAGCGGTAGGACCCGAACTTAGTGCGATAGGCTGTGTATCTGCCCAAAGCGCTGTTCCTGTTTCGTCATATTTCTGCATCACAGCACCACTTGAAGCCAACCAACTTACAATTGCTCCTCCGGCACTCAAGGGTAAGACCGTAACTGAATAGCCGCTTCCTACATTCACACCATTTTCACCCCACAATTGATTTCCATCGGGATCTATTTTAAAAACGTAAGCGGGATTACCAGCACCTGTTCCAGTTAAACTGAGGTATAAATTATCTGCTTCATCAAGAGCCAAATTCCATTGTACTGTAAAAGTTGACATAGGGATTTGATCGCTAATTAACACTCCATCGGCGCCGAGTGTGCTATTTCCATCGGGATCTAAAATTTGCAAACGCAGCTCAAAATTTGTCGGTGCAGGTACCGTTTTCCAAGAAATTACATAAGTACTTCCGGCAGATGTACCAATGGATTGCATATCTGTTGCTTCAGATTCTGCCACTAAAGTATTAACATTGGTTTCATCGGTCCATTGTGCATAAGATGCACTTATAATAAATAGTGCAAAAAGTGTAAAAATTGTTTTCATATGTTTCATTTTATTTAGTTTTAGAATTATTGATTTCCTTCTTATCAAGTTCTTTAACGATTTTTTTTAATGCGTTTTTCTTATCCTTATTATGCTCTAAAAAATCGTCTAATGTGTTTTTAGGTTCTTTTTTCAATTTTTCAATTTTTAAAGTTCGAACGGTTCAAATATATTTAGCATTTAGAATGACACCTAAAATTTGACCCTTACAAAATCACTCATTCAGAAAAAAAAACCATAGCAAAACCACTCAAATAAACGCAATTATTTGATTTTAAGGCATTTATTAAATTTAAAAAAATTACTCTAATGAAGACAGGTAAAGTGAAAGATCGGTATTTTCATGTGTAAGTTCTAATTTTTTTCGAAGTCTGGTACGAGCATTTTCTACCGATTTTGAAGTCTGACCAGTAATTTGAGCAATTTCCTTTGACGTAAGATGTAATTTTAAGAGCGCACACAAACGTTTATCGCGTGGAGTAAGATCGGGATGTTTTTGTTTTAAATTTCGATAAAAAGATTCGTGAACTTGTTCAAAGCGCACTTCAAATTCATCCCATAAGTTGGTAGTCGTATCGCGCTTTAACCGTTTGGCAATATAGTCGATTGCCTGTTGTGTTTCCTTTTTTACCGCTTTCCGTTTAATATCTTTGAGGTCGGTCAATATTTCTTCGATAATTTCTGTACGGTGTATCTCTATCATTGCTTTACCTATAAGCTCTTTGTTCTTTAATTCTAGGTTTGTATCAAGTTCCTTTTGTTTAGCCTGTACTAATTGCTTTTCAAGTTCACTCCGCTTTAGTTTGTTTCTAAAGCGTATAAGTAACATTCCCAGAAATAATAATACCGCGAGTAAGCTTAATAAAATGATGTAATATTTAGAACGCTTTTTAGCCTCTTCAAGACTCTGCAACTTCTCTTTTGCTTTGTACTCTTCCTCAATTAGAAGTTTTTCAAGATTAACCCTCTTATCTTCTAGATTTAATGTATCCCGAATGGTGTTGTATTTTTCAAAATAAACAGATGCATCCTCATAACGGTCTATGTTCAGCAAAGCTTTGTACAACAAGCCGACAGATCGCTCATGTTCGAAACTATACGGAGCCACACTATCGTACAAAAGCATTGCCTTTTTTGCAAAATAGATAGAAGAATCGGAGTTAGATTGGTCTAAGTAATACTCAGAATACTCATTAAACAACCACGCCTTTGCTCTCACACTAACAGTTTGAGACAATGAATTTAGTGCTTTTTTAAAATGAAATTTTGCTGCTTCTTCATCTTCGTTACGGCTGTAACATCGTGCCAGATTCGTGTGTACATACACGTCAAGATTTTCATCATTAATGGTATCTGCCAATTGCAGCGATCGCTTAAAATAAACCAATGAGGAATCTATATTTTTCTCCAAATACAGCGTACCCATATTATTATAGATTCGTGCCAGATTAAGCGTATCCTTTTGTTGTTTCTGAAAAATTAATACTTTCCTAAAATACTTCAGTGCTGCTTCATCATTTTTAGTTCTGGCGTATACTATGGCAAGACTATTTTCTAATCGAAACCGTTCTGAAGCCGGTTGAAGTTTATAATAATCGTATGCTTTCAGATAATTTTTAAGTGCTATATCGAGGGCATCTTTAGAGGAATAAATGTCTCCGGTAGCTTTATAAAATGCTGCCATCACACTATCTGAAGCCGATTTCTTGGCGTGTTCTTCTGCTATTTCAATATAATTCCGTGCGCGTTCCCAGTTATCGTTCTTAAGTTCGAACGCAATTAAACTACTAATTCGTGCGCGTTCTCTTTCCGAAGTAGCCATAGAAAGACTATCCAATAATACGATTTCAGGCTGTTGCGCCCATGTACTTTGAAGTAATAAAAGAAAACAGAGTATTCGTAAAAGCATTATTTAAAATATAATACTACAAGATACAGCATTCTAATAATTCAGGATATTATTAATCTTAGCTTTTACTTTTTCTACGGAAGGGATCATCGTTTCTTCCAAGACCGAATTCAAAGGAATAGCCGGCATATTTTCTGAACCTATCAGCATGACTGGGGCATCCAGTTGCTGAAAACATTCTTCTTGAATACGACCTTGTAAACTTCTGCTAAATCCATTATCTGAAGGCTCTTCGGTTACCACCAAACATTTCCCACACTTTTTAACCGACTTAAATACTGTTTCATAATCCAACGGATGCAACGTTCTAAGATCCACCACTTCAATACGGTCCTGCATTCCCAATTCCGCAGAAGCATTCATCGCCCAATGCACTCCCATTCCGTAGGTAATAATTGAAAGGGTTTCTTCCGCTTCCTGTCCCCAGATCTCTTGTAATACCCAAGCTTTTCCAAAAGGAAGCATATAATCTTCAGAAGGCTCTATACTCGTTGCACCTTTGGTTCCTTTTACTTTACTCCAATACAAACCTTTGTGCTCAAAAATCACCACTGGATTCGGATCGTAATACGCAGCTTTCAACAGCCCTTTTAGATCGGCACCATTACTCGGATATGCAATTTTTAATCCTCTGATGTTGCTTACAATACTTTCTACGGAAGAAGAATGATACGGTCCCCCACTTCCATAAGCCCCAATAGGAACTCGTAAGATCATCGAAACGGGCCATTTTCCATTAGAAAGATAACAGCTTCGGCTTACTTCCGTAAACAACTGATTTAAACCAGGCCAGATATAATCGGCAAACTGAACTTCTACAATGGGTTTTAAGCCAACCGCACTCATTCCAACGGTTGATCCTACGATAAATGCTTCTTGTATAGGGGTATTAAAAACCCGGTTATCGCCAAATTTCTGTGCTAGCGTTGCAGCTTCTCTAAAAACACCTCCCAGACGACCGCCAACATCCTGTCCGTATAACAAACATTCTTTATGTTTTGCCATTAATTCTTCGATCGCGAACAACGCACAATCTACCATCACAACTTTTTCTCCTCCTTTAGGAGATCGTTCTCCCACTTCTTCCGTTATTGGAGTAGGTGCAAAATCGTGCGTAAAGAGATCTTCAGGTTTTGGGTCTGCTGCTTTTAATGCCTTGTCTAGTGCTGCTTTGACTTCCTTTTCAGTTTTAGCCTCGATTTCTGAAAGTTGTTTTTCAGTAAAATCATTTTTCAGTAGTAACGCTTTTAATTTCGGATACGGATCTCGACTTCTTGCTTCTTCTAGATCATCGCGATAAAACTCCATACGTACTCCCGATGTGTGGTGGTTTAACAAAGGAACCTTTGCATGTATTAAAAAAGGACGTCGTTCGGCACGAATGGTTTCTATTACTTTTTTTACCGTATGAAAACTTTGTTCGAAATCGGTTCCATCGATCGAAATGGCTTCAAGACCGTGAAATCCGGCGGCATATTCGTATGCATTCTGAGCTCTTGTTTCTGCTTCATTCGCACTAATATCCCACCCGTTATCTTGCACGAGATATAATATTGGAAGTTGTTTTAAGGCCGCCATCTGAAATGCTTCGGCAATTTCCCCTTCGGTCACAGAGGCATCTCCTAAGGAACAAACCGAAATGGGTAAATTTGATTCTTCGCTATCGAATTCAGAATTCATAGATTCTTTGTACCACATTCCCATAGCCACACCAGTCGCTGGTATTGCCTGCATTCCTGTAGCACTACTCTGATGCGGAATTTTTGGCTTATCATCATCCCGTAAACTGGGATGCGAATAATACGTACGGCCCGCAGAGAATGGATCGTCTTTTTTAGCCAGCACCTGAAGCATAAGTTCGTACGGAGTCATTCCAATCGACAATAACATCGCATCGTCTCTATAATAGGGAAACATATAGTCCTGAGGCTGCAATTGCATTCCTACAGCAGTTTGAATTACCTCATGACCGCGCGAAGTGGCATGTACATACTTAGAAACCACTTTAAAGTTCGCTTCATAAATCTCGGTCATCGCCTTCGCAGTCACCAGATTTTTAAAGGCTTTTTTTAATGTCTCTTTGGTTATATTTTTTTTCATTTTTTTTGTTTTTCTCCTCCCCTTGGATAGGGAAGTCGGGAACGGATGTTTTACAATGTCTAATAGTAACATCCCCCCAGCCCTCTTTCAAAGAGGAAATCACTTTATTTAAATGCTCCGTTTCCCATCAAACTGCTCTAGGTGATCGGCAATTTTCCGAAGAAATGAACCTGCCAGATAACCATCAACAATACGGTGATCGAACGACAAGGATAAATACATCATGTGCCGGATTTCGATCGTATCGCCATCTTCCCGCTCCATCACCTCAGCACGCTTTTTTATAATTCCAGTTGCCAGAATAGCGGCTTCCGGTTGATTAATAATTGGGGTTCCCATTAAACTTCCAAAAGTACCTACGTTACTAATGGTAAATGTGCTGCCTTTGGTATCGTCCCCTTTCAGTTTATTTTCTCTGGCTTTAGACACCAATTCATTGGTACTTTCAGCCAACTCTTTAAGATTTTTTTTATCGGCATTTCGAACCACCGGAACGATTAAGTTTCCACTGGGTAATGCAGTTGCCATTCCAATATTGATATCGTCTTTTACAATAATATTCGTTCCATCGAGTGAAGAGTTGATCATCGGAAACTCTTTGATGGCTCTCGCAACCGCCTCTATAAACAAAGGGGTAAAAGTTAGTTTTTCATTGTACTTTTTCTGAAACGCCACTTTATTTGCATTTCGCCAAGTAACCATATCGGTTAAATCTGCTTCAACGTACGCCGTCACATGAGGTGCGGTGGTCGCACTAAATACCATATGATCTGAGATCATTTGTCGCATGCGATCCATCTCGACGATCTTTCCTTTTCCTTTATCAAATTTGAGGTCGGGTATTTTAAATCCGTTGTTTTCTGAAACCACTTGTGCAAACTGAAACGGACGCCCTTCCTTGATATAATTCACGACATCGCTTTTTCGCAAACGACCTTCATTTCCTGTACCTTGAATTCGTGCAAGCTCTTCGTAACTAATATGATGTTTTCGAGCCATGCTATCCACAAGAGGAGAAATAAACACATGCTCATTTATAGCATTCGCTGATATGGATTTCGTAGTGGTTGCCGCTTTTTTCTTCGGAAGGGATTTCTTTTTACCAGATTCACCCGTGGATTGCTGGGTCGTTTTTTCTGAAGTTTGAGTACCCGCATTAGCCACCTTATCTGAAAGTTCCAATAAAGCAATTACATCTCCTACCGGAACCACATCTTTCGCTCTTACTTTATGCTCGAGCATCGTTCCTGCTGAAGGTGCCGGTACTTCATTGTCTACTTTATCGGTTGCCACTTCTACTAGAATATCCCCTTCTTCGAAAGAATCACCTTCTTGAACCAACCAATTAATGATGGTTCCTTCGGTAATACTCTCACCCATTTTGGGCATTTTAAATTCAGTACGCGTAGCAGCCGAAGTAGTACTAGTCTTACTTGATTTTGTATCTGACATCTCGTCTTTTCTCGTTATTCTTTATTGTTTGTTTTCATTTCCTGCAACGTCTTGTAAAAATCTTCTTGTACAGGTCTGTGCTTCGGAAGCTTACGCAACGGCTCCACTTCTTGTAAACTTTCATGACAATCTGAAGGCAATTGTTGGTACAATTTTGTTCCGGCCGTTTTCCATGCGATCATCTCTTCTGAAACCTCTTTAATCGCTTTCGCCGGATTCCCAACAATCAACTGACGCTTCAGAAATACCGTTTCTGCTTTTACAAATGCCATCGCCCCTACAATACACTCTTCTCCTATTTCAGCATCATCCATGATCACGCTATTCATTCCGATAAGGCAATTACGTCCTAAATTTGCTCCGTGAATAATCGCTCCATGCCCTACATGTGCTCCCTCTTTCAAGACAATCGATTTCCCCGGAAACATATGTACCGTACAATTTTCCTGCACATTTACTCCATCTTCCAAAATAATCTCACCCCAATCGCCGCGAATTGCAGCCCCGGGACCAACATAACAATTTTTGCCAATAATCACATTCCCCGTAACAGCCGCAAGCGGATGCACAAAACTTGATTCGTGAATTACTGGTATGTGTCCTTTAAAAGAGTATATCATTTTAGTAAACTTCTGGCAGAACATCCCCACCCATCCTCCCCTTCCAAGAGGAGGTGTTACAAGTCTCCCTTTGAAGGGAGATTTAGAGGGATGTTCAAGCTCATATATTATTTAAACCGCTTCAATGTTTCTTTTGTAAATTCACTAAGTACTAGTTTTCCGCTAATCACAGCTCTTTCGGCTAGCAATGTATCCCAATCTTCGGTACCACGCCACATGATCTTTTTCATTTCTTTCATGGCTTCCGGATTGTACTTGCAAAGGTTTTCAGCAAATGCTTGAACCGCTACATCCAATGCTTCGGTTGATTCGTGGACACTTGCGTACAATCCTTTTTGTCGCGCCCATTCGGCATCGTAAAAACTATTCGCATCGATGGCTATTTGTGACATTCCACTAAGTCCTAATTTGCGTTCTACCGCAGGTCCTACAACGAAGGGTCCGATACCGATATTCAATTCACTTAGTTTAATCGCTGCAAATTTTGTCGCCATACAATAATCGGTTGCTGAAGCTACTCCAACGCCACCTCCAACGGTTTTACCCTGAATACGACCAATAATAAACTTGGGACATTTACGCATCGCATTAATCACGTTCGCAAAACCACTAAAAAAGACTTTTCCAGTTTCTGCATCGTTGATATTGATCAATTCTTTAAAGCTGGCTCCGGCACAAAAAGTACGTTCTCCACCACTTTTTAGGACAATTACTTTTACGGCTTCATTTTCACCAGCTTCCGTGATCGTATTCGCTAGTTTTGCCAGAATATCTCCAGGCAGGCTGTTGTGCGCTGGATGAAAAAATTCGATCGTTGCTATTCCGTTTTCTATATTTTGTTTTACGTAAGGTGCTGTCATGGTTACTTCCCGCGAAGGGGAATCTTTTTAATTATTAAACTTTGCTTCAGTTCCTAATTTGGGAATTTTGATCAATTTAGTCCAATAGCCCAAATTGCTCAAAATGATGATTTAAATGCTTTCGTTCGAGCAAATACCACTCGAATTTATCTAATTCTCCAAAAACTATATTGTTTAGTTTTGATTCAGGATTTTCTTTAAAATACCTCATATATTCTATTCTTGCTTCCAGAAATTTCGTTTTAGCGGTGTCGAGATCAGGATGCTGTAAGTCTGCCAGAATTCCCTTTTCTAATAACGGAAAATTGGTGTTCTTCGGAAAAGGCTCGTAATTGTATAATGATTCGTACGTTTTCTGAAGGTATTTCTCGGGCGTAGCAACATCGAAATCCTGTAATTCTCCCGAAGCGATTCGGTAGGTTTGTTCTAAGTGTTCGATCATGTGCTGCGCGGTTAACACACCCCATTTTGGTTTTGTATCTTCAGTAAGGCGACTTAGGCATTTCTTAATAGTTTCCGAAGTCATTTCAGTAAAAACCGTTTGCTTTTTCTGAACCATCGTTAAGATCGTTGCCACCGCGAGCAACTCCTGTTCTTTCTCCTCTTCTGAAGAATGTTCGTCTATAGTTGCATCGAACACCTCAACATACCACTTCACGATTCCTGAAGGTAATTCGGCACCTCGTTGATCGCGATCTATTTTTTGTTTACACGTTAATCGTACATACACCGTGTCGTTGTGATACACAGGTCGTAAGAATCTGCATTCTTCTAATCCGTAGTTTGCTGCTACCGGACCTTTATTGGGATAAACAAATAATCCTGCTGCCGCTGCAATGATAAAATAACCATGGGCGGTTCGCTTTTCGAAAATGCTTCCGTCAAGGGAGGTAATGTCGGTATGTGCATAAAAATGATCCCACGTAAGGTTTCCGAAGTTAATAATATCGGTATCGGTGATGGTACGATTATGGGTTTTAAGTGACATTCCTGGTTGGATATCTTCCCAATGATAGGCGAACGGGTGATCTTCCGTATTTTTGTAGGCTGCTTTCGGTTGGTAAATACCCGTAACTTCCGTCAAAGTCGTTGGCGACCCCTGAATTGCACAGCGTTGTAAATAATGTTTAATACCACGCATTCCTCCCATTTCTTCTCCACCACCGGCACGTCCCGGTCCACCGTGAATTAAATTAGGCAATGGCGAACCATGACCGGTGCTTTGCTTGGCGCTTTCTCGATTCAGAATTAAAATACGTCCATGATGGGTTGCTGCTGAAATAGTGTACTCTTTTGCGATGGCATTGTCGTTTGTCACGATCGAACTTACCAAAGAACCTTTTCCCATTTTTGAAAGTTGAATGGCTTCTTCTAAAGAATCGTACGGCATTAACGTGCTTACGGGGCCAAATGCTTCAGTAATATGTGCTGCTTCATTTTGTAACGGATTGTCTTCCCTTAGCAAAATAGGTTTCATAAACGCTCCTTTCGTTGCATCTGCACCAATGGTTTTTGCTGTTTCGAAATCACCATACACAATCTCGGCAGATTTGCTGATCTTTTCAATTTGTTCTTTTACTGAATTTCGCTGAGCATCATTTACCAATGCCCCCATGCGCACCTCTTTTAATCGGGGATCACCAATGGTCACTTTATCGAGTTGCTTTCCGAGGGCGATCTGTACATCTTCAATGAGCTTAGCGGGCACAATAATTCTTCGAATCGCAGTACATTTTTGTCCGCACTTTACTGTCATTTCGTTTCGAACTTCTTTAATAAAAAGGTCAAATTCTGGTGTCCCAGGTACTGCATCTTCTCCTAAAATAGCGGCATTAAGAGAGTCGGCTTCCATGGTGAATGGCACCGATTCTTCAATAAGCCTTGGATGTTGTTTTAGTATTCTTCCTGTGCTGGCAGACCCTGTAAAGGTGACCACGTCTTGCGATTCAACAGTATCTAAAATATTTTTAGCGGTACCGCTAATAAGTTGCAAAGAACCTTCCGGCAGGATTCCGGAGGCTATTATTTCTTTTACAACGGCTTCCGTTAAATAAGCTGTTTGAGGTGCAGGTAGCACTACTGCGGGCATTCCTGCCATCCAATTTACAGCGCATTTTTCAAGCATTCCCCAGACAGGGAAGTTAAAAGCGTTGATATGTACAGCAACTCCTTCGCGGGGCACCATGATATGATGTGCCATAAACCGCCCTCCACGGGAAAGATCGATCGGGTCGCCTTCAACGTGATACGACTGATTGGGAAACAGTTTCCGAAGGGATGCATTGGCAAAAAGATTACCGAAGCCTCCTTCAATATCAACCCAACTATCGATCTTGGTGGCACCTGTTCTATAACTGATTTCGTAAAATTGTTGCTTTCGTTTTGTAAGGTATAGTGCGAGGCTTTTAATCCTGTTTCCACGCTCCTGGAATGTCATATTACGAAGTGCATTTCCCTGTGTGCGTCCGTATTGTAATATTTCCGGGATGTCGAGTCCTTCGGTAGTTACACTTGTAAAATGTTCACCGGTTACCGAGTCTAAAATCGGACTTCCTTCACCCTTACCATCTGTCCATTGTCCTAATACGTAGTGTTGTGTTTTTTGCATCGTTTCTCTGCGCTTGCTTGCCTTTAATGTTCTCTTTCGGAACCGTATAAGGCATTATTTAATATTTTATAATTTTTTCTAAACCGTCAATAATTTTATTCATTTCTGAAACAGTCAATGTACCTATTTTTACTTTTAATCTTTCTTTAGCGAGTGAGCGAATATGGATAGGCATTGCTTCACTCTTTTTTGAAAGTCCGTTTTTTTTGTTTGGATTCAGAATTAAGTTGTTATGATATTTCTTGAGCTTGGTAGTAAACGGAACCACAATTACTGTATTAAGATTCGTGTTCGCCAGATCTCCTGAAATAATTACAGCTGGACGCCTACCTGATTGTTCACTACCAAGTGTAGGATCTAAAAACACCTCATACACATCCCCTTTTTTCATTCTTTATCTGCTTCATTCAACATTCGGCAATATGTTTCCATTCCTTCCTCTGCCATAGCCAACATATCTGGATCGTTCGCCATTTTTTTATACGATTTTGCATAAGCGGCTCTGTCTAATTGCTCTAAATATATACTTAGAGCTCTCTCTATTATTTTATTTTTTGGAAGCTTAAGGTCTTTAGCTGCCTGCGCTAATTGATCTAATACTTCGTCTGGTAAAGAAGATGTAAATGTTGCCATAATATATTTATAAAATGTAAATATAATAAATGTGTATGTAATTTACATTCGTTGCCTTTTAGCTATTCATATTCTCAATAATCGCAGCATATCCTTGTCCTACACCCACACACATCGTGATTAAGGCGTATTTTTTATTTTGTTCTTTTAATTCCAACGCTGCCGAATATGCCAATCGTGCACCAGTAACACCTAGCGGATGACCTATAGCGATGGATCCACCATTGGGATTAATTCTCGGGTCGTCATCCTGCAACCCCCACTCACGAATACACGCTAATGCCTGCGATGCGAATGCCTCATTAAGTTCGATTACGTCCATATCTTTCATTGTTAAGCCTGCTTTTTCTAACGCTTTGTTAGAAGCTGCTACGGGACCAATTCCCATAATTCTGGGTTCCACCCCTACTACGGCAGAACTTACAATTCGCGCTAACGGGTTTAGATTATATTTCTTAACGGCTTCTTCGGAAGCAATGATCGTAGCTGCGGCTCCATCATTCAATCCAGAACTATTACCCGCGGTAACACTCCCGTCTTTTTTAAAAGCAGGGCGTAATTTTCCTAAAATTTCTTTTGTAGTACCGGGTTTTATAAACTCATCATCTTTAAAAATGATGGGGTCTTTTTTACGTTGTGGGATTTCAACCGGTATGATCTCTTTGGCTAGACGTCCGTTTTTTTGGGCTTCAGAAGCTTTCATCTGACTGTGATACGCAAAGGCATCTTGATCTTCACGAGTAATATTGTGTTTTTCTACCAGATTTTCGGCTGTATTCCCCATGCCGTCGGTACCATACATGTCGTGCATTTTTTGGTTAACGAATCTCCATCCGAAACTGCTATCGTACATTTTGGCATCTGTTCCGAAGGCACTTGAAGGCTTTGCTATTACATAGGGGCCTCTCGTCATGTTCTCAACACCACCAGAAATAAATAGCTCTCCGTCCCCAGCTTTGATGGCTCGGTTCGCATGAATAATCGCTGATAACCCACTGCTGCATAGTCTATTCACGGTTTCTCCCGGTACCGTAAATGGCAATCCTGCCAGTAATGAACACATTCGTGCAACATTCCGATTGTCTTCTCCGGCTTGATTGGCGCATCCCATGATCACATCGTCATAAGCTTCTTTTGGGATATTCGGATTTCTTTTAACAATTTCAGAAATCACTAGTGCGCCCAAATCGTCTGTACGAATGGTACTTAAAGATCCTTTGTAATTCCCGATTGGAGTTCGTATTCCGTCTACTATATATGCTTGTTTCATAATTGTATTTTTAAATTAACGAATGACGACTTGAAATAATAACATCGACATTTGCCATCGTATTTTTTTATTCTTCCCAGTCTTTGCCTGTTCTGTAGGCGACACCTTTAAATAATGCTACCAGTTCTTCCCCTCTTTTTACCTCTACAATATTAAATCCGACCTTCGTTTTTTGCAGATCCAGCGTCGCTTCTGCTGTAAGGTAATCTCCTTCTTCCAACGCTTCAATGTGATTGATCGAAGTGTCGATAGAGACAGCGTATTTTCCGTGCGTATTGGCAGAGAATCCGAAAGCGGTATCGGCAAGTGCATAACTTATTCCTCCGTGAGCTTTTCCCATACTATTCAGCATTTCGTTGCGAATGGTCATACCGACTTTACACCGGCCCCGTTCGCATTCGAGAATTTCGATGCCCAACCATTGGCTAAACGCATCTTGTGAGAGCATTTTGTACGGAATTGCTTCAGGCTTAAGGTGTGCGGTCTGAGGTTTAAGATTTTTCATTTCTAATTATTAATTCTTTTTAAAAAAAGCTTTGAGTTAATATCACAGCTTATCCCTAAAAAATGTCTCATTATTTGCATTCATTCTTCGTAACAACGGACTGCATCGATACCGCTCTTCATGATATTCATTATAGAGTGCATCCAATATTTCGACGCACCAATCGATTCCTTTTTCGTTTGCCCATGCTAATAATCCTTTTGGATAATTAACGCCTTTGGTCATTGCATTATCGATATCCTCTTCGGAAGCGACTTGCCAAAATAACGCGTCGGCTGCTTCATTAATGAGCATGACCAACACCCGATCGAAGATCTTTTGTGCCAGCGCCACATCTTCTTTAGGTTGCGGTTTGCTTGCCTTTTCAGAATAATCATAATATCCTTTCCCACTTTTTCTCCCTAAATATCCAGCTTCGGCAAAGCGTTTTTGGGTAAATGCAGGCTTGTATCTGGGGTCGTAATAAAAAGCTTCGAAAACAGTTTCGGTCACTACATAATTTACATCATTTCCAATAAAATCCATCAATTCAAAGGGGCCCATTCTAAATCCTCCCAGCCGTTTCATCGCCCAGTCTATGGTAGCAAAATCGGCGATTCCTTCTTCATAGATACGAAGCGATTCTCCATAGAAAGGGCGCGCTACGCGATTTACAATAAACCCTGGAGTATCTTTAGCAAGGGCAACGGTTTTGCCCCAATTCTTAATATTTTCTGCTGTTTTGCGTCGCACTTTATCGGAAGTTTGAATGGCAGGAATTACTTCCACCAACTTCATTAATGGTGCTGGATTAAAGAAATGTATTCCGATACAACGACTCGGTTTTTTTAGTGCAGAAGCAATCGATGCGATAGAAAGTGATGACGTATTTGATGCAATAATTGTTTTTTTAGACACATAGCTTTCGAGTTCTTGAAAGACTTTCTTTTTAATTTCTATGTTCTCAACAATGGCTTCGATGGTTAGTTCTGAATCGCTTAAGTCCTTTAAAGAAGATACATACTGAATGTTCGATTGGATCCTGGACTTTTCTGCTTCGTCGATACGGCCTTTTTCTATCAACCGATTTAATATTTTTTTTAAAGACGTTTTGGCTTTGTCGAGTGCTTCGGTATTTGCATCGTATAACTTTACCGCACATCCTGCAGTAGCAGCTACTTGTGCAATGCCGCTTCCCATAGTTCCAGAGCCAATAATTCCTACTTTATGAATCATAATTAGTTTCCTTTAAATTCTGGTTTTCTTTTTGCTACGAACGCTGAAACCCCTTCTTGGTAATCTTCGCTTTGTGCGGATTCGATTTGCAGTTTCGATTCTAACTCCAATTGTGCATTAAAATCGTTCGACATGGATTGGTTTAATAACTGCTTGGTAAGCCCCAACGCTTTGGTGGGCATGTTTGCAAGAGTTAACGCGGTTGTATGTACAACTTCTTCGAACGTTTCTACGGAAGCTACTTTGTATACCATACCCATTTTTTCTGCTTCGGAAGCAGTTACTTTATCGCCTAACATCATAAGGGCAGAGGCCTTCTGAAACCCTATTAACCGTGGAAGAAAGAAGGTTCCTCCACTGTCGGGAATTAACCCTATTTTACTGAATGCTTGAATAAAACTCGCCGCTTCTGAAGCAATTACCACATCACAGGCTAAAGCGATGTTTGCTCCTGCTCCGGCTGCCACTCCATTTACGCCTGCAATCACCGGTTTTTTGATGGTACGAATTCGTTGTACAATGGGATTGTAATGGTCGTCGAGAATTTGTTGAAATCCGAAATCGATATCGGGATCGGTAATTTCGCCGATGTCTTGTCCGGCACAAAAAGCTTTTCCGTTCCCAATAATTATTATGGCCCGAACTTCGCTGTTCTTTTCACAGGCATCTAATGCATCTTGCAATAAAAACGCCATTTCACGATTAAAACTATTAAACTTATCGGGTCTGTTTAAAGTGAGGGTTGCTACCTTATTTTCTATGTGGGTGGTAATGCTTTTCATGGTTGTTGTTCTTGTTAATAGTTTTCTTTTGCGTTAGGGATTGAGGCTTTGTTGGAGCTCTTTACTGAAGCCGTGAGGCGAAAGTGAAAGCGACTGCCGAAAGCCCGACCTTCTTATTTCATTTCAGAAATAAGATGGTAACGCCCTTGTTATTTTAAACATTTAAAATAGTCGAAAGGTTCTTGGCAATCGTCGCACTTGAATAATGCTTTACACGCCGTGGAACCAAACTGACTGACCAAATGGGTGTTGGTGCTTCCGCAATTGGTACATTTTACTAATTTTTTTTGTCCGAGCAATACGTCTTTATCGGCTGTTTCTGAAAGCGGTCTGGCAATGCCATATTCTTCCATTTTCTGAAGCCCTTCTTCACTGATCCAATCGGTAGACCATGCGGGTGCAAGGACCAACTCAACATTAACTTCTTTTCCAATTGTTGCAAAGGCAGCTTTTAGATCGTCGCTAATCACGTCCATCGCAGGACAACCGGAATACGTTGGGGTTAATTTAATTTGAATGATTCCGTCCTTTTCGACGGCTTCGCGAATTACCCCAAGGTCTAATACCGTAAGCACTGGAATTTCGGGATCGCTTACGGTTTCCAATGTTGGAATTAAATGTGATTCGATATTTAAACTTTCAATATTCAATTCTCAATGTTCAATGTTCAATGTTCAATGTCAATAAATTATTTTTTTGCTTTTGCTGTTTGAATGCTTTTTGAAAATATCGCTACAAGTTGTTTACATTCATTTAGTACAGACTCGGCTTTTGTTATCTCGGTAAGTAAGTTAGCTTTTATTTGAATTTTTAAGTTTACTCTAGATTCTTTTAATTCTTTTAAAACGATTCCCATTTTATGAATAAAATCCTTTGATGATTCGGCACCCTGAACTTCTCCATAATTCAGCGCTGCAGCAGTAGATGACCTTATAAGTTGTTTACTCAAATGATCGAGTGCATAGCTTTTGTTAGTTCTCATAAACAAGTTTATACATTCCACAGCGAAATTGATAAGTCGTTCCTCTAAATCGAATTTCCTTTCCATATCTATGAATATTATGCATTGAGAGTTGAGAATTGAGAATTCATTACCACGTCATATTTGGGTAGGTGCGCTGCATGTATTGCAGGTCTGCGAGAAGGTAACCCATATGTTCGCTGTGAATTCCTTTCTTTCCACCTCTGGTAAAGTACTTGCTCTCGGGAATTTGAATATTCGCTTCTTTTAATACCTCGGAAACTTCTTCGTAATAGGCGGCTTTTAATTTTGAAACATCAACTGCAACACCCTCGTTAATCATTTTTTGGTCGGCTTCCAGTATATCGAATAATTCGTCGGTAAAGCGCCACAGGGCATCGATTGCTTCCTGAATTTTCTGATTGCTTTCTGAAGTACCATCCCCTAAACGTTTTACCCAGTCTGAAGAAAAGCGTTTGTGGTAACTCACTTCCTTAATCCCCTTATTTGCTATTGCTGCCAGATTAAGATCTTTGCTGTTCTGAAGCTGTTGCATGATCATATAATGATAAACATCGAATAGAAATTGACGTGCGATTACAAATCCGAAGTGCGTATTGGGTTGCTCAACGAGCAGCACATTTTTGTATTCGCGTTCTAACCGGAGAAAAGCGATACTGTCCTCTGTAGCATCCTCTCCTTTAATCTTCGCTGCATATTGGTAATAGCTTCTAGTTTGCCCCAACAGATCGAGCGAAATATTGGTGAGTGCAATATCGGTTTCAAGGGTGGGGCCGTGACCACACAATTCACCGAGGCGTTGCGCCAATATTAGAGAATTGTCTGCGACTCCCAAAATGTAGTTATATAGATTGTTATTCATGAAGTTGAAATTGAAGTTGAAGTTGAAATTCTTATTTAATGTTTTTAATTCTTGTTACAATAATTCGTATTAGTTGATCATTCTCATCTTTTAAAGGAATTAAATTTTCTTTTGAAAATAAATTTGCTTTGGATTGAATGTTCAAGTTCCTCAAACTCTCCCTTAATTCTTTCAAGCAGATTCTCAACTTATTGGCTTTATCTCTACTTGTTCCTGCTCCTAAAGCCTCTCCGTAATTTAACGGCTACGAGCAAGAAGACCTTATAATTGTTTAGCTAAATACTCTCCTGCAAAACTCTGTGGCTTTTTACTGTAAAGTATAATTATTGAAGCAGCAAAATTCTCCAATCGGTCACTTAAATCAAATTTCTTAGCCTCCATAATTTTCAACTTCGATTTAGAATTCAGGTTCAAGTATATATTACATGTGTTTTACATCATCTGGTAGTTCGTAGAATGTAGGATGTCTGTACACCTTATCCTGTGCTGGTTCGAATAACTCACCATTATCATCTGGATTTGAGGCCGTAATATTTTTACTTTCCACGACCCAAATACTTACACCTTCGTTTCGTCTGGTGTAAACATCTCTTGCATTTTCCAACGCCATTTCAGCATCGGAAGCATGCAAGCTACCAAAATGCCGGTGTTCGAGTCCGTTTTTACTACGAACAAATATTTCCCAAAGTGGCCAGTTCTTTTTCATAATTCAGATTATATTGCTTCTTTTAAATTCTTTTGTTTCTTTTCGGCATGTGCCATGGCAGCGTCTCGTACCCAAGCTCCGTTTTCCCAAGCGTCAACGCGCGCCTTCATACGTTCTTTATTACAAGGACCATGACCTTTCACTACTTGCCAGAACTCATCCCAATCGATTTCTCCAAAGTCGTAATGTCCTGTTTCTTCGTTCCATTTTAAGTCTGGATCTGGAATAGTTAATCCAAGAATATCTGCTTGTGGCACGGTCTGATCGATAAATTGTTGTCGCAGCTCATCGTTCGACTTTCGTTTCAGTTTCCATTTCATGGATTGCTCGGTATGAACCGATTCTGCATCGGTAGGTCCCAACATCATCAAACTCGGCCACCACCACCGATTTAACGCATCTTGCGCCATTTCTTTTTGTTCTTCACTTCCTTTACAAAGCGTAAGCATGATTTCGTATCCTTGTCGTTGGTGAAAGCTTTCTTCTTTACACACACGCACCATCGCACGGGCATAGGGTCCGAATGATGTATTACATAGCGGCACTTGATTGATAATAGCAGCACCATCGACCAACCAGCCAATCGCTCCCATGTCTGCCCAAGTGACTGTAGGGTAATTAAAAATAGAAGAGTATTTGGCTTTTCCGCTATGGAGTTGTTCAAATAGCTCGTCTCTTGAAACCCCTAATGTTTCACAGGCAGAATACAGGTATAATCCATGTCCAGCTTCATCCTGTACTTTCGCAAGTAGCGCTGCTTTTCTACGAAGCGAAGGAGCTCTGGTGATCCAGTTTCCTTCTGGAAGCATTCCCACAATTTCAGAGTGGGCGTGCTGTGACATCTGACGGATGTGTGTTTTCCTATATTTCTCAGGCATCCAATCTTTCGGTTCTATTTTTTCATCACGTGCAATACGTGCTTCAAAAATCTCTTCTAATTTTTTAACTTCATGTTCGCTCATAATTTTTTGCTTTAAGCGTTAGGCGATAAGCCCAATGCTATTAGACATCAAAATCTACTGTTACTTTATTGGAAGTAGGTACTGCCTGGCAACTTAATACAAAGTTTTGAGCCACCTCTTTTTCTTCTAAAGCATAATTTATTTTCATTTCTACCGCTCCATCAACTACTTGACACTTACAGGTACTACATACGCCCCCTTTACAGGCAAAAGGAAGGTCGGCTCCTGCTCCAAGTGCCGCATCTAAAATATTATCATAATCTTTGGTCATGGTGAACTGGAATTCTTTCCCGCCATCCACGATGGTTACTTCTACTCCTTCAACATTTTGCTTCGCCAGTCGTTCTGCTCTTTTTTTATCTTCTTCGGAAAGTCCGGTGACAAATAATTCGAAATGAATTAATTCTTTTGGCAAGCCGGCTTTCACCAAATAATCACTTACATAGTTTACCATCGATTCGGGACCACAAAGAAATACTTCACTGGTATCGGGAATATCGATAAATGTATTTGTAAGCACCTTCATCTTCTCATCATCGAAGCGGCCGTTTAGTAATTCGATATCGCGGCGTTCTTTTGTGAGGAAATAATATATTTCGAAACGCCCAAAATAGGTGTTTCGAAGCTGTTCCAGTGCTTCTTTAAAGATAATGGATTTTGCTGTTCTATTCACATAAAACAGCTTACAAGTTGCATTCGGCTCTGCGGCGAGATGTGTTTTAATCATTGATAAAACTGGAGTGATTCCACTCCCCGCTGCGAAGAACAGATAATTTTTATGTGTGTCGGGATTCACCTCAACTCCAAAAGCACCACTAGGCGCCATCACTTCCAATGTATCTCCTTTTTTAAGGGTTGTATTCACATAACTGGAAAATTTACCTTCTGGGATTAATTTTACCGCAACTTGCCATTCGTTATCCAACGGACTTGAACATAAACTATAAGAACGCCTAATGTCTTCGCCGTTAATATCTGCTTTTAAAGTAAGGTGTTGCCCTTGTCTAAAATGAAAATCTGATGTCGCTTCCTCGGGAACATCGAATGTAATCACCGAGCAATCGTCGGTCTCTTTGTAAATGTCTTTAACCTTAATTTTATAGAATGTAGCCACTTGATTTTTGTCGTATTTTAAACACAAAACTAACGATTGTTAGTTAGAATTGCAAGTATTAATTTATTCTGTTAAAACACCCCCTCTAGCTCCCCCTCAATGGGGAGGATTTAACTCTCCCCCTCCCCTCGAGGGGAGGGCTGGGGTGGGGTGTTCATATACTCTTTTTATTCAAAATAATAATACTATCCAAACAAAAAAAACACCCCCTCTAACTCCCCCTCAAGGGGGAGAACTTCTACTCCCTCCTATTGAGGGTTAAAGTAAAGATTTTACACGATCCCTTTTAACAACACCGCCACCATATCCTTTTTAAGAATATTTACATCGAGCTTACCTCGTTTTTCGTACCATAAATGCAAGGTTCGTAAGGTTGACAGCATCGAGAATAAGATTACTTCTGGATGTCGTGGTTTAATTTCTTCGGAAGCAATTCCTGCTTTTATGATGTCTCTAAAATTCGCTTCGTAACTTTCCCGCATCGCAACGAATGCTTTTAAATCTTCGTTCTCAAGATGCATCCAATCGTTGTTAAGGGCTGCCAGTCCTTCGGAAAAATTTACGGTAATATCGATGTGAATTTCTATGAGCTGCTCAATCTTTTGAATAGGTGATGATTGCTGCTGCAATACCGTTTCCATCCCGGAAGTAAACTCATAGGCAACTTCCATGATAAGGGTGGCAAGAAGCTCTTGTTTTCCACTAATATGATTGTACAAACTAGCCGCTTTCATTCCTAATGCTTTGGCAATGTCACGCATAGAAACAGCATTGTACCCTTTCTCTTTAAAGAGCTGGGAAGCTACATGGACGATCTCTTGTTTTCGGGTGCCGGTTTTCATGGGAATGCAAGATAGTAATTATCGTTGGGAATCTGCGTTAGGGATTGCAGCAAGCTACCGTGTAGCGCGGAAAGCCCGACCCACCGAAGCTTTCTTTTTTGAAAGCGTAGGTGGGGAACGCCCAAAAAATAGTATTTTTGAACCTATGAAACAGCCTGTTGAAAGCAATGAACTTTTAGACCGATTGCCGCCGCATTTAAAGCAGTATATCAAACCGCAAAATTACGAACAATACACGCCCATAAACCAAGCGGTGTGGCGGTATGTGATGCGAAAAAATGTGGACTATCTTAGTAAAGTGGCGCATGAAAGTTATTTGGACGGACTTCAAAAAACGGGGATCTCGATCGAAACGATTCCGTCGATGTATGGGATGAACCGTATTTTGAAGGAAATTGGCTGGGCAGCGGTGGCTGTTGATGGGTTTATTCCGCCGAATGCCTTTATGGAATTTCAGGCGTATAAAGTGCTGGTGATTGCTAGTGATATTCGCCAATTAGAAAACATTGAATACACCCCTGCTCCCGACATTATTCATGAAGGAGCCGGGCATGCACCAATTATTGCCAGCCCCGATTATGCAGAATATTTACGACGTTTCGGAGAAATTGGTGCGAAGGCAATTTCGAGTGCTCATGATTTTGAATTGTACGAAGCGGTTCGGGAACTTTCCATTGTGAAAGAAGCGGAAGGTAGTTCGAAAGAACAAATTAAAGCCGTAGAAGACCAAGTGGAAATCTTACAACAAAAAGAAGTAGTTCCTTCGGAAATCGCCCTAATTAGAAACCTGCACTGGTGGACCGTGGAGTATGGAATGGTCGGAACTGTTGAAGATCCTAAAATTTATGGTGCTGGTTTGCTTTCTTCGATTGGAGAAAGTACATGGTGTATGAAAGAGGAAGTTAAAAAGATTCCCTATTCGATCGACGCTGCGTATCAGGATTTTGATATCACAAAACCGCAACCTCAACTGTATGTCACACCCGATTTCGCATATCTACAGGAAGTACTAGAGGAATTTGCAAATACCATGGCAGTTCGAAAAGGGGGCTGGCGCGGATTGCAAAAATTAATCGATTCGAAACAATTGGGAACGATCGAAATTAGCACAGGATTACAAATTACAGGGAATTTTACCCGAATGATCCGCAATGAAGATAACGAAGTAGTTTATTTTGAAACGGAAGGAAAAACAGCTTTGGCTTTTCGGGAAACGGAAGTGATCGGGCATGGAATCTCGCGTCACCAAAATGGTTTTAGGAGTCCGTTAGGCAAACTGAAGGGCATCAACCTTGCCATTGAAAATATGGGACCTCGGGATCTTTCTGCCTATAATTTTTACGACGGAAAGCCGATCGAGTTTGAGTTTGAAAGCGGTATTAAGGTGAAAGGGATGAACGTTACTGGGATGCGAAATATTAAAGGAGAGTTAATGTTGATTCAGTTCACCGATTGCACGGTCACATACAAAGATGAAATATTGTTTTCTCCAAAAGACGGTGATTTCGACATGGCCGTAGGGAAAGAGATTGTTTCGGCGTTTGCCGGAGCTGCCGATTATTTATCGTTCGATCTGGTGCATCATAGTCCGTCGAGTGAAACCATTCGCATGGAACTATCTGAAGGAGAAAAAGCCCTAAACGATATGTATGCAAAAGTGCGAAGATTGAGAAATGAGCGATCTACCGATACACAGCATTTAGATGAAACTACTTTATCGAATATATTTAAAAAGGTAGTAAAAGAACATCCAAACGATTGGTTATTACCTCTTGAAATTTACGAATTGGCAACATCTAATTCTTCTGATTTTTCGAATCGTGTGTTCGCTTATTTAAGTAACCTAAAAGAAATAAGACCCGAAATTGCACACCTTATCGATGGAGGGTTAGCATTGCTAGAGCAACCAGTGGTGAAAACTGAGGGGTGATTTACAAATACATTTACTAATGTAAGCCCTGTACTCACAGGCATAAAAGGCACCCGACTTTTCGGGCATTAATTATGGGATTGTTTGATTTTTTCTTCGGAAACAAAACAAAAAAGATTCAAGATTTTAAAGATCGTGATGCAGTGATTTTAGATGTTCGCAGCAAGAGTGAATATGAAAGCGGTGCCATTCCGGGATCGAAACACATCCCGTTGCAACAAGTAAAGGGTAAAATTTCTGAAATAAAAAAATGGAACAAACCTGTAATCACTTGTTGTGCAAGTGGAGTACGAAGTGGAAGTGCTGCCGCTATTTTAAAAGGCGGTGGTGTGGAAGCTATGAATGGTGGCGGCTGGGCGTCGCTTTATAAAAAACTAAACAACTAGCTACTTATTAGGAGTTTACAAAATATTTTATACCTTTAGAGATTTCCTCCTCTATTCAATACCCTTTGGTATGTATCATTACAACGCAAAAATTATCGCCGTGTACGATGGCGATACCGTGACCGCATTAGTCGACTTAGGATTTCTCCACACCCAAGAAATGAAATTACGCCTTTATGGAATTGACACACCAGAAGTTCGCGGAGTAGAACGGGAACGGGGACTAATCGTTCGAGATATCCTGCGCGATATGATTTTAGATAAAGATGTTCAGATTCGATCGTTCAAAGACAAACAGGGAAAATACGGAAGGTATCTTGCAAATATCATGCTGGGCGATCTCGACGTAAATGAATGGTTGGTAACCAATGGACATGCAGAACGGTATATGATTTAAAAGTGTTGGTAGTTGGTAGTTGGTAGTTGGTAGTTGGTAGTTGGTAGTTGGTAGTTGGTAGTTGGTAGTTGAAGATAAAAAACGCTCCTCTACTCCCAAAATAATTGTTGCAATATTTCCCTCCTTGAAGAGGATTAGGGAGGTGTTCATAGTTTTAAGTTGAAAGAGGATCGCAATAAGTACGTGTAAAAAAACCTGTAACACTTAAGGACTTTACAATAACCTCCTCCTTGAGGACGGATAGGGAAGTGATCTCATTAAAAGTAAAAAAATTCTATTACATTTTTATTTTCTGAAGATCATCTTCTTCTTTCATAGGTTCTCCTTGATATCGTAAGGTCCAACCCATAGAATTGGTAAGAATATAGATTTTCTGTAATTCTGAAATCAGACGATTTTGTGAATTAGTAACCAGTTCTGAAGCTTCAATTTTAGAACGAAGTGAGTTCTCCACGCGTTTTTTGATAGTATTATAATCGTTTGCATTAAACTGATTAAGATAATCCTGCGTGACATCGTAATATTCAATATTGGGATTGATCTTAAGTTCTGGTTCGGGAATTGAAACAATACTTACGGTTTTACTTACCTCATCGATCTGGGTTTCCACCAGGCTTAGGTCATAAGAGATCGATGCTTCGGCATTTACCACTACCAATGCTTTTTTTCGCGCATCGAACAATCCCATCATTAGGTCTTTACTGTCGCTGTAACTAAACACTTGGGCATAATTACCTTCGGTAACAATCAATTTACCAACGTTTTTAAGTTGCTTTTCAATAAGGGCTGTATTAGCTTCTAGAACTTCCCGTTCATCTTTTTGATGTTCACAATACCGGAGTCCAAAAACAATAATAAGGGCTATTACAATTCCGAAGAGGATATTCCGCATTTTATGAAATAATAAGGTTTGAAGTATTAAAGGTACAAAATGAACACAGTTAGCAGGTGTCGTTAACAGATTTTTATAGCGTGCCTCGAGAAGCTTCCCATAATGAAGGTATAATTTAATGTAGAAGTTTTCAAATCATCCTAATTATTTCTTATTCATTCTTCATTAAAACTTCAAATAATCCTTCAAGAAGCTCAGGATACCAGTAGCGAACTAGTTGGCTTTTCTATTACATCTCAAATTACATCCTCATCTCTATTCCTTCGTCTTCTTTTAAAGATCATATTTTACCACAAACATAAGGATGCGAGGGAGCACCGCATATTCCGAAGTCGTATTAAATTGTTCATTAAAACTATCACTGTTAATCGATTTTGTATCTAGGAGGTTAGTCGCCTGAATCTGAAACTCCCACGGACTTTCCCCTTTTTGATAATACAAATTAGCATTTACAAACGAATAGCTGTTATCTACTGTATTTGCTTTATTGGTATACTTATAGTAATCCCATTCTGCATTTAATGTAAAGTCCTTTAAGAAAATAACATCAAGATTTACATACGGTCGGTTGGTGAAAAAAGTATTCACCGTTCCTCCATTTTCGTATTCATTAATATTTAAACGGTACCCAACTTCGAAGTTAGGCCACTCTTTAAAATTACTACGAACACTGGGATTATAATTCTGAGTAAAATTTTTGCTTTCCCGAATATCAGCATTAATAAGGTTGTTCGACGTATTTAATGATACACTACCGCTAATAGCGAATTGTAATTTCTTGATGCGTTTACTGAACCTTCCAAAAGCCGACCAAGTTTCATCAGGGAAATTACTATCGATATTAAACAGACTTCCTACTTGGCTAATCCCTTCTATTCTTGAATTATTTTTATATCCATCGATGCGGCGTGTATAATTTAAAGAACCACTTACATTGGTATAATTAAAAAGGTTAAAACTAAAATAGGTTAGATTGTAATTATGTGAAAGAGCATTCTCCAAATTACGATTTCCGCGGAATAATCTGTTGTAATCATTAAAAACATACGCACGTGCATAATCATTAATGTCGGTGTACTGCGCGGCGATCGAATAATTAAAACGTAAATTTTCACTCTTTTTAATTTCCCAAATCACATTTACATCGGGAAGCACTTTCCAGTCGTTTTGCTTCACTGTAGTACCTAGTTGTTCGTTCTTTAATGTGTAATTGTGCAGTGTGAGTCCCGGAGTGAAAATGAACTCTCCCGATTTAACTTTGTAATGTGCCCCGAGAAAAATGTCGCTAAAATTATAGGTAACATCGTTGTTAAAATCGGCTTCTGTAAAAGTATTTGTAGTTCCATTATCTAAAATCTGAAAGATCCCCGAATCAAATTGCTGTGAACTTAAAGTGGCTCCCAAAGTAAAATTTAAATTACTGGTATTATTCAGCACATAATAATGGTCAATTTTTGCGTCTATTTTATTGGAAACAACCTTTTTTCGCTGATTAATATTGTACCGGTCTGAGGCTTCTAAAGGATCGAAAATCTCTCCATTTTCCCCCTGTGTGAACACGCCCGGAAATGGGATTGCATCTTGAATCGCATTATAAAAAGGGTCTTCATTCTGATATAAATGTTGAAGCTGTCCCGCAAAAATATTCTTGTCGTCTAGTGTATAATAAGCGTTGGTGTTCTGATTTATAGAAACAGGAGTGTTTTCTTTTACTTCGGAAATATCATTCGGAAAGCTATTTACAATCGAAAGCGTTCCAGCATCTTCAGTTTGTTTCGACAATTTTATCAAAGCATCGTAGTCTAACTGAAAGTTTACATTCGGTTTAAAAACACTGCTTAGTTTCAGCATTCCTAACTGACTTCGTTGATCGTTCGTACTCGTTGTAGTTTCCGTAGTACCCGTTCCTATAAATTGCCGGATGTTATTATTTACAATATTCGTTTTATTATCTGAAAGAATGGCAAAACCACTTAGATCTAACGTTTTTGAAGCTGCATAACTAAAATTTCCTGCAATAAATTTTGATTCAAGTTCACTGGCGCGATTGTTCTGTGCTACTGCAAACCCAAGATCACTTTCACTAATATTAAAGGTGGTACCACCGCCGCGATTAAAGTTTCTAAAACCTCCTGTGAAATTAAAATAATCCCGGGGTGTAAAGGGAACTTCTCCAATATTATTGAAATCGGTAATGAGATTAATACTGTACTTCGGACTGTAATAAAAAAGTTTTGGATGCGCCAGATAGCCAGCTTCGTCTTCACCAATAACCCCGCCTCCTGCAGTAACCTCACCAAACCAAAAGTTTTTCTTTCCTTCTTTTAGCTTGATATTGATCGCAACATTGTCTTGATCGTTCCCCAATCCACGCATTTGATTTACCTCATTATAGTTACGAAGTACCTGTACCTTATCGACCGCATCGGCAGGAATGTTCTTAGTAGCTAATTTTGAATCGCCATCGAAAAAATCTTTCCCATCGATCATAACTTTTGTTACCGCCTTACCTTCCACTTCGATCTCTCCATCTTCATTTACCTCAACTCCAGGTAAATTTTTCATTACATCTCCCAACTTACGCTCATTTCCAGTATTGAAAGAGTCGGCATTATACGATATAGTATCTCCACTAACCGTTACAGGCATTTCGTAGGTAATCTCTACACCTTCTAGTTCATCGGCAAGTGAATTTAGAATAAAATGATCCTCCCTGTCTTCGCCATCTTCAGGAATCACCACTGTTTTTCTCACTGTTTCATACCCTAAAAAGCTTGCTGTTAAAAGATACGTCCCATTTTTTGGAAGATCTAATTGATACCTTCCTTCATAATTGGTAATCGCATACGATTCGATATCGCCGCTCCCCTCAACGGTGGCAATAACATTTGCTAATTCTAAAGGATCTCCAATACTGTCTTTAATGGTGCCCCGCACCTTTATGCTTTGGGCCGAAGCTATTGCCGTAACAAATAACACTGTTACTAAGAGTAGATTTTTCATGCAATTGGTTGGTTAATCCCTAACGGAATATGGGCTAAGTAAAGTTTAGAATGTATTTTTTAATCGGTTTATCCACCAAAACGTCCGCCGCGACCTCCTCGTCCTCGGAAATTTGCTCGCATTTCGTCGGTTTTTTCTTTTACGATCTTATTATATTCAATTCGAGATACTTCTTTTCCTTTGGTAGGAGCATCGATCGCATCTGCCTCTTTAGGATTTAATACGATTTTAGAACATAAAATAGTAGTTCGGTAGAAATTTAATTCCAAAATCAAACCAGGCAGACCTGCGTATTCACCGGGACCATTTCCTACTGGGATCTGAGGCGTAAACCAAGCTGTTACCAGAATTTCTTTTGGCACTTCTATTTGATCAAACGGATCTTCTGAACTCGTACTGTCTTTTGCAACTTCTCCTTCTTTATTCTCGTCATCTTTTCTATTTCCACGTCGCCGAGCCATACTTATATCGTTTTCATCGATCTGTTTTACAGCAGTAGCTTTTATAGCAAGATATTGTCCGATCATTTTCGATTCTTTTCCAATCTCCCAATCCAATTTCGTAATGGTATCGTTAATAAGAAATTCTTTTCCGAAGAACTCACGCTCTTCCAAAATTTGATTTTTCTCCAAGTTTTTATACTGCGCACCAGGACTAAAACTTCCCATCATCATTCCGAAGCCTCCATTTCCTGCGCCTGCTTCCAGTTTTTCTTCTTCTTTGTAAATAGATTCGTTATTATTGAAGGTAAGTATGTAGGTCTTTTCGAGAAAATTTTTCATACGCTGCATGATCATTTTCTTCATGTCCTCGGTCATTTCCCGGTTTCCAAATTCGTCCAGATCGACCGTGGTTTTAGACTGGTAGTAGGCTTTCCCGCTAATATTTTGTGCAAACGAAGTTGCTGTAAAAAGAAATAGTAGTATAAGGTGTGAGAATTTCATAGTTATATTTTAAAGTCACTTATTAGTAGCAAAATGCAAATAAAGTTACATTGTTTTTGACTCTAATTTCTTCGGAAGGTTTTATCGGCATGCACATTTTTTAAAGTAAATTTAACCTCCTATCTTTATACTAAATGATTTTCCATCGTTCGATTTCCGGTTACTTTTCATCATTTCTATACTTTCTCGGCTTTTTTCTTTTTTAATGACATCAAATTTTGTTTGACTAATCTCTTTCCCCTTTTTTGGGACCTCAATCTTTAAAGGTTCTTTTGGATTTAAAGTCACTCTCGTACACAAAATTGAATAGTCTCCTTCACTTATCTCTAGAATTAAACCTGGAAGTCCGCCGTACATTTCGGGTCCGTTTTGCACGGGGATTTGCGGGGTGTACCAGGCGGTAGTAACACGAGTTTTAGTAACCATTTCGATGTCCTCTAATTCACTATTATAGGTTTCTTCTGTAACCTCTTTGGTTAGGGTTGCTTTAAAACAAATATATTCTCCAATATTTTTACTTTCCTTCTCTAGCACCCAATCTTCTACAGCCAAAGAGTCTTTTACGAGAAACTCTTTTCCTATGAATTCTGTTTGCCGAGCGTATTGTGAATTTTTAAGGTTTTTATATAGAACATCAGACAAACCTCCTACGGTAATTGTAATACCACCGCCTAAAGAAGGAGCGGGTGTGTCTAATTTTTCTATTTCTTTATAAATAGATTCTGAAGGTGTAAAGGAAAGGGTATATTCTTTCTGAAATTGTTTACGTAGTTGCGCTTGTAAGGAGGCTTGCATTTCAACATTCATTTGCGTACTGTCCATTTTTAGATCGACACTACGATGTGTTTTGTAAGTTGCAATTCCATTAAAATCTTGAGCGATGGCAGATACTATTCCGAAGAAAAAAAAACTAAACAAGAAGTATTTTGCTTTCATACTATATAAATTAAATTTCAATTTAAAGACGACACTTAATCTTTATTGTTTCAAGGTCAATAAATAAATAATGGTTAAAGTGACTTTGAAAAGGTTCGGTTTCAGAAAAAATTAATGCTGCTTCGCAAATTCCAATTGCTCCCTTAACTTCTTTTTTTTCAGCTTATCAAACTCATCCTGCGTTATTCTAGTACCTTTATTCGGAATGTTTATCTCAATGTTCTTTTTCGGATTTAATACAATTTTAGAGCACAGGATCTTAGTATCTCCATCGGCCACTTCTAGCACCAAACCAGGCAATCCCCAGAATAAGCCGGGACCATGTTCAACGGGAATTTGCGGAGTGTACCATGCTTCTACGGTTCGCATCTCTTTCACTTCATCGTACATTGAAGAATTACTATTAAATTTATCGACTGTTACTTCTTCAGTAAAAGTCGCTTTAAAACAAACGTATTCGCCAATTGTTTTGCTCTCTTTTTCCAGCACCCAGTTTTTTTTCTGAAGCGTATCTGCAATTAGAAACTCTTTTCCCATAATCTGTGTTTCTCGTAAATAACGAGCTGCCTTGATGTTTTTATAAGTTTCATCAAAACCTCCAACAGACATACCGGAAATAATTCCCAAGGATCCGGCGGTTGGGGCTGTCAATTTTGCAACTTCTTTGTAAAACGATTCTGAAGAAGAAAAATGAAGAGCGTATTCTTTTTGATTCGCTTTCAAAAGACTTGCATGAATATCATTGAGCGCAGCACTAGGTTTCACGATACTGTCTTTCGGAAAATCGATTTTGAGGTGTGTCTTATAGGTTGCAATTCCTGTTATCTCTTGGGCATTTGCGGAAAATATTCCAAGGAAAATCAAACAAAATTTAATGTACTGTGTTTTCATAAAGATGGTTTATAGTTATTTAATAGACTATGAAAACAATTAATAGTTTCAAATTAAAAAGCTCACCCCCCTTTTTTGTATCTTGCTTCCTGTATGAAATCTATTTACTTTATTCTCTTATTAGTGTCGCAACTTTGCGTGGCACAAACGTTCGAAAAAGGCTCGGAAGCACTACTAATAGCCGATTCGTTTGTGGGTATCGACCCCTATAACAACACCTATTACACCAAAGATTTTGTACTTCACAAAGAAGGCCCCGACGGTTCTTTTGTTTTTAACGATCTACAATTAGGCACCATTACTTCGGTAGATATTATTAATCCGTTAAAAGTGGTCGTTTTTTACGAAGATACCAATACTGTGGTCTTGCTCGATAATAAACTAAGTGAAATGGAGCGTATAAGCTTCAATAATTTGCCAGAATTTATAAATGTAAGTACTGCAACGAATGCGGGTAATAACAGACTTTGGATCTTCAATATAGATACGCAACAGCTAGAACTTTACAATTATAGAGACAACCGGAAAACCACGGTTTCTCAACCCTTTGAAGGAAAGCTGATCTCGCAAGCAAGTAATTTCAATTACTGTTTTACGCTAACCGAATTTAAGTTTAGAACATTTAATGTCTACGGAAGTTTACTTTCAGAAAAAGATAACAACGGATTTACAAAAGTGGTGCAACACAATGAAACTCGTATTGCCCTGAAAGAAAATCAACTATACACTATTACTGAAGACACAATCACCCCAATAAAACTTCCGGTCTCCGAAAACACTATAAAAGACTTGCAGCTAACACAGGATTTCCTCTATATTTACGACGGAAAAACACTCCACACTTTATCAATAACTCAACCAAAGAAGTAAGTTGTATGCACGTCGCAATTGCAGGAAATATAGGCTCAGGAAAAACAACACTCACTCGTTTACTAGCGAAGCATTATAAATGGAAACCGCAATTTGAAGACGTAGAAGACAATCCGTATTTAGATGATTTTTACAATCAGATGGAGCGTTGGTCTTTTAATTTACAGATCTATTTTTTAAACAGTAGGTTTCGACAAATATTGGAAATTCGCGAAAAAGGGAAAGATGTTATTCAAGATCGAACCATATATGAAGACGCCTATATTTTTGCGCCCAACCTTCATGCCATGGGATTAATGACCAATCGAGATTACGAAAATTACCGGTCGTTATTCGATTTAATGGAAAGTGTCACCGAAGGACCCGATTTGCTAATTTATTTGCGAAGTTCTATCCCAAATCTAGTGAGCCAGATTCACAAAAGGGGACGCGATTACGAAAATTCTATTAGTATTGAATATCTAAGCCGATTAAATGAGCGTTACGAAGCTTGGATTCATAATTACGATAAGGGAAACATTATTATACTCGATGTTGACAATTTAGACTTTGTTGATAATCCAGAACATTTAGGACAAGTGATTAATAAGATCGACGCCGAACTTCACGGGTTGTTTTAGCTATAATATAAGAGGTTAAGTTTCCAAAAGATTTCTAAAACTTAACATTTCCAAAACAGTGGGTTGCCGTTGAATTTCCTTTCTTTGCGACCAGACTATGGCATCACTTTATAACACAAAATACTACCATCGGGACCTTTCTTGGCTTCGATTTAATCACCGGGTCTTACAAGAAGCATCCGATGTGAAAAATCCATTATACGAGCGCATTAAATTTTTGGCGATCTTTTCTTCTAATCTTGATGAGTTTTTTAGAGTTCGTGTTTCCGACATTCGGCAAATTAAGAATATCGAAAAGCCTCTTAGAAAAAAGCTTATTACTAAACCCAATAAGGTTTTAAAAGAAATTAAACATCAAGTTCACCTTCAGCAAGAAGAATTTGGAAGAATTTTTAAAACTGAAATCATTCCGCAGTTAAAAAAGGAATGCATTCATCTTATCGATCATACTCAATTTTCAAGCACTCAGAAATTGGTTGCTCAAAACTATTTTGAAGACACTCTAAAGGCGAAACTAAATATTGAACATTACAGCACCAAAGACAAGAACAGTATTTTTGTTCGCAACGAAGCCTTATACCTTACCGCATTTGAAAATGAAGACACGCTAAAAATCGTAGAAATTCCGAAAGAAGAACCTCGATTTTTTGTGTTTCCGAAGCAAAATGGAAATTACTACATCACATTTATAGATGATGTTTTAAAATACAGTTTAAAACAAACTCCCAAGAAAGAAGAGAATCTAAATTTTTATTCTATCAAGATTTCACGCGATGCCGAATTGTATATTGAAGATGAATTCTCGGGAAATTTAATGGAAAAGATTAAAAAATCGCTTCCAAAACGTAATACTGGGCAAGCCACCCGAGTATTAATGGATCCTGCTATTCCAAAGAAATTTCAGGAGTTATTAAAGAATGCGTTGGATGTAAATAACACCGATATTATTGAAGGGGGTGTGTATCATAATTTTAAAGACTTTTTTGCATTTCCAAATCCAACAAATAAAGATCTTTCAATTAAAGAACTCCCTCCTTTAGAGCATCCTATGCTTTCTAATTACGACACAGTTTTTGAAGCAATTGAAGCTAAGGACCAACTGTTGCACTATCCATATCAGTCATTCGAACCCATTATTCAATTAGTGGAGGAGGCAGCTGTAGATCCAACGGTCACAAAATTAAAGATCACCATTTATCGCGCTGCAGAAAAATCCCGTTTAAATGATGCCATTGCTCTCGCAGCCAAAAAAGGAGTTGAAGTAACGGTTTTCATTGAAGTTAAAGCCCGTTTCGACGAAAACAACAACCTTAAATGGGGCGCTATTTTTGAAGACAATGGTGCAAATGTTATTTATAGCTATCCAGATATTAAAGTGCATTCTAAAATCCTCCTTATTGAACGCAATGTAGAGGATGAAACAAAACGATATGCCTATATCGCTACTGGTAATTTTAATGAGAAAACCGCTACACTTTACGTGGATTTCGGATTAATGACCGCTCATAAAAAGATTACCAAAGAATTAAACAAACTCTTTTTAGTACTAGACCGAACGATCATTGTTCCTAAGACCAAGCGCTTATTAGTCTCTCCATTTACCACGCGCGTAAAATTTGCTGAAATGGTAAATAACGAGATCGAAGCAGCTAACGAAGGGAAAGAGGCTTATATCATTCTTAAAATGAATAGCCTTGAGGATAAAGACATGATCAAACTTTTATATCGCGCGAGTAATGCCGGTGTGAAAGTGCGTTTATTGATTAGAGGTATCTGTTCTTTAGTTCCTGGCATTAAAGGGCAGAGTGAACACATAACAGTTACTTCGGTTGTAGATCGCTTTCTAGAACATGGCCGTGTATATATTTTCGGAAATGTAGGAGAAGAATTAATTTATATAGGTTCTGCCGATTGGATGAAGCGTAATTTAAGCCACCGAATTGAAGTAGTAACACCTATTTATGATGAGGACCACAAAAAAACAATTCGGGAACTTATCGATATTCAGCTTGCCGACAATGTAAAAGCACGCATTATCGATTCGGAACAAAAAAACAAATTTGTAGAAAACGATCAGCCAAAAGTACGTTCACAAATTGCTACTTACGAATATTTCGAAAACCATACATCTTAAACCAAGCACTTAATATCATGGTATTAGTCGCTAATATCTCTACCTCCATCCTAATCTAATTCTCGAGTATAAACCCACTCTAATTTTAGATAGGACTGTCTAATTACTAGTTATGTCTCATTAATTTCATTATTTACGTAGTTGTATGTTCCCCTACCCTTAGTTCAAAATTTATAGTTGGGTAGGTCCATCAGCAAGAATACCGTTCTGTGTGATACAGAGCTATTTTACTTTACCTCCTCGATCACACTACCACAGGTAAGCATGTCATCCCCAAAATAAGGATTGCGAATTTCTTTTTCAATACTCAACCAGAGTGCACCATTATTGTTATTCGCCATAGGACATTTCTGAACATATAGTACGGGTTGCATACTTTTCATCTTGGTTGCTATTGGAATTAAATTTTTATTTACCGTTACAAATTGCTCCCGTTGTTTTTCGAGATCGCCATTCTCCATCATTATATCTAAACTTTCAATGCTTTTCTTAATAAGTGACCTTACCATGGGCTCAAGACTGTCTATTTCTATAGATTTTAAAGATTTTGATGTCGTTCTCGCAAAAGTTGAAACCTGCTTTGCATCGCTCATTACTAAAGCATCCTTCATCTGTAGATAAGGCTTGAGCGCCATCTTAAATTGATTTTGAAAATTCTCTGAAAACTTCATTTCTCTCTCGCTGGCAGGCAGTTCCATTTTAGATATTGGCTTCATAGAATCACCACTGTCTCCTTGATTCATCATAGATTTTTTACCTTGTAGTTGTGCGGCAGCATCTACTGTGAATGTGCCATTGGTTACGATCTCATCACCATTTTTTAAGCCATCTGTAATTGTATAAATTTCGCCATTTCGGTTACCAATGGTTACTTCGCGCATTTCGAAAATTGGTTCAGTTGGCCGAGTTTTAATATAAACCAATGAACGTTCCCCTGTCCACATCACGGCAGTTGCAGGAACAGAAATTATTTCAATATCCTTTTTTAATTCTCCATCAATTTTACCTGTAATAAACATTCCTGGTTTAAAGAGATCATCTGTATTTTTAAGTGTTGCTCTTACAGTAACCGTTCTCGTTGCATTATTTAAGATTGGGTCAATAAAAGAAACCATGGCATTAAATTCTTTATTGGCATACGCATTGGTTACTACTTTTATTTTTTGACCTACATTTAAATTTGAAATTTGGTTTTCATAAGCATCAAATTCTGCCCAAACCGAATTCAAATTGCTTACTTTCAAAATGGGCTGACCTTGTTTCACATAATCACCTTCATGTGCCATCACTTCTGAAACAGTACCTGAGACAGTGGCATATACAGGGAAATTATCGCGCACGTTTCCAGAGGATTCTATGGCATCAATCTGGCTATCGGAAAGCTTCCAATTTTTTAATTTATTTCGCACTGCTTTATACAATGCTGGCTGCGATTCTTTTAAAGAAGCTGTCGTGAGCAATTCTTGTTGTGCAGCGACCAAATTTGGCGCATAAATGGTGGCCAGTGATTGACCACGATTTACTTTTTGTCCTTCATAATTCACATGTAAGCGCTCAATACGCCCATCAAAATAACTTGCTTGGACCGCATTGTTTTCTTCGTTGGTGGCGATTTTGCCCGAAAGTGAAATCTGTCCATCATCTTCTAACATAGTACCATTACCCACAATAGTAGTTTGAATGTTGGCCAGTGCCATCGCGTTCTCTGTCATTTTAATCTCATTCATGGCAAGACCATCTGCACTAGATTCGGCTGGGATCAAATCCATACCACATATAGGACAATCGCCAGCTTCTGATTGCATAATCTGTGGGTGCATGGAGCAGGTCCACATTTGGTTTTCCGACTTATCTGAGTGGTTGTGAGAGTTGGTCGTGTTAGCTCCATCTTTGTTGGTATTGGCATCATTGCCAGAACTTCCAAAAATGAGCCAGCCTGCCGCTAAACCCACAGTTACTGCGATTGCTATGTATAAAATATTCTTGTTCATAACTACTAAAGTTTAATTGTATGCACGATGTGCGCTAGGGATTGCAGCGGCATCCTTTTTAGTGCTTTTCTGCACAAAAAAGATATAGCGAAAAGCCCGCCCGAGCGCCCTAATGCAATTATTTACTATTTTCCAATCGTTCTATCATTTGCTTCATTTCTTCAATCTCTCTTCGTTGTGCTTTTATAATATCTTCAGCCAATTGCTTTACTTCGGGATCTTGAATATCGGCGCGCTCGCTGGTTAATATAGCGATAGAGTGATGCGGGATCATTGCTTTCATCCAGAGCACATCGCCCACAGTTGCTTTTTGATTACGTACGAGACCCAAAGCTCCTACAAATAGTAGTATACTTCCTAAAACAATGGCGATATTCTTCTTTTTATTTTGATACATCCCGCGCATGGCTACAAACATGATAATGGCCATTGCTGCAATCCCTAAACAGACCATATAAAAACGCGTTAGACTAAACCATACGTGGTCCCACGCATAGGTATTTAGGTACATTGTAATGTACATGGCGACGAAGGATGCTGCGAGCATTCCTACGAACTTAGAGTAATTTCCTTTTTTCATTTTGTTGTGATTAGTTTCATTTGAGTTCATCTTTTTTTGAATTTTAAATTATTAATCAATAGATTTTGTTCTGAGTCTTAGTGCGTTTGCAATTACAGAAACCGAACTAAAACTCATTGCCAAAGCAGCGATCATGGGCGATAATAAAATTCCGAAAAACGGGAACAGCACCCCTGCAGCGATGGGCACTCCTAGGGTGTTATATACCAGTGCAAAAAATAGATTTTGTTTGATGTTCTGCATCACTTTATGGCTTAAATTTCTCGCTTTAACTATGCCGTGCAAATCGCCATTAATCAGTGTTATCATCGCACTTTCAATAGCGACATCGGTTCCTGTACCCATTGCAATCCCCACATCACTTTTTGCCAGAGCTGGCGCGTCGTTTATACCGTCCCCCGCCATTGCAACTACGTGACCTTGTTCTTGTAGTTTTTTAACCTCCTCCAGCTTGTTTTCAGGTAACATTCCCGCTTTAAAATCGGTAAGGTTGAGTTCACTCGCTACTGCCTGAGCAGTTTCGTGATTATCTCCTGTAAGCATTATTACTTCGATGCCTTTGTCCTGTAACTCTTTAATTGCCTTGGCACTCGTTTCTTTTATTTTATCGCTAATAACCACATAGCCTGAAACTTCGCCATCAATGGATAAGTAGGAAACCGTTTTTCCCTGTTTCTGAAAGGATTGTGCTTCGCTCTCCATTTCAGAGGACAGCTTGGCATTTGCATACTTCATCATTTTGGCATTTCCCAAATTGAGCTTCTTACCATCGACCGTTCCTTCTACGCCTTTACCCGTTACTGCACTAAAGTTTTCGGTCTTTGATATTTCGACCTTCTGCTCCTTTCCATATTTCACGGTAGCTTCGGCAAGGGGATGCTCGCTAGAATTATTAAGGGATGCGATATAATGAATAATTTCGCTTTCACTAAATTGCGCTCCAAAAACACCAATTTTTTCAACTGTTGGTTTTCCTTCGGTAATGGTTCCTGTTTTATCTATGATGAGTGTGTCTACCTTATTCATTTTTTCAAGCGCCTCTGCTTTCTTTATAAGCACTCCATTTTGGGCGCCTTTACCAACGCCTACCATCACAGACATAGGTGTAGCTAGCCCTAAGGCACAAGGACATGCTATAATCAATACGGCAATGGCATTTACCAAAGCATACACATAAGCTGGTTCTGGACCCCATATTGCCCATACTGCAAATGTGATTAATGAAATAATAACTACAACAGGTACAAAATAGCCTGAAACCGTATCGGCCAATTTCTGAATAGGGGCACGACTACGACTAGCATCATTTACCATCTGTATGATTTGTGAAAGAAGAGTATCGCTACCTACTTTTTCGGTTTCCATCAAGAAAGATTGATTACCGTTAATGGTACCGCTACGTACTTTATCATCTATAGTTTTATTAACTGGGATAGGCTCTCCCGAAATCATTGACTCATCTACGGTAGTTTCGCCTTCGGTAATTTTGCCATCCACAGGAATTTTATCTCCAGGTTTTACTCGTAGCAAGTCCCCTTTTTTAATTTGATCGATGGAGACTTCTTCTTCATTCCCGTTCACTACTTTAATAGCTTTGTTAGGTGCGAGCTTTAATAATTCTTTGACTGCGGAATTAGTTTTGCTATGTGCCCGTGCTTCTAAAACCTGCCCCATTAAAACCAATGTGAGAATTACGGTAGCGGCTTCAAAATACACGTGGACTGCTCCTGATTCCGTTTTAAATTGCGCAGGAAAAAAGTCTGGAAACAACATCCCGAAAACACTAAAGAGCCAAGCCACGCCTGCACCTATACCGATTAGTGTAAACATATTGAGATTCCAGGTTTTAATACTTCGATAAGCACGTTCAAAGAACATCCAAGTAGCATAAAACACTACTGGAATGGAAAGCCCAAATTGAATCCAGTTCCACCATTTCTGTTCCATTACATCGTATAGCGGATTGTTGGGAATCATTTCGCTCATAGCGATTAGGAAAATAGGAAGCGTAAAGGCTACTGCTATCCAAAATTTCTTGAGCAAATTCTTATAGGTCTTCTCTTCTGTAGATAAATCAGGTTCCATCGGTACCAAATCCATTCCGCAAATGGGACAAGCTCCAGGTTCCTCTTTGACAATTTCTGGGTGCATTGGGCACGTCCATTGTTCTGAAGTCGTTGCTGACAAATTTTGTTCTTCGACTAAATCCATTCCGCATACTGGGCAATCTCCTGGCTTGTCGTAGGTTTTGTCGCCTTCACAATGCATTGGACAGTAGAAGATTCCTGTTCCTTTGCCATTAGGTTTTTGCTTTTTCGCGGAAGCGGAATCATCTTTATGATGATGCTCGCCTGGTTTGTGAATACTGTATGAACCGCCATCTTCTTTCAATGCTTTCTGAAATGTTTCGATAGGGATATGAGATTCCATTTCGATGGTCGCCTCTTCTTTCTCTAAATTAACCGAAGCGTTAATCACACCTTCCACTTTAGAAAGTGTTTGCTCAACGTGATTTCGGCAACCGTTGCAGGTCATTCCTTGTATGTGATAGGTATGTTTCATTGTTATTTGATTAAATAATTAATAACTGACTGCTGATTATAGTACAAATGCACCGATTGAATCTGGTTTATTTGAAATTTTAATTGCAATTCCTGTATATCGAGCACATCATTAAAATCTATCGTTCCTGTTTCATAATTCTTTATTAGAATCTCTTCTGCATCCTTGGCTTGTTTTAAGTTCTTCGATTGTGTTCTAAATTTAATTCGAGCCTGATTGCGTTGTGATATTGCTTTCGCAAAAGCGGATTCCAATACATTTATTCGTTGTTTTTTTTGCATTTCTATTCCTTGTTGGCGTAGGTTATTTTGCTTTGTAATAGACTTGTACCTATTATTAAAAATGGGTATTGAAACCGAAACCATAGGCATCACCACGTCTTTTCCGTTGTCTATTGGGTTCATATCGGTACGCTCGCTTACAGGGAGATAATCTATTCCAAAGCCTATCATAGGTAAGTTTTCACGTTGGTTGAGCAATTCTGATTTAGCTATGGATTCGTAGAGCTTATCGTATTTGAGCAATTCAGGATTTAGCGATAGTGCGTCTTTTCCGTATATGGGGTCATTCTCTGGAATTTCCATTACTGCGACTAAATCAACCGTCCTATTTTCATCCCGATTGAGAAGATTATTGAAGGTTGTTTGTTCTGCGCTAAATTCCTCTTCCAATACTTCTTTTTGCTGCTGCAATTCATTTTGACGAATTTGCAACCGCAATACATCTACCGCAGATGCCTTGCCTACTTCTACCGAGGTCAGGGCAAGTCGCTCATAGGTTTTTAATAGTTGAATGTTCTCGTCGAGTACCAGTTGCTTTGCTCTTGTTTCATACAATCGATAATAGGATTGTGCTACAGAGAGCGCTAGTTTTCGTTTGGCGATTGTGATTTCCACATATTCAGCTTCGGCCATTGAAGTCGCATAGTTTTCACGTGCGGTAACGGTACCAAACCAGGGCAACATCTGTTTTACACCTATCCGTGCTCTTTGTGCGCCCACCCTTGTTTCTGGCTCACTTACAAAATAGCCTGCGCTTATTTCGGTATTAGGTAGCCAGTTTGCTTCATTGACCTTTTCTTCGGCAATATTGTAGCGTAGTTCAAAAGCCTGAATTTCTGGATTGTTACTTACGGCTTCTTCAATATAGCTTTGTAGTTGTTGCGCCTGCCCGCTGATTGAAATCAGTCCAATGCTCATTATTAGTAGTGCGTTCAGATGGGCTTTCGCACTTTGTCTTCGCTCAGCATAAACTTCAGCGGAAACAAACAAAAGACAGATTATGATTTTAATATTTTTCATTTGTTTGCTCTTTTAAGTTGGTATTCTTTTTTCCAGCTATATAGAACTGGTAAAAGGAAATAAGATGTGACGTCGATTATCATTCCGCCAAAAATGGGGATGGCCATCGGTATCATAATGTCGCTTCCTTTTCCTGTAGATGTGAGTACTGGCAACAATGCCAAAACTGTGGTCACGGTGGTCATCAAGCAAGGACGTATTCTTTTTCCTGCGGCTTCTAATGTGGCGAGACGTATGCCTTTTTTACTGTCTGGCTCGTTGCTTTTAAATGATTGGTCTAAATAGGTTGCCATTACAACACCATCATCAGTCGCAATACCGAAAAGGGCAATAAAACCGACCCAAACGGCCACACTTAAATTGATGGTTTTCATATTGAACAAATCCCGCAAGTTCTCGCCAAAAAAGCTAAAATTGAAAAACCAATCCTGTCCGTATAACCAAATCATTATAAAACCACCTGCAAAGGCTACAGCGATGGCAGTAAAAACCATAAGCGACGTAGAAACAGACCTGAACTGGAAATACAAAATCAAGAAAATGACCAGCAAACAAAGCGGCACAACTACCGATAACGTTTTTTCTGCTCTCAATTGATTTTCGTACGTTCCCGTAAACCGGTAACTGATTCCTTGTGGCACGACCAAATCGCCATTATCGATTTTCTGTTGAATGAGCGCTTGGGCATTTTCCACCACATCTACTTCGGCAAAGCCATCGAGCTTATCAAACAGCACGTAGCCAATCAAGAAGGTATCTTCACTCTTAATGACCTGTGGACCTTGCTCATATCGTATATCTACCAATTCGCCCAAAGGAACCGGACTACCAGTTGATACAGGCACATAGATACTTTTTAAGTCTTCAGGATTTGCTCGCAATTCACGTGGATAGCGTACACGCACACCATAGCGCTCACGTCCTTCTACTGTTTGGGTAAGTGGCATACCGCCCACAGCAACCTGAAGCACTTCCTGAACATCCATAATGGAAATCCCATAGCGTGCCAACTGGTCTCGTTTAATGTCAATCAACAAATAAGGCTTACCCACAATTCGGTCTGCAAAAACGGCTTGTTCTTTAACACCTTCGGCTTGCTTTAAAATATCTTCCAGTTGAAGTCCAAAGTTTTCTATGGTTTTTAAATCCGGACCTTTGACCTTAATTCCCATAGGTGCGCGCATACCTGTTTGTAGCATCACGAGTCGCGTTTCGATGGGCTGCAACTTGGGCGCAGAAGTCACGCCTGGAAACTTGGTCACTTTTACGATTTCATTCCAGATATCATCAGGACTACTGATTTCCGGTCGCCAGTTTCGATAATATTCGCCATCATTATCTTCAATCAAATCATTGCGTGTTGCATTTGTTTTGAGTTGTGACGCTTCATAATTAGCACGGTCGTCAATTTCATTATTGGGGTTGATAATGAACTTGTCATCTTTCAGAACAAATAGACCATCATCGTTTACCTGGTAGCGTTGTCTCTCGCCATTCTCATTACGCATATATTCAGACTTGTACTGAATCACATTTTCATACATCGATAGTGGCGCAGGGTCAAGAGCAGATTCCGTTCTACCCGCTTTCCCAACTACCGTTTCAATTTCTGGTATGCTCGCCACAGCCATATCGAGCTGTTGCAGTACACGCTTGTTTTCTTCGACACCTGCGTGCGGTAAGGATGTGGGCATCAAAAGAAATGAACCTTCATTAAGTGCTGGCATAAATTCCTTCCCTGTGTTACGCATTATGACCACACCTAAAATTAGCACCGTGGTTGGAACTATTAGAAACAGCAATCGGTTTTGAAGCGCCCAGCGTAAAATGCTGTCATAATATCTTCGGAAAACTGTAAATACACCAAGCAGTCCAAAGCAGATAATCGCTACAAAAATCAAATTCATTAGAATACTACGGTCAAAACCAAGTGGTCGCCAGTATTCGGCTAACAGCACGACGATAGCAATACAGGAAATGATGATATTTACTACATTTTGATTGATGTTGAGCCTGTAGCCAGCAATGGTATGGTTGTATTCCTTTTTCGCTTTAAGCGAAAAGAATAAACCACTACATCCAAAAGCTATCAAAATCAACCCAAGCCAGTACCCAAATACAAGTGCAGTGATGCCGAGTGCGATTAAAAGACCATTCAAAAGCAGTTTAGATCGCTGGCGAATGTTTGTTTTTCTGAAAAGAAACGCGGCAAATGGCGGTATTAAAAATAGCGCGATTACAAGCGATGCAGAAAGTGCCATTGTTTTTGTAAATGCGAGTGGTCGAAATAATTTTCCTTCAGCACCTATCATAGTAAACACAGGTAGAAAACTGATAATCGTCGTGAGTACAGCGGTCAAGATTGCACCAGAAACTTCCGCAGTTGCGTTGTAAATAATTTCGTTTGTAGTGTATTCTATTCCGCTTTCGCCAAAGCGTAATTTTTCATCTTCCAGATGCCGAATCATATTTTCGGCGAGTATGACGCCCACGTCTACCATCGTACCGATAGCAATTGCAATTCCTGACAAGGCAACAATGTTGGCATCTACATTAAAAAGCTTCATCGTTATGAAAACCATTAAAACGGCAACAGGCAACAAGCCAGAGATTAGAATAGATGCGCGTAGGTTAAACACCATTACGATGATGACCAAAATGGTAATTAGGATTTCAAGTGTAAGGGCTTCATTGAGCGTGTGAAGTGTTTCCTGAATAAGTTGTGTGCGATCGTAAAAGGGAACGATAGTCACTTGTGAAATACGGCCATCTGCCAAGGTTTTTGTGGGTAGTCCGGATGCTAATTCGGCGATTTGATCTTTTACATTATTGATGACTTCCAATGGATTTGCACCATAGCGAGCTACCACAACGCCGCCTACCACTTCGGCACCTTCTTTATCTAAAATACCGCGACGGGTCTGTGGTCCAAGATGAACATTAGCGATGTCCTTGATTCGGATAGAAGTGAAGTTTTCAGAAGCGACTACCGCGTCTTCGATATCGGCGACAGATTTCACATATCCCAAACCACGAACCAAATATTCAGCTTGATTGATTTCCAACGTCTGTGCTCCAATGTCTTGGTTGCTTTCCTTGACCGCCTTTACAATTTCACTTAATCCGATGTTGTACTGCCGCATTTTCTCAGGGTCAACATCCACTTGGTATTCCTGGACATACCCACCAATAGATGCCACTTCAGAAACACCGCTTGCCGAAGACAATCCGTATTTCACATAATAATCCTGTATGCTACGCAATTCCTGTAAATCCCAACCGCCAGTTACGTTGGCATCTTTGTCTCGACCTTCCAGGGTGTACCAAAAAATTTGGCCCAATCCCGTAGCATCCGGACCCAAAGCAGGGTTTACACCATCGGGCAATAGATTTGCAGGAAGTGAATTGAGTTTTTCAAGAATACGGCTACGCGACCAATAGAATTCTACATCTTCTTCAAAAATGATGTAGATACTGGAAAAACCGAACATTGAAGAGCTTCGGATGGTCTTGACACCAGGAATTCCCAACAATGAAGTTGTGAGTGGATAGGTAATCTGGTCTTCAATGTCTTGCGGTGAACGCCCTTGCCATTTGGTGAAAACAATTTGTTGGTTTTCGCCAATATCGGGGATGGCGTCCACGGCTACTGGATCAGTTGCTAAAATACCAGTTTTCCAATTAAAGGGTGCATTAACCACTCCCCAACCCACTAAAAGGGCGAGTAGTAGAATGGCAATAAGTTTATTTTCTATGAAAAATTTTATGCTTTTATTTAGCATACGATATGATTATTAGATAATTGGAATTGTGCACAGCTTAAAATACCGTACACGAGATTTAGCCCACTACAGCGTAACTGTTGGGCTTTGTTTCAAAAGTCTAATAAATCAAATTAAAAAAGTCTGGTGCAGCACTTGCACATCCCGTTTGACAAAGGGGGGCGGGTAATCTAAGAAAGGAACATCTTTAGATTCAGTTCCTTCAAAAAGACTTAAATACGAATAGGTAAATGAGGCAACAAAGACTTGTTGCTCTAAGGTAAGTTGGTCAAATGAAACTTTTAAATCATCCTTTCCTTCTTTAATGACTTGCTTATCCGTACAACACGTTTTTTCTGAAAGGGTTGGGTTCTCACAACTGGTTGTAGCCTGAGCTTTTTCCATTCCACAAGTTTTTACTTTCTGAACAAAGGAAAAATCTACCAATGAATCTCCACAATAATGCATATCAATAGTAAATGACATCGTAGTCATAAGAACTACGGCTGCCATAAATATTGCCATTGATTTGTGAAAAAATTGCTTCATTTAATGCAAAATTACAAATATTTAACCATTATCACTGAGATTAACATTTATTTGTCTTGCTAATGAAGGGTAAGCAAATGCTGTTTTTCTTTATTAGAAGTTATAAGTGCTATGGTAAGAAGGCTTAAAGAATGTTTTTTATATTCATTTGATGCCGAATAGCGTCGTTATGAATTAGGGACAGGAAAACTGTGAAATGTTGTACCTATGTTGTACCCAAGGCATAAAAAAAGGCTTCCGATTTCTCGAAAGCCTTGCTCTGCTTAGTAGCGGGAACTGGACTCGAACCAGTGACCTTCGGGTTATGAGCCTAAATTGAACGCTGCTAATTTTATAAAAGCCTGTAAAACAATATATTGATAATTGATAAACACCCGAAAAGATTATATTCTAGGGGCGTTTGCAGGTGCTTTAGTTTGGAACTTCATATCCCATTTTCTCTAATTTCTTTCGCTCCCGATTTATACGCTTTTCTGAATAGTTAGACATACCCGTGGGTGCTATATAAACTTCAAGTTGTCTTTCAGTTAAAAGGTTGCGTAAAAGAAGTTCAGATTTTAACCAACGATATTGTATAAAATCCAAGGAACCGGAATTAGAAATTTCCTTTTTCTTTTCACGATAAGCATTTTCTTTAAGATCTTCAATTTCTTCTAAGTACAACGATTCGGCTTGTTGAGTTTGTTCTTCGGTTAAAAACAAAGGCTTTAATTCATTAATTTTTTTTGCAACATATTTATCATTAGGAGTATCTATATATATTCGATTTGCCATACCAGCAGCGATGCCGCCACATGATTGTAATACTAATGTAAAAGCGATGATTGTGTAAATGTGTTTCATTTTTAAGTATATGTGTTAAGTTATTGAAAACTATTAATGTTGGCACTACGTAAATACCTTCTACGGGAACGCCATACTATTTTTAAGCGGTTCGGGATTTACTTGAAGGCACATCACCGCGCAACCGGGTAACTTCATCTTCAAGCATTTTAATAATTAAAGTTTTATCTTTTATTTGTTGGTCTTTCGATTTAAGAAGGTCCTGTAATATTGGATTTCCATAGGTTGCACTATCTTCTTGAAACGCATTAATGCCACGCTCTACATCATCAAGTCTTTTATTAATAAAATCATCTAATGAAAGGTTAAATTCAACGCCTATTCTTTGAATAGCATCAATTTTAGGTAAAGTTCTTTCTGTAATCCATTGTCCAACAACACTTCTTCCGACATCAATTCGTTGTCCAAATTCATTTTGAGTTAGTTTTTCTTGTTCGCACAAGTATTTGATATTGTGTGAAATATGATTTTTCATGAAGTATTTCGTCGAAAAATTGTTAGTTTTTTTTGTATTTGTTATGTTTTGTTGTACGTTTGTCTTAACAAGTTAACAAAATGGCAAATACTTTACAACAATATTATATCGACACCGCAGCCAAAGCAATAAGACGTTTTAACGAACTTAAAGACAGCGGAACGAAAGTTAAAAAGGCTTGTGATATTGTTGCATCAGAGATCGAGGGAATGTCTGCTGGAAAGGTAAACTCCTTAATTTATAATAAAGCGTACCCCTATGCAAAAGAAGCTTGGAAAATTATTATGGCAGAAAATGAAGATGAAAACGAGGATCAAAAAAGTGTACCAGGTGTAACGGAGAATTGTGCTGCAACCGGGTCGGTTGTAAGTTAAATTGAGAGTTCATAAAAGAAAGTTAATTAAGTTGTTAAAGAAAGCTATGCTAAAAACATGCCAAAATATGAAACAGTTGAATCACAGTAGTTTAGTAGGTAAAATGTTAGTAGATAACCGCACTAGAGCGTTGTTTTTTTCTACATTTTTAGAAAATATTTCGGCTAATTATACCCCGATTGCAAGCAATGTTTCATTTTATGAGTTTCAAGAGTTTTACCAATTTTTAGAAACCTTCGAAATTATTAAGCCTGGAAGCACTTGTATTAACGCTAACAAACTAACTGTAATGCAGTTATGGAAAGAATTTAAAAACCAACCAAGCCAAAAAAATAATTTTTTACGTGAGTTGTTTATTGAAGCCCGCAACCGGATTAAATCCCCACGGTTGCGGTTTTCTTTTGCCCGCTAAAAAAAAGAAACCCGGCGCGCCAACGCCGGGGTATTGTTTATAACAATTACCACAAAAACGAATAATCGCCTTTGTAGTCTGTAAGAGTTACCACACCCTTACGCTATCAAAGGTACAAAATTAAATCAATGTCTAAAGCAGATTTATTTTTAACCTTATATTTTGAACTCCCCGCAGAGGATCGGAAGGCAATCCGCGCTAAAATTAAGAGTGCGGAAGCCAACCGGCCGCAACCGGCTAAAAAGCGTGCAAAAAAGGTTACACTTAAACCCGAACACGCCACCGATGAAGCCGTGTACCAAACTGTTCTACGACAATTAAATATTACTAAAGCACCCAAACCGCAAGCATTTGCGTGTACCCCCTTGCAATAGGCTATTGATTTAGTTCTATGCCTGGGGGTATTTTTTATTATGAAAAAAAACACACCCAAAATACCGTTTTCGATTAGCGAATCCAAAAAGGAAATAGGTACCTATTGTTGCGCTTATGGTTGTTATAATGAACCATGCGACCGAAAGGGCGGGCTTTGCCATACTCATTATAAGAGAAAAAGAAGGGTTTTAGATCCTGTACATGCTCGATACCACCAAATGAAGCACAACGCAAAAACTCGCGGAAAATCATTCAGTATTACCCTCGATGAATTTAGGCAACTATGCAAAGAAACCGGGTATATAATTACCAAAGGATTTAGGGGCCGCGCTGCAAGTATCGATCGCATCGATAATTCGAAAGGATATTCCATAGACAATATTCAAATTATGTCACTTCGTGCCAATGTTAAAAAATATCACGAGGTGGATAAATACGCAGATGTACCATTTTAAAATTAAAACCATGAAACATTTAAAGGAAAGCAACAGGAATAACGCAATGCAACTAATGGCAAGGAGCCAAGTTGCTAGTATCAACAACGTATCTATTAATCAAACGCAAACAGAACAGGCGTTAAATAAACTTTTTAATCAAAAAGAAGCCTTGGAAGCTGCACCAGCAGAAAAATACTCCCTATCCCAAAAAAGGCAATTATCAAGTTACTACGATACTCGAATTAAACAGCTACTAAGAAGGTTGTCTGTATTTCTATTAGGACCATCGCAGACCGCCCGCGCAATAAAAATTAATGTAGTACAACCGGAAATACTTTAAAAAATGCAACCACAAAGCAACTCACAAAACAGCTTCCCCCCGCATTTAAAAATAGCTATTAATCTTGAAGATACCCTTAAAAAAAATGTTACTCGATCGGTAGCTTCACCCAACACGTTTGCACATCCTGTTATTACAAAAGAAGCCCACAAAGCTACTTTAGACAATTACCGCAAATACGTAGCTGCATACAACGATCAATTAAAGGCAATCAATAAAGATATACGGCACTACAATAAAAATGTTGAAAAGTTTATTGAAAAAAACCCGGTAACAGAAAATAAAATTTTGCTCCTAAAATTATTCACTAGCAAATACCATCACTATAAAAACAATGCCTACAATAAGGAAGTTGAAAATTTTAACGATACGCATGGTCTATATATAAAAAAGCTGCCTTTTCAAACCGTTAAACCCTTATCGTTACAAGTATTTGAAGCGTTTCTTCACGGTTTTACGGTGCAATTACAAGCGCAAGTTAAGATCTTCCGGCAAATAGGCAAAACAACCCCTACTACCCTTCCTAAGATGTCTATTAATCCTTATGAAATATCTTGCCAACAACGTAAAGGAACGCTTAATTTGGATCTTTGCGGCAAAACCATACGCAACCATAGGGAACGTTTAGAACAGGCCGGGGTGCTTATTGAAAAAGAGTACAGGGGTACTTCACGCCCTGTTAAATTTGCTATAAACCCTAAAATTTTAGTCGTTTTTGAAGGATATACCCCAAAAACTCAAAACGCTGAAAATCAATTTATTAATTCTGACGAAAGGAATGTTTTACCGCATACCAAAGTAGATACTAGATCCTTTAAAGATAAATTAGAAATTAAAGGGAATGTTAACAAACATTCCCGAGATAAGGAAAATTCTTCGAATTTACTTTCCAATTTAAAATATTACAAGGTCACCCAAACGCAAGAGGGCGAAAAAAATTCACCGGCGCAAAATTTTAACACCAAACCAGGCGAAAAAATTCCTATTCATCCAAAGGCAGTAGATGCCTTCCGTGCAAAAAAAGCAAACCGGGCCGCGAAAATTGAAACTAGCGGTGCACTCATTTCAAAAATAGGGGTATCAGCTGCTGCAGTACCCGCAGAAAATACGGTGCATGATCAATTAACAGAAAAATGGTTAAACCAAATAGATAACCGTTTCGATCTTGCTGGCAAACTTTCCCAGGGAGTTTATAATTATTACACACCGATTGCAACCGAAGATCTTCGCAAGATGGAACGTAGCCCGGGTATTGATTCCGAGGATTTTAGAGAAATAGTCATCCAAGATTTTATACGTAGTGCCGCCCAGCTTAACCGCTACGATCAAGCGGGTGCCGGAAGTTGGGGCTTAGCTATTAAGCACATCGATAAACAATTTGGGTGCCTTCGATTTACAGGCAAAGTAACTTCAAAATCAGATTGTTATAGCAAACTAATGGAATTTCGGTACCGATTGCGCCGTGCGGTTTCTTGGTTTAACAAACGAAATTGGAAAGCGGTACGATATGCCAGCGATTATTTCGATCCGCTGAATGATCTTCCTTGCGATGTAGCTTGGAAATACACCGAAAAATTTTGGACCAAAGAACTTAAACGCCAGCAAGACAATTCCGCAGCGCGCAAAAAGAAAGCGTTTCAAGCTGCCGCCAAAAAAGAAGCACTAATCCAGGATAAAAAAGAAAACGAAAAACTAGATCGGGCTATTCGAAAATATTTCAATAAAACGTATTCCCTGGAACAATTAACCGAGTACGTCACAAAACAGCTTCCGAAGAAACAACAGGACCAACTACCATCACGTATGAACGAACTTAATTTGAAAAACTTAATAAAATAATTATGAAATTAATAGTACCAATTTCGGGGGGTAAAGATAGCCAGGCTACCCTACTATATTGCATTGAAAAATTTGGGGTTGAAAACATTGAAGCAGTTTTTTGTGATACAAAATGGGAGCATGAACTTACTTACAATCACTTAAGTTATACAGTCGAAAAAAGTGGTGTAAAATTCAAAGTATTATCAAGTAATAAATATGATGGATTTGTTGATTTATGTAAAAAGAAAAAGCGTTTTCCGAGTAGCCAGGTTGGTTTTTGCACTATAGAATTAAAAGTTGTACCGATGATCGATTACGTTTTATCGCTGGATGAAAATGTTATGATTTTTCAAGGTATAAGAAGTGACGAAAGTAAAAAACGCGCTCAAATGAATGAAGAATGCAGATACTTTAAATATTATTTCCAGCCTTATACAAGCAATATGATAGTGTTAGAAGAATTTTTTAAAAAACCACCTATTACAGATAAACAGAAGAAAAAAGAACGCAAAGCAATAGATCGTTTATTGTTAGGTCACAATGACGAAAAATTTTTCACCTATCGTAAAAAAGATGTTTTTAAGTGGTGTGAAAAATATTCAGATGATATACACAGGCCATTCTTTAATAGTAGCGCAGAGGACGTTATATACTATTGTTTAGATCGAGATTATAAAATTAACCCTCTTTATTTTAGGGGTGCTTCAAGAGTTGGCTGTTTTCCTTGTAAAAATGCCCGGCATGATGAAATACAATTGATAATCACAGAATTTCCCGATACGATAGAAAAAATTAAAAAAGCTGAATATTATGTTGAAGGTACTTTCTTTTCTCCCGATTACATTCCGCAGAGATACCATAGTGGTTTTGATACCAAAAGTGGTAAATCGATTTGTACAATAGGCGATGTAGTTAAATATATCACCGATAAAAATATTCAATTTAGTCTATTGGAGGAATTTGGATATGAAAGTACAGAATGTAAAAGTGTTTTTAATATATGCGAATAACTAAATAACTAAATAACTAAATAAAAATGAAAGTAGAACTCAATTACACCCCCGGTTATCCAGGAGCGCAACCGGTAAACAGATCCCACAATTTTAAATGTCCGAAGGAAGCAAAAAAATTCGTTGTGCGAATGAAACGAATGTATAAGGATTGTAAAATTTTAAGGTCCTCATAACATGGCACATGCTAACAAATGTGAATGTGGAAGTAAAAACAATGGTGTATGCAGTCGATGTAGCCGCCTAAAAATGGTAATTCTTTTACTTCCTGGATGGGATCAGTACAAAGTAGATGGTAACAATCCTGTGTGGTACAGTTTCTATAAAGACAATCGCAAAGATGATCTACAAATAATTAAGAAAATGGTAACCCGGTTGCAAAAGAACGCCCTTCGTCACGCAGTAAGAAAGGTACATTTTTACGAGAGAGGACAATTAATCGCAGATTTAGATTTTACACTATGAATACAACAGTTATTAAAATTAAGCTATCGCATTCCCGGTTGCAATTGCTTCCGGACGTAATGCTAAATTTTTTGGATTTCGAATTAATAGTTTCCGAATCCGTACAAAACAGTCATAAAAAGATATCGGAAGATAAACAAATTACAGCATCGATCGCCGCCGAACTTGTACGCCATTTTAACAAGCAGCTAGAAAAAAGATCGCCAGCCGAAACGCATTCTTTTAAATTAGAAGTACACCATGCAATTATATTTCAACGCGCACTATTATATAACATTACTGAAACCAAAGATGATTTTAAACGCAATGCCTACGAAATAATTAAGAATGAATTAAATCAAAAGGTAGTAAGTATTTCATCGGTAAGAAATTGGGGGAATGATGCATAATAAAGATCTAAATTTACTTGAATTATTTAGCGGTGCTGGAGGTTTTCTTCAAGGTTTTTTAAAAGCCGGTTTCACCTTCAACAATGTGTTTTTCTCTGAAATAGACAAACATGCCATTGCAAACTATAAATATAATTTTAAAAAAGCAACCTATGCCGGATCAGTTAAACATATTAGAGGAAACCAATTACCAAGAATTGATATTATCACCTTCGGAAGCCCTTGCCAAGACTTTAGCATTGCTGGAAACCGTGCCGGCCTTGACGGCGAAAAATCTAGTCTTATCGGGGAAGCAATTCGGCTCATTTCTGAAAAAAGACCAAGTATTTTTGTGTGGGAAAACGTTAAAGGGGCATTCAGTAGCAACGAGGGAAGGGATTTTCAAGCAATATTGCGAGAGTTTACCAACCTTGGGGGTTATCGACTTGAATGGCAATTGCTTAACACAGATTGGGTATTACCCCAAAATAGAGAGCGAATTTACCTTATTGGACATCTTACAGGAGCAAGTTTCCCCGGAGTATTTCCTATCTCAAAAAATGATCGATTATTTAGAAACAAGATCCAAAGACAACCACAAGCCGAAAATTGTCAATGCCTAAAGGGAAATGATAATTTAAAAAAGGATGATACGTACATATCAGTGCCTAAAAAAGCCGGTTGCCTTTCCGGGGGTGGAAATAGTGGTGGGCTGAATTCAGACATGACAACAATTGAAACTGGAGTACTTAGAACATTTTCTAAAGGTACAGATTTTAGAAAAATTCAAAGTGATCTTTCTCCTTCCCTTAGTGCGAGAGTACGTAAGGATGGAAATAATCAACCAGTAATAAAAATACAACCGGTCTTAACAATCGATCGAAAGATCAAAAGGCAAAACGGTCGAAGATTTAAAGAAGCTGGGGAACCTTCATTTACTTTAAACTGCCAGGATCATCATGGTATTATGATTACCCAAACAAAGGAACTTGAAAACGGTGATAGTTTAAACTTAAAGGCGCTCAAAAGTAAAACCCGGAGAGGTGAAGTAGGAAAGGGAAAAACCCACACCCTCGACACCGACCCGCAACAAGCTGTATATCAAAATAAACAAATTAGAAGGCTTACGAATATTGAATGGGAACGCTTACAAGGATTCCCGGACGATTGGACGAAAAAAGGCCTGTTTTTACCAAAATGGATAGAAAACTACCTACGAAAAAGGAAACGATTCACACACCCAGATCTATTTCAAAAAATGTACGAGAGCGCGCTAATTAAATTTCAAAGTAATCAAGAGAAAGAAATTCCCAATACCCAGCGATATAAATTAATGGGCAATGCAGTTACGACAGATATTGTTGAAATAGTTGCCTTAAAAATAAAAGATTGTCTAATTCAAATAAATACCCCTTTATGAAAACCCATACCCAAACAAGATCCAGCAACCTAAAAAATAAAGGTGCTGCAGCAAAACAAAAAAAGCAATTTGCCGCCCAGCTATTAAAAGCAAAAGCAAAAAATCGAACAGCACTTACCATACCCTATAAAAAACAAAGTGAACCATCAAAATTAAAAAAGTGGGCCATACGTAACATGGTTACGCTCAATAAAATTGTGATCCTGGTATTTGCTATTTTCGCAATATTTTCAATTTGGTACAACCCTTTTTTATTGTTTTTGATTCCGGCAATCGGGATGATTGTATTTTTTAGAAACGATCTTAATTTCCTCTATTGGCTATTAAAAGTTTATGTATTGAAACGTGAATTTTATAGCGACCGCCGCCGGTTGTACAAACAAGGCACCTTATTTCACCATTTGAGCAACAAAAAACCCAAGATTTTTAATAAGTCCGGTTGTACGGTAGTTATATGGCAAAGATCCCTTAGAATACAGTTATCGGTTTTTAATGATCTAGTGGCAAATAAAGAAATTTCAAACAAAGAACATATATAAAATGGAAAACCAATCCCCAACCCCGCAGCTTAAAACGGTTCCTAAGATTGCACCCAAATCTAAAATATTTACGATGTACAATCAATTATCTTCGGAACTAGTACGGCAGGTAATCCGTGCAGCAATTATACACGTTAATAAAAATAGTTCGGTTCAATCTTCCCTTCGAATACGTATATTAAATGAAAAACACATACTGTTTATAGTTAATGAATTAGGAACTGCCCCTGGGTATTATAAAATTAATCAAAAAGCCCATGAGTAGCCTTCTAAACACTAAAAATGAGTTAATCGACATACTTTCTGAAAATAAGGAAGGACATACTGTAATTTCAAAAGTGGTAAAAAAAGAACGTTACCGGGATCATCAATACCTTATTGAAATGACTGTTACTAAAATAAAATAATATATATCCCGGTTGCATATCTAGTTGCAACCGGGATTTTTAAAGTTCGCTTTCTTCTCTTAAAGTAGTTTATAACATTTTATTGTTAACTACCCTCAACTGTATTCTTTTACAGTAAGGTATCGTTAAACGATACTATTTCCCTTTCGCATATTTACAGCCTAAACGTTCATTAAAATTCTGTATGAGTGCGAAAGGAACTATCGATTTAATGTTATACCGACCAATTAAGGATGGTAAAAAATTTAATTCCCTATTTCCTTCAAGTACGTGCAAAGCAACCATATTAAGTAATGGAGATACGTATTATTCAATGGATCTAATTAAAGAATACATTGATAAATACCACCAACAAACTAAAAAAGTTGCTTCGGTTCTAAACAAAAGAACGCTACCACAAACCGTAAAATCTATTTATGATTTTCTGTATTGGAATATTCAGTACAAAGCAGACGGCAGCGATCAGCAATTAAGAAGCCCCGCATGTTCTTGGCACGATCGTAAAAATGGGATCGACTGTAAAAGTTATTCCATTTTTGCCGGTTGCATACTTCGATCATTGGGAATAAAATTCCTAATTAGAAAGATCAAACAACCGGGGATGCTTCCCAATCAGTTCACACATGTATATATCGTAGTACCAAACAACCAGGCAACCGGAGATTTAAACAAAGGCCACCTAGTGATCGATGCAACGAAACGAATTAATACTGAACCCGATTATATTGATAAATACGATATACCTATGCAACACATTGGACTTGCCGCAGCTGGATCTACTACAATCAGCCAAAACACAGATTTTTACGGAAGATCGCAACCGGTTAAAACCGATGTAAAAGAAGCATTCGAAAACTTTCTTTCCTTCTTAAAAGATGTAGGCGTACACCCAAAAATGATTTGCGCAGCGCGTAATTATGCAACTACTTTTTTTAATCGCGGAATAGATCCCTATTTCAAAATATTAAAAGAAGGATTTCAAATTGAAAAACAAATTTTCCCCTATACCTACAACCCAAAAAACGAATTACCACGCCCTTTTAAAAGCCCTTTATACTTAGCCAGCCGTAAAGCAAAAGAAGCCCCTACGCGCCAACGTTCGGGGCTTAACGGCGAAGGTGACCTGGAAGAACAATTGGGGGAAGAAATTACCCAAATTGCTGGAGATCTATTAAAAGGAGATTTTTTCAATAGCACTATTGGTGCTGTACTTGGTAATGGTTGGGATCTTACGTGCTGGGGTGCTAGTAACAACCCTAAAAAAAGTAAAGAAGAAGTTGCGATCGATGCCCCCGCTTTTTTTAAAGCATCGGGTCTTACTAATCAAATCACAACACAATCGGTTAATAATTTCATAAAATTAACCACTTTATATATTAAGCATAGAGAATTTGGGAGTACGAATAACGATTTAGCTTCCTGTACTCGAAAAGGAAACGTAGCTGGATTAGCCGCTATGAAAGGGTATCGAGATACTATCATGGATGCAGTTACCCGATTGCTAAACGAAAATAATGGTAGTATATCAAAAATAACCGATACAAATTTATCTAGCTATTCAATTCCGTTGCCTTCGGGGTATCATAATGGTAGTTTATACCCTCACGGAAGCATAACAGGAGTTTCAATACCGGTGTATAGCGTTGTTTCGCCTGTACCTATTGCCGTTCCCCCTCAAACCGGTGGATTATCAACAGATGTAATTAACCAGCCAACAACCGGATCTAATAACCCTGGTACTTCAAACCCACAAAATACAGGCGGGAATACTAATAATGGACCTACAAAGCCGCAAAACCCTAAACATCAATTTACTACTGTAGGGGCTAATAGTAAGGTTAATAAAGCATCACTAAATCCTCTTTTAATTGTAGGGTTAATTGCTGGTACTTGGTACTATAACAAGAATAAAAAAACCACTCAAAAAAGACTTTCATAATGCAAAATCAAGCTACATATAACCAACACGGACTTGGTAAATTTAGTTTTCGAAGTCTATGGAAAAATATTCGTGAAACTCTTGATAACTTTCTTGTTACGTCAATTATTATGGATTTCATAGACGCTTTTTCTGCTAGAGGTGGTGAAACTCTACCAGAACACCTTCAACGAACTTTTAGTATTTGGTTATTAAATGTATTAGAGCCTTTAACATTTTATATTGCTATTAATATACTTGATAAAAATACTCCCGAGATAGTTTTATCCTCATTAATACCAAAATTTAATGATAAGATAAAAGAGATCTATGCCTTAAAAGCATATTATGAATTTCAGCTTTTAAAAAGTCAGAATGAAAATGAAAATTTAATGAATCAAGAAAAGGTTTCTACAATTGCTGAATCACTAAGAGTGCTGTTAGGAACCTATGAGGAAATAATTAGATTAAAAAATGCAAATTTAGAATTGGTAGAGTATCAATTTAACCCGATTTCATATAAAAGAATAGGAACCGATTTTCTTAATTGGAATGGTATTTCGGAAGCAACAGCAACCGGTTACAAGGTTGTAAGTAAATCAAACAATTCACCAACAGGGGGAACACCGCCCGATATTATAGAAACTAATACTCCTGGATTAAACACAGATATTTTAAACAATAACAACAATCAAGGACCGGTTAAAGGTGGATCGGGAACAGGGCCAATAAAAGGCGATATAGAAACTATTCCAAATCCAACCATTTACACCCCGCCTATAGTTCCTATACAAACAACTACAGGAAATAATACGCCAAAAGTACCAACTCAAACAACAATAGAAACACCGCCAATTAATCCTAATACGGTTGATCCTGGAAATACTCCTTCAAATACCCCTACTAACGAGGTAGTTTCAGAAGAAAAAAATAAATCAAAATTATTAAAATTTGGAGCCATAGGAATAGGATTATGGCTACTACTTAAAAAATAACTATTGAAGTGCTGGCAGCAGTAACCAATTGCTATAATTATTTATAACCCTTAAATCTTTAAAAAGATGAAATTTAAAAAACCTAGTGAAAAAACGGTAAAAAGAGCTGCCCTTCAATTTGCAGCATTCGAAGCCGGAAAACGTGCATCGAGAGGTGCAGCCGGTTTAACTCAAAGACAATTACCAACGACAAAGCCCGAATATGTAAAGGGTGGTATCGCTTTATTGTCACTTGGACTAGCAGCAGCTTACACCGGTAAAAATAAAGATCTTGTTATTGCTGGTTGCGTTGGAATGGCAAGTGAACAAGCCGGAGATCTAATCGATACGTATGCAGCCGAAAACCTTTCAAGAAAGGCAGACGATGGAGCCGTAGAAAACTTCATTAATGATGCTATGGGATTAAACGGCTGCGGATGCAACCAAACTCAATATCCAGCACAAGCACAGTTAAATGCTTCCTATGGTAGTAAAACCCTAGAAGCGGTGGTATGGAATGGAGCCACTAACGGTGAAGAAATTATCGATACTACTTACGAATTTGCCGGAGCCTAACCGATAAAAAAGGGCAACAAACAATTTTTAATTATTAATCAATTTTATCAAAAACAAAAAAGATGAAAAATTTAGCAGGACACTTAGTTGTATGGGCATTTCTAACAACTATTTTAGTACCAATGAACGTGCTTTCGGCAAGTTTATCGAAAGAACTTAAAGAGAACCCGGAAAGTGTAACCGTACAACCTTATGAGTTATACGCTCGAGGTGATATTAGCGCAGCATCGGGAATTTATGAATTCATAAATAACACCACCGATAAGGCGCAAGGTATTTCAAACATCGACAAAGGCCGATTAGCGAGCAATGAGGCTTTTATTTTTAATGGACTTTCCATTAGGTATTCTAAAGATGCCGTTAATAAGGTTGGCGATGTTGCCTACAATTCGGCACTTCCCAATGCACTTAGAAATGCAGAACTTGAAATCAGACAAAATGGGCGTGTTGTACTTAATATGCCGGTTGCAAGTTTTCACAATAAAGATAGTGGAAGCACAGAACATGATAATTTTACTTTCGTAGGATCATTATTATACATTACAGATGATACAGATTTTACCGTAAGTTTTAAGTTTCCAAGAGGGGTAGCCATGCCAGCTGGTGAAACCACAAACTATTCTTATGCAGAATTAAGAATGGCGGGCCACCGAACTATCAAAAAATAAGTTGAGTTAGTTAGTTAAGTTGAAAAGCCTTGTCTTAAAATAGTTAGGCAAGGCTTTTTTTAATCCTTTATAAGAAAACATGAAAAATCCAAAACACGAACAGGCGATCGTTGCAATATTAGAAGGTGAACGAGTTGGGGAAGCCCGAATTTCAATTCCTTCACGAAAAGATGTGTTCGGTATTGCTACTAGAAATATTACCCCATTAGTAGAAGGAAATCACGGCGATGTATCTATACTAGATGGAGCAACCGAAATGATGCGGCCACTTGATTTATCGATTACAGAAACTTCTACTAATAGTGGATTTAGCGATAAAGTAGTACCGGTAAAAATTACTAATCCTGGTGATATTACTGTACGCATTAGTGTAGGTGATGCAATCCCCCAAGGCGAAAAATTTAAAGCAAAAGTTATTTTGTTTTACGATGATGATGCTTATAGCAAAGAAAACTACAGCGCAACAACAGATCACTGTTAAAAATTAAATTATGGCATTCCCTACAGGCAAATTTAACACACGTTTTTTCACCGATAAGAATAACACTATCGAAATGAAAAAATGGGTTACTCCTACTCTAAACAATATTGGTACTACTTCTGTTTTTATTAACGATCAAGAAGTAGAACCAAAAGGGTTTTTTGAGTTTGGCCCCCAGGGAGTTGCTATTACAGGAAGTATCTCATTACGTTTCGAGGGCACCGGCAAAAGCCGTATTGCGATGAATTATGTAATGATCGATGAACCAAAAAAATGCAACTAATCCCCCCTAGTAATGCAAAAAAAAGAACTTGAAAATTTAGCAATTGCCTTAAAAAACAACTCTTTACAGTTGTTTAGGGTAATGAATTGCGCTACAGAACAATTTATCGACGGTTATATTTTTCAGAAAAATTTGGATGAAAAATATAATGGCGATATTTCCCAATACTTAAATTCCCTTAAAAGTCGTGGAATAAAAAAAGTACAATTATTTCCGTACATCAAAAATGGCAGCGGTATTAAAAATCCTTCCCCGGTGATTACCGTTCTTTTAGAGGGTGCTGCAGCAACACCAAAACCAGCGTTACAAGACCCACAAACACCTTCAACGGGCCTTATGGCTTCGATGGGATTAAACGCAATGGATGTTTTTAGAGGACAAACCGCCATCGACGAAGTAAAGAAAAAGGATACAGAAATACAAGAGTTAAAAGCTGAAATAGAACGGCAAAAATCTAGTAAAAAGAAGTACCGGAAAATCTGTCAAGATTACGAAATTGAGAAAAAAACCCAACCGGGTGCTGCCGCTACCATGTTAAACGGTTTAGCTGAAAATCCATCGATAGCAATGGATTTAATAAATAAAGTACTAGCCGGAAGAAATGGCGGGTTACAAGCTGCCAATCCAGCCCAAAATCAAAACACACAGCATTTATCACCAGTACAAAAAATATTAATTCAGTCTATAGAAACAGTACCGGATGAATATTGCGCGAAACTCATGGAAGTTTTAAAGTGGTATAATAATAATGAAACTTCAAAAATTGAAGTAGTAGAAAGTTTACTTTCCGAACCAATTTTAAAAAAAGTAGATCACAATGGCTAAGACACTAACTATTACTAGCGATAATGGAGCAATGGACGAAAGCAAGCGTTTTGAAGCATTAAAAGCGCTTCAAGAGAATGCAAATACCCAAGAATTGCAAAAATTACAAAAAGCCCTTAAAGATCCTAAGTTAAGAAACCTTTTAAAATTTATCAATTAACATGAAATCAATTGCCAACAAAATACCATCGAAAAATCAAGCTGTAAAAAAAACAGCTGAATTTGCTTCTAATAATTCAAAAGAACTTTTGATTTTATTAGGAATTGCCGTTGGTGGCTATATGTTATATAAAACGGTTAAAGGAATTAGTAATGCTGTTCAAGTTGAAAACGATCCTGATGCTGGAAGTGGCAATATGGGAACAACCAATGCCGATAATACCGTACAAATAGGCGGCACCATTACTAAAAATCAAGCAAAGATCGCAGCTTCAAGGTTATTAAATGCCATGAATATAGTGGGTACCGATGTTTCTACGATATATGCGGTCCTAGAAGATAAAACGGCCAAAGATTACGCCTTAATAAGTAATGAATTTGGAGAGGAAAGATATACCGGTATTGCAAAAGGCCCCTGGCCTAACAAGTTCCGAAACCTTGCTTATTGGCTACAATCGGAACTATCTAACAATCAATATGAAACCTTAAAACAAAAAATGCCTAACGTATTAGTTTAAAACCCACACCATGAACAATAACATAAACACACAAATCCTACTAGAAGAATTTTTCCCCACATTTCCAACCATGCCCGCGACCCAAGACATGCCGTACAATACAGGTATTACCGGCGGTCTAATTAAATCTATACAAGTTGTTGATGTTACAGGGAACCCATTAGAAGGGGTACATGTAAGCTGGGATCGTAAAGGGGTAGTTACAGATGCCAATGGAAATGCAACAATCAATGCTACAACCCCCGCAGACATCATTACAATTTCTTATACAGGCAAAAAGACAATACAAGCCAGGTTGAGCGATCTAGGCGGTTTACAAACCATGCAAGACGAAGTAATTACCAATGATGAAGTTGTGCTAACTAAACAGCAAAAAGCCAACAGAAGCCTTTTAATTGGTGTTTTGGGAGCCGCGGCGATATTTTACTTTTCTTACAGAACTACCAAGCCTAAAAAAGCAAAGGGATTGGCGGGTGTTAAAACTAAAGCCAAGAAAAAAAAGAAAGCTAGTAAAACCGCTAAAAATAAAGTAATAACAGTATAAGCAATGGCAAACTTTAATTCGTACATACCGAAACTTCGAAATGCCGAAGGTGGCTTCCAGGACAACCCGGAAGATGCCGGCAATTATAATAGCTTAAAAGTTTTAGTAGGTACAAATTATGGAATTTCAGCACGTTTCTATGAAACTGTTATAGGCAGACCGCCATCGCGCCAAGATATGCTAAGTATTTCACAAGCAAATGCAACCGAATTATTTCGGGTATATTTTTGGAATAAAGCGAGAGCCAACGAAATTAAAAGTCAAGCAGTTGCCGATACCGTTGTAGATCATTTTGTTAATGCTGGCAATGGTATAAGATTGGCCCAACAAGTACTAAACGATAATTTTGGAAAAAACCTTGCAACCGATAACGGAATGGGTCCAAAGACATTAGCAGCAATAAACAGCGTTAATCCGGTAGATTTTGTCACACTTTACAATAGAGAACGCGAAAACTACTATCGAAGGTTAAGCAACAGCCCAACCTTTTTAAATGGCTGGCTTACAAGATTACAGGATTTTGCAGCGCATAATAGCGGTAAAATAATATCCTCACAATTAATCCTTTTATCCGCAGTAATTATTTACGGCGTATATAGTTTAAATCAACCAACAAATTTAAAAACAGCATAATAATGGGTCCAAGAAATTTAGTTTCTGTAACGAATGTATATGAAGGACTTGACGAAAGGTTAACAGATCTTGCTGTGGATTTAACCGAAACTGAAAAAACGTCCGTCCTTCAAAAACAAGGAGATATTGTTTCGTCAGAAAATCAAAGAGGGGTACACTATACGTCTTCATCATTTGATTGGGAAAATATTGATGAAAAATACAAGAACACAATATTGATTATTAGACAATCTCGAGATTTAGGAGGTGCCCAAATTATACTTCCCAAAGGATCGGAAATTAAAGAAGAAGGAGGAAGATTATCAAACTGTACCATTATCGGAAATAAATCGACTGTGAGCGATACGTTAAACCCAATTTTTGGGGATGATGTTAATATTGATGGTACGTGGTATGTTGGAACTTCCCGCCCGCAATGGTTTGGCGGTTTAAATGGGGTGGATGATTTTAAAGCAATTACGTTAGCCGGGGAAATGTTACGTGAAACAGGCGGTAATATTTCTTTGATCTCTGGGGATTGGTTTACTTCAAAAGAAATAAAACTTCCCTTATATGTAGGAATTTCGGGGGCTGGAAGTATGAGCACCAATTTATATTCTATTATTCCAGCATTAGATGAACTAAACACAAAAAAAGATCATATTGTTAGTCTTTTAGGAAACAATACAGCAAGTGATTCGAGTAGGGTTATTTATGGAATTAAATTTATTGATGATCGGCCGAATGACGAAAAAAACTATGGCTATGCAATTTATAATGAAGGGGTTTTAAATGTTGATATAAAAAATTGTGAATTTATAAATTTAGGAGGTGGTGCTATTAAAACAGTTCGACAAAGCCACTTAAATGTATATAGTATTTATGCTTTTGGCTGTGGAAAGCGGGTAGAGTTTAGAAATAATGATGTAGATATTGAGAATGGAATTATTCATATCGATAGGAAAAACACATTCAGTAATACGATGTCTTTAAATGAATGCTATATTTCTAACTGTTCTTATAATACAGGGATTTACGCCGCCACGCATGCAATTAGATTAAATGGGTGTAGTGTAGAATCTTGTCATACATTATTAAGGATTGGAGATAGTCTTACTACTTCGCGAAGTATTACAGTTAATGGTTTGTATTTAGAAAATGCCCGAACAAATGGAATAGTTTTACAGAACGTTTCGGGTGTAACTTTTAATAATACATACTTTAACGATAGTGGTGATGATACTGAATATTCACACAAATTTACTAACTGTAGAAATGTAAAATTTAATTCTTGTGATTTAGGTGTTAACCCTTTTAGTGTAGAAGGTCCAATGTCAAATATACAATTTGATGAAAATTGTAGAGGAGTTTTACCCCCTCAAGGTATTTCCGGTTTTAATGACAAGCATTTTATAAAACATAATGAATTTAATTCCCTGGGAGTAGGATTAGCAAAAAATTTAATTGCAAATTCCGAAGATATAGCTGCCTGGCAAGGTAACGCGGTAATAACAAAAGAAAATAACTTTTTAGAAGGTAAGGTTTCAAACCTTGTAACTAAAACAGTTGGATCTCACGATACATATTATTCAATTTTTAAAGCATTCAATACAGGGAGTAAATGTTGCTTTTCTTTTTGGCTACGCGGCAAAGCTACTGCAAAAATCAGAGCGCGAAGATCTTCCGATGGTACCTATGTTGATATTGTAAACAATGCTTTTTCGAACAATCATTCTAGCGAATGGAAAAGATACTATATATCAGCAGAAGCAACGGAAGATTTTAATTTGTATTTATTAAGGATAACCCCCGAAACCTATTCTGTAGCATCCGCAAGCTGTGAAGTGGCAAAAGTTCAGTTTCAAGATAATGCAATTGAACCAGGGGCCTATATTAAAACAGGACCCCAAAAGGCTGAAAACACAGCGTTTGTTTCTATTAACGAGCCATTTTACCTAAATGGAAATTTTATTGATTTTGGGGCTACTCCACCAACTACCGGAACCTATAATGTAGGTGATACAAGGATTAATAATACAGCTACAATTGGAGAATATAGAAAATTTGTATGTGTTGAATCGGGTACTCCTGGAACATGGGGGCAAACTGAATTAATTGAAGCGATAAGCGTATAAAAATTATGGAAACTCATTTTAATATAGCAAAAATAGCCGCAATGGTAATTACCGCACTAGGCATGTTGTGTTTTGTGTTGATTGGTCGTTACGTAATAAAATCCCACAAAGGAGATAAAAACTATAAACGTAGAAAAACGGTATCAATATTTAATTGGTTGTTTGCGCTTTTGGCAATTTCCGAAATTCTTACTGTTTTATATATTTTATTTTATATCAATCCCTATGTTACCTCATTTTTTTTAATGTTAAAAGCAATTTTAATAATTGCAACGGTAACAACTTATTATTTATCGATTCCAAAATTTGTTGAAAAAAACATAAGCATCATCGATCATAAAAATACTGTAGAAAACTTAAAAACCATTGCAAAAATTCAAATTGAACAATTAAACATAAGCAAGGAAACAAAAAAACAGATCGCCGCAAACATCGATATACAGTAATGCTTACACATGACAAACGAAACACTTGGAATTATTGCTTCCTCAATTGTAGGATTAACCGGGGCTTTTGGGCTTCCCGAGATCATTAAATCCTGGCGTTTAAAAAAAGAAGCTAAACAGGAAAATTTAAGAGGTAGGCTGGAAAAAACGGAAAAGGAATTATTAAGGCATAAGCAATTCCAAATTGAAATGTCTGCAATGCTTCCCCTTATTGAAATACCATTACGGCGAATTGAAGATAATGATGCAGTAGAAATGATCGAGCATTTAAAGCAACGAATTAATGCAAATGTTACCCCAGCACAAACATAAAACACTATGAAAACTGTACAAATATACCGAACCTGGCACGATAAAAGTGAACCAACAAGTAAACAAACACTTGGTTTTATGACCGTTCAAGATGAATTTGGCAGGCCTTTATTTGCGGGTATATGTATGGAGCGCGGTTGGGTTGATAATAAAAAAATGGTGAGTTGTATTCCTGTAGGTTTATACGAAATACGTTTAGAAAAATCCCCGAGATTTAATCGATTGTTATGGGAAGTTTATGGAGTTGAAAACCGTAGTGAGTGTAAATTTCATGCAGCAAATTATTGGTTTCAATTAAATGGTTGCATCGCCCCAGGGCAGCTTTTAAAAGATATTAATAAAGATGGTTATTACGATGTAACAAATAGCCGAAATACACTAAATAATTTTCATGCTGCAATGGGGAACGATACCCGGGCAATATTACATATAAGCAATAAATAATGAAGTATTCCCCTAATTATTTTAAAGTGTATGTTACAATCTATAAGATAGGTTTTTTAATATTATTTATAATTTCACTTCTAATGTCCTCATGTGCTATTACTAGCAAAAAAGGGGGTGAATTCAAAAGTGAAGATACTGCAGCAACTTCTAAAAATGAAAACACTACAAAGAACATCACTGCATTTGACTTTAGCAAAATTCGCGAGCATGATATTTCGGGAAATTGGGTGCCAATAGATCCAAGCAAGCCTATGAGCGTTTCAACCGTTGATGGCACAACCGTTTCACAAAACGCAAAACACAGCTACAATAACAATAAGAAAGCTACAGACAAGAATATTGAAACCAACATAGAGGAAACAAAAGATTCCGAAGAAATTTCAGAAAAGACAAAAATAGAGCAACGCAGCTGGTGGCAAAAATTAAAAATTTCCGTTCCCTGGTATGTGTTCTTTTTTGGTTTTCTTTTTTTGGCAGTTTTCGGATTTATGTATTTACAAAGCCGTAAAACTTCTGCTATTGTAAAACTCTTAAAAGCTAAAACCCCCGAACTATGAAACTACTTAAATATGCAGCAATCGCCTATGCTACTTATTATGTTTTCGGTAAAGCATCGAATGCATATAGTGTTTATAAGAATATAAAAACTAGAATAATTGGAGTTAAAAATGTAGCTATAACCGGTAGAGTGATTACTTTAAATGTAGATGTTGCGGTATCAAACCCAACCCCCAACCCATTTAGTTTAAACGCTGGCGGCTTAGTAACCATTTCTAAAGTTAATATTTATTCAAAAAACAAAATTTATATTGGATCTGCACGCCCCAATGTTAGTAGTTTAGAGATCCCCGCATACGGAACCACTATTTTAGAAGCTGTACCCGCGACGATCGAAACTACTAACATGGTGCAGATCATTACCCAATTAGATCAGCTTTCGGAACTAATTACCACCGTCGAGATCCAAGCGGCTGGACAAACCATCGTAGTTTAATAAAATCCCCCAACCATGAGCAACGCAGTTAAAAAATTCAACGGCCTTAACGGTTCCATTATTGATACTCAAACCCTTGAAAGTTTATTAAAATTAGCTAATTCAGAAGGACAACAATACCTTGAAAACAGAATAAAAAAAGCTATTGAAGCTGCAAAAGCGGCCGGTATCAATGAATTTAAAACGGGTGGGAATGTTATTGAGCAAGTACCTCAAAATTCGTTACCCGGTATCGATGTGGTTCCTAGTTATATTGGTGAAAGTGAAATTTCGGGTTTAAATAAAGCGGTGTCACCGGATGATATTTATCAGTATATAACCGATATGATGATAAATACAATTAAAGAAGTAGGTCATTTGCCTTGGCAACGAAATTGGGATAAAACAATTACACTTTGGGATGGCGGACAAGCTGTAAATTTTGAAAGTAAAAAACCCTATCGGGGCGTAAATTATTGGATGGTTAATTTTAAACCGGAAAAAAAAGGGGATAAATGGGTACTTGTTGAGCGCGACTTAACCAATCCGTATTTTTTAACTCTTAATCAAATCAAGAAAAACAAGGGTAAAATAAAAAAGGGAGCACAAGCCACAAGAGTAGTTTATTTTACAAAACTGTACACGCACACACAACAAAATGAAAATGGTAATAATTTAACAATCAGCACCTATAATAAAGCCAAATTTTTAGCCTGGATCAAGAAGTATCAAAAACAGCTACGAGCACTAAAAAACATGTCGATAGAAAGACTTGCAAATTCTTACATTCCAATCTTAAAGTATTATAATGTTTTTCATGGTGCCGATGTAACCGGAATAGAATGGCCCAAGGCTGTAAAAAATACAAATTACACCAAAACAGAAAAGCAACGTTACGAAGTTGCAGAAAGGGTAATTGAATTAATGCCAAAGAAACCGGAGATAATTTACGGAGGTAATCAGCCAGCATACTATCCTAGTTACGATCATGTACGAATGACACCTATAACAGCATTTAAAGATGAAAATACCTATTACAGTACTTTATTTCATGAATTAGTTCACAGTACCGGCCACCCTAATAGATTAAATAGATCTACAATGAGTGTATATATAAAACCCTCAAAGACCGATTATGCAAAGGAAGAACTAGTTGCAGAAATGGGAGCTGTTTTTTTATGTGCTGAAACAGGGATTTTATTTTCGGTTATAGAAAATAGTGCAAAATATCTTGCTGGATGGAGTAGAAGAATTGTAAAAAACATGGAAGATGATAACCGATTCTTTTTTCGTGCTTCAAGTAAAGCCCAGGAAGCTGCCGATTTTATACTTGATAAAAATAAGGAAGGAGCTCCAGCATATTTTTATAAGAAAAACACTTCCCTCACCACCAAAAAAAAAGATACTCGAGCACCAAAAAAAAATACGGTAGTAGTTTCAAAGTTTAAAAATGGTGACGTCGTTACTTTATTAAAACAATGGGGTAATGTAAAGCCTGGTGATATTGGTAAAATTAGTGAGCGAAAAGAGCGAAAAGCATCGAATGGAGAGCCAATGCACCGAGTTATTTTTAATGGAAAAGTAGGAGTATTCCCTGCTAAAATTATTACTACTGTAAAACCGCAGCCAAATAGAAAACCAAAAAGGGAAAATAAAGACCCCCAGCAATTAGCACTATTGGGAGCTGCAAAATCAAAAAACCGTTCCAAAAAACAGAAAATCGTACCAAAAATCAAGAAAACTGTACCAAAAAAGAAACAAAACGGACTTAAAGCCGTAGAAACCGAACCAATAAACACAGCGACCGGGAAAGAAGTTTCGGGGGGAACTTCCCGGGCGGCTGTTTCGGTACCACCTTCAAAAAGAGGGAATATTTTAACCGCTTCGGAAGTAGGAGCGATGGAATTTGAAATTTTACAATTAGATGAAGGCTGGGAGAATTTATTTCAAACCCCGGCAAAGAATATGAATATGGCTGTATGGGCCGGTCCTAAAAACGGAAAGACGGTCAGCTGTTTACAAATTGCCAGCTACTTTACAAAATTTGGTCCTACTCTATATAATTTTGCCGATCAAGGCATTAGTTTAAGTACTAAAAAACTCATTAAATTAAGTGGCCTAGATCAAAAACAAAATGCCTATGTAACTACTTCTGTAACCCTGGAAGATCTGCACCAGGATATACAGCAAGTAAACCCGCAATTTGTCTTTATTGATATGATTAATCAATTTATCGATAGCACGGGAATTAAGGCCCACGAGTTTAAAGATCAGTTTTTGCGCCGTTATCCCGACACTTCTTTCATTTTAGTATTCGAAGTAACCAAAGATGGTAATTTTAAAGGGGATCAAGCCTGGACGCACGTAGTCGATCAGTTATTAACTTTAGATAATTATATTATGGATAGTAAGGGGCGGTACGGTACCGGCGAGCGTATTATGTGGGATGAAGGAGCCAAAAAATACAATCCGAAACGCTACGCTCAAATTATGGAAGATCTAAAACAAGAAAATGAAAGTAGTATAGATACCAAAACTGAAGCAACCCCAAAAACATCGGTGCCGGATCTAAAATATAATTTTGAAACTGTTTAATTAAAAAATATCCCTATGCCTTCATACAAATGGAATTTTTACAAAGATAATAGCGGAGAACACCGCTGGAAAAAAACCAGCATCGACAACGGAAAAATTGTAGGTGCCAGCTCCGAAGGGTTTTCAAGCAAACAAAAAGCAAAAGAAAACGCGCGGATTATGGGATATAAGAATTAACAAATAATATCATAACCATGTCACAGACAAATTATATATTTGTAACATACAACAATAAATTTTGTTAAAAATTAAGAGGAGTATCGCTTCTAAACAAATACTCCTCAGGTTTAACAATTTTTTCTAGTCCTTAACTAGAAATTCTAAAATGGTAAATAAAGCATTAGATAGGCTAAAAATAAAGCCAATTAATGCTTTATTTTTTTTTAACCACTTTCGAATACTCTTTAGCAGTTTAAACATAAAAAAAATATTATGCCGTGGTCAAGGTGGCATTATTAATATCTCATCTTACTGCGGAATTTTGAGATATTTAACCAATTATAATCATATCTCGAGTTTTTTGGTTTAGTCAAAGATAAAATATAATAGATTCAATTTATGTATATAGTTTTCAATGGTTGTTAACAAATTTGAAGAAAAAAACATCGGGATTAGGGAAACAAATTGTTCATAAAGATTAAAATTAAAAATTAAACAAATTTATCAGAAGAGTTTTAAGTAAATTAAAATTGGAAATATTCCTATTTTTGTGGAAATATTCCTAGATATGAAATACACCGATTACTTTTCATTCTATCTAAAAAATTACGGAGTTCCCGATCTTAGTGCGGAACAATGGCAACGCTTACTAAATATCGTTTTTATGGAATCTTTAATCGTTTCATCTTCTGAAACTCAACAAATTTCTAAAAATCACAACAAGACATATAGACAAACAAAATCTTTAAATTCATTAACTGGGCGAAAAGAACCAATACTATTAATGAAGGAAATGCTTAAATTGTCTAAAAAAGTAAAATAATGTGTTACGAAACTTCTTCAACCAAGATTAAGCAACAAATGGAAGATTATTCCGGTGCAAATTTTGCGGTTCCATTAGAATACGAACCCTTCTATCATAGATCAGCATTTGGATATCCGAATTTGCAAATAATAAAAATGGAAGATCCTTCACACATTTTCCCAGCTACTTGGGGTTTTATTCCCGAATGGGCCATGAAAAATATAGATGGTTTCAGAAAAAAATACAACACATTTAATGCTAAAAGTGAAACGATTTTGACCTCGGGAACCTATAAAAATAGTGCGCGAGATAAACGCTGTTTAATACTTTCAGATGGGTTTTTCGAACCCCACAAGGAGAAAGGAATATCGGTTCCAAATTACTGCTATATTCCTAGCGATAAATACAAAGATGGTCGTGATATATTCGTATTTGCCGGTCTGTATTCAGAAATTGATGAATTTGCATATTCCTGTACTATATTAACTAAAGATGCAAATGATTTTTTTGCAAAGGTTCACAACGTAAAAAAAAGAATGCCCATCGTTTTAGATGAAGAATTAAAAAAGGAATGGTTAAGTGATGCGTTACACGAGAAGAATATCCTAGAAATAATGGAAAATGGTTTTACTTCAAAAGAATTTAGGGCGCATTCTGTTAGCAGAGATTTATACAAACGTTCTATTGATACAAATAAACCCTATATTCTTGATCCAGTAAATAATCAATCGTTATTTTAAAAATCGATTGTAATATTTTTGCTGTAATCTCCTGGCATTAGCGCGCCAATATCTCGCAAGTAATTACGAAGGCCCGACACACTCTTATGCCTTGTAATAGGCAACATTTTTAATTCAGCTTCCGCGGTTGTAGCACCAGCAGCAATAAATGAGTTATATAAATTTACTGAAAAACTATGTCGAAGGGAATAAATACCGTAGCGGTGATCGAATTGCATGCTTTTTTTTACCTGGGCGAATTGCGATGTAAACCAATCACGGCGGCCCGCTTCTTTAACGGTTTTGCCCCTGTAGGTGTAAGGACCAGGCGTACCGGATGAAGTAAACAAAAAATCTTCCGGGTTGTAGGTGTCCTGGTTTAATATTTCAGTAAGATAGTTTTTAAGCTGCGGGATTAGTCGAACCGTTGCATTATTTTCGGTTTTAGTTCGCACGGTAAGTTTCGATCCTTCTAAGTCTATATCCTTAATTCGAATGCGTACCACTTCAACCGGGCGCAAAAACGCCAGGGCTACAAATCGCATGAATAAAAGTAAATCGGGATTTTCTTTGGATAGCTTGGTTTTAATATCCTGGATCTCCCCAGGGGTGAAAGGTTTATTTTTGGTAGGATTTTCTTTGCGTTTTTTTATAGCAGTTACCGGGTTGGAACTAATTACGGTATCATTGAGTAATTTAGAAAACAAACTTCCCAAACAGGATCTAAAATTATTGATCGATTTTCCACTTTGGTCTAATTGGTTTAAAAACATTATCACATGACGTGGTTTAATATCGTCCGCTGGTAATTGATCGAATCCCTGTAATTTGGCGTAGATTAAAAACGCTTTAAGACGGTATTTCCAATCGCTAAAGGTATTGGGTGCTAATTCTGCTTTTTTCTGTTTTAATGCATCGTTAAGAGCAGCTGAAACAGAAACACTAGGATCATAATAATTGAAATTTGGGGGGAATGTTTTTTCATACGGATTAAACCCTTCCGATAATAGCCGGGTATAAGCACGAACTAATGATTTTCCGAAGGCCTTGCGTTGTGCTACCGTTTTATACCTATTAATCCCATGCTTAAAGTCAAATTTACTTCGGCTATCAAATTTGCCGGTATCGGGATTGCGATAGTAAAAATATACATACCAACGCGCCCCTGGAGCAACACTAGGAACCTTTTTACCATTTACCATGGTTTTAGGTATATGTAATTTTACTTCTGAATACTCCATTTTCACAATTTCCACGACCAAACTAGGGGCGTTTGTAGGGGCGTTTGTTAAAGGAATGATTTTTTTAGGCATAAAAAAAGGCTGCTTAATTGTTGTTAAACAGCCCTTTAAGCTAGTAGCGGGAACAGGACTCGAACCTGTGACCTTCGGGTTATGAGCCCGACGAGCTACCTACTGCTCTATCCCGCGATGTATGCTCCAACATTCTCTTAGCTTTTAACTTTCGGTTCATAATGCCGACAGAAATATTGGACTGCAAAGATACAAAGGATTTTGTCTTCTGCAAGCATTGTTTTGTTTAATTTTAACTAAAATTCATAAACATTTCGCTGGCAGTGCTTTGTTCCCTATTTTTACGTGATGAATAAAAATCTACGACTCTTCCTCCTTATTTTCATCGGAATTCTAATTATTAGCATAGGCATATGGATTGCGAGTAATATAATTCTTAAAAATAAAGCAGAAAATTTCTTAGCTACTCGTATTCCACCTAATATTTCAGCTACCTATTCAGACTTAACCCTAAATATATTTCAAGGCACTCTTACTTTTAATGAAGTTTCAGTCGTGCTTAAAAATAAAATAGATGATAAAGTTCATACTCAAGTAGCCGTAGATAAATTTATTATTGAAGACATTAGTTATATGGATTATGTCTTTCAGAAAGAAATACATATTGAAGATATTAAACTTAAAAGCCCCATTATTAAGTATTACTCTCACATGCTTAGCCCCTCTAAAGATTCAGTAAGGAAAAGCCCAATTACCTTGTATAAACCAGTGCTAATTGATGAACTGAGCATTGACAATGCAACGCTACATATCTATGACGGAACTAAAGACTCGATATCGCTATATGGTAAAAATATCACTGTAGAGATCGACGATATTTTAGTGAACCGGGAAACATTGCAAAAACGATTGCCTATAACTTTCAGCGATTATGAAGCCGAAGGAGATTCTATTTTTTTAAAAGCAGGACCATACGAAAACCTTTCTTCTGGGGATTTCTTCATAAAAAAAGGTAAAGGGGAATTTAACTCGTTATCCTTACAAACAAAATATTCGAAAACGAGACTTTCACAACTTATATCTAAAGAACGAGATCACTTTAATTTGATAATTCCTAAAATTACTCTTGATGGGATCAACTTCGGATTCAAAAATCGAGTTCTATTTGCAGGAAGCACTTCTATGACCATAGAACAACCCAATCTGAAAATTTTTAGAGATAAAACAGTTGCAGATGATCTAACAAGAAAACCACTCTATAGCGAAATGCTTCGCACACTCCCTTTTCAGCTTACAATGGAAAAGATCGCAATTAAAAATGCGGCAATTGCATATACCGAAAAAGTAAAAGACGATAATTCGGGAGGTACAATTAACTTCGATAATCTTTATGCAAACATTCAAAATGCAAGCAATACTTACCCTAAAGGCACCAGAACAACACTCGATATTAAATCTAATTTTATGGAGAATACATCTATTGCCGTAGATTGGGATTTCGATGTGAATAACACAGCAGATACTTTTATTTTTAAAGCAGATATAGGCAAACTTTCGGCAGAAAAATTAAACAAATTTACCGTTCCAAATCTAAAAGTGATGATGGAAGGCGAAGTTGAAAAAACCTATTTTACAATTTCAGGGGATCATACCCGTTCGCATGTAGATATGAAAATGCGCTATGATGATTTTAAAGTTTCGGTATTAAACAAAGAGGGGAATAAAAAGAACAAATTTTTATCGGCTATTGTAAACATTTTTATAAAAAAAGAAAGCGATGAAAATAGTGAAGACTTTAGAGAAGGAAGTGCTACTGTATCTCGAGATAAAACTAAATCGATATTTAATTATTTTTGGTTGAATACTCGCGACGGATTAAAAAGCATCCTTACTGGTAACGATAAAAATTAATTTATTTTTTTTGAGCAATCCAAGCAATGGCATCCATTCGATCTTCTGAATCGAAGTTTTTTATCTCTGCATCCATAATTATTCCTTCAATTTTACCACATAACTGCACCCATTTACGGTCTGATACCAACGCAATTTTGTAAAAGCGTTTTGAATGCTCCATTTTAAAAATAATTTCTTTAATTAAAGCCAAGATTGAGAAGTCTTCGATGTTGCTATCTTCGAGATAAAGGTTAATACGATCAAAATGTTCTAATTTTTCAGAAATTCGTTTGGTTAAATTTTCAACAAGGGAATCGTCGAATTTCCCTTCAATAAGAAATCCTACGGTATCATCGGCAAAACTAAAACTTGAAAGCACGAGGGGGTTGTTTGATTTGGTTTGTCAACTAAAGGTAGTAAAAACAAACTCATTATCTTATATGAGACAAAAGTTTATTTGATGTCGTTAAATTATTGCTCGATATTTTCTGCAGTAAATACTACTAGTTCGGCATCGTCAAAATGGGCAGTAATTTGAATAGGGTTACAACAAACTTCACAGTCTTCAATATACGTTTGTTGTGAGACTGAAGCATCCAAAAGCATTGATATTTCTTCCCAGCAGTAAGGACATTGAAAAAAATGTTCAAACATACATCTCAAGTTTATTGGTTAAAAATTCATTTTACAATAATCATCTTATGCCATTTAAAAACACTATCTACCACTCAATATTCAACAATTGTCCAGTTAATTGAAGTAGTTCTAATTCTGCCAATTTAGCCTCATATTTGGCTTGATTTTTATTGGTTTGTGCATTTAAAAGGTTAATCTGTGCCTGTCGTAATTCTACAGAGCTTATTTGCCCTACTTTATAACGTTCGTTACTGCGATCAAAATTATTTCTAGCGGTAGTGACATTTTGTTCTTGTAACCGAAAAACCGCCAATCTATTGGTATAATTTCCTTCTGCATTGGCAATATCTCTTTTTACTTCAGTAATAAGTTGCCGTTTAATTATCTCTGTATTTTCAACTTGTATTTTAGCATTTTTCACATTGGTAATTCCGCCTCCGCCGTCGAACAAACTCCATGTAAGTGCTAGACCAGCAGAAAAACCAGTAGTAGTATTGCTCCGTGCAAAACTCGTCGACGGAAAATTACCTTCATTCCATCCATAAGATCCAGTAAGTCCCACATTGGGTAGAAAAACCGATTTACTGGCTTTATAATTAAACTCATTAATACGTTTGTTTGCGTTTGCTTGAAGAAGTCGTACGTTGTTGGTGTCCGATTGCTGTATAAAATCTTCAAGTATTAGAGGACTCGAAAAAACCACCATCGTATCTACTCTAAAATTACGCTCTAGGTTCTCATGATTCACCACCACATTTAGATCACGTTTTGTGTTTCTAAGTTGTTGCCGGGTGTTTAAAAGGTTTGTACTGTCGGTTACAATATCTACTTCTGCGTTGAGTACTTCCAACTTATTTACTTGTCCGTAATCGAACGCATATTGAGCCCGTTCTAATCGTTTTTTTGTATTCTGAAAGGTTTCTTCTAATACAGAAACATTTTCGGTAAGACGTGCGACCTCGTAGTACACAGAGAACAACTGAAGCACTGTAGTTTCAATAGTTTCTCTCGCTTCTAATTGGCTTAAGTTGTACGTTTCTTTTAAAAGCTTGTAGTTATAAAAACGCCCCAAACCATCAAATAATGTATAATTTAAATCTACTGAAGCATTGTACCTTGTGGTTTCTGCATTGGTAATATCAGATACCGATCCGTCTTGAAACTCTACTGTTTGGTCTTCAATATTATATCCTGCACCCGCATTTCCAGTTAAGGAGGGTAAATATCCAGAGTTTAAAATTCCTGCATTATTTTCGGAAATGGCGACATTGTTTTGTGCAATTATAATTCCGAAATTTTCTTTTAATGTTTCTGAAACTGCCTCCTCTTTACTTAAAAGATTCACTTGCCCGAAAATGCTTCCGAAGCAACCCAAAAAGATTCCAATAAAATTAATGCTCGTCTTCATGTTCTTCTTTAATAGCGCGTTCTACTTCTTCTTTTGTGACTTTAGATCCCGTTGCCAACCATTTTGATCCTGTTTTTACAGAATTGGTAAAAGACAACAACAAAGGCAAAATTAACAGGGTTAAGACCGTGGCAATACCAATACCATAAGCAATCGAAATTGCCATAGGTTTTAAAAATTGCGCTTGTCGGCTCTTTTCTAATAGCAACGGAGCGATTCCTGCAATGGTAGTAAGTGAGGTTAAAAATATGGCTCTAAAACGTGCCCTTCCTGCTTCATATAATGCTTCATCGAATTTCATTCCTTCTCGTAAAAATGAATTGAACTTTCCAATGAGAACTAGTCCGTCGTTTACCATAATTCCTATTAAAGCGATAATTCCTAATGCTGATAAAATATTAATAGGAAAATCATGAATCCAGTGTCCCCAACCTACAGCAATAAAACTAAACGGAATCATAATAATTAATAACAGCGGCTGACTGTAACTTCGAAATGTAAAGGCAATAACAATGTAAATTAAGAAAATAACAATTGGCACTACAGTACCTGCGGAGTCGGTTAATTTTTTAGCTTCTCGATTCTGTCCCTCATATAAAACACTAACGGTAGGGTATTTTGAGAGTAAATCGGGCATGACTTTCTCTTGAATTTCCGCTAGAATTTCGGTGGGACTTCCTTTAGGGTCGGTAAGATCTGCATTTACTTGTATCTCCCGTTGTCCATTTAAGTGACTAATGGACTCATCACCTCTTTCAATTTTATAGGTTGCGATCTCTCTAAATGGCACCCGCTCTCCGCCTGGGGTTACAATTCGCATGTCGTCCAGGTTATTAATCGACTCTCTATTTTCTCGACTATATCGCACCCATACTCTAATTTCATCCTGTCCTCGCTGAAACCGCTGTGCTTGTAAACCAAAAAATCCTGCGCGTACTTGGCTCATTACGTCTCGTAAATTAAGCCCTAATGCGTAAGCTGTTTCATTAAGTTCTACATAAATTTCCTTAATTCCTTCTGGATCGGTATCGGTAACATCGGCAAGTAACGGATTGTTTTCAAGCACTGCTCGAAGCTCCTCTTTTGCCGCTTTTAGTTCGTCGGTGGTATTACCTAAAAGAGAGATAGAAACAGGACTTCCTCCAAAGTTTCCTCCAGATCCAAAGGTAAGTCGCTCGACTCCAAAAACGGGACCTACTTCTTCTCGTATCGAATTTGTAATGTCTGGAGAAGAAAAATCACGTTCCTCCCCGGGGAGTAAATTAACTTGCAGTGAAGCCTTGTTGTTCCCAGGCCCTACACGTTTAATAATATTCTCTACCACTTGTTTGTTTCCGCTTTGTCGTGCTGTGTAATCTTTATTTACGCGCCAAGCAGCATCCTCTACTAAAGTAATAATAGAGTCTGTTATCTTCGGGTTGGTTCCTTCGGGCATAAGAAGGTCTATACTAACCCGGTCACTGGCAATACTTGGAAAAAATGCAGTACGTATTATTCCACCTTCTAACGATCCAATAGTAAGAATCATTAACGCCGCCATAATTGCAAACGTGATAAATCGCTGCTTCAAGGCGAATCGTAGCATAGGACTATAAATAGTGTCTCGGCAATACGCCATAAAACGATCTCCATACTCATTAATAACCCGTAGTTTAGAAAAGACTTTAGCGATTCCTTTTTTATTTTTTCGTTCTTCTTCGGTTTCTGAAACTAGTGCTTTTGAATGCGCAATGTGAGCAGGCAAAATAATAAGTGCTTCAACTAGCGAGACAATTAACGTAAGAATCACAATGACTGAAACTTCACTAAAGAAATTACCTATTCTTCCTTCAAGAAAAAGAAAGGTTGAAAATGCCAATACTGTGGTGGTGATAGCAGCAATAATTGGTGGCAACACTTCCATCGTACCATCTATTGCTGCTTGTATTCTTGGTTTCCCTTTTTCGTAATGTTGGTAGATATTTTCAGAAATAACAATTCCGTCGTCGACCAATATTCCTATTACGATGATCATTCCGAAGAGGGACAATACATTTATGGTAACACCGAAAAGGTCGGCGAATATAAACATTCCTAAAAATGAAATTGGGAGTCCGAATGCCACCCAAAATGCTAACCGTGTATTTAGAAAAAAGGAAAGAAACAATAATACTAAAAGTATCCCTACTGCCCCATTTTCTAATAAAAGGGCGGTTCTTTGTTCGAGCCGAATGGAAGAATCGCTTACCACGGCAATTTCCACCCCCGTATACTTCTGATTAAATTCCTCGATATATGCATTTACTTGCTCGGCTGTAGAAATAAGATCTTCGCTATTGGTGTTGGTGATCTCGATATTAACCGCTACGTTTCCATTAAAGAAAGAAGCATTGGGAGTTTCTGAAAAACGATCTTTTATGGTTGCAACATCTTGAAGCAACACCAAAGTTCCATTTTGTTGCGAACGCACAACTAGATTGTTCAATTCATCTCCATAATACGATCGATTGCTGGCTCTAATAAGATAATCTTCAGCTTCGGTCTTTATATTTCCACCAGTGGTAAGAATATTTGCTTGTGCTACTGCGTTGGCTACTTCAGTAAATGTAAGATTGTACGCCAAAAGGTCGTTTTCACGAACTGCAATTTCGATTTCTTCCTCAGGATATCCTGAAACTGAAATTTGAGAGATTCCTTCCATCGCTCTCAAATCATTTTCAATTTGTCTTCCTATTTGTTTAAGAACCCCTAACTCGATTGCCTCTCCACTTATTGAAAAATCGATGGTTTGTCGTATCTGTTCCTGTTTAGCAACAACAAGAGGTTCCATTCCTGTGGGAAAATTAGGAACTCGATCTACCGCATTTTTAACTTCGGCAAGCATCGCATTAATATCTTCATCACTTTCAATTTCTACCGTAATGCTTCCGCCACTTTCTCGAGAAACCGATGTCACACGTTCTACACCAATAAGTCCCTTTAGATTGTCTTCAATTTTTAAAACAACTCCTTCTTCAATCTCTTGAGGTGCTGCCCCAGGATAGGCTATATTAATGGTAATAATTTCGGCATCCTGCAAAGGAAAAAAAGACGATTTTAACTGAAAAATCCCAATAACTCCAAAAATTATAAATCCGAGGATAAGCACGTTGGTAGCTACCTCGTATTTAATAAAATAACTTATAATTTTTTTCATTCTTGAACTGCTTTAGTCGCTGAAGTATCTTTAGAAGGCGTAAAATTTTCTTCATCCCCAACTTTCACAAGCATTCCAGCATATGCCCCCGGCACAGGCCTAGAAAGGATTTTTGTTCCATTAGGCACTCCTTTTACTACCATATTCTCTGGCGAGAAATAAACGGGATCTATTTCTATTAACCCCAAAACACTATCCTTTAATATAAATAGTTTATTCTCATCTACAAGTAGTTTTCGCGCTACTCTAATGGCATTTTCTTCTTTATCGGCTTCCAATTGTGCTTCGAGATACATTCCTTCTTTAAGGTCATCTCCATTTACTTCCACAAAAACCTTGATGGTTTGCGTTGCTTGATCAATTCTTCCATTTACCCGAACTACTTTTCCTGTATAGGCTTTATTTGTTTCGATGGTTTTAAGTTGTACCGATTCACCTATTTTTAATAGGTCACTAAATTTTTTTGCTACAGAAAGTTCTAATTCGAACACAGAGGTGTCGATAAACTCTCCAAGTTTTTGACCCGATCGAATAAGTGTCCCACGGGTTACAAGAGCTTCGGTAACAATCCCATCGAAAGGAGCTCGAATGCTATACTTTCCTAAGCGTTGTTCTAGATTTTTCACATTAAAATAAGAAGAAGAAACACCACGACCTGTAATGAAATAATTTACTTTCTCGGAAGACATTTTAGGAAGTTCTGGAACCGATTTAGTCATGTCAAAATTTGCAAGGTATGTATTCCAGACAGGAAAAGCATCTGGATAATCTAACCGAAGGTCGGGCATCAAGGAAGTAACGAGGTTGTAAAATTCACTTCTGGCAGCTTGCACCGACGCATAATATTCTGAAGAATTCATGCGAATTAACGTTTGTCCTTTTCGGTAGCGTTGCCCGGGTTTAAAATCGTTCGAGCTAGATTCGAAAACACCCTGTACCTCGCTGTATAATTCAAGTCGGTTTTTTGCGACTAAGTTTCCGTTGGCAGGTAAAACAATAGGTACCGTACCATTTTTCACTTCTTCAACAAAAACTGTTTTAACTACTTTCTTAGCTTCGGGTTTTACCTTTTCGTTGCTTTTAATAATGTAATTCGCGCCAACAACAGCTACAACTAGAATTACAACACCGATGGCAAAAAGTATAATTTTTCGCATTATAAATATGTTTACCTTTTGCTTTCAAAAATAGGGTTGCGAATTTTTGCATTTGTTAAAACTTTCCTAAATAACTAATTTTCTATCCCAATTCTTCCAACTGAAGCGTGATCTTCTCCCACTGTTCCATCTGTTCACTTAGCTTGTCTTTTTTAGCTTGGTAGCTATCGAAGAAATTTGGTTTGGCAATGGTCTGGTCGTAATTTATAGCCAGCTCAACATCGATGGCTTTAATTTCACGTTCTAATTTATTGATATTCGCTTCGGTTTTACTCAGACGGTTCGTGAGCGATTTAAATTTCTTCTGATTTTCGTACGATTGCTTCCCGCTACTTTCTTTTGATGAACCTTCCGAAGCTATAACAGTACGTTTTTCTGCCTCCCGAAGATTTTGAAGATTCCTCTGTTCTAAGAAATAATCGATGTCACCAAGATATTCTTTTATTTTATGATCTTTAAATTCATAAACCTTATCGGTTAAACCTTGTAGAAAATCCCTATCGTGAGAAACTAAAAGCAACGTACCTTCAAAATTCTTTAATGCATCTTTAAGAACGTTTTTCGACTTAATATCTAAGTGGTTTGTCGGCTCGTCCATTACAAGCACATTAAAGGGTTGTAGTAGTAACTTAGCCAATGCTAATCGATTGCGTTCTCCTCCACTTAACACCCTAACATATTTGTCTACTTCTTCTCCTCTAAAAAGAAAGGAGCCTAAAATATCTCGAACTTTACTTCGGTTTTTTTCATTTGCAGCATCGATCATGGTGTCGAGTACGGTTTTGCTTCCGTCGAGGTATTCTGCTTGGTTCTGTGCAAAATATGCAATCTGAACATTATGACCCAGTTTCAGTACGCCACCGTGTGGTATTTCATTAACGATGATTTTTGCGAGGGTAGACTTTCCTTGTCCGTTTTGACCCACAAAAGCAATCTTGCTATCGCGTTCTACAGTAAGACTCACATTTTTTAATACTTGTTTTTCATCGTAATTTTTTGAAATCTTTTCAGCTTCGACAACCACTTTTCCTGGGGTTACAGACACTGGAAAATTTAACGTCATTACACTATTATCATCTTCATCTACTTCAATACGGTCGATCTTATCAAGTTTCTTTATTAACGATTGCGCCATTGTTGCTTTACTAGCCTTGGCACGAAACTTTTCGATAAGTTTTTCGGTTTGCTCGATCTGTTTTTGTTGATTTTTCTGAGAAGCCAATTGTTGTTCCCGAAGCTCTTCTCGCTGTACTAAATATTTTGAATACGGTTTATTATAATCGTAGATCTTTCCGAGGGAAATCTCAATAGTTCGATTGGTTACATTATCGAGAAACATTTTATCGTGAGACACAACGACCACAGCTCCGGGATATCCTGTTAAAAATTCTTCCAACCAAAGAATCGATTCGATATCGAGGTGGTTGGTAGGTTCATCGAGCAATAAAATATCATTATTTTGAAGTAACAATTTTGCTAATTCGATTCGCATACGCCATCCTCCAGAAAACGTATCGGTGGCTTTATCAAAATCTTCGCGCTGAAACCCTAATCCTAACAGAATTCTTTCGGTTTCTCCTTGATAGTTGTAACCTCCGTGAATCTCGTATTGGTGCTGCACTTCATTAAGATCGACCATGAGTTGGTGATAGCCTTCACTTTCATAATCGGTTCTTTCTGCTAATTGCGTATTAATTTTCTCTAATTGTTTTTCGAGTGCTTTAATTTCAACAAAAGCTTCATACGACTCTTCCAATACCGTACGACCCATTACAAAGTCGATATCTTGCTTTAAAAACCCAATAGACACTTCTTTGTCCATTGCAATCGCTCCTTCATCGTATTCTTGTTCTCCAGAAATAACCTTAAGCAATGTGGACTTTCCGGCTCCATTTTTCCCTACCAATCCCACACGAGTTCCTGCGCCTAGTTGAAACGTTATCTTCTCGAATAAATAGTCTCCTTGAAAGGAAACGGAAAGGTTATGTATATTCAGCATATGTCTATTTGAAAAATTTATTCTTTATTGATTTTGAGGACTGCAAAGATGCTTAAATTTGTAATGCAAAAAAAACGAACTACTACCTTCTAGCACAAACTCATGAAAGACTCTAAACTCTACAGCATATTCACTAGTACTTGTCCAGTATGTCATACCGGAAAAATGTATAAAAAACCCAATCCGTATGTTTTTTCAGAAACATTAAAAATGAATGACCGTTGTCCGCATTGTGACACAAAATTTAAAATTGAACCATCCTTCTTTTACGGCGCAATGTATGTAAGTTACGGAGTCGGGGTTGCGATTGCCATTGCTGCATTTATTCTTGCCTTTTTTGTTTTTGGACTGGATCGACTACAAACCTTTTTTGTAATCATGATTACGTTGCTTGTTTCTTTCCCGTTAATTCTGCGATTGTCTCGAAATATCTGGATCAACATGTTTTTTACATACGACCCAGAGAAAGCTAATTAAATTAAGAAATTTCGCTTAAGAAAATAATAAGCAGTACGATCATAATAGTCTAAAACTATTGTGATCGGTTGTTTTTAATAAATACTGTTGGGTCTAAATAACCTTTAGTATTGGTTGAATATCCACCGCCAATGGGTAACCCAACTTCGTCTCTTATTTCTAAATGTAAATGAGCTAGATAATATCCATTATTAGTACCAATAGTTCCAATCTTATCTCCTTTACTTACATAGCTCCCTTTTTTAACGTTGATCGCAAGACAATGAGCATACAGTGATTCAATCTGCTTCCCGTCTTGTATGTAATGAGTAATTCTAATTACATTGCCCCATCCACCTCCAACATTTTCAGCAAACGAGACGTATCCATTTGCAACAGAATAAATTGCATCCCCTAAATCTAAATTCCCTCCATTTACGCCATTCCAGTCGTCACCGAGGTGGTTATTTTCTTGAAACTTTTGCGCATTATAATATCCTTTAGCATCTGGTTTTCCAACAGGAAAGTCAAATCCGTTTGCTTTCTTTAAGGTATCCGCCTGTACTTTTAAACTTGTTTCTTGAATACTAATTTTATTTTTATGAGCCCCTTCAGTTTTGCAGCCTAAAGCCACTAATACTATAATTAAACCAAGTAGGGTGTTTTTCATAACGAATAATTATTGCTCAAGCCAGTCTCGTAATATCAATTTCTGAAGGCAGTCGCATATCCATTTCTGTATAATTATATAAAATTTCTGAAAGTAATGGCGCCATTAAAATACCTCGCGTGCCCAATCCATTAAAGAATATTTTTTTTGAATCTGCTGGTAAAGCTCCCAAGAGTGGTTTTCTGTCTTTGGTTGTGGGACGCACCCCTGCAACTTGATCGATCACCTTAAAAGGACAAGAAATCATTTTTTTAAGCTTGGTGCTAATTTGTTCTTTTGCTTCGGAAGTAGGGTGATGCGAATAATCCTCCCGACTATAAGTAGCCCCTACTTTATACCTGTCTTCTCCTAACGGAATAATAAAAAGGGGCCCTTTTAGAATTTCTTCTAACTGAAGCGTTGGAGCGTGTATAATAAGATATTCTCCTTTATTTCCAATAAGAAAAGATGTTGGAAAAAACGGATTTTTAACTACGGAAGCACCTTCACAAAAAACAATTTTTGAGGCTGAAATAGCTTTATACTGAAGGTAATTTGTTTCGGAAACAAGCAACTCATACTGAAATGCTTCAGAAACGAGTTGATCGTTCTCTTTTAAATAGCTTCGGTAGGTTTCAAGTAATTGCTTCGGAAAGATCCTTCCACTTCCTATAACTTTTCCGAAGCCATGTTTTGCCTTTATTGAAGGATTAGAATTTGGAACGACTTCCGAAGAAAGATACGCAGCCAGTTCGTTTTTATCACTAGCAACAAACCAATCGTTCTGCTCTTCTACGGTATTAAAAATTCGTAACACTGGAGTTGACTCAATAAAAGGAACTTTTAATTTTTTAGCAATATTCTCATAAAATGGTACTGCTACGTCAAGATGTTGAGAGGCATTCCAGGCTTTAGTGAAGCGTTTTAACACTACAGGATTAAAGACTCCACCAGAAACAGCGGTGGATGATCTAGCGTTATGATCGATAACTACAAACGACTTTTTATGCTTTTGCAATTGCTCACAAAAAGCCACACCGGCGATGCCCAGTCCTACAATAATGTAATCCACATTTTTCATACGACAAAGATACGAGGAAAGGAGTTTATCCTAGAAGAAAACGAGTGAGAAACCGTGCATAGTACGTTATAATGAAACTATAAAAAAACCCTCCAAGAAAATTCCTTAGAGGGTTTTAGTTTATACTTTAAAATAAGAATTTAGTAATTCCAAAGATCAATTTCGATGTTACGAATACCCTCTTTAATCCGTTCAGATTCCAAGAGTTGCATTAATGCATTGTCATTGATATATGCATTCACGCTTCGATCGCCTTGCACGTTGTCTTCTTTATAAATAACAGCATTAAAGCGTCTTGAATTAAGGAGATGATCGTACGAAATAGGTTGCGATGTGTTCTTTCGATTGAATGCTTTCGCATTATGTAATACATCACGAGCACCAGGGAACCAGATCCAGAACAATTCTACCTTTGAATCCACACCAGTGTCTTCAAATGCTTTTGATCGTGCTTCTCCAGCAACAGGGCAAAGACCTAATAAACGATATTTTAATTCTCCTTGACGTTTATCAACATACCAGTATCCTCGAATTCTCCATTCTTCGATATCTCCTGCATCTAATGTAAATTCACGAATGTACTCACGATCTACAAAACCTTCTGCATTGTATTGTTCAATACCAAGATCGGTAGTATCACGATATACTAAAGATGCACTAATGTCATCTAGTGTACGTTTTTCAGTAAAATACGAATCGGTATAGACATCTTCAATTTCACCATCTTTAATCGCACGTACTAACACATCGTATAGAGAGCGTCTATCGGAACCAATGTTGTTTGTATCTATAGGATAGTACAACGGGAAATTTACACGTTCATCAAGATCGATGATCTCCCAAGTGGTTCTTGACCATAACACGTCACGCTCATCGACGTACCCGTAAGGTAACGGTTCATCGTTGTCGTAGGCGATCTGTGCCTCTGTCTTTTTCCCTATATCTTCAGGTGTTTTTGCATTTAAGACATTTACCTGTGCGTGTACACCGGACATCCCAAAAAGCACCCCTAAAGTACATAGAACAACATTTGCATATTTCATAAATTCCTTTTTAATTTTAATTTGTCAATTCAATAACTACTGGAGCTGTTTTCTTAAGCTTTACACCGCTTCCTTTAAGCGCAGTATTGATATCGAATATTTGTACAGTCTCTCCTCGTTTTGCTCTTTTAAGCGCAGATTTTGCTTGTGCGTTTAAACGACCTCCGTTTACTTTTACAGTTGGTTGCCCAGAAACTCTAAAGCTAAATCCAGTAACACTTAATCCAAGATCAAATTCAAAGTCTGGCAAATCTGCTCCAATACTAGAGATTTCAAGACCTTGACGTTGCATCTTTACAATACCCGATTCTCCTCGAATGGTTCCGATAGGTGCTGGAATATCCTTAATACGGAATTCATTTCCACTACTTACCTTTTGACCATCAGGTAATGTCCCACTTGCAGAAATAGTAACCGTTCTTCCCGTTGTTGGACGCATTACGTATTTACTACCAGAAACTTTTGAAAGACCTGCACCTGATGCGCTCACCTTATTATCTGGAATACCTGGAATAGAAACTGTCATTGGGTTATCCACACCACGGTATACAACATTCATTTTGTCTGCAGAAATTACAGCAGCATTTGGCTTAGAGATTGTAGCAAATCCTGTATTTACAGGCACTTCAATTTCTTTACCACCTTCACCGTAATACAAGAAACCTTCGATCTTATGATCACCAGGACTTCCTGCTCCAACTTTAAGAACAATTCTACCACCTTGAATGTCGTAGTCTTTTCCTTTTTCTAACTTTCTACCGTCCAATTTAAGATCTTCTCTTTGTGGCACCGTACTCGCATCGGTTCTACCTAATAAAATAGCTCCATTAAAAGTTTCACCTGGATAGAAAGCTGATTTTGGAACGTCCATAAAAGTGTTGTAATTACTCAATGAAAGTGCCGACGCTTGTTGTCCAGCTAACATTTTTTGCAACACTTCACTTTTGGTTGTTTTAATATCTGCTTGAACTTGTGTCAACTTAGTTAAAGATGCAATTAAAGGAAATCCTTCATAATTGTAATTTAACCATTCTACTTGTTTTCCATCACGGTTCGTTTCTTCTGCGGTAGAAAAATTCTGAGCGATTGCCTTCTTTACATTAGGGAACGAACTGTCTGGTAATACTGCCATCATTTTGGTGCGATACTCATTCATCTTATCGATAAACTCTTGCCCTTCCGGTTTGTAATTATCTCCTGTAAAAAACAAGTTGTTGAAATGATCGGGTTTATCCATAACTTCATAATCTGATGGATCTTCCAAATCTGCTATTGCAGCTGTTTTTAACGATTGAATATACGTATCTAATTCTTGTGAAATCTCAGATACTTTATCTGCATTTTGTTTTACAGCCGCATATTGTTCGGGAGCATCGTTTGCTTTTTCAGCTAAATTTGCCATAAAAGCATCGTTCCTTTCTGAAGTAGCCGTATTGGCTTCCGAGATCTTTTTGTCTAACAGTCCGAAAGCAGATAATACTTCTTTGGACATGTTAAGTGCTAACATAGCGATGAAAACCAAATACATTAGGTTAATCATCTTCTGTCTTGGGGATTGTTTTCCTCCTGCCATTTTTTAGTCTTTTTTAAAGATTAATAGTTAGTTGAAAACAATTAGTTTCTGTTCATTGCAGAAAGCATTCCACCGTATACTCCATTTAAAGAAGAAAGGTTTGTTGCCAAGTGTTCCATTTGCTGCTTTAATTGGGTTGCATTTTGAGCTACTTGCTCATTTACTTCCGCTTGTCGGCTTGTAGATTCCACCTGTACTTTATAAAGACTATTTAATGATTCCATTTGTGCTGCAGCTAAAGCCATTTCTTCGCTGTATTTCTTAGTAGAGCTCATAGCTTCGGCAGTAGGTGCCATTCCTTTAGCAGCTCCTTCAAAAGAACGAATGCTGTCTGTAAGACTATTCATTAATTCTGAATCGATCTTCGCATCTTTTAACATTTCATCTAATTTTTTAGATAATAGTCCGTCAGCGTCGTCTTGAGCTACTACGGCCTTTTTAGTAGAAGATGCACCTCCTGCTAATTCAGGATACACTAAAGACCAGTCAAGATCGTCATCTACCGGTTCGAAAGCAGAAATTGCAAAAATGATTGCTTCCGTAATTAGACCGATTGCTAAAAGGATTCCACCATTAAGGGGACCTAATTCCCAGTGAAGAATCTTGAATAAAGCTCCAATAATAACGATGGAAGCTCCTAGCCCGTAGGCCATATTAAATAATTTTTTAGAGGATCTTGATTGTGCCATAATACTAGTTTTAGTTTAGTTAAGATTTATTAATATAGTAAGTTAAGGGGTATTAAATTTAGCGGGCGTCTCCAAATTGTTGGTTTAATACAACATCTGTTCCCATATAATCTTGAACAGTTCTGAAGCCAATATAACTACGTGCTGAGTCAGCGTACTCATAGTCTCGTGTACTAACTTGAAGGAAATATGCAACGTCTTTCCAGGATCCTCCTCGAACTACTTTTCGCATATTGTTTTCATCATTCACATTAGGGTTCATTGTAGAGGTGTATTCATAAGATGCGGGATCGTAAGAAGAAGCTACCCATTCTGCAACGTTTCCTGCCATATTATAAAGGTTAAAGTCATTCGGCTCGTAAGCATCAGCTTCGACTGTGTATAAGGCTTGATCGGCAGCATAGTCTCCACGAAGCGGTTTAAAGTTTGCCAAGAAACAACCTCTGTCGTTTTTAGCATAAGGACCACCCCAAGGGTAGGTTGCTGATTCCAGTCCACCACGGGCAGCATATTCCCATTCTGCTTCTCCAGGTAATCTGAAAGAGTTTACGAACTCTCTATCTCTTGACTTTTGGTATCCGTTTTTATACAACGTTCTCCATGCACAAAATGCTTTTGCTTGTTTCCATGTAACACCAACCACGGGATACTCTCCATAAGCTTCGTGCCAGAAATAATCATTATGCATTGGTTCGTTGTATGAATAATTAAAATCTTTAATCCATACCGCAGTATCTGGATAGATATTAACTTCTTCTTTTTTAATAAAGTCTTTTCTTCGCTTATCTTTATTACGTGCCGCAGCTTGAATATCCATATAAGAATACTGGAAATTCAACTTACTCACATCTATAGTACGTTGCCCATTATAAGCTTCTTCAGAAGGTATATACATACTATCCATTACCTCTACATAATACTCATCAGGGTATTCTGCTGTATCCCAAATAAGGTCTATATCATGATTAATTTTACGACCGGCATAAAAGTCTTCACCCATCCCGTAATAGTTATCGTACATGTATTGATCGTACGGTGTCATTTCTTCGTTCTCTTGATCAACAAAAGCAAAATCACCAATACCACCATCTCCGGGTGTAGAACCAACTTCGTCCGCAAGAATCGCTAAACGCAAGCGAATGGTCGAATCACGAACCCATTCTACAAATTGTCTGTATTCGGCATTAGTAATTTCTGTCTCATCCATATAAAATGAACGAACAGTAACAGTCTTAGTAGGGGCATCATCCACGGCAACAAAATCATCATCGGCTTTACCCATAATGAAAGATCCACCAGGGATAAGCGTCATACCATAAGGCTTTTCGGGATACCATTTTTTACCTTTTGCTCCAACAAGTTCTCCTCTGTCACCAGAGTTACAACTAAACATAAAGGCAACAATCGCAGTAAATGCAATAAACTTCTTCATAGGTATTTAGGTTAAATTTCGAGATTCAAGGGCGTAAACCTATTTATAAATTTTTTAAAAAACAACATTTTTTTCAAAAATACTCCTTTAAATCTGTTAGTTAGCTAGTTTGATTTATACTTCATTCTTTCGGCGTGCTTTAAACCACCGTTCAGGAATTTCCTGATTGCATGCACCCAAATATTCGCCATAAGTGCAAGGTAATAACGTTCTCCTTTTTAATTTATTATTAACATTTGAAATAAAAGGTAATTCTATCCACCATCGCCCCGTTTTATGGCTCTTTTTAAACACCAACACCTCTTCTTCTACCGGCACTTTATAGGTTGTAAAAAGCATTTCATCGTCAAAATCTTCGTCATCAACTCTAAAATTAACTCCTTCTATAAAATACCAAAGCATTTGTGCCACTAAAACAGCACCACCTTTTGCCAGAGTTACATCACCTAATTCATACACACCAAATGAGCTTACTTTATTACTAATACCTGCATAGCGAGCAATGGCACATATTTCCCTGCCGTCGAATCCATTAGGACCCGTATTATTTGTGTAATTTACCTCTCCCCCCTTTATTGCGGTAATATCTACAGAGACTAGATCTGCATTACGCATGATAGGTTCTGTTATGGTAATATCTGATGTTATTTCGCCCAATCTATACGCATCGAAATACAATTTTTCCATTAATGAAATTTCTTGCGGCGGATTAAAATAAGATTGATATCCGAGGGTACTGTAATTAAATAAATTATAAGGTTTTTCAATTATAAGCTTTCCGACATAAGACACGTTCGAAATTGGTTTTTCGGCATCGCCAAGATCAAATCGGGAATCAACATTTACAAAATTGATCATTTTACTAAGCACATCGTAAGCTCGGTATTGCGCATACACCAAGTCTTGACTCCCTCCTAAAAGCAAAGGAATAATATTTTCTTTTAATAACGCACCCACTACAGTTTTTACTGCATAGTAAGTATCTGCTACAGTATCTCCTTCTTGAATATCTCCCAAATCAGCAATAGTGTGAATCCAATTCCCAGGATATAGCGCATAGAATGCTTTTCTATACTCATCGAAATTTACCGAAGCACCTATATAATTTACATCGTTTCTATTCTCACAAATCCCTAACAATGCAAACTTTACGTTTTTAAGATCAGGGAGTTCACCCGACTTAGAATGTATCTTAATTTGTTTGGCCAGTACTCCCTCAGGAAGCACTTCTTTATGAGCTTGTACAGATTTAGAAACAGGGGATAAAAATTCGATCATTACTTTTTCTTCGCAGTAGTTTTTTTCTTAGCCGTGGTTTTCTTTTTGGCAGTCTTCTTCTTCTTGGTCGTTTTCTTCTTAGGTGCTTTCTTTTCTAAAATCGCCTGTGCTTCTTCTAACGTAATCTTTTCAGCTTTCGTTGTTTTTGGCAATTCTACTTTCGTTTTTCCTTTTATAAGGTTAAAACGACCCCAACGAGCTTTCTCTAAACGAATTCCTTCATCTGGCCATTCGTTAATAAGCTTATCTATTTCTTTTTGTTTTTTAACTTCAATAAGTTCTATAATATCTTCTTCGGAAAGATTATCGAAATCATATTTTTTATTCACGTTAATAAACATGTCATTCCATTTTATAAATGGACCAAATCTTCCTTTTCCTTTCTGAACCGGAAGTCCTTCGTATTCATAAATTGGGGCATCGGCTTTTTTCTTTTCTTCAATAAGTTCTTTTGCCAGTGTCATATCTACATCTAAAGGGTCTGTTCCCTTCGGAAGCGAAATAAACGTTTTTCCTAACCTTACGTACGGCCCAAACCTTCCGTTATTTACCTCTACTTCTTCTCCATCGTATACTCCTAAGGTTTTCGGAAGCTTAAACAAATCCATTACTTCTTCAAAAGTAACTAGGTGTAATTGTTGGTCGGGGCGTAAGCTTGCAAATTTTTTCTCTTCGTCATCTGGAGCTCCGATTTGCGCCATAGGTCCAAATTTTCCTAATCGCACTAACACAGGTCTCCCTGTTTCGGGATCATCTCCTAAAATACGTTCTCCACTTTCTCGGTCTGCATTTTCCTGTACATTTTCTACTTGCGGATGAAAGGTTCCGTAGAAATCTTTCATCATTTTTTTCCATTCTTCTTTGCCTTCTGCTATGTCATCGAAATCTTCTTCTACCTTGGCTGTAAAATTATAATCAAGAATGTTTCCGAAGTGATCCACTAAGAAATCGTTTACAATAAGCCCAACATCTGTCGGAACCAATTTCCCTTTGTCGGACCCTACAGTCTCAGTAAGTGATTGGTCTTTTAGCGTGTCGTTTTCTAACGTTAGCTGAAGATAGGTTCGCTCTGTCCCGTCGATTGTTCCTTTTTCCACATAGTTTCTACTAATTATGGTAGAAATTGTGGGAGCATAAGTAGAGGGTCGGCCGATACCCAATTCTTCGAGTTGCTTTACTAAAGAAGCTTCTGTAAAGCGATACGGAGGTCTTGTAAATCGTTCGGTCGCTGTAATATAATTATTATCTAGGTTGTCTCCTTTGCTTAATTTAGGCAACATTCCATCTTGTTCTTCGTCTTCGAAATCGGTTCCTTCGAGATACACTTTTAGAAAACCGTCGAATTTTATCATCTCTCCGTTTGCCGTGAATTGCTCTGAAACAGATGACTTTCCATTCACTGCGATCTTCACATTGGTACGTTCTAATTGCGCATCACTCATCTGAGATGCAAGAGTTCGTTTCCAGATAAGGTCGTACAAACGTTCTTGATCGCGATCTCCGCTAATGGAATGCAAAGACATATCGGTGGGACGTATCGCCTCATGCGCTTCTTGAGCACCTTTCGATTTCCCTTTATAGTTTCGAGGTTTGCTGTATTCGCTTCCGTAGGATTTTGTGATTTCTTTTTCTGCCGCTGCTTTTGCATCGTTTGAAAGATTCACACTATCGGTTCTCATATAGGTAATGCGACCTGCTTCGTAGAGTCGTTGTGCGATCGTCATCGTTTTTCCTACTGAAAAATATAATTTTCGAGCTGCTTCCTGTTGAAGCGTCGATGTTGTAAAGGGTGCTGCTGGTGATTTTTTTGCTGGTTTTTTAGTTAAGTCTGCAATAGAATAAGATGCCCCTAGGTTCTTTTTTAGAAATTCTCGTGCTTCGTCTTCGGTATCGAAGTTCTTCGGAAGTTTTGCTTTAAAACTACTTCCGTCGGCAGTACTAAATTCTGCATCGATGCGGTAGGATCTAACAGGACTGAAAGCTTCTATTTCTCGCTCCCGCTCTACAATTAAACGTACAGCCACACTTTGAACCCGGCCTGCTGAAAGCCCTCCTTTTACTTTTCTCCAAAGCACAGGAGACAATTCATATCCAACAAGACGATCTAATACGCGTCGTGCTTGTTGTGCATTTACAAGGTTATAGTCTATTTTTCTGGGATTCTCGATTGCTTTTAGAATTGCTGTTTTGGTGATCTCATGAAAAACGATTCTTTTGGTTTTTTCATCTTTAAGATCTAACTCTTCGGCTAAATGCCATGCAATTGCTTCTCCTTCTCGATCCTCATCACTCGCTAGCCAGACCATTTCAGCTTTCTTCGCAAGTGCCTTTAATTCTTTTACAATGCTCTTCTTATCACTCGACACTATGTATTTAGGTGTAAAATCCCCATCAACATCCACACCCAATTCCTTGGAGGGTAAATCTGCAATATGCCCAAAACTTGAGGACACCTTGTAGTCTTTTCCGAGAAATTTTTCGATGGTTTTCGCTTTTGCGGGGGACTCAACAATTACTAAATTCTTTGCCATGTTCATTTTATTAGGGCTACAAAAGTATATTATTTTTTTAACACGATATTTTAAATCTTCATTTTCTACAAATTTGTGATTTACAAAAACTGTGATTTGATACTGTTTCTTGCACATAATTAAATAGTAAGATTCTAAGCAAACTTGCCATATCGCATTTAAAATTGTAATCTTGCACAAAATTTACCATTACATAACCATCTCGTAACATCAATTTATTGCAGCCTTTCTTATGGAAGAATTATTAAATCAGTTCAACGCGAATTCAGAAGCTACTTTTTCTCTAATTAACTATTTGCTAAATATTGCCATATGTAGTGTTTTATTATTTATTCTCTCTTTTGTATATATCCGCTATGGCAAATCGATCTCTAATCGATCACAACTTTCTAAAGTACTTATTGTAGTAGGGCTTACTACCTTTATTATTATTTCGATTGTAAAGTCCTCACTAGCCCTCTCTTTAGGTCTGGTAGGTGCCTTATCGATTGTTCGTTTTCGTACTGCGATAAAAGAACCAGAAGAATTAGGGTACTTTTTTATTGCAATTGCTATGGGATTAGGTATGGGTGCAGGACAACTCTACCCTACCATCGTAGGATTTTTCGTTGTGTGCATTATTGTAATCGTACTTAACAAAAGAAATGTAAGGTCTGCCATTACCCAAAATCTTCTTATTGCTGTTCCAACCACAAACGAACAAAAAACAAAAATCGCAGATCAAATTACAGATGTAATTATGAAGCAATCCAATCAAGTAGATTTAAAACGTTTAAAATTTAACGAGGATACAGTGCACTTAAATTTTCTTGTTAATGTATCTTCTATAAAAAAATTGAACACTATAAACGAGGACCTAATGGCAATAGACAATACAATGGACATAACGTTTATAGATACTCAATTATAATATGTGTAGTACTGAATTATGAGGATTGAAAATAAAAAAAAACGGATTACAAATTCGACACTATTTTATTTTAGTGCAGGGATCCTTCTATTAGTTACGCTAATCATTTTACACTTTACCTGGGGAGCTCCAAAAAAAGTAAACTTAGCAGTAGATGAGCTAGACACCCCTACCACACTCATTACCGAAACAACCTACGAACGAATGATCGAGGCAGACATCAATCTCATTCATCGTGATTCAGAATTTTCGATATATGCGAATGAAGTTCGGGGCAAGGCAGAACTTATTTATGTGTATAAAGCGCCTTTATTAGGTCGTAAAAAAACCGATAAATTTTTTCTTCACCTCTTTATTAACGATTCATTAAAAACAAAATCAAGTTCTTCTAAAGAGCCTTTTCTCGGATTAGATTTTTTTCCATCAGACAACGCTACAGAGTACACCGTTGATGGAACCAAGTATATATTCTTTACTAGACAACTTCATCACTATGCTTTCGAAGGAAAAGACATCCCTTTTAATGCAATAGAATATATTAATACTGGAAGATTTGCATCTGGCGAAGGACGTTCGCACGGTGTAAATGATTTAAAAATTAGTGCTAAAAAAACAGAAGAGAGCATTAATAAGGAATCTGAACGTTTACTCTCCATTTACATTTCTGAGAAAAGTTATAACAAAATAAAAACTCAACGAAAAGCCGCACTAGAAAAAGGCATCCTTTTTTCGGGTGATGATGATATTGTAAAAACAAAGGTAACGCTACAAGATGAAAATGGAACCACCGCCCCACTAAAAGCAGACTTGCGGTTAAAAGGCGACTTTACAGATCATTTAAAGCATCCCAATAAATGGTCGTATCGTGTTATTTTAGATGGAAATAAAACACTCTTCGGAATGCGTAAATTCTCGGTACAACACCCACGTACCCGAAACTATAGCTGGGAGTGGCTGTTCAACAAATTGGTTAAAGATGCTGGGCTTATTGGACTTCGATATGAATTTGTACCCGCAAACCTTTATATTGATAGAAGCGGAAGTAACGAACCAATTTCTATGGGCTATATGGCTATTGAAGAATCGTTCGATAAAATACTTATCGAAAACAATAACCGCAGAGAAGGCTTAATTCTTGGTTTTGAAGAATCTCTTATCTGGAACGACAGAGCCCAAAAGAACGAACTCAACCTAGACATCGACGAAACAGCTGCCGATGGTGATTTTTATCGCGCAAATCTGCCTATTAAAGTTTATAATGAAAACAAAGTGCTTGGTGACCCTAAATTAACTAAGCAGTTTGAGACTGCAAAAAGCTTGCTTGAAGGAGTACGAACTAAAAAATTAAAAGTCTCAGAAGTCTTCGATCTTGATAAATTAACCACATATGTCGCATTAGCGAACTTATTTGGAGGCAAACATGGATTGATTTTTCACAATCTAAGAATATATTACAATCCAGTAACTGGTAAATTAGAACCTGTTTCGTTCGATTCGAATGCGGGAAACAGACTCCTTGATCTAGCATATTTCCCATACGTATCTAATGATACGAAGTACGAGGAAATGCTAAACAAAAAACTTCGCCTTGTGAGTAGTGAAAGTTTTATTAAAAATCAAGTTCTTCCCTATGTGTCACAATTAGAACAACTAGACCGGCAAGTCATGTCTGAGTTCAATTGGAAAATAAATCTTGCAGTCTTAGAACATAACAGCAACTTTATTAAAAAGAAACTCAATCCATCGAACACCCTTTTAACCAGTCTGGCCGATCATTCCAAAAATGTGATGAAGGTGAATGTAAAAAATGTTTCGGGTATGCCTATCGACATTACTGGTCTTACCCACGAAGACGGAAAAAAACTAGACAAGAATTTCCCTATTACTCGTCTTTTACCCGATGAGGAAAAGATAATTTCATTTCCGCTTAACAGATCGTTCGACAATGCATTTGTTTCAAAAAAAACAAAAAAAGCAGGTTTCAGATACCCGAAAGATGTGTCTAAATTGCGCATAATTCATCATATCCCGGGAATTTCTATCGAAAAATCTGTGATGATTGCTTCCTTTGGAAAAAACCCTAACTTAGATGAGAATCTCGATAATTATTCCGACTTCCGAAGCAGTAACGCTACTACTTTTAAGTTCGTGAGTATTGACGATGCAACCCAAACCGTACGACTTAAAAAAGGATCTTTCGAAATACAACAAGACCTCAAAATTCCCGCTGGATACACCGTGATTATTGAGCCCGGATTCACCCTGGACTTAAAAAACAACGCTTCATTTATCTCTTACAGTGCCATTGAAGCTAAAGGAACAAAAACACTACCTATTACATTTAAAAGCAGTAACAACTCGGGAGCTGGAATATTTGTTACCAACACCATCAAATCATCTACACTCGACCATTGTATCTTTATGAATCTTTCAAATCCCACCAACGACTTGTGGGAGTTATCGGGAGCGGTAAATTTTAACGAAAGTGAGGTCGCCATTTCAAACTCTGTATTTGAAGGCAATCGTTGTGAAGATGGACTAAATGTAATTCGCTCTAAATTTTCGGTGACAGATTGTACTTTTAAAAATACATTTTCAGATGCCTTCGACGGGGATTTTGTTGAGGGAAGCATTACCAATTCCTTATTTATTAACTCTGGTAACGACGGAATTGACGTCTCGGGAACTACACTGTATTTAGAAAACATTCGTATTGAAAATCCTTCAGACAAGGCGATAAGCGCTGGTGAAGACAGCCAAATCACAGGAAAAAATATTCAGGTTACAGGAGGAGAAATTGGTATTGTAAGCAAAGATCTCTCTTCAGTTACGTTTGAAAATGTGATTATAAAAGACACCCATCTTGCCCTATCGGCTTTTCAGAAAAAAACAGAATATGGCACAGGCACCCTTACCATTTCTGAAGCCACCTTGCAAAATAACGAACTGGACCACCTCATCGAAACCGGCTCACACCTTACACTCAACAATATCGCTGTTGAAACTGTAACCAATAATGTAATCGACAAAATGTATGGAAATGAATATGGGAAAAGCAGTCGATAAAAACGCTTATTACAACCTTCGTTTCGAACGAAAATTTGTATTCACCAACCAGTCTCTAGAAGATGTTCTTAATTTCACGGTACATACCAACTCATTTCTTTTTAGCGAGATCTTTCATGAACGAACGGTAAATAATATCTATTTCGACGATGGCGATCTTACCTGTTACAAACAAAATGTTTCTGGAGTGGATATTCGCGAGAAATACCGATTACGCTGGTATGGAAAAGAGTTTCATGCCATCGAAAAATCGACGTTAGAAGTAAAGAAGAAATTTGGTGATGTGGGTGATAAAATTTCTTTTAAACTGAAAGATTTTAATGTTGACCTTCGCACCCAATCAGCAGACGCAGTTCACAATCAACTGTTACAACGTATTTCTGAAGAAAACAATCCTGCATTGCTGGGAAAACTTCAAAATTTATTTCCTACTTTGTACAACAGTTACGATCGAAGGTATTTTTTATCGCAGTGCGGCAACTTCAGAATTACATTAGATTATCACATGAAGTTCTATAATCCGAACTACGCTGATTTTTATGCTTCAGAAATGACTACCAATGACGTCGTGCTCGAATTAAAATACAATCGAGAACACGATGATGAAAGCAGACTACTAAGTCAGGAAATTAATTCCCGATTATCTAAAAACTCTAAATATGTACGTGGTGTGGAGGCTATTTCTTTTTAGTCTATTTATAATAGGATACAGTTGCGAAAAAAGATCTGAAATCGATCAAACTGCCACTCCTATATACTACCTCTATATTTCTCACACGCGCTTAGAAACGAACGACAGCATCTACAATAAGATTTACGGTATAGATTTCGATCGATATTCGGCGACTCTTTTAGGAGGAGATCTTGCTAAAACAACGTTCGCTAATGACACAATACAAAACCATCTCGATGCGGTATTTAATTTTAAACATAAAGCAACACTTTGGAGCATTGGCAATCACGACAGAACCTCCAATGAAAAATTTAGAGCGCTAACAGGGAAAAATAAGTTTCACCACTATCAACAAGACGATGCAAGCTTTATCACCTTAGACTCTCAAGACAGCTTGAGCTCGATCGTTGGAGCACAAAAAGAATTTCTTCTTACAACTCTCGACACCCTTACAACCAAAAATGTTGTAATTCTATGTCATAAACTCATATTCATGGATAAGCACCATATCATGGATCCACTTATTAATGAAACTAGTAACGGAAGAAAGGGGGATTGTTTTTATTGCTTAAACCCGAACAACTTTCAAGCAGAAATATATCCTGAACTTTTAAAAATAAAAAACAAAGGCAAAAATATTTTTTGGATTGGAGGCGATCTGGGCTACAAAACATCATCTTTTGAATATGTCGACACAAACGGAATTACCTTTTTAGGAAATGGAGTGTGGCACCCGAGAGAAGAAAACAAAGCGCTGCTATTTAAAAATCAGGGTAACGAAATAACCTATCGATTTACTCATATCGACAGTCTGTTAAAGCATGAAAGCAACCCTAAATATTTCTTCGGAAACAAATAATAAAAAACATTTTTCTGAAACAACATTTATGAAACAATTCCTTTTTTCTATTAGTGTACTCATCCTGTTTTCTTGTTGTAGTTCTTCAGAAAAATACACCGTGCTCACCACCCTTTCTGAAGCCGATACAGTAACTTGTGTCATTGAAATTCCAGCAGGTACTAATAAAAAGATTGAACAAAACAAACAAACCTATCGTTTTGAGATCGATCAACGGGATGGCAAAGACCGAGTGATTCAATTCCTGCCCTACCCTGGAAATTACGGATACATTGCAGGCACTTATTCCGATCCTGAGAAAGGTGGCGATGGTGACGCACTAGATGTTTTGGTGATTGCCGAAACCCTTCCGTCGGGCACAATTTTACAAACCATTCCCTTAGGTGTTTTAAAACTTATAGATGATGGAGAAGAAGATTATAAAATTCTTGCCATTCCTTCAGATCCTGCTTTGCAAACAGTGACGGCTAAAACCTTTAGTGAATTTAAAAGCAACTATCCACAGGCTGTTGAGATTATTCAGCTTTGGTTTTTAAATTATGACACAGAACCTATTAAAGTTTTAGGCTGGGGTGATGAGATCGAAGCTCTTTCAGAAATAAAGAAAACAATTGTTGTTATATAGCACTAAAAATAACCTTAAAGCTTTAAAGTTTCATTGTTCATTTCAAAATCTGTTTCTTCAAAACCTACAGTGTCTTTATACACATAATACATAGCTATATGTACATACGAGACCGTTGCTAGAATACCAATACCGCAAGCAATAATTCCCAGTTCAGCAATAAGCCCCGAAACCAGCATCATGGCAAAAAGCAATAACCAGAATTTATTTCCAAGTTTAAATGATGCTTTAAGTAGTTCCGAAACAGTTAGTTTGGGATTAAACGCTAAGATTACAATAGCTAAATTTAAAGGGACTATTACATAAAATAAAGGAAGGTAGCACAAGAGCATTGCTGCAATAGATATTCCCACAACAGCGAGTTGAAGCATAAAAATTTTCATGAAAGTTGCTTCTTTTATAAAACTAAAATAGCCCCCGATAGGTTCTTGTATGCCCATATCTTCTTTTTTACAAAGCCTGAAGAAATGGACCGTTATTGAGGTTACAAAAACCTGAAGGACTAAAATAAGTGCAAATACAAGGATAAAATAACCAATCATCCACACCACAGGAAACGCAACAAAAGGATTAAATTCACTTGCATACGTTGTTTCTTGTGCATTTAGTAATAGAGGGATCAGCGGTGCATATACAATGAGAAGAATAGGGAGAACCACCGCAATAGACAGTAATATATGGATCAATCCTTCGACCCATATTTTTTTAAAAAGTTCAAAACTTTTGGAAAGCACATCACCAAAATCGAAAGTCGTAGCTCGTTCAATTCGTTGAAAAATGGTTGTCTTCATATAACGTTGGTTATTTTTATAAAAGCGGTAAAGCTATAAAAAAGAAATCTGCCAGATTGTCATAAGTGCATAAAATTTGTATCTTTGCATGTTCATTGATACAGGAATAGAAACTATGTCGCGACAACCCACTATGGAAAAGATTATTGACGAAAAAAAACAGGGAACTACGCTCGTAACAGATGTAAAAGGCGACACGAGTCGCAAACTCTATATTGAAAGTTACGGATGCCAAATGAATTTCAGCGATAGTGAAATTGTAGCGTCTATTCTTACAAAACAAGGATATAGTACGACTCAAGATCTAAAAGAGGCCGACCTTGTTTTGGTAAATACCTGTTCCATTCGTGATAAAGCAGAACAAACCGTTCGCAAACGTCTCGAAAAATTTAATGCTGTAAAGCGAGATCACAATCCGAAGATGAAAGTAGGAGTGCTTGGCTGTATGGCAGAGCGGTTAAAAAGCAAATTTCTCGAGGAAGAAAAAATTGTGGACATGGTTGTTGGTCCCGATGCGTATAAGGATCTACCTAATTTACTGGAAGAAGTGGACGAAGGTCGTGACGCAGTGAATGTAGTACTCTCGAAAGATGAGACCTATGGTGATATTGCTCCAGTACGTTTAGGCACAAATGGCATTACCGCCTTAGTTAGTATTACCCGGGGCTGTGATAACATGTGCACCTTTTGTGTGGTTCCGTTTACACGCGGAAGAGAACGAAGTAGGGATCCACAAAGTATCTTAAAAGAAGTGAACGATCTGGCGGCGAAAGGGTATAAAGAAATTACTTTACTTGGGCAGAACGTGGATAGTTATGTGTGGTATGGCGGCGGACTTAAAAAAGATTTTGAAAAGGCTTCGGAAATGCAAAAGGCAACAGCAACGAGTTTTTCCGAATTATTAACGTTGGTCGCAGAAGCACAACCTAAAATGCGTATTCGTTTTTCAACTTCGAACCCACAAGACATGACCGAAGATGTATTTCATGTCATGGCAGCACATGCTAATATTTGCAATCATATTCATCTACCTTTTCAGAGTGGTAGTGACCGCATGTTAAAAGCAATGAATCGCCAGCACACAGCAGCAGAATACTTAAAGTTGGTTAAAAGAATGTGGGAAATACTTCCCAACTGTACCATTTCGCAAGATATCATTGTAGGTTTTCCGGGTGAGACCGAAGAGGATCACAACGATACGCTACGATTAATGGAGGAAGTAAAATTTATCTTCGGATACATGTATAAATATTCAGAACGTCCCGGAACCATGGCTGCAAGAAAATTTGAAGACGATATTCCTGAAGCAACAAAGAAAAGGAGACTGGTAGAAATAGTCGATGCCCAAAGAAAACATGGCGCTTATAGAACGCAACAATTTGTTGGCAAAACTACCGAAGTATTAATTGAACGGGAATCAAAGAAAAACGAAAACGAATGGAGCGGTCGAAACGAGCAAAGCATCGTAGTTGTATTTCCTAAAGAACAGTATAAACCAGGAGATTTTGTAAAAGTAAAGATAAACGACTGCACCAGCGCCACACTCATAGGAGAGGCTGTTGAATAGTAAGACAAACATTAAAATTAAAATTATTCGTATGCTACAAAAAATATTTATTTTCCTTACTGCAATTATCGTATTTAGTTGTTCAAGCGATGATGATAACAATAGTAATAATCAGGAAGATCCACAAAATTTAATTTTAAAAAAATTTACATATAAGAATGTGGATTTTGATAATTCATCAGTTCTATATTTTAATACAAATGGAACATTAGAAAAATCTTTAAGTCTTTTTTCAAATATAACTGAAGATAATGCTGGTTATAATATTTATGAATATAATGAACAAGGAAACCTAATTGCAAAAAAAATATTTAACTCTGACAACGAATTTATTCGAAATGAACGTGTTTATATGTACAATTCTCAGAATATATTAACATCGGTAATCGACTATGGTGATGGGGAGAACGGACCTTATACCACGTCTTTTTCTTATTCTAATAATAGAATTGACTATGTTGAAGTGGAAACCAATAAAACTGGTTATATTCTTTTAGATGATTTAGGCAGAATTTCAAAAACAGGTCATACCGCAGGACCAAGTGGGATTATTGAACAAGAGCTTATTTATGAAAACAACAAAGTATCTGAAGTAAGAATACCATATCAGCAAGGGTCTTATGTATTCATTTACGAAACAGATGACAATACCAACCCACTTTTTGACACACTTTTTTTCGAAAAACCTTTACAGTACATAATTTTAAATCATAGTTTACAGGATATTGATTTTACTGGAATCTACAGTCATCTGCAGGGTAATATTACACGAGAAACAATACACGATACGTTTTACAACAATTCTTATATAAATAGAGAAGTTTCCAATACGTATAATGACAGCGGATATCTGGTAAATGCGACAGTAAGTAAATTTGATGAGACCACAGAGGAATTTACTTTTGAATATTACTAACAATAGCTATTAAACTCTCAAGAAACATTTGACGGCCTATGGAAAGTGTACAAGCAACAAAACAGCGATTTGGAATTATAGGAAACGATCCTAAGTTAAATCGCGCCGTAGAAAAAGCGATTCAGGTTGCACCAACCGACATTTCGGTGTTAGTAACTGGAGAAAGTGGTGTGGGTAAAGAAAGTATTCCAAAGATTATTCATTCCCTTTCCCATCGAAAACACGGAAAATACATTGCCGTGAACTGTGGTGCCATCCCCGAGGGGACAATCGACAGTGAGCTATTTGGTCATGAGAAGGGAGCCTTTACAGGAGCTACCGCAACTCGTAACGGATATTTTGAAGTTGCCGACGGGGGAACTATATTTTTAGATGAAGTTGGAGAGCTTCCGTTGCCAACACAAGTACGTTTGCTTCGGGTGTTAGAAAATGGTGAGTTCTTAAAAGTGGGGTCTTCTAAACTTCAAAAGACCGACGTACGTATTGTTGCGGCAACCAATGTAAAAATGGTAGAAGCCATTCAGAAAGAAAAATTTAGAGAAGATCTTTTTTATCGTTTAAGCACTGTCGACATTAACATTCCACCCTTACGGGAACGAAGCGAAGACATTCATTTATTATTTCGAAAATTTGCTTCAGACTTTGCACAAAAATATAAAATGCCCACAATCCGGTTGGATGAGCAGGCGACACAATTGCTATTAAAATACCGTTGGAGTGGGAACATTCGTCAATTACGCAATGTAGCCGAGCAAATTTCGGTGCTGGAGCAAGATCGGGAAATTAATTACCAGACACTGCGCCACTACCTCCCCGACATGGGAAGTAATCTACCTGCTGTGATCTCTTCTAAAAAATCTGAAAGCGATTTTAGTAGTGAACGAGAGATTCTTTACAAAGTATTGTTCGATATGCAACGCGACGTGAACGACCTTAAAAAGTTAACACTCGAATTAATGAAAAATGGCAATGCTGCGAAAGTGAAAGAAGAAAATTCGGGCCTTATCAATAAAATTTATGAGGATAATAATCATGAAGAAGAGTTGGCTTCATTTGTAGAAGATAGCGATACCGAACAATCTTCTAACGACGTGGAGGTATTAGGACTTTCATCGGGAGGCACTTTAGAGGGAAAGAAAAGCAAGTATGATTTTGCAGAAGAAATAGAAGAAGAAGAAAACCTTTCTTTGCAGGAAAAAGAATTAGAACTTATTAAAAAGTCGCTTGAAAAATATCAAGGGAAACGAAAAGATGCCGCTGACGAACTAGGGATTTCCGAACGCACGCTCTACCGTAAAATTAAACAATATAATTTATAAATTGAAAGCACGTATCTTTCAGAAATATTTATGAAATACCTCATTCAACTTTTTTGCATACTTAGTATTACAGCCTTATTTCAAGGGTGTGGCGCCTATTCTTTTACGGGTGCTGACATCGATTATTCGAAAACAAAGACCTTTCAGGTTAATTATTTTCAGAACAATGCTGCACAGGTAGAGCCCGGTATTGCAAGAGATTTTACAATTTTACTGCAAGATCTTTTATTAAATCAAACCAGCCTCGATCTGGTAAATAATAATGGCGATCTTGTGTATGAAGGGGAAATCGTTGAATATTACACTGCGCCCATCACAGCCACATCGCAAAGTACCGCTGCCCAAAACCGATTAACTATTATTGTAAATGTGCGGTTTTTTAACACCAAGAACGCTGAAAAAGATTTTGAGCAACGCTTTTCATTTTATTTCGATTACAACGGACAAAACCTTTTAACGGGCAGTCAGTTAAACGACGCTATAGCTGTAATCTTCGAACGAATTACACAAGATATTTTCAACAAATCACTCGCAAATTGGTAGCTTTTGAATAAAGATCAATACACATACCTGCTCGCCCATCCGCAACATCTTTCTAAGACGCATCAACAAGCGTTGGCAGAAGTGATCGAAAAATACCCGTATGTTCAAAGTGCAAGAGCGTTGCAGTTAAAAAGTTTAAAAGATCAAAACAGTTTTTTATACAATGATGCACTTAAGGTAACCGCTGCTTACACCACCGATCGCGATATTTTGTTTGAATATATTACTTCGGAAAGTTTTGTGCAAAATGAAATTTCTCAACAAATTCTACAGCACGACGAAGCTGTAAACACATTAGAAGTGATTTCTGAAAATGTTTCGGAACAAGTAAGTATCGAAATCGACAACAGTCTTAAAGCGGAATTAAAGAAAGCAGAAGCGATCTTGAATCCAGAATTGTTTCAACGAAAAAAAGAAGCTGTTTCAGAAATGACTGAAACAAATTTACCTCCTGAAAATACTTCCGAAGCAACAACAAGTACTAGTGGGACGGTTTCCGAAACACCTAAAAAAAACACACCAACACAGGAAAGGACAAAAGAAACCTCCTCTTCTCTTGAGCTTGACACTCCATTGCCTTTTACCAAAAAAGATACGCACTCCTTTAGCGAATGGTTAAAACTTACGCGCGCCAAACCTATCGACAGATCTCCATCTAAGACGATTGCCATTATTGAGGATAGTTTAGAAAGTGACGAAGTAAAAGATATTAAAGTGCGAAAGTTCGAACTCATCGATAAGTTTATTCAGGAAAAACCAAAAATGGAGCCTAAACCAATTTCGAACGACAATAAAAATCTGGCGAAACCTTTTACACAATCGCCAGACGCCCTAATGACAGAGACTTTAGCCAAGGTATATCTGCAACAAAAGAATTATAAAAAAGCGATTCAAGCATATAAAATTTTAATTTTGAAAAATCCCGAAAAAAGTGGTTTCTTTGCAGACCAAATTCGGGCAATAGAAAAATTGACAAATACTGAAGAGAAATGAGCACGTTTACAATATTTTTGATCTTAATTATTTTAGTGGCCTTTTTACTGGTCGTAGTTATCATGGTACAAAACCCTAAAGGTGGTGGTTTATCTACTTCTTTTGGTGGAGGTGGAACACAGCAATTAGGAGGTGTAAAAAAGACAGGAGACTTTTTAGATAAAAGTACTTGGACCCTAGCTACCTTAATGCTTGCACTTATTTTATTATCGAACATCCCGATCATGGGTGGAAACGGAGTAGCAGAGTCGAAAGCATTCGATGAAGATGCAGTACAAACTACTCTTCCGGTAACTCCTCCAGCAGACACTTCTACCGGTACAGAAGAGAACTAGTACTTTACAACATAAATTACACAAATGCCAGCTTGTCACAAAGCTGGCATTTTTTGTTTCAATATGTCAGATAACAGGCAGTGGCATAGTTTCTGCCTTATGGGAAGGACAAAAGAAACATTAATTAACTACTAAAAATACAATTGAAATGGCATTAAAAATTCAACCACTTTCAGACCGGGTTTTGGTGGAGCCTCAAGAAGCCGAAACCAAGACAGCATCGGGATTATATATTCCAGATTCTGCTAAAGAAAAACCTCAACAAGGAACTGTTGCAGCTGTAGGAAAAGGAAAAGAAGATTACAAAATGACTGTAAAAGTTGGTGATACTGTTCTCTACGGAAAGTATTCAGGAAGTGAATTAAAGTATGAGGGTAAAGATTACCTAATCATGAAGGAAGAAGATATTCTTGCAATTATTTAATGGCTCGAGGCTGAAAATTTATTCACTCAAACAAAAATTAATAGCCTAAAGCATACCGCTTATGGCATAAAGCAATATAAAGATGGCAAAAGATATAAAATTTGATGCAGAAGCACGGGACGCAATTAAGCGTGGTGTAGATGCATTAGCAAACGCAGTAAAAGTAACATTAGGACCAAAAGGACGAAATGTAATTATTAGTAAATCCTTTGGAGCTCCACAAGTAACGAAAGATGGAGTTACTGTTGCTAAAGAAATAGAACTAGAAGACGCACTTGAAAATATGGGTGCACAAATGGTAAAAGAAGTAGCTTCTAAAACTAACGACCTTGCTGGTGATGGTACTACAACGGCTACTGTTCTTGCACAGGCTATCGTAAAAGAAGGCCTTAAGAATGTTGCTGCAGGTGCAAACCCAATGGATCTTAAAAGAGGAATCGACAAAGCGGTAGAAGCACTCGTAAAAGACCTTGAAAAGCAGGCAACAAAAGTTGGAAACTCATCAGATAAAATAAAGCAGATTGCTTCTATTTCAGCAAACAACGATGATGTAATTGGTGAATTAATAGCAAAAGCTTTTGGAAAAGTTGGTAAAGAAGGAGTAATTACTGTAGAGGAAGCAAAAGGAACCGATACCTATGTAGATGTTGTGGAAGGAATGCAGTTTGACCGTGGATATTTATCTCCATATTTTGTAACCGATTCTGAAAAAATGCAAACAGAACTGGAGAATCCAATGATTCTTTTAGTAGACAAAAAAATCTCTTCAATGAAGGATTTAATGCCAGTTCTTGAACCCGTTGTGCAACAAGGAAAATCACTTTTAATTATTGCTGAAGATGTAGATGGTGAAGCATTAGCTACTTTGGTTGTTAATAAATTAAGAGGTTCTTTAAAAATTGCTGCGGTTAAAGCACCTGGATTTGGTGACCGAAGAAAAGCAATGTTAGAAGATATTGCTATTCTTACCGGAGGAACTGTCGTAAGTGAAGAGCGTGGTTTCACATTAGAGAACACAACGTTAGACATGTTAGGTTCTGCTGAAAACGTTACAATCGATAAGGACAATACTACGATTGTTAATGGTGCTGGCGATAAGAATAACATTAAAGGACGCATCAATCAGATAAAATCTCAGATTGAAACAACGACCAGTGACTACGATAAAGAAAAATTACAGGAGCGTTTGGCAAAATTAGCCGGTGGTGTTGCTGTATTATATGTAGGTGCTGCTTCTGAAGTTGAAATGAAGGAGAAGAAAGATCGTGTTGACGATGCTCTTCATGCAACTCGTGCAGCGGTAGAAGAAGGAATTGTTGCTGGTGGTGGTGTTGCATTGGTACGTGCACAAAAAGTGCTAGAAAAGCTTACTACTGACACACTAGATGAGTCTACTGGAATCCAAATCGTATCTAAAGCAATTGAATCACCTTTACGTACTATTGTTGAAAATGCAGGTGGTGAAGGTTCGGTTGTTATCAACAAAGTACTAGAAGGAAAGAAAAACTTTGGTTACGATGCCAAGACTGAAACCTATGTAGACATGTTGAAAGAAGGAATCATCGATCCTAAAAAAGTAACACGTATTGCATTAGAAAATGCCGCATCGGTTGCAGGAATGATCCTTACTACAGAATGTGCTTTGGTTGACATAAAAGAAGATACTCCAGCAATGCCTCCTATGGGTGGCGGCGGGATGCCTGGAATGATGTAATCTAATTTTAGATCATCACATTTATCACTTAAAAAGTCTCTGTTAATAACAGAGACTTTTTTTATGGTTCTAACATTCTAAAAAATATAAAACCACCTTTTTTAGGAGGTGGTTTTTTTCTAATTTCTTATTAATTGAAATCAGGTCTGTTCGAAACAAACCTCTTCGCAAATTACTTCTTTTTAGGAGCAGTCTGCGGTGCCTTATTAGCCTGTTTTTTAGGCTGAGCCTGTTTAGGCTGCGGCTTGCTGTTTGACTTTTGTGCCATAATTATATTCATTTAAGAATAGAATAAATGTACATCGCAGTTTTCAATTTTCAATTTTTATTAGCTAATATTTAACTAAAACTAGTCGTTTTTATGATCACTCTTTACATCCTCATCTCGATATAAACAACATGGATGCACACTGTTATATGCTTCATCGGTTGCTTTAACTTCTTTAGTATCGTGTCCAACCGCTGCGATATTAGCATTAATGGTTGCTAGGTCGGTTTTTCGCTCATCGAAAATAACTTTTAGCTCGTGGGTTTCTACATCCCATACGGCAGACTTCACTCCCTTAGTTTTAATAGATGCTTTTTCTATTCGTTCTTTACACATCATACATACGCCATCTACTTCTAATGTCGCTTTCGCATTCTTATTCTGTGCATATGTAGTGATGCTCAAACAAATTAATAATGTTGTAATTACTAGCTTCTTCATAATTTTATAGTTTTTATAATTTATATCGTAATCCTGCGTAGTACGTACTTCCAAAAATCGGACCATACACAAATGTGGAATCGAAATTGGGTCTAAACGGATCTTCAGCACTAAGAATAGGATTATTTTGTTTTGTATCTGTAATATTTTCGCCTCCTAAATATACTTCAAATTTTGGAGAAAACACTTTGGTAACTTGAGCGTTTAAAGTACCAACCGTGGGCGAATATTCTGGTAAACGAAAGTCAGCTGTATTTTGGCTCGTATTCGAAAATCGTTGTTCTCCCAGCCAATTATAAGTAACATCAAACTTCCAGCGTGATCCTTTTAAAGTAATGGGAGTTTCATACCCTATATTACCAAAAATTCGATGCTTTGGAGTTAGTGGCTTTTCAAATCTACCAGAATTATAATCGGTTTGTACATCATAATACTTATACGCCGATCTTAGATCTAACCCTTTTAATAAATTGATGTTGAACTCGAACTGAAAGCTATTGGCGAAACTGGAACCCTTCAGATTATAAAATCGAATTTCTCGTGTATTCTCCCAATCTACTACCACTTGATTCTGAAAATCGGTACGATAAAAATCGAACGCTACATCTGCTTTTCTTCCGAAGAGATTAAATCCTTGTAAATAGGAAATCCCATAATTCCATGCAATCTCGGGATCAAGCCCATAAATAGAACCTCCAGAGTTTTCAATAACTATCGCTCTTGATGTTGAGAATAAACTTTGATTTTCAGTAAATATATTTGCGCTCTTCTTTCCTCGTCCTGCAGAAACTCGTAGGGCAGCTTTTTCCCAAGGGGTGTATCGGGCGTGAACTCTTGGAGTTATAAAAGTACCTAACAAATTATGCGTGTCTACACGAAGTCCCGCAGTTGCTGTAAAATCTTCAAGATCATCATAAGCATATTCAAAAAAGGCACCCAAAGAATTTTCGGTTCTATTGTAACCCTCGATATCTGCAAATTCTTTGTAGTCATCATGTGTGGCGCTAATCCCTGTTTTAAAATTATGTCGTGAGTCGCCAATAATAGATTTAAAAATTACATTACCATAGGCACTACTATGTTCTATATTGTAAGGTCTTAAACCAAAATAAGATTCTTGATCGTGGTGACTGTAAGCGAGTTGTACGCCAATGTTTTGATAAGGAGCTTCCGGGAATACATACCCCAATTTTCCTGCAACTTCAAAGCGTTCTGTATTAATTTCGCCTCCCCATGCATTGGTTGTAAAACGATCTTCATTTGGGTTAAAATCTGTTTGCCCGACTTGCTTTTCATCTTTTAAATATCTAAAATTAAAAAAAGTAACAAATCCCTTTTCGGCATCGGTATACTGCCAGCGATTTAACAGGTTAATTTGATTTGCAAGTGGTGTATCTAGAAAGCCATCATCATTTTTATCGAATTTTGTATCCCTTATATTTCCATGCATATAAAGTCCTGTAGACCAACGCTCACTTAGTTGAGTATTAATATGCGTATTAATCTCATACCTGCCATTTGTCGCGCCGTAAAGGTTTACAAGCAACTTATCATCTTTTGAAGGTTTTTGCAATTCAGCATTAATTTGTCCAGCAATACTTTCGAATCCGTTCACAACACTTCCAGCGCCTTTCGTAATTTGAATACTTTCCACCCATGTTCCTGGAATAAAACTAAATCCGTATGCTTGTGCAGCTCCTCGTATTGCAGGGATATTCTCGAGGGTAATTAATGTATAGGGTGTGGTTAATCCCAGCATTTTTATTTGTCTAGTTCCCGTGATTGCATCGGCGAAATTAACATCGATCGATGGGTTGGTTTCAAAGCTTTCTGAGAGGTTGCAGCAAGCTGCTTTCAACAACTCATCGCTACTTACATTTAATACATTTTGTGATTGTAAGAAAGATCTGGAGCTGGCTTTTTGTTCTGATCGAATTACAATTTCATCAAGGCTCCCTTTTGGGGATAGTTGATGGCGAACCATTTTTTTTGTAGTAACGGTGAGCGTGTCTGTTTCGTAACCAACATAACTAACAACCAATTTTTTCTGTTGAGAATTATAGGGAATGCTAAAATTACCATCGAGATCGGTAACCGTTCCAATAGATGTGTTTAACCAATACACATTCGCACCCGACAATCCAATTTCAGAATCATTTTCATCGACTTCAAAAATCACCCCATTGAGTGAATCTTGAGCAAACAAAAGGGCTGGAAAGAATAAAAATATATATTTTAGAATCTTCATTTGAGATGACTTATTTTTCCGAAGTAATATGAGATTGAGGTAATTGAAAAATATTGAGTTCTCCATTTTTACCATTAATTACATAGAGTTTACCTTCGATAATTAAAACATCTGAAGGAGCTTTAATGTGTTCTGTAATTTCATGTAGCAAATTCCCTTTTAAATCGAATACCAAAACCCGATCATTCCCGGTATCGGAAACAAAAACATTAGTTTCATTTACAAAAAGTCCCTTAGGATGCTTCAGTTTGTTATCCTCACCAATTAGTAACATTGAATTTCCGCTCTTATCGAAAGCCTGAATACGGTTATTTCCGGTATCTGCAATCCATATTTTATCGGTAGAAATATGTACATCGGATGGATTTAATAACTCTCCTTTTTTATTTCCTTTGCTACCAATACTATTCCATATTTGGCCGTCTGTAGAAAATAAAATCCTATGGTTATTTTGATCGGAAATCCCCATTTCTCGCTGATACACAGAAACCGACGAAGGAGCATTCAACTTCTCTTCCATAGGAACCACTCCACTGTTTACACCATCGGTCATGGTAATTTGTGCACTTCCTGATAGGGGAATAAAAATAAAACGTCCATCGCTAGCAAGGTGCATGGGTTTATTTAATGAGTCTTCTGTTCTCTTAATGACACCTTCAGAATCAATTAAAACTAGACGATTTTTATTCGGATCACTCAACCAGATTCCAATATCTGAATTAATAATTCCTTCTGGCTGAACTCCTTCTGTCTTTATAGTCTTAACATATTGCCAAACTATGCTTTCTGATGATTTATTACAGCCCATTAACAACAAAATGGTTACCGTTACAAATAAGATTTTTTTCATAACATTAAAAATTAAAAAAATATATAGGTTTAAAACTCCTTCTTGAAGTTCTGTTTTTGTAATTATTAAAGTGTACTAGAATTTTCGAACGATAAATACGTATTCGTGAAAATTCAATTAAAAAAAGAAATCAAATAAGGAAGGTACTGAACAAGATAAGAAGGTTTTGCTCTAACGGTGGCGGATGATTTTCCGCATAAGAAAGTAATGATGCATTGTATTGTATTTCGCTCTGCAACTCATAAACAGGAACGGATGAAGTAATATAAATTGTAGTAAAATCGACCTGAAATTGCACTTTTGCAAAATGATCGTCGGTACTAATACTGGTGTAATGATTATCGCAACAATTGTGACTTGAAACCTTCATATCACAATTAGGACCTTTCATGTCTATTCCACAAGAAAGTTCTTTTTTACCAAAAGTTATTTCTGAAAGAATTTCAAAATCACCGCAAAAATGTTGTGCGTACGAAATACCTGTACTGCTTGTGAGCAGCAAAAGAATCATTACTATGGAAATAATTTTTTTCACCAATGCAAAGATATAAAACTAAACTTACTTTAAATAAGCGAAGAAACTCCTTTTAAATTATAGTCTTTTATTCAATCTTAGATTCTACTCTACCACATTTTAGCATTTTATCACCAAAGTATGGATTTCTAATTTCCTTGCTCTCACTTAACCAATAGGCTCCAGTATTCCCAAAAGCCATTGGACAATATTGTTTATAAATTGTACCTGAAGTTAAGGCCCCATCGATCATTTTCTCAACCCCTTTAGTAATTGAAACAAATTCTTTGCGTTGTACTTCTACATCCGCAGCATCTTGAAGGTTTTGAGTAGCTTGAAGTAACTCTTTATCTACACCAACATTTGCAAAGGCCGTCATTAAGTTTGATGCGGCTGCCGAAGCTTTTACATTATCGGTATAAACTAATGCTTTTTTAAGATTAATGTAAGCAGTATAAGCACTTCCAATTTTGGGATCTTCAAATTCCACTCCCGTTACCGCTGCCACATCTTTGTCTTTCTCAAGGGTAGTTTCTACAGTTTTAATTTCGGGAGTTGCTTCTTTGGTTTCATTTTTACACCCAATAAAAACAAGTGAACTAACCAAAAAAGTAATAAAGATATAATTTTTCATAGTGCGTTTCTTTAGCTTTTCAAAGATACCAAAATTTTCTACTTCTTACTAAGTTGAAAATAAAATGCAGGCACTAAAAGAAGTAATAATATTGGCTGAATTAAAAAGCGCCTTATATAAAACAATGCCATATACTCACCTGTTTCTGAAGTGAAAAGAAAAAATAAAAATAACAGCAAAAGCACCCCAAAAAACAAAATGTACATTACTACGGAAAATAATAGAATTCCTTTTTTCTGAAATAAAACGAAAAGAACGGCTAGCGAAAGAACCGTATTTAGAAAAAAGCGAAAACCAATATTTGCAATTAATTTGAACGTATTCATATCTGGAAGTGATTGTTGGCTATAATCACTTCTGAAGAAGGCAAGCAAAGGATCATAAAAAAGAGATTCTTCGAACATACGTATCACTAAAAATCCAAAACCTAAAAGTGCTAGAAACCCTATTTTTAAAATTTTATTCATTTTTTTCGACCGCATTTGTGTTTAACATTCGAATCCAAAAAACCCATAATAAAAACACCATTCCATAGATAAGCGCAGGAAACAAAACACCGTGTAATATTTTTTCGTGTTGTGGGTATGCATGTAGCGCTATAGCTAAAATGATAATTCGGGCAATATTCATCGCGTAAATTAAAACCGCTCCTGTAACTAAGAATAGAAATGTTTTTTTAAAACCTTCTGCAAAAGCAACTACAAAAGCAAAAAACAAGATTATAATACTAACAGCATTACAACCTTCAACAATGCTAGCAAGATAAGTTCCATTCATATTTAAAACCATTTGAGGCTTAAACTCGTGAGGAAGAATTGTCGCATTATAACCAAATCCTTGGATGGCATTTGTGCTTTGCTTTGCTACTAAATGGGTAATAGGATCGGGATAATACATACTGTTTGTAGACAGGTGCAAGTACCCTGCATAAAGTAAGCTAAGTATTAGGTATGTTCCAAAAAACAACCCTATAAACCGAACAACGCTTGCATATTTTAAAAAGAGTGATTTCAATCGATTCTATGATTTTAACAAAAATACAGCATTCTATGTTGGCAGATGAAGCGTTTTTAAAATACATTTACTTAAAATTAGACACCATGCCTTTTGATGCTTTAAAACCTAAAGTAAATACAATTTTAGCGAACGACCGTGAAACTAGCGAGCAACGACTTATCGAAGTATGTGAGCTGCTACAAAGCTCTATTGGATATTACGACTGGGTTGGATTTTATTTTGCGAACGAAGCCGAACGAACCTTGCACCTTAAAGCTTTTGCAGGTGAACCCACAGAACACACCGTTATTCCTTTTGGAAAAGGTATTTGTGGACAAGTTGCCGAAAGCAATGCAAATTTTGTAGTACCAGATGTAAAAGCACAAAACAACTACATCGCCTGCAATCTGTATGTAAAAGCTGAAATTGTGGTTCCTTTATTTAAAGACGGAGTGAATATTGGGCAAATAGATATTGATTCTCATATTGCCGATCCCTTTTCTATTGAAGACGAACGATTTTTAGAATGGGTTAATGAAAAAGTAGCGTTGATTTTATAACTACTATAACAGCACCACTAGCTATTTTATCTGTACACTTCCATATTTTTAGTTTAAGCACTTGATCGAACTTACATTCCTGTACGAATTGCTTCTACTGGATCTAATTTTGAAGCAGAAATCGCAGGTAGTATTCCCGCTATCAATCCAATTATTGCAGAAATCGCTGTTCCTAAAAACATATTCCAGGGAGAAAGTACAAATTCGAAATCACCAGTAAACTGCGATGCCAGTAGCGAAACAAAAAACACTAAAACAAGTCCAATTAATCCTCCAATAACTGCCAGGATCACTGCTTCAAATAAAAATTGAAACAGTATAAATTTGTTTTTGGCGCCCAATGATTTTTGAATTCCAATTAAATTCGTTCGTTCTTTTACACTTACAAACATGATATTGGCAATTCCGAAGCCACCTACTAACAATGAAAATCCGCTGATAAGCCATCCGATTGAATTCATAGTACCCGTAATATCATCGATAAAATCTGCAAACCCTTGCAACTGATTCACAAAGAAAGTATTTCCCTCATCAGGCCGTAATCCTCGTTTTAATCGTAGTTGCTGAGTTAATAAAGCTATAAACTCAGCATTATCGACACCTTTCTCAGGTTTCACAACAATTTGCGGAAAGGTACTTTTGTTATTATCGCCAAAAATACGACGCACCATATTCACAGGAATCCAAACTGAAGTATCTTTTGAGCCTCCAAACAAACCAGAGCCCTCTCTTTCCAGCACACCAATTACCGAAAACTTTCTTCCGTAGAGCCGTATTTCATTACCTATTGCATTTTGTGCACCTCCAAATAATTCTTCAGCAATTTTATCTCCTAACACAACTACAGGAGAACCACTGTTCGATTCAGATTCATTGAAAAAACGTCCCTCTGCAAGCTGAAGCGATTCGATATAATAATAACTATCGGTCACCGAAGCTACTGGTACATCATCTACTTGTCGATCTTCATATTTAATAGTTTCATTGGGAACATTCATAGTAAATGTTGCGGCATCGAGATTAGGAGTATATCGTTCGATGTGTTGAAATTCTTCGTAAGTCACGTCTGGAAACTGTTGTGATTTCCATCGTGGAATATCAGTTTGACCAAAAGAAAAACGCATAATAATTATAGTACTAGTGTCTAAACTACTAATACTTCCTTCAATTTCTTTTTTCAACGAATCGACTGCCGCCAGTACAGCAATAATAGAAAAGATACCAATTGTAACACCTACCAACGACAAAAATGTGCGTAGTTTGTTGTTTTTTAATGCGTTAATCGCAAAATTAAAACTTTCTTTAAGAACACGAAGATAAATTAGCATGTGGGTTATACTGGTAATTGGTTAAAATTATGCATTCATAGTTTAAGTGTAAAACCTTATTCTTTTTAATTCATTTCTGCTATTCGAAACATAGCGCACCTTCAATCTATAAAAACAGTAACATCATCGAACAATAAAGTTATGAAACGTATGACGTTTTCTATTAACAATTGTTACAAAATTATACGTTGATTATGTATTTTTGCACCTTTTAAGACCAAAATTTCTTAACACATAACTTCCATGAGTGCCACAAAAAAAATAACCTCAGCATTAATTTCTGTATTTCATAAAGACGGGCTTGCGCCTATTGTAAAAAAACTGGACGAACTAGGTGTGATGATCTACTCTACAGGAGGTACTCAAAAATTTATTAATGATCTAGGAATTAATGTAATTCCTGTGGAGGATGTTACAGATTACCCTTCCATTCTAGGAGGACGGGTTAAAACATTGCACCCAAAAGTTTTTGGAGGAATTCTAAACCGTCAAGACAACGAGAATGATGTTCGGGAAATGGGGCAATATAATATACCGCAATTAGATGTGGTAATTGTTGATCTATACCCTTTCGAAAAAACTGTAGCTTCAGGCGCTTCCGAAGCAGATATAATTGAAAAAATCGATATCGGCGGTATTTCATTAATTCGTGCTGCAGCAAAGAATTTTAAAGACACCGTCTGTGTATCTTCTATGGAAGATTATTCAGAATTCTTGGAAGCACTTTCAGAAGACCAAGGAAATATTTCATTAGCAACACGAAAAAAATTCGCTGCAAAAGCGTTTAATGTTTCTTCAAATTACGACACAGCGATTTTCAATTATTTCAATTTAGACCGTAGTATTCCTGCATTAAAGATAAGTGAGACGAATGGGAAAGTGTTGCGTTATGGAGAAAATCCACACCAAAAAGGATACTTCTTCGGTGATTTCGAAGCCATGTTCGACAAGCTTCACGGAAAAGAATTAAGTTATAACAATTTGTTAGATGTTGATGCCGCAGTAAATTTAATGAATGAATTTACCGGAGAAGATCCAACTTTTGCAATCTTAAAACACAACAATGCTTGTGGAATTGCTCAGCGGGACAGTATCCTTGAAGCGTATGAAGCAGCCTTAGCTGGAGATTCAATTTCAGCATTTGGTGGAATTTTAATTTGTAATACTGAAATAGATGAACCTACCGCAGATGAAATACATAAATTATTTTGTGAAGTTGTAATCGCTCCTTCTTTTTCTGAAGCTGCTTTAAAAATATTAAAAGGAAAAAAGAACCGAATTTTATTAATTCAGAAAGAGACTGCCTTACCGCAAACTACCACACGGAGTTGCCTTAACGGAGCGCTCGTTCAAGATAAAGATAATATTACCGACAGCATTGACAGATTAACTCATGCAACTAACAATAAACCCGACGCAAATGAGTTAAAAGATTTGATCTTTGCATCTAAGGTTTGTAAACACACAAAATCTAATACAATTGTGCTCGCAAGAGGAAGGCAGTTGTGTGCAAGTGGTACGGGACAGACCTCAAGAGTTGATGCCTTAAAGCAAGCTATAGAAAAAGCAAAATCGTTTAATTTCGACCTTAATGGAGCGGTGATGGCAAGTGATGCATTTTTCCCATTTCCAGATTGTGTAGAAATAGCAGATAACGCAGGGATCACTGCAGTAATTCAGCCTGGAGGTTCTATTAAAGATCAGCAGAGCATCGATTATTGCAACGAACATAAAATGGCGATGGTATTTACAGGTACTCGTCATTTTAAGCATTAAATTTTATTACATTTGTGACATACAGAATTTTAACACGTTTTATCACCAATACTGCACCAATAACTTATGGGATTTTTTGACTTCTTAACCGAAGAAATAGCGATCGATTTAGGAACAGCCAATACACTTATTATTCATAATGATAAAGTTGTTGTTGACGCTCCATCCATTGTAGCACGCGACCGCACCACAGGCAAAATTATCGCAGTGGGAAGAGAGGCTGCGATGATGCAAGGAAAAACACACGAAAACATTAAAACCATTCGTCCTTTAAAAGACGGTGTTATTGCCGATTTCGATGCCAGTGAGAAGATGATCAATATGTTCATTAAAGACATCCCTGCGCTAAAAAAGAAATGGTTAACCCCATCACTTCGTATGGTGATCTGTATTCCAAGTGGTATTACCGAAGTTGAAATGCGCGCAGTAAAAGAAAGTGCAGAACGAGTAAACGGAAAAGAAGTATACCTCATTCACGAACCTATGGCTGCGGCTATTGGTATTGGAGTTGATATTATGCAACCCAAAGGAAATATGGTTGTAGATATAGGAGGTGGTACCACAGAGATCGCGGTAATCGCGCTGGGTGGTATTGTTTGTGACAAATCGGTTAAAATTGCAGGAGATGTATTCACCAACGACATTGTGTATTACATGCGAACACAACACAATTTATACGTAGGAGAGCGTTCTGCTGAAAAAATTAAAATACAAATTGGTGCCGCTACTGAAGACCTTGAACTTCCTCCAGAAGATATGGCAGTGCAAGGACGTGATTTACTCACAGGAAAACCAAAACAAGTACAAGCCTCCTATCGTGAAATTGCAAAAGCATTAGACAAATCCATACTTCGAATTGAAGATGCAGTAATGGAAACCTTATCGCAAACACCACCCGAATTAGCCGCTGATATTTATAATACTGGAATCTATCTTGCTGGTGGTGGATCTATGCTACGCGGACTAGACAAACGACTATCACAAAAAACAGATCTTCCTGTATATATTGCCGAAGATCCATTAAGAGCAGTAGTTCGTGGCACAGGAATCTGTCTTAAAAACCTAAGTAAATACAAGAGCGTATTGATCAAATAACAAGCTGATTAATTTACGTCACTGCTAAAACCCCTAAAGCGTGCAACAGATCATTTTCTTTTTTATTCGGAATAAGAACTTCCTGTTGTTTGCATTGCTTTTTTTTATCTCTTTTATTCTTACCGTTCAATCACACTCGTTTCATACTTCTAAATTTGTAAGTTCTGCGAATTTTTTTAGCGGCGGAATTTATTCTATTAGAAATAATGTGACCGATTATTTTAGACTAGGAGATGAGAATAAAAATCTGATCGAAGAAAATATGCGCCTTCGAAAGCAATTAGAAGGTTTTAAAAATGGAGAAATAAGTGTTAAAATCGATAGCAGCCTATTGCCTTCACGCTATATGTTTAGTAGCGCGAGAGTAATAAATAATTCGTATTCAAGATCTAAAAACTTTATTACACTAAATAAAGGGGCTTCCGATAGTTTAAAGGCCGATATGGGCGCCATTACTTCAAAAGGTATTGTGGGTATAATTAATAAAACCTCTAAGAATTACGCTACAGTGCAATCGATTCTAAACACGAACAGCCAAATTAATGCGAAACTGAAAAAATCGAATCATTTTGGATCGTTGGTCTGGAATACTAAAGATCCAAATGTAGTACAACTTATTGATGTTCCTCGCTTAGCACCTGTGATGGTAGGCGATACTATTGTTACTGGAGGACGCTCAACCATTTTCCCAAAAGGTATATTAATTGGAATTATCAAAGAATTTGAACTGGGGAAAGACGATAATTATTACGATCTGGATATATTATTATTTAACGACATGACTAGTATAGATCATGTTTACCTCATAAAGAACACCGAAGCGGAAGAGATTAAAGAACTGGAAAAATCGGTAAACGATGCAGAATAGTGACATTATAACAAACTTGTTTCGATTTGTTGCTCTAGTATTGCTTCAAGCCCTGCTCTTAAACCATATTAATTTTTTAGGATACATTAACCCCTATCTTTATATTATTTTCATTTTAGTATTCCCCTTCGACGGAAACAAATCATTGCTAATATTTTTAAGCTTTTTACTAGGACTAAGTATCGACATATTTAGTGATTCTGGAGGAGTTCATGCAGCCGCCTCCGTTTTTATCGCTTATATTCGCCCACTAGCCTTAAAGTTTTCGTTTGGAGTAAGTTACGAATACAACATGATTAAATTAAACAAAGCCCCGGTAACCGAAAGAATTGTTTATATCACCATCATGGTACTGCTTCATCATTTCATTTTATTTATTTTTGAAATTTTTAGCCTTCAACACATACTCTTGATACTAAAATCTACGTTATTTTCAGGAGTATTCAGTACGATATTAATTTTGTGCACCTTACTTTTGTTCAGCCGCAAGAACTAATTTGAAAATCCCCGAAAATTACTTCGGAAACAAATGAGAAAATTATTACTATTATCCCTAGTCTTAATCACTGGCGTTGTATTCGCGGGCAGACTTTTCTATCTTCAAATTTACGACACGAGCTTTAAACAACTATCTGATAATAATGCGATTAAAGTAATATATGATTATCCACAACGCGGGTATGTATTCGATAGAAACGGGGACCTTTTAGTTTCGAATCAACCTTCTTATGATGTAATGGTGATTCCTAGAGAAGTACAACCTTTCGATACGCTAGAATTTTGTAATTTATTAAAACTAAATAAAGAAAGTTTAGAAACTATTCTTGAGAAGGCACGGGTATACTCTCCTCGTTTACCCTCTCCTGTTATTCCGCAATTAACAAAAGCGGAATATGCATATTTATCAGAAAAAATGCACAAATACGAAGGTTTTTATATTCAGAAAAGATCCCTTCGTGATTATCAAGTTTCTCATTCTGCCAACGTGTTGGGGTATATTGCTGAAGTAAACGATCGTATCATCGATAAAAATCCATACTATCAAATGGGAGACCTTATCGGGATGAATGGAATAGAACGCCAATATGAAGATGTGCTCCGTGGAGTTAAAGGTGTAAAGTACATTCAGAAAGATCGCTTCAATCGTGATATCGGTCCTTACAAAGATGGTATTTTCGACACCCTGCCCGAAAGAGGAAAAGACATCACACTTACTATTGATGCACAACTTCAGAAATATGCAGAAGAACTCATGGTCAACAAACGGGGGGGCATTGTTGCAATCGAACCCGCTACCGGAGAAATACTTTCTTTGGTAACAGCGCCTTATTATGATCCTGCATTATTAGTAGGTCGAGAGCGCTCTAAAAATTTTACGAAACTCTATTACGATACCATTGCAAAGCCACTATTCGATAGAGGACTCTCAGGAGAGTATCCTCCTGGATCGCCGTTTAAAACATTAACAGCACTTATTGGGTTAGAAGAAGGCGTTATAGACGCCGAAGAACGTATCTCTTGTCATGGTGGATATGTTTATGGCAGAGGCCGAAAACTAGGGTGTCACCATCATAGCAGTCCGTTAGCCATGGTTGGTGGAATCGCTAATTCCTGTAACGCTTATTTCTGTACTGTGTATCGTAGGGCCGTCGAAAAATATCCAACTCCACAAGAAGGCATAGATAGGTGGAATAATCATTTAAGTAGTTTTGGTTTAGGAGATTTTTTAGGCTATGATCTACCCAGCGGACGACCCGGTTTTATTCCAGATGCTAAATATTACAACAAGATTCATGATTATCCAGAACGAAGATGGTATGCTACAGCAACCATCTCAAATGCGATAGGACAGGGTGAAATTTCATTAACCCCAATGCAAATGGCACATTTTACTGCTACTATTGCAAATAGAGGCTGGTACTATAAACCACATATAATTAAGAATGTAGAAAAAGTAGACACTATCCCGAATGTGTACAAAGAGAAGCACCATACCACGATCGATCCACAATATTTTACACCCGTGGTAGATGGAATGCACGATGTTTATAATAACGGGACCGCTACACGACTTCGTATTCCAGATATTGAAATTTGTGGTAAAACAGGTACTGCCGAGAATTATACCAAAATTGATGGAAAAAGGGTTCAGCTCACCGACCATTCTATTTTTATTGCTTTCGCACCAAAAGACAATCCTAAAATCGCTATCGCAGTATTTGTAGAAAATGGATATTGGGGTTCAAGATGGGCTGGACGAATTGCCAGTTTAATGATTGAAAAATACATTAAAGGCGAAATTACTCGTACCGATATGGAAAAGTTCGTGCTAGAAGGAAGTCTGGAAGAAGAATATGCCAAACCACATAGTGGCGAACCTTTTAGAATAAATATCTAATGGCATTTGGCAAGAGCATTGTTCGTTTCGATTGGATCACTATAGTGTTATTTCTTGCTCTAGTAGCTATTGGATGGATGAATATTTACTCTGCTTCATTAAGTGATTCTACAGCGGGGTTTTTCGATATGAATCAGATCTATATAAAACAATTAGTTTGGATTGGATTAAGTATCGTGCTAATCATTTTTATACTCGCGCTCGACGCAAAATTTTATGAGCGCTTTGCTAGTATTATATATATCGTATCCCTCCTTTCGTTGATAGGACTTTTTGTTTTCGGAAAAAACATTTCTGGAGCCACCTCTTGGTATGTATTTGGAGGTGTTAGTTTACAGCCAAGTGAGTTTGCCAAAGCAGCAACCGCCTTAGCATTGGCGAAATATGTGAGTGACATACAAACAAATATGAATGAGTTTAGGCATCAGTTATTCGCATTCCTTATAATAGCTCTTCCTGCTTTGTTTATTGTTCCGCAACCCGACCCTGGAAGTGCTTTAGTATATGCTGCATTTGTCTTTCCACTCTATCGTGAAGGCCTACACTTCGTATACCTTTTATTAGGATTTTTTGCTGCTGCTTTATTTGTTTCAACACTTGCCTTTGGGGCCATTTGGGTAATGCTTGCCGTATTGCTTGCAACTGTATTAGTATTTTTGAAGAACCGTAAGCGCCGACCAAACCTTTTAAAATACGCTACAATTGCCATCGCGTGTATTGGATTTGCATTTTCGGTAAGTTATATTTTTAACAATGTATTCGAGCAACGTCACCGCGACCGATTTAATATTGTTTTAGGAAAAGAAGTAGATGCAAAAGGTATTGGCTACAATACAAACCAAAGTGAGATTGCCATCGGAAGCGGAGGTTGGTTTGGAAAAGGATGGACGCAAGGCACACAAACAAAAGGAAATTTTGTCCCAGAACAACATACAGATTATATATTTAGTACCGTAGGGGAAGAATGGGGCTTTGCAGGAAGTCTTGTTGTTGTAGCTCTATTTGTAGGGCTAATTCTAAGAACTCTCGTGTTAGCCGAACGGCAAAAAAACCAATTTAGCAGGGTATATGGATATAGTGTAGCTGCTATTCTCTTTCTTCACTTTTTTGTGAATGTAGGGATGGTAACGGGACTCTTTCCTACGGTAGGAATACCACTCCCCTTCTTTAGTTATGGAGGCTCTGGACTTTGGGGCTTTACAATTCTCCTATTTATCTTTGTACGATTAGATGGCTCAAATTATTATTATACTTAGAAATAGACACTAATTTCTCTTTCCCCATGCCTGTATATCGATCGTAGATTCAAGTTTTTTTTCTATTTTTTCTGATAGCTTCGGAAAGAAATCGATGCCTGTTTTAGCTTCAATTACATCAATGGACACTACGTAATCGTAGAATGATTGGTTCGTAGGCTGATTGGGAATTAAAAATGCGATTGTTTTATAGTTTCCGTGAGACACATCTAGAACTATTTTATAAAATTCTTCAGGAACTGAAACATTTTCGTAACCAATCCCTTTTAGTCCGTTGTTTAGCACCCCCCCAGTGACTACATATACACCATCATACTTTTCAGCCCAATATCTTGTTTTTTGCTCGAGATAATTCCAAACTCCAGAATTGAATTCATGATTTTGAGGACTAATATTACTGGTTAAAAAAGTTTCATGAAAGGCATCGTACGAAAAACCACGATCTCCTGCTGGGCATAAATGTCCACGATCGTAGCCTGATTTTTTGTAATTACGCCAGTCGGCAGATTTAGTCGTTACATCTCGGTCTTCCACAAAATAAGGTCTTTTAAAGTCATTTTTTCGAAAATGTGATTTGTCTAAAGAATAAGCTACCCATTCGGCTTGTTCATGTGCTTCAGAATAGGATAGTGTATAATATACATGTTCCACAATGGCTCCTGTCGTAGAGGTTGGCAGGAAAGAGCTATTAAATTCCGAAGAAATAGTTGTTTTATTTTCCTTTTCAATATCGGGATAGTGTTCGTTCTCTCTATCAACATATTGTTCTGCATAATACAAACCAGCGGTTATGAGCACAATTAAAATTGGGTAAAGGTATTTTCTATTCATAGGGACAAATTAAGTATTCCGTACATCTAAGGCATCTCGTAAAGCATTTCCAATGAGCATAAATGCAGTTACCAAACTCATAATGGCGATTCCAGGAATAATCGCTAAAAAAGGTTTTCCTAAGATTATATAAGAATAATGATCTTTAATAATACCACCCCAACTCGGCATTGGTGGTTGCGCCCCGATTCCTAAAAAACTTAGGCCACTTTCAATAAGAATCGCTCCGGCAAAATTTGCTGCGCTAATAATTATCACTGGCGCCATTGCGTTAGGAAGTATATGCTTGGTAATAATTCTAAAATCGGTATATCCTAATGCTCGTGCCGCAGTTACATACTGCATTCTTTTTACACTCATAACCTGCCCTCTTACCACTCGCGCTACTTCTACCCACATGGTCAACCCAACTGCAATAAACACCTGCCAAAACCCTTTACCTAAGGCGAGCGTAATCGCTATTACTAAAAGCAAGGTAGGAATAGACCAAGTCACATTTATTATCCACATTATAGCAGCATCAATCTTACCCCCAAAATAACCTCCTATTGCACCCAATGTTATACCTATTACTAGCGAAATAAACACCGCCACAAAACCAATAGATAGAGAAATTCTAATACCAATAAGCATACGACTTAAAAGATCTCTTCCATATTTATCGGTTCCTAAATGAAATGTACGCTGAGTTATATATTGCTTCGGAATTTCCGTTACTGTTTGTGCATTAGGAAATAAGCTAAGCGCATATTCTTTTTCAAGCCCCTCCATATCATCGGCTGTGTACTCTGTAATCTCAATTGCTTGTTTCTTTAACTTATATTGTGTGATCGGGATCTCTGTGGCAGTGTTTTTTTTTCCGAAGAAAAAATCGGTTATCCCATTACCCTCATCTACAGCCGAAGGTATTGTCAACATGGTAACCTGAAATCCTGGCTTTTTTGAATGAATAGACAAATGCATCTGATTTGCATTTTGAGAATCGTCTGGGGCAATAGCATATGCAAAAATCGCAACAAGTAAACAGGCTACTAAAAAACAAAAACTAAAAACGCCCCAAAAGTTTTTCTTAAACTTTTGGAGCGCAATTTTTGTCAATGAGGTTGCTTTTTTCACCTCGTAAATGTACTTAAAATATCGAGGAAGGAAAAGTTGCGGATTACAAATACCGAGTACTTTACCAAGCTATTCTAATTTTTAAGATTTGCTACTTTAGATGCCTTAATGTTATTTAATTTTAAGTCTTCTAATACATGTATCGCTTCTTCAACATAAATATCTTTAGATAAGTTTTTATGCCACCTTTTACGCTTTTCTCGCAATGTTGTATCCTGTTTCATTAATGCGATTTCGGCAGGTAAAGAAGTGTAATTTAATTTATTATCGTATTCGTCGATAGCATCAAATTTCTTAGTTTCATTTTTTCTGCGATCGATTTCTGCTGTGTAATTATTAAAGTTTAAATCCACTTCAAGTTCATCTCGACGATCTTTTATATATCGTGCATTTTCATCAATTAAAGATAGCTGCTCACTTTTTTTCATGCGCTCTTTACTCTTTTCTATAGTTTGCTGAAAATCCACATATCCGTCCCATATCTCATAATCGGCAGGTTCAATTTTATCGTAAGGTAACGGATTGTCATAATCACGTTCTCCAATTTCTATGTAGCTATAACGATCTGGCATTACCACATCACTTTTAACACCTTCCAATTGTGTAGAACCACCATTAACTCGGTAAAATTTTTGAGTGGTCATTTTTAACGCTCCCATATCTCCAAGGTCACTTTGACGTATCCATTGGTTTAGATCGATCACATTTTGTACCGTTCCTTTTCCATAAGTTTGAGCACTTCCAATAATTATTGCACGTTTATAATCCTGCATAGCTGCTGCTAAAATTTCTGAAGCAGAAGCAGATAATTCGTTTACTAAGATTACTAAGGGACCATCCCAAACTACCTCATCACTTTCATCTTCTAAAACTTCTTTATTAGTTCCATTTGAGGCTACTTGCACTACAGGCCCTTTCTTAATAAAAAGTCCCGCAATATCTATTGCCGTTCTTAAGGATCCACCACCGTTGTTTCTAAGATCTAACACTAGACCTTCCATCCCCTCTTCTTTAAGGCGAACTATTTCTTTTTTAACATCGCTTGCTGCATTTCGTTCTTTGTAATTTTCCATGTCAAAATAAAACTGAGGCAAATTAATTAAGCCAAAATTTCTCTCTCCAGTATTAATTAACGTAGATTTTGCGTAGGTCTCTTCTAATTCTACCACATCTCTTGTGATCGTTTCTTCATCGATCGTGCCATCCACTCGCTTTACAGTAAGTGTTACTTTAGTACCTTTTGGCCCTTTTATAAACTTAATAGCATCATCGATTCGCATACCAACAATACTCACAGCTTCATCTTCATCTTCTTGTTGTACTTTTAGCAATACATCTCCAACTTCTAGATGCTCGCCTCTCCAAACGGGACCACCACTAATAACTTCAACTACATTGATATAGTCGTTCTTTTTTTGAAGACGCGCTCCAATACCTTCCAGCTTACCCGACATGCGTAAATCGAAACGATCACGATCTGGTGGAGCGAAATAATTGGTATGAGGGTCGAACTCCTCAACAACAGTATTTAAAAAGATTGCGAAATAATCTTTGCGTTCAAGATCCTTCGTAAAGTCAAAATATTCTTTCAAAGAAGTTTGTGTTTGTTCCCTCGATTTATTTTCTAATTCGGTAGAAGTAAGAGGGGTGTGGTCTTCTTCGGTATCCGCTTTAGTTTTTTCTTCTTCAATAAGATCATAATACGACGATATAGTAGAAAATTTAAGCTGTTGTCTCCAACGTTCTTCTCGCTCTGCTTGTGTTGCTGCAAAGGCCATATGGTCATAATCTACGTTAATAGATTCATTTACTGTATAATCAAAAGGTGTTTCAAGTACTTTTGCATACATTCCTTTTACTTCTTCCAATCGTTTTTCAAAACGTTCGTACACATAATTGAAAAAAGTAATGTCCTTTTCTTTTAGCTGATCATCGATATCATATTTAAATTGTTCGAAATCGGCAATATCTGAAGCAAGAAAATACCTCTTTATAGGATCCAGTCCATCGATAAAATTAGTATATACCCCTTCAGAAAACTCATCGTTTAAATCTTTAGAATCATAGTGACCACGCTGCAATACATGAGTAATAAGGTCTACCAGAAGTTTATCTTTATCGGGGTCATTAAATTCTTTAGTAGTAAAACTACAAGAGGCTGCGGCTACAAAAACCGCAAGGAATAATATTTTAAAATTCTTTTTCATAATTCGCATAGCAATCATCTTAAATTTGAGTCTTCTAAAGTATATAAAAAACTGTGCCAATAAACCTTATCGATACTAATTTTTTGTTAAACCAAAATAAGCAAAACAAAGTAATTGACTAGATAACTTTCAGAAAAATGGTTTATTGTATTATTTCTTCGGAAAATAAACTCGTAATTATTAATAGTTTTCCGAATATGGCATTCAAAATTAATAGCCGTATTTTAGCTGTTTGAAAATTTAAAAATGGCAAAGAAAAGACCCCTTATATTAGTGACCAATGATGACGGAATCACCGCACCAGGTATTCGCGCCCTAATCGAAGTAATGAATACTATTGGAGATGTATATGTTGTCGCTCCCGATGCCCCCCAAAGTGCAATGGGTCACGCAATTACTATTAACGACACCCTGTATTGCAACAAATTGAAAGTAACCAAAGACGAACCACAACAAGAATATAGTTGCAGTGGAACTCCAGTTGATTGTGTTAAACTTGCTGTGAACGAAATTTTAAAACGAAAACCTGATCTTTGTGTAAGTGGCGTAAATCATGGGAGTAATTCTTCAATCAATGTAATTTACAGTGGAACCATGAGTGCCGCAGTAGAAGCAGGAACATTGGGAATTCCTTCAATCGGTTTCTCTTTACTTGATTATTCGCTCGAAGCAGACTTCGAACCTGCAAAAAAATATATTAAATTACTAGTTAATCAATGTATCGAAAACGGATTGCCAAAAGGAGTGGTTCTTAATGTAAATATTCCAAAGTTATCCGCAAAAGAGATTAAGGGAGTCAAAGTATGTCGACAGGCCAATGCACATTGGGAAGAAAAATTTGACAAACGCACCAATCCTTTAGGACGAGATTATTATTGGCTTACGGGCGAGTTTGTAAATAATGACAAAGGAGAAGACACCGACGAATGGGCACTTGCTAATGGATTCGTATCTGTGGTTCCTGTGCAATTTGACCTAACAGCGCATCACGCAATTAAAGACATTAACACTTGGGAGTTATCATGAAGAAAGAATTACTCATCGGATTTCTAATTGGTATTGCGGCCAACATTGCCGGGAGCTATTTGTATATCTTTTTCTTTTCTGAATATACCCTAGAAACTACGCTCCAAATTGCGCTAGAAGAAGATGTTCTTGGAAATATTATTGCATTGGGAGCTGTATTAACGTTATGCGCTTTTTTTATTTTTCTGAAAAAAAATCAGATATACAGAGCTCGAGGTGCTGTTTTTGCTGTAATCTTAGCATCGATCATTGTCCTTATTTCTAAATTCTACTGAAAATGAAATACTACCTCATAGCCGGAGAGGCTTCCGGAGATTTACACGGAGCCAACTTAATGAAAGCTTTAAAGCGTCAAGACGCTAAAGCAAACTTTCGGTATTGGGGCGGAGATTTAATGGAACAACAAGGAGGCACGCAAGTAAAACACTACCGAGATCTCGCTTTTATGGGTTTTGTAGAAGTGCTTTTTAATTTACGTACGATTCTAAAAAATATTTCAATCTGTAAAAAAGACATTGAAAGCTTTCAGCCTGACGTGATCATTTTTATTGATTACCCTGGTTTTAACCTGCGTATTGCAGAATGGGCAAAGAAAGAAGGGTTTAAAACACATTACTATATTTCTCCACAGATTTGGGCATGGAAAGAAAATCGTATAAAAAAGATAAAACGTGATGTGGATAGCATGTATGTAATTCTACCCTTTGAAAAAGAATTCTATGAAAACAAACATGATTTTCCCGTTCATTTTGTAGGACACCCGCTCCTAGATGAAATTTCGAACCGAGAACAAGTCGACCCTACTACATTTAAAGAAAAGCATGGCTTAGACGAACGTCCCATTATTGCGTTACTCCCGGGAAGTAGAAAACAAGAAATCTCAAAAATGCTAGAAGTGATGCTTTCGGTAGTTGAAGATTTTTCCGATTATCAATTTGTGATTGCTGGAGCCCCTAGCCAAGAAGCCGATTTCTATGCACCTTTTATTAAGAAACAAAACGTGCATTTGCTCCTCAACAAGACATACGACCTGTTGAGTGTCTCGTTTGCAGCATTGGTTACTTCGGGAACAGCAACACTAGAAACAGGTCTTTTTAAAGTACCACAAGTAGTCTGTTATAAAGGAAGTCGTATTTCGTATGAAATTGCTAAACGTGTAATTAATTTAAAATACATTTCATTAGTAAATCTTATTCTAGATAAAGAAGTCGTAACCGAGCTCATTCAAACCGATTTCAATAAAAAACGGCTTAAAAAAGAACTCAAGAATATTCTTGATCCTTATCAACGTGCTACATTATTTTTAGACTATTACGATCTTGAAAATAAGTTAGGTGGTAAAGGTGCTAGTGAAAAAACTGCGACGTTAATTGTAGAAGCTTTGAAATAAGGAGAAATGGGAAAAAAAATAATACATAATGCCCCTTAAACTGGCAAAGTAACATCTATTTCTTTTTAAAATATTAAACTCAATTTAGACCTTATAAGCTGCGTAAAAGGATGTACACCACTACAGATATTAATTTCTGGCAACTAGTATACATTTCTTTAAGAAGGCATTTCACTTTCTTCCAATATAAAAATCTCATTTACAGGTTTACCGAACAAATGTGAAAGCTTTAATGAAAGTACCGTTGAAGGAACATATCTATTTTTTTCGATCGAGCTTATCGTTTGTCGAGAGACTCCTATTTTATTAGCAAGTTCATCTTGTGTAAGCTCAAGTATTGCCCTTTCAATTTTTAATCGATTTTTCATTTATTCATTCGTTTTAAGAATTCAAAATAAAAAACCTGCACACTTAACAGAATCCATAATATTTCCCAATCTCCAACACCTTCAAAATGTTCAGCTTGCTTTTCTGAAATTAAATTAGAAATATAATTAAACAAAGGGTTTGTTAATAGCGTAATAATTACACCCGCAATAAATGCAAAGGTATACGATTGCATTCTAAGCGAAGTAACCAATTCATCCTCTATTTTTTCTTTGGAAATGGATATCAACAATAAACCTACAAGTATCCCATATTTGGCTGTTAGCTTTAAGTCGATATTCTCGATTGAAAATTTATTCACAATTAAAACAACCAGAGACAGTATAATGATTCCTACACCAATTTTCTTGAATATATTCGGAAGCTGGTATCGCTTCATATTTACGAGACTTTTTCTTTCACATTCCATAAATGACTTTACATTCATAATAGTATAATTTTAATAAAACAAGTATTCTTTACACAAATATAAATATATTTTACATTTTGACAAATAAACTTTACATTTATGTATTTATATCTTTATTTACAGAACGCATAAATGTAGTTAATGATTAAAAATTTAGGAAACGACACCTCCCAATTAGAAGGAAATTTTTATAATTTTAGAACGTTATAAAACCTACATGAAAAAACTACTTCTATTAGCACTTTTCCCGATATTTTTAGCCTCTTGCGGAAGCTCACGCCGTATTCCCAATAAAACTGTAAATAAGCCCGATAAGGTGTTAATTTCGAATAACACGGTTGAAAAAGTAGTGGATCACGCAAAGCGTTTTGAAGGTACCCGTTATAAATTTGGAGGTACTACTAAAAAAGGAATGGATTGTTCTGGCCTAGTATATACTGCCTTTAAAGAAGAAGATATTATAATGCCCCGTATTTCTAGGGATATGGCAAAGCGAGGCATTCGCATTTCGCTTCGAGAAACCAACGAGGGGGATTTAGTATTCTTTCAAACCAATAAAAACCGTAAAGTTATAAATCATGTAGGACTTGTAGTAGAAAACAAACGCGGCGAAATTTTCTTTATCCATTCCACTACTTCCCGGGGTGTTATAATTTCTTCTCTTGAAGAAAATTATTGGAAAAGTGCTTTTATAGAAGCTAGAAGAGTTATTTAACACATCGATAAAGTACGCTAAATTCTTTTGAATTTATTCTAAAAATGTAGAATGTAAGTTTTCTAAAAAAATTGTACATTTAAATTCCTCCCCTGTTGGCCTTCTAAATGCCAACCATGCAATTTATAAATACAGCAATAGTAAAATTTTCAGTGTTTCTCACCTTAGGAATTCTGACAGGACATTATTTTTCGTCACCTAATACGTGGGTAGTATTTGCTATTCCTATTCTATTTATAGTTCTCTTTTTCTTTTGGTGGATTGCACGAAGACAATTAATTCAACATATTTACTTCGGAATTTTCTCTTACGCCTGTTTCTTCGGAATAGGTTATTTTCATTATCACCTTCGCCTCCCAGAATTTCAACCAAAGCATTTTTCTCAACATCTTATTGAAAATGCTTCCCGCTCTTCTGAAGCTTCTTCCACGCTTCTACAATTAAAAATCATTGAAACATTAAAACCAAATCGGTATAGCCAAAAATATATTGCTCAAGTAATAGTAACTAACAAACAAAGTACCCAAGGTAAAGTGTTGCTCTCAATAAAACAAGACACTGTACCATACTTATTACTTGCAGACGCTATTATTTTAGTGCCAGTTAAAGTTAAAGCACTTACAAAACCTTTAAACCCTTTTCAATTTAATTATGGTGCCTATCTAAGAACTTTAGGAATTTCACATCAAGTTTCTATCGAATCAGCTTCAATTTTAAAACAAAGAAAAGGAAGCTTTAGTTTAAGAGGACAGGCCTCGAAATTTCGATTATACTTAATTAAACAATTAAAAAAGACACCTATATCGGAAGACGCAAGAGGAATACTACAAGCGTTAGTTTTAGGAGAAAAAAGTGATATTTCGGAAGATCTACGTTCTGATTATGCTGCGGCGGGAGCAATTCATATTCTGGCAGTTTCTGGATTACATGTAGGCATATTGTATGCTATTTTATTTTTTATATCTAATCCATTACGGCGAATTAGATTTGGAAAAGGAGTTCAAATAAGTGTTATAATTCTTTGTTTATGGGGGTTTGCTTTTATCACAGGGCTTTCTCCTTCTGTAACCCGAGCAGTAACAATGTTCACATTTTTTGCTCTGGCAAAAACTTTAGATCGACCCACCCAAACAATAAATACATTGTTTCTATCTTATTTTGTGTTGCTAGCCATAAATCCGTTATGGCTATTTCAAGTGGGGTTTCAATTAAGTTATTTGGCTGTACTTTTTATAGTATTAGTACATCCTCTTTTAAAAAGATTTTACCAACCCCGTTTTTATTTAGATCGTTTACTATGGAATATCTTTACAGTCTCTATTGCTGCCCAGCTTGGAGTTCTACCCCTAACCTTATATTATTTTCATCAGTTTCCTAGTCTCTTTTTTATTACAAGTTTAGTTATCCTTCCGTTTTTGGGATTTATATTGTGTTTTGGGATTATAGTGGTGGTACTTGCTGCCTTCGAACTTCTTTTTGAAAAGCTAGCAATCTGGTACAGTACTCTCATAGAATACATGAATAAGGTTATAAGTATTATAGCACATCAAGAACATTTCATTTTTACCGACATAAGCTTTCCTGGGACATATGTAATTGCATTTTATTTATTGATAACAAGTCTAATTGCAATAGGGTATCGTATTACGTATTATCGAATACAACTTTGTTTATTTAGCACTATAATAGTTTTAGGAGTTCTCATATTCGAAAAATATAGTTCTGCTTCAAATAGTTTAATAATTTTTCATAAGCACGCAAAAACACTTATAGCCTATAAATCTGGAGATAAATTGAAAGTTTTCAGTAGTGACACAATGCTTCAAAAGAATTTAAATCCTGTTAAAGACTATAGAATCGAGGCTTTTATTTCAAGGTATTCAGAAGAACCACTTCCAAAGCAATTTCAGTATAACAATATGCACGTTCAAGTAATAGATAGTACGGGTATTTATTTAAAACGAATAAAAAATTCAATCGTACTTTTAATCGATAGTCCAAAAATACATTTGGAACGACTTATTGATTCCTTGCAACCAAAGTTTATAATTGCTGATGGGAGCAACTATAATTCGTATGTGAATCGTTGGCGAAACACATGTAACATAAAAAAGCTCCCCTTTTACCATACTGGCAGTAAGGGAGCTTTTATCGCAGAGTAGCGAAACACTTAACTAAAAACCCTACTCGTTGAATGTGTTCTTAAAATTCGCTTGATATTCTTCCCAGTCTTCAACTGTGTTAACAGCTAGATAATCATCCTTAGCGATCATTTTTAAGTATATTTCTAATTGTTGTGGTGTTCGATATCCGGTAATGGGCTGAATTAACGTTCCATCTTCTTTAAAGAAAACCATGCTAGGATAGCCTCTTAATTTTAATGCATCTGCAAAGAAATGAGTTGCATTTCGTCCCTTTCTACCCTCTTGGTAATTAGGATTGGTATATGTAAAATCTTCAAAAACGACTTCTTCGGTTCCTTCGGCATTAAATTTAACTGCGTAAAAATTTTCATTTACATACGCAATAACATCTTTGTTGCTAAAAGTATTTTTGTCGAGCATTTTACACGGTCCACACCAAACCGTATAAACATCCATAAATATTTTCTTGGGAACCTTTTTTTGAGCTTCTAAAGCTTCATTCATGGTTATCCAATTAATCTTTTGAGCTGTGATTGTTCCTGCCATGCATAAGACAAGAAGTAGTAGTATTCTTTTCATAGTATATTATTGAGTGTAACCACTTAAAACAAAAAACGTTCCACAATAATGGGAACGTTTTTTTTTTAAATGTATTGTATGACTTATCGAATACCGTGCATCATACGAATTAGTGTTCTGTTTAAAATTAACATTACTACACCTGCTCCGATAGGTATAAGTGTAAATATCATAAAGAATGTTGTCATCCCATATTCTTCTACAATTGGATCGATATAACTACCAGTAACACCTGCAGTAAGGTTTGCGATGAAGTTCGCTACGAACCACACTCCAAACATTAATCCAACCAATTTTACTGGTGCTAGTTTACTTACATACGATAATCCTACTGGAGACACGCATAGTTCTCCCAATGTATGGAATAAATAAGCTAGAATTAAGAAGATCATGCTTACAGATGCGGTTTTAGCTCCTAATGGTATTCCCATAGACCCATACGCAAGTATTCCAAATCCGAGTCCTACAAGAATTAATCCAATTGCAAATTTAACCGGACCTGATGGATTTAGTCTACTCTGCCATATTTTTGAAAATAACGGTGCAAAAGCAATGATAAAGAAGGAATTTAAAATACCAAACCAAGATGCAGGTACTTCTGCACTTTCGGCTACGAATTCTCTTTGAAGCATCCAAATAACAATTCCCCAAATTATAACAAAGCTTGTTCCTAACAGGATATTTGATAAAGCGTATTTAGAAAAAGTTTGTTTAAAAAGCATTATAAGAACCCAGCTAATAATTAACATAGGTATTACAGTTAATAACGTGTTGAATATCTTAAAAATTAATGCTCCATTATCCACTAAAACACGGTCGGTATAATCGGCTGCAAAAATGGTCATCGATCCACCTGCCTGCTCAAACGCCCACCAGAAGAATACAGTAAAGAAGGCGAACACTCCAATCACAATTAATCTGTCACGAGTAACTTTCGATCTTTTGGCATCATCCATAGTATCTTCAATAGCGTCCTCAGTTTTTTCAAGAGAATCTTCTAAAGCATCAAAATCTTTAGTTCCTGCAGGTGAAAGTCCGATTCTCCCAAAGATTTTTTGAGCGAAATAAAATTGTAACATTCCGAAGAACATAAATACCCCAGCTAATCCAAAACCGTAATGCCATCCTACTTTCTCTCCTATGTATCCGCATAAAAGAATTCCTAAAAAGGCTCCAGCATTAATACCCATATAAAATATGGTGTACCCAGCATCTTTTTCTTTTCCTTGGTTTTTATATAGTTGACCAACCATCGAAGAGATATTCGGTTTAAATAGTCCATTTCCAACAATTAGTAAACCGAGTCCGATGAAGAAAAAAGGATCTGAAAAAACTTCAAGTGCCATAGAAGCGTGGCCTAAAGTCATTAGTAGGGCTCCAGCGATCACCGCATTTCGATACCCCATGATTTTATCTGCAATTAATCCTCCTAAAATTGGAGTTACGTAAACAAGCCCTGTGTACCATGCATATAAGACTAAAGCATCTGCTCTATCCCAGCCCCATCCTTCATCAAGTATAGATGCTACTAAAAAGAGTACGAGTAAGGCACGCATTCCATAATATGAGAAACGTTCCCACATTTCCGTGAAGAACAATACAAATAGTCCCGAAGGATGTCCTAGTACGGTTTTTTGATTCGTTTCTGAACCTCCAAATTTAAATTCCATATAGTTAAGTGTTAATTAGTAAAGAGTTGTTTATTTTTTAGTTTCTGTCATGACAGGTTGAGATTCTCCTAATGTATCATAAACAAAATTGGTCAATTTTTTAAATAAGTGCAGGCGAGTGTTTCCTCCGTAAATTCCATGATTTTTATCTGGATAGATCGCCCAATCGAATTGCTTGTCAGCTTGAACCAAAGCTTCTACTAAACGCATTGTATTCTGTACATGCACATTATCGTCTGCACTTCCATGGACTAATAAGAAGTCCCCTTCAAGTTTTTCAACATGCGAAATTGGTGAATTATTATCATACCCTGTAGCATTCTCCTGTGGAGTTGTCATGTATCGTTCTGTGTAAATGGTATCGTAGAATCTCCAACTAGTTACTGGTGCTACTGCAATTGCCATAGAAAAAGTGTCTGCTCCTTGAAATAAACAATTTGACGCCATAAAACCACCATAACTCCATCCCCATATACCAATTCTGTTTGCATCGATAAAAGGTAGCGCTCCTAATTTTTTAGCCGCTGCTATCTGATCTTCTACTTCGTATTTCCCAAGTTCTTTTTGAGTCATTTTTTTAAAATCACGCCCTTTCAATCCGGTACCACGACCGTCTACACAAGCAATTACATATCCTTCTTGTGCGAGCATCTGGTGCCAGTAATCGTTTGCTCCATTCCAGCGATTCGCTACATTCTGAGACCCAGGTCCAGAATATTGATACATAAATAAAGGATATGATTTATTAGGATCGAAATTTTTGGGTTTAATCATGTACATATTCAACTCGTTCCCATTTACCGTAATAGTCGAGAATTCTTTAGGTGACATGTTGTAATTTTTCAATTTAGTAACAAGGGCATCATTCGAAGCAATCTCTCTAATTTCTTTCCCATTAAGCGCGTTGTGTAAGCTAAATTTGTAAGGGGTATCTGCACTAGAAAAAGTATTGATGAAATAAGTGTAATCTGCACTAAAGGCGCCACTGTTAGACCCGGTGTTTTGAGTAAGTCTGGCTTTATTTTTGCCCGAACTTAATACAGAATACACATCACGATTTATGCTTCCGTTTTCGGTACTCTGATAATAAATACGACCAGTTTTTTGATCGAATCCATAATAATTAGTAACCTCCCAGTCTCCCTTAGTTACTTGATTTTGCAACTTTCCAGTTTTATCATATAAGTAAATATGATTCCAACCATCTTTTTCACTGGTCCAAATAAAACTATTATCATTTAAAAATGTAAGATTATCGGTAATATCAACATATGCATCATCTTTTTCTTGAAGAACTAATTTACTCGTATTAGTTTCAGCATCAACAAAGATAAGGTCTACCGTATTCTGATACCGGTTTGTTAACTGAGCACTTAAAATATTATCTTGCTTGGTCCATTGTATTCTCGGGATATAATAACTGTTGTAGTCTGAGAGACCAATGTTTGAAGTCTTTTCGGATGTCACATCATATATATGTAATGATACTTTTGCATTAGGGTCTCCCGCTTTAGGGTATTTAAAAACCTGTTGATCGGGATATAATGTTTCCTTGTACACATCCATAGAAAAACGGGGGACGTCGGTTTCATCAAACCTAATAAAAGCTAGTTTATTTCCAGCATTATTCCAATCGAAAGCACGTACAAAGCCAAATTCTTCCTCGTATACCCAATCAGTTATACCATTAATAATACTGTTTTTCTTCCCATCAAAAGTAATTTGCTTAGTTGCATCAGACTTAAGGTCTTTAATATATAAATTATTGTTATAACCATATGCTACTTTGCTTCCATTCTTATTAAAAGTAGGTTCTTGAATCTGATTTTCAGAAACCAATGTAAGGTCTTTAGACTTCAAATCATACACATAATACGTTCCTAAAGAAGAGCGTCTATAGATTTGCTCTAATTTAGTTGCTAATAATAATTTAGACTCATCATCACTAAATTCGTATGAAATAAGATAATCGATCCCTGGAAGATCATTAGAGCTCAATAATGTTCGTTCTTTTTTTCCGGTTTTATAATTATAAACATCAATAGTTGAAGCTTTCGCATCACGATCGTAATTTAATACCGAATACTCCGTACCATTTTTCAATGATCTAAGAGCATCAAGGCCTTCTGTGCGAAAAGCACCTCCGTAAATGTCGTTTAACGTAATATCTTGTTGTGCGGAAAGTATGGTGGTGGCAGTAAGAAACAGCACCAAAAATCGGGTGAGATTTTTTGTTTTCAAATTGTTACATTTTTGTTATGCCAAGTTTACTAAAATTTTCGCTAATTTCGGGTGGTTTTTGTGTTAAATGAACAGTTTTATTGGGGATAAACCCATGAATTTTGAAGCATTTTAACCCCTTTAAAGAGCAACACATTTATCCTTTCAAAGGTAAGTTACACAGCATCAATATTCGTAAATGAAATCTTATGAAGAATATGAAAATACTATCTTTGTCACTTAATAGAATATAGTATGATCGCCCCTGTAACCGGATTCTCAAAAAAAACTAAAAAAGAAAAGATAGATTGGCTGCTTTCCACCTACCTTCAAAACGACACAGAAGCATTAGCTACTTTAAAAAAGTATTGGAATAGCGACACAGCACTTCAACAATTACACGACGACTTTATAGAGAATACAATTTCAAACTACTACCTACCCTTGGGCGTCGCACCTAATTTTAAAATTAACGACAGACTATACACGTTACCCATGGTAATTGAAGAAAGCTCTGTGGTAGCAGCTGCGAGTAATGCAGCAAAATTCTGGCTTGAACGTGGCGGATTTAAAGCAAAAGTTATTGGCACAGAAAAGAACGGACAAATTCATCTTAATTTCTTCGGAAAAGAAACACTTCTAAAACATTTTTTTGAAGCTGTAAAACCGAAACTAATTGCAAGTATTGAAGCTATCCAAACAAACATGAAACGTCGAGGTGGAGGTCTACTCGATATTGTGTTAAAAAATTCTTCTGAAAAATTATCGGGATATTATCAACTGCATTGTACGTTCGAAACCTTAGATGCAATGGGAGCTAATTTTATAAACAGTTGCCTAGAAGAAATCGCCCGAACTTTCGAAACGGAAGCTACTACCTTTAAAAGTTTTTCTGAAACCGAAAAACCAGAGGTAGTATTAAGCATTCTTTCTAACTACGTACCCGAATGTTTAGTGCGAGCAGAAGTGAGTTGCCAAGTTTCACAACTCGACACCAAAGACTTTGACGGAAAAACGTTTGCGGCTAAATTTGTTCGAGCCGTAAATATTGCAAAAGCAGAACCAAGAAGAGCAGTAACCCACAATAAGGGAATTATGAATGGCATCGACGCAGTAATACTTGCCACTGGAAACGATTTCCGAGCAGTAGAAGCAGGTGTTCATGCCTATGCAGCCAAAGACGGCACATACACCAGTCTAACGCACGCTTCAGTAAAAGATGATGTGTTCACCTTCAGCATCGAAATCCCTTTAGCCCTAGGAACTGTTGGCGGACTTACATCGTTGCACCCTATGGTAAAATTTGCGTTTAACTTATTGCAATCGCCCAACGCTAAACAATTAATGGAAATTACTGCGGTCGCCGGACTTGCTCAAAATTTTGCTGCCATTCGTTCGTTAGTTACTACAGGCATTCAGAAAGGGCATATGAAAATGCATTTAATGAATATTTTAAATCAGTTGCAAACCACTTCCGAAGAAAAACAAAAAGCGGTTCAATACTTTAAAGATCACCCCATCTCTCATAGTTCTGTATTAACCTTTGTTGAATCGATGCGCAACTAATTTTGAACAAGACATTCTACAGCAACGGAAAATTATTACTCACCGGAGAGTACCTTGTGCTCGATGGTGCTACTGCTTTATCGATCCCCACTCGCTATGGGCAATCGTTAAAGATACACACTTCGGAAAGTGACCTACTTCATTGGAAAAGTTTCGACATACATAATGCTATTTGGTTTGAAGCAACATTTAAAAATAATGGTACTACCTTTCAATTACATACCTGCGCAGATACGTATCTAGAGACCGCTAAAACTCTATTGAATATATTAAATATCGCACGAAAATTAAACCCTGCTTTTCTTCAGACAAACACTGGATATCAAATTTCTACACACTTAGATTTTCCCCGTAATTGGGGTCTGGGCACTTCCTCAACTCTTATAAATAATATCGCACAGTGGGCACAGGTTGATGCTTTTACGTTGCTTCAAAAAAGCTTTGGAGGTAGTGGTTACGACATTGCTTCTGCGCAGTGTAATGCCCCCATTTTATATGAAGTAAGTGAAAATGCAAGTACCTTTAGAGAAGTGCATCTTCCTTGGGAATTTACCGATTCGCTTTTTTTTATTTATTTAAATGAAAAAAAGGACAGTAAAGAAGGAATTGCCCACTATCGGAAAACGACGGTTTCAGAAAAGCAAATTGAATACATATCTGATCTTAGCAAAAAATTATTGTTGTGTTACACACTTTCAGAATTTGAACAACTTATTGTAGCACACGAACGGGTTGTTTCAGAAATAATTGGGCTGCCAACTCTTAAAGAAAGTACATTTCCAGATTACCCGAATGTAGTAAAAAGCTTAGGAGCTTGGGGTGGTGATTTCTTTCTTGCGACAGGCACGAAAACTACCCTAAATTATTTTAGAGAAAAAGGATTTGAAACAATCGTTCCATTTTCAGAAATGATTAAAAAAGCGAGGTTAAATAATTCTCTTTTACAATAAAGACTGCCTTGCGAGGGTATTAAAATAAAAAAATCCTCTTCTAAAAAAGAAGAGGATTTTTTATGGTTTTTAACGCCTAGCCCTATTAAAAGAAGGTTGCACGATTATCATCAATCTCAGCATTTTTCTTTAAAGCACGATATACATTATTAATAACAACAGGACTTGTAGCAGTATTTAATTTATTAGTATAAGCTACGTAGTTATCTAATTTAGGAGCTTCGTTTACCGCAGTAACTCGTACTTTATATACCCCTAATTTTCCATCAATTAATCCAGTAGTTTCTCCTGCTTTTTTACCAAAAGCTGCACCTACAACTTTAGGTTCGCTTCCCGCACCTGGTATCGTTGGAGCTGCCATAGTTACCGCTGTTGCATTTTGAACAGAAACTCCTTGCGAACTTGCTATAGCTTGAAGTTCGTCTCCAGAAATACCTTCACGAATTTTCTTAGCTTTTTTCTGATTTCTTAGTATTGGAGTTACTTTAGCTGACGCCTCTGAAACACTCATTAAACCCTTTGGACTCTTGCGTGTTATCTGCGCAATTACATAACCATTAGGTACATTGAAACGCTTAACATCACCAACTTTTGCGTCTTCTCCAAATGCCCATGAAACTATTGTTCTGTTATTTCCAATACCTGGAATTGTAGCATCCATTCTTCCGATTTTATTTACTGGCCTTGGAGAAACATTTTGTGCTTTAGCAACTTCTACGAAATCTCCTTTTTGAGACGCTACTTCAAATTTTGTAGCATTCGCAAATACTTCGTTTATAGTTTTTTCTGAAGCTTCGATCTCTTTAGTAAGTTTTGCAACTTTAATTGCTTTTTGCATATTCTTTTGATCTTCCACTTTTACAACATGATATCCAAAATCTGTTTCTACAACACCAACCGTTCCGGCTTTGTTATCGATTGTAAATGCATCAAATTCTGGTACCATTCTTCCCGGTGCATTGTATCCAAGATCACCTCCTTTATCTTTATTAGATAAATCGTCTGAAAATTTTCCAGCTAATTCTGCAAATTTTGCGTCATCTCGTTTTACTACGGTAAGAATACTATCGGCTAGTTTCTTAGCATCTTCTTTAGTACGAGTCACATCTGGAGTTGCTCTTAAAGTACCTTCATAACGAATTAAAATATGCTTCGACTGAATTGAATCGGGCAATTGCTTTACCTCAAGTACTTTCGTGATGTTGTATGAGTTGTTTAATTGGTACGGTCCGTAAATTCCCCCTTTGTCTAAAGCGAAAATATTATCTGCTACTGTTGGAGGTAAGTCTTTTTTAAACCACCATCTATCAACAAAACCAGTATCTGAATTAGAATTAATGTATGCTTCATTATCTGTGGCATTTCTAAAACCAGGGATGGTATCGGTTCCTTCGATACGATCTTCTAGCAAAGAAGCCATTTCCCCTTTAAAACCATCGATGTCTGCCTGTGAAGGCTCTTCAGTAAAAGACACATACTGAATATCACGCTGTGCTTCTACTTCGAATTCTGAAGCATGATTTTTTACATATGTTTGAATCTCTTCATTACTTACCGCAACATCAGCATCTGGAATTTTTGAATAAGGAACATATACATATTCCATATTAATTTTATTGTTCTCGAAACGATATGCCTGTTCTCCATCTGCCATAGTACCACCCATTCCTGCTTTAATCATGTTGTAATAGGTAGTTTGAAGCAACGTTTGTGCAGTATTCGTTTCAAAATCCAACCATTGCTGATACAGTTGTGGTGAATTTTGTTTTACATCGGCAATATACTCCTGCATTTTTCCTTCATCGAAAAGACCTGCCTCATTTTGAAAGGTAGGATTGTTTGCTAAACTAGTTCTAAGTGCATTATTAATTTGCTCCTTTTCTACTGTTAAACCAAGTTCCTCGAATTGCTCTTCTAGCAATACGCGACGTACTTCACGCTCCCAAACAGAATTCATTGCTTGTGTTGCATTCGCATTAGGCCCTAAGTTACGTTGTTGTAACTCTACTTGCTGCATAAAATCCTCGCGTGGAAGATCTATACCATTCACTGTACCAACCGTAGTTTGGTCTTTCTGTGAAGAAAATCCGCCGTTACGAATCACGTCTGCAAGGACAAAAGAAAATAATGCCAAAGCGATAATGATGATCAAAAATACCGATCGTTGTCTAATTTTGTTTAAAACTGCCATCTGTCGTTTTTATTTAACTGCGCTTGTAAAGTATTCCTATTCAAGCGGTATGTGTTCTATATTCCCAAAAATTTGAAATTGAAGTTTCTAAATCTTTTGGGGTTTATTTTTATGTATTAAGGGGGCGAAAATACCATTTTCCTACCATTAATAAAAAAGTTAATTTGAAAAAATGAAGGAAATGCAAAAAAATTAGTCTTCGGAAGTATTTTTAACCTCGACCAATTCTATTTTTGTATTTGAAACTTCAAGAACCGTAAAGGTATACCCCTCAATTTCAACCTGTTCCCCTTGATCTGGGATTTGCTCTGTAAAGTTGACAATCATTCCTCCAAGGGTTTCATAAGTTTCACTTTCTGGAAGATTGAGTTTGTACATTTCATTGAGATAATCGACCTCCAACCGCGCGGAAAATTTAAAATGATTCTCTTTTAACTCCTCTTCAATAAGTTCGACACTATCGTGTTCGTCTTCAATTTCACCGAAGAGTTCTTCTATAATATCTTCAACCGTAATAATTCCCGAAGTCCCACCGTATTCATCTATAACTACAGCAATACTTTTTCTTTTTTTACTAAGGATATTCAATACATCTTTTGCTAACATTGTCTCAGGAACAAAATTCACTGGCATTAGTACTTTTTTTAACGATGTAGGCTTTTTAAATAATTCGAACGAATGTACATATCCCAAAATATCATCGATGTTTTCGTTGTACACAAGCACTTTTGAAAGTCCCGTATCGGTAAATAATTTCCCTAGCTCTTTAGGAGAAGTAGCAATATCTACAGCAACGATCTCTGTGCGAGGAATCATGGCTTCTCTCGATTTTACTTCAGAAAAATCTAATGCATTCTGAAAGATTTGAATCTCGGAATCCATCTCCTCATCGGTTTCCACACTGTCCATTTGTTCGCTAATGTAGTTTCCGAGTTCAATTTTACTGAAGCTTAATTGCACAATATCACCTTCAGTTTTAAAAAAGATCTTCAGAACCAGGTCTGATATCCAGATAATAAATTCAGAAATAAGAGAAAAGAACACATAGAAGAAATAGGCAGGAACCGCGAATATCTTAACAAGGTCGTTTGCATAAATCTGAAAGAAAACTTTTGGAAGAAACTCTGCCGTTAATAATATAACCAAGGTAGAGATCACGGTTTGGATTAACAATCCTGTAAATCCCTCAAAAGGAAAGTACTGAACGAGCAGATCGCCCATATAGAACCCGTAAACAACCAGCGCAATATTATTTCCCACAAGCATGGTGGCAATAAATTTTGAAGGCCGGTTGGTTATTTTTTGAAGCACACCTGCTAAGAAATTATTTTGCTTTTTTTCAATTTCTATATGAATCTTATTAGAAGAAACATATGCAATCTCCATTCCTGAAAAAAAAGCGGAAAAGAGTAAAGACAATACAATAATGATCAGGCTTACTTCCATAGATGAATTCTGAAGTTAACATTCAGAATTGTAATTTATTTTTTATAACGTTCTTCCATGTTTTTACGAAATCTTCTTTTAAAGAAAAACATGAACACAGCAACTACTGCAAAGAAAGCGAATAAATAGGCACGGGTTCTGTTTTCGTACCAGTTTGTATACACTAAATATAGAGAAAATGCTGCCATGACAAGATATGCATATTCAAAAAGTTGATAAATTTTAGTTCTCATCGTTATTTTCTTTTGTTTCTACTAGTTGAACTCCTTCGTTCTTTCGAGATAAAAAGTTAGTAAAATCTTCGTTAGAATCAAAACGAGCACCGTCGTTATAGGAGCCATCTTTAAATTTAATTCGATAGGGTTGATCTGTAAATACCCATTGATTTTTTTGATCCCAATACAATTGTTCTGCTTCTAGCACAAGACTATCGCTTGTAACTAATTTTACATTCTTGCGAAGATCTACCATATCGGTACCATCGAAACGAATGGCATAATCTGAGGTAATCGTACTTTTCTTATTGTCCTTATCCCAAAATCTTACTTCAACGCCTTCGGGAAATTCTTGGTAGGGAAATTCATAATTTGAAAAATCGAGTAATCGAGGTGCAAGTAAATTGGTTACAACCTTACCCGAGTCGGTATATTTTAAATTAATAGCAGTGCCTTCTGCAAGCGGGGCCTCATCGGCTAAGCTAAGACGTTGCTTGTCTTTATAACTTCCGTCACATGCAAAAAGCGTGATGATACTAATGAGTATCATCACGCCCTTATACATATGTTTATGAGTTTGCATTCTTATAGGTTAGGAACTCGTACGCTTCCACCAACCCAGCATCCGCTAAAGCTTACTGTCTTTCCTTGCATCCCTGCATTAAAGATATCACTTTTACTAGGAGCTCTCTGTCGGTAACTACTCGCTGCCGAACGAGCGTTTGATGCCAATGAAGGATCTACACGAGCCGCTTTGTCTGCAAATTCTGCTGCCTTCCAGTTGATAGCTCTTTTCTCGAATGGAGTAGCTCCACAACTGTTAGAACTTGAACCAATCATTTGCGCTATCTTTAAATATGCGATACCTGCAGATGGCTTAGCTTCAACTTGCTTTAAGTAATAACTTCTAGCTGAACCGTAACTTCCTTTCTTACGAAAGTTTTCAGCAATACTGTAATACACTCTAGCCTTATCGTTAGAATTTGTTTCTAAGTCGGCTGCTTGATTATAGTACTCTAAGGCTTTACTTGAGTTTCCATCTTTATCCGCTAATTTCCCTAAGTAATAAGCTGATTTTGCTGAAGGCTCTAAATTGTGTAATTGCTGCACCATTTTAAAGAACATAGGTGTATCACAATCTTTTGCACTTAATTTTCCAGCTGAGCTTTTTAACCACTGTACATCGTTCTTTTTGTTTTCAAAATCACGCTCATACATTGGGATTAAGTTAGGGCAATCGGCAAGAATTCCTAATTTACCATTCACACTCCCTTTTACTTTACTATAAGCCCCTAAGTTTGTTTCTGCAGCTTTTTTAAATTTTTGCTCCTTAGAATTTAGAGCAGTTCCTGCGTCTTCTTTTTCAATGATAGGAGTTAATCTTTTCGCAAGATCATTCTCTTCGTTCTCTAATTTTTCAATAAGAGTATCATAAAGATTAAAAACATCTTGAATATCCATTTGCCCCTCTTTTTGAAGATCTACTCCTAGAGAGAAATACGTATAAATACTTTTAGGACTTGTAAAACTTTCGCTGTCTTTTTTAAAGGCGTCATCGAAAGCTTTAAACTGCTCCATTTTAGTACCCATATCATTATCATACTTCACTTGCGCTATATCTGCTAACACATCCCCCTCTTTGGTCTTTGCTGGGAAATTTTGCAAACGCATTTGAAACGATTTAATTAGGTCATTAACTTTTGTCTTATCTCCTTTTTCTATAAAATGTTTAAACATTCGTTCAGCGTACTGATATGTAGCTAAACTATATTTAGGACATTCATTAACGACTTTTTCGTAATGAGGTAGCGCAGCTTCGTAGTTTTTTGCTTTGGCTGGTTCAACAAATAATGATAGTGTTGCTGCACAGTCATCTGGCGCTTGTGCTTTTACATTTCCACCAAGTGCACAAAACAGCATAGTGCATAGTAAAATTACTTTCGTTTTCATAATGTTAAGTGTTTATTATATTAATCTATGTATCTTTTTTCGAACCATTTGTCGTTAAGAGACAAACTTAAGAAAACATTGAAAAAATTCTCTTGTACTAAACCACTATTTGTAGTTCCTCGTTGTCCGTACTCGAAACCGAGGTTTGCATTTGAGAACAATCTTCCAACAGGTAATCCTACTCCAAAAGATATGCCAAACTCGTTAATCTCTTCGCCACGCACGGTAATTCCTGTCTCTTCCATTCTAAATCCTCCCCGATATACGATTCTTTTCGCGTAATTACCAAAAGAATTATAATTGGGGATATAATACCCACCTAACCTAATCTTTGTAGCATCATTAAATGAAACATCATCGATATCCAGAGCACGATTTGTAAAATTACTTGTCTTTTGATCTTGATACTCCAATCCAGCAAACCAGCTTTTAGGTTTTCCTATACCAACACCAATTGTATATTGTGAGGGGAATGTAAACTCGGTATCATCTACTGGAACATTTCTAACATCTGCTTCGGCAATTTGCCCAGTTCCCGTGATAACAATAGCTGCTATTTCTCGGGAATTTTCTGAAGTAAAACTTGTTTCGGGAGTATAACTCAATGAAGTTGATAGTTGCAAGTTTTCTGAAACCATCGTTTTATATTGTGCTCCAAAATTATAACTAAAACCTAAAAGGTCTGAGCGATTAGACTCTCGTGTACCAAATTCAGCATCATTAATACGAGTAAAAGAATCATTTTCAATTTTTCCGAAGTTGTAGTTTGCGTCGATACCTACACTTAATTCTGGAGTAATTTTATACCCCAAATTAATAAATGCTTTATTTAAACCACCTTCTCCTTCAAAAGTTGAAAAGCCTTCAGAGTTTTCATTTAAAACACTATATCCAACCGAACTATAAGGTATTAATCCAAAGGACCCTCCAAATTTCGGACTTAAAGGAACTCCGACAGCCAAATAATCTAAAGTTGTAGCAGAAGTTTTTTGAGAATCGCTACTAGTTTCTTGTGTAAAAGATTTATGACTCGCACCAACTGTGAAATTAACCAATCGCAAATCTGCAATAGAAGCAGGGTTTTGAAGGTTTAAGTGTATACTATCAGATAATATGCTAATCCCTCCCATGGATCTATTTTCGGCAGTTCCTTTAAATTTAGGAAGTCCAATACCATAATAAGAATAAGGTGAGGAGGTTCCTTCCTGTGCGAAAGTAGTAGCTCCTGTAATAACTATAAATACTGCAATTATAATATGTTTCAACATCAGGTATTGTTATGTTCTAATATATAAAGTAAGCCTTCTAGCAAAAAATTTGAGTTGGCAAAGATGTCATTTTTTAAGCGATCTCGCAAAAAATGTGCATCTCCTCCTGTTAAAATAACTGTTAAATCGGAATACTTAATTTTATAAGCTTCAATAAAACCATCTATTTCAAACAAAACACCATTTAAAATTCCCGAATGAATTGACGATGCTGTACTGTTCCCAACTAACATTTTAGGGACACTTGCATCTAACAACGGTAGTTTGGCGGTAAACGTATGCAATGCATTATAGCGCATACTTATCCCAGAAGAAATCGCTCCTCCTTGATATTTATTTTCTTCTGTAATAAAATCGTAAGTAATGCAAGTACCCGCATCTATAATTAAAACATTTTTTCTAGGGTATTGTACTGCAGCAGCACTTACCAATGCTATACGATCTACTCCTAATGTCGTGGGTGTACTGTAATTATTTATAAAGGGCACTTTAGTTGTATGTGATAACTCTAAAGTAGCGTAATAGTTACGCAAAATTTTATATTGGTGTTCTGAAAGATTTCCAACGGTAGAGACAATACACTGATTTATTGAAGGAAATTTTTCTGCCACATCTTTAAGTACGTCAAGAAAATCCTTTTTTATAAAAATTTTTTTCAGTTGGAGTGTCTTATTCTCAAACACTGCGACTTTTACAAGCGTATTTCCAACGTCAATTATTAACTTCATTTTATTTATTGAGAGGCTAAAAATACAACATCATTGCCATGCGCATTGTTAACGGGGTATTAAATTGAAAAAAAATATCTTGTAAAATTTCGTGTATAAATTTTGCAAAAGATAAAATAGGTTTATATTTGCACCCTCTTACAATTACCATTGGTAGTTTATCTAAAACAAAATGGATTTTTAGGGTAAGAAAAAATATTGAAATACTGGTACCTTAGCTCAGTTGGTAGAGCAATGGACTGAAAATCCATGTGTCCCTGGTTCGATTCCTGGAGGTACCACAAAAACTCCCTTAACTTACGTTTTGGGAGTTTTTTGTTTTAAATATTTTTTTTTAATTCCGAAGTAACAGAAAAAGTTAAACTGTTAACCTTCCCTTTAATCGTTTTTCGATCTTTTGTTTTATTACAGTAAGCCGCTTCATAAGATCCATGATTGCTGCTTCTTTATTTTGTTTGTAAACTTCGTTTAATCCCAAAATAAGCTCTTTTGCTTTTCTTGATGCTTCAATACGCTCGCTGGTAGTTTTAAAGGTTGTTTTTTCTTGTTCGAAGCGTTCTGCTTTTTCAATAATATCCATATCCAAAGAATTTTTTAATCCGCCCAAAGTACAACCGTTTTAATGATACGCCTACGGGTTAAACAAAACTTTAACACCTACTTTTCCACATTGCGCTGTTAAATAGTAAAAAAACTCCTCGAACTACCTTAAATTACTTGTATAATTAAACTATCTGTATGAAAATGATGTTGCCCTATCTAAATAGTATTCCTGAAGGATTTTGTAAAGGATTTTATAATAAGACTCCCTACCGAATTACAAAACAAATCTTTAACAAAGGGAAATCTGGAAAAATTTTTGCCGAAGCCTCCGATGGTTCAGATTTTATTAGCTTGAACTATTACATCACTAAAAGAGGTTTTTTATTAAAACCCTGTGAAATGGCTTCAGAAAAGGTAGTTCATTTTCTTCGGAATATTACTCTTTGCAATGAAACATTATCTCGTGAAAATCATCTTCAGAAATAATAGATTTTTTAATTTTGCGACATTTCTGAAACCGCATAAATGTATAAAATTATTCTTCTTTTTTTAGTTTCCACCTTTGCATCACATGCCCAAATATTAAATGCAGAATCACTTAGAAAGGTTACAGATACTTCTGGTTTTTCAGGTGCAGCAAGTCTTGATGTAAACTTAAAGCGAAATACGAATACGTTTTTTAAGCTTTCTAACAACATTCATGTACAATATAAAATGAACAATCATCTCGTATTGTTTAAAAATGACATTGCGTTTCAGAAAATTGAAGGTGCTAATTTTGAAAACAGCGGAATTCAACACATACGATATAATTATAAAATAAAACCTCGCATTTCTTGGGAAGTATTTGCCCAAGCCCAATATAATAAAATATCGAAAATTGATTTTCGAGGTTTATTTGGAACAGGGCCTAGATTTAAAATTACAACTTCAGACACTTATAAGTTTTATTTAGGCACCCTAGCTATGTTAGAGCAAGAAGAGGTCAACGATGGAGTTACTCCACTTCAAAGAAATTTCCGTGGAAGTGCTTATTTTTCTTTTAGTATCTATCCCAATGAAAATATGAGTGTGGTAAGTACCACATACTATCAACCGCTTATTAAAAACTTTAATGATTACCGCATATCGAGTCAGACGAGTTTGCTAGTAGGTTTATTTAAAAATTTTGCGTTAAAAACGAGTTATACCTTTACGTACGACGCACTACCAGCTCTCGGAATTCCTACCTCCCAATACGATCTCACCACAGGCATTGCCTATACATTCGACTGATTTTCTAAAACTTTCGTAAGGCTAACGGCTAAAAACATACTACATTAGTATATTTACCAAAAATGAAAAACCATACGATACTAACTTTCGTACGTTTATAATATATTATGGCAAACAACAATTATTACGATCCATCCGACTTACGCAAATTCGGTAAGATCACAGAATGGAGCGAAGAATTAGGTACAAAATTCTTTGATTACTACGGAAAGGTTTTTGAAGAAGGTGCTTTAACTGCTCGAGAAAAAGCATTAATTGCTTTGGCTGTTGCTCACACAGAACAATGCCCTTACTGCATTGATGCTTACACTAAAGACACCTTGCAGCGTGGCGTTACAAAAGAACAAATGATGGAGGCAATTCACGTTGGTGCAGCTATTAAAAGTGGCGCCACGTTGGTACATGGAACTATGATGATGAATAAAGTAAATAAATTAGAAATGTAAACTTCGTAATTATAGAAGTAAATCATTATTCTAAAAAAAATAGCTTCCCGCATTCCGGGAAAAAAGTATGACAAAAGTTAAAACCCAATCCCTACATAAAAGAGAAGACGAATTAGCCAATGCCAATCGGCAGCTTGAAATACTTTCCAATGGAATTTTTCAAAGTGGCGAACTCCCTACTTTTGCAAAAAAAATTAAAGAAACAAACCAATTTCCTTTGCGACCCAAAAAGTTAGAGATTTTGCAAATTAACGTTGGGTACATGTGCAATCAAGTATGTGAACATTGTCATGTAGATGCAGGTCCAGATCGAAAAGAGATCATGACGGTCGAAACCATGAAACAATGCTTGGATGTTATAAAAAACACAGGAGCACACACCTTAGATCTTACTGGCGGAGCACCCGAAATGAACCCTAATTTCCGATGGTTTGTTGAGGAAGCTAGCAAAGCTGGTATTAAAGATTTTATAGTTCGAAGTAACTTAACTATCATTCGGGCGAATAAAAAATACTATGATTTACCCGATTTCTTTAAAAAACACAATGTACATGTGGTAAGTTCGATGCCGCACTGGACACGAGGAAAGACAGACAAACAAAGAGGAGAAGGTGTGTTCGATCAATCTATTAAGGCATTGCAGGAACTAAACGCAAGAGGATACGGAATGCCAAACAGTGAATTAAAACTCGATTTGGTTTACAATCCGAACGGCGCGTACCTACCTGGCGACCAAGCTGCCATGGAAAAAGATTTTAAAAAAGCATTGAAAGAAGATTTCGATATTCAGTTTCACAATCTTTTTGCCATTACGAATTTACCTATTGCACGATTTTTAGATTATTTAATTGCTTCGGAAAATTACGAAGATTACATGTACCAATTAGTCGAGGCATACAACCCTTCTGCAGTAGCTAATGTAATGTGTACCAACACAATATCAATTAGCTGGGATGGCTGGCTATACGATTGCGACTTTAACCAAATGTTAGGATTAAAGGTTGCTAGTAAAGTGCAGCATATAAAAGACTATAATGAAGCGATCTTAAATGATAGAAATATTCTAATTTCGCAACACTGTTATGGATGCACGGCAGGAGCTGGAAGTAGCTGTCAAGGAACTGTAGCAGAATAATGTATTAAAAATAGCAAAGTGTTTCTATTTTGAAACCATACAATATGACCCAACCAAAAACCGCTATATTGATTTTTGCCAATTCCGCAAAACGGGAAGGCTCTTTAAAATCTTTTCGGAAGTCGGTTGTGCTATTTCGTGAATTAAACAAAAATATACTTGAAAAAGTAATAAGCACTGGGCTTCCTTATTTTATAAGTTCAGAAAAAGAACAAATAGGAAACTCTTTTGCGCAGCGCTACACACATTCAGTTCAAGGAGTTTTCGATCAAGGATTCGACAATGTCATCACCATTGGAAACGACACCCCACATTTACAATCCTCTCAACTGCTTAAAACAGCAGATTTGCTTGCAACCAATAAGATGGTACTGGGGCCTTCTTGCGATGGCGGTTATTATTTACTAGGGATAAATAAATCTCATTTTAATCAAAATGAATTTTTAAATTTTTCGTGGCAAACAGATACTCTTGCAGCAGAGGTTTCTCAATTTCTCAAAGAAAGGCAACTCGATATAGTGCTTCTTAAGACACTTTCAGATATTGATTCTGCTTCAGATATATTCGCCGTTTTACAAGACAGTAAATTATTTTCAGAAAAGCTAATTAGTCTTTTAAAACACATTATTCTTCCGAAGAAAAAATTCCAAATTAAAAAGGAACTACTAATTTCTTCATTATTCAAGAATATCTTTCTCAACAAAGGCTCCCCGATATTAATGCGACAATAAATTTTTATTTCAGCATTTAATAATTTTAATAACGTATTAAATTTAGCCGTGCTGTTCTTGTCCAATTTTTATTGTTATTATTCGATTACTCAAAGTCATTTCTTATTTCACAATTAGTAACTTATCAAACTTTTATGAAAAAAACATTACTTCTCACCTTGTTGTTTTGCTCGGTTTTATCCTATGCACAAACAACGATCACTGGCGTTGTACAAAGCACGATCGACAATGAACCTGTTCCATATGTAGATGTGATCTGCTCTAATGGCGAAACCACATTTACTGAAGAAGATGGAACGTACAGCATTCAAGTTTCAGATCAATATGATGTCTTGAATTTTTCGTCTACTGGATTTAAATCGCAAAATATTACGGTGGGTGAACAAACCGTTATTAATGTAATACTCGATGTTTCTCAAACAACATTAGACCAAATTGTTGTAACGGCTTTGGGGTTAAAAAGAGAAACTAAAGAATTGGGGTATGCAATTCAGTCGCTAGAAGCTGAAGAGATTTCTGAAGTTAAGGCTGTTAACTTTCTCGATAATCTTTCTGGAAAACTAGCAGGAGTTACAATATCACAAGGAGCTACCGGCGTAGGATCTTCTTCTAAAATCACTATTCGTGGTGAAGCGTCTTTTTCAAACAACAACCCATTATTTGTGGTAGATGGGGTGCCAATTAACAATAGTACTGTATTTAATTTTACAAATGAAGCAGCCGCTGGATTTCAAGAAATTGATTTCGGGAACGGAGCTATGGAGGTAAATCCTGATGACATTGCTTCTGTCTCGGTTTTAAAGGGAGCTAGTGCGGCCGCGTTATATGGTACTCGTGCTTCTAATGGAGTAATTGTAATTGAAACGAAAGATGGGAAAAGAAGCAAAGGAATGGGAATTAGTATTAATTCTTCCATTTTTATGGACACCGCTTTTAAACTTCCGGAATTTCAAAACCAGTTCGGACAAGGAAATTCTGGTGAGTTTGCTTATGTTGATGGGCTCGGAGGAGGAACCAACGACAACATAACCTACTCATGGGGACCAAGATTAAATGACGGGCTATTAATTCCGCAATACGACAGTCCTGTAACGCTTCCCGATGGCAGTGTAGTTAGAGGAGGAGATACTTCGGTACATAATGGTCTTCCCATTACTCCGACCCCTTTCGTATCGCAACCAGACAACCTTAAAAACTTTTACGAGACGGGTATAACTACCATTAATAATGCATCGGTCTCAAGTGGTTTTGAAAAAGGAGATTACCGCCTTTCTTTTACAGACCTAAGAAGCGAATCGATTATTCCGGGAGTAAATTTAGACCGACAAACTGTTGCAACTAAATTAAACTTCGAACCTTCCGAGAAAACAAGATTTAAAGCTTCTGTGAGTTATATGAACTCTGGAAGTGACAACCGCCCTTCCAATGGGTATGGAAGTGAAAATGTGAATTATTCTCTTGTAGCTTGGGGACCACGCTCCTTAAATATTGAGAACCTTAAAGATTACTGGCAACCAGGTTTAGAAGGAATACAACAATATTCATTTAATTATACCTTCTTTGATAATCCTTATTTTATTTTATATGAAAACAGGAACTCTTTTAATAGAGATCGCGTCTTCGGAACTATTGGTATTACACAAAACTTGACCGAAGATTTATCCATCTCGGTAAATAGCGGAATGGATTTTTCGACCGAAACAAGACAACTTCGACGTGCATTTAGCTCTAATCGCTTTAAAAACGGAGCCTACGCTGAACACGATGTGTTGTACCGAGAAGTTAATACCAACTTTTTAATAAATTATAAAAAGGAGCTTAGCGATGTTACATTCGACATTTCATTAGGAGGTAATCGACTTGACCAAAAAGCATCGACCAAGCAATCGCAAACCGTTAATCTGGCACAACCAGGTATTTTCACCCTTAATAACGCAGCTTCCCCTATAGAAGTTTTTCAATTTAAATCTGAAAAACGTATCAATTCATTTTACGGACTTGCGAAATTTGGATATCAAGACTTTTTATTTTTAGATATCACTGGGCGTAACGACTGGTCAAGTGCTTTATCTACACCGCTATCGGTAGACAACACTTCTTTCTTCTATCCTTCAGCGTCGTTAAGTTTTGTTGTTTCTGAAGCCATTTTTCTTCCGGAAACAATTTCGTTCGCAAAAATAAGAGCCAGTATTGCACAAGTAGGAAACGATACAGATCCATATCAAACTTCAAATTCATTTAATTCGCAAACTTCCTATTTAGGACAACCAACTACCAGCAACCAAAATATAATTCCAAACAACGCACTGAAGCCAGAACAGGTAACCTCATACGAAGTAGGTGCCGATGTTCGTTTTCTTAATGATGCAATTCGACTGGATGTAACTTATTACAATGCTTTAACAGAAGATCAAATTGTCTCTCTTCCTATTGCAGTAGCTTCGGGCTACACTCAACAAGTTGTAAATGCAGGTAAGGTTCGCACGCAAGGTATCGAAGCAGTTTTAGGACTTACCCCAGTACGACAAAATGACTTTCGATGGAATTCTACTTTTAATTTTAGCACCAACAAATCTATTGTAGAAGAATTACCCCAAAATGACGGACGTCTAACATTAGGTTTTAGTCGTATTTACGACAGTGCCAACCAAACCGTTTGGTTTCAAGTTGAAGAAGGTGGCGAGATTGGTGATTTTTACGGTACAGGCTATTTACGAAACGAAAACGGAGATTTCCTTATCGATAAATTTGGTAACTATATTGCCAACAACGAACTTCAGAAATTAGGGAACTACAACCCCGATTTTATGGTGGGATGGAACAACCAATTTCAAATAAAGAACTGGAACGTCGGTTTTCTAATCGATTGGCGACAGGGTGGTGAAATTGTTTCTCGTACCCGAGCTCTAGGAAATGTAGGTGGGCAGTTAGCAGAGACCACCGTACGTCCAGACGAAGGCATTATTGCAGAAGGAGTAGTGAATATAGGAACTGCAGAGCAACCCAATTACACCCCAAACACCTTCCCTATTTCTGCCGAAAGTTACTATCGGCAATTTTACGACCGAAATCACGAAGAAAATAATATCTATGATGCTTCCTATGTAAAATTAAGACAGGCCTCTATTGGGTATTCTTTTAATACAGCCGACGGTTTTCTAGGTATCGAAGACGGGATGAAAATTAATCTATCACTTATCGGAAGAAACCTCTTTGCAATCACCGAAAATCCACATTTCGACCCCGAACAATTAGCCGTACAAGGTAATGGATTTGTGAGCGGTGTAGAGGATATGAGCTATGCAACGAGCAGAAGTTTAGGATTTAAATTAGGTATTGATTTTTAAGAAATAAAGACATGAAAAATATAGCATATATAAGCAGCATCATTCTTCTACTTTTCGGAAGCAGCTGCACGAAAGATTTTGAAACGATTAATACAAATCCTAATGCACCAAATAATGTACAACCTAGTTTATTATTAAGACAAGTTATTTACAATTTTGGAGAAGAAATGAGTTACGAAGGCTTCGTGGCAGGAGACCTATTATCTCAACATCGTACTGCAATCGATTTTAATTTATTTGACCGCCATGCGTTAAAATCGCCGCAATTAGGTGGAAATCCATGGCCTGTTTTTTACACCAATTTAAGAGACAATGAAATTATCATACAGCAATCACAAACTGTTGAAAATTTTACGGTTTATGAAGGACCAGCCTTAATTCTGAAAGCTTTCATGACGGCTGGCTTAACCGATCTTTTTGGTGACGTTCCTTATTCTGAAGCATTTAATGGTATTAATGGAACTGTAACACCCGTTTACGATAATCAAGAAGATATTTATCTTTTAGAGAATGGAATTTTAGACAATCTTGACAAAGGAATTGCCGCTATTGAAGCATACGATGATGTAATTCCTTTAGAAGGAGATATTCTCTTCAATGGAAATCTAGAAAGTTGGGTCACTTTTGCTAATTCAATTAAAATTAAACAATTGCTTCGTATTTCAGATAAGGTAGCAGTTTCCGAAGCACTACAAACTATTTTCGATTCTGGAAATTATTTTACTTCCAACGCACAAAATGCAACGTTCGATTTTACAAATACAGATCCGAATAGCTTCAGACTTGCACAATTAAGGGTTGGAGACTTCAATAATTTTGTGTTATCGAAAACCATGGATGACCTATTCGAAAACCTAAATGACCCACGTGATGCCACCTTTTTTCGCCCATTCGAAGATTCAACTACTGGAGATTTCAACGGGCTTATTAACGGTATTGATGCTTCATCAACCTCTATTGATTTGTCAGAATATTCGTTGGCTGGCACCATTTTTCGTGAAGATACATCGACATTAGACGCAAACTTTTTAACAGCATGGGAAACGTATTTCAATCTTGCAGAAGCAGCAGAGAGAGGACTAATCGCTGCAGATGCTCGAACATTATATGAGACTGGAGTTCAATTAGCTTTTGAGTACTGGAACACACCCCTTCCTGCAGCTTATTTATCTGGGCCGGCAGCTTACAATGCAACCGGCACTACCCCAATACAACAAATTGTAACACAAAAATGGATCGCCAACATTATTAATGGTTATGAAGGATGGGTAGAATATCGAAGAACTGGTTTTCCAGAATTTAATTCTGTAGCAGCAAGTCTTAACGGAGGGTTAATTCCTGTTCGTATGCCTTACCCAGCCGAAGAAGAAGCTTTAAACGCTGAAAATTATCAACAAGCAGCAGCCAATACAGATGGCAATAGCATCAACGTTCCAGTTTGGTGGGACGAAAACTAATATCTGTTTTAATTGTATAGGTAACATACTATGAGCATTTATATTTGGCAATGGGGTCTAATCACAGTATCAAGTTTGGTATTGTTTTTTCTTTCTCCATTGGCAAAAACCACAGATCAGTTCTTTAAAGCGACACATCTTAAAAAAAGTCCGAATGTTTTTATGCTTACAGGAAGTCTTATTATTTCCTGGATTTTCGCAAAAAGCATTACCAACGCAGCAAACCTAGGTCTTGATTTTGGTATAGTGGGTGGCGTTGCCTATGCGGGATATTATCTCTCTTTTGCTGTAGCGGGAGTTCTTATTTATAACATGCGAACCAAAGGTGGTTTTAAAAGTATTCATGAATTTCTTACCTCTCGTTTTGGAAGAGGTGCTATGGCATTGTTCTCTATCTTAATTGCCATTCGATTGTTTAATGAAGTATGGAGCAATACAATGGTTATTGGAACCTACTTTGGAGATCAAGGAAGTACGCCCTATTATATAGCAATCCTACTATTTACAGGCCTCACCCTCGCTTACGCAGTAAAAGGAGGGCTAAGCAGTTCTATTTTTACAGATGTCATTCAAATGGGATTGTTTGCTGTATTACTATCGGTCATACTTTTCGTTATATTTTCTTCGGAAAAATTTACAGTTACAGAAGCAGCTACCTCTGGAGTTTGGAGTTTCGAGCTCGGTTTAAATTTATTATTTGCTGCTATTATACAATCTTTTAGCTATCCCTTTCACGATCCTGTACTTACCGATAGAGCTTTTCTAAGTTCTCCGAAAGTGACAAGAACAAGTTTTCTTTGGGCTAGTGTACTAGGTGCAATTTGCATTGTATTATTTAGTTTAGTGGGTGTATATGCGCAATCGCAGGGAATGAAAGGACAAGCTGCCGTTGAAGTAGGAAAAGCTTTTGGAGTGGTTATTCTTTTGGTTATTAATTTTATCATGATTACCTCAGCTGCTTCCACCTTAGATTCGACGTTCTCGTCATTTTCAAAACTAACTGCCGTCGACCTTAAAATGGGAATCGATCTTACTTTTGGACGAGCCGCCATGGTAGCTATTGCTATGTTAGGGACCATTCCCGTTTTTTTGAATGCCGAAATTTTATCTGCTACTACCATTTCAGGAACGATGGTTATAGGGTTAACTCCTGTGTTTTTATTCTGGAACATAAAAGCACCAAAACTTAGCTTTTATGCGAGTGTAATCTGTGGATTGGTTTTCGGATTTTTACTCGTGCTTGATCTCTTTCCGAAGCAATTAATTTTTACAAGTGGAAAATATGCAGACTTACTATGGATCAATGCTTGGGGAATTACAACATGCATCATTTTATATTTTATACCGGTATGGATAAAACGATAAAAAATATTGGAACCTTAAAGGGAAAAGTGCTACTGTTCGGTGGGGTATATAGTAATTTGCAAGCACTCGAACAATTAAAACACATGGCAGAACAACATGGGATTCCTCCCGAGAATTGTATTTGCACTGGAGATATTGTAGGCTATTGTGCGCAGCCTGAAGAAACTGTACAATTGTTTAAATTATGGGGAGCACAAAGTATTGCTGGAAATGTAGAGCTTCAGTTACAAGAGGGAGCCGAAGATTGTGGGTGTGATTTTAAAAAAGGGTCGCGTTGTGATACTTTTTCGCAACAATGGTATCCGTTTGCTCAAAGCAAATTATCGCAAGATTCGCTTAATTTCATGAAAACATTACCAGATCATATTCAATTTAGGTATGCAGGGAAGAAAGCAACTGTAGTTCATGGATCTTCAGAAAACATATCTGAATTTATCTTTAAGTCGACACCTTGGGAAGTAAAAGCGCCCAATTTTATAGCTATGAAAAGTGACGTAATTATAGCGGGGCACTGTGGTTTGCCTTTTCACGATCAACATGAAGATCTACTCTGGCTGAATCCTGGGGTTATTGGAATGCCCGCTAACGATGGTACACCCCAAGTCTGGTGTGCCATAATGGAGGAAACTAAAAACGGATTGATCTTTGAGCATATATCGTTCGATTATCACTATCAGTTAACCAGCAAATTAATGCAAAACGGATTGTTACCCGAAGAATATGCCCGTACGATTATAACGGGAATTTGGGACAACACAGAGATTTTGCCTCCGGTAGAAAGTGGTCTGCAAGGCTTCGGAATTACCGTATAACAGATATAAATGCGAAAATTACTTATCATACTATTCATTTTTGTTTCGACAGCCACAATGGCTCAAAAATCGATAGATACATTATTAAAACAATACAATACGCGAAGTATTCCGTATATTTCAGTCGAAGAATTACGTATGCTTCAAATGAACGAAGCAGTGGTTATTTTAGATTCCCGAGAAGAAGAAGAATTTAAAATAAGTCATATTGAGTCTTCAAGTTTTATTGGATATACTAATTTTTCTTCGGAAGAAGTTTCAGAAAAAATAACTAATAAACACGCTCCAATTATTGTGTATTGTTCCCTCGGAATTCGTTCCGAAAAAATAGGTGAGAAGTTACAAAAAGCCGGATTCACAAATGTTCATAATTTATATGGAGGTATCTTTGAATGGAAAAATAAAAACTATCCTGTAATAGATTCTACAGGAACTGAAACTCAAAAAATACATGCGTTTTCTAAAGCTTGGAGCAAATGGTTAACAGAAGGAGAAAAAGTGTACAATGAAGAATGAGTTATTTTAAAGAAAATTATAAAAGCAAAAAACATATAGAATGGCAATTCTAGGCACAAAAAATCATGATAATAAAGAAGATGCAAAAGATGTATTTCATTTTCCTACGTCAAAAAATGCATTGATTATATTTACCAGAAATCCAGAATTAGGAAAATGTAAAACGAGGCTTGCAGCAACTGTAGGAGATGAAAGTGCCTTAAAAATTTACGAATTTCTAATTCAGCATACTGTTTCGATCACTAAACTAGCCAATGCAGACAAATTTGTTTTCTATTCTGAAAATGTGCAGAATAATGATCAATGGGAAAATATGATTTACAGCAAAACAGAGCAGGTTGGAGAAGATCTTGGAGCACGAATGTATCATGCATTTGCCGATGTTTTTAGAAGAGGATACGAAAATGCAATTGTTATTGGCAGCGATATGTACGATTTAAGCACTCAAGATTTAAACGAAGCGTTTTCTGCCTTAGAAAATAATGAGTTTGTAATTGGTCCTGCCGAAGACGGCGGGTATTATCTTTTAGGGATGAAACATCTAACCGCTTCGGTTTTTAGAAACAAAACTTGGGGAACCAATACTGTCCTTGAAGAAACACTTAAAGACCTTAAAGACCATTCTGTATGCAAATTGTCCATCCGTAATGACGTAGATTATTACGAAGACATAAAAGATATTGATGTATTTAAACAATTTTTAAGTGTACCAACCAACCCTAAAAAAGATTCATGAAAAAATTTATTAAACAATCGGTAGAATTTTTAAAAGAACGTGGTTTTGAAGCTCCTGAAATAGGAATTATTCTTGGCACCGGATTAGGACAAATTATAGAAAATGTAGAAGTAATCGCCGAAGTTAGTTACAACCATATCCCTAACTTTCCAACAGCGACCGTAGAATTTCACAAAGGAAAACTTATCTACGGAATCTTAGGTGGAAAAAAAGTGATTCTTATGCAGGGTCGTTTTCACTTGTATGAAGGGTACACCTTGTTAGATGTTACGTTTCCAGTTAGAGTAATGTATCAATTAGGTATTAAAAAATTATTGGTAAGTAACGCATCTGGCGCGATTAATCTCAACTATAAAAAAGGAGAAATCATGCTTATCGATGATCATATTAATTTACAGGGAGGATCGCCATTGGCTTTCCGAGGAGTAGAGAAAATGGGAGAACGTTTTGTAGATATGAGTGCTCCATACGATTCTAAAATGAATGAAACAATAGAGTCGATAGCTAAAAAAAATAATATTACGCTTCACAAAGGTGTCTATGCAAGCGTTGTAGGACCGCAGCTGGAAACTCGCGCAGAATACCGCTATTTAAAAATTATTGGAGCTGATGCAGTTGGAATGAGCACCGTACCAGAAATCATTGTGGCAAATCATTTAGGACTGCCCGTTTCTGCAGTTTCTGTTTTAACAGACGAGTGTGATCCCGATAATTTAAAACCAGTAGACATTCCCGACATTATTGCAGCAGCGGGAAAAGCAGAACCAAATATGATTACGCTATTCACAGAATTAATAAAATCACTTTAAAACTTTATGAGTTACCTAGACACTACACACGACGTATACAAAGAAGCCGCGCTTACCCCAGATGTAGGGTTGTGCTGTACAACAAACCCTATTTGGGAACTCCCTGGATTAAAAATCCCAAAGATCATGCAGGAAATGAATTACGGTTGCGGAAGTACCGTACATGCCCGTGATCTTTCTAACAATCCTAAAATGCTATATGTAGGTGTTGGTGGTGGAATGGAATTACTTCAGTTTTCCTACTTTAATCGTCAAAAAAATGGTGTTGTAGGTATCGATGTAGTAGACGAAATGCTAGAAGCTTCCCGTAAAAATTTTAAAGTTGCGGAAAAAGAAAATGACTGGTTTAAAAGTGAATTTGTCGACCTTAAAAAAGGTGACGCTTTAAATCTTCCAGTAGACGATAACTCTATAGATGTAGCTGCACAGAACTGCCTCTTCAACATTTTTAAGGCAGAAGATCTAAAAAAAGCGATCGAAGAAATGTATCGGGTTTTAAAACCTCATGGTAAATTGGTCATGAGCGATCCTACCTGTGAACAACAAATGAACGAAACCCTTAGAAGCGATGAGCGCCTGCGAGCCCTTTGTTTAAGTGGCAGCCTTCCAATTTCAGAATATGTAAAAGCATTAACAGATGTAGGCTTTGGAACTATCGAAATACGTGCTCGTAAACCATACCGAATTTTAGACCCAAAAAACTATCCTACCGACGAACTCATCTACATCGAATCTATAGAAGTAGCTGCCATTAAAGATCCGATGCCAGAAGATGGTCCTTGTATTTTTACTGGGAAAGCTGCTATTTATTATGGAGATCAAGATTATTTCGATGATGATAAAGGTCATATTTTACTTAAAAATCAACCGCTTGCTATATGCGATAAAACAGCAAGCGCCTTAAAAAATCTTGGCAGAGAAGATATTTATTTTAGTGAGTCTACCTTTCATTACGATGGTGGTGGATGTTGCTAGTCTTTTAAGAAACCTGTAATTTCACAACCTGCTTTCCGACTACGAAAGCAGGTTTTTTTATGGAAAAATATAGCAACATATTCAAAGATTCGTATTCAGGATATTTCAACTATCTGCTCAAAGAAATTACTAGTTTTCATTGGGAGAATTATTTCTACGGATTGATCATTGTTTCTTTGGTGGTCTGGGGCTTAGAACTGGCTTTTCCTTGGCGAAAGAATCAGAAAATATTTCGTAAAGATTTTTGGCTCGATACATTCTATATGTTCTTTAATTTTTTTCTTCTGAATCTTATTGTACTTATTTTTCTTTCCAACACGGCTGAAGCTTTATTAAATGACATTTTAGGTCTCGCAGGAATCGAGTTATCCAATTTTCAACTACTTGAGCTAAATGCCTTGCCTTTTGGCCTCGGACTTTTAATTTTTTTCCTCATATCAGATTTTGTACAGTGGAATACACACCGACTTTTACATAGGGTTCCGTTTCTTTGGAATTTTCATAAACTACATCATTCTGTAAAAGAGATGGGATTTGCTGCACATTTACGATACCATTGGATGGAACCTATTGTGTACAAATCCATTTTATATATTCCCTTAGCCATTATTGGAGGCTTCGAAATAGAGGCGGTAGCTATTGTTCATTTCTTCGCTCTTACAGTAGGACATTTAAATCACGCAAACCTTGGATGGGATTATGGAGTTTTAAAATACATTTTTAATAATCCGAAAATGCATATCTGGCATCACGCTAAAGTTTTGCCAAAACACACTAAATACGGTGTTAATTACGGTCTCACTTTAAGTGTTTGGGATTATCTTTTCAAAACCAACCATATTCCCCACGATGGGCGTGATATAGAGTTGGGATTCGAAGGAGACGATGCTTTTCCGAAAGGATTTGTGCAACAGGGAGTATATCCTGTTAAAACCAAAAAGTAAGTTTCTGCGTATTTTTTAAACCATCTAACATTATTTTTATGAAATTTCTATTACAATTTTCTGTACTCGCAACGTTCTTTATATCATTACAAAGTTGCAATTTAACAAGTGCAGCAGGAATTACCAGCAACGGACAACCTACCAAACAAGTAGAAGGGGAATTAACTTCCACAACAGCAAATTCTGAAGTAAATGTAGACCACTCCGCATGGGACAAATTGCTTAAAAAGCACGTGGATAAAAACGGACTAGTTGATTACAAAGGATTTCAAAAAGACCGTGCCGAACTAAACGCATACATGACTAATTTATCGTCGTATGACCCCACCAATGACTGGAGTGTACAGGAGTTATTAGCATATTATATAAATCTTTATAATGTATATACCGTAGATTTAATTCTAGACAATTACCCAACAAAAAGTATTCAAGATATTAAAGGTGCATTTACAAAAGGGTTTATTCCCGTTGGAAATAGAGAGCTTTCCCTAGGAGGTATTGAAAATGGAATTCTTCGGAAAATGGACGAACCACGAATACACTTTGCCATTAACTGTGCGTCTATCTCGTGTCCAAAATTATTAAATGAAGCGTATACGGCCGGAAAGATCAATGAGCAGTTAGAACGTGTAACTAACGAATTTATTAATAGTGATAAAAACGAGATTACTCCAAATTCTCCAAAACTTTCAAAAATTTTCGACTTTTACACCAAAGATTTTAAAGTAGCCGGTAAAGAAAATCTAGCTGGATATATTAATCAATATAGCGATATTGAGATCAATACCAGAGCACCCATCGTTTTTAAAGAATACGATTGGAACTTAAACGAACAAAAATAAAACCTGTAACACTCTTTTATATTTTTGTATGTTTACGCCTGTATGATTAGTATCATCATTCCCGTATTAAATGAAGCAGTAACGATCGAGTCGTTACTGCTTCATTTGTGTAAAAATGCTTCCGAAACACAAATCGCTGATATTTTGGTGATCGATGGTGGAAGTACCGATGATACGCGTACAATTGTGCAGCGTTTTTCAAGAAATTCCACATTTCCTATTCAACTTATTGCTTCAGAAAAGGGAAGAGCAAAACAAATGAACACAGGAGCACAGCATGCTACTGGAACTATTCTTTACTTTCTTCACGCAGATTCCTTTCCTCCCAAAGGATATGATAGTTTGATTTCCGAAGCAGTGCAAAAAGGGAATCCAGCGGGATGTTTTAAAATGAAGTTCGACAGCGATCATTGGTGGCTTCGTTTGGCTAGTTGGCTCACTAAATTTAATTGGAGAGCCTGTCGAGGTGGCGATCAAAGTCAGTTTATTACCCGAGCACTTTTCGATGAAATTGGAGGTTTCGATGAAACATTTGTAATTTATGAGGATAATATTCTCATCAACGAACTTTACTCGCGAAATAAATTTATCGTTATACAAGAATGGATCACGTCCTCCGCTCGTTTGTACAGAGAAAAAGGAATTTGGAATTTACAGTATCATTTTTGGGCGATTTATGTCAAGAGATGGTTGGGGGCCGATGCAGAAGAACTTTACGCCTATTACGTTAAGCATATTAAATTGCATCGTAAGACTTCAGCTACTCTTTCAGAAAAGGGCGTGCAACCCAAAGAAGTTTTTTCAGATAAATAAATTAGCATTCTCCTTTTTTTCTTCTGAAAATTAATTCCACAATTTTAATACTTTGTAAACATTAAAACTGAAGGATTCATTGTATTTTCAGAATTCACAAAAACCAACCCTATGAAAACTATATTTGAAGCCATTAGAGAAGACCACGATATTCAGAGAGATTTATGCAAACGTGTCCTTGATACTAGTGGAAAATCGAAAGATAGAAAACAATTGTTCGAAGCGTTAAAGAGCGAATTAATTCATCATGAAGATGCAGAGGAACGTCATTTCTACTCTCCCCTTATCCATAACGATATGATGCAAGAACACGCTCGACATGGAATTGCCGAACATCACGAAATCGACGAACTCATTGAAAAGGTAGAAGAAGCCGAAATGGATTCTCCCGCTTGGTTAACGTACGCAAAACAACTTTGTGATAAGGTACACCACCATTTAGAAGATGAGGAAAAATCTTTTTTTCAATTAGCAGGAAAAGTTTTTACCGAAAAACAAAAGACCGATCTTTCTAAAGCATATCAAGAATCAATGAAAGAAAGAAGAACCAAATAAATTATAGAAAATTACTCCCTGTGGTTCTTATAATGGTTTCTTATTAAATTTTCCACAGGTTTGTTTTGTGGCGTAAACTGATTATTTTTTGGCCCGCCAGATTTCGAGTGATCTATAAACCATTTCCATATAAATCCGCCTGCGAACCAATCCTCAGACCAAAATTCTTCAAACAACCCTTGAGTGGTATTGTTTTGTGCTACCATATTGGCAACTTGTTCGTGTCGGTCACTTTTCCATGGCTCTTTTCCACTAAAATCAACACTTCGGTATCCAAACTCGGTAAATAATATTTTTCGGTTCTCTTGACGTGCTATATTTTCTAGTTCCTGCTTCCACGGCGCCCAACCCTTTCGAACCGATTCTACAGTTGGTGTTTTATTTTCAGAAACTGGGAAGTAAGCATCTACGCCAATATAATCTAATTCTTTCCAAAAAGGAACTCGTTTATATTCATCCCAATTAGCAGCATAGGTAAGTTTTCCTGAGTACACAGTTTTAATTTCTGAAATGAGTTGAGACCAATACTCTGGTCGTTGCGAAACAAATTGCTCTAATTCGGTCCCAATGCAAAATATTTCAACTCCTAATTCTGAAGCTGCTTCGGCATATTCGAGTATAAAACTTCGGTATGATGCTTCTAACGTGGTCCAATTTTTTTCTGAAGTCATTTTTAAAAACCCCGTATATTCTCCATGCCACAACCACAATTGGGGTTTTATCATGACTCGAATGTTATTTTTATGAAGCATTTCTACATATTGCTTTACCCCAGATCGTGTTTCACCAAACCATTGTCGATCGTTGTTATGAAGAATTTCTGGCGTTTCAATATTGCGTATAAATCCAAATGGCATAACGGCAGCATAATTGGCATGCAATTGTATCAAAGGATCTATATGCTCTTGTATTACCGTGTTTCTAGATGCAACAAAACTCACTCCATTTATCTTTGATGTTGGATTATTAAGTTGTACGGCTTCAGAAGGGGACGTCTGTTTTTGCGCACATCCAGAAAAGACAGTCGCTAAAATTACTACGAGAAAGAAACATCGATGGTTCATAAAAAATTGAATTCTCTTCAGAACGAAAAATACAATTTAAATGGATACTATGGGCATCCCTTCAAAAATGAATCTCGTAAAGTATTCTAAAATGTTTCCCATGACCTGCCAATTTAGAGCGAGTTACGACAAGCGGAAACAATTTAAATGAAGGATCTAATAAGAATTTAATCGCCAATCGTAAGAATAATATTCAATAATACAATCTGAAGAAATTTTTTCCTTTCTATAAAGATTTAAAAAATCAATTTCATTCATTCTGTTCTTTACAAAATCTTCTTTATACCATGAGAATATTTCGGAAATAGCAATTTTTGCTTCAAAGACTTTTATAAAAGAAGAATCGTTTAACGCCTTTACTGTTTGTCTTTGCAATTGTTTTTCAAGTGTTGCTGGTTTATACGCTTCGGCAATTAATGGCGGGCAGCCTTTTGCCCCGCACACGAGTACAAAATGGAATCGAGGTTCGTCGAATTGGGCGCGTAATTTTTTATTTTCAATATCGTTTAAAGTAATATCTACACCACCTAAAGAATAGGTCGTGGCATCAAAAAACCCATCAATGTCTAAAGGGGATTCGATTGGATAATTGGCTATAACTCCTTGAATTACTGAAAGATTGTACGCATTGATCCAAAACGATTGGTATTCGGCTGCACGCGAAGAAGCCACCGTGATTTTTGAAGCTTTTTCTAAAAGAGAAGATAAAGAAGCCTCGTTTTGTTTAATCTCTTTATAATTTACTTTTCCGTTTTTCACATAAGTCTTAAAAAACGTATCAGCATCGCGAAAGAATTCTGTGGTGGTTTGAGAAAATCCATTTGTAAGAATACTGGTAAAAATAATGAGGAATAAAACAATTGCTTTTTTCATGTTTTGTTATAGCTAGGTAGTTTCAGTCGGTATACCTCACAAAGAACTTACATCCTTTCAAAAAAGATTTCAGAAAAAAAAACATATTACCGAATTGTAAATATGTATTTTTAAATACGACAGAATAGTCATTACTTCTACAACATGGAACACATTGTTATTATCGGAAATGGCATCGCCGGCATTACTGCGGCAAGACACATTCGAAAACTTTCCGACAAAAAAATTACTATTATTTCTGCTGAAACAGAATATTTCTTTTCACGTACGGCACTTATGTATGTATATATGGGTCATATGAAATGGAATCATTTAGAACCTTACGAATCTTGGTTTTGGGAGAAAAATCGGTTGGATCTAAAAAAAGGTTTTGTAGAAAAAATCGATACCGAAACTAAAACATTATTTTTTAAAGAAGGAGATACACTTCGATATGACAAACTAGTTCTTGCGACCGGTTCGACCACAAATACGTTTGGCTGGGAAGGATTAGATCTTAAAGGTGTTTTGGGCCTTGTATCGAAACAAGACCTTGAATCTTTAGAACAATATGCGCCGAACAATTTAGAATGTCCTAGAGCAGTAATTGTTGGCGGTGGTTTAATTGGAGTAGAATTAGCTGAAATGTTACGTACCCGTAATATAGAGGTTACATTTTTGGTTCGTGAAAAAGGATTTTGGACTGGGGTATTACCAAATCCAGAAGCTGAAATGATCTCCAGACATATTCAATCCCATGGTGTTGACCTGAGACATGAAACAAATCTTGACAAAATTTTAGGCGATGCCGACGGGAATGTACGAGCAGTAGTAACCAAAGAAGGAGAAGAAATTCCTTGCTCTATTGTAGGGATAACCACTGGAGTAAAACCAAATATTGCTTTTTTACAAGATTCAAAGATAGAAACCGATAAAGGGGTTTTAGTAAATAGGAACCTTGAAACTAATATTCCTGGCATTTTTGCCATTGGTGATTGTGCTCAACAACGGGAACCCATTGGGTATCGTCCAGCAGTGGAAGCAGTTTGGTATACCGGTAGAATGATGGGCGAGGTACTTGCGCAAACCCTGTGTGGAAACAATATGGAATACAATCCAGGTCATTGGTTCAACAGTGCTAAATTTTTCGACATCGAATACCAGACGTATGGATGGGTTCATTCTAAACGAAAATTAAAAGATCACGAAGCACAGTTCCATTGGAAATGTGAAAGTGACCAACGTTGCGTCACCATATCGTTTCATAAAGACACGAATGTCTTTTTAGGTATTAACACCTTCGGAATTAGAATGCGCCATGAAGTAATAGATCGATGGCTCACAGAGAAACGATCTATCGACTATGTAATTGAACATCTCAAAGAGGCTAATTTCGATCCCGAATTTTATAAAAAATACGAGCCAGAAATCTGTTCGGCATATACTAATCAACAAACAATTACCGCATAATATGAGCACAATTCAACGGGATATGTCGCTTACGGGCGATCCTAAATCGATCAATACCCAACAAAAAATTGCTAGTGCACTAGGATTAACCGGCTTTGCTATTTTAATGGCGGCACTTTTTAATGTTAATTTTCCTAACAAAACGCTGTGGCTAACAATTTCATTAGTTGCAATGGGCACTGGAATTGTTTGGTTTGCAAGAGCTGCCTATGTACATAAACATGCAGGGATTAAAAACGACGGAGTTTATTTTAAGTCTATTTCTTCCCGTGGGTTGTGGGCGTACCTTATTGGAATTGCCCTTACATTATTCTATGTGGCTCTTTACTGGTTTCCCCAATATTTAGGTGTTGTAAAAGATGGTGATAATACTGGTGTAGTTGCTTTGTTTGACCCATTAAGTAAATTTTTAAGTGGAAACCCTGCCAGTCAATGGTTTTTATATGGAACTTTATATACGCTTGCCATTCTATCTTTTGGTATAAAATTCATCTATAAATACAGACACAATAAATACGAAATAATACGAACTATTTCGGTTATGTTCTTTCAGTTAAGTTTAGCCTTTATTATCCCTGAAATTTTAGTGCGGTTAAATCAGCCGTATTACGATTTTAAAAATATCTGGCCGCTTAATTACGAGTTATTCGCCGGGTATAAGATCGATGAGTTTTTAAGTGCAGGAGATGTAGGGCTTATTATGTTGATCTTCGGAATACTTTCCATTTTTGTGATCACTCCAATATTAACCTACAAATATGGGAAACGATGGTATTGCAGTTGGGTTTGTGGTTGCGGAGGCCTTGCTGAAACAGCGGGAGATCCTTTTCGGCATTTAAGTGATAAAAGTCAGGCTGCATGGAAAATAGAACGATGGGTCGTTCATAGTGTTGTGGTATTTGTAACTGTTATGACTACTGCTGTCGTCTTTTCCTACCTAAAAGGAAACGAATCGCAGCAAATCTCAGAATGGAGTCAGCTCGAGAATAAAGTTATATTTATGAGTGATGCAGAAGGAAAGCCTATTGGAGAACGTATTTTAGCAGCTCAAAAAGCAGGTGCGAAAGGGGTCGTTTTTATAAATGAAGACCCTACAAAACAGCCTCCAAATATTGAGGCAACAGAAGGAATTACAATAGATTATGCCATAGTTTCAGAATCGGAAAATGCACAAGCATTAAAAAATATCGAAAACGGAAAAGGTGCCGTACTCTTAAATGATTATCCCAACGGCCCGAACTTTTCCATAGCTGAAAAACAGGAAACGGTATTTTATGATAATTTATGGCTATCAAAAGATGTCTTTATCTGGTTTGTTATTATTTTACTCACACTAGTCTTTGGATGGGTAATGCTTTTTAAAAGAAAAGAATTAGCGAAAGATGCTACGTATGGTGCTATTGGATATTTTGTGGTTGTTATATCTATTTTATTGTTTACCTATTTTAGCAGTCCGGGAAAACTATTTTTCTTCGATGCGTATCAATTACGCAAAACGTACGGCTTTGTCATTGGAGCCATGTTTAGCGGAGTAATCGGAGTTGGATTTTACCCTATTTTTGGAAGCAGAGTTTGGTGCCGATTTGGATGCCCAATGGCGGCGATCTTAGGCTTTCAACAACGTTTGTTCTCAAAATTTAGAATAACCACCAATGGCGGACAGTGTATTTCCTGCGGAAATTGTTCAACCTATTGCGAAATGGGTATTGATGTACGTGCCTATGCTCAAAAAGGAGAAAATATTGTGCGCAGTTCTTGTGTAGGTTGTGGAATTTGTTCTGCTGTTTGTCCACGAGGTGTTTTAAAGCTTGAAAACGATGGCATGAACGGGCGCATAGATAGCAACGAAATTTTATTAGGAAACGATGTTAATTTAATGGACTTAGTAAATAGAAAATAATCATTTTATAGCGCCATATTAAAATGAATTAGGTGCCAAATTCAAAAAAAAGTTGACTCGTTTTTTTGTGTTAGGTACAATTCTTTTAATCGTCTAATTATTTAATACATTCTAAAAAATATACGACCTTCGCCTCTCAGGATTTCTTGTTCCCCAATAGTATGAAACCTACAATTAAAGTTATTATTCCTGCTTATAATGAAGCCGATTCTATCGCTCATGTGATCGTGGCTATTCCGAAAATAGTTTCAGAAGTGATCGTAGTGAGTAACAAGTCTACCGATGCCACCGCCGCTATTGCTAAAGAAGCAGGTGCGACGGTTCTTTCCGAAGAAAAAAGAGGATATGGATATGCATGTTTAAAAGGTATGGAATATGTCTCCCAACAAGAAAAAAAACCAGATATTATTGTATTTCTGGATGGCGATTATAGTGATTATCCATCAGAATTAACAGCTATTGTCGCTCCGATTATCCAAAAAAATATCGATTTCGTTGTAGGAGCACGACATATAATTTTAAGAGAACCAGGATCGATGACCCTCCCACAGCGATTTGGAAATTGGTTGGCCACAAGTTTAATGAGCCTATTTTTTGGATCTAAATTTACAGATTTGGGCCCCTTCCGTGCTATAAAATATGACAAGTTGGTAGCATTAAATATGGAAGATAAAACATATGGATGGACCGTAGAGATGCAATTGAAGGCATTAAAACGAAAATATACTTATACCGAAGTTCCCGTGAGATATCGTAATAGAATAGGCGTTTCAAAAGTTTCTGGTACCGTAAAAGGTGCTATATTTGCAGGCGTAAAAATCCTAACCTGGATATTTAAATATAGCTTTAAAAAATGATTCTGGACGTTAGCATAGTCGCAATTTATACCCTCTCTCTTTTCATCATATTTTTCTATGCGTTGGCGCAACTCAATTTGTACGTTAATTACCTAAAGGCGCAAAAAAAGAATCGTACTGCACCAAAATACGATTTCACGAATTCTAATGAAATCCCATACGTAACCATACAACTGCCTGTTTACAATGAAATGTATGTGATGGAACGTTTGCTTACCAACATTGCCGCCTTAGAATATCCAAAGAACAAGCTTGAAATACAAGTACTCGACGACTCAACCGATGAATCGTTTCAAGCAACCGCATTACATATAAAAAAATTACAGGCTACAGGACTAGACATTACGCATTTAAGTAGAGAGATCCGTTCAGGGTTTAAAGCAGGCGCTCTAAAAGAAGGCTTAAAAACAGCTAAAGGAGAGTTTATTGCAATTTTTGATGCGGATTTTCTTCCGAAGAAAAATTGGCTACTACAAACCATACCCTATTTTAAAGATCCTAAGATTGGTGTAGTGCAAACACGGTGGGGCCATATAAACAGGAATTATTCTTTGCTTACTAAAATTCAGGCTTTTGCGCTAGACTTCCATTTTATACTAGAGCAAGTCGGAAGAAATTTTGGCAACCACTTCATAAATTTTAACGGTACAGCTGGAGTGTGGCGAAAGCAATGTATTCTGGATGCAGGAAATTGGCAGGGAGACACTCTTACAGAAGATCTTGACCTTAGCTACAGAGCTCAATTAAAACATTGGAAATTTAAATACCTTGAAGATGTAGAAACTCCTGCAGAATTGCCTGTCGTAATAAGTGCAGCAAAATCACAACAATTTAGATGGAATAAGGGAGCGGCAGAAAATTTTCAGAAATTATATCCTCGATTACTTACCGATGCATCGGTTTCTTGGAAAACAAAATTTCACAGCTTTTTTCATTTGCTTAATAGCAGCATGTTTTTATTAGTATTAATTGTTGCGGTATTAAGTGTTCCAATGCTATATATAAAAGCTGCGCATCCTGAGTGGAAACCTATCTTTTATGTGCTTGCAGGCTTTGCATTAAGCACAGTAATATTTTTTATCTGCTACTGGCGCACATACTCCAAAATTCATGGAGGTGGGTTAAAGAATTTTATACAATATATTGGCATGTTTTTTACCTTCTTTTCGATTGCGATGGGCTTTTCGGTTCATAATTCTCTAGCAGTTCTAGAAGGTCACTTCGGAAAAAAAAGCGATTTTATTCGAACTCCAAAATTTAATATTAATGCATTAAAGGATTCTTGGAAAGACAATAAGTATATCACCCACAATTTTTCATTCAACACTGTTATTGAAGGGATTTTAATGCTCTATTTTGCTTTCGGAATGTATAGTGCATTTATAGTAGGAACCGATGAAAGTGACTTTGGGTTGTTCCCTTTTCATTTAATGCTCTTTGTAGGTTTTGCCTTTGTATTTTTTAAAAGTATCTTCAGTAAAGCTTAATACTGAAGCGAATTCTTAAACTGCTGCGGTGTCATTAATTCCAGTTTTTTAAATTGACGGTTAAAATAACTAACATTGTTAAATCCCGATTGAAACGCTACTTCAGAAATTAACAACTTTTTATTTCGTTTCATTAATTTTTTGGCAAATTTTATTTTTTCTGAATTCATAAAATCCACAGGAGAAATACCCAGCGTATTTTTAAACTTCTTATGAAAACTCGATGTACTCATATAAGCCTGTTGTGCTAACATATCTACGCTAATATCTTTATTGGTTAAGTTTTCTCGTATATACTTCACAACCGATCCAATGCGAGTATCTCGAAAAACGTTTAAAGTATCATTTAAAATGCTGGTTTTAGCCTTTGTTTGAAGCAACCGTACAATTAATTCCTGAATCATTAAGTCAAGTAAAACATCCTTAGAATTTATAGTATGAGTGAAGGTACGTACCATTCGATCGATTAAAATGTTTACTTCTTGTTGATTGGTTAAATGTGAAGCAACGCCTTCTTCCAAATTCCAATTATTATTTTCGCGTTCGATTGCGACATCCTCGTTAAATCGATACGCTACCTCCATGATCTTATCAGGATCGATCCCTAGTGCCAGACATTGTGTTGGTGCTTCGAGGGTCGCTATAGGAAAATCGATTACCATTTCTTCGTTTGTAGGCATTACCACCGACTCACCTGGCAAAAATTCGAAGGAAGGCAAGCCATTAAGATGCATTACTTTTTTACCTGTTAGCATACTGGCAATAACTGGAAAATCGAATGTAAGTGAAACCTTTTCGGCTACTTTATGAGTTTCAAAAATATTTAATTCAGAATACGCAGAATTATATGTGGTTTTATTTTCAACCAATGTGTAGATCTTTCTACTTTCTCTATGTCGTGATAAAGAGTGTCCCATAATCAATATTACAAAATTTTAACTGATCGTAACTCTATAAGCAGAAATGTGTTAGGATCATGCAGGATTGTTCAAGATATTGTTTTTTTTATAAAATATCTTTAGGATCATTAAGATAACTGTATAATAATCATTAAAATTTTACGAATATGAGCACGGTAAAAACGGCAGAGGGAAAAACAATTTCTGCACCACAATTTAAAAATCAGTACGATAACTTTATTGGAGGTAAATGGGTAAGTCCGGTAAAAGGCGAATATTTTGAAAGTATTTCTCCAGTAGATGGAAACACCTTTACAAAGATAGCTCGCTCTACAAAAGAAGACATCGACTTAGCCGTTGAAGCAGGTTGGAAAGCAGCAGCATCATGGAATAACACCTCAGCAACTGAAAGAAGCAATATGCTCTTAAAAATTGCAGACATTATTGAAAAAAATATGGAGGTGTTAGCGAAAGCCGAAACTTGGGATAATGGAAAGCCTTTTAGAGAAACCATCAATGCTGATCTACCTTTAGCAGTAGATCATTTTCGATATTTCGCCGGAGCTATACGTGCTGAAGAAGGAGGCGCCAGCGAATTAGATGAAAATACACTATCACTCAATATCTGGGAGCCTTTAGGAGTGGTCGGACAAATTATTCCTTGGAATTTCCCGTTATTAATGGCAACTTGGAAACTAGCACCTGCATTGGCAGCTGGAAACTGTGTGGTATTAAAACCTGCAGAACAAACTCCTGTAGCCATTATGATATTAGCAGAAATGCTAGAAGAGGTGATTCCACCAGGGGTATTAAATATTGTAAATGGATTTGGATTAGAAGCAGGAAAGCCATTAGCATCTCACCCTAAAATTAGCAAAATTGCATTTACTGGAGAAACTACAACTGGACAACTCATAATGCAATACGCTTCTAAAAACATTATTCCAGTAACCCTTGAACTTGGAGGTAAATCACCAAATATTTTCTTTAAAAGTATCATGGACGCTGATGATGACTATTTTGATAAAGCTATAGAAGGTGCAGTGCTATTTGCTTTTAATCAAGGAGAAGTTTGTACATGCCCGTCTAGGATTTTAGTGGAAGAAAGTATTTACGATGATTTTATAAAACGAGTGGTTGAACGCACCAATGCTATTAAAATTGGACATCCACTAGACCCAGAAACCATGCTGGGTGCACAGGCGTCGAACGATCAGTATGAAAAAATCCTGAACTACATTAAAATCGGAAAAGAAGAAGGTTGCGAAGTACTGGCGGGTGGAGAAGCTGCTTATAATGAAGGACTTGAAGGAGGTTATTACATTCAACCCACGATACTAAAAGGAAACAACAAAATGCGTGTGTTCCAAGAAGAGATTTTTGGACCAGTGGTTTGTGTAACAACTTTTAAAGATGAAGAAGAAGCGATTGAAATCGCAAACGACACTTTATACGGATTAGGCGCTGGAGTATGGACCCGCGACACACATCAAGCCTATACAGTAGCTAGAAAAGTTAAGGCAGGGAGAGTATGGGTTAATAACTACCATGCATATCCAGCTCATGCGCCCTTTGGAGGATACAAAAAATCAGGTATTGGAAGAGAAAACCATAAGATGATGCTCGACCATTACCGCCAAACCAAAAACATGTTAATTTCATACGATAAAAAGAAATTAGGTTTCTTTTAAACCAATTGCTAATTCTAACTCCCCAGGGGTCGAAAACTTTTTCGACCCCTTTTTAATACGATACATTATGAAAAAATCCCGTGTAATTATAACAGAAGAAGCAGCCGAGATCGTAGAGAAAATGAAGTCGCAACACGGCGAATTAATTTTCCATCAGAGCGGAGGGTGTTGCGATGGGTCCTCCCCCATGCTATTAACTAAAGATGATTTTTATCTTGACGAAAGTGACATTCTTTTAGGAGAAGTTGCAGGCGTACATTTTTATATGAATCAAGATCAGTATGAATACTGGAAGCATACTCACCTTACTGTGGCTATTACCAAAGGACGAGGTTCCAGCTTTTCGGTAGAGATTCCATTAGGACTTCGTTTTTTAATACAGTCACGACTCCTAACGGAAGAAGAAAGCAAGTACTTTCAAACACTAGAAGCCGAAAAAAATAAATTGTAATTTAAAAAGTAATCGCCACTTCCATGACTTCACCATTTCGGTTTATAATTGCAGTAGTGTTTTGACCCTCCTCAAATCTCGAGAGCGCTTTCATATACTTCATCATAGACTTAGTTTCATGTTCGCCTAATTGGAGAACCACATCTCCTTTCTGTAATCCAGCTTTTTGCGCCGGACGGTCTTCACTAACCCCATCGATTCGCATTCCCTCACCAGTATAAAGGTAATCTGGAACCACTCCTAATGTTACTTTAAAGTCAGGTACGGCTTCACTTTCATTTTTAGTTTTTCTAAAAGCGATTTTTCCATTATCGTCAAGATCTGAAATAATACTGTAGATATAATTTCCGATCGTTTCCATGCCTTTATAATTTAATTTTTCAGCATCATCTCCTGGTTTATGGTAATCTTCATGTTGTCCAGTAAAAAAATGAAGGACTGGAATATCTGCCAAATAGAATGAGGTATGATCGCTAGGCCCCACCCCACTTTCATGCTCCGCTATATTGAGGTCAACCTTGTTATTGGCAAATAAAGTTTGTTTAAAGATAGGCGAGGTTCCTACCCCGTGAACAGCTAAAGTTCGTTCGTTATTAAGTCGCCCCACCATATCCATATTAATCATATAGCTTACTTTCTTTGTATCTATCGTCGGGTTCTTTACAAAATAGTTAGACCCTAACAACCCCATTTCTTCTCCGGAAAATGCAATAAATAAATAGTTATTCTTAGTGTTTACAGAGTCTACTTTTACCAATCGGGAAGCGAGATAAAGCATCACTGCTACACCACTGGCATTATCGTCTGCCCCATTATGAATCGCTTCTCCTTCTCGATATAACGATCCCTCTCCTCCCATTCCTAGATGATCGTAATGAGCACCTATTACCACCGTAGTTTCTGCATTATTATCGATATACCCTACGACATTTGTTCCAGTTAAGGTACTATCGGTTTTCATTCCTGTAAACTCGGCTTCTTCGTGTGGATTTAACGAAGGTCTAAAAGTAAATGTTTGGGTAAATGAACCCTGGCTTCCTTTCGGTAGTAGTCCGATTTCCTTAAACCGACCTAAAATATATTTTGCTGCTTGGAGTTCTCCTTCGGTTCCAGTTTCTCTTCCGTTAAAGGTATCATCTGCGAGAATTGTAACATCCTCTTTCATAGATACTTTTTTTACGATTTCTTTTTTACAACTAACTAGTATTCCTGCTAAAAAAAGGAGTGCAACAAATCTCATATTCTTATTTTTGTACAAAATTAGGTTAAATATGAGATTAATCATTCTTTTCGCTTCACTTGTCACTATTTTTTCTTGTAAAAATGAAGTCCAAAATCCAGAAGGTACTTTAGAAACTACAACTACCGCAACACCCCTTTCTAAAGAAAGTACCATTCAAACAAACGATTCGCTTATTTACCCAGAAGAAAAACATTTTAAATCGATTCGACAGATTACGTTTGGGGGTGATAACGCTGAAGCCTACTGGAGTTTCGATGACAAACAACTGGTGTTTCAATCAAATTACAACGAATGGGGATTAGAATGCGACCAGATGTTTTTAATGAATGCTTCGGAAAACTTTAAAGATAAAAAACCACCCATGATTAGCACTGGTAAAGGTCGTACTACTTGTGCATACTTTTTGCCCGATAACAAACATTTCGTTTACGGATCTACTCATTTAGTGGACGAAGAATGTCCGGAAGTCCCTCTTCGGAAAAACGGAAAATATGTATGGCCCGTATACGATAGCTTCGATATTTTTGTTTCTGATCTCGACGGAAACATCACTGCACAACTCACTACAGAACCCGGATACGATGCCGAAGCAACAGTATCTCCCCAGGGTGATAAGATCGTATTTACCTCCATGCGCAGCGGCGACCTTGAATTATACACCATGAATCTCGACGGAAGCAACGTGCAACAAATTACAGACGAACTGGGGTACGATGGTGGTGCTTTTTTCTCTCCCGATGGCACCAAGCTCATCTTTCGCTCTTCTCGCCCTAAAACTCCAGAAGCAATAAAAGAATATAAGGATCTGCTAGCGCAAGGACTGGTGCAACCCACCGAGATGGAACTCTACATCTGTAATGCCGATGGAAGTGACCTGCGTCAAATCACAAATCTTGGTAATGCAAATTGGAGTCCGTTCTTTCACCCTAACGGAAAAAAGGTATTATTTTCAAGTAATTACGAAGCCGAACGCGGATTTCCATTTAACCTGTACATGATCGATCTCGATGGAAAGAATCTTGAACGTGTGACACACGGGGAAACATTCGATGCTTTTCCTGTATTTTCGAACGATGGAAAACAACTGGTATTTTCTTCCAACCGAAACAATGGTGGCGGGCGCGATACCAATCTCTTTATCGCAGAGTGGCAGGATTAAAGGGAAAATGCAACACGAACAATAACAATTAATTTTAAAAAGATCTTTTTATGGCTATAAACGTATTAGACTTTCTTAAATTATATCGCACTCCCTTACTTTTCGCCTTGCTCAGCATAGCCTTTTATGCGACTTTTGCCTATGACCTGCAACGAAACGATTTTCCTAAACTCATTGCTTTGTACGGGGCTTTGTTCTTTTTTGCCTACAAACTCATCCAGATCACTAAAGGCAATTTTTGGGTACTTGCCGGATTCGGAATCGCTTTTCGTTTGGTTTTTATGGGGAGTATTCCGAATCTGTCTCAAGATTTTTATCGTTTTCTTTGGGATGGAAGGTTGCTTTTACAAGGAATAAATCCATATTTAGTTACACCCGAAACTTATATGACATCCCTTCCTAATATCGTCCCACAGGCTCACGAATTAGTAGCTGGAATGGGAGCTTTAAACGCTAGTCATTTTACCAATTACCCACCGGTAAATCAGTTCTTTTTTGCCATTGCTGCATTGTTTGCAAAACATTCTATTCTTGGCTCTGTGATCGTACTTCGAATACTTTTAATCGCTGCAGATGTTGGAATTCTTTACTTCGGAAGAAAACTATTGCGAAATCTCGATCTGAATCCACACACCATGTTTTGGTATTTTTTGAATCCGTTTATCGTTATCGAAATGACAGGAAACTTGCATTTTGAAGGGGTGATGCTCTTTTTTGTGGTCTGGTCGCTGTATCTACTTCACAAAAGGAAATGGGTATTAGCGGGAGTCTTATTAGGTATTTCAGTTTCGGTAAAACTACTTCCTTTGCTGTTTTTACCGCTGTTCTTATCATGGTTTCTTCGGAAGGAAAATTCCACCGGATTAAACTTTAGTAGGTTATTGCTTTTCTATCTCATCACATTGGGAACGGTAGTTTGTACATTTCTACCCTTTGTTTCTTCAGAATTTATTCAGAATTTTTCGGCGACGATCTCCTTATGGTTTCAGAATTTCGAGTTTAATGCGAGTGTGTATTATATCATTCGATGGATCGGATTTCAAACTGTAGGATGGAACATTATTGCTAGTGTTGGGAAGGTTTTGCCTTTGATCGTAATTTTATTCTTATTAGGATTAGCGGTATTCCGAAAGAATGCAACCATGCGACAACTTATTACTGCGATGCTTTTTGGGATGTCTTTTTATTTCCTGCTTTCCACTACGGTGCATCCTTGGTATGTAGCGACGCCTCTACTACTTTGCTTATTTACCCGTTATCGGTTTCCGCTGGTGTGGAGTGGTTTTGTGGTATTGAGCTATTCGGCATATGGAGCTGAAGGTTTTTCTGAAAATCTTTGGTTGGTAGCGATGGAGTATCTAGTAGTTATTGGGTATGCGGTATGGGAAATAGCAACACTAAAGCCTCAAACACTGCAAGAGGGATAGCAGCAAGCTACCGTGTAGCGCGTATAGCCCGACCCTTTGTAGCGACAGCGAAAAAGGGGCTTGCCCACATAATAGAACACGATCTTGATCTTAATTCTTTTTTACTCGTTCGAGACGATAAAAATCTTTCCGTCGGTCTTTTAAGTTTTTTACAGCACCAAACGAATGTAACTCACGAAGCAGATCGAGATCGACATCGGCTACAAGTATCATCTCGGCATTTGCAGTGGCTTCGGCTTTAATACCATTGCTCGGAAATGAAAAATCGCAAGGAGTAAATACCGCTGATTGAGCGTATTGAATATCCATATTATGCACATTAGGCAAATTCCCTACACTACCTGAAATGGCTACATAGCATTCGTTTTCGACCGCTCGGGCTTGGGCACAGAGTCGGACGCGGGAATACCCATTTTGTGTATCGGTTAAAAAAGGCACAAATAATATGTCCATCCCTTCATCGGACAACAGGCGGGAAAGTTCTGGGAACTCAGAATCGTAACAAATTAAAATTCCGATTTTTCCACTGTCGGTTTCGAAAGTTTGCAGGGTATTTCCGTTCTGCATCCCCCATACTTTTACTTCGTCGGGGGTACAGTGAATTTTCTCGTAACGTTCTACGCTTCCGTCTCTACGACATAAATACCCTACATTGTAAAGCTTGTTACGAACTATTTCGGGCATGCTTCCAGTAATTATATTGATGTTATAACTAATGGCAAGCTCAGACATTTTTTCTTTAATCTCTTTCGTATATTTTGCTAATTCACGAATGGCATCGGGCTCACTTAAATGGTTGTATTTTGCCATTAAAGGGGCGTTGAAGAACTCTGGAAAAACAGCAAAATCGGAACGGTATCCTGCTACACTATCGATAAAATACTCTGCTTGATGCATAAGTTCATCGAAATCGTTATACGGTCGCATTTGCCATTGTATTAACCCTAGTCGCACTACACTTTTGGTCGCGCTGGGCTTCTTGGTAGGTTTGGTGTAGTAAATATTGTCCCATTCCATTAATACAGCAAATTCTCCTGAAGCTGTATCGCCTTCAAGGTATCCTTTTAATACACGTACTGGATGAAAATCGTTCGAGATTTGAAAATTTAAAACTGGATCTTCGATTTCTTTTCGCTTGACTTTTTGAATGTATTGTTTTGGTGAAAACTTATCGGCATGCTTGTGATAATTCGGCATTCGTCCGCCAAAAACAATGCTCTTTAAATTTAGATTTTCACATAACTCTTTTCGGTAATCGTATAAACGTCTTCCTAAACGCAAACCTCGAAAGTCGGGTTTAATAAATACATCGATCCCGTATAATACATCTCCTTCTGGGTCGTGGATCTTAAAATTAGGGTCGCTGGCGATATCGTCGTAGGTGTGTTGATCTTCTACTTTATCGTAATCGACAATAATAGACAGCGCACAACCTGCGATCTCCCCGTCGATTTTAATTACAACTTGTCCTTCTGGAAACAACGAAATAAGCTTCCCGATCTCTTCCAGTTTCCAATACGAATTGGGAAGTCCACCGTAGGATTGAAGCGTGGCTTCTTTTAACGCATCGTAATCTTCGAGCGTTAAAAACTTTAATTCTATATTTTCAATTTTGGAAGTATCCATTTAGATGTTGAGTATTGAGTAAAATTTAGTTTGTGGATTTTTTTTAAAGATATTGCATTATTTTTTTATAAAGCCAACTAATAAAAGGAGTCACGCTGAGCTTGTCGAAGCGATTATGCGATGAAAGATTCCCTTTGCTAGTTAGCCTTACTGCTTAAAAATTACATTCCTAAAAGGTATGCAAAAACAAGAGGCGCCACAATTGTCGCGTCACTTTCAATAATAAATTTTGGTGTATCGATGTCTAATTTCCCCCAAGTGATCTTTTCGTTTGGTACCGCACCTGAGTAACTTCCATAACTAGTTGTAGAGTCGCTTATCTGGCAAAAGTAACTCCAAAAAGGGGTTTCGGTTCGTTCCATATCTTGATATAGCATGGGTACCACACAAATTGGAAAGTCACCAGCGATTCCTCCACCAATTTGGAAAAACCCGATTCCATTTTTAGAATTGTCGGTGTACCAATCGGCTAAAAATGTCATGTATTCAATTCCGCTTTTCATGGTCGATGCCTTAAGCTCACCTTTTAACACATAGCTTGCAAAAATATTCCCCATCGTACTATCCTCCCATCCTGGGCAAATAATAGGCAGATTCTTTTCTGCTGCGGCATACATCCATGAGTCTTTTAGGTCGATCTCATAGTGTTCTTCTAATACCCCACTTAATAATAATTTATACATGTATTCATGCGGAAGGTATCGTTCACCTTTCGCTTCGGCATCTTTCCATATTTTAACGATATGCTCTTGTATTCTTCGAAACGCTTCTTCTTCTGGAATGCAGGTGTCGGTTACTCGGTTTAATCCTTTTTCCAACAAATCCCACTCGTCTTGAGCAGTAAGGTCTCTATAGTTTGGCACACGCTTGTAATGACTATGCGCCACCAAATTCATGATATCTTCCTCAAGGTTTGCACCTGTACAAGAAACAATTTGCACTTTATCTTGACGGATCATTTCTGCGAATATTTTACCAAGCTCTGCCGTACTCATTGCACCAGCTAACGACACAAGCATTTTTGCGCCATTATTGAGTTGTTCTTCGTATCCTTTCGCGGCATCGACCAAAGCCGCTGCATTAAAATGAAGGTAATATTTTTGAATAAATTCTGAAATCGCTCCTTTATTAGTTGTCATCTTCGTTGTCGTTAAATTTTGAAATTCCTCTTTTTGAATCGTTGAAATTACTTTCAAATTCATCTTCCTCTTCGGCTCCTTCAAACTTATAGCTTAACATCTTATAGTATAATTTTGCTGCTAGAAAATCTGAAGACTTCTCATTCTCATTCGGGCAAAGCTCTACAATATCGAAGCCTACCACATTGCGTTCTGCGAATACTTGTTTTAAGAACTCTAATGTTTCGTAGTAAAACAAACCTCCTGGTTCTGGCGTTCCAGTTGAAGGCATAATTGAAGGATCGAACGCGTCTAAATCGAATGTTATAAACACATTGTCTCCCAATGCTTCAATCACATTATCCATCCAATATTCATCGCCTGCCATGTCATGTGCGAACCATGTTTTCTCTTCATCTATGATTGTAGTTTCTGAAACATCCATGCTTCGAATTCCTACTTGAACTAAATTGGTATTCTGGCTGGCTTCATAAACTGCGCATGCGTGATTGCAGGTTGAACCATCATATTCTTTACGAAGATCGGCATGTGCATCAATGTGCAATACGGTAAGATCGTCGAAACATTCATTAAAGGCACGAATTGTTCCTATCGAAATACTGTGTTCTCCTCCAAAAACAGTTACAAATTTATTCCGAAGAATAAAATCTTTCGTCATTTTATGTACTGCATCGACCACCGCTTCTGGAGAAGAATTTTCTTCAATCGGCTCGGTAAGGTGGATGCCTTGTTTATACACTTCCGTTTTTGTTTCGATATCGTACAATTCCATATTTTCTGAAGCATTTAAAAAAGCTTCAGGACCCTTGTCTGCACCTTTTTGCCAGGTACTTGTCCCGTCGTAAGGAACTGGAATTAATACAATTTTTGAAGTTTCAAGGGTCGCATATTTTTGCGGGATCCCTGCATACGTCTTAGTGCTCATAACCTAAAATATTTAACAATTGTTTGCTTGTTTGTTGTTCAGAAAATAGTTTTGTTGAGATGTTTCCATCTTCATCTTTATCAATTAAAATATGCTTGGGTGATGGAATAAGGCAATGCTGCAATCCGCCGAATCCACCAATAGTTTCTTGATATGCTCCTGTGTTGAAAAATCCAATATACAGGGGTTTTTCTTTTTTGAATTTTGGAAGATAGATAGCATTCATATGTTGTTCACTATTATAATAATCATCACTATCGCAAGTTAAACCTCCTAGCAAAATACGCTCGTACTCTTCATTCCATCGATTAATCGCTAACATAATAAATCGCTTGCTGATTGCCCAAGTATCTGGTAATGTAGTAATAAATGAAGAATTAATCATATTCCATTTTTCGCGGTCATTCTGTTGTTTCTGATACAGGATCTCGTAAATCGCACCGCCACTCTCACCTACTGTAAAGCTACCAAATTCTGTAAAGATATGCGGTACTGGAACATCGGCTTCCGCACACGTTAAATTAATTTGATTCACAATTTCATCGATCATGTATTGGTAATCATAATCGAAAGCAAGTGAGTTTTTAATCGGGAATCCACCGCCAATGTTAAGACTATCTAATGTAGGACAGATTTTCTTTAACTTGGTATACACTGTTAAACATTTTACCAATTCGTTCCAATAATAAGCATTGTCACGAATTCCTGTATTAATAAAAAAGTGGAGCATTTTTAATTCTACTTTTTTATTTTCCTTTATTTGTTTTTCGTAGAACGGAACAATGTTTTTGTATCCAATTCCAAGACGGGATGTGTAAAATTCGAACTTTGGCTCTTCTTCTGAAGCTATTCGAATTCCTACTTTAAACTTTTTATCGATTCCTTCCGAGAGTAATCCGATCTCTTCATAATTATCGATAATCGGAATGCAATTCTTATGTCCATTATTTATAAGTCTTGAAATATTATCGATATACTGGTCTCGTTTAAACCCGTTACATATAACATACGTTTTATCGTTAATCTTTCCCTCTGCTTTTAAATTTTCAACAATATTAATATCGAACGCCGAAGAGGTTTCAATGTGAATATCGTTATTTAAAGCTTCGTTCAAGACGTGTTTAAAATGCGAGCTTTTTGTACAATAGCAATAATTATAAGTCCCTTTATAATTGTTCTTTTGAATGGCTTCAGAAAACCAACCTTTTGCCCTATTTATATTTTCAGATATCTTAGGGAGATAGGTGAATTTTAAAGGAGCTCCGTATTCTTCCACGAGTTTCATGAGATCGATATCGTGAAAATTAAGGGTGTTATTTTTTAAGGTAAATTCATCCTGAGGAAAATCGTAGGTCTGACTAATTAAGTCGATATATTTTGTGTTCATTATAGCGTTTCTTGTAACTAAAAATAAATAAATGATAATGGATACTTCCCAGAATTGAAAAGTATAACAGAAATTTAACCCAATTTAAAATCAGATACGAAATGGGTTTAACCAATATGCCGAGCGTTGAAAGGAAGCCGAGTTCCTATTATTATAGGCAGTACCCGGTTTATTAGTTCTCCTATTTAGAAGTAAGGAGTCGGAAGCTAGCTTTAAAATTCGGTCACCCGCCTGGCGAGCTGTTTTTGAATATGACTTCCTGATTTTCAAAAACCCGAACAAAGAAACACTCTTCAATGGTTCAGCTAAAATGCGATGCAAATGAATGAAAAAAAAATGAATTGCAATAACTTTTTCAGAAAAAATGAAGCCTTACCTTATATATAAAAACGCCAACTTATTTGTTTAATAACAAGCAATTTAGCGTTCGTTTTATACTGTTTCTGAAAAATTACAACATTGAGAACAACTCTACTTCTCTCTGAGTTAACACCTTCCATCGTCCTCTCGGCAAGTCCTTTTTAGTAAGATGTGCAATGGTCACACAATCTATACGAACAACATCGTATCCTAATTGCGAAAAGATATCGCGAATTACACTGTTCCCCATATGTTTTATCTTAAGCCCCACCTCTTTTTTTGGAGCATTTTCCACATAGCTTACTTCTTCAACAGTGATTTTTTTTCCGTCAACTTTAAGTCCCTCTTTAATACTTTTAAGGTCATCGCCTTTTAAATTTTTATCGAGTTCAACATGAAAAAGTCGCTCCATTCCTTTCTTACTTAACTTCTCTTTGAGTTTATCATCGTTAGTAAACAGCAACAATCCGGTTGCGTTTCTTCCTAGCCTTCCAATAGGAGTTACTTTAGAATTGGTCGCATTCGAAATAAGATCCATCACGGTTTGTCCTTTGCTCTCACTTGTCGTTGTAGCAAAACCTTTTGGTTTGTTTAATAAAATATAGGTGTTTGGCTCTGGATTAATACGCCTTCCGTCGAAGCGAACATCGTCGGAAAGTTGTACTTTATATCCCATTTCATTAATGATTTTACCATTTACTGAAACTAGACCAGTGGCAATGTAAGTATCTGCTTCACGTCGAGAGCAAATCCCACTATTAGCAATATATTTATTCAAACGAATTCCGCCGGCTTTTGGAGTATTATTTTTCGCAATTCCACTTGGTGTTGCTTTATTCGACGTATTTTTTTTTATGGGAGCATTTCCTCTTGAATAGCTTTTATTTCGGGTATTATTATCTCCTCTACCCGAAGCTTTTCCATTATCCTTGCTGTCTTTTCTGCTCATACTTTTACTCCGCTTGTGCGGAAATCTTTTAATTAATATTTTTGCAAAGATACGGAAAGCCTTTGTGCTAACAAGCTAGAATAATGGTTATTCGGCTATGAATTGCTAAGCACAAAAGGAATGGAATTTAAGTAGACTTCGAAAGATTTAAAACTATTTTTTTGCATTCAAAAATCACACTCTCGTATTGTTTATTTTTAATAAGGTTGATTTCTTTTTCAGTAATATCAAAACTAATACGGGTTAAAATTCGGTTAGAAACATTTGATAGATCCGATTCAATCTCCTGTGTATCTGATATTAATTTAAAATTTGTCGTTCCTTTAAAGGTTAATGTAGCTCCTTTAAGAGTTTTAATTTTCGATCGAGTTACGAGAATAGTTTCCAAAAACAGGTATTCATTTAATTCTTCTATTTGCCCATAAAGTATGGCGTCTTCAGAAACAGCAATTCGATTCTCTTCTAAACCTTCGATTCTTGTTTCCGACATAGGTTCCTCTTGTAATCGTTTCCCTGCCTTTTCACTTCCAAATGCTGCTAGCAACTTGTCTATTCCTTTACTTAATGCCATTGATCTTTAAGTTTTATGTAAGCACTTTTTTAAATGCATTTCTATAAAGTTCAAATATAAATGAAGAAAATTTAAACTGTACAACTTTGCATTACTATAGAATTTATCGATGTTTTGTTTAATTTTATATATACAAAAACAATGGTTTTAGAGAAACATTTTTATAGATTTGAAAAACCACATTTTAAAATCTAACAATATTATGAGTAAAGACACAGGAACAAACGGAGAAGTTTGGGAAATCAATGATAGCAATGCAAGTAAATGCCCTTATTTTGGAGGGGAACATAAAACCGTTGCTGGTGGTGGAACTAAAAATCGCGATTGGTGGCCCAACGAATTAAAACTAAATATTTTAAGACAACAAGGTGCTAAATCTAATCCGATGGGTGCCGATTTCAATTATGCAGAAGCCTTTAAAAGTGTTGACTTTGCGCAATTGAAACAAGATGTTATCGACCTAATGACCAACTCACAAGATTGGTGGCCTGCAGATTACGGTCATTATGGGCCGTTCATGATTCGTATGGCATGGCATAGTGCTGGTACTTACCGTGTAGGTGATGGTCGTGGTGGTGCAAATTCTGGATCGCAGCGTTTTGCTCCTTTAAATAGTTGGCCCGATAATGGAAATTTAGACAAAGCTCGCTTGTTATTATGGCCGGTAAAAAAGAAATACGGAAATAAAGTTTCATGGGCAGACCTTATGGTACTTGCTGGTAATTGTGCATTAGAATCTATGGGATTTAAAACTTTTGGCTTTGCCGGAGGCCGTGAAGACGTATGGGAGCCAGAGCAAGATATTTATTGGGGTTCTGAAACCGAATGGTTAGGAAATGAGGCACGATATGAAGATGGGGATTTAGAGGGAGACCTAGCTGCTGCACACATGGGATTAATTTATGTGAATCCTGAAGGACCTAATGGTACGCCAGATCCGCTTGGTTCTGCAAAAGATATGAAAGAGACATTTGGTCGTATGGCAATGAATAATGAAGAGACAGTAGCACTTACGGCAGGTGGTCACACTTTCGGAAAGGCTCATGGTGCTGCAGATCCTGAAAAATATGTTGCTGCCGAACCCGCTGGCGCAGGAATTGAAGAAATGAGTTTGGGTTGGAAAAATTCATTTGGATCGGGTGTATTAGATGACACAATTACGAGTGGTATTGAAGGAGCTTGGACTCCGAACCCTACAAAATGGGATCATGATTATTTTGATGTACTATTAAACTATGACTGGGAATTAACAAAAAGTCCTGCTGGAGCACATCAATATGCCCCCACAGCAGCTTCAAAAGCAAGAATGGCACCTAAAGCTGGAGATTCTTCTAAGACACAATCTTTAATGATGACCTCAGCAGATATGGCGCTAAAAATGGATCCAGAATATTTAGAGATCTCTAAGCGTTTTCATAAAAACCCTAAAGAATTTGAAGATGCCTTTGCCCGAGCGTGGTATAAATTGACGCACCGTGATATGGGGCCGATTTCTCGTTATTTAGGACCCGAAGTTCCTAAAGAAGAACTTATTTGGCAAGATCCTATCCCAATGAGCGATCACGAATTGGTGAATGAACATGATGTTACTAATTTGAAGAAAAAGATTACCGATTCAGAATTATCAATTTCAGAATTGGTCTCAGTTGCCTGGGGATCAGCTTCTACTTTTAGAGGATCTGATATGCGAGGTGGCGCCAACGGAGGTCGCATTCGTTTAGCTCCTCAAAAGAATTGGGAAGTAAACAATCCGAAGCAACTTTCAAAAGTGTTGTCAATTTTAGAAAACATTCAGAAAGACTTTAATGAATCTCAATCTGGAAACAAGCAAATCTCAATGGCGGACCTTATTGTTTTAGGAGGTTCTGCTGCAATTGAACAAGCTGCAAAAAATGCGGGTCGTGAAATCAATGTTCCATTTACACCGGGACGTGGTGATGCATCGCAAGAGCAAACCGATTTAGAATCGTTTGGGTATTTGGAGCCAAGAGCAGACGGATTTAGAAATTATATAAAACCAAATCAGAAACCAGCGCCTGAGGAACTATTAATTGATCGTGCTAATTTACTAACACTTTCAATTCCCGAAATGACAGTGCTTTTAGGTGGATTAAGAGTTCTCGACACCAATTATAATGGTTCAAATTATGGGGTATTTACAGATCGAAAAGGAGCTTTAACGAACGATTTCTTTACGAATATCTTAGATTTTGCAACTACTTGGAAAGCTACTGATGCCGATGACACTGTTTTTGAAGGAACCGATCGCCGAACAGGTGAAGTAAAATATAAGGGGACCAGAGTCGATCTTATATTTGGATCTAATTCTGAATTAAGAGCTATTGCTGAAGTGTATGGTTCTGAAGATGCATCAGATAAATTTGTGAAAGATTTTGTTGCAGCTTGGACAAAAGTGATGAATTTAGATCGATTTGATTTGAAAAAGTAACAGATAGCTTCATCATTTTATCAACTAACTGTAAGCTTCAGAAAAGAGTTTTTTACTTTTCTGAAGCTTATTTATTTAGAGTACATACGTATTATAGAGTTCCTCCAATATTTTTTCGGGATCACTACAGAGGCCTGGATGCACATTAGAACTTTGAATTATAGTGCTTCTGCAAGCTGTAAGCCACCGAAACCGATCTGATATTTCTAACTTACCAATGGCTCCGCCGAAAGGATTTCCTTTACATATTTGTTGCCAAGCTTGTAGATTCTCATTTAAAATTTGAATGTCCAAATCTTCAGAAAATGCAGCAAGAAGTTTTGGGTCGATTTTGTATTTAATTCCTAGAAATTTTTTTCGTTTTGAAAATAATATAACTCCAACATTAAAAAACTCTTCCCGCTCTACTTTAGGAACTACTCGTATAACCGCGTACTCGAATGTAACTTTATCTTGCATCTTCAGCTTCTTTTACCAACAAATCCATTTTGGAGAGTCTGGTGGTTAAAAATTTAAGATATGCCGAACGCATTTCATTTGGGGTAAGCAACTCTCCTTCTTCGATAAGCCAATCTTCTGGTATTAAAGCTACTATTTCTTGAATCTTTTCTAAAGTAAGTAATTGAGATATTTCTTTCGAAGTTTCCTTTAAACGAGTTGCTTGCTCTAATAATACATGGTTTTTTACTAACGGAAAGGTTCGCGTAAGATGCTCTTCCCACGTATTCCAATTGTGATGAAAATAAAAAGAAGCTCCATTATCGATCACCCACAATTCTTTATTCCAAAGCAATAAATTAGTGTTTTTAACCGTACGATCGATGTTACTAATTAGACTATCTACTAGCACTACTTTTGAAGCGATTACCGGGTCTAGTGTATTTACTAAAGGATCGAAGGTTATGGCGCCGCTTAAAAAGTGCAATCCAAGATTAAGACCTACACTAAAAGAAAGCAAATCTTGAATTTCTTCATCGGGTTCGGTCTTACTAAAAGAATCATCTAACTCCATAAAAACAAGTTCGGGCACTTTTAAACCAACAACCCGAGCTAGCTCGCCGCCTAAGAGTTCTGCAATTAATGCTCGTTTTCCCTGTCCTGCTCCTCTAAATTTTAATACATAGAGAAATCCATCTTCAGCTTTTACAATAGCGGGAAGCGACCCTCCTTCCCGTAAGGGCTGAAGGTATTGTGTTACTGCTACAGTTCTTATTTCAATATCTTTCATGCATTGTTTTCTTTCCTCCTATTATAAAGCTCTTGCCATTATTAACACACGCCTATTTAGTGTATACAACAAAAACATCTTAATTGGTTTGTGTACAACTAGAGTTGTAGTAAACGTTACGAGAGTTTGTTAATTATAAGAGGGTATGTTTTACTTCTAACTTTAAAATTTTTCAATCAAAAATTGAAGATAAGTATTTACGGAACCGTCATAATAATTTAATGTCACGAAAAATTAATTATGGAGTTATTTATGTGATTGACCCTATGAAATATTCGGTTAAAATTTGATTGTAATTATTGTGCCTTGTTCTGTTAAAGGATACTCATTTTCTTTGTCTTTAAAGAATTTCTCTGCTGATTCAATTTCTGCTGGAGACAAGTGATAAATTCCAATTTCATTGGCATCTATTTCAATATTTTGTTCTTTGGCATTATCATAAAGCCAATTAGGAATAAATGCGATGTCGATATTCTTCATTTTACCAATTGTTTCGGGAATGGTCGTATCGCCAGACAAATAAATTCTCTTTCCATGCCAAGTTATTAAGTACGAATAATGCTTAAAATTTATCCCGAATACCTTATGATTGGTTTTAAAGGCCTCTATTTTAAAATCATCGATAACTTCACGTAAACGCTCCAGTTTTGAGACATCCCAAACTCCATATTTTTCACCATTTTTCTCCTTTAGAACTTTCTTTAAAATTTTTTTCGAATAGTGATCAGCATGCTTATGTGTAAAAATAAATATAGCATTTTCTTTTATGCTGTCGAGTTCTGCTTCATTGAACTCCATGTAGTTAAAAGCTCCAGACTTGTAGGGAAAATCTGTGTAGATATGCGAGGTTCCATCAGTCATATATAATCCACAATTGCCCAAAAATTCAATCGTGATTTCATTGGATTGGGCGAACCCAGCTCTAAAGATAAAAGTTAGAGCGACAAGTAGTAAGAAACTACGGTAGTTTAATTTCATAAGCGTTTTTATAATTATTAGCGGAAACGATTCAACAAGAACTTTTTAAAACAAAATTATCTTCTTTGTCTCAATGCATGCATTAATTCTAGGCCTATTCCTTATGATGTGGGTTTTGAAATTTAAATATAGTTAGAAATACTGAAATACCCTTAATACGTTAGAAGGGAAATAATTAGTGCCTATTGAAAGTTTCTGTTTATTGCGTGAAGGATTGCAGCGGCATCCTCTTGTTTGCCCTTAAAAGGCAAACTAGAGATACAGCGGAAAGCCTGACCCTTTGCTCCTTCTTTTAAAAGGAGGGAAGGGACACGCCCAAGAGGTTATAAAAAACGATTTAACAATACGTTGATGTCTATGAGTACTATGCTAAAAACACCTGTTACGATGATGAATTTTAAAATGTTATGAAGGAGTATATAATGTATTTTTTTTTCTGAAACCCATAATACGAAGAGGAATACGACTAATGCAAGGATGCTTCCGTAAAAGAAATATACCATGTAACCAATAGGAAATGTTGTGATTAAAAGCAGTGTAGGAACAAAGGTTAAGATACATAGTAAAGTGAGCATTCGCTTTGACACTCTTTCTCCATACACAACTGGAATAGTTCGGTAATTTTGAGCGAGATCTCCTTTTAAGTTTTCAAGATCTTTAGTAAGTTCTCGCATAGCGATTAATAAAAATAAAAAGGTCGCATGAACAAAAATTACAAAATCGAAATTTTTATAATGTATAAACACCGCAAAGAAAGGAATCACCGCCAAAATTGCAGCGATGATATTTCCAATAAATGGATATTTTTTAAGCTTGTGTGAGTAAAACCAAATCGCAAAAATGTAGATTGAAAAAAAGATCACTGCACGAAACGAAACATAACTTGCAAAGATGACCGATAGAAAATTAAGCACAAAATAGCTGGTCAACTTGGTACGCTGACTTACTAATTTATCTAATAACGTTTTACGAGGCCGATTAATTAAGTCTTTTTCGCTATCGTAAAAGCTATTTATAATGTATCCACTTGCAATTGCTGAAGCTGAAGCTAATACGAGCATTAATAAATTAGGGTCGAACAAGACTTCTCTAATGGGAAGGTCGGGTGCTAAGATGTATATAGAGGTAAGGTATTGCGCTAATACAATTACCAAAATATTGTATCCGCGGACAATAGAAAACAAGCTAAAAAACTTTAATAAAAAGTGCTTTTGTTTTCTACTCAGCATGAGGCTACTTTTAAATAAAAAAAGGAAGTATTTAGAAGTTGTAGACTACTTCTAAATTATAATCTTTTAAGGCTTTTTTTGCTTTATCGATATCTTCGGTAAAGCCTAACATATAGCCTCCGCCACCAGACCCACACAATTTTAGATAGTAGGCATTAGAATCGATTCCTTTTTTCCATAGGGTATGAAATTGCTTTGGAATCATGGGTTTAAAGTTATCCAACACCACTTTACTTAATTGTTTCATGTTTCCGAACAACGATTTTACATCTCCCTTTAAGAAATCTTCGACACATGCATCGGTATGTTTTACGAACTGGTCACTTAACATGCTTCTAAATCCTTCTTGCTTCATGTTCTCCATAAAGATTTGGACCATCGGTGCTGTTTCACCCGTTGTACCACTGTCTAATAAAAATACAGCGCCTTTTCCGTTTTCAGTCTGTGATGGAATTCCCGCAGGCTCAATATTGTCGTGTGAATTAATTAAAATTGGTAAACTTAAATAACTATTTAAGGGATCTAAACCAGAAGATTTTCCATGGAAAAAGGATTCCATTTCTGAAAAAATTGCTTTTAACTGAAGCAACTTATCGCGCGTTAAATTTTCAAGTACCGTAATTTTATCTGAAGCATATTGGTCGTAAATAGCAGCTACTAATGCTCCACTACTTCCTACCCCATATCCTTGTGGAATACTAGAATCAAAATACAATCCTTTAGAAACATCTTTTTTTAATGCCTCTAAATCGAAGCTCACTAATTCAGGCTTCTCACTTTGAAGGGTTTCTAAATAGACCGCAAACCGATGTAAACTATCGTTCGATTTTTTTGTGGAAATGGTTTTGTGAGTATCTATTTTTAAAGCGCCTTTGTAAAAATTATAAGGAATAGAGAGTCCTTTAGAATCTTTAATAATTCCATACTCTCCAAATAATAAGATCTTAGAATAAAATAAGGGACCTCTCATACGCTTTAAATATTGATCTAAAAATACAGATTTAACTGGGTATTGACACAAATTTAATACAAAGATATAGTTTAACTCCTATATAAATATCGTTTTCTGGACATTTTTTATAGATTAAAGACATCTTTATCTAGCACTTTTTTAGTACCTTAGAAGGCATCTAACCCTAGAAATCATGAAACTCAATGTGCTATTATTTAGTATCCTACTAAGCATTAGCACTACTTTTTTAATGGCGCAAACCCATATATTTACGGGGAATGGGGGTACTTCGGATTGGTTTACTGCTGAAAACTGGGATGTTAATTCCGTACCACAGTCTAACAGCCAAGTGAACATTCCCGACGGATTTTTTGTAACCATTAGCACTTCTGAAGCTGCTGTTGAAAGTATCGAATTGGAAGGCACAGCCGAACTGGAACTCACCAACAATCTTACAATTACAGGTGAGATGATCATTCCATTCTTAGGACAATTAACTTATATAAGCGGCGTGATTTCTGGAGGAGCGATCGAGAACGAGGGTACCTTACGAGTAATGCAAAACAATGCAAAATCTTGCACCAATCTTACGATTACTAACAATGGACTTATTGAAGTTTTAGATACAGGCATCTGGAGGCTTAATGGCACCACCGTTATTACGAATGGCCCTGAAGGTATATTTCGAATGAAAGGTGTTGGTTCTGTCATTAAAAACTCGGGAACAGCAGTGTTTTACAATGAAGGTCTTATTCAAAAATCATTGCATACCGCAGACCACGCGGCTTCCTATCTTATTTTAACTATTGAGAACCATGGAGTAATTCGCACCGATGAAAACACCACCCTATTAATTCTTTCGCAACAAGCAGCTCTTACCAATTTCCATAATGGGGTTATAGAAGGAAATGGCATCTACGACATTACAGCCCCCTTTGTAAACACAGGAACCATAGCTCCAGGTGGTGAATTTGTTGGAAATCTAGAGGTAGTAAATTCGTTTGATTTCCCTTCGGAAGCGGTGCTGGAAATCGATATTGAGGGTGCCGAAGAAGGTGCTTACGATCATTTATATATTACTGGCTTTCCCGACCTAAATGGAACTATTGAAGTAAACGTCTCAGACTATCTTGAACTAGATGATGAATTTACCATTTTAACTACCAACGCTATTTCGTCTTGTAATCTTCCAGCAGAAGTCTATGCGCTATACGACCATCATTATTATATTTTTGATGTGGATTGCAATACAGAATCTGTAACATTAAAAGTAACCGATATTGCCGTATTAAATAACGAAGATTTTTTAAAAGATGCTATTTCTTTTACACCCTATCCCAATCCTGCAGACGATTTTTTTTACATCTCGCTAAATTTTTCTGAAACTTTATTAGTTTCTGAAACCGGATTCACAATCCAACTCTTTAATTCGTTAGGACAAAAAATACATGGTATCGAACATCTTTCCAAAGGAATTACAAAGGTGGAACGTGGTAATCTATTAGATGGTGTGTATCTATTACAACTTGAAAGCAATAACAAGGTCATCGCCCGTTCGAAATTAATTTTGCATTAAACGTAACCATTTAGTCTATCCTTTGAGCTCCAAATCCAATTATATCTTCAATATATTCCCCACTTTTACAAAAGGGTTTTAACTCATTTTCGATAAATTTTGAAACTGTGGCAGCTTCCTTTTTAGGATATAACACATGAACATTGGCACCTGCATCCAACGTAAAACAAAGATTACTACCCGTTTGTTTCCGATAATTCCATATGTTATTAATGATTTCTAAAGTGTTTGGTTTCATTAAAATAAAATACGGCATCGAGGTCATCATCATTGCATGTAACGATAAAGCTTCACTTTCTACAATTTTTATAAATTCAGAAAGATTTCCGTTTTTTAATACTGGAATTAATTTCGATAAATTTTCATTTGCCTGGTGAAAGCGTTGTTCTGCGAATGGATGATCGTGCATAAGCTCATGCCCCACCGTACTACTTACTTGTTTTTCACCTTTATCGACTAATAATATCGTGTCTTGATATTCTTTAAATACCTCATGAACTTGATAAGGATATTTTTTTCCGAAGCTATTAGAACTGCCATCAATATCGGGGTGTTCTCCCCAAACTACCAAATCACCTTCAATACTTCTGCAGGCACTTCCAGAACCCAACCTCGCTAAAAAAGATGCTTTTTCATTGAAGTATTCGGTGTCAATTTCGGGTTGCATTTGTTGTTCCATCTTCATTAAACACAATGCAAGTGCACTCATCCCACTGGCTGAAGAAGCAATACCACTACTGTGCGGAAAGCTGTTATGGGTTTCGATCTTAAACGTAAATTTTTCTAAAAAGGGAAGGTATTGAGTAATACGGTGAAAGAACTTTTCGATTTTTGGCTCAAAACTTTCCTCTCTTTTTCCGTCGAGATAAACTTGAAAATCGAACCCCTTGGTACTTTTTTCTTTATATGTAAGGGTGGTGTTTGTATGGCAGTTGGTAAGTGTAAAGCTAATAGAGGCATTCTTTGGAAGTTGTTCTCCATACTTACCCCAATATTTTACCAAAGCGATATTGCTAGGCGATCGGTATGCACTAATTCCAGCAGTTAACTCATGTTCATACGATGGAATAATAAAGCGGTGTTCAGCCATAAAAATGTATAGTTTGAACGCAAAGATAGTTTAATTTGAAGCAATCACTCAAGTGCAAATTACATGAAAAAAAATTATCGTAACCGTTTCCTTAACGTAGTGAGTCACTAGAAAACTCCAGTACAAAAGGAGTTTGATAAAAAATCAATTTTGTTTAAAAAACAATTATTCGTTTTCACGCAGTTCTTCTTTGCGCATCGGCATCGAATCAACTAGGTTAAAAAATGTTGCTGGCTGTTCTACATTTTCTGAAGAAAATTTTTCGGTACCATCTAAGCCAATAAGTGTTACATAAAAGCCGTCTATCTTCGATTGAGTACGTACCGACGGCTCAATACCCCACCCAAAATTCTCTACATACCCATGGTTAGTTACTTGGTACACGATAAGTTTACGATCTTTTAATTCGTCCTTTTGTGAACGTAATAAAGCAACTTGCTCTTCCGCTTTTTTATCTCCAAACTCTGGAGAAGAAATTATTATAATTCGGTCGCTGCCTTTGTGTTTCTGTAGATCTTGTGCTTGCATGGCGGTTGGTGTTTAGAAATGACAATAGAAAAATCTTCTTAAAGGTACAATTCCTATTGCAATTCAAACTAAAACTTTGGAATTCAATTTTTTGAAAGTGCGCTAGCAACAATAAATCCACCAGTCCATGCATTCTGAAAATTAAATCCTCCTGTAATGGCATCAATATTTAATACCTCACCCGCAAAAAATAAATTTGGTTGCAGCTTACTTTCAAATGTTTTAAAATTTACTTCTTTTAGCTCCACTCCTCCCGCAGTAACAAATTCTTCTTTAAAAGTGCTCTTTCCAGTTACTTCAAAGGGGGAAGCTACAAGTTGTTGCGCGATATTTTCAAGGTGCGTTCGAGTAAGAGCTGCCCAAGTATCATTTTCAGAAACACCTACAGCTCGAATTAATTGATACCATAACCGTTTGGGCAAATCGAACTGAGGATTTTTCAACACGTGTTTTTTGCCACTCTGAATGCGAACACTTTTTAAACTTATTATAACTTCTTCTTCGGAAACATCCCGCAACCAATTCACCTGAATCGTAAAATGATATTTTGTTGGTGCTAATAAACGCGCTCCCCATGCAGACAGTTTTAAGATGGCCGGTCCACTCATTCCCCAATGGGTAATTAGCAAAGGTCCTTCACTTTCTAAGAGTACTTTTTTGTTCGTACCAAGCACTTTTACAGAAGCTTCTGTCGCAACCCCTGGCAATTCTGAAATTCGAGAATCTTTTATATTAAAAGTAAACAAAGAGGGTACTGCCGCCGTTACGGTATGACCTAGAGACGCTAATAATTTCCAGATCTTCGGATTGCTTCCTGTAGCAACAACTATTTTTTCTGCTTCAAAGATTTCAGTAGTGGTCTCAAGTTGCCATTTCTCCTGTCGCTTTGTAATAGTTTTAACTGCCTGGTTTCTCAACACGTCAATCCCCAAGCGTTCGGTTTCAGAAATAAAGCAATCGATAATCGTTTGTGACGTATCGCTTTCTGGAAACATGCGGCCGTCTTCTTCAATTTTCAATGCAATTCCCCGAGCTTCGAACCACGCAATGGTGTCGCCTGTCATAAAAGTATGAAATGGCCCCAACAATTCTTTTTCACCCCTTGGATAATTTTTAGAAAGTTCTTTCGGAATAAATTCAGCATGGGTAACATTACATCTTCCACCACCCGAAATCTTTACTTTGGTGAGCACTTCTTTTCCTCGTTCTAATATAAGTATAACGGCATCGGGATTATTTTCCGCAGCATTAATCGCTGTAAAAAACCCTGCAGCACCGCCACCAATTATTACGATATCGGCAGTTCTCACGCGGTTTCTAGAATTTCTGCAAACGACTCACACACAGCAAGTGTTTCTTTTATATTTTCGAATGTCGTTCTTGGGTTGATTAGACACATACGTAAAACGACCTGCCCATTAAGCACGGTTGTGACTAGTAAGGCTTCTTCCGACTGGATAACTTTTTCTGAAATACGTTGATTAAGTGCGTCTAATTTTTTTTCTGAAAAAGAATTTCCTATCGGATTAAATCGGAAGTTAATCACAGCAAGGGTTGCGGGAGAGATAATTTCCCAATTCTTACTTTTTCGAAGGTGTTTTTCTGCTCGTTCCGCAAGATCTATATTGTAAGTAATCGCTTTTCTGAAGCTTTTAAGACCAAAGGTTTTTATCGACATATAAAACTTCAGTGCTCGGAAACGTCGGGTTAACTGCACCCCGTGATCGTAAAAATTAATTTCAGATTCATTACCTTCAACATCCCTTAAATATTCAGGTTTTTCGGTAAAAGTGCTTTTAAGCCATTTATGATTTTTAACTAATAAGCATCCCATTTCATAAGGTTGAAAAAACCACTTATGGGGGTCTACTGTTAACGAATCTGCTTTATTTACTCCCTTTAATAACTGTTTTCCATCTTTGGCAAGAATAGCAGCACCACCATAGGCTCCATCGATATGGAACCAAATGTCTTCTTCTTTGCAGATCTTAGAAAGTGCCGATAATGGGTCTACAGTACCTGTATTCGTGGTTCCTGCAGTTGCAACAAGACAAAACGGATGCATGCCTTCAATACGGTCTTTCGCAATGGCGTTCTTTAATTTATTTACAGAAAACTTAAATTCGGAATCGGTTGGAATGATGCGAATTTGTTCTTTTCGGAAACCAAGAATGCGTATGGCCTTAATATTCGACGAATGTGCCTGATCGGAAAGATAAATAACTGCGTTACTAAAATCGTCTCCACATTTCACTCTTCGTGCAGTAACAATAGCTGTTAAGTTAGCCATAGAACCACCACTTGTAAAGATACCACCCCCTTTTTTCTGAGGGAAACCGAAGATTTTAAGCAACCATTGTAACGTCACAATTTCTAGTTCTGCTGCTGCAGGAGAAGCGACCCAACCTCCCGAAAAAATATTGAAACCTGTGGCAAGTGTATCTGCCATTGTACTAATATAATTGCTTGGCCCTGGAACGAATGAATACGATTTAGGGTGCGAAACAATTGCACTTTTCGTCATTACATTGTCTAGCACAAATTGAAGCACTTCGTTAGCGTCTGATGGTTTTTCTGGAGCAGCTTCAAGAAATAATGAATCCATTTCTTTTCTAGAAGCAACTGCCACTGGAGGTTTTGTGTGCTGATTTTCAAAATGTTCTACAATAGCATCGACCACAGCATATCCATACGAACGCATGTCATCTTTGGAAAGTTCTAATTTTTCTAAGGCTGTTAATTTCACAGGAATCGGTTTTCTTTTCGGCTGCAAAAGTACAGCTTTCTAAGCAGACCGCCTTCCTGTTATTTTATGATTAGTTTTTGAACAAATGAAGCTTCAGTCGTGTTAAATTTTAGAAAATACATCCCTGATGTTAACACAAGTTCAAGTGTGTTTAAACCTTCAGAAACGGGTAAAGAGGCTACTTTATTCCCTTGAATTCCGAAGACATCTACTGTTGCAATCTCTCGGTTATTCTGAAATTGGATCGTACCTGTCGTCGGATTTGGATAGATCGAAATAGAGCTTATATTAAAATCTTCCGAAGAAAGCGTGGCGCAGCCTACTGGATCGAACAATACTTCTCCTAAAGCTGCATCATCAACTTGATGAAAAATTACCGACTCGGCAAGTTCTAATGTGTTTATTTCCCCTTCTACCCAACAGTTATTTGCTGCAGGAATGGTGTTGGCAGTATTATTATAAAGGGCGTAAATTACACCTCCATTTCCATTATTAGAAAAAATGTTTTCTCCTGTACTTTCGGGAATATCATTTCCTAAATTAATAGCTGCTTCTCCAATAACGGTGATGCCCCAAAGGTTTCCTCTTATTTCGTTTCCTGAAGCAATTACATCCATTCCTGGAGAAGACGAATTCAAAGAGATTCCACTTCCACCTAACTGTGGATTTCCTTGCGTATTATTATCTTCAATAATATTATTTCGTATGTATGCAAACGAATTGGTTCCAAGTATCGAGATTCCGTAGCGGTTGTTACGTATTTCATTTTCGTCTATTTCAGCATTAATTGCTCCTCCAACAAAATTAGACACTGCAATTCCACCTACTTGATCTAGATCTGGATTTCCAATAATTGTATTTTGAAAAATAATTAAGGGAATGGCATTTTGTGTGGTTCCAATATTTATTTGTGGGCGGTTCGAATTTTCCATATTGTTGCCTTCAATATAATTGTTTGAGATATTTGCGGAAACAGAAGAATTGGCTGCCGAGGCGATTGCCGGAAGTTCGTTAAACGTAATCGTATTGTTGGTAATTTGTGGGGTTCCTCGTGACAAGGAGATTACGGCCCCAGTAGTAGCACCACCTGCTACGTTATTTGTAATTTCACAATTATCTAATGTAAATTCTTCAGTAAGAACGCGGAGCCCTCCTCCATTTTCGATAGTTGTATTCTGTATTGTTATTACTGAAAATTCTTCAAATCGAAATCCTTCGTATGGTGAAGTTTCGGCAGAGGTTATGGTAACATCAGCAGCAGAAATAGAAAAGCTCCCAAAGACCGTTATTAGTAGATCTGCTTCAATGGATAGGGTAAGATCTGTATCAATAATAAAGGTGTCGTTTTCCGCGATAACAAGGTTTTCTGATAAAGTATAAGCATTTCCCGAACCTGAAACAGTTGTAGTACTAGCAGCAGCGATATCGTCGAGCGTCCATGTTACTCCTGTGTTTGGCGTGGTATAAGTCTGTGCGGTTAGTATTAAAGAGTACACAAAAAAGAATGCGGTAAGAAGAGTCGTTTTTTTCATATTTTTATTTTGAAGTATAAAAATACTTATTCTTGTTGTCTTATTAAAAATCCTCTCTTAGTTCATTTAAAATTTTATTATTTATTTTTTTAGAATGTTTTTATGAAATCAAAAAATACTAATTTTATAGAATGATGATTCTCCTGTATTGCTTGAGTATTTTTTTTTCACTTTCCCCGTTTCTACCAGCAACGGAACATCCCCATTGGTTCTTTCGCACCGCAGATTTTGTTAGATTGCAATCTATAGTAATACAGCTAATTTTATTAATACTTTTAGTGGTATTTATAAATGATTATACAGTTTTCAACTGTATAGTGCTAGGAAGTATTGTGGCTTCAATGCTATACCAACTTGCGAAAGTATATCCATACAGTTCGCTATACCCCAGAAAAAAACCAGATTTTCCTAGCGATGGTATGGTTTCTATTCTAGCTGGAAATATTTTGCAGACCAACACCGAGTATGATAAGTTCATAGAGGAGGTCCAAAAATTTGATCCCGATATTGTTTTAACTATGGAATCGAATAAAGAATGGGAGAAAAATCTTAATCGATTAGAACCAACTTATTCTCATTCTGTAAAAGTTGCGAATGAAGAATTCTACGGCATGCACGTGTATTCTAAAATTCCCCTTAAAAATTCAAAAATTAATTTCTTTATTGAAGACAACGTACCTTCCATTTTTTTTGAAGTCTCAGTGAATGAAAAAGAAAATATATTTTTTGCCTGTCTCCATCCTGCCCCTCCTAGTCCGACAGAAAATGAAACTTCTAAAGAACGTGATGCCGAATTAATGATTGTGGGCAAAAAAATTAGAGAACTTAAAAAACCGGTGGTCGTTTGTGGGGACATGAACGATGTAGTATGGTCGCGAGTAACTCGTCTATTTAAAAAAATGTCGGGAATGATCGATCCAAGAATAGGACGTGGCTTTTTCCCTACGTACCACGCAGGATATTGGTTTATGCGTTTTCCCTTAGATCATCTTTTTCATACCAAAGATCTCTTTGTGGGTAAAATGATACGTACCAAGACGTTTGGTAGCGATCACTTTGCGATGTATTACGAGATATACCATAAAAAAAAAGCGAAAATTCAAGGTAAAACAAAATTAAACGGAGATGAGAGAGAAGAAATCGAAGAAAAAATTGAAGATGGCAAATCATAATATTACTCACAAGTTTTAATTTAGGGAACGATACTTTTAGCACACCTTTTCACTACAAATTAATGCTTTAAACCTCACCCTCAAAACCCTTCTGTCCAGCCCATTACCCTAAACCTAAATCAATCACCAAATTCTATTGTTATTTAGAACGATTCGTATAAATAACTCTAGCACAACATATTAACAATAATATTATTTAGATTGAGTCTCAATTAAAATAAAAATCTGTCTCTATTCTTATTTAGAATAAATAAAAATAACTAGTTTTGTGCGCTCATAACAACAAACTTAATGCGCCACTTTTCACTAGTCATTTTTTCACTTTGCCCCTTTCTTTGCTTTGCCCAAGTGGGGCAAAAAAACGATACTATAAAACCCGAAAGTTTAGACGAAGTTATTGTTACGGGGCAGCTTAATCCTCAGTCGGTTTCGAAATCTGTGGTCGAGGTAAAAGTTATTTCCAGAAGCGACATCGATCGACAGGCAGGAAACACTCTTGCCGATGTTTTAAACACCACCTTAAATCTTAACATCACACCAAATACCGCCACTGGAAAAAGCGGAGTGAGTTTGTTCGGCCTAGACAGTCAGTATTTTAAAGTGCTTATCGACAACATCCCTATAATTAACGAAGAAGGAGTAGGAAACAATACCGACCTTTCCTTAATTAACCTCGATGATATAGAACGCATCGAGATTGTAGAAGGTGCTATGGGGGTGCAATATGGAGCCAACGCCGTTTCTGGAATTATAAATATTATTACTAAAAAGTCCTCCCGCAACGATTGGGATATTACCGCATATGTTCAAGAAGAAACTGTGGGTGATGAATATGAATGGTTCGATAAGGGCCGACATATCCAATCGTTGAAGGTGGGGCACAATTTTTCTGAAAATTTCTATGCCAATGCCACGTATACCCGAAACGATTTTGGTGGTTTTTACGACAATAAACAGGGTGAAAACTATGCACTAAATGACGGATTACGAGGGCATGAATGGTTGCCCAAACTTCAACAAAATACAAAAGTAGTTTTTGCATACGAAAAAGAGAAGTTCAATATCTTTTACCGATTCGATTATTTAAACGAACGTATCGAAAAATACAACGAAACGGTTTCTTTAAATGAAAATCCGTCGACAGGAACCACAAATCCTTCTGCACTGGATGAACTATATACGAATAACCGATTTTATCATCATTTAAATAGTACTGGAACATTTTTCGAACGAGTAGGTTACAATATTTCAGTTTCATATCAGGAACAAACCAAAGACCTAGAACGGTACACCTACCGCATTAAAACCCGCCAGAAAGAAAATATTGAAGAAGGCGAATACCAGCAACGAAGCGCTTTTTTCTCGCGAGGGACCTTCAGTAATAGTATAAATTCTGAAAAAGCTAATCTTCAGATAGGTTATGAAATTACTAATGAAAAAGGCTCCGGTTCGTCCCTTGCCATCGTGCTTAATCCCGATTCCGACGAAGTAACTCAAAAACTTAATAATTACGACTTCTTTGCAGCTTCAGAAATACAAGTAACCGAACGCTTTTCGCTCCGTCCCGGATTTAGAGCTTCTTTTAGTAATTTATTTAATACCCAATATACCGGTTCTCTAAGTGCTTTACAGCAACTAAGCAACGACTGGGAATTGCGAGCCATTTTAGGTTCTGCTAACCGAACTCCAAATTACAATGAACTCTACACCTACTTTGTCGATGTAAACCATGATGTACAGGGAAATCCAGATTTAAAACCGGAAAACGGAGTCTCTGCTTTTTTTCATATTAAAAAGAAAAGCACCCTAGCAAACAATACGATTCGCTTAAAAAACAAACTCAGTTTTAATTACTTAGGGTTAAACGACCGTATTGAATTGATTGTTGTGAATCAAAGTCCGTTGTCGTTTCAATACAATAACATCGACCGCTTTACTGCCCTTGGGGTATTTTCAGAAAACGAAGTGTTTTATAAAAATTTCAAAGCACAACTAGGAGGTTCCGTACAAGGGGTTTCCAAAGTGCTAGACAGCCAAACACAAAGCAACGATGATTTCCTGTTTAATGTGCAACTAAATTCAAACCTTGCCTATTCTTTGCCTGACTGGAACACTACTTTTTCGGTCTTTTTTAAACACATCGGTACCCAGCAACAATTCGTGGAAAAAACCAACGCCGAAGGAGAGCAGGAATTTGTGCAGGGAGAAACCGCAGCTTACAGTTGGATGGATGCCACGATACACAAGTCGTTTTTCGACGGAGCTTTTACCACCACATTGGGATGCCGAAATCTTTTTGATGTAACAGAAGTAAATACCACTGCCTTCGAAGGCGGCACTCATAACGGACCACCCACTCAAGTTCCATTGGGATACGGACGCTCATACTTTCTAAAACTCACCTACAATTTAACCTTATAACCATGAAAAAATTCAAAACATATCAAACTGCTATATTCTTGCTCCTCGTAGGACTAGTAACCATCTCGTGTAGTGATGACGATACTTCAGAAACACTCAGCGATCCTTTTGTGGTTGCTTTTGAAAACCTGTCGGCAAACTTAAACGACATCGATGATAGCCAAGAAATCAATTTGGTTTTTTCTGAAACTACTTCGGAAGGAGGAACCATGACCTTGCTGTTAGAAAGTACAAACGCTGTATATGGAGAAGATTTTACTACGAATCCGATTTCTGAAGAAACCACGATTACATTACCGCTTTCCCAAGGTTCAAACAACACCAATTTTACATTCACAAAATTGAATACATCGCTAGATGAAACTGTAGAAATAAAATTCAGTATTATTTCTGTAGACTATCCCAATTCACAAATTCAAGGAAATACCACCTTTACCTTAAATAGTTCTGCTTCATTAGGCCGCGGTTTCGAACCTAATGTAGGAGGTCCCAATCAGCCCAACCAAGTCTATATCGATTTAAGTACCGAAACCCAGACCGAAGTGCGAAGAGACAGTTGGGATCTTGGTTTTTACGGCGGAAATGAATTTCGTGTTGCTATTAACGGATCGATTTATATGGCAGCAGCACAACTAGAGGAAACAAATATCGATGCCATTTCTGAAGCAGATGTCTCAGACCTTCAAGCTCAAGTGGCAGTAGGAACTTTCGATCCAGCAAACGAAGCGTACATCGACCATCCTGATGGTACAATTACCAAAACAGCACTTGAAGCAGTAAGCGCAATAGAAGCTGAAAACAAGGTGTATTTGGTTAATTTGGGATACGAAGTAGGTACCGAAAATCCAGCACCTGGAAGCGTCGCGGTAGCAGGCGAAGCACGAGGATGGAAAAAGATACGGGTGTTGCAGCAAGATAATGGATACTTGCTTCAGTACGCGGATCTAAATGACACTTCACACAATGAGGTCTTTATTCAGAAAAATACCGCTTATAACTTTACTTTTTTCAGTTTCGATTCTAACAACACACTTTCCGTAGAACCGGAAGCAGAGAACTGGGACCTCAACTTTACGGTCTTTACCAATATTTTAGAGGGTGCCGGTTCGTACGGCTTTTCAGACGGGGTACTTCACAACCGAAAAGGAGGCGTTTCGGTTTATGCAGTAAGCACCGAGGATATTGCTTACGATGCATTTCAACTAGCCGATGTCAATCCATCCAGTTTCGAGCTCGATCAACGCGCCATTGGAAGCACTTGGCGAGATGTAATTAATGACGATAAAGTTCTTGTCGATACTATTTTTTATGTCATCCAAGATCCAAATGGCAACCAATATAAATTAAAATTTACTGCCTTATTAAATGATAGTGGCGAACGCGGCTATCCAGAATTCAAATACAATCTATTACAATAAACTGAACAAAAACTTTAAAACATTATACTATGAAAAAACTACTACTATCGGCTATACTCTTAGCCACAACCCTCCTCTCCGCTCAAGAAACGGTAACGATTTCTATGGGAACTGGATATGAAAATGACGTATATTTTAATCTTTCAGACCAAACCGAAAACACTTACGAAGCAGCGAGTTGGGACATTGCTTTTCTTAGAGAAAATGCTCAGAGTATTGGTATTCGTGTAAACGACGGAATCGGCATTCAGGTTTTTGAAGCTGCTAACAATGCATCCGATTTTGATGCGATCGATGTTTCGAATGAAGCGAACTGGACCCCCTTATTTAACGACGATACCAATTGGGACAATGGTGCTTTTATGCAGGGATCTGCCACATATGGTTGGGGAGAATACAATCCGGTAAGTCACCACGTGGAAGGAACCATTGTTTTTGTACTAAAATATACCGACGGAACATATATAAAATTTATTAATGAAGACTATTTTGGAGGTTACACTTTTAAATATGCGACCTGGAATGGTACCGACTGGGTAAATGAAACGACCGAAACCGTATCGAATGCAAACAACCCTGAAACCAGATATAATTACTATTCTCTTCAGAACAACGAAGAAGTAATTGCCGAACCTGCAGTAGACGCCTGGGATTTCGTTTTTACAAAATACAATACCTATTTAGATCCTCCGGGAGCTAATTATATCGTGACTGGAGCGTTACACAATCCTGGGGTAACTGTGGCTCAGAATGAAGAACCTTCGGGCGAAGGAGATCCTAATGCACAGGAATATTCAGAAGAAATAAATACCATCGGATACGACTGGAAATCGTTCAACGGAACTGGATACGATGTAAACAGCGATATGGCTTATTACATAAAGCATTCAGAAAATACTATATACCGAGTGACCTTCACCAATTTTGAAGGAAGTAGTACCGGAAATATAACATTCGACATGGAAGACGTGTCCGACATTCTCGGTATTGAAAACGTAACAAACGAGGTTTCCTTCGGAATGTATCCAAATCCGTCACAAAATAAAAAGGTGAATATTGTGTACGACATTAATACCTTCAACACTGCTGAAAATAAGATTGAGATTTACGATAGCAACGGAAGAAACGTGTTTTCTACATACGTATCTCAATCGGAAGGTTTTTATAACAAACAACTTGACCTTACTCCCCTTCAAAACGGGATCTATTTTGTAGCCTTTACAAATGGAGACAACCGTACAACAAAGAAATTAATTTTAAACTAATAGAATAATGAAACAAGTAATAGCAACCCTTTTTGCCGTAACCCTTACCTTTGGGGCTATGGCACAAACTAAGAAACAACAAGACCGGGAAGCCATCAAAAAAATGTGTGGCTGTTATGAAGTGACCTTCAATTTTGCTGAAACCTTTAATTATAGCAATGATAGTTTGTATAAACCTTCGGAAAACAAGGTAGACAAAGGATTGGAATGGGCGCAACTCGTAACCGATAAAGATGATAAAATTGTGATTCAGCATTTATTACAAGTGGGAAATCCTGCAGATCCTATGATCATAAAGCACTGGCGTCAAGATTGGTTGTTCGAAAACACCGATTTATATACCTACAATGCAAATAACGAGTGGGAGTTTCAGAAAAAATCTGCAGACGATGTAAAAGGACAATGGACGCAAAAAGTATTTCAGGTAGATGATAGTCCGAGGTACGAAGGGTCTGCAACTTGGGTGCATGTCGACGGAAAAAGCTTTTGGGAAAACACCGCAAATGCACCACTTCCTAGACGTGAGTACACCAAGCGTAGCGACTACAATCTTACCGTACGCGGCAACCGCCATGAAATAACAGATTTTGGGTGGATTCACGACCAGAATAATGACAAAGTAATTCGTGAAGCTGGCAAGGAAGATGTTGTGTTGGCAAAAGAAAAAGGCTACAACGTATACAAACAAGTACCCGACAGTCGTTGTGAAGCTGCCGCTAACTGGTGGAAAGAAAACAACCAAAAGTGGGCGCTAGTTCGTTCAAAATGGGACGAAGTATACAGCCGTAATAAAGATCTCGTTTTAGAAGAAAAAGTAGACAACAAAGTGTTGTACAAATATCTTTTCGACGACGGTTACGAAACTGGCGAGAAAATTGATGCACTTATCGAATCGTTCGTAAAATAACATACCATGAAAACCCTACAGAAACTTACAACTTTTATCCTCCTTCTCGTATCGGCTGTTACCTTTGCTCAAAAAGAAAATGTATTCTTAGAGCGTTCTTTCTGGAAAGGTGATCCTAATCTAGAAACAGTAAAGAAGCATATCAAGGAAGGAAACGACCCCACAGCATTTAACACCAATGCTTTCGACGGCGTGGTGTACGCCTTATTGGAAAATGCTAATAGTGATGTTGTAAAGCATTTGCTGGATCAACAAGGCAATCCTGTGGACAAACGAACTCACGACAGTCGTATCTATTTACACTGGGCTGCCTATGCTGGGAATACCGAAATGGTTAAAACGTTATTAGAAAGAGGTTCTTCTGTTACGGCTTTAGACAGTCATGGAAACACACCTCTTACCTTTGCCGCAGGTGCAGGACAGTTAAACCCTAAGGTCTATGAGCTATTTATTGAAAACGGGGTGGATCTGGTTGAAGAAAAAAATGAAGAGGGAGCCAACGTACTTTTACTAGTAGCTCCTTTCTTAGAAAATGAAGAACAACTCACTTATTTTACTGAAAAAGGATTACTTCTGAATAGCACCGACCCTCAAGGCAACGGTATTTTTAATTATGCTGCAAAAAAAGGAAATATCGATTTTCTGAAACTTTTAGTGAAAAAAGGAGTGGATTACAAAACCCTTAATAATGAAGGTGGAAACGCATTTCTTTTTGCAGCACAGGGAAGCCGTGGATACAGCAATCCGTTAGCCGTGTACACCTATCTGAAGACAATCGGTCTAGAGCCAAATATCGTCACCAAGAAAGGAGGTAGTCCATTACACCGACTCGCATATAACACCACCGATCCGGCCATTCTCAACTTTTTTCTTTCGGCAGGAGCCGACGTGAATCAGAAAGACATGGATAAAAACACACCGTTTCTAAATGCCGCATCACGTAATTCGTTAGATATGGTAAAATTACTTGCAGAAAGAGTATCTAATTTTAACGGAGCAAATGTAAAAGGAGAAACTGCTTTAATGCTCGCGGTAAAAGGGAACAGTCCTGAAGTAACAGAATTTTTGCTTAAAAAAGGGAGTAATGCACAGGCGAAAGACTCCTCTGGCAATACCCTCGCCTATTATTTGGTTGAATCGTTCAATGCTAAAAAAATAGAGGAATTTGAAAAGAAAGCGACAATGCTTCAGAAAAACGGAGTTGTTTTCAACGAGGTTCAAGCAGAAGGCAATACCCTCTATCATCTGGCTGCTAAAGCCAACGATCTAAGCTTATTAAAAAAGCTTTCAGAATATAACATTCCGGTAAATGCTAAAAACAACGAAGGACTTACTGCCTTGCACTTAGCCGCAATGAAAGCGAAAGATGATGCAATGTTAAAGTATCTAATTGCGTTGAATGCAGACACCACTATTAAAACCGATTTTGAAGAATCTGTTTACGATCTCGCAAGTGAGAATGAATTGTTGACTAAAAATAAAACCTCATTGAATTTTTTAAAATAATATGAAAAAGTTAATTAAAATACTACCCATAGCACTGGTTTGCGTGCTTGTCTTTACTGCATTTACAACCTTAGAAAGTAAAGCAGTAAAATGTTTAATACAAATGACCAACTATAGTGGTGAAGGTGCCTATGTTGTTGTGTCGTTGTTAAATCCTGAAGGGGAATACGAAGAAACGCTTTACGTGCAGGGAAAAGACAGTGAATGGTACAGCGAAATTCCCGAATGGTGGAAATTCTACGGAAAGCACCGTCCTAATATTGATGCGATATCGGGAGCGACCATAAGTGGTGGCGAGCGCACGGTAACGGTACTCCAAATTCCAGAAGACAAGGTCGATCAAGGTTATTCCATTCGGTTTGAGACATCGGTTGAAGATCAGGAATATTACACCAACGATCTAGAGTTTGCTCTTACCATCGAAAATTTAAAAAGCAAACAAGAAGGCAAAGGCTGGATTCGATACGTACGCATGCTTCCGCAATAAAAAACACCTATGACCATTTCCGTTTGGAGGTATAGTCATTTTTTGCTGGCTATTGTTTCTTCCCTTTTTTTACTCATTGCCTCTGTAACCGGGGTGATTCTTGCCATGGAACCTATTACCCATCAGGCAAAGGGCTATGCGGTTACAGACCTAAATACTGTCTCGGTAGGCACAACCATAAATGCGCTTCAGAAAAAGTATGATGAAGTATTTGAATTGGAAGTAGAACCGTCGGGATTTGTAAAGGCTTCTGTACTCACTCAAGATCTTGAAACCAAAGACATTTACATCGACCCAATCACTTCCGAAGCATTAGGCGAGGTCCCCGAACGGCCGTTTATTTATAGTTTTTCCACCAATCTACACCGTTCTTTATTTCTTAAAACTATAGGAAGAGTTTTTGTAGGTCTTATCTCTTTAATACTTTGTTTTATTGCGGTTACTGGAATTGTATTATTAGCAAAGCGACAGGGAGGTATTAAAAAGTTGTTTGCGAAAGTTCAAAAAGAATATTTCGAAATGCGCTACCATGTAGTTTTAAGTCGGTGGTTCTTTATTCCCATTTTAATTGTGGCAGCAACTGGGGTATATCTTTCTGCGGAAAAATTTGATCTGCTACCCAAAACACCCCTATTATTTGAAGAATCTACTTCTGAAACGGCTGCGCATGCTACAGGCAAATCCTTTTTTGAAACAACAACCCTAAATGAAATTCGGAGTATTGCATTTCCCTTTTCTGAAGACCCCGAAGAATATTTTCAAGTTTCATTACAGGATAAAGAAGTAAAAGTACATCAAGTCACAGGCGCTGTAGTAAGCAGTGCTCCTTATCCGTTTGTGACTTTGGCTTCTAGACTTAGTTTAGCCTTGCACACAGGAGAAGGAAGTGTGTTATGGTCGATCGTGTTATTATTGGCAAGCGCCTCGATTGTTTTCTTTATGTATTCGGGATTTGTAATGACGCTAAAGCGATTAAAAAACACTAAAAAACCACCTATTAGTATGCCAGATAAAGATCGTTGCGAGTATGTAATTTTAGTAGGTTCGGAGACAGGCAAGACTTACACTTTTGCACAATCCTTTTTTAATGCTCTTACCCATAGTGGAAAAAAAGTCTATTTAACAGAACTAAATAACTACACCACTTTCGAAGCTGCTCGACATGTCATTGTATTTACTGCGACTTATGGGGAAGGAGAGGCAACCACCAATGCACGTAAATTTGAAACCATATTTTCAGGCGTGCAACAGCCACATGCTATTACTTATTCTGTCGTTGGTTTTGGATCGTTAGAATATCCGGATTACTGCCAATTTGCAATTAAAGTAGACGGATTGCTTCAGATGCACTCAAATTTTCAACCTGTTTTGCCGTTGTATAAAATTAACAATTCGGACATTTCAGATTTTAAAAACTGGATAAAAAAGTGGAGTGAAGTGATGCGCATTCCATTACATGTTGAGCTTTCAGAAGAAAAAAAGAAAAAATTAAAACAACTTCCCTTTAAAGTTGTTAAAAGAACCGAATTAAATATTGATGATACTTTTATAATTCACTTACAGCCTTTAAAAAAAGTTACGTTTGTGTCGGGAGATTTATTGCATATATTTCCAGAGGGCAGTACTATTTCGAGGCCCTATTCTATTGCTAAAATAGAGGATACACTTGTGTTAAGTATTAAAAAGCACGACATGGGAAAGGCTTCTAATCTTCTATATAACCTTCCGTTAGAAACTACAATTCATGCGGCCATCGAGACTAATAAGCACTTTCACTTTCCGAAGAAAAATAATTCTGTGATACTTATTGCAAACGGTACTGGTATCGCTCCATTTTTAGGTATGTTGCATGAAAACAAGGAGGTAGAAATTCATCTATTCTGGGGGGGACGCACGAAAGCATCTGTAGCCATATATCAACAACTTCTGGACTTGAATCTTTCAGTACAGAATAAGCTTCAATTATATACTTGCTTTTCGAGAGAAGACAACAAAGAATATGTTCAAGATCTGGTTGCCAAACATCCGCAATTAATTCTGAATAGTTTAAAGAATAATGGCTGTTTAATGCTTTGCGGGTCGTTATCGATGCAACATGGAGTTCTCGAAACCTTAGAAGTGCTCCTAGCTTCTTCTGAAACCCTACAGATGGACGACTTATTGTTTCAGGAACAACTTAAGATGGATTGTTACTAATGTGATTTAATTTTCAGGAAAAACTATAAAAAAAGCCATTCAATATCCGAAAATAATTGAATGACTTACCAGAATTTTCAGCTTCTTTAAGCGATCATTCCGTGAGGATCGATTACAAATTTCTTTGCTGCTCCCTTATCGAAAGCGTCGTATCCTTTTACGGAATCCTGCAAAGAAATTACTTGAACGTTTACTGCTTTAGCGATATGTACTTTTTCAAATAAAATGGCATTCATTAATTGTCGGTGGTATTTCATCACGGGACACTGTCCTGTATGGATTGAATGAGATTTTGCCCAGCCTAAACCAATTCGAATGCTTAAACTCCCTTTTTTGGCTGCTTCATCAACGCCCCCCGGATCACCAGTTACATAGAGTCCCGGAACTCCTAATTGTCCTCCGGCACGTGTAACGTTCATAATCGCATTTAAAACTGTAGCTGGTTGCTCTTCGCCGCTGTTAGATCCGTGTCCTTTAGCTTCAAAACCTACACAATCTACCGCGCAATCTACTTCGGGTGTCCCTATAATTTGTTCGATTTGCTCAGATAAAGTAGCATCCTTTTTTAGGTCGATTACTTCACAACCAAATGATTTTGCTTGTGCTAGACGTTCCTCGATCATATCTCCAACTATCACTACAGCCGCACCCAATAAATGACACGAGGCAGCACATGCAAGTCCTACAGGTCCCGCTCCTGCGATGTATACAATACTTCCTGGACCAACACCAGCGGTAACTGCTCCATGATATCCTGTTGGAAAAATATCGGATAACATAGTTAAGTCTTTGATTTTTTCCATAGCATGATCTTTGTCTGGAAATTTCAATAAATTAAAATCCGCATAAGGAACCATGACATACTCTGCCTGACCTCCTACCCAGCCACCCATGTCTACATACCCATAAGCTGCTCCGGGTCTTTCGGGATTAACGTTCAAACAAATTCCCGTTTGTCCCGCTTTGCAATTACGACACCTTCCACAAGCAACATTAAACGGCACAGAAACTAAATCTCCCTTTTTAATGAACTCAACATCTCTTCCACACTCGATCACCAAACCAGTGATTTCATGACCTAATATTAGACCCTCTGGTGCAGTGGTACGTCCCCGCACCATATGTTGATCGCTACCGCAAATGTTTGTAGATACGATTTTTAATATAACACCGTGTTCACATTTTCTGTTTCCTAATGCTAATTTAGGATAGGCTATCTCTCTTACTTCTACCACACCGGGCTTTACGTAAGCTACTCCATGATTTTTACACATACCTATTTATTTTAATTATTAAAGTGCATCTGCACCGGCTTGAGCTACTGTATGATCGTTATCTACAGAATCGCCCGACACACCTATCGCTCCGATAATATCGCCCTTACTGTTCTTAATTAGCACACCTCCTGGGAAAGAAATTAATCCTCCATTAGAATGTTCTATACCAAAAAGAGCTTCGCCCGGTTGTGAAAGCTTTCCAATCTCTCCGGTTGGCATATTAAAATAACGTGCTGTACGTGCTTTCTTAGCTGAAATATCGATGGAGCCAAGCCACGCACCATCCATTCTTGCAAAGGCAACCAAATTGGTTCCCGCGTCTACTACTGTGATATCCATTAATACTTTTAATTCTTTTGATTTCGAGATAGCTGCTGCCACCACTTTTTGCGCTTGTTCTAACGTTATATTCATAGTATTTTTTTTAAATTATTTATATATTAATAGTAATAATAATTACTCTTACTTATTGTAACGATACTATAAACACAACAAACAATCCTCTATTTTTTTACGAATTCTATTAATTATAATTAAAATTTATAAAACATCTATAATTTTAAGTACTTTGTATTAAATATAACTCATCAATAAAACTCGATTTTGTTACTAAGCGAAAACCATATAACTCCAATTAATTTAAGTGACGTTTCTCAACTTGACACATTGGTCGAACATAAGCGTATTTTCAATCTTAAAGATTGCCAATTAAGTATTTTTGAAACCTTTCACGCTTGTGAAAATGTGTTTCTATCGTATAATGGTTTAGTGGTGTCGAGTATGATGTTGGGGAAAAAATCGATGTCTATTGACGGTTCCAAAAGCTTTAATTTCGTTCCAGGTGAAAGTGTGATTATTCCTGAGGGAGTTTCAATGAAGGTTGATTTTCCCGAAGCTGATATATCCCACCCGGTACAATGTGCTACCCTCGCTTTAGATTGGGATATGGTAAAAAAAAATATCGATTATTTAAATGAAACATATCCAAATATAGAGGCCCCATACTTGTGGGAACTAAATTTTAACCGATATCATTTTCAGAATAACAGAGAATTGGCGGGAAGCGTAAACAAGCTTATTAGTATAAGCATGGAAGACAACTCAGCTAAAGATGCGCTTGCCGATTTATCTTTAAAATTTTTGCTTTTACGTATTATTCAAACACAAAATATAAGCCTTGCTGAACATGACACGAAACAATTAGGCGAGCGACTAACAGCTGTGATTGAATATATACATCAGCATTTGTCACAAAAAATTACAGTAGATCATTTATCAAAAATTGCTTGTATGAGCAAACCTCTTTTTTATAAGAATTTTAAACAAAATTTTGGTATTAGTCCGATTGAATTTGTACTCCGACAGCGTATTCACCTAGCAAAAGAACTTCTAAAAAACCCCTTGTTAACAATTACCGATGTTTGTTACCAGTGTGGTTTTAATAACCTCAACTATTTTTCAAAACAATTTAAACGTATTGAAGGCACTACTCCAACTGTCTGGCGATAATGACACCCTTACATATTTTTAAATAGGTTCTTTTTCTAAAGGTTTCTCTTTAACTCCGTGTTTTTTTACTTCGATTACTACCGATTTGCTGGTAGGAGTATTGCTTTTTTTAGCAACCGATTTAATGGGCACTAAAACATTGGTTTCAGGGAAATAGGTAGCGACACATTGCTCTGGAATTGCATATTCGATCACTAAGAATTTCTTTGCAACACGTTCTTTCCCGTCGCTGAAATTGTATAGATCTACCACATCCAATTGGTTTAAATTACGCTCCTGCATATCTTTTATGTTCATTAAAATAACGCGTCGTTCGTTTCTAATGCCTCGGTAACGATCATTTAATCCGTAGATGGTCGTGTTGTATTGATCATGACTCCTAATGGTCATCATGAGTAATTCATTTTCTTTTAATTGAATCGATGTTGTTTCTGAAACTGTAAAATTTGCTTTGGATGTTTCTGTAGGGAACGTACCCTCACGTGCTGAGTTAGGCAAGTAAAATCCACCGAAATCCCGTACTCTTTTATTGTAATCTTTAAATCCCGGAATGTTCTGTTCTATAACATCACGAATGGTATCATAATTTTTATAGAAGGAATGCCATGGAAGTTTTGAATTTTCATCCAAGACAGCCATGGCTAAACGGCACACTAATTCGGGTTCGCTAATGAGGTCATCGCTAATTGGATCTAAAACACCTTGACTTTTCTGAATAACCCCCATCGAATTTTCACAAGTAACAAACTGCGCTTCTCCAGCTTGAATGTCTTTATCACTTCTACCCAATACAGGTAAAATAAGTGCTTCTTTTCCAGTAATTAAATGACTTCTATTTAGTTTGGTACTTACATGGACGGTTAAATCACATTTCTGCAATGCTTCTGCTGTAAAATGGGTATCGGGTGTTGCGCTTAAAAAATTTCCGCCAAGACCAAAAAACACTTTTGCATCTCCCTTGTGCATGGCTTCAATAGCATCAACAACATCGTAACCGTACTCTTTTGGCGGTGTAAAATTGAAATTTTTCTCTAGATTTTCAAGGAGCCAATCCCACGGTTTTTCATAGATCCCCATGGTTCTATCTCCTTGAACATTGCTATGCCCACGTACAGGACAGGTTCCAGCGCCAGGTTTACCAATACTTCCTTTTAACAATAATAAATTTACAATTTCTTTAATGGTATCAACCGAATTTTTATGCTGTGTAAGTCCCATCGCCCAGCAGGTAATTATTTTTTTTGAGTGCTTTATTCGATCGACCAATTCGTAAATTTGTGCTAATTCAATTCCGCATTCTTTCGCTAAATCTTCAAGGTTTTGATTTGAAAGGTGTTTTGCATATTCTTTATATCCATGACATTCTTTTTCAATAAAGTCATGGTCTAATACAGCTCCAGGATTTTTTTTGTCTTCAGCAATTAGAAGCTTGTTAATTGCCTGTAACAACGGCATGTCCCCATTAATCTTTACTGGTAGATGCATGTTCGATATGGTTGCACCAATACCCAACATTCCTGAAACGGTCTGTGGATCTGCAAATTCTGAAAGTCCTGTTTCTGGCAACGGATTCACCGAAACAATATATGTTCCATTCTTTTGCGCTTTTTTTAAAGCACTTAGCATTCTGGGATGATTGGTTCCAGGATTCTGCCCTAATATAAATATTACCTCAGTATTGTAGAAATCTTCTAATTTCACCGAGCCCTTTCCAATACCTAAAGACTCACCAAGCGCAACACCACTACTCTCATGACACATATTACTACAGTCGGGCATGTTATTGGTTCCGTAAGCACGAGCAAAAAGCTGATACAGGAAAGCAGCTTCATTACTGGTTCTTCCACTAGTATAGAATATAGCCTCATCGGGTGTTGTAAGTGCTTTTAAGTGTGTTGCAACTTTTAAAAAAGCATCGTCCCATGAAAGGGGTTGGTAGTGCATTGCTCCTTTTGGAAGATACATGGGCTGAGCGATTCTACCTTTTTTCCCTATATCGTAATCATCCCATGAACTCATTTCTTCTAAAGAATGAGACGCAAAAAAATCGGGACGTAATGTCTTAGTGGTAGCTTCTTCCGCTACTGCTTTGGCCCCGTTCTCACAGTATTCGCCTAAGCTACTTCGATGGTCGTCGGGATCGGGCCAAGCACAACCGGGACAATCGTACCCGTCTACTTGATTTAACTTTTGCAATGCGATAAATCCCCGCGACACATTCATTTCTTCCAGAATATGACTTACCGATACCGCAACTGCCTTTCCTCCTGCAGCAGTTTTATCTACAGGACTTATTTTAATATCCCTAAATGTTTCAGGGTTTTCGGGATCTGCTTTATAGGGTGGTTTTTTCGACAAAGGAATTATTTTCTTATTTATTTAAAAATACGATTTTTATTTCGATAGTATTAAATACTATCATCAACAAGCAGAATTTGGATTGTCATACATATCAGATTGATCCTCTTCGGTCTCATCTAGGCATTGCAAATCTTTTTCAATTAGTAGAGAAAGTTTTTCATTGGATCCATTGTTCTGTTCTCCTTTTACGGTGATCTCATTGGTTTCAGTAAGCACGTGGGCTATTTCTGGCGAAAGTGTTAGCGTTATTTTCCCGTTACCGAAGGCTGCCGAAATTTTCGTGGCATCTTTCAGAATTCGCAATTCATATTGAAACAATTTTTTTTTAGAAATTACAGTTCTACAAGCAACAACATGTTTGTTTCTTAAATCGTCTACATCGGTCTTGGTTAATCGAAGTCGAATGCTATTGTCTTTAATTCTTATTTTCATTTTTACAATTTTATACGTTGCTCCCCACAATAAATGTTAGAAGAGGTATTTTTTAAAAATCCGATCAAGGTCATGTCGAAAGAAGCCGCAGTTTCTACCGCCAGACTGCTTGGAGCTCCTATGGCGCAAACCACTTTTATGCCCGCCATCGCAGCTTTTTGAATTAACTCGAAGCTCGCTCTCCCACTTAATAGTAAAATCACTTGATCTAAGCGAAATAATGAAGTTTCCTGCTCCAGAAATGCCGCCCCGATCACTTTGTCTAGCGCATTGTGTCTTCCCACATCTTCACGAAACGATACCAAATCGCCATTAAAAGTAAATAAGGCTGCAGCGTGAATTCCTCCGGTGGAAGCAAATGTTTTCTGAACTTTATACAATTGTTCTGGGAGTCGAGAGATTACAGCTACAGGGATGATAATACGCTTACGTTCTGGCTGAATGTTACACACTTGATGAATAGCTTCGATACTTTCCTTTCCACACACTCCGCAACTGCTGGTCGTGTAAAAATTCCGTTTTACCTTATCTAATTGTGCGTCGAAATTCTCGTGCAGTCGAACTATAATTTTGTTCTCTGCTGGAACACTGCTGGGTGGGGTCGCTAAGTTTTTCTGGGAGGTAATAAGTGCTTCGGTAAATAAAAATCCTACGGCAAGTTCTTCATCATTTCCAGGCGTTCTCATGGTCACCGAAAGTGACTGTATATTTCTCTGGTTCTCTGGTCCTGTCTCAAGCTGAATTTCAAGAGGCTCCTCTATGGCTACAACATCCTGCAAGGTCTGACGCTGTTTTTCTTTAGTACGAATGATTGTTACTTCTTTAATCATTGTTTTGTTGTCTTCAGTTGTTCGAAATCCTTTAGGTGATTAACATTTTTTAAAAAATCCACTTCAGAGACAGAAATATAATGTGTTCTTACACTTGCAATAAAGGTAGCCATAGAATCATTACCGCTTTCAAAAAAGGACGTTAATTTCTGAAACGCTGAGACTTCAAAAAGAGATATGAGAGGTTCTATTTGGTCCTTATTTTTATAACAAACCACATCAAATTCTGGAGCCCTATTTTTCATAATTTCAAGTATATGTTCCATTCGTAATAATGGATAATCGCAAGCAACAAATAACAGCGCTTGGTTTTTGTTATCTTCTATAGCAGACAGAACACCCGTCAAAGGACCATGGTTTTTGTAGTATTCTTTATCCACAATATGCTCGATAGAGTCGGGTACCCACGTTTGTTGTTGCTGTAGATTTACAGAGAGCACAACTTCTTTGCAAAAAGGCTGTATTAAATGACTCACATAGTTCCATTGTGGCATAGAATGATATTCTAGAAGCGCTTTGTCTTTCTGCATTCGACGGCTTTTCCCTCCACATAGCACCACACCAATGGGTGGTTTTATACTGTTAATTTTAAATTCTTTAATGGTACAAACTTTTACATGCTGAAAGGGATAGGTTTTAATAAAATCTTGAAGACAATAATCGCGAACCACAACAATTAGAGTTTTTTTTACTTCGGAAGGGGTGGCGACCATCTTTACCAATAACTCATGAAACCCCTGTCGCTTTTTTAGTTCTAACGGACCAACTTCATCGATCACCACGGTCGTTATTTCTGAATCCGTCCAGCAGTTCCAAAGAGTTGATTCCGCTTTCTGAAAGTTTGCAATGTTAAATCGATACTTGCCCACGGTGAGTCCAGAATTTTCAGCTTCCATAGGCAGGGTTTCACCTAACGGAAGGAATTCGAACACACGCTTTCCATTAACTTTCGGCGTGAGTATTCCCCCTATGCTTTGTTTGGTGCGCAACCATTCTTTAAGCGCCGTAGTTTTGCCGCTTCCTATGGCATCGGATACGATAAGGACTTGAGTATTCATTCTTTTTCAAAATACAAAGAAAGGCTAAACCACACTAGTAAAAAACGCTTAGCTCGTCGCAACGGATTTTTAATCGTACCCGTTAACTGATTCGCCAAGCTAGTGTTTTCACGAATTAAAGGCAGCTCTACCAATACTTCGTCCAGCAATTTTTTTTGGTGCTGATTTCGGTTTTCTACCCATCGTCGCAAAAGGTAGCGCACCAGAGGGGTAATCACCCATAAAAAAAGAGCAATAATCAAGAGCGACCGTAACACCACATATCCTATTTTCTCTTCTTTACCTGTAAATAGAAATAATGTAAGAATGAATAAAAGGATGCTTACGAAGAAAAAAAGTCTTTTAAACCGTTTCGATTTTTTGCGTTGTAAGGGATCTACAGCTGTTTTCGTCCAAGTACTTGTAGCCAATTCGGCTGCAGTTTCCTCGATTCTTTTAGGAAGTAGAAAGGCAAAATTTCCCGCAAGTATTCCCACGATGCCATAGAGAATTCCGTAAGCAGTAATTAACATAATGGGAATGTTGTCAAATCCGTCGAGCTGCAACTTCTGTGTTAATTCCTGAAAAAAAGTATCGAGCGCTTCCCAAAGTTCTACTCCAAAAATTAGGGTAAGAGTAAGTATTTTCTGAAACGCAGACTCCAGTAAGGCAATGCATCCAAAGGAAATAGCAGACCACCTATTAACTCCAAAAATGCTGTATAATGTGGCTCCTAAAACACCTTGAAACGCCACTGCCACATAGGCCATAACTGGAGAATGAGGACTAATCATTGCTTTTAGCATGAGTACAAGCAACAATGCCTGTATGATTGTTTTCCAGCGATTTTTGCTATGAAATGCAAGAAATGTGATAAGAATGACCGAAATACTTCCAAGGAAAATCCCACTAAATGGAATTCGAATGGCATGCATAATTCCTCCTAAGCCGCTTTCACTAAATGCCCAGAGTGCTGTTGTCTTGGGGATTAACCGATGTACGGTAGCTGTATATCTCATTGTTTCGCTTCCGAAGAAGTTGAACAAAATATCGTTTTCTTCATTTTAAATGTTTCGTTTCAATGTATGAAAAATTGATATGATCCTCGGCTGTTTCAGAAAAAAATAAAATGAATTTTATCACCTTGATCTGAAGGAATTGTTGCCCGACTTAATTTAAGACACAATTAAATTACAAGCTAATACGCCCCCTATTCTGTACTTCATACAGTATCTTTAATGAATAAATTACAAAAACATCGAGATGAAAAAAAAATTTTTTAGCGATTTAAAAGCAGTGTTTGTTAATTGTACTTTAAAAAAATCGCCACAGACCAGCCATACAGATACGTTATTTCAAATTTCAAAAACCATACTAGAAAAAGAACATGTCACGGTTAAAGAAATTCGATTAATCGACCATAATGTAGCTACTGGTGTGTATCCAGATATGACAGAACACGGATGGAAAGAAGATGAGTGGCCCACACTTTTCGAACAAATTTTTGATGCAGATATTTTAATTTTAGGAACTCCTATCTGGTTGGGTGAAAAATCTTCTATTGCACAAAAGCTAATTGAACGCTTGTATGCAATGAGTGGGAAAACAAATGAAAAAGGACAATATCTTTTCTACGGAAAAGTAGGGGGCACCATTATAACAGGGAATGAAGATGGAATTAAACATTGTGCTATGGGAATTCTATATTCTTTGCAACATATTGGATATTCTATTCCTCCACAAGCTGATGCAGGATGGATAGGTAAAGTTGGACCAGGGCCTAGTTATGGAGATACCGAATGGAAAGGAAAAGAAATTACACCTCCATTAGGAACAGATTCCGATTTTACAAATAGGAATACAACATTTATGACGTATAACCTGCTTCATTTAGCGGCTATGTTAAAAAGTCAAGGAGGATATCCTAATTATGGAAATTCGCGTGAAAAATGGGATGATGGTTCTCGATGGAATTTTGAAAACCCTGAATACCGTTAATTGAAGAAATTGCTTTAAAGAAAAAGTGATTACTGCCCTAAACCATAGATCAAAAATTAAGTAGAAGCCTGTATAATTAGTATTAAAATACTAATTTCACTTTATGAATGGAAGTATTTTATTTGAAGCCATTATTTTTCTGGCAGGTGCGGTCTTATGCGTTCCTCTAGCTAAAAGACTGGGGTTAAGTTCTGTAATTGGATATTTAGTTGCGGGTATGCTTATAGGTCCTTATATCTTGGGGTTTATAGGACAAGAAGGGCAAGACATTCTTGAGTTTGCTGAATTTGGTGTTGTGATGATGCTCTTTATAATTGGTTTAGAAATAAAACCAAAGAGCTTTTGGCAAATGAGACGACTTGTTTTAGGTATGGGAAGCATTCAGGTTTTTGGCACAATGGCACTCACCTTTTTTGTTTTAAATGCCTTCGGAATAGACTGGAGCTTGTCATTGACTGTTGCGATGGCGGTGGCATTATCTTCTACAGCAATCACGCTTCAAACGAATAAAGAGAAAGGGTTAATGGAAACCACCTATGGTACCTCCTCTTTCTCTATATTATTATTTCAAGACATTATTGTGATTGTAATGCTGGGTGTATTACCATTACTTTCTAATGTTTCAGATAATGCATCGAATTCAACAAAATCACATAGTGGTCATACCAATTTATTAGAAGGCTTACCATTGGGACTACAGGCATTAGCCATTGTATTTTCAATAGCACTAATTATTTTAATTGGAAGGTATTTAATTGTCCCAATGCTGAGAATAGTAGCAAAAGCGCGTGTTAGAGAATTATTAGTAGCCTCTGCTTTGCTTATCGTAGTAGGAATTTCATTTTTAATGGAATTGGTTGGTCTTAGTCCTGCTCTCGGTGCTTTCTTAGGTGGCGTTGTACTGGCTACTAGTGAATTTAAACATGAATTAGAAAGTACGCTCGACCCTTTTAAAGGACTATTGTTGGGCTTATTCTTTATGGCCGTTGGAGCCTCTATAAATTTCGTTGTTATTGGCGATAATCCGCTGTTAATCAGTGGTCTTGTACTATCAGTTATACTCATAAAAGCCCTTGTTCTATTTATAGTTGGTCTTGTTTTTAAACTGAAAATTGACCAGCGTTTAATGTTAATGGTTGGGTTAGCTCAGATAGGAGAGTTTGCATTCGTATTATTATCCTTTGCTTTTCAATTAAACATTTTTGAAAGAGAACAACTCGATATAATGCTTGTAGTTACAGCGCTTACTATGACACTCACTCCAATACTATGGATTTTAAACGAGCGCCTTTGTCTTCCTAAAGTAGGGACAAAACAATCTGAGAAAAGGCCTATGGATGAAATTCAGAAAAACCATAAGGTGATTTTAGTAGGGTTTGGGCATTTTGGAAGTACCGTTGGAAGGTTTCTCCGTGCCCACGGTGTGCCTACGACAATTCTCGATGTTGACTCTAATAGGGTAGATTTCTTGAGAAAAATGGGATTTGAAGTTTTTTATGGAGATGCATCAAGAATGGATCTTCTAGAATCTGCTGGCATTGCAGATGCCGATTATTTAATTTGCGCCATAGACAATCCAGATGCAGCATACGGAATTGTAAAAAAAGTAAAAGAAAAATATCCCAACGTAAAACTATTGGTTCGTGCTAAAAATCGGTACGATGCATACGATTTACACAATATCGGAATTGAGCATATTTACCGGGAATCCCTTGATACTTCAGTGAAAATGGCGAGTGACGTCCTTCATTTTATGGGATTTGACAGAGAAGCAACAGATGAGCAGTCTCAAAAATTTATAAAACTCGACGTGGCTAGTTTGCAGCGGTTAGCAACTACTCCAAAAAATGGGAAAGAATATATTTTTAAAGCTAAAGAAGAAATAGCACAACAAGAAAAACTTTTAATAGAGGATTTAAAAGTGGGACGTAGTTCTGTTGGAGACAAAAAAACTACTATTTAAATTAAGAATAAAAATAGCTAAATGGATAATCTTATTACTTTCTCGATTACTGTCTTTACTGGTTTTTTTGCAATTACAAATCCTATTTCGAATATGACCGTTTTTTTGTCTCTTACACAAGGAGCAGACAAGAAAAAAAAACAGAGCATTAATAAAAGGGCGAATATAGTTGCCTTTATAATTGTTTCACTATTTGTCGTATTAGGAAATTTTATTTTTGACCTTTTTCATATTACCATACCCGCCTTCAAAATTTTTGGAGGAATTCTAGTATTTTTTATAGGCTTAGATATGCTACAATCTAAAAAATCTAATGTTAAACATTTAAAGGAAGTAGACATAGATGAAAATATTGCTATCTCTCCCCTAGCTATACCCATTATTGCAGGACCGGGAACTATTGTAACAGCTATGAATTCTGTTGCAAATGCTTCCAATTTAAAAATAGGTTTGGTAATTCTTATTTTTGGTATTATGTGCCTTCTTATGTATACAACCTTTCGTGCTAGTGACTTAATTGTAAGGTTTTTAGGAAATAATGTTATTTCTGTAATTGGAAAAATTATGGGATTAATTATTGGTATAATAGGAACAAGTATGATCATAGAAGGAATCAAGATCTCTTTTAATGTAGCATAATTTCTGAAGTATAATGAACAGCGAACTTCCAAGGGTAGGTTTCGATAAAAAGAAACCATTAGACATTGAAGTAATGAAGCTCTCAGAGATGTATGAGCGTATTACTGCTAAACTCGACCATGACCCATTTTCATCGCACCGCATAGATTTTTATTTAATTTTACTGGTTACTAAAGGCACATATTCTCACTTTGTAGATTTTAAAACATTCACATTAAAGGAAGGAAGTGTTTTATTTATTGCAAAAAACCAAGTTCATCATTTTACGGAAAGTCTAAAGAACACAGAAGGATATTTTATAGTGATTAGCACTAAATTTTTTGAGCAACACTATATTTATTCTAAAAACCTTAAACTTTATAGGTTATACAATTACCATATTGAATCCCCTGTTATTCATCAAGTCGATATGGGTTTAGATGACTTTAAAGGGATTGTTTCAAAAATGTATTTTGAATACCATTTTCCCGACACCTTCGCTAAAAATGAAATTATTAGACACCAACTGCATCTTATTCTTTTGAAAGCAGAACGTATTAAGCATCGACTTCCTTCAGAAATCTTAAAACCCCGATGGATTGAAAAATTTACCGATTTTAAAAATTTGCTAGAAAAAAATTATGTTAAGACAAGAAGTTCAAGATCATATGCTTCAGAAATAAACATCTCTTACAAACTACTTAATGATATAACCAAATCGCTTCGAGGAAAAACAACCAAATCTTTTATTGATGAATTTGTGACGACTGAAATAAAACGATATCTAGCAGCTACCTCTTATACAGTTAAAGAAATTTGCTACCTAACCGGATTTGATGAACCTGCTAATATGTCTAAATTCTTCAAAAAAAACACTTCCCTAACTCCTCTTCAATACAGAAATTCTATAAATTAGTTAGAAGGTTACACTTTTACACTTAACAGGAATATTTTCACCTTTCTCAATATAAGCTTACAAGGTATTTTTGGATTCTTATTTTAAGTAATGCATAACAGCATTATTAATACAATGAAATAATATTTTAGTCCTAAAAATAAAAAGCGTGATGATTGAAAAAGAAAAAGTTGAGACCGTTCTCATTAAACTTTTTAACGATTCAAAATACGACCGTCTTAAAATGATAAAAGGCGCCACAAAAAGTGTAGTGAGACCGATGCGCCCATCCGATTTTAAAGATGCCTACCTAAGCATTTCCAGAGAACAAGGTGAGGATCTGGCAGCTTTAATAAAAGAAAAAAACATTAAAAATATCGTTGAATTCGGAACCTCATTTGGGATATCTACCCTTTTTTTAGCACAGGGAATACTGGAAACAGAAGGTCACATAATAACCACAGAATTAATTGAGTCTAAAGCACAACGAGCCATCGAAAATTTTAAAAGGGCCGGAGTGTCTAACTTAATTGAGGTTCGTGTGGGTAATGCGATGGAGACCTTAAAACATTATACCGACCCCATAGACTTATTGCTATTGGATGGTTGGAAGGATTTGTATCTACCATTGTTTCTACTTCTGGAAAAATGTTTTCATAAAAAAACGATAATCTATGTTGACAATGCAGATATGAAAGAGAGCCGCTTATTTTTAAACAAGATCGCTGAAAATGAAATGTATAAATTACAGCCTAAGTTTGGTAACAAAGTAGTCTTCATAACCCTAAACAAGTAAAAATTATGAGTACAATAGCAAATTGTCCAACCTGTGGAAGTACATCAAAAATCAAAGAGAAAGATGGAAAAATAATTTATGAAGCGGTACAAAACGAAGAGGCATTCAAAAAAATTGGACAGCTCAAAATCGCTATGGAAAAATTTAAAACAAAAGCGGAGACCCTAGAGAAAGAACTAAAAAAAATAAAATTGAAAAAGTAATATGAAAATAGCAGTCACGTCCGCTAGCGGGAAATTAGGCACAGCAATAATAGAACAATTAATTAATAAAATTGGGAAAGAGAACATAGTAGGTATAGCCCGTACCCCAAATAAAGCAGCTCACTTAGCAATAGAAGTTAGGCAAGGCGATTACAATAACCGAGAAGATTTTAACACTGCATTAAAAAATATTGATGTTGTATTATTGATTTCGGGAATGGATGCGCCCCAAAAAAGAATACAACAACACCGAAATATTATTGAAGCGGCAAAAGCTAATAATGTAGAAAAAATAGTTTACACGAGTATTATTGGTGCAGAAAAGGGTACGGCTTTTAGCCCGATAGTTCAAAGCAATCGCCAAACAGAACAGGATATTCAAAATTCTGGACTGCAATGGGCCATTGGAAGAAATGGAATCTATATTGAACCCGATCTTGATTATATTGAAACGTATAAAAAAGAAGGCGCAATTAGTAATTGTGCTGGGGACGGAAAATGTGCCTATACAAGCCGAATAGAATTAGCGTTTGCATACGCAAAAATGCTGTTGGAAGATAATCACCACGGAAAAATCTATAATTTAGCCGGTGAAGCAATTTCACAGGAACAATTAGCAAGATTGATAAATCAGGTCTATCACACCAATTTAATCTATAAACCTATGTCTATATCTGCTTATGAACAGGAAAGAAAAGCAGCGCTAGGAGCCTTCTTAGGCACTGTCATTGCAGGTATTTATGAAGGCATCCAGATGGGAGCAAACGATATTCCTTCAGATTTTGAAACTGCAGCCGACAGAGCTCATAAATCAATTTTTCAAATTATTTCAGAATATAAATCAGAAAAAAACAATTAATCTGCCTATATAAAAATTCTCTCTACCAGTGAAGCAAAATACTTTCAGAAAGAGAACATTAGCCTCTAATTTTAAACTAATTAGTCGTAGAAGAAAGAGGAAAAGAAAATGACCTCATCCCCCTATCGTGACAAAGCTGAAAAATAGAGAAAAAGAATGCAATTTTAAGAACGATCTAGTGATAAAAAGTAAAAAGCCATATTCCACTGTACTATTAATATGGATGTTTGCTACCCTCACCCTATCTTGTACTACACTTCAATACAGAAGAACTGACAAAGAAATTGTAAAGAGCTTTGCGGAAAAAGATATAATTACCGAACTAAGTTATTACCGTATTGATAGCCTAGACCTTGATATCCGTATTCAAAATGTAGAGGCATCCAATTCGAATAAAAAAGTTAATGTCATTTTTTTTCACGGATCTCCCAGTTCACTTACCGCATGGCAAGCCTACATGGGAGATGAATACCTTGCCGAGGCTGCTAATTTATATGCTATAGACAGACCTGGATACGGGTATTCAAATTTCGGAAAAGAAATGCCTTCCATAGACAACCAAGCTGTACTAATGAGTGCGATTATAGACGATCTACAATTAACCAATGTAATTGCAGTGGGAACCTCTTATGGTGGACCATTGGCCGCACGACTCGCGACACACAATAAAAATGTAAAGGGGGTGATGCTATTATCTGCTGCAATGGATCCTTCACAGGAAAAAGATATTTGGGCATCCCGTTTTACCAGATGGTGGCTAACTCGTTGGATGGTTCCTACAGGATACAGGGTCGCCGGGGACGAGAAAAAGGTACACGCTTCAGAATTAAAAAAAATAGAACAAGACTGGCACAATCTTAAAATTCCCATCGTCCATCTTCATGGATCTGAAGACAATGTCGTTCCTGTGGGAAATTTAAAATATACAGATAGTATTTTTCCTAACAGCACGGTAAAGATTATTCCCAATGTAGGTCATAACTTAGCCTGGGAGCGAATAGACATTGTAAAGCCTGCCTTACTAAAATTTATAGAGGCCGTATTTTAATGAAACACAACATCTCTCTAAGTATTTACAGTTCTCAAAGCACGTACACCCATCCTTCTTCCTATTATGACTTCCCTTACTGATCTTTAATTTTTGTTGCGTTATTCGTTAATTCATCATCTAGATCTCCAACCTACCTTTAGTATTAAGAGCAACTCACAGACAGTTAAAAACTATTAATCTTAACAGAAACTATAGTGTCTTAACCACCTATAAACAAATCTATTATACGCCTATTTTAGAAGAAACAAATAGAATAGTACGGTATAACCTTACTATAAACATTTTTTTAACATCGAGAGACACTTACGACTTCTTTTACATTTGAGATGTTGAATTCAGCAATTACTCTATTAGCTATAGGGTATTCAAATTTAAGTTTAATTTAAAATCTTTTTAAATGCAAAAAAAGAAAATCAATTTAGAAAAGGAGAGCTTGATGAATCTCCAAGAGGATCAAATGAAATCGCTTTTAGGTGCAGACGACATGTCTGACGATTCGGGAGCAGTTTGCGACAATACAGTGGATGTGCCAATCGCGGCAATTGAAGAAAGCTGTTGCAGAAGATCCTGTTAACATCATACATAGTAAAGTACTATGTATTTAACATTAATTAAAATTTTATATTTTGAATAAAAAGAAGTTAAAATTAGAGAAAGACACTTTGATGAATCTTCAAGAAGATCAGATGAGTGCATTAATCGGTGCAGACGAAATGTCTAATGATTCCGGAGCTGTTTGCGAAAACACAGTAGAAATGGCGATAGAGATTGACGAATCTTGCTGCCGTAGATCTTGTAATGGAAACTAAAATAAGCCTTATGAAAAAAAAGAAAATTATTTTAGAGAAAGAGTCATTAATGAGTCTTCAGGAAAACCAGATGAAATCCTTAATCGGAGCCGATGATATGTCGGACGACTCTGGAGCTGCCTGTGGCAATACTATTGAAACAAATATTATTGAAGATAGTTGTTGCCGAAGATCATGTAACTCTTAAAAAGAACGCTTTAAAATGTTTATTTATTTTAAAGAAGCAAGGTGTCTACAAGAACAAGTTGTAGTTCGAGCCTATTAATCTAATTGATTTAAAGTTATGGTCTATCAGGTTGCGCATTATTACCTTGCAAGAATAGAATTCTATTTATAAAACATTCCGATTGAGTTTTAAACTGATCGGAATGTTTATCCAAAAAAATTATTTTGAAAATTAACAGAAACATATTTATTCTCAGCGTACTACTTCTATTAACGCTACATACAGTGGTAGGGCAGGAAAAAACCTTTTCTATTGAAGGTACTGTGACTGATCAAACTACTAAGAAGGTAATTCAACAAGGATTTGTAGAATTATTTAAAGCTTCAGATTCGAGTCTGGTTTCTTTTCAAAACACGAATGAAAATGGTCGCTATACGATTCGTTCTGTATCAAAAGGCTCCTATTTTATGCGAGTTTCACACCCAGAATATGCAGTATTAAACAAAGAAACATTTCTTATTAATAACCATTTTACAAATTTAGATTTTAGCTTATCGGTAAAATCATATGAACTTGATGCTGTAATTCTAGACACTCGAAATCCTGTTGCTGAAATGGAAGGTGACAAATTAAAAGTTTATGTAAACCGTATTCCTGGTATTGAAGGAAACGATTCTTTTGAGCTATTGGGGAAACTTCCTGGGGTATGGACAGAAGGGGATGATGCTATAAAACTGAACGGTAGCGCAAATGTAACCATATTAATTAATGGTCAACGCCAAGGTTTTCGTAATTCGCAAGATATAGATTTACTAAAATCAATTTCAGCTGAAAACATAGAGCGTGTTGAAATTATCTCTGGAGGTTCTGCTAAATATGATGCTACTGGTGGTTCTATTATAAATGTTATTACTAAAAGCAAAAAATATGATGGTATCTACATAGGGCTGTCTAACGATTTAATTATCAATGAAGAGGTAAGTAATTCACACGATCTTTTTTTTAATGCCACTAAAGGAAATTTCACAGCTTCCTTATCTGCCGGTTATGGAAATATTTACAACTATTATAATGAAACGGGAACTGCATTTTACAGAAAAGAAAGTAATAATGAAACCAAACAAGATTATACGCTAGATTACAATGGAAAGAAAAAAACTTTAAATTTTTATGGAAATTTAAATTACAAAATAGACAGAGAAAATATGGTGGCACTAATTTTTAGTAGCAACAGCAATAAGAACAATTTACATGTTCAACAGAACAGTGTTTATTCGGGAGCTTCTAATTTTCAGCTGGATTTTAATAATGACAAAAACATTAAAGACAACTTAACAAATGCCAGTTTCATATATGAGCATTCTGTAGATACTACTGGCATTCAGTTTAAAGCTAAAATAGGATATCTGGATGGTTTCATAAAAGAACAACAGGATTTTAATAATGAATATACATTTGCTTCCCCTCCTGCCGATTCTTTAGCCTCAGGTACCGCAAATATTCCTTTAAATGGATCCCAATACATTGGAAAAATCGATTTTGAATTACCGTTAGATCCCATCAAATTAGAAATGGGAACAAAATATACGGATAGCGAAATTGATAATTTTGTAACATATTTTAATGAATTACCCGAAGGTACCGTATTAGACACATCCCGATCAGATAGTTTAACATACAAGGAAAATGTATTCGCAGCATATGCTTTAGTTCGTTTTAAGTTTAATTCCTTTTCTGCACAAGCTGGGGCCAGACTAGAACATACCGATAACAGCTCTTCTTATATTTCAACTCAAACCGTTGCTGAAAACTCGTATACAAACATCTTACCTAATGTTGCCTTAAGTTATAAAGGAAAGAATATTTCTTCAACTTTAAAATTTACCTCTGGTATCACCCGGCCAGATTACATATACCTTAACCCCTATCGATACTACATTAATGAATTCGAGTTTCGAGAAGGAAACCCAAACCTGAAGCCCTTAAAAAGAAACACGGTGAGTCTCGAGACAAATATTTCAGACTTTTTAAGCATTTCTATGGGATATCATAGGTATAACGATCAAATATTTGTTGTAAAAAGACAATTAGACAACGGGTTACAAACGTTGTCACGTCCTGAGAATGCAGCATCTTTAAACGATTTTTTTGCAAATGTTTCAGTTTATTTTAGTCTGTTAAATAATAGATGGAATGGTCAGTTAAGTCTCTATGGGGAAACTTATAATTACGACATTGACCCTGCCTTTATTACAGACGAAGAAGATCTGGATAACTTTACATATTTCACTTTCCGTTTTGATAATTCCTATAAATTATTTGAAAACCTGAAAGTTTACAACCGTTTTTCATATCGGTCTAATTCAAACTTTTATCAAATTTACCAGCAAAACAGATGGCGATTAGACTTAGGTGTAACGCTATCTATGCTAGATAACAAAATGAAAATCACAGCTGGTATTGATGATATTTTTGATAGTTATGATTATAACAACAGAACATTTTATGATGAATTCGAAAAGAGCTACAGTAGAGATCTACCTTTGCAACGTTTTCGATTATCATTAAGCTATGACCTTAATTTAGGATGGAAAAAGGCAACCAATAATTTAAATGATGATGACACAGATGAAACCGGACGATTTAAAAACTAACTTATCTAATAGTAAAAGACCTCATAGAATTCCCATTTACATCCTGGAAGAACATAATGAAGCATTTCCAGTTTGGATAAAAACAATTAACAACTTTGATTTATCAAAACGTGGTCATACCCTCTTACATTTTGATGATCATAGTGACATGACAACTCTCCGCGTAAATACACCAATGCGATCGGTTTTCGATTGGTCTTATAACCAATTAGAAACCTTTGCGAGAGATGAGTTAACCATAGCTTCATTTATAAAAGCTGCCTCTTTCGTGGGTATTTTCAAAAATGTGGTTTGGTGCAAAGTTGATGCTGGTAGAGAGGTCTCTTCAAAATATTTTATTACCTCTTACAATAATGATTATAAAAACTTACTATCTGGCACCGAAACCAAAAACAACCCACTGCTGGAGTTTGACCATGAAGTAGTTTCTTATACAAAATTAGGTGTAAAGCATCTAGAAAATAAGAAGTATGGAGATGTACTTTTGGATATTGACTTAGATTATTTTAGTTGTAATATTCAGCCTGAAAACAATAAAGAAATTATAATAGAAGTGACTCAAGAAGAGTATAATAATTTTAAAAGCGATCCTTACCACCCAATACGTTTTATTTCTAACACAGTAATGACAAGATCTGTAGAAGATTCTTATTTCTTAATTATAAACTACTATAAAGATGTTTTTCCAAGTCCCAGAAGAGTCTCGGAAACCCTTATAAAAGATCGTATAGATACTTTTATTAACACCTTAAAATCTTTAAACATTAATCCTCTTCTTATTACAGTGTGTCGTTCTGTAAAAAGTGGATATACTCCAAAAGATCAATGGAAATTTATAGAGAAAGAGGTGTTATTAGGACTCAATAAATTATACAATCTAAAGGACCCTGTTTCAATGGCTTAATGTTAAATAAAGCCTTTTTCTTTCGATATTTCGATGAGTGCTTTATTCCCTTTACCCGTAACATCAAATACATCTTTTAAATTTCGTTTTCTTTTCTCAATGGCCGCAAGGGATAAAGGAATGTAATTTGGAAGGTTCTTAGTTTTGGTTCCTACAGATATATGATACAGTATACTTCTATCGAGATCATCAATTATAAAATCATTGCTTAATTGCGATCTAAATAATTTCGTAACTGTATGGCTATAATAAGGAGGGTCCTTCATTACAGTAACAAATGCTTTCTTTAATTCTTCGGAACCCAAATCAGATTTAATTAAAAAACCTTCCGGATCTATATTTCTTAAAATATTATGAATTCTGAAATTATTACTATGCATGGTTAACACCATAATTTTTGTCTCTGGCTGAAGCGCTCTAGTTTTTAATGCTAAGTCTTCCCCTGAAAGAATTTTATGATCAGATGATGGTGGTAAATTAATATCGTACAGTACAATATCGAATGGCTTCGTAACGGAAGCTTTTTTAAGTTTTTGAAAGGCACTATCACAATCCTGAGCGCTAAACAAGTCAATTTTTAATGTATCACTTTCAAGATCTGATATGGCATTTTTATATCCTTCCAAAATCATGGGGTGATCATCGACAATGAGTACTTTAATTTCTTTTTTCATAGTAATTAGTTTTAGGGAATCAATTTTTTTCTTTTTGAATTGGAATCATACATGTTATAACAGTTCCTTCTCCCTTTCGAGAGCTAAATGAAATCGTTCCATCCATTTTCTTGATACGACCTGTCATGTTTTTTACTCCAATACCATTTCTCTTTTTTTCGATATCAAAACCTTTGCCCGTATCACTTACAATTACTTCAAGGTTACTCCCCTTTAGAGTAAGGTATAATTGAAAAGAAGTAGCTTCGGCATGTTTAATAATATTTTGAAATGATTCTTGAATGATACGATATACATTGATTTTTATATAATTATTAATTTCATTCCATTGTATTTCTTCATCGATGACAAGTTCATAGGGTAATTCGCTTATTTTACTAGTTTCTTTAACTAATTCAGTAATTAGCAAATCAAATCCTACGTCAAGAAGGTTTTCTCCAACTGAAAGCTCATGTGAAATTTCCCTGATTTCTTTTTCAAGAACCATCATTTCATCAATGATTTGCTTCCGTTGTTTTACAGCTTCAATATCATCCCGGTTATTTAAACTATCGAGACTAAGCCTCAGTCCAAAGAGTTTGTTCAATATGCCATCATGTAATTCTTCAGAAATTCGTTCTTTCTCTTGTAAGCGACCCTGCTCCATTTTTGATTGCTGAGATAAGAGGAGTGTATATATTTCTTCATTTGCTTTTTGCTCTTTTTGTTTAAACAACAACGATCTATTTCTTAAACGGTTCATGATCGTGGTAACAATTAAAAAAGCTACCACCACAAATGATATTATTAAACTAATTAATAAAGCCTTTTGATTTTCCAAAGTTGCGTTTTCCTGTTTAAATTGCTCGGTCTCGTAAGCTATTCTTGTAAATTTATTGCGCTCTCTTCGTTCTGCTTTCTGTAATGAATCTTTTAGAGTAATGTATTCGGTGAGAAATTCTGAAGTTTGATCACGCTTTAGTTTTGATAATAAAAGTAACGAGGAGAGAACATCTCTAAAGTTTTCAGATTGTTTGGCTACATCATATGCGCTCATTGTTTTATCTAATGCCTGCAACGTATCTTCTTTGCGAACCAAATACTCTGCTAAGTGAAGCTGGTTTATCGAAATTCCAAAAAAATCATTAATACTATCACGAATTTTCAGTGCTTTTTGAAGTCCCTCCAATACACCTTTTTCTTCTCCATTTTTAAAGGTGCTGTAGTAATAATTATCCAAGACCATCGCATATAATTTTGGATTTTTAACATAAAGGCTATCAATATTTAATGCTTCTTTAAAATAGAATTGAGCCTCTTTAAACTTTTTTTGATTTCTTTTTACAACTCCAATATTATTTATCGAATTGGTTTCAAAAAAATTATCTTTCGAAATTTTATCTTGAACTTCTAGTGCTTTTTCATGATAATACAACGCCTTTTCATACTGCTCCAATTCATTATTAACAATACCCAGGTTGTTATAACATCGATATATTTGATTATACTTTTTTAATGGCTGTAATGTTTTTAGAGCTGAAAATGTAGCAATTTCGCTTCCCGTGTAATCACCAATAGCAGTAAGAATAATAGCTTTATTAATCTGCATTCTTCCCGCATAAAACATATTATTTGTCTTTCTATATAGACGTTCAGATTTAGAATAGTGGTAGAAAGCACTGTCTTTATATACAGAGCCGTAAAAAAAATTTCCTAGATCCCAATGCAATCTTGCTAATTTATTGGTATCCTTAAGAGTTTGCGCTAAACGCCTCGCCCGACGGTTCCCCTGTCTAAATTTAGCTGAATCTCCAATTTTATAGTACGCATATGAAATATCAGATAATTTTTCAAGCCTAACGGAATCTTCTAGAATTTCATTTGTTATTTGATATGCACTATCCAACATCTTTGTAGAAGATGTTGGATAGTTCCTAGGTGATGTATTTAACAATTTAGAGACTTCCGCAATTTTATAGTTTTCGGAACTAAACTGAATTTCTCTCTCTTCCTCTTCTGTATCACATTGTATGAAGAAAAACGAGCAAGTAAGTATAAAAAATAGTCGAGACACCAATCAATAAGCTTTTTTTTAAAGATAAGAAAAAGCAAAATTGTATGGTAATCAATCTGTTTTAATCGTCATCATCATGACCTTCGTCGATTGGATTTCCTTGATCTCCAGTATCTGGGTCTCGTTGTGGGTCAGAAGTATCTGTCGAATCTTCTTCACGAGAACTGTATTGTGTTTTTGGATTATCTTTTAGGTTTTGAAAAACTTCTTTATCAATATTTTTATCTAGCAACTGTTCTTCTTCGAGAGAATCAGCTTCGCAAGAAGTGACTAAGGGCAGGGAAATCAATAATGATACAACGACATAAAATAATTTCATAATATAATTGTTTTGTTTGTTAATACTATTGTAAAACTACATATAGCCTAAAGTATTGATGTATGTAAATACCGTAATTCCCTTATGTGAAAGTCGTAATTTTAATCTTGAAAAGGTTTTTCCTTACCATTTTTAGACTATTAATTGTACAATGCTTCTAGATACTCTAAAGCATAGCTCATGCTCGTCTTCGTATCGACATGTTTATCTGGAGCTAAACCTATATATTCATATGGCAACCATTGTTTATAAACCTTTGTGGGAATCAGAATAACTATGCCTAAGTGGGGTGTTACATTTCTTTTTATTTCTCCATACGCAAACTGGCCATTTGTATTCTCTCCCATCGAAAGAACTTTTTTAAATTTAGAGGCCTTAAAAATAAATGCTTCGGTAGCGCTTGCGCAATTTCGATTTATTAATAAAACAGTCTGATCTGCATTTCTTTTTTTCAGAATATGTAAGAGTTCTTTATACATTCGTTCTCCTCCTCCCGAATTATTCCGAAGATCGATTATAAGATCTTTATTCTTAGCTACTTTTGGAAGAATAGTATATACGGCATCAAGTTCTTTCCATAACCTAAGATTAAAACTAGGAATTGTAAGACAACAAACACCTTTTTTATAGCCTTTTATAAGATTAATTTTGGGTTTTTTTTCTTCTTTTATGTTTTCAAAATATCCCTTTTCATCTATTGTTTCAGGATCGTAAGCTCTTAAATGCTTGTCTTTAAAAAAGGAGAGATATGGCTTTATAGCTTTTAAAAATTGCGTAGAAGTTGCGTCGGGGTTTTGTGATATCCAGATTTCTACTTCCGATTTAAGAGCATTATAAGCTGGCATCCCTTTTTCTCGAATAGCAATTTGAAATCCTGGATAGTTATTTTCAATAAATAAGGTAATGTATTTAAAATCATTCTCTAACATATATTATACTTTCTAATAAACCTTATGATTTTAAATATTGAATTCTGAAAGGGTTGATCTAGGGTAAATTTCCAACAACAAAATATCAAACAATGAATTCACTTTATTTTTACTAAAGATAAAATCATCCCTTATGTAACAGGAGAAATAAATATTGTTTGTACCAAGATGAACAATGCGATTTAGTTTTGTTACGTATTTTTTATTTACATATTTTTCATACCACCGGTCGTATAGCTTAAATAGTTCTAAGTCTTTTTGAGTAGGACTATCTGCTGTAAAAAAGAGAACTCGGTTTTTATTTAAATATTCAATAGCACCCTTTAAAATTGTAAGTGATACTTTTATATCGTGTTTTTTTGAAATAAACTTTCTTCTTTCAAATTGAAACTCATAAATATCAATATCAGCTTCGGGATAATAAATAATATCTTCTAATGAAAATCCCACTTTTGAAAAAGTTAGATCGATCTCATTTCCATATTTGGTCACAAAGGTGTATCCATTCGAAATAGTTCGTAAAGGGTACGAAAAATCTTCTAGTTTTGGGTGCCTGCTCTTCGGTTGTTCAATCATCATTTTACATCTAAATCCATATTAATTAGTACCAAACTACAGAATAATTCTGAAGTTTTAACCTGCGACACGCATATCTACGGTTTAACCGTAACAGAAGGGTGTAAAACACCAAAAAGATTCTTTAGGATAATAAATAGTTTTATCCTAAACAAAATCAGCATGTTGCAAACCCTAGAAAATAACTCTAAATATCGATTCGCTAAAGAGGATGATTTTAGAAATATAGAAACGACATTAAAAGATCGTATTCAGTCACATATTTTAGAAATGTTTAGAGACTGGGATACAAATGATGAGGAAAAAAAGAAAAACATGGGGCTTATTTCCGGAACCTCCGGCAAAATTCTATGTGGTTTTTACGTAGGTCGTTTTACAGCATCTAATGAAATTACCAAAAAAGCCGAGTCACTCTTAGACTTTTGTATTGAGAACCTAAACAATCAAACCTTTCAACTATCTAATATGTTTTCATTTTGCAATGGACTTGCAGGAGTATGTTATTTATTAGAACATTTAGTCGATCAAGGGTTTGTGGAAAAAGAATATGCAGAAGGCCTTGAAGAGATCGAAACCTTTCTTTATGAAATGGGACTTAAATCATTACGTGTTGAAAAAAGTGATTTTTTACATGGGGGCATGGGAGTTCTTTATTATTTCTTGAAAAGAATTCGTTTCCCTCATAACCGTGAACGTGTTTCTAAAATGATCACTGTTTATTTAGAAAACGCAAAGATAGATGACAAAGGGTTGCGCATGCGAAATACAGTCTTATTAGAGCGCAAACCCGAAGAATATGACCTAGGTCTAGCTCATGGTCTTGCAGGTCATTTAATCATTATTGCAGAAGCATATCAAAAAGGAATTGAAAAAGAAACGTGTAAGCATATCATTGAGCAAGGACTTCGCTATTTCGAGCAATCTTTTAAAGATTCCAAAACTACAGGATATAGAGGCATGTACCCGGTTAGTATTATCGAAGACATTCCGGCAGATGATCCAGAGAATTTAGCATTTTATGACTCTCGCCTTGCTTGGTGTTATGGGGACCTCAACTACGCCATTATGTTCTTAAAATTATATGAGGTTTTTGGCAAAAAAGAACTGTTAGAAAAAGCAAATTATATTGGTCTTGAAGCAGCAAAGCGAATCACTCCTGAAAAATCTAAAATTAAAAATGCTTTTTTCTGTCACGGCTCTGCAGGAGTATCAAACATGTTTTTTCAACTCTACAAAAAAACAGGCGATGTAAGATATAAAGAGGCTAGTAACACACTTCTTATAGACACGCTTTCAGTACTCGACGAACAACTGGAGGTGATTCTAAACACCTCGAAAAACTGCCTTCTTAATGGTAGAGCGGGAGTTATTTTAACGCTACTATCGCGTCACGATCAAAAGGCAAGCGCCTGGAACGATTTATTTCTACTTCACTAAAAATTTAAAAATTATGAACAACAAAATATCACTCGGCTTACTCGACTTTGGTAAACGTAATACAGAATACAGCAGTATGGGAAAAGTATTGGATGTTATCGATTATGCTATTGCAGCAGACAAGCTTGGATTTTCAAGGTTTTGGCTTGCAGAACATCATAATTTCTCTTCTTCTGAAGCGTGGTCAAGTCCGCAAATGCTACTACCAATGCTTTTATGTGAAACTGAAAGAATTAATATTGGAATGGCAGGAGTCTTAATTAACTATTACTCATCTTATGAGATAGCCACCAACTTTAAAATGCTTGAAAATTTATTTCCATCCAGAGTAGATCTGGGATTTGCGGCTGGAACACCTCCCTTAAAAATTTCTCAATTATTAAGCCAACAAGATTTTGAAAAGAAACCTGATACTGTAGAACGAAAAATGAAAGAAATTCACGATTTCTTTTATGCAGAAGATATGGTCGCTGAACGTGATAAAATAATTATTCCGCCGTATCGCGGTCGTGTTCCGGAAATGTTCTTATTGAGCAGTTCATTCAACAAGGTTGACAAGGCATTATCCTCAAAATTAAATATTTCAAAGTCGATTTTTCATAAAAAAGAAAGTATGAATTATCAAAAGGAAGAAGTACTACGGTACAAAAGTGAATTCAGAAATCGATACGGATATACCCCTAAAGCATCGGTAGCGTTTACAGGAATCTGTGCTCCTTCTGAAAAAGAAGCGCAAAAATTGGCTTCCATGTCAGGCTACAAAAATTTTCATAATGCCATACTAGGCCCTGCTAGTAAATTTCAAGATGTACTTCTGGAGCACCAAGAAAATTTCGGAGTCGATGAATTTATCTTTCACGATGCAAATCCATTGAATTCTGAACGCATCAACGGACTCGAGTCTTTGAGCGAAAAACTAATACTTTCTAACCATAAAAAAGTGAATCATGAAGTTTGATATTGAACCTTTACAAAAGTTTGTTTATAGAATTCCCAACCAACCCGTTGATCAATGGTTTGCTTCCGGAGCATATGAAGATATAGACACCTATATAAAAGATTTTTTTAGTCAGAAAGAAATGCAAGAGGCTTTGTATGTAGCCTCTCCGGACTTCTTTAGAGAAATGAAACGTTTTCTGGAAGACACAGAGTACATCGCTAAGAATAAAAAACGGATGGATAGCTTTCGTTATTCTTCCATACGATACATCAATCGAATTTGTACAAGAGCGACTCCTTTCGGATTATTCGGAGCTTGTGGTGTTGGAACCATTAATCAAGAAAAAACACAAATAAATCCTCAAAAACAAAATACATTTCAAAGAAGTGCCCGTCTGGATATAGCGTTTTTGGATCAAATTAAAGATCGCATTTTATCCAACAAGGAAGACCGCAAACTCTTCTTATACTTTACAAATAATTCCTTGTATGCTCAGGGAAAAGAATATCGATACGTTGAATTTCAGAAAACGGCGAAAGGACGAAAACACATTTTAACCAATATAAAGAGAAATGAATATTTAGATGCACTTATAGCTTTGGCGCGTGAAGGTGCTTCTTATAAAACCTTACTGAAATCCCTTACGGATGAAAATATAGATAGTGATAGTGCTTCAGAGTTTATCCACAATCTTATCGATTCTAAAATATTACTTTCTGAACTCGAACCCTTAATTGTAAGTGACAATTCTTATGATACACATTTACTTGAAATTTTTTCAAAGCTTGACAAAATGCAATGTAGCGCTTCATTGCAATCCATTATTTCTGAATTAACCACTACCCACCAAAAATTACAGAAAATTGGAGCAGATACAGTGAGTCCAAAACAGTATCGAAAAATTCGAAAGAACTTCAAAAAACATAACATAAAGAATACCAAGCATTTCATTCAAATAGATGCGGTTTCAAGACACACCAATGCAAACTTGGAAAAAAATGATGTCTGGAATGTAAAAAAAGGAATGAAAGCATATTTTCAATTAGCTTCAGCTGTACAACAAAACGATAAAATTTCTGCTTTTAAGAAAAATTTCATCGATCGGTATGGTACGCAATGTGTTCGGTTGGTCGATTTACTAGATCCGGAATCGGGGCTTAACTACGGAAAGTTTTCAGACAACCAGTTGTTTCATTCCCCGATTGTTGATGACATTCCGGTTGGTTCCCGACAAAAAGATTTTGACACTTTTAAATGGGATAACCGAATTCACTACTTTTTGTTTAAAAAGATGGTGAAAGCTATAGAGAATAAAACTTCAGTAGCGCTTACCAAAAATGAGATTAATACATTCTCATTCGATCAATCTAAAATTCCGGCTAGTCTAGTCGCTTTTGTACAAATGATTCCGCAGCAAAAAAATGACCCATTAATCAACTTTAGAAGTTGGGGATCAGACTCTGCAGCCACCATCTTGGGGAGGTTTTCAAGTGTAAGTCCCGAAATAAATGAAATAGTGGAAGAAATTGCGCAACATGAGCAAGATTGCCTTCCCAACAACAAAGTTCTTGCAGAATTAAATCATCTCGCCAGTCCACGTATTGGAAATATCACCGCCAGAAATAAGTTTCGTGATTTCGAAATTCCTTACATCACAAAATCAAATACTGAAAACAAAGAGCGGCTTATAAATGTACACGATCTGCACATTCGTCTCCATAATGGTAAATTTCAAGTGCTCGATTCTACGAAAGATCTGCAAATTATACCAATGCTCTCCAATGCCCATAATTTTAATAAAGATACACTGCCTGTATATCGATTTTTAAGCGACATACAAAATGAATCGGATCAAGAAACTTCGTATATGAGTTTGCATTTAGGGCCCATTACAAAGTTGTTAGATCATGTACCAAGAATTAGTTTTGAAAATTACATTTTTCGCTTGGCTACTTGGAAACTTTTAAAGAAAGACTACGACTGGCTATGGATGCAACCTACAGAAGAGCGTCTAGAAAAACTGAAGGCGTATCTCACAGAGAAAAAACTTCCGATGTCCTTTTCTATAAAATCTGGAGATAATAGATTGTTTCTTGATTTCAATAAAACTCCTAAGGCTTCGTATATCTTATTTACAGAAGAAATTGAAAAAAAGGGTGTCATAATTATTGAAGAGAACCCATTTTCAGACACTGAAAAAGGGATCGTTAGTAATGAAGCTGGAACCTATTTTCACGAACTCATTATTCCATTTAAGAATATGTCTTTGCTGGAAAGTATTCCTTCAGAAGAAAAATTGAATTTTGAATTGGATGAAGGCAAACGTACCTTTTTACCTGGCTCAGAATGGATTTATTTTAAAATTTACACCGGACTGCATAGCCGACAAAAAGTAAGAAATAAACTAGCCAGAATTGTGGAAATGGCTAAAGAAAATGAATGGATTGACCGTTGGTTCTATATAAATTATTCCGATCCGGACACTCACATTCGGGTGCGTTTTAGAGTGACAAACCTATCATTTATAGGTACAATTATAAATCACTTTTACGAATCTTTGGAGGATCTCGTAGAATCTAAAATTATCAGGAAAATTCAGATCGACACCTACGAGCGCGAATTAGAGCGGTATGGCGGAAGTGAGCTTATTGAGGCTGCAGAGCAAGTTTTTGACTTAGACAGTACTTGGTCGCTGCGATTTTCACAGATAGTGGAAACTTCAAAAAACAAAGACTTTTATTGGCTTTTAGCGCTTAAAGTCTGCCAAAGCTACATGAATGCATTTTCACTAAATCTAGACGGTAAAAAGTGGTTTTCAGAATTAAACAGAGAACATTTTGCTACAGAATTTAGTGCTAACAAAACCCAAAGAAGAAAGCTTTTAAACAAATACAAACACTATCAATCTACTATAGAAGAAGCTTTAGAAGAAACTAATAACACTTTTTGGTCTAAAGAAATTAACCAGTTATTCTCTGCTTTTGAGAATGAGATGAATGAATTAGTTGATACAGTGTATGAAACAATTTCAAAAGAAAAGAAATACCGCCTACTCATAAGCTTTATTCATATGTTTTTACTGCGGTATTTACCTGCTAAAAATCGCAAACATGAGTATTTTATTTATTCTGTTCTTGAAAATTATTACAGAATGAAGGTGGGGAAAAGAAATGCACTTGCCAAGAAAAAAGAAAAGCTAGAAAGCCATGTTTAAAAGATGGCCCCTTTATCGGCAAAAAAGTGCTATAGATTGTGGTATTACGTGCTTGCGAATGGTTTGTAAATACTACGGCAAACGTATTTCCACCAAGCGATTACGTTCTCTAACAGAGATAGAATCGGTCGGGGTATCGTTAGCTGCTATAAAACAAACAGCCGAAAAATTAAAGCTGAAAGCTAGTGGTAAGCGACTTCAAAACGTTGGGCAACTCCGACTTCTGACTTCCAAACTTCCTGTAATTGTTCATTGGAATTCTAATCATTTTGTAGTGGTGTATGCCATTGGGAAAAACAAGGTAACGATTGCCGACCCATCTAGAGGAATGGTAAAAGTTGATTACGATGAATTTTACAGACGTGCTTTCAGAAAAAGTATTCTCAATGAAGAAGATAAAGAATGTTATGTACTGATTTTAAAAATTACAGAAGAATTTAAATCTTTAGAGGAAGATAGCTCCTCTAAAATCCCCAAACTCCAATTTATATATTCACATTTACGTGAAAAGAAACGGTATTTCTTAGTGATCCTTTTCGGATTACTGGCGTTAATGTCGATTCAATTTGTCACTCCATTTATTACTAAGAATGTCGTAGATATTGGGATTAAAAGTGGCGACTTGCAGATGATCCAATATTTATTATTGGGGCAAGCCGTATTAATGGCTAGTAAAGCGGGATTTGAAATAATTAGAAATTATGTAGTACAACATTTAAGTGTTCGAATAAATTATTCGCTACTTTCTAATTTTCTAAGGAAACTTTTTCGTTTAACCATTCCTTTTTTTGAAAACAGAAAAATTGGAGATTTATTACAACGAATTAGAGATCATCAACGGTTAGAACTTTTTATTACAAAGTCTGTTTTAAACGTGATAATATCTACACTAACAATAATTGTTTTCTCGTGTGTGCTCTTAATCTTCAATAAAATATTCTTTTTCTTATTTCTGGGAGCTACCGTACTTTATGTAAGCTGGATTCTTATTTTTCTGAATGCAAGAAAAAAAATAGATTGGGAACGATTTGAAGTAAATTCTCAAAACCAGACGATATTAATACAGGTGATAAACGGAATCCAGGACCTTAAAATTTATGGGGCTCATCGTTTTCTGTTTAATAAATGGGATGCAAATCAACGTGATTATATCAATACTTCTTTTAAGTCATTGCGAATTAATCAAATTCAAGAAACAGGAGCAGCCTTTTTGTATCAAGCGGCTCAAATCGTTATACTATATTATTCTGCAAGGCTCATCCTCAACAATCAATTAACGTTGGGAGCCATGCTATCTATTGAATTTATTATTGGTCAACTGGTAAGTCCGGTACAACAAATTTTAATGTCTGTAATAAAAGGAGTTGAAGCCAAATTAAGTATGGATCGAATTTATGAGTTATGGGATAGCGAAGAAGAAACAAACGACGAACAGCTTATCCCGAAAGGGTTTACCAATAACATTACGTTTAAAGATCTCAATTTTCACCACCGAGGACAAGGTTCCAACTTTACCTTAAAAGATATCAATATGACAATTAAAAAAGGTGAAACTATTGCTTTAGTAGGAACAAGCGGAAGCGGAAAGACCACCATTTTAAAATTATTGTTAGGGTATTATTCAGACTATAAAGGGTCTATACATGCCGATGGTCTTGAGTTGAGAGATCTCGATATAGATATTTGGCGAAGGTATTGTGGCGTTGTCTTGCAGGACAATTTTATATTCTCAGACACTATAACACATAACATTACCATGGGAGCCCCCTATAAAAAAGAAAAACTTATAAGAGCGCTTCAAATAGCAGAAATGGATTCTTACGTAGATGGACTTCCATTAAAACATAATACCGTAATAGGAAACGATGGAAAAGGATTAAGTCAAGGACAAAAACAGCGCATTCTAATTGCGAGGTCTGTTTATAGAGATCCTGAAATCCTTATGTTCGATGAGGCTACAAATGCTCTCGATTCTGAAACAGAAACTAACATCATGAATAATCTTAAAAAGCATACAAAGGAAAAAACAGTGATTTTGGTGGCTCACCGATTAAGCACCGTACGGCATGCAGATAAAATAATGGTATTTAATCATGGGCAAATTATTGAAACCGGAACGCATGAAGCTTTAATAGATAAAAAAGGCAGGTATTATCATTTAGTTCAACAACAATTAAGTCCTGTTAGCTTATGAGAGATATAGAAAATAAACCCACCCGATTATTAGTAACTGCTATTCTCCTGTATGCGGGTTTTATAGTATTTCTATTACTTTTTATTCTGAATACAAATGGAGTAAAACACTCCGTGAATTTTGTTCAGGTTTCAGAAATGGAAGAACTACAAGAAGGAATGTGGCGTGTTAGATTAGATACTGTTATCTCTGTCATCGAAAAAGATGCATCGGCAAGTGTAAAGCTCATTGTTGAAGACGAAAATTACTTCGCAGAATTTAAATCAATAAAAGTTGAAAATCAGAATACCTGGATTCAAATGAGTGTTCCCAGTCTTTCAGCAGAAAACATACACCGTAAAAAAGTGTTTGCAAAACTTTTTTATCAAGAAAAATCACATGAAAAATTATACGAAAATCTGTTTACACTTTCAAAAAAATAAAATCAATATAAATAATTTTAAATACTGAAATATGGAAATTCAAAACGAAGAATACCTGCACGTAACACATCCCTTATTAGAAGATTTTAAAAAAGAGTCGGAAAAATTTAAAGAAGAAGCAGAGAAAATTTATAAAAATAACATGTTGTTAGAATGGTTAAGCAAGCAGATTTACAATGAAGGATGGAAAGTACTTGGAACCCGATATGAAGGCAAAACGTTATTGAATGAATCTATTTTGGAACACTGTCCGGTATTAACTTCATTTTTCAAGAAATATGAGCCTTATATTTATAGTCTTGCCTACTCTAGCTTAAATCCGGGAACAGAAATATTTCCTCATTTTGATCGTAAAAGCCCGCATGACGTTTTAAGATGCCACCTTGGATTAATTATTCCACAGGGAGACTGTAAATTAAAAGTGAATGGAAAAGAAAAAAAATGGAATGAAGGGGAGTTTTTAATTTTCGATGACAGCTTTATTCATGAAGCTTGGAACCATACTAACGAAAAACGAATTGTCCTATTAATAGACCTTCACAGAAGTAAAATATTTAATGATCTAGATAAAACAGCTTAGCAGAAGAGAGGTTGTTTTGTTCAAGTCCCATTAGAAGTATCAGACTTCCAGAGATACCTTGCGAAAAGGACAATTCTTTTTTGCTTAGCAATGTGTTTTTATTACAATAATCTGCTAGCGTAGTTAATACCTTTTGCCTGTATATACCGAGTTGTTTTTCGTATAAACTATTTAGTTCGGGGAGTTGTACGTATGGTTTCAAAAAGTAAAGCAACAATAAAACCCCTCCTGAGCCGTACAGTAATGAGGTGTCCTCTGTGTTTTTAAAATATTCCTCTAAGCGATTTACCTCTTTTATCATATAAGGAGTAAGTTCTTTCATTTTTTGGTCATCCTCGAGAATCTCATATCCTCGATAGAGACTGTAAAAAATTCCGAGATCACCATAGCAAAGACTTATTTTAGAGTTTTTCAGATCATCTTCTAAGTACTCACTAAATAAAGATCCTTCGTGATCTTTTGCTCTTCTTTGAGAAACAATTGTCCTACAAAATGACGCTAGTAAAGGAAGAATGTCTGGGTCTGTATACGGTGCTATTTTTGAAAGATACAACACGATAAAGCTTAGTCCGTGAGTGATTCCTAATTGAATTGGTTCGTCCTTTTTTAAAGACAATACTAAATTCTCTTTTGAATTTGTATAGGAATTTTCTTTTATGAAATTTATAAAAAGAGCACTGGTGGCCTTGTCATAATTGTCTGCAAAATAATTAAAAATGTAACCACCCCCACTGTAAGGATCTAGATTTTTAACTGTGATGAATTTTGAGGTAGTCTCTTTTAAAATCTTTTCTAAATCGTTTCGTATTTCATCGAGAGCAATAATCTTATTTAGATCAGAAGATTCAAGTATAGACAGTAAATAACAAACTTCCGTAAGTTCAACAAAAATAAACGAGGTAGGATTTTGCAACGATTTATTTAGATTTTCCAAAAGTTCCTCAAGAAGGGTAGCACAAGTTTTAAGATCTTCCTCATTATTAAATTGCCGATAGCTATACCAAAAAAAAAGTACAGCACCTGCTTTCCCCATCCCAATATCATTCCGGATAGTTTCTCTAAATGCACTACTAAGTTGATCTTTTAAATAAGCTACTGTTTGTTGATTCATATAGGCTAGATGATTTTCAAAAAAAAGTTTGAATTTTCTCTCTGTAATATACTAGAAATGATTCATCCTTTTAAATAACCAGCCCATTTTCCAAATATATAGCTAGAACCATACGCTTTGAAGCATACAAAAGCACTAGAAATAAGTTTTCACAGTATAATATTCCTGCTTATAGGTATAAAAAAACAGCATAAAAAAAGCCTCCGATCTCTCAGAGGCTCTGTGCGGATGACAGGAATCGAACCTGCACACCTTGCGGCACTAGATCCTAAGTCTAGCGTGTCTACCAGTTCCACCACATCCGCTTAGGGACGGCAAAGATAATCGATTTTCAGAATTTACAAACTATTTAACGATTAAAAATTCATCTCTTTCGTACCTTCGTGAAAATACAAAAGACGAATTTTTAAAAAGTTACCCTGTACCAAAAGGGCTCACACCTATGAAAGACGCAAAACCTTACATACAAGAACACAAACAACGATTTTTAAACGAGCTTATCGACTTGCTTAAAATTCCATCCATTAGCGCCGACTCTGCGTACAAAGGCGATGTGATTAAAACAGCCGAAGTCGTTAAAAACAGCTTGAAAAAAGCAGGTTGCGATCATGTAGAGATCTGCGAAACTCCCGGATACCCGATTGTTTACGGTGAAAAAATTATCGATACATCCCTGCCTACAGTTTTAGTATATGGTCATTACGACGTACAACCACCAGACCCGTTAGATCTTTGGCACAATCCACCGTTCGATCCAGTCATTAAAAAAACCGAATTACATCCAGAAGGAGCAATTTTTGCCCGTGGAAGTTGTGACGATAAAGGACAAATGTACATGCACGTTAAAGCATTAGAATACATGACCCAAACCAACCAACTTCCCTGCAACGTGAAATTCATGATCGAAGGCGAAGAAGAAGTAGGAAGCGAAAGTCTCGGCTGGTTTATAGAGCGCAATCGAGAAAAACTTGCCAACGATGTAATACTAATTAGCGACACCGGAATGATCGCTAACGATGTTCCTTCAATCACAACGGGATTACGAGGCTTGAGCTATGTAGAAGTAGAAGTTACAGGGCCGAATCGCGATCTTCACAGTGGACTCTATGGTGGTGCGGTTGCCAATCCTATTAATGTCCTCACTAAAATGATTGCTTCGCTACACGACGAAAATAACCACATTACCATTCCTGGGTTTTACGACGATGTAGATGAATTATCTTCCGAAGAAAGAGCAAAAATGGCAGAAGCTCCTTTCAATAAAGAGGCCTATAAAAAAGCTTTAGCCATCGAGGATGTGTACGGTGAAGCAGGATATACTACCAATGAACGAAATTCCATTCGGCCAACACTAGATGTAAATGGTATTTGGGGTGGTTACATTGGTGAAGGTGCCAAGACTGTTATTGCCAGCCAGGCATTTGCCAAGATTAGCATGCGTTTGGTTCCCGATCAAGATTGGAAAAAGATCACGCAACTTTTTAAAGAGCACTTCGAAAGCATCGCGCCTAAAGGTGTTACTGTGAAAGTGAAGCCACATCACGGCGGACAAGCATATGTAACTCCAATCACAAGTACTGGTTATAAAGCAGCAGAAAAAGCCTACGAATCTACGTTCGGAAAAACACCAATTCCACAACGAAGCGGAGGAAGTATTCCTATTGTTGCGTTGTTCGAAAAAGAGCTAAAGAGTAAGACCATCTTAATGGGATTTGGTTTAGATAGTGATGCGATTCACTCACCAAACGAACATTTCGGCGTATGGAATTATTTAAAAGGTATTGAAACCATTCCACAATTCTACCATCATTTTACGAAGATGAACAAGTAATATTATTTGGAGGTTCCCTTCCCGATCCCGATCGGGAAGGTCGGGCTTTCCGCTACTACTCCTCGCCGTAAAAGACGGCTGTGGGGTAACCGCTGCAATCCCTAACCCGAAAGCCCTAGTCTTTTGTTGAAAGAGGAATTAAATTCCCTTGTTCGTCATATAATTTTGGAGCTCCGATTCTTTTTCCGTTGCCATCGTATTCAATTATCTTTTTAATACTTCCGCCCTCGTAAAAAGAGTTCCAAATTCCTTTTTTCTGAAAATAATCGGCGCCGGAGTATTCCCCTTTTTCTTTTAGTGTTCCATCTTTAAAATAGGCAGTATACCAACCGGTTTTATTCCCCATCGCATCAAAGTCCTGTTCAGATTTTATTTGTCCGTTGTCGTAATACATAACAAACTTTCCCGTAAAATCACCGCTTTCGTTATACGTTGCATCAAGACGCAGTTGACCATTTTTATGATATTCTGTGTTTTTTTCAATATTTCCGCTTTCAGAATAGGTTGTTTGGGATTTAAGAGTCCCATTTTCCCAATACCTTATCCATTCGTTAATAGGTTTGTTTTTTTTATAAGTTCCTTTAGATCGTAACTGACCATTGCTATAATAGTCTTCATAGGCATCATCCATCTCATAAGAACCTTCACCCGAATAACTTCCTTTCGTTTGAAGCTGTCCGTTTTTAAAGAACATACTAAAAGTACCTTCTGTAATTCCTTCATCATTAAAGTTCAAGATGGCATCCATCGACCCGTCTTTTCTATAATAGGTCCATTCCCCTATCGCCGTACCTTGATCGTTTTTATAACCAATAGCTTTAGGATTGCCATTGTCCCAATGCGTTGTATTTTTTTTCTCTTGCGCATAACCCGAATTAATTACCAATAATAATATTGTAATTAATGCAGCATGCCATATGTTAGTGCTTCTTGAAAAAAACATACTCCGTAGTTTACATTACGTTTTCTTTACAAAGTCGGTGATAAGCACGATTTGTTGCCCGTCTACTTTGCCTTCAATGTATTTTTCATTTTCATGATCTAAAGAAATACGCCGTACTGCAGTACCTTGCTTTGCGACCATACTCGATCCTTTAACTTTTAGGTCTTTAATAAGCACCACCGAATCTCCGGCTTCTAACACCACCCCATTACTATCACGATGCACTAACGCATTGCTCGTGTCGACACCATCTCCCGCTGCTTTTGCCCATTCCTTTGTTTCCTCTTCCATATACATCATGTCTAAAAGATCCTGCGGCCAGCCTTCAGATTTTAACCGTTGCAACATGCGCCATGCCATTACTTGCACTGCAGGTACTGTACTCCACATACTATCGTTTAAACAACGCCAGTGATTGGCATCTCGCACCTCCGCGTCGAATTGCGATTCACATACGTTGCAAACTAAAATAGCGCCATCAGCTCCTTCAATTCGTGCCGGGGTTTCAGGAATTTGATACACCTTCAGTTTTTCGACCGAACTACACAATTCACATTTATTTTCTGCTCGTTTCGAGACTTCTCTTTCTAGACTCATGAGTATTATTTTACGCAAAGGTAGCTGAAAACATGATTGTTTTTTTAAAAGATTGTGCTAACAACTTTCTACGTAGTATTCCGAAGAAAACAAAAATAACTTACTAAAAAGCTTGAATTTAAAAACTTTATTACACTCTACACTTGTAGAATTAAAAATTTTACTCTATGTTTGTAGAGCATTAAGAATATATCTCATGAAATTATCTAAATCGGAAGAAGAATTAATGAACCATCTATGGCGTATGGAAAAAGCAGTCATGAAAGATCTCATTGAAGCTTATCCCAACCCAAAGCCTGCAGGAACTACCATTGCCACACTTTTAAAACGAATGCAGGACAAAAATTTTGTTGATTATAAAAAGTTAGGGCGTTCACGAGAATATTTTCCGTTGGTTAAGAAAGATGCTTATTTTTCGAAACATGTAAACGGACTTATTAAAAACTTTTTTAACGATTCGGCGTCACAATTTGCTTCCTTTTTCACAAAAGAGACCGATCTCACTAAAAAAGAATTAGAAGATTTAAAAAAGTTAATCGATTCAGAAATTAAAAAGAAATAAGATGGAAGGGTATCTTTTAAATTCGGCCGCATGTTTATTAGTGTTTTATGTTTTTTATAAAGCACTTCTTGAAAACAGTTCGTTGCATAGGTTTAAGCGCTATTATTTATTAGGAGGTCTTTTAGCGTCACTTTTAATTCCGTTAATTACATTTACCAATTATGTAGAAATTCCTTCTTTGGAAGAGTCATTACTAGCCACTTCGATGCCTATAGAAAGTACGGGAGTTATTTTAGAAGAAAAAATAAACTACATCCCCTATCTACTCTGGAGTATCTACGGAGTTGGAGTCTTAATTTTCAGCATTCGATTTTATTTGAACCTACATCATATTGTTAGAAAGATGTATCGAAATCCGAAGTTCGGTCAAAATCGTTTGTATCATGTTCTGCTTACCGAATCTATAATACCGCACACATTTTTTAATCATATATTTTTTAATAAAGAACGTTATAATGCTGGAGCAATACCGAAAGAGGTTTTTTGGCATGAAGAAACCCATGCAAGACAACTTCATAGTATAGATGTCATTCTACTCGAGCTTTTACAAATCGTATTATGGTTTAATCCCCTTCTCTATTTTATTAAAAAAGCCATTAAATTAAATCATGAATTTCTTGCAGACCAATCTGTTCTTAATCAGTCGGTTCCTGCAAAGCATTATCAACAATTAGTATTGGCATTCTCATCAAATGTCCAAACGCCTTCGATGGCACATTCAATCAATTATTCATCAATCAAAAAACGTTTTACAGTTATGAAACATCAAACATCTCAAAGAGCCATGTGGGTTCGAACCCTCTTGGTTATTCCCTTAGTAAGTATTGTATTGTACAGCTTCAGTAGTACGAAGACGGTCACAACTTTTTCAGATAGTGCTATAGAAGTACAGCAAATAAATGCTTCGGATAGGAATTCTGAAAAAATTGTTTCCGAAGAAAAAGTAACACCCGAACAATTGACGGCATACAACAAAATGGCGTCGTATTGGAATGCCCGTTTTGAAGCAAATCCGGAAGATCGAACGATGCCACTTTCAGAATTAAAAAAGTTAGAAACCATCTATAGACTAATGTCTCCGCTTCAGAAAAACGAAGCCCAACCCTTTCCAGAGTGTACGCCACCACTACAAGAAGGTTACACGCAACAGTATTTAAATGGGGCGGCTCGAAACCATAAGAAAGCATTTGTGCTTATGATTACTTTAGATGAAATTATGCTTAACGGGAGAACCTCTTCTCTGGAAACTTTAACCGAAGATATGGATGCACTCACAGAAAACTGGTCAAAAACCGATCATGAAAATGCGCATCCATCCATTCTTATTGCTAGTAGTTCGAGTGAATTTATAGACAAGGCAAACAACGCATTTAAAAAATCTGTGTTTTCTAAAACTACTGCTATGGAACTACAAGCTAAAATACCTGTATTCGAACCGTTACAGCAGAAAGCAACTCCGGAGCAACTTGCTGAATACAATACGTTAGCCAGAAAATATAACGCGATGGATCCGAATAATATGACAGTTTACAAAAGAGATATAGATCGCTTGACGTATTTATACGGATTGATGTCTGTGGCGCAACGCAAAAATGCAGCTCCGTATCCCAATTTCCCAAAACTACCAAAGGAACCTGTACCGCCAATGCCTCCTGCACCAGCCTCAGAACCTACAGCTGTAGTTCCACCAGCGCCTCCACATGCACCGGAGAGTCCCTTAATCACGGTCTATAAAACTGAGAATCTTTCCATTTCAGAAATTGAAAAAGGATTACGAAATCTTAACCAAAAAGAGACGACTTATTATATTAATGACAAAGTGGTGACGTTAGAAAAGGCGATCGACTTTGTAGGTAAAACCAAGAAGTATGATTTTTTTGTGAGTGAATCTAAAGATAAGCAGATAGGGGCATATTTAACTACTGGAAAAAATAACAGTAATAAAATGGTTTTACCGCCACCACCACCACCTCCTGCTCCAGTCTCTACAGATCCGCTTGATCACATCGTGAGAATGGCCAAAGAAAACGCAGCATTTTTATATCAGAATAAGCGAATCTCATCAGACAAAGCAATCGAACTTATAAAAGAAAATCGGAATTTAAATATTTCAACTCAGACATTTAATAATAGCAATCCGATTGTGAATATCTCGAAGAAGGGTATTAAACTGGAAGAGTAACTTGTAAAAAAAGAAAAAGAGCTTCGAAATCACCGAAGCTCTTTTTCTTTATATATGTCTATTTAATACTTAAATTTTCCGAAAACACCACTAAAGTATCTGTACCCGATCCGGTAAGACGTTGCACATATAATTCTATGAAGTCTCCGCTAACTAAAGATACAACACTATTTATAGAGACATTCTGGATTTGAGCATCGTTAGCAATATATACTACGGCATTAGATTCGGTTACTAGAACTCCGTTTTTTGCAAGAACTACGGCATAAAAATTAGTGTCAGCATTGGTTACACGCAAGGACACAGAAGCACTCACTTGAAAATTTCGTGCATCCACTCCTGTGTAGGTTAACCGGTTTCCGCCTGTTGCGTTAAAACGGAATAATTTATCGGCAGCAAAAGTACCGTTCCCTTGTATTTCCTGTGCAGTTCCATTAGTAATAGACTGTGTAAAACCTGTAGAAAGGGTGTTTGTGTTATAAAAATTTCCCGCTGCTTCGTTATCTGTTTCTTCTGGTATTCCCTGGCATCGAACGTTCCATGCATTAGTAAAATTAAACCCGGTATAACTTCCCGAAGTATATCCATTTACCCGATCACCAGCACCAATAAAACTAATGGCACTAATGGCTGCAGAATTTACAATCGTCGGATTACCACTTACATTTACACCCGTTTCACCACTATCGACAACGATTCTTCCATTAGCAGCCTGAAAATTCGTAATAGATCCGGTTAGGGTTAAAAAAGTACCTGTATTAGACGCTGTCCAAAAGACATTTTGCATAAAAGCAGTAGAAATATTACTCATAGACAATCCCGTAGTATTCCCTACATATTGCGATACATTAAAATAAACCACATTCATTCCACTTATGCTTCCAATGGAACTTGCACCTAGATAAATCATACTGTTACAGATGATATTAGAAGCTCCCGATCCTGTAATATTAAATATTTGATTTCCGTTTGCGTTAATTGTAAGGTTTCGCATACTTCCTCCCGTAGTTCCAATAAATAAAGTTGAACCGGAATTATTATATAATACATCTTCACTTACGTCGACCCCTTCTATATAAGAAGAATTCATTTCTATGGGAAAGTCGAACGTTATGATACCATTAATTTCATATAAATAATTAGCATTCATTAAATACCTAGAGCCACCCCCAGCGACTAATTCGTCAGCTAAATCAGAAATATCTTTTACCAGTTTATAATTGTTTCTTTTATCGTTTGCTCCAATGGGAGTCCAAACTGTTCCATCAAAATAATAAAATTGATCTAAATCGGTATCGAACACCAACAATCCCTTGGCTGGACTCGAAATACCCACACGATCTAAAGTATTCATTCTAGGTGTTAGTAATCCCCCTTCGGTAGAGGTCATATCAATAATGGATGACGGATGTGGATTGGTAGTACCAATTCCAACTTGTGCACCCATCGTAAAGGGTATTAAAAAAATATATAGTATATAGGCAAAATATCTCATAGCTTAAGATTTGAGGACGAAACTTTGTTAAAGTTACGTTAATGAAAAACAAAAATACAAAAATTATTGTATTTAATCGACTTTAATTACCTTTTAACGATTATTTATACTTTTAATCGTGACAACAAATTATTTGAAATAACGTTTTGTATGGTGTCAATCAAAATCATTCAAATTATGTTACAACGCTTTTTTATTTTCTGCTCCGGTGCCGATACCGATATTTTAAAAGAATGCTCACCCGGGGAACGCACCAAATACGCAGGCATTGGCGCTACGGTTTTCTTTACCGCTGTGATGGCGACTATTGCAGGGTCTTACGCGCTATATACTGTTTTCGACACCCTATTCTCCGCGATTTTCTTCGGAATAATTTGGGGACTTCTTATTTTTAATCTAGACCGTTTTATTGTTTCGACTATTAAAAAAAGAGGAAATTTTTTCGACGAAATTTTACAAGCCTCACCTAGAATCGTTTTAGCGATTATAATTGCCATTGTAATCTCTAAACCACTTGAAATGAAAATTTTTGAAAAAGAGATAAATCAAGTGCTTCTGCAAGAAAAAAATGACTTAACACTAGCAAATAAAGATCAGTTAGCTTTACAATATACCCCTTCTTTACAAGCGTTAGAAGCTGAGATCGATGGATTAAAAAATGAAGTGATAAATAAGGAGGCATCTGTTAATGAATTATACGATACTTATATTGCCGAAGCTGAAGGGAGAAAAGGTACTGAGCGATTAGGAAAAGGACCTGTATACAAAGAGAAGCGAGAGAAACATGATGCAGAATTAACAGCGCTACAAGCGTTGAAGGTGATGAATGCCGAAAAAATCTCAGGACTAGAAGCACAAATGGCGACGCTCGCTCTCGAATATGATGCAAAAGTAGCCGAAACCCAACCAGTAATTGATGGTTTCGATGGACTAATGGCAAGAGTGAATGCTTTAGACAAACTTCCCTGGCTTCCTTCCTTTTTTATCTTTTTATTGTTTCTAGCAATCGAGACGTCACCAATTATTGCCAAATTATTAGCACCAAAAGGTGCTTACGATCTTAAATTAGAAGAACAGGAAAGTGCTTTAAAATCTTGGGTTGTCCAACAAAAGTTACAGCGTGATGTATTAGTTGCTACAGATAGAAATATAAATAATAAGGTGTATGCCGATATCGCAGAAGAACAAGAATTATACGACTACAAACGTAAAAAAGCGAGAGAATTAATGCAGTTACAAGCCGATTCTTTTTATAAAAAACAAAAAAGTATCTTATAAAACATCCCCTAATATAATTAAGAAAGTTCCTCTATTATTTTAAGGGACTGCTAACACTTTTTCAGTATTATTGTTACTGTAATATGTATGTTATGGTACCACTTATTTCTACGGAAAAAGCTTCAGAACTGGTTTTTAATCACTTCGGAATAACTTCTGAAACAACCCCGTTACCGGGTGATATGGATATAAATTTTCATGTTAAAACCGAATCGGGTTCAGAAGCAGTTTTAAAAATTTCTGAAGCGACACCAGACACCGGATATTTAGATTTTCAGATAGAACTTCTTCAACATTTAAAAAAGAAAACACGAGCCATTGCGCTTCCCGAAGCTATGGCAACTTCCGATGCTTCGTATATAAAAACCCTAACTTTAAACGGTACAACTTACCAACTACGTATGTTAAGTTGGGTGCCAGGAAGATTGTGGGCACGTGTAAATCCTAAGACTACAAGCCTTCGTAAAAGTTTAGGAATAGCAGCCGGAACTATTACATGTGCTTTACAAGATTTTAAACATACTCACGCACAACGTACGTTAGAATGGGATCTCGCTGAAGCAGCTTGGACCGTACCATATGCCGATCGATTCTCAGAAGAAGAACAACATCTTATTTTACATTTCCAACGGCTGTTTAAATCACTTCAAAAAAAATATGAAACGCTTCCTAAAAGTGTGGTTCATAACGATATAAACGATTACAACATTCTCGTTTCTAACAATCTTAAAGACCCGGAGGTTGCCGGTATTATCGATTTTGGTGATGCTGTATACACACAAACCATAAACGATGCAGCCATTACCATCTGCTACGCGATTATGGAGCTTCCCGATCCATTGGCTGCAGCTGCCGAAGTAGTAAAAGGCTATCATAGTGAGTACCCATTTTCAGAAAAAGAATTGGAACTCCTCTACGTCCTTATTGGAATGCGGTTGGTGGTCTCGGTTACAAAATCGTCCCTTCGGAAAGAAGAAGACCCTTCGAATACCTATCATGTAATTAGTGAAAAACCCGCTTGGCAAGCGCTTCAGAAATGGGCTGAAGTGAATAACAATTTTGCTCATTATACTTTCAGAAATGCCTGTGGATATCCTGCACACCCTTCCGAAGAAGCCTTTAAAAAATGGGCGCTTTCAAATACCATTTCACTTACAACCTTTTTTCCTACACAACACATCGACAGTGTTACCGTGCTCGACATGAGTGTGGGAAGTACCTTGCTTGGGAACCTTTCAGAATACAGCGATCCGGAGGTTTCAGAATTTAAACTGAAGCAGTTTTCTAAAACAAATCCAACGACAATTCTGGCAAATGGATACTTAGAAACACGACCATTTTACACGACCGAAGCTTTTAAAAGTGAAGGAAATAACGGTCCGCAATACCGCAGCACACATTTGGGAACCGATTTTTGGGTACCTGCACAAACGCCGATACATGCACCTTTCGACGGAATTGTAAAAATTGTTCACCATAACGATTACGACAAAGATTATGGTCCCATGCTTATTCTGGAACATACCTTTACCGAAGGAACATTTTATTCATTATACGGTCATTTAACATTGGAGACACTCGAGCAACTTAATGTGGGTGACATTGTAAAACAAGGACAACAGATTGCACGTATCGGTGAACATTTTGAAAACGGAAACTGGGCACCTCATTTACATTTTCAGCTCATCTTGGACCTGCTTGGAAACAACGAAAATTTTAATGGAGTAGCGTTTCCTTCAGAAATACCCGTTTGGAAAAGCATCTGCCCCGATCCAAATTTAATTTTTAAAGAAAATCTTTCTCCTTCAAAGAGTTCACTTTCAGAAACAGCCATCATTGATTTCAGAAAAGAACATTTAGGAAGAAGCCTAAGTTTGTCGTACTCAAAACCACTGCATATTGTTCGGGGAGAAGGTGCATACCTTATTGACATTGAGGGTAAAAAATATTTGGACACGGCAAATAATGTAAATCATGTAGGACACCAACATCCACGTGTAGTGGCCGCCGGACAACAACAAATGGCAGTGTTAAATACTAATACCCGCTACCTTCATGAAGAAATCATTAATTATGCCGATGCGTTATTAAAAAAACTTCCGAAGGAATTATCGGTATTACATTTTGTGAATTCAGGAAGTGAAGCCAACGAATTAGCATTACGCATGGCACGATCTATCACTGGTAGAAAAGAGATCATGGCGATCGAAGTTGGATACCATGGAAACACCAACGCCGCAATGGATGTGAGCTCTTATAAATTCGATGGAAAAGGCGGCAGCGGAAAACCCGAACACACTCATATTCTCCCACTGCCCGACCCTTATCGTGGACGGCATACCGATGCCGATAGTGGCAGCAAATACGCCAGCTATGCCAAACGTCATATTGAGCATTTAAAAATAATCGACGAAAAAGTAGCTGGGTTTATTGGAGAATCTATGGTGAGTTGTGGAGGGCAAATTGTCCCGCCAAAAAACTATTTTAAAAAAATCTATCAATACATTCGAGAAGAAGGTGGGATTTGCATTGCCGATGAAGTACAAACCGGATTTGGGCGTATGGGAAAAACCTTCTGGGCATTCGAGTTATACGATGTAATTCCTGACATTGTTACCATGGGAAAACCTGCCGGAAACGGACATCCCCTTGCAGTGGTCGCATGCACCCAAGAAATCGCCGAAGCCTTCGACACCGGGATGGAATTTTTTAATACGTTTGGAGGCAATCCTGTCTCATGTGCGATTGGGAGAACTGTGCTGGAAATTATTGATGATGAAGGTTTACAACAGCACGCATTGGACGTTGGTAGCTTCTTAAAAAATGAACTCATTGCTTTACAAGAAGAGTTCCCTATTATTGGGGATGTGCGGGGAGAAGGTCTCTTCTTAGGTTTTGAACTTAACACCACAGAGAAAAAGCCATTACCGCAACATGCAGCCTACCTCGCCGACCGTATGAAAGAACTGGGCATTTTAATGAGCACCGACGGCCCCGATTACAACGTACTTAAAATAAAACCGCCAATGGTTTTTAGCAAAGACAACGCTAAAGAACTTATCTTTAGACTGAAAACCGTTTTTGCGGAAGATTTTATGACCACTTATTAAAGTGCTAAGAACTAATCGCACTTTACATAAATCTCCCGTAGAATAATGAACATTAGATCTTAATACAAATAAACTTACGTACCCATGAAGAAACTACTCGTATTTTGTTTCATGCTTGTAATAGTGAGCTGTTCGGCGCAAAAAACTACACAGGCTCAAGACAAGGAGGCCATTTTAGCCGTACTAAAAACCCAGCAAACAGCTTGGTCTAACAACGATTTAGAAGCTTTTATGCAAGGCTACTGGAAAAGTGATTCTCTTAAATTCTACGGAAAAAGCGGATTAACTAAAGGCTGGCAACAAACGCTCGACAATTATAAAAAAGGCTACCCCACGAAAGAGCACAGCGGAACATTAAATTTTAAAATCAATGATATTTCCCAGATTGAAGCTGGAAGTTATTGGGTCATGGGTGAATTTTTTCTGAAACGAAAAATAGGCGATGCCAATGGTATTTTTATGATCATTTTTAAAAAGATCGATGGGGAATGGAAGATTGTTGCCGATATGAGTTGTGGGTAGATTGTTCGCAGTGCTAAATTCAATTCCCTTTTATTCGCTGCCAAAGGTCAGATAATAATTGTTTCGCATCTCCACGTTCCTTGGGTTCTTCAATAATATTTATTCCTTCTGAAGAGGTTTCAATTTTGTAACTGAAAGCATAGCGATCGGTTTTAGGATCGACACTAAGCAATCCAAATCGAAGGTCATTGAAAAAAAGGGCTCCTTCCTTTTCTGAAACAGTATACCAGCCGTTCGTAATGTCTATTAATCGCTGTATTTTGTCTTCGTTCTCAAGCGAACCCAAAGCCGCATGATTTTTAGGATGGGAATGAAAGGCAATGGGCTGGGTGTCGAAAAAAGAATAATCTCCAATAAGGAAAGCATCTTCCGTTTCAACATTTGCGGTCCATAAAATGCTATTTAAAGGACTCGGTTTGGTCTCAATATCGGTATACAGAATCTTCTGATCCTCAAGCGCATCCACAAATTTTACATAGGTAATTCCTTTTAACACAAGGGTAATGGCTAAATAACTTGTGCTTACAATTAGTCCGAGGGTATTTAATTTTCTTCGTCGGTCACTGCCTTTCTTCTGAAATAACGCCAACAACAAAAAGAGTAAAAAAGGGAGCGTGTACAGCGGATCGATCACAAAAATATTTTTGTACGCCATTCGAAGATCAAACGGCCAGAACAATTGCGTTCCCCAAGTAGTATGAGCATCCAGCAGCGGATGTGTGACAAAACAAAAAAACCAAAGCCACGACCATTGTTTCCAACTGGCTCGCTGCTCCCAACGGGAAGTGAGCCATCCAAAGATAGGGGCAAACAACACCGAAAAAAGAATAGAATGTGTAAACCCGCGATGCATCTCCAAGGCAGTGACCGTATCGGTTAAAAATCGAGCAGCCACATCGAAATCTGGGATTGTGCCGGCAATGGCACCGTATAACATCGCCTTGTTTCCAACTTTGTTTCCTAAGACCGCTTCACCAACGGCAGCTCCTAAAACGATTTGTGTAAGTGAGTCCATTGTGGTTAGTCTACAATATTCATTTTTTTCAAGAGAAAAGAGGCGTTCATATTCTTACAAATTCCGGGCTTGAACGTATAATCAAAGTACAATTCGTCGTTATCTATTCGTGCGTCGAAATAATAATTTTTTACTTCGGGCAATGTTTCTGAAACTTCACACAAACTAAGATCGTGGGTTGCGATGATTCCCGTGGAGTGACTCGCCACTAGTTTTTCTACAAATTTTCGGGAGCCGATGGCTTTATCGGTACTGTTGGTTCCTTTTAATATTTCATCTAAAATAATAAAGTAGCTGTCTTTTTCTATCGCATCCACAATGAATTTTAAGCGTTTCAATTCACTGAAAAAATACGATTCATCATCGGTGAGGCTGTCTGTGGTACGCATGCTCGTGATTAATTTTACTGGCTTGTAGAGGGCTTCTTTTGCATTGGTTGGCAACCCGACATTACCCATAACAATCTGTAAAGCAACCGTTCGTAAAAACGTACTTTTCCCCGCCATATTCGCACCGGTGACAATAAAAAATTCCTCAGAATCGATTTGAATGTCATTGCGTATAGCTACGTCCGGGTTTAATAACGGGTGTGCCGCTTCTGTTATCGCAAGTAGTTCATTTCCGCTGGCTATTTTGGGAAATACATAATCGGGATGATTAAAAGCATAATTTCCAAGACTGTTGTACGCATCGAAAAAAGTCACGGTCTTAAACCATCCGTTCACCTGATCTTTATTTTCAGAAATCCATTTTTCAATACGGTGTGACTGTAACAAATCGCGTAGCATGAATCCGTTAGCGATCACACCAATTAGCATATTCGCCCGTTGGTCGAGCGCATCGAGATGTTTTGAGAATTGCTGTAACGCTTCAGAGGCTTTTCGGTTGCTTGTTATCACTGCATTTCTTTTTTCCGATAATAATTCCGAAGTAAATGTTTCGCCTTCAATTGCAGCGATTAATTTATAAAATTGCTCGAACGTACTCTGTATGGCATTCGTTTTAGAAGATAATTCGTTTACCTTTTTTAAATACCGCCCCGATATTGCTAATCCTAACAAAAACCACCCAAAAACAATATAACCTGATATCTGATCGAAAAAATAGAGTCCCAGCAAAAGTGCAGACACTATAGAGAAACCATACGATATGGCTTTGATCCCTTTAGGTATAAACGCTGTATAGTGTTGCAACCAATCTGTTACAAAGTGCGATGAAACTTCCGTTTTTACTAAAGAGCCGATGGCAGAAAATTGTTGTCGCCAAGAAGCTTTTTTAGAAAGTTCGGCAACTGCTTGCTGTTTTTCTGGAATATTTTCAATCGAGTTTTCAGTAAATAAGTGTGCAAGTTCATCGCTTCCACTTTCTAATGCGGTTCGGTTCATGTACTGAAAAAACGAACCCCTTCCGAAGAGATCAATATCCTGTGAATACGCATGCAGGGGATCATGGTATTTTGCACCTTCAGGAAGGTGATGAAATACGCCACTCAATACTTCCAATTCTGTTTCATTCTCCGCGATAAGTGCTTTTTTAAGATCTCGTTGGTATTGTAAGTTACTATGTCGTGAAACCATCCAGATAAAACTTACAATTCCGGCTAGAATGATAGCAATAACAATACGAGTATCTCCAAAGGCAAAATAAATTGCAACGCAAATTCCTATAAAAATCAGTAACCGTAATGTACTGGACAGGGTAAGTTTTTTCTTTAGAACCTGTAATTCCTGACGATATTTTTCAATTTGGGCGGTATAAAATTCGAGGGGCGATTGTTTCATAAAGCAGCTAATTCGGCTTGTAATTTTTTTGTGAGACCTTTTACTATTAGATCGTAAGAATGATCGATAAGTTCGAGCACTAATTTCTTCGGAATTCCTTCCAATACAACCGTATTCCAATGTTGTTTATTCATGTGGTATCCGGGGGTAATTATTCCATCGTATTCTTCCCGCAATTCGAGGGCACGTTCGGGATCGCATTTTAAATTGGCGGAAGAGGGATGTTTTTCGAGCGAGCACAACGCGAACATTTTATTCATTACTTTAAACACAAGGGTGCTGTTATCGAAAGGGAAGGACTCGGTGACGCCTTTTTTTGCCATGCAATAACTTCTAAATTCTTCTACATTCATATTATTGAATTTTATACCCCAATGCTGGTTCTCCGTCGAAATAGATTAACAGATTTTCAACACCAATTTGTAAAGGCACTACAAAATGCAACCGGTTGTCTTCTTTTTTAATACGAGTTACTTCCTTTTTTGAAGCCCCATACGAATATGAGATCAATTCCGGATTTACATTTCGTAACTGAAACGTGACTTCACCGTTGGCACCTTGGGAAGAAATAATTCCGTTAAGCGGCATTTCTACATCCTCACGACGTAACTTTTCGGGAATTATAATTGGCATGCTCGCAAACACTTCTTTAGAAATTACCTCATCGATAAAGGCATCTTCGTACATGTCGGGATAATGGTTTTTAAAAAATAATTCCGGCGGTGTTTTAAAATAGAAATAGCTTGGATCCTTTATAAAGGTTCCGTTGTATCTTCCTGCACCCCAGGTAGGATCGAAAAGATACGACTTACCATCGATGGTTGCTACATTCCACATATGGCTTTTCTTAAAAGGTCTTCCTATATCTTGAAACCCAGCTTTGGTGTCTCCACGCACGAGATAATTAGGAATGCCTTGTAATTCACATAGTTTTTCAAATAACAGCGCATACCCTTCACACACGGCAACTCCTTTTTGAAGCGTTCTTTTTATGATCTGTTCGCGTGTTTTCTCTTCTTTAGTATTCCGTTCCCTATAATCTTTAAAACTGAAATTAAATTGCTTATACTCTTCTGGATCGTACGCTACATTTTGAATGATCCAACTGTAAATGGCACGCACTTTTTCTTCCGAAGTAAAAAAATCACGGCTTATTAATTTAGAGAGTGCTTCCGCGTTCTGAAACTCTTCAGGGTATAATTGAATGGTAGCATCTACGCGCTCGTAATCCTGCGCAAAAGATATTGAAAAGCTTCCCACGAAGAGCAATACGAATAAAACCAATCTGGCGCCCCTAATTTGTAGTCTACTAAGCGATCTCATTTTTTTCTGAGCTTATTTTTTTTACTGGTGTCTCTATCTGCAATGCCGAATAATCGAGTTTCCAATTAATGGTTTCTACCAGTTTTTCCATTAAATGAATGGTTTCTAAAGCTTGTTTAGATGCTTCCTGTAACAAGCCACTACTTGGCACTTTGTCTACAATATGTTGTTTTGCTTCTCGGTTAATTTCTGTGAGGTCGGTCGCGGTAAACGGATTTGCCCACCCTTCTTTTTTATCGTAATATTTAAAGTCGGTTTCGATGGTAAGCATTTCTGGTTGCGGAAAATTGGTAAGGGTGATCGTTCTCGTATTCGTATCGGCATCCATTTTTATTTTGGTAAGATCGAACCCGATATGTGCTTTGGCTTCAATAAGTACGAGTGCCTTTTTACTTCCGAGGAAGAGATTGAGCCATTTATCTTTTACATTTTCATAATGGTATATTTCTGAAAAATCCCCTTCCACCGTAATAAATTTACAGACACTTCGAATTTTTTCCATCAAAATAACCGACTGCGAATTAACGCGTTGTTTCTTTCTTCCTTTACTGAAAAAAGAGAACACAAAATACGCGACAACCGCTCCAAACGCTAATCCTATAAATAATAATTCCATTGTTATTTTTTTCCTATCGTTCCAAGATGTGTGTTTTGAAAACTATCGGGATATTTCAATCCGTAGCCAAACATGCGATCCATTGCCGAATGCGAGAACAAAATTACACCAATTAAAGTACAAAGGTCTCCGAATAAAAACATTCCTGCAAGGAGTATGCCGATTGCAATTCCTTTGTGATGAAATACATTGTATGTTATGGCACCAAGTCTGGGGTTAATTAAATAGCCGAGCATTCCGATGTCTGGCACTAACAATAATGCTGGAAACCACCACCACACATAAGAAAGCTGTGAAAATAGGGCGATACCTAAGACAAACTGAGCAAATTCCTCGATTTTTAAAATGCGGTTCATGTTATATGTACGTGTAAAGAATAGGTTTACTTGGCGCAGCATCATTATGAAATGGTGCTATTTGTAAATTTAAAAGATATTCCCCGTCTTGGATAGAATTAGGGACATAAATTAATTCTGAAATAGTGGCTTGGTATCGTGGTGCTTCGGGGTAATTCCAAAAGGCTTTGTGGGCCAATAAAGCACCCTCATCTTTTTCTTTATCTACGGAAGGCAGATCAATCAAAAGATGCTGTATTCCTAATTCACGTATAAGTAACGCAGCTTCCTCATGCAAGTAAGGCCAATTGGTATGAGAATAATGCCGGTGTTTTTTTGAAGCCGTATTGGGAAGCGTTCTTATAATTAATGCTTCGGGAATCGTTCCATTAAGCACTTTCTCGATCTGTGACTTCGGAATGACTGCGTCTTCTCCTATGGTTTCTGGCACGACTGAAATCACTTTTGCATGAAAAAAAAACGATTGCAGGGCTTCGTTCACCGAATGAAACTCTTTCGAAATATGCCCCACACATTCGGTGTGTGTACCGTGTGCATGCGGATTAAACATAATAGTATTAAAATTTACGGAAGCTCCCTCACTCACTTTTCCCACCCAATTGTCGAGCTTTACGGGCTCTATTTTAGGTGCCTCCAAATACCACGCTAATGGATTTTTTTCTGAATTACATAAAGGAATCGATATATCTAATGGTTTGGAAAGATCGGCAGTTAAGAGCGTATCGTTAATTTTAAAAGTTGCGTGCATAGTACCATCAAGTTGAGATAACAAGATACGATAATAGAAGATAATACTTAATCAAGTGAAATTAAAAACAGATCGCTAGCGATTCCATCGCTTAAAAATTTTCCTTTTCGGGTTACTTTTAATCGGTCTTCTTCCTGTACTAGTAATTTAGTGTTAAGATGTTGATCAGCTTGTTGTAATACATACGTTTTATAATCTTTTCCGAAGTTGGCTGCTACTTCTTCCAAAGAAATACCTCCTATGGTGCGAAGACGGGTCATTACATATTCGTTGTACCGATCTCTTACCGAAAGTGTTTCGCGTTCTATAGGAAGAATGCCTGCTTCGATCGCCTTTATATATTTAGTATTGTTGCTCACATTCCAGCTTCTGCGTGTACCATCGTAACTATGTCCAGAAGGTCCTACGCCTAAATAGGGTTTCCCCATCCAGTAGCCTGTATTGTTTTGAGAGTAAAAACCAGGTTTACTAAAGTTTGAAAATTCGTAATTCTCGTATCCAGCGGCTTCGGTTTTTTCCAACAAATGTTCGTAATGGGCTGCCGCTAAAGCATCTTCGACGGGAGGCACTATTCCTTTTTTAATAAAAGTTTCTAATGCGGTTTTGGGCTCAACAGTCAAGGCATAACAGGAAAGATGTGGCACATTTAGGTTAAGCGCGATATCGAGGTTTTTAATCCATCGTTCGACAGGCATTCCTGGAACGCCGTAAATAAGATCGATACTACTATTCGGAAAATATTTGGTTGCCATTTTAATACACGCCAATGCTTCCTCTGCGTTGTGTGCTCGGTTCATTAAAGTAAGGTCTTCTTCAAAAAAGGATTGGACTCCGATGGAAAGTCGGTTAATGGGTGATTTTGAAAAAGCTTCGAGGGTTGCTTCAGAAAGGTCGTCAGGGTTGGCTTCTAGTGTGATCTCTGGATTTTCAGAGAGGACGTAGTGTTTTTGAATGGTTTCAAAAAGTTGTATAAGTTCTTCCGAAGTAAGCAAAGACGGTGTTCCTCCACCAAAATAAATGGTTTGTACGACCTCATTAATTTCATCTTTCCGAAGTAGTAATTCGTTACAGATCGCATCGATAACGCGCTGTTTGTGTTTTAGTGAGGTTGAAAAATGAAAGTCACAGTAATGACACGCCTGCTTACAAAATGGGATGTGGATGTAGATGCCGCTCATTGTTGGTTCCTTGCTTAGAATTACTTCTTAACTCGATCTTCATTTTGCTTTACAAATGCCGCCCAACCCGTGTAGCTTTTTCCCGTTTCGATACGTCCTGCATTGTAAAAATGGCACACCGCTGCCGCAAGACCATCGGTGCTATCTAGGTTTTTTGGTAGCGTTTTTAATCCAAGTGTGCTTTGCAACATTTTAGCCACTTGTTCTTTACTGGCATTTCCGTTTCCGGTGATCGCCATTTTAATTTTTTTAGGGGAATATTCAGTAATGGGAATTTGCCGTGATAATCCTGCTGCCATGGCAACTCCTTGAGCTCTTCCTAGCTTTAACATCGATTGCACGTTTTTTCCGAAGAAAGGAGCCTCGATCGCAATTTCGTCCGGATGGTAGCTGTCTATGAGCTCGATGGTGCGTTCAAAAATATAGCGCAAACGCACATAATGATCGTCGTATTTAGAAAGTTGCAGTTCGTTTAACTGAAGAAACTCCATTTTTTTTCCCACCACTTTTATGAGTCCGAACCCCATGATGGTCGTCCCGGGGTCGATGCCTAATATGATTTTTTCTGAAGTCATTCGTGGGTAAATTTAGTACTTTAGCACGCGTATGCAGCCTTCCCACAAATCTAAACAATATCTATTCGTTGCCCTAAAGGTTTTTATACTAACGATCACCTTTGGGTATATCTATTACAAAGTAACTCACAGCGAGACACTGAGGTTTTCGGATTTTGTACAGTTCATTGCTTCTAAACAACATGTACTTCGCTCTTTTTGTTTGTTTGTTTTACTCGCTGCTTTAAATTGGTTTTTCGAGATTTTAAAATGGAAGACAATAGCTTCAGTAGTGCGGCACATACCCTTTAAAACAGCATTGAAACAATCGCTAGCTTCGCTTACAGTTTCATTAGCTACACCTAATCGCATTGGAGAGTACGGAGCCAAAGCCTATTTTTTTCCGAAGAAAGACCGAAAGAAAATACTGCTACTCACGTTTTTTTCGAACGGAATGCAACTTACAGCTACGGGTTGTTTTGGTGGTATCGGACTTGCGTATTTACTCAACAAACAAGTACTAACTTTTTCGATACTAAATACACTATTATTCCTTGTTATTTTTGTACTATTAGTAGTATTTGGATACCTTTTTAAAGAGCGAGATTTCTTAACCAAAGGACTCTCGATTGTAAATGTGACGGCCTACATTAAGCAACTACCAACGAACGTAACATTAAAAACTATTCTATTCTCCTTAATTCGATACACCCTATTTAGCAGTTTGTTTCTTCTTACGCTATGGTTCTTTGGAGCGGTTATTTCTTGGCAGGAAGGCATGTGTCTCATTTTTGCCATGTACTTATTTGTATCTGCCATTCCCACGTTATTTGTATTAGATGTTGTCGTACGTGGAGGAGTCGCCGTTTGGTTATTTTCGCTCGCCGGCGTTTCTGAAATAATCGTACTTTCTACCGTATTACTCATGTGGCTGCTTAATTTTGTAATTCCAGCAGTTTGGGGAAGTCTGTATGTTGCCACTTATACTTTGGAAAAGGAATGATCTATATCTTCGGAATACTATTGTTAGGATACGCTTTTAGTCTAGGGATGCTATTGTATGGTTTTAGATCACTTTCGGAAACTGCTTTGGAAGATAAAAAAGTACCTACTACTGAAACTGCTTCGGAAGAAGTTACCCGGTTTTCTATTATTATTCCGTTTCGAAATGAAGCACAGCACCTTCCGAAGTTAGTAGCCTCTTTATTACAACTTTCATATCCTTCTGAAGCTTTTGAAGTGCTTTTTGTAGATGATGCTTCCGAAGATGCTTCCGAAGCAATTCTAGGTAACACCTTAAAAGCTCATCCTGAATTTAGACATACTATTTTAAAAAATAAACGAACCTCAGCTTCCCCTAAAAAAGATGCTATTTCTGAAGCCCTACACCACGCAAAAAACCAGTGGATCGTTACTACCGATGCGGATTGTGAAGTACTTCCTACTTGGCTCACAGCACTCCATAATTGCATCGTTTTGCAAAACCCGGTGCTAATTGCCGCGCCTATTTTGTATACAAGCACTACTAAGGTCGTGCAACAATTTCAGCAATTAGACGGACTGAGCCTACAAATGGTCACTATGGGTGGCTTCGGATTACAACATCCGCTACTCTGCAATGGCGCTAATCTTGCCTACCAGAAAGATGCTTTTGAAACGGTAAACGGATTTTCGGGAAATGATCATATTGCGAGTGGGGATGATATTTTTTTATTGGATAAAATCAGGGACCATTTTCCAAAACAGGTTACGTATTTAAAATCGAAAGATGCGGTTGTTTCCACACATCCACAACCCACTTGGAAAAAAGTACTTGCACAACGGGTACGGTGGGCTTCGAAAACTTCACAACAGGAAAATTGGATCTCGAAACTACTAGGAATGTGGGTATTGATGACAAACTTGGGATTGCTCTTAGGATGGGTTTCTGCATTTATATCTCCATCGACTTTCTATTTTTACTTCTTATTTGTAATTCTAAAATGGGGAATCGATAGTTATATGCTTTACACCTCCGCACATTTTTTTGAACTTAAAATTAACGCAAAAGCACTGATAGCCTCGTTGTTGGTCTATCCGTTACTAACGGTTACGATACTCTTACAAAGTGTATCGGGAAGTTACGAATGGAAAGGGAGAGCGTTTAAGGCAAAAGGTACTCATTAATAAATCCAGCCTTCAACTAATTTAACTTCTAAAGTAAGCTGTAACTCATTATACATTTGAATCTTAACTTTTTTATTTTCGGTTCTTATATATTTGTTAGGCACAATTAAAAATACAATCGTCAATGAAAATTTACTTTATCATTTTATTATCAATCTTCACGCTTTCTTGCAAGGCTCAAAGTGAAACTGAATATTTATCCAAAGCACAAATCGAAAGGGATTTAGCAATAGTTGACGACATTCTTCAAAACAAATCTTCTTATCAAGGATTAAACGGATATGACTACAGAGTAGATTTTGAAAATTATTTAATTACTGTTGTTGACAATAAAATCACCCAATTTGATTTTGGACTGTTCTTATCTAAAACTATTGGGAAAATTGGGGACAGACATTCATTTATAAAAGATTATGATATACGAGATTCACTTTATCTAACACTTGCATTTGCACCATTTAAGGACAAAGTTTTGGTGGTCGATTTTGACAGAGATATTAAAGAATATAAATTTTGGAATTCAGAATTTCCATATTTACATTCTATCAATAAAACACCTATCCAAGAAATTCTTCCAAAAATCCATATTGGCGAAATTCTTGCGCCAAAAGATGCTTATGCGACAAGTGCAATACGAGATTTAAGAGACATAGAAACTATTTTTAGAACACTTAAATTAGAGTTACCAAATCCATTACCAATAACATTATCTGACAATAAAGGAAATAAAAAAGAAATAAGCGTAAAACTTGTTGATGGTAAAAACAGAGCAACATTATGGGATGAAAGGTTTTTTAAAAATACTTTTCGTGTCAAGGAAGAACAGTATAACGATATAGATTTTATCAAAAGATTTTTTAGCTTAAAAAATAATGTTGGCTATATCCAAATTGGAGAAATGTTAGAAAAAGAGAGTTGTCCAATTTTCTTCAATTATCTAAATGAATTTATGACAGAAGCTAAAAAAAGTGATGCTTTAATTATAGATGTCAGAGACAATGGAGGTGGAACTCGTGACTTAATCCAAGAATTGGCTGGCTATTTTATTCATCCCGATTCTGTATATGTCGTTAATGCAACCAAGCAAAGAGGAAAACTACCTTTAAATAAAGAACTTAAAGAGAGACTACAAAGTCGTTATCTATTTTCAAGAGATGATTTAGACATTGACGAGCAAAATGCAGTTGACAAGTTTATGCATTCATTTGAGCCAATGTATGATTTGAGTAAAGAAAAATTTAGTGAATTTCATTATTATATTCTCAATGGTCATAAAATAACTAAAGGCAAATTTCATTACAATAAACCAATATATATACTTGCGAATGAAAGGAGTTTTAGTGCTGCTTCTGTTTTAGTTTCTGTATTTAAGAATTTACCAAACATAAAAATAGTTGGTGTAAATACAGATGGTTCAAGTGGTAACAGCGAAAGATTTGAATTACCAAGTTCAGAATTACGCGGAAAAATAAGCACAATGGTTTCTTTTCAAAAGAACGGTAAAATATTAGATGGAATTGGAACAGAACCTGACATTAAAATAGAAAGAAGTTTAAAGCAAATTTTCTTAAAAGAAGATTATCAACTGAATAGACTTTTGGAAATAATAGAAGGAGAATAACTGTACTTAACGGCCTTGTATATGGCTCGTAGCGTGCAAATTAGCGATAACTTTTCGGTTAAGTTCGAGCCGAATTTTTTAATTTTCTTATTGCCTTTTCTTTTCAATAAGCCAAATTAAAAAAATTTGCGGACTTGCAAATATGCCTTAACTTTGAAATAAACAACTGATTAGCTATGAGCTATATACGTTGTTATGCTTTATTAAAACCAAACTATATGAAATTCACAATTGTGATCACTTTGACTTTCGTACTTGCTTCCTGCAAAATGAAAAACTCTAAAAACGTATTTACTGATCCTATAATGGACAATGCCGAATTAGTTGAAATCTATAAAAATGATCAATCTGATCGAGGCAGGAATAATATGGATAGGAATTTAGTTTTAAAAAGAGATAGTTTGAGAGAAGTTAGAGTATCTCAACTTTTAGACTCAAATATGGTGAGAACATCACAAGATTATCATCATGCAGCTATGATATTTCAACATGGCAGAGATTCTATTGCTTATGGCATGGCTGTTAAATTAATGCGTAAATCTATTGAATTAGACTCTACCGCAGATAAATGGCTTTTAGCAGCGGCAGTAGACAGATTATTGTTAAGTAAAGATCAACCTCAAATTTATGGAACTCAATATCAAAATGGCAAACCAATACAACTTGCCAAAATGGACACAAGTAAAGTATCTGATTCTGAAAGAATAAATTATGGTGTTAGAACTTTACGTCAACAAAGAAAATTTATAAAACAAAGAAATGGCAAACAATTATCTGAACTTTTAGCTCAAGGAAAATCAATTGAAGAAATCATTGAAATCATAAAATTAGACGATATAGATAAAATCGAGTATAACACTTCAGAATTTGGAATAACCTTTCTTGCCTATGACTTAATGAACCAAAACAAATATGAAGAGGCTTTAAAAATTTGTAAAGTAAATACAGAATTGTATCCGGAAAGATATAATACATGGGCTTATTATGGAGATTGTCTTTTGGCTCTTGGCATGAAAGAAAAAGGCATAAATGCTTATAAAAAATCTCTGGAATTAAACCCTGACAACAAAAGTGCTCAAAAAGTTATAAATGAAAACAAGTAACAAAGCATAACAACGTATATAGCTCACAGCTAATGAGTTAGTTTACCCAAAGTTAAGGCATATTTGCAAGTCCGCCAAATTTTTTAATTTGGCTTATTGAAAAGAAAAGGTAATAAGTAAATTAAAAAAATCGGCTCGAACTTAACCGAAAATTAATCGCTAATTTATACGCTACGAGCCATATACAAGACCCTTGTGCAACAAGTTAAAAAAAACATCAAACTTTAAATAAAAACACGAGTTCATTTTTATATATCGAGATTTATCAATATGTTTGCAATATGAATTTAAAAACAGCAACTGAAATAGGAAAATGTTTATCAAACCAAACAAGGTTTCAAATTTTAGAATGGCTGAAAGAACCAGAAAAACATTTTCCACCACACGAGACGCTAAAACATTTTAATGATGGAGTTTGCGTTACCTATATTCAAGAAAAAGCAGGATTATCACAATCAACAATTTCAACATATTTAACAAATATGGAAAAATGCGGACTTTTAATATCAACAAGACACGGTAAATGGTCTTACTTAAAAAGAAATGAAAAGACAATTAAGGAGTTTACAGATTTTCTAACATAAAAAAATTTGATTATTCATATCGACATTTCGCAATATAACAAACTATGAAATTATTATTTGACATATTAGGTTGGTCAGGTTCAGGCTTAATAATCCTTGCCTATGCCCTAACCCTTATTGAAAACAAAAAGTATTTAGATTATGGCAAGTACTTAAACTTTCTCGGAGGTCTTTTAATAGCCATAAATTGTTATTACTACAATGCTATTCCACCTTTTGTAACTAATTTACTTTGGAGCGTCATTGCAACTTTAACAATATATAAGTCAAGAAATAAAAAAGAGAAATGTAATAAAACTAAATGTTTAACTTAAATATTAAAACAATGAAAATTTTAATAATTGGAGGAAACGGAACAATAGGAAAAACTGTTGTTTCACATTTTAAACAAAAAAACGAAATTTTAATCGCTGGACGAACCAATGGAGACGTGACTGTTGACATTGCTGATAGTAGTTCGATAAAGTCAATGTTTGAAAAGATAGAAAAAGTAGACGCTATAATTTGTATCGCTGGAGAAGCAAAATGGGACGATTTCAATAAACTTTCTGAAGACGATTATTATATAGGACTGAAAAGTAAACTTATGGGACAAGTTAATCTTGTACGCATTGGACAGAATTATTTATACCCAAATGGTTCAATTACTTTATCCACAGGAATTTTGGCAGACGACCCAGTTGTAAAAACTACAAGTGCTGCAATGGTAAATGGTGCAATACATAGTTTCGTAAAAGCGGTTGCACTTGAAATTGAAAACGGAATTAGAGTAAATGTTGTTTCTTCAGGAATGGTAGAAGATGCTTACGAAAAGTATAAAGACTATTTTCCTGGACATAACCCGATACCAATGAAAAAAGTAATTAACGGGTATGTAAGAAGTGTAAACGGAAAAGGAAATGGCGAAATAATTAGAATTTACGACTAAAAAAAAGCCAGTTGCAAACTACCTGTATAAAACATAGCTATTACAGGCTTTCCGAGAGGTTTTTGTATATTTACAAAGTACGCCAAATTTTTTATTTAGTTATATTTAGAAAAGAAAAATAAAATTCGGCTTCTGTTCATCCTAAAAGTAACATCCTATTTTCAGCGCCACTTTTTATAAACCTAGTCGTTAACTATAAGCTAAGGAACTTAGAAATATGAAGAAACACAATCTAATTTTAGTTTTAGCGACAATTAATTGTTCAGAGATCAACATTGGCAGAAATACGTTGGTTAAAAGTAAGAGATTACAATCTGAAAAAATAGTCTAGAAAAATTCAATCAAAAATAAGTCTTATATGAAACAACAAATCACTACGTTTTTTACATTTCAAAAGAACAATGCAGAACAAGCGATGAACTTTTATGTTGAATTATTCGATAATTCTAAGATTATCAATGTACAACGATGGGGAAAAGATGGACCTGTTGAAGAAGGAAAAATTATGCGTGCCACATTTAAATTAAACGGAGATTTATTTATGTGTAGTGACAGCCCTCCAGTTCACGATTGGGACTTCACACCGGCAGTTTCCAGCTATATTGAATGTGAAAATGAAAGTGAGCTTATAAACCTCTTTGAAAAACTCTCCGAAAACGGAAAAATAATGATGCCATTAGATAATTATGGTTTTAGTCAAAAGTTTGGGTTTGTAGAAGACAGGTTTGGAGTTTCGTGGCAATTGAACTTACAATAAATATAGGGAGATTGAAGTTTTAAGCCAAACGCGAATGCATTCGTAAACGATGTACGCAATATAAATGGCAACAAGCTAAAGTGGTAAATTACGCCTTACTTTCAACGATTTATACAATAAAACGAGTTCAAGATGTCATCAAGAACGTGCGATAGCATGCATCCCAATTAATTTTTTATCTTTAACCATCCTTAATCATGCCCTTATGAAAACCCTACACGCAGTTTTTATTCTTGTATTTCTTAGTGCTTCTTCATTAGTTTCAGCACAACAACAATACACAGTCGACGGACAAACGTATGTGCTGAAAACAGAAGTTGAAGGTCCACTCACATTATTATGGAATACCATCGACGGAGAATACCGCTATTTTTCTAAAAAAGGAACTACTATTGCGGAATTAAAGAATACCCGTTTAAATGGAACCTATCAGGAAGAATACAAAGACGTACTGGCAACGCACGCTGATGATGTTGCCATAAGTTTTGCCGACACCAATCTCACACTATCCAGCTTGTCCGATTTTTTTGTGGCATATAACAAAAGAAAAGACCCAGAATATACATTCGACAAACCCGATATAAAACTAGACTTCCGCCTAGGAGGCTTTTTTGGTATTACCAACAATCCGTATGTTTCCAATCCAGAAAATACTACCACTCCTTCATTCGGGGTGGATCTCGAAATTATTGATGAAGTTCGATTGCGTAGACATGCCGCATTACTTCGATTTAAACAAACGTTAAGCACATCAGACTACAGTTATTCCTCTTCTCAATTATCACTAAACTATCGCTTTAAGTTTATAAAAACAGAACGTATCGATGTCTTTTTAAATACGAAGATCGTAGCGTACACTTATTCTTCTAATGAAGTAGAATTTGTAACCACCGGACCAGCAGACGAACCTATTTTAAATACCGTTGAGGAAACGGGAGGAAGTTTTCAAGCACCTGGAGCCTTCGGAATTGGCGCCGATGTAGCACTAGGAAATGGTTATCTTACGTTTTCATATAACGATATTGTCGCTATTGGTGTGGACGGAAATGGAGAAACTCCACTCGATTTTACCTTGGGCTATAAATTCAATCTATAAACTTTCCGTAGTAATAATAATAGGTAGGGTAAATTCGGTTTGCACTGGAACTCCTCTTTTGTGAGCGGGCTCCATAGGTTGCAAAGTATCAATACCCTCGTAGATCCATTGCCGCAATAATGGAAATTCTTTCTGAATCACACTATCGATCTTCAAACTGGTAATTTGAATTTTTCCTGTTTTGTTAATTGAAAAAGACAATTGCACCGTATCACTCACATCATTCCATGCATGTATGTCATGTTTTGTAAACGACTGAAGCAAATGTGCCGATAACGTACGTTCAAAACAGGATTTCTGTGATTCCTTCTCGGTAGTCGACTCACAGGGCTTAAAAACTGGATATTGATCAATATCTTTCCAGTCGATCGCCTTTACCTCTTCTTCATAAAAAGTTTCCGTCGAAATTTTTTCCGTATCAAAGAACTGACAAGAAGTTGCCAGTACTAAAATAAGTACAAGAATATACGGATGTTTCATTTCAGAAATTATACGTTCGAATGTACAAATTTACTGAAACTTAATTCTTTGTAAAGTGAAGTTCCTTTTTTAAATCGCTCGCACGTTGTTTTGCCAACTCCCGGTATCTCCCTGTTTCTCCGAACCTAGTAAGATACTTCTCGTAATACGTAAGCACGGTATTTTTATCCTCAAAGTAGTTGTCTGCCGCTACAGAAAGTAAATACATAGCAGCTTCATTATCAGGATTTTCACGCAGAGCTAACTGTAGCGTTTCTAGTTCTTTTTTGTAGTTTTTACTTCGCTTAAAAACCGCAGAAAGCTTTACATATTCAGCATCTAAAGGCAGGTCTTTTAGCGCAATCGAAAGTTCTATATGCCGTTGTGCTTTTTCGAGATAGTGCAATGCTAAAAAATAGGTGCCAATTTCATAATGCCACTTTGCATTCTTATCATCGTAGGTATTGATTAGAAGGGTGTATTGATCGATGGCCTTTTCAAACTGATTCGTGTGCGCATAACTTTTCCCCAATAATTCGTGTAATTGTGCAGTGCTTTGCTCTAAGGAAAGTAAGTTTTCAAAAGCAACGATCGCATCGTGGTAAGCATCTGTATAAAACCGTTGCAATGCCTGTAAGGTGAGAAAACGTACATTTAACGAGTCTGCTGAAAGTCCTTTGGAAATATACGGCTCAGCCTTATCGAAATTTCGCTTTTCAATGTAGTAGCGGGCGAGCTTGTAATTCGCATGTAAATGATCGGGATCTAACTGAAGCGTTTTCAGAAAAAAATCTGCTGCCATTGTATCTTTCTGTTTCTCCCGCAAAACACCCCGCTGATAACTAAAATTCGGATTTCCGGGTTGTGTTTCAGAAAGAATATTATAAAGACTGTCTGCTTTCATAACGTTTCCAGAAGCACCTAACAGTCGGGCATATTGGTATTTCGTTACTGTGGTATGATTGTTTTCAGCGCTGATTTTTTCATAATAAGAAAGTGCTTTTGAAACATTTCCGATTGCTTCGTATGCTTTCGCCAATTGAAAGGTTGCTGCTTCGGAAGGGCTTACTTTTTCATAATAGGCAATCGCTTTCGTGTAATCCCCTAACTGAAACAAACTATCGCCAACAGCTAAAGCCGAAGCGGGTTGCGCTTCGACTTTAAAGAAAATGAGTATTAGACTGAATGCCAGAAATTTATTCATTTATTTCAAATAGAATGGGTAAAGCATACAAGACGGCTACCTGCTTTCCATCATGCTCACCAGGAGTCATTTGGGGCAGGCTTGAAATCACCCTCTGGGCTTCTTCGGCAAGTGCCTCGTGTTCGGCGCGTACTCTAAGGTCCACAACTTTTCCAAATGCATCGATTTTAAATTGCGCTCGAATTTTTTGTCTCCCCGTAAGCCCTAGATTATTCCCGACTTTCGTATTAAAATTGGCTGCAACAAATGCCTGTATTTTTTGTGACATGCATTGTTTTGCATCCGCATTGCTCATGCCTTCACAACCTGGAAACGTGGGTACCTTATCGATGATTGCAAAGGGTATTTCAGCTTTGTTACTTACATCCAAATATTCCTGCACCGACTCATATACTTTAGCATCAGGCGTTGCTTCGGTAGCCAAAAATTTTAGGGCTTTGGCTTCTTCGTCTGTAAGATTTCCTTTTTTCATAATGGCTTCGGAAAGCTCGTTGATCTTGGTCATCACTTCCCCGTCGTCTTGAACGGTAGCTTCTTCTATCTTGCTTTCGTCGGAACAGGAAGTGTACAACAACATCGCGCAAACGGCGGGGATGAGTACTAAATACTTTAACTGAAAGATGTTCTTCGATTTTGATTTTTGTAACATGATGATTCGTTTTTTGATTAATGAATGATTGAAAAATGTATTGATGAATGAAATTTTTTCGGTCTGAAACACTTGAGATAATAACTCTTGATAGTATTCTTTCCTGCTTTTTTGTGCCGCCACGCGCGCATCGGCAGTAAATTCGTGAAGCGTTTCCATGCGATGCTGAAACACATACACCAACGGATTGAACCAACATACAATTCGAAGCAATTCGAAAAATAGTAGGTCGTAGGTATGTTTTTCGGTTACATGAACCTGCTCGTGTAACAAAATACTTTTTTGTTGTACTTCGGAAAGTTGATCGCCTAAATAAACTGTGTCGAAAAACGTAAAGGCCACGTCGGTATTTGGAAGGATAATAAGATTAAAATCTGCTCGCTCCCTAAGAATTCCCGCTCTTCTTAACTTTTGGATTTTAAATAATTTTAACAGGAAAATTGCAAGTGCAATCCCCATCCCCACACACCAGATCCAGGTTGCGATGGTTATCCAGTTCCATGATGTCTGGCTAATGGTAACGGCATCTAAAGTAATTTCTGAAATACCGGGTTGACTTCCGTTATTCCCAATGAGCACCGCAGGAAGCGTAATAAAAAATTGCTCCGGAATACGTTCCCGTAACGCATCAATTTTCAGAAAAGGCAAAATAAAACTTAAAACAGCTGTACCCAGCAGATACCATCGATTGGCTTTAAAAAATGTTTCTTTCTTCAGAAATACATCGTACACCAATAGAAACAGAAGTTGAAAAGCGATTATTTGAATTGCTACATGTATCATGACGTTTCCTCTTTATTGATCTCCTTCATTAACTCCTCCATTTCTTGAATACTAATGTCGTTTTTCTTCATAAAAAAGCTCACCATACTTTTAAATGATCCTTGAAAATACCCTTCCATTAATTTATTGAGCGACTGATTGCTATATTCTGCTTTTGCTACCTTCGGAAAATAAATATGTCCACGACCTTCTTTTCGGTAATCCACAAAGTCTTTACTCTCTAGAATACGTACAATTGTCGATACTGTATTATAGGCAGGTTTTGGCTTAGGTAATTCTTCTAAAATTGAAGCTACATTTGCCTCGCCCAGATCCCATAAGATCTGCATAATATCTTCTTCTGCTTTGGTGAGTTGTTTAGACATGGTGTGTTGAATAAAAATTGATGTGACACAAATATAACTAAATTTATAGTTCAAACTAATTTTTTAGTTATAAAATGTAACATTTTTATAAATCTTCCGTCTTATTGTGTATGGATACTACACTATTGATCATTGGTTTTTTGCTTATGTTGGTTGGCGTTTTGGGCAGTTTTCTTCCCGTATTACCAGGTGTTCCCGTTAGCTGGCTCGGATTGTTAGTTTTACACCTTTGCCCCTCTGTTTCTTTTAATTGGCCCTTTATAGTAGTTACAGGAATTGTGGCAATCGGTTTATATGTATTAGATTACATCATTCCCGCAATGGGAACTAAACGATTTGGAGGAAGTAAAGCGGGAGCTTGGGGAACCACAATAGGGTTGATCGTCGGTATTTTTATTCCTATTCCTTTCGGAATTCTTATCGGTGCTTTTGGAGGGGCATTACTAGGAGAGTTAGTTGTAAATAAAACAGAAAAGAACCTCGCAGTAAAAGCCGCATTTGGTTCTTTTTTAGGATTTTTAGCGTCTACGTTTATAAAATTTCTGGCGACCGTAGTCTATCTGGGATTGTTTCTATGGAAGGCCTGGGAGTTTCGTTCGTTGTTTTTTTAAATTTAAAAATAAACCATACAATTAGGCAGCGCCTCCTTAATTCTCTTCTTTTCAGCCTTATCAAAATTAGTATCGACCGCAATTAAGGTGGTAAGTTCCTTTAAATTCCCAATGTCTTTTGGTAAATGGGTCAACGGATTTCCCGAAATAATAAGAAGCTCCAGCGTAAAAATAGCGGTAAGATCTTCGGGAAGTTCCTTTAAAATATTATTATTAATTCTAAGCGATTTTAAGTTCTGAAGTGAGGAAATACCTTTTGGTAATGCTTTTAAGTTATTGTGTTCTAAATTTAGTTCCCGCAATTGCTTTAACCCCAACCAACGCGTATCAAACTCATAAAATTGATTGTAACCAAGATCTAATATTTCTAATACCGAAAGTGTTCCCATGGTATTGGGAAGGTAGCTCAACTGGTTGTTCTCTAATTGCAATACTCGTAATGAAGTGCAAGAGGTTACGGTTTCAGGAAGGCGAGACAATGTGTTTCCTGAAAGGTACAAATACTGAAGCTGTTCTAACTTACCAATCCTTTCAGAAATGGCAACTATGCCGTTATCGGCAATATCGAGGGTTATTAATTGTTTTAAATTCTCTATACCTTCGGGAATATAGGTAAGTCCGTTCCCTTTCAAATTAAGTACTTCCAAATTGGATAAGGCAAAAATAGATTTTGGCCACGTTTCAAAATGATTCTGCATGGCATTTAAGAACGTAAGTTGCTGTAGTTGTTCCAATTGATTAGATACATAAAACAGTTGTTGGTCACGCAAATTAAGTTGGGTGGCGTTCGTGTCTAATGCTGCTTCAGAAATGCTGTAGTATACTTTGCTCTTCAAGGGATCCGCATGCTGTGCGCTTCCGAAGAAAATACAACAACCACTAAAAAGCAGAAAAAGATTCCATTTTAAAAAATTCATAAGCGCTTTATTTTTCAGAAAAAATAAAAAGGACTGGTACGATGCATGCACCAACCAGCCCTTTTATTCTTAATATTCCTATTATTTAGTCAATAATTTGTACGAAGCCACACTTGCTCCCACCTGTACTTTAAGCATCAACACTTGATGGCTTGCCATGATGTTTGATAGGTCTAAAGTAATGGTTTGATTGGCGCCGTTATTGTGCACCTCACTCGAGGTTAACAACGTTCTTCCCAACATATCGAATACGGTTACTGTTGCTGCTTCCCCATTTAATTCTGGAAGTGAAACATTTACAATTCCGTCGGTTGGATTTGGGTATACTGAAATTTCATTCTTTAACACCTCATCGATTCCTAGTAACTGTACCACTATATATGCTTCTTTTACCAAGGCTTCGCTTGTTCCAGAAGGATTGGAAACCGTAAGGCTCACATCGAACGTACCTTCTTCTAAATACGCAACCGTTGGAGCTTGCTCGGTAGAAGTTGCAGGAATTCCGCCTTCGAATGTCCAGAACCAAGAGGTTGGAGTATTCACGCTAAGATCTGTAAATGTAACAGCAGATCCAGGAACTGTATTGGTTGTTGAAGCTTCAAAATCTGCCACAGGTGCTTGAACTCCCATATTTTCATTAAGTGCAAATACCACTGTTGCAGATGCATTAAAGGTTACTTCAGAAAAAGTTGCGTCTAATTGTGGTGTGTTGTTTCCATTTGGATGTTGCACCGAGAAAAATCCGAATTTAAAATCGGGTGTAAACGTTAATCCCGTTGGTTCAGACCCATTTGGCATCGATGCGAATAACTCCACACGTGGATTGGCTTGTGTATGATCAGGACGCACTACCCAAATGTAATTGTTCCCTCCATCTTGCAATACCCAAAGGTTTCCTTTATCATCGAAAGTAAGGTTGTCGTTTCCACCCCCCCAATCTTCGGTTAGAGTTCCATTAGCAGTTGCAATGTCGTAGCTCATTCCTCCAACAAAGGTTCTAAAATTTGAAATTGTCGCACCATCGTCCGAAAATTTATACACCCTTCCTTTTCCTTTCGATGTAAAATAGATCTCCCCGGTTAGTGGATGAATTTCACAATCTTCTACCCCATTAAAGTTTGTGCCTCCTAAAGCAGCTGCAGCATTTCGTACGTTATTACGTTCTGCTTTGGTAGTATTAGGAACTTGAATCCACGTGGCGGTAGGCGAGGTAGGTTCATTATTCGCTAAAGGTGTATCTAATTTTAAAACATATAGTGTTCCTTCGGAAAGATCTCCTGGTGTATCGGCTACAAATTTGTAAACACAATCGGTACCACCATCTTCACCGTAGTAAGCGGTTACCATATCTTCTGAAACGACTACATTTTCGTGATTCATTCTACCCATGGCCCATAACTTTTCTTGTCCTGAACCATAATCGATTACTGAAGCTGTTTCCGGATCGATCTCAACCAACCAACCCACATCTTCATAACCATCGGAATTATTATCTCCAGAATTTGTAGATTCTTCGGCAGTAACTACCGTACCCCAAGGAGTAACACCTCCAGAACAATTTCGTGTAGTAGTAACTAAGACATCGTTGTAAAGATCTACTGGCTGACTTTGATCTAACTCCCATAATAATGTATCTTCATTAAAATGTACATCTAAAATTGAAACGCCACCCGGTGTATTTTCATGATTTACCGATACATACCCTAAGGTACTGGACCCTTCGATAGGAACATATCCTGTAAAGTCATTATTTCCCGGCACTGTATTATCGCCACCACTGTAAACATCCCCTTGTTTTAAGAGCAGTTGAAATCTATGCTCGCTTGGAAGAATCATATTTGAAGTCTGTCCTGTGGGTGTTATCGAAGTAAAACAACCTATTTCTCCTTCGCTACATTCAAATGGTTCTACTGGCTCTTCAGCATCTTGAATATACATATCGAATTTCAGGTCTGAACTTTGCCCGTCACGGTTATGAAGCTCTACTGAAATTCGGTTAAGTCCATCGACAAATACTGTTTTAGGTACTTCATGAATAAAATACACATTTTCATCATTCCCAGATACAATGGTAGAAGAAGTAGTTAGGTAATCAATGTCACCGTCGGGCATGTTATCACGAAATACTTCAACACCATTTACATATACCACGGCACCATCATCTCTATTTAATCCGAAGGCTACCATTTCTGCCATTTCAGAAAGCTCCACAGTAAGATCTCTTGAAAAATAGGTTGTGATAAATTTATTGTTGGCATCGGGACCAAAAGAAATTTCGGTATTTACGGGATCTCCATATCCTAACGGTGCAAGACCAATCGCCCATGAAGACACGTCGTAATCTATCGTTGTCCAAGGCTCTGCGTCTAAACTCACTCCCGTATCTAAATAGCTCCATGCCGATTGTGCAGGTAATGGGTAAGCTGCCGGCTCTATAGTTAAAGGCACAAAATCTAAAGCAAGGTCGAAACCAAGATCAGAACTCCCCGAATCTGCTTGATGCAATTCTACGGCAATCACATTTGTACCGTTCTGTAACAGATTGGCGCTGCTAAAATCTTCAAAATCGTTTTCATCGCTACCGCCAATTGTAGAAGACGCATAGGTAGTATAAGTAATGGTACCTTCGGGCATATTGGAACGCACTACTTCGGTTCCATTTACATAGACTACTACGCCGTCGTCATTAAGTATGCTGTATAATAGGTCTCCGTAAAGAGAAGCATCCTCAATTTCAAATTCGTAGCGAAAGTAATATGTTGGATATTTGTTTGAAGCGTCCGGACCAAAATCTAATGTAGTGGTTTCGTTTCCGTCTCCATATCCAAATTTTGCAGGACCGCTTTGCCAAGCTGCATCGTCGTACCCGATTTCTCTCCAATCGGTGCCAAGATCGACACCAGTATCGTTGTAACTCCAATTACTTCCTGCTTCGAAAGGGAAAGTGCCATTAAGGACTGTTGCATTAGACCTCACTGCTCCCATCGTATGTGCAATGGAAAGCGTGCACATAGAAAAGAAGAGCATGAATCTTAAATAAAGTTGGTTTTTTTTCATTTTTTAAAAGTTTAATATGTTTGAATTGATCGTTAAGGTCTTCAAAGCTACTTTTTAGAACTTCAAAGCATTCAAACTCATCATTACCCTTTATTGAAAAAATAGTTACGAAACAGATTTTAATTTTAACTGAATATTATCCAAATTGCTTCAGAAATGGAGGTATGTTAAACGAATTGAAAATAAAGGTTAACACTATAATTGTTGTGATCTGTCCTAGAGTTTTAAGCAGTAAAAATCAACTTTGATTTTTTTTCAGAAACTATAAAACTTTTATTTGAGTTGTATAGGGATTGTCGGAAAGGGCTTTTAAAAATGCAATAATCGCTTGTATTTCTTGTTCGCTAAGATCGAGCGGCGTATCGGGAAGTGTTTGATTAGTTACCTCAAGTCCCATTCCGGCACCTCCTCCTTTATTGTAAAAATCAAGCACTTCTTCTAGCGTATTATAAGCGCCATTATGAAAATATGGTGCAGTTTCGAAACTATTACGAACGGTCGTTGTTTTAAACGATTTTTCATAGATCCATGCTGCTTCACTAGCAATCCCGTTGTTCCACCTTCCCTCGTCGGTGTCGAGGACAGGAACGTCTGACTTAGGGTTTTTAAGCACTCCTAAAATTTCAGTTTCGGTATCGCTATATAGAGGAGGAACCAATCCAGAAAAATTTGGAGCAAAATGGCAGGTCGCACAAGCACCTTTGCCCATAAATAGATTAAATCCTTTTTTTACTTCCGAAGAAATTTCGGGAATTTCTCCTCGAACAAACCGATCGAACGGACTATTAAATGAACGTAGAGAAATCACATATGAAGCTAAGGCACTTGCTATTTTTCGTCTTGAAATATCCTCATCTACAAACACATTTTTAAATTTTGAAGGATACTCAGAATGAGCAGATAGTTTTGCGAGTATAGCTATATAATCGGTGTCGAATTCTTCCGAATTAAAAACAACATGCTCTACTTGTTGTTCTAAATTAAAAGCCCGAGCATCGTAAAAAAAACGTTCTGCATAAGCAGCGTTTAAAAGTGTGGGAGCATTACGAAGTACAAATTCTCCAGTTTTATTACTACTTGATGTAGGCAATCCATCGGTAAACGCTTTTTGAGGATTATGACAACTTGCACAACTTATCGATTTAGAATTGCTTAGAATAGGGTCGTAAAACAATTCTTCCCCTAATTCTCGCAAGGCTCTACTATCTTCTTCTTGAGTGAGTTGGGCAAAAAAATAAGGATCGAGAAAGTCTGCGGAAAAAATACTTTCACTGTTTAGATTCCATCCAGTTTGCTGGGTTATATGTTCTGGCTTTTTAAGATTACGAGTGTGCCCTAATAGTTTGTATAATGGATCTATATGATTGGTAAGAAAAGTGAGGCGGTCGAAAGATTCGAAAGACGTAGCTTTTGATAATTGTGCAATAGCAGCCTGTATTAACTGAGTAGCTTCTTTTTTTTGTTTTTCAGATAGTTTAGTTTCTGAAAAATTGAGTACCTCCCCAATAGCCTCTAACGATACTTTTGCTTCTTCAATACCGTTTGCAGATCCAGGTGTATCGAAACCAGTGACTCCCAATGTAAAAATCCGAACCAATTGAAGCCGTGACGCTGTGATAATATCCTCTGGAATAAGCGTTTTAGAAGCTAAAGCCGAGGCTACTTGTGTAAAATGAGTATGTACGTTTTTTGCTAGTCGGGCGATGTGCACTTTTTCTTCGGAAGGATTTTCAGAAAAGATAAGTTCATCTAATACCTGAAGCCCTTCTGGCGGGGAAATTGTGGGTTGGTTCCCTGATTTTTCAATCTTTAATAAAGGAGCACCATTTAGGTATTTATTGGTGTATTCAGGATGAAAGTACGCTACATAAAATTCTATTTTCTTATACGCTAATCGGGATTCGGTTAACGCATTTTGAAGGATGTCTGAAGAGACCTTCCCTTTCTGAAATTCTGTAGCTAAACTATCTAAAGTTTTAAAGGCTTGTTGCGTTTCGCTAAAATAATTTGAAATAGATTGGGGACGTGAAATATACGTTTCATTGGGACTGCACTGAATACAAATGAAACTAATAAAGCCAATAATATAAAATAGAGTTGTTGTTCGCACGGGACAATTTTAATTGCGTAACAAACCTAGCCAACCCTTATAAGTTGGCTGTTATATAATCGTTATGAAATAATTAAATGATGTTTTTAAAAGCAGTATTACGAATTATAGCCAAGTAGTTTTTTCTTCGATAGAAGTGGCTCGCACACCTTCTGGTTGTGGATCGTCATATTTTCCCATATAGAAAAAGCCAAGACACTTTTCTCTTTCATTCATAGTAAAAAACTCATGCATTCGGTTGATAACTTCAGGGGAACTCCAGTAAGCACCAATACCCATTTCGTGAGCGGTTAACCACATATTCTGAACCGCCATCGCTGTTGCCGCAATTTCTTCCCATTCAGGAATTGCTTCAGAAGGGTCTCGTTGCATACAAATTGCAATAATAGCTCCTGCCTTTTTGGGGTTTTCCAAATACTTTTTATACTTAAATTCAGAAAATTTTTCCGCATTCTTTTTATAGGTTTCCGCTAAGAAAGACCCAAACGCTTCTTGTTTTTCCCCTTGCATGATTTTAAAACGCCATGGCTCGGTACGGCGATGAGTAGGTGCCCAATTCGCTGCTTCTAGGACGGTTTTAATTTCAGCTTTTGTAATTGGTTCGTTATTGTATTGCGGAGGAAACACGGAACGACGGGATTGTATCGTATTAAAGATCATACGTTGCATTTTTAATAACAAAGATACTGAATGATTCTTTATGGATAAAACTATGAATTTGTGAAGTCAATTAAAACAAAAAAAGCCCATCCATTTGGATAAGCTTCTCATTGGTTTATTTCTAAACCACAAGCCCCATTTAAAGGACTCAACACAACATCTTAGTTTCCTTGAAGAAGGAATTGTTGCGGTCTGGACGAGACTCGAACTCGCGACCCCCTGCGTGACAGGCAGGTATTCTAACCAACTGAACTACCAGACCGTTGCTATACCTTTCGGTGTTAAGCATACTAATATCGCTATTAGCGAGGGCAAATATACGCCTGTTATTTAATCTGACAAACATTTATTTAAAAAAAATTACTTTTAGAAAAAACACTTGGCAAAATCTATACTGTAAAGTCATAAAAATAACGTGTAACCCTATTCATTTATAGCATGTTGAAACAAATGCATGTTATTATCAATAAATTTAAACTTTATCCAAATTTTTGTCTTTCTACCAAATAGGTAGTAAGAATTTTATTGAACGACTTATTAATATCGACAGGAACATACTTAATTCTATACTGTCCGCATTTAAGTTCAAGATCATTAAAATAATCTTTCACAGCAGCAGCATACGATTCTTTGATCGTATCTGCATATAAATTAACGTGATCTCCCGTCTCAACATCAACAAATCGTTTCGGACGATTGTTAAAGTCGAATTGTAACTCTTTCTCCTTATCGAACGTATGAAACAAGACTATTTCGTGTTTGTTGTACTTTAAGTGCTGTAACGCTTCAAACAATTTCTCCTCTTCCACATCACTCTGAAACATATCTGTAAATAAAAATACCATCGAGCGGCGTTTCAGTTTTTCTGCAATAAGGTGTAAATGAGTATAAGTCTTAGTTTTAACTTGATCTTTTTTCGAACCTAGAGCCTCATTCATTTTTCCTAACAACATTTGGTGATGACGTTCGCTTCCTTTTTCGTTGCTATAAAAATCGTATGCATCGCTGTAAATTGAAAGTCCTACAGCATCGCGTTGTCGCTTCAATAAATTCATAATCGCCGCACCCGCCAATACCGAAAAACCAATCTTGTTGAGCGAATTGATATCGAAGTGTTTTAACTTCGGATAGTGCATCGAACTACTGTTATCGATAATTAAATGACACCGTAAGTTGGTTTCTTCTTCGTAGCGTTTGGTATATAGCTTATCGGTTTTTGCATAGAGTTTCCAATCGATATGCTTGGTGCTTTCTCCATTATTGTAAATTTTATGCTCAGCAAATTCAGCAGAAAATCCATGAAACGGACTTTTATGAAGTCCAGAAATAAACCCTTCCACCACTTGCGTGGCGAGTAGTTCTAGGTTTTTAAACCCAGTAATTTCGTTTATTTCTTTTTCTATGTTCATTGGTTAAATTGGTGTTGAAGGTGTTTATAAAACCCCATCTACAATTCCATACTCGATACTTTCCTCAGCTCCCATCCAGTGATCGCGGTTAAAATCTTTCATCACTTTTTCGAACGTCTGTCCGCAATTATCAGCTAAGATTTGAGCACTCAGCTCTTTGGTCTTTAAGATTTCTTGAGCAGTGATTTCAATGTCGCTTGCCGGTCCTCTAGCACCTCCACTAGGTTGATGAATCATTACCCGAGCATGTGGCTGAATAAAACGACGCCCTTTCTCTCCTGCCGAAAGCAAAATACTACCCATAGATGCCGCCAATCCAGTACAAATAGTAGACACCGGACTTTTAATAGAACGAATCGTATCGTACATAGAAAATCCACTAGTTACATATCCACCAGGACTATTTATATATAATTTTATTTCTTCATGATTCACCGAATCTAAATACATTAATCGGTCTACCACATGACGAGCACTTTTATCATCGACCATTCCCCATAAATAAATGGTGCGGTCTTCCAATTGCTGATTGTCTATTTTATCCTGTACTTTATTTCTTTTTTCCATGTATCGTATGTATTTCAACTTCGTTTAGAAAACGTAGTTTCCACTTTAATTAAATTTTCAGATTTTTTACTTTGGCCCCATCCCCCTATTAGATAACAGATAAATTTCTAGGGACAATTGTTTATTTAGAGGATTACTAAAATAACAAAAGGCTTGACAATCTGCCAAGCCTTTAGGTTTAATTTTTCTTTTTCAAAAATATTATAATAGCGAGTCGATTGCTTCGGCATATACATTTTTAGCAGCAACACCTACTTGGCGACCTACTAATTCTCCTTTGTTAAATACCAAAACTGTTGGAATATTTCGTACTCCGTACTTCGCTGCAAATTCTTGGTTTGCATCGACATCTACTTTTCCTACCACGGCTTTCCCGTCGTAATCTGAACTAATCTCATCGATGATAGGTCCTACCATACGACAAGGTCCGCACCATGCAGCCCAAAAGTCAACCAATACAGGTTTGTCACTATTTAATACTGTTTCTTCGAATGTTGCGTCTGTTATTTCTAAAGCCATCTTGTTTCTTTTTTAGATATAGCACAAAAATAAGCATTTTTTATAGTACAAGTAAGAGGCTTAACATTAGTTTAAACAATGCGTTTATCAAAGAAAATTATAATTTGGCGGGTCCTTCTTTCGCATGTAAGTAGTATCTAAAACAACAAACATTTAAAGAAAGCTCAATAAGACCGGGCTTTCCGCTATATCTTTTCGTAGCGTTCTAAAAAACGCTACGAAAAGGATGCCGCATCAATCCCTACCCGAACTTCAAGAGCCTATAATATTTTACTAGAACCCCTTCCGAAGAAAAAAATAACATTAATCGTAAAAAAACTTCGAGAGCTATAGTTAAATAGTTCTAAATTAGTCATTCGTCGTGCATCCTTGATACGTTACTTACCATAGGTCAATGCATAACAAAAAGGATATTCTTAATTTTGAAATAAATTATTTGGTTATGGTATTTAAAGTTGAACACAATACAGACGGAAAAGGATTCGAAATACATGTGGACGGTTACACTGCTTTTGTAGATTACAAATTGTTCCCTGGCGGAATCGCACTCACACACACCGAAGTGCCTAAGGAAATTAGCGGACAAGGAGTCGCATCGGCACTTGCAAAACATGCCCTTGAATATGCCCAAAAGAACGATCTAAAAGTGAAACCATATTGTTCTTTTATCAAGGCTTATATAGATGAGCATTTAGAATATCAAAAAATATCATTATTTCATAACAAAGAAGATTAATATGAGTACTAAAAACATTGAACTCATCGCTGCTCCGGGAACACCCCATTTTGTGGGCGACGGATTTAGAGTACACAACCTTATCCCCAACGGAATTCAACGGGGAATGGAGCGTATGAGTCCGTTTATATTATTAGACTATAATTCTAAATTTTACTTTCCCCCTTCAGAGCAACCCAAAGGAGTTGGCGTACACCCACACCGCGGATTCGAAACCGTAACCATCGCTTATAAAGGGCGTGTGGCACATCATGACAGTAGTGGCGGTGGTGGTGTGATAAAAGAAGGAGGAGTACAATGGATGACGGCAGCTTCGGGAGTGTTACATAAAGAATATCATGAAGCATCTTTCAGTAAAAAAGGAGGAGACTTTCAGATGGTCCAACTGTGGGTCAACCTGCCCGCAAAAGATAAAATGTCCACTCCAAAGTATCAGGCATTAACACAAGAGGATTTGGCAACCTACTCTTTACCGCAAAACAACGGAACCATCGAGATTATTGCTGGGTCTTACAACGAAATTACAGGACCCGCTACTACGTTTACTCCCATACATATGTTCAATGCACGGCTTCAGAAAGGAGCAAATGTCCCCTTTACATTTCCTGCAAATTACAATACCTGTCTTTTAGTTATTGAAGGAGAAATCACAGTGAATCAAGAAGAAACGGTAGCTACAGATCATTTGGTGTTGTTTAAAAATGAAGGCGATACGTTTTCCGTAGAAGCTTCCGAAGATGCAATTGTACTTATTTTAAGTGGCGAACCTATTCAAGAGCCTATTGCTGCGCAAGGTCCGTTTGTAATGAACACCCAAGCAGAACTCATACAAGCTATGAACGATTTCAATATGGGGAAATTTGGCTATTTAGAAGACTAATACAGGTAAAAAATAAACATCGCAATGAAAACAGTATTACACAAAGCAGACGCACGAGGACATGCAAACCATGGCTGGTTACAATCGTATCACAGTTTCAGTTTTGCCAATTATCAAAACCCCGAACGCATGCATTTTGGAGCCCTTCGCGTATTAAATGACGACATCGTAAGTGGCGGAAAAGGATTTGGGACCCATCCTCACAATAATATGGAGATAATTTCTATTCCATTAGAAGGTGATCTTCAGCACATGGACAACATGGGTAATTCTACTGTTATTAAACAAGGAGATGTACAAATCATGAGTGCAGGAACTGGAGTATCCCACAGTGAGTATAATAAAAACCCCGATCAACCCGTAAAATTTCTTCAGATCTGGATGTTTCCAAATCAAGAAAATGTAACTCCCAGATACGATCAGATCACTATTAATGGCATTAAAAAAGAAAATGAGTTCTACCAGATTCTTTCTCCAGAAAAAGATGATGAAGGAGTTTGGGCACATCAAGATGCTTGGTTTTCGTTAGGCGAATTTAACAACACAACCACCTCCTATTCTACACACAAAAAAGGGAATGGCGTATATTTATTCGTCTTAAGCGGAACTGTGGAAGTAGCAGGCGAAACATTAAGTTCACGAGATGGCTTCGGAATTTGGGAAACCAACACCATCGAACTAAAGATCGACAACAAAGCCAGCGTATTACTTATGGAAGTGCCAATGAATTTTTAAATTAATCGAAAACCAATAAACACTGTTCTCCACCTATTTTCACATACCAGTAAACATGGCTAAAAAAAGATCTATTTATATATCGTAAATTAGGAAACGTTTCACAACCCTATTAAGCATATTCGCTAAGAGCGTCACTCGAAAGTAGTGATGTTTTGTGAAAAATTGAAATATAATCGCCTTATAGCACTTGATTTAAATTAATAACAAAACCGCTAAAAATCATGTCGAACATTCACACCATCATTCCCGAAAGAGCAGCAGACATAGGTAATTTTATGGTAGGTCGCTTGTTACCATTCCGTAAAAAAAGAATGGTTGGTCCGTTTGCCTTTATCGATCATATGGGACCAGCGCAACTTTCAGAAACCGAAAATCTCGATGTTCCGCCACACCCGCACGTCGGACTTTCAACCCTTACCTATTTATTTGAAGGAAGTATGATGCATCGTGACAGTATTGGTAGCGTCGTTGAAATTAAGCCTGGAGCCGTAAACTGGATGACGGCAGGTAAAGGAGTGGTTCATTCAGAACGTACGCCCGAGTATCTGCGGAAAGAAAAGAAATCATTACACGGCTTACAAATCTGGGTGGCACTTCCTAAAGATAAAGAAGACATCGCACCTTCTTTTCATCATACACCTAAGGAGCACGTACCGCAGTGGGAGCAAGAAGGTATTACGATAAAACTTATTGCAGGATCGGCTTTTGGAAAACAATCACCAGTTCCAGTATATAGTGAACTCTATTTTCTAGAACTTTCCTCTAATGCTAGATCTACCGTGCGATTGGGGAAAGACCTATATGGAGAGAGCGGACTTTACATCCTTCAAGGTGCTATACATAGTGATGGTCATCGCTACGAACCCAAACAATTATTGGTTGCAAAAGATAGTAGCCTATGCGAATTCGAGATGGAAAAAGATAGTATACTTTATATTTTTGGAGGGACTCCATTTCCCGAAGAACGACATATTCATTGGAATTTTGTAGCTTCAGATAAGGAAACCATTCAAAAAGCTCGTGATGATTGGCAAGCACAGAACTTTCCGAAGGTACCTGGTGAAACCGATTTTGTACCACTTCCGAAGTAAATTAAATAGCAATATTCTTTAAATTTTTTTTGCTGCAAGTTCTTTACGTACCCGACTTAAACTTTCGGGAGTAATTCCTAAATAAGAAGCGATCATCCATTGTGGAACTCGTAACATAAGGTCAGGATACTGCTTAACAAAGTGAGTATATCTTTTTTCTGCGGAAGCAGCCAGCAACTGGTCTACACGTTGTTGTAACTGTCGAATATGAGCATGAAGAATGGTTTTATTGAAAATTCGGAAAGCAGCACTTTTTTCTGAAGCTGCATCAATAAATACATCGTTTACAAATACTACTTCTGTATCTTCCACAGCTTCAATATAGAAATAGGCAGGGTCATTAAAAAAAATACTTCCACGGTCTCCAGTGAACCAATTTTCGGGCGCAAACTGAATAATATGTTCTTTTCCTTTATCATCAAGTGTGTAGGTACGTAGCAATCCACTTTCAACGAACATTGTCTCCTTACAGATCGATCCTTTTTCTAGCACAAAAGAGCCTTTTGCAAAAGTACCTGAGCGCACTAGTGGAAGCAGTGAACTAACTTCTTCTGGTGTTAATTCCGCTTTCTGAATAAGATAGGTGCTAAATTGTTGATAAGCCATTTTTAACTTTTCAGGTGGTATAAAGATATTGAAATTGATGTGCCTGACTTAAATAGTAGTCCAATACTTTTTAAATGGATTGCATTTTTTTTTAAAATTACTAGGTATATTTACCTATGAAGAAATTGGTTTTCATTTTGTTAATTGTAATCGGATTTCAATCGTGCGTTCAAAATAATCCGTTACATCCTACAGAAATAAAAGATGTTCCCGCAAAAACAATGGGCACTATAGAATTTGATTTTCCCGTAGAGGAAGAAGTATATGTACCTATATATTCTGACATTTTTCACCGTACGCGAGATTTCAAAATTTTGCTTGCTGCTACATTAAGCATTCGAAACACCAGCAAAAGTGACACTTTATTTATTAAAGAGGTAGATTATTACGACTCAGCAGGAATCTTTGTTCGTGATTACATAAAAGAACCCATCTACCTCAACCCTTTAGAAACCATCGATTATGTAATTGACGAGGAAGATGAAGTGGGTGGAAGTGGAGCCAATTTTCTCATCACGTGGGGCGCTAATAAAAATTTAAAACCTGTTTTTCAGGCTGTAATGGTAGGCGGCATAGGACAGCAAGGAATAACATTTACCACAGAAGGAACCACTGTAACCCCCGAGAAAGAAATCTCGAAAACAGTTTCCGACTCAACCCAAAGAGATAGAAAAAAATAACAAGGCCTCGTCATAAAATTACTAAGCAAAAAGAACACAACTTTATGAAGTTTCAATTGCGAAGTTACAGCTACCTAAAAATCCACGCAAAATAATAGGTTCCTGGTTCCTGAACAAATTACTTTAGCGTTACCACAACCATTCCATCATAACTATTTGCCCCATATTCCTTAAGTTTTTCCTTATCCTTATAAACATCCACCTTCTTAATTGTTTCAGGGTCGATGGCTTCTACTTGAGCTTTCGAAACCTTTTCGTCGTTAACTAGATATAGAACATTTTGAGAATCTATCGCCGAAACGGCCTCTTTTTTTAACTCATTTTCATTTCCAGATTTCACTTTTTCAACCTTAATTTCCGATTGCGTATCGACAGGTTTTTCTTCGGTGGTTTTATTGTTACATGCAACCAATGTTGCTGCTAATAATAAGATTGGCATTAAACTTTTCATCTTTTTTTAATATTTAGTTAGATTAATTTTATTAATTCAGTCGGTACTTTACCTGCTCTTCTTGAAGTCGGTTTAATAATTCGTTTGAAATAGTAATCTTGGTTTTTCGACTAGGCATACTTAATTTTACCTTATTCTCTACTTCATAGATGGTAAAGTGCAGTTGCTTTTCTCCTTTGTGTTCGGTGAACAAATCTTTCAACATATCGATCTTGCCAGCTTCTAAATCTTCGATAGGCATCTGTATGGTTAATTTACGCGCTTGAGAATCCATAACATCGTGTAATAACTGCATGCTATTGTATTGCAGTCTCGGATCCCCTTTTTTACCGGTGTCACGATTGGTCCATCCCTCTTTCACAAAAACTCTTCCGTAAATAAACGAGTTAGGCACTAGAAAATGTCGAAGTTTTAAATACTCCTCTCCGAAGATTTTAAATTCATAACTGTCTTCGTAGTCTTCTACCGTAAAAATTGCCCATCCTTTTCCGGCTTTAGATTCGCGGTGTTGCACATCGCTTACAATTCCACCAAAACACAATTCCCTGTTTACATATTTCTCCAATTCATTAAAATCGGCCACTTTACAATTGGTAAAGCTCTTCATTTCAATTTTAAAATCGTCCAGTGGATGCCCAGAAATATAAACCCCTACTACCTCTTTTTCAAGCTTCAATTTTTGCATGGTACCCCACGATTCACATGGCGGTACTTCGGGCTCAGGAATTTGTACTTCACTCGCATCTCCAAACAAACTTACTTGACTGCTATTTTGCGTATCTTGATATTTACTTGCATACTTTAAAACTTTTTCTAAAAACATCACACCATCACCATCGTCGTGTAGGTATTGCGCACGATGCGTATCGAAACTATCGAATCCTCCTGCTAATGCTAAATTTTCAAAAGCTTTTTTATTGGCTGCTCTTAGATCGATACGTTTTGAAAGATCGAAAATAGATTTGTATTTTCCATCTTTTCGATGCTCGACAATCGTTGCTACAGCATTGCCTCCCACCCCTTTAATGGCACCCATTCCAAAACGAACAGCCCCACGATCGTTTACTGTAAATTTATAGAACGATTCATTTACATCAGGTCCTAAAACTTCCATTCCCATGCGTTTACATTCTTCCATAAAGAACGTAACCTGTTTAATGTCGCTCATGTTATTACTTAGTACCGCTGCCATATATTCTGCCGGGTAATGTGCTTTTAAATAGGCGGTTTGATAGGCAATCCAAGCATAACAAGTAGAGTGAGATTTGTTAAAGGCATAACTTGCAAAGGCTTCCCAATCTTTCCAGATCTTTTCTAATTTTTCAGGGTCATGTCCTTTTTCCGCAGCTTGCTCAATAAATTGGGGTTTCATTTTATCGAGTACTGCTTTTTGTTTTTTACCCATAGCTTTCCGAAGTACATCGGCTTCACCTTTTGTAAATCCGGCCAAACTTTGGGACAATAACATTACCTGCTCTTGATATACTGTAATTCCGTAAGTTTCTTTAAGATACTCTTCCATCGCAGGAAGGTCATACTCGATTGTTTCTTCACCGTTCTTTCGACGGATAAAACTTGGTATATATTCTAACGGACCTGGACGATACAATGCATTCATCGCAATAAGATCGGCAAATACTGTTGGCTTCAACTCCTTCATATACTTCTGCATTCCGGCAGATTCGTACTGAAAGATCCCAACTGTTTCTCCTCGCTGGAACAGTTCGTAGGTTTTCTCATCATCCAACGGAAAATTATCTGGATCGAGATCGATATCGTGCTTGTGTTTTACCAGTTTTACAGTGTCTTTGATAAGGGTAAGTGTTTTTAACCCTAAAAAGTCCATTTTTAATAATCCAGCACTTTCTACTACCGAGTTATCAAATTGGGTCACATACAAGTCACTATCTTTGGCTGTGGCGACTGGCACAAAATTGGTAATATCACTTGGCGTAATAATAACCCCACAGGCATGTATCCCAGTGTTTCGAACCGAGCCTTCTAAAATTTTTGCCTGATTTATAGTCTGTGCTTCCAGATCGGACCCTTCAGATAAGTTTAAAAGTTCATTTACTTTTGGTAGTTCATCGCTTCTAAATTTTTTCCGAAGTTCTTGATCGGTCATTCCGAAGATCTTATTCAACTTCGTCATGTTCGGAATTAACTTCGAAATACGATCTGCATCATTTAAAGGCAGATCGAGTACACGAGCTGTATCTCGAATGGAAGATTTCGCAGCCATGGTTCCGTAGGTGATAATTTGCGCTACTTGATTGGCTCCATATTTTTCAATTACATAATCCATGACACGACTTCGACCTTCATCATCAAAATCGATATCAATATCGGGCATACTTACACGATCGGGATTTAAGAAACGCTCAAAAAGCAAATCGTACTTAATGGGATCGATGTTGGTAATCCATAAACAATAGGCTACTACACTTCCGGCAGCAGAACCCCTTCCAGGCCCAACCGAAACATCCATTTTTCGCGCTTCACGAATAAAATCTTCAGTAATTAGAAAATACCCTGGATACCCCGTTTTTTCAATTACATCAAGTTCAAAATTAATCCGTTCTTCTGTTTCCGAAGTAAGATCCCCGTATCGTTTTTTAGCTCCTTGAAATGTGAGATATTTTAAATAAGCATTCTCTCCTCGATTTCCGCCATCTTCAGCATCTTTAGGGTCTTCAAATTCGCTCGGAATCGAAAACTTTGGAAGCAATACGTCGCGCTGTAAACTAAAGGGTTCGATCTTGTCAACCACCTCAGCGATATTCTCGATCGCTTCTGGAAGATCTTTAAATAAAGCTTTCATTTCTTCCTGCTTCTTGAAGTAATAGGCGTCGTTCGGCAATCCATAACGGTATCCGCGCCCTCTTCCTATTGGCGTCGCTTGTTTTTCACCATCTTTAACACATAGCAAAATATCGTGTGCATTGGCATCTTCTTGATGAATGTAATAAGTATTGTTACAAGCTACGAGTTTTACATCGTGCTTCTTTGCAAGATCGATTAATACGGGATTTACACGTCGCTCGTCTTCCTGTTCGTGACGCATAATCTCTACGTAAAGATCGTCACCAAACTGGTCTTTCCACCACAACAAAGCTTCTTCTGCTTGATTTTCACCAATGTTTAAAATCTTACTTGGCACTTCTCCGTACAAACTTCCAGTTAATACAATAATATCGTCTTTGTATTTCTCGATCACCTTCCGATCAATACGCGGTACGTAATAAAATCCTTCTGTATAGGCGATCGAGGACATTTTTGCCAGGTTATGATATCCTTTTTTATTTTTTGCCAATAAGACAATTTGATATCCGTTGTCTTTATGGGATTTGTTGAGATGGTCTTCACACACAAAGAATTCGCACCCCACAATTGCTTTCAGCGATTTATGTTTGTCTTCTTCGGAAAGCGAATCGTTGTAATTGTTAACAGAGCGTGTAAAATGAAATGCGCCCATCATGTTTCCCGTATCGGTAAGCGCTACTGCTGGCATTCCATCTTTAATAGCAGCATTTACAAGATCTTGTGTGCTAGAGGTAGATTGTAATATTGAAAATTGAGAATGATTGTGTAAATGCGCAAAGGTAGTCTCCTGAAGCGTTTCGAGATTTTCTTTAATTTCTTCGGAAGAAAGGTCGTCTGTTTCAGTTTGAGCGTCAAGTTGCCTTCGAATTTTTTCTGAAGCTTTTTGCAGATTGATATGCTTTAACCCAATAAGCTGTATTTCCTTTGGATTTTCTTCTGAAAAATTCTCAAAATAATCTGGCTGAACGTCTAATTCTTCTGAAGTAAAAATACGTCGACGAACTAATTCTAAAAAGCACCGCGTTGTAGCTTCTACATCGGCAGTTGCATTGTGTGCTTCTGCAAATGGCTCGTTGAAAAGAAATTCGTGTAATTCTGTAAGAGTTGGAAGTTTAAACTTTCCATAGCGACCCCCAGGCAATTGGCATAATTGCGCAGTGGTTTCGGTACAGGTATCTAATATGGCGGCATTCTCAAGCTTATTTTCAATTCCAAGGCGATGGTATTCTGCCCCCATGATGTTAAGATCGAACCCTACATTTTGACCCACAACAAATTTAGCTTTCGATAACGAGGCATTAAATTTTGCAATCATTTCCTCCAAAGTAATTCCTTCCTGTTGAGCCAACTCGGTAGAAATACCATGGATTTTTTCTGCGTCGAACGGAATGTTAAACCCTTCTGGTTTTATTAAGTAGTCTTGATGTTCGATTACATTCCCCATGGCATCATGCACCTGCCAAGCTATCTGTATACAACGAGGCCAATTGTCGGTGTCGGTAACCGGAGCATCCCAGCGTTTTGGCAATCCAGTGGTTTCGGTGTCGAAAATTAAATACATATGCAAATGTGGAGTTAAGGATTTGGAAGGAAGAAACATTGAAAACCACCCAAATAAACATGATTAATGAGTGCGATCCTTCCGAAGTAAAAATAAAAAAAATAGCACGAAAACTCGTCTTAAAGTTTTGAAGAGTTGTTCACAACACGGCATAAAAAAAGACCGAATACATCGGTCTTTCTGTCTGTCTTTTTTCTAAAAAATTATTTGTTTTCCCACGCCTCTAAAGATCTTGCATCTGCTAGAGCTTTTTGTACCGACTGCACTTGATTTTTTATTAGGTTTTGTGTAGTAGGAGCTAAGGTTGCATCAGAAAGTATTTCATTATATTCCTCTACAGCTGCCTCTTCTCCTCGAACTACTTCTTCGAGCATAGCTTTATCATCATTTGCCGAAAATGTATCCTTAACACTCATCCACGCACGGTGTAAATCTCCTTTTAGACTGGTTCCTTTGTCTACATCACCTCCAGTACTTTTAATTTCGTTTTTTAAAGCATGACCAAAATCATACCTGTTTTGAGCTTGATTGGTAAAATATCCTTTTAGCTCAGGGTTCTTAGTGAGATCGGCCGCTTTTTTATACCCCTTTTCCGCATCGTAATTTTTAGTAATTAGTTCGTTTAATTGTCCGTTTAATTTTTCTAAGTTATTCATAGCTTTTAATTTTAGTTAATTGTTTACTCTTTTTCTTATCCTAAAGATACAGAAGCTTACCCTAGCCAAAACAATAATTAACCTTGGCTTAACGGCGTTTAACAAAGTTTAACTCAAAAGGAGCTTTGAGGTTACACCAAAAATAAAACGCATAAAAAAGACCGAACATACATTCGGTCTTCACTTTATATAGCAACTTCCATTTATGAGACAATTGCTTCAAAATTTCTTGCGTTCTCAAGCGCTTTTTCAACACTTATACGTTGTTGGTTAAGAATCGCTTTTGTTGTTGGAGGCAACGTAACATCGTTAACAATCTCAGTATATTCGTCAAGTGCATTTTTTTCACCTTTCTTAACTTCTTTTAGTATTGCTTCTTCATCATTAGAAGTGAATGTAGATTTAATATCCATCCAAGTCCGATGCATATCTCCTGTTACACTAGTTCCTTTTTCTGGGACTTCTCCATAATTTCTAATTTCAGTCTTTAATTCATGACCAAAATCGTATCTCCGTTGTGCTTGATCTGTAAAAAATTGCTTTAACTTAGAATTAGTCACGATGTCTGCAGCTTTTTTATAGCCTTTTTCAGCATCGTAATTTTTAGTTAGGAGATCATTTAAATTTTTCGACATTTTATCAGTATACTTCATCATCAATATTTTAATAATGCAACCATTTTTTTTTGATAAATCCAAATAAAGATCGTTGCTTAACTTTAATTCGACATACCTTAATATACTAACAACAAAGGGGTTTCGCAACCTTTTAACGTAAGCTTGTGAGGATTTAACAGCGTTTAACTGTTTGAAATAAATTGAATTAACTACTTAGGAAGAAAAATATTAATACGAGACATTAAATTGCCCTAAAGATATGGTGTGAGAATCGGTATTAAATGAAAATGCTCCGCTAATTCGCCTCATGGCAGGATCATGATTCGTAATATTTAAATTGCCAGAAACGGCAGTTTCAGATTCATTGTTTAAAGAGTATTTAAAAATAAAATCTGTTCGAGGTAACGAATAACTACCTGCTTCCACTTCTACAGGTAATCGAATTGAAAGAAGTTTGTTTGGTGTGCTTCCCTTAATGATAATACTGTTTTCTTCACGAGAAGCTGAAATAGTAAAAGGGTTAAAATTATCGCCATTAATACGCGCTAAAAGAGTTCCTGCAACTTGATCCACATCTTCTGCAAAATACGGAACTTCAAAAAAAGCTCCTCTTTGAACTACTAATGTATCTATGCCATTCTGGATTGCTCTAAATTTGAACGTTCCTGTGAGTGTTTTTCCAACTTCATCCCAATTAGAAATAACGATCTCTCCTAGACCATTAGGACTCGTACTAAAAGTATTTCCATTAAAATCCTCGAAAGAAGCATAATTAACTGAGTTTTCACCAAGTTCATACACCGCTGGATTTCCCCTTTGAATACGCAATGTTAAAAGTTCCCTTTGAGTCACGCCTTGAATTAAAAAGCTACCGTCCGTATTTTCTGTAGCTCGCGCATCAATTGCTCGATATAATTCAGAATTTAAGATCCCTTGAAGTGCAGGGTCATTTCTCTCTACATTTTCACAACCTGAAAGAACAGGTACAATCAACAATAGGGCGTAAATAAATCTCATAGCGGTTAACTTTTCAAAGCACTTGACAAATGTAAAAGAAAAACTTTAATCTCTTGAATCCCAATTAAAAAATATACTATCTTTGCCGTCCGTTAAATCGGAACTAATAATTATAACCGAGGTCGCGTACCTCAAAAATTAATTGTATGCCTGTAAAAATCAGATTACAAAGACACGGTAAAAAAGGAAAACCTTTTTACTGGATCGTAGCAGCAGATGCTCGCTCAAAGAGAGATGGTAAATACCTAGACAAATTAGGAATTTACAATCCGAATGTAAACCCTGCACAAATCGAACTAGATATCGATGGTGCTGTAAAGTGGCTTCAAAATGGAGCACAACCAACCGATACTGCTCGTGCTATCCTTTCTTATAAAGGAGCAATGATGAAAAATCATTTAGCTGGTGGTGTTCGTAAAGGTGCTTTTACTGAAGAACAAGCTGAAGAAAAATTCAATGCTTGGGTTGAAGAAAAAGGAAAAACTGTTGAGGCTAAGAAATCGAAAGTTTCTGAAGCTAAAGACAAATTAAAAGCAGAAGCTCTTGTTGCTGAAAAAGCAGTGAACGAAAAGCGTGCTGCTGAAGCGGAAGCTGCCAATGCTCCTGAAGTAGTTGAAGAAGCTACAGAAGAAACAGCAGAAGCAACTGAAACTGAAACAGCTGCTGAAACTGAAGCATCTCCTATCGAGGAAGCTGCTGCAGAAGCAAAAGCTGAAGACAAAAAAGACTAAATTCGCAACAACGATGCAAAAGGAAGATTGTTTCTACTTAGGCAAAGTTGTCAAAAAATATAGTTTTAAAGGAGAGTTGCTTGTCAAACTTGACACCGACGAACCTGAATTATTTACTAAAATGGAATCGGTTTTTGTGGAACTACACAAAACACTGATTCCATTTTTTATTATACAAAGCTCATTACACAAATCACTACTTCTTCGCGTAAAATTTGAAGATGTAAATTCCGAAGAAGATGCAGATGCTCTTTTAGGCAAAGAATTGTTTCTTCCGTTAAGCTTTCTTCCACCACTCACCGGAACTAAATTTTATTATCACGAAGTTATCGGATTTAAAGTTGAAGATGAAACCTATGGTGATGCTGGTATTATTAAGGGTGTAAACGATGCTACGGCACAACACTTGTTTATTATCGAAAAAGACGGTAAAGAAATTCTTATTCCTATCAACGATCATTTTATTAAACAAGTGGATCGTAAAAATAAAGTCATGCATCTCGATGTCCCAGAAGGTCTTATAGATATCTACCTTTAAATATCTAAATTCGTGTTGCTGTTTTAAAGAATTACCTTCTCTTCTAGTATCTAAATTATCTTTCTGTGTCCAAACCCTTTCAGTTTAAAGAATTCACCATACATCAAGAGCGATGTGCAATGAAAGTAGGAACCGATGGTGTTCTCTTAGGCGCATGGGTTTCTTTAGAACACAACCCCCAATCAATTTTCGACATTGGTGCTGGAACCGGATTGATTGCATTACAACTGGCACAAAGAAGTGCTGCTGAAACAATAGATGCCATTGAGATCGATACTGATGCCTATGAGCAATGTGTTGAAAATTTCGAGGGCTCACCTTGGGCCGATCGATTGTTTTGCTATCATGCTTCCCTTCAAGAATTTGTGATAGAGATGGAAGACGAGTCGTACGATCTCATTATTTCTAATCCGCCGTTTTATACAGACGATTATAAGACTGAAGACGCTGCTCGCGATGCGGCACGTTTCACAGACACGCTCCCTTTCGAACATCTTATTGGTGCTGTGCATCAATTACTTTCAAAAGATGGTGTTTTTGCTACTATTCTTCCCATAAAAGAGAAAGCCCACTTTATTTCATTAGCTTCAGAAGCGGGTTTATTTCCAAAACGGATTTGTAATGTAAAGGGAAGTAGTACTTCCGAAGAAAAAAGAGTATTGCTAGAATTTTCCTTTACCGAAACAACTCCCAAACTTGAAACGCTGACTCTAGAATTGGCACGACACGAATACACCGAGGACTATCTTAATTTAGTACGTGATTTTTATTTGAAACTGTAGGTCGTTCGGGTTGCGATTTTTACATTTGTATTCCTAAAATATTCCGAATATGAAACCCGACCTTTTTGAAGCTCCTGATTATTATCAATTGGACGATCTGTTAACAGACGAACATAAATTAGTGCGTGATGCTGCCCGCGAATGGGTGAAGCGTGATGTCTCTCCTATTATCGAAGAATACGCTCAAAAAGCAGAATTCCCAGAACAAATAATTAAAGGACTTGCTGATATTGGTGCTTTTGGACCCTATATCCCAGAAGAATACGGTGGTGCAGGACTAGACCAGATCGCTTACGGTTTGATCATGCAAGAGATCGAGCGTGGCGACAGCGGGGTTCGTAGTACGGCTTCTGTACAATCTTCGTTAGTGATGTACCCAATTTGGAAATATGGCGACGAAGCACAACGCAAAAAGTTTCTTCCAAAACTTGCCAGTGGTGAGTGGATGGGATCGTTTGGATTAACAGAGCCAGATCATGGTTCGAATCCAGCAGGTATGACGACCAACTTTAAAGATATGGGAGACCACTATCTATTAAATGGTGCAAAAATGTGGATCTCTAACGCTCCTTTTTGTCAAGTAGCGGTTGTGTGGGCTAAAAATGAAGAAGGCCGTATTCACGGATTAATTGTTGAACGTGGAATGGAAGGTTTTTCAACTCCAGAAACACACAATAAATGGTCATTACGTGCGTCTGCTACAGGAGAACTTATTTTCGATAATGTAAAAGTGCCAAAAGAGAACTTGCTTCCAAACAAATCTGGATTGGGTGCACCTCTTGGCTGTCTTGATTCTGCTCGTTTCGGAATTGCATGGGGCGCTATTGGGGCTGCGATGGACTGCTATGATACAGCATTGCGCTATTCGAAAGAGAGAAATCAATTCGGAAAGCCAATTGGTGGATTCCAGTTGCAACAAAAGAAACTTGCCGAAATGATTACAGAGATCACCAAAGCACAATTACTCGCTTGGAGACTAGGAGTACTTCGTAATGAAGGGAAAGCAACTTCTGCCCAAATCTCAATGGCAAAGCGTAATAATGTAGATATGGCAATTAATATAGCTAGAGAAGCGCGCCAAATGCTCGGCGGAATGGGAATCACTGGCGAATACAGCATCATGCGCCACATGATGAATTTGGAAAGTGTAATTACCTACGAAGGTACACACGATATTCATTTACTTATAACCGGATTAGACGTTACAGGCTTAAATGCCTTTAAATAAAAGCGACTCATATTAAACTTTTCCTAAAGGCTTTATCTACCAAGATGAAGCCTTTATTTTTGCATAAAAATACTTTTATGATCGCTCAAATAAATAAGCGGGTTTCTGGCTATCGAACAACACTCCTCAACCATCCACTCTATTCTGAAATAAAAACGCCTCAGCAATTACAGGTATTTATGGAATATCACGTGTTTGCAGTCTGGGATTTTATGTCGTTGTTAAAAGCGCTTCAGAGCGGGCTCACTTGCACTACACTTCCTTGGAAACCTGTTGGAAATCCTGAAACTCGGTATTTAATAAACGAAATCGTGCTGGCAGAAGAAACAGATATTAATCGGAAAGGAGAACGTCAAAGCCATTTTGAAATGTATCTCGACGCCATGAAGAAAGCAAATGCCAACACAAAACCCATTCATGATCTACTTACAGATTTAGATGCTTCTGAAAACATTATAAAAACATTAAAAAAACAAAAACTTCCAAAAGCAATCGTGGAGTTTTTAACCTTTACATTTCAAACCATTACTGAAGGAAAGCTCCACTGCATTGCAGCTGCATTTACCTTTGGAAGAGAAGATCTTATTCCGCAGATGTTTACTTCTATTATTACTAAGATCCAACAGAACTTTCCGAAGGAAGATCTAACCGATTTTAAATATTACTTCGATCGGCATATCGAATTAGACGAGGATGAACACGGCCCTATGGCGCTTCAAATGATTGAGAATCTCTGCGGAAATGATGCAAAAAAATGGCACGAAGTAGAAAAAACAGTGGTTGCTTCACTTCAAGCTAGAGAAGTATTATGGGAAGGTATACTTTCAGAAATATTAGATCCTGAATTTGCGTAACACCTTCGTCATATCGTATCTTTAAAAAAAGAAATGGTATGTCATCACAAACAAGGATTAGCAAAGCCTATGAAACGGCCCGCCGCATTTCCTTTAATGATTCTTCAAAATTTGTCATCTTTAGTGATTGCCATCGCGGAGATAACAGCTTCGCAGACGATTTTGCCAACAATCGGAACGTGTATTACCATGCACTTAAAAATTATTACCTCAACGGGTTTACCTATTGCGAATTAGGGGATGGAGATGAATTGTGGGAGAATATCGATTTTAAATCTATTTTTGAAGCGCATCAAAACGTGTATGATCTGTTGCGTTTGTTCTATGCGGAAAACCGACTGCATCGATTGGTTGGTAATCATGACATGGTTTATCGAAATGAGCGGTATGTTGAAAAAAACCTGTATTCCTATTTCAACAAAGTAACTGGAAAAGAAGAACCATTATTCCCAAACATTTCGTTTCCAGAAGGCTTAATACTAGAACACGAAGACACAAAGCAAGAAGTTTTTATGCTTCATGGTCATCAAGCGGACTGGATGAATTACCGCGGATGGAAATTTAACCGGTTTATGGTACGTGCAATCTGGCGGCAATTACAGATTGTTGGTATTGGGGACCCTACGAGTCCTGCGAAAAATTACAAAGAACTTATTAAAGTTGAACGACGTACCAAAAAATGGATCATCGATCACAAAAACATTTTTACCATTACGGGACATACTCACCGACCCCGTTTCCCTGAACCTGGGGACATCCCGTATTTTAATGACGGAAGCTGTGTACACCCTAGAAGTATCACGGGTCTCGAAATTGAGAACGGTGAAATAAGTCTTATAAAATGGCACATTGCCACTACCGAAGATGGTACCCTAAAAGTAATTCGAATTCTGCTCGAAGGACCACAGCGCATTTTCGATTATAAAACCGATTAGCGTAATTTTACGAACATATCTGTATGAAAACACCGCTTCTATGTACCGTATTTATGGGAATATTTCTTTCCTTTGGCCTGTCTTGCTCTACCACTAAGAAGACCGCCAATACAACAACGCCATCACCACCAGATTACACCTATCTCGCTTTGGGAGACAGTTATACCATAGGAGAAAGTGTCTGTTCCAATTGCAACTTTCCGAAGCAATTAAAAGATTCTTTAAACACCGCTACACAGCAAAACGGAACCGTAAAAATTATCGCAAAAACAGGCTGGACCACTACCGATTTACTAGCTGCAATTGCTATCGAAAAACCTAAAAATAATTATGATCTGGTTACTTTATTAATTGGAGTAAATAATCAATTTCAAAAAAAACCATTCGAGGTGTATCAAAAAGAGTTTCCAGAACTACTGGATCTTGCGATTCAATTTGCGCAAAATGACCCAACTCGTGTGGTCGTAGTTTCAATTCCCGATTATGCTTTTACACCCTATAGAAAACGAGTTTCTAACCCAGACTTAATTTCTAAGGAGTTAAAAAAATATGATGCGTTTGCACATAAAATCGCTTCAGAAAAAGGAGTTATCTTTCAAAATATCACAGACATTACACGACGAGGAATAGAAGACACAGAGCTCGTTGCAAATGATGGTTTACACCCTTCAGAAAAAGCGTATACGTTATTTGTTAACCGTCTCTTTCCCTTAGCTCAGCAAATTCTGAAATAGAATAATTAACTTTTTTACCAACTAAAATTATAGGCAATATCTCTAGCTTTCTGGAGCAAGCTCAACTTTTAGCCCTTCCATTTCTGGTTGCATATGAAGTTGACATCCTAATCTGCTAGTATCCTTAACATAAAATGCCTCCGCTAGCATTAGATCTTCATCGTAGCTCATTTCAGGTAATTCATGCTCGGTAAGCACATAACACTGGCAAGAAGCACACATCGCCATACCGCCACAAACACCAATGGTTCCTTCGGGTGCCAATTCATACGAACGAACCACCTCCATAAGGTTCATGTTCATATCGGTAGGAGCTTTCACTTCATGAGCAACTCCCTCTCGATCTATGATTGTTATAGTAATATCTGACATGATATGTATTTTTAAGGGTGTACCCCTACAATTTTCGCTAGTCGCGATATCGTAGGGTCGGGCTTTCGCTACTCGCTTCTTTTTACGCAATGCTACAAAAGAGAGCTTAAACACACCGCTCTATCCCTCACACAAAAATAGCAATTCCTATAAGAAAGTGAATCCAATTATTGAATGAAAAGAATTAATCTCCTTTTAATTCGTAACGAGAAAAATCGGGTTCTTTCATCTTTACAAAAGAAAGTTTTTTATCCTTCTCCAATATGAGTTCATTTTTAGAGACTTTAACGATCTTAAAAATTCCTTCCCCTTGAATATCTAAAATATTCTCGGTGACACGGTAGCGACCTTGTTGACCAAAGTCATAAAAATAAAACGTAACGTATCGCTTATCGATCTTTAAAAATTTATCTGTGCTGGTGGTCGAAGTAACGTTTTTTCTGGAAGAGTTCAACGCAATTTCTGGAACATGTTTTACTTCTCTAGAGGCAGTAAAATGGTCATCTTCTACGAGTTTCCAGGTTCCAATTAACTGTGTGGTTTCTACGTTTTGCGCAATGGTTTGAGCCGCTATGCTAAATATAGCAATGAGGATTAGGTACCCGGGGAGTGGTCGCATACTAAGTGAGGTTTGTTAATTGTTTGTTGTAATGTTATAAAATTACTTATTTTATTGCTTTTACAACTGCTTTTGGCGCTTCTTTTTTGGATCCGTCGAAACCTTCTACTCCACCCACTGTCGTGTATTTCATTACATATCTTTTTTCTGGAAAAATACGCTGGTAAGCACTTTGACACATAAGTGTGGCTTCATGAAAGCCACACAAAATTAATTTTAATTTTCCGGGGTAGGTATTTACATCTCCAATGGCATAAATTCCTGGAATATTGGTTTGATAATCTAAGGTGTTATCCACCTTTATTGCATTCTTTTCAATTTCTAATCCCCAATCGGCAATGGGACCTAACTTAGGTGCTAGTCCGAAGAGCGGTATAAAATGGTCGCATGCTTTATTTGAAACTTCGGCACCTCGTTTAATTGAAACTCCTTCAACCTTACTTTCTCCAACAATATCGACTACTTCACCAGGAGTAATCATTTCGATTTTACCTAGGTTTTTTAATTCTTGTACTTTGTCTACGCTATCTAACGCTCCCCGAAATTCGTTTCGACGGTGCACTAAGGTTACACTCGAAGCGATGTCGGTTAGGAAGATACTCCAATCTAATGCCGAATCTCCTCCACCAGCAATAACAACATCTTTACCCCGATAAACTTCTGGGTCTCGAATAATATATTCTACCCCGTGATCTTCAAAGTTTTTAATATTTGCAATGGGTGGCTTTCGTGGTTCAAAACTCCCTAAACCTCCGGCAATTGCCACAACAGGCGCATGGTGTTTTGTGCCTTTATTTGTTGTAACAATAAAGCTACCATCTTCTTGTTTTTCGATGGTTTGAGCACGTTCTCCCAAGGTAAATCCAGGTTGGAACGGCTCGATTTGTTTCATTAAATTATTCACTAGATCTCCAGCAAGGATTTCTGGGAATGCGGGGATATCGTAAATAGGTTTTTTTGGATAAATCTCTGAACACTGTCCGCCTGGTTGCGGCAAAGCATCGATAAGATGGCATTTTAATTTTAATAAACCTGCTTCAAAAACGGCGAATAATCCGGTGGGTCCGGCACCTATAATGAGTATGTCTGTTTTAATCATGTACTTAATTCAAAATATTAATGTTTCCGGGCGAGGGACTGCAACGGTTACCCCACAGTCTCTGGAGCATCGCGGAAGAGACGAGGAGTAAAAGTGGAAGGCCCGACCTTCTTTTGCTGCCCTAAGCAGCATAAGAGGGTCGACCTCAAAATAATTTAGGCCACTACATTGATCACTTCTTCGATTTGAGGTGCGTGTTTTTTGATGGTCATTTCAACACCACTCTTAAGGGTCATCTGGTTTACAGAACAACCTACGCAAGCGCCTTGTAGTTGTACTTTTACAATTTTACCATCGTCTATAGAGAGCAAGGAGATATCGCCTCCGTCACTTTGTAAGAACGGTCGAATTTCCTCGAGCGCTGCTTCTACCTTTGTTGTTAATTCTTGAGTTGTCATATTATTTTTTCACGGCACTGCAGCCGGCCATTGTTGTAATTTGTATTGCTTCGGTTGGAGGAAGATTATTGTTTCTTCGTACGGTTTCTTCAACTACATTTCTCGTGAGCTCCTCGTAAGCCTTTTCTATTGGAGTAGCGGTTTGTAACGCTGCTGGACGACCAGCATCTCCTGCTTCACGAATGCTCTGCACCAATGGAATTTCTCCTAGAAACGGTATAGAAAGGTCTTCGGCAAGGTTTCTTGCTCCTTCTTTTCCGAAGATGTAATATTTATTTTCGGGAAGCTCGTCGGGAGTAAAATATGCCATGTTCTCTACCATTCCTAATACGGGCACATCGATACTCTCTTGTTGAAACATAGCAACACCTTTGCGTGCGTCTGCCAAAGCTACATTTTGCGGTGTACTAACTACTACTGCGCCAGTGATAGGTAGTGATTGCATAATGCTTAAATGAATATCTCCTGTCCCTGGGGGAAGGTCTAATAGCATAAAATCTAATTCTCCCCATGCAGCATCGAAAATAAGTTGATTAAGTGCTTTAGCTGCCATAGGACCACGCCATATTACAGCTTGATCGGGTTTCGTAAAAAACCCTATGGACAATACTTTTACACCGTGATTTTCAATAGGCTTCATTTTACTTTTCCCATCGACAGTTACTGATAACGGACGCTCCATAGCTACATCGAACATGATAGGGATGGATGGTCCATAAATATCTGCATCTAAAATTCCTACCTTAAAGCCCATTTTTGCAAGTGTTACAGCAATATTTGCTGTTACCGTAGATTTACCAACTCCTCCTTTACCGGAAGCTATAGCAACGATATTTTTTATTCCTGGAATGGGTTTTCCTTTTATAAGGTTTGGATTCTCTGGTTTTGCAGGAGCTTCTACTTTGATATTTACTTTTACCTGCGCATCTTTATGTACTTTTTCGGTAATGGCTTGGATAATGTCTGCCTCTGCTCTCTTCTTAATGTGCAATGCCGGCGTTGAAAGTTTAAGATCAACGATAACTTCATCGGCAAATGTCATTACATTTTGTACGGCACCACTTTCTACCATATTAGTTCCTTCTCCTGCCACTGTAATGGTTTCTAGGGCTTTCAAAATGTCTTGTTTGTTCAATTTCATAAAAAATTCCTTCGCTATATTTAGATTCATTCTAAAAAGCAAAGATAGGAGTTCTACGGCTAAATATGAAAGAGATAAATTGAAATGATTTATAGCACGATAGTGCTTTCAATTTTAATCTTTTTGTAAGGCAATGGTAGGGTCCCAGTAGATTGTTTCCATGTCTTGAATTTGATTATCTATCACTCTCACCCCTTCACTTTCGAGTAACTGTTGCATAAGATTGGTCCCTTTGAAATGATGCTTCCCCGTTAAAAGTCCTTTTCTATTTACAACTCGATGTGCTGGAATATCGGGATCTTTTCCACTCTTATTCATTGCCCACCCTACCATACGTGCACTACCTGCAGCGCCAAGGTATCGAGCAATTGCACCATAGCTGGTTACTTTTCCGTAGGGTATTAGCTTAGCGACCTCATGAACTTTTTTGAAAAAGTTTTCTTCTGCCATCTTAAATCTCTTTCATAATTTTTAGCAGTGTGATAATAGAAATTATAGCAGTAATACCACCAATAATGTAATTCATATTAATCTCCATTTTTTTACGGGTCTCTTTGGGTCTAAAAAACCAAACATAAAGTGCTAACATTACAAAGGTTCCAATCCCAGATGCAATTGTACACATCCAAATACCTAGTTGTGAAAACTCAAACCAACCAAAACCAGCAAAAGTGATGCTTATATATACCCAATAGGGAAGTGGAAGTAAATTTAAAAAAGCTAAAAACATTCCAGAAAAAACTCTTCCTGTTTTTGAGTGCTGCACATCTTCGGGCATGCTTCTTCGGGTGTCTTTTGCAATGAAGAAAAAATAGATGGTAATACAGATAAAAATTCCTAATGCTACTTTTTGAAGCATTGAAACATATTCGGGGTGTCTCCCTAAGAACCGAGCAAAGACCAACGCTACAAATGTCTGTACCATGACCGTTATACAAACGCCAACAGAAAACATTAGTCCTTTTTTTCGACCTTCTTTCATGCTGATTTTTGCGGCCGACATATTTAGTAGCCCAGGTGGAATAACCCCTACCAATGCTGCTAAAAATCCTACCGCGAAATTAAGAAGTAACGCCATGCAGTGTATTTATCGAATCAATATACTAAAATTAGGCGGACTTAAATTTAAATCGGATGTAAGTTATACGTTTGTTTTCCTCCAAATACTGCTTTTCGTAGAAGGTTTGAATTCCAGTAACCTCTTTTGGTGAATATTCGGTGTTATACACGTCATGATGCGCATAATCGATGATCGCGTCTGAGGCATGTAAAACTCCTAAAGTATATCCGTGCATAAATTCGCTATCGGTCTTTAAGTGCATCCACCCATCTGTTTTTAATATTTTTTTATATTTAGATAGAAAATCAAGGTTTGTTAATCGGTGCTTGGTTCGCTTATATTTTATTTGAGGATCTGGAAACGTAATCCATATTTCATCTACCTCGTTTTCGTCAAAAATATGGTCGATAAGTTCAATTTGTGTGCGAAGAAATCCAACATTTTTTAATCCGTCTTCCAAAGCAGTTTTAGCGCCTCTCCAAAAACGAGCTCCTTTAATGTCTACACCGAGAAAATTTTTTTCGGGATGTATTTGAGCTAAGTTCACAGAATATTCACCCTTACCACATCCCAATTCTAATACTAACGGATTACTATTTTTAAAGAACTTTTTTTTCCAATTACCTTTTAAATCTTTAGAATTAGCGAGTACCTCTTCTCTTGTTGGTTGCACCACATTTTCGAAGGTTTCGTTTTCTCTGAAGCGTTTTAATTTATTTTTACTTCCCACCGTATGACATTTACATAATTATTTGGTAAAATTACGGAAATACTTATCCCCTGCAATTATACCTACCTTTGTTTTATGGCAACTAGCAAAACTATTCTGGTCGCACCGCTACATTGGGGTTTGGGTCATGCTACACGATGTGTGCCTATAATTCGCGCTTTATTAGAAAGCGGGCATAAAGTTTTAATAGCTTCAGACGGAGCTGCGTTATTATTACTTCGGAAAGAGTTTCCGAAACTGCTCTATGTGGAATTACCATCCTACAATATTACCTACCCAAAAAATGGTCGCTACTTTAAATGGAAATTATTTCTGAAGCTTCCAAAATTACATCAAACCATTTCTGAAGAACACAAGATTATTAAAAAGCTAGTTTCCGAAAATAAGATTAACGGAATTATTAGTGACAATCGGTTAGGAGTGTATAGTAAGGATGTTCCTTCCGTTTTTATTACACATCAATTAAAAGTATTGAGCGGCAACACCTCTTTATTAAGCAGCAAATTACATCAAAACTACATTAAGAAATTTAATATTTGCTGGGTTCCAGATATAGATAGTGATCAAAATTTAAGTGGTACTATGAGTCGTCTCGATAATGCTCCTTTCCCTATTCGCTATATGGGAATTCTAAGCAGGATGAAACGCAGAACGCTTCCGAAGAAATATGACATACTAATACTTTTATCGGGACCTGAACCTCAACGTACACTCTTGGAAAAGACCTTATTAAATATCTTTAAAAATTCTTCTAAACATATTTTATGTGTCCGGGGAGTTATAGAAGAAAAAAAAGATCGCCAATGTCATGGAACTATTGAGGTTGTAAACTTTATGACTGGCAATGAGCTGGAAACGGTAATTAATGAAAGTGATCTAATTATTTCACGCTCGGGATACACCACGGTTATGGACTTAGCTGCAATGGGTAAAAAAGCTTTATTTATACCTACGCCTGGGCAGTATGAACAAGAATATTTGGCAGATCGGCTTGAAAAGTTAAAAATTGCTCCTTATTGTGAGCAAAACGAATTTTTGATCGATTCTCTAAACCTTCTTGAAAACTATTCTGGATTTCATGGTTTCGAACAAGCCGTAGACCTTAAAAAATTATTCGTCCTTTTCGAGGGTAAATGAGAATTCAGAACCAATTCCTAATTCACTCTCAACATAAATTTTTTCTCGGTGTGCTTCTATAATGTGTTTTACAATAGAGAGTCCGAGCCCACTTCCTCCTTCTTTACGTGAACCACTTTTATCGACGCGATAAAATCTTTCAAATAATCGCGGAATGTTCTCTTTGGCAATTCCTTCCCCATTATCGGTAACGCGAACGATAACTTTATTTTTTATAAGCCCTTCGATACTTACCTCGGTGGTCCCTCCTTTTTTCCCGTATTTTATAGAATTTACCACGAGATTACTTAATACTTGTTGAATGCGTTCCCTGTCTGCAATAACAAAAATACTTTCATCATACTCTTTGTCAAAAGTAAGTGTGATACCCTTTTTTGCGGCTTTCATTTCGATTAGATCGAATACATTCTGTACCAACTCTACGATATTAAAATCTTCTTTATTTAAGTTAAGATCTCCAACCTCTAATTTCGTAATCATATCGAGGTCTTTAATAATATAAATAAGACGCTCTACTCCCTTATTGGCACGTTGGAGGTATTTTTTTCGAACACTTTTATCCTTCATTGCGCCTTCAAGCAAAGTTAAGATGTATCCTTGTACTGTAAATAATGGTGTTTTTAATTCGTGAGAAATGTTTCCTATAAATTCCTTCCGATAGTTTTCACGAACTTTAAGAGTTTCTATTTCGAGTTTTTTGTTTTCGGCAAAACGCTCTACTTCTTTAGTAAGACTTGCCATGTCTGTGGTAATTTGTTGTTTACTAAAAGTAGAAGCATCTAATAAACTTACATCATCGTAGATTTTCTTAACCCTTCGATAAATAAATTTTTCGACGCGGTATTGTATCGTGAAAAAAGAGAATACATAACATGCAATAGCAAAAACTAAAATGAACCAATAATGCTCTTCCCCGTATAAGTAAAAAAAAACACCCATTGCGAGTGTTAAAAACAGCGTAATATATGTAGAAGTGTATACGGCAAATTTGTATGTTTTTTTAAACCCTTTCGCCATTAAACTACAAATTTATATCCTACTCCTTTTACAGTTTTAAATCGTTCGTCACCGATTTTTTCACGTAATTTTCTAATATGTACATCGATAGTTCTTCCTCCTACAACAACTTCGTTTCCCCAAACTCGGTCCAGAATATCTTCGCGTTTAAAGACTTTTCCAGGTTTAGAAGCTAGCAATGCAAGTAACTCAAATTCTTTTCTTGGAAGTACCATTTCCTCTTTCCCAACCGCAATTTTATATTCTTCACGATTAATGGTAAGGTTTCCTAGCTTGATGTTTGCGTTTTCTTCAGCGTCACTCTTAAACCTTCGTAATAAGGCTTTAACTTTACTAATAAGTACTTTGGGTTTAATTGGTTTGGTAATATAATCGTCTGCACCTGCATCGAATCCTGCCACTTGCGAATAATCTTCGCCACGTGCCGTTAAAAAAGTTATAACGGTTTCTGAAAGATCGGGAATCGCTCTTATTTTTTCACAAGCTTCAATACCATCCATTTCGGGCATCATAACGTCTAATATGATGAGTTGTGGTTTGTGCTTTTTTGCTTTCGAAATAGCCTCTATACCATTTTCGGCAGTAATTACTTGATAGCCTTCCGAAGAGAGATTGTATCCTACAATTTCTAGAATATCTGGCTCATCGTCTACTAGTAGTATTTTAATTTCCTTTTTCTTCATTATAATCTGAAAATGTTATCGAGTAAATATAGACAATATTCTATTTTCAACGATTTATAAAGGTATAATTAACCATACCGTAACATAGGCACATCGATGGTAAATTGCTTTTAATTTCCACGCTACCTTCATCAAATATACTTCAAATTACTAGTATATTCATTTAAGAACCCATGACTTTATAAAATTATTTCGAAACTTTATCTCTTCTGAAACCTGCTTAAATATGTATTTTTGAAATGTAACTGAAACACATGAATACGGTATTAGAAAAGAAAATTTTTAGTCTTACTTCTTCTGAAGGATTTGAAGCATTAGCATTTGAAGTGTTTAACTTTCAATATACACATGTTGCTCCTTATCGCAAGTTCTGTGATCTTCTTAACATAGATGTCGCTTCGGTAAAAAAATTAGAAGACATTCCATTTATACCGGTACAGTTATTTAAATCGAATGTATTTCTTGCAGCTGGATGTGCTTCAGAAGTTATATTTACAAGTAGTGGCACAACCGGAAGCACCCCCAGTTCTCATTACGTGGCATCTCTGGAGGTGTACCGTGAAAGTTTTCAGAAAACGTTTTTAAAATATTATGGTAATTCCGAAGAACTAGTCATTCTTGCGTTGCTACCTTCGTACTTAGAACGATCGGGATCTTCATTGGTATATATGGCCGACGTTCTTATTAGAGACACTAAAAATTCTCACAGCGGTTTTTACCTCAACGATCTTGATGCACTTGTTGAAAAGCTCGACCTTTTAGAAAGACAGCAAAGTAGAACACTTTTATTAGGTGTATCGTATGCGTTATTAGATCTTATCGAAAAGAAGCACTTTAAGTTACAGCATACTACGGTTATGGAAACGGGCGGCATGAAGGGGAAGCGAAAAGAAATGATAAAAGAAGAGTTGCATACCATCTTAAAAGAGGGATTCGGCGTTTCTGAAATTCACAGCGAATACGGCATGACCGAACTACTTTCACAAGGGTACTCACAAGGTCACGGCATATTCACCACACCTCCTTGGATGCGACTTTTAACACGCGATCCCGAGGATGCACTTACCTATGTACACGGAAAAACCGGCGGAATTAATGTAATCGATCTGGCAAATCTATATTCCTGTTCATTTATCGCTACCCAAGATCTTGGAAAAATACACGAGAATGGCTCTTTCGAGATTTTAGGACGATTTGACGACAGTGATATTAGAGGATGTAATTTAATGGTCCTCTAATCTTTAAAGATTTAAATAAGAGTTTTTCTATTGGGCAAATTTCACCCCAAACTACAGGTTATTAAGTATTTAATTAAAATAAAGTACTTTAGCTATAACAAATCTAACTCATATGAAATCCCTACTCACTTTATGTTTTATCGCATTTACGACAACTATTTTATCACAAGACCTTTCTCAAGGTTATATAGCAAACGACCTAGATCCTCATCCACAACAAGCTATAGGCATCCCTAATTACTTAGAAGCTGTAACAGATCCCTCTTTTCCTAGCACGCAGATACGCCGTATCTCAGATTTTGAAGGAACCGAAAGGCGGGTTCCTATGTACAGCACGATTCAAGCATGGAATGCAGACGAATCACTCATGATCCTCTATGGCAACGGAGAACATTATCTCCATAATGGAACAGATTACACCTTAATTCGCCCTCTAACAGATATAGTTCCAGATGACATCGAAACGATCTTTTGGCATTTTGAAGACCCTAACATTTTATTCTATTTAGAAAGCGGAACCAAAGATTTTATTCAATATAATGTAAACAATCAAGCTAAAACCATTCTTACAAATCTTATAACAATTTCTGGTTGCGAAACCTCAGTATCTATAGGTAACGATGTACAAATGATGTCATGGGATTCAGACATCTTTAGTTTTCGATGTGGAAATGAAGCAGCATACTATTATCGAATATCAACACAAACACTCACATCTTTTGTTATCGATGATATCGCTTTTACAGCACCAATGCCTTTCCCAAGTGGAAATTTATTTTACCATCAAGGGATCGTCTATAATTCTAACGGACAGCCAGTAAACACTTTAAACATTAACAATACTGGAGAACATTCATGCCTCGGACGACTATCTAATGGTGATGATGCTCTTTTTGCAATTGCTTTTGAAGAAGGCCCAGAAGGTGGTTGCCAAGGGACCATCGTGGCATATAATGCAGTCACTGGAGCGTGCTTTTCTATTACACCTACCCAAGACTATGGCTATCCGCAATCTGGCACACACATATCTTCACTGGCTCATAAAAATAATGAAGGGGGATGGATCGCTGCATCTATGATTGGGTACGATAGAGACGGACAAGATTTGTTAGATCAAGAGATTTTAATTGCAAAAGTAAACGGCGGCAATGCAGATGTGTATCGCGTAGGCCATCATCGATCTGACGAGGACGAATATGACTATTTTGGTGAACCTCATGTCACTATAAGCCCAACTGGAACGCGGTTACTATTTGGTTCTGACTGGAGTGGTGAAGATGACGGAGTTTCATTGAATGCCTATGTCGCTGAACTTGCTGCCTACCAAATCGACTTGTCAATACATGAAGCTGAAATTATAGATACGGTCAAGATATACCCCAATCCTACTAACGATTTTTTAAACATTACTGCAAATATCCTATTAAGCACCTACACAATACACTCAATTTCAGGAAAGATTATAAAGCAAGGCTCTATTAACACACAACAAAAAATCAATGTTTCTAAACTTGCTCAAGGAGTCTACTTTATTACAATTGTTACTGAAAAAAGTATTCGTGCCAAAAAGTTTGTTAAAATTTAAAGGAGCTGTAAGTACCTTTATAAAAAACCGACTTAATTATTGTTATGAAAAAGAAATTCTTTTCATAGTTGGTTGGTTAGTTAATTAAGAGATTCCCCGTCACCCCTCGGTTTCGGGGAATTTTTTGTTTCCAAAAATTTATATTGCTTTAATAATAAAGTAATTCTTTTTCCCTCTTTGCAATAAAACAAATCGTCCGTTAATAAGGTCGTTCGAAGTAATTGAATATCCCTCTGAAACTTTTTCCCGATTTACAGAAATGGAATTTTCTTTCAAGGCCCGTCGTGCTTCACCATTCGACTTTAAAAACCCTGTTTTCTCAGCAAGGGCACCAATAATATCTAGTCCGTTTTCAATTTCTTTTTCTGAAACTTCAGCTTGTGGTACACCTTCAAAAATATCTAAGAACGTTTTTTCATTTAACGCCTTTAGATCTTCCGAAGAAGACTTTCCGAAGAGAATTTCTGAAGCTTTTACTGCATTTTCATATTCTTCTTCACTATGTACGGTCGTAGTAACTTCCTGTGCAAGTCGTTTTTGAAGCAGTCGCATATGAGGAGCTTCTTTGTGCGCAGTCGCCAAATTTTCAATGGTATCTTTATCTAAAAAAGTAAATATTTTAATGTATTTCTCGGCATCTTCATCACTGGTATTGAGCCAGTACTGGTAGAATTTATACGGAGAGGTACGATTTGCATCTAGCCACACGTTTCCTCCCTCACTTTTCCCAAATTTACTTCCGTCACTCTTTGTAATTAACGGACACGTTAAGGCATATCCTTTACCTCCAGCAATGCGGCGTACTAATTCGGTTCCGGTGGTAATATTCCCCCACTGGTCGCTTCCGCCCATCTGCAAGGTCACGTCTTTTTCTTTGTATAAATGCAGAAAATCGTAGCCCTGTACCATTTGGTAGGTGAACTCTGTAAACGACATACCATCGGCACCATCTCCAGTAAGCCTACTTTTCACCGAATCTTTCGCCATCATATAATTTACTGTAATGTGTTTTCCAACATCCCGAATAAAGTCGAGAAAAGAAAATTCTTTCATCCAATCGTAATTATTTACCAGTTCGGCTTGGTTGGCAGCACCCGATGAGAAATCTAAAAATTGTGATAATTGTCCGCGCACGCATTCTTGATTGTGACGCAGCGTTTTTTCATCAAGTAAATTTCGCTCGCTGGATTTTCCAGAAGGATCCCCGATCATTCCTGTAGCACCACCTACTAAAGCAATTGGTTTATGGCCACAGCGCTGATAAAATGACAAGATCATAATAGGGACTAAATTTCCAATATGAAGAGAATCTGCCGTAGGATCGAAACCAATGTATGCCGTTCGCATTTGCTCCATTAAGTGTGTTTCGGTCTCGGGCATGACATCGTGGACCATTCCTCTCCATTGTAGTTCTTCAACGAAATTCTTTAGTTGCATTTTTCTAATTTTCAGCAAAGATAGTGGGATGCAGTTGAACATAAAAGTCTTATTTTTGGATTTATGGTTTTAGTAACAGGAGGTACAGGATTGGTTGGTTCGCATTTGTTGTATTTTTTACTGAAAGAGCATCAAAATGTGCGTGCTACTCACCGAAGCACAAGTGATATCAATGCGGTCAAGAAAATATTTTCGTACTACGGAAAGGAATCTAACGCACTCTTCGAACGAATTAACTGGGTAGAAGCAGACATTATCGACATCCCTGCACTAACGGAAGCTTTTAAAGGGATTACTCACGTGTATCACGCTGCTGCCTACATTAGCTTCGATCCAAAACATTACCATAAATTAAAAAAAGCAAATGTTGAAGGGACTGCAAATGTGGTGAATCTTTGTCTTTCTAATTCGATCGAGAAGCTTTGTTATGTGAGCTCGGTAGCGACCTTGGGAAGCACCCTAGACAATACTTTAATCACCGAAGAAACCCATTGGAATCCTGCTGGAGAAAATAGTGTTTATGCCATCACAAAATACGATGCTGAGATGGAAGTATGGCGCGGCATGCAAGAAGGATTGAATGCTGTAATTGTAAACCCGGGGATTATTTTTGGAGAAGGATTCTGGAACAGTGGCAGCGGAGTAATCTTAAAAATGATTGCCAAAGAACTTCCCTTTTACACTAGCGGAGGAATGGGATTTGTGGATGTTCGCGATGTTGTTTCTGTACTCATTCAACTTATGAACAGCACTATTGCCGAAGAACGATTTATCCTTGTTGGTGAAAATTTACATTATAAAGAGCTTCTTTCAGAAATAGCTACCCTTCAAAATAAAAAAATTCCAAAAAAGAGAATAGCACAATGGAAACTCATGCTTTTTTGTAATTTGGATTGGGCTTGGTCGGCGTTATTTGGAGGAAAGCGTAAGTTATTAAAAGCCACCGTACGTTCTATGTATACCGTTTCTTTTTACGATGCTACGAAGGTAAAAGAAACGCTAGCTTTTTCATTTACGCCATATCAACAGACATTGCAACGGGTTAATAAAGCATTTCTAGAAAAATAATACTATTGTGAAATTTCAGGTTCGATGAGCTGCGTACTTCGGCGCATGCTATCAACTAATTTTTGTCGTTCATCTACGGCATCTTCATCATCAATTATGGTATCGTACGTTTTTCCCGCAATACTATCTTGTTTACGTTCTTCTCTACGTTGCTCTTTTATTAATTCATCAATACTGTCTGCATTATTTTGCATGACCAACAGTCGTTCCTTAACCTCCTCTAACATATCATTGTATTCATTAAGGTCTGCTGTATAAAAAGAATGGCTTTTCGCAAATTGAACGCTATCTATTTGAAACATCGTATAAATAAGACTGTCTAACTGCACGCCTTTATTTCGAATAAGTCGAAGATCATAGCTTCGTGCTGCACTTATAAGATATGCCTCTGTTAACACATCGACCATTTTAGGTTTCGCAATAAGATCATCTGGCTTTTGGGGTCTCTTAACATCTTGACACCCTGAAAACATTACAATAATAACTAAAGCGATAAGCGTTCTCATGATCGGTTAAATTGGAGGCGTTCAGGTTTTGGCTTATTAGGGAACTTTAAATTTTCATAAACGAGTACTCCATTTACGATGGTATGCGTTACTCTAGATTTAAAGGTAGTCCCTTCGAAAGGAGACCATCCACATTTGTAAAGAATATTCTCTTTATTCACCGTCCATGGTGCATTAGGATCCACAAGCACTAAATCTGCTTTATATCCTTTTCGAATGTATCCACGATCTTTAATTTGAAAAAGGATCGCCGGATTATGCGCTATTTTTTCTACAAGTTTTTCTACAGTAATTTTTCCTCGTAAATGCATTTCGAACAAGGCTACTAAGGCATGTTGCACTAAAGGGCCTCCTGAAGGGGCTTTTGTATACACATTGGTTTTTTCTTCGAGAGTATGCGGCGCGTGGTCTGTAGCAATTACATCAATGCGATCGTCTAATAAAGCTTTCCACAATCCGTCTCTATCCTGTTCGGTTTTTACTGCAGGGTTCCATTTAATCTTGGTACCTTTAATTGCATAATCTGCTTCAGAAAACCATAAGTGATGTACACATACTTCTGCGGTAATTTTCTTTTCAGAAAGTGGAATTTTATTACTAAATAGATGTGTTTCTTTTTCAGTAGAAAGATGAAAAACATGCAATCGTGCTCCTGTCTTTTTTGCTAGCTCGATGGCTCTTGACGAAGATAAATAACATGCTTCCTCGCTTCGAATCTTTGGATGCATTTCGACTGGAATATCTTCTCCATATTCGGCCAGATATGTTTCCATATTTGCTTTTATAGTTGCTTCATCTTCGCAATGTGCAGAGATTAACAACTTGGTAGAACTAAAGATTTTTTCCAAAACCGTTGCATCGTCCACAAGCATGTTTCCAGTAGAAGAACCTAAAAACAGTTTAAGTCCAGCTACTTTATTCTCGTCTACTTTTAAAATTTCTTCTAAATTATCGTTGGTTCCTCCAAACATAAAGGAGTAGTTCACCCAAGAATCTTCTTTTGCAGTGGCAAATTTTTCTTCTAAAAGTGTAATTGTCGTTGCTTGTGGCACCGTATTGGGCATTTCAATAAAAGAAGTAATTCCTCCTGCGGCTGCGGCTTTCGATTCTGTCGCAATGTTGGCTTTATGAGTTAATCCTGGTTCTCTAAAATGAACCTGATCATCGATCATTCCTGGAATTAAATACTGTCCGTCGGCATCGATAATTTTCGTGTCTGAAGATTTTGCACTTATAGACGTATCGATTTGAGTGATTCGATCCCCTTCAATAAGAACATCACCTTGCATGGTGCGTCCTTCATTAACAATTGTTGCATTTTTTATAAGAATGGTACTCATTAGATCTCGTATCTGGTAAATAGACTTTTAAATTTCATTTTAATCACTCCGAAGATTGCTTCAGAAATAATTCCCGTATGCATTTTAGATTCTCCTTTGGTTCGATCGGTAAATATTACAGGAACTTCTTTAATTTTAAATTTATTAAGATGGGTTTTAAATTTCATTTCGATCTGAAACGCATATCCCACAAATTGTATTTTACTAAGGTCAATTTTTTCTAACACAATTCTTCGATAACAAATAAATCCCGCAGTGGTATCATGAATATCCATTCCTGTAATTAAACGAACATATTTAGAAGCTCCCCATGACATAAGAACTCTACTCATAGGCCAATTTACTACATTCACACCTTTTACATAGCGAGAGCCTATTGCCATATCGTATCCATCACGATTACACGCATTATACAACCGAATAAGATCGTTTGGGTTGTGAGAATAATCTGCATCCATTTCGAAAATAAATCCATATTCTCGCTCTAACGCCCATTGAAATCCTGCAATGTATGCCGTCCCTAGACCCATCTTTCCTTTTCTTGAAAGCAAGTGTAGTTTCCCAGAATACGCTTCCATGAGCGATGCGACTTCGGCAGCAGTTCCATCTGGCGAATTGTCATCTACAACTAGAATATCAAAATCACGTTGTAGGGCAAAAATATTTCTCACCAAACGCGTAATGTTCTCAATTTCATTGTATGTAGGTATTACGACTAACCCCTTGGACATTCCCCTGCGTTTTAGGGCAAATGTACCTTTTTTACTCATATATTTCTTGTGAAAAAAAGCATTTTAGAAAGGTTTTAACAAAAGATTTTTTTCAGCCGCTAATGCCAAGTACTACCAAAGAAGTTAGTTTTAGTTGGGGTATTTTTGCTGTACCTTTGTACAGAAATTAATAAATCTTCCACAAGTTAGATAGCTTTTAAGTAGATATATACAAATAATTTAATGGTGCAGTATTTAGAACGTTCTGTAATTTCAACCGATTGGATCACATTAGTAATAATGGGATGCATTTTATTACTTGCCTTTACTAAATATGCGTATCCTAAACGATTTCAAGAATTTATTCAACTACCAATTACTAATAAATATTTTCTAATTCACGGAAAGAACGACCGAATAGAACATCCATTTAATTTGCTTTTATTTGTATTTCAAGTACTGTCTTTTTCACTTCTTATTTATCTTTTAATTAAAACTTACGATTCTACAATCGCACTTAAAAACAAGTGGTTGTATGTTCAGATTGTGACAGTTTATTCTGTTTTTATTGGAGTAAAATTTTCAATAGAAAAGATTGTGGGATCTATCTTTTCTATCGACTCTCTTGTAAACCAATATTTGTATCAAAAACTAAGTTATAGAAACTTATTAGCCATTTTAGTGCTTATAATAAATTCAATTTTCCTGTATACACTAGCTCCTTCATTACATTTATTACTAGGTTTTGTCGGTATACTCATAGTGTTTAACGGTATTGCGCTGTTTTACAGCTACAAAACAAATGGAAATTTAATTTTCAGCCATTTCTTTTATTTTATTTTGTATCTTTGCGCACTTGAAATTTCACCCTATATTATAGTGTATAAAACGATTACGTAGGGCTTTACATTTTAAAAAATTGCATCTTTATGAAAGTGAAAACTATTTTGGTATCGCAACCAGAACCCAAAGTTGAAAATTCTCCTTATTTCGATCTTATAGAACGGCAAAAGGTAAAAATAGACTTCGTTCCTTTTATTCATGTTGAAGGAGTTTCAGGAAAAGAGGTGCGAGCACAAAAAGTGGACTTAAAAGATTATACCGCAATTATCCTTACTAGTAGAAACTCTGTAGATCATTTCTTTAGAATTGCTGAAGAATTACGATTTAAAGTTCCAGATAGTATGAAGTATTTTTGCCAGAGTGAAGCGGTAGCATATTACCTTCAAAAATATGTTGTGTATCGTAAGCGAAAGATTTATGTTGGTAAAAGAACATTTACAGAACTTTCTCCACTTATTAAAAAATACAAGAACGAAAACTTTTTACTTCCTTCTTCAGACAAATTAAAGCCAGAAGTTCCTACCGTACTTGACGATCTTAAAGTAAAATGGACACAGTCTATATTTTACAAAACCGTTGTAAGTGATCTTAGTGATCTACGAAATGTGTATTACGATATTTTAGTATTTTTTAGTCCTAGTGGGATTGTTTCACTTCTTGAAAATTTCCCAGATTTTAAGCAAAACGACACTCGTATTGCAGTTTTTGGTAACACCACCGTAAAAGCCGCTACAGAAAATGGCCTACGAGTAGACATTCAAGCACCTACTCCCGAAACACCTTCTATGACTATGGCGCTAGAAAAGTATATTAAAGAGGTAAATAAAAAATAGACATTAATATTATAAAAAAACTAAAAGCGCGATTCTTAGGAGTCGCGTTTTTAATTTAAAATAGTAATGAACTTGTATAGACCTTTTAAGTAGGGCGTTACTATTTTCACTGCGTTACAACAGCCGGGCTTTCCGCTATATCTTTTATGGCTGCACACAGCCAAAAAAGGATGCCGCTTCAATCCCTAACGCATGTTTTTCTCTTAATCCACATTCGAGCTGTAAATTTAAAACACTCTAAAGAACCCCTAAAAGAAAAAAGGCTCACCGATATTTCGGCAAGCCTTTTACAATACATTATTCTTATGCGTTAAGCTTCAGTAGGAGCTCCCGCAAGAATTTCTTCGTTAGCATATTCACGGAATTTTGCAAAATTATCTTTAAATGAAGCCGCTAATTCTCTCGCCTGAATATCGTACGCTTTTTTGTTCTTCCAAGTAGTTTTCGGATTCAAAATTTCAGAAGGAACATTTGTACATTCTTGAGGAACATCGAGTCCAAAAATTGGATGCTTTTCGTAAGCAACCCCATTAAGGTCACCTTGTAAAGCAGCAGTAATCATTGCTCTGGTGTACTTCAGTTTCATTCTGTTTCCTACGCCATAAGGCCCACCAGTCCACCCAGTATTTACCAACCAAACATTCACTCCTGCTTTTTGCATTTTATCACTTAGCATTTCTGCATAAGCAGTTGGGTGCAAAGGCATAAAAGGTGCTCCAAAACATGCAGAGAAGCTTGGAGTTGGTTCATTAATACCTTCCTCGGTACCTGCAACCTTAGCAGTATATCCACTAATAAAATGATAAGCAGCCTGTCCCGGAGTTAATTTCGAGATAGGAGGCAATACGCCAAAGGCATCGGCAGTTAGAAAAAATATGTTTTTCGGATTCTTACCAATTGAAGGTTGTTGAATATTATCTATATGATAGATTGGGTAACTTACTCGTGTGTTTTGAGTGATCGAGGTGTCTTCATAATCTACAACCCCATTTTCATTCATGATTACATTTTCGAGAATTGCTCCCGGTTTAATAGCATGATAAATATCGGGTTCATTTTCTTCAGAAAGATTGATCACTTTCGCATAACATCCACCTTCAAAGTTAAAGATGGTATTTTCTGCCGTCCAACCATGTTCATCATCACCTATTAGCTTTCGCTTAGGATCAGCAGATAAAGTTGTTTTTCCTGTGCCAGATAAACCGAAGAAAATAGCCGTTTCTCCATTCTCACCTACATTAGCAGAACAGTGCATTGGCATCGTATTTTTATCTACAGGAAGAATAAAATTTAACGCAGAGAAAATTCCCTTTTTAATTTCACCTGTATATCCGGTTCCCCCAATTAGAGCGATCTTTTTAGTAAAATTAAGAATTGCAAAATTGTGTTGGCGCGTTCCATCTACTTCAGGATCTGCCATAAATCCTGGCGCATTAACAATGAGCCATTCGGGATCGAAAGTAGTTAATTCTTCCTCTGTTGGACGTAAGAACATGTTATGTGCAAACATATTCGACCAAGGATATTCATTTATAACACGAATATTGAGTTTATAATCTTCATCTGCACAAGCATAACTATCACGAACAAAAAGCTCTTTTTCTGAAAGATACGCAGTCACTTTGTCATAAAGTGCATCGAACATATCTGTCGGAAATGGAATATTTATATTTCCCCACCAAACCTTATCACGGGTAACATCATCTTTTACAATAAAACGATCTTTAGGAGAGCGACCGGTAAATTCTCCGGTATTAACAGCGATAGCACCGCTGTTCGCTTCAGTTCCCTGACCTTTTTCTAATGTCTGATTGTGTAATTCTTGAGAGGAAAGTTGATAATTGACTTTTGCATTATTAATTCCGTATTTTTCTAACGAAATCGTTTTCGCAGTTTGGTTTTTATCGACCATTACTTTGTTTAATTGTTGTGGAGTACAAAAATAATAAATATGTAAGAGATAGAGTGTGTTAAAAAAAGGAATTATGTCATCTTTAACGAAAACATCCCATAAGCCAGTCGTAACCACCCTATAATAAAAAACAATCCGCCCAATGGTGTTACAAATGCGATTACAGTAGGATCAAAAGGAAGAATAGTCTTTAATGCTAGTAAATAAATAGAACCGGAAAAGCATATCATCCCTAAAACAAAAAATAAAAAAACAGTTTTACGAAGTCGCTTTGGTATTGCAGTTGCAAATCCTAATACGAGCAGCGCCAACACATGGTACATTTGATAGCGCACTCCAGTCTCGAAACTAAGCAAGGCATTACCATCTACTAGATTTTTTAATCCATGAGCTCCAAAAGCACCAATAGCAATCGTAACAGCAGCTAAAACACTCGCTGTTACAACTATTTTTTTATCATAATTCTTCATAGGTTCCGAGGGTAATTTAGTACTTTCGTTTCGTATTTTCTTTGGGTTTACTTAACCAAATTATACCATAATCAAGTTTACATTTACGACTTCAAAAGTACCAAAAAATCATGAGAAATATTTTAATTATAGGCGCCGGAAGATCTGCTACAAGTTTAATTCGATATCTGTTAGACAAATCTGAAACAGAAGATTTATTCATCACCATTGGCGACCTTTCTATACAATCGGCTCAAAAACACATTGCTGATCATCCGAATGCCCGAGGCATTTTACTTGACGTATTCAATGACCCACAACGAAGAGAGGCTGTACAACAAAACGATCTCGTTATTTCAATGCTTCCTGCACGTTTTCATATAGAAGTAGCCAAAGATTGTCTAGAATTTGGTAAACATATGGTAACTGCATCGTATGTAAGCGATAAAATGCAATTACTAGATCAGAAAGTAAAATCGAAAGGTTTGGTCTTTATGAACGAAATTGGCCTCGATCCCGGAATCGACCACATGAGTGCCATGCAAATTATAGATCGAATTCGTGATAAAGGTGGAAAAATGCTGCTTTTTGAATCGTTTACTGGCGGCTTAGTAGCTCCCGAAAGCGACGACAATCTATGGAATTACAAATTTACGTGGAATCCAAGAAATGTGGTGGTTGCCGGTCAAGGTGGTGCGGCAGAATTTATTCAAGAAGGCACTTATAAATATATTCCGTATCACAGACTTTTTAGAAGAACAGAATTTTTAGAAGTAGAAGGTCATGGTCGCTTTGAAGCATATGCCAATCGAAATTCTTTAAAATACAGAAAAGTCTACGGACTCGAAGATGTACTAACGCTCTATCGTGGTACCATACGCCGTATTGGTTTCAGTAAAGCGTGGAACATGTTTGTACAGTTAGGGATGACCGATGACAGCTACACCATACCCGATTCTGAAAACATGTCGTATCGTGATTTTGTTAATTTGTTCCTACCCTATTCTCCGACAGATTCCGTAGAATTAAAATTGCGCCATAATTTAAAAATCGATCAAGATGATTTAATGTGGGGAAAACTATTAGATCTGGATATTTTTAATACAGAAAAGAAAATCGGAATTAAAGATGCCACTCCAGCACAAGGACTTCAGAAAATATTAGAAGACAAATGGACCCTGCAACCCTCCGATAAAGATATGATCGTGATGTATCATAAATTTGGTTACGAGCTAAACGGAAAGAAATACCAAATAGACAGTAATATGGTGATTAAAGGAGAAGACCAGACCCATACTGCAATGGCAAAAACCGTGGGTCTTCCTGTTGCAATTGCTGCATTAAAGATCTTAAATGAAGAAATAACAAATCCAGGGGTGCAAGTTCCAATTACAAAAGAAGTATACGAACCTATTTTAAAAGAACTTGAAGATCATGGTGTGGTTTTTAACGAGTCTGAAGTTCCATACCTTGGATACAATCCTCACAATGTTGTAGGATAGCACCTGTTTTGTAACTAGAAATATATTGGTACTGCTAAAGAGAATTTAAACACTAAAAGGTGTAGGAAATTTTTTAAAAACAAAATAGTATATTGATAGTATACTTTTTGTTATGAAAACTATCTACACCTTTTTACTTTTGGTGATTTATCAATCAATGGCTTGGGGTCAAATTCTTGATATTCCCGATGCGAACTTTAAAAATACGTTGGTCAACGTACACTGTGTCTCCGAAGATTTTAATGCGACTCCCAATGCTCCTGTAGATAGCAACAATGATGGAGAAATTCAACTCTCTGAAGCACTGATGGTAGAACATCTCCGAATTTTAAGTCAGGATGTTTCAGATCTCACGGGATTAGAAGCTTTTGCCAATCTGAAATCATTTCATTTAATACTGAATTCAGTTACAACTATCGATTTTAGCGGCAATCCTTTAATAGAAGAACTTATTCTGGAAGACAATGAATCAGTAACTCTTAACCTCCTAAACAACCCACTGCTTAGAGTACTTGGTTGTCGTTGGAATAACTTCACGACGTTAGACCTCACTGAAAATATCAACCTTGAAGTATTGAATGGGAATTATAACGCCTTTATCGATATCGATCTAAGCAATAATGTTAACCTGGTAGATTTTGATTTTTCTCTTACTCCTATCACCTCTATCAATGTTCAAAATGAGAATAACGACATGCTGGAGCTTATTCCACCCTTTAAAGGATATGAAAGTCTCGAATTTATTTGCGTAGATGACAGTGATTCAGATATATGGGATCCTTTTACCGAACTACCAGCAAACCCTACCATTACAGAAGATTGCAGCTTACTAAACATTGAAGACAATTCCTTTCAGAATAAGATTCACGTTTATCCCAATCCGACGAGCGGTTTATTGTCCCTTGAAACTCCTGAAGTACTTTTACGGGTTGTTGTTTCGAATATGTTAGGTCAAGTAGTACTTGATCTTACAATGAACGAGGACAGTACCACTAACACCATCGACTTTACTGGGATCTCAAAAGGAATGTATGTAGCACATCTTCAAACCGAAACTACAGAGCAAGTAATAAATATCATTAAAAAGTAAACTTTCTTCGGAAACTACTATATAGAATTACAAAAGCCCGTATTTAAAAAAATACGGGCTTTGAATGTTGTACTGCTGTAGCTAAAAACTAGCGTCTTCCTAAAAACATACTAATAAAGTAAAGCAAGGTTGCTAGAGAACCAATGGCTGCCACTACATAAGTACGTGCGGCCCATTTCAATGCATCTTTTGCCCCTGCATGTTCTTCAGGTGTCACCATATTTTCGTTTTCTAACCACGCTAAAGCACGATTACTGGCGTCGAATTCCACTGGTAACGTGATAAAAGCGAATACAGTAGTCATAGCGAAAAGTAAGATTCCAATCCCGAAGATCCATGTTCCAAAGACCATTCCGGTAGCCGAAAGCACTAATCCCGCCATAATCACAATATTCGATAGCTTGCTCGAAATACTTACTGCGGGTACAATGGCAGAACGCATTTTTAACCAGCTGTAAGCGGTTGCGTGTTGTACTGCGTGACCTACTTCGTGTGCTGCTACTGCGGCTGCGGCTGCATTGCGCTGCATATACACTGGCTCACTTAAATTCACGGTTTTATTTGCTGGATTGTAATGATCTGTTAACTGTCCTTGAACAGACATCACCTTTACATCGGTAATCCCGTTATCGGCAAGCATTTTTTCGGCGATCTCTTTCCCACTCATTCCGTTCTGAAGGTGTACTTGAGAATAATGTTTAAACTTACTTTTTAGTTTATTACTTACGTACCAACTTACTAAAAATATAATTCCTGCTAATATATAATATCCAATCATAGCTAATGCCCGTATAGACGGACCTCTTTTTAATTACTAATTTGTTTTAATAAAAAGTATAAATTTACTTTTCTATACTTTAAAGATAACAAATACTGTGCTAGTTTTTACACTTCCACATTACCCTACAATATTTACAATTTTTCCAGGAACAACAATAACTTTTTTAGGCGTTCTTCCTTCTAAATAGCGAGCCGTTTTCTCATGCGCCATCACGGCAGACTCAATGTCATCTTTACTCATGTCGAGTGGTAATTCCATTGTAAAACGCATTTTTCCATTGAAAGAGATTGGGTATTCTTTACTGCTTTCAACCAAATGCGATGCTTCAAATTTTGGGAATGATGCTGTAGCAATACTTTCTGAATGCCCTAATTGTTGCCATAATTCTTCAGCAATATGAGGCGCATACGGCGAAATTAAAATAACCAACGGTTCTAGAATTTCACGAGAAGTACACTGCTGAGCGGTTAACTCGTTAACAGCAATCATAAAAGTAGATACTGAAGTATTAAAACTGAAGTTTTCTATATCTTCTTGCACTTTCTTGATTGTTTTATGCAACGTCTTTAAGCTATCTTTAGAAGGGGCTTCCTCGGTACTTCTGAAGCTTTCTCCTTCACCAGAATGATACAATTTCCATAGCTTCTTCAGAAATGAATGTACACCTGTAATACCTGCTGTACTCCAAGGTTTTGCTTGTTCTAATGGCCCTAAGAACATCTCGTACAATCGCAGTGTATCGGCGCCATACTGACTGCAAATATCGTCGGGACTTACTACATTGTATTTCGACTTCGACATTTTTTCAACCTCGCGAACTACTTTAAATGTGCCGTCGTTTTCTGTAATAAATTCTGCATTTTTAAAATCTTCACGCCAATTCGTAAAGCCATTTATATCAAGATTGTTATGATGGTCTACTAAAGAAACATCCACATGAATGGGTTGCGTTTTATACGTATGAAGCAACGATTCGGTTACAAATTTGTTTTCTCCTTCAATTCGATGTACAAACGCACTCTCCCCAAGGATCATTCCCTGATTGATAAGTTTTTTAACGGGCTCGTCCACCAAAAGGTTTCCGCGATCGTACATGAATTTCACCCAAAAACGACTGTACAACAAATGACTCGTCGCATGCTCACTACCACCAATATACAGATCGACATTTTCCCAGTACTTCATTTTTTCTTCCGAAGCGAGCTCCTCGTTATTATCGGGATCCATATACCGAAACATATAACAGCTACTTCCCGCCCAACCCGGCATGGTATTTAATTCTAAAGGGAATACCGTTTCGTTGTTAATTAGATCATTCGAGACAATTTCGGCTTTTTCAGTATCCCATGCCCACACATCTGCTCTTCCTAATGGCGGCTCTCCTTCTTCGGTAGGCAAGTATTTTTCTACTTCCGGCAATACCAAGGGCAAATGTTCTTTAGCGATCATTTGTGGCATTCCGTTTTTGTAATAGACTGGAAAAGGTTCTCCCCAGTACCGTTGTCGTGAAAAAACAGCATCACGTAGGCGATAGTTGATCTTTCCTTCACCTTGATTTTTCGCTTCTAAAGCTTCAATCGCTTTTTGGGTGGCTTCTTTATAGGAAAGTCCGTTAAGAAAGTCACTATTTGCAATTACTGTTGTTGCTTTATCGGAAAAAGCTTCTTCAGAAATATCTACTCCTTCAAAAATATTTGGGATCGGGATGTTAAAATGCTTTGCAAAGTCGTAATCACGCTGATCCCCGCAAGGAACGCTCATTACAGCACCTGTTCCGTAGCCCGCTAACACATAATCTCCAATCCAAATCGGGATTGCTTCGCCGGTAAACGGATGTTCGGCATACGCACCTGTAAAAGCTCCGGTAATGGTTTTTACATCTGCCATTCGATCGCGTTCGCTACGTTTAGCGGTAGCATCGATATACGCTTCTACTGCTGCTTTTTGCGCTTGGGTAGTGATCTCTTTTACCAAATCCAATTCTGGAGCAAGTGTCATAAAGCTCACCCCATAAATGGTATCGGGACGTGTGGTAAAGACCGAAATCGTTTTTTCTGAATCCTTTATTTTAAAGGTAACCTCTGCTCCTTTGGAACGTCCAATCCAGTTGGTTTGCGAATCTTTAAGGGATTGTGGCCAATCGATCGTGTCTAATCCGTCGAGCAAGCGTTGCGCATAGGCAGTAATCCGCATGCTCCACTGCTTCATTTTTTTACGAATTACAGGAAATCCGCCACGTTCGGAGACCCCATTTACGATCTCGTCGTTGGCAAGTACCGTTCCCAATTCGGGGCACCAATTTACTTCAGTTTCTGCTAAGTAGGTAAGACGGTATTGTAATAAAATCTGTTGTTGTTTCGCTTCAGAAAAGGCATTCCACGTTGCTCCAGAAAAGATTTCGACTCCTTCATCGCATGCTGCCTCTACGTTGCTATTTCCTTCCGAAGAAAAAATAGTTTTTAATTCTGAAATGGGCCTTGCTTTGTCTTCCGAAGTATCGTACCAGCTTTCGAACAATTGAATAAAAATCCATTGCGTCCATTTATAATACCCCGGATTTGAAGTACGTACTTCTCTGCTCCAGTCGAATGAAAATCCGATGCGATCCAATTGCTTTCGGTACCCTTCGATCTTTGTTCCGCTTTTATCGGTCCCTCCTTCAATATTAACTTTGGTGGTTTCTGCCGGATGTTGTCCGGTTTGAATTGCATATTGCTCTGCAGGAAGCCCAAAACTATCGTATCCCATTGGGTGCAACACATTAAATCCTTGATGCCTTTTAAAACGGGCGTACACATCACTAGCGATGTATCCTAGTGGATGCCCCACATGCAATCCTGCTCCCGAAGGATATGGAAACATGTCTAACACGTAGAATTTAGGTTTGTCGACGGTCTCATCGTCTCCTTCTTCTGAAGAAGAGAAAGCCGACGGATTCTGCGCCTTAAAGGTTTGATTTTCGGACCAATATTGTTGCCATTTGGCTTCTATTTCGTTGAAGTGATACTTGCTCATGCTCAGGTTTTTCGAAGCGCAAATTTACAGCTATTGTACGAAACATAAAAGATGCAACGTTAGTTATATGATGAATGAAAGTTGAGGACGGAAACTGTTAGTAAAATTGAACTAATTTTTGTGGCATGCTATGCTGAATGTATTCATTTATCCCATTCCCATTAATTTTTATAAATAAATTGATTTCCGAAATATCAAATCTTTAACTTTGTCACATTAACCTTTATACTTTATGGCAGCATCTTTTGAAAAATATCAGAAACGCAGATTGATTTCTTCTTATTTTTCTGTGGTAATTAGTATTTCGCTCGTCTTGTTTTTATTGGGCTTGTTAGGACTTTTGGTATTGAATTCGAAAAAAGTAGCCGATTATTTTAAAGAGAACATTCCGGTGACTGTGTTTCTGAAAGATACCGCCAAAGAAGTAGAGATTACGCAATTGAAGCAGAGTCTCGCTTTAGCAGAATACACCAAGTCGGCCACGTATGTTTCTAAAGAGGAAGCTGCTGAAGAACACGCCAAAACAATCGGAGAAAATTTTATTGAATACTTGGGTGACAATCCGCTGCAAAACAGCATTGATATTTACTTTTTAGCCGATTATGTTTCTTCTGAAAAAGTAGAAGAGATTACTTCTGAAATCGCTAGCAACGACTTTGTCGATGAAGTAATCTACGATAAACCCCTCATCACACTACTGAATGATAATGTAAAAAAGATAAGCCTTTGGATTCTTATCATCAGTGGTATTTTCACGTTTATTGCGGTATTGCTAATTAACAGCTCTATTAGGCTGTCGGTCTATGCGAAACGATTTACCATTAAAACCATGCAAATGGTGGGTGCCACCAAACGCTTTATTCGTCGGCCTTTTGTTTGGAAAAGTGTGCGCTTAGGGATTATCGGGGCTTTGCTAGCAATGATTGGGATGGCATTGGTATTGTATTATCTAGATAAGAGTTATCCGCAATTGCAGTTACTTTCAGACACGGTATTGCTTGCTGTTCTCTTTGCTTTTATCTTTTTTATGGGTGTATTTATCACTTGGATCAGTACCTTTTTTGCGACGCAACGCTTCCTTAACTTAAAGACCGACGAGCTCTATTATTAAAGGCAATCGTGCTTCAGAATTAAAACAATGGGCGTTCAAAAAAATTCGAGTATTTTTGAACGTTGAAAATAAAAACAGTAATCCTTGAATACAAAGAACCGTGGGAGAAAAGAAAAGAAAAGAAGCCGCTAAAAGTCAATTCGTTTTTGAACGAAAGAATTACATCATGATGATTATTGGTGTTGCTGTTATCGCCTTGGGTTTCATCCTTATGACAGGCGGCGGCAGTGACGATCCTGCTGTTTTTAATCCGGAGATCTACAGTTGGAGGCGTATTCGATTAGCACCTGCCATTATCCTCATTGGGTTCGGCATTGAAGTCTATGCGATTTTACTGAACCCCAACAAAGAAAAATAAGGTATGGAGGCATTAGACGCCATTTTACTTGGTATTATTCAAGGCTTTACCGAGTTTCTTCCTGTATCCTCTAGCGGACATCTCGAATTAGGGAAAGCGATTTTAGGTGACACCTCTGTTCCAGAAGAGAGCTTACTATTTACGGTTGTACTTCACTTTGCCACTGCATTAAGTACACTAGTTGTTTTTAGAAAAGATGTGATCGAAATTATTAGCGGCTTGCTAAAATTTCAGTGGAACGAAGAAACCCAGTTTACCGTTAAGATTATTATTTCGATGCTCCCAGCTGTGATCATCGGGTTACTCTTTGAAGAACAGCTCGAAGCATTATTTGGGGGAAGTATCGCCTTTGTGGGCGCTATGCTATTAGTAACCGCAGTATTGCTGTGGCTTGCAGACAAATCGAAGAACACCGGGAAACCTGTTACGAAAAGAGACGCGTTTATAATTGGGGTTTCACAGGCCATCGCTATGTTACCAGGAATCTCTCGAAGTGGAGCGACAATTTCAACTTCTGTATTATTAGGAAACGATAAAGGAAAAGCGGCTCGATTTTCTTTTTTAATGGTGGTACCATTAATTATTGGGAAGATCGCTAAAGATATTTTAAGTGGTGATCTCGCTGCAGAATCGGCGAATTTTACGACTCTTGGACTCGGATTTATTGCTGCTTTTATTTGTGGGTTAATTGCTTGTACATGGATGATCTCTCTTGTTAAGAAAAGTAAGTTGCGTTACTTTGCCGTGTACTGTGTTATCGTCGGACTTATCGCAATAACTGCAAGCTTTTTAATATGATAACTTCGGAAGACTACAAAGAAGGACAGGTTATTTTAATAGACAAGCCATTGGAGTGGACCTCATTTCAGGTGGTGAATAAAGTGCGATGGCTAATTAAAAGACACTATAATATTAAAAAAATTAAGGTTGGGCACGCCGGAACGCTCGATCCATTGGCAACCGGACTACTTATTTTATGTGCGGGTAAATTCACAAAAAAAATCGAAACCTTTCAGGCACAGCAAAAAGAATATACTGGTACCATTACCCTTGGGGCTACAACACCAAGCTACGATCTAGAAACCGAAGTGGATGCTACCTTTCCTCTTTCAGAAATCACCGAAGATGCCATCTATGCAGCTACATCTCAATTTACAGGTGAAATTCAGCAACAACCGCCCATTTTTTCAGCGTTAAAAAAAGAAGGAAAACGATTGTACGAATACGCGCGAGCTGGAGAAGAAGTGGAAATTCCATCGCGAACTATTACCATTTCAGAATTTGAAATCACCCAAATTGAGCTCCCGCTAGTTCACTTTCGAGTTGCCTGTAGCAAAGGAACATACATTCGCTCTTTGGCACATGATTTTGGAAAAGCATTAAACAATGGGGGACATCTTTCTGCTCTTCGAAGAACCAAAATAGGAGACTTTAGTGTTGCAAATGCCATAAGTATTACCGAATTTGAAGAACGCTTAAAAGGTTAAATCGCTATTAACTAGGCTTGAAGTTAATAGATATTCTCTATTTTTGTTACATATTCCCACACGTACTACATGAATCTTAATTATTCATATCGCGCTTTTTTAATCACTTCCCTTCTCTTCGGAATTTTATTCCTGTCATTGTATAGCTTAAAACTAACCAAAGATGTTGCCGAATTAGAGGAAACTGAAGAAGAAGCTTTTGTGGAATATGCTTTGGAAGATATTGTTCTAGAAGATGAAAATGTCGCCGCTACAACTCCTAAACGGGTAACTATAAAAACCCACCGCGCCTATAACGAAGCTGAAAAATTTATTTCCGAAATTGAAAGTGAGCGCGATGAAACTACCGAAGAAACAGAAGGTAATATGGAAGAATATTTTGAGGCTATCGATAATGCAATCGCTTCCTCATCTGGAAGTCCAACGATTGCTGCGAGTAAGAAACCTTCTGAGGATAAAAAAGAATTTTCTAATGGAACCGGCACTACAAAAAAAACAAGTATTACTAAAGGCGCAAATACGCAAACTACAATTAGTTATCGATTGGTAGAACGTAAAGCATTAGATCTGCCAAATCCAGTATATACCTGCATGGGTGGAGGGAAAGTTGTAATAAGTATCGAAGTTAGCGAAACAGGAAAAGTTACCGAAGCCACCTTTAATAAACGTTCTTCGAACACATCAAATGGTTGTTTAATTGATAGTGCTTTGGACTATGCACGCGCGTCTGTTTTTACTACAAATGCAGATAAAAACAAACAACTAGGTACCATTACCTATGTATTCCCTGGGCAGCAGTAAACCTTTAGAATCCTTATATCTCTATTTACAAATAATTTGTTATGTCTAAAAACCGATGTTATTGGTGCGGAGAAGACCCGCTATATGTTGCCTATCACGATACCGAGTGGGGCATACCCGTTTACGATGATGCCACCTTGTTTGAGTTTTTATTATTAGAGACCTTCCAAGCAGGTTTGAGTTGGATCACGATTTTAAAAAAACGAGAACATTTTAGAAAAGCTTTCGACAACTTTGATTACAAAAAAATTGCAACTTACGATACCAAAAAAATTGCCGCTCTGCTAGAAAACAAAGGTATTATAAGGAACAAATTAAAAGTTCATTCTGCTATTACAAATGCTCAGGCGTTTATGAAGGTTCAAAAAGAATTTGGAAGCTTTAGCACCTATTTCTGGAATTTTACTGATGGGAAAATAATTAAAAATTCATTTAAAACCATGGCTGAAATTCCTGCAAACACTCCTTTGAGCGATCGAATTAGTAAGGATTTAAAAAAGCGTGGATTTAAATTTGTTGGTTCTACAATTATATATGCAAAAATGCAAGCTACAGGAATGGTAAATGACCACCTAGTAACTTGCTTTAGATATAATGAAGTATAATAATTCTTATTCGGGATCCTCTAAAGAACTAACTTCAGTTCCATAGTTCATCCCATTAGCTTTTACAGCTTTAATAGACTGTGCATACCTAAATTTTAAATCGGGATCTGTGATTTCACCTTCTTGAGAAAGTGCTTCGAACCACTTTTTGGCATTTTTGTATTCACTTTTAAAGTAATACGCATTGGCAAGTTTCTTGTAAATAAAGGCAGTACCGTAGCCTTCTTTTACGACTTGTTCATAGACTTTCACTACGTCGATATCTTTAGTAGTATCTGTTTTTTCTGGGGTTGCCGTTTGTGCAAAAGATGCCATAGAAAAAAAGGCAAAAAGCATAAACATAAGCATTGGGTGCTTCTTCATTGATGGGGGGATTTAAAGATTTGGATCGTAAATGTAAGTGATTTCTTACTAAATCCAAATATTTCTCAAAAATAAATTTATGTTACTGGGTTTGTTATGAGTACAAAACTAAAAAAAAGATTGTTTATTATCTTATTTTATGTTAACAATTTCTTAAAGGCAGCCATCCTATGAATATATTACTAGAACAGTTATAAGAACTTCAGATTATTTTTTTTAGAAAACTTGTTTCTATGTATTCAAGAAAGTTTATTACCCCTATTTTTTTGTGTTTCTTTCTTTGAAAAAAGATTGCTTCAATATCTTAAAAGTTTAAGGAATTCTGTTCTTGGAAGTTCTTCTGCACCAAGAGAAGCGAGATGATCTGTGTACATTTGGCAATCGATTAATTTGTAATCTTGACGTTTTAAATACTCGGCTAAATAATAAAACGCCACCTTTGAAGCATCACTCTTTTTACTAAACATACTTTCTCCACAAAAAACTTTTTGCTTCGGAAGATCAATTCCGTAGAGTCCGCCTACTAGTGTATCTTCAATCCACACCTCAACAGATTTTGCGTATCCTGCGTTGTGCAATTTTAAATAAGATTGTTCCATTTCTGAAGTTATCCACGTACCGTCCTGCCCTTTCCTTTTAATAGCAGCACATTGTTCGATAACTTCACAAAAGGCTGTGTTAAAAGTGATTCGAAATTTTTCTAATCGTAAGGTTTTTCGAAAGCTTTTTGAAACTTTAAAGCGATTGGGTTTTAAAATCATTCTGGGATTCGGACTCCACCACAATAAAGGTTGTCCTTCAGAATACCAAGGAAAAATTCCCGAACGATATGCTAAAAGTAAGCGCTCTGAAGACAAATCACCCCCCACAGCAAGGAGCCCATCTTCATCTGCTTCAGAAGGGTCGGGAAACCATAACTCGTTTGTGAGGTAATACATGGATGTTGCAATCTTTTAACGAAAATACGATTAGCAGCTTCTTTTATAAACTTCAGAAGTAAAAAAATTGGTTACATTAATTCATAAAAAAACCACAAGCATCTAATTTAATAGTGAACTCGTGGTTTGCTTATAATCGTTTTTAACAAATTATCTGTTTTCCATTAGAATGGAAGATCGTCGTGATCGTCTTCATTTACATTGGTAGCTGGTTCAAAGTTATCGGCTGGAGGCATTGGAGGCATTTCTGGAGAAGATCCGCTATCGATATTTTCGATTCTCCAACCCTGGATCGAGTTAAAGTATTTGGTTTCTCCTTGTGGATTTACCCATTCGCGTCCTCTTAAATTGATATTTACTTTAACGTTTTGCCCAACACCATAATTATTTAAAAGATCGGTTTTGTCCTGCACAAATTCAACCATGATATGTTGTGGATATTGCTCTTCGGTAGTTACCACCAATTCTCTCTTTCGAAACCCATTGCTGCCAAAGGTTTGTGTTTCTCCAATCAATTTAATTTTTCCTTGAATTTCCATGTTTTCAGTAATTTATATCGCTTTCTATTCTTTTACTGCACGAAGCAGCGTCTCATTATTTCTCATTCCGAATCTATCGTTTTCGGAAGTTGTAAAGGTATAAACTTGCACTTGAAAACCAACCGATTCGAGTCTGTTTTTTAATCCGTTGACCGAATAAATACGAACATGATCTTCCTGTCCAAAATGCTTTAATCTGTCTGCTTCGCTTTGTATCGCTTCGTCTTCATAAATCGCTCCTTCCTTAAATGGAGTTTGTATAATACAATTTCCACCTGTTTTAAGAATGCGAAAAAGTTCTTTCATCGCAGTACGATCGTTGGGAATATGCTCTAACACATGATAGCAAATAATGAGATCGTAGGCCGCATCGGGCTCATCGATAGCTTCAATGTTAAGTTGTTTGTCTGCTTTAAATTCACCTTCGTAATCTGTGGTAACGTATTGTTTCGCATCGCTTTTTTGAAACACATTCCGCAGGCTTGCAGGAGGAGAAAAATGTAAAATAGTTTTATGTTGAATTTTAATTTCTTCGGAAAGAAAACGATACAATCTTCGTGTGCGAGGTAAGCTCCCACATTTAGGGCATAACTTTCCTTTTCGCTCTAATTCGATAAAGTTTGAAAGCTGAATACCACACACGTTACATTCGTACTTGGTGCCTTTGTATTGTAAAGCGACGATACTTCTAAAAAACCCTTCATTGTTTTGAAGCAACCGCTTGGGAAGGATTTTTTTTGCGAGATGCTTAAGATGTTCGTACATGAACTTTTATTTCGCTGCTGTTAGCAATTTCCATGCTTCAGAAAGGTTTCCGTTACATAAAAGTTCTTGTGCCTTTAGATGAAGTTGCTTTTCTGACGTGTTTTTTAAAAATGCTGCATCTGTTTCCGAAGCAGCTATAAAATCTGCCACTTCCTTTTCAGAAGGCATACGTTCCACATTCGCAAGCATTCCTAAGTCGTTTCCTGTAAATACAGTGCTGTTTTTTATGGTCTCTGGAAGCGCATCGATCCCTATTCCAAGTGTCGATAGCGGTTTAGGAACTTCGAACATTCCTTCTTTTGCACGGCTGTACCAATTACCACCCATACGGGCCACAGCATCTATCTTTGCGGGATCTATTTTCCCTTCAGCATCTAAAATGTCCTCGTCTATATGTAATTGAACGACTTCACAAATAACGAGATTTCCTGCACCCCCTTCGTTTCCTAAAGCGATTACTTCATTCACCTTGCATTCTAACTGAACCGGAGCTTCTGCTACTCTAGGCGGTTTTACTTTTATAGAAGCTGCTTCGGTAAACCCTGCTTTCACAAATTCGTTGATTCCTTTATCATACTCTGTTGACGAAAGCGACATTTGTTGCACCATTGCATAACTTACAATATTAATTACCACCTCTTTGGTTGCGATAACATTTTCGAGCGTATGTTTGGTCGTATTATCACGAACCCTACGTGCTGGAGAAAAAATTAGTATTGGCGGATTTGCGCTAAACACATTAAAAAAGCTAAAAGGAGAAAGGTTTACATTTCCAACGTCGTCTACTGTACTAGCAAAAGCAATTGGACGTGGTGAAACGGCTCCTAACAGGTAGCCATGTAATTTTCCGGTAGAAATTTCGTTTGGATCGATAGTCATCATAGTTTACAAAGGTATTGAATACAAATAGCTTCTAAAAATTCGTAAAAGCGTATTGCTAAAATACATATTGAAAAATACAATTCACATATTTAAAGTATCTTTAAAAACTGAAAAGAATTCTTTTTATGAACAGTAACAAAGCCTTAATTCGCTGGCTCTTTATTATTTTCTCTGTATTTATAATTGCCCTTATTTTGTGGAATACTTATGCGTTTTTTAATCAATTAAAAGAAAATGAGCGTATCAAGATGCAAATCTGGGCCACTGCTTTATACGAGCTTCAAGAAGGAAATATTGCAGGGTCCGATGTTAGTGAAATGGTACTGAATGTGTTAGAAAATAACACCACTACTCCCATGATTGTTCATAGCCATAAAGAAGATAGCTACGATGAGCGAAACATCTCGCAGGATGCCATAGACACCAAGGCAAAAATAGAGGCTAAAATTCAAGATTTTTCTTCGGAATATACTCCAATTGAAATACGGTATAACAACCAATTACTTTCAACAATTTACTATGGAAATTCTCCAATAATTAACAAACTAAAGTATTATCCAGCGGTACTCATCGTGATCATGATCTTGTTGTTTGCTGCAATTTATTTCTTTAATAAAACGGCTAAATCTGCTGAACAGAACAAACTTTGGGCAGGTATGGCAAAAGAAACAGCCCACCAAATAGGAACTCCTTTATCATCATTGGTAGGCTGGACAGAAATTTTGAAATCGGAACAAGTTAACCCTGATTATATTAAGGAAATTGAAAAAGACATAGTTCGATTAGAAACCATCACAGAACGTTTTTCGAAAGTGGGATCGGTACCAAAGCTTGGAAAATGGGACATAGTTGAAGAAACCCAAGCCTCCTTCGATTATCTTAAAAATCGCTCTTCGAAATTAATAAAATTCGAAATAGATGTGCCAGATGAGCCTGTATTTGTTGAATTAAATAAACAACTATATAGTTGGACCATAGAGAATCTTGTAAAAAATGGTATCGATGCAATGAAAGGAAAAGGAACAATTTCGGTTTCTATTATCACTACTTCTAAAAATGCACTTGTACATATTTCCGACACGGGAAAGGGAATTCCAAAAAAGAATTTTAAACGTATTTTTACTCCTGGATTTACCACTAAAAAAAGAGGTTGGGGCTTAGGGCTCTCTCTGGCAAAAAGGATAATAGATGAATACCACAATGGGAAAATTCGCGTTTTAAAAAGCACACCAACATTAGGTACGACTATTGAAATCTCATTACGACAATACAAAAAGCTATGAATCAGACCGAACATATTCTCCACATAGCCAGATTAAAAAATAACTGTCCAGAGTGTTATGCTACAGATGGGTTAGAAATTTCATTTGTACAAATGGAAAAAGAAACTCAATTCTATAAAAAACATGAAGCAAAAATTGATGAGACCTTGTTTTGTCATTCCTGTGGAAATGTGATCTACCCTGTAAACTGGACCGAAGATATTGAAAGAGTTTATCAATACAATAAAAAACAAGCAACCCCTAAAAACAGCGTTTTTCGTCTAAAACCAATTTCTTATGGCATTATTGTGTTGGGAATTATACTTGTAGCAACTTTAATGTATGGGTTTATATTGCAACAAGACTACTAAAAATTAGCAGCAATTTCTTGAGATAAGGTTATAAACTCGTCTTTAGACAAAGAGATTTTAGAATTAAACGTCATATCTTTCATAGCGTTGATTGGGATTAAATGTACATGAACGTGTGGCACTTCTAAACCTATTACTGCCATTCCCACTCTTTTACAAGAGATTGTTTTCTCTAGAGCTTTTGCTACTTTACGAGAGAATTTCATAAGCTCAAGATATTCTTGTTCTTCAAGATCAAAGATTTTATTGACCTCCCTTTTTGGAACACACAACGTGTGCCCTTTTGCATTGGGATTTACATCTAAAAATGCTATAAAATCCTCATTTTCGGCTACTTTATAACTGGGAATTTCACCGTTAATAATCTTTGTAAAGATGCTCCCCATATTAATCGCGTGTTATTTCTATTATTTCAAATTTCATTACACCATTAGGAACCTGTATTTCAGCGATATCTCCAACTTTCTTACCTAGTAATCCTTTTCCGATAGGCGATTCTGTAGAAATTTTTCCTGATTTTAAATCGGCTTCACTTTGTGCCACCAACTTATATTGCATCTCCATGCCATTGGTCTGATTCTTAATTTTAACATTAGAATGCACCAAAACTTTTGAGGTATCTAATTGAGATTCGTCGATTAAACGAGCATTGGCTAACGTTTCCTCTAATTTCGAAATACGCATTTCCAACATTCCTTGCGCCTCTTTAGCGGCATCGTACTCTGCATTTTCACTAAGATCTCCTTTGTCGCGAGCTTCTGCGATGGCATTGGAGGCTTTAGGCCGTTCTACATCTCGTAAGTGATCTACCTCTTCTCGTAGTTTTTTTAATCCTTCGGCTGTGTAATATGATACTTTACTCATAACTTTATCGTTATTATACCAATCTATAATTGGTCGTAATTTTATTTTAAATGTATAGTCCCGCTTATTATAATCATCTTCAAAAAAAGCTGGGAATGCAAAAAATCCCATGCGCGACGGGATTTATATAACAAATATACTAAAAAATTATTCTTGGACTTTTTTATTGTAATTTCGAACCGAAAAATAAATTCATTTTTTAAATACGTACTCCATGAAATTAATGTTTTTTGCCTCACTTATTTGCATAACACTCCTTTCCTGTGGAAAAGATGATGACACGCTTGATGATGACAATCCGAATTTAATAAATCCGTTAGTTAACCTTACTTTAAATTTAAACCTTCCACAATACGAGCCCTTAAAGTTTCCTGGAAATAGTGTTGTAGTAACCCAACAGGGAATTCGCGGAATCGTTGTTTATAATGTTAATAATGATCTGTATAATGCATTCGAATTAAGTGACCCCAACCATCCACCCGCAAATTGTTCCCGTATGGAATTAAATGGTATAATCGCAGAATGCCCCTGTCCAAACGACGATAATGAATATAATATCGTATCTGGATTGCACACCTCCGACCCAAGTCTTTATCCTATGCAAAGGTATCGTGCAGAACGTACTGGAGATAACATCAGAATTTTTAATTAATTCTGAAACTTTTATAATTTTATTGTTGCTCCCAGTAAAAAATTAATTTCCGCCTGTGGATAATACCCAGCACCTTCAATGGTTGTAATTGTACCTGGATCGGTAAAATCATCATCGAAGGTAAAAAAGTATCCGTTAGACACATATTTTGTATTAAAGATATTATTTACAAGTCCCGAGAATAAGATTTCTCGCACAAAAGGAACTTCTTTTAACGTATAGGTTATATTAAAATCGTTTACAAAGTAGCTATCCAATTTCGAAGTTTCACTATCGATATTACCCATAAATTGTTCTCCAACAAATTTAGATAGTAATGCCAATTGTACATTAGGAAGTGGACGGTACTGTAGGCTATTTCCAAATACAATCTCGGGAGAAAAAGACAAATTCGTTTTTCCAAGATTTACCAGTTCACCATCAATTGATGCAACAAAATCTACATTTTTATTCGTGCTTAATGCGATATTCGGGAGCATACTAAATGCTTCGGAAAGTCTTATCTGAGAATCCACTTCGATTCCGAGACGGTAACTTTTTCCACTAGTTTCTCGAATTGGTGCTCCTACATCATCTATAGCACCGGTAAGAACTAATTGGTCTTTGTAATTCATGTAGAAAAGGTTAGTATTTAGGTTTACTCCTTCAGAAGCAAAGCGCCATCCTAATTCAAAATCATCTAACTTTTCTGCTTTAAAAATTCCTTGTTCAAAGTCGCTGCGTCTTGGTTCTCTATGAGCTCTTCCGTAAGAAAAATAAAATTGATTCTCTGCATTTAATGAAAAACTCGCTCCCGCTTTGGGGTTGAAGAAAGAATAGGTTTCATTTTCATTCAATTCAATAAGATCTGAGGTGGTTCCGGTAGTTTCGTAATCGATAAAACGCCCTTGTAGATCTGCAAAAATACTCCATTGCTCATCTAACTTATAGGTAGCTTTTCCGAAGAGGGTAAATTCGTTTTTATCGCCCGTTCCGAAGTAGTATCGATCTCGGATTTCTGAACCTCCAGCAAATTGTGCCCAGATTACTTCCCCATAATGATCTCCTTTATAAGTACTGTAAAACAACCCAGTAGCCACATCGAATTGTTCGTCTTTGTAATTTATATTTGCATTTATTGCATAATAATCGTTGTCTAACCAACGTCGTCGAACTAGGTCTGTAGTGTTTATAGTTTCATCACCAATTACAATGGGTTCGAAATTATAGGTTTCAAAATCTTCATCTTCTTTATACTGTTCAAAGTATCCTCTTCCGTAAGTATAATTAAGTGAAACATTACTGCTCCAACGGTTATTATATCGTTGATTCCAGATAAGCTGATAATGATCCTGAGCGTAGTTATCTATTTCATTATCGTAAAACTGTGTATTTCCATTCTCGTCTGTATACTGTCCTGCAGGATTAAAAGTTCGGTCCTCTTTTAGAGTTTCTGCATCGATTCCAAAATAAGCCTGATACGTATCTTCACGTCCTCCAAAAGCAATAGCTTTCACCAAAGTATTTCCATCTACGAAAGACCCTTGAAGAAAATAAGATTTCAAGTCGGAAGTTGCTCTATCAATGTATCCGTCTGATTGGATGGTAGACAATCTACCCGAAATTTCGATATGATCTTGTAGTAATCCAGTGCTAAATTTAACGGTGTTTTTATACGTATTATACGAACCGAAAGAACTTGCAATCTCTCCGTAGGGTTTTTCTGAAATACCATCGGTTAAAATATTTAAACTTGCGCCAAAAGCACCCGACCCATTTGTAGAGGTCCCTACTCCTCGTTGTAACTGAAGGCTTTGTACCGAAGAGGTAAAATCGGGTAAATTCACAAAAAATGTTCCCTGACTTTCAGCATCGTTAAAGGGAATTCCATTAAGAGTAACATTAATTCTCGAGGCATCACTTCCGCGCACCCGAATATATGTATACCCAACGCCCGCCCCAGCATCACTCGTGGTTACCACAGACGGCAAATACGAGAGCATGTAAGGTATGTCTTGTCCTAGATTCCTAGGCTCTAATTCTTCTGCATCAAGATTAGAATGTGTGATTGGCGAGTCGGCATCGACCCGAACCGATTTAATAAGTACTTCTTCCAGACTTTGAACGTCGGTAGAGTCGGTCGTTGTTTCTTGAGCTAGGAGTGTTGCTGTTGATAAAAATGCAGCGCATACAATAGATAAATGTTTCATTCGTACAGTAAAATTGACGAATAAAAGGGGTAATTATTCTCTTGGTTATAATAAATTAAAACAAATGTTACAGAGATAAAGCTCCTATAAGAGCTGCTACCAACGTCGACTAGACATTTTTGTACCATTCTTTTTATTCCTAAACAGCATTACCTGTTCCAGGTTCTATGGGTATAATCTCAGCCAAATAAATCTTAGATGTTAGCGTTACGCTTTTGTAATAAAAACCTTCTATTGTAATTCTACAATCTGCAATCTGCAATCTATCGAGCACCCCTTTGAGATGTTTTGCAAAGGTAGGAAACGAAATTTTCTTTTAATTACTTTATTTGAATTTTTATGATATTCTTACTTTTATATTGGTTGTTAGTGATTATTTTTAGTGGATGAAATCTGTACAAAATAAATTTCCTTTAAAGGTGCTCCTAAGCTATCTGGTCTTGGGTGCGCTGGTAGTAGCAGTGGGATTTTTTTTATACGCGGAGTTTAAAGGATACTTAGGGATTACTTCTGAAATTTCTGAGGACAAAAAATATATTGAAACGGGGACTCTTGTGAATCTAGTTTATGAAACTGATGGTCTTTCGAAACTGGCCTTACTAACACTGAAAAATGAAGATTACGCACGTTATCAATCGAAATCTGATTCACTCTACCAGAAGATTGGGAGCATTAAAGAACTTATTTCTAACGAGCGACAAAAAGCACAATTAGACAGCATTAATTCTTTATTTACGGAAAAGAACAGCAATATTGAGCAACTTCGGATGCTTAAAATCAATAATCAATACGATTCTTCTTTAGACGATATTTTACGGGAATTTAAAAAGTTGGACACGACCATGGGAAAATTGGTTCTAGAAAACTACGTGAATAATCCAGCAGTTCTTTCTAAACGAGAACGTAGGTATTGGCAGGTTTATATCGATTATTTAAATTCTACTATAACAAGGGACAATCCAGAAGTAAAAAAGACGCTAGTAGATTCTATGCTGGTTGCAACACGCTATATTGTTAGAGAAGCAAAACGACAAAATTCGAAAGCACGTATTGCGTTAGCTGAAAAAGAAAACGAACTTATTCGCAACGATTTAAACATTTCAAGGCAACTTCGTGGAATTATTTCCACCTTCGATGCAGAAGTAAATAAAAATTACATTCAAGATAATGCGCTTAAAGAAGCGGCTGTTAAAAGAACCCGAGATATTCTTAAAATTGCTGCAGGTATTGGTTTTATCGTATTATTGCTTTTTACCTATATTATTCTTACAGATTTCTTTAAAGCAGAACGTTTCAGAAGAAACTTAAAACAAGAGAAAAAATATTCCGAAGACCTTTTAAAAAGTCGTGAGCAACTAATTTCTACCGTAAGTCATGATCTTAAAACACCATTAAATACCATTGTTGGCTATTCAGGATTAATAGAAAATACGCCCCTCACAGAAAAACAACAGTATTACATTCAACAAATCACTTCTAGCTCTCATTATGTAAATAAATTGGTAGACGATTTACTCGACTTTTCGAAACTTGAAGCAGGAAAAATTCCTTTAGAACAAATTCCGTTTTCATTAGAAAATTTAATCCGACAAGTAGCAGATTCCTCGGGAGACATTCATTCTCAGAAAAATGTTAAGCTCGAGGTTGATATAGCTTCTTCGCTACAACAGCGAATGTTTAAAGGCGACCCATTACGTATCCAGCAAATTTTAACGAACCTCATTGGAAATGCGTTTAAATTTACGGAAGAAGGAGAAATCTCTATTCTTGTAAAAGAGCTTCAAAAAGATGAGGATTCTAGTAAAACCAATTTAATTCAGATTGAAGTAAAAGACACTGGAATAGGAATTTCAAAAGAAAAACAAGAATTAATTTTTAAAGAATTTACACAAGCCGAAACCGATACAGCGACTCGATTTGGAGGATATGGTTTGGGCCTTGCTATTTCGAAAAAATTAACCGAGTTGTTGTCGGGTTCTTTAAAAGTAAAAAGTATTTTGGGAGAAGGAAGCACCTTTACAGTAACGCTTCCCTTAACACCTTCAGAATTTATAGTCACTTCCCCCAAGGCCGTTACTTCAGAGAATCTGATTTCGTTAAAAGCAGTTTTGATAGATGATGATGCATCGATGACTGCATTACTGAAGGAGCTTTTTGAACAACTTAAAATCGATACCTATACTTTTCATAGATTCTCTGATTTTAAAACTGCAGGAATTACAGAGTTTGATTTTGTATTGACCGATATTCAAATGCCAGAAACCAGTGGATTTGAAATTCTAAGAGCTCTTCAAAATAAAGAAATATCTTCCTTTACAGGACAACCAGTAATCGCAATGACCGGTAGTCGTGATCACACAGAGCAACATTTTTACGATGTAGGTTTTAGTGCTTTATTGAAAAAACCATTTTCGAAAGATGCTTTGGTTGCGGCCTTACACAAGGTGTTCCCAAATAGAGTTGGTGCCGTAAAACCTTCAGAAATACAAACTTCTGCAGCAATTGCCAATGAGCATTTCGACCTTACATTATTACAATCTTTTCTTGGAAAAGAGGACGGTCTTTATGAGGTGCTTCAAGTATTTCAAGACCAAACTGTAAAAGACATACAACAACTTAAAAAAGCAATTAAAACTTCAGATTTTGAAACTATAAATGCTGTTTCTCACCGAATGCTTACCATGTTTAGACAGATTTGTGCTGTACAAGTAATTCCTATTCTTGAAGCATTAGAACATACATCAACGCAAACCACAACTCCCGAAGAAAGCATTGAATTATTTGAAAATTTACAAGTAAAAATAGACGAACTAATGAAGGCACTTAAGCAGCCAGTTTCGTAGAACTATAGATCAAGATCGTATTGTTCAATCTTATTATAAAGTGTCTTTCTGGTAATATTTAAAAGCTTTGCCGCTCGAGATTTGTTGTTACCCGTTTCTTTAAGCGCATTTATAATGAGTTGCTTTTCGTTTGTCTCTTTTGAATAATCTACTGCCGGCTTTTTCTTTTCTGAAGCAACAATAACTTCTCTTGGAATTACGTCTAATGGAATAAAATCGCCATTAGTTAACAATACCGATCTTTTAATTACATTTTTTAATTCCCTTAAATTTCCTGGCCATGCATATTTTTTAAAGGCTGCTTCCACTTCTTTTGAAAGTCCGAGCACCTGCTTTCCTAACGATCTATTAGCTTCGTCTAAAAAATATTCGGTAAAAAGAAAAAGATCTTCTTGCCGTTCTTTTAAAGATGGAATATGTACTGAAAATTCATTAAGACGGTGGTATAGATCCTCTCGAAACCTACCTTCTTCTACCGCTTTAATAAGATCTTCATTAGTAGCTGAAACAATACGAACATCAACTTCTATTTCTGCATTACTTCCTACGGGTTTTACTTTTCGTTCTTGCAGAGCTCTTAGCAACTGAATTTGATTTTCATACGAAAGATTTCCAACTTCATCCAAAAACAGAGTCCCTTTATGAGCTGCTTCAAAATGACCTTTTTTATCATTTATTGCTCCTGTAAAACTTCCTTTAACATGCCCAAAAAACTCACTCGCTGCTATTTCTTTTGGAATCGATCCGCAGTCTACAGGCACGAAGGGCTGGTCTTTTCTAACACTATATTTATGAATTGCGTTTGCGGCCACTTCTTTTCCCGTTCCACTTTCTCCTTGAATAAGCACGCACATATCGGTGGGACCTACAAGTTTTAAATATTCATTAAACTTTTTAGAAATCTCACTAAACCCGGTGACAAAAGATGGATTGTTGTAATTACCCACCGCCGGTTCCTTCTTTGGTGCGTTATCGGAATGAGTTTCTACTGGCTTTTGTTTTATTGTAGTTACTGCTTCACTTTCCATTGCTTGCTCAATAATCATAAGCAATTCTTCGGGTCGGAAAGGTTTGGAAATATATTCGAGAGCACCCTTTTTTATGGCCTCTACTGCTGAAGAAACTTCGGCATAACCCGTCATCAAAATCATCTGAGTATTAGGAGAAACTTGTCTCGAAAAATCTAATAATTCAAGTCCGTTAGCATCGGGTAATTGTAGGTCTGTGATTAAAAGTTTGAAAGTTCCATCTTCAAGAAAGGCCTTTGCTTGCTCACCATTGTGACAGGTTACCACATCGAATCCCTTTCGATCTAGAAACGTACCTAGCATTTTACCAAAGGCGACGTCATCTTCTACTATTAAAATTTTTAGACTCATAAGTTATAGAGCTTACAAAAATAGAAGGATTCTACGTGGTTAGGTTTAAATTTTTCATAAAAATATGGCTTATTATTTAAATAATGGTTGGTATTCATATCTGTTTTCTTCGGAAGTTTTTTTTAAAAAAATGACCATAAAAAAAAGGGTGCCCAAATTGGACACCCCGCAAAGTATTGAATCTAAATACCTGCAGCTTACTCTTCTTTTATCCACTCACCATTTGTGTTTGCAAACACAGTTAGGTTTTCTTTTTCGGCAAGTTTGAGGAGTAATTTATACTCACCTTTATTATTTACAAATGCCTTTGAAATGGTAGCAGTTTGAAAATCTGTTGCTACCGCCTCTGTAACGGCTAGTGGAAGGTCTGAAACTGTAACATTAGTGTATGTTGGTGCAAGTTGGTGAGGTTTTGCAGCAGTGGTTAATTGTTGCTTAGGGGAGTTATTATTAACCACAGCCGTTTTAACGTCAACTTGCGCTTGTACAGCGAAACTGGTACTTAACATCAATATAAATGCGATAATTGGCTTTTTCATTGAATTATACTTTTCAGCTTTTTCTTCGTAAGATGTAATGAAAAAGTAGTGCCACTGTTGATACATTCTTATAAAATAACAGCTAACCCCTATTTCTATTAGGTTTATTAGATCACTCGTAGCTCAAACTAAAATTATTAAATGTGTAAATAGGGAAGTGCGTGTGTAAAAATTATACACTTTGGTATACAGTCGATTGTTATATATCATCTTTTTTAAATCATACTGCATAAAAAAAGGTGCTCTTTCGAACACCTTTTAAAATCAATTTGGATGAATATTACATATTCTTCTTAATCCATTCACCTTTACTGTTTGCGTATAAGGTTTGAGCTTTTTTCCCTTCAGCAGTTACTTCAAGCTTGTATTCTCCTTTTTCATTTAACCAAGCTTTCGTTACTTTACTACCAGCAAATTGCTTTGCTACAGCATCGGTAACTGTTTGTGGTACGTCTGCTACAGCTACTTCTTTATAATCTTGTACAACTTCAGCTTCAGTTTTAACCTCTGCTTTTAAAGTTGCTGGCTTTTCAGCTTTTACAGGTGTTTGATTCATTGCCGTTGGCTCTTTTTGAACTTCTTTTACTTCTTTAGCATCTTGTGCATTTACAGCGGTAAGAGTTCCAAATGCGAATACGGCGGTTAACATTAACTTTTTCATAGTTTTAATTTTTAAAGTTTATAATTTTTCTGTTTCGAGAAGGTATATAGAAATATTTGTACCAAAAAATTGAAGCATAATTTAATATGTGTAATAAATTGTAAATCAAGAGTTTAAATATTGATTTCTTTATGAAATGTTAAAGTAGAAGTGTTACTTTTTGTATACAGGTGTATAGTGAATACACATTTTGTGTATCGTTCATCTATCAAGCTTAGGTGGCTTCCTATTAGATTTTTTTAAAGCAGTTACTTTCTTTGATCTTAATCGTCGTTCTATGGAGTTTTTTGAAGGTTTTGTTTTCTTTCTAACTTTTGCTTTTCTAAGATGTTGTTTCAGTAATACGATGAGCCTTTCAATTACAATAGCTTTGTTTCGGTGCTGACTTCTAGATTCACTACATTGAAGTGATATAATTCCTTCCGAAGTGATTCTATTTTGTAAGCGTTGCTGTAACCGCTGTTTTTCAGATGCCGTAAGACCTTCAGAATTTAGGACATTAAAGCTTAATACTACTTTACTCGCAGTTTTATTTACATGTTGACCTCCTGCCCCACTACTGCGTATGGCTTTAAAATCAAGTTCTTTAATAATGGTTTCGGTATGCATTATAAATTAGGACGGTGTTCTTTTTGTAATAAGTCGTTTACCGTTTTAACAGGATTGAACGTTTGTAAAGGAACTTCAATAAAAATAGTATTCCAGTGTGCCATTGCTCCATTCCAAAGACCGGGTAGTTCAAGAGCTTTTAAAGGTTTTCCGTATTGGGATTTTAAAGAAATAAAACCAGAATTAGGATCACTAAATTTTTGAAGATCAAATTTATTACCTTCATAATCACGCAAACCACAAACAAGATCTACAGGGTTAAAGTGTGTTGCTTCGTTGGCAATAGATCGTTGATGGTTATTTTGTGTATCTATTTGTGCCATCTCTACAATTTGTAACGACATATTCCCTTGATCATCCTTGATCCAAAAAGGGCCGCCACCAGGTGCTCCAGTATTTTTTACGACACCACAAACTCGAAGAGGTCGGTTTAAAACAGATTTTAAAGCTAAAATCGAATCGGGTATTTCCTTTTTATTTAATTCGTTCCAAAGAAAACTTTTCACTTCGTTAACTGTTTGTTTAGAAACTGTTTCTTCACAAAGCTGATGCATGTAGTTAAATATTTTTTCCTGTACAGTTACTAATTTTCCAGCAAGTACTTTTTTATGAAAGGCAATTACAGGCACATAATCTTCTGCCACAACATTGTCAATATTTTTTATGAATACAAGGTCCGCATTTATTTCATTTAAATTTTTTAGTAAGGCGCCATGACCTGAAGGGCGAAATATTAATTGGTTGTCTTTATCTCGAAAAACTTTATTATTTCCAGTCACCGCGATGGTGTCGGTTTCGGGTTTTTGAAAAGAATAAGAAATATTAAATCGTTTTTTTGTTTTTTTACTTACACGCTTTTTAACTTCTTCAAATTCTTCTCTAAAAAAGTCAACATGTTTTTCTGAGAATGTAAAATGCAAGTACGCTTCATCGTTAGCCGTGGCATAAAAAGCAGCTTCAAAAAGCTGTTCTTCGAAAGCGGTTGTGTAATACTTATTGTATTTATGAAACGGTATTAATCCTTTAGGTAACATGCTAAAATTCAACCCTTCTTCGTGTAAAAGCATTTTCGCTAACATCACGGCACGTTCTCCCTTCTTACTATTTTTGTAATTCGGATAATGCATTCTAATTTTTTTTCGCACCATATTTACAAATGCAAAATCCCCAATAGATTTAAAAAATAATGCTACTTGAGTATGGTTTCCCTTTCGTATATAGTCTAGTAATCGACCTTTTTCAGGATCGTATGTATCAAGGAATTGGTGTAAAAACTTGAACATTCGAGTGGCTGCGCCTGAGGCGGGAACAAACTTTACTAGTTCAAGTGCATCCCTTTTTGTTTCATACAAGTTGACTAAATCCTCTTGCTCTTGTTTGGTAAGTTGCAGAATTCCGTTGTTTATGGAGGCAGCCGTGATTACATCTGCATAAGGAATACCGTTCTTAAAGGTTTCAATTTGATCGTTAATTTTATCTACTGTGAGGCCGTGCTCTATAATTTGTTGCACATCTTTTTTAAATAACATTGTTTCGTTTACGTGTCTTTTCGTCGATTAATCTTACAGCGTTGGTAAAGCGCTCTTCTTGAGTACCCTTCAGAATTGAAAACGGTAATTTTTGATTAGTTAGTTCGTTTTCAAAAATACAGAACATTTTTTCCCTATCATCGGGTCTATCACGTAAATCATCGAATACCCATTTTGTGTCGATGTATGTTAAAAAGTAGTGTGTATACTCATTTTTTAATGCAAACTCCTCAATTTCAGAGGGACAGAAACCATTGTAATAATATTCTGAATATACTTTAAGTTCCAATAAATTAGTGTCACAGAACAACAGGTCGCTGGTTTTTTCTGAAAGTTCATTTTCCCAATGCATCTGTCCGTAAGCAATAGGCAACAAATCTTCCCGTTCACACTTTTTTTTTGATACATCCCATTTTTTCTGAAGATACTCACGCATGTATTCAGGAACCCATCGTGTATTATAATGGGCTGCGAGTTGTTTTGCTAAGGTAGTTTTTCCTGTAGATTCGGGACCAAAAAGGACAAACTTTAAACAATCTGAAGGTTTTTGTGTAAGTGTTTTTTCCATGCGAAATATCCAAATATGGCTATAAAGGTAAATATGAAATACTGAAAACTAGTAAAAGTAAATCCTTTGTAAAAATACAGCGGAACCGAAATAAGATCTCCAACGATCCAGTACAACCAATTTTCGATCTTTCTTTTTGCCATAAGCCACATTCCAACAAAAAATATCGCTGTGGTTACTGTATCAACATAAGCAGTCCAGCTATTCCACTTATCGAATGCCTTATAAATGATGAAAACAAACAATAGTGTGGCTATAAAAATTCCTGCCGAGATAAGGTGTTCTTTTTTTGTGGTAGTGGAGATGGGCGTGACATGGGTAGCATCGACTTTGCGTGTCCAAATATACCAACCATAAACACTCATTATAAAATAGTAGCCATTAATCATCATGTCCCCCAATAACCCCCACTTTAATAAGAGATACACGAAAAGCGCCGTACTAATCATCCCGGTGGGAAACACCCATATTTTGTTCTCTTTCGAAAACCACACCGAAAGAAAACCAAAAATCACTGCAACAATTTCTATAATAATATCACTGGTGGGATACCCTTGATACTGCCCGAAAAGAAAATCAAAAATGGGGTTCATAGTCGCTTCTATTCGATTTTACAATTTTAATATAGAGCAAACCACGTTCTACAGCATCTAAAGCAACCTTCATTTCAGTCGTGAGCAACTTCATCACTTCATCATAGTCTCCATAGACTTGTGTACTTAAAGGGTTCTCTAGAACTTTTAGATCAGAATCACGTAACCTTTTAATAAAATCGATAATCGCAGGTTCATATTCATCCTGCAAAGGTGTTAAGGTAAGTTCTACAGATATTTGCATAACATTCTTGCTTCGGTTTAATACTCTCTAATACCACAAAGGTACTTTTATTCTTTGTGAGATGTAATCGCCAGACATTAAGATTTAATAAGCATATTGAAGTTTATAACTAAAGAACTATATTAATAATACAAGATTAAATTAAAAAATAAGGCATAATTTTATACATTGTTAGTAAAAAATCTACACGCAAGAATCTATTTTGTTATGATCTTAAAGCTAAAATCAAAAATCGAAAAAATAGCCCAAGTACCTGTTGAAGATTGTGAACTTTATTTTAGTAATAGCAGAATACCTTTAAAGATTCCGGCAAAAAAATATTTCCTTACTGAAGGGCAAGTATGTAAAAAAATGGCTTTTATTGAAAAAGGCGAATTAAGAATGTTCTATATCACTGACGAAGGCAAAGAAATTAATGTTGAGTTTTTCTTTGAGAATGATTTTGTTGCCTCCTATCAAAGCTTTCTTCATCAATCTAAAAGTAAATATTACATTCAAGCAATTTCAGATTGTGAGCTTATTACAATTTCTAATAAAACGCTTCAAAAGGCCTATGAAAACTCATCGTATTGGCAAAAATTTGGAAGAATCGTTGCCGAGAAAGTATTTACATTGGCCGAACAAAGAACAGAGAGTTTTTTATTTTATACCGCCGCTGAACGATATTTAAATCTTCAGAAAAACAGACCCATTTTATTTGAAAAAATTCCGCTTTATCACATTGCTTCTTATTTAGGTATAGAACCTGAGAGTCTAAGCCGATTGCGAAAAATGATGGTTACAAAACATAAATTAACATAGGTCAATAGTAAGGACATACGGCATTGTTACATTTGTCTTAAACAAACTGTAACTCCATGGAAACAACAATGTTATTAGACCAACTAAACCAATCATTCTCGGTTGTTATTAAAGTAAGTAACGAGATAGAAAGCACCCTTTTTTTTAACAAGCCAAAAACAGAAAAATGGTCCGTTGCGGAACAACTACAGCACCTTTCCTTATCTATTGCTCCTATAAACAACCTACTGTCTCAACCGGAACTCCTCACAAAAAGATGGGGTGCTTCTAACAGAAAATCTAGAGACATTCAACCTTTTCTAAACGATTATCACAAAGCTACTTCAGGTTTAGAATGGAAAGCATTCCCTCCGTTTGTACCAAAAATAGAAAATGAAAGCGAAAAGTATGCAGCACTACATTATACCAGTGATGAAACCAAAATACAGGGCTTTTATACCCTAACGGGCAATCAAATTGAGCTTTTGAGAGATAAATTCCAGATTACCGATTCCACAGAAAAGCAAGAAATTATCGAAACATTTAAGCAACAATCCGATTACCTACTCACTAGTTCAAGAAAAATGGATGAAACTCAAATGGATGCTATTCAATTACCGCTGCCATATATAGGTTTGGTAACCCTCAAAGAAATATTATATTTTACATTAAATCATACGAACCATCATTTTAATGCAATTCAAAAGCAAAGCGTGATTTAATGCATAAATAGGATTTACACTCTCTTACTCTTCAAAGGCAGTGCCAATTACCACCATAGCTGCTCCTGCGTTATACGCTTCTTGTTTTTGAGTTTCGGTGCGGATACCACCACCTACAATTACGGGAATTGAAACTGCGCCTACTACTGTTTTTATAACGGTGAAAGATACTGGGGTAAGCGCTCCGCTTCCAGCTTCAAGATAAATAACTTTTGCACCCATATATTCCCCTGCCAGTGCTGTATGCACGATGAGTTCAATGTCTTCCTGTGGCATAGGTTGCGTATCGCTTACTCGTGCGACTGCAGATTCATTACCACCATCTATTAATAAGTATCCTGTAGGTATTATTTCCAGTTCCCATTCCTTTAATCTAGCTATGCTTTTTACTTGTTGTCCCACTAAGTATTCTGCATTTCTTCCCGAAAGCAACGATAAAAATAAAAGGGCATCGGCTTCTGGCGTAATTTGTGAGTGATCTCCAGGGAATAAAATAACGGGAAGATTGGTATGTTGTTTCAGTGCAGTTACCACCGCTTTTGTTTCCCCATTGTGCACGGTACTTCCACCAACAAAAAGATGGGTAGTTTCTTTGGGAATTTTCTTCAGAAATAACGCAGTTTCGTTGACCCTAAACTTTTCGGGATCGATGAGGATCGCCAATCCTTTATTTCCCTGAGAAACCTTCCGAAGAAATTCAGTATAATACACTCCCATCCCTTAATCGTTCGCATTCAGTAACGCATAAGCGCAAGTAAATTCATCAAATTCTAAAAAATAAACATTGTAAGTCGTTCTTTTTTCATCGTAAGTGACAGTCGATGTAGTAACCAATTCATCAAGTCTAAAATCTTCGACATAAATATGTTGTAAAAAACTTACACCGGGACAGGCAAAGCTTTTATACAACGATTCTTTCGCACACCAAACAAAAGTCAATTTACGCATTACCGCGTCGTCGTTTGCCAATGTTCTGTATTCTTCTATGGGAGTAAACTTATGGGCAATCCGGAGAATCTTAGAGCGTTGTTTTTCTATATCGATCCCTACTTCCTGATCGCTTACTATAATTGCAGAAAAAATATAAGAATGTGTAATAGAGATGTGCTTATCATCTTTTAAATGAGGCTTTCCATTTTCATCATAATACAAATCATGATCGATATATCCTTCTGCCGCTAATAAATGTCGCACACTCATAAATCCACGTTTGTGTAAGTCGCTTTTCATACCCATTACCCGCTGGTTACAATGCTCGGTAAGTGAGATTCCTTCCGAAAGTGCTTCAAAAGATTCTTCTATCTTCCAAATGAGGACTTTAGTCGTTGGTGAAACTGTTATAGTTTTGTAAAGTGGCATACGGTTTTAATAGAGATTTCGTACTTTTGCGGTCTGAAAAAACCCTTAAAGATTTTCAGAATTAAAAATAAGGAATTAACAACGAGTTTTCCGCCTCTGCGGGAATAAAAATAAAATTTATGTCAACGAAAACAGTACCGTACACAGCGTATAAAGTAAAAGATATTTCCCTAGCAGGATGGGGACGTAAAGAAATAGAATTAGCTGAAGCAGAAATGCCCGGGCTTATGTCTCTTCGAGAAGAGTACAAAAATGAGCAACCGCTTAAAGGAGCACGTATTGCAGGATGTTTGCACATGACGATTCAAACGGCTGTTTTAATTGAAACGCTGATTTCTTTGGGAGCTGAAGTTACTTGGAGTTCATGTAATATTTTTTCTACACAAGATCAAGCTGCTGCTGCAATGGCTGAAGCCGGAGTTGCTGTTTATGCATGGAAAGGATTAACCGAAGAAGAATTTAACTGGTGTATCGAGCAAACTCTTTTCTTTGGAGAAGATCGCAAGCCATTAAACATGATTCTTGATGATGGTGGAGACCTTACCAATATGGTATTAGACAAATATCCTGAACTTGCCGATGGTATTAAAGGTTTAAGTGAGGAAACAACTACTGGAGTACATCGTTTATACGAGCGGGTAAAAAAAGGAACACTTCCTATGCCAGCTATTAACATTAACGATAGTGTTACAAAATCTAAATTCGACAACAAATACGGGTGTCGTGAGAGTGCAGTAGATGCCATTCGCCGTGCAACCGATGTAATGTTGGCTGGAAAACGTGTTGTTGTTTGTGGATATGGTGATGTAGGTAAAGGAACTGCCGCATCCTTTAAAGGAGCTGGCTCTATCGTAACAGTAACCGAAATCGACCCAATCTGTGCGTTACAAGCTGCAATGGACGGTTTTGAAGTAAAGAAATTAGAAACTGTGGTTGGAAATGCAGATATCGTTATTACAACAACTGGAAACAAAGACATCGTACAAGGAAAACACTTTCAAGCAATGAAAGACAAAACCATCGTATGCAACATTGGACACTTCGATAACGAGATTGCTGTAGCATGGTTAAACGACAATTACGGAGACACTAAATCTGAAATTAAACCTCAGGTAGATAAATACACTATAGACGGAAAAGACATCATTTTATTAGCTGAAGGACGTTTGGTAAACCTTGGTTGCGCAACGGGACACCCAAGTTTTGTAATGAGTAACTCATTTACCAACCAAACGTTAGCACAAATCGAATTGTGGAAACACAGCGATAAATATGAAAACGAAGTGTATATGCTTCCAAAACATTTAGATGAAAAAGTAGCAAAATTACACTTAGAAAAAATTGGTGTAGAATTAACAGAATTACGTCCAGAACAAGCCGAATATATTGGCGTTGAAGTAGAAGGACCATTCAAACCTGAATACTACAGATACTAATCGGTTTTAGAAAACAGTTTTTAGATTCACAATTCGTCAATCTAAAATTGTAAAAAAAAGCCCTTGCATTTATTGCGAGGGCTTTTTTAGTTAGGACAATACGGTTGTTTTGCTACGCGCCACTACCGTCCGCGCTTTCCGTTTATAGTTTTGTAAAACCATAGGTTTCAGTTTTACAAAAGCTACCACTGCAATCGCTATTGCAAAATGGTAACTAAGCGTAAAACTATTCACTTTTAAAATACACCTCGATATAATCGGTCGTGGTTATGTATTCTTTCCGAAGCAAATTTACATAATTGGTTACTGCTCTGCTGTTTTTGTAGTTAGGATGGAGTGCATCGCTAAGTGCTTCATCAGTTACCGTGAGTACAATGTACCAAGTTCCCGACCTACTTACATATACATCATCAAAGGTGGAACCGTAACCTTGACTATCTAGGGCAGCATCAACAACCAAAGGCACTAGATTTAAAGTTTTGGTCTGTTTATCTGCCTCATAGAATGTTAAGTAATAGGTTTCAGTATCTATAGTGACAGGAATATTACCTAAATCATCATCATAAGTGATCTGGTATTTAGCATTCACATACTTGTAGAATTCGTTCGCTTCCTTAGGATCGGTAAAAGCATACACATATTGATTGCCAAGTGATTTGACGAACTTTTTTGCTTTCAAAATTTTTCCGTCCTCTAAATTAGGTGCAATTTGTAAAGGAATACAAGACAAGAATAGACAAGAAAGTAACAGGTAGTAATATTTCATATATCGGATTTTAATCAAAAATTGTGCCTATCATACTATATATAGGAAGTAGCCATTACTTTCAATAATAGTTCACCTTTTACGTTGTAGGCAATATACATTCTTAGCGAATTCCATATGCGTTTACTATCTATTAGTATGTTATCCATTTTTATTACAATTTCCTCCACAGCACAGATAGGTGCTGTTATTGGCGGCAATACGATAGAGCATCCAAATAAAGTAATAGAAGAAAAAAATAAAAAGTTATCCGTTACAAAAAACCTAGCAGAGTTTATTACCAAATATTGCAATACCGATCGTGAGAAAGCTTTTGCACTATATAATTGGTTGGCACAAAATATTGCCTACGATCACGAACTTCGAACCAATCGTAAAATGCAGAAAGAGGTATATGTTTCAGAAACTTCGGTAGTGCAGAGGGCACTAAGCAAAAGGAAAGCACTCTGTGGAGGCTATGCTTTCTTATTTAGGGATCTATGTAAAGAATTAGGAATTCAAACCAAAGTAATTCATGGATTTAGTAAAAGCTATACCGTTAACAAGAATAATTTAGCGACACCAAATCACACTTGGAACGCAGTTTTAATAAATGGAAACTGGCACTTACTTGATATTACCATGGCGCGAAGTCAAGGAAGCGGAGGAAAACCATCCTCGTATTGGTTTATGACAGACCCAACCTATTTTATAAAAACACACTTTCCTGAAAATAGAAAATGGAGTTTCTTAAAACATCCCATAAGTCGTTCTGAATTTGAAAAACTCCCCTCGATATAAAAACAAAAAACCTTCCACTGTTTCCAATGGAAGGTTATAATTTTAAAAGAAAATTAGAATTATGCTTCTGCGCCAGGCACTATAGAAACATACGACTTGTTGTCTTTCTTTTTAGTAAACTTTACAACACCGTCTACTTTAGCGTGTAGTGTATGGTCTTTTCCACCATATACATTTTCACCAGGGTGATGTGTATTACCTCTTTGTCTTACAATGATATTTCCTGCGATAGCAGCTTGTCCACCAAAAATCTTAACACCTAAGCGTTTCGATTCTGATTCTCTACCGTTCTTGGAACTACCAACTCCTTTTTTGTGAGCCATCTTGTTTGATTTTAGGTCCCGCCTTACAGCAGGATGTATTATACTTTAATGGTTTCGAGATTACTTCTCAATACCACCGTCTAATTTATCTTGTAATTTTTCTAGTTCGTCCCACTTCCCGTCGGCAGCTAACTTTGCTTGCTTTGGCCATGTGTCTGTTACTAGATGTGCTAATCTCGAACTCGCATCACTTAAAATAGTTGCGATCGCTTCTGGTTTAGCTTTTGCTACTTTCGCAAAGGTATCTAACCCTGCAGCAATCATTGCTTCTGCAGCTTTTGGTCCAACACCTTCAATCTTTTTAAGATCATCGGCTTTAGCTGCTTTTTTAGGAGCGGCTTTTTTAGCTGGTTCTGCTTTTGCAGTGGTTTCTTTTTTAGGAGCAGCTTTTGTTTCTGCTTTTGGTGCAGCTTTCTTAGCCTCCTTTTTTGGTTCTGCCTTTTCAGTTTTAGCTTTTTTAGCTCCTGAAGTTGCAATGCTTTCAATTACGATTTCAGAAAGGGCTTGTCTATGACCGTTTTTCACACGGTATCCTTTTCTTCGTTTCTTTTTGAAAACAATAACTTTGTCACCTTTAAGGTGTCTCACGACTTTTGCTCCGATAAGAGCGCCGTCTATAGCCGGGGCGCCAATAGTAATTGAATCACCGTCGCCTACTAAAAGTACATTGTCGAACTCGACTTTTTTACCTTCTTCAGTAGACAAACGATTTACAAAGACTTTTTGATCTTTTGCAACTTTAACTTGCTGCCCTGCTATCTCTACAATTGCGTACATAGCGTAATCGTTTATTAAATTAGTTTATAAAATCCCAAATCGCAGTTGGGTCTGCACCCTCTCAACCAGACATAATCCGTATAAGGGGCTGCAAATATAATTTTTAATACTGAAACAGCAAAGTGTTTAAAGTGATTATTTTAAGGTGTTTCGCTTTCCATCGGGCGTATTCCAAGAACTTTTTAGTAATTGCATGAAGGCAAGGGTAAGAACCATGGTTGTAGCAAAGCCCATAACGACTAACGAAATAAGAATCATTAAGGTTCCTGTTTCGTAATTCCAACCCCAAGAATCAAGGATGTTCGCAGAAAATTCACTGTCAATCAAGTACATATAAAGCGCCATAAAAACAGTAAAGACCAATGTAGCTAAACCTCCAGTAAAAATTCCTAACTGAAATCCTTTTTGATATTTAAAATTATTTTTATCAGCTTTATATTTCTTCATCGCTAATAAGATTCCAATACCAAATATTACTCCATTAGCTGCACTAAATACAGGATAATGGTGAAGACCTATTAATTTAGAAAGCAAAAAATATGCAATGAGAATAATGGCAATGAGAATCCCGTATCGGGTATAAATCTTAGACATGGTAGTTGGTTTTAAGTATGAAAATTACGAAATAGTTACAATAGTTACTCTAAAGACTTTGTTAACTTTTATTTGCAAGAAGCACTCCAATAAGTATAATAACAGCAGCTCCCATCTGTATAAGTGAGAAATGCTCCCCATCTAGCAACCCCCAAAGCAATGCAACTATAGGGATGGTATAGGTTACCGAAGACGCAAACACTGGTGTGCTCATATGCACCAAGCTGTTAAATAGAATCTTAGCCACCCCTGTTCCTACTACTCCTAAGATAAGAAGAAAACCCAAAGAAGGCATGAGGTTTTCAGAACTCAGTGTTGTTTCTTCAAAAAAACCAGAAAAAGAAAGTACGATTAGAGCAGGAATAAAAATAATTGCAAATTGCCCTACAGTAATAGTCATTGCAGACACATTTTGTAAATATCGTTTTAGAACATTTACATTAACTGCATAACAGATCGAGGCAATCATAACCAACCCACTATACCAATAATTCTGATCTGGGTGTAACTCGGAACCGCTCCAAACTAATAACAAACTTCCCAAAAGCCCAATAATAACACCTAATATTTGATTCCTCGAAAAAGTAATAGCAAATAATAATGCTCCCAAAAGAAGCGTCATAATAGGGGTAGTAGAATTTAGCACCGAAGCAATCGCACTATCAATTTCAGTTTCGGCAAAAGCAAATAAAAATGCTGGAATAAAAGTCCCAACAAAACCCGAAAGTATGATCCACTTCCACTCTCTTTTTGTAATCGTTTTCAGTTTAGAAAATCCGATAATAAACAAGAAAGTTCCAGCAAAGATAATTCGCAACGCTCCTAACTGAAGCGGTGTTAGGCCTATAAGCGCTTTTTTAATAAGTATAAAGGAGCTTCCCCAGATAACGGAGAGAATGGCAAGATAGATCCACTTGTTATCGAGTCCCTTCATAGAGGATGCAAAGATGAGATTTAAATTCTGAATTTAGAATTTAGAATTCAGAATTATTTCCACATCAGTACCGATTTAGAATACCACGAAAAAAATAATAGATTCGTTAATTTTTTGAATCTCCATTTTTAAATTTTCAGATTAATTCTTCCACTCCAAAGATTCCATAAGCTGTCTTACATCGTTCCGCAGATATTCAATAGCGGGATATAGTGAATCGAAGTTTGGCTTGGTTTCAAAATAGACCGAACCTGTTACAAAGTGTTGTACACTGTCGGTAACATAGAATTGGGTTTGTGTTGCTGCATTTCCATTAATCATGTAAAACATTCCGTAGACTTTATTCTCGGGATTTACAAACACTTTTTCAGGAATCTCCTTAGCTTTAATAGTATGGTCATACGTTAATTTTTGTGCATCATATAATAGAGAATCAAGATTCCTATTATGAACCGGCCGATAGGTAAGGTACACTGTAGCCTTCATATTAGGATATACAATATTTACCCCGCAATTTTGTTTATTTACTAAAGTAGCACGATTGTTCTTTTTAAAAATATATGGACAATTAGAGGTGACTTCCTCATAACTTGGCGTAGGGTATTCTAAACGAAGCATTGCATTAGGTTTTATAACCACATCATCTTCACAAGAACTAAAAAAAATAATAAAAAGCAACAGCAGTCCGGTGCGCATATTATGATTGAATTGAAAGTTTAATTTGTTTAATACGTTTATTGTCGAACGCCTCTATAGTAAACGCGTAATCATGAAAAGTTATTATCTCATCTTTCTTTGGAAACCCTTTCGATATTTCTAATAGAAACCCTGCTAGTGTTTCTGCGTCGCCTTTCTCGTCTTCGAAGAATTGTGGGTCTTCCAACTTAATGACTTTGTAAAAATCCTTGAGAGGTGTCTTACCTTCAAACACATAAGTGTGGTCGTCTAATTTGGAAAATACCAAATCTTCATCGTCGAACTCATCACTAATTTCTCCTACAATTTCTTCAATAATGTCTTCTAACGAAATAAGTCCGCTGGTGCCACCATATTCATCTACAACAATGGCAAGATGCATTTTCATGTTTTTAAATTCATTCAGAAGATCATCTAGCTTTTTATTTTCTGGAACGAAATAAGCCTTGCGCACCAATGTGGTCCAATCGAAAGTTTTACGATCTATGTGCGGCATTAAGTCTTTTACATATAAAATTCCAGTAATGTTATCGATACTGTCTTTGTACACAGGAATTCGAGAATACCCATTTTCTATTATCTCGGGCATGATATTGCTATAAAGAGCGGCTTCATTTAAAGCGAAAATATCCATCCGGTTTTTCATTACCTGTTTTGTGTCGGTATTTCCGAAGGTAACAATTCCCTGCAATATTTTTTGTTCTTCCTGTGTGGTGTCGCGCTCGTCGGTAAGTTCTAGCGCTTGAGATAATTGGTCAACACTAATATTCGATTTTTGCTTTCCAAATTTCTCATGAATATATAAGGTTGCCGCGCGCATAGGCATACTAATAGGCGCTAGTAAAGTATCGAGTACATTTAGCGGATATGCCATAAAAGAGGCAAAAGTAATACGATTCCGGTTTGCATAAATCTTTGGAAGAATTTCTCCGAACAATAAAATAAGAAAGGTAACCACCCCTATTTTAACCAAAAACACAGCATTAATCTCAAAAAAATAGGCATTAAAAGTATAGTTCCAATCTTTAAACCAAATACTGCTCAAGCTTTCAAACAGTAGAACAATGGCAATATTAATTGCATTGTTCGCTACTAGAATTGTAGCTAGTAATTTTTTTGGTTTTCCAAGTAATTTCTGAACGATCTCCAACTGTTTCGAACCTTTTGAAGCTGCGTCGGTCCCCTCAAAATCGGTAGAAGTTAGCGAAAAGAAAGCCACTTCGGCTCCCGAAATTAATGCAGAGCAAAGTAACAACACCAACAAAAACAGCACGCTAGTGATCTGCGTAATGTCGATAAGGTTAATAAACAATAAACTCGGAGGTTCTAGGTCCAAAATGTGTCTTTAATTTACTATTAAAAAGGAAGATCATCATCGTCATCGGTAGCTTGTTGAGAAGCCGGTTGCGATTGGGACTGCTGATTTGTATTTTGTTGTGCATTCGATGGGTTCGAGGTTGGCATTGCACCACTTTCAGTTTTAGGAGTTAAAAACGTAAAATCGGTACATTGAATTTCGGTACTATATCGATCCTGCCCTTTTTCATCCTGCCATTTACGAGTTTTAAGTCGCCCTTCAATATACACCTTATCTCCTTTATGCAAATACTTTTCACATATTTCAGCACCTTTGTTTCGAACCACAATATTATGCCATTCGGTATTACTCACCTTTTCTCCTGTAGTACGATTGGTATAGGTCTCGTTTGTGGCTAGCGGAAATCTTCCAATACTGCCACCACCTTCAAAATAGTGCATCTTTACTTCATCTCCTGTATGCCCAATAAGCATAACTTTATTCAATGTTCCACTCATCTGTCTGCTATTTATATTCGTTACAAAGGTAGCGTATGTGTTTTAAATATAGTGCTTTTTCAATTTGTAAAGGCTGAAAATTCTGAAATAAAATTTTGAATCAATACTGGTACCGGGTAGTCTCTTATTTCTGAAATAGGAACTCTATTCTTTTTTACTTCTGAAACTGAAACAATCCAAAAACGCGTATAGAGATGCTGATGAGACAATTTATGTATTACAGAATCTTCCTTATACAACACCACACTCTGAAGCTGTATTCCAGCCACCAAAGTTTTAAAACCCGTTTCCTTCTTTAATACATCCAGCGAAACTTCTTTCTCTGTTTCCACCAAGGGAAATTCATATAATTGCTGCCAAATTCCTTTCTGAGTACGCTGAATAAGTTGTGTGGTATTATCAGGCGAAAGAAACACAAGATAATTGAAAAACCGTTTTTTTACTTTTACCTTTTTAAGTTTAACAGGAATCTCTTTTACGCTACCATTATTATACGCTACACACTCATCTTTAAAAATACACCGCGAACATTCTGGGTTCTGAGGCACACAAAACCGAGCACCAAACTCCATTATTGCTTGATTATATGTGCCAGGGTTCGATTCCTCCAGTAACTTTTGTGCTAACACCTTAAAGTCTTTAATTCCTTTAGATACATTAATAGGTGTTGTAATTCCAAAAACACGTGCTAAAACACGATACACATTTCCATCGACCACTGCATGCGGCAGGCTAAAACAAATAGAGGCAATAGCACTGGCCGTATAATCCCCCACACCTTTTAAGGCTACTAGATCTTTATAAGTAGATGGAAACCTCCCGTTTAACTCATACGCAATGTATTTTGCTGTAGTATGTAGGTTCCTTGCACGAGAATAATATCCCAAACCTTGCCATAATTTTAACACTTCAGCTTCAGATGCTGCTGCAAGATCAAAAACTGTAGGAAACGTCTCTGTAAATTTAAAATAATAGGGCATTCCTTGTGCAACGCGGGTTTGTTGTAACATAATTTCCGAAAGCCAAATAAAGTAAGGGTCTTTCGTGCCTCGCCATGGAAGCTCACGTTTGTTTTCTAAATACCACGAAATGAGTTTATTAGAAAAAAAAGGGGCATTTTCGTTCATAGAACAAAAATACGCTATATATGGTTATATTTTAACGCATTAACCTTTGAGGAATTGATTATAAAATTGTTATATTTGCCCTCTTGAAAAAAAATAAAACCTAAATTTACTTATTAAAAAAATTAATCATGACGAAAGCAGATATTGTTGAAAAGATTTCAGAAAAATTAGGAATGGAAAAAGGAGACGTACAAGCTACTGTTGAAACATTCATGGAAGAAGTAAAAACTTCTTTAGAAGGTGGTGACAATGTTTACCTTAGAGGTTTCGGAAGTTTTATTATTAAGAAAAGAGCAGAAAAAACTGGAAGAAATATTTCTAAAAATACAACTATTAAGATCCCCGCTCATAACATCCCTGCATTTAAGCCTGCAAAGATATTTGTAGAAGGAGTGAAAACAAACGTTGAAGTAAAATAATAATAACGCCCTCGGTGCTCCGAGGGCTTCTTAAAAATCAATAGACTATGCCAAGTGGTAAAAAAAGAAAAAGACATAAGGTTGCAACGCACAAACGTAAAAAAAGAAGACGCGCGAATCGCCACAAGAAGAAGTAGTTTTTCAACTACTTTTTTTGTTTAAAGAAATTACTAGTACGTTCTTTGAAAAAGAGACAAACCTTCCTTATTGTTAAAGGAAAAAGTGGTCTCAGCAGGTTTATAAATATAAGACCTGTTATTGAAATATTGTTTAATCCATTTGTCACGTGTACAGCGTGACGGATAAAAATTAATTAAAGTGAGCTACGAATTATTTATTAGATCCAGTTCACAAGAAGTTGATTTTGCCCTGCTAAAAGATGGAAAATTATTAGAATTACATAAAGAAGAAGAGGACAATAAGTTTTCGGTAGGAGATGTCTATCTCGCAAAAATCCGAAAAACGGTTCCTGGCTTAAATGCTGCCTTCGTAAATGTAGGATACGAAAAAGATGCATTTTTGCACTATCACGATCTGGGGCCCAAGGTCTCTTCCCTACTAAAATTTGTAAAAAGTGTAAGTTCTGGTAAACTTAAAGACTTCTCTTTAAAAAATTTTCCATTCGAAAAAGAGATTGATAAAAACGGAGGTATTAATGATGCCCTGAAATCGAATCAATCTATTTTAGTACAAATCGTTAAAGAGCCTATTTCTACTAAAGGACCAAGAATTAGTTCCGAACTTTCTATAGCCGGACGTTATATTGTTCTTGTTCCTTTTTCTGATCGCATATCTATTTCACAAAAAATAGAATCGAAAGAAGAAAAGGAAAGGCTCAAACGATTAATCATGAGTATTCGACCCAAAGGATTTGGTGTTATAATACGTACCGTTGCAGAAGGCAAAAAAGTAGCAGAACTGGATAGAGATTTACAAAATCTCATGGATCGCTGGACAGCGATGTGTAAAAAGCTACGAGGAGCACACCATCCTTCAAAGGTGTTAAGCGAGTTAGACAGAGGAGCTTCTATTATTCGAGATATTTTTAACGATTCCTTTACAAATATCTGTATCGACGATGAAACTCTTTACTTGCAAATAAAAGATTATGTTGCGGAGATCGCTCCCAATAAAGAAGGAATTGTAAAATTGTACGATTCGAACGTCCCAATGTTTGAGAAATTTGGGATCGAGCGACAAATTAAGACCTCTTTCGGAAAAACAGTCTCTGGAAGTAAAGGAGCCTATTTAGTTATTGAACACACTGAAGCGATGCACGTCATCGATGTAAACAGTGGGAACCGAAGTAACAAATCTAAGAATCAAGAAGATACGGCCCTAGAAGTAAACATGATCGCTGCAAGTGATGTTGCAAGACAACTTCGACTGCGCGATATGGGTGGAATTATTGTAGTAGACTTTATCGATATGGCAAGTGCTGCCAATAGAAAAAAACTCTACAACTATCTTCGTGACGAAATGAAAGAAGATAGAGCAAAACATAAAATTCTCCCTCCGAGTAAATTCGGATTGATTCAAATTACCCGCCAACGCGTGCGTCCGGAAATGAATATTAAAACACGCGAAGAAGCCCCCGGAGGCGAAGATGGCGAAATTGAAGCACCTATCATTGTGGTAGATCGCATCAATGAAGAAGTAAAACGCCTTTTTAAAAAGGACTATAAAAAGATCACGCTAAATGCACATCCTTTTATAGCAGCCTTTTTAACAAAAGGATTTCCATCGATACGAACCAAATGGTTCATGGAGCATAAAAAGTGGGTGAAAATTCAACCCCGAGATGCATACACCTATCTGGAATATCATTTCCACGATAAAAATGGTGAACCATTAAAGTAAGATGAACTATACATTTAAACCCTCCCTAGCATGAGCTTTGGAGGGTTTTTTTATGCATTATTGTTGGGCATTCCCCTCCTACGCTAAAGCTTCGAAGGGTCGGGCTTTCAGCGCTACACGGTAGCTTGCTTCAATCCCTAATGCAAAAAAGTTCTTCCCTCGTTCCACATTCCGATCCAATAAAATAAACGCCACAAAACAGTATCTTTGAATGCTATGCAATACCAACACAAAACCTATTCTGTAACAGAAGCCCAAGCACGATTAGAAAACTATTGTGCCTACCAAGAGCGTTGCCATAAGGAAGTGCGGCAAAAGTTACGGGATATGAACATGATTCCAGATGCAATCGATCTTATAATAAATCATTTGCTTCAAGAGAACTACCTAAATGAAACCCGGTTTGCGCAGGCGTTTGCGCGGGGAAAATTCAGAACCAAAAAATGGGGAAAAAATCGTATTATACGTGAATTAAAATTCAGAGAGATCTCTGCCTACAATATAAAAACAGCGCTCAAAGAAATTCCAGAAAGCGAATACACTGCGACGTTTCATGAACTTGCAGACAAACGTTTAAAGCAACTTGCTTCCGAAGAAAACCTTCAGAAAAAAAAGAAAAAATTAGCCGACTATCTACTGTATCGTGGCTGGGAATCGCATTGGGTGTATGACAAGGTACGGGAACTTACAAATTAAAAGAAGCCCCTACACTCATAGTAAACTGGTTGTTTAATTGTTCGGCTGGAGTTAACGCCTCGGTATTGTATTTTGAAAAAGGGGCGCGCAGTTCTGTAAAAACCCCAAAACCAGATGTAAAAAAATACCGCAACCCTAAATGACCTCCAAAATTACGAAGTCCAACATACAAGCCGGGATACACATCGAAGTTGGGATCAATATTTAGTACATTGCCCAAATGTGCATTAAAGCGTCCTTGCAGCTCAAATCGATCTTGAAATTCTGCTCCTAAGATTTCATCAACGTTAAGCACATAACTTGAAAAAACTCCCAAAGAAATATTCTCTCCAAAACCAAAATCTAGTGAAGCGCCTATTCCTGTTCCCTCTTCTTGAAACTGAGCGCCTACTTGAAACTTCACGTCTCCCTTACCGGAATACGATTGTGCAATACAAACGGAAAAATAAAAGAAGCAGAAAATGAATAGAAGTTGTTTCATAACACCAAATTTCTACTATAAAGGTAACGGAAAATGTAATCGATCTTAGCGCAGTTGCTTATTTGTATTAACAATAGCCTGTTCATTTTTCTCATCGATCCATTTCTGGCCTTTCAGCTTTCGCATGAGACCATCAAAGTGTCGCATGATCACGATATTATAAACTGCTTTGGCAAGATTTTTTGGATTTCGGGCAATAGCGCGCAGACTCATGGAGAATCCGGGTGTAAGGTATTTCATATAATGCCAGTAACCTTCAGGCATGTATAATACGTTTCCGTGTTCGAGGTGGGTTTTAAAACCTTTGGCTTTTTTAAGCGCCGGCCATTTGTCGTAATCCGGATTGGAAAAATCGATATCCTCACGAACGATCAACGAATGCGGAATTTTATACAAATAATTATTTTGCTGCTGATCGAACAAGATCACTTCTTTTTTTCCGTGAAAATGAAAATGAAAAATATTCGCTAGATCAATGTCGTAATGCATGAATGTATGCGAATTTCGCCCACCGAAAAACATCATGGGCAAACCTTTCATTAATTTTAATCCGAAGTCGGGATAGCTAAAATCCTTCTGAAGTTGCGGTACTTCCTTTAAAATATTCCAAAGAAAAATTCGGTATTTCGTAGGTTCCCTTTTTAGTAAATCGACGTACTCACGCATTTTCATTGTAGCATGCGGTTGGTTAAATCCGTCTTCGTGATGTACGGGGCGATCGTCGTACAAGGGAACTGTTTTATCCCCGGCGACTTCTGCCATATAATCAAGATCCCATTTCGAAAAAGCAGGCCAGTCTTCGATAAAACGCTCAATAACCACAGGCTTTTGTGGCTTGAAATAGTGTTTCAGGAAGTCTTCCTTCGTGATCTCTTTAACTCTGTCTATTTCCTGTAACTGCATAAATGTATTGAAGACAACAAAAATAAGAAACTTCTCCTTAACAATTTCTTAAAGAAAAGGTTACTTTATCGATGCTTTTGTCTTTGCTTCTTCGTTTCGTTCTATGGTATGTCCCGGACGTGACCATCGCGGTTTTTCACCTAAAGGTACATGCTTAGATTCTGAAGCCTCCACAGTTTCGGGTTGTGCTTTCTTTACGAAAGGCTTCATAGGCTGTAGTCCTAATAATTTAAACATTTCCATATCCTCATTAACATCGGGATTTGGTGTTGTTAACAGTTTATCTCCAGCAAAGATCGAGTTGGCTCCAGCAAAGAAACACATGGCTTGTCCTTCACGACTCATCTCGGTACGACCTGCAGAAAGACGCACTTGTGTTTGTGGCATTACAATTCGTGTTGTAGCAACCATTCGAATCATCTCCCAGATAGAGATGGGCTCTATTTCTTCCATCGGAGTTCCTTCTACGGCCACTAATGCATTAATAGGCACCGACTCGGGTTGTGGACTTAACGAAGCCAATGCTACGAGCATCCCGGCTCTGTCCTCTACTTTTTCGCCCATCCCGATAATTCCACCGCTACACACTGTCACATTTGTTTTGCGCACGTTATCGATCGTGTCTAATCGATCTTGAAAGGCACGAGTTGAAATTACATCTTTGTAATAATCTTCAGAAGTGTCTAGATTGTGATTGTATGCATACAACCCCGCTTCTGCCAATCGCTTTGCTTGATTTTCGGTGATCATTCCTAGTGTACAACACACTTCCATATCGAGTTTATTAATGGTTCGTACCATCTCTAACACTTGATCGAATTCTGCTCCATCTTTTACATTTCGCCACGCAGCCCCCATACACACACGAGAACTCCCGGAAGCTTTTGCACGAAGTGCCTGTGCTTTTACATGTGAGACCGTCATGAGATCGTTACCTTCAATATCGGTATGGTATCGTGCCGCTTGTGGACAATACCCACAGTCTTCGGGACATCCCCCTGTTTTTATAGAAAGCAACGTAGATACCTGCACCTGATTCGGATTATGAAACTCACGATGCACTGTTGCCGCTTCATACAGCAACTCCATCATCGGTTTATTATAAGTGGCTAAAATTTCTTCTTTGGTCCAGTCGTGTTTTATCGTACTCATACTGTTATATAGGTTAGGGGCTTGCCTCTCAAAACGTTTAAGGATTGTAAAAGGTGAGGCGATTCGCTGTACCTTTATTATAAACTTTTCTTGTTTCGTAATAAGAAGTCGCTGCTATCCTCAAGCCGGTTTCAAAAATAAATAAAAAGTTTAGAGTCTCTTATGGTTTTGTAATTATAATACTCACCGCATTTCCACCAAATCCTACAGCATTCACCAAGATGTGTTTTAATTGTTTGGGGAAATGGCCCGCATTCTCATAGAACGGATTCTCTATGAACCTGTTATGCATTAACATAAACGTCGCCATTTCGATACTTAGCATTCCCGAGGCTCCAAATGTATGTCCTACCATCCATTTATTCGAAGTAAGTAGCGGTTTATTTTTTCCGAAGCATGCCTCGATCGCATTGTATTCAGCAAGATCTCCTTTTACCGTTCCCGGGGCATGCAACACGACAGCATCAACGGTTTCCAGTCCTGCTTTTTGAAGCGCCATCTTCATAGACTTTTGAAAACATTTTGCATCTTCAGAAATAGAACTATTGTGAACTAATGTTTCTGAAGCATAGCCATATCCGCTTATCACAGCGACTGTACGTTCCGAAATTCCTTTCTCCAACACAGCGACCGCAGCCCCTTCCCCAAGGATCATGGTGTTTTTTTTCTTCGGAAAACGCATCGATTCGCATGCCAATGCATTCTCCGAGGTGGAATATAGTTTTAAAGCGTTCATTTGCGCCATCGTAAACGGCGTTAGTGCGGCTTCACTGCCACCTACGATAAAGGCATCTGCCATGTCTGCCTGTAACCAAGCAACTCCATTTAACAAGGCATGTAATGCGGTAGAACACGTCACCGAATGCCCAATTTCCACGCCATCGATCCCTAATTCTTGCCCCACCCAAGAAGAAATATTTCCTAATGTGGTGGTGGGTGATGTATAGGCAGATACTTTTTGATGCTTCAGAAAATCGGAATGGTAATTTTCAAATAATTGTGTGGCCCCTCTTGAAGAACCAATATTGATCCCAAGGTGTTGCTTCTGAAACTGTTCCGAAGTAAACGCACTTTTAGCCGCAGCGATGGCGAGCAGTACCGAACGATCTAGTTTTTTATAAGCATCCTTTTCCTTCTGAAGCTGCTGTAGAATGGCTTCCCCTTTTGAAGTAATTTTTGAAACTACTGCTTCTACATCTCCAAACTCCTTTGTACTGAATACAGGTTGCTGCGCACAATAGGTTTTCCAGACTTCTAGAGGTGTAACTCCAAGTGCAGATACAGATGAAATTCCGGTTATGGAAATAGGTTGGTTCAAATTTTGTAATTTGCTGCAAAAATAACGGTTCTCTTTTTTGATTTGATTTAATATGGAAGAAAATATACAACGAAAAAGCTGGTTTAACCGAAATTGGAAATGGGTAGTTCCAACAGGTGGTTGCCTTGCGCTAATTATTTTTGCGATTGTTTTCGTGGGCAGTATCTTTTTTGGGGTTACTTCGCTTTTATCCGATTCTCAAGCAAATATTGATGCCATGGAAAGAGTAAGATCGAACGAACTAGTGATTAATCGTATTGGAGAACCTATTGAAAGCAATGGAAGCAACGGTGGAAGTATTAATTACGAGAATGGTTATAGTTCGGCAAACATCACGATTCCCATTAAAGGTCCCAAAGGCGAGGCAGTAATACGTGTTGAAGGTGGGGGTATCGAGAAAACGTGGACCTATGAAAAAATGGAGGTGTTTCTTTCTGAAACCAATGAAGTGATCGATCTTTTAAACCCCAACAATACTCTAGATGATTTCTAAAACTTCTTTAATTGCGGTGTAAATGCTTTCAAGCTGTTTGTTGCTTGTTACAAAGGGAGGAAGTATGTATATCGTATTTCCCAACGGACGCAGGTATACACCCCGTTCCATAAAATGATTGAACAACCGGTTGCGAAGATCTCCATAGCGCTCCATTTTTACATCGAGATCGATTGCCAGTATCACGCCCAAAACCCGTACTTCGGAAATTTTTGAGTGCACTTTAATTTTTTCAGTAAATTGGAGGTGTTGCTCGTTAATTCGTACACTATCATTTTGAATTGCTTTGGAAGTAAGCAGATCGATTCCTGCAATAGCCGCCGCACAAGCCAACGGGTTGGCACTATACGTATGTGCATGAAAAAAACCTTTGCTTATATCGTCGTCTAAAAAGGCGTTAAATACTTCTTGGGTGCAACTGGTAATACTCATCGCCATCATTCCTGCGGTTAAGGCTTTACTTAAACACATAATATCGGGTGCAGTTTCCATATATTCGGAAGCGAAGTGTTTCCCGGTCTTACCGAAACCCGTCATCACTTCATCGGCGATGGTTAGCACATTGTTTTCTTTACACAGCTTCAGAAGTGCTTCTAAACCTTCAGAAGAATGAAATTTCATTCCGGCAGCTCCTTGTACCAACGGTTCGTATACAAAAGCTGCGCAGTCGTTTTCAGAAATAAGTTGTTGTAATACTGCTAAAACTTTGGCTGAATTTTCTTTTTGTGGGGCAGGAATGCGCACTACTTTCAGAAAAAAATCTTCGAACGGACCATTATATACGGAAAGTCCCGAAACGCTCATCGCACCAAAAGTATCTCCGTGAAATCCATTTTCGAAAGCAATTAGAGTGTCCTTTTTTTCTCCTTTATTATGATGAAACTGAAGTGCCATTTTAATTGCGGCTTCTACTGCTGTGGATCCGTTGTCGTTGAAGAACATTTTTTGTTGATTCTCTGGTAGGATTGCCATGAGTTTTTCTGAAAGTTCGACTGCCGGTTCGTGTGTAAATCCCGTAAACACGATCTGATCGAGTTTTAACATTTGCGCGGCAACCTTTGAAGTGATGGTGGCGTTGCAATGACCATACATGGCAGTGTACCAAGAAGCGATGCCGTCGAGGTATTCTTTCCCTTGTTCATCGTACAGAACGGCTCCTTTAGCTTGAACAATTCCTATAGGAGGGGCGCTGTTTTTATGTTGTGTAAGGGGATGCCAAAGGTGGCGTTGATCCCGTTGTGAAAGTGAGTTTTTCATAAAATCACGTTATTTGAGATCGCGGTAGGTTTGGTTATTTCCGAAAATTTTTCTGAAACATTTTAGCATAGTACGAAATTACACGCGCATCGAAATAAGATTCTTCATTAATTCTGCCTAAAATTGGTACTTCGGTCATTTGCCGAATCACACGTTCGGTGGTTGGATGTTCCTTGCCGCTAAAAATAATTCCGAAGACATTTAAGCCTTTTTGCTCTAACGAATTTAACGTTAATAAGGTATGATTAATGCTTCCCAAATAATGTCTAGATACCACTACAATTCGGTCTGTAGGCTTAATAAGATCTGATACCGTTTCTGTACTATTTAATGGAACTAACAATCCTCCCGCACCTTCAATCACTAAATTATTAGTTGTAATAGGGCGTTCTATTTTAGAAACACTTAAGGCAACACCGTCTATTTCTGCAGCGGCATGAGGGCTCATGGGTGTTTCTAAATTAAATGCGGTTGGGTGATATTTGGTCTTCGTATTAGAAACCAATTGACGTACCTTTCGAGTGTCACTGGCATCCAATTCTCCTGCTTGAATAGGCTTCCAGTAATCGGCTTCAAGCGCTTCTGTAATTATTGCAGAAACGATCGTTTTTCCTACTTCGGTAGAAATTCCTGTTATAAAATAGGTGTTATTTTTCAAGACTAAATTTTGTTTTACAACGTACGCAAGTATACTCATATTTTGTGTAGAACGGAAGTCCTCCAAACAAAAATCCGAAGAGAAACGCCAGCAAGGTTTTAACACTCGTAATATGAGTAAAGTAATTAATTTTAGTGCTTTTGCAATTCGGGCATTCAATATCTTCTCCTTGGTCATTTACCGAGTACGGATTGATAGAGGCAATAATATGTTTTGCTTTTATTGTGTCTTCTGTTCGGACTCGCAGTTTTACACCACCAATAGCATTACTCACTAATGGATCGGTATCGATGGTAAGGTCATCTTGTAAGAAAGCATCAATTCCTTCAGATTCAAGTCGACCTTTAATAATCTTAGCTTCCGAAGAATACACAAACGTTGCTATGGTTGTAAATGTATTACTCATGTTAAAAGGATTTTAAGGTGATGAACTAAAGAGACGATTTCTTCTTCTGTATTAAAACTATGCAGACAAATTCGAAGACGTTCACTTCCTTCTGGTACAGTTGGAGAAAGAATTGGACGCACATCGAATCCCGATTTTTGGAGGTGATCCGCAAGATTCTTTACAGTTTGGTTTCCGGAAACTTTACAACAATGAATTGCCGAATTGCTGGTAATAAAGTGTTCACTCAATTCCGCCTTTTTAATTTCATTTTGTAATATTGCAATATTATAATGTAATTGTTCCTGTTGGCTTGTCGAGCTAGAAAGTATTTGATATCCCGCCAAGACTGCAGCAACCGAATAGGGTGGTAATGCAGTGGTATAGATAAAACTTCTTGCAAAATTAATAAGGTACTGTTTTAATGCTTCACTACCCAGTATGGCTGCACCATGACATCCTAATGCCTTACCAAACGTAACAATACGGGCAAATACGTTTTGTTCTATTCCTAAATGTTGTACCAGTCCGTTGCCATGCTTCCCAAATACTCCCACGGCATGAGCTTCATCTATAATAAGATGCACATTATGCTCGGCACACCAATTCGATAATGCAAAAAGGTCTGGTGCATCTCCATCCATCGAAAAAACAGATTCGGTAACGATGTACACCTCCGCTTCGATAGTGGTTCGCTGGCGCTCTTTCTTTACTTTCTTTTTAAGCGCTTCTAGATCGTTGTGCGGGAACTTATATGATTTTGCGTGACACATGGATATCCCATCCCGTATCGAGGCATGGATGTATTCATCGTAAAAAATAAGATCTCCCCGTTGCGGTACAGATTGAAAAAAACCAATATTGGCGTCGTATCCGCTGTTGAAAATAAGTGCGGATTCGGCATGGTGAAATGCAGCCACAAAATTCTCACATTCATTAAAAAGGGAGTGATGACCTGTAAGCAATCTTGAACCCGTTGCGCCATGCGCCGAAAGATGGTGTGAGACTACCAACGCATCCGCCACTACTCCAATTTCATTTGAAAAACTATATCCTAGATAATCGTTAGATGAAAAGTCGATACGATTCGTTGATGTACTTAAACTGCGAAGTGAATTGGAAAGCTTCCGACCGTTTAATTTCTTCTTAAGTTTTTTGGGTAGCATTGTGCAAAGATACGTCACTTCTTGTATAAATACAGGGACATTACTGTCTGGAAAATGAAGGCGATATTTTTATTATATCAACTAATTGTGTTTAAAACACCTTTAATTCATTAATAACGCTTTAACAAAAAACAAAACTTTGAATTCGTAATTTTAGGAACTAAAGACCTAATTAAATGGATGCAGATGTTTTTCAATTTACCATTCGTGTACTTTGTGCCCTCGCTGCCGGTTTTTTAATTGGAATTGAACGTGAATTTAAAAACAAGCATGCCGGATTAAAAACCAATACGCTAGTCTCTTTAGGGGCGGCTGTATTTGTGTTAATTTCATTACGTTTTTACGGAGATGATTATACCGACATCACCCGTGTTGTTAGTCAAGTGGCTATTGGCGTTGGATTTTTGGGAGCAGGCACTATCATGAAACGAGGTGAAAATGTGCATGGTCTTACCACAGCGGCAACTATTTGGTGCAGTGCAGGAGCAGGAAGTTTAGCTGCTTTTGGAATGTATTGGGAACTTCTTATTTTAACGGTTCTCGTAGTACTTATTAATTTTGTCTTCGGAAAAATAGATGATAAAATTAGTAAAAATGCTTCCGAAGAAAATTAACAAGCGATTCTTACAATAATTTGAAAGGTTATAAAATGATTACGTACTCACAGGCACAATCAAACCAAGAATTACATGAAATTCTAGAGCTTCAGAAAAGGAATCTTCCCGCCAGACTTACTTCCGAAGAAAAAATAACGGAAGGTTTTGTCACGGTACAACACGAGCTCCCGCTACTTCAGGAAATGAATACCCGATGTGCACATACGCTCGCCAAAATGGGAGATACTGTTGTAGGATATGCCCTTTCGATGCATCTTGATTTTAAAGATGAGCTACCGGTATTAGTTCCGATGTTCAAGGAAATTGAACGTAGCATCGAACTAGGGTTACTTCCCCTAAAGAACAAAAATTCTTATATAATAATGGGACAAATTTGTATTGACAAAATCTATCGCAAGCAGGGAGTTTTTAGAAGTCTTTACAAGTATATGCTGCAAAATATTCAGCCGGAATTTACTACCATTATTACTGAAGTTGATGCAACAAATTCACGGTCTCTAGAGGCACATAGCGCCATTGGCTTTACATTAATGTCACGATATAATTCAGGTGGACAGGATTGGGAATTACTATATTTGCAGTAGCTAGCAAACCTTCGTACGAATAGAGCTTTATTATTTAAAAGATAATTCTTTCTGAATTATGCGGATCTCTTGCGTCAATAATATCCAGTTGTAATTTTTTTGCGATCTCTTTTCCCGCTTCAAAAGCATCTAAAGGGTCATTAGTGTTAGAAATATTAAACCGTTTATTTTTATTATACCAAAGATTGATTTCATAATAATCCTCCTTCTTAAATACTGAAACATATTCTAAATTTCTAAAGTATTTCCATGTGCCAAAGTGTATAGGACCTAAGCAATATTCAATTTTATATTTTTTTTCAGTAAAATTAAAATGATAATCTCGTACTACTGAAAAGGCAATTCCCTGAGAGGCACAAATAATAAAGAGCTGTAACATTGCAGCACTACGCCTGGCATTTTTAAGGGAATCAGATATTTGTAGTACATCGAAAAACACCAATACACAAACAATTGCTGCAGTTAAAAAAGCGGCTGCCAATATTCGTTGCCACAAAGGACGGTTGCCTTCAGAAATATACACCTCTTTAGATTCCATTTGCCAATACTACACTAATTTATAAAATAAAAAAATCCCATATTTCAAAAATTAGAAATATGGGATTTGAGGTATCTATAAAATATGTTTTAAAGATCGGAAAGCGAATCAACACGGAGACGCCCGGATCTTCCATCCCAAGACCAACTACCATAACCGGCAGCCTCACTACTGTTACACACTGGTGTATCGTAAGAGTAAATACCATCTAAAACATAGTAGGAAAGACTCCAGTTTGCCATTCTGTTAGCGAATGTTGTCGTCTGATTATATCCTATAAATTCACGATAACTATTATTATCACTTTCATAAAACCAGGCTTGTGGGAACATACTTCCATAAAAACAAGGTTCTACAAAACTATCATTATCTGAAGGAGTATCGGTGCTTGTAAACATATTTCCTTGTTTCGAAATAACTACTTTATCTAACAACATCAAGTTAGAGTTGGAATGTCCCGGTGGGGCCGGGGCCAAAGAACCTGCATGGATGGCATCCCAGTTTCCGGCAAATGAAGGATCAGCATCATCTACATAAGTTCCAAAGGCAACTGTTACGTCTGCCAATGATCTACTTTTAAAAGCTGAAATATAATGATCTCTGCCCGTAAAATTAAAATGCTTTATCTGTATGTCGTTACCTGAAGACACCGTAGCTGTAAAACTTCCAAGTTCAGATTTAAAGTGATACGTGTTAGAATCTTGAACGTCTTGATTCCCTACGAAATATGCATCTGGTCTTTTTCCTTTAACGAACCTTACAGCTGCTTCAACATTTCCGTCATTTTGAAGGTTTAAAAACACCATCCCCTTATCTACAAGGTCGTAACTAGCAAAAATTCCTTTATACAAACCTTTGTTTAAAGATTCACTAAGCTCAACAGAGGGTTGTTGAGAAAGTACTTTGGCCACTAATGCTGCTTCAGTTTGTTCTACCGTAGTGACATCAGCATCTCTTTGACAACTGATAAATAAAAGCATTAAGCTTCCGAAGTAAACTAAATATTTCATAAGATTAATTTTAAATTTTCGTTAAAAGTAACATAAAATCGATGTAACGCAACTTAATTTAAAATAAATACTAAAAAAACCCCAAATTCTTACAGAATAAGGGGTTTATTAAACATGTAATGCGTTTGGATTAATCTGCCAATACGATTACTCTATTGTTATTCATTTCAACGGTTCCACTGGTAATTTCAAGTACCCACTTTCCGTCCTCTTGTTTAAATTTATTTTCGTAACCTTCAGCAATGGTTGGATTTCCTTTAAACTTCACTTTACCTTCCTGTAAAACAGAAACGATAGCAGCGTGATTGTTCAACATCTGAAACTCACCTTCCACTCCCGGTACAGTTACACTTTCCACCTCACCACTTACTAAAGATGCTTCTGGTGTTACGATTTCTAAATACATATCTAATTGGTTAAGTGTGTAAAAGCATAAGGTATGTAGCATTGCGCCCATACCTTATAACTCAAAACTTTTTAAGCTTCTGCTAACATTTTCTCTCCGGCTTCCATCGCTTCTTCGATTGAACCTTTCAAGTTAAAGGCAGCTTCTGGAAGGTGGTCTAACTCACCGTCCATGATCATATTAAATCCTTTAATAGTTTCTTTAATATCAACCAAAACTCCAGGAATACCAGTAAATTGCTCTGCTACGTGGAAAGGTTGCGATAAGAAACGTTGTACACGACGTGCACGGTTTACCGCCATTTTATCTTCTTCCGATAATTCCTCCATACCAAGAATAGCAATAATATCCTGTAATTCTTTATATCGTTGTAATAATTCTTTTACTCGAGTCGCACAGTTATAATGCTCATCACCTAAGATATCTGCAGCTAAAATTCGAGATGTAGAATCTAATGGATCTACAGCCGGATAAATACCAAGCTCAGCAATTTTACGAGACAATACTGTTGTTGCATCCAAGTGAGCAAATGTTGTTGCTGGTGCTGGATCGGTAAGGTCATCCGCAGGTACGTATACTGCTTGTACCGATGTAATGGATCCTCTTTTAGTTGAAGTAATGCGTTCCTGCATCGCACCCATTTCACTCGCTAGAGTAGGCTGATATCCTACCGCAGATGGCATACGACCTAATAGTGCCGATACCTCAGATCCTGCTTGAGTAAATCTAAAGATGTTGTCTACAAAGAAAAGTACATCTTTCCCTTGGCTATCTCCAGCTCCATCACGGAAATACTCTGCAATCGTCAAACCAGATAATGCAACACGTGCACGTGCTCCAGGTGGTTCGTTCATTTGTCCGAATACGAATGTTGCTTTACTCTCTTTCATTGCGGCCTTATCTACCTTAGACAAGTCCCATCCTCCGTCTTCCATTGAGTGCATAAAGTCGTCTCCGTATTTAATAATACCAGACTCTAACATTTCACGAAGTAAGTCGTTCCCTTCACGAGTACGCTCTCCAACACCGGCAAATACAGATAATCCACCGTGTCCTTTCGCAATGTTATTAATTAATTCTTGAATCAATACAGTTTTACCTACACCGGCACCACCGAACAATCCAATCTTACCACCCTTTGCGTAAGGTTCGATAAGGTCAATTACTTTTATCCCTGTATATAATACTTCCGTAGAGGTAGAAAGGTCTTCAAATTTTGGTGCAGATCGGTGAATAGGTAATCCGTGATCTCCCGATTTTGGAAGGTCCCCGATTCCGTCAATCGCATCTCCAATTACATTAAACAAACGACCATATACATCGTCGCCAATTGGCATTTGGATTGGTGCTCCTGTAGAAACAACATTTACACCGCGGCTTAACCCATCGGTAGAATCCATAGAAATTGTACGCACGGTGTTTTCACCAATATGCGACTGAACCTCAAGGATTAATTGTTTACCATTGTTATCTACTTCTAAAGAATCGTAAATTTTGGGAAGCTTTGCACCGCTTTCAAAAGCAACGTCCACAACTGGGCCAATAATCTGAGCAACTTTACCTGTAACTTGTGACATTATTAAGGGTTTAATTTTTAGTACTGTACGGGCGATTATACCGCCCCTTTTTTGAACGGTGCAAAGATAGTTTTTTCTGTTTAAATATTACTAGGGAAATTCTTGAAATTTTATTCGTTCTTTTTAAACCTATCTTTTGGCGTGCTACTCCTTCACATCTCGTACCTCATTGCTTGTAGTACCGCGCTATTCGTTTCAAATCCTCGCCATCTCCACCACATCAACCATCATAGCAATGGCTGCGGGTTTTCCTCTGCTATCGCTGCCCGAAAGTAAAGAAGATTGTGCATCGATGTAAATGAAGTATGTCAACCTACATACATCGACACTAGTCTTTTTGCGTATAGCTTCAGAAAAACAACTTGAAAACAGGTCAATGCTCTCTTATCATACTGAGAGCATCGAAACATTTAATATTCCATATCACTTATTGTTGATTGATCGTCCACGAAACATAATATTGCGAGCCAATGTTAGGAGAGGCTACGGCACTACGATATTCATCTCCTGCAATGTTTGTTCCGCCCACTTTAAAGACCGATTTAATTTTTGGCACGGCATAATTAATCTGGGCATCTAAAACCGTTCGACTATCTATAATGGCATTAGCTATACTGGATTCCCAGAGAAACTCGTCGCTCCATCGAAGGTTGGTGTTAAATCCGAAATTTTTAAACAAATTCGCGTTCGAAAAACTCAGTTTCACTTGATGTTCAGGCGTATTAAATTGCGCTCTAAAATCGGGATCGGAGGACTGGTCAAAGTCGAACTTCGCCCATGTGTAATTCACACCCAATCGAAAATCATTTCCAAGTTTTTTGTTTACTCCTACCACAGCACCATACGAGGAAACATCTGCTTTCGAGTTGGTAAATAACTGAAATGCCTGAGTTTGCCCAGTAACTAAATCGCCAATTCCCGAAGCATCGAAAGCACTTCCATTAATTGGAGTTACTACCGTAGTATTGCTAATAAATCCGTCGTAAATGTTGTAATATCCATTTAAATCGAGATAGAAAGTTCCCAATTGCCCGCGGTATCCTACATCGAACGCGGTAACCTTTTCCTGTTCCACTAAAGCAGTTTGTACGGGTACCAAAAGAGAAGGGTCTCCCGCAGCTGCGAAAGCAGTTACCGAACTCAACGTATACGAATCGAAATAGGCATCGCGTCCAGTAAGTGGCGTTCCAGGTAAAATTCGATCAAGATTCTCTTCCGCAGAACCCACTAGAATTGCTCTTCCTACGTTAAAACCAATATATTGTGATTGTGTATCGGGATTACGAAAACCTGTTTGATACGAAGCTCTAAAATTATGATCTCTATTTTCTCCAGCCGAATACACCAATGATAGACGTGGCGAAAAACTAGCGTCAAAATTTTGGGACTTGTCATAGCGAACCGACCCAGTTATTTTTAATCGATCATCTGCAAATTTTTCGATCGCCTGCACATACGCACCGTATTCATCATATCGAATAGGACCATCATAGTCGGTAAAGATGGTTCCTTGAGAATCTAATGCATATTGTCTAAAAGAACCTCCTAACTGGAGGTCGAATGCATTATTAAGTAAACTTCCGAAGTTATAATTTCCTTCAGCTACATGTAATTTTGAATTGTCTATAAATTTAGATCCCACCGATACATCGGGATTCGAGGTCACTTGTTCGAACCTCTCTTGAAATTCTGGTGTTCCTGGTTGTAACGTTATTGTTGCGTCTGCAAATGTTCTTGCACCAGCATGTGCGTCAGCTTCGGGTGCTCCTGCACTTACAGCTTGAAGAAATGCTCCTACATAAGTTCCAAACCATTGTGGCGCATCTACCAAATTCATATTAATACCCGTGAATCGCATGTCATACGAATTCCCTGCTTTCTCTGCTGTTGTATACCCTCGCAGAAAAAAATTAGTTCCACTTACTTCTAAACGGTGTTGTTGTACAAGAAAATTACGTAACTGATAACGATTCGCTCCTTGATAAATACTGTTTCCAAATCCGAATCTTGAATTTAACACAATCTCTACATCATTTTTCCAGGGTCTAAAGTGCAATGCGAAATTAGCTTTCCCATTTTCTGCTTTATAATCGGTTAGTTCAGACTCTTTATATCCAGTTCGTCCTACAACAACATTAGGCACAAACATGCTTGAGCCTGCCGGGATTTGTCCCGTCGCTTCTAAAAATTGCGCCACCTCGTTAATATTTGTGGCTACTTCGTCTCCATAAATATTAATAGCATCGTGATCTAAACTAGAGCCAAACGGATTTACCATGTCGGCTTCTCCTGGCTCTCCTAAGATATATTCATTATCATCGGTGGCATGCCAGTCGGTTCCATGGAGGTAAGAAAACGATCCTTTTACCGCGAATACTTCAGAAAACGCATGGGCAGCACGCACTCCAAAATCATAAAAACGATTGTCTCCTGCAGCTTCTTGACTTGTAATACCAGTTTTGTAATACGTGCTTATTCCTTGATCTTCGAAAGGGTTTTTTGTAGTCATAAAAAGTATTCCGTTAAAGGCATTTGCTCCGTATAATGCAGAAGAAGCACCTGGCAGAATCTCTACACTTTTTACATCGAGTTCGTTAACCCCTAAAAAGTTTCCGATTACAAAATTTAATGCCGGAGAAGCATTGTCCATTCCGTCAACCAATTGTACAAACCGAGTGTTGGCAAAGGTGGCAAATCCTCTTGCATTAACCGAATTAAAAGTAAGCCCTCCTTTATTCACATCGATTCCTTTTAAATTTTCCAAGGAGGCGTAAAAATTGGGTGCAGCAGCATTCTTAATATCTCGGGCATCGATACGCTCTATGGTTACCGGAGATTCACGAACACTTTCTGGAGTTCTGGAGGCCGAAACAATGATTTCATCAAGTGCATCTCCCTCTTGAAGAGCGACAGATATACGTTCTCCCTCGGAAGTAATTTCTTGCGTCACTGGTTGATAACCAATACTTGTAATTTCAACAATGAAGGGTAGCACGGCATCTGTAGAAAGAGTGAAGTTTCCATCGTAATCGGTTGCCGTACCCACTGCAGTACCTTTTATAACCACATTCGCCCCTAAAATGGGTTCTTGTGATGCATCAGTAACAGTTCCCGAGAGGGTTGTTTGCGCCCAAGTTGTTGCGCTAATAAGTAAACAAATGAATAGCGAAAAAGTTTTCATATAGCTTGAAGAGGTTGGTTAAACTATAAGAAAGATAGGAAATAAAAATTTAGCAACCGATAGACCTCTAAAAATGAGACATCTTCAGAAGAAATTATTTTAAAATGAATAATATCGTGTGAAAGAATTACTCTAAAGGTTCGCAAAGAGTACGAATCGTAGTTTTAAATACATCGAGGATTCTTTTCATTACCTCGCTGTCTTTTGAAACTGTACGTCCATCAATCTCCACGATAGGGGTTAATTCTCCCATTGTTCCTGTTGCAAAAACTCCTTCAGCATTAATAAACTGGCTCAGCGTAAGATCGGCTTCTTCAATTTCAATGCTATTTTTTTTACACAACTCTATTACGGTATTTCGAGTAATTCCAGGTAAGCAAGCGTGTGCAAAAGGCGTAAATACCTTGTTATCTTTTACCATGAAAACGTTACTACCGTTTAGTTCTGCTACAAAACCGCGATCATCTAACATTAAACCTGCATCTTTTCCTGCTACATTCGCTTGAATTTTCGCAATTATATTATTCAGTAAATTATTATGATGAATTTTGCTGTCTAAGTATTGCGGTCCGTTTCTACGCTGACTACAACTTAAGACTTTAATTCCACTGTTATTATCGTATACCAAAGGCTTCCATTCTGCCAAAACAATTAAACATGAACCACTCTGATTTAGTCTTGGGTCCATCCCACTAGTAATTTTTTCGCCCCGAGTAAGGGTAAGCCGAATGTGAGTGTCGTTATTCATTTCGTTTGCCTCAAGCGTTTGTTTAATGGCTTTTTTAATTTCAGATTTGGTAGGAATATCTGTAAATGCAAGTGTTTTGGCAGACTCATGCAGTCGTGTTAAGTGTTTATCTAAACATACTACGCCTTCAGGATAAACGCGCAATCCTTCCCAGACAGCATCTCCGCCTTGAACTACACTATCGAAAACCGAAACTTTTGCTTCGTCGCGATGGTATAATTGGTCTTTAATATATACTTGTAGGTCTTTATTCTTAGGATTGAATTGCTGCAACATAGTTACTCGTTTTTTAAGATAGATGATTGTAATGTTTGGTAAAAAGGGAGTGCTTCTAAAAGCAGCGGTTCTAAATGCTTCGGAAGGGGCTGGCTACTTGATTCTTGCACTGCAAATCTTGTAGAATTGTGTACATTTCCGTACCAATGTTTCGCCCAGATACCATCTTCTTTAATGCCTCCTTTTTTCCACTGAAGCATTTCAGCTTCAAAAGGCATCTGGAGCTTTGCACAGAGATTTTTTAAATAATTCTCAGGGTTTTTTAAAAGTTCGTCACTGTCGATCACAAGGGGTTGTTTCCCGCTATTTTTCAGAAACAAGAACAGTTCCGTCGCTTTTTTAATACCGATATCATTAAGTGTGGGATGTTCAATAACTTTTGCAAAAGATGCTATTAATTTTTCGGGATGCCTTATTAGGATAACATTCGTCCAGTTTAAAATAAAATCTGGTTTTTCTGATAGATAATGATGCGCCATCCCTTTTATAAAAACATTTTTTTCTTTGGAAAGTGCTTCGATGGCTTGAATAATATTCATTTCTTTCAACTCCATGGTTTCTAGAATACGATCCTGAGAAGGATGCTGAATAGCGATAGAAGCATTTTTTAAATAATTTCCGTAGAAAGGCTCGTCCAGCACAATGGTATCTGTTCGCTGTGCAAATGAGTACATTATCGCCGTGGAGAGATTGCGCGGACCAGAAATTAAATTAATTGTTTTCATTAGAATAAAAATATTCATTTAAAATGAAAAAGAACCAGAATAAAAACGAAAACGCTTCTTTACTGATTCTTTTTTATCTGTACGGTAAATGACTATTCGCTTACTCTACCGTAACCGATTTTGCCAAGTTTCGTGGCTGATCCACATTACGTTCGAGCATTACAGCGATATGATAAGATAGCAATTGCAATGGAATGGTTGTAACCAAAGGCGTTAAAGATTCTGGAGTTTTTGGCACTTCCATAACGTAATCTGCCATTTCTTTAACTACGGTATCTCCTTCTGTAACAACCGCGATGATCTTTCCTTTTCGGGACTTAATCTCTTGAATATTGCTCACTACTTTTTCGTAGTGGTTGCTATTTATTGCAATAACAACTACAGGCATATGTTCATCGATCAAGGCAATAGGACCGTGTTTCATTTCTGCAGCAGGATATCCTTCTGCATGGATATAAGAGATCTCCTTTAGCTTTAAAGCTCCTTCGAGAGCGACAGGGAAATTATAACCCCTACCAAGGTATAAAAAGTTTGATGAATCTTTAAAAACATCTGCGATCACTTTTATTTTTTCGTCGCTTTTTAATGCTTCTGCTACTTTGTCGGGAATCATATCTAATTCCCTAAGGTGCAACATATAATCGCTTTGAGAAATAGTTCCTTTTTGTTTTGCTAATCGTAAAGCGATCATAGTTAATACAGTGATCTGTGTGGTAAATGCTTTTGTAGAAGCAACACCAATTTCTGGACCAGCATGGGTGTATGTACCACTATGAGTTTCACGAGAGATGGTGGAACCTACAACGTTACAAATACCATAAACAAACGCACCTTTTTGTTTAGCTAATTTAATTGCCGCTAAAGTATCGGCGGTTTCGCCACTTTGAGAAATCGCGATAACTACATCTTTCTCTGTAATTATTGGATTTCTGTATCTAAATTCTGAAGCATATTCTACTTCTACTGGGATACGTGCTAGGTCTTCAAAAATATATTCGGCAACTAATCCTGCATGCCAGGAAGTTCCACATGCCACGATAATTATTCGGTTTGCATTTGTGAATTTAGAAATATGATCTTCTAAACCACCTAATTTTAAAATTCCGCTATCTGCCAAAAGACGACCTCGATATGTATCTTTAATTACCGTAGGCTGTTCGTAGATCTCTTTAAGCATAAAATGCTCATAACCCCCTTTTTCAATTTGTTCAATATTTAATTTGAGCTCTTGAATGTATGGGTCGACAAGATGATCATTTTTAATTTTACGAATTTTCACATCTCTTCCACGACGAATAATCGCCATTTCTTCATCTTCTAGATAAATCGCATTGTTGGTAAATTCGATAAAAGGAGAAGCATCACTGGCTATAAAGAACTCGTCCTCTCCAATTCCAATTGCCAAGGGACTTCCTAATTTAGCTACAACGATCTCATCGGGTTTGTTGCGATCGAACAAAGCAATTGCATACGCACCAACCACTTCATTTAAAGCGATTTGAACTGCTTTTCCTAATTTAACATTTTCTTTTTTCTTGACCTCTTCAATTAGGTTAACCAATACCTCTGTATCAGTATCGGATTTAAAGACGTACCCTCTGTTGATTAATTCTTTTTTTATAGAAGCATAATTTTCTATAATTCCATTGTGAATAATCACTAAATCACCACTATTTGAATAATGTGGATGTGAATTAACATCATTAGGAACTCCATGTGTAGCCCAACGTGTATGTCCTATTCCTACAGAACCCTTAGTTGTTGTGGTTTTATCGAACTTAGCTTCAAGGTCTGCTACTTTTCCTTTGGTTTTACACAATTGAATTTCATCGCCATCAAATAATGCAATACCTGCACTATCATATCCTCGGTATTCTAATCTTTTAAGACCATTTAATATAATAGGATAAGCTTCTCTTTTACCAATATAGCCTACAATTCCACACATATTTTATCGTATTAATTAGGTTCTGTATAATAAATTTGGAGTTTCAATCGTTTTGCTTCGTCTGGAGCTAAATTCCCGTGTAACACAGTACCTTCAGGGGAAATAATAGCACCTGCAGGAATTTGTTTCACATCGATTGAACTCTCTTCTGATGTTCCTTGGAGTACCATTGTACGAACATTTTGAAATTGTGGGACAGTTACATTTTGCGTTACAACTACACCTAAAGGGACATTTGTAGAGTCTCGATTAATAATATTACTTAAATGAGTTGTAATTTTAATTTTATAAGATAAACCTTCATTAGAATCATTTCTCTCCAATCTACCTAAGTGATTGCTTATAGCGTCGATAGGTTCTGTTGCCACTGAAGAATCAAGTCCATAATCAACTAATAATTGGCCAGATTCAAGATTATAAATTAATATTCTTTCTGGTTCTGTACTACCACTTTCAATATCACTTTGTTTTACGTGAAATACAAGATTGGCTTCATTAATTAACCATTTCTTTTCACGTAATAGCTCTAATTCGTCTGCAACTCCATTTCCATCAATATCTTCTCCAAATAGATTTATTACTGAAACAATTCCTTCTCCACCCCCACGTATATATAATTTCTCCTCTCCGTTGATCTTATCTTGATTTTGTAATTCACTAGCGATTGTAGGGTTTATATCGTTCTCGTATACATTTACATTTATACCGTTAAATTGTAAATTGATTGATGATGTTTCACGCTCATCTTCACCTTCTGGCAAGTAATTGTAATCAAGTTCTATACGACCTTCAGCAACATTAAATAAGAAAAAAGTGCCGTCATCTGTAGTTGATTCTACTTTAAAGTAAATCCCTCTAAAGTAATTCTTAAAATTATTGACACTAATAAGGTCTTGAGTCCCTCCTGCATCAAGTATTTTTTGTTGAAAAAACTCTAAAGGTAAATCTACTCGAATTCCTGGACTAAGCGTTTCCTCTTCCTCTTCATCACCTTCATTAATAACAAATCCCTCATCACTTGGTACAAAATCTATAATTTCTCCTATAAGTTCTCCTTGAAAATTTTCAAATAGATTTCCCTGATCAGAATAGTATTCTTGTGTGTCTTCAAAATTAGTAGTGGGATCGAGATCACGGAGAAAATAAGTAGACTCGTAAAGTGAAATCTTAATAGGTTGTGCTCCAAAAACTGAATCCAACTCAAATGTAGTGGTTTCTTCTAAAGTAGTTTCCTCGCTGAAAAAAGGCAAGTATAGGGTAGCTTTTTCTAATTCAGGTTCTTCTCCAAAATCAGGATCTAATTCACTTAAAGTTACCTGAGATAATAAACTCACTGTAGACTTTCCATAAAGAGGGTCGTTATAAACTCCTAGTGAATTTACGGGAAGCTGATTTGTTTTTACAGGCTTAAACTTTTCACTATAAGCTATTACAGTGGCAGCATCATCCAACGAAATTTCAGGATTTTGTCCTTCAAAAATTTCAGACCCGAGGGTACTAAAATCATCTTCACAAGACACTAATGCAATCATCACCATTAAAAGTACTGTAACTTTTGGTAGTACAAATTTAATCTTCATCTGCTAATTTTAATTTTCTTCTCTGACGCCAGTAGTTAGAAACTAACGTCATCTATTTTTTTTCAACTTAATAACTATAAACGAGCGTAAATAGTATATTATTTTAATAATTCTGAGCGGTAAAAATCTAACATTGCAGGCTCTAGATCCTCTTTATTAAGAAACTTTAACACAGGCTTGTCTATGCTTTTAAGATACTCCGTTAGTGCTGAAGGTATTTCTTCGGAACCAATCATGATGGCATCCGAATTTTTTATCGCAACTTTCATAACATTTTCATACGTTGGATCTTTAAGATCTTCCACAACTTCATCATCGATTGCATCAAACTTAATCTTATCTACAACCTTTTTGTCTAATGTCCCGGTAAAACCTTGACCATAAACCGATGTAATAATTTTACTATTTTCGAACAAAGGCTCATTACCATAATAGTTTCGAAGATATAAAGGCAAGAATGATGCCAGCCAACCATGTACGTGAATGATATCTGGAGACCAATTTAATTTTTTAACGGTTTCAATAACGCCTTTAGCAAAAAAGATAGCGCGTTCGTCATTATCGGAAAAGAAATTTCCATCTTCATCTGCAAAAGTGGCTTTTCTTTTAAAATAATCTTCATTATCTATAAAATACACCTGCATACGTTCCTTCGGTATTGAAGCAACTTTTATAATTAGGGGCATATCAAGATCGTTGATTACCAAATTCATCCCAGACAAACGAATCACTTCGTGTAACTGATGCCTACGTTCGTTGATGTTTCCATAACGGGGCATAAAAATTCTAATTTGCCCATCATTATTATTCACCAGTCTTGGAGCTTCAAACGACATGGAAGAAATCTCGGTCTCCGGTAAATAAGGTATTACTTCTGAAGACACATACAAGACTCTCTTATCTTTCATAAATCTATTCTTTATTGGTATTGCTGTTAAAAACACGCAAAATTACGAAAATTTATGAAGATTGTAGGTATTATATTAATATTGCAGTAATTAATCATTCTATATGACGCTTTACACCGACCAAAATTCGCTCTTAAAAGCACTTCTTCCTTATCGAAATTCTAAAAAAATTGGTTTTATCCCAACTATGGGAGCCTTACACGAGGGTCACATATCTTTAATAAACAAAGGATTAGAAGAAAACAACGTCGTGGTTGTAAGTATTTTTGTAAATCCAACGCAATTTGATAATGCTGGCGATCTAAAAAAATATCCTAGAACATTAGAAGCTGATATAGCATTAATTAGTACGTTAAAAGGGACTGTTTTTATCTTTTCTCCCGACGCTACCGATCTATATCAAGGTAAAGTCGCTTCAAAACACTTTTCGTTTGATGGACTTGAGCATGAAATGGAAGGCAAACATCGTAAAGGACATTTCGATGGTGTGGGCACTGTAGTTTCTTTACTTTTAAAAGCAGTTCGCCCAGACAAAGCTTATTTTGGAGAAAAAGATTTTCAGCAATTACAGATTGTAAAAAAATTGGTCGAGATTGAAAATCTTCCAACCAAAATTATTGGGTGCCCTATTGTACGTGAGTCAAACGGACTGGCTATGAGTTCGCGAAACAAACGCCTATCTCCTAAACAATTTGAGGCAGCAGCAATCATTCACGAAACTCTTTCCGAAGTAAATCAAAAATTTAAAACGCATTCTATTGCGCAATTAAATGCATTGGTACAGCAACGTTTTTCTAAAAACAACGATCTCGAACTAGAATATTTTGAGATCGCAAATGTAAAAACCCTAAAAACAGCAAAACACAAACGCAAAGGAAACAACTACCGCGCTTTTATCGCCGCTTTTGCTGGAAAAGTACGGTTGATCGATAATAAAGCTTTGGAGGAATAAAACACTATAACCTCAACTAATAGTTGCATTTTTTAATATCGATGAAGAAAATTTCAAAAATATAAAATCATCTGTATCTTTGCCCTATGCAAATACACGTCGTAAAATCTAAGATCCACAGAGTAAAAGTTACAGGTGCAGACCTTAACTATATTGGAAGTATCACCATCGATGAAGACCTACTTGACGCTGCGAATATCGTTGAAGGTGAAAAGGTCCAAATCGTAAATAACAACAATGGCGAACGCCTAGAAACCTATGCAATACCTGGACCCCGAGGGAGTGGTGAAATCACGTTAAATGGTGCCGCTGCTCGCAAGGTAGCGCCAGGGGATATTCTTATTCTTATCACCTATGCCATCATGGACATAGAAGAAGCTAAAGAATTTAAACCAGCATTGGTGTTCCCTAACGAGACCAACAACTTACTCAACTAGTGAATAAATCGATCGCAAAGTTTCTTAAAATTGCCATTCCTCTAGCGCTTGGGATTTTTCTTATCTTCTATTCATATAACAAATTTTCTGAAGAGCAATTAAAAGAAATTGGACGCTATTTCTCAAAAGCAGATTATTGGATTGTAACACTTTCGGTATTATTAACTGTAATAAGTCACGTAATACGCGCTTTGCGATGGAATATCTTATTAGAACCTGTAAGCCATCAACCAAAGGTTATTAATAATTTTATGGCTATTTCCATCGCATACCTCATGAATATCTTTATACCGAAGAGTGGCGAGGTAAGTCGTGCAATCGTGCTCGATAAATACGAAAAAGTCCCATTTGCCACGGGTTTCGGAACCATTATTTCTGAACGAGTTATCGACCTTATATTTCTCCTTTGTTTTACAGCGGCAGCCTTAATGCTTCAATTCGATGTTCTGTTTGCATATTTAAGCGAAATCGTTGAACCTTCTAAACTAATACTCGCTTTTACAGCATTGATTGTACTACTACTTCTCTTCTTTTTATTTCTGAAATTTTCTAATTCAAAATTAAAGATAAAACTGAAGGAGTTTTTCTTAGGGTTAAAAGATGGGGTTCTAAGCATTTTGAAAATAAAAAAAATTGGTCTTTTCATTGTACAATCCTTTCTTATTTGGGGATTATACCTTGGTTCTTTTTATACGGCCACACTCGCATTAGAAGAAACCAGCACCATCGATTTTGCGACTATTATAATTACGTTTGTGGTAGGTAGTTTCGCTTTTGCCTTTACTAATAGTGGCTTTGGTTCATACCCCTTCTTTGTAGCTGGAATTTTAGCTGTTTTCGGAATTGCAGAAACTGTAGGAACCGCTTTCGGCTGGATCGTTTGGACTTCGAGCATTGCCTCTATTGTATTGTTTGGTGTACTTTCCTTCATATTTTTACCTATTTACAACCGTTCGCAAGTATAGTTTTTCTGAAACCGAAAGTCAATTTTTTAAATTTTACTATCTTTCACGTTCCTAAAAATCTTACCATGAAAAAAATCATTCTACTTTTGTTATGTATTCTGTGTAGCCTATCTGCTTCCGCACAGATTTTATATGAAGAATTTAATTCATCCAAACTTGGAGAAACCCGCAAATTAAAAATTCAGCTTCCGCGTAATTACGATACCAATACCGAAAAAGTATATCCAATTGTCGTAGTGCTCGATGCCGATTATTTATTCGAACCAGTTGCCGGGAATGTAGATTATTTTAGCTATTGGGAGGACATGCCCGAATCTATCGTTGTGGGGATCATGCAAGGTGATACAAGATATGAAGATTGTAATTACGACGATTCCAATTTTCTTCCTGCCGATAAAGGCGCCGATTTCTTTGAGTTTATAGGGTTAGAACTTATTCCATATATAGATAACAATTACCGCACAGCAAAATTTGTAATCGCTGTTGGCCACGATTTTACCGCAAACTTTATTAATTACTATTTATTTAAAGACCCACCATTATTTAATGGATATATTAGTTTAAGTCCAGATCTTGCCCCTATGATGGAAGAGCGACTTCCGGAACGTATTCCTTCTGTAGAATCGAAAATATTTTATTACCTCGCTACTGGAACCGATGACATTAAGGGCTTAATGGAAATTTCAGAAGAACTAAACGGAAAACTAAAAGAACTAAAAAGCGATCAGTTTAACTTCTATTATGACAATTTTGAAGGAGCTACGCATTACTCCTTAGTAGGGCGCGGAATTCCAAATGCATTAGAAAAGATTTTTTCTGTATATCGCCCGATTAGCAAAAAAGAGTATAAAGAGGTTCTTATGAAAATGGATGAACCAGTACATACCTATCTTAATGAAAAGTATGCAACCATTAAGAACCTTTTTGGGTTAAGCAATCCTATTCGAACTAATGATTTTATCGCAACTGCCACAGCTGCCGAGAAAAAATCGCAATGGGAATCCCTTCGTGAGATTGCCACTATGGCAAAAAAACAATATCCCGATGCTAACATTGGTGATTATTATATGGGGCGCTATTATGAAGAAACCGGTGATCCAAAAAAAGCGATGCGAACGTATCAAGGCGCCTTCGATAAAGAAGAGGTCGATTTTATAACGGTAGACCTTATGTTAGATAAAGCCGATAAGATCAAAGAAGATTTCGGGTACTAATCGCTGCCTTATTAAATGATATAAAAACCATGAATTGAAGCTATTCATCAATTCATGGTTATTAATTTTAAAACGCTAGATTTTAATTTTTAATCAACTGCTTCGTTACAGATCCGTGGGTACCTTTAACACTTAAAATATATACCGCACTCTCTAATGTAACTACAGGAATAGAAATATTTTGTACAGCACTTTCAATTGCTTGCGAATAAATCACGCGTCCCGAAATATCATAGATTGAAATTGATTCGATATACTCACGATTCAAATTTGAAACCACAACCCTATCTTGCGCCGGATTTGGATACAGTACAATACCTTCCAGATTATTTTCTGAAACCGACAAGGTTCGGTCTTCAAACAACACCATAAATCTTGAGTTAAACGTACCTGCTTCAGCTGTAAACTCATAGACTTCTTCGGAAAGGTTCGTCGTAATATTTAACTCGGTATCTAAGAGAAAAATTTCTGTAGTTTCTAGATGAACACCCTGCACCTCTGAAATTGAGATACGATATTCTAATGAAGCGTCTAATTGTGTTGAAAATCCGACAGGAATTTTCATGTTCGTATTAAATTGTGGCACTCCTTGAATCCCTAATTCATCCCCGTGTTCAGTTTCAGAAAAGAGAGACAGAACTGTTGCCATTCTTCGGCTATCATACCCAGCATCTACATCGAAAGTTGCTTCCGAAGTAAATCCAACAAGTGTTGTACTCTGCATTCCATAGGTTCTATTTTCTACCTGTAGCCACAAACGATTTACTTCATCAACCTCATGCCTCCGTAATGTGTTGTTATTAGAAACACGCCGCATGGTATTTGTAAAAGTTACCGTTCCTGCTGCATTGGCTTTTATCCCAAAACCTTGTGCCGTAGAAATAAATCCGTTCGGCTCAGTTTCAGTTCCAGAAGGATCGGAAGCAGCCGCAACACCACCCATTAAATTATACATTGAAATATCCTGCATGCTAAAATTTAAATTGTTATAACCGGGTAACGACGCATTGGGCGGAGTAAGATGCTCCCAAAAATATACCTCATCGATCACCGAATTAGCATTAATAAGATCTACCGCAGAGATCGCTGAAGCATACGGATTTGAAAAAATATTAGGACTGTCATTCTTTGTGGTATTAAACAAAGCAGGAATCGAAATGTCGCCTGTGTTTAAAGTTCCTTCAGAATAGGTTAAGGTATATGTGCCTTCTGGGACTGCTTCAGATTGGGGACGAATTAAGTAGCCTTCACCCACATTAATAGCTCCAGTATAATTTACCCAATTATCACCATTGTCATCTGCAAAGTTTTCAGCCATAGGAAAGTCGTTTGCCACATCTAAATTCGGTACAAAATTTTCGGTACTATGATTTCGAACCATTCGTACATTTCCGAAAACATCGTTAGAAGTTTCCGTGGACATCGGGCTTCCCAGCATCATAAAATCACCATCATTAAGAGTTGGAGTGGTAACACTCACGTTTATTGTACCGTTATTTATAGCTTCGGAAGCTGCGTTACGTTGTACAATGTTTCCTTCATGGGCTACATTGATCACACCATTATTATCTATTCCGTACGCTACTTCTATATAATCACCCGCAGCAATATTCACTGAAGTTAACAAATCTACCGAAAGGGAACAGGCTTGAAAACTGCCATAATCTTCGGTGGTATAATTTGATCTAATAATAGCATTTGTATTAAAATTAGGAGGGTTAGGCACCCAAGCTCCCCCAATAAATTCTACCGTATCGGTACATCCTGGTAATGGTGCCTCTACTGCTTGAACACGTAAGGATACTGTATTTGCAAAAACGGACCATCTAGAACCCCTTAAAATATATTCGGTGCCTGAGGTTAAGTTAAATATAATTCCGTTTCCAACAGCACAGTATAATTCTGTACCATTGCACGCATCGTATAATGAAATCACATCGAAACCACCAAGGTTACTTATCTCTATATTTCCATTAACCGGCATATTAAATTTATAAAATACATCTAAGTTCTCATTGTTTTCATTTTGACAATCGGCGTTCATACTTTCTGTAGCTCCTCTTAGATCGTAAGGAATTTCGGTATATTCTAAAACCCCTATATTTATTTCAGTAGCCATATCGCATTCATCGTTTTCCTCTCTTTCAAAAGCTTGAATTCCAAAAGTGATTGTATCGGCAAAATTCGAAATTCGTGCCATTCTAAGTATATAGGTTGTGTTTTCAATAACATCATAAAGAAAACCATTATTAGTAAAGCACGTTAATTCGGTTCCTTCACAACTATCATATAACGTTATATTATCGAAGCCTCCAAGCCCCGTTATTTGTATATTTCCTGTAACTGGGGCGGTAAATTCATAAAATACATCAAGATTTTCATTACCTGAGTTTTCGCAAGATGAGTCAAGACTTTCTGTAGCGCTGCTTAATGCTACAGTATATTCTAATATTTCGGTCGTAGTAACATCGATGTTTGTGCGATCGACACATGCATCGTTAACGACCTCTTGAAAAACTTGAAGTCCGAAGGTAATAATGTCGGCAAAATTCGATCTTCGTGCTATTCTAAGTACATAGTTAGAGTTTTGTGTAACCCCATATAAAAAGCCATCATTTGTGAAGCATGCTAATTCGGCTCCTTCACAAGCATCATAAAACGTAATATTATCGAAGCCACCAATACCAGTAATACGAACATTTCCAGTAACTGGCGCTGTAAACTCGTAGAATACATCTAGGTTTGTATTTCCAGAAGTATCACATGAAGAATCGGTACTTTCTGTAGCACCTCTTAGATCTACCGTGTATTCAGACACATCGGTTGTTGTAATTGTGATCGTTGTACGATCATCACATTCATTATTATCATTTTCAACAAACCCCTGTAACCCAAAAGTAACAACTGAGGCAAATATCGCCCTTCTTGACATTCGCAACACATACGGCGTATTTTGAGTAACCCCATATAAGAAACCATCATCTGTGAAGCACGTTAATTCGGTCCCATCACAGCCATCATAAAAAGTTACGTTATCGAATCCACCAATACCAGTAATACGAACCGACCCAGTTGCTGGCGCCATAAATTCATAAAATACGTCCAGATTGGTGTTTCCAGCACTGTCACAAGAAGAATCGGTACTTTCTGTAGCACCTCTTAGATCTACTGTATATTCAGAAATTTCGGTTGTGGTGACATCGAGATTGGTACGATCTTCACATTCATTATTGCCACTTTCTGCAAACGCTTGGATACCAAAAGTAACCACCCCGGCGAAGTTTGATCTTCTCGACATTCGTAGTACGTATGTAGCATTTTGAGTTACTCCATATAAAAAGCCATCATCTGTAAAGCACGTTAGTTCTACACCCTCACAACCTTCATAAAATGTTACATTATCGAATCCACCAATACCAGTTATTTGAACGTTGCCATTTACGGGTGCAACAAACTCGTACCACGCATCGTAATACGTGTTAGAAATATTGTCACAAGAAGACAAAACGCTTTGTGTAGCTTGGGTTAAATCTATGGTTTCTGAAGTAATTTCAGTCGTACTTAAACTTAATAAAATTCTATTATCGCATTCATCATTTACGGGAGTTTGAGCCAATAAAGCAGTTGAAAAAACGAAGATAATTAGTTGTAAAAATAATTTCATAGTGTGAGATTTTAAAAATTAAACATAACAACCTATCAAACAGCCATCCAACTATTTTGAGTGAAATGCCATATATATTTAGTGAAGTTCTATTACCTACTAACATTTGGTCCTTTTCTGCAAAAAATTTCACAATACCTTAAGTTTTCATTTCTTTAGAATTGCCTTCAAATATGTATTTTAGCTGCACGATCATGGCAAAAACAAAAACAACCTTCTTCTGTCAAAACTGCGGGGCACAATATTCCAAATGGCAGGGCAAATGTACTTCTTGTAACGAATGGAATACCATTGCGGAAGAAGTAATTCAAAAAGCAGAAAAAGCAACGTGGAATCCTTCCGAAGCAACCGCAAAACGCGCTGCAAAACCTTTAAAAATATCGGAAATCTCCACCCAATCTGAAGCACGTCTCAACACCAAAAACAACGAGCTTAATAGAGTTTTAGGTGGCGGTTTAGTGCCTGGGTCCCTTACCTTATTAGGAGGAGAACCGGGCATCGGAAAAAGTACCCTTATGCTTCAGATCGCGCTTCAATTACCGTATAAAACATTGTATGTTTCGGGAGAGGAAAGTGCACAACAAATTAAAATGCGGGCGGAACGCATTCAGCCGATTTCAGAAAACTGCTACATCTTAACCGAAACCAAAACGCAAAATATCTTCCGAAATATTCAAGAGATCGAACCCGATATCGTGGTAATCGATTCGATACAAACGTTACACACCGATCATATCGAAAGCAGTGCTGGGAGTATTTCACAGATTCGTGAAACCACGACCGAACTTATTAAATTCGCTAAAGAAACAGCGACACCGGTAATTCTTATAGGACATATCACCAAAGACGGAAACATCGCCGGACCTAAAATTTTAGAGCATATGGTAGATACCGTGCTTCAGTTCGAGGGAGATCGCAATCATATTTACCGAATTCTTCGTGCCAATAAAAACCGTTTCGGAAGCACAAACGAATTGGGTATTTACGAAATGCAAGGCAGCGGATTACGGGAAGTGAGCAATCCTTCAGAAATATTAATTTCAAAAAATGAAGAAGACTTAAGTGGTACTGCAATTTCAGCTACGCTTGAAGGCATGCGCCCACTCATGATCGAAATACAGGCCCTAGTAAGTTCTGCTGTATATGGAACCCCACAGCGAAGTGCAACAGGCTATAATGCGAAGCGTCTTAACATGATCCTTGCAGTACTGGAGAAACGAGCCGGATTTAAACTCGGTGCAAAAGATGTTTTTCTGAATATTACCGGAGGAATTTCGGTAGACGACCCAGCGATCGATCTGGCTGTGGTAGCGGCCGTGCTATCTTCAAACATTGATATTGCCATCGATAAACGTATGTGTTTTGCCGCAGAGGTAGGACTGGCAGGCGAAGTACGTCCCGTAACCCGTGTCGATCAACGAATTACTGAAGCTGAAAAACTAGGATTTACTTCGATCGTGATCTCAAAATACTGTAAACTTCCGAAGCAAACCTATCATATCAACGTAATTAAAGTTGCGAAAGTTCATGATGTGGTACATCATTTATTTGGGTAATATGGTACGATTTCTGTTGTATAACAATCCTATGAAATACGCCTCTTATCTCATTGTTGGTCTTCTTTTACTTGGAATTTCGAGTTGTACTGAAATTCAAAAAGCGGCCGATGTAATTACAAATCCATCTGCAAAAGAAGTATATGCTCGTAATTTCGAGAAAAACGATTCTCTTTTTTTACTTTGGGAAACACGTTTTGAAGAAGCTAAAAAAGACAGTCTTCAGGTCTTGCTGCCGTATGCTGAAAGTGGTATTTTTTCTGAAAAAATTTTATTCCCCTATAGTTACGACCTACAATTAAGAGAAGGAGAGCGTCTTGTCGTGGAAATTGAGAAGCCCTTAGATTCAACACAAGTCTTTATCGATCTGTTTAAAAAATCGCAGGATACAGTAGCGCCCCTGAAACTCATTAAAAGTTCTGAAATTGACATCCCCCACTTATCTGAAGCAATTACAGAATACGGTTGGTATAAGGTCATTATACAATCGGGAATTGGAGAGCGCATCCCTTTTAAATTAAAAATCTACACTCAACCTACGTATGGTTTTCCAGTAAGTGGAGCCGGAAATAAAAACATTCAAAGTTTTTGGGCAGATCCCAGAGATGGTGGAAGTCGCTCTCATGAAGGGGTCGATATTTTTGCCAAACGAGGAACTCCTGTAGTAGCCATTACCGACGGAAGGGTTTCCTCCACGGGCGATCGTGGTTTGGGTGGAAAACAAGTGTGGCTCCGCGACGGACTCTTCGGAAAGACTATGTACTACGCACACTTGGACAGCATTGCAACCACTACCGGAAAACGCGTAAAGCAAGGAGACACACTCGGATTTGTAGGAAATACTGGAAATGCGCGAACCACAGCGCCGCATCTGCACTTCGGAATTTACAAAACTGCTTCGGGAGCGATTAACCCTTTGCCCTATATTAAACGCACCGACCTTCCAGAAATTAGCTGGGAGAACACTATGATAAAAGGTTCTGTAAAGCGCAACACTACACTCCAAAAAGCCCCTATTTCAGGATTCGAAACTATCGCCACTCTTAAAAAAGGAGATACTGTTGCTGTGTTAGGAAAACACGAAGCTTGGCTTCATGTTCGCACCAAAGATCTTATTAAAGGATTTATCCAAGAGCGCTTTGTAAATGAGCTCCCTTCAAATTAACACTTTCTTAGGCTACAAAGTGTCACGGAGCAAGTATCTTTAAGACATCATCGAAAGCAAATAAAACTCTGTTTTAGACTCCGTGTAATTTCAATGCTCGCTATTGTATGCACATAAGAGGCTGCTCCATTAAACACGTAAAACTATGTCTGTATTTTCAAAAATAAAAAACACCTTTTCTGTATTAAAATCGGTTGACATTCAAGCTATCGCAAAACTATCTGAAAAGGTAGATCTTTCCGAAGTAATGAAAAGCGTCGGTGATCTCGACGAACGTCAACTCGCTGGGCTTATGCGTATGCTCAAGACTAAGGCAAAAAAGGGGCAACACAAACTTCCACCTATCGATGGTGATTTTTACGACCTCAGCCTTAAACTTACCCCCGAACAACGAAAAATTCAATTGAAAGTGCGAAATTTCATGGAAGACGAGATCAAACCCATCGCAAATGATTTCTGGAATCGTGCCGAATTTCCGCATCATATCATTCCGAAAATGGCGGAACTCAATATTTGCGGAATGTCGTATGAAGGGTACGGGTGTCCCAATCAGACCTTTTTAATGGAAGGCGTCATGGCGATGGAACTTGCCCGTGTCGATGTGTCTATTTCTACCTTTTTTGGGGTACACAGTGGTCTCGCTATGGGATCGATCTATCTCTGTGGAAGTGAAGAACAAAAGCAAGAATGGTTGCCTAAAATGCAACGCATGGAAAAGATCGGTGCCTTCGGACTTACAGAACCCAACGTTGGTTCTGCTGTCGCGGGAGGAATGGAAACCACCTGTTATAAAGAAGGTGATGAATGGATTATTAACGGACAAAAAAAATGGATTGGTAATGCCACCTTCAGCGATCTTACTATTATTTGGGCGAGGGAAAAAGAAACGCATCAAGTAAAAGGGTTTATTGTACGTACCGATAATCCGGGGTATAAAGCCGAAAAAATGGAAAATAAAATGGCGTTGCGAACAGTTCAAAACGCCTTGATTACACTCACCGACTGTAGAATTCCAGAGAGCGATCGGCTTCAGAAATGTGATTCTTTTAAAGACACTGCCAAAGTGCTAAAAATGACCCGGGCGTCTGTAGCGTGGCAAGCCGTTGGATGTGCAAGAGGAGCGTATGAAAGTGCATTGAAATACACCAAGAAACGGGAGCAATTCGGAAAACCTATTGCCCGTTTTCAACTCATTCAGAATCATTTGGTAGAAATGGTCGCTAATTTAACCGCAATGCAAACCATGTGTTTCCGACTTTCAGAAATGCAAGATCAAGGAATTTTAACCGATGAACACGCCTCGCTCGCTAAAGTATTTTGCAGCATGCGAACCCGTGACGTGGTAAGTCGTGCCCGTGAAGTAATGGGTGGTAACGGGATTTTACTCGAGTATGATGTAGCTCGTTTTGTCGCCGATGCCGAAGCCATATACAGTTACGAAGGCACCAAAGAAATCAACTCTCTTATTGTGGGCCGTGCCATTACAGGCTATAGCGCTTTTGTGAGTTAATAACAATATCTTAAGGCTTCTTTTTTGGGCAAGCCCCTTTTCCGCTATCGCTGCAAAGGGTCGGGCTATTTGCGCTACACGGTAGCCAGCTGCTATCCCTCTTGCGGTTATAATTTAGGTTGCAGTAACCCATCATTTTCCGTATTTTCGAATCTTCAAAATCCAAATCTAATTTTCATGAAAACTCGCACTCTTTTTTTACTAAGCATATTAGTAATAGCTTCAATAGCACCTACAGCTACCGCACAAGAAAAAGCAAAACTTCAAACTTATTCAGATTCTATCTCGTATGCTATGGCTGCTTCGTATGCGACACAATTTCAGAACGTGTTGGGAGATAGTACCGCCACGTATCTAAATCCAGACATGTACTATCGAGGTTTGGTAGAGACCCTTGCTGGCGAGTCACAGATCGATTCCGAAGCACAAAAAGCATTACAGTTAAAATTTCAGTCCACGATGCAACGCATAAAACAAAGTACTTTAGAAACTGTGGGACTTGAAAACAAAAAAGTGGGCGAAGATTTTTTAAAAGCGAATGCTAAAAAAGAAGGTGTTACCACTACGGCCAGCGGACTTCAATATAAAGTATTGAAAGAAGGAACTGGAGCCATTCCAACAGCGTCGAATAAAGTTAAAGTACATTACGAAGGGCGCCTTATCGATGGTACTGTTTTCGACAGTTCGTACGAACGTGGGGAGCCCGCAGTTTTTGGTGTTACTCAAGTTATTAAAGGGTGGACCGAAGTGTTGCAACTTATGAAAGAGGGAGCAAAATATCAAGTATACATCCCTTCAGAACTGGCGTATGGCACACAAGCAAGAGGAGAGTTTATTCGTGCGAACGAAACTTTGGTCTTCGATGTGGAATTGATTAGCATACAATAAGCAACTCAGAAGTAACTAAAAAGATTACTACGCTACAAAACAAAACCGAAAACCATCAGCTTTAAAATTAGGGTGCGGGATTAGGAATTTCGGCATGTATCGCATTGATCTCTTTTAAAATTTCTTGAGAAAGCGTTACATTCACACTGTCTATATTTTCTGAAAGCTGATCGATCGTAGTGGCACCAATAATCGTGGACGTTACAAAAGGCTGCTGTCGTACAAAAGCCAATGACATTTGAGCCAAACTTATTTCGTGTTTCTTGGCGATCGCATGGTATTTTTCAACCGCCCTAAAGCTGCTCTCCGAATGATATCTCGAATACGCTGGAAACAACGTCACTCTTGAATCTTTTGGCGTTGCTCCGTTTAAATACTTCCCAGAAAGTTGTCCGAATGCCAAAGGTGAATACGGCAAATAACCTACATTTTCTTGTAATAGAACTTCCGATAGCCCCACCTCATCCCGTCGATTCAGCAAATTATAAGCGTTTTGTACCGAAATCATTTTACGTTTGCCTTTTCGCGCTTCTTCCATATAGCGCATCACTCCAAAAGGTGTTTCGTTAGAAAGACCAATGTGTCTAATTTTTCCAGCTTTTACAAATGCTTCTAGATTCTCTAAGATTGCTGCAAAATTGTCTTGCCATTGTTTGTTATTTTCGTGAGCATAGTCCCGAACTCCAAAAACGTTGACAGCACGCTCCGGCCAGTGTAACTGATACAGGTCGAGATAATCGGTCTGCAAACGCTTCAAACTTTTGTGTAGAGCATCTTCAAGTGATTTCTTACTAAAGTTTAAATCTTCTCGTATATGTTGAAAGTTTCTGGCAGGACCCGTAATTTTTGAAGCCAGTACTATTTTATCTCGGTCTTTTCTATCTGCAAGCCATGTTCCGATAATAGTTTCGGTACTTCCTTGTGTTTCTGCTTTTCCGGGCACTGAATACATTTCGGCTGTATCGATAAAATTAACTCCTTTTTCGAGTGCAAAATCTAATTGTTCATGGCCTTCGGCTTCGGTATTTTGCTGCCCCCATGTCATGGTGCCTAAGCAAATGCTACTTATTTCAAGGTCGGTGTTGGGTAATTTGGTGTATTTCATAAGAGGTTAAAGATACCAACAATTACAGCTCATTTAATAATTTATTAATTTCATCTAACTTCGGAGTTAACACCACTTCAATGCGTCGGTTTTTAGTCTTTCCTTCCGAAGTGGCATTCGATGCGATTGGTGCGTATTCTCCTCTTCCTGCAGCGGTAAGGTTGTCTTTAGGGATGCCATTGTTCTCTGTAAGAATAGAGACAATTGCCGTCGCTCTTTTTGTAGAAAGGTCCCAATTATCCTTTAGTGGACCGTTTCCTCCGTACGGGACATTATCGGTATGTCCTTCAATTAATACTGCGATCTCCGGGTTTTGTGCTAGTACTTTTCCTAATTCCACCACAGCTTCCCTTCCACGACTGTTCACTGCCCAACTTCCGCTTTCGAACAGTAGCTTGTTTTCCATCGAGACATATACTTTACCGTCGCGCTGCTCGACTGTGAGTCCGTTGCCTTCAAAATTAGTAAGTGCTGCTGAAATAGCATTTTTTAATGCGCTCATTTTGGCATCTTTTGCTGCGATGATTCCTTCCAGTTCTTCTACCCGTTGTGATCGTGCAGCAAGATCTTGCTTCAGTTTTTCGAGACGCGCGTTTTCTGCATTCAAAGCTTTTTCTTTTGCTTCAAGCTGTGTTAATAGGTCTCTGTTTAGCGCTAAATTTTCAGATAAGGAAGAAGAACTATTCGCTTCCAAAGCATCGTAACTACCTTGTAAGCGTTTTAGATTTGCTTCCGTAGCAGCGAGATCCATTGCCAATCGGCTTTTATCTGCTTCTAATTCGGCTTTTTCTTTTAAAAGATTTTGAACACTGTACTGAGAAGGGTCTCCACCTTTTCCGTCTAGACGGGACATGAGCGATTCGTTTTCAGCTTTTAGCGTGTCGTACTTTTTTTGAAGGTCTTCGTAGATCTTTGATGAAACACAACTTGAAGTGATTCCGAGAATGAATAAAATAAGAGTTGTTTTTTTTAAAATACTGTTCATAGCAATTGGTTTGTTCTGTAATAAGATTTGGGAATTTAAAATTCAAGCTCTACCAACAACGGACAATGATCACTGTGCTTGGCTTCTGGTAATATAACGGCTCGTTTTAGATTATCTTGTAGTGGTTGAGAAACCATATTATAATCGATGCGCCAGCCCTTGTTGTTGTTTCTAGCATTGGCACGGTAACTCCACCAAGTATAATTATCGGGCTCTTTATTAAAAAAGCGGAACGAATCGATAAAACCACTGTCGATAAAATTCCCAATCCATTCGCGTTCCACAGGAAGAAATCCAGATACATTGGCATTTCGAATAGGATCATGAATATCGATGGCTTTGTGACAAATATTGTAATCGCCGCAGATCACTAGATTTGGAATTTCCTGTTTTAGAGCATTTACATATTCTTGAAACAATACCATAAATTCTAGTTTGTGCTCCAAGCGGGCAATATTGGTTCCACTTGGCAGGTATAAACTTACTACCGAAACCTCATCGTAATCTACACGAATGGTCCTTCCTTCGAAATCCATCGATTCGATGCCTACCCCATACTCCACATGATTTGGTTTTCTTTTACAAAAAATAGCAACCCCACTATACCCTTTTTTCTGAGCGCTGAACCAATAGTGATAGGGGTAGCCTGCAGCTTCAATAGCTTCCAAGTCGACTTGCTCTTTGTTCGCTTTTGTTTCTTGAATGCAGATTACATCGGGATCGGCACTTTGTATCCAGTCTAAAAATCCTTTGCGAATGGCAGCTCGAATACCGTTAACATTGTATGAGATAATTTTCATCGTTCCTTTTTAGTTGCTATAGAAAATCTTTACTTTCCGAAGCAATTCTATTCGGTGCTAAAGTAATTAAGATTGTATTTTTACGACCCCTTCACCACAAAAGGTTTTCAAAAAAGAATCAACAAAATAAATCAACTTCTTGTAAGTTGTATAGGTAATGAAGAATCTACTACTGTTTTTTGTATTATGTATTTCCGTTTCTGGATATGCGCAGGAAGTAGTTTCTGGTCATCGAACAAAACGTGTTGCGGTACGAGACACTGTTGTTTTAGATACTGTTTCACTAAATCCATCTAAATTTATAGTAGCGGATAAAAAAGGTCAACGAATCGATTCGCTTCAGTACACCGTAGATTTCCAAAAGGGAAGGGTTATTTTTTCAGAAGAGCTTCAGCAATCACAAGATTCGGTCACAATATCCTATTTAAAATATCCCAACTTTCTTACCCGGAAGTATTTTACATTCGATCCAAAAATTATTTCTGAAAATACCGAAGATATCGACAAGCTGTATTCGTTGGATCAATCGACACAACAGAATACTTTTACCCCTTTTGACGGATTAAATACAGTGGGAAGCATTTCCCGGGGAGTTACTATTGGAAACAATCAAAATGCAGTTGTGAATTCGCAACTCGATCTGCAGATCACTGGGCAGCTAAGTGACAAGGTAGCCATACGGGCGTCGATACAGGATGCCAACATCCCTACACAAGAAGGAGGCTATTCGCAAAGTCTGGATGAATTCGACCAGATCTTTATCGAACTTTATAGTGATAATTGGAACATTCGTGCGGGAGATGTTGACCTTCAGAACGCGACGAGTTATTTTGCTAATTTCAGTAAAAAAGTACAGGGAATTTCACTAGGAGGTACTATCGATCATGGCGACGGATCGAAAACCAGCGCCTTTGCAGCTGGTGCATTGGTACGTGGAGTGTTTGCTCAGAGCCAATTTATTGGCCAAGAAGGAAATCAAGGACCTTACAAATTAGTGGGGCCCAATGGAGAACTCTTTATTCTTATTGTATCGGGAAGTGAGCGAGTTTATGTAAATGGTTTGCTTTTAAAACGTGGTGAAAATGAAGACTATGTAATCGATTACAATGCGGGAGAAATTAAGTTTAACAGCACCTACCCCATTACTGCAAACATGCGAATTAATGTAGAATATCAATTTACCGATCGTAATTATACGCGGTTTATTGGCTATGGGGGCGGAAACTATACGAGTGAAAAATTAGACCTGGGAACTTACGTGTATTCTGAAAATGATGCGAAAAATCAGCCCTTACAGCAAAACCTTTCGGAAGAACAGGTTGCAGTTCTATTGGCTGCGGGAGATGATAGAGCACAAATGACAGCACCATCGGCTGTACCCGATACCTTTTCTGAAAACAAAATTCTCTATCGCCGAGAAATTCTAAATGGGGAAGAAGTTTTTATCTATTCTACCAATCCTGATGATGAACTTTTTAGTGTGCGATTTACTCTTGTTGGAAATAATATGGGAGATTATGTTCTTAGTGAAACGAACGCTATTAGTAGGGTTTTTGAATATGTAGCGCCTCTAAACGGCGTTCCGCAGGGGAATTATGCTCCAATTATTCAATTAAATGCTCCAACCAAATTACAAATTGGCGGATTAACTGGGGCGTATCATCCTTCAGAAAAAACAAATATTTCTTTTGAAGTGGCAGGAAGTAAAAATGACCTTAACCTTTTTTCAGATCTGGATGATAATAATAACGATGGTTTTGCCGGAAGATTCGATGCGAGGCAAACCTTATATACTTCTGCAGACACACTAAAAGTAACCGGTTTTGGTTCGTTGGATTACATAAACAGAGATTTTAGAAGTATTGAAAACATTTATAACATTGAGTTTAACCGGGATTGGAACCTTATAAATCCCTTAGGAAATCAACGTTTTGTTACCACAGGAGTTGCTATTTCTGACCCTACAATTGGTGGAGGACGGTACGAATTTCAGAACCTGGATTTTTCGGAAAACTTTAGCGGAACCCGTCATGTAATTTCCTCTGCCATTCAGCTTAAAAAATTACAGATAAGAACCAATGGGAGTTTCTTGAACAGCAAAGGGGACTCGTTGGATTCGCGATTTATACGTTTCAACAATACTACCGTTTATTCATTGAAAAAATCATGGGTGGGTGGAAAAGTAGCGCTTGAAGACAATCAATTGCGGGGTGTAGTGGACGACACATTGCGTCCTGTGAGTCAAAAATTTAGTCAATTTGAAGTGTTTTCGGGTGTAGGGGATAGCACGAAGGTGTATGCAGAAGTTGGATATCAATACCGTGTAAACGATAGTATTCGCAACGGACAACTACAAAAAGTAAACACCTCGAATACCTATTATTTAAAATCGCGCTTAATCAACTCCAAAAACAGTCAACTCATGGCTTTTGCGAATTATCGGGTGCTGAAAGACGAGGACGGGGAGGATGAAAATGAGCGTTCGTTAAATTCCCGTGTTTTATACAATCAATCATTCTTCAATAATGCGATTCGGTCGAATACCGTATTGGAATCGAACAATGGAGTGATTCCTCAACAGGAATTTACCTATGTACAGGTAGATCCTGGAGAAGGCGTGTATACTTGGAACGATTATAACAATAATGGCGTACAGGAACTGGATGAATTTGAAATTGCGCAGTTTCAAGATGAAGCAGCGTATGTGCGTATTTTATTGCCCAACCAGATCTTTTTACGGATCCGGCAGAATAAATTTAGTCAGATTCTTACCCTAAACCCACAACAATGGGCGAATGGCACCGGCTTTAAAAAAGTGCTTTCTAAATTTTACAATCAGAGTTCGTATGTTCTCGACCGAAAAGTGCGTCGCACGAATGAAGGGTTTAATATTAATCCATTTGGAGATAGTGGTGATGATCAATTAGGATTGTCCTTAAATTTTAGAAATGCCCTTTTCTTTAACCGCGGGAAGCAACGCTATACTACGAGCTACACCTTTATCTCTTCCAAAAGCAGCAACCTTATTTCGTTAGGATTACAGGAAAGCAAACTGAAAAGTCATCAGCTTAATTTTAATCACAAAGTACAAGCAAGTTGGTTGTTTAATCTAAAAGGAAGCACCGGCAGTAGTGAAAGCATTTCTGAAAACTTTTCGGCTCGAAATTACCGATTGGATATGTATGAGGTAAATCCGAAGGTTTCGTATCTGCTGAATACACAAACCCGTTTTGATGTTTTTTACAAATTCGCAAATTCAGATAATTCGTTAGGAATGAAAGAAGCGCTGAAGCAACAAAATCTCGGTTTTTCGTTTGCGTATTCCAATGCTGAAAAGATCTCGATGAACGGAGAGTTTAATTATATTGATAATAATTTTATTGGAAACGCATTTTCTCCGGTGGCATATCAAATGTTAGAAGGGTTGCAACCGGGCACCAATTTTACGTGGCGTTTGTTGTTTCAGAAACGGATCACAAAATACTTAGATGCGAATCTGTCTTACTTCGGAAGAAAAAGTGAAACCGCTAACGCTGTACATACAGGAACGGTACAATTACGGGCGTTTTTTTAACTTGAAGCACCTTCAATAAAGGATAAAAATAATTTTCTTCGGAAGCTGTTTCAGAACAAATCAACTTCCGAAGAAATGAAATTTAAAGTCTTATTTTTTTCCCAACCATGTTTTATACGACACGGCCTTATTAATCTTGGCTGAAAGTTCACTAATCGCAACACGCTCCTGCTCCATTGAATCTCTGTGACGAATGGTTACGGTTTGGTCTTCTTTGGTTTGATGATCTACCGTGATACAGAATGGAGTTCCGTTAGCATCTTGACGACGGTAGCGTCTTCCCACCGCATCTTTCTCATCGTACAATACATTAAAATCCCATTGCAACTCTTCGATAATTTCCTGTGCGATCTCTTGTAAGCCATCTTTTTTCACCAATGGGAAAACCGCTGCTTTTACAGGCGCAAGTACAGAAGGGATCTTTAAAACGGTTCGAGTGCTTCCGTCTTCGAGCGTTTCTTCCTGCAATGCCGTACTTAGTACCGCAAGGAACATTCGGTCTAAACCAATGGAAGTTTCTACTACGTAAGGGGTATAACTTTCATTAATCTCATGATCGAAGAACTGTAGTTTTTTACCACTGTGTTCTTCGTGCGCTTTTAAATCGAAATCGGTTCGTGAGTGAATTCCTTCCAGTTCTTTGAAACCGAACGGGAAATTAAATTCGATGTCGGCTGCCGCATTTGCATAGTGGGCTAGTTTTTCATGATCATGAAAGCGGTAATTTTCTTCCCCTAATCCTAATGAAAGGTGCCAGTTAAGGCGGGTTTCTTTCCAGTGCTCGTACCATTTCATTTCCTCACCGGGACGAACAAAAAATTGCATTTCCATTTGTTCGAATTCGCGCATTCTAAAAATAAACTGTCGAGCAACGATTTCATTTCTGAAGGCCTTTCCTGTTTGTGCAATTCCGAAAGGTATCTTCATACGTCCGGTTTTTTGAACGTTTAGAAAGTTTACAAAAATTCCCTGAGCGGTTTCAGGACGTAAATATAGATCGGTAGCCGTATCGGCTGAAGCGCCTAATTTTGTTCCGAACATTAAGTTGAACTGTCGTACTTCGGTCCAATTTTTACTTCCTGTATCTGGATCGGCAATTCCTAATTCTTCGATCAATGCTTTTACATCGGCAAGATCTTCTTTTTCTAGCGAGCGCGCCATTCGCTCAAGAACCGTTTTTTGTTCTTCACGATAGCGTAGTACACGGGGATTGGTCGTAACAAATTCTTCTTCATTAAAAGCATCTCCAAAACGTTTTGCGGCTTTAGCAATTTCTTTTTGTGCTTTTATATTTAGCTTTTCAGCATAGTCTTCAATAAGAACATCGGCGCGGTAACGTTTTTTAGAATCTTTATTATCGATCAAAGGATCGTTAAAAGCATCGACGTGCCCAGAAGCTTTCCAGGTAGTTGGATGCATAAGAATTGCCGCATCGATTCCTACAATATTCTGATGCATGTGCACCATACTGTGCCACCAGTAGTTTCGAATGTTCTTTTTAAGTTCCACTCCGTTTTGCGCGTAATCATATACAGCGCTTAGTCCGTCGTAAATTTCACTTGAACCAAATATATACCCATACTCTTTCGCATGGGATACTACTTTTTTAAATTGATCGTCGTTGTTTGCCATGGCGTAAAAATAAAAAAACCGCTACGATATGTCGCAGCGGTTTTCATTTTTTAAAAGATTTTTTTATCTCAATTCCATGGTTGTAGTTGCTACTTGCGACATTCCGTCGTAAACATTCACTACATAACGTCCTTCGATGAGTTCACTTTCGGCTGCATTTACCAAAATGCATACGTCCAATTCTTCATTTTCGTAAAATACTTTTGTGGAAGCGCTATAGGATACGGGTTGCATGCCTTCTGCTTCGATGGTCTTTTTGTCGCCTAAAAGGTTGTTCTTAGGGTTCATTACTTGTACATATAGTGTACGATCTCCACTTTGAGTTATAGAATTCGGTGCTAATGTAAAACAAGCTCTAATTTTATCGGCTCTGCTTGCTCTTCTTGTATCAACAATTTTACCGCTGTTTCTAATAATTACAGCATCACCTTTAAGGTCGGTCGCCTTTACAATAGATCCCTTTTTAATGGTTTCTGCCATTGCCATGTTCGATTCGCTTACAGAATCTACGACTTTATAGGTTTCTGATAATACCATGGTGGTACTATCTCTTTCGATAGCTAATCGCTGATTGGCAGCAATAAGGCTATCTGCTCGTTTAAACAACATTTTACGTTCCGTTTTTAAACGTCCTACTTCTGCTTTGTAACGTTCAATAAGACCTAGGTTTGCTTCAGAATCTTTTACTGAATCTAATAAAACCTCTATTCGCTCTCTAGCTGCTAGTAGGTCTTTGTCTTTTAATTCGTTGTCTTGAATGATCTCATCATAATTAGCGATAAGCTCTTCCAACTCTTGTTCAATTCCTTGTTTTTGTTTTTCCAGATTGGTAACAGTACTCTTACTATCATTATACAAGGTAACTGTATAGACAGCTAAGGCAATTAAAAGAAGTGATAAAACTCCTATTAGAACCTTAAACTTTGAACTATTGTTTTCTGTACTCATAATTATGTTAATTTTGTTTAGGGTGCTAAAATACAGCGGTATTATCAGCGGAAACGTTTATGAAATGGTAAAAAAATTAAAATTATGTTAAATCTTTTGTTTCCCAGAGCGTGTATTGGCTGTAAATCAGTGCTTTCGGGTAATGAAAAAATTCTTTGTATTTCATGTAGACACTCGATTCCTCTTGTTTCACATCATAAAACTACAAATTTAGGAATGAAACAAATCTTTTTTGGTCGTTTTCCCGTTCAACAAGCTACCGCTCTCTTACTATTTCAGAAAAAAGGGATTACTCAAAATTTACTACACTCATTAAAATATAGAGGAAGAAAGGAGATTAGTAGTTTCTTCGGAAAGTGGTTAGGTGAAGAATTAGCGGAATTAGAAGAATACCAGAATATCGATATGATTATCCCTGTCCCATTACATAAAATCAAACTAAAAAAAAGAGGGTATAATCAAGTAGAAGGTTTCGGAAAAGAAATTGCAAAAGCCTTAAACAAACCATATCGCGATGATATTCTTCTAAAAGTTACCAAAAGTGACTCACAAGTTTTTAAAAAACGACTTACACGGTTTCACGGAACCCATACCTTTACGGTGGCTCATAAAGAAGCTTTGACAGAAAAACATATTTTATTAGTAGATGACATTGTTACCACTGGCGCTACCTTAGAGCAGTGTGCTATAAAGTTACTTGATGGTACTCAAGCAAAAATTAGTCTTGCCACCATTGCAATTGCATGATATTCTATTGACATAAAAATTAAAAAAATAGGGCACAATGAAAGTGCTTCTATTTCGTTATTTTTGCGGTTCATTCTTTAAAAAAAACTAGTTGAAATACCGATTGTTGTACCTTTTTATTGCTTTTTTATTTTCATTATCGTTTACCGATTGTGCAAAAAAAGGGTTCCCTTCTGGCGGAAAACTAGACAGTATCCCTCCTGTTTTATTAAGAAGCACTCCCGAAAACTACACGACTAATTTTAATGGCAATGAAATTAGAATTACGTTCGATGAATATATTAAACTGAAAGATCTTAGCAAGAACTTACTCATCTCTCCTCCCGCAACTTATGCTCCAATTATCACCCCTTTAAGCACTTCTAAAACGCTAAAAATTCAAATTCAAGATACGTTGAAGGAAAATACGACGTATTCGTATAATTTTGGAAAAAGTATTGTAGATAACAATGAGGAAAATCCGTTTGAGTATTATAAATATGTATTTTCAACTGGAGATTACATCGACAGTTTAACACTTTCTGGAACAGTGAAAGATGCAGAGTTATTAACCCCTTCATTTCCTGCGACTGTTTTGCTTTACGAAATAAACGAGGTATTTAAAGACTCGCTTATTTATACAGAAAAACCAACGTACATTACCACTACCACAGATAGTATTGGATCGTTCGAATTAACTAACTTAAAAGAAGGCTCTTATTTATTATTAGCTTTGAAAGATAAAGGGAACGATTATCTTTTTCAACCCAAAGTTGATAAGATTGCATTCGAAAAAACATACGTTACGCTACCAACCGACACCACGTACACGCTAAATCTTTTTAAAGAATCGGCAGATTACAGAGTTATAAATCCTAAGCATGAATCTAAAAATCACATCCTTTTTGGGTATGAAGGGAATGCTGATAGTTTAACAATAGAAGTTATTTCTGAAGTTCCTTCTGGATATACTTCCAGACTATTTAAAGACCGAAGTACCGACACACTTCATTATTGGTTTAAACCTTCAGTAGAGGTAGACTCTCTTCTATTTCTAGCTAAAAACCGTGGCAAAACAGATACTCTTAAAGCGAGAATTCGTGATTTGTATGTAGATACGTTAAATATTAAAAATGTAAGTCCGCAGGTTCTCACTCCTAAGGATTCTGTTATTCTTGCGGCCAATACTCCATTAACTTCTTTTGCTTCAGAATTAATCACCGTCACCGATAAAGATACCGTTGCTGTTGAAGCTTCAGTAAAAATTAATAGAACAAACAACACACTTGCTGTTTTCTTTCCGAAGTTAGAATCACAAAGTTACACAATGAATGTACTTCCTGGAGCAATTACAGACTTCTTTGAAACTACAAACGACACATTAAAATACACATTTAGAACGCAAGCACTTTCAGATTATGGCACCTTATCGTTAACCCTTTCAAATGCACGAGAGTTCCCATTAATTGTACAGTTGGTCGATGCAAAATTTAAAGTAGTTTCAGAAAAGTTAGTTACAGAAAACACTGTAGTTGATTTCGATTATTTAAAACCTGCATCGTATTATTTACGGATTATTTACGACACTAATGCAAATGGAATCTGGGATACTGGTAGTTTTCTAGACAGACGTGCTCCTGAGCGTGTGGTATATTATCCATCCCAACTGGAGGTACGTTCTAATTGGAGTTTACAGGAAACGTTTACGTTAGAGTAAAACTGTCGCGGTCGTTCAAGAATTGAAGTTTCTCTCTTTGTTCTTGAAGGTTTTTTTTATCTAAAATGACCGTCTGTGTGAAATCTTTTTCGAAATCGGGTGTTGATATTAGCGCCCCCAGTCCATCATAAACAGCTGAGTGACCGTTGTATTCGTATCCATTTCCATCAAGGCCTACGCGGTTTACACCAATACAATAGCTCATGTTTTCTATAGCTCGAGCTTTTAATAACGTATCCCATGCGGTAATACGTACTTTCGGCCAATTAGCGACAAACAACAAAACATCGTATTCTTCTGTATTTCGAGCCCATACCGGAAATCGAAGATCGTAACAAATAAGCGGACATAATTTCCAACCTTTATAATTTACGATAAGTTTATTTCGACCAGCAGTGTAGGTTTTATGCTCATTAGCAAGTGTGAAGGTGTGTTTCTTATCGTAGTGTTCTGAGTTTCCATTAGGAAACACGAAGAATAGTCGGTTAAAAAAAAGGCCATTATCTTGTATAATTACACTTCCAGTAATTGCTACGTTGTGTTTTTTGGCTTCAGACTGCATCCATTCTAACGTAGGACCCTGTTTTGGTTCTGCTAATGCTTTTGCATTCATAGAAAAGCCCGTTGTAAACATTTCAGGAAGCACGATTAAATCTGTTTTCGCAGAAATATTTTCAAAAATTTTTGTGAAATGTTGTCTGTTTGCGACGGAGTTCTCCCAATGTAAATGTGATTGAACTAGTGTAACAGAAAGACGTTCTATCATATTATTTCGAATGAGATTCTAGTAAAGTTACTATTTCTGGGACATTTTGCATTTTAGCATGATCTAGGGCAGTATTACCGCGGTCATCTCGAGTAGTTGTTTCTGCACCGTTTTGCAACAATAACTCGACAATCTCTTTTCTTCCAAATGTTGTTGCAAATATTAAAGCTGTGGACCCGTTGAAGTTGGTCTTATTTACATCTGCTCCTTTTTCGGTTAGCATTGTTACAATATCTGCAAACCCCTTAAAACAAACTCCCATTAAGGCTGTATTCCCCACACCGTCTTGAGCATCTATTTCTTGCGGATGCCTTAAAATGATTTCTGTTATTTCTTCTTGACCATAATAAGCAGCCAGCAATAAAGGCGTAGAACCTCTTGCGTCTTTTTCATTTACAAGTTCAGGATTTTCTTTTAGTATAGATTGCACCATCGCTGAATCTTCGTTACGTATGGCATTAAATAATGAATCTTTCATAGGCTAATATATTCCAGAGTTTACCAAATATTCCTCCACGAGAAAGAACACCTGTGTTAACTTCAGGTATAATTTACAAAATTACTCTTAATAAATTTTATTTTGGCACAATATATATGGGATGTTGTAATTATCACTTCTTTATGTTCTGTATAAAAACATTCATCCATACTATAGTGTTTTTAATATGGCAGCTCCTTTTTTTAATGTTGTTTCGTTTTTTGCAAAACAAACACGTATTTGTTTATAATCTTCGTTATTCGCATTAAAAACAGAAGTTGGTATGGTTGCGACCTGATATTGTTTTGTGAGACGTTCTGCAAAAGCTACATCATTTTCGGTCGAAATTTTAGAAAAATCTAATAACTGAAAATAGGTTCCATGCGATGGAACTATTTTAAAGCGTGCATCTTTCAATTCATTTATAAAAAAATCCCTCTTTTTTTGGTAAAATGATGAAAGCCCTAAATAATGATCGGGATCTTTCATATAAGTGGCCAATGCTTTTTGAACAGGATGATTTACAGAAAAAACGTTGAATTGATGTACCTTTTGAAACTCTCTCATTAAAGCTTGAGGGGCTACACAATATCCAACCTTCCATCCAGTATTATGAAATGTTTTTCCAAACGATGCCGTAATAAAAGTACGTTGAGATAGCTTCGGAAAACGTGCAGCGCTTTGATGGATGTTTCCGTCGAATATAATATGTTCGTACACTTCATCACTTAATACAATTAAATCATGTCTTACTGCCAATGCTTCCAACTGAAGCATATCGTCTTCAGAAAAAAGCATTCCCGACGGATTGTGAGGGGAGTTAACAATAATCATTTTAGTTCGTTCTGTAATTTTCTTTGCTACTAAATTCCAATCGGGTTTATAGGCTGGGGCTTGTAATTGCACCGGGACTATGTTCCCACCCATAAGCTTAATTGAAGGTGCATAACAATCGTATGCTGGAGTAAAAATAATTACCTCTTCACCTTTATTAACTACTGCGGTAATTGCCGTAAAGATCGCTTGCGTAGCACCTGCAGTGATCGTAATTTCTGAATTGGGTGCGTACGCCTTTTTATACAAGAGTTGGTATTTTTTAGAAATTTCTTTTAAAAGATCGGTGTCCCCTGCCATAGGTGCATATTGATTATACCCATCTTTCATAGCGTGTGATACCAATTCAATGAGATAGGGGTCACTTTCAAAATCAGGAAACCCCTGTGAAAGATTGACGGCACCGTGTTCTTTTGCCAGTTGACTCATTACTGAAAATATACTTGTCTCGGTTTGAGGAAGTTTAGAAGTGATCATAAAAAGTGATAATGTTAAAGTGTCGACAAAACACAATTAAATACGATTTTAAGCTAATTTCAAGAAAATGTGTATCTTAGTGCCTCCCCGTGAATCCATTAACCTCATTAACCAATGAAGAAATATAGGTATTTCTTATTGATTTTTACGCTATCTTACTCGTTAGCCGCGCAAAACTTTCAAGGCACAGAAAATGGTGGTTCAGCGTATACTGGTTTAAACGTTGAACACTTTCGTCAACGTATCGATTCTTCCAATAATTATTATTTAGATGGCGACTACCGTAAATCGATTGAGATTAATTTCGATTTTTTAAAAGATGCTTTTACTTCAGAAAATCCATATTATATCCACCAAGGATATCGGTTATTAGGGAAAAATTATGCCGCCATGAAAGATACGATTTTGGCGAAGGAGAGTTTTGAAAAATCTGAAAAATACGCCATAGAATCGAAGAATGATACCGCAATGGCGCTTACCTATATGGACTTTGCAAGTTTTTATGCTACCCACTTGCAAAATTATAAGAAGGCTTTTTTATATAATGATAGGTCTATACAATTATTTGAAAAAATTAAAGACTCTAGTGGTTTAGGGAGAGCGTACTACAACATGATCGTCACAGCCATGGATGCAAAAGAATACAAAACCGCTTATTTGCACCTTATAAAAGCCCGGAAATTAAATAAGTTTGAAGATCACAGTTCTTTTAGTATTGGTTTAGACTATTTTTTGGGAGAATATTACGCCCAAAAAAGCAACTATGAAATGGCCGATAAATATTTTATTAAAGCTATTAATACTGCGGAAGCAGAAGGCCTTACAGTCGAACTTGAAAAAATATATAAATACTATAGTGAAAGTCTCTACAACCAAGGAAAAATAGAAGAAGCTTATGCCGCACGTAAAAAATTAGAAGGGTATATAAATGCTAATTATGAAAAAATAAAATCCCTTGAAACTGAAGCCCTCTCTGCTAAATTTCAGGTTTCTGAATATCGTAAGGACGCAAAAGCAGCAGAACTTCAATCTGAATTACAAGCACAAGTTGCTGAAAATAAATCGAAGCTAAATACATTCCTTATAATTGTTTCAACTTGCTTCTTATTGATTTTTGTTGGATTATTTTTTGCTTACCGAAAACGAAAAGAATTGGTAAAAGAATTGCGCATTAAGAACCAAGAGGCACTAAAGGCAAAAGAAACATCTGAACAATTATCGAAAGCCAAAACTAATTTCTTCTCTACTGTAAGTCACGAGTTACGAACGCCATTATATGGAGTAATTGGACTAAGTACAATTTTGCTCGAAGATAAATCTTTAAAAAAGCATGAAAGCGATTTAAAATCGTTAAAATTTTCTGCAGATTATCTGCTTGCTTTAATTAATGATGTGCTTCAGATCAATAAGATAGATTCAAAAAAGATAGATGATGAACATACTTCTTTTAATATTCGAGATTTAATACGTACGATTGTTTCTTCATTTGAATACATGCGCCTTCAGAATAAAAATAATATTATCGTACATATTTCAGAAAACATCCCACAACTTATAGAAGGAAATTCGGTACGCTTATCTCAAATTTTAATGAATTTGATTGGGAATGCTTGTAAATTTACTGAAAGTGGAGACATCTATGTTATTGCAGAGTTGGAGCAAATAACCGAAAGTTCTGCAACAATTCGGTTTTATGTTAAGGATACAGGAATTGGTATTCCTAAAGAAAAACAAGACACAATTTTTGAAGAATTTTCACAAGCTAATTCTGTTAATTATAATTATCAAGGTACTGGTTTAGGCTTACCTATTGTAAAGAAATTACTGTCACTCTCCAATTCAGAAATCGCATTAGAAAGTGAACCAGGAATGGGATCACTTTTTTCATTCTCTCTTACTTATGATGTAAACCAAAAAGTAGCAGTCGAAAGCGGAGGACCAACACTTCTAGATTATGCAACTCTAGTTGCCAAAAGAATTTTAATTGTAGACGACAATAGAATTAATCAAACTGTTACCAAAAAAATTCTTGAAAAGAATAATATGATTTGCAGTATTGCAGAAAATGGAGAGCAAGCAATTCATAGCGTTCGAGAAAATGAATATGACCTAGTTCTCATGGATATTAATATGCCCTTAAAAAATGGAATGGAAGCCACACGTGAGATTCGAGAATTTAACACCAAAATCCCTATAGTAGCCCTTACTGCTGTGGAAGTGGAAGAAATGCGTAACAAAATTTTTGACTCTGGAATGAACGACATTATCGTAAAACCCTATGATGTAAAGAAATTTATTCAAACCATTTTAAAAAATATTCCAAGTCCGCCCAAGGATAAAAAGGAAGTAAAAGATAAGTCGCACTTGCGAGCAGTATAACCTGCATGATATCTCTGATAACACATTAATTTAATGAAAAAAAGAATTAAGAAAATTCTCTCTGCGCTCGGCTTATTTACCATTGCCCGAAAAACTTACCAAAAACCCATAATAAAAAAATATAAAGGAAGTAAAGATTGGGCACTACCCATTAAAGAATTAGACTTAAAGTATAGTACTTTAGATTCCTATTCATGGAGTTGGTTTTATCCACGTTATACCAATGGAAAAATCCATGAGCCTGTAGCCACAAAAATCTTTATAAATGAAATACATCCCGAAAGTACCGTGTTAGACATTGGTGCACATCTTGGGTATTTCACCTGTATTGCAGGAAAGTTAGCTTCTAAAGGCAAAGTTCATGCTTTTGAAGTTGACCCTAAATGTATTCAGCTAATTAATAAAAACATTGCTATTAATTCCCTTAATTCCATTACAGTACATAATGTTGGGGTATCAGATCGAGAAGAAATTGTGAGAATTCAAAAACTTGAAAAACCAAATCCTGGTTTAATCATAAACTCAAAATCTACCGCAAACTTTATTGAAATTTCTAGTATAACAATAGATGATTTTCTTTCACAACATAAATTAACACCCAACTTTATAAAGATTGACGTAGAAGGCGCTGAAGAAAAAGTATTAAGAGGAATGGAGAATACTCTTAAACAAAAACATCTTACTCTTCTTTTAGAAATCCATGTAGATCTATTAAAGAATCATTTTAATACAGATTATAGGGATATTATTAAGCTATTGCGTCATCATAATTTTAAAATTGAAAATATAGATCATCGATTAACCAAAAGCACTTACGGTGCCGTTAATGAGAGCTCTGTTCTAAAAGGAAACACGATGATTTTGTGTAAAAAGTAATGTTTATAAAATGTAAAAACCCGATCATAAATGATCGGGTTTTTTTATCTAAAATAGTTTTAATCTTTTATCCTTGAAGGCTTGCTTTTAAGTACTCTCGGTTCATTCTAGCTATATTCTCTAGTGAAATTCCCTTAGGGCATTCTATTTCACATGCTCCAGTATTGGTGCAATTTCCGAAACCTTCTTTATCCATTTGTTCGACCATATTTAAAACACGAGTAGCTGCCTCAACTTGTCCTTGAGGTAAAAGTGCATATTGAGACACTTTTGCTGAAGTAAATAACATCGCACTCGCATTTTTACAAGCTGCAACACAAGCCCCACAACCTATACAGGTAGCAGCATAAAAAGCATCATCTGCATTTTCTTTTTGTACTGGAGTAGCATTTGCGTCGATTGTATTTCCTGAGGTATTTACAGAAACATATCCACCAGCCTGTTGAATTCTATCGAAAGAACTTCGATCGACCATTAAATCTTTAATTACAGGAAACGCCTTTGCTCTAAATGGCTCAATAACAATCGTATCACCATCATTAAACATTCGCATGTGTAATTGGCATGTAGTTACTAATCTGTCGGGTCCGTGGGGTTCACCGTTGATTTGTAACGAGCAGCTTCCGCAGATACCCTCTCGACAATCATGATCGAACACTACAGGCTCTTCCCCCTTGTTGATAAGGTCTTCGTTTAAAACATCCAGCATTTCAAGAAAAGACATATCTCCTTCTATATCCTCAATAGGATAGGTTTTCATACTTCCTTTTGCTGTGGCGTTCGCTTGTCGCCAAATTTTTAAGGTTAATTTCATAGCTTCTTATTTATACGAACGTGTTTTCAATTCAATATTTTCAAAGACAAGATCTTCTTTATGCAAAACGGCATCTTTTGGCTCTCCTTTGTATTCCCAAGCAGCAACATATTTAAAGTTTTCATCGTCTCTTAACGCTTCTCCTTGTTGTTCTCCACTTGTCTCTACACTTTCTTCACGATAGTGTCCACCTGCAGATTCATTTCGATGCAATGCATCTTTTGCAAATAACTCCCCTAATTCAAGGAAGTCGGCAACACGTCCTGCTTTTTCTAATTCCGGATTCATGCTATCTGCATTTCCTGGAACCTTTACATTCGCCCAAAAATCTTTTCGTAATTCAGCAATTTCTGAAATCGCTTCAGTAAGACCTTGTGCATTTCTGGACATCCCACATTTGTTCCACATAATCTTTCCTAGGCGTTTGTGGTAATAATCTACAGAATGTTGTCCAGAAGCATTCAGTAATTTATGAATTCTATCTTTTACATCTTTCTCTACCACATCGAACTCTGGGCTATTAGTTGGTATTTTTCCGGTTCTAATATCATTAGAAAGGTAATCCCCAATAGTATAAGGAAGTACAAAGTATCCATCGGCCAATCCTTGCATTAATGCACTCGCTCCAAGTCTGTTTGCACCATGATCACTAAAGTTAGCTTCTCCTGCACAATAGCAACCTTCGATAGTAGTTTGTAAATTATAATCTACCCATAACCCACCCATTGTGTAGTGTACCGCAGGATAAATCATCATGGGAGTTTTATACGGATTTTCATCCACGATTTTTTCATACATCTGAAAAAGATTTCCGTATTTATTTTCGATTACATCTCGACCTAAATCGTACACTTCTTGTTCAGTTGGATTATTATTTCCATGAATAAGTGCTTCTTCTTTTCCGTAGCGTTCTATGGCGCTTGCAAAATCAAGATATACAGCCTCTCCCGTTTTATTTACACCAAATCCAGCATCGCAACGTTCTTTTGCAGCTCTAGAGGCAACATCCCGTGGCACTAGGTTTCCGAAGGCAGGGTAACGACGTTCTAAATAGTAATCTCTTTCTTCTTCGGAAAGGTCTGTAGGTTTCTTTTTACCTTGTTGTATTGCTTCAGCATCTTCTTTTTTCTTAGGCACCCAAATACGACCGTCATTTCTAAGAGATTCAGACATTAACGTCAATTTACTTTGGTGGTCTCCCGATACCGGAATACATGTTGGATGAATCTGCGTATAACAAGGGTTTGCCATAAATGCACCACGTCTGTGGGCTTTCCAAGCTGCTGTGACGTTACTACCCATTGCATTTGTACTTAAATAAAATACATTTCCGTACCCTCCCGTAGCAAGAACTACTGCATGTGCAGAATGGCGTTCAATTTCTCCGGTAACTAAATTTCGGGCGATAATTCCTCTCGCCTTTCCATTAATCTTTACAATATCGAGCATTTCATGGCGATTAAATGGTTCAATCTTACCACGATTTATCTGACGGTTCATCGCCGAATAAGCTCCTAATAATAGTTGTTGTCCTGTTTGTCCTTTTGCATAAAACGTTCTAGAAACTAAAACACCTCCAAAAGAACGGTTGTCTAAAAGCCCACCATACTCACGGGCAAAAGGGACACCTTGTGCTACACATTGATCAATAATATTTGCTGAAACTTCAGCCAAACGATACACATTCGATTCTCTCGATCTGTAATCGCCTCCTTTTACAGTATCATAAAATAAACGGTAATTACTATCACCATCTCCTTGATAATTCTTTGCCGCATTAATTCCTCCCTGCGCTGCAATAGAGTGAGCACGACGTGGTGAATCTTGATAGCAGAAAGTTTTTACATTATAACCCAGTTCTGCGAGCGTTGCTGCTGCACTTCCTCCAGCGAGACCAGTTCCAACAACGATAATATCAATATTTCGTTTATTGGCAGGATTTACAAGGTTGATGTTATTTTTATGGTTTGTCCACTTATCGGCTAAGGGGCCTTCAGGTATTTTTGCATCTAATGTCGACATAGCTTTGCTTTTTAGTGGGGTAATTGGTTAAAATGATGGTACAGCGCAATGAAAATAAAACCTGCAGGAATTAGTATCGCATAAAGCTTTGTAAAACCTTGAAGCGCTTTCGAATATTTATTATTAAATCCAACACTCTGAAATGAGGAAGCAAATCCATGCCACAGGTGAAACATTAATAAAACGAAAGCAAGACAATACAATCCAGTTCGTACGGGACTCTCAAACTTGTGCACTAACTCAATAAAATAACGATCTTCAACCGCTTCTTTAACATCAACATATTTATAAACAATCTCTGGAACCCAAAAATCATAGAAGTGAAGTCCTAAGAACGCTAAAATTACTAATCCAGAAATAATCATATTTCGAGAAGCCCAAGTAGAGTTTTTACTCCCCTTATAAGATTTGTAACTAATTGCACGTGCATTGCGATTCTGAATTTCAAGCACAATTCCCATTACAAAGTGAAAGATTACTCCCAATATTAATACTGGCTGTAACACAAACTGCACCAACCCATTAGTCCCCATAAAATGAGACCAATTATTGAACGTTTCAGGATCAATAACAGATGATAGATTAATGGTAAAATGTTGTGCAAGGAAAAAAACAAGAAATAAGCCAGAAAGCGCCATGGCAACTTTTTTGGCTATTGAAGCGGATAATATTCCCATTATGGTTTTATTTCAAAATTTTAGTGACACAAAAATACGCCACACGAGGGCTAATGCCAAATTTTATGTTTTGTTTTATTGGTTCTTGCGATAATTAAAAATTATTCTAAATACGAGAATGATGAATCTAATCATTCTAATGTAGCTATACGTTAAACCAAATTGGTTATTTCACTTCGAAGTCTGTTTCTATTGTTCCCCCATTAAGCATAACAGACACTTTGTATTCTCCCTTCGGAATATAATACTTCTCATTTTGTGCTTTACGCACCTCAACTTCTTTCTTTTCCAGTTCCTTCCTACCTTTGTCTGAAACAGTTAAATCGTATGAGATTACATTAATCCCTTTAGCTACTTCGGAAGTAAACTGTTGTATTGTTTTTCCTTCTTCAGAAAGCACTTTAATCGTTGCCTTTCCTGAAGCAGGAGCAAAGATCTGAAGCTGCACCGAAGGCTCAAAGGTTTCATACCACTGTCCAAAACTACTTCCCCAACGTCTCGATGCTTGCACATCATCTATCGCCGCAATTTTCAGGGTATTACTAGCAGAACCCTTCATTTCTTGAATTAATGATACGTCGGCAATATAAATAGAGCGACCATGTGTTCCAAGAACCAAATCCTTTTCACGCTCTTGAACGACCAGGTCATGCACTGCTACATGTGGCAATCCTTCAGAAAATGCTTCCCAAGTTTGTCCTTGATCGAAAGAAACATAAGCTGCATTGTCGGTACCTAAATATAATACTTGATCGTTCTCAGGGTCTTCTCGAATCACATTAACGGGAGATGCTGGTAGCGTATTGCCAATATTTTTCCAAGTAGTACCATAATTTTCACTCACATATACATACGCTTTAAAATCGTCCCATCGATATCCATTTAAAGTAACATATACTCGTTCTTTTTTATGTTCAGAAGCAATTACTCTACTTACCCACAGGTCTTTTGGAAATGTTCCTGAAATAGTTGTCCAATTGCTTCCGCCATTCTTAGACACATGCAACATTCCGTCGTCACTTCCCGCATATAATAATCCAAATTGAAATGGAGATTCACTTATACTTGTAAGGGTTCCGTAAGCTACATTTCCAGGCTTTCCTCCTTGGGTAAGGTCTCCTGAGATCGCTTCCCAATCGTCTCCTTTATTTAAACTTCGCATTAATTTGTTTCCACCAAAATATAAAATATCTTGGTTATGTGAGCTCAATAAAATTGGAGTTTGCCAGTTAAAACGATACGGACTTTCCCCTAACTCATGTTTGGGTTGTATATAGGTGTTTTCTTCGGAAGCGCGATCGAGACGGAAATAATTTCCGAATTGAAATCCAGTGTATACCACGTCACTATTTCTAGTGTCGATCTGAATCTGCATACCATCGCCACCCATGATCGACTCGTAGGGATACTGCCCACTCTGATGCCAGCTCTTATCCTCCTCATGATTGTGAGGACCTACCCAAACCCCGTTATCTTGTAGTCCTCCATAAATATTATAAGGAGTCTCGTTGTCTACATTAATTGCATAAAATTGCCCTACTGAAGGTGCGTTATTTTTAATCCAACTTGCACCATCGTCGTAACTAATATTCACCCCTCCATCGTTTCCATCGATTAAATGACCTGGAAGATTTGGATTTATCCATAACGCATGATGATCGGCATGAACATTTTCAGCACTAATAGATTCAAAGGTTTTTCCACCATCTTTCGATTTCACAATAGGAACCCCATAAATATAAATGGTGTTAGAATCGTAAGGAGCAACGTGGATCTTTCCGAAATAATACCCATATGAATAATAAATATCATCCAAATATCCGTCGTGGGTTTTACTCCAACTTTTTCCGCCATCGGTACTTTTGTAAACTTCAGCTCCAATTACGGGTGTATCGAACAACATAGAATTTGCATCTTCTAAATAGGTAGCAAGATCAATAGGTTTTACTGCTCCACTCCGTACCATATTTTTTACATTCTCTGCTTTATATTTTTCTTGAAAATTATTATTCCGAAGAAATTGTTTCAATTTATTATTATCTAATGCTAAAAATTGAGCAGAAGACATCTTTTTAAAATCTTCCTTCTGAAGCATTTCATCATTATTTTTTTCTTTTCCTTTAGGTCTTCTATCTTGATTATCTACAACCGCATAAATGGTGCTTTCATTAACAACCGCTAGTCCAATCCTTCCAGCTCCTTCGCCCGAAGGAAATCCGCTTCCAGTGACTGAAACTTTAGTCCAGCTACTTCCAGCATCGGTACTTTTATAGATCGCACTTCCCATTCCGCTTCCTCGAAAATTCCATGCTTTTCTATCTTTATCCCACGAAGAAGCATATATAAGATTAAAGTTATTGGGATCCACATCCATTTCAATAATCCCCGATCTATTATCCACGAACAAAGTTTTATTCCAGGTCGAACCTCCATCTATAGTTTTATAAACCCCTCTTTCACTATTCTCAGAATACAGATGCCCCACCGAACTTACCACTAGTTCTTTTGGATTATTTGGGTTAATTAAAATCTTACTAATATGATGACTGTCTGTAAGACCCATGTTATTCCATGTCTTTCCGTTATCGGTTGATTGCAATAAACCTATGCCAGCATAACTAGAGCGAGATGCGTTCACCTCTCCTGTTCCTACCCAAATAGTATTCGTGCTCCAATCTACGGCAAGACTTCCCACATTTTGTGTTAGACTAGTGTCTAGTATAGGTGTAAATGTCGTCCCATTATTTTTTGTATGCCACACACCACCACTCGCATAACCAACATAAAATTCCACTGGATTTTTTGGATTCACTGCGAAATCTACTACACGTCCACTCATGACGGTAGGACCCACATTTTTAAATGGAAGATTCTTTACAAGGGAATTATCTTTAAATGTTTGAAGAAGATCGAGTGCTTTCTCAGCTTCAGAGGGAGAGGTTGGTACTTGTTGAGAAAATACGCTAATTGATAAAATTGCGACAAATAAGGTCAGGTACAGTTTCATAGTTGTTGGTTTGGTGGCTGAAATTACTGAAATACCGCTGTTCTGCAAAATTTTAGTTTTGTATTAACTCCCTTTGACATAAATTCTAGTAATTTTGAGTAAAATATCAAATAAACACTATGAAATATCATCCAATCGATAGCAAATTATATGTAAAAAACCGTAAAAATTTCATGGCTCAAATGGAGTCTAAGAGTATTGCGGTGTTTAACAGCAACGATATTTATCCAATTAGTGCCGATAGTACCATGCCTTTTCAACAAGCAAGGGATATTTTATATTTAAGCGGCGTAGATCAAGAAGAAAGCATGCTGGTTTTGTTTCCAGATGCACCCGATAAAAAACATCGTGAAATCTTATTTGTACGTGAAACCAACGATCATATCGCTGTGTGGGAAGGTGAGAAATTAACTAAAGAACGTGGATACGAAGTAAGCGGTATTAAAAATGTGCAATGGCTAAAAGACTTCGATAAGATCTTTTATGAAATTATGACGCAAGCCGAAACCATCTACTTTAACACTAACGAACATTACCGGGCCAATGTAGAAACTGAAACCCGAGAAGATCGTTTTATTAAAAAAACCAAAGCTAAGTTTCCAGCGCATCGCTGGGCGAAGAGCAATCCAATTTTGCAACGTTTGCGTTCGGTAAAAGATCCTATTGAGCTCGAAATTATGCAGCAAGCATGTGACATTACTGAAAAAGGTTTCCGTCGCGTCTTAGATTTTGTAAAACCTGAGGTATGGGAGTATGAAATTGAGGCAGAATTCATGCATGAATTTCTTAGAAATCGCTCCAAAGGGTTTGCATATACTCCCATCATTGCTAGCGGAAACAATGCTAATGTATTACACTATATTGAAAACAATCAGCAATGTCAAGCAGGTGATCTCATCTTAATGGACGTGGGTGCCGAATATGCAAATTATAGTAGCGACATGTCTCGTACCATTCCGGTTAGTGGAAAATTTACTAAACGACAACGCGAAGTATACGATGCGGTAAACAGAGTTAAAAATAAAGCTACAAAAATGTTAGTCCCGGGTGCGTATTGGAAAGAATACCATGTTGAAGTCGGCAAGTTAATGACTTCAGAGTTATTAGGATTAGGCTTATTAGATAAAGCGGACGTTAAAAATGAAGATCCGGATTGGCCAGCATACAAAAAATATTTTATGCATGGTACTTCACACCATATTGGGCTTGATACACACGACTATGGAATTCTATGGGAGAAAATGGAAGCCAATCAAGTATTTACTGTAGAACCGGGAATCTATATACCTGCTGAAGGCTTCGGAATTAGACTTGAAGACGATTTAGTTATTCAAGATAAGGGAGAACCATTTAATTTAATGCGTAATATCCCAATTGAAGCTGAAGAGATTGAAGATCTCATGAATGGATAAATCAATTTAGCACCATACGTTTATCTGAATAAATTTCAGAAAACAAATAGTTTAAACGCCATTTAGAAGATAATTTTTCGTGTATTTCGAAACGGTTTATGAATGTTTCGTGACGTATTTAAGCACCTAAGTTTGCAGATAATATTAACTAGAAACTCTGTTTAATACTAATTTTGTAACAGTAAATTCAGCGTTCTATTTAGAATTTTGCAATGTTTTTAGTCATTTTTAATTCTATTGATTAGTAATTCGATTAAACTTTACCGCTTTCATTTTCTTTGAGCTTTTTTAAACTTATCTATTATAAATACACTATAAATCATAATTAATAAACCTATAATCATCGTAGTATAATGTAAAATTTTATAATCAGATAAAATTGTCATTCCCAGTGTTGAAAGTGTCATTCCAATTATAAATAAAGTTTGTCCTTTGTTTTTTTTCATTTTTTGTTAAGTTTATATTCAATTGATTAGTATCGTACTTTAATCATTTGTTACTGTTCATCTCGTCTTTAAAATGTGTAGAACTATTTTATATGAAGGTAAAAGACAATAATGTAACGAAGTATTTAAGTGATAATCCTTGGGAAACCGAGTTGTCGCAACTTCGTGATTTGGCACTAACATGTGGATTAACTGAATCTTTTAAATGGCGTCAACCTTGTTATAGTTTTCATGGAAAGAATATCGTAATTTTAGGGAGCTTTAAATCGTATTGTATTATTAGTTTTTTTAAGGGAGTATTATTAAAAGATGATAAAAGTCTTCTCAAAAAACCTGGTAAAAATACGCGCTCGGGACGAATTATTCCCTTTACAAATGTGGAGGAAATTTTAACGCTTGAAACTACTTTAAAAGCATATATCCAAGAAGCAATCGAAGTAGAGAAAGCGGGTACGAAAATCCCATGTAATACAGGTGAAAATACTCCAATCCCTGAAGAGCTTTCTTCACTTATGAAAGAGGATGCTACCTTTAAAAAAGCGTTCTTTAACTTAACACCAGGACGCCAAAGAGGATACTTGATTTATTTTTCTGGAGCGAAGCAATCTAAAACACGTGCCTCGAGAATTAAAAAATATAAAGAACAAATTATAGATGGCTTCGGATTTCATGATTGCACTTGTGGACTTACGCAAAAACCTCCCAATTGTGATGGTTCTCACAAAAAGCTTCAAAAACAATAATTACTTTACAGCAGAAGGGTTAAGCTTCAAAAATAAATTTATTCCCACCAAAACTAGTAATGCAGGTATTACCCAGCCCAAACTTGAATTTGATAAGGGAATAATGGATTGTATTTTATCTAAACTTCCTTCAGAAACAAAAAACTGTAGAAAATCTGGTATGCTAAATAAAATTGTCACAAGGGTAACCCCTCTAAAAACAGCTTTCGAAGCAAATCGTTTTGGGATCGCATTTAAGAGTATAAGTACAATGGTTATTGGATAAATAAACATTAAGGCGGGCAACGCTATATCTATAATATACCCTACATTAAATTGCCCCACAACAACACCTAAAATACAACCTAAGATTGCAGTAATGGTGTAAGCGAGCTGAGAATCTCGAGTAATTCCTTTTACGAAATCAGCTGTTCCTGTAACAATCCCTACCGCAGTGGTGAAACAGGCTAAAGCCACTAACACCGAAAGAAATGCTGTACCGATCGACCCCAATGTATTCGTACTTAAAAGTGTTAATAATTGTGTTCGATTCTCGATAACTGCAAGTTCACTATTTAATGCTCCTAGTACGATAAGACCTCCATAAATAATAAACAGCCCAAATCCAGCAAGAATTCCAGCGCGGGCGATCATCCGTTTTTTTTCTTCGTAATTAAATTTCCCTTGCAATGCTAGAGAAATCACAATTACACCTCCAACTACAACACCTCCAATCGCATCGAAAGTTTGATACCCCTCTAGAATTCCAGCAGTAAAAGCATTTTCAAAAATGGAAGTTCGCATGGGCGGAACCTCAGCAAAAATACCAATGCCTATAATAAACAATAAGATAAGGATGATAAGGGGAGTTAGAAATTTTCCGATGAGACTAATTATTTTAGTTCTATTAAGAGCAAACACCAGTACCAATGTGAAATAAAAGACACTTAACCATAAAGATGAGAGTTCAAAATAGGGTTGGATCGCCATTTCATAAGTTACCGAAGCTGTTCTTGGAGAGGGTAGCGAAATTGAAATGGCATACACAATTATTGCATAAATTAATGCAAATGTCGGCGATACATTTTTTGCGAAATCGAGCAAGGTTCCTTGCAGTCTGGCGTGTCCATAAATAGCAAGGATAGGAATTATTACGGCAGATAAAGCGAATCCAATACTTACCCAAATCCATGATGATCCTGCGTTATAGCCTAAAAAAGGAGGGAGAATAAGATTTCCTGCCCCGAAGAATAACGAAAATAGCGCAAAGGCAGTAACTAGGGTTTGCTTAGAAGCGTTCATTTTTAATAAAAATTATAAGTCGAAACATTAAAATAGGTTTTGTGAGATACAAAAAACTATTTTTGAAGTTCCGAATATAGATAAAATGAAGCTACCCTTTCGCAATACCCACCTATTTTATAATTCATATGGTTCTGGACCTGCGGTTGTTCTTTTACATGGTTTCTTAGAAAGTGCCTCTATGTGGGATTTCTTTATTGCAGAATTTTCTAAAAAGTATACTATAATTACAATAGACCTACTTGGTCACGGATCTAGCGGTTCTGTGGGAGAAGTACATTCTATGGAACTCATGGCAGAAGCTGTACATACCGTAATCGAACAATTGAAGCTTCAGTCGTTCGAATTGGTAGGACATTCTATGGGTGGATATGTTGCATTGGCATACATAGAAAAGTATTCGCAATTGGTTTCAAAAATAACATTAATAAATTCTACTCCTTCCGAAGATTCTGAAGAACGAAAAGAAAACAGAACTCGCGCACTTAAAGTAATTCGCACTAATAAGGAAGCTTTTGTTAGTATGGCAATTTCAAATCTTTTTTCTCCAAATGACCGAGTCGATTATGCTTCAGAAATAAAATTTTTAAAAAAAGAAGCCCTACAAATTTCGAAAGAAAGTATTGCTGCTACAATTAAAGGAATGCGGGATCGTAATGACCGGAGTACTATTTTAAGAAAGTTTAATAAGCCGAAGATTATGCTTTGCGGAACTCAAGATCTAATTGTCCCTTTTTTAGAAGCGAAACAAATTGCAACCTATTGTAATTGTACTTTAATCACGCTAAGTGGAGGACATATGAGTTGGATAGAAAATAAGGAAGAACTAATAAATTTTTACTCATAATCGATTTTTTTTGCTTTTTAACGTTCTAATTGTTAAAGTTTTGTTACATTTACGCTCATTTAATCCCCAACTGATGAAAAACTCCACTCACAACCCTCGATTTTCTGTTTTTAGTATTGTATGCAACACTTTTGGTCACAATTATCGTGAGACCCGAAAAATCACAAATCATATTAGTGAATTTAAATGCTCACACTGTGGCTGTGAAGTGACCAACAACTTTTCTGGAAGTTTCGAGCCGCTCACCGAAAAATACAAACAGGCTAATGCTTCTCTTAATTTATTTTATAAAAGAAAAATGCGCCGAGTGACCACAACAGCCTAGTTTATCTAGTCTTCTTCAGTAAGTGCATTCCAACCCCTAGCTATAATTGGAATTTTAGTATTAGCTCTTGTAATTAGGTGCATTCCTTCTTTTTCATGAGTCATATGCCCTATTACAGTAAGATGCGGGTTTGCTTTTATCTTCGGAAAATCTTTGGTAGAAACTGTGAATAACAATTCGTAGTCTTCTCCGCCACTTAGAGCAATAGTGGTACTATCCATTTTAAATTCTTCACAGGTAGCAATAACTTGTGGGTCTAATGGTATTTTATCTTCATATAGATTACATCCAACATTCGAACTTTTGCATAAGTGAATTACTTCAGAGGAAAGTCCGTCACTAATATCTATCATCGAAGTAGGTTTCACGTCTAATTCACTTAAAAGCAAAGGAATATCTTTTCTCGCCTCAGGTTTTAGTTGACGTTCTACCAAGTATGAGTACGGTTCAAGGTCTGGCTGCGCGTTTGGATTTACTTTAAAAACTTGCTTTTCCCGTTCTAGTATTTGCAATCCTAGGTAAGCAGCACCCAAATCACCAGTTACAACTAATAGATCGTTTTCTTTGGCACCGTTTCTATAGGTAATTTTTTCTTCGGAAACGGTTCCAATAGCAGAAATGCTTATTACTAAACCCGTTGTTGAAGATGTTGTATCACCTCCTATTACGTCAACTTTATAATGCTCGCAGGCAGTAGTAATTCCTGCGTATAGTTCTTCTAAGGCCTCTACTGGAAATCGATTCGATACTGCAATAGACACAGTAATTTGTGATGGTAGTGCATTCATAGCATATACATCAGAAAGATTCACCATTACCGCTTTGTACCCTAAATGTTTTAAAGGCATATAGCTAAGATCAAAATGAACTCCTTCCACCAGCATATCTGTGGTAACCACAAGCTGTTTTCCTTCTTCTGGATCAAGCACAGCTGCATCGTCTCCAATCCCCTTTACAGTGGTTTTATTTTGTATCTTAAAGTGCTTCGTTAAATGATCGATGAGACCAAACTCACCAAGGCTAGAGATACTTGTATTTTCAGAATCTTTATTTTCAAACATATAGAATTGTCTTATCTTGCAAAAATAAGAGTATCCTATTAAAAAGACTTACTATTTTTGTAGTATAATAGGGTATTTTTTTTCTGCTGAAATATCGCTGTAAGTTTAGCGTTATAATCAAGACCTAAGTATCTTAGAAAATTATTGTGAAAAATTTATGGGAAAATTAGTTTTTTTTATTGGATGTTGTCTATTTCTTATTGCTTGTGGTTCAGATACTATGGACGATAATGGGTTGCCTGTTGATGATACCATGAACGATGATTCTCCAGAATTAGTTCTAACTGCTCCATGCGAAAACGGGATAGCAGATATATTTCCATGCTCCGACTACGATTTACTTTACCGAATTGAACTCTCTACATTCGATGCCGCAGAAGGAAATGACAGCTGGGGATGGACCGACCCAAGTAATGGAAAAGAATATGCCTTAATGGGTCTTGACAACGGAACTGCTTTTATCGATATCTCAGATCCCGAAGCAGCGATCTATTTAGGAAAACTACCAACACATACGGTTCCCAGTGGTTGGCGAGATGTTAAGGTTTACAACAATCATGCTTTTATAGTGAGCGAGGCCGCAGGACATGGTATGCAAGTATTCGATCTTACACGATTAAGAAACGTAACAGGAACAGGGAATACATTTATTGAAGACGCCCATTATAATGGTTTTGGAAATGCCCATAATATCGTAATTAATGAAGACTCCGGTTATGCCTATGCTGTAGGTACTCAAACCTTTGATGGCGGACCGCACTTTATTAACATTCAAAATCCTACCAATCCAATTGCAGCTGGAGGATACCAACTTAGCTCCTATAGTCACGATGCACAAGTAATTACTTATAATGGTCCAGACACCGAACATGTTGGAAAAGAACTTTTAATTGGTAGTAACGTAAACGAAATTGTTATCGTAGATATCACAGACAAAGAAAATCCTGTCCTTATTTCACAATTAGGCTATGGTGAAGTGGGCTATACCCATCAAGGATGGTTTACCGAAGACCAGACTTATTTTTTATTAGGGGATGAACTGGATGAACTTAACTTTGGTTTTAACTCACGAACATTGGTATTTAACTTCTCAGATTTAGACAACCCCGTGTTACATACTACATATACAGGTCCTACAGATGCTGTAGATCATAATGGATATGTTAAAGGAAACTTATTTTATCTTGCAAATTATTCTGCAGGACTACGAGTTATAGACCTTTCAGATATCGATAATGGGAACCTAACAGAAATAGGAAATTTCGACACCTTTCCCTCTAATAATACCGCTTCTTTTAATGGTGCTTGGAACGTATATCCTTTTTTTGAAAGCGGAACCATTTTAATTAGTGACATAAACACTGGATTATATCTAGTTAGAAAACACTAAAACCACCAAGATAATTTTATTCATACTCGGAACATCACATAACAAGCCAAATAAAGATGAAACAATTTTATACAACTTGCATCGCACTAATCGTTAGTTCGGTAGCTCTTTTCGCCCAAACTCCTTGCAATAATGGAATGGCAGGACCCTACCCGTGCAATGGATATGACCTACAATCTGAAATCACTCTAACAGAAATGAATGCCACAAAAGGAAATGACTCTTGGGGCTGGACCGATCCACAAACTGGAAATGAATATGCATTAGTAGCCTTAAACAATGGGTGTGCTTTTATTGATATTTCAGACCCAGTAAATCCTGTGTATTTAGGAAAACTACCCTCTAATGGAAGTGGTTTTGGAGATACTTGGAGAGATGTAAAAGTATATCAGAATCATGCATTTGTAGTGAGTGAAATACCAGGACATGGAATGCAAATATTCGATCTTACTAGATTGAGAAATGTACCTAATCCACCTCAAGTATTCGATGCAGACGCTCTTTATGAAGGTTTTGGAAATGCACATAACATTGTTATTAATGAAGATACTGGCTATGCATATGGCGTAGGTACCTCAACATTTAATGGCGGGCCCCATTTTGTAAATATTCAAGATCCCGTAAATCCTGTTGCTGCTGGCGGTTATTCGTTCGATCAATATAGTCATGATGCGCAGGTAGTAACATACTGTGGACCAGATTCGAACTACACAGGAAGAGAAATTTTAATTGGAAGCAACGAAGATTTTGTTGCTATTGTTGATATTACAGACAAAGAAAATCCTGTTGGCATTGCCACTATAGATTATGCAAACACCTTTTACACGCATCAAGGATGGTTTACTGAAGATCAACGATTCTTCGTTCTAGGCGATGAAATAGATGAATTAAATATTGGTGGAAATACAAGAACTATTGTTTTCGATTTCGAAGATCTTTCGTCTCCACAACTTCATTTTATTTACGAAGGCGAAACTGAAGCTATAGATCACAACGGCTATGTAAATGGCACAAAGTATCACATGGCAAATTACAGAGCCGGCCTTAGAACGTTCGACGTTTCAGACATAGCCAACGGAAACATGGAACAAGAAAGTTTCTTCGACACCTATCCTAATAACAACTCCGCTAGTTTTAATGGAGCATGGAATGTATATCCATTTTTCGAAAGTGGAAATTTGGTTATTAGTGATATCGAACGTGGATTTATTTTAGTAAAAGCATCTGCGGCAGACACTACAAAACCAATTGCCAGTTGTATGGACACAACCCTTTCATTAGATGAAAACGGTACTGCAACCCTTACGGTAGAAGATATTAACAATGGATCGAGTGACAATAGTGGAACGGTCTTTTTCAAATTATGTCAAACCGAATTTAGTTGTTCAGACCTAGGCACAAATCAAGTAGAGCTAGAAGTATATGATGACTTCGGAAACCGCTCTTTTTGCACGGCAACCGTTACTATTGAAGATACCCAAAATCCTATACCTGAATGTCCGCAAGATTTTTCAGTAGGATACGATGAGGGAGAAAATTTTTATGCACTTCCAAATTTTGAAGCCGAAGCACTTATTTCTGCAACGGACAATTGTTCCTTTACCATTGAGCAAGATCCAGCTCCAGGCACGCAGTTAACCGAAGGAACTTACACCGTTAATTTTGTAATAACAGATACTTCAAACAACGATGTAGCCTGTTCGGTAACAATAGAAGTCATGGAAATCCTTTCAGTAGCGGACAATGAATTTTTAAATGGAATTACTATTTATCCAAATCCAACAACCAACATACTAAATATCACGTCTAAAAGTGAGCCCATTAGTGCTATCACCTTATATGATATTTCTGGAAAAGCAGTCTTTCAACAAGATAATTTTTCCGAAGCACAAAAAACGATTGATATTTCGAACGTTGCTAACGGAATGTATTTCTTACACATTAACAATAGGATCACTCAAAAAATTGTAAAACAATAGCTCTGTACCAACTAACGCGCCAATGAAATACCATACCTTAAGTAAATAAGTTAGTTATGAGATTTTTATATAATAACATAGTAGTTGTTCTTCGGAAGAATACCTTTATAACCTTCATCTTCTATTCGTTGCTACTAGCAACAGTAACTTCTTGCAGCAAAGACACCCCTTCACCACAAGAAGAAGACGAAATGGAAGATGAAATGGACGATGAAACCCCTATTGAAGCCGAGTTCATTAGAACGTATGGCGGAAGTGGTGTTGATGAGGGTGTCGCTATTGTAACAACTTCCGACGGAAGCTATGTAATTGCGGGAACTACCCAAAGTAATGACGGTGATCTTTTAAATATTAAAACAACGGCAGATGCAGACATCTGGATATTCAAGGTAACCACAAGTGGTGAAATTCAATGGAGCAAAACCTATGGAGGAACTGCAAACGATATTGCTACGAATATTTCAAATACAAATGACAATGGCTTTATAGTAAGTGGATATACCCGAAGTACCGATGGTGATGTCACAGATCCAGGAAATGCAGGGTTTCATGATTTTTGGATTCTGAAATTAGACAGTACTGGAAATATCCAATGGAACAAAACGTTCGGGTACTCAGGAAGCGATCAATGTTACAAAGCATTTCCAACAAGCACAGGCGGCTATTTTATTTCTGGTTTTTTAGATGTTAGCGCAAGTGAAGGGGAAGGAAATGAAGGTCGCTCTCAAACAGGACAAAAAGGCGCTAATTTGCACGGCGTAGGCGAATTTTGGGGCATGTTATTAGATGGAAATGGAAATGCCATTTGGAAACGGTATTTTGGAGGAACCAATAACGATCGAAGTTACGATGCGTTAGAAACAGCAGATGGTGGCTTTTTAATGACTGGCGCTTCCGAAAGTGATGATTTCGACATTACCGACAGCAAAGGAAGCTATGATTTTTGGGCAGTCCGTCTTTCTAGTTCTGGAGACCTTATGTGGACAAAATCATTTGGCGGAGATGGCATAGAAATTGGATATGCTGTAACACAAACCAACGATGGAAATTACATGATGGTTGGAGATACTCGAAGTACCGATCAAGATATATCTACTCCACTAGGTAATGCAGATGCGTGGATTGTAAAATTTAGCGATGAAGGAAATCTTATTTGGGAGAAAACCTACGGGGGAACAGAATTCGATTCTGCTAAGAGCATTTTTCCTTTATCGAATGGAAATTATCTTATCTCCGGATCTACACGAAGCGGCAATGGAGATCTTCTAACTAATAATGGGCAAAACGACGCATGGTATGGTATTATAGCACCAAACGGCACCTTAGAATCGGTATATTCAGCAGGTGGATCAAATCTTGAGTTTATTGAAGATGCAATCGCCCTAGATAACGACTCAATTTTAATGGTTGGAAATACAGAAAGCTCAGACCTAGACATCCCTTCTAATCAAGGATCAAAAGATGTTTTATTAATTAAAATTTAATTCCCTAAATATTTAATTTCATGAAAAAAATTGTTTTACTGCTTCTTCTTGTACTTACCGCATTAAGTTGCAAAAATGACGACGACGCAATCCTTATACAAGCAGACTCTTCTGTAGACTTTACTTTTACTCAAAACTGGAATGGACAGACTATCGAAAATTCAGATTATCAGAATACTACATACGTTAATGCTAATGGGGAGAGCATGACACTCTCTAAAGTAAATTACTTACTTTCAGATTTCACTTTTACCTCTGTAACCGACGGTACCGTATATGCTTCAGAGGATTATAATCTTGTATTGGCACGTGATGGAGAGAATACCACATTTACACCAGACATTGAAATTCCTGAGGGCGATTATACCGTTTCTTTTACCTTCGGATTTGACGATGAAGACAATGACAAAGAAGGTGGGTATAATGATCTTAATTCAGTTGACGGTTTCTGGAGTGTTCCTGCGATGCTTGGAGGCGGATATCATTACCAACGGATTGAAGGAACTTATATTAATAATGCAGCAGAGGTTACAAATTTTCAGTTTCATACTGTACGAGCAAATCGTCATGAAACACTACCTCCAGGACCAGATACTCTTGTTGAGTTAAGAGACACTTCCTTTGAGGTTAATTTAGGAACTGTTTCCGTAGGTACTACTACAAATATTGAAGTGAAAGCAAATATTGCAGAGTGGTTTAACAATCCTATTACATGGGATTTAAACGAGCGTTTTATGGTGTTAATGCCTAATTTTCAAGCACAATTAGACATGAAAGAAAATGGTAATACCGTATTCGAATTAGGAGCTGTTACACAGTAATAACATGAAGAATTTAAGCGGAATTTGGAGTATATTTTTTATGGCAGGATGCCTTTTTTCCTGTAGTGATGATACGCCGCAGAATGAAGGATATATTCCAACTCCCTTAGACTTAAATACACCTGAATTTTTCGACAATTCTATTCTTCCACCGGTCATTCCGCAAGACAATCCACAGACTGTAGAAGGAGTTGCTCTAGGTAAAAAGCTTTTTTTCGACCCCATTCTTTCTGGAGACAAGACCTTAAATTGTGCAGGTTGCCACCAACCTGAGCATGCTTTTTCAGATCCCCGTCAATTTAGTGTTGGAATTTCAGGTGAAGAAGGATTTAGAAACGCAATGCCACTTCATAATTTAGCTTATAATTTTAGAGAAAAGTTTAATTGGGATGGAAGTGCCAATTCTCTTGAAGAACAAATGTTTGGTCCAGTTACTAACCCCATAGAAATGAATAACACATGGAGCAATGTAGAGGCGACACTTCAAGAAAGTTCAACATATCCAAGACTTTTTTTAGAAGCTTTCGGAACAGAACGTATCGATTCCACGCTCGTTACAAAAGCAATTTCTCAATTTATTCGAACATTAATTTCAGGTAATTCAAAATTTGATCGATACCTCAACAATGAAATAAGCCTAACGCCTCAAGAAGAAAATGGACTTAATGTATTTCTAGACGAAAGTCGTGGAGATTGTTTTCATTGCCATGGATTGCCTTCAACACCCCTTTGGACAGACAATGCCTTTCACAACAATGGTCTCGACGAAGTAATTACCGACAGAGGACTTGGAAATGTTACCGGAGACCCAAGAGACTTCGGATTATTTAGAAGTCCGTCGTTACGTAACCTTGCCTATACCGCTCCGTACATGCACGATGGTAGGTTTGGCACCTTAGAAGAAGTTATCGATCATTACAGTGAAGGGTTGGTCTATTCTGAAACTATAGACCCACTTATGAAGAAGGTTTCTGAAGGAGGCGTAGGGCTTACAGAAAGTGACAAAGCGGATCTAAAAGCGTTTCTTTTATCCTTATCAGATCCATCCTTTATTTCCAATCCCGATTTTCAACGTCCCAATTAATAAAAAAAGCCTCTTTCTTATCTTTATTAAAAGTCGCTAGAGCCCTAATCTAAAAGGGTTGTTAATTATTATATAAATCTATTCCACAATACCCTAAAATGATCTATAGACTATGGTTTAAAGGCGCATTTAACGTATATTTGCACTCTAATTTAGAACTAATCTACATTAAAAATGATTAAAGTAAGTGATAGTGCAAAAGCTCGAATCTCTCTTCTCATGTCAGAAGAAGGTTTTGACGTATCAAAAGACTTTGTACGTGTTGGAGTAAAAAGCGGCGGATGTTCAGGATTGTCTTACGATTTAAAGTTTGATCATGGCACAGGAGAAAATGATAAAGTTTTTGAAGATCATTCGGTTAAGATTGCAGTAGATAAAAAAAGTTTTTTATATCTAGTAGGCACAACCCTCGAATATAGTGGAGGTTTAAATGGAAAAGGTTTTGTGTTTAACAATCCAAATGCAAATAGAACCTGCGGATGCGGAGAGTCTTTTTCGTTATAAAATATTAAATCTAAACAATGAGTAAATACACAGAAGACGATTTAAAGAAAGAACTCGAAACAAAAGAGTACGAATACGGTTTTTATACCGATATCGAATCTGATACGTTTCCAGTGGGATTAAATGAGGACATTGTTCGTGCTATTTCTAAAAAGAAAGAAGAGCCCGAATGGATGACCGAATGGCGATTGGAAGCCTTTGCGTATTGGAAAGAAATGGTAGAGCCAGAATGGGCAAATGTTCATTATGAAAAGCCAAATTTTCAAAACATTTCCTATTATTCTGCACCTAACAAAAAGCCTAAATACGACAGTATCGATGATGTGGATCCAGAGTTATTGGAAACTTTCAATAAATTAGGGATTTCATTAGACGAGCAAAAGAAATTGGCTGGTGTTGCCGTAGATATTGTAATGGACTCTGTTTCGGTAGCAACCACTTTTAAAAAGACACTCGGAGAGAAAGGAATTATTTTTTGTTCTATTTCTGAAGCGATCAAAGAACATCCAGAACTGGTACGAAAACATCTTGGTTCTGTAGTCCCGCAGCGGGACAACTTTTACGCTGCTTTAAATAGCGCCGTTTTTAGCGATGGTTCTTTTTGTTACATTCCAAAAGGGGTACGTTGCCCGATGGAGCTTTCTACATACTTTAGAATTAACCAAGCTGGAACTGGACAATTTGAACGTACGCTTGTTATTGCCGATGAGGGAAGTTATGTAAGTTACTTAGAAGGGTGTACGGCACCCAGCCGTGACGAAAATCAGCTCCATGCAGCTGTTGTAGAACTCATCGCATTAGATGATGCCGAAATAAAATATTCAACAGTACAAAATTGGTATCCTGGTAACAAAGAAGGAAAAGGTGGTGTTTTTAATTTCGTAACAAAACGCGGAATCTGTGAAAAAAATGCAAAAATCTCTTGGACACAAGTAGAAACTGGAAGTGCTGTAACCTGGAAATACCCAAGTTGTATCCTAAAGGGAGACAATTCGATTGGAGAATTTTACTCGATTGCGGTTACCAATAACTTTCAGCAGGCAGATACGGGTACTAAAATGATTCATTTAGGAAAAAACACCAAAAGTACGATCATTTCAAAAGGGGTTTCCGCAGGACAATCTCAAAACAGCTACCGTGGATTAGTAAAAATTAGTCCGAACGCAGACAATGCCCGAAACTTTTCACAATGCGACTCTTTATTAATGGGGAATAATTGTGGCGCACATACTTTCCCATATATAGAAGTTAAAAATAAATCAGCTAAGATAGAACACGAGGCAACTACAAGTAAAATTGGAGAAGACCAGATTTTTTATTGTAATCAAAGAGGAATCGATACCGAAAAAGCAATCGCATTAATTGTAAATGGTTTTAGCAAAGAGGTCTTAAACAAATTACCAATGGAATTTGCTGTTGAAGCTCAAAAGCTTTTAGAAATAAGCTTAGAAGGTTCGGTAGGATAAGCTTTAATAAATTATATTAATAAAAGTACCAAAGTGATAGCTATGAAAAAAGCAGCGTTATTAATCGTTATAATTCTTACGGTTTTATCTTGTAAAACAGAAAATAATGATCCTATTTATGAAGGAGAGTTTATCTATATCGCTGATGGAGCCGTTCTAAAAGGAACAGATTTTATCTACGGTGTTACATTAGATGATAAAGCTGCAGCATTAGCTGAAGAAGTAAATCCTGTAAAAGAAAATGATTTCGACATGGTACCCGTTACCATTAAAGGAAAATTAGGTGAAAATCCTTTGTTTACTGAAACAGGTGAAGGTTGGCCAGAAATCTTAACCATCACAGAAATTGTATCGGTGGGAACGACTCCTGCTAAAGCAGATGTAAAAATTGAAGAAAAGAAATAAAGACCATGCTAAAAATTAAAAATTTACACGCACGTGTAGAAGACAAAAATATATTAAAAGGAATCGACCTTAACGTTAATGCTGGCGAAGTGCATGCGATCATGGGTCCTAATGGTTCTGGGAAAAGCACACTAGCTTCTGTTATTGCAGGGAAAGAAGAATTTGAAATGCAAAAGGGTGAAATCACTTTTATGGATGAAGATATTTCCGAGATGGATCCAGAGGAACGGGCACATAAAGGTATTTTTCTTTCATTTCAATATCCTATCGAGATTCCAGGAGTATCTGTAACTAATTTTATTAAAACGGCGATTAATGAAACTCGCAAGTCCAAAGGGTTAGAAGATATGCCAGCAGGAAAAATGCTGAAAATGATTAAAGAAAAAGCAGATCTTTTAGAAATAGACCGTAAGTTCTTATCCCGATCCCTAAACGAAGGGTTTTCTGGAGGAGAAAAGAAACGGAATGAAATTTTTCAAATGGCAATGCTCGAACCGAAACTCGCCATTCTTGATGAAACCGATTCAGGATTAGACATTGATGCTTTAAAAGTAGTTGCTAACGGAGTAAATAAATTAAAGAGTGCAGACAACGCAGTAGTGGTTATTACACACTATCAGCGATTGCTCGATTATATTGTACCCGACTTTGTCCATGTTTTAATGAATGGGAAAATCGTGAAGTCTGGAACTAAAGAACTGGCTTACGAACTTGAAGAAAAAGGGTACGACTGGATCAAAGAGGAATTGGTATAACAATTCAGAATAAAATATTCAAAAAAGTTGAGTAATAAACTTTAGTTTTTTGAATTCAGAATAAAAAAATATGAGCTTAAAAGAAAAAATAGTATCCTCTTATATTGCTTTTGAAGATCATCTAGAAGATGACTCTCCAATACATGAGCTACGTAATGAGGCTATAAAAACTTTCGAAACAAACGGTTTTCCTACAAAAAAGGAAGAAGCTTGGAAATATACATCCCTAAATTCGTTACTTAAAAATGATTATAGCATCCTTCCAAGGAAAGCAGATCATACCATCGAATTTAAGGATGTAAAACAGTATTTCTTGCATGATATCGATACGTACAAAATTGTCTTTATCGATGGTGTTTATAGTTCTTTCCTATCGGAAACAACTCATGATGCTGTAGATGTATGTTTATTATCTTCTGCTTTAAGCAAATCGAAATATAAATCGGTTATTGAAGCTTATTTTAATAAAGCAGCAAAACAAGATAGTTTAACATCTTTAAATACCGCATTTGCTAAAGAAGGAGCTTACATTCACATTCCGAAGCATAAAGAAGTAGAAAAACCTATTGAGATTATTAATTTCTCAACAGGAAACGAAGCCGCTATTTTATTACAACCACGTAATCTTATTGTGGTAGGAGAAAATGCACATGTTCAAATAATAGAACGCCATCAGAACCTATCAAACAATGAAGTGCTTACCAATTCGGTCACTGAAATTTTCGCTGAGAAACGCGCCTTTGTAGATTATTATAAAATTCAGACCGACAATAAATCCGCTTCATTAATAGATAATACTTTCCTTTCACAAGAACGTGATAGTAATTGTAATGTGCATACCTTCTCTTTTGGTGGAAAATTAACACGAAATAATCTTAATTTCTTTCAGAACGGAGAACATTGCGAGTCAACGCTAAAAGGTATTACGATCCTTGAAGACAAGCAACATGTTGATCACAACACTTTAGTTCATCACATTGCACCAAATTGTGAAAGCCACCAAGATTACAAAGGGATTTTCGACGAACGTTCTACGGGAGTTTTTAACGGTAAAATTGTTGTAGAGAAAGATGCTCAAAAAATTGATGCCTTTCAACAAAACAATAACATTCTTATTTCCGATAAAGCCACTATAAATTCGAAACCGCAACTTGAAATTTTTGCAGATGATGTAAAGTGTTCTCACGGTTGCACCATCGGGCAATTAGATGAAGATGCTCTGTTCTATATGCGATCTCGTGGTATTGGAACAAAAGAGGCACGCGCATTGCTCATGTATGCATTCGCAAATAATGTGCTAGAAAGTGTGAAAATTCCAGAACTTAAACGACGCATTAATAAGCTAATCGCAGACAAAATCGGAGTTTCTCTCGGGTTCGAACTTTAATCTAAAATTACGCAGCTAAAGGTATGGCATTCGATATTGAAAAAATTCGGGCAGATTTCCCTATTCTAAAACGCACCGTGAATACGTACCCGCTGGTGTATCTCGATAATGCAGCTACCTCTCAAAAACCTCAGCAGGTTATTGATAGTATTGTAGGGTATTACAGTAATTACAATGCCAATATTCATCGTGGTGTTCACTCGCTTTCACAAGAGGCTACCGATGCTTATGAAATGGCGCGTCAAAAGATTCAAAAACATTTTAATGCAGCACATGCACACGAAATAATTTTTACTCCCGGTACGACGCATGGTATTAATTTAATAGCAAACGGATTTTCATCGCTTCTGAAAAAAGGCGATGAAATTATTGTTTCTGCACTCGAACACCATTCTAATATTGTGCCTTGGCAAATGCTTTGTGAAAAAACAGGAGCACAACTGAAGGTGATTCCAATGAATGAAGAAGGCACACTCGTCATGTCTGCTTACAAAGAACTCCTTTCAGAAAGAACAAAACTCGTTTTTGTAAATCATATTTCCAATGCCTTAGGAACCATAAATCCTATTGAAGAGATCATTCAACTAGCACACGAGGTAAATGCGGCTGTACTTATCGATGGAGCACAATCTTGTTCGCATATAAAGCCAGATCTACAAGAATTAGATGTGGATTTCTATGTGACCTCTGCTCATAAAATGTGTGGTCCTACTGGGATTGGCATGTTGTACCTAAAAGAAGAATGGGGCAAGAAACTTCCGCCCTATCAAGGAGGAGGTGAAATGATTGCTGAAGTAACCTTCGAAAAAACCACTTATGCAGAAATGCCACATAAGTTTGAGGCGGGAACCCCAAATATTTCAGGAGGAATTGCATTTGGAGCAGCAATTGATTATCTTAACACCATTGGTTTTAAAGCTATAGAAGCACATGAAAATGCATTGCTAAACTATGCTACTGAAGCTCTTTTAGCCATAGAAGGACTTAAAATTTATGGAACTGGAACAGCGAAAACCTCGGTCATTTCTTTTAATATTGAAGGAGTACACCCCTACGATATGGGAACGATTTTAGACAAATTAGGAATTGCAGTACGAACCGGTCACCATTGTGCACAACCTATTATGGAATTTTACAAAATTCCGGGTACCGTTCGAGCCTCTTTCGCTTTTTATAATACTTTAGAAGAAGTAGACCGCCTCGTAGCTGGGGTAAAGAAAGCTAAAATGATGCTCTCTTAATTGAAAAAAAACTCACTTAACACACTATAATTATGAAATACGCACTTACAATTTCAGTACTAATATGTTCTCTTTTATTTACAAGTTGCGATGAAACAAAACGTGTAATCGACGCGGCCGGAAGTGTGCAACTTTCTGGCACCTACACTGTAACGGGTTTAAATTCTGCAAAGATTGCTGCAGGAGATCTTACGCTTGGTTTTGCTGCTCTTGATAAATCGGTAAACGGATCTACAGGCTGTAACACTTTCTTCGGAAACTACACGATTGATTATCCTGCCTTAACTTTTGGCGAATTAGCTGTTACAAAAAAGGCCTGTCCAGGAACGAGTATGAAAACAGAAACCACCTATTTAGAAGCATTAAACAATGTAGGTTCTTATGGGTTACAAGACGGAGTGCTTACCCTTTATTCAAAAACAGATCGCAGTGTTCTCATTACAGCTAAAAAAGACACACAAGAATAAAATTTATGACAATTAAGGAAATACAAGAAGAATTAATAGATGAGTTTTCCATGTTCGACGACTGGATGGAACGCTATGAGTATATGATCGATCTTGGAAAATCACTTCCATTAATTAACCCTAAAGAAAAAACAGAGGATAAACTTATTAAAGGATGCCAATCGAAAGTATGGTTGCATTCAGAATTAAAAAACGATAAAGTCGTATTTACTGCCGATAGTGATGCCATAATCACCAAAGGCATTATTGCGATTTTAATTCGTGTGTTTTCCAATCAGCCGCCCGAGGCTATTATTAATGCAGATACCGATTTTATCGATGCCATCGGTCTAAAAGAACATTTATCACCCACACGTGCAAATGGTTTGGTATCGATGATTAAACAATTAAAATTATACGCTGTCGCCTATCAAGCACAGCTTAAGTAATAAACGCTATGAGTACGGAAGAATTAGACACCACCGAATTAGGAGAAAAGATTTTAAAAGTAATTAAAACAATTTACGATCCTGAAATCCCTGTGGATATATACGAACTGGGATTGATCTATGATGTTTTTGTAAATGAAGACAGGGAAGTAAAAATTTTAATGACGTTGACCACTCCTAACTGCCCAGTTGCAGAATCACTACCCTTGGAAGTAGAGGATAAAGTTAAATCTATTAAATTAGTGAAAGATGCCGAAGTTGAGATCACATTCGATCCACCTTGGACACAAGACCTAATGAGCGAAGAGGCAAAATTAGAATTAGGAATGCTTTAATGCTGTTTACACAACAAATGCAGAAAGACCAATCTCAGTAAAAGTAAGGAATATGCAGGACGAAATAATAAACAGAGTTGCAAACAGCAAGTTAGTCACATTCGATTTAGAAGATTACTATCCAGAAGGCAAGCGCGTGCAATTTGATATTTCGAAATGGTTGTTGGAAGGGGTTGTACTTCGCGAAAAAGAGTTTAGAGCGTATGCCAAAGAACACGATTGGACTCAGTATACAGATTGCTTTGTTGCATTAACATGTACAACCGATGCAATTATTCCGGGATGGGCGTATATGTTACTTTCGCTTCAGTTAGCACCGCATGCTAAAAAAGTTTCAGTAGGATCTTTAGAAGACCTTGAAACCATTCTCTTTTCAGAAATTCTTCAAAAATTAGACCTTTCAGAATTAAAAGACAAACCTGTAATAATTAAAGGTTGTGCACACAAACCCATTCCTGAAAATGCATTTGTACTGTTGGCACAAAAGCTTCAGCCGGTTGCAAAAAGCATTTTATACGGAGAGGCCTGTTCTTCGGTACCACTCTTTAAAAGAAAATAAGTAATTGGTCGTAAAAACCAGATGTTAGTCGAAAGCCTTATTTTTTCAGAAAACAATTACACCATCTCATTGATTAAGCCCTTATTTTTGAAAAAAATTTAAATCTAAAGTATTATGAAAAAAGTAGTATTACTTATTGTTCTATTTGTAACACCACTAGCACTATTTGCACAAGAAACTGAAGAAGAACTAAAAGCAAAAATGGGTCCTAAAAAAGATTCTATTGCTGCTATTCAGTCACGAGTTGATGCCATTCAAGCACAAATCGATGCCCTTCCGGGATGGAAATATGGTGCCTTTGGTACGATTGGAGTTAATTTATCTAGTTTTGACAATTGGTATTCTCAGGGATCTCCAAATGTTTCTTCTGGGAATATTGGAATTACAGCAAACGGATTCGCAAATTTAAAAGAAGAAAAATTCTTTTGGAGAAATGCCATGAGTGCTAATTTAAGTTGGGTTAAATACGATGATCAAGACGATCCAACCGATGATGATTCCTTTCAAGAAGCCACCGATGTGTTTAACATCAGCTCTCTATACGGGAGAAATATTGCAAAAAATTTAGCAGCTTCTGCATTAGCAGAATACCGAACTACTATTTTAAATAATTTTAATGACCCGGGCTATTTAGACGTTGGAGTTGGAGCCACATGGACCCCACTTGAAAATCTTGTCGTGGTTGTTCATCCTTTAAATTACAATTTTGTGTTTAGTAAAGAAGATGCCGTCTTTGAGTCTTCATTAGGAGCAAAGATTTTGGTAGACTACACTAAAAAGATTGGAAAGTTAAATTTAAAATCGAATCTGTCGGCGTTTCAAAGCTATAAAAGTAGCGACCTTTCTAACTGGACCTGGATTAACAGTGCTGGTTACACCTTATGGAAAGGGATTGGCCTAGGGTTTGAGTATGGTCTTCGCGGAAATAAGCAAGAGGCACTAAGCAATGCTCTAGAGAATTTTAACCCTGAGACCGATACTACAGTTCCTACATTCGATAATGTAGACAATAAAGTACAAAGCTATTGGCTTTTAGGAATTAATTATAGTTTCTAAAATAAAGAGTATACTAATAGTCTAAAAACCGTCTCTTATATAGGGCGGTTTTTTTATTACTTCTGAAAGAGAATCGTAAAATTTAGATGTTGCTATTCGTTTAGATAACATCTGAAACCGAAACTTTTAATTTAAGAATGTTACCTCTTATTTATCATTCGAAAACAGCGACAGCTCTTACAGGAGAACCCGTTCCTCCTCTAATTTTTAATGGCAATCCAATAAATTTGAATCTACCTCTACCAATAAGCAAGTGTAGATTAATTAAATTTTCATAATGAGTAAAACCTAGTTCACCACAAATATGATGAACTTGTTTATTTGAAATGCCCGGAATTCCAGGAGACATGGTTTCTACACCAAATGCGGCAATACCTTTATTCCCCAACCAAGTTGCCGCTTCTGCTGTAATTCCTGGACCGTGAGCCCAATTTTTAGTGGTATAAGCCTTTCTGAAATGGTCGGTATACAACAATACTGTATCGTCTTTTTTAATGGTAAGAGAAGCTTCTTTACAAGCTTCAGCTATTTCAGAAGAGGATATTAATTCTTTGTACCCTTTTTCAGAAAAATCTAAACAAATCCCTTCTGTGTAAAACATAGACAATGGCATGGTGTCGATCGATTGTCCCACATACTCTTTCGCCATATGGTTAAGTGCATCCACATGGGTGCCCGTATGTTCTCCAAGTGTTAATTGATGTACTGCAGGGGTTTTCGTTGTAGGGTTTTCAATGCCATCCCATTCTTCGTGAGAATTATGAACTGCCATAGTCACCTGCGGTAAATCTTTGTAGACTGGCATTCCTTCGTAAATTTCCTGACTCAAGTCTATTATCTCTGGCATTTAAACGTTTAATTTACAAGATTTTGAGATATTAATTTACCTTACTCCACGTACTCTTCTGGATATAAGAAGTTATTATACGGAAAACGAGTTACATGAATATCACGAACTTTATCGTAAACTGTTTTTCTGAATTCTTCAAAATTATCTTTATTAAGTGCCGAAATAAAAATAGCATCTCCGTTGGTAGAATTCATCCAAGTTTTTTTCCACTCTTTTAATGTATAATGCGCTTTTGTTTTTAAAGTGACCAGATCATCTTCTTCAATGATTTCGGGTTCATAGGCATCAATTTTATTAAATACCATCAGGGTTGGTTTGTCAGCGCTACCTATTTCATCTAAAATTTTATTTACAGAAGCGATATGATCTTCGAAAGAATCGTGGGATATATCGACAACGTGTAATAGGAGATCGGCTTCACGAACTTCGTCTAATGTTCCTTTGAAAGACTCTACCAATTGAGTGGGTAATTTTCGAATAAATCCAACCGTATCCGTTAATAGAAAAGGAAGATTTCCAATTACTACTTTTCGAACGGTCGTATCGAGGGTTGCAAATAGTTTATTTTCTGCAAAGACTTCAGATTTACTAATTACATTCATGAGTGTTGACTTACCAACATTGGTATATCCTACCAAAGCTACCCGAACCAAAGCACCGCGATTACCACGTTGTACTTCCATCTGCTTATCGATCTTGGCGATCTTTTTCTTCAGAAGAGAAATACGGTCTCGTACAATTCTACGGTCGGTTTCAATTTCTGTTTCCCCTGGCCCACGCATTCCAATACCTCCTCGTTGCCGCTCCAAGTGAGTCCACATTCCGGCAAGTCTAGGAAGTAAGTATTCGTATTGTGCCAATTCTACCTGTGTTCTTGCATAACTGGTTTGCGCTCTTTGAGCGAAAATATCTAAGATCAAGTTGGTACGATCAATAATCTTACATTGTAAAATCTTTTCAATATTCTTTTGCTGTGCAGGGGAAAGTTCATCATCGAATATAGCGACCCCAACATCATTTGCTTCCACAAAAGCACGAACATCTTCCATCTTTCCGGTCCCGATAAACGTTTTCGGATTCGGCTTTTCCATTTTCTGAACAAATCGCTTTAATACCTCACCTCCTGCGGTGTAGGCAAGAAATTCAAGTTCGTCGAGATACTCATTCGATTTCTCCTCATCCTGTTGCTGCGTAATAAGCCCAATAAGGATGGTTTTTTCGTATTCAATAGTTACTTCTTCTATCATATATCTAATTATAATGTAAAGGTACAAAACAGATTGCTACTGTTTTTTGTAATTTACAAGCTTTTACCAAATACCTATGACCGAAAATTCTTCAGAAAAAATTAAAAGTCAATACACTTTTGCATTTTATAATTTAGAAAATCTATTCGACACCAAAGAAGATCCTTTAACATTAGATGATGATTTTACAGCCGAAGCGCCTCGCAAATGGACGGAGAAGAGATTTCAGAATAAGCTTAATAAGATAAGTCAAGTAATTTCTAAAATTGGTTATAATGAAATTTTACACCCTCCCGTTCTAGTGGGTGTTGCTGAAGTTGAAAATGAATATGTTATGCAACAACTGATAGCTTCTAAGTTTCTGAAAGAAAAAAATTACGGATACATCCATGTAGATTCTCCAGACGAACGTGGCATTGATACGGCCTTTTTGTATCGGAAAGATTTTTTTACAGTGCTGCACTTTAAAGCCCATACCTTGTATTTAAAAACAGAAACGGGGCAACGTGATTTCACAAGAGATGTGCTACATATAAAAGGCAAGCTTGAAAACGAGGAGGTGCATGTTATAGTGAACCATTGGCCTTCTCGCCGTTCTGGAGCCAACACCACAGAAAGTAAACGAATTAAAGCTGCTGAAAAGAATCGTGAGATTATTACAAGCATTAAAGAAGAAGACCCGAATGCTAGAATTATAGTAATGGGAGATTTTAATACCGATCCAGACAGTAATCCCATTGAAATAGTTAGGGGTACAGACTTTTATAATCCTATGGAATTATTACTCACCAAATATGAAGGAAGTTTAAATCACAAGAGCGAATGGAATCTTTTCGATCAAATTCTTGTTAGCAATAACTTTTTACAACTACATGGTAATAAATTCCGTTTTAAAATATCTGGAATTTTTAATCAACTAGAATTAAAAGAAGTAAAAGGTCGCTATAAAGGTAATCCCTTTCGAACCTATGCGGGGCAAAAATACTTGGGAGGAATTAGCGATCATTTTCCAGTATACACAATTTTTGAAATAATTTAAGACTTTTCATTTTTAGGAAGTAATTTATCGTAGAATTCCTGCTTTACATCTAAAAGTTTGTTAATACATTCCTAAAAGGTCTTTTTTGTATAATTTAGTGAGCGTTAAAAAATAAATACCCTCATGAATAAACATCTACACTTCGTATTTGCTCTCTTTATTTTGTCATCCTTTTCTGTCTTTTCGCAAGTTCCTGTTAATGATCTATGTGAAGATGCTATTGAAATAATGTGTGGGGATACAGTAACGGGAAATACAGAACAATCAACCAGCACAGGAGCTCCTACTGCAACCTGTGGCACAACCTCTGGAGCACCTGGAAACTGGTATAGCTTTACTGGAACTGGAGATATTATCGAATTATCTATGTGCGATTCAGACTACGATACTAAAATTCAGGTTTATAGCGGGGATTGTGATAATTTAGTATGTATAGGTGGCGACGATGACGGTTGTGATGGTTCGACACGTTCTGAATTTACTTTTTTATCTGAAGAAGCTACCGAATATTTTGTTTATGCTTATGGATGGAATATTGCTAGTGGTGATTATACCCTTAGTATTACATGTACACCTCCTCCTTCAGCACCCGAAAATGACGATTGTGACGGAGCAATTGACTTAACAGTAAACACAGATGAAAATTGTACTGAAGTTACTTCTGCAACAATTGCGGGGGGAACGCCATCTACCGACATGAACGATTGTGGTGGAACCGCAAATGATGATGTCTGGTTTTCTTTTGAAGCGACCGCTGAAAATCATAGAATCACTTTATCGAATATAGTAGGAAACACAACCGATCTATACCACTCCGTTTACGAAGGAGAGTGTGGAACTCTTACTAATTTAACCTGCAGCGATCCGAATACTTCTGTAGTTCAGGATTTAACTATAGGGAATATTTATTTAATTCGAGTGTATAGCTTTAACGATGATATCTTGAATGACACAACGTTCGATATTTGTGTCTCATTACTACCTCCTCCACCAGAAAATGATGAATGTGAGGCTGCCATTATGTTGGATGTAAATGTTGATGATACTTGCACCCTTACTACTTCAGGCACTGTTGAAGCCGCAACAGCTTCAGATCAAGATAACCCTTGCGGTGGAACAGCGAACGATGATGTTTGGTATAGTTTCGAAGCGACTGCCGAAAATCACTCTATTACTTTATCAAACATAGCAGGAAACACAACCGATTTATACCACTCGGTGTATGCCGGCGATTGTGGGACGCTCACAAACCTATCATGTAGCGATCCCAATAATTCTGTACTCCAAGATCTTACCATTGGAGAAACTTATTTTATCCGGGTTTATAGTTTTAATAGCAGTACGACAAATACGACTACCTTCGACATTTGTGTAGCATTACTTCCACCTCCTCCTTCTAACGACGAGTGTGATGCTGCTATTGATGTGGCTGTAAATTTAGACGATACATGTACATTAGTGACTTCTGGAACAATTGAGGCAGCCACCGCTTCAGATCAGGCAAATTCTTGTTCTGGAACAGACGACGATGATGTTTGGTTTCAGTTTGAAGCTACTTCAGAAAATCATTTAATAAGTTTACTTAATGCAAGTGGTAGCACTACCGATTTGTACCATGTTCTGTACGAAGGTGATGATTGTGACAACCTAACTCAACTGTATTGTAGTGACCCTAATCAAAGTACAGCAAGTAATTTAATTATTGGAAACACTTATTTTTTACGAGTATACACTTGGACTTCAACTGGAAATCAAAATACGACTTTCGATGTTTGTGTGTCTACAGTATTGCCATCAGAACAATGTATTAATGCAGATCCATTCTGTTCACAAGACGGGCTCATTTTTCCAAATGAAATTGACGGACAAGCAGATCCAGGAATCGATTACGAATGTCTCATTACACAACCTAACCCAACATGGTTTTTTCTTCAAATAGAAGAAGCTGGTACATTAGATTTTGAAATTATTCAAAACACTTCATTTGATGACGATGGCAATCCAAATGGAACTGGTTTGGATGTTGATTTTATTGCTTGGGGACCTTTTGATTCACCAGACGAAGATTGTGACAACCTAAACCCAAACACTTCTATAGCTTGTAGTTATTCTATTGATGCTATCGAAAACTTTACCATTCCAAATGCACAGCCAGGAGATTTTTACGTTTTATTAATTACAAACTTTGACGGTGCAGCCGGCTTTATAAGCTTACAACAAACTAATTTTGGTGAACCAAATGGTGGTAGTACGAATTGTGATATTATTTGTGAAATAAGTATTGATGGAGAAGAAGAACAGTTTTTCTGCGATGTAGAAGAAACAACATTAACTACTACCGCAAACGGAGCTTTCGATTCGTACGAATGGTTTTTTAACGGCACTTTGATTCCAGGAGAAAACGAGCCTGAATTAACAATTACAGAAAGTGGCGAATACACAGTAATTGCCAACGGTCCAGATTGTCAAGAACAAAGTGAGGATATGGTTACAGTTACATTCTTTGAACTTCCCTGTGAAATCGAACCTGAATGTAATGAGGTAGTATTTTTGGAAGATTTTGGAGAAGGAATTGGAAGTTTCTGTTTCACAAGTGAAGTAACTACTACTTACGATTGTAACACCCCTTTAACAGAGGTAGATGATGGAGAGTACACCATTTCTAACTCTTCAACTGGTTTAAATATTGGCTGGCACCCCAATATGGAAGATCATTCCGAAGATGATAACGGTAATGGAAGAATGTTATTTGTAAATGCCGATTTTACAGCTGGCGAATTTTATAGAAGAACTATCGCTATTAACGCTAATGAAGAATATGAATTAAATACTTGGATCACTTCTGTATATGATACAGATTCTACAATTTGTCCAGATGGAGGTATTCCAATTAATGTGATCATGAGAATAGAAGATCCTTCTGGAAACCTAATCGTTGAAACAAGTACGGGAACTATTGAAAACGGACCAAATGTAAATTGGCAAGAGTATTTTATTAATTTTAATTCTCAAGCTCTTACTGAAATTCAATTAGTCCTTGTTAACAACTCTGAGGGAGGTTGCGGAAACGATTTGGCTATCGATGATATATCACTACTATTGGTGACACCACAACCAGATATTATTGACCCTATAGACTTGGAAGTTTGCGATGTTGACAATGATGGTATTGAAACTGTTAACCTTGAAGATCAAATTCCAGAGATTTTAAACGGACAAGATCCAGCATTATTTAACATTTCGTTTCACCTAAGCGACTTTGATGCTGATGTTAATCAAAATCCAATTCCAAATCCTGATGCGTATACAAATAGTTCCAATCCTGAAACAATTTATGTTCGCGTTGAAAAAGTAGAACAAGCTACTTGTTTTAGTACTGTAGACTTTTTACTCACACTTAATGAAATATTTGACATTACAACGAATCTTCCAACTGAAGCGATATTCTGTGTCGATGATACAATAACTCCATTAAATGCAACTCCTACAAATCCGGGAATCGATTTAACAGATGCAACATACGTATGGACGAACGCGGTTGGAGACACCGTTTCCACAGATGCTGTATTTACACCAACCGAAGGAGGTACTTATACCGTATTAATTTCTGTTCCGCCTTGTAGTGACGCTACTTTTACAGTAGAAGTTACCTTACAGGATCCTCCGAGTCTCGACCTTGGTCCAGATGCGGTTCTGTGCGATAATTCATCTTTTGAGATCGTTCCACAAATTACAGGAGATACTACAGGAATTACATACGAATGGAGCACGGGTGAAACCACTCCAACAATTTTTGTAGATGAAACTGGAACTTATGACCTTACTATTTCAGTAGGGCCATGTATTGTGACCGATAGTATTGAGGTTGAAATCAGAGACCCCCTAATTGTCGATGTAGGAGAAGATTTTAAAGTTTGTCGCGACGACCCTAATACCATTACTGCGACTACTTCAGAAGAAGGTGTTACTTTTCAATGGTTCCTTAATGGAGACTTACTGGATGGTGAAACAAACAGCACCTTAACCTTCACGGTTCCGACCAATGAATTTGGCTCACTTACTTATACCGTTGAAATTTCAGACGGAGATTGTACTGGTTCAGACTCGGTTGATATTTTAATGTACGATGTCGATAATTGTCTTATTACTGAAGGAATTTCTCCTAATGGGGATGGTAAAAATGATTGTTTAGATCTTGAATTTTTAGGAGATAGACAAGGTTCCTTCTCAATAGAAATTTTTAATAGACATGGAAGAAGTTTGTTTAAGCAAAACAACTATGTTAACGAATGGTGTGGTCAAACATCTGAAGGAGATGCACTACCCACAGGAACCTATTATTATGTCTTAAAGTTTTCCGCTCCGAATCCGGATTTCGAAGATGTGATGACTGGGTGGGTTTATCTAAACACGATACCAAACTAGAAACATGATGATTATAACTGGTAAAAAAACACAAATGAGACATTTATATTTAGCCATTCTGTTTATCTGTTTTGCTTGCATTCAAAATTCGAATGCACAGCAAGATCCACAGTATACACAATACATGTATAACATGAACGTGGTAAATCCTGCCTATGCTGGTTCCAAAGAAGGACTTTCTGTAACAGCCCTATATAGAGACCAGTGGTCAGGTTTTGAGGGTGCTCCACAAACTATTACACTTTCGGGACATAGTCCTATTAGCGATCGGGTAGGTTTAGGTCTTTCTGCTATAAAAGATGAAAATGGCCCTGTAAAGGAAACAAATGTTTACGCAGATTTTTCTTATACTCTTCCCCTCGGCGAAACCACTAAACTTGCTTTAGGGCTAAAAGCAGGAGCCACATTTCACGATGTGGGACTTGGGGGATTAGAGTTGCAAGATGACACCGACCCTTTCTTCGATGAAGACATAAATAATACCTACCCAAATGTGGGAGCTGGTGCTTTTTTATATACCGATAATTTTTATGTCGGGCTGTCTATACCCAACTTTTTAAGTTCGGTACATTTAGATGAAAATGGTGTTAAATTTGGTTCAGAAACCAATCACTTTTTTGCAACTACAGGATATGTAATTCAAGCATCCGAAAATTTTAAACTCAAGCCATCGGTTATGGTGAAATCTGCTTTTGATGCTCCACTTTCATTCGATGCTAACTTAAATGCCCTTTTTTATGAGAAATTCGAATTAGGAGTTTCTTATCGATTAGACGATTCTTTTAGTGGTCTAGTTGGATTTCAAATAAATCCAAATATTCGTATAGGATATGCATACGATGCGGTAACTTCAGAAATAAACACCGTTGCTAATGCTTCGCATGAAGTTATTTTAACATTCGACCTGTTCTTTAATAAGCGAACACTTCGATCACCGAGATACTTCTAAACCATAACTTTAATTTCATTCAAAATGAAAAAAATATACACTTTATTACTATTTATTGCAGTTGCATCATCTGTCGCTACTGCCCAAAATAAAGACACAAAAAAAGCAGACGAACTGTATGATCGACTTGCATATACAGATGCAGCAAAAGCCTATGAAAAATTACTTTCAAAAGGAAAAAGCAGTCGATATGTTTTTGAAAGGTTAGGAAACAGTTATTTCTTTATTAATAACACCGGAAAGGCAGAAACGTATTATAAACGTGTCGTAAAAGGAAGAAATGTGGAGGCCGAAACTGTTTATAATTACGCACAATCTTTAAAAGCAAACGGAAAATTTAGCGATTATAATACTTGGATGCAGAAATTTTCTGAAATGAAACCAAACGACTCGCGCGCTAAAGAGTTTCTTAAAAACCCTAACTATGTTCCTACACTGACAGATAAAACTCCAGAATTTTCAGTAAAGAACATGGCAGATCTTAATTCAAAATACGCAGATTTTGGTGGAATTATTTATGGAAAAGATTTCTATTTTGCATCAGGAAGAAACACAACCCGTAAAAACTACGATTGGAATAAAGAGCCTTTCCTTGAAATCTACAAGGCCTCTAACGTTGGAGGTACAATTAAAAATGCCACGTTACTAAATGGCGATGTAAACACGAAATTCCATGAAGGAAATGTAGTTCTTTCTGCCGATGGAAAGAAAATGTTTTTTGATCGTAACGACTACTACGAAGGCGATTTAGACAAAGGTGAAAACGGAATCAATCAAATAAATATATATACCGCCGAGAATATAGATGGTGTTTGGAAGGATATTCAATCGGTTTCTTTTAACAACGATAATTATTCTGTAGGACACCCCGCTCTTACACGAGATGGAAATACTCTTTACTTTTCAAGTGATATGCCAGGAGGTCAAGGAGGTTCAGATCTTTATAGGGTCTCCATTAATAAAGATGGAACCTTTGGAACTCCAAAAAATCTAGGACCTGGTATAAATACCGAAGGCAAAGAAACGTTTCCTTATATCGACACAAATGGAACGCTCTATTTCTCGAGTGATGGACATTTAGGTTTAGGAGGACTTGATGTTTTTATGGCTGAGGCAGAAGGCGACTCTTTTGGTGAAGTAATTAACCTAGGAGCTGGTTTAAACAGCACTGCCGATGATTTTGCATTTAAATTTGACCCTGTTCTTAAAGAGGGCTATGTATCTTCAAATAGAACTGGCGGAAAAGGTGGAGATGATATTTACAGCGTTAAAAAACTTATTGCACCTTGTACGGTCAATATGGTTGTTGAGATAATCAACGAATACACCAGGGAACCTCTTACCGGTGCAAGGGTTGATCTTTATGACACAATGGAAAACAAATTAAGCACCAAGATAACAGACGAGAATGGAAATGTTTCTTTTGCTACGGAATGCGATAAAGCGCATGTAGTTCAAGCAACTATGAAAGATTTTGAAAGTGGGGCTAATGAAGTTGAAAAAGCAACCGAGGGAGAAACCAAAACCACAATTGGTCTTCGTCCTATTGAAGCCATGATCGTTGATGATAAAGTTATTTTAGAGCCTATTTATTTTGATCTTGACAAACATAATATTAAGCCCCAAGCTGCCTTTGAGTTAGATAAACTTGTAGGGCTAATGAAGAAGTATTCTAATATGGTAATCGCAGTGGAAAGCCATACAGACAATCGCGATACAGACGCTTACAACTTGAAACTTTCAGAAAAAAGAGCCCAATCGACCGTTCAATATATAATTTCTAAAGGAATTGATTCCTCAAGAATTAGTGGGAAAGGATTTGGGGAAAGTAGGCCAGTGATAAGTTGTGCAACTAAGTGTACTGAAGCGCAACATCAGAAAAATCGCCGTTCTGAGTTTAATATCATATCAAGATAACCTCACGTTAACGTAAAAGTTAACCAACCAGGAGAACCTTTGCAAAATGTAATTATATATTACAGGACGTAAAGGTTTTTTCTTTTAAAACTCTACATCATTTTCTGTCTTGAACTTAATTCTAGTAAAGCAATTAAAGGCATAAAACCTACATCTAATACTCCTCAGTACCCTGTATAGAATTGCCGTGTTCACTATAGTTCGGCTTTAAATAAGGATAAAAAAAAAGCTGCCTTAGTAAGACAGCCTTTTAATATTATTAATAAATACTTAGAAATTAATTAGCGTTGATGGTAATCTCATCCAATTCATAGGTTCCATCAAAGTCTGGATTGCCGCTTCCGGTATATTTAAAAGCTACATACCCTGTTCCATTTACACAGTCTAGTTTAACATTTTCAGAAAAAATCCAATCACCAAATGGGTCTTCATTTTGAGCAACCGTTGCAACCAATAGTACTTCCCAATTTGCTGATGTAATATTCGCTTCGGTACCATCCCAATCGTTTGAGAAAAGTACTTCTAATTCACTTCCGTCAGGAAAATTCGTAGAGGTCTTAAAGTCAATAGTTTCACCATCTTGAGCGCCAAGATCAATTTGTGGCGTGATTAGCCAACTAATTGTGCTTTCCTCACCAGACATAAACGAACCTACGCGTGCAGAAATTCCTAAAGAAGGATTAGTTCCCGCTTCAGCATACGCTTCCCATAGTTGTGCTCCTGCTTCACTATAATTCGTCCACCCATTATTAGAAATTGGTTCTGCAGGGGTTTGATTTTCAAAAAAGTCGCTGAACAATTCATTATTCCCTACAGTATCTGCAACGCCACAATCTACCCCTTCACCTGGTGGGACAATAACTGTTTCAGATCGTATTTCTATTTCATCTAATTCGTAGGTACCATCATTATCTGGGTTACCGCTACCAATATATTTAAATGCGACATGACCTGTTCCTAAAATACAAGAAAGATCTACCAGACCTGATTCGATCCAGTCACCAAAAAAATCACTGTTCTGTGCTATTCTTGCTGCCGGTACAGGACCCCAAGATGCTGCCGGAATGTTTTCTGCAACACCATCCCAATCTTGAGAAAACAGCACTAATAACTGACTTCCATCTGCAAAACTTGTAGATGTTTTAAACTCTAATGTTTCCATAGCTTGTGCATCAAAGTCTATTTCTGGAGTTACCAACCATCCTATGGTACTTTCATCCTCCGAATTAAAAGAGAGTATACGAGCAGAAATTCCTAACGAAGCATTGGTTCCATCATCGAAAAAAGCTTCCCATGTTTCTGTACCAGCTTCAATGTAATTGGTCCATCCGTTTCCAGAGATGGGTGACCCCTCTGTTTGTGTTTCAAAAAAATCGCTGAAAAGTACAGTATCCCCTCTAGATTCTGCATCTCCACATAAATCACATCGCTCTCCTGTACCAAAATCTATAAAAGAAGGGTCATTGACTGTTACTATAAAAAATTCATCGAAGAAATCACGTGATAAAATAGCATTAATACTTCCTGCTCCTGTTGGAAGTAAAACCGATTTAAAGTCGGCAAATGTACTGGTGCTAAAAACTGTACTCAATCCATCTGAACAACTTATAAGGTTGCGTTCTCCATCGAACTCATCATCAGGTTCACCTGCAAAGGTCTTAGGATCATCTCCAAGCACTTCTTCTGCACCAAACTGAACATTCTCAATGCGCACGAATAAATTGGTTTTGTCTCTTGTAAAATCGTTAATGCTTATTGGAAGTGGCACTAAAGTTTCAGTTTCATCATCCCGGATTACATAATCGAACAATCTTGATTCGGCTATTTTGCCTAAGCTCTCATCATCACGAACTCCTAAACTCACAACACCGCCGTCGATTCCTACGGTTAATCCATTTAATTTAACGAAAACCTTTCTTCCCAACTCAAAACTTGTAAAAAGAGGATTCACGTCTGCTAAAATTCGTACACCTGCTGTTGGGTTCTCAGCTTTATCTTGAATTATTAATTCTTCAAAAAAGTTGCCTCCTTCATCACTAGAAATTACATATCCAATAAGATACGTATCTGTTTCTCCTAAATCTAAAATGTCGTTTTGATTGTTATTTTGTTCTTGAGCCAACAAATCTCTCAAAGCTCCAATAGTGATTTCTGTCCCTTGCACTAAACTATCTTGGTCTTGAATAGTTACACTCGGCACATCAAATTCATCATCTTGCACACACGAACTCAACACTATCGCTGCCATAAATAGCGCGCAAAATTTATAAAAGTTTAAAGTCTTCATGGGTATTTATTTAATAGTAATTTTTTTAAAATCTAACGTATACATTTATATAATAAGAGGTTCCGTTTCCGAAGTAATAACGGGATCCAAAAACGGGGTTTTCCCTTTTACTTTCTTCTAGAACAGAGGTATAATCGGCATTTCTTGAATCTTCGAAACCACCAGTCTTGTAATTCTGGTCTAATACATTATTAATGGTAGCAAAGAAACCAACATAGTAATCTTTGATCTTCCATGATTTTCCTCCAACTACATTCACCAAGAAATAGTCGTCGAATTGTTCTTGTTTTAATAGTTCTCTAGCAATGTCCTCATCATAATCATTTAAGGGTTGTCCGTCGACATCTAAAGAAAAGGCATTAGACCGTCGTAAGCTGCTTACATCGATATATGCATTCGAGAAATAATTGGTGGTGGCACCTACCCACCAGAATCCCGGATCGCGGTATTCGAAACCAAGTTGATACGCTCTTTCTGGACCACCGGCAACATGAATGTTTTTTAACTTGGTGGTTCCATCACCAAATGTCAATTGATCTGCAAAGTCGTCACTGGTAAGATATTGATCTGGGTTGTTGGCGTAGATATATTGTCCTACCGAAGCCGCTGCCTTTAATTTTATGGTTGGTGTTACTTGTGCTTCAATTCCTAATTCGCCACCCACACCACGAGTTTCAATATTGGTTAAGATCTCCTGTACAAATGCATTTCCGTCTTCAAAACCTTGTGCAGATTCCGTAAAGAAAAAATTAATATCGGTTTGGTCTTGAATGTTATTATAGAATCCTGTTAATCTTGCTTTAACAATTGGTGATCTAAAGATGTAACTAATATCTGCGCTCTGTACCGTTTCATTTTCCAGTCCGATTACGATATCGTTGTTCTGTCTTGCATTAGAAAAGCTATTTCGAAGCGTTGGTGCTTTAGTAAAATAGCCAAGATTTACATCTATTAAATGTCGACCCGAAAGTTTGTATACGGCCCCTCCTTTTACTCCGTAATTTGTAAAATTTAATGCTTCACTTTCACCTAAAGAGCGACTCCCCGGATAATTTCCATTTTCAAATAAACCAGTACGCTGGTATTTGGTTTCTGAAGCCTGTGCAGCCACATAAAAGTCTACGGTTCGGTATTTAAATTGTCCTTGTGCAAATCCGCTAATTACATCAGCATCTAGATCGTAATTATATTTATAGCGATCACCTTCACGTACAATTCGATTAGGATTCTGAAGGTCACTTTGTGAAATATCACCAATCACATTTGTATTCTCGCCTTCTGCAAAGAAATCGACATCTAAATATCCTGTTCCTCCTAAAAGATCTTTTACTGAAGCGAAGTTTTCACTGTTTAAAGTACGATAACTAAGATTTCCGTTAAGGGTAATGTTTTCTGAAAGTTTGGTACTAAGAATTGTATTTACAGTAATCTGCGTATCATCATTTCGGTCCTCTTGAATGATATATGTTGAATTTCCACCATTGGCAACGTTTGTAGCGTTGGTGTTTCCGAAGTACAACGCATTCCAATCTAACTGTCCGTCTGCCTGAAACTCCTGTTGTGCTAGATATGCATTCTGATAATCGGCAGCGGTCGGATTAGGGTCTTGTAAAAAGTAACTAGGCAATCGCTGGTAGTAGTTTCCAAAGGGATTACGTGCTCCTCCAACCGGAATCGGCACACCATCAATAAGTCGTGTACCTCCATTATCGATTCTAGTGTTTCCTATTTTTCCTGTTTGAAATCCGATGTTGGTATTTAATTTTGTCTGTTCTCCGATATTCCAGTAGTGGTTCAACATAAATACGGGTTCTTCGATCTCGCGAATACGACTGTTTCGAATTTCCCCATCCTGATATCCCCAGTTGGGATTGTATCGAATTCCTTTTAGATCTCGAGCTTCTTGAGTAATGGCAGTAGAACGCCCTCTTCGGTTCGGGGTATAAAAAGCAGAAAAGTTTACACTGTGATTGTCGTTGATTTTTTTCTCTACGGCTCCAAAAAAAGAATTGGCATCGTATAAGGTTCCATCGATATATCCTTCCTCTCCAAAACGTCTTGAAAGAAGTACTGTATAAGCCCAGCCATCCTGTGACAAACCACTACTGTACGACCCCATAATTCGTCCTTGATAGCTTCGGTTAGCAGAAGCAAATGAGACACGACCTCCTTGACGATACTGTGAGGCTCTCATTATAATATTAGAAGTTCCTGCTATATCTCCAAAGGCATAATCGTTTGCCTTTAAGCCTAAGGAAAATTCGCGATTTCGTTGTGCATCATTTAATCCTCCCCAGTTTCCCCATTGTGGGCGACCGTTAAATTGTTTGTTCATTTCAATACCATTGATAAGTACTTTCCCGTTGGCATTATCTAATCCTCTAGGACGGAAAAAGGTGGCACTAAAATCGAAAGAAGCAGCATTAAGAAAAACATCGCGCGAAGCTTGAAGCAATCCTGATACATTATAAGAAGTACCTTCATCTTGATCAAGTTCATTATCGGATAAGCTAATAATTCCTATTTGGGCTTCAACTTCGGTTAAATCGATCTCTAATAAAATAGGGTCAAGATTAATTGTTTCGTTGTTCTGAACGGTTATAGGTATTTGTTGCGTTACATACCCCTCTTTTAAAACAAGGAGCACTTGCTCTCCTTGTGGAAGTTCGGTGCCAGAAATTAAAAATAATCCATCTGCATCTGTTTGTGTACTATAGATACTTGATTGAATTCGCACATCGACATCGGGAATAACTTCACTAGAATTGGTGTCAACTACTCTTCCTTTTACGATTGCTTCCTGCGCTAAAAGAGGCGCAATACTTATTAGCACCATGCAAAAGGTTACAATTAATCTTTTCATTAGGTAACTACTTGTTTATTAGATTAAATTATTGTTATAATAGCAAAGCAAAACTACATTTTTTAAATGAAACACCTACTTTTGGCGTACCTTTTGTATAAGGCTTTACGTAAATTTAATATTACATAGAATGAACAAATTTCTACCAATTACATTCCTATTAGCATTAATTACTACAGTAACTTTTGCGCAAGAAAAGAAAAAATATAAAGTGAATACCGTTGCTTTTTATAATATCGAAAACCTCTTTGATTTTGAGGACGACCCCCTCACTTTCGATGACGATCGCACACCGAACGGAAAAGATCATTGGACAGAAGCCATATACAATGCTAAAATAAAAAATATGGCAAAGGTAATTTCAGAAATTGGTGCAGATGTCACAGGCACCCCTCCTGCTGTTATTGGACTTTGTGAAACGGAAAACCGAAAAGTGCTTGAAGATCTTGTAAATGATGATGCATTGCGAAATAAAGAATACGGTATTATTCAATTTGATTCTCCAGACCGAAGAGGAATCGATGTTGCCTTGTTGTACCAAAAGAAACTTTTCACGCCCACAAATTACAAAGCGCATGAGTTATTAATTTACGACGATCAAGACCGAAGCAAACGGGTGTTTACGAGAGATCAACTATTAGTAAGCGGAATGCTTGATGGAGAAAAAATTCACGTAATTGTAAACCACTGGCCATCCCGAAGTGGTGGAGAAGCACGAAGTCGCCCAAAACGTATGAAAGCTGCTGCTCTTAATAAGCGTTTAATAGACTCGCTTTTTAGTGAAGACCCTTATGCAAAAATTATCACCATGGGAGATTTAAATGATGATCCTGTAAGTCCTAGTGTAAAAGAAGTATTAAAAGCAAAAGACGACCGGGAAAATATGGAATTAAAAGAGCTATATAACCCAATGGAGGAAATGTTTCAGAAAGGACTTGGTACCCTTGCGTATCGCGACAGCTGGAATTTATTCGACCAAATGATTGTTTCTACCGAACTCACTAAAAAAGATTTCTCAAGCTATCGTTTTTATAAAGCTGGAATCTATAACAAAACGTATCTAGCAAACCCAAGAGGACGGTATAAAGGATATCCCTATCGTAGTTTTGCAGACGGTGGATTTACGGGCGGATACAGTGATCACTTTCCGGTGTATCTTTATTTAATAAAAGAGATTGCTTCGGAAGAATAAAAAAACACTCATTTCCCGTTCTGAAAGTAATGAAGCGAAAAACTTTCAGAAGCAATAAAAAAAACGAATCCACAATATCTTACTAAGAGTTGTGGATTCGTTGTTTAGGTAGACTAAGACTGCCCGTATTTAAAACTTGTAGTGCTATTTCAAAGCATTAATTAAACCATTGTCCCCATGGGATTCTACTTAATAATGCTATTAGCGCGAGCGTATAAAAGATCGCTAGCATTTTAAATTTAGGTGTCGAGACTAATTTCTTTTTGTGTTTTGAGTATCCTACCGTAATTAGCACTACCGTGATGAGCATCATGAGTGGATGTTCTACAGCATACAATCTATAAGTAGGGTTGCTCATAACCTCACCCATTCCGTTGTTGGTAATATTTTGTAATCCTAGGGGAGATACAAAGAAAAGTACCAAGCCAATAAGGAGTTGTATGTGTGTAACAATAAGTGCAAATAAGGAGATTCGAAAATCTTTTGGAGCATATTCTCTTTTAGAAAAGTAACCCGCTAGGGCATTAATAGTTGCGAGTGTTACAATAAGAACGACTAGATAAGCCCAGTAAGAGTGTATAAATTGAACAGTGGTGTACATAGATGTTGTTTTAGCTTCCCAAAGGTAGGGATTATTCCATAAAAAAACCGCCTTGAAACTCAAGGCGGTTTTTTATATTTTAAATGTTAATTGTCTTAATTAAATAAATAACGTAATCCAATCTGCATTTGCCATCTTGAAGATTGAACTCCACTATCGTCAATTTCTTCAATACCATCAAGGAAAGAAGGATCGAAAGTAAATTCTGGATCTGGTCCTGCACTTTCAGTTGTTAACAATCCAACTTGACTTGGCACAAACTTACGTACTCCCCAATCTTTATTTAATAGATTACCAAAATTGAATATATCTAAAGATGCTTGAAATGTGTGTTTGTTATTTCCTAGATCTAAAGAAAAATCTTGAAGAACTTTCACGTCAAAGATATGGCTCCAAGGGCCTCTATCTCCGTTGTTTTCTGCATACTGTCCTCTTCTACCTCTTAAATAATCATTGTTTTCAATAAAAGCATTCAGTGCATTCCATTGTCCTTCAGGTGTTGCAATAATATTTCCATCACCATCTTCCAATGGCACTAAATTAATTTCCGACTGATTTGCAGGAATGTAAATTAATGCATTATCTCTAGAATCATCGTTTAAAAGATCTGCTCCTTCATTGTATGTAAAGCTATAAGGTGACCCTTCTTGTCCAGTATAGAATACTCCGAAAGTAGTTTTTACATTTTCACTCCAATCAAGTTCATATAATGCATTTGCTGAAATTCTATGTCCTGTAGCAAATTGTGAATTTGTTGCACGTGGATTTGCATTTTTACCATTTACGGTAATCAAGTTTCTCCATTGTGAGCTATTCTGAGATGAAGTTCCTTCAAAAACATATTGTCCATCACCATACGTATAAGACGCTTGTCCTGAGAACCCATTAGAGAATGGCTTTGTTAATGTAAACGTTGCGTTGTAAGAGTATCCTAAACCAGTATTAGACCCTAAGATGATTCGACCATAAGTATTGTCTATTGGGCTACTATCGTTGTAATAAGGTCTATCGTCTGCTCCATTTAATGTTCCTACTGCTCCTTTAATATTTAAGTTTTCGTAAAAAACATTTGTAATTACATCATTATATAAGAAATCTGCCGAAGCAACTAATCCCCAAATTGGAAGTTTTTGGTCGATTGCAATATTATATTTTAATGTTTGTGGTAATTTAAAGTCAGGAGAAAATAAATCCACATTTCCACCTACAGCACCACTTCCTGGCTCAGCAGTTACTGTTTGCCCTGTTACATCAGGGTTAAACAATTGGTCTTCTGGCAATAAAAAGTTAGCAGAGAATCCTTGAGACACACCATTGTTACTATATGTTCCTCCTGGCCAAACTAGTGGAATTCTTGAAGTAAAGATTCCTAAACCTCCTCGAATCTGAGTTTTCTTTTCACCTGCTACATCCCAGTTAAAACCGATACGTGGCGAAACATGCGCTTGACTTCTAATCTTTTTACCGACCTCAGCATTTTTAAGATCTTTTCCAAAGCTTTCTAGTAATGGAATCGTTCTATTATTAAAATCTTCATTTACTGTTCCGTCTTCAAAATAAGGAACTTCAACACGAAGACCTAAAGTAACTTTAACGTCATCTGTTAAATCAACTTCGTCTTGAGCATAAAAACCTAATTGTGTATAATTAAATTCTGCTGCACCTTGACTTTCATCTCCGAAACCACCAATTAATGAATAGTTATAAAAGAAATCGTCTGATGCTACTTCATTTCCTGCAACTCCATCTAAATAAGTGTTGAAATCTCCAAGACTCTGAAATGTATAATCACCAAAATTCTGACCAAAGAAAACGTTTAATACATCGGTCGACTCAAAGTTTGCCCCTAATGTAATGTTATGAGCTCCTGTAAATATCGAAAAGTTTTCAGAAATAGTAAAAACTTGCTGCTCTAAGAGGTTCGCCGTAGAAAAAGGCTCAGAACCAAAAACAATGTTTGCACTTCCGTCACGAATTGTTACCGCAGGAAAAGGATTTCCTAGTGGATCTCTATCATCTTCTACAGAAGTATAACCAATAATTAAATTGTTTGCAAGATTACTTCCGTTACTGGTATTCCACTCTAAACTTGTAGAGTTTGTAGTAGATGGGAAAAACACACCTCTGTTGAAGAAGTTAATCGTTCTAGAGTTACTTGAGTTCGGTGATGATTGCTCTGCTTTAACGTAATTATGCTTTGCAGTAATAGAGTTGTTTTGATTGATATTCCAATCTAAACGAACCGTAAGTTTATCACTTATTAAAGAACTAGTATTGTCTGCAAAACTTCCTGGATCATAACCATAGGTGTTAATTAATCCTTGACGTAAATCGTTAATTTGTTGAATTGAAGAATTTCCATCATATTCACCCACATTAAAAGGCTGTGGCGTCTCTTCATCTTGTCTCTCGTAATTAACAAAATAAAATAATTTATCTTGTATTAAAGCTCCTCCAATTCTTGCTCCATACAATTGAGCGGTAAAGTCATCCAACTTCTCTCTAGAATCGGTCTCGATAGCACCAGGAGTCTTTCCTGCTAAACTTTGATTTCTAAAAAAGAAATATGCAGAACCTTCTGTTTGGTTTGTACCTGATCTTGTAATCGCATTAATTGCTCCACCAGAAAAACCAGATTGTCTTACATCAAAAGGAGATAAGTTAATTTGAAAAGATTCGATTGCATCAATAGATAATGGATTAACACCTGTTTGCCCTCCATTAGTTCCAGAACCAGCTAAACCAAATACGTCGTTATTTACAGTACCATCTAAATAAATAGAATTGTATCGATTGTTTTGTCCAGCAAGAGATATAGATCCTCCTTCAGTAACCAATGCTTGAGGAGTTTTACGAACAAAATCTCCAAGACCTCTAGTAACAGATGGTAATGCATTAATTTCACGCGTGGAAACATTTGTTTCAGTACCCGTATTTCCAGAATCAAAAACACCACCTCGTTGTGCTGTAATCACAATCTCTTCCAACTCGCTAGCAGATCCTGTCATTACAACGTCAATTTCTTCTGAATCTCCTAACTGAAGATAAAGATCTGTTTTTTCAAAATTTTCATATCCTACATAACTAATAGTAATTGTGTAAGGACCTCCAACACGCATGTTTACAATTCTGAAAAATCCATCAAAATCGGTAATTGCACCGTATTTCGTACCAGATGGGGTGTGTACGGCAACTACATTGGCACCAGAGAGAAGCTCTCCTGAATCGTCAGTTATTCGACCATTAATCGAAGAAGTAGTTACCCCTTGAGCGTAAGAAGTAAATATTCCTACTACTAAAAAAGTAACTAAAAGTAATAGTTTTTTCATAGTTTAAAATTTAGTTATTAAAATTTGCAGCAAAAATACTCCTAATTATTCCAATTATTTTAGTGAAAGGTTAAGAAATTATTAAGAAAATTTTTGACAACTAAATGTAATAGGAATTCGCTAAATTTTTGGATTTCAGCGCCTTAGTTTATAACAGGGTTATTAACAATATAAAAAAGAAGAAATTAATATGTTAAACAGTCTAACTGTTCCTTTAAAGGAAGTACGAAAGTGTCAAATTCTGTACGATATTCTTTCGGAAGTGGCTTCGATAAGGGCAAATCTTGTTGAAATGGATCCACTTGTTTTCCATTCTTCCAAAAGCGATAACAAACATGGGGTCCGCCCGAGTTTCCCGTCATTCCAATCCAGCCTATAACATCTCCTTGGCGAACAAACTCTCCTACACGAACGTTCCTTTTTTTCATATGAAGGTATTGCGTTTCATAAGTTCCATTGTGACGAATCTTCACATAGTTACCATTTCCACCCCGGTATTCAGATTTAGAGACAGTTCCATCGGCTGTTGCGAGAATTGGTGTACCTAAAGGAGCGGCAAAATCGGTTCCTTTATGGGGTCGTAATTTATACCCATAATATTTTATACGTCTTGTTAAGTTATACCGTGAAGAGATACGGCTAAATTTAACGGGTGCTTTTAGAAATGCACGCCGTAAATTGTCTGCATTTTGATCGTAATAATCTCGAATACTATCGGTTTCGAAATTAAAAGCATATAAGGGTTTTCCCCGATGTTCAAAATAAGCAGCTTTAATCTCTTGTAATCCTGCCGAAATAGTGTCGTTAATAAATTTTTCTGAATACACTACTTTAAACCTATCGCCTTTCTGAAGATGAAAAAAGTTCACCGTCCAAGCATAAATATTCGCAAGCTTGTCGGTCATGTTCGGACTTAAATTTTGAGCTTCCATCGTTTCAGACAAGGAGCTAGTAATTACTCCCGAAGCAACTCGTTCCACATACGAAACCGGTTTACGGTCGTTATAAACGTTCATCTCATTCCGAAGGTCAACTACAGCATAATCAACTTTGTTCGTTTCGTAAATAAAGACTTGTGTGTGATTGGTTGAATCTTTTGCGTTTAGCAAAACGTAAGGCTTTCCAACCACTATTTTTCGAACATTAAAACTGTCTCTAAACTTATTGGCTACCTCGAAGATTTTGTCCTGTGTAACTCCGTTGGCATCTAGAATTGCACCAAACGTATCTCCTGGGCGAATGGTATCGCGCATCACCAGAAATTCTTTTAAATTGTAACCATATTCCTCAATAACTTCGGGAACTTCTTCTATTGTTGCCTCTTCTACTACATCGTCTTTCTGAGTATCGCAACCTATAAGTAGGAGTAGGATCGCGATCGCGAGGGGAATTCTTTTCAAAATATTACTGCTTTTTTTCGGGGTTAAATGTATGAGTCACCCATTCGTGACCCCAGTTATCAAGTTCTTCCTGGCTCCAAAGGTTGGGAAAAAATTGGATATTCTGAAACGTTGGCGGTAAAAATTGCTTCCAATTCGTCCCTCCAGTCGCTGAAATCTCTTTTCCTTTGTCATTGTTTAAATAACGGTATGCAGCACCAATGTGCATAAGAAGCCAATCTACATTAATAGTAACGTCCATTCTTCGCAATTCTTTTATCAGCAATTCATTTTCCCTTTCTTTCTTGGGCAACTGCATGTATTTATGATAAATAGTCTGATTAAGCACCTCATTTGCAGTACGGATAAAACGAGGTGTATAGCGATATTCAAACTGCTTTAACGTTAAAGTCTTTTCTCCAGTCTCGAGATCGGTTGCGCCTCGTTTCCAATATAAATTTTCATAAACTTCTTCTAAATTACTTTTTTCTGAAAATTGATCCCTTACATCTTTGTGCGTTAAGTGATGAAGTGGGGTGCAATAAATCTCAATCATTCGAAATTGTGCCGATTGAAATCCACTTGCGGGCAATAAAGACATTCTAAATTTTAAGAATTGGTCGCGTTCCATACCAAGAATCATCACATCGAACGATTCGATAAGAATTCTATAATACCTATTAATACGTTTTACTTTTTTTCTGAAAAAATCTGCTTGTTGTACTTTGTCGTCTATGATCTGTTTTAGTTCATGAATAATCAACTTTAAATACAACTCGGTAATCTGATGGTAGGCAATAAAAATTTCTTCGTCAGGAAAATGAGTCCTCGGGATCTGAAGGCTTAGTAAGGTGTCTAAATGAATGTAATCCCAATAGGTAAGGTACCGATCGTATAATAATCCATCAAGATAAGAACTTAGATCTTGTCCTGAATTTTTAAATTTTTCTTCGAGTTGTTTTACTTGCTGGGTTGTTTTTGAATCCATAAAGAGGGTGGTTAGTCCGGTATTATTCTAAACTGATGCTTCAATCCTTTATATTCTGTTAATGATGCTTTTAACGACCCTACTGCGAGTTCTGCCTTAATGAGTACCGGCATTTTATTTTCATCATCGGTTACCCAAACAGTAAGACTTTCTTCTTCTTTAAACACTCGACCCGCTTCTACATATGGCCGAAATTTTAAACAAGGAACTTTTCCAAAGTTAGTTTTTAAGGTCTCTCTACCCAAGAATTTAAGTCTGAATTTATGATTTCCTCTATCGAAAAACATATTCATATCAACTACATCACCTTCCTTTACCGTCGCAATATCAACATGATTTCTTAAATAATAAAACGCTGAAACCATATCTTGTGGACTTGGAGGCAGCGGAACCTCTTCAATCTTATTGTGTTTTTTATCATTCACGCGCGCCATTCCGCTAGCGTGATTAAAATCGATCTGGATATCTTTAGTATATCCTCCTTCGTCTATTTTTCGAATAAATCGATATGGAATGTCTTTTTCTTTATCGACATAGGATTGATATTTGTCTTCTACTTTAAAAAAAAATTTAGAAAGACCTGTGGTCGCTCCAAAACCCTGTATATGGAATACTTCTTTTCCATTTAAACGAACCTCATCTACTTCTAATGTGGCATAACCCGCAGTTACAAGCCCATAATGTACTCTAAATTTTAAATATTCGCCATCTCCAAAAGCTCGGTCTTGTGCCATCACTAGGGTGATGTTGAAAATTAATAATAAGGTAAGTACTTTTTTCATAGCTTGGGGTTTTCCAATTCGGTATTGGAATTACAAGTTTTGTTCCAAAAATGAAACTCCATCATAATAACGATGGAGTTTTATTTTTGTTACACTATTTTGTTACAAGGTACCACGTCTTTCCTGTTGTCTTTCGATGGCTTCAAATAGAGCCTTGAAATTACCAACCCCAAAAGATTGCGCTCCCTTTCTTTGAATAATTTCAATAAACATCGTAGGTCTGTCTAATACATTATTTGTAAATAACTGAAGTAAATAACCCTCTTCGTCACGATCGATTAAAATTCCATGCTTTTTTAAGACCTCGACATCCTCATCGATTTCTCCCACTCGATCTAATATATCATCATAATAAGTATCGGGAACATATAAAAATTCTACGCCGCGATCTCGCATTGCTGAAACCGTCGCTACAATATCATCTGTAGCTAATGCCAAATGTTGCACTCCGGGACCATTATAAAAATCTAAATATTCCTCAATCTGTGACTTCTTTTCTGCTTTTGCAGGCTCATTAATCGGAAACTTAATTCGCCCATTACCATTACTCATCACCTTACTCATTAATGCTGTGTACTCGGTAGCAATGTCATCGTCGGCAAACGATATAATTTGTGCAAAACCCATAACTTCTGCGTAGAATTTACACCATTTGTTCATTTCGTCCCAACCTACATTTCCAACAATATGATCAATAAATTTTAATCCTACTGGCTCTGGATTATAATGTGATTCCCATTTTTCGAATCCAGGAAGAAATACTCCGTTGTAGTTTTTGCGTTCAATAAATAAATGCACTGTTTCTCCGTAGGTATAAATTCCCGATTTAATAATGTGACCATGTTCATCTTCTTCTTTGGTAGGCTCCAAATAAGGTTTTGCTCCTCGCTTGGTGGTTTCTTCAAAGGCTTTTGCGGCATCGCCCACCCAAAGGGCAATTACTTTTGCTGCATCTCCATGTTCATTAATATGCCTATTAAGTTCCCCATCTTTTTTTAATGGAGTGGTTAACACTAACCTAATCTTGTCTTGTTTTAATACGTACGACACACGGTCTTTAAGTCCTGTTTCTAAACCGGCATATGCCATCGACTGAAATCCAAAGGCACTTTTGTAATAATGAGCTGCCTGTTTTGCATTTCCAACGTATAGTTCTACGTAATCTGTTCCTAATAATGGAAGAAAATCTTCAGCATCACTGAATAATTTTTTCAGTCCGTACTCTGTATTTTGTAAGTCTTTAAGATTCTTTATTTCTCTTGCCATGCTGTGATATTTATATGCTTCAGTAGAAGCGAATTTTTTGTTTTTTTTCAGTAGAAAGTTTATTCATTAATAAAGCTATGTGAAATACATATTTCTAATGATTGTCTTCCAACCATGATTGAAAATATTTCTCATCGGCTATTTTCATAGCTTCTTCAGTTACCATTAAGGGCTTAAAGGTATCTACCATAACCGCTAATTCGTCGGTTCGGGTTTTACCAATACTTCTTTCTGTAGAACCTGGGTGCGGACCATGGGGAATTCCCGCTGGGTGTAGTGAAATATGTCCAGCATCCACATCGTTTCTGCTCATAAAATCGCCATCTACATAGTACAATACCTCATCGCTATCGATATTACTATGGTTGTAAGGCGCTGGAATACTTAGTGGGTGGTAGTCGTACAAACGAGGCACAAAACTACACACTACAAATGCATCTGTTTCGAATGTTTGATGTACAGGAGGCGGTTGATGAATGCGTCCAGTAATGGGTTCGAAATCGTGAATTGAAAAAGCATATGGATAGTTATATCCGTCATAACCAACTACATCGAAAGGATGTGTGGCGTAGATCATTTCAAAAATTTCGTCTTTCTTTTTTATTTTAATGAGAAAATCACCCTTTTCATCATGTGTCTCTAAATCGGTTGGCTTTCGAAGATCCCGCTCACAAAAAGGGGAATGTTCTAAAAGTTGTCCAAACCAGTTACGATAGCGTTTTGGCGTATAAATAGGACGTCTCGATTCTACAATAAAAAGCCTGTTGTCTTCGGTATCGAAATCTATTTTATAAATAATTCCGCGCGGCACTAAAAGATAGTCTCCATATTCGAATTTTAGGTTTCCTAAGTGTGTACGAAGCGTCCCCGTACCTTTATGAATAAATATTAATTCATCGGCATCGGTATTTTTATAAAAATAATCGGTTTGTAATTCTTTAGGCGCAGCTAAAATAATAGTGCAATCACTATTTGTAAGGACTGCTTTTCTACTTTCTAGGTAATCTTTTTCGGGTTTAACTTGAAAGCCTCGAAAACGATACGACTGCATATTGTTCTCTTTTGCGATCTTCGGCGCAACGCTGTATTGTCGTTTAATCTCTTTTACCTGTGTAGGACGATGCTCATGATAGGAGTTCGAATACATCCCGTCGAAACCAATGGTTCCAAAAAGCTGTTCGGAATAGAGAGATCCATCAGGTTTTCTAAATTGTGTATGTCGTTTGGGAGGTATCTTCCCGAGTTTGTGATAGAATGGCATAAGGTGCTATTTACTACACAAATATCGGAAAAATTTTATGGCTTTTATCGTAAGACTTTATTAAAACCTAAACCCTACTGAAACATACCAGACACTTTCGTCGATCTCTGGTGAAAATGAGTATTTAACTTCTAGCGGCCCTAAAAAAGTATCGAGACCGTAACCCGCTGCAAATCCACTATAATCGATCCCATCGGCCCATTGTCCAGTACTAAAAAGATCATCACCAACATTAGATATATTTGCAGATAAACTTATATGGTTTTTTTTAAAAATCTCATAATCGAAAGTGAGCGAAGATTTTAAATAGGTATCACCTCTAAGGTCTAATGCCTCATAGCCATATAATGGGATAATATTGTTAAGCCGTTTGTATCCATAACCTCCTAAAAAGAAATCTAAAGATCGCGTGTCTTTCCCTCCAATTTTAAACCCTCCTTCGGTACTTATCTGTGCCGAAAATTTGTCAGAAAAAGAATGAGCATAGGCTACTTTCGCCTGTGCTATAGAAAATTGATCGAACGAAGGGTCCATCCCTTCCGCAAAAACATAAAAATGAAAATCTCCTTCAAAATAAATTCCACTGTTCGGGAAAAAAGTATTGTCGAATGTATCGTATTTTAAATAACCATAAGTACTGAAGAAATTTGTGTTTTCAAAAACAGTTCGAAGATTCTCATTTTCGTCGATCCCTATGGTGGGCGAAAGGTAACGCAACCATTTATGCTCTATCCCTAAACCCAGTAAAAAAGTTCTTCGGAAAAGCGTTTCCACATATAATTGATTCGTAAGGTCTCCATATTCCAAATTAATTTCATTGATAGGAACATTATTCTGTTCTGAAATTTCTGGAGAAACGAATTCATAAGGTACATCTTTATCAAAGAAGTTGAAATGTGAATTTAAGCCAATACTCCAATAATATCCTTTATCGATATAATAATTAAAATCGTATCGAATGTTATCACCCACTTTAAAATCGAACGAGGCAATATCATTATTTGTAAATAGTCTTTTTCTTGTAATATTTATAAGAGCAGCAGTACGATAAAGGTCATCATAATGAGCCGCAAAACGTAATGCCATTTTAGAGGGGTTTTCACGCAAAGTAAACTCAACGGTAAATTTTCCGTTTTCATCTTCTCTGAAACGATAGTTTATATCTTGAAAATTTCCCGTAGCAGATAAATTATTCACACCTTCATTGAAGCGTTCGTAAGTTGTTTCTGTATTTATTCGAAGTTTCAATTTTCCTAAAACATACGATCGTGTGTAATTTTCAGTACCTTGAATATCTACTGCTTTTATAAAAACCGACTTTCTTTTTAAGAATTTTACTTCTGTTTTTGGTTTTATCTTTTGTTTCGCTGCAACCGAATCTAATTTCTGTCGAACCAGCCCTGCTGCTGTCTCTCCAGAAGCCACTATTTTTTTCCCTTCACTAAAGGCTACGACACTAAAATCATCAATCTCAGGGTGTATATAAATATCTGTTTTTTTTCGTTTTTTTACCATATCGTTAATCGTACGGTAATTATTTATTTGAACCAATACCTCGAATGCCGAGCTCATTTCATCTCGAGTTCTAAGACTATCTTGCACATCTACTCCTATAATAACATCCATACCTTTTCCTCGCACCTCATCTACAGGATAGTTGTTAACTACACCACCATCCACAAACACTGTATCGTTTATAACAACAGGGCTAAATAATGAGGGCAATGCTCCACTGGCGGTAATAGCTCGCGGAAGATACCCCTTATCTAAAACTTTTCCTTTTCCTGTTTCCACATCGGTCGCTACGCAAAAAAAAGGTATTGGTAATTTGCTGAAATCGGAGACATTATGTACATGTCCCGTTAGTTTAGAAAGCAAATTATATACATTTTGCCCTTTCGATAACCCAGAGGGAAATCCAACATTGAAGTCATCAAATGGCAATGTGATGGCATATTTTTCAGATTCATCTTTTTCATAAAAAGTTTTTGCACTACGTGGAATATCATCCTGAATTAACGTGTTAAAATCCACTACATTAAAAATAGAATCTAATTGCCTCGCTGTATAACCTGAGGCATATAATGCTCCAACAATAGCACCCATACTTGTACCGCCAATATAGTCGATACGTATTCCAGCTTCTTCGATAACTTTTAACGCTCCAATGTGTGCTAGTCCTTTTGCACCACCACCACTTAAAACCAGCCCTACTTTTATATCTTCAGAACGCGCATCCTGAGCCCAACCAATGGCTGAAATTAACAAAGTGAATATGACGATTATTTTTCTCAAGGGTTTGTATTGGTTTTAACTCTTATAATTAATTATTTCTGAAAATGCTCAACAATTTTCTTTGCTTTACTACTTCCTATTATTTTAGCAAGGGCTTCAAAACTTGCTTGAGAAACTCGTTTAGTGCTTTTAAAATGTTGCAATAAATCGACGACCGTCTTTTCCCCAATTCCAGAAATTGATTCCAATTCTGTATTCAGTGCTTGCTTGCTTCGTTTATCACGATGAAAAGTGATACCAAATCGATGTGCTTCGTTTCGTAATTGCTGAATGATCTTTAAAGTTTCCGATTTTTTATCTAAATACAATGGGATGGGATCATCTGGATAAAACAATTCTTCCAGTCGTTTAGCAATACCAATTATTGCAATCTTTCCTCGCAGTCCAAGTTTGTCAAGACTTTTTAACGAAGAAGATAACTGCCCCTTTCCTCCATCTATGATGATGAGTTGTGGCAAGGGTTGCTCTTCATCTAGCAATCTTTTATAACGGCGATACACGACTTCTTCCATTGACGCAAAATCATCTGGACCTTCTACTGTTTTTATATTGAATTTACGATAGTCCTTCTTGCTTGGTTTTCCGTTTTTAAAAACCACACATGCCGCTACTGGATTTGTCCCTTGAATATTACTATTATCGAAACATTCAATGTGACGTGGTTCTTCGGTAAGTCGGAGATCTTTTTTCATCTGTGCCATGACTCGTTTTTCATGACGATCGGGATCTACAATCTTTGCTTGCTTAAACCGCTCCATTCTAAAATATTTGGCATTTCGAACCGACAGATCTAAAATGTGCTTTTTATCGCCTGCCTTCGGAATATGCACTTTTACTCCTTCTTCGGCATCTATCTTTATAGGCACGTAAATCTCTTTCGACTGTGAGTTAAAGCGCTGTCTAAGTTCGATCACCGCTAGCTGAAGCAACTCCTTGTCGGTTTCATCAAGTTTCTTTTTAATCTCTAACGTATGGGAGCGAATAATGGCCCCAAAAGACAATTGTAAAAAGTTTACATATCCATAACTTTCATCACTAATTATCGAAAAGACATCGACGTTATTAATTTTCGGATTTACAACGGTCGATTTCACCTGATAATTTTCAAGAACCTCAATTTTCTCTTTAACACGCTGAGCATCTTCATATTTTAAATCTTCGGCATACTGCTTCATTTGTTTTTTAAATCGTACGAGCGAATCTTTAAAATTTCCTTTTACTATATTCCTAATTGCCTCAATGTTCTCGTTATATTCTGCTTCAGAATACATCCCTTCGCAAGGTCCAGAGCAATTTCCAAGATGGTATTCGAGACATACCTTGTATTTTCCGTTCTGTATTTTTTCTTCAGAAAGGTCGTAATTACATGTGCGTAAGGGATACAACCCTTTTATAAGATCTAATAAGGTATGCACCGTTTTCATGCTCGTGTAAGGACCAAAATATTCGGAGCCATCCTTGATAAGCCGTCGAGTAGGAAAAACTCTCGGAAAACGCTCATTCTTAATACAAATCCAAGGATATGTTTTGTCATCTTTGAGCATGACATTGTACTTTGGCTGGTACTTTTTAATTAAGTTATTTTCCAGCAAAAGAGCATCGGTTTCTGTTGCCACCACAATGTGCTTAATATCCTTTATTCGGCGCACCAACAATCGGGTGCGGGCATTGTCATGTTGTTTATTGAAATAAGAAGAGACCCTTTTTTTTAAATTCTTTGCTTTCCCAACATACAGTAATTTTCCATCTTTATCGTAATATTGATAGACCCCAGGAGAATTGGGTAAGGTAGAAATTTGTAAGGGTACCGAAGCTTCAGCCATACTTCAAAGATACTAGCAATTTTATTTTTCAATTAGAAATCAAGAAGCAATAACTGTTAATAAACCGCTAAAAAAAACATTTTAAAATCCAAACGTCGTGTATTTGCGTACTTTTAAATACCAACCCTATAAAATGACACTACTAACAATTCTTAAAGCGATACAAAAACCAGCCATTTTGGTGTTGGCTTTCGTATACTTGTTGGTACCATTACAGAAACCTTTATTAGAGGGTTTTCATAAATTAGAACATGCGATATTACAAACCGATGTTGACTATTCGCATGAGTTGGCACACGATGCAGATATTGAACATGGGCATGAGCACAAAGCTATCTCCTTTCTTTCAGAATTGTTTTCTTCGGAAAAAAATGCTTCCGATAGTGAAATGCATTCAAAAGAACTAAAATTCGACAAGCACTTTCAAGAGCCTAATTTCACTTCTGAAACCCTTCCGAAGCCTTTTAAAAAATCTTTATTCTTTTTTGTTTCTGAAACCTATTCTGTCGTACCTCGAAACGACACCCCTCCACCCAGGTTTTTCTTTTCATAATCGCACCTAATTTTCGGAAGTACTCCTTCTGAAACATTCTCTTATTCAAAAAATTTTTTATGAAAAGTATACTTATATGGAGTATGCTACTTTGCTGCGCGTATGCACAATCGCAAACGCTTAAAGGAAAAGTAGTAACTCAAAACAATACGCCTATGGAAGATGTGGCGATCTTCAATAAAGACAGCGGAACACATTCGCACACTAATTCGCAAGGAACATTTATTTTAGATAATGTTTCAGTAAACGACCAAATATATAGTTCTTACTTAGGGTATGAAACCTTTGTTTACACGGTGGCAGAAGAAGATCTTTCTTCAGAAATCACCATTACATTACAACAAAGCGCTGTTTCTTTAAGTCAGATCGTGATTTCACCCGAAGTAAATACCCTCAATCAAATTGTTTCGATCGATCTACAAAACGATCCCGTAAAGAATACGCAAGAAGTACTGCGAAAAGTACCTGGGCTTATAATTGGGCAACACGCAGGTGGTGGTAAAGCAGAACAAATATTCTTACGCGGATTCGATATCGATCACGGTACCGACATTAGTCTTTCGGTAGATGGGCTTCCAGTTAATATGGTGTCGCATGCACACGGACAAGGATATAGTGATCTGCATTTCTTAATCCCAGAAACAATCGAAAAAATAGATTTTGGAAAAGGGCCTTTTTACGCAGAACGAGGTGATTTTACCACGGCTGGTTATGTTGCCTTTAAAACGAAAGAACGTATCGATAATAGTTCTGTATCTGTAGAGTTAGGGGATTTTAATAGTTTTCGAACCGTAGGATTATTTAATGTTCTTGAAACCGAAAAAAGCAATGCTTATATCGCTAGTTCTTATAACTCTTTCGATGGACCATATGATACCCCACAAAATTTTAATCGCTTTAACCTGATGGGGAAATACAATTTTAAAGTAGCCCAAGATCAGGAAGTTTCGTTTACCGCTTCTCATTTTCAAAGCAAGTGGGATGCTTCAGGGCAAATTCCGCAGCGCGCTGTTGATGCTGGCATTATTGGACGTTTTGGTGCGATTGATGATACCGAAGGCGGAAATACTAGTAGAACGAATGTTTTAGTAAATCACAGTAAAATTCTTACTGATAATTCTAAATTAAAGACTTCTGCTTTTTATTCACATTATGACTTTCAACTGTTTTCAAACTTTACGTTCTTTTTAGAGGACCCAGTAAACGGAGACCAGATTATGCAGCAGGAAGATCGAAATATACTTGGATTTCAAACTGCATATTCTAAAGATCTCAATCTTGGAAGTACCGATTTTGAATATACTGCCGGTATGGGAATTCGCTATGATGATGTAAACAACGTGGAATTGTCACGAACCAAAAACCGAAAAGAAATTTTAGAACGTCTCGCTTTTGGAAATGTAGATGAGCTAAACGCTTTTGCTTTTCTGAATACAGAATTCGATATGGGAGACTTTAAAGTTGCACCAGGTCTTCGTCTTGATTACTTTAAATTCGATTATGAAAATTTTCTAACTGAAACGTACGACAATAAGAGCGAAAGCAAGGTATTTGCAAGTCCGAAATTGAACGTTACATACAGTCCCAATCGAACCTTACAGTTATTTTTAAAAACTGGAGTTGGTTTTCATTCCAACGATGCTCGTGTAGTAGTAGCTAACAATGGGGAAGATATTTTACCTGCAGCCTACGGAACCGATATAGGAGCGATCTACAAAATAACCGACAAGTTCATTATTAACAGTACGCTTTGGTCGTTGTTTTTAGATCAAGAATTTGTGTATGTAGGTGACGCTGGAATTGTTGAACCTAGTGGAAAATCTCGTCGTTTAGGGGTTGACTTCGGAATGCGTTATGAAGCTTTAGATTGGCTGTATCTATTTGGAGACATAAATTATACTTATGCTCGAAGTACAGACGAACCTGAAGGTGCAGACTATATTCCTTTAGCACCGGACCTTACCTCAACGGGAGGTGTTACTTTCGAAAATGTAGGAGATTTTTCGGGAGGATTAAATTATCGCTTTATAAAAGACCGTGCTGCTAATGAAGACAATAGCATTATTGCTGAGGGATATTTTGTGACCGACTTTAACATCAACTACACCTATAAAAACTTTGTTTTCGGAATTATTGTAGAAAATCTATTCGATACCGAATGGAACGAAACACAATTTGCCACAGAGAGTCGACTGTTTAACGAAGCTGAGCCTACCGAGGAAATTCACTTTACTCCTGGAACCCCTTTCTTTTTAAGAGGTAAGGTTACCGTTAACTTTTAAACACCTATTGTTTATTAAATAAGAATGTCTCCTCTCACGTGTTATAATTGTTATTAGGGTACTTCTCGATTTATATTTATTTTCTACATTGCAGAACATAATTAAAAGTCATGAATATCGCCATTTTGTCTCGAGGGGAGACATTATATTCTACTCAAAGTCTTCTAAAAGCAGGGGAGGCTTTAAATCACTCGATAGAAGTGATAGATCCAACCTATTGCAATGTATTCATAGAAGACGACAAAGCATTATTGCAATATCACGATAAACTTATTGATGATCTCGATGCTATTATTCCGCGAATTGGTGCTTCGAACACCTATTATGGCACATCATTAGTGCGACATTTTGAAGCTATGGAGGTCTTTTCGATAGTTTCTTCTGAAGGGATTCGAATTTCCCGTGATAAATGGGCTAGTTTTCAAATAATGGCAAAAGCGGGAGTTCCGTTACCAAAAACAACATTAGTATCCCAGTACTACGCAGAAGATTTTTTGCGTGATTTTGGCCAAGGTCCTGTAATTATAAAATTATTAGAAGGTACGCACGGAACCGGAGTTATTTTATGCGAATCGTATAAAAATGCATTGGCAACACTTGAGACCCTTCGTTCTACTCGGTCCCGATTTCTGCTTCAGGAATACATTGAAGAATCTAAGGGAGCCGATCTTCGTGTAATTGTTGTAGGTGGGTCTATTGTCGCTTCCATGCGGAGACAAGCAAAAGAAGGTGACTTTCGCTCTAATTTACACCGTGGAGGTTCTTCCGAAGCAATAAAGCTTTCCGAAGCTGAAAAAAATGCAGCACTAAGAGCTGCAAAATCTTTAAATCTTGGTGTATGTGGCGTGGATATTCTACAATCTAAACGAGGTCCATTAGTGTTAGAGGTTAATTCAACTCCCGGTTTAGAAGGTGTCGAAAACACAACCGGTATCGATGTATCAAAGCATATTATTGAGTACTTAGAACGACATAAACGCTAAGATTCTCTTAAACCATTTAAACCCTTTAATCCTTCTTCTTTGTTAGAAAGTCTTTTTAGTATCTTGCAATTATAAAATTATTCACATTTGAAACGAAGTATAGGTAGGACCGATAAAGCAGATTTTCCTCTATTAAATCTTTTTGATCTAGCAATTAAAATTGACACAGGTGCTTTTACCTCTTCCATTCATTGCACAGAAATTGTCGTGGAAGATAATTACTTGAAATGTAAATTTCTAGATGAAGAGCATCCCGATTATCATAATAAAGAAATTACATTCGATAAGTATGATGTAAAAGTAGTTAAAAGTAGCAATGGGCAAAGTCAAGCTCGGTATCGAATTTTAACTGAAATTTTGCTCTTTGGAAAAGTATATCCTATTTTTTTAACCTTGAGCGACCGTGCCGAAATGAAATATCCTGTTCTACTAGGAAGAAAATTTTTAACCAAAAGATTCGTAGTCGATATAAATAAGACCAACCTCTCTTACAAACTAAAATTAAAAAATGAACATTAAAATATTATCTGCGAATCCGAATCTGTATTCTACAAAACGTTTGGTTGAAACGGCAAAAAAAAGAGGCCATTCGGTAGAAATTATCAATCACACCAAATGTGATATTGTGATCGAGAAAAAAAACCCCTGTATATATTACAAAGGGCAGAAATTAGAAAATATCGATGCAGTAATCCCTAGAATTGGTGCTTCGGTTACTTTTTATGGTACGGCAGTAGTGCGACAATTCGAAATGATGCGCGCATTTACTACTACCGAGTCTCAAGCTTTGGTTCGTTCTCGCGATAAATTACGAAGCCTTCAAATTCTCTCAAGGGCTGGTTTAGGACTTCCGAAAACCATCTTCACCAACTACTCTAAAGATGTTAAAGAAGTCGTTGAGCAAGCTGGTGGTGCTCCTGTAATTATTAAGTTATTAGAAGGAACTCAAGGAATTGGTGTCATTCTAGCTGAAACAAAAAAAGCTGCCGAATCTGTCATTGAGGCTTTTAATAATTTACAAGCTCGAGTAATCGTGCAAGAATTTATAAAAGAAGCCGGTGGTGCCGATATTCGTGCATTTATTGTCGATGGGCAAGTAGTGGGCGCAATGAAACGTCAAGGTAAAGAAGGAGAATTTAGAAGCAATTTACACCGTGGAGGAAGTGCTACTGTTATTAAGCTTACCGATGAAGAGGAAACAGCAGCTCTCAAGGCAGCGAAAGCGATGGGACTTGGTATTGCAGGAGTAGATATGCTGCAATCGGCGCGAGGTCCGCTTATTTTAGAAGTAAATTCTTCGCCTGGATTAGAAGGAATTGAAACGGCTACTGGAAAAGACATCGCCAATTCAATTATTAAATATATAGAAAGAAACGTATAGTCGCATGGCAGACAATGAAGATACACTTGTAATTTTAGGAACCGAAATAGTACCAGGGGACGTTAAGATGCTCAATTTTAGCATTGCAAAATTATATACCTCTACACAAATCGATATTCCGGTTATTGTGGCCCGTTCTACAGAACCTGGTCCAACTGTACTTTTAACAGCTGGGATTCACGGTGATGAAATTAATGGTGTGGAAATTGTTCGTCAGATTATTGCAAAAAAAATAAATCGCCCTAAACGAGGAACCACAATTTGCATCCCCATTCTTAATATTTTCGGTTTTTTAAATGCCGAGAGAACTTTCCCCGATGGAAGAGATCTAAACCGAGTATTTCCGGGAACCAAAACAGGATCTTTAGCAAGTAGAGTAGCCTATCACTTTACAAAAAAAATACTTCCACATGCCGATTACTGCCTCGATTTTCATACTGGAGGTGCGAGTCGTTTTAATGCTCCTCAACTTCGTATTCATCGCGGAGATGATTATTTACTAACCTTGGCAAAAATTTTTAATGCCCCTTTTACGATTTATTCTAATAATATTGATAAATCGTACCGAACCACGTGTGCAAAAAAAGGAATACCTACCTTACTATTTGAAGGAGGTAAAAGTTTAGAAAGCAATAAAAACGTAGTGAAAGAAGGAGTGGATGGTACAATGCGTTTTCTGTCTCATTTCAATATGCTTTCAGATTCTTTTGAGGCGCCAGCTCCTAAAAGAAAAACTGTACTTATTGAAAAAACGAAATGGATGCGTGCTCAAAAAAGTGGTTTGTTACACATTAAAATTGAATGCAATAAACACGTAGAAAAAGGAGAGTTTTTGGCAACCATCACCGATCCATTTGGAGAGATGCGACATAAGGTAATTGCACCAAATGAAGGCTATATTATTAATGTAAATCATGCCCCTATTGTATATCAAGGGGATGCTATATTTCATATAACCACTGTTAATGCAACGGTTTCTGAAACCGAAGAGGATGAGCTCCATGAGTAAACTTACAAAACAACAGTTCCGCCAGACTTACAAAGCACATAGAGCTACACTCACTACTGAAAATATTGATGAGGCGAGTCTAGCCATTGCCAATAATGCATTAAAGCTTCAGATATGGGAAGGTACTTATTACCATTTGTTTTTATCGATTTCAGAAAAAAAAGAAGTGGACACCCAGTACCTACTCCATATCCTTCAAGGAAGAGATAAAAGTGTAGTCGTTTCAAAATCTGATTTCAACACTCTTGAAATGGCGCATTTTTTGCTTCAAGAAAACACAATATTACTTCATTCTAAATATGGAATTCCTGAGCCCAAAGATGGTATAGAACTGCTTCCGAAGCAAATCGACGTAGTGTTTGTTCCACTATTAGCGTTCGACATTAAAGGAAACAGACTTGGTTACGGAAAGGGATTCTATGACAGGTTTTTAGAAAAATGTCGTAAAGACACTATTCTTGTTGGACTTTCTTTATTTGAAGCTGAAGACAAATTACCTCAAGATCCTAACGACGTACCCCTTGATTATTGTATTACACCGAAAAAAATATATACGTTTTAAAAAATCATTATATTTAAACTCTTATTAATCTAACCAACTATAAAAATGGAAAATTTGAACCAACCACAGGCAACACCCCCAGATAATCATCTTGTTTGGGCTATATTAAGCACCGTATTATGTTGCCTTCCTTTAGGAATTGTTTCTATTATTAAATCTACCAAAGTTAAGGAACTCTGGTTACAGGGAGATCATGCCGGAGCGCAAAAAGCTGCTAACGACGCTAAAAAGTTTGCAATTTGGGCTGCTGTAGCGGCTGCTATTGTATGGGTACTTTACATTATATTAATGGTAGTAGGAATTGCCGGTGGAGCCATGGGTGGATACTAATAAAACTATAAAATTAACCCTTCTGGTCTTCGGTCTTGGAGGGTTGTTTTTATTGTATTACCTTTTTAATCCTTCTCAAAGCACCTTCTTCCTATCCTGTCCTATTAAAATGGTTACGGGATATCATTGTCCGGGTTGTGGGTCTCAAAGAGCGGTTTATCAACTGCTCCATGGACATATTCTTGCCGCATTTAGATTGAATCCTCTCATGGTACTTACGCTTCCCTTACTTGTATATGGGTTAGGACTAACTCTTTATAATTATATTTTCTCTACGTCACATCGTATTTCATTATTTTATAATAATGCTTTTATTTTTGGGTATTTCGCTATAGCTATTCTTTATTGGGTTCTTCGAAATATTCCGTACGCTCCCTTCACTTTTTTAGCCCCTACAGAATAAACAACTACAAACTTGAATATCACACTTCTAAAAAAATTAGCTATCTTTCGTAACCCAATTTAATTAAAATGCGTTTCTCCTATATTTTATTCATGAGCTTACCTAGAATCACAAAGAGCGCTTATCTGTGAAAAATCCTCTAACACATTTTGATAATTTTTATTATCAAGAGATTGCTAAAATGACCGCCGCCGGTGGTTGGGGGATCAATTTTGTAAAAAAGGAAAGTTATATAGATCCGGAAGGAAGACGTATTCTAAATATTCCCGACAGTTTTGTCCCAAAACCAAAAAGTGCTTTAGATTTTTACGTTGAGGAACACCACGAAAAGGTATTAGAGTTAATAAATTCTTGCCGTTCAGGTAAACCTTTTACTGCCTATCTTAAAATGCTTACGTACGACAAAAAAGAATTTTGGGCACGTGCTATTGGAAAACCTCTATACGACCATGAAAAAAATATTGTTGGCGTTCATGGAGTATTTCAAGATATAACTTCAGAAAAATTAAAAGAACTAAGCTTAGAAAATTCTTTACATCTTATTGAAATACAGAACTCGAAGCTTCTTAATTTTGCGCATATTGTTTCTCATAATCTTCGGTCTCACTCTAGCAATTTACAGCTTACGTTAGAATTAATGAATTCGGTTTCTTCAGAAGAAGAACGAAAAGAATTTATGGAAAGTTTAGACAGTATTTCTAAAAGTTTAAACGACACAATTGTTCACTTAAATGAAATTGTTAATGTGCAGTCTAAAGCAGATGAAGAAAAATTGCCAGTACATTTTGAGGAAATCTTACAACAAGTTAAAAACTCACTCAACCAAGTTATTTTAAAAACCAAAACTGAAATATACAGTGATTTTTCGCTCGTTCCCTCTATAAAATATATACCAGCTTACATGGAAAGTATTTTTTTAAATCTTATAACGAATTCTATAAAGTATAAACATCCCGATAGACCCCCTAAGATTGAGATTTCAACTTATTTTAAAAATGGGTCCGATTATTTAGAGTTTAAAGACAATGGAATAGGCATCGATCTCGAACTGTATAAAGATAAAGTTTTTACTATGTACCAAACATTTCATAAGCGTGAAGATTCTGTTGGAATTGGGTTATTTCTCATTAAAAATCAGGTAGAAGCCCTTCACGGTAAAATTTCTCTAGAAAGCACTGTAAACAAAGGAACCACATTTACAATTCAATTCAACTAAATTGTCTCTTTTGAAAACACATCCCCAAATTAAATTATCTTGTATTATAGACGATGATATTATCTATGTCAATCTTGTAAAAAAGATTATTCGCAACAAAAATTTATCTGAAAAACTAGTTATTTTTAGAAATGGCGAAGAGGCTCTAATGTATTTTAAATCTAACCTCAACAATTTCCCTACCACTAGTTTCCCGGAGATTGTTTTATTAGACCTTAATATGCCAGTAATGGATGGCTGGGAGTTTCTAAAAAAATTTAGGAAATTAAAAAATAATAATGATTTTTCCACGAGTCTATTTGTGGTGAGTTCATCGATAGACCCGTATGAGATTAATAAAGCTAAATCGGACAGTATTGTAACCGATTATCTTATTAAGCCTGTTAAAATGGATGCATTCGAGAAACTATTTAGAATTGCGGCTTCTTCTTAAAATTTAATTGCAGGTCACAAAAAACATCTTAAAGAGAAATGGGAATTAAAAATGTAAAATTACCGTAGTTATTTTACCCTTCCTAATTGTTTAATTCTGTCTGTTCTTTTTTGTCCTCATGCTTTGGAAATGCTTTTTTATTAAACACCAATAACAATCCTACTCCAACACTTATTGCTGTATCTGCTACATTAAAGACAGGTTCGAAGAATCGGAAATAGTTTCCTCCCCAAATCGGGAACCATTCTGGTAAATACCCCTCCCATAGCGGAAAATAGAGCATGTCTACCACCTTACCGTGAAACAGTGTTCCGTAAGCCCCTTCTTCAGGAAATAACGTTGCTATCGTGGTGTTGCTGTCATTGAAGATAATCCCGTAAAAAACCGAATCTATAATATTACCTAGTGCACCAGCAAAAATAAATGCAATCGCAATAATTAATACCCGAGGTAGATTTTTTCGTATAGAGTCCCACAGCCAGTAAGCAATACCTACAATTGCTCCCAAGCGAAATAAGGTTAATATAAGTTTTCCATATGTACCTGGAATTTTTACACCCCAAGCCATTCCTTCATTTTCTACAAAAAGAATGCGAAACCATTCGAAGATCTTTACCTCTTCTCCTAACGTAAAATGTGTTTTAATATAAAACTTAGAAACCTGATCAATAATCAGGATAAGAATAATAATTCCAACAGCTTTTTTAATTGTCATACGATTATTTTAATCTTTCTGAGAACAATATGATGTAACAGAAGGTCGACAAAAATAATACTTTTATTTCGTTTGAGTAAGTGAGACTGTTCCGTAAATACTGGTTGCTATAATTTTATATTTTCCTGAAGTTCTAAGACTATTTGTAGCAGTATTATATTTTGAGATTGCTATACCTTCACAGGCATCGTCTGCTTCAATAGTAATAAAACCGCTTTTTGTTTCAATGGTTGCGTTTCCTTTAAATTTTGTTGCTATACAATTACCTGCTTCCAATGCTAAACTCACCTCTTTAAAAATTCCAGAAAGTGTTACCGATGCCATAGATGATTTCACTTTAAAATTTATGTCCTCAGGAATTTTTAACTCCATTTCTATTGCAAGAACCTTATGAGCAGCCAGTTTATCATTTTTAGAAATAAAAAATGGAATACGAGAAGTAGATATTGTGAGGGTGTTATTTATTTCTGAAGCATTTACTACTACCGTTTCAGAGGATTCCCCTTCTATAGAAGTACTAATAGAAATGGTATTTCTTTTTTCTGAAATTACAGTGATTGTATAAACCGCATCACTTTTAATGAAAAGTGTCTCAAAACTTGAGGCATCCCATGTCTTTTGCATTTGTTTTTGAGCATGCAGCCCTGAAACAAATACCACTATAATTAAAATAATTGTAAGTCTTTTCAGCATAAAAAAACCCTACATAAAAGTGTAGGGTATTATTAAATTAAGTTCATTAAAATTGAATACTAAAATATTACTTCTGCATGTTCTTTGCTTCAATGCTTAACGTAGCATGAGGCACAAGTTTTAAACGTTCAGGATTAATAAGTTTTCCTGTTACACGACAAACGCCGTACGTTTTATTTTCAATTCGAATAAGGGCATTCTTAAGATCACGAATAAATTTTTCTTGTCGAATCGCCAATTGAGATGAGGTCTCTTTACTCATTACTTCACTACCTTCATCGAAGGCTTTAAATGTAGGTGAAGTATCATCTGTACCATTATTACTATCATTTTTATACGAGCTTTCAATAAGTTCTAATTGTTCTTTTGCCTTATTAATTTTCTCTTGTATAAGATCTCTGAATTCTTCTAATTCAGCATCACTATATCTATTCTTTAAATCTTGAGCCATAATTTTAATGTTTTATAATACTTAATTTGGTTTCAATATCATCAAAAGCAATCAGCGTACCATTTTTTACTGTTTCTTCAAATTGAAGTATCTCTGTAAGCGTTTCTTGTTTAATGTACTGAAGATTTTGATCTACAGCCGTTTGTAGTTTCGCTTCTTTCTCTATGGTAACTTCAACACGATCTGTAACCTCAAAACCAGAATCTTTTCTAATATTTTGAATTCGGTTTACCAATTCTCTGGCAATACCTTCATTCTTTAAGTGGGGAGTAATGGTAACATCGAGAGCAACTGTGACTCCATTGGCATTTGCAACCAACCAACCCTCAATATCTTGAGAACTTATCACAACGTCTTCGATAGTCAAGATAATCATTTTTCCATTAATTTTAACAGAAATTTCTCCGTCTTTTTCTATCGTTCTAATCTCCTCTTGACCAAAACTCATAACTCTCTGAGCTACAGATTTCATGTCTGCTCCAAATCGTGGTCCTAATTTTTTAAAATCGGGTTTAATTTGTTTCACTAACATCCCAGATCCCTCATCGATAAGCTCCACTTCTTTTACATTTACTTCAGATTTTATTAATTCTGAAACAGCTTTAATCTCTTCTTTAGTTTTTTCATCCAATACTGGAATCATTATTTTCTGAAGCGGTTGACGCACCTTGATTTTCTCTCGCTGACGTAACGATAACACCAATGAACTTATTGTTTGTGCTCGTTGCATCTTACGTTCCAATTCAGTATCAATATACGAACGGTCTGCCGTTGGAAAATCACTTAAATGTACAGATTCTACAACATCCTCTTTAACTCCATTGCTCAAATCTTTAAACAATCTGTCCATAAAAAATGGCGCAACCGGAGCACCTAATTTAGCAACTGTTATAAGGCAAGTATACAATGTTTGATACGCAGAGATCTTATCCTCAGCATACTCACCCTTCCAAAACCTTCTTCTACTTAATCGAACAAACCAGTTGCTTAAGTTTTCTTGAACAAATTCACTAATATACCGCGTTGCCTTAGTAGGCTCATATTCACTAAATGCTTCATCCACTTTTTGAATAAGTGTGTGTAATTCTGAAAGGATCCAACGATCAATCTCGGGTCGTTTCGCTAACGGAATATCGGTTTCAGAATAACTAAAATTGTCAAGATTCGCATATAAACTGAAGAAGCTATAGGTATTGTAAAGGGTTCCGAAGAATTTATTGCGTACTTCAGCAATTCCGTCGCTATCAAATTTTAAATTATCCCACGGATTCGCATTGCTAATCATATACCATCGCGTAGCATCGGGACCGTAGGTTTTTAAGGTATCGAAAGGATCTACAGCATTTCCAAGACGCTTCGACATTTTTTGTCCGTTCTTGTCGAGCACCAATCCGTTAGACACTACATTTTTATACGCAACATCATCAAAGATCATTGTAGCAATGGCATGTAACGTATAAAACCAACCTCGGGTTTGATCGACACCTTCTGCAATAAAATCTGCTTTACGCCAAGTTTGCTCAACTTTTTCTTTGTTCTCAAACGGGTAATGCCACTGTGCATACGGCATCGAACCACTATCGAACCAAACGTCGATAAGATCTGCCTCACGTTTCATAGGCTTTCCACTTTCTGAAACCAATACAATATCATCAACAATGTTTTTATGAAGATCTACCGTATTATAATTTTCTTCGGAAAAATCGCCAGCCACAAAATCTGAATAGATATCTTCCTTCATGAAACCTTTAGAAACAGCTTTTTCCATTTCTTGTTTCAATTCTTCAATAGAGCCGATAATTATTTCTTCTTTTCCATCATCAGTACGCCATAACGGAAGGGGAATTCCCCAGTATCGTGATCTCGAAAGGTTCCAGTCGTTGGCATTCGCTAACCAATTTCCGAAGCGCCCTTCCCCAGTCGATTTTGGTTTCCAATTAACGGTTTCATTTAATTCGAACATCCGATCTCTAAAATCGGTCACTTTAATAAACCAAGAGTCTAGCGGATAATATAAAATTGGTTTATCGGTTCGCCAGCAATTAGGGTAACTATGCACATATTTCTCTACGTGGAATGCTTTATTTTCGGTCTTTAGCTTAATTGCCAATTCAACATCAACGCTCTTTTCTGGTGCTTCTCCATCATCATAATATTCATTTTTTACATATTTGCCGGCAAATTCTCCCATTTCGGGTCTAAATTTCCCCTGCATATCTACTAACGGAACTAAATTATCTCCCTCATCTTTCACCAATAATGGTGGCACTTCTGGCACAGCTTCCTTAGCTACTTTCGCATCATCGGCCCCAAAAGTAGGAGCGGTATGTACTATTCCGGTACCGTCTTCAGTAGTGACAAAATCTCCAGTAATGATTCTAAAAGCATTTTCGGGATGATCGTGTGGCTGCGCATAAGACAATAATTGTTCGTATCGAATTCCTTCAAGATCTTTTCCTTTAAATTCCGCAGCAATAAAATAAGGTATCTTTTTATCCCCTTGTTTGTAGGCTTCTAACGATTCTGCATTAGGTTTTTCTTCAAATTTTCCGCCAAATTGCTTTTCAACTAGATTTTTCGCTAAAACAACGTTGATCGGTTGAAACGTATATTGGTTATAAGAACGCACCAACACATAATCGATCTTTGCCCCTACGGTAAGTGCCGTATTACTTGGCAATGTCCAGGGTGTTGTCGTCCATGCTAGAAACCAGATATCGTTAGAGACTTCTGCCAGTACATCGGGTAACGTATCGGCTACGGCTTTAAACTGTGCTACAACAGTTGTATCGGTAACATCTTGATAGGTTCCAGGTTGGTTTAACTCGTGCGAACTGAGTCCTGTCCCTGCCTTTGGAGAATATGGCTGTATGGTATACCCTTTATACATGAGCCCTTTGCCATAGATTTCTTTTAACAGCCACCACACAGTCTCCATGTATTTGGGCTTATAGGTAATGTAAGGGTCTTCCATGTCTACCCAATACCCGTAACTTTCTGTAACTTTATTCCAAGCATCGGTATAGCGCATTACGGCTTTTCGACAAGCCTCGTTATAGGCTTCAACAGAAATTTTGATTCCGATATCTTCTTTGGTAATTCCCAGTTCTTTTTCTACTCCTAACTCTATAGGTAGTCCGTGGGTATCCCAACCGGCTTTGCGGTCTACTTTAAATCCTTTTTGGGTTTTATAGCGACAGAAAATATCTTTGATTGCACGTGCCATCACGTGGTGAATTCCAGGCATTCCGTTTGCCGATGGTGGCCCTTCGAAAAACACAAAGGGTTGGTTGTCTTCACGAATGGAAATACTCTTTTCGAAAATGTTTTCTTTTTTCCAAAAATCGAGTACTTCCTTTCCCAGTTCAGGAAGGTCTAAGCCCTTGTATTCCTTAAATTTTGTGCTCATAAACGGTTGCCTTTCAATAAGGTTGCGAAAGTAAGAAATTTTGCTGAAAAAGGCTAGTAGGTTTAAAGTCAAAATCATTCCTGTTTTCAGCTTTCAACTTCGCTATAAATCTTTCCGAAGAAAATTCTATCTTTAGCCAAAACCTTATCATTTGAAAAACTATTGTATCCTACTTGTTTTTGTTTCCTGTTCCGCTTTTTGCCAAAATTATGTAGACCTTTTAAAAGTAGGCTACGGACAAACATTTAATAACGATTATGTAAATACAGTAGGTAGCACTAATGTTTCTTCATTAGACATAGATCTTACAGTTCCTATAGTGTTGTCAGAGAAAAATGCTTTTATTACTGGGGTTGCATTTAGCACCAACCACCTAGAACTAGCTCCCAATACATCAGCCACAACACTTTATAGTACAATTTTAAAACTGGGACTTGCCACTACTTTTAACGATACATGGAGTAGTACGTTAGTATTACTTCCGAAGATCGCCTCAGACTACAATGCTATAAAGGGTGATGATTTTTATTTTGGAGGATTGGGCTTGTTGAAATACCAAAAAAATGAACACTTAAAATATCGTTTTGGACTCTACGCAACAACCGAAGCTTTCGGTTTTTTCACAACACCTATTATCGGGTGGTATTATTTAAGTAAGAACAATAAGTTTGAAATGGACATGTCGCTACCAATTGCCGCTGATGTAAATTATACCTTCGGAAAAACTACGGTTGGAGTAGATTATTACGGAATTGGTAGAAGTTTTCGTTTGTATGACGAAACTGATACTTCTGAACGCTATGTAGACCTTAGTTCACTTGAATTTTCAAGTTATATACAGCTAAATCTATTAGAAAAAACGGTTCTTTTACGTGGAAAAATTGGGTACTCTAGCAATAATTACGAAGTGTATTCTAATGCAGAAAAAATCGATCTTGGAGTTTCTGCTTTCAGCTTTGGGGATGATAGAACTCAATTAAACCCAGATGTTTCAGGAGGATTCTTTGCTAAAATTGAAGCAATTTATCGCTTTAACTTACCCAGTACTTCTTCAGAATAATTTACTTTCTGGTATCTTTTTTATAAATTAGTACACTTTGTGTATATTTGATTACAAAACTCCCCTGTTTTATGTTAATTAAGTTAAGAAATGAAGTCTGGAAAGACTTCAAAAAGCCACATTGGCGCAATGAAGAATCGTTTAAGGTATCTAACTTCGGAAGGGTAATCACCTATAAAAAAAATCCGGAAGGCGAAATTTTAAAAGTAAGTTCTCTTGCAAAGTATGATGTTTTTTATGCTAGAAAAAAAGTTGGAAAATACGACTTGATCTATGTACATCGTGCTGTTGCTGAACTCTTTTTGGATAATCCAGAAAATAAAAAGTTTGTTACGCATATTGATTTTGACAAACGGAATAATCGAGCGGAAAATCTCATGTTTGCAAACCGTGCTGAATTAACGGCTCATAATATGAAAAACCCAGCGGTCATTGCAGCAAAAGAAAAAACAAAGATAAAACCTCGCTATTCTAAATTAAATGCGGGAAGAGTAAAGCTTATAAAAAGAAAGATCTTCGACCCTAACAGAAAAACACGAATGCGGCTTATTGCAAAACAATTCGGAATTTCTGAAATGCAATTATACCGCATTAAATCTGGAGAAAATTGGGGTCACGTTGAATACGAGTAACTATGAATAGACAATGTCCCGAATGTGGTGAAAAAATTATTGGACGTTCCGACAAGAAATTTTGCAGTGATGCCTGCAGGAATGCTCATAACAATTCACTAAATAAGGATCATAAAAATCTCGTTCGGAACGTAAACAACAGACTTCGAAAGAACTATCGAATTTTAGAGCAATTAAACACAAAAGACAAAACAAAAACCACTAAAGAAAAGCTACTTAGGTTAGGGTTTAGTTTTAAGTTTTTTACGGGTCAATATATCACAAAAACTGGATCAACATATTTCTACGTGTATAACCAAGGATATTTAGCCCTAGAAAATGACATCTATCTTCTTGTTAAAGTTGATCTTAGCTTGTAAGAAATTACTCTCTTAATAGAGTATATTGGTTGTTGGTCTAATATATTTTGAGGATTCTAGAATCGCTCTATATTTGTTAGAAAATCACCTCACATGAAACAAATTATACTCATCGCTTTCATCCTTATTGGATGGAATGCAGTATACTCCCAGGTAGGAATTGGCACTACAAATCCCGACCCCTCTGCTATATTAGATGTTTCTTCAGAAGATAGTGGAATCTTGATTCCTCGCCTGCCCTCAGCGAACAGAACCGCAATGCCAAACGTACAAGGAATGTTGGTGTACGATACCGATATTAATTCTTTCGTTTATAATGATGGCACTCAATGGGTTGTTTTGGTAAGTTCTATTAACAATAGTAATTTAACGCAAGCAGGAAGTTACGAAACAGGACCTATAGTTAGTGGATGGCAGTATTACGATGTTACTTTTAATACCCCGTTTGCTGCAGTCCCTTCGATAGTGATCTCATTTCGGGAAGGTGATGGAATTAATAATTCAGGGTCGAATTCTGTTGAACAAATAAAAGTAGCCAATGCTTCTGTTACTGGATTTACGATAGCTATAAACGATTCTGCTAACACCAATGATGTATTTATCGACTGGATCGCTACTGAAAGAACACAAAATTAATTATTTCCAGGTTTGTCCTCGTAATTTTAAAGCCGCTTTTAAGACATCTTTTTGACTAATTTGCCCGACTAATTTTCCGTTTTCAACAATGGGGAATCTACGGTGTTTCGATTCTAAGAACTTATTCGCTGCATCGAAAACATTCATGTTACCATCGATCGTGTCCACATTTTTAGCCATGTGTTTCGATACGGTTACATCTTCCATAGGTTGATTGTAATAACGGCTCTCACTAATTTGTTTCATACAATCCCCTTCAGAAATAATCCCGACAAGTTCATTTTTTTCATTTACGACTGGGCCACCTGATATTTTGTGCTTAACCAATAAGGTCATCACTTCCATAACAGATTGATCGGGACGAAATGTTGTTAAATTACGTGACATATAATCTGAAACTCGAATCCCTTCCGAAGCTCCTTTTTGAGGCGTAGCTCTTTTACCCATAAAACTTTTAATTCCCATAATACCTGCATTTTATGTTTTCTAAGATAAGAAAAAACAAAACGAAAACGTCCTCAATAAAACAAACAGTTCCCTCTTTTATGATAAAGTTGTATTTTTAAATCCCTAAACTGGGTTTATGCGAAAATTAAGTGGTGTTCTTTCTTTATTAATTATTCTTCTATTACTCTACCTTTCATTTTTTACACTTATGCCTCAAAAGGGTAAAGATGCAAAAACACCGCTTACCGAATTCTCTTCAGAACGGGCACTAATCCCTCTTAAAGAAATAAGCAAAGCACCACATTATTTAGGTTCTAAAGAACACGAACGAGTTCGTAATTATTTGGTCGCACAATTAGAAGCACTAGGTCTCGAAACTGAAATACAAGAAGGCTTTGTTTTAAACACTTCTTCAAAGAGTCTCGACAAACCAAAAAATATAGTAGCTCGAATTAAAGGTGAGAATCCAACAAAGTCATTACTACTTTTATCGCATTATGATAGTGCGTTGGTTCCTTCGAACGGAGCCAGCGATGCGGGGAGTGGGATTGTAACTATTTTAGAATCGCTCCGTGCCTATCAGGCAAGCGGAAAAACTCCTAAAAATGATGTAATAATTCTCTTCAGCGATGGAGAAGAAATTGGATTAGATGGCGCTAAATTATTCGTAAATGAACATCCATGGGCAAAAAACATCGGACTTATACTAAACTTTGAAGCTCGTGGAAGTGGTGGCCCAAGTAATATGATTCTTGAAACCAATCACGGAAATTCTAACCTTATTAAAGGTTTTATAGCGGCAAATCCGAAATTTCCAGTGAGTTCTTCCCTCATGTATAGTGTATATAAATTATTACCAAACAGCACAGACTCGACAGTATTTAGGGAACGAGGCGATATCGATAGTTTCTTTTTTGCATTTATCGACGATCATTACGATTATCACACAGCAAACGATACGTTCGAAAATCTAGACCGTAATACGCTACAACATCAAGGAAGTTACCTGCTACCATTACTTCATTATTTCGCTGATGCAGATTTATCTCAACTTCGCTCTGAAACAGATAATGTATATGTAAATCTTCCTTTTCTAAAATTAATTAGCTACCCTTTTTCTTGGATCTTACCAATGCTCTTACTGTGTGCTGCACTATTTATTGTTTTGCTTTTCTTCGGAATTTCTAAAGGAAAACTGAAAGGTCGTACCATCGCAAAAGGCTTTGGAACCTTTTTACTTTCTTTAGTTCTATGCGGAGGCATTGGGTATTTTGGTTGGATTTTACTTCTGAAGCTGTATCCGCAATACAATGAAATTCAGCACGGATTTACCTATAATGGGCACGCATATATTGCGTTTTTTGTGTTGCTTTCTCTAGCCATTTTATTTAAGCTATATAAACGCTATAGCAAAAAAGATTTCGTTGCCGGTCTATACGTTGCACCTTTAACGTTCTGGTTGCTTGTAAATATCGTTGTAGTTATTTATTTAAAAGGAGCTGCCTTTTTTGTAATTCCGTTGTTTTTTGGATTAATTTCATTATTTCTATTAATTCATCAAGAACGTCCAAGTTTGTTGCTCTTAGCATTTTTAGCAGCACCAGCCTTATTTATATTGGGACCATTAATTCAGTTTTTTCCTGTTGGTTTAGGGTTAAAAATGTTGGTGATTTCCTGTGTCTTCACCGTACTTTTATTCGGATTATTGCTTCCGGTATTTGGCTTTTATGTGTGGAAAAATATTAGTTCGCTTATATGCTTTATACTTGCGATTGTGTTTTTTATTACTGCCCATATTAGAAGTGATTTTTCTGAAAAAAGACAAAAACCGAACAGTCTTTTATTTTATAAAGATGCCGATACGAACCAATCGTATTGGCTTACTTACGACTCTTTTATCGATGACTGGACTAAAGGATATTTGGGAGAAGATCCGGAAACAGCTTCAAATAAAAATCTTATTACCTCTTACAGTAAATACAGCAGAGGCTATAGTTTTATTGCAGAGGCTCCAAATAAAAACATTCCGAAGCCAGCGATCGAAAAAACCCTTGATACAATTTATAGTGGAAACAGAGATGTCACATTCACCATATATCCAAACAGAAATGTAAATCAGATAGAGCTCTATGCTGCTACCCCACATGCGATAACAAATATTTCATTTAACGGTAAGAACCTTCCGTTACGAGATCGAACCAATAGTATTTTTGCTTCAAAAGACAAGAACAATTTAATTCGACATTATGTTTCAGATGGTGATTCACTTCGTGTTACTTATAGTTCGACTTCAGAAATACCCATTAAATTTACCCTCCAAGAGTATTCTTTCGATTTAATGTCGCATCCTCAATTTAGTATAAATCCGCGTCCAAAAACGATGATGCCTAAACCGTTTGTCGTGACCGATGCTGTTGTATTAAAACACGAATTTACACCTACAGAACTTCCTCTTTCTAATGCCATTCATGACACTTTAGTAAAAAACAACTATGAGTAAAACTATTTCAATTGCTGGGTTAGGGTGGTTAGGACAACCCTTTGCACAACGTTTAATGACGCTTGGCTATCGGGTTAAAGGGTCGGTGACAAGTCTAAAAAAGGCGAGTTCTTTTCAAAACAGAGGTTTTAATGCGTTTCCTTTAGAACTATCGGAACAAGGAATTAGCGGAGAACCCAAAGCTTTCTTGAAAGATGTAACAATATTGGTTTGCATGATTCCTCCAGGACTACGACGAAATACTGGAGCCGATCATGTTGCCAAAATGAAGCATTTTTTAGGTGCTATTGAAGCTAGCTCTGTAAAGAAATTAGTGTTGGTTAGTAGTACTTCTGTATACAGTGATTCACAAGGGCATGTTTTCGAAACGAATGTGCCAAAGCCCAACTCTAATGCAGGACTACAACTATTGGAAGTAGAGCAACTATTTTTTAATGCACCCTCTTTTAAAACGACTCTTGTGCGTTTTGGCGGCTTGTATGGGGGAAGTCGAGAACCTGTAAAATATCTCGCTGGTAGGACCGAACTTAATGGAGGTGCTGCTCCCGTAAATCTAATTCACAGAGACGATGCTATTGGGATACTTTCAGAAATAATAAAACAAGATGCTTTTGGACATATTTTTAATGCGGTAAGTCCACAACATCCTTTAAAAAAAGAGTATTATACGCATCGGGCGAAGGAACTTCAATTAGAACCGCCAAATTTTTCAGAAGAAATAGAAAATAGAACATATAAAAAGGTCGATTCTAAAAACCTTGATCTTGTATTGGGATATTCATTTATACATGCATTAAACTAAAATAGCCGGAACCAAAACTCTGTGTTCTTCCAATAAAAATTTATTCTATACAACAAAAAAAGGAGCCCTTTCGAGCTCCTTTAATCTATTTAAAATTTGAATGTATTACCAAATACGTACTCGGTCTTCTGGAGCTACGTACATAGGGTCACCTTCTTTAATATCGAATGCTTCGTAAAAAGCATCTATGTTTTTTAATGGCTCGGTCGCTCTGTAACGTCCTGGAGAATGTGGGTCTGTTTTAATTTGTGTGCGTAGGTATTCATCACGTTGTTTGGTTCTCCAAACTGTTGCCCAACTCATAAAGAATCGTTGCTCTGGAGTAAACCCATCTATATCTTCAGGTCTTCCGTGTTCTGCGTAATAGCGTTGTAGTCCGTCGTAGGCTCCTAAAAGACCTCCAACATCACCAATGTTTTCACCTAAAGTAAATTTACCGTTAATAAAAACACTGTCCATAACCTCAACACTGCTGTATTGCTCTGCAAGTTTATTTCCACGTTCTGTAAATTTCTCAAGATCTTCTGGTGTCCACCAGTTTACTAAGTTTCCTTCTGCATCAAATCGTGAACCACTATCATCGAAAGCATGCGATATCTCGTGACCAATCACAGCTCCAATTCCACCGTAGTTTACCGCTGCATCTGCTTTATAATCGTAAAAAGGAGGTTGTAAAATTGCTGCAGGAAATACGATCTCGTTATTAAACGGATTGAAATACGCATTCACCGTTTGTGGAGACATTCCCCATTCGGTCCTGTCAACAGGCTCATCGATCTTATCAAGATTTTCTTTTAAACCCCATTCGCTTACCGCTACCATATTGTCGTAATAGCTATTTCCTTCTTTAACAGCCATACTTGAAAAATCTTTCCATTTGTCTGGATATCCGATCTTTACGGTAAATTTATCAAGTTTTTCTATCGCTTTTGTTTTGGTCTCTTGACTCATCCAGTCAAGATTCTTTATTCTGTCTTTGTAAGCGGCGATCACGTTACTAATCATTTCCTCTGCTTTTACTTTCGCTTCTGGCGGAAACATTTCATCTACGTATAGTTTACCTAAAGCTTCTCCTACACTACCATTAACAGTTGCTAACGCACGCTCATCTGCAGGGCGTTGTTTCTTACTTCCTTTAAGGTACTTACTATAGAAGTCCCAATTTGCTTGTTGAATTTCTGTGGTAAGCATTCCGGTAGCACTATTTAAAGTAGCCCAGCGCATTACAGATTTCCACATATCAAAATCGGGATTTGCCATCATTCCTTTTACAACTTCCATATATTTTGGTTGCATTACAATAACCGTATCAAGTTCTTTGGTTACACCCATGTCTTTAAAAGCTTTCTTCCATTGAATTTGTGGCACCATTTCCTGAACCTGCTCTAACGAACGTGGGTTGTTGAAATTTCTAAAATCACGACTTGCTACTTTATCTAACCTTGGAATTGCCAATTTTGTTTCGAAAGCAAGTATTTGCTCCGCTTGTTTTCGCGCATCCTCTTCAGAACCTCCAATAAACTGAAGCATTCTTGTTATGTGGTCAACATATTTAGTACGAATCTCTACCGATTTAGCGTCTGTATTGGTATAAAAATCACGATCGGGTAATCCAAGACCTCCCGGTGTAATATATGCCGAATTCATGGCACTATTACTCGGATTTGAAAAAGCAGCCACTCCAATAAAAGGTTGTGAGACTGCCACAGCATCTTCGGTCATAACACGTTGAAAATCCTCTATAGAGTTAATTCCGTCAATTTTATCTAATGCCGGTTGTAGGGGTTTAATACCAGCCTCATTTCTAGCAACAGTGTCTAATTCTGAGTTGAAGATCATTAATGCTTTCGCCTGATCTGTATCGGCAGCATAGTTCCCGCTTTTACCTGCTTTATCAAGAATAGATAAAACATCTTTATCGGTTTTTTTACGAAGCACATTAAATCCACCCCAACGATCTTGATCCTCTGGAATTTCAGTATTCTTCATCCAACTTCCATTTACGAAGTTGTAAAAATCTTCTTTCGGATTTACTGTTGTATCCATATTAGAAAGAATAATCCCTCTTTCTTCTGTTTCGGCAGCAGCCATTTTTGTGTCTTTTTTCTCATTACAAGCACTTACAGCCACGGTAAGAATTGCAATCGAAAAGATCGATTTAAAACTGTTTTTTTTCATTGTATTGTTTTTGAAAAATTCTGGTTATTGGTTACTATTTGGTATTGGTAGATATAATTCTATTTTGTTACAAAGTATCGTTCTTTTTATCTTGAAGTTCTGCTTTATATACAGAATCTAAAAACTTTTGCTGCTTTTTAAGTTCTTCTTTTTCGCTTTCCTTTCGCTGAAGGTCAATATCATCTTTTTTAAACTTCTCGTTGATTTGAACGATTAGATTTTTTGTAGCCATATTCATCTCATGAATTGATGCTACCAATGCAGCTGAATCTACACGTACTTTGTGTGCCTCTTGATGAACAAGTGAAGCTCTTGTTTTAGCAACTGTAATTCGAGAAATAATAGCTTGACTTAAAAGTGTATCTGGAATTTTTTTTGAGAGCGAATCTGTTCTAGCCAAGAGTCTGTCTGTGCCAGATTTTAATTGTTCTAAATCTCTTCCGTTAATCGCTTTTGCTTCAGTTTCGAAATCTGTGTAAACACCCCAGCTACTTACAAAAGCCTCTGCAGTTTCAGTAAGTTGCGGGAACAGAAAGTCTTTTTTTCCGTAGACAATTGTGGAGTCGTTTGCAACTTCTTGACTTTCTTCATTAGATTCCGAAGAAGTATCGCAAGCAAAAATTAAAAAAGAAATACCAATACACAACGGCAATAGCCACTTCATTCCGAGGATTTTAAGATGCGCAAATATAGGAATTAATGGTATACAGCCACTTTCTTTTAGAAATAATTAAGGTTTGAATGCCTATATTTACCCACTTAAAATTCGTACAATCTATGAAAAAAAGGATCTTGATTATTGGCGCTTCCGGACAAATCGGAACTGAATTAACAGCAGCTCTTCGGAAAAAATACGGAGGTCACAAAGTGATTGCCAGTGATATAAATGAAGGAAGCGACGAATTAATGGAGAGTGGCCCTTTTGAAGTATTGGATGCAATGGATTATGAGGCAGTGCAGGATGTAATTATTACTTATGAAATTACCGAAGTGTATTTAATGGCCGCCATGCTATCTGCCACAGCTGAAAAATTTCCTATGAAAGCATGGAACTTAAATATGACCTCATTATTTAATGTACTTAATTTAGCTAGAGAGAATAAAATTGACAAGATCTTTTGGCCTTCAAGTATTGCTGTCTTTGGTCCAACTACCCCTAAAGAGATGACGCCCCAGCATACTGTAATGGAGCCTTCTACTGTGTATGGTATTAGCAAACAAACTGGAGAACGCTGGTGCGAATACTATCATAAACGATACGGCGTAGATGTGCGTAGCATTCGATACCCAGGCTTAATAAGCTATAAAACCCTACCCGGAGGTGGCACAACCGATTATGCAGTGGATATATATCATAAAGCCCTCAAGCATAAAAAATACATTTGCTTTTTAGACGAGGACACCACTTTACCTATGATGTTTATGGATGATGCTATTAAAGCGACCATCGGTATTATGGAAGCGGATGCAGCTTTAATTAAAATACGTAACGCTTACAATCTTTCTGGAATGAGCTTTAACCCAAAAGAAGTCGCTGCCAGCATTCAAAAACACATTCCCGAATTTACAATCGAATACGAGCCTGATTTTAGGCAAGACATTGCCGATTCATGGCCACAAAGTATCGATGATTCTGATGCACGTAAAGACTGGGGCTGGAAACATCATGTTTCTTTAGATGAAATGACCGAAATAATGCTAGAGAATCTTCGAGATACCTATTCATCATAATTTACATGAAAGTGGGTTAACAATTTGGTAACATACTGATTTTATGAAATTTATTTTATAAAATATTTTGAAATGTAAGAATTTTTCCTACATTTGCCATCCCAAATTTAACCAACTTATGAAAAAATTACCCCTGCTGTTAGCCTGTGCGCTAGCATTCTTTTCGTGTGAACCAAACGAAGATCTGGTTCAAGAACAAACTTCCGAAAATCAACAACTTGAAGCACCCTTAAATTCGTCTACTGTTATGGCCGAATATCATGTTCGGGACGCTGAGGAAAATATTATTATGAAATATTATTTCGATTCGGAAGGACGTTTTATACAGTCACATGAAGTCTCCTTAAACTTTACATGGAATTTTAGCTACGACGCTACAAACAAACTTATTGCCATTAACAAAGTAGATCTCGATGGAATTCTATTGGAAGGAAATGAATTGGTATATGATGATCAAGATAAAATTTTAACTCTTGGAGATCGTACTTTTAAATATGATTCAATAGAGGAACATTATTCTGAAGGATCTAGTTACGAACTTATTGGACCCTATATGGATGGAGGTACTAGGACATATGATTATTCGTATAATCAATTCTGGTATGGAGACCCTAGCAACCCAATTGCACAGTACTGCTTTTTTGAAGGTTCTCTAAGAACAGACACCTTGTTTGGAGGAGGAACTGTAGACACAGGAACGTGCAGTCCTCTAAATTTTCTTACGTTTACATACGATGGAAACAATAATATTACACAGCGAAACGACAGTGGTGTAGCAAGTAATTTTCAGTATGACAATACTGTAAACCCACTCTTTAATGGGACCACTAACTTAGTATATGTTTTTGGGTTTTTATCGCAAAATTTTACAGATGAAAATTACGCTCTCCCCTATATTATTTCTGAAAACAACAGAACACAATCGTTTTGGGGAACTACAGACTCTGGAGCAATTAGTAATAGTTATTCTTATGAATTTAATGCTAATAACCTTCCAGTAAGAGCAACTACCATTGCTAATCATGGTGCTACTACTTCCGAGTATGAGTACGCTAATTATTATTATCAAGGCGATGTAATCCCCGAAGATTAAACTATTGTAACTAACCAAAGAAAAGCTGCAATTTATTGCGGCTTTTTTTATTACAATTTATTTCTTCTTTTTCTTGTCCCACCAAATATAGCCTCCAAAAACAAGCAAACTAACTAAAGAACTCCATAGTAAGCCTTGTTTAAGGCGGTCTGTGTTTTCTCCAATAATAGCAATGTAAAGAGTTAGAGGGGCAATTCCCAGAAGGGTAGCCCCTATAAATTTCCAGTATCCCATTTTTAAGATTCCTGCTACAAAACTTATGGCGTCGTTAGAAAGGAAAGGGTTAATACGAGTAATCACCACAGCCCAAAAGCCATAAGCTTCAATGAATTTTTCGATTTTCTTTTCGGTAGTAGCTCCAATAAGTTTTTTTACAAGCGTTTCACTAAGGTACGTTCCAATGGCATAACCCACCGAAGAAGCTGTCACCACAGCAACAATTACAATAAGGCTTCCCCAAAAGGGTCCGTATGCTAAAATTGAGACCACCATCAGGGCGAGTGAGGGAATAACCAATAAAAACATTTGAGCAACCATTGCCAAAACAAGAACTACGGGTCCCATCCAGCCAAAATCACTCACCCAATTTTCAATTCGGGCATTATCGTCACTGGTAAGTACTTCCCAAGCTTCATTGAAAAACTCTTTTACAGAAGGAATAAAAAAATAGCTTAAAACCAAGCCTAAAAGCAGCAATAACGAAAGATATAGCGGCAGTTTACTTTTTTGAGTAGTATTAGATGTCTTCGTTTCTTCCATATCTCATAGATCCTATGCAAAATTGAATAAATTATCTGAAGCAAAAAAATTGGAGGAATTCCTAGAAGTTAAAAATCCTTCCATAAAAGGTTTTAAAAACAAAAATCCCGACCTAAAAGTAGATCGGGATTTTTTCAGCTCCTCTTCTTGGGCTCGAACCAAGGACCCTCTGATTAACAGTCAGATGCTCTAACCAACTGAGCTAAAGAGGAATTTCATATAGAAAATTAAAAGGGAAAACCCTTTCAGCTTGCTTCCAAACCGGTGTATTGGTTTGTAGGCGGGTGCAAATATAAATTATTTTTAATGTGTCGCAAAAAGTTTTCTGTTTTTTTTACAACTTTTAGTTATTCGAACAACCAGCGGTAAATATCATTCCCATTTGCGAACAATACCAAAGCAATTAATAAGAAGAAACCTACCATTTGTGCATACTCCATAAACTTATCGTTAGGCTTTCTTCCTGAAACTATTTCGTAAAGTAAAAACATTACGTGTCCTCCATCTAAGGCAGGAATAGGTAATATGTTCATGAATGCTAAGATAATAGATATTAATGCCGTGGTTTCCCAAAAACTAACCCAATTCCAGGTATCTGGAAACAGATTTCCAATAGCTCCAAATCCACCTACTTGAGTAGCTCCCTTACTTGTAAATACATATTTAAATTGTTTTACATAATCTTTAAGAGTGTTATACCCATAATCGATTCCAGCAGTAAAACTCTCTCCAATACCATAAGAGAGATGTGTTGACTTCCCTCTATATTCTTTCCCGAAATTATTAATTCCCACAATACCATCTGCATTAGGAGTAACTAGAAGCGTATCTGTTTGCCCACCTCGAGCTATTACTACAGAACTTTCTTTATCTATATTCTTTCTTACATTAGCTGTAAATTGATGCCAATGTTCTATATCTGTGCCATTTACCGATACAATTCTATCTCCTTTTAAAAACCCTGCACTCGCAGCAGGATAATCGGCAAGTACCGTATCGATCACTGGAGTACGCATCGGCTCGAACGGACGTAAAATATCTTTTTGGAACATTTGTGGACCAATATCTTCTGGCATTGCGATTGCTTCAGTTTCTCCCGAAGCATGTAGAACCTCGATGGTTTCAATGTCTCTAAGAAATAAATGTTTATTAATATCGGTCACATCTTCAAAATCCTTTCCGTTTACTTTCAGAATTTTGTCACCGTCTTCAAATCCGTATTGTCTAAATTCTTCTGCTACTGCAAAACCTTTTGGCAGATCATCGTTGGTTACGATGTCTTTTCCGTAGAAATAAAAGATCCCCATATAAATTACAATCCCCACAATAATGTTAACGGTCACACCCCCTAACATAATAATAAGACGCTGCCAAGCCGGTTTGCTTCTAAATTCCCAAGGTTGTGGCGGTTGCGCCATTTGCTCCTTATCCATACTCTCATCGATCATCCCAGCAATTTTCACATAACCTCCTAAAGGTAGCCACCCGATTCCGTAAACCGTTTCTCCAATTTTCTTTTTAAATAAAGAGAATTTTACATCGAAAAACAGGTAGAATTTTTCGACCCGAGTTTTAAATAATTTTGCAGGAATAAAATGCCCCAATTCGTGAAGCACAATTAATATAGATAAGCTGAGTAATAGCTGAATTGCTTTAACGGCAAATGGACTCATAGCACACTTGTATTTATAGGTTTTATTTTTTCTTTTCAAAAACCGAACCCAAAATCACATGCATTACACTATAGGTTCGTGCTCAAAATTTGAACGCACAAAAGTACGGTATTAAGCCTTGCTAAAAAAATATGTAAAGTTTTACTTCGGAAGGGTAAAAACATTTATGAAAAGGAAGTGGTAGAATCAAGTTTTGAGTCGTAATTTTGCTAAAAATATACGCAAATGCTTCAGTTCTTTTCCCGGTATAAATTTTTCGCCATTGTATTATTAATACTGTCAGTCATCATTATTACTGTGATCTATACTATTCTGAAGCCTGTAAAAATACTTCCAGTATACCAACCCAACGATGTAAATGCAGAATTGGTAGACACCACCATTCAGTATGTAAAAAAATACCATACTATCGCCGATTTTAAATTGACCAATCAAAACGGAAAAACAATTACGCAACAGGATTACGCCAATAAGATCTATGTTGCCGATTTCTTTTTTACCACCTGCCAGACCATTTGTCCTGTCATGACCAACCATATGGCAGAAATTCAAGAAGAACTTTACAACGATGAGGAAGTACTTTTACTTTCTCATACCGTGATGCCCGAAACAGATACCGTTGCACAATTAAAAAAATATGCACTAGAAAAAGGGGTAAACGATGCAAAATGGAATTTGGTCACCGGAGATAAAAAACAAATTTACGATCTTGCCCGAAAATCGTATCTGGCAGCAAAAGACAATCCATACCAAAAAAGCGATTTAATTCACACCGAAAATTTTGTTTTGGTCGACACTAAAAAACGCATTCGAGGTTTTTACGACGGTACCGACCCATTGGCAATAGAAACCTTGCTTGAGGACATTCAAACTTTGAAAAAAGAAGAATAGGTAGTAAAAATTAAATTTTAAGTAGCCGCAGAAACCTACAGATTAAAGTGTAAAAGTTAGCAAGTTCTTCAGTCTCTCAGTACAAATCTATTGTTTTACCGCTTTTCTTTTTACAGGTCATGTATTTCGCTTACTTTTGCGTTGTTTAAAATGAATCTAAATAAACTTAATGCGAACCATTGCCACATTAAAAAAGGGAGAACGCGCGATTATTAAAGAATTTTCGGTCGATGTTGTGCCTTTAAAATTATTAGAAATGGGATGTCTTCCGGGTAATGAAGTAGCGTTAGTTCAAACAGCACCTTTTCAAGATCCTTTATATTTAAACATCAATGGAAGCTATCTCGCCATTCGGAAGGAGACGGCTGCACAAATCGAAATAGAGATTATTTTATAAAGAAACAGGTACGCACAAAGAGTTACCCGTCGTTACGGGCAGATACTATGGCAAGGCAGATTAATGTTGCACTTATTGGAAATCCGAATACCGGGAAAACCTCTGTTTTCAATCGGCTCACTGGACTGAATCAAAAAGTGGGGAATTATCCAGGAATTACGGTTGAGAAAAAACAAGGCGTTTGTAAGTTAGACCGTGGACTTAAAGGACATATTCTAGACTTACCTGGCACCTACAGTTTAAACGCTTCATCTCTCGACGAAAATGTTGTTATAGAATTATTACTTAACAAAAACGATAAAGATTTTCCAGACGTCGCAGTGGTAGTTAGCGAAGTAGAAAATTTAAAACGAAATCTGCTTCTTTTCACTCAAATTAAAGATCTAGGAATCCCTACTATTTTAGCAGTGAATATGGCAGATCGCATGAAACGAAAAGCCATTTCTCTCGATGTTGAAGCCTTAGAAGCAAAACTGGAAACAAAAATAGTTCTTGTAAGTTCGCGAAAAAATACAGGCTTCGATGCATTAAAAAATGCGATCACTAATTATGGCCACCTTTCTACTAAACCCTGTGTAAATGCTTCAGTAATTGCTCCCGAATATTTTGATAGGCTTCGGAAAGCATTCCCAAAACAGGAACTGTATAAGCTTTGGTTAGTCATCACCCAAGATGTAAACTTCGGAAAATTAGACCGAAATGAATTAAAAGGTGTGGCGTCGTTTCAAACCGAATCGAAAAGCAATCTGAAGCGATTACAGCAAAAAGAAACCATTCTCCGATATCAATTTATAAATGGTGTTTTAAAAGAAACATTAACAATAGATACCGAAAACGCCAAAGATCTTCGCAGTCGTTTAGATCGTGTTTTAACGCATAAAGTATGGGGATATCTTATTTTCTTCGGAATTTTAATGCTGATCTTTCAAGCAATTTTCGACTGGAGCAGTTATCCAATGGATTTTATCGACTCTTCCTTTGCTTCATTAAGTGAATGGACGAAAAATACGATGCCACCAGGTGATTTTACGAACTTAATTGCAGAAGGGATCATCCCTGGATTAGGAGGGATTGTTATTTTTATTCCTCAGATTGCTTTCTTATTCCTATTTATTTCAATTTTGGAAGAATCGGGATATATGAGTCGTGTGGTATTTTTAATGGACCGTATCATGCGACGCTTCGGACTGAGTGGAAAAAGTGTAGTGCCATTAATTTCAGGAACTGCATGTGCGATTCCAGCGATCATGGCAACCCGTAATATTGAAAATTGGAAAGAACGACTCATAACAATTTTAGTAACCCCTTTTACCACTTGCTCAGCACGACTTCCAGTATACCTTATTATCATTGCGTTAGTAATCCCCGAAGGACGAGTTCTAGGAATCTTTAGTTATCAAGGGTTAACATTAATGTTATTGTATTTACTCGGGTTTGGAACGGCGATCTTATCTGCTTACCTTCTAGACAGAATTTTAAAAATTAAAAGTAAGACCTTCTTTGTGGTAGAAATGCCCAATTACAAACTTCCTATGCCGAAGAATGTAATTATTACCGTAATTGAAAAGACAAAATCATTTGTATTAGGTGCTGGAAAGATCATTCTTGCAATTTCGATTATTCTGTGGGTGCTTGCTTCATACGGACCTGGTACATTTAACGAAGCCGAAACGATTGTACGACAAGAATCCGCATCTTTAAACCTTTCCGAAGAAGAGATCGATACTCGAATAGCTTCTTACAAATTAGAACATTCGTATATTGGAATTACAGGAAAATTCATCGAACCCGCAGTACAACCATTAGGATACGATTGGAAAATTGGAATCGCAATAGTAAGTTCCTTTGCTGCCCGAGAAGTCTTTGTGGGAACATTGGCAACTATCTATAGCGTGGGAAGTGAAGAAGAAGAAACCATAAAAAACCGAATGGCTGCCGAAGTAAATCCTATTTTAGGCACTCCTTTGTTCAATTTTGCTAGTGGTGTTTCGTTATTACTTTTCTATGCCTTTGCCATGCAATGTATGAGTACGTTGGCAATTGTTAGAAGAGAAACCAACAGTTGGAAATGGCCCATGTGGCAACTCTTCGCCATGACGGTAATCGCTTATGTTGTCGCCCTTGGCGCCTATCAAATTTTAAAATAATATCTTTGTATTATGCAAACAATACTTGTTTTTATCACGTTTATACTTGCCTCTGGATTTATTCTAAAGAAATTTGTCTGGAATCCTATCTTTGAAGCACGTACAAAAGCTTCCGCTACCGCAGATGGTGGACAAACCAAGTGCGGCAAGAACGATTGTGGATGCCATTAATAGAAAATTCTATTTTTTAAGAAGTACAAATTTTCTATCAAAGCAATTAGTTTCCAATATTTTACCTATTCATTAGATTCCTTAAGATTGTAAATTTTTGTTAATACTATTATTGTTTCTAACCGATTGTTTAGTTTTGCTTCGTATTAAGTAATGGCACGCAAAAAAGAATATATAGAAAAAGAGGTAATCGAAAGAGCTATGAATTTATTCTGGCGTAATGGTTTCGAAACTACTTCCATGCAAATGCTCGAAAAAGAAATGGGCATTAATAAATTTTCTATTTATTCCAGTTTTGGAAGCAAAAATGGTGTGTTTGTTGAAAGTTTAAAATGCTATAAAGAGAAACTCAATCAACTTATTGAAAAGCTGAAAGCTTCTACGAAAGGTGTTGACGCTATCAAAGAATATTTTTACGATTTTATCGAGTTTTCTAAAGAAACAGAACTTCGCAAAGGATGTTTAATTACGAATACTGCTAACGAAATGAGAGCAGATTCCGACCAACAAATTAAAGAGGTGCTTTCTAATTTTATGAACCATCTAGAAGAAGTATTTGCTTCAATGTTACGACAAGACACTTCCAAAGATGAAAAAACAATTAAAGAACAGACCGATTACCTCATAGTTTCTATGTTCGGTCTCTCTTCAGCTACAAGATTATTTAACAAAATACAGCTTGACAATTATATAAATATCATTTTTAAGAATCTTTAATACCTTTTTTTTACCTAATAGCTAAACGATTGTTTAGATAACATTAACCTTTAAAAAATTAAATCATGACTACATTAAAAATTCACGACATCGAATCTGCACCAAAACAAAGCAAGCCTTTATTAGAACAGTCACTAAAAACTAATGGAATGATTCCGGGATTACATGGAGTATTAGCAGGGGCTCCTGGTATTCTCGAAGCCTATCAAACAATCCATAAACTTTTTACCGAATCTTCTTTTAACAACGATGAGTTAACAGTAGTATGGCAAACGATTAATGTGGAGCATGAATGTCACTACTGCGTTCCAGCTCATACCGCCATTGCAAATATGATGAAGGTAGACTCAGAATTATCAAATGCCCTACGAAACAAAACCGCAATGCCTTCCAAAAAATTACAGGCTTTACATGATTTTACATTAAAAATGGTTCGAAACCGAGGTCAGGTTTCTCAAGAAGATCTTACAACATTTTATGATGCAGGATATGAAGAAAGACAGGTACTTGAAATCATCCTAGGACTTTCTCAAAAAGTAATTAGCAATTATACCAATCATATTGCAAATACGCCAGTAGATGCACCCTTTAAAAAATTTGCATGGACTAAATAGGGTGTAAAGTTTAACTATTAAGTAATTTTAATTTCCAGAAATTACACATAGAACTTAAAACCCTTCAGAAGAAAACAGCTGTAACTAATATTAAAAAGTATACGAATGAATGACCTATTAAAAATTGACATTGTATCCGACGTTGTTTGTCCATGGTGTACCATTGGCTATAAGCGACTCGAAAAAGCTATCCGTGAGCTACAACTTGAAGATCGCGTAACGATCGAATGGCATCCCTTTCAATTAAATCCGAATATGCCTTCTGAAGGGCAATTGGTACACGAGCATATTTCCGAAAAATATGGCGCATCTTTAGAACAACAAAAACAATCGCAACAGCAAATGACTGAAGCCGGAGCAGCTTTAGATTTTACATTCGATTACTTTGATGAAATGAAGATGGTAAATACTTTTAATGCGCATGTTTTGTTAGAGTATGCTAAACAGTTCGACAAGCAAACCGAGCTGAAAATGCGACTTACGACGCTATTCTTTAGTGAACGCAAAGATGTGTCTCACAATGATGTTCTAGAACAAGCCCTTCTAGATGTCGGACTTAATGCAGAAGAAGGAATGGCAACCCTCGAAAATACGACGGTAAGAAATGAGGTGAAAAATCAAGAAGCGTACTGGAAAAACTTAGGTGTAAATTCGGTTCCTACCATAATTTTTGACCAAAAAAGTGCAGTAACTGGCGCTCAGCCTGTCGCAGCATTTAAGCAAATTTTAAAAGATCTCATCAATGAAAAATAAACCCATAGAAAATCATACTAACATCATAAACAAAACGAGACCAAAAATTTTGTTCTTTGATGTAAATGAAACACTTCTAGATCTTACCAAAATGAAAAAACAAATTGGTCAGGTTTTAAATGGTAAGGAGGATCTATTATCTTTATGGTTTACAACAATGCTCCAATATTCTTTGGTTACCACAGTAAGCGGACAGTATAAGCATTTTAGCACTATTGGTGCCGCAACACTACAAATGGTTGCTGCAAATAACGGAATTTCAATTTCTTCAGAAGAAGCACGCGATACGGTTATCAATGCATTAAGAGCCCTTCCACCACATCCTGAAGTGATTTCTGCTTTGACAACATTAAAACAGGAGGGATATACCTTAGTTTCTTTTACAAACTCATCGAATGAAGGTGTAAAAAAACAATTTGAGTATGCAGGGTTAACAGCTTATTTTGAAAAAATGTTAAGTGTTGAGGACGTTAGAAAATTTAAACCTGCAACTGAAGCTTATCAATGGGCAGCACAAAAAATGGGCGTAAATCCAGAAGAATGTATGCTAGTGGCTGCGCATGGTTGGGATGTAGCCGGTGCTATGTGGGCAGGTTGGCGTGCTGCATTTATTAGCCGCCCTGGTCAACAATTATTTCCGTTAGCTCCTAAAACTGAAATTGAAGCCACAGATTTAACCGAATTGACAAAAATTCTAGTTGCTTATTCCTAAAAAAATTATCTTATTTATTCCTTATTAGTTTTTTTCACTAGCAGCAATGCATATTTAGAGGGATCGCTAATTCCTTCTTCTTGTGGGTAAGGGGTTACATTCATCCCGACATACGTCTTACCATTTAACGTTGCAATTTGCTTGCTTTCTGACTCTCCTGGTCGAGTTTGACCAAATATTAATTCCTTAGTTTCTGCAGTAGTTCCATCTTTTGATACTTCCACAAGAATTTTAATTCTACCAGCCCATATACAGTTCACTTCTTTGGGACATCGTGAATCCTCCAATACCTTTTTAAATGTTATTGTAGTCTCATTAATAGTAATCGATTCTCCAAAAGGTACTTTCATGGCAATTTTAGGAACTTCTACGGGGGTTTCTTTTTGTCCGTATACAAATGTAGAACATATAATAGCGAGGATAAATAAGGTCTTTTTCATATATTTTAATTTAGTGTTATAAAGATATAGGAAAAAATAGTGCCAAAAAATGGATAGAGTCCAATTACCCTCTAAACAAAAAGAAATCGTCTTTCATATGTTCAATCTTTTCATCTTTATTGGTAATAATATACTCCAATGCTAAATTGGTAAACTCATCTCCCTTTTTAGTTAAAGAAACAACGTTATTTGTTACAGTCACCATGTTGTTTTTTAACGCAAGATCGAGTACCGTTTTAGAGCGAATTTTTTGCCAGTTAATATGTTCCTGTAAGTGATTAATGTGTCGTTCTCTTTCTTCGGAATGATTATTTAAATGAAGCAAAAAAGTAATGAGAGAAACTTCTGTTCGTTGTTGCTTTTGACGATATAACACTGAAATTAGTCCTTTTCGGGGTGCAAATAAATACACGAATAAGAAGATAACTCCCAACACTGTACTTATTGATCCCGAAATTGAAGCATCAAGCCAATGTGCCACCCAATATCCACCCAGTGCAGCAATGCTTCCGAATGTGATCGCTAACCATAGCATTTTTTTAAGGTCGCTCGTTAGCAAGTATGCGGTAGCGGCTGGTGCAATCATTAAAGCCACTACCAGAATAGCTCCCACTGCATCAAAAGCACCTACAACGGTCACCGACGATACCGACATTAATCCGTAATGCATAATCACCGGTGAGATGCCCAATGCTGCAGACAGTCCACTATCGAAGGTACTTACCTTCAGTTCTTTGAAAAACAGAAGAAGCAATACAATGGTACTTATAAGTATAGTTCCCATGACCCAAAGTGATTTTGGTCCGACATCGTTTCCGAAGAGCAAAAGCCTATCAAAGGGAGCAAATGCCAGTTCTCCCAGCAATACCGCATCTACATCTAAATGCACATCGTTTGCATTTTTAGCGATAAGGATTACACCAATACTGAATAAGGCAGGAAACACCAACCCAATGGCCGTATCTTCTTTAACCAATCCTGTTTTTTGAATCCATTCTACCAAAACGACTGTTATTACCCCTGTTATTGCAGCGAGTAAAATAAGTAGGGGCGAGTTAAGGTCTTGGGTAATAAAAAAACCAATTACAATACCAGGAAGAATCGAATGACTAATCGCGTCACTAATGAGTGCCATTTTTCGAAGCACTAGAAATACTCCAGGAATCGCGCAGGCTATGGCAACCACTACTGCAATTAACTGTATTTCTATTTGAGGACTATTCATCTTTTTTTTGTTGGTTGTATAAATCTCTTGCTTCTGTAAATCCTTCGGAAGTTAAAGACCATTGTTGTCCAGAAATTTCGATCCACTCTTTTTCTTCCAATTTGCGTAGGGTCCCTTTTGTAAAACCGTGAAAGTTATTTAAGATCCTGATGGCATGGGGATGTGAACTATTCTCATGTGTTTTTGCAATTCCATACATAAACTGAAGCGTTTTCTTTAAATGGAGATCTCTTCGGTTTTGTCGAAACCGAATCTCCCGAAATAGCAATCCTCGTCCTGGAGAGAAAATAAAGGAGAACAACACAAAAACAGCCGCGATCAATACGATCACTGGTCCCGTAGATAAATTATTCTGGCTTGCACTAACGGCAGTCCCCACCACTCCAGAAAAAGCTCCGAAGATCGCTGCCAGAAACACCATTGTGCCAAGGTTATTTGTCCATTGTCGTGCTGCTGCTGCAGGTGCTAACAACATTGCACTCATTAATACTACACCTACCGTTTGCAGTCCTAGAACGATCGCCAATACAATAAAGAACGTTATTAGAACATCTATAAGCTTTGTATTAAATCCTAATGTTTTGGTATAATCCGCATCAAAAAGCAGCAGTTTAAATTCTTTCCAGAACAGGAGCATAATAAACAGCGCAATTCCTGTAACGATTACCATTAACCGCACGTCACTTTCAACCAAGGTCGCTGCCTGACCAAATAAGTATTTATCAAGTCCCGCCTGATTGGCATTAGGCTGTTTCTGAATAAAAGTGAGCAATAGCATTCCGAAACCGAAGAATAATGAGAGTACCAAACCTAAAGCCGTATCACTTTTTAAATGTGTTTTGGTGATCATTCCTCGAATCCAGAACGTACCAACCAATCCGCTGATTAAAGCTCCTAACAGTAATATGTTAGAGTCTTTGGTTCCCGTAATTAAAAATGCAATTGCAATTCCGGGTAGGGCAGCATGTGAGATCGCATCACCTAAAAGACTTTGTTTACGAAGTACCGCGAACGAACCCAACATTCCACAAATAGCACCCAATACCGCAGTTCCCAGCGTGATCGTGCGAAGGGTATAATCTGTAAAAAGGAGTTCGAAATATTCGGTGATGTTCATTCTTAATTTTGTAGTTTTTTAGCGGGTAGTTCGCCGCACTTCTTATTTATTAACTGCCACTTTATAATTAATTCCGTAGGTTTTGGTAAGGTTATCATCATTAAAAATTTCCTTCACCGGTCCCGTAGCAATTTTCTTCACATTTAAAAATGTGACCCAATCGAAATATTCGGGAACAGTTTGAAGGTCATGATGCACGACTACTACCGTTTTTCCTGCTTTTCGTAATTCTTTTAAAATATTAATTATGGCAATCTCGGTAGTAGCATCTACTCCTTGAAAGGGTTCGTCCATAAAATAAATCGCAGCATTTTGTACAAGTGCTCTTGCCAAAAACACCCGTTGTTGCTGTCCACCACTTAACTGACTTATCTGTCTGTTTTTAAACGCAAGCATCCCGACTTTTTCCAAAGCTTCTAAAGCTGCCTTCTTTTCTTTCTGTCCAGGACGTTTAATCCAACCTAGTTTTCCGTAGGTCCCCATCATTACCACATCGACTGCTGTAGTAGGAAAATCCCAATCTACGCTTCCTTTTTGAGGAACATAGGCTACCAATTTGCGTTGCTTATTATACGGTTTATCATAAATAGTAACACTTCCCGCAATGGGCTTTATTATCCCCAAGATGGCTTTAATAAGTGTGGATTTTCCTGCTCCGTTGGGACCAACAATTGCCATTAAAACTCCCTCAGGCACCATAAGGTCGATATCCCATAACACCGGTTTGTAATTATAAGCTACTGTAAGATCATCAACTTTTATGGCGATTTTTTGTTCCATTATTTAAGGGCGTTTACAATAGTAGAGACGTTGTATTTAAACATTCCAATATAGGTTCCTTCTTCGGTTCCAGCACTTCCCAGCGCATCACTGTATAAAGAACCTCCAATACTCACTTCGTGGTTTTTATCGAGCACAGCCGCCTGTAACGCTTCAATAGTACGTCTGGGCACAGAACTTTCAATAAATATGGCTTTTACTTTATTGTCGATGATAAATTGAGAGAGACGTTGTACATCTTGCACACCAGCTTCAGTAGCTGTTGAAAGTCCTTGTAATCCCACTACTTTAAATCCGTATGCTTTTCCGAAGTAATTAAAAGCATCGTGCGCTGTTACAAGAATACGTTTTTCTTCGGGCAGGGTTTTAATTTGCTCTTTAATTTCAGCTTCTAACCTCTCTAATTTTTTCTGAAATAGTGCATTATTCTTTTCAAAATAAGTAGCGTTCTCGGGAGTTGCTTCCGACAAAGTTTCTGTCACGGTTGAAGCAAACTGCTTAAAAAACTGAATATTAAACCAGACATGGGGATCGTAATTGGAAGCAAAATACTCGGATCCAATAAGTTCGTTTTTATCTAGAAATGAACCTAATGAAATGGCCTTCTGATCTTGTAAATCCATTTTTTCGAATACCTCAACCAGCTTTCCTTCCAAATGCAATCCGTTATAAAAAATAATATCTGCATTGTATAATTTACTTACGTCCCCTTCGCTTGCTTTGTACAAATGCGGATCGACACCTGCTCCCATTAATCCATTTACTTGAATAGAATCGCCCCCAATATTTTTAACCAGATCGGTGAGCATTGTCGTGGTTGTAACTACTTGTAGTTTTTGGGAATCGCCTCCTGTTGCATTTGGATCTTTACAACTCCATAGCCCTACAAGTACTAGTACACATATTAACTTTTTCATTTATTCCTTATTTTGGTATTCTAAAACTAATTCCTGCGCTTATTAATATATCCTGCCCCTCCGTAATGCTACGCCCTATAGTAGCATCCAGTTGAATATTAGGTTGCAATGCGTATGTAACACCCGCATCCCAAAAATGATTTGCTTTTGTGTTTTCTGGAAGATCTCCATACACCTCGGCATAGGCACCTAAACGGTCGGTAATACTATAGCCATACACAAGAGTGTAAACATAAGCCGCTCCGGGCGTACCATCAAGCCATTGAGCTCCCAAATTATAAGCAAGACTCGACCGTTCTGAAAGCGTATGTGCAAATGAAAATCGGAAGTCCACGCCAGTAGTTTCTGGGCGCATCTCTTTATTCACTGTAAAAGGAAGATATAAATGTCCAAGCAATCCAATTTCGGGTAGAAATCCGTCTTCTTCGGCGATAGCAACTTTTATTCCTGCTAAAAGTGGTGACAGACTGGAATCGGGATCTGAAAATTCATTTCCGTTTGTGGATAGTTTTACATCTTCCAGATTAAATCCCAGTCGCAGCTCAAAATTGTCTAGAAGTCCATAACGCAATAATGTAGTATTGTAGGTGTATACCTCAGACTTTATGTTGTTCTCTTCGAAAGATTCGTAAAAAGCTCCGGTTTCAACTTGAATACTTTTCTTTGGTACTGTGGTAGGCGATTCTGTGGCGTCGGGTCGATCGGTGATCATTTCTGGGGTGCTATCCGTGTCTTGTGCACTGGCCGCTCCAAAGATTATAAATACTATTAGGCAACAAAAGGTTTGAAGGTTTTTCATTTTAATTGGTTTGTATGTATAGGTTTTCTGCGATCTTTTGAGAAATAAAGAACTGGTTGCTCCCCACTTGAACGATCATAGAGCCATCGAAAAATTCTTTCCCGAGCACTCTTATTTTAGTCCCAATACTTATTTTTCGTTTATCGAGATACTGAAGAAATTCACCACTCGATTCTTTAACACCTACACATACACCTCGTTGATTTTTATGTAATTCGGAAAGGAGTTTTTTCTCGGTGCGCTTTACATTTCCTTGTGCATCGGGAATAGGATCACCGTGTGGATCGAAATCGGGATGGCCTAAAAATTTGTCTAAGCGCGCCACCAATTCTTCGGAATGGACATGCTCTAATTGTTCTGCAATATCGTGTACCTCATCCCAATGAAAGTTTAGTTTTTCTACCAAAAAAACTTCCCACAAACGGTGTTTTCGAATTACGTTTGCGGCTGCCTTTCTACCGTTTTCAGTAAGAAGTGTTCCTTTGTATTTTCTATAAGAAAGCATCTCTTTTTCGGCTAACTTTTGCACCATATCGGTTACCGAAGACGGCTTAGTGCTCATCGCTTCTGCAATGGCATTTGTGCTAACTTCCCCTTTGGTGGCATGCTCAAGGTGATAGATCGCTTTTAAATAATTTTCTTCTGCTAATGAATACATGTTGACAAAGGTAAATAGATTTTTTGATTTATACTGTTTTTATTTTTAGCCACGTCTAAAAATATAGAAATACAGAATTTTGTTCTGAAGAAAAACTACATCTCTTCTGAAGAATTTTTTAAAATTAATTGCTTTTGCTCTATTATGCGTTTTTAGAATCCTCGCTCCTTCTGAAGCTGCTCGTAGGCTTCCTGCACTTTTCGGAACTTCTCTTCGGCACCATTTCGGTAGGCTTCGTCCATGTGTTGAAGTTTGTCGGGATGGTATTTTTTTGCCATGGTACGGTAGGCTTTCTTTATTTCTGCTTCGGTAGCAGTGCGCTCAATTTCTAAAATTTTATAGGCACTGTCTGGGTTCTTAAAGAACATGGCTTTAATACTTTCGAAATCTCGAAGTTGTACCCCAAGATATCCCGCCATTCGGTTAATTTCATTTACTTCTGGAGTCGACACCGAACCGTCGGCATTAGCGATACTAAACAAAAAATGAAGAATCTGAAGCCGTGATTCGTATCGTGTTCTTTGTCGTAATAAGGCACAAATATTCTGTGCAGAGATTTCTCTCTTTTTTATTACATCATTAAATACTTTAAAGGTTGCATTGGCGCGTTCTCTTCCGTAGGATTGCACAAAATACTGTCGCACAAAATCCAGTTCCCGCTGATTTACATTTCCGTCTGCTTTAATCACTAAAGAAGCCAAAGAAAGTAAGTTCAATTCGAAATCGGCTGGCGTTACGCGTTGTGAAGATGGTTGTTGAAATACTTGTTTAAAGCCTCCACCCTTGCCTCGGTTGCCTACCATATTATCGATAAGACTTCCTAGCATAAAGCCAATAAAAGCACCAGGGAAACGGTACAGCATGTATCCAACAAAAGCTCCAAACCAACGAATCATAAATAAATATTGAACAGAAATTAAGTTGCAAATATAACAGAACTTCATGGGGTAAGAAATGGATTAAATTGAAAATAATTGCTTTAGTGAATAGCAGGTTCTCCCATACCAGCGCGCAAACTTTAAAAAAACCAAAATTCTTTTTGCAAGAGGGATAGCAGCTGGCTACCGTGTAGCGCGAATAGCCCGGTCGCCGTAGCAACGCGAAGGGGACTTGCCCAACTTATAAACATATAGTGTCACTATCGAAGTATAGAATTTTCGAATCATTACATCGGGGTAGTAACACTTTTGAAATTTGTATCTTTGTACTCAATACACTTAAAAGAAAATACTATGTATCCAGCAGAATTAGTAAAACCAATGCGCGAAGACCTTACTAGCATAGGGTTCGCAGAATTATATACAGAACAAGATGTGACCGATGCGTTGCATAAAGAAGGTACTACATTAGTGGTTGTAAATTCGGTATGTGGATGTGCTGCAGCCAATGCAAGACCAGGGGCACGTATGTCGCTTCAAAACGCAAAATCACCCGATCACCTAGTTACAGTTTTCGCAGGAGTTGATCGTGAAGCGGTTGATGCTGCTCGGGCACAAATGGTTCCTTTTCCTCCAAGTTCTCCATGCATGGCATTATTTAAAGATGGAGAATTGGTACACATGTTAGAACGTCATCATATTGAAGGGCGTCCAGCAGAAATGATTGCTGACAACCTTAAAATGGCTTACGACGAACATTGCAACTAATTATTTTGTGTGTAATGACATTCAGCGTAAAGCAGAAAATAGTTAAAATTCTAAACCGCTCTTTAAGGGCGGTTTTTTAATTCTTAAAAGCTATTTTTGTACTTAGTAGATCCTTTCAATGCTCGTTATGAAAAAGATACTTCACGTATTAAGTTATCCGCTTACAGTTCTGTTTTACCTGTTCTTTACGCTAGGCATGCTTTTCTTTCATCCAGTACAATGGATCTGTTTTAATGTATTTGGCTACCAAGCACATAAAAAAAGTGTGGACTATTTTAACTGGTATATTCTTCGGTGCCTTTCTATTCTAGGAACAAGTTTCGACATTACAATACATACCAGTATCCCTAATAACGTGCCGCTAATTATTGTTTCGAACCACCAAAGTATGTGGGATATTCCACCGCTTATTTGGTACTTACGGAAGTACCATCCTAAATTTATTTCGAAGATCGAATTAGGAAAAGGAATTCCGTCTATTTCATATAATCTTCGTCATGGTGGGTCTGTGCTAATCGATCGTAAAAACAAAGAACAAGCCCTAACTGAAATGACAAAATTTGGCAAGTATTTGGTTCGGTTTAATAGAAGTGGTGTGATTTTTCCGGAAGGAACCCGCAGTCGTGACGGGCATCCCAAACCGTTTCGGGTTACCGGAATGCTTACTTTATTTAAAAATGCTCCAGATGCTTATGTGCTCCCTGTAACCATTAATAATTCATGGAAATTACAACGGTATGGTATGTTTCCTATGCCCCTTGGCGTAAAGCTCGAAATGACCGTACATCCTACTCTTAAAATTTCAGACTTTACGCATGAAGAATTAATAAATAAGTTAGAAATACAAATAAAATCGGGCGTTGTAGTAGCATGACAAACACAGAAAAAAAACATCTTGAGCAAACCATTGTATTTGTAAAACGGGAACTTAAAAATGCCGAAGGGGGACATGATTGGTTTCATATAGAACGCGTGTATAAAAATGCGCTATTAATTGCTTCGGAAGAAAATGTAGATGAGTTTATTGTCGCTTTAGGAGCCTTGCTTCATGACATCGCCGATTCTAAGTTTCATGACGGAGATGAATCGGTAGGGCCCAAAAAAGCATCTGACTTTCTTTCTGAAGCCGGGGTCTCTAACATCGTGATTCAACATGTGGTCGCTATTATTGAAAACATCTCGTTTAAAGGTGGAAATGTGAAGCAAAAATTTAATTCTAAGGAATTAGATGTGGTTCAGGATGCAGATCGCCTAGATGCACTTGGTGCTATTGGTATTGCAAGAACCTTCAATTACGGCGGATTTAAAAACCGAAAACTATACGACCCAGACATAGCTCCTGTTCTCGGAATGTCTGTCGCTACGTATAAAGCTTCCGAAGCACCTACTATTAATCATTTTTATGAAAAATTATTATTGCTGAAAGACCGTATGAATACCGTTACAGGAAAGCGTATTGCTGCAGAACGACATGATTTTATGGAAGTTTTCTTGAAACAGTTCTATGCAGAATGGGAAGGAATTCGATAAACGAACTTTTCAAATTTTTACAAAAAAAGAGCGGTCATTAAAAAATGCCGCTCTTTTACTTTTCAGAAATACTATTATCCTTTAACAGGAATACTTCCTTCTGTTTTTAGATGCTGTGCGAAGAAGCCCATCATTGCTTGATACAATTCTAATCTGTTTTCTTCCTTTCCGAAGCCATGCCCTTCATCGTACTTAACCATGTAAGGAACCTCAACGTTACGAGCACGAAGACTCTTAACGATTTGGTCTGCTTCATCGATATTTACCCGTGGATCGTTGGCACCTTGCACTACAAAGAGTGGTTTCTTGATCTTGTCTACATGTAATGCAGGAGAGATCTCGTCCATGATCGCTTTTTCTTCAGGAATCTCCGGGTTGTACCAGATCTTATACATTAATGCACGGTATTTCTCCCAATAGGGTGGGATGGTCGTCATAAATGTATTTAGGTTACTTACTCCTACATAATCTACCCCACAAGCGTATTTATCGGGAGTTTTTGTCATACCTCTTAATACTGCATATCCTCCATGACTTCCACCAAAAATGGCTACTTTGTCCGCATCGATCCAACCTTGGTCGATCACATAGTCCACGCCATCTTCCACATCGTTCATAGCCTTTCGACCAATTTGACCGAACCCGGCTTTTAAAAACTCTTTCCCATATCCACCGGAAATTCTAAAGTTTACATGTAAGGTGGCATAGCCTCGACTTGCAAATAATTGTGCTTCCGAATTAAAGCCCCATGAATCTCTTAATCCCTGTGGACCTCCATGTACATTTACAACAAGTGGCACTTTTTGTCCTTTAACATAATCGGTTGGAAGCGTAATGTAGCCGTGGATGGTAAGTCCATCGCGACTTTTAAACGTAATGGGTTTCATGGATGCCATATCACCAGATTGCAAGTGAGAGGACAACTTATACAAAAGAGTTACCGAATCGTTTGTTTTATTATATATGTAATATTCTCCGCGAATTTTATCGCTTGTTACCATTACTAAGTATTGACTTTCATCGTCTGTTTTGTCGACCGTAAAAAATTGTTTGTCTCCAAATTCTTTTTGCAAACGGCTGTAGATCTTTTTGTAGGTTTTACTTTGAGGAACAACAACTGTTTTCTCTCCTGTATAAGAAAAGTAATCTATTTCATAATTTCGCTTCCGTGACAATGACATTCCCGACACATCGTAGGTATCGTTATTAAAAAGTGTTTTTATTTTCTTGTTATTTTTAAGATCGTAAAGTTGGATCTCTAATTTATCGGTTCCTAAATTAGAAAGTACATAGGCATCATTAGGATCTTTAGTACTTGGGTTAAACGATGTAATAGCAAAAACATCTCCGAAATCTGTTGTAAGTAACGACTTAAATTCACCATCTATTTTATACAGAATTTCAGATTTAATTCCATCTACAATTCGGTTCACGGCACGAAGGTTTCCTTGACGGTCAAAATTATATCCACTTACCGGCGGGTCGCCTGCGTTAACGGTATATAACTTAGTTATTTCTGCAGTATTAATATTAAGCAAATAAGGCTCTTCCTGTTGTGGATTGTCTTTGTTCATTTTAACGATCACATGAGCTTCATTTTCCTTTAATCCTTCAATAAGATCCACGCGAACACCTTCATAAGGGGTAAGTTCTTTTTTGTTTTTTCCACCGACATCAATTCCGAAGAGATGGTAGTTTTCATCACCCCCTTTATCTTGCATATAAAGTATTCGGCTATTATTTGCCCAAGCATACCCACGAATAAGGTCTTCTTCTTGTTTCAGCAACAAGGTTTCTTCCTCGGTAGTCGTATTTTTAATATAGACATCCCGCTCTCCTGTATCTCTTCTTTTCATATATGAAATATATGAACCATCTGGCGAGAGTTGAAATGAAAATGCTTCGGGTGTTTTAAAATAGTCGGTTACTGAATATTTATACGTACCATCTTCTTTAGCTCCCAAAGCTTCGATTTCTTGATCGGTTGAAGGCAGTGAGGTATTTCCTGGTTTAGTTTTCACAGTTTTCTTTAGATTTAATGGAAACGATTGTCCCATTTGTTCGTAGGTACCGGTAATTTCTTCTCCCGAAACAACGCCTGAATATTTCATCTTCATTTTTGCTGAGGTCACGGTAACCGATCCGTCTTGCAATACTACAGAATCCAATTCGATTCCTGTAGCGCCTTGCATAGGAACATCCATTGTCGCTGTTAAATCGGCATCTGTACCGCTGAAATTATAGATAAGTTCCATTTCCATTCCACCAGCATTAAGAATACCACTGTAAGAACCGTTGAGTTGTTGTGCTTGTATATTCAATCCGAACAGTATCGTACAGATGAATAATGCTATTATATTATTATTTTTCATAAGAAATTAGATTTAAGATTATATTATTAGAGCCAAGAGATCATTGTGATCACGAGTTGTGTTGCAAATTCTATTATGGTTGTCATAGTGTATGTTTTAAAAAATGAGTTTAACAATTAGGTAGATGGCGATTCCTGCGATAATTCCGATACCAAATTTTATTAATCGGATTTTTGAAGTGGTTTTGTTTTGAAGTTCCATATGTTGTAATTTATAGGTGATGATAATTAGTGTGTAAATATGAGGCTATCATGAAGTAGAGTACAATTCCCCAGCAGATAGCTTCCCTTATATGATGTTCTTTTATCTTTATTTTCATAACTTTTATTTTTTCTGAATGATTCCGTTTTTAATTGTGGTCGATGCTTCGTTACCTTCTACATCTTTAAAATGAAGCTGTATAAGATCTACGTCATTATAATTGGCTACTTCAATTTTTAACAGCTCGTTTAAGCGAATGGCTTCTTCCTCGAATGAACCTGTCTTATACTGATTTAAATAAAAAGCAATCGTCTCGTTAGCAACTCCTTCTTGACTTATTGCAATTCCAAAAGATGCATGATCCCTTTTCACTTCATCACAGTCGCAATGTTTTTTTAATGATTGTTCTATGTCCTCATTTATTCCCGAATGCATTGTATATCCTACATACGCTCCATAGCTAAATGGAATCATAAGAAGCACAAAGACGATGATACTAGCGGCAATTATTATTCGTTGAGCAGTGTTGTCTTTTTTTGTTTTCATAGTATATTATTGAAAGGTTGATATTAAAGTTTATGTTCGTAAAGGTCCTTGGCTAAACTGGCCCTTTTAAGCTTTTTATGTTTACGTATATAACTGAAGTCGGATGGATTGTCTACCATAAGTTGGGTGTGGTAATAATTTATGTGCTCGAGAATTCCGAACGTGTTTGCCACAATTGCCCAACCTAGTGTATCGTTAGTGAGCATGTTCCAATCATTTAGACACCATTGAAGCAAAAAAACCACGGGAATACCAGCAATGAGAGATACATTGATCTTTTTAGCGGTTGTGAACCAAGATAGATTTTTTTTCTCGTCGAAATCGACATCTGTTAATCGGTACAGTTTTAATTTCCAATACTGCTGCCCTTGCCATAAAATAAAAATGATAAGTACAAAGCCGTATAATAAAAAAACAAGATCTTGAATTGAATAGTGAAAAACAGCATAAATCGCTAACACAGGAAATGTAAAAAGGGCATGGAACCTCTCTAATGGATAGTACCACTTTAATCGATTGGTTAATTTTTGTTTTCGTGTTTGCATTTCGTTTAAATTATGCTGATTGTTTTCTGAAATCAAATCTGCAATATATTCTTCCTATATAAAAGAGAAGCCACCCCAATTTCGGAAAATTCGGGTGCTATAAAACGATCGACAACGCCCTTGATTAAAGGGATTACGTAAAACAAAGCAATGGATAAGAATGAAAATTTAAGAGAACCCTATTTTTATAAATTTAGGGTGTGGAAGCTTAATTTATAAGTAAAAAAGCTTATAATGATTACTGGAAAAGGGGGTGTTTTTTAGAATCTAAAAAACTTATTATGTAATATTTTTAATCTCTTTAATGTAAAATGAGGGGTTTAATCCGGTGTCTTTTTTAAAGTATTTCGTAAACGAATCGGCACTTTTATAACCCAATTCTTCTGCAATAGATTGAATAGAATACGAGCGGAAGATCACATCATCTTTTAAACGAACAATGGCGTAATTAATTCGAAGATCATTAATATACGTATTGAAGTTTTTTCCGAAATGCGAATTAATCACTTTTGAAAGGTACGATGTATTCGTGCCTAATTTTTTTGCAACATGATACGAGTTGCATTCCTGCTTTAGATAATATTCTTTTTCCTCTAATTTTTTTAAACCTTCTAGAATTTGTTGTTTGGTTTCTTCTGGCACATCGGTAGTATTTGCTTCCTCTAGTACTGCATCTTTGGTATCTATGATGTCCTTGGGCTCTTCTGCCACTTTAATTTTCTGTACCAAAGCTTTAAATTTTGCTTCGTTTTTCTTTTTCTCACGGTAAAATTTTAAAAGAAAAAATAGAAGTGCTAGAATAATTAGAGAACCCCCTAATAATAAGTAGTTTAAATGATTTTGTTTTTTCTCCTTTTCGGCATATAAGGTGTTAAATTCATTTTCAAACTCTTCTCTTTCATTTCGAAGAAATTTATTTTTAGCGTCATTTTTGAATTTACTAAACTCCTTTTGAGAAGTGAATTGCTTTTCGAAATAATAACTGGCTCTTTCAAAATCTCCGGTGTTCATATAAGCTTCGGCCAACATTTTATAATAGTCGTTCATGAAACCCTCTTCAGATTCTAAGACTTGATAATTATCTAACCCTTGTTGTAAAATCCGTATTGCTTCGTGATAATTTTTAGTAGCAACTTCTATTTTACCAAAACTGTAAGCTTTAGATATTGGATAATTATTATGATAATCGGGGCATACCGAATACAACTTGGTGAAGAAATTTTTAGCGTCGTTGAATCTTTTTTCTTCGTAGGCAATCTCTGCGTCTAAAATATAATAATACTCAACATAGCAAGAGTCTAAAGCTTCTTTGGGGAACTTCTTTATATATCCCGAATATAATTTAGCTGAATCGATTTGCTTTAGTTTAAGATGTGAATTCCCCATCACATTATAGATATATGCTAAGGTTCCATTTTTATCTTTTATGGTATGAGAGGAATCGATTGGTTTGTTTTCATAATAAGTTACCCCTCTCTTTCTTACCGCGATTGCCTTCTCTTCATCACCAATTAAACTGTAAACATTGGCTATTTTATTTATTGCGACTAATTGATATCTCTCGTTATTTTTAGTTTCTGCAAGGCTTAATTGCTCTTCATAATATAATAGCGCGTTTTCTGCAGTGGTAGCAACCAATTGTACGTCACCCAAAAACCCTAAGGATCTCATTTCTAATTCAGAAAGCAAATTTTTTCTTGCAAAAGCCAGCATATCTTCTCCTTGATCATTTGCTTTTTCATACAGTTTATAATGATAATACGCTTCACCAATAAATTCCATACCAAACCATTGTTCGGTTTTGTTATGCTCTCTTTCCGCTTTTAAAATATAGGCTTTGGCGGTAGTAATAACTTTATCTTGGCTTCTATATTCGTATGTTATAATTGTATCTCTAAGGGCATCGAAAGACATTTGAGAAAGAGCATCATCACTTTGAGAATAAGAAAAAATTATGCTAGTAAAAACAAAAAAGAGAAGTAGAACATATTTCATACTAAATAAGTGATTCAAAAATGGAGTATTGCTGAGACACGTGGGTAAAGATACTATTTAAAATAAAATTGTTCTTAGCATAAGTAATGAGAGTGTAGTGGCACGTGCACTATACGTATTCATAAAGCGAAAGTTAAAAGAACCCTGTTATAAGGATGTTTTATGAGTTAACATTTGGGTAATAATGCTGAAAAGTCATGCTATATTTTTAATCTCCTTTATATAAAACGACGGATTTAACCCTGTGTCTTTTTTAAAGTATTTTGTGAACGAATCGGCACTTTTATAACCTAATTCTTCAGCAATTGATTGAATAGAATACGATCGAAAAATCACATCATCCTTTAGACGTACAATGGCGTAATTAATTCGAAGATCATTAATATAGGTGTTGAAATTTTTTCCGAAGTGTGCATTCACTACTTTCGAAAGATAGGAAGTGTTCGTATTTATTTTTTTCGCTACGTTGTAAGAATTGCATTCTTGTTTTAGAAAGTATTCTTTGTTTTCTAATTTTTTAAGTCCCTCAAGAATTTGTTGTTTCGTTTCTTCAGGAATATCTGTAGTATTCGATTCCTCCAAGATTTGATCTTTAGTATCGATAATATTTTCGGGCTTTTCTGCACGCTCAATTTTCTTCAAAAGAGCTTCAAATTTTGCTTCATTACTCTTTTTATCACGGTAGAATTTTAAAAGAAAGAAAAGCAATGTGAGAATTATAAGAGAACCACCTAATAGAAAATAATTGAGAGTATTCTGTTTCTCGTCCTTTTCTTCCTTAAGTGCCTGTAATTCATTTTCAAACTCGCGAAGTTCTTTATTGCGAAACGAAGAATTTAAAGTGTCTTTTATTTTAGCAAACTCTTTGATACTATGTACATGCTTTTGATAATAATAACTCGCTTTTTCAAGATTTTTTTCTTCTTTATATGCATTCGCAAGAACTAAATAAAAATCGTCCATAAAGCCTTCTTCTTTATCAGAAACCTCATACGTCGAAAAGCCATCCTCTAAATAAGATATAGTTTTTTTAAAATCCTTTTTTCCTGCATACACTTTTGCATAGTACCCTCCAACAATCATACTATCAAATTTTGTTAAAGGCCTGCAGTATCGCATAGAATAATCAAGACTCTTTTTTGCTTCATCATATTTTTTCTTTAAAATTTCTGCGTGTCCTAATTGAACATACAACGTTCTAATCATACAAGAGTCTTTTTTATTTTTTAAAACCTGTTGTAAGTTTTTATTAATGTAATGATATGCAGAATCTCCATTTTTAGCTTTTAAAAAGGTATCTCCAATACTGTTTTCAGCTAATAGAACTAAATGTTGTTTTTGTTTTTTTGGAAGATCATTAAATCCTTCAATACGTTTTATCATGCGATGTTGAGAATTTATAGCCGAAATATAGTTTCCTTCAATCGCTTGGAACAGGCTAATAAAATATGTCGCAATTTGAATACTATTAATATCTTCATTTCTTTCTGCTATCGCTAATGAATTTTCAAATAGCCTTAGTCCTCTACTAAAGGTCCCCGCTTTTATGTAGGTCATGCCTGCCATCTGATAGGTACGGCTGTAATATTTTGTTAATTCATTTTCTTCAGTAAAAGATAGTAATCGCTCAGAAGCACGAATAGCCTTATCATGATCGTTAGCTTGAGAATAGACGATTGCAAACGCCTCAAGCCCTAGATAATTTTGTTCAACGTCCTTTTCTTCTTGAGCTTTTTTTAAATAAATTTTAGATGCAGATAGTGCTACCGCTGTATCACGCAGAATATATTTATTTATTATTCCACTTAACTCCTTATATGATTTATCTGCTAGGGTATCATTTTGAGCAGTCGAAGAGACAAGTGTCGATAAGAAAAAAAATAAGGAAAGAAAATACTTCATATTCTATTGGTAGCGTTTGCAGATAAAACGTAACAAAAACCAAAGATACTATTTAAAACAAACGCATTTGTGGATTTTTTAGTTGCTGGTAATGTTCCGTTTCCAAGGGTAAAATTCCTTCTTTCGGAAGATATTTTTTACGTGCGATATGCATCGTAGTTTTTATTTGTTCTGAAATTGTTCCTTCACCTCGCATACGTCTTCCCCACTGACTATCATTTAAAGTACCACCGTGACACTCTGCTATTTGGTTTAAAATGCGGTCCGCTCTATCGGGAATGGTCTTTCGTGCCCAGTCTTCAAAAATGGTAGCAATTTGTCCGTTGAGCCGTACGATAGTATATGCCACATCTTTTGCTCCTAATTCTGAAACTTTTTTTACTAAAGGTAGAATTTCATGACTATTTAAAGAAGGAATAATCGGCGCCATCATTACCCGTACGGGGATGTTGTTTTCTGAAAGTACCTCTACTGTTTTTAGCCGCTGCTTTATAGTTGCAGTTCGGGGCTCTAAAAGACGTCGGGTAGTTTCAGAAAGCGATGTAATACTAACGTTTACCTGTATTAAATTAAACTTTGCCAACTCTTTTAAAATATCAAGGTCTCGCAAAACCAAAGAATTTTTAGTGATAATTCCGACAGGATGTTTCCATTTTAAAAAAACCGCTAGACATTTTCGGGTAATCTGAAGCTTTTTCTCAATTGGCTGATAGCAGTCGGTATTTCCAGAAAACACAATAGGATATGGCTTCCAATTTTTACTTTTTAATTTTTCTTCTAAAAGTTCGGGTGCATTCTTTTTTATTAGAATGGTTCGTTCAAAATCAAGGCCAGCTCCATATCCCCAATACTCATGACTATTGCGAGCATAACAATACACACATCCATGCTCACACCCTTGATATGGATTTGCAGAGAAACCCATTCCTACATCGGGACTATTCACTTTATTAACGAGCGATTTGGGAAACACATCGATGTATTTCGTTTTATTCGTATCGGCTACTTCTCCTTCAATTTCACAATAATTTAGAAAATCATCCCGCATTTCATGACTTAGTTCAAAGAAGCGATTATGCACTTTTTGCTGAGCACCACGACCTTTAAGACTATTTTGAGTTTTAGACATAAAAAAACTTTGAAAAGCGAACTCTTCAAAGTTAATTTAATTTTGGACTTATTCCAAGTTAAAATGGAAATATTCCTAGTTGTTTATTGTCCTGGAAATTTTGGCTTTCTTTTATCTAAAAAAGCAGTTGTTCCTTCGTGAAAATCGGCAGTTCCAAAGCATTTTCCAAATTCTGTTATTTCTGTGTCAAAACCATTTTCTCCATCTTCGTATCCTGCATTAATAGCTGCGATCGCTGAAGCAATTGCCACTGAAGAATTACGCATTATTTTATTGGCTATTCCTTGTGTAAACTCGATAAGTTCTTCTGGTGCAACCACGTGATTTACAAGTCCATATTGAAGTGCTTGGTTCGCATCTATCATTCCTGCGGTCATGATCATTTCCATCGCACGACCCTTTCCAACTAATTGCGGTAAGCGTTGTGTTCCACCATAGCCTGGAATAACTCCCAAAGAAACTTCGGGTAGTCCCATTTTAGCGTTATCACTAGCAATTCTAAAATGTGCCGCCATAGCCAATTCAAGTCCACCTCCTAAAGCAAACCCATTTACGGCTGCTATAACTGGTGTTGAAAGGTTTGCTACAAAATCAAAAAGCATGGCCTGCCCTTGCGCTGCTAGTTGCCCGCCTTCAGCAACAGAAAAATCAGCAAATTCACTAATATCAGCTCCAGCTACAAAAGCTTTTTCTCCAGTTCCCGTAATTATAATTACTTTCACATCAGAGGCAGCATCTGCTGCTTTAAAAGCATTGTGTAATTCTTTTATTGTCTCGCTATTAAGTGCATTTAATTTTGAAGGCCTATTAATTGTAATGGTAGCGATTCCCGATTGGGAGTCTGAAAGTAAATTTTCGTACTTCATTTTGATAAGATTAAGTTTGTTTTATTATTTAGGGTAGCCAAATTTACAAAAAACTTAGATTACTCTGGGGATGTTCACTTTAAAAGTAGTTCGCTGTGTTTCATCGGTTTCCAAAATAATTGTGCCATTGTAGGTTTCTACAATTTTCTTTACCATAGCTAGGCCGAGTCCCATTCCACTTGATTTAGTGGTAAATTTAGGTTCGAAGATTTTATCGATATGATCTTCTGCAACACCAATTCCATTATCGGTAACACATATTGAAATAGATGCAATTTCAGTAAAGACCCTAACTTCGATCCTCGGTTCTTGCGGAGGCTTTTGTTCAATTGCCTGTATACTATTCTTAACAAGGTTTGTGATAACCCGAATTAATTGCGTTCGATCAAATTTTGCAGTAATATTTTCTTCTTCGGAAAAGAAATAAATAAAATCTTCATTAAAAATATCTAGTGCTAATTTTGTGATCTTTACAACATTAAGCATCTCGTCCTGCTGCGCTGGCATTTTAGCATAAGTTGAAAACGCAGAAGCAATCGAACTCATCGTGTCTATTTGCTGAATTAGCGTATTACTGTACTCGTTTATTTTAGTGTGTATCTCTGGGTCTGAAGGGTCAAATTTGCGCTGAAAACTTTGTACCGTTAAACGCATAGGTGTCAACGGATTTTTAATTTCATGAGCTACCTGTTTTGCCATTTCTCGCCAGGCTGCTTCCCGTTCGCTAGCAGCCAGTTGTGCCGCACTGTTTTCTAATTCGTCGATCATCCCGTTGTATGCGTTTACTAAGGTTGAGATCTCTTCAGAGGCGCTGGAAACCTGTATTTTTTTGTTTCGTTTATTTAAACGAGTTTCGGTGATCTTTTCGCTAATCTCATTTAAAGACCGCGTAATATATTTTGATAAGAAATATGCTAGTATAAAAGCGACCAGCAACATAAATAAATACGCAATTGCCAATCGTGTTAAAAACTCTTTCATCTCTCTATTGATGAAATTATCATCTTCAATATATGGGAGGTTTAAAATTGCTAACGGTTTAAAATAACTGTCGGTTATAAACGTATAAGAGGATTGATATTCTTGTCCGTCTTCAGAAAACTGTTCGACAAAACTTTTACTTGGTGAGTTCTGAAGAGCGTCTAGCGCCCTTGGAGGCATCTTTAGGTCGGTGGCAGTACTGTCTTTAAAAAAGGAAATACGAGACGATTTTAATAAATCACCATTTAGATCATATAAATAAATTTCTAAGTTATGAATGTCTTTCAGTTCGAAAATCTTCTCTTTAAATATTAAAGGAATCTGTTTTGTTTCTACCGGATACGTAGTGGTTTTTAAAACATAATTAATATTTTCACGTATAGCGGCTTCTTTCCGAAGTAATCGCTCAGCATGATAATCTTCTGCTTCTTCACGGTATTGTATTACTGTTACAATAGCAATTAATACCGAAGCTCCTACAACCAAAAAGATCATCGATAAAAAAATACGAGTTCGTAAGGACTTGGTGAAAAACTTCATACTATGGTAAACTGGATTGGAAAGATAGCAATAATTAGACCGTTCTGTATCTCTGTGTAATTTTTCTAATTACAGCACTACCGCTCTCGAAGTCGTTTGTAAAATTTATAGCCAAGCATTAATACTATTGAAAATGCAATAATACCCACGACACCATAAATCCAATTGATTGCATTTCTAAGGGTTACTAAAAAGACCACCGCAAATAGAATAATAGTGGCGCCTTCATTAAACAAACGCATAAAGTTCGAAGAATGCTTCACCACATCGTTTTGCAGTTGTTTAAAAATTAAATGACACTTTATATGGTAGGCAATTAATAGCACTACAAAGACCAGTTTTACCTGCATCCAGGCATCGGTTAGGTAAAAGGTACGCATTGAAATTAGCCATATGGCAAAGAAAAGTGCAAGCACCATGGAAGGCCAAGTAATAATATACCACAATCGTTTCGCCATGATCTTAAATTGAGCTCCTAAAATTTCTTTTTCCGGCGATGGTTTTTTAGTGGCTTCAATTTGATACACAAACAGTCGCACAATGTAAAAAAGCCCGGCAAACCAGGTAATGACAAAAATTAAATGAAGAGATTTTATATAATTATATTCCATGTAAAGAAGCTTCAGTCAACGGGTGTAAAGGTATAGAAAACCACTCACAAAAAGCCGTTGCATTACATTCACATCACTTATTCTTCTGAAACTTTTTCGGTTTCAGCCACCGTATTCTCTTTTAACAATCCCAATGAGACTTTTAATCGAATTATTTTTTTAACCGATTGATACACCTGATGCTTGTACACTGAATCTTTTTTCATTTCTGAAAGAACCGAATCGATCGTTTCTGTTTCATCAATAGGCATCAACAACATATCATTCCCCGCCTTCGACGCTACTAATGGAGCGTTTTCAATAATTGTTACCGCTTTCATAATGTTTAAAGCATCGGTAATTATAAGCCCTTTAAATCCTAATTCATTTTTAAGCAAGTCGGTTACGATTGTTCTGGAACAACTTGCTGGAAGACCATTTGTTCCGTACTGTTCGTTATTGTTTATCGTTATATGTGCCATCATGATAGAAAGTACTCCGGCTTCAATTAACGGTGGATATACCACCAACTCTTGTAATGGCCCGTCAATATAAACCGATTTTTTATGGGTGTCTCCAGTGACCAATCCGTGCCCAGGAAAGTGTTTTGCAGTTGCTACAATACCTTGCTCTTGCGATGTTTTAATAAATTGTTTGCTTAACGCTATTACCGAATCTATATCATTACCAAAACTCCTATTTTTAATGGCTTCGTTCATCGGACTTACATCGCTAACAGGTGCAAAATTTTGCCGAAAACCAATGTCTAATAGTTGTTTATTAATTAGTGTAGCGATCGAATCACTTTCTGCTAGTGTTTTAATATCGATGGTATTCATCATCGGTGCACTCCCTTGTAACCTTCCATTAAAGAGACTAGGCTCGGCATCTATCGAGAATAATAAAGGCAATTGCTGATTCTCTTTAGAGATCGCATTAAGACTATCGATCATGCGTTTATGATTTTCTTTAGTGCCTTTTAAAAACACCACCCCACCAATCTTATTTTGCTGAGCTAATTTTAAAACCACACTTTCGGGCTTCCCGAGTTCTCCTGCAGAAGTAACGATCATTTGTGCGACCCGAGTGGTATCGTTCATGGATTGAAAAATAGTGTCCACGGTATACTCTAGCACCGGATCATATTCATAAAAGTTTTCGAGCGAAAATGAATTTATTTGTCCGTAAGACAAAGAGGTAAAAAAGATCGCAAAGGCAAATAGGGTGTGGGTTTTCATTATTTTCTTCTAAATTTTTCTTCAATAGGTATTAATCTTCGGTTTCATCTTCCACAAACAAATATGTTAAGTTCATGGCGTTGAATTGTGCATTAAAATCTGCAATTTCTTTTGAAATCAATGTATTAAACTTAAGCAACTCATCGTTAATTTTTTTTGTGAGTTCATTTTTAACAGCAACGTCTTGCTGTGTGGGAGGAAAATCGTCCATCCCCACTAAACTATTTAAATGTGCTAATTTGTTTGTGAGGCGTATTGGAAAATTCAATGGATCTTGTCCACTTTTGTTTTTGGTTTGATACAATGCTTTTTCTATGGTTGAAAAGTCTTCCGAAAGTGCCTTCGCCTTTTCGACAAGAGTTTTTACATTTTCATTGTCTTTATATTGTTTCTGAAATGCTTCGAGTTGCGCATTTATTTTTCGAATCTTTTTTATTGAAGTGTGTGCTTTATCGATCGTTGCGTTTATATCGGTGATAAAATCGAATTGCTTTTGCATACCGGCAAGGTCGGTTTCTGCATTTTTATCTGGGACAATTCTAAAAGATTTCGACACTGTATCATCGTCATATTGCAATACTACTTTATATTCTCCTGGCACTGCTTGGGGAGCATCTGTACTTGCCCACCATAGTATCATTCCTTCCAGCCGCTCTGCTCCTTGTCCACGCATGTCCCAAACATGCATATTACCGCCTTCTTCTACTTCTAGTTTGTCTTTCTTTTTATTTTTCGTGCTAAACTTCTTAATCGTATCCCCCGATTTTGTAAGGTAGCTCAATGAGACCTCCTTATCTTTAGGATCTTTCAAATTAAAATAAGTGACCACCCCTGCAGGATGATTGGTACCCGTTGTTAGTGAACCTTCTCGAGAACCTCCATCCATACGATACGTTGTTTTTGGTTGAAAAAGAAAGTTCTCTCCTTTTTTTACTTCGGAAAGTTGATAGATTACAGAAAGATCATCTAAGATCCAGAGACTTCTTCCTTGAGTTGCAACAATTAAGTTGTTCTCTTTCACAGCGAGATCTGTAATTGGAACAATGGGAAGGTTTAATTGAAAGGGTTGCCAAGTACTTCCATCATTAAATGAAATATACATTCCTGTTTCTGTACCTGCATACAGCAAACCCTTTTTAGTTTTATCTTCCCGTACTACACGTGTAAAATGTTCTGGTTCGATTCCAGTTGTAATTTTTTTCCAAGTTTTTCCAAAATCATTTGTTTTATAAAGGTAGGGTGCAAAATCTCCAGTTTTATATTTAGTACCAGCAATATAACACGTTCCGGCATCGAATACAGAGGGTTCGATACTATTTATCATCATCCATTCTGGCATGCCCTTTGGCGTCACATTCTCCCAATCCTTTCCTCCATTCCGAGAAACATGAACGAGCCCATCGTCGCTTCCTGTCCAAAGTAAATCCTTCTGCTTGGGGGACTCTGCAGCAGCAAAAATGGTACAGTAATATTCTACCGAGGTATTATCCTGTGTAATGGGACCCCCCGATGATTTTAATTTTGATGGGTCATTTCTAGTAAGATCGGGACTTATTGTTTGCCAACTTTCTCCTTCATTAGTCGTAGCATGCAAATGGTTGGAAGCTGTGTACAATTTATTGGGATCGTGTGGGGAAAAGAAAATAGGAAAGTTCCACTGAAAACGGTATTTCATATCCTCCGCTCCGTGTCCCATCGGATTATCGGGCCAAACACTTACACTTCGCACAGTTCCAGTTTCGTGATTGTACCGTGTAAGAAATCCGTCGTAGCTTCCGCCATACACAATATCGTTATTTTCTGGATCGACAGCTATATGGGCACTTTCTCCACCAGCAGTAGACTCCCAATCTGACTCTCCGATGCTACGACCTTCAGTACGATGCGCAATTCGGATGGTAGAATTGTCTTGTTGTGCGGCGTAGATGCGATACGGAAAAGCATTATCGGTAGTTACTCTATAAAATTGAGAGGTGGGTTGGTTATGATAGGTGCTCCAGGTCTCACCACCATCATACGTAACTTGTGCGCCTCCATCATCTCCAATAACCATACGGTTGGGATCTTCGGGAGCAATCCAAAGATCGTGATGATCACCGTGAGGAGCATTATAGGTTTCGTAGGTTTTTCCACCATCGGTACTTTTGTGATAGCGAACATTAAGCACATACATCACATCTTCGTCTTTGGTGTCTGCGTAAATCCGCGTATAGTACCAAGCGCGTTGTCGTAGTTTTCGCTCACTATTAATTAAGTCCCACGTTTCTCCACCATCATTACTTCGGTATACGCCGCCTTTATCTTTATTTTCTACGATTGCCCAAACCCGCTCACTGTTTGCTGGTGAAACTGTAACCCCGATTATTCCCAATGTATCGGTAGGAAATCCCTTATTCTTAGATATTTCGTTCCATGTTTCGCCACTATCGGTACTTTTCCAAAGGGCAGATCCATCACCGCCGCTGCTTAAACTATAGGGTGTTCGCCGAACATTCCACGTAGAAGCATAGAGAATACGTGGATTGTTAGGATCCATGATTAAATCGACCGCTCCGGCATTTTCGTTTGCAAACAGGGTTTTTCGCCATGTTTTTCCTCCGTCTGTAGTTTTATACACGCCACGTTCTTGAGTGGGTTTATAAATATTCCCTAGTACGGCAGCGTACACTGTATTATGATCTTTGGGATGAATGGCAATTCTAGGTACATGTCTGCTTGTTTCAAGTCCTGCTGTAGCCCAAGTTTTACCCGCGTCTTCAGATTTCCAGATCCCATAGCCAGACGACACATTTCCACGTACGGTCTTTTCTCCGCCACCCACATAAATTACATTGGGATCATCTTCAGCAATTTCGATCGCTCCAATAGAGCCACCAAAATACCCATCGCTTATATTCTCCCATGATCTTCCACCATCTTTAGTTTTCCATACACCTCCTCCAGTTGCTCCGAAATAGAATAGATTTGGTTTGTTGGGGACTCCAGTGACTGCGGCACTTCTTCCACCACGAAACGGTCCGATTAATCGATATTCTAGTGCATCATACAGGGATGCATCGTAGGTTTGAGCAGTGACATTACTACTAAAGAAAGCACCTATTAGAAGCGTGGTGCAGACAGAGAAAAGAAACGAACGGATCATAGGGAATTTAATTAATTGGTTGGTTAAAGATACTGTTTCCGTTCAATTGTTTCAAACACATCTTCTTGTGTAAAGATTTTTTTGCGTTAGGGATTGTAGTGGCATCCTCTTTATTGCTTTGGGAAGCCATAAAGAGATACAACGGAAAGCCCGGTCCTTTTGAAGCAGCGCGGAAAAAGGGAACGCCCAAAGCCCTAGTACTTTTTTGAAAAATCACTAAGGAATTAAAGTGGTACGAACCTCTTTATTAAGGTAATAACCCGTAACTATTGTAGATAATACATCGGCAATTGGAAATGAAACCCAAACACCCCAAACCCCAAAAAATTGTGGCAATATTAATATAAGGGGGATTAAGAAAAACCCTTGTTTTGTAAGACTTAACAATAGGGCTGGCAAGGCTTTACCTATGGCTTGAAAATAAGAAGCTCCAATAAGTTGCACTGCGATGATCGGGGTTGCAGCAAAGACCCATCGCAAGGCAGTAGGTGTTCGCTCTAGTAATATTGCATTATCCGCACGGGTTGCGGCATCCAGATTTTGGTTGTTACTAATAAAAATAGATACGATCTCTTGCGGAAAAATCATAATTATTATAAAAATTCCGAGGGCTAATAGGCCAGAATATTTTATCGAGGTATTGATCGATTCGCGTACTCGCTGGTATTTTTCTGCGCCATAATTGAACCCCGCAATTGGCAAAAATCCCTGATTTACACCAATTACTGGAAATAAAGCAAACATGAGCATGCGACTAATGATTCCGTAGCTTGCGACATCTAATGCATCTCCATGAACTATAAGTACATTGTTAAGAAGTATGGTGAGTACGCTTACAGTGGCTTGTCTTGCTAAGGTAACTGAACTTAGTCCGCTGATTTCGTTTACTATGGTTCGTTTCAGTTTTATGGCTTCAAAAGTGAGGCGGAGTTCGCTTTTTGCAACAAAGAACCAAACTATAAACGCAAAACATACGGCATAACTAATAAAGGTTGCCCAGCCTGCGCCTTCCATTCCGAAGTCGAATATATTTATGAGGATGTAATCCATAAAAATGTTTCCAATAGCGGGTAACATCATGGCGTACATGGCGAATTTTGGTTTTCCTTCGGCACGAATCACATTATTCCCCATCATACAAAGTGCGAGCATGACAATGCCATACATAACAATTCGATAGTATGTGAGTGCTAATTCTTTGAAAGATTCGTCGGCACCAAAAAATTCGATAAGGTAGTCTTGAAAAACGAGTCCGAGTATCGCTAATATTCCTGCCGTTAAAAAGGTAAGTGTTACTTGGTTCCCAAACACTTTTAACGCTTTTTCATCGTCTCCTTTTCCCAATGCTCTTGAAAGGACCGAACTTCCTCCAATTCCAACGGCGAGTCCAATTGCTCCAATAAAAAAAGTAACTGGAATCACAACCGTAATTGCTGAAATTGCCAACGGACCAATCCACCGACCTACAAAAATGGTATCGACGATCATGTTGAGCGACATGACCAATATTCCGATCGATGCCGGAATTGCTTGACGGAGCAGTAATTTATAGATGGGGTCGGTCCCTAGCGTGTCTGATCTTTTTCCGTTTGCCATAATCTTCCCGCACACGTGGGAAATTCTTTAAGTTTTGTTAGTAACCAAACTAAGTACAATTTTATTTAAGCGATCGCTGTTTTTATATCTACAATTCGCCACTCATCAATCCATTTCGATAAAAGTTCTGCGAAATCATCACGGTCGTTGAGACAGGGTATGGTTGTAAATTCTTCTCCTCCCACTTCGTGGAAAATTTCCTGTCCCTCCATTGCGATTTCCTCTAAAGTTTCTAAACAATCGCTTACAAATGCTGGTGTAACCACCACAAGTTTTTTCGTTCCTGCTTTTCCCATACGTTCAATGGTCCTATCTGTGTAGGGTTGTAACCAAGGATCGAATCCTAGTCTTGATTGAAAGGTAGTGGAGTACGTTCCCCGTTCTAAACCGAGTTTCTTTGCGACGTTTACTGTGGTAATCTCACATTGATGGCGGTAACAGAACTCATGCTGTGGTGACCCCATTTTAAAACAACATTTACCATTCATTTTGCAATTTCCATTCGTAATATCGCTTTTGCGAATGTGACGTTCGGGAACACCGTGATAGCTAAACAAAATGTGATCGTAGTCGAGACCTTTTAACGATTCGCCTATACTTTTTGAAAGCACTTCCACATAGCCTGGTTTGTTATAGAATGCTGGAGTTCTAGTAATAGTAACTTGCGGGAAAAACTCAGTTACAAGTTCATCTACTTTTACATCGATCGTTTCTGTAGTTGCCATTGCAAACTGAGGATATAACGGGATGGTTTTTATCTCGGTAACTCCTTGATCTACCAATTCCTGAATTCCTTTTTTTAGTGTCATACTTCCATAACGCATTGCTAATGCCACAGGAATTGTAACGTTATCCTGCACTTTATTTTTAAGCCTTTCTGAAAGTACGATTAATGGCGACCCTTCTTCCCACCATATTTTTTGATAGGCTTTGGCACTTTGTTTTGGGCGCGTATTTAATATAATACCACGCACCAGCAAAATTCTCGCCCAGCGAGGCACATCGATCACTCGTGGGTCCATTAAAAACTCATCAAGGTATTTCTTAACGTCTTTTGGTTTGGTGCTATCGGGGGAACCAAGATTTACAAGGAGAACTCCTTTCATATATTTAACCCAGCATGTGTGGGATTCCTTTAATTAATGATTTATTTTTTCTGAAGTACAAAAATACCGTTTATAGCAACAGTGAAAAAGTGTGCGATATAGATTAACATAATAATGATATAAATATCTCTTCAGCCTTTATGTTAATTTGTAAGTCCCATGAGAAATTTTTTAGGCGTCGTCCCAAATTTTTTTCTGAAAGCAGCAATAAAATGGCTGGAAGTGCTGTAGCCTACTTTGAGTCCCACCTCATTTACATTATAGGAACCCGTAGCTAATAATTGTCGTGCAACTTCCATTTTATAATCGAAGAGAAAACTAAAAACCGAATCACCATAAATTTGTTTAAACCCCTCCTTTAAACGATTGAGTGGGAGATTAATTTCTTCGGAAAGTTCTTTCAGTGTAGGGGGTTCTGCCATTCGTTGAATAATAAGCTGTTTAGCTTTTTTTATCTTGGCAACATTTTCTTCATCCACTAAAAATGGACATTGTTCTACATCGGCATCGGCAGGACGATTAAAATAAAGACTTAGCAATTCGTAGGTCTTTCCTTTAAAATAAAGGGGTTTTACTGAAGGATGCAGGTTGTAATTCATTAACTGATTTAATACAATTGCCATCGACGGGGAAATTGCTGCATCTTTGTAATACTTACGATCCTTATTCTCGTCACTTAAAAATGTAATATAATTTGCTTCGGAAGAAAATAAACTGTGAAATTTTTTAATAGGGAATAAAACCGAAAGCACCCATGAATGCGGTGGTACCGTAATATGCAACGGCAAATCACGCTCCGGATTGTATAACAACAAAGAGTTCTCTTCCCGTAACGGCAGCACATAGTTTCCTTCATTAAAACTAAAACTTGCACTCCCTTTAATGCAAAAATGAAACTGAATAAAAGATGCATTTACCTCTCGTACAAACACCTGACTATCATCACTTTCATTATTAAATTTTAGAATAAAAAAACCTTCCTCAATCGTGGTTTCTTCATAAAAACTTTGAGCGACATTTTTTTCAGAATTCAACATAAAATTCATGGTTTTTTATTTAGAACTGTTCTAAATAATTTTTTAGTATCGAAGGCTTGATGTTACGAATTTAGGGCATTTCAATAAATTAAGTCGTTTTTTTTAGCAATTTTAACAGGTGTCGACACAATTGATGCCGCTAGCGTTGTTTTTTACAAAAAACAACATATACATTTGCGCAGTCGAAATATATTCTTACAAAAAATTTGATCTCTCTTCGACCAACTATTCACGAATGAAGCAAAACGGTACTCGCATAGCTACTTTGTCACCTGAATCGCATTTTTATGCTATTGGGTTGAATTACCAAAAGGCAGACGCAGAAATTCGTGGACATTTTAGCATTTCTGAAACAGCTCAAAAAAATATTCTAGAACAAGCCAAGCACCAAAATATTGAATCCTTAAGTGTAATTTCTACCTGTAACAGGACCGAACTCTACGGCTTCGCTACACACGCCGATCAATTTATAAATCTCTTATGTGAACATACACAGGGTACGGTAGAAGAGTTTGAAAAAGTAGCCTATGTGCTAAAAGGCGAACAAGCAATTTCACATCTTTTTAAAGTTGGTACGGGATTAGACAGTCAGATTCTCGGAGATTTCGAGATTATAAGTCAGTTGCGGCAAGGGTTTAAACGTTCTAAAAAAATGGGATTGCTTAATAACTTCATGGAACGGTTAGGCAATGAAGTTATTCGCGCCAGCAAACGTATAAAGAACGAGACCGAAATTTCAAGTGGAGCCACCTCGGTAAGTTTTGCTGCTGTACAATACATAATGGCACGAGTTCCTTATGTTTCAGAAAAAAACCTGTTGCTTTTCGGAACAGGAAAAATTGGGCGAAATACTTGTGAAAATTTAATTAAGCACACCCAAAACGGACATATTACCCTCATTAACCGAACGAAGGATAAAGCAGAAAAGATCGCAGGAAAATTTAACCTTATCGTTAAAGATTACGCCGACATTCAAAGTGAGATCGCACAAACCGATGTGCTTATTGTAGCGACTGGAGCACAGCAGCCTACGATTTCTAAAGAATTATTGTTTCTGAAAAAATCCTTACTTATACTCGATCTTTCTATTCCTAAGAATGTAGCTTCAGACGTAACTGAAAATGAATTTGTTACGTTGGTTCACTTAGATGAACTTTCAAAAGTAACGGACAAGACATTGGCTCACAGAGCTTCACAGATTCCAATTGCAAAGGCCATTATTCAAGAAATTGAAGCCGAGTTTAATCAATGGGTTCAGAACCGAAAATTTGCACCTACCATTCAAGCGTTAAAATCGAAACTTTCAGAAATAAAAATGGGAGAAATCGATTTTCAACGAAGAAAGCGCTCCGATTTTAATGAGGAGCAGGCAGAGATTATTAGCAATCGGATTATACAGAAGATTACGACACATGTTGCCAATCATTTAAAAGACGATACGTTCGAGACAGCCGATAGCGTTGCTCTTATTCAAAAAGTATTTCAACTTTCAAATTCAGAACTTTGATAAAGACCCTTCGTATTGGAACTCGCGACAGTGAATTAGCCCTTTGGCAGGCGAATACTGTTAAAGAAAAACTGGAAGAACTAGGATATATTGCAGAACTGGTTCCTGTAAAATCTACTGGAGATTTAGTGCTAGACAAACCATTATACGAATTGGGGATCACTGGCATTTTCACAAAAACACTCGATGTTGCCATGCTTAACGGAACGGTAGATATAGCGGTTCATAGCATGAAAGATGTCCCGACTCGGCTTCCTAAAGGAATCATTCAAACTGCGGTTTTAGAGCGTGCTGCTTCCGAAGATATTATCGTAACAAAAGGAACCGTAAATTATGCTGCCGCTTGTACGGTCGCAACTGGAAGCCTTCGTAGAAAAGCACAATGGCTGCATCAGTACCCGAATCACACAATGGTCGACCTGCGTGGAAATGTAAATACCCGACTGCAAAAACTAGAAGATAATAATTGGCAAGGTGCAATTTTTGCCAAGGCCGGACTGGAACGCATCCATGTGCTCCCAGAAACACACACCCTATTAGACTGGATGCTACCGGCCCCTTCACAAGGAGCAATGGTAATTGTGGCGTTGGAAAATGATGCTTTCAGTATAGAGGCTACTTCCAAATTAAATCATCGTGCTTCAGAAATAACCACACACATTGAACGTGATTTTTTACGTACCCTCGAGGGCGGATGTACGGCTCCAATAGGTGCTTTGGCGGAGATCGTAGGAAAGAAAATTCAATTTAAAGGTGCTTTGTTTTCATTAAATGGTGAAACAAAGATTGAAATTGAAAAAACAACTTCTGTCGATACTTTTTTAGACTTCGGAAAAAAATGTGCCACTTATATTTTAGAGAATGGTGGTAAAGAATTGATGCAGGCTATTAAAAAAGAGATGAAATAATTTACCTCATCCCCAGCCCTTCTCCTACTAAGAAGGGATAGTTTATATGAAGAAACCCAATAAAATAGCGATCGCAAGACACCTCAGGCAGCAACAAACTCCAGCTGAAAAAGAACTATGGACAGTATTACGCAATCGTAATTTTGAAAATTTAAAGTTTCGCAGACAACATCCCATTAAGGAATATATTGTTGATTTCTATTGTGATGCTTTACGGCTAATTATCGAACTTGATGAAGGTTATCACAACAATGGGGAGCAAAAAGAAAGAGACCATTTGCGTGACTTGCATTTACAGAAATTAGGATATCATGTATTAAGGTTTCAAAATAAAGTGGTTTTTGAAGACTTGAACTCTATTTATGAGGCCATCAAAAAACTACAACCACTTTCCCCCTCTCAGCGGGAGAGGGACGGGGTGAGGGGTCTTTCTATACTTTCCACAAAAAAACTCCTCCTCAATCAGAAAGAATTGCTTCTCAACGCTAGAGTTTCGTTGGTTGAATATGATGCTATTTCTATTGAATATCTAGATTTTGAAGCTCCTTCAGTAATAGAAAATGCTATTTTTACCAGTCAGAACGGAGTACGGGCTGTTGAAAATTTAGGATTAAAAATTGAGAATTGCTTTTGTGTCGGTAAGAAAACAAAAGCGCTCCTCGAAACGAAAGGTCAAAATGTGATTAAAACGAGTGAATATGGGGCTGAATTGGCAGCATACATCGTAAAAAACTATAAAAAAGAATCTTTTTACCAATTTTGCGGAACGATACGTCGGGAGGAAATTCCTTCAGAATTAAATAAAGCCAACATACCTCTAACTGAAATTACCACCTATCAAACCGTATTAAAGCCAAAGAAATTTGAACGAATTTTCGATGCTGTGTTGTTTTTTAGTCCGAGTGGTGTTCAAAGTTTTCTCCTAGAGAATGACTCCACCAATAGCCCCGTGATTTGTATAGGAACGACAACCGCTTCCGAAGCAAAAAAATATTTTAAGAATGTAGTGATCGCAAATGCTACCACCGTAGAAAGTGTGATCGCAAAAGCAATTAAAACGATTAAAAACTAAACACCTTACTGGTGATCAGCTACTACTATGAGTACTATAAAGAACGATTTATTTTTAAAAGCATTAAAAGGAGAAACGGTAGAACGACCACCTGTATGGATGATGCGTCAGGCAGGGCGTTATCTTCCAGAATTCATGGAAATAAAAGCCAAATACGATTTCTTTACCCGTTGCCAAACACCAGAATTAGCCAGTGAGATTACTGTACAACCCATACGTCGTTATGGAATGGATGCGGCAATCTTGTTTAGTGATATTTTAGTGATCCCACAAGCAATGAATATCCACGTAGAAATGAAACCGGGAATTGGACCATGGCTGCCCAACCCAATACGTTCTCAAAAAGACCTTGACAGGGTTATAGTTCCGGATATTCAGGATACATTAGGATATGTAATGGATGCCATTAAAATGACCAAAGAGAAATTAAATGACGACATTCCATTAATTGGTTTTGCAGGGAGCCCGTGGACGATTCTATGTTATTGCGTACAAGGGCAGGGCTCTAAAAACTTTGACAAAGCGAAAGAATTTTGTTTCACCCAACCAGTAGCAGCTCATGAATTACTTCAGAAAATCACTGATACTACCATTGCTTATCTTAAAGAGAAAGTAAAAGCTGGAGTAAATGCGGTACAGGTTTTCGATAGTTGGGGCGGAATGTTATCGCCGGTAGATTATCAGGAATTTAGCTGGAAGTATATGCAGCAAATTATAGATGCCCTAAAAGACGATGCTCCCGTGATTGCCTTCGGAAAAGGGTGTTGGTTTGCTTTAGACACCATGGCAAAAAGTGGCGCTTCAGCCTTAGGAGTAGATTGGACCTGTACTCCAGAAACTGCACGGAAACTTAGCGGTGGAAAGATCACGCTACAAGGAAATTTTGATCCCACACGCCTTTTTAGTCCTCCGTCTGAAATTAAACGAATGGTCACAGAGATGATCGATGCCTTTGGAAAAGATCGCTATATCGTAAATCTTGGGCATGGTATTCTACCCAATATCCCCATTGAAAATGCAGGTGCATTTATAGAGGCGGTTAAAGAATATAGGGTACGGTCGTGAATCTAGTAAAGCGCATGAGTCAATTAAGTGTTCGACAATTCTTTAAATTGTCTGCCCTTTTTATATCTGAGCCTTTACTAATTTTCCCTACGATTCGAGCAACAACGAAAAGCATAAAGATTTGTAACAATCGTTTTGGAAATGCACATCACAAAAGTAACAAAGCGAATGCCTTTCGTCATGCCTTATGGAATGTGCTCATTTGTATGCACGCATTTAAGAAAACCTCGAATAAGAAAAGAGCATTGCTTTGGACCCAAAAAGTGACAACATTGTATGAAAAAGTGACTCAAAATGAAGCGATGGATGAAGCTATGGATTTGCACAATAATGAAGTAGGAAGAAGGCTTTTTAGTCAAGACCCTACTTTAACAGAGGCAGCTTACATTCAACTCCTCACAGATAAGATGAACACCGCTACCCAGTTAAAACATGGCGCGTTATACAAATTAGATAAAAATCTCTTAGTCTATATTAGCGAATCATGATACAAAACATCTTTAAAGGTATAAAAGCATACTCTGGAACATTCAAACTTATAAACCAGTTAGGATTGTGGAAGTATTTTGGAGTTCCCATGTTTATAAGTCTTGTCGTCGGATTACTAATTGGTCTTACCGCTTGGGGTCTTGGAGATCCTATAGGAAGGTTCATTTCGAAGATCTGGCTTTGGGAATGGGGCGCCACAACCTTCAAATCAATAAGTACTATCTTAGGAAGTCTAATTGTTGTTGCCTTTGGACTAATTGTTTACAAACACATGATTATGGCGTTTAGTGCTCCTTTCATGAGTCCAGTTTCAGAAAAAATCGAAGCCCATATATCTGGTGAAATTCATTCGCATAGAAATACAAATAACGCATCACAACTATGGCGAGGAGTACGTATCAATGTACGAAATCTATGTATGGAATTATTATTAACCATTCCTCTTTTACTATTAAGTTTTATTCCCGTACTTAACATAATTACCTCTATATTAATCTTTTTAGTACAATCATACTATGCAGGTTTTGGTAATATGGATTATACGCTAGAACGCCATTTTAAATACGCTGACAGTATTCGTTTTGTAAAAAGAAATAAGGGAGTTGCCATTGGAAACGGAATCGTTTTTATGGCGATGCTCCTAGTACCCATTGTGGGAATTATTCTTGTACTACCACTTTCAGTTACGGCGGCAAGCACAGAAACCTTAGCATTACTTGAGGCAGAAAATAACTTACATACAAAACGTATCGATCCTATTACTGAAGAAAAAATTAGTGGATAAATTTTATAATATAACACCTTTTGAAGTCTCAGATGCTTTTGCATTGAACGACTTTATGATGGCTAACGAAAGTCGTTTTCAACGGTATTTACCAAAGACACTCGACCAAAATCGTTCGGCTGCTTTGGCCGCAGAATATGTACTTCGGAAACAAATAGAGATCGAAAAAAAAGAAACAATTACTTACAAAATTGAAGAACGGTCTACCAAAAATCTTGTAGGAATTGTTATTCTAAAAAAAATCGACTTTAACCAAAAACAAGGAGAGATCGCCTACGGAATTGATGCCAGTTTTGAAGGTAAAGGAATTACATCGCATGCCGTTCACCATATGAGCAATTTTGCTTTTGAAACTTTAGGATTAGAAACGCTTCAAATCATCGCACATAAAACCAATATTGGAAGCTGTAGGGTTGCGGAAAAAAATGGCTTCAGTTGGAAAAAAACCTTGAAAAACGAATTCATTCCAGATAACGATCTTCCGCAAGACATGGAATTATTTGAAAAATATCGTCACGAATGAATATCATCGAACGATACGACAAACAATTTCAATATGCCGAGATCATTTTTTATCTCGTCATCACGCTTCAATTTTATATTGTTTGGTCAAACCCTAAAATTTCTAATGTTCACTTAATAAGCGAACTGGCGCTTCTCATCGCCTTCGAATTTATTATGGTGCATAGCGGAGTATTTATGGCTGCGTTCCCTAAGAAAATATCGTTATTTATCTTTTTTCCATTGTATGGAATTTTTGCCATTGTATTTTCATCATTTATCGAAAATTGGCACCTTATTATAATTACCTATCTTTTTGCTGTCTTTAACAGAATGCGCTTTGCTTTTGCCGATGTTTCCGATAGGCTAAAATCGAGAAACATTCTTATTTCTGTAACTGCTGCTGTGGTTTATTTTTTCCTCATGTTTATCATCGCATTTAGTGCAGACAGCATTCCCGAGTTAGGATTAACACAAGATTTTTTAAATAAATCAGGATATTTTGAAACACTAAAAACAGGTGGTATTTTTCTCGATATGCCACAAACAGCATTATGCTTAGGCGTTATCTATTATGTATTAATGGCATGTTTTGTATTTTTAATTACTAGAAAGAAAGCAACTCTTGCAATTCCACCCAAAATAAACTTATAAAATGAAAGATCAATTTGTAACCTACATTCGAACGCTTCAAAATACGATTACTTCTACCTTGGAAGCCATTGACGGAAAAGCAGTTTTTAAAGAAGATCAATGGACTCGTCCAGAAGGAGGGGGAGGCAAAACCCGTGTCATTGAAAACGGAGCTGTCTTTGAAAAGGGAGGTGTAAATACTAGTGAAGTTCACGGAAAATTACCCGAATCGATGCAGCAATATTTTGGTGTAAAAGACGCTAATTTCTTTGCTTGTGGCTTAAGTCTGGTTTTGCACCCGATAAATCCGATGGTGCCGACAGTACATGCAAATTGGCGTTATTTTGAAATGTATAATGCAAAAGGTGAAATTGTCGATCAGTGGTTTGGTGGTGGACAAGATCTAACTCCGTATTATTTATTTGAAGAAGATGCGATACATTTTCATCAGGTTTGTAAAACTGCATGCGACAAACACGATTCCTCTTTTTACAGAAATTACAAAAAACGTTGCGACTCGTATTTTTACAACCCACACCGAGAGGAAGGCAGAGGCGTCGGAGGCTTATTTTTCGACTACCTAAAGGCGACACAAGAGAAATCGATGCAAGATTGGTATCATTTTGTAACCGAAGTAGGCGACAGTTTTCTGGAAGCATATGTTCCTATTTTGAAAAAAAGAATACACCTGCCATTTACAAAAGCCCAAAAAGACTGGCAGGAAATTCGTCGCGGACGCTATGTAGAATTTAACTTAGTTCACGACAAAGGAACCCTCTTCGGACTCAAAACTAACGGCCGTATTGAAAGTATATTAATGAGTCTTCCTCCTGTAGTGCAATGGAAATACGATCATCATCCAGCGCCCAGAAGTAAGGAGGCTGAATTACTGGAAGTCTTGAAGAACCCGAAAGACTGGGTGTAAATCTAAATAGTGATGTTCTTATTTCCAGATCAGTGCTTTTTTAGAGATTACATTGCGTTTGTCTTGTAAGTAATGGAAACGAGCTTTTAATAAGAGTTTCCGGCCTTCCAAATTCCGTGTAAAAACCATTGTTGCTGTACCAAGCTCTTTTTCAAAATTTTCAAAAAACAACAAGGCATCTTTTTTACGCTCAGCAAAAATACCCGGCACCGTATAATAATTTTTGAATCCAAGTTTTTTCCGAAGAAAACCCGACTGTGTAATAAGATACCTTGGGTTCTCTACTGGATCGATAATTTGTTGTAGATACTCCACAAATTGTAGGCTTTCTTTAGCAGTAGCTCCAATGAGGTAACAGGAGAGTCCGCCATCAGCATGGGTTTCCACCTGTATTGTCGTTTCTTCTTCAGGGGTCTCAATGATTCTTTTTGCATGCATCGCACGTTTTAATGCTGTTGCCATTTTAAACAACTTCTTATCCCGACGGCCGAATTGCAAATAGAGCTTTAGTGCTTTATAGGTTTTAGGAAGAAAGATCATGATAATTCCTCCTAAGATCACATAAAAGAAATACAAAACACCCTTAGTCAACAAGGTAGAAATATTATTCACTAGCAACTCGGGAAGCGTTATTAACAATACAGCTCCTAGTTCAATAAGCGAGTATTTCACTACATCTTTGTAATAAAGCCTTTTTTGTTTTATTGTTTCTGAAGGGCGGGCATCTTTCAGTTTTAATTCCCTTACTAAATGCACACCAGAAGTTATTGCCTCGTTCCACCGCTGGGTCACGACACTTCTTTCTTTAGACAATAGCTTCATTTTTTCATTCCAAAGGGAAACCTTTTTTACATTTTGAATGAGTTGCAAACGATCGGCTCCGTTTTCGATATAGGGCTTGTCTTCTAATGAAACTCCACAAAACGCATCGAATCTTCTATGCAAGAGCGCCACATCGATTCCACCTTCGTCACTAGTTGGATCCACACATGCCAAATGCCAGACATTCGCAACTTTATCGGGGTGAGAGGGTCGCACACGAATGGCTCTCCCGCGCATTTGATTCGACATAACAAAAGAGCCCACAAAGGAAGCAAGAATAAGAGTATTAATCGCAGGAGCATCCCAACCTTCCCCTAAAAATGACTTTGTACCAATAAGTACTTCGATCGCTCCCGTTTCAAAGAGTTGCGTGATCGCTCCCGTCATTTCCTTTTTACCTAAAGTCGTGGGTGTAATAAATAAATATTCCGAATCGGTTACAGGTGCAATTGAAAATGCTTCTGCTGAAACAAGATGCTTCAGATCTGCTACTAATGAAGTATGAAGAATGATCAAAGAACCCGAAAGTACTGCTAGTTTTGATTTCTTAAGATTGAATGTTTTCGTTTCCGAGATTTGCTTCCGAAGGTATTGAAAAATAGGAACCACGCCGAGCGTATTAATTTCTGAAAGAGGCGCCTCTTGGTTTAAATTTAGAAATTCTTTCCGAATATAATCGGACAAGATCACCAATCGCAATTCATTTCCATTATGAGCAGCTTCCATTTTAACGATCTCAAAAATGCTTTTAAGTTTCGTAGGACTCTGTGAAAGGGAGCGGTATAATTTTTTTTCACCTACTAAATTTACCCGGTTTTTATCGTATGCACCTATTTTTCGAAGTTGCTTTTCAATATACGCGAGTACGTTTTCACCATCGATATATCGCTCCCGGTCGGAGACTAACATAGGCTGCAATAATAGCTCTACCCATTGGTAACTGAAAGACGGAAAGGTCACAGATGCTTCTTCAAAACCCAACAACGCAGTCTTCTCCTTCTCGATCTCCACTCCTGCGGCATGTAAGTAAATAAGGATCGCCGAATAAAAATCGGGACTCCCATAAATTTCTTCGAGATGTAGTTCGGTTTGAGTATAGAAAGGGTGTTGCTGGATAAGCTCCTTAAACAATTCATTTTTCTGAAGCGAACTCACAAACTCCAGCAATTGCTCTCGGTATGTTATAATATATTTTATTTGTTCCTGCTCAGGTTCCGACAAATAGATATAATCCTGATGGGGACATAAATTTCCCTCTTTTACCAATTCTGGAACACCAATTTCTACGTCGATAGGACCACAAAGATCGAAGTACTTGGCGATCTCACTAGCATCACTATCGTAGGGTGGAGTAGCAGTAAGCGAAATTAGAATGCTCCCAGTAATTTTCTTTAAGCTAAAAAGCGGTTTCCACCATTCATTTTTAAGATGATGGGCTTCATCCATCACAATAGTTTTAACGCCTGTTTCTTGGAAGTACGCAAGTAGTTTTTCTTCGGAAGCTTCCAAATCGTTTTTATAAAAGGAATGCAATGATTGATAGGTTGAAAATGTAACCATCGCAGGAGCTTTTACATCGTACGAAATCGCAACTGAAGCTTCATCTTCCACAAAACATTCGAGCATGCGATCGTGCCATTGATTTCGAATCGTTAACGTGGGTGACAACACCAGTGTTTTTTGATCGACCCTTTTAATCATTTCCAGTCCGAGAACTGTTTTCCCTGAACCAGGTGGCGCTATAACATGTAAATAATCATCTTCGATATACTGCTGATAATTATTTAAAAATTGTTGCTGATACGAACGCCAGGTATATTTAAAATGAAAGGAATTTGATAGTAGGTTCAATATTCGGAAGGCTCAATTTATAATAGTAAATTTGTAGTCGTAAAAATAAACAATTCTATGTATCCACTACGACGAAACAGAAGATTACGACAAAGTGAGGCCATTCGTGGTCTTGTAAGAGAAACCATTATTTCTCCTAACGACTTTTTAGTACCATTATTTATTGTGGAAGGGAAGGGCGTAAAAGAAGAAATTGCATCAATGCCGAATTATTATCGGTTCAGTTTGGATCTGCTTCAGAAGGAAGTAAAAGACTTGTGGGATATGGGGTTACGATCGGTACTCCTCTTTGTAAAAGTACCCGATTCCTTAAAAGACAATAGCGGGACCGAAGCCTTGAATGCAGACGGACTCATGCAACGCGCAATTAAAACGGTAAAAGACATAGCACCCGATATGCTGGTGATGACCGATGTAGCGTTAGATCCGTATTCGAGCTTTGGACACGACGGAATTGTTTCCGAAGGAAAAATTCTTAACGACGATACAACAGCTATTCTTGCCGAAATGTCCTTATCGCATGCCAATGCTGGAGCCGATTTTGTAGCACCCAGTGACATGATGGACGGCCGCATTTTTGAGATACGAAGTTTGCTCGAAGACGAAGGTTTCCACGATACGGGTATTATGAGTTACAGCGCCAAGTATGCTTCCGCTTTTTATGGGCCTTTCCGTGATGCGTTGGACAGTGCGCCGGTAGATCTTAAAAATGTTCCGAAAGACAAACAAAGCTACCAAATGGATCCCGCAAACCGGGAAGAAGCGATAAAAGAAACTCTTATGGATATTCAAGAAGGCGCCGATATAGTGATGGTAAAACCAGGTTTGTGCTACCTAGATATAGTTCGAGACATTCGGGAAGCTGTTGATGTTCCAGTGGCGGTGTATCAAGTAAGTGGTGAGTATGCAATGCTAAAAGCCGCTGCAGAAAAAGGATGGTTAGATCACGACGCAGTAATGATCGAACAAATCACTTCTATTAAAAGAGCCGGAGCACAGATCATTGCGAGCTATTTTGCGAAAGATGTAGTGAAATTAATTTCATAATTTTTATTCGTTAAACATACAGAAACTACCCCGAGCCATTAAGTCTTTAAAGCGGCAGAAAATTAATAACAGAGCACTTTATGAAAACTATTTTTCTTTATTGTATGGTGTTATTCTTCGGAATAAGCTACGCTCAGCAATCTACTCCTAAAGAAGCGTTCCTCGAAAAATGGGAAAACTCTAAAACATACTTACTTGAAATTGTTGAAGCAATGCCAGAATCGGAGTATGACTTTAAACCTTCCGAACGGCAAATGACCTTTCGGGAGCAACTGCTTCATATAAAGGGAAACATGGATTGGCTTCGAACCACTTATTTTACCCAAAGCGATGTAAAAGCTACAGAAGCAGGAGGTACTACTAAAAAAGAAATTATTGCCTTAGTTACAAATGCTTTTAACAGTGTTTCAAAAGAAATAGAAACCACTTCCGAAGAAACACTTTTAGAAACAGTCGATTTTTTTGCGGGACCAAAAAGCAAACTACAAATTCTTAATCTGCTTCAAGATCACGTGACACATCACCGCGGGCAGTTAATAGTATACCTCAACCTCAACGACATAGAACCTCCAAAATACTCGGGCTGGTAAAATTTTAATAAAACTTTTGCATGAGGAAATGCAATTCGCACTACCTTTGACCCCATGAAAGAATTTCAGAACATTTTGAAGCAACTAATTCTCTTGATTGCGATAGGTTTCGCAACGGGTGCTTCTGCGTTCTCTTCTGAAAGTGCCTTCGTTATTCCAACAGATACTCACGAAGATCAAGTTCAATCTTTTCATAATAATGCATCCCTTTTCTTTGAAGAAGTCTCTGTTTCTGAAACACTTCCCGTATTTCATGAATCAGATCTCGAACTACATTTTTATAGTGGTGGAGCGATCAAAGAAGGTCATGACGCACTTCTTATTTCTGAAGCATTACTGTTTCAAACCTATGTTGAGCACAAAAACAAACTGCTCGAAGCACAACTTTTTCCCTTCCATTATTTCTGGTAATTTTTTATTAATTAGTTAATACACCCGCTTTATTTAATGATACAATAAAGTCGTTGTTCCGTACTCGGAACTCAATAATTAGTTTAAAATTAAATACGCTATATCATGGAATTCAATTCAATTGCAATCGGGATCGTAGTTCTCGTATTATTTACTGCACCTATTCTTTATGTTATTATTAATTCGTCTAAATCTGACAAAAAAATTAAAAGTCAATTCAATAAACTTTGTACCGAAAATGGAGTTAGCCTCACTAATTATGAGGTAATTGGGAGTGCAATAATTGGTCTCGACGCTTCCCTTAAAAAGGTGATGTACTCTACCTTAAAAGATTTAGAGAATCATTTTCAAGTGGTTGATCTTTCGTTGGTTAAAAACTGTAATGTGAAAACTGTTCAACCCAAAAAAAAGCATTTGGAGTTGGTAGAGCTAGAACTTAGTGGCTCAAAATTTCATAATGAAATTATCGTTTATCAAGAAGATGATGAGACACTCATCGCCGACCCACAAATGTGTCTACACGAAGTTCAGAAATGGGAACAGCTTATTAAAAACAACTTGAATAAATAATTGTGAGGTGAAGTGTTTGAAGAGGTAATTTGAATTAATAATTCTACAATTACCTTTTTAAACACTTTTTAAATTTTTGCAATTAACATTCTGTTGTAGAAAAATCGGGTTTAAATCTTTAAATTAGTCAAAATTAATTTTTCGTAATGACCCTACTCATACTCTACGCAGTACTTTCTATTTTCTTTTCTTTTTTGTGCTCTATCCTAGAAGCTGCACTTTTAAGCTTTACTCCTACATTTTTAAAAGTTAAAGCTCAAGAAGGAAAAGGCTATGCATCTACGATTGCGGCTTTAAAAAAAGATATTGACAAACCTCTTATTGCTATTCTTACAATTAATACGGTCGCGCATACAGTTGGGGCTATTTTAGTAGGTGTTGAAGCAGAGAAGCTTCCTTACAAATTTGAAGTTTTGGGCGTAAATATTGTGGGTGTTGTATCGGCGATCATGACACTTTTAATATTAATTGTTTCTGAAATCATCCCGAAAACCATTGGCGCCACATATTGGAAAAAACTAGGGCCTTTCACGGCTTTTACTTTAAAGGCAATCATTTTTCCTTTAAAATATACTGGTATTCTCTGGATTCTTACACTTACCACAAAACTTATTGGGAAGTCTGCCCATGTGAGTACCATGAGTCGTGAAGAATTTTTGGCAATGACCGATGCTGCCGAAGAAGAAGGGGTGTTCGAGGAAAATGAAACCACCGTTATTAAAAATCTGTTGGTGTTTAAATCGGTACAAGCAAAAGACGTCATGACCCCTTTCCCAGTAGTGACTTTAGAAGATGAAAATATGACGCTAAAGGCGTTTCACGAATCCCATAAAAACCTTCAATTTTCTCGTATTCCTGTATATAGCGGAAAATCTCATAACATTACTGGATTTGTACTTCGCGATGATATTCTGGAAGAAATTGTTGAAGAACACGGCGAAAAATTATTAAGTGATCTTCGTCGTGAAATCTTTGTCGTCGATGCACAAAAACCAATTCCAGATCTATTCGAAATATTTATAAAGAAAAGAGGTCATATTGCTTCAGTCGTTGATGAATTTGGAAATACCATAGGGGTGGTTACGATGGAAGATATTATTGAAACCCTACTCGGATTAGAAATTATGGACGAAAGCGATTCTATCGAAGACATGCAAGTACAAGCTCGTAAAAATTGGGAACGCCGCGCTAAACGAATGGGTATAAGTCTTCAAGAAGGAAAGGAAGAAAACGAAGAGTAATGGCAACCGCGCATCTTAAAACCCCGATAGGAATTCTTGAATTAAAAGGAACATCGCAAGGTGTAACTTCTGTTTATTTTGTGGATCCTTCGGAAGTTGCTTCGGAAGAAAACCCTTCAGAATTGCATGAAGCAACCTCGCAACTTATGGAATATTTTGAAGGAAAACGGTCTCATTTCCAACTGAAGCTTTCACTTGAAGGAACTAATTTTCAGAAAAAAGTATGGCAGCAATTGCAACAAATTCCGTTTGGAAAAACAGTTTCATATCAGCAAATCGCCAATCAATTAGGCGACCCAAAAGTGATTCGGGCAGCAGCTTCAGCAAATGGTAAAAACCCTATTTCGATAATTGTTCCCTGTCATAGAGTTATTGGAAGTGACGGTTCTCTTACTGGATATGCCGGCGGTTTGCATCGCAAAAAATGGTTGCTTGAACATGAAAGTCCGGTAAAGCAAGGTTCTCTATTTTAAACGCCTCTCCTATGAAACGGTTTCTTATTTGGTTTTTCGGAATCATTTTTCTTTGTATCATCTTACTTCTCATTACCGACAACGCCTATATTTTAAAAGGCATTCGTGTGGTCTATTTTACAGGACATTCCACCGCATTTATAGACGATTATTCCTATTTCGAAAACGAAACTATTCTTGCGAGCACACATCCACAGCCCTGGCAAAAACATGAAGATTTTGGAACTCTAACTCCTACCGAAACGCTTTCCGAAGCAAATAAAAATTACGAAACCGTTGCTTTTCTTATTATAAAAAATGACAGTCTTATTTACGAGCAGTATGCAGATGGGTACGGTATCACATCGCAGACCAATTCATTTTCAATGGCGAAAAGTATAACGTCGGCATTATTAGGAAAAGCAATTCAAGAAGGCTATATAAAAAATTTAGAACAACCCGTTTCCGACTTTTATCCACAGTTTGCAGATACAGATATGACTGTTGGAGATCTTTCCTCTATGAGTTCTGGACTTAATTGGGACGAGTCTTATTTAAATCCGTTTGGGATTACGGCTCGAGCATACTACGATGATGACCTCGCTGAAACAATGCTTAGCCTAAAAGTTGTAGACACTCCTGGACAAGCATTTAAGTACCTTAGTGGAAATACAGCGCTTCTCGCAATGGTACTTCAAAAAGCCACGCAACAACCTTTGTCAAACTATCTTTCAAAAAGCTTTTGGCAACCTATGGGCTTTGAACAACCCGCGTTATGGCAAGTAGATGATGAAACAAATCGACTCGTAAAGGCCTATTGCTGCCTTTCAAGTAACGCACGCGATTTTGCTCGCTTCGGAAAATTGTATAAAGATTTCGGAAAATGGAACGGCAAACAATTAATAGATTCTTCTTTTGTCGCCCAATCTATTCAACCCCGTTTTGAATCGAGTCCCGAATACGGATACGGTTTTTGGCTGAGTGACTATAACAACAAAGAAATTTTTGTAATGCGTGGTATTTTAGGACAGTACGTTATTACGATTCCCGAAGACGATTTAATAATAGTACGATTAGGACATCGTATACCTCGTACAAAAATTGACAATTTCACGACCGATTTCTATCTGTATGTAGATGAAGTTTATGCAATGTTGAATTATCTTTAATGTTTACAAAACTCCTTTTCAATTTTCATATAGGGTCGTTACAATACGTCCTCTTCCGCTTTCTAATGTGATAGAAAGCAACTCCGTTTGTGCTTTTGGATTATAATTGAAGGGGGGAAGCAAAAGATTTAATCCACTTTGTTTTTTCAGTCTAATGCCTTGACCGGAGATAATATCTTTATTAGGCTTAAAGTCTTCTACAGGCAGATGTTCGGTGAGGATAACATATTTATAGTTCGGCAATTTATTTACAATTTCTTGAACCTCAGCATTCGACAAATGCTGTAATACTTGTCTTAGTAATGCACAATCTGCAGCTGGCAATTCGTTTGTTGAAATATTTAAACAATGGAATTCTAAATTTTTATTACTATAAGTGCTTCTGTTACGCTCAATTAGTTCAGGTACTATATCTACTGCAATAAATTGTTTCGTGTGTTTTACTAGTTCTTTACCAACGTTAAAATCACCGCAACCTAAATCACAGACAGTAAGTGGGTTTTTAAATGAGGTTAAAAATTTGGTTAAAACTCTTGTATAAGGCTGTACAATATCGGGGTGATGCGATCCAATCCCAGAGTAAAAATCTGGGGTTGATCCTCCCCAAAGTTTTTTTTCATAGATCTGTTTCATTGCATCTACAGTGGGCCATGGTTTTTTTTCTTTACTCATAAAAATTCAATCTTAATTTTTTACAATCGATTGTTTCATCATTAAAACGTTACAACAATATAAAGCTAATAAACGAGTGCAGAATTGAAAACGATCCCAATACGTACTGAATGATTGTTTGTTAAAAATTTGTACATTTAACCATCTGCTCTCCCATTAGATTTTAATGCCATGTTACAGAGAATTAATTTGGAACACATCCTTTTTCTGGATATAGAAACCGTTCCACAACATCCCAACTTTGAAGATCTAGACGAAGCCACTCAACTTCTATATGAGCAGAAAACAAAGTATCAGCGAAAAGAAGATTTCACTGCATCCCAATTTTACGACCGTGCTGGTATTTGGGCTGAATTTGGAAAGATTGTTTGTATATCTGTAGGGTTCTTTAAGTTACAAGGAGATACACGCACCTTTCGCGTAACAAGTTTTCACGGAGAAGAAGAGGACATTTTAAAAGAGTTTAAAGTGCTTTTAGAAACTCATTTTAACAGACCCAATCATTTACTTTGCGCACACAATGGGAAAGAATTTGACTTTCCATACATCGCTAGAAGAATGATCATTCACGGTATTGAACTTCCCTTCAAATTAAATCTCTTCGGAAAAAAACCTTGGGAAGTACCTCATCTTGACACTTTAGAATTATGGAAATTTGGAGACTACAAGACCTTTACCTCACTGAAACTAATGGCTCATGTTTTAGGCATCCCTTCACCAAAGGATGATATAGATGGCAGTCAAGTGCGTGACGTATTTTATGAGGAACAAGATATAGATCGCATTATTATCTATTGCGAAAAAGACACTATTACCGTAGCTCAAGTATTTTTAAGACTTAGAAATGAACCACTGTTAACAGATTTGGAAATTAAATCGGTGTAATATAAAAACCCGATCGAGATTCGATCGGGTTTTTCTTTGGGGAGAAAAGTCGTATAGATTAAAAACCTATTGCCTTAATTCTTAACAAATCGTTGAATTAAGTCTTTCTGCCCATCATTAATTTTTACAAGATACAAACCAGCAGCAAGGTTATTTACATTAATAGTTGCTGTTCTATCAAGCATTCCATTTGATACTTGTTGTCCTAATACATTAAATATCTCGTAAGTAGCTTCACGGTTGTCAAGCAACTCAATGGTTATATAAGTACTCGCAGGATTCGGATACATTTTAATTCCGTACACAGCACTATCATTCCCTAAGGTATCTCCCGATGTACCATCTGCAATTCCCGCAAAAGATTGTCCGATATTTACAGTATAATCTTCCACTTCACCATAAGAAAAAGCTTCACAAGAGGTCTGTGCACTATTATACTTCATAGAAACACGCATTCTTGTTGCTCCAGCAGTTGCTGTTGTTGGAACAGAAAAACTACCACTCAACGTTGCGCTAGAAGATGAAGATCCACTAACAACCAACTCATTAGATTCAAAAGTACCATCGTGATCGTAATCAATCCAAATTTTCCAATATTCAGTATAACTTGAACCAGAGAACCCAGCACTAATCCTTACTGTGTTTGAACCGTAAGGTAAATTTGCTGAAAGGCTTGTAAAATCGGCATATCCTCCATTATTACCTGTTACATTATTTAAGTTATTCAAGGCTACTAAATCTATCCATTCGTAAGACGAGTTATTTCCCTGACTATCACAATAGTCTGCAGTAGAAGGAGACGAGGTCGTCACATTTACGCTGTTTGAGCTTGCGGATGTGTTTCCTGCAGCATCTTTAGCCCTTACGCTAAATGTGTAACTGCTGTTCGCAACTAAACCTGTAATATTTGCCGAGGTACTCGTTGTTGTTCCTAATACTGTACTTCCTTGATACACATCGTATCCTGTAACACCTACATTATCTGAAGAAGCGTTCCACGAAAGTGTAGCTGTAGTTTCTGTTATGTTCGAAGCTGAAAGATTTCCAGGTGTGCTCGGTGCTTGGGTGTCGGCTCCTCCCGACTCTATACAAAACTGAGTAGCTTCTGAGCTACCAAAATTTCCACCAGATACAATAGTTACTGAATCTGTAGATAAGGTATACGAACCATTTCCATAAGAACAGCAAATCCCATCTCCGTAAGCATCTGTTATTGTAAAGGTATAATCGTCATCGGCTAGTCCAGAAAAAGTAGCAGTAACCGTAGAACCGTCTGCATTCGCAGAAGAATAACTTCCAGACTCTATCGTAGTTCCTGCTCCATTTTTCAATGTCCATGCAGTTTCTTCAGGATAATTATCGAATGTGATCGATAAATTTACATCTCCAGTAACACAATCTTCTGGCGCAGGTGGGTTTCCTCCATCGTAAGGAGCTCCAACTCCTACCGCATGCCATGCATTGGTTACTGCAATTTCTTCGGCACTTCCTGCTCCGTATAAATCTATAGCAGATTGAATTGCTCCCGCTCTTGCATCATCATATTGAGAATTTGAATTAAGATATACAGCTAAATTTCTATATGCAATTGCTGCTGCTTTGTCCATTCCAATTACAGAAACATTGTAACTATCTCCATTATCATTTGTACCACTTCCACCTACACTTAAAAGATAGAACCAAAAATTTTGTACTCCAGAGTTATAATGCACTCCTCCATTATCTCCAGATCCCGAGTACCAATTGTTACCTAAATAGGTATCTGGTTGACCGTAGCTATTTGGGTTACTCATAGAACGAAGTGCTCCACCGCTACCACCGGCACCAATGGCATCTCCCATTAGCCAGTCATTGTTACCCTGTGCAAACTTCTCGATAGACTCTCCAAAAATATCAGAGAACGATTCGTTTAATGCACCAGACTCATAACTGTAAACTAGGTTGGCTGCATACTCTGTTACACCGTGAGCAATTTCATGCCCTACAATATCAAGTGATACTAATGGGCCATATTGAACACCGTCTCCATCCCCATACGTCATTCTACTTCCATCCCAAAAGGCATTTACATAGTTTGAAGAATAACTCACATACGAACGAATTACCGCTCCAGAACCATTGTAAGAGTTTCGGCTGTGTTTTTGAGAAAAGTATTTATGAGTTTGTTCTGCACCAAAATGTGCTTGAACTCCTGTAGCATTTCCAGTAAAATTGGTGCTATTGCTTGTAATTTCACTTGCACTATTATAATTTGTTCCGTTATTCATGTCGAAAGTCTGAATTCCACCACCGTCAGCAGTTTGACGCAAACGATACTGACCCGAATTACTGTCGGCAGTAAAAGAGACATTACCGTTATATAAACTTGTTCCAGTTGCAGGTGTGTTTGCGTGATGAATTCGTTTGTTCTCCATTATAAATTCTCCAGTAATCGCATCAATATAAACGTCAGCTCGATACACTGGCGCAGTAGCATAAATATCAAATTTATATGCTAATCGAGGTGCAGTAGTTACTTTTTCTATTGCAGGAAATACGACCAATTCGCCATTAGGTCTAGAGTAGTCTTCTGCTAGTTGTGCTTCTTGGCTATTTTCCCATAAATATGTACTAGCTCCTACATGACTCAATGCGCGGCTAAACGCTTGTGCATTGCTAACCTGAGGAGTAATAGGTAGTTCTGCTATGCGAAAAACATTATTGCTCATAGCAATAATCTTTCCCTCTTTAGCGTGTACCTTACTAGAACTAAACTCTACTTTAATAGAATTGTAATACTGTTGATACTCCTTGTGTGTAAAACCAAGTTCATCTGTTTTTTGAGAAATTTCAGAAAGGGTATTACCCTCGGGAAGTTTTAATTGTTCAGATAGTACCTGCCTAACATTTGATATGGCTTTGTTTTCCGTCTGATCGAACGTTTGTAAATTCTTAATAGGTTTCTGTGGAGATTCCTGTGCCAGACTCGTAAAAGAAATGAGTCCTACTAACATTGCAGAAGCAATGTTTCTGTATTGGTTTTTCATAAATAGTGAAATTAAAAAAATTAATAAATCAGGTTTGTATTCGTATTGTATCGTGGGGGATACTTCTTATGCGTAATTTTCAAAGCCCGAGGGGATAAGAGTCGGGATAAAAATATTTTTGAAACTGAATTTAATGCAATAAATCTATTTAATTAGTAAATATATCTCAATAAAAAGAGCATTAAAATAGTTTTCAGTTACGAATTAACATAATTTTTTAATTACTACAAAAGAATTTCGATGAACTACACAATAATTTACATATATGAATAGATACCAACACATTACCTTTAGAGCAATTAAGAAATATTAGTATAATGGAATTAATCGAATCGTTTGAAAACAATATTTTCATCCATTATTGAATATTCTACTACCTTTGAGATATGAGTGAGACACCCCTACTTTCTATTGAAGCACTTTCTATTGCTTTTGGAACAAAAAAGAAAACCACCGAAGTAATTCACAATATTTCCTTTTCTATTTCTGAAAATGAAATTGTTGGAGTCGTAGGGGAGTCAGGGTCTGGCAAATCTGTAACCTCATTAGCACTTATGGGTTTGCTTCCAAAGAAAATTACTCATTTAAAGGGTAAAGCTCTTTTCAATGGAAAAAATCTTCTAACCCTTTCTGAAAAGGAACTTCGAACCCTTCGTGGTAATAAGATCGCAATGATATTTCAAGAGCCCATGAGTGCTTTAAATCCTTCTTTACGATGTGGTTTTCAAGTTGCAGAAATTCTTCAGAATCATTTAAAATTATCTGTTTCTGAAGCAAAAAAAGAAACCTTGCTGTTGTTTGAAAAAGTAAAACTGCCTCGTCCCAAGGAAATTTTCAGAAGTTATCCGCATCAAATAAGTGGTGGGCAAATGCAACGGGTCATGATTGCTATGGCGATTGCCTGTAAGCCTAAATTACTAATTGCAGACGAGCCAACAACCGCATTAGATGTAACAGTTCAGAAAGAAATTTTATTATTATTAAAAGAGCTTCAAAAAGAAACTGGAATGAGCCTTCTTTTTATCTCTCACGATTTAAGTTTGGTAGCCGAACTCGCCGATCGTGTTATTGTCATGTATCAAGGAGAAGTGGTAGAAGCAGGAAAGGTTGAATCAATTTTTAAGAATCCGAAGAATACTTACACCAAAGCATTATTAGCGTCACGACCTACTTTAGAGGTGCGTTTAAAAAGACTTCCTACCATTGCGTCTTTAGCAGATGCTTCTTTTATAACCGAAGAGGTTTCTCCACAAGAACGAGCTTTACATCACAAACAACTGTATACCCAACCACCTATTCTGGAAATTCTAAATCTCGAGAAGGAATACTATGGAAATACCGGATTTTTTAACAAACAAAATGTCGTAAAGGCAGTAAATAATGTAAGTTTTAAGGTATTTGAAGGTGAAACATTAGGGCTGGTCGGAGAATCAGGGTGTGGCAAATCAACTCTTGGTAAAGCAATACTCCTATTAGATAAAGCCACAGCGGGAACTATTAAATACAGAGGAGCCGATATATCGAACCTATCTACTTCTGAAATTAGAAAACTTCGGAAAGAGATACAACTTATTTTTCAAGATCCGTACGCATCGTTAAACCCTAGAATTATTTTAGGTGAAGCCTTAATGGAACCAATGATCGTCCATAAAATTGGAACTTCAAAAAAGAAACGAAAAGAAAAAGTACTGAAAATTTTGAAGCGAGTGGGGTTAGAAGAATCTTTTTATTACCGTTATCCACATGAACTTTCTGGAGGGCAACGACAACGCATTGGCATTGCCCGTACCATCATCATGGAACCAAAACTAGTGATTTGTGACGAATCTGTTTCTGCTTTAGACATATCGGTACAAGCACAAGTATTAAACCTTTTAAATGAATTAAAAGAAGATTTTGGTTTTACCTACATTTTTATCTCGCATGATTTGGCTGTGGTAAAATACATGGCAGACCAGCTATTAGTAATGAACCAAGGTCGCATTGAAGAATTAGGAGATGCCGATGAGATTTATGCAAACCCTGTAACCGAATACACGAAAAAACTAATTGATGCCATCCCAAAAGGGATATAAATATCCTTTAAAGCTTTCAGAAACAAACATAAAAAAGCCCGTTCTAACCTCACAAAGAACGGGCTGACCTTAAATCTGTATCGTAGTAGCAGATTTGGGGGTAATTAACTCAAAAAAACAATTTTCTACTTCTAGAAAATTACATCAACAAAAACACTTTTTTTGCAACATACATTACATTCTTAAGAAGCTGAAATGTATTTTTAATAGTTTTAAACATAATAGGTTAAGTTGGTTAAACTTGGGACTGCTAAGATGTGAACTATTTCTTAAAATTACGTTTAAAAACATAATTATTCGACGTAATGCTTATTTTTTTAACATTTTTGCACAAAATATCATCTTTTTCCTACATTTTGATATAAAAAAAACCGATGTAAAACATCGGCTAAATTCATAAATATCGGTTAAATGACTATAATTCTATTTCAGGAATTGATCCGTTTACAATAAGATCTCCTTGTGTTGCATTTCTTATATCGTCAACAGAGACACCTGGTGCTCTTTCTAAGAGAACAAAAGCCCCTTCTTTAATTTCAAGCACCGCAAGATTAGTTACTATTTTCTTTACACAATTTACCCCTGTAAGTGGGAGCGAACATTGTTTTAAGAGTTTAGATTCACCTGCGCGATTGGTATGCATCATGGCTACAATTATATTTTCTGCTGAGGCTACAAGATCCATAGCGCCTCCCATACCTTTAACCATTTTTCCAGGAATTTTCCAGTTTGCGATATCCCCATTTTGGGCTACTTCCATAGCACCTAAAATAGTAAGATCGACATGTTGTCCTCGAATCATGCCGAAACTAGTTGCAGAATCAAAAAAAGAGGCACCAGGTAATGCGGTAATGGTTTGCTTTCCAGCATTGATAAGATCTGGATCTTCTTCTCCATCAACAGGAAATGGTCCCATTCCTAAAATTCCATTTTCGCTTTGAAATTCAACTTCAATATCATCTCGCACAAAATTTGCTACCAAAGTAGGAATACCAATTCCTAGATTTACGTAATATCCATTTTTTACTTCTTTCGCAATGCGTTGCGCTATTTGCTCCTTTGTTAACATATTTAATTTTATTTAATACCTAACCGTGGAATGCACGACAGGTTGTTTTGAAAACAATGTAATCTGGTCGTTTTCAAATTACTTTTTACGAACAGTTCGTTGCTCAATTCTCTTTTCGTACGCTTCTCCCTTAAAGATACGTTGTACAAAAATTCCTGGAATGTGTACCTGATTAGGGTCCAGTGTTCCCGCAGGAACAAGTTCTTCTACCTCAGCTACCGTAATTTTTGCAGCACCACACATGTTCGGATTAAAATTACGAGCTGTTCCTTTAAAAATTAAATTACCCGCCTCATCACCTTTCCACGCTTTAACGAAAGCAAAGTCTGCGTTAAAAGCACTTTCCAAAATATGCATTTTTCCGTTGAATTCGCGACTTTCTTTTCCTTCTGCCACTTCTGTTCCATAGCCTGCTGGCGTATAGAACGCGGGAATTCCTGCTTGAGCTGCTTGACATCGTTGCGCAAGTGTACCTTGTGGAATTAACTCTACTTCTAATTCTCCGCTCAACATTTGACGTTCAAACTCGGCATTTTCACCAACATAGGAAGAAATCATTTTTTTGATTTGATGTTTTTGAAGCAATAACCCCAATCCGAAATCATCAACTCCAGCATTATTAGAAATACAGGTGACATTCTTCACGTTTTGTCGCACTAATTCAGCAATCGCATTTTCAGGAATTCCGCTAAGTCCAAATCCACCTAGCATAAATGTCATTCCATCTTTAATTCCTTGGCATGCTTCAGTAACATTCGCAACTGTCTTATTAATCATTCTGAGTTTTTTTCAGAAAAGAAACCTTTTAGCGACCTCGATAAGCTGCAAGATTTCAAATCGTAATTAGTAGTGATAAAAATACTGAAATCAACCCGAAAAAAAAACCTGTTCAACGACATCATTGAACAGGTTTTTTTAGTGTACTGAAATTAACCTTCGTTAAAAATCAAATTCATCTGGTATTTCTTCCACATCTGAATTTTCTTGCTTATACTCTGCGCAGTCGGTTATAATTGAAACATTTGCCGGCTTTTTAAAGTTACCTGTCGATATTTCAAGGCTTTCATCTGCATAACATTTTTTCATATAAATTCCCCAAATAGGAAGTGCCATTGTTGCTCCTTGTCCATATCGTGTTGAACTAAAATGTACCGAACGATCTTCTCCTCCAACCCACACTCCGGTTACTAAATTTGGAACCATTCCCATAAACCAGCCATCACTGTTGTTTTGGGTTGTTCCAGTTTTTCCGGCAATTGGATTTTTAAAATTATAAGGGTATCCTGTAACTGCGCTCTTATAAAAACTATTGGAAGTCGCCCATGTTCCTCTAAGACGAGCTCCCGAACCAGACTGCGTAACACCTTGCATCAAACTTACTGTAACATATGCCGTTTCATCGCTAATAACATCTTTCGTTTCAGGTACATGTTGGAATAATACGGTTCCGTTTTTATCTTCAATACGCTGAATTAAAGTTGGTTTTACATACACTCCTTCATTAGCAAATGTGCTGTATGCGCCCACCATTTCATACAATGAAACATCTGGCGTTCCTAGCGCAATAGAAGGCACTTCGGGCATGTTTTTAGTTTCAATCCCCATTTTAGCAACCAAGTCGATTACCGGTCTTGGACCCACGCGATCTATAAGCCTTGCCGTAGCTGTGTTAATGGAGCGTGCTAATGCCTCTTTTAAATTTACCATATCCCCATAATCTCCCCCTGAGTTATTTGGGCACCAATCTTTTGTGTTTCCGTGCTTTCCAGCAGGCACACAATAGGGAGTATTTGGCAGTGTATCACATGGTGACATATGCATTTGGTCTATAGCTGTTGCATATACAAAGGGTTTAAAGGTAGAGCCTATTTGTCGTTTCCCTGTTTTTACCATGTCGTACTTAAAATGCTTATAATCGATTCCTCCTACCCATGCTTTAACTTCTCCAGTTTGCGGAGTCATAGACATCATGGATGCTTGTAAAAATGATTTATAATAACGAATAGAGTCCATTGGAGTCATGGTAGTGTCTATATCACCACCCCACGAAAAGATTCGCATTTTACTCTTCTTTTTAAAACTTTCAATAATCTCCTTATCATTTTTGCCTTGTTTTTCCATTTCTCGCCAGCGGTCACTACGCTTCATGGAAGACATTAAGATTTTATCTGTTTCCTCTTCAGTAATATCTCGAAAAGGAGCGGTTTTGTTTTTCTCGTTCTGTTTGTTAAATTCTTTCTGAAGATGAGCCATATGCATATCGACCGCTTCTTCTGCATATTCCTGCATTTTAGAGTCGATAGTGGTATAAATTTTTAATCCGTCGCTATACATATTGTATTTAGATCCGTCGGTTTTTGGATTATCGTCGATCCAGTCTTGCATGAATGCACGTGCGTATTCTCTAAAATAGGTAGCGATCCCTTCATTATGACCTTGAGGTGTGAATTTAATTTCTAATGGAAGTGCTTGTAAAGAATCCTTTACCGTTTCAGAAATATAATCGTACTTTTCCATTTGAGAAAGTACTACATTTCTTCTATTTCTAACTCCTTCTGGGTTTCTAAGCGGATTATATAATGAAGAGTTTTTAAACATTCCAACTAGAATTGCAGACTCTACTGTAGTTAGCTCATTAGGTTCTTTGTCGAAATAGATGTGTGACGCTGATTGAATTCCAACTGCTTGATTTAAAAAATCATATTCGTTAAAATACATTGTAAGAATCTCTTCCTTAGTATATCTGCGTTCTAGACGCGTAGCAATAACCCACTCTTTTAGTTTTTGCATCCCTCTTGCAAACTTATTACGAGAGGCATTTTCAGTAAAAAATAATTTGGCAAGTTGTTGAGATATTGTACTAGCTCCTCCTCGAGAACCCAAAAAGACAAATGCGCGAAGTGTTCCTCTCCCATCTATTCCTGAATGGTCATAAAAACGTACGTCTTCGGTAGCAATTAAGGCATTAATGAGGTGGTCGGGTAACGAATCGTAGGGTACTGGTGTTCTATTCTCTTTATAAAATTTACCCAGCACTTTACCGTCGGACCCTATAATTTCGGTAGCGAGATTTTTTTCTGGATTTTCTAACGTTGTTTCATCGGGTAGCGAGCCTAAAACACCCCAAGAAGTGAGTAAAAAAACAAGTATGATAAATCCTATAAAAGCAGCGAATAATTTCCAGAATGTTTTTACGTGTTTTCTGGTGTTGTTTTGTGGTGCCTTTTTTGAAGGCTTTTTCGTGGTCTTTGTTGCCATGATTTACTAATGTTGTGAGGTTGTTTCTATGCTATACCCAACGTCTGTGATGCCCTCCAATTGAGTAACGCCTTCGACATTCCCGTTATTGCGCACTGCTTGTGTAATGCTAATTTTGTAGGTTCCTTCTTCAGAAAAAGAAACACCTTTTTTATATATAAGCTTACTTTCTTTTATACTTCCTATTCCTTCACCAATCCAACTTCCATCAGGGTTCGCCATTTTATACTCTAGGGTATCTTTTACTATTTTACCATGTGGAAATTCCATAGAAACCACTAAAAACAAGTTGCTAAATGGGTAATCATTATTATTTCGAAGCGTTAAGAAAACATCGTAAGATTGTGATGAATCAATTTGTGGAATAGTAAACACAATAGCTTCATTTTTATTCCAAGTACCCGAAATACTTTCAGAATCACTAACAAGAACGTCTGAATTGCATGAAAATAAGAGAACGCTTCCTAAAAAAGCGGCACATAGGTTACGCATTTTTTTGTGAATTTTTATTTGATTTTTTTTGTGAATTTCGGTTTCGATTACGGTTTTTAGTATTCTTTCTTCGCTTCTTGTTGGTTCTTTTAGGCGTATCAAACCGTGTTAGGCTGTCTTGACCAACGACGTTACTAAAAATTTCTTTTTCTTCAATTGGAATTTCTATAGTGTAAGCTTCAAGGCTTTGTACTTTCTTTCCTTTTTTGTTAAAAGCAATAATTTCATTTACTTTTTCTAAAGGCATTTGGTGCCAGTTCATTGCTTCTTTTTCGTAGGCATACCACAACAACCCTTTAAAAATGTCGGTCTTTTGACAGACGGCGGTTCCTTTTTCGGTTTGTAATTTTACATCGCTCTTCGGAAAATGCTCCAAAGCATCCAAATACGTATCTAATTCGTAATTAAGACAGCATTTTAATTTCCCACATTGCCCTGCCAACTTTAACGGATTTAGCGATAATTGTTGGTAACGCGCGGCCGATGTACTTACAGAACGGAAATCGGTTAACCAAGTAGAACAACATAATTCTCTTCCACAAGAACCAATACCACCTAATCGGGCTGCCTCCTGACGGAAACCAACCTGTTTCATCTCAATACGTGTATTAAAAGTTCTAGCAAATTCTTTAATGAGCATTCTAAAATCTACTCGCTCTTCTGCTGTATAGTAAAAAATTACTTTTGAAGCATCACCTTGAAATTCGACATCGCTTATCTTCATTTGCAGCCCTAGGCGAATGGCAATCTCCCGTGACCGTTTTTGAACATCTGCTTCTCGGTCTCGAACCCCTTGCCAAATATCGATATCTTTCTGAGTTGCTTTTCTATATATTTTAGGAAGCTTGGTAGGATCTACATTCTCTTTCTTTTTTTTCATTTGCACCCGAACTAATTCCCCCGTGAGTGTTACAATGCCTATGTCATGACCGGGAGATGTTTCGGTTGCGACAATATCACCCATACTCAAAGACAATTTATCTGAATTTTGAAAAAAAGATTTTCTTCCGTTTTTAAAACGAACTTCGACCCCATTAAAAGGTTCCATATTCGCGGGGAGAGACATATTTGAAAGCCAATCGAATACTGTTAATTTATTACAGCCATCAGTACCGCAAGTTCCATTGTTCTTGCATCCTTTTGGCTGACCGTTAGCACCCGTGGCACAGCTTGTACAGCCCATACATTTTATATATAAAGCTTTCTGAAAAGTTCAGAAAGACGAAAATTAAACTAATTCAATTCGTAAAGATACCAATAATTAATTGCGAATGAAGATTCAGAATTCAGAATTGTGATGTGAGTCACGAAAACCAATAAGATATTTTTAATAACTACCTTTTAAACTTTAGTTTTTCAGAACGTCCTTTCTTAAAGATTTTATTGCTGTTGTGTAGCCCGCTACGAAGTTTCTTCTGCTCCTCCACTGGAAGTTTAATAATTTCTTGGCATTCTATAGAACAACAGGTGTCCATTTTTGAAGCACAGGATTCACACTGAATAAACAACAAATGACAGGCTTCATTAGCACAATTTACATGGGTGTCGCAAGGTTCGCCGCATTGGTGACAGTTGGAAATTACATCGTCGGAAATGCGTTCCCCACGACGATGGTCGAATACGAAGTTCTTCCCTATAAATTTGTTTTCTAAACCCTTATGTTCTACCTGTCTGGCATATTCTATAATTCCGCCTTCAAGCTGAAATACATTTTTAAAACCTTTGTGTTTGTAATAGGCACTGGCTTTTTCACAACGAATTCCACCCGTACAATACATAACTAGTTTTTTATCTTCTTTATGGTCTTTCAGATCTTCTTCAATAATGTCGAGAGAATCGCGAAAGGTATCTACATCGGGTGTTACGGCGCCTTTAAAGTGTCCTATCTCACTTTCATAATGATTTCGCATATCCACTAAAACGGTGTCGGGATCTTCAATTAAAGCATTAAATGCCTCTGCATCAACATGAACACCTTTGTTTCGAACATCGAACGTGGCGTCGTTCAATCCGTCGGCAACGATCTTATTGCGCACTTTTACTTTCAGTTTTAGGAAGGATTTTAGATCGTGCTCAATGGCAATGTTTAAACGAACGTCTTTCAGAAAATAAATTCCGTCTAAAAAATCTTTAAACTCAGCAAATTGTTTCGCTGGGACCGAAAGCTGTGCGTTAATTCCTTCGTGAGCGACATAAATGCGACCAAGCACATTCAAACTGTCCCAAGCAACAAATAAATGATTTCGAAAAAGTTCGGGATTCCCGATATTGGCATATTGATAAAAAGAGAGCGTTAATCGGTCTTCCCCGGCATTTTCTAATAATGCTGCTCGCTCTTTTGCGCTTAAGGTATTGTACAGTTGCATGCTATACTTGTTTAAGGTGAAAAGAAATTTGTACTGTAATTTAGGCGCAAAAATAAGGCTTTTATGGTTGTTGACAAAAAAACCATCCTACCCGTTTTTCTCTTTGTGCTCCACCAAAAGAAATAGTATTTTTACCTATTGACTCCTTTACTAAAAAAATGAATTCATGAGCAAAGAGAAAGATGCAAAATTAAAAGCGCTAGAACTTACACTAGCCAAATTAGATAAAACCTACGGAAAAGGTACGGTAATGAAAATGGGAGACTCTGCTGTACAAGATGTAGAGGTAATCCCTACAGGTTCCTTAGGGCTCGACGTTGCCTTGGGTGTAGGAGGATATCCAAGAGGAAGAGTGATTGAAATCTACGGTCCGGAATCTTCAGGTAAAACGACATTAACATTACATGCCATTGCAGAAGCACAGAAAAAAGGAGGTATTGCTGCCTTTATTGATGCGGAGCACGCTTTCGATAGATATTACGCTGAAAAATTAGGTGTTGATATCGAAAACTTAATCATATCTCAACCCGATAACGGAGAGCAGGCACTCGAAATTACCGATAATTTAATCCGTAGTGGAGCGATCGATATTATTGTGATCGATTCTGTAGCTGCCTTAACACCTAAAAGTGAAATTGAAGGTGAAATGGGAGACAGTAAGATGGGATTACACGCCCGTTTAATGTCACAAGCACTTCGAAAACTAACTGGGTCGATAAGCAAAACAAACTGTACTGTTATATTTATTAACCAGTTACGTGAAAAGATTGGGGTGATGTTCGGGAATCCTGAAACCACTACCGGTGGTAACGCATTGAAGTTTTACTGTTCGGTACGTTTAGACATTCGTCGTTCTACACAAATTAAAGATAGTAACAGCAATGTGATGGGGAACAAAACTCGTGTAAAAGTGGTGAAGAATAAAGTAGCCCCACCATTTAAAACAGCCGAATTCGATATTATGTATGGGCAAGGAGTCTCTAAAGTTGGAGAGATCATTGACCTAGGCGTAGATTTCGAAATTGTTAAAAAAAGTGGGTCTTGGTTTAGCTACGACGACACAAAATTAGGGCAAGGTAGAGATGCTGTTAAAACTCTTTTATTAGATAACCCTGAATTAATGGAAGAATTAGAAACAAAAATAAAAGCTAGTATTGCCGCATTAAACGAATAAACTTTACCTCTACCAAATAGCTTATCTCGTTAAAATTCGTTAAAAGAGGTAGAAAAACAACCATGTACACGCAACCCTTAAGAATCGAAGGTATCTACTTAACGTAGCACCTTTGATTGCTGGGTTGTCACTTACTTATATTTGTAAGTTATTATAATTCAATTCACTAACCATTGGACTACGTTTGACTTTAGACGAGCTCATCATACTATGTAAGCAGCAGGATGCTAAGGCACAGGGAGAACTTTATAAACGTTATAACCAAACGTTGTTTTCCATCTGCCTTCGATATTCCCCTAACTATGTAGAAGCAGAAGACAATTTGCAAGATGCGTTTATTACTATTTTTAATAAGATAGCACAGTTTAAAGACAAAGGTTCTTTTGAAGGATGGATGAAACGGATCACGGTAAATACTGTTCTTCAGAAATATCGAAAACAACGAGTTTTTGACATACCAAATGAGGAACAAATTGAGGATAAAGCAGAAGATGAAGACGTTACAGACTTAGAAGTTCCGTTGAATTTTTTACTAAAGATTATTCAAGAGCTACCCGACCGGTACCGATTGGTTTTTAGTATGTATGTTCTGGATGGGTATACTCATAAAGAGATTGCCGATCTGTTAGGAATCTCAGATGGTACGTCTAAATCAAATCTAGCACGTGCTCGTGGAATTTTAAAAACAAAGATCGAGACCTATTATCTCGAAAACGAAAATACTAAGCCATAGGGCATAATTAAATTATAGAACTGAAACACCCACTAGGGGATTATGAAAGAAAAGAAACACATAGATCAACTTTTTAAGGAGCGATTCGAGCAATTCGAACCAACTCCTTCTCCACGTGTCTGGGAAAATATTCAGTCGCAATTGGCAGCTAAAAAGCAAGATCGAAAAGTGATTCCGCTTTGGTGGAGACTAGGTGGTGTTGCTGCCCTGTTGGCATTATTACTACTCGTTGGAAGTGTGTTTTTTAGTTCTTCGGAATTAAATAATACCGTGGTTACTTCTGAAGGAAAAGAAACACTGGAAGTTTCAGACCCTAATAACACTTTTCAACCTTCCAAAAAAGTGCCCAATAAATCTTCCGTTGCTTCTGAAGAGGTTGTAACAGAAGAAGAAAGTTTATTTAATCAACCTGCGACCTCAAAAGAGGTGCCTGCAGTTATTTCTTCGGAAAATGCTTCAGATAAAAGCTCGAAACAAAACACCCCAACTAAAAATTATACGAGGATTGCTTCCGAAGAAAAAGCTACGAAACATTTAAATTCCGCTACTGAAACCGCTTCCGAAGACATCAATAAAGTACAAACAACGAGGCCTCAAAGCAGCATTACTAACAATGAAGCAGTTGCCGTTGAAAATACCTCTAAATCGAATGCTTCTTCAAAAATTAATGAAAGTAAAAAAGAAGCCGTTTCTACTAATAAAGAATTTAGTAATAAAGAGATAGGGGTTACTGAAACTACTCCCATAGCAGAAGCATCACAATCGAATAATGAAACCAAGACAAAAACGAATAAAAAATCGTTGATCGAGGAAATTGAAAAAACTAAAAAAGAAGAAGAGGCTGTAGCAATTAAAAACACCCCTACTCAACGTTGGAATGTTGCTCCTAACATTGCTCCTGTTTATTACAGTAGTCTTGGAAATGGATCTTCGGTCGACCCTATGTTTGAAGATAATTCTCAAGGAGGAAATACGAGTATTAGCTATGGAGTGAATATCTCTTATAACATCACCGACCGTTTGAGCGTTCGTTCGGGAATAAGTAATGTAGACCTTAGTTATTCTACCAATGATGTAGTTGCTGCCGAAGGTCCTGGATCTGTTGCATTACGAGGTGTAAATCATAATGGTAATACAAATATTATTACTGCTTTCGACAAAGGAAATGTACCCACTTCTAATGGTGCAGAAGGTTTTGGAATGATTATCCCTAAAGCAGGAGGTGCTATTGGGGAGTTAAATCAAGATATTTCTTACTTTGAAGTTCCTTTAGAGCTAAAATATGCCCTACTAAACAAACGCTTTGGTATTAATGTTATTGGTGGTTTTAGCACCTTGTTTTTAGGAAACAATGAAGTTTCAGTTCGTTCGGGCGATTTCGAAAGTGTGCTTGGAGAGGCTAATAATTTATCTTCGGTTAGTTTTACTTCGAATGTCGGACTTGGTTTTGGCTATTCGATTTCTAAAAAATTTAAATTTAATATTGAACCTATGTTTAAATATCAGCTTAATCCATATACAGATTCTTCTGTAAACTTTAAGCCCTACTATGTTGGGATTTATAGTGGTTTAAGTATTCAATTTTAGGTTAATTTTTAGTTGGTTATGTTCGGGATTTCCCGAAAAACACAAAAACCGTTCTTCGCCATAGGACGGTTTTTTATTTAGGTGTTTTAAAAAGATTAGGAATTATAATGTTAGAATTACTTTAAATAGTAGGATTGTCTAATTCATTACGTATAACCGCATGGGTTTTAGTTCGTAACTCTCGTCTGTTCTCTAAGACAAAACCTTTAGTTGGAATTAGCTCGTGAACTTTCACGCGCATTTTACCAGGGCCACCAGTAAAAAAAGTATAAGAAAATCGTTTTTTATTATCGTGAAAAGTCATAGGAGCAATGGGAATTTGATGTTCGATCGCTAAGCGAAACGCCCCATCTTTAAATTCATCAAGAATCAAACTGAGATCTTCTGGAACACCTCCTTCAGGAAAAATACAAACGCTTAGACCTTGCTTCAATCTATTTTGCGCCTGTTTAAATACTTCCAATCGACTTTTAGAATCTTTTCGATCTACGAGAATACAGGTTCGTTTATAGAAGAAGCCAAACACAGGGATTTTAGCAAGTTCTTTTTTGCCCACAAACACAAATGGGTTGCGAACCACATACAACATTAACATAATGTCGGTCATCGAAGTATGGTTTGAAACAAACATGTAACTTTTTCCCTTCTCAAACTTCGTGTCTCTTTTAATAATTGGAAAAAACCCCATACCAAACAAAATAATTGTCGCCCATACACGTGCAATCTTAAAAAACATGGGATACCACGATTTTTTTAAAATGCTAATAAGTAACAAGGGAAACATTACTACAATAGGAAGCCCTAAAAGAATATAGAACCAGATTCTGTACAATGGAGTAAGGATGTATCGAAGTACCTTCATGGGCTTTCAAAAATAGTAATTTGAATGATGCAAATGTGCTAAAAAAAGTAACTTTGCATAATATTGAAGTTTTATTAAATAACCTGCTGAAATAAAGAGGAAGCGGAGGCGAAAAAAAAAATAGACATGTCCAGAATACTAACAGGAATACAAAGTACGGGAACACCCCATTTAGGAAACATTCTTGGAGCAATTGTTCCAGCTATAAACATGGCGAACGATCCCAAAAATGAGTCGTTTCTATTTATTGCCGATATGCATTCGCTCACACAAATTAAAGATGCAGAAACCTTAAGGAACAATACCTATAGTACAGCAGCGACATGGCTTGCGTTCGGATTAGATATTCATAAAACGGCCTTTTATCGTCAAAGTGATATTTCACAAGTAACAGAACTTTCTTGGTATTTAAGTTGTTTTTTTCCTTATCAACGCCTCACATTAGCCCATTCTTTTAAAGATAAAGCAGACCGTCTCGAAGATGTAAATGCTGGATTGTTTACCTATCCTATGCTCATGGCTGCAGACATCTTATTATACGATGCTGAGATCATACCTGTTGGGAAAGATCAATTGCAACATATTGAAATGACAAGAGATGTGGCATCCCGTTTTCATGCTCAAATGGGAGAGACCTTTGTAATGCCTGAAGGAAAAATTCAGGAAAACACAAAACTTATTCCTGGAACCGATGGCGCTAAAATGAGTAAGTCTAAGAACAATACCATCAATATTTTTCTAAGCGATAAAAAACTTCGGAAACAAATCATGACCATTGCGACAGACAGTACACCAATGGAAGAACCAAAGAATCCTGATAGTTGCAATGTTTTTGCTCTTTATAAGCTTTTAGCTTCAGAAAAAGCAATCCTTTCTATGCGAGCCAATTACGAAGGAGGTAATTATGGATACGGACATGCAAAACAAGCATTGTATGAGTTAATTGTTGAAAAATTTTCAGAAGAAAGATCACGTTACCATCATTACATGACCCACCTTTCTGAGATTGATGAAGCCTTACAAATTGGTGCTAAAAAAGCAACGAATGTAGCAAATGAGGTGTTACTTCGAGTTCGTAAAAAAGTTGGATATTAGATCTTTACCTCTATCGCATTACTACAGAAATTTACTTTTTTTTACACAATTATATAATTTGAAAAAGTTTTCCGGGAAGTGGCCGTATTACACCTTTCAGTTCTAAACTTAAAAGTAGGGAAGCAGCACGATGCGTCGGCATTTTATTAGCTAATGCAATATCGTCAAGCAATTCCTTCTCTTTACTCTTTAAATAGGCCACAACTTTTTCCTCTTCTTCAGTAAGGTCTACAAAAAGTGTTGTTTGTTGTGGTTTTACAATGTCTCGAGTCGTTTTCCAGCCCAGCATATATAAAATATCTGCGGCCTCTGTTAATAAACGTGCTTGGTTGGTTTTAATAAGGGTGTTACACCCCGAACTCTGAGAGTCTGTTATACGCCCAGGCACCGCAAAGACTTCCCGATGGTATGAATTAGCAATATCTGCTGTTACGAGACTTCCTCCTTTTTCGCCAGATTCGATAACGATTGTTGCTTCACTTAAGCCAGCGATAATGCGATTGCGTTTTAAAAAATTCGTGCGATCGAACGAATCGTTGCTCCAGAATTCGGTAATAAACCCACCGTGTTCTTCAATTTTAGCAACATATTTTTTGTGTGTTTTCGGGTAGACTTGATTTAGTCCGTGCGCCAAACATCCTATAGTTTGCAAACCAAGGTCTATTGCTTTTTTTTGTGCTGTAATATCTACACCATAGGCAAAACCAGAAACAATCACAGGATTAACAGGAGAAAGTTCTTCGATAAGCTGTTCACAAAATCGGGTGCCATAACTCGTAATTTTTCGAGTGCCAACGATACTCAGTATTTTTTTATTCTGAAAGTTTATATTTCCTTTCTGAAAGAACAAAATAGGACCATCCAAACAATGTTTTAATTTTTCTGGATAGTTTGAATCTTGAAAATAACTGAAATCGATTTGGTTTGATTCAATAAAAAATAATTCTTCATCAGCCTCGTCAAGCTGAATTTTTTCTGAAAGATCTTTCAGTTTAAAGCCACCTATACCATCAACTTTTAAAAGGTTACTTTTCTTTTCTTTAAAAATACCTTCGGCAGAACCTATTTGCGCTATTAATTTTTTGGCAGAGGTATCCCCTAGATTCGGGACACGCTGTAAAGCGAGTACGTACCGAAGTTCATTTTTCGACAACATAAATTGTTTGAATTATAGGGGAGGAATTTAAAGATACTATTTCTTAAATAGAGTTTCATATGAATGGCTATAATTTACTCCTATCTCCTCAAAACCACACCACAATTTGAAGTAAAATACGTTCATACTACTAAACTGAAATTTTGAAGTTAAATGATTACCAGCATTCTACAAACAGTTTACAAATTTGTTGATAAAATTGCCTCCTTAGAGTTGATTTCCGAAAGGAAAAAATATATGTTTGTTATATGCAATTGGCTACCTACGTTAACGATTTACTATACCGATACGAGTGTGTTATCATTCCCGGATTCGGGGCTTTTTTAACCCAATACCGATCGGCACGTATCGACAATGACAGTCATACTTTTTACCCTCCTGGAAAAACTGTTTCTTTTAACAAGCAGTTACAAACCAACGATGGGCTGCTTGCAAATTATATTGCATCTGTAGAGAATTGCAGTTATCCAGAAGCGCTTCAAAAAATTCGCAATTTTACGGGAACCTTGTCTCATCAATTATTAGATGGTAAGACAGTTACTATTAAAAATATTGGTGATTTTAAATTAAATGAAGAACATTCGGTACAATTTACTCCTTCAGAAAAAGAGAACTTTGCTACCTCTTCTTTTGGGTTAAGTACATTTACCACTCCTGAGGTTTTAAGATCAGCGACTGTAGATTCATCTTCTTCAGACAGTAAAACGCCTATTCTTTTCACTCCCGAAAAACGAGAAGCAATACCTTATTTAAAATATGCTGCTATCGCAGTAATTGCTTTATCGGTTACCAGTTTTGGAGGAATGAAACTATATGAGAATGGTGTTCAAAAGCACAATTTTGTTACAAAGCAAGAGGCCGACAAACGAGTTGAAAATGAAATTCAAGAAGCTACTTTTGTTATTGAAAACCCATTAGCTCCGCTTACACTTACTTTACCGAAAGAATCTGGGAGCTATCACATTGTTGCTGGAGCGTATCGCATTGAGGCCAATGCTGAAAAGAAAATTAGACAGCTAGCGGCTAAAGGATTTTCAGCAAAAAAAATTGGAAAGAATCGATATGGTTTGCATCAAGTAGTCTATAATAGCTATGAAGATCGGCGAGAAGCACTTCGGGATCTTCGCACCATAAAACGTACCGAAAACAAAGATGCTTGGTTGCTTGTACAAAACCTTTCCAAATAATTTCAACTCCTTCTTTTCTTAAGAAATTCTTTTAGCCAACATTATTTTTTCTTCCTAACATCAGCTTTGACACTGCACAGGAATGCGCTACCTTTGCAAAAAATATTAAAATGAATAGTAAAACTCCTTCAGAATCTAAAACGGTAATTACCGATCTGGTCTTACCTAGTGAAACCAACCCAATAGGTAATATGTTTGGAGGTGAATTATTAGCGCGAATGGATCGCGCTGCCAGTATTTCTGCACGTCGGCACAGCAGACGCATTGTAGTAACCGCCTCTGTTAACCATGTTGCATTTAACAAAATGATTCCACTAGGAAGTGTAGTTACTGTAGAGGCACACGTCTCTAGGGCGTTTAAAAGCTCTATGGAGGTGTTTATGGATGTTTGGATAGAAGACCGCGAAAGTGGCATGAAAAGCAAAGCGAATGAAGCTATTTATACTTTTGTTGCTGTTGATGAAATGGGAACTCCTGTTTCTGTTCCCGCACTACAACCAGAAACAGAACTGGAGCAATCGCGTTTCGAAGCAGCTTTAAGAAGAAAGCAATTAAGTTTGTTATTAGCAGGCAAAATAAAACCCGAAGAAGCTACAGAATTAAAAGCCTTATTCGAATAAAAGCCTACAACACCAATTTAAACTTTACATTCTATACACCCAATCTGCCGGATTCATACGATTGCTGTTTTGATAGATGAGAAATTTTAAAATCGTTTTGTTTGTGGTCGGATTGTGAAATACGGTACCTATTTCTTGTTTTGTCTTAATTTTATCTCCCTTCTTAACTTGTATGTCTGTTAAGTTATTATACACTGTGATATAGTTACCATGCTGCACATATACGGCACGATTTGCTCCTTTTAATTGTTGAATTTCAAGAACCTCTCCATTAAAAACAGCACGTGCTTTTGCCTTTTTTTCTGTAGCAATTTCTACACCACTATTAAAAGTAGTTACGTTAGGTAATTGAGGGTGTTGTTGTTTTCCGTAACGACGCACCACGACACCTTTTTCTACAGGCCAAGGTAACTTTCCTTTATTTGTTGTGAAACTTGCCGCTAGAGCCTTTGCTTCGGCCGTTAGCGCAAAGGTTTCAGACTTAGTACTGGTTGTTGTGTTTTTCGAAGGTGCGTTTTCATTCGATTTGGCAATTGCAGCTTTAATTAGCGCATCGATCTGTCGGTCGATCTTATCGGCTTCTCGTTGTTTATCTCGTATTTGTGTGGCAAATTTTCCTTCATCTTTTTTCAATGAAGCCACTAGTATTTCCTGATCTTTTTTCTCTTTATTTAACCGTTGACGCTCGGCTTTATTTTCAGAAATAAGAGTTTCCTTTTGTTTCTTTTGGGCAATCAAATCTGTGTTTAACTGCTGAAGTGCTTCCGATTTCTCTTTAATACTTTCCCCTTGCTTTTTACGATGCTTGGTATATTGCTTCATATACTGAAGTCGCTTATACGCTTGGAGAAAATCTTCCGAAGACAACAAAAACATTACCCTACTTTGTTGTGATTTGCTTTTATATGACTTGTTAATCATCGCCGCATAATCTTCTTTTAGCTCTTGTAATTCCTCTCTAAGTTGATCTAGTTTTTGAAGATTACTATTTATTTCGCGAGTTAAAAAATTTGCTTGTTGGTTGGTTACCTTGATTAGGTTTTCTCTTGCCGTTATTTTTTGATTAAGATCTTCTACTTGGGTTAAAACGCTCTTTTTTTCTCCCCTAGTTTTAAATAATAGGGAGTTGATTTGCTTGATCTCACTAAGAATTGACTGACGTTTCTCCTCCAGTTGCTTTTGCTTATCGGGTTGGGCAAAACTCATTGTGGAAAACATTCCACAAAAAATAAATAAAAGAAGTAAGCGAGTTATTTTCATTTAATTAAGCTGAATTTCGTCGTATCCATCGGGAATTGTGAAGGGGAAACTAATAGACACATTAAGATCAATATTTCGATAAACTATGTCGATTTTAGTCTTTTCGTCGGCTTCTGTTGTATTAATAACTACTTCGGAAGGAAAAAAATTGTTCTCTACCATTTGATAATCTCCATACCGAACCGAAAGCAATCGCTTATCGTTTGGTTGTGAGAGGGTTTCTGAAGCTACTTTAAAATTTTCGGGATTCAAGAACACAGAATGGATAAAATTAGCGGGTTGTTGCTTCGGAAAAAGTTTGTACGTGTTATTTTGAACAGTAGATGTGTACGCTGAAGCATTTAACCGAAAAATCGACTGTCCTAATAAAATACTCTGTGCTTTCTGAAAATCAATATCGGTACCAAGCCATTCACTCAATAAAGCAAAATCACCTTCGAAATAGGTGTTTCCTATAGTTTCATAATAGCTAACACTTGTAGGAGTTATTAAAACTTTGGCCAACGTAATTCCCAGTACAGATGCCTTTACCCAAATAGTTTTATCTTTTTCCATGCGCAGACTCACCGTAATACTTTGCGATTTATCTGAATCTTCATAAGCTACAAGCACTCTCGCTGCCATGGTTTCAAAATTGGGAGATGCGGCCTCGTGTGTAGCAAGAATATTTTTAACTGAAAGATTATTATTGGCTGTATTGGAGCCTTTAATATTTTTTGCTCCTCCACAGGCTGCTAACACAAAAACCAGCAGAGTTATTAAAAAAGGTTTGTACGACATAAAGTTAATTAGAAGGTTTTATTTCTGAGGCTTTTTTGGCATATTGCGCAGCTTTTGTGCTATCGCCTTTCTGGGTATACGCAATGTTTAGTTGTTTATAAAAATCGTGTTCCATTGCTGGATTGTCAAACACATAATCAATTCCAGTTTCTAAACTGTCTATCGCTGAATCTGAATCTTGCAACCCATTTCTTGCAACACCATTTAAAAGATATAATAATGGTTGTGCAGGAAACACTTCTAAAGCATCGGTACTTAACTTTTGAGCTTCATTAAATTTTTTAAATTCGATCTGTAACAATAAAGTATTCTTCATTAAAGAATAATTGTCTTGATCACTCGAAATTCCTTTTTCATAAAATTTTAGCGCTTCTTCTTTTCGGTTTTTCTCAAGATAATAATCTCCTACTTTTTCAAATACTTGTCCGTTGTCGTCTTCAGAAAATAAGCTGATCATACTTTCTAATTTCGCTTCTTGTTCAGGATGGGTATTCACAAACTTTATAAAATCGCCTAGTACTTTAAATTGGCTTTCTTTATCTATTGTCGTGCTTTCAAACACGCGTTTCATAGATTCGATAGCATTGGTGGTATCTCCTTCGTCGAGATAGAATTTGTATAATGCGAGGTGTACCACTTCAGACTTTGGATTGTTTTTCAATAATTCTTTAGCAGTATCGAAAGCTTTTTTCGTTTCACCATTTTCACTGTAGAGGTAGATAAGGTTAAGATATTCTTTCTCTTTCTTCGGATTGCTATCTACTTTTTGTTCCAATTGCTCGATCGCTCCACTCGTATCGCCTGTCACTCTGTAAATACGACTTCGAAGTGCATCTCTATAATCGCTTTCTCCCCAAGAATCATCTAATTCGTCTAAAACTTCTAAGGCAAGTTCGTATTGTTTTGTTCTGTGATATAGGTTCGCAAGATCCTCTTTGTAATCCTCGTCGAACTTGATGAGCTTTTTTACTAAAGGAATTGCTTGATCGAAATCCTGTTTTTGATAATAAAGGTCGTAGAGGGCTTCTAGCACTTCTAATCGCTCTGGCTGGGTTTGAAGCACTTTTTTAAAGTTCTCTTCTGCCGGTTCAAAATCTCTTAATTTGGAATAATTCTTTCCTTTTTCAAAAAAGACCACTGCCTCTTGTATAGGGTTTCCTTTGGCTGCAGCTTCTGCCTTATCTAAAGCATTAAGGGCAAGTTCGTAATTCTCAATCCCTTTTTGTTTTAAAGCTTCAAAAAAGTTTTCCTGAAAAGCATCGCTCACATTTCCAAGGTCATCGGTTGGTTCTTCTTGGGAAGGAGGAATAGTTTCTTGCGCAAAGGTTTGTACTGGAAACAGAAACATTCCGAAGCAAATAAAAAAGATATGATACGATTTGATGTTCAAAAAATTGTTTTTGAATTATTATTTTAATGCGGAATAATCCCCAATACTCACATTTGTAAATTTCCCATCGAAATGAGCATGGTTTCCTATCATCGCATTGTCTAAGGTAGCATTTTTTATAACTGAATGTGTTTGAATAATACTATTTTTAACGGTACTATCTTCAATTATTGTGCCTTCGCCGATAGAAACATGCGGTCCTACAGTACTATTTTTAAGTGTGACACCTTTTCCGATAAAGCAAGGTGAAATTATTGTTGAATTTTCTTGAACACTTTCTTCTGAAACTAACGTTTCGCCATCTTCTGCTAGAAACCCTAACATGCGTGCATTTGTTTCGACCGTTACTTCTTTATTTCCACAGTCCATCCATTCATCTACAGTTCCGGTTTTAAAAATTTTTCCGTCTGCCATCATGCGCTTAATACCATCATTAATCTGGTATTCTCCACCGTTAATAATATTGTTATCCAGCACATACTGAAGCTCTTTCTTTAATACGGCAACATCTTTAAAATAGTAAATTCCGATGACAGCTTGATCGCTGACAAAAGTTTCTGGTTTTTCTACCAATTCGATGATTTCTTCTTTTTCATTCAAGTTTACCACTCCAAAAGCTTCTGGATTCTCAACTTTCTTAGTCCAAATCACACTATCGGCTTCTTTATCTAAATTAAAATCTGCTTTAATTAGTGTGTCAGCATACGCAATTACTGCGGGGCCAGATAAGGACGGTTCGGCACACATAATAGCGTGACCCGTTCCTTTTGGATCTAGCTGTCTGTAAATGCTTGCTTTGGCTCCTAATTCATTCGCGAGTGCCTTTAACGCTGTCACTACTTCATCTCCAAAAAAAGCAGGATCACCTAAAATAAAGGCGATCTCTTCAATCTCCTCGTCTAAAATGGTAGCGATCTCTGTGACCAATCGATGTACAATAGGTTTACCTGCCACGGGTATGAGTGGTTTTGGAACCGTTAATGAGTGTGGACGAAGGCGGGAACCTCTCCCTGCCATAGGTACAATGATTTTCATAATTTACAATGTTAGGTGTTTTCTCTTACTTGTTTTATTCTAAAATTTACTTCACTCCAGTGCTCCCAAAACCGCCGGCACCTCGTTTGGTCTCGGTTAATTCTTCAACTTCCTCCCAAACAGCACGTTCATGTTTAGCGATCACTAATTGTGCAATGCGTTCTCCGTTTTCAATTGTAAAATCTTCGTTAGAAACATTTACAAGAATAACTCCAATTTCACCACGATAATCCGCATCTATGGTTCCAGGTGCATTAAGTACGGTTACTCCTTTTTTGGCAGCTAATCCACTTCTTGGACGTACCTGAGCTTCATATCCTATTGGCAATTCGATAAACAACCCTGTCTTTACAATGGCGCGTTGCAATGGCTTTAACGTTGATGGTTCTGGGACATTAGCACGCAAATCCATTCCTGCAGAAGCGATTGTTTCGTATGCGGGGATTGGATGGTTTGATTTATTGATGATCTTAATTTTCAGCATGTTTAGAGTACTTTTTGTGCCAGATATCGTTGCACTGCATATACATCGATACTTTTATTAAACTTCTTGCTTACCGTAGGGGTATTTTCGCTCGATATCCAAATTTTAAGTTCAGCATCTAAATCGAATGTTCCTGCAGTTTCCAAAGAAAATCGGGAAATGTTTTTATAAGGCATTGATTTATATTCGGCTTTGCTCCCTGTAAACCCTTGAATATCTATTAATATAAGGCGCTTATTGGTAAACATAAACACATCTCTTAGTAATTTGAAACCCAATTCTACCGATTCGCCTTCAATTAACAACCGTCCATATTTTTCGGTTAAGCTTTCCGAAGAAACCTCACTTGCGTTTCCTAAAATTTTATTGAAAAGACTCATTCTTCATTTTTTTATCTTCTAATAATTCGTTGTACTTCTTTTCTCTCCAGCCCAACAATGAGTAACAAAAATACCAATAATAATAGAGTCCCAGCGATTAAATTCCCTTCAAATACATAAAACGACAATAGGGAAAAACTAACTGCTATAAGTAGATAGCTTCCTATGCGTTTTAAATTATATGGAACTTTGTAATATTTTCTTCCGAAGAAATAGGATATTGTCATCATGGTACCATAAGCTGCTAGTGTTGCTATTGCTGAACCCATATAACTTAATATTGGGATGAGTACAAAATTTAAAACTAATGTAATGATTGCTCCAAAAACTGAAATATACGCGCCGTATCGAGTTCGATCTGTTACTTTATACCACACTGAGAGGTTGTGATAGATTCCGAGGCAAAGATTTGCTAATAAAATAATAGGGACAATTGAAAGAGCCACCCAGTATTCTGCCTCTGGAATAAGAATTTTTTTAAAGACGTCTATATAGACAACTACGATTAGAAGAATACAACTCCCAAAAATTGTAAAGTATTTTGTGATGGTTGCATAAGTCTGTTTGGCATTGTTGTTCTCGGCATGATTAAAAAAGAAAGGTTCGATTCCTAACCGAAAAGCCGTGGCAAATAAAGTCATAAACACTCCCAATTTGTAACATGCCGCATAGACACCAACTTCGGCTTCTGCAATGTCGGCAGGTAAAAGATACTTTAGTAAAATCTTGTCGAATGCTTCGTTAATAGAAAATGCAATGCCTGCAATTAGTACGGGGAATGCATAGCGAAGCATTTGTTTCCAAATCGCATGGTCGAATTTAAATTGAATTTTAAAATAAACAGGCAGTACCATTACTAATGTACATGCGCTAGCAATAAGATTAGCAATAAAAATATAAGCTAATTTGTTTTCTTCGGAATAAAATGTATTCCAGAAACTTTCGGTCTCATTTGAAGCTAAACTGGGAAGAACCAAAAAGAAAAACAGGTTACACCCTAAATTAATTACCACGTTTAAAATTTTTATAACGGCATACTGCATTGGGCGTTCGTTGGCACGATACCAGACAAAGGGAAGTACACACAAGGCGTCTAATGTGAGAATTATTAGTCCGTACGTTATGTATTCTGAATCAAATTCTAAGAAACTTGCAATCGATTCGCGTGTTGGTAGCACCAACACTAAAAAAAGTAGAGAAGAAACTGTAAGGGATGTGAGTGCTGTGGATTGAACAATTTTTTTACGAGAGGCTTCTTTATTTATAAACCGAAAAAAAGCAGTTTCCATCCCATAGGAAAGCACAACATTTCCAAGAATTAGAAAAGCCATAAGTGAGGCATAAATACCAAATTCCTCCTTGGCTAAATATTCAACATATAAAGGCACTAAAACAATCGCCAATGCCCTTGGTAGCACTGTCGCTAGTCCATAAATAAAAGTTTGTTGAAAGAGTTTTTTAAAAACACTCAAGCCCTTGCAGATTTAGGACGTAAAAGTATTGATTTATTTCTGTTTGAACTCTTCTAAGAGAAAAGACCTTAAAAAACTTATTTCTGATCTATTTGTTCTTCAGATTCTTCAACGGGTGTTTTTTCTTGGTCATTCATATTCATTGATGGATACCCAATTCTACTAACGGTTTTAACAAAAGGTATTTTATAATACCTTGTTCTGCCAAAATACTCATAACTTATTACCGCTTCGGTATCTGTTAATTCGAAGGGAAATTGTGTTAGTGGAAGGGATTCAGGTTCTTCATCGGTTTCTGTTTGAAACGCTTCATTTGTATTTCCATCTTTAAAAAAAGCGACAAAATGATTTGATGATTCTAAAAACTGATTTCTGTATTCAGCTGGTTTCCGAAGGTTTGCAACTTGATCTTTAAAAAATAATTGTTGAAATGTAATATCGGCATCTCTTCTTTTAAACTTTTCAATGCTTACATATACATCATCTCCAACACTACCGTCTCTAATTCCAGAAGCCCATTGTTTATTGTACACTTGACTAATTAAAAATGGCGGTCTTTTTTCTAATTTAAATGAATCCTTTGTTACTCCACAAGCTACAAAGCTTAATAAAAAAGTAGCAATAATGGTAAAGGATATTAATTTATTTAGCTTCTTCATATTCCCCAATTTTGAAGATTAAAATATTCCTTTTTTGCTTATATAAAGATACGAAAACTAAAGATTCTAAAGCATTGAATATCTTTGAAATACGTAGGATATAGATTACTAAAAATCTAATTCATACCTTATATGTTTCCCTGCTTATCTCATACAAGAATATAAGCTTTTGCTATAAGTTTATAAGGCATAGTTTATTCCAAGAAATACTGCAATTCCATCTGCGGCTTTCTCATCGATAGTAATATTCTGTCCTTTAAAATAGGGGAGGGTTCCTTTTATATATAGTTTATCTGCCACTTTATAGTTCGCACCAAATCCAGCACTAAATACTGTTAAAGCGCTGTTTTCAATTTCCCTGCGCGTACGGTCTTCAAATCCGAAACCGTATCCAAGTTGTGCGAAAAGGTTAAATTTTTCGTTGTTTAAGAGATAGTACTGAATTGAAGGAATAAATCCGTACGAATGAATCGTTAGTCCACTATCATTAGTAATTAAGGTGTTATTAGTGGTAAAAAAGCTTCCAGAAAAAGAAACCTCATTGGAAACAAAAAATTCCAGATTAATTTTTCCAATAATCCCAAAGTCGTCTTGATTATCGGAAGTCGTTGGAAAGGGAGAAACTAATAAAGAGGTCATAATATCCCCTTTTTCGTGTTGTCCCTGAGTAGTAATAGTAGTTGCAATAAAACAAAGAATTAGGACAATGGTCTTTTTCATTTTAATATGGTTTAGTGGTTGAATTCACATAGCACCAAGTTTTATTCCAAAAAAAATCCCCTTCCGAAAAGTATCGAAAGGGGATTTGTAGGTTGTAATTTACAGTTAACCTGCAAGAGCCTCAGCACCTCCAACAATTTCTAAGATCTCGTTGGTAATAGCAGCTTGACGCGCTTTGTTGTATTGTAGTTTTAAAGCATCTCTAAGCTCTGTCGCATTATCGGTTGCTTTATGCATTGCTGTCATACGTGCTCCGTGCTCACTTGCCACAGAATCTCTAAGGGCTTTAAACAATTGTGTTTTTAAACTCTTCGGAATTAATTCTTCAACAATTTCTGCTTTTGAAGGTTCGAAAATGTAATCTACATTAGCTGTTGAATCCGTTTCAATTACTTCTGGAGGAAGAATAGGAAGAAACTGCTCTCTCATCACTAATTGAGTAGCTGCATTTTTAAAGTTGTTATAGACTAATATGATTTTGTCGTAGGTTCCTTCAGAAAACAGCTTCATCAAACTTTCAGCTATTTCAGCAGTTGCATCATAAGAAAGATCATCAAAAATTGCGATGTTGTGATCGATTACCTTTCCGTTTTTCTTCAGAATATCGTTTCCTTTTATACCAATGGTCACAAAATCAACCTGTTTTCCAACATACGTCTCATTTGCAAGCACATGTGCAGCTTTAATAATATTACTATTGAAAGCTCCAGCTAATCCACGATTAGAGGTGATTGCCACGACCAACACATTTTTTACCTCACGTTGATCTGAATATTTACTTCCGCTGTCAGCATCAAGGGTTGCGCTTAGGTTTTGCAACAATTCCGATAGTTTTTCAGAATACGGTCGCATTGCGGTAATTGCATCCTGAGCTTTTTTCAATTTTGCAGCCGATACCATTTTCATGGCACTAGTAATCTGCATCGTTGAACTTACCGATGAAATTCTGTTACGTATTTCTTTTAAGTTTGCCATTTTTCTTGGTTTCGGTATTCCACATTGTTTGCGGAATTGTATTAATTAAACCTCAAACTACAATAGTGAATACTCTGCATATACAAAGTATTCACTTTTTTTATTACTTCTTATATTTCGCTGAAAGCTCTGATGCTACAGTTACTAACACATCTGTTACTTCGTCGGTTAATTTACCTGCTTTTAAAGTATCTAATGCGGTTCTGTGTTTCGCATTTAGCATTTCAAGATAATCTCTTTCGAATTCTTTTACTTTTTCAACTGGTACGTCACGTAACAAGTTCTTTGAACCTGCATAGATGATCGCAATTTGATCTTCGACCGTATACGGGTCGTTCTGTGCTTGTTTAAGGATTTCTACGTTACGCTGTCCTTTTGATATTACATTCATCGTAGCCGCATCAAGATCGGAACCAAATTTAGCGAATGCTTCCAATTCACGGAATTGTGCTTGGTCTAATTTTAATGTACCTGCTACTTTCTTCATCGATTTAATCTGAGCGTTACCACCCACACGTGATACCGAGATACCTACGTTAATTGCAGGACGAACCCCTGCGTTAAATAAATCAGATTCTAAGAATATTTGTCCGTCTGTAATAGAAATTACATTGGTTGGGATGTATGCAGAAACATCTCCCGCTTGTGTTTCAATAATTGGAAGTGCTGTTAAAGACCCTCCACCTTTTACCATCGGTTTTAATACGTCTGGTAAATCATTCATTTCTTTTGCGATGGCATCATCATTAATCACTTTTGCCGCACGTTCTAATAAACGAGAGTGTAAGAAGAATACATCTCCAGGATATGCTTCACGTCCTGGTGGGCGACGTAATAAAAGAGATACCTCACGATAAGCAACCGCTTGTTTAGATAAATCATCGTAAATAATTAGAGCAGGACGACCTGTATCTCTAAAATATTCACCAATTGCAGCACCAGCAAAAGGAGCATATACCTGCATTGGTGCAGGATCTGATGCGTTTGCAGCTACAATAGTGGTGTAAGCAAGAGCTCCAGCTTCCTCTAACACTTTAGAAATAAGTGCTACGGTAGAAGCTTTTTGACCAATTGCTACATAAATACAATATACAGGTTCACCTGCATCGTAAAATTCTTTTTGGTTTATAATGGTATCGATACATACCGTAGACTTTCCTGTCTGACGGTCACCAATAACCAATTCACGTTGTCCTCTTCCTACGGGAATCATCGCATCGATGGATTTAATTCCAGTTTGAAGTGGCTCTGTTACTGGCTGACGATAAATTACACCAGGTGCTTTACGTTCTAATGGCATTTCGTAAGTTTCGCCTTCAATAGGACCTTTTCCGTCGATAGGCTGCCCTAAGGTATCTACCACACGACCAACAATTCCTTCACCTACTTTTAAAGATGCAATTCGTTGCGTTCTTTTAACGGTAGATCCTTCGTTGATGTTTTGTGAAGATCCAAGCAATACAACTCCAACGTTATCTTCTTCGAGATTAAGTACGATTCCCTCAAGACCTCCATCGAATTCAACTAATTCTCCATATTGTACATTGGACAATCCGTATACACGGGCAATACCATCACCCACAGTTAGTACCGTTCCTACCTCGTCTAAAGAAGCTGTTGCTTCAAAACCTGTAAGTTGCTCTTTTAAGATCGCTGAAACTTCAGCTGGTTTAACTTCTGCCATTTTATAATGATTTAGTAAATTCTCTTTTAATATTATCGAGTTTATTAGCGATACTCGCATCATATTGCAAATCGCCAACTCTTAATACGAACCCTCCAATAATAGATTCGTCGATTGTATTGTTTAATGTTACATTGTCGCTTCCTGTGAGTTCTTTCACTTTAGCTAACACTTTTGCTTCCAACTCTGAAGACAAAGCAACCGCAGTAGTGACTTCTGCAACCTTTACACCCTTTTCATCGTTGTAAAGATCTATATAGCTTTTGGCTACATTGCCAAGCAAAGATGTTCTTTTGTTTAGCACTAAAAGCTTAATAAGATTGTGTGTAGCCGCAGACTGACCTTTAAATATGGTAAGCAATGCATTTTTCTTATCATCGGGCTTTATCACTGGACTGTTTAAAACAACACGAAGTTCTTTACTTCCTTCGATTGTTTGGTAAACAGATTGCATGTCTCCGAAGAGCACATTTCCTACTTGAGCTTCGTTCGCTTGTTGTAAGATCGCTTTTGCATATCGTATCGCTGCTCTGCTACTCATAGGAATTAATTTAATTTGGCATCATTCAACATAGAATCTACCAACTGTAATTGTTTCGTTTTATCTGAAAGCTCTCCTTTAACCACTTTCTCAGCGATTTCTACCGAAAGTTCAGCAACGGTATTTTTAAGCTCTGCTACGGCTGCCTTCTTTTCACTCTGAATGGCCGCTTGCGCATTTGTAATCATTTTATCTGCTTCAGATTTAGCTTCATCTTTTGCTTCAGCAATCATTTTAGCTTTGATCTCACGAGCCTCTTTCATCATTGCTTCTCGCTCTAAACGAGCTTCTTGCAATAATTTTTCATTACTAGCCTGCAAATTAGCCATCTCAAGCTTCGCCTTTTCAGCAGCATCAAGAGCCCCCTTAATTCCTTCTTCTCTACTTTCAATAGCATTTAAAATAGGTTTCCATGCAAATTTTCTTAGTAAGATTACTAACAAAACAAACATTAATAATTGCCAGAAAAAGAGTCCGAATGAAAATTCGTTTATTAATTTTTCCATAGTATTTTTCCGCTATAAGGGAATATATTAGGTTAATTTTTATCTAAGACATGTTTAATTAAACAATAGCTACAACCAACCGTTGTAGCTATTGTCTATTTCTTAACCTGCAAATAATGCAGCAAATCCAATACCTTCAATAAGTGCTGCTGCAATAAGCATAGCTGTTTGAATTTTTCCTGAAGCTTCTGGTTGACGTGCAATAGCGTCCATCGCTGAACCACCAATTTTACCAATACCTAATCCGGCACCGATTACAATTAAACCTGCTCCTACAATAGTTGGAATAGTCATAAATATATATATTAAATTAAACATTCAAAATTAGTGGTCCTCATGGTGTTCTTCAACAGCAGAACCAAAATATAAAGCAGATAACATTGTAAAGATATATGCTTGTAAAGCGGCTACTAAAAGTTCTAACAAAGACAAGGCAAATGCCAAGAAAAATGATAATGAACTTCCTAACCAGTTTTTAAATATAAACATCAAACCGATGATACTCATTAATACAATGTGTCCAGCTGTAATGTTTGCATACAAACGAATCATTAATGAGAATGGTTTAATAAGTGTTCCTAATAATTCGATTGGTGCTAAAACAATTCGCATTAATGGCGGTACACCAGGCATCCAAAAAATATGGGCCCAATAATTTTTATTGGCGGTAAATGTTGTAATTAAAAAGGTAATAAGTGCCAATGCAAGAGTAACAGCAATATTGTTTGTTACATTAATCCCCATTGGAGTAAGACCTAATAAGTTAATAATCCAAATAAAGAAAAATACTGTTAAAAGATACGGCATGTATTTTTTGTATTTCTTAACTCCAATATTTGGAATCGCAATATCGTCTCTTATATATTGTACAATTGGCTCTAATCCACGACCAATTCCTGTTGGTATTGCTCCTTTTTTGTAAGATCTCGCCATACGATTAAACACTAATAATATAAGTAGCGAAACAACAAAAATGGTGAACACATTTTTTGTGATTGAAAAATCTAAATGAACACGCCCTTCAGGATGGTTATCCGCATCCATTTTTAAAGTACCTGCTGCATCTGTTTTATAAATTTTTCCATGGTAAGAACGGTAAAAGTTTCCTCCTACCTCAGCGACACCTTCATCATGCTTTAATCTTGAAGAAGAAAATACCTTAAGACCATCGTCCCAAATAATTACTGGCAAAGGAAATCCTACATACTCATGATTTCCTTCGTCGTTCGTATACGAATACAAACCAAAATCGTATGAGTCTAATAAGTGATGTGAAATATACTCCTTAATTTCACTTTTGACATCTGTGGCTCCCTTTTCTTCTGAATACTGAACCTCTACAGCTCCCATCTGAAATGAAAACAGCAAAACGAATAACGTCAATAATCTACCTAAAATATTTTTTCGCATTTTTGAACAAATTATGAGTGTTCCTAAAATCGGTGCAAAAATACAGTTTATCTTAATAAAGAAAAAAGAAAAAAAAGTGTTTTTTTAACCAATCGCTTTTCAATTAAAAGGTCTGATTATTAAGCTGCTTAGAAAGATAAATTACCTCTAAGGTTAAACACACTACATAAGGGACGAAAAAGCTAGTAAATTCCGCTGTTTCCATAATTCCATCACTCTTATAAGCGGGGTAAAATAACAAGAAAAAAACAAGGAACTTTAAGCCACTTCCCGCCATAAAAATAAACCCTGAATAAGAAGATTTTTTTAATAACGACCGTTCTATGAAGATTAAAATGATCATTGCCATGGCAAAATTAACGCTATAACTAAGAATAATTTTATGATGGAATAAATCTAAATTTAATAAATATAGAATCCCGATATGGATTCCGAAGCAAATCAACAAAACAACCAATAAAAAAACTAAGAACGTAATACTCCTTCTACTCATAAATAACTTAGGAGTTTAACTTATTGGTTTGTTTTATCACCAAATAGAGAGAAATACTAATCCCAACAAAAGTTCCCAAAATAAGAAAAAGCTTTCCACCTGAGTTGTATTCGGTGTCTAACCAAAGCCCAAGTTTTACAAAAACAAAAATAATTACCCCCATCTCAATTCCAATGGCCGAAAGTATGGCCCATCGTTTAACACTATTGTCTTTTTTAGACATGGTTCCGTTTTAATTAGATGGTTGGGGAGTCGTTTGCTTTACACGTTGCTGACGATCGTATACATTCCCTTTATTGGTTTCTTTTTTAAAAGTTTGTTGATCGTTGCCCTTTTTATTTGCGCCTTTCATAGCACAAGATGCATTAAAAGTTGCACCAGGTTCCACAGCAAGTTTTCCTACAACTACATCTCCCTCTATATTGGCTGTAGCGCGTAAGGTAAGCGTACCAGAAACATTTAAATTTCCTACAAAAGTTCCTTCAATATCAGCATTTTCGCACGTTAAGGTACCGTCTATAATTCCGCTTTTCCCTAGAACTACTTTAGATGGAGTACTTACGTTTCCTTCAATTGTACCATCGATTCTAAAAAATCCTTTCGAAGTAATATCTCCTTTTAACGTAGTTCCTTCATTGATTCTATTTTGCCCGGTTCCCGGCTCTTGGGATGTTTTTTCTTTCTTTTCTGAAAACATAACGGCTAATTTATAAGGTTAACATCTATTATTCTACCGAGGCTGATTGCAAATAATCGTCTAGATTTTTATGAATCTGAATGGTTTTATAATTAGGAGAAGAGATCTCGAAAAAAGGTTTTGCCACTCGGTATTCTTTATTTTCCTTTAAGTTTTGACCAAATCCACGAGCACCCATTTTCGTATTTAGACCATGAACAATTAAAAATAATTTTCCAGGCGCATAATAATCAATAGAAGTTGACATAGTGCTATAATTATAACTATCTATTGCTCTATTTAACGTTTTTTGCAACGCTTCTAAAGCGGTACGTTCGTCTGTATTAAATTGATATACTAATTTATACTTTTCTGAAGCATCTTCCCCAACGAATTCGGTCGTTGAGATTTTTGGCAATACCGTACTAAAAATTTTCTCCGCTTGTTTGCCTTCTGGAGCATTCGGATAGTTTAATGAAATAAAATTCAATGCCTTTTTATAGGCTTCAAAACCTTGTTGGCGTCCTATTGCGGTAGCCTTCAGTAATTCAAATTTTGGAACGATCTCGGTACCATTATAACGAGATATATAATCATCACTTTTTGCAATCACCTCTTCGTATTGTGAAGCTTCAAATTGCTGGTACAACTCTTTGTATTTAAATTCTGGACTCGATTCGTCTGTAGCCAGGGCGGTGTTTGGATTCCGAAGAATTTCTGCATACCTAGAATCAGCGTGATTATTTAAAATATCATTCTTATATTTTTGAGCTAACGCTGCATTTTCAGATTCAGAATAAATTTTATATAAATTGTATTTCGACGGAAGAATTAAACGTTCTTCAGGACCATAGGTTAATAGCTTTTCTAATCGGTTTGAAGCTAATTCATTCTCTTTAAACTTTTCCTTGTAAATTAAACCTAATTGGTAGTAGGCAAAATTTCGCTCTTTTGCTAAACTGTCTAGCACCACTTGGTCGGTCGGTATTTTTGAAATGTAACTTTGCGGATTAAACATTTCATTCTCGGCAATTGGAATCGTTTCAGCGACTTCTTCTTCGATCGATGTGGTAGTTCGTTGTTTTTCTGAACGTCTCCAATTATCTTCTAATTTTCTATTTCCCCATGCTTTCTGAAACTCTAATTTTCCAAAAGAAACGGTTGTCGGGTTGTAAAAATAGAATGGCCCTCCTTTTCCTGTTTGATTTGTTTTCTTCTGAAAAAACTCATTATTGGCAACCCCTTTTTCGACCGAAGCATTGGCAATAGAATCGGCAACTGCCTTTGCTTTGAGTTTCTGTGTATACTCTGTAAAATATGTTAATTGCTGCGCTTCACTCATACCAGCAATTCGAAGCACACTATCGTTCACAGTAGCGATATCTTCGTAATTTATTACATCATCAAGATTTTCACGTCGCTTTGTAATTCTACGAAACAATCGAGTTCCTTCATTTAAATTAGTAAGTGTACTATCATAATACGAACCTGCCATTTTATATTCGGCAGCATCGAAGTTAATTTCAGCAAGCGTTTGATAATTTACTGCCTGTAAAGGACGGTCTTGAGTAACTGCCTGTATCGATTTGTTATAATACACAACTGCAGTATCGATGGTGTTATTGTTTCTATAGTATTCACCAATCTGGTTGTAGATCTTGTCTAAAAATGGACGGTTTTCCCGATCATTTTCCAGTTCATCTAACAATTCTCGAAATGCAACTTTGTCTTCGTTATTATAATCGAAATTTTTTGCCTTAGCAATGTAGGCGTTGATCATATATACCCTTGGCGATTTCCGATTGAGTTCAATTACTTCATCGAATGCGAGGTTTGCACTGTCGCGCTTTTCCAAACGGTTGTAAAGTTGTCCTTTAATAAAGGTATATCGTCCCTTTAATTCTTTATCACGAACCTCTTCTGAAGCGATTTTCATATAAGGTAAAGCTTCTGCTAACGAATCAAGATTAATATAGGCTTGTGCCATGATCGCAGCTGCATCTGCATATTCTTCGTCATCCAACTCTTCTTCTTCAAGCATTTTCTTAAGGTTCTCTAATGCAACTTCTTCATTTCTTAAACGAATGTTTGCTTTTGCCTTCCAAACCTTTGCGTGGTTAATATTATTACTCGTTGGATATTTATCTAAAATAAAATTAAACGCATCTAGTGCCGGAATAAAACGAGCATCGTAATAACGTGCTTTTCCTAAAAGCATATAAGCTTCATCAATCTGCGGATTGTATTCTTTTCCATCGATATAAATAGAATGCTTCTGGATGGCTTTAGCAGCTTTTTCTTCTGCTTTGTTAAAGTTAGGATCTTTAGATGTTCCTGGAACATCGAATTTCTCTTCCAATTCAAGTCGTTCTACAGGAAGAATTTCCCAAAAATTATCCCGATAGGTTTGCGCCAATCCTTCTTTTCCTTGCTCAAATGCCACACCTCCGTTATACAATGCATTGTATTCAGCTTTTACAGCATGTGCATTTCGAGTTAAAAAAGTGTTTTTCTTGCGTGAACATGCTGCGAGCACAAGAACAACAAGAAGAAGTAATGTAGTTTTATATATGCCTTTCAAAATTGCCTTAATTTATATGTTATAGTAACTTAAAAGCACTGCTTTTAGTATACATCGCACTAAGAGAACGGTAAAAATACGTTTCTTTTTTAGAATTCATACCCAAACACCTATTTTTTGAACCCGCAACTCCTCTTAGTTCCTTTAAAATCAAAGTCCTCGAGAACTCCAAAATATCCTGTTAAACGCAATTTTAAAATGCATGCTTATTTGTATTTTTGCTCACAAATTACAAGATCTTGAATACATTCCATACGCTTACTGTAAAATCGGTGCAACGAGAAACGCCAAATGCTGTTTCCGTTACTTTCGAAATACCTTCCGAAAAAAAAGACGCCTTCCGTTTTAAAGCGGGCCAATATATTACCATTAAACACCTTAAAGACGGGAAAGAAATTCGCAGGGCTTATTCCATTTGTAGTGCTCCTTCAGAAATAAATCTTACTGTAGGAATTAAAGAAGTAAAGGGAGGAAGTTTTTCTGTGTATGCCAATTCAACACTAAAAGCTGGCGATACGCTAGAGGTAATGCCTCCTCAGGGAAAGTTTACATTAACAGAGCCTACAACGCCAAAAAATTATGCCGCTTTTGCAGCAGGAAGTGGGATAACACCAATTCTTTCTTTAGTAAAATCGGCACTTGAAACTGCTTCAGAAAACACTTTTTTATTGGCTTTCGGAAATCAATCTTTAGAAAGCACCATGTTTCATTCTGAAATTTTACAACTTCTTAAAACATATCCCAATCGGTTTTTTGTTGAGTTTATTTACAGTAGAAAACAAGAAGATCAAGGGCGCTTCGGAAGAATTGAACGTTCTACAGTAAATTTTCTTCTGAAGAATAAATACGGAGAAATAACATTCGATGCGTTTTATTTATGTGGTCCCGAACCAATGATCGACGAAGTGGAAGCAACCCTGAAGCAAAACGGTGTGAATGAAAAAATAATTCATCACGAATTGTTTAGTACCGCCGAAGAAGGATTACTGGTAGAATCACATGACGGAAATACATCGGTAACGATAACTGTAGATGACGAAACCGAAAGTTTTGTTATGCCACAAACAAAGTCGATTCTTCAGGCAGCTTTAGATGAGGGACTGGATCCTCCATACTCTTGTCAAGGTGGTATATGTAGTACGTGTATTGCGCGATTAACGGAGGGAAAAGCAGAAATGAGAAAAAACCAAATCCTTACCGATAGCGAGATAGCCGACGGTTTTATTTTAACTTGTCAGGCACACCCTACTACTGCTAAGATCGTGGTTGACTATGATGATGTTTAAGACTTTCGGATTAGACTTTATCTGGTTTAAAGAGTGCTTATAAATTCTCTTTAATTTTTTGAACGACCAGCTCAGGAGGAATGCTATCCATGGCTTTTTCGTATCCCTTCGGAAACTTATTTCCATAGATCGATGTGGGTAGTAGTGGAAATTCATCTCTATTGGAAACTAACTGATTTGAATTGGGCTGTTGAAAAGGAACAAATCCTGCATACGGATGGGTAACACCCCAAAGCGTCACTACTGGAATTCCGTACATAGCCGCCAAATGACCATTGGCACTATCCATTGCAAGCATGACATCAAGATTGGAGATAAATGCTAGTTCTGCTTCTAACGAGAAACGACCAGCAAGATTCGTTGCCGATGCATATTTAGCCTCTAATTTTTTTAAAATTTCAATTTCTTTCTTTCCGCCACCAAATAAAAATATACGGTATTTCCCAGAAGCATTCAACATCTCAATAACTTCAGTGAGTAACGACAGGGAATACTGTTTGCTTTTATATGCAGCAAAGGGAGCAATTCCAATGAGTTTTTTGGGTTCTACTCCAATAAGTGCATTTAATTGTGGCGATAATCGTTGTCGTTCTGGAAATGTGTGTTTTTTGAGATCGATAGGGTATCCAAGTTTTTTGAAAACATTCGCATACCGTTCGTGAGTCGATTCTAAAGGAGAAATGGAACCGCCATGATTTTGAGTAAGTGCTTTTTTTTCAGCTCTACCTTTATCGATTGTTGCTGTTGGAATGCCTCGCAAACAGAGTGCATTTTTAAGGATTTTAGAACGAATTACATTATGAAGGTCTGCTACAGCATCGACCCCAAGGGCTTTCGCTTCATTCGCAAGACCAAGTAACCCGAATCCTTTGTGTTTTCCATAGACATCAGCCTCTAGAAAGTTAATTGTGTGAAGGTCTGAAAATAAAGGCTTAAAACCCGGTTTTGAAAGTATTGTAAGTTGTAGTTCGGGATAAGAATCTAATAGTACTCGAAGCACTGGCACTGTCATGGCTACATCGCCCAAAGCGGACAATCGAATTACAAATATGTGCGTAGGCTTTTTGATTGTTTATTTGTTCTGTGCGCGCAGTACTGGATTTAATTCATCGTCGTTGTACATTTTCATTTGTTTGTACACTTTCATGTATTTATCACCCTTAGCGATATCCTCTAATAATTGATCTATTGCAGTACTTAGATCCACACGTTGCTCAAGAAGTACATTTAATTTTGCTCTACAGGCTTCTTGATGTTGTGGAGATGCATCTTCCCGAGAAGCTTCTTCGTTCATATGATATACCTTCAGTGCGAGAATTGACAATCGATCTACCCCCCATGCCGGGCTTTCAGTATTAATTGTCGCATTTTCTTTAACGTTTACATCTTTGTATTTCGAAAGAAAATAACTGTCAATATATTCGACCATATCGGTTCTATCTTGATTAGAAGCGTCGATCTTACGTTTCAGCGTTAAGGCAGCAACTGGGTCTATATTTGGATCACGAATAATATCTTCGTAGTGCCATTGTACGGTGTCTATCCAACATTTACGATATAACAAATGTTCAAGCAATGAGGTCTCTTTATCGTATGCATTGATAAATGGCTGATCCACCGAATTAATTACATGGTACGTATCGATGACTTCTTTGAAAATCTTATTGGCTGTGTCGCTGAACATAAATAAATTTTTAATGAGGATGTCCCCTTTATTCTTATTTTACAAAGATATTATATTTTAAGATAGAACTCATACTGTATAAGTTTGTTCTGCAATTACCTTTAAACGAAAAGAACTGCTATAGGAAGCAATACTATTAACCACAGTAAGATTTCTTTAAACCATATTTCTTCCCCTTCGCTAGTAGCAGACACTCCAATACGTTCAAGATAATTGGTTGCAATAATCGCAGTAGGAGCAAGCATAAAAATTAGTTCAGCACCTGTTTTTTTGGGGCTTGCTAAGGCAATAACAATGGTGATAAGCAGAATGACAAGTAATAAAACATAGTTTGGTTTTTCTTTAGAAGCTGCGGCTTTTAAACTTAGAAGACGAAAAACCACGGTCCAAAGAATGAGTGTAAGCAATACTGCTAAAGGAAGTAAAATATTTACAGAATTATAGGTTGAAAAATCGAAACTAATCTCAGTTTTCCAAGTATAAAACCATTCGAAAGAATCCTTTGTAAGAAAAAAAACAGTCGTAGTAAGTATAAAAACAGCTACAAAACCTGCTACAGGTATTAATAATTGTTTGAACGTAGTGTCGGGTTTTCGTAAAATACCAATAAAAAGCACCACAAAATAAAGAAGACTCCAGAAGTAAAAAAAGGAGGCTATGGTAATATAAATAGCAGCATCAAGTATTTTTTTTTCGTTATTCCTATCAGAATGTAAGGTTACAACCCTTCGAAAAGCTAAAAGTAAAAAAAGGTTGGCAAGCATTGCCATTTGGTCTGTAAAGATAACAGGGAACATCCAAAAAAAGCAACCAAATAGAAGTATAGCAAAAGTGTTCTGTTTAGTCAATTGGTTTTTTCGAATAACAAAATCGAGCAACAGCATAGAAAAAACAACTATCACCATATACAGCAAATGTTCTAAAATTGAAGAAAAGGTTAAAAACGCTTCTGTTTGCGCAATCCCTCCATATATATACCCGATGGACAGGAGAATCCCTATAATTAAATAGTTTATCGGATTAGATTTGCTGAAAAAGCTTGTAAGCATACTGGGTATTTTATACTTTTGCGTTATAAATATAAGGATATGACTTTTAAAGACATTTTTACCGGTATACAGGATTTTACAGAAACAATTCTGTTTGCACCTTTTGATGCTTTGCGTTCACTCGAGTTAGACAGTTGGTTCTTAGCTAGCGTAATGAATTGGCTCTTTATGATCGTTGGCTTTGTTGCATTTATCTACTGGATGCGTGAATTAAAAACCTATAATGAAAATGATGAGGAAGATCGATCTTCTACATCACATTCTTATTTAGGCTAGATCGTAACCAATATCGGTTCTATAATACATCCTATTAAAAGATAGTTTTTCTATGTTTTGATAGGATTTTTTTAGTGCCTTTTTGTAGTCGGAATCTAATGAGGTAACCGCTATAACTCGGCCACCATTAGTAAGCACCTTACCTTCCTTTAAACGAGTTCCGGCGTGAAAAATAATTGAATCTTTTACTTCTGAAATTCCTGTAATCTCTTGTCCCTTTTCATAAGCTTCAGGGTATCCGCCAGATACCAACATTACGGTTGTAGCAGCACGCTTGTCTATTTCTAACGACAGTGTATCTAGTTTTTGTTGATAGGTCGCTTGTAATAATGTTACCAAATCGGTTTTTATACGCGGGAGTACAACTTCAGTTTCAGGATCTCCCATGCGTACATTATATTCTATAACGTACGGTTCATCCCCCACTTTTATTAAGCCTATAAATATAAACCCCTTGTAATCGATTTTTTCTTCTTGTAGTCCATTTACAGTAGGTTTTACAATGCGTTCTTCAATCTTTTTCATGAGTGTTTCGTCTGCAAATGGAACTGGAGAGATGGCGCCCATTCCCCCCGTGTTTAGCCCTTTGTCCCCTTCCCCAATACGTTTATAATCTTTTGCTGTTGGAAGAATTTTGTAATTTATACCATCGGTTAAAACAAAAACACTTAACTCAATACCATCCAAAAATTCTTCAATAACAACCGTGTTGCTCGCTGCGCCAAATTTTGCGTGTTGAAGCATTTGCTCTAATTCAGCTTTAGCTTCTTCGAGGTCGTTAATTATTAACACCCCTTTTCCTGCTGCCAAACCATCTGCTTTTAGTACATAAGGAGGCTGAAGTGTTTCTAAGAACTCTTTTCCAGCTGAAAGAGTTTCTGCTGTAAAGCTTGCATAAGCTGCTGTTGGAATGTTGTGCTGCAGCATAAATTCTTTTGCGCGCTCTTTGCTTCCTTCAAGCAAAGCTCCTCGTTTTGAAGGACCTATTAACATGACGTGTTTTAAAGAATCGGTTTCTGAAAAATAATCTGAAATTCCTTCTACTAAAGGATCTTCAGGACCAACTACGACCATGTCAATCTTATTCTCAAGCACACATACTTTAATCGCTTCGAAATCGGTCACATTTAGAGGTACGTTGGTCGCAATTGAAGCAGTTCCGGCATTTCCAGGAGCTACAAAAAGTTGATCGCACGCATCACTTTGAGCAATTTTATAAGCAAATGTATGTTCTCTTCCGCCAGAACCGAGGATTAAAATATTCATAGAAATAGGATTTGTTTTAAGCTTCAAAAATAATTGTTTGTAAATTACCGCACTAATTTTTTCTGAATTGAATTTATTCGAGATCACTTTACGAGCTAACGGTTTTCCTATTAAAGAGGCAAAATCACGTCTGAAGAAAATTCAGCAAATACCCGAATCGGAATATCCAGACTATGTAGAAAAACTAAGAATGGATATTGTTGATTATCATTTACGGGAAAATTCGTTTTACAAAGGTTTTTTAAATGCAAGAAAGATAAGTCATTGGGAAGATGTTCCTGTAATGACTAAGGCGGATCTTCAAGTACCTCTTAAAAAAAGGCTTTCCAACGGTTTTAATACTAAAAATAGCTACGTTAATAAAACGTCTGGGTCCAGTGGACATCCTTTTGTATTCGCAAAAGACTTTTTTTCTCATGCATTGAGTTGGGCAGAATTTATAGATCGCTATCAATGGTTTGACATACACATGGAAGCTTCTCTTCAAGCTCGCTTCTATGGAATTCCGCTGGATTTCTTAGGATATCAAAAAGAACGCCTTAAAGACCGTTTAAGTGGTCGCTATCGGTTTCCTATCTTTGATCTTTCCGAAGAGAAAATGGAAGTCTTTTTACAAACCTTCCGAAGAAAAAAATTTAAATATATTAATGGATATACCAGCTCCATTGTTCTTTTCGCCAAATTTTTGAAGAAAAAAGGAATAAGACTTAAAGACGTTTGTCCCACGCTACAATTGTGTATAGTAACCAGCGAAATGCTATTTGAAAAAGATAAAATATTATTAGAAAATACGCTTGGAGTGCCTATAGTAAATGAATACGGAGCTAGTGAGCTTGGATTGATCGCCTTTACAAACAAACAAAATGAGTTTATTGTAAATAGTGAAACTTTATTTGTTGAAATCTTAGATGATAACAACCGTCCTGTTCCCTACGAAACCCCTGGACGTATTGTAATAACTTCCTTGTATAACAAAGCACATCCACTAATTCGTTATGATATCGGTGATACGGGTGTTTTTGCATTAGAAAGCACTTTAAAAAAGCCCATTTTAAAACAATTAGTGGGACGCACTAATGATGTTGCGAGACTTCCTAATGGAAAAATAGTCCCCGGTCTTACTTTTTATTATGTTACAAAAAGTGTTATTGAAGATGATGGAAATGTAAAAGAGTTTGTAGTAGAACAAAAATCCTTACATGCATTTACAATTGTTTACGTAGCCACCGAAAAATTAACTGAAAAAGCTGAAAAGGAAATTGAGAGAGCTCTTCAAAAATATGTGGGGCAAGATCTTGACCTTTCATTTAAAAGAAAACGCATTTTAGATCGCAGCAACAGGGGAAAATTAAAGCAATTTATATCACTTTTTAGATAACCATTAAATTTCTTTAAGTGGGTGTTTTATAAATAATCGATCTGATTGGGTCGAACAAAAAAGTATTCCCAAAAGAATTTTGAGAGACGCCACAAAGATCCTACTTGCGAGTAGCCTAAATGATTTCTATAAAATTGAAAATTATACTTTATGAGAGAACGCTTTTTTGAGCTCATCCCGCCTTCATGAATTCGATAAAATGCAAGGTCTTTCTGAAGTCCCATTGCTGGTTTTTCACTCCTCTTTATTGCTTCCAACCAAACTGCCCAGTCCTGCCTTTTACGAATATCGGGGGCTAATATTTTTCCTAGAACCTCAACATTGTACATACCAGTAAGATTACCAATGTAATTATTAGTTAGTTCTTTTTCATAAGAAACTGAGGGTAAGGCTTTAATGCGTTTTAGGGCCTTATCGCCTTTGTCATTAATATGAAAATAGCTGGTATATGAAACCAAGCAATTATTTTGGTCCATAAAACGTAACTGTAATTCCAACTTGTCTTCATGCCATAAATCGTCTGCATCTAGAAAAGCAATCATACTTCCTTTGGCAGCTTCTGTTGCTAAATTTCTACAATAAGCGGCTCCCTTATTTTCAGAAAGTTTGATGATTTTAATTCTTGCGTTCTTTGCTGAGAGCATTTCTGCAATTTCTACAGAATTATCTGTTGAAGCATCATCTACAATGATTTGCTCCCAATGTAAGTAACTTTGTTTTTGAAGGCTTTGAATGGTTTTTTCAATATAAGGAGCTGCATTATACATGGGAGTAATAATGGAAACAAGCGGATTTCCGCTTTTGCTAATATGCTTTTTCTTCTCCTCGTAGTGCATTGTAAATTGTTTGGAAAACAATTTTTAAATCTAAAAAAAGTGACCAATTCTCTAAATAAAAAATATCGTACTTTACTCTATTTATAATATCACTGTCGTCCTCAACTTCGCCACGAAATCCACTTACTTGTGCTAATCCTGTAATTCCAGGTTTAATAAAATGACGCACCATAAATTTATCAATACGTTCAGCATACATATGGGTGTGACTTACCATATGTGGTCTAGGTCCTACTACAGACATTTCACCCTTTAAAACGTTGATAAATTGTGGTAATTCATCCATACTTGTTTTTCGTATAATTTTACCAACCTTTGTTATACGCTCATCACCTTTTTTAACTTGGTGCAGATCTGCCAAAGGATTGGGTTTCATAGAACGAAACTTGTAACAGAAAAATTCTTGATAATCTAATCCGTTACGTTTCTGTTTAAAAAACACAGGTCCTTTCGACTCTAATTTAATAATAATTCCTAAGATAGGGGTTAACCATGACAAAATACCGATAATCACAATTAATGATAAACAAATATCGAAAGTTCGTTTTACAAATTTATTAAAAGGTTCATCCATGGGGATTTTTCGCATCGATAGTATTGGCAAGAACCCGTAATATGTAAAATCTAGTTTCTTACTATAGATCTCTTTATTATCTGGTAGAAACTTTACAATTTTTAAGTTATTGTCTGCAAAGTCGATAAGCTTTACAAGATCTCTATTTCCTATTTCTGCTACCGAAGAATATATCTCATCGATCTTATGTTCGATAATATAATCGAAGCATGCTTCTATCGTATTTCTATTAGGTCCCTTAAGATCGAAAATGTGAACCAAGTTATACCCATACTCTGGATTGTCATTGAAAAATTTTCGTAATTGATCTGTTTTCTGATTAAGCCCTATAATAACTACCCGACGCACATTTCCTTTAAAGGATTTTCGGTATTTTTTGAGCACGTAATAAATTGAAAACTTAACAATGGTAATTAAACCCATTACCCATAAAATGTAGGTAAAGATGGTTAATGGCTCTTTAGTTACTTGATTGTAATAGCCAAAAAAAGCGAATACAATTAATAAAAATATAACGCTTTGTTTCCCAATAAGTGACATTATTTTTGCCACATGAGTAAAGCGATAAATTTCGTAAAAATTAGATTTTATCGATAGTATTATCCAAGCAAGTGAAATAAATATGATGTAGTTAAGGTATTCGAAATTTCTTTCAAAAAACTGATGAGCTAATACATGAATGATTAACAAATCGATCACATATGATATGGGCCTTAAATACCCTGAATATCTCCCTCGCTTAAATATCATGTATTAGGATCTGTTGTGCTTAGAGAAGTTCTTATGTTCACTTTTAAAAAGCTCTTCTTTAGAAAGGCTTTTAAAATATTCGAAAGTAAGTTTCATTCCTTCTTCCCTATTTACTTTAGGAGACCATCCAAGAATTTCTTTCGCTCTTTTTATATCTGGTTCCCGTTGCAACGGATCGTCTTTTGGAAGGGGTTTAAATACGATCTTTTGGTCGGTTCCTGTGAGTTTAATTATCTCTTCAGCAAAGTCTAAAATTGTGATCTCATCGGGATTTCCAATGTTTACCGGATCACTATAATTGCTCATTAAAAGCCTATACAAACCTTCAACCTGATCATCTACATAACAAAAAGAGCGGGTTTGTTTTCCATCGCCAAAAACCGTTAAATTTTCACCTCGGAGTGCTTGGCCGATAAATGCAGGAATTACTCTACCATCGTTAAGACGCATTCTGGGTCCATAGGTATTAAATATTCGTGCAATGCGTGTTTCCAATCCATGAAAGCGATGATACGCCATGGTAATAGATTCTTGAAATCGTTTTGCTTCATCATACACACCACGAGGTCCTATTGTATTTACATTTCCGTAGTAATCTTCACTTTGCGGATGTACCAATGGATCTCCGTATACTTCAGAAGTAGAAGCAATAAGCAGTCTGGCATTTTTTTCTTTAGCAAGTCCCAATAAATTATGTGTTCCTAAAGAGCCTACTTTTAACGTCTGGATTGGGATCTTTAAATAATCGATTGGACTAGCAGGAGAAGCAAAGTGTAAAATAAAATCGACGTTACCCGGAACATGTACAAAAGTAGTTACATCATGATTGTAAAATTCGAAATGTTCATTCTTAAAAAGATGCTCAATATTTTTTAGATCACCCGTAATGAGATTATCCATCCCAATTACATGGAAGTTTTCAGCAATAAAACGATCGCAAAGATGAGACCCTAAAAATCCTGCCGCACCTGTAATTAAGACTCTTTTTTTCATTACTGAATTTCTTTTCTTCCTATTGAAATATATGTGAATTTTTCAGTTTTAAGGTCATCTACATTGTAAAGATTTCTTCCGTCGAAAATTACCGTATCGTTCATTAATTCTCGAAGTTTAGCGTAATCTGGAGTTCTAAAAATACTCCATTCCGTACATATTAAAAGTGCATCTGCTCCTTTTACAGCATCATACATGCTTTCTGAATATTGCAACGTATCTCCAAACTGCTTCTTAATATTTGGCATGGCTTCTGGGTCGAAAACCTGCAATGTTGCACCTCTTTTTAAAAGACCGTTCATCATATCGATGGCGGGTGCTTCTCGAATGTCATCGGTTTCAGGCTTAAAAGCAAGACCCCAAACAGCGATTGTTTTTCCCTTCAGGTCGTCTTTAAAATAACCTTCCATCTTCGGAAGCAAAATTGTTTTCTGACGCACATTTACATCAATAACCGCATTTAAAATTTTAAAATCGTAATTAGAATCTTTACCGGCCTTCTGAAGGGCTTTCACATCTTTAGGAAAACAAGATCCTCCATAACCAATTCCCGGAAATAAAAATCGCTTCCCTATTCTCGAATCGGTTCCCATTCCTACCCGTACTTTGTCTACATCTGCTCCCACTTTTTCGCAATAGTTTGCGATCTCGTTCATAAATGTAATCTTGGTTGCCAAAAATGAATTCGCGGCATATTTAGTCAATTCAGCCGATTTCTCGTCCATAATGAGTATCGGGTTGCCAGAACGAACAAACGGACTGTATAATTTCTGCATTAAAACCGTTGCTCTATCGCTTGAAGATCCCACAACGATACGTTCAGGTTTCATGAAATCGTCTACGGCAAAACCTTCTCGAAGAAATTCGGGGTTGGAAACTACATCGAATTCACAGCTTGCGTTTTTAGCAATAACGCTATATACTTTTTCGGCAGTACCAACAGGTACAGTACTTTTATCTACAATTACTTTGTAGCTTTTTATTTTCTTCCCTATTTCTTCGGAAACGTTTAAAACATAAGAAAGATCTGCAGAACCATCTTCGTCTTCAGGAGTTGGAAGTGCTAAAAATATAATCTCGCCATGTTGTAACCCTTCCTCTAGAGAAGTTGTGAATTGAAGCCTATTGGCTTTTATATTACGATCGAACAAAATATCGAGGTGCGGCTCATAAATTGGAATTACCCCACTGCGCATTTTTTCAACCTTTTCTTGATCTATATCGACACAAATAACTTCGTTTCCGGTTTCAGCAAGACATGTTCCTGTTACTAAACCAACATACCCGGTGCCAATGACTGTTATTTTCATACTTTATTTTTACTATAAGAACGGTAGATTCCCTCTAATTTCTGAATCGTATTGTTAATATTATGATGCTCATTGAAATAGTCCAAGGCATTATTTTCAAATTTTGTAAGTAATGCATTGTTCTGTAAGAGCGCAAAGGTACGATTTGCCATAGTTTCTACCGAATTTTCTTCTACAACATATCCATTGTACCCATCCTTAATTAAATCTTTATTGCCGTCGCAACTAGTCACGACACATGCTTTCCCTAATGCCATTGCTTCAATAACGGCATAAGGTAATCCTTCATACCGCGCAGTTGAAAGATACAACTGTGATTTACTCACAATGGTAAAAATCTTGCCTCTTTCGATCCATGGGATAAGAGTGGTGTTTTCTGAAAGTCCGTAGGTTTCGATTAATTGCTCGACATGTTCTTTGTTCGGACTGTATTCGCCTACACCCATGATGACCAAATGAATGTTTGGTTGCTTTTGTTTTAACAAATTTAGTACCTCGATCATCATCTCGATGTTTTTTTGATAGGAGGGCCTACCTACGGTACAAAGGTATTTTTCTGGAAGTTGAAGGTCGTGTTTCAGAAAAGCAGTTTCAGAAATAGGATGAATACAATTGTTAAAAACTAGAGCTTTTTCTTCTTTGTACCCTACTTCCCGAATTCCCCTGTTTCTTTCCGAAGTAGAACACGCCAGTAAAATAGAATTAAAATGCTTAAAGAGCCGTTCAATTCTTAAATACAGCCCTTTTTTAAACCGATTGGGTGTGCTGAGGTATGAAAAAGCATGTGGGGTATATAACACAGTTGTTGGATAAAACAAGGATGCAGCGCGAGCAACAATACCTCCTTTTGCACTATGAGCGTGAATAACATCGGGTTTTTCTTTCCGAAGAATTTGTGCGGTTTCATAGATGGAACGAAGATCTTTTATTGGGGATATAGCTCGTTGTATTGGAACGAGAAATGTTTGCACTAAATTACCGTGTTTCTCTTTAAAAATCTTATTTTTTGTGTGATGCCCTTGAATGATAAAAGCTTCGATCTTTTCGGGATCGATTGCCTGAAGCGTGATCTGAAGATATACCGCTACGCCGCCAACTGCGTCTGCTATATGAGCGACCCTAGTTTTCTTCATTCTCTAAAGTGCTTTGGCGACTTGGTTCAGGTCCTGAGAAAATAATTAGAATAAAAATCATAGAAAAAATATATCCTCCCATTTGTCGCTGAAAAAAACATTCGATAAATGCAAATGCAGCGATGCTTAAAAGCAGTCCCGTCCTATAATATGAGTTCCGGTTTTTTAGTAACAGGCTGATAAAAATAGCAGTAAACAGCAAGAAAGCAATTACACCATAACTTAAAATAAAATCGGCAAACTGATTGTGTGGATTAAAGCGTTTCAATAAAAAATAGGCTCTTTTTTCCTTTCGTTCTATGGTAGTATCGTAACAAGCTACGAGTTTATTTTTTGTCTCATAAAATCCATTGCCGGTGAAAACAGGGGTGTCGTTTTTTAAAATCTGATAATTACAATCCCAAATAACAACACGTTGTTCCCATGATTTAAACAGTTCGATATACGATTTTCCACTGTCGCTGCTTTGGGTGTAGAAAAAACGTTCGCCTAAATTTTTATTTACAAGGAAAGCACCCGATACTATGGCTATAATTCCGATAAAGAAAAGTCCATATTCCAATTTTTTTTTGGTGTAGAAAATTTTCAGAAGAAATAAAATCAGCAATAATATAATTGCAATTCTTGATGAGATTAACAGTACAAATACAATACTTAAAACGATGTTTGCAAAATACCATTTGTTGTATTCGTTGTAGGTAGAACCAATAATTCCAATGGATGCAACGATACTTAATACGCAAAGAAACCCTAGGTATAGTCGGTCTATAATAAGCACATCGTCTACCGCAGCGCCTGAAGCAAAATGAAAAACTCCTTCTTTCATATAAAACCCATATAAATTAAATAGGCTAACAGCTATACAGACTAATACAGAAATAATGATCGTCTTGTTTAGTTTCTTTGTTGAGTAGATTGGAATAAACAGCACTACCAGAAGTAACGAGGAAGCAATTTTTGCAATAATATTTATATCCTTTAACCGATCTTGAAAAAGCAACATTTCTAAGGTAATAAACACGACCAAACCTCCAAACAAAAGGAACTCAAGGCGTACTAATCTTTTAAAATCTTCTTTTTTTACAACAAAAGGAAATGAAACTAGTAAAGCAATAAGGACAATGTTTGGGATCGCAGTTGCGTATTTGTCTAATGGAATGACAAAGCAAAAGATCAAGAAAAGATACGGATATAAATTACTAAGTAGTACTTTCAAAAGCTGCTATTTGTATTAATAAATTAGCGCAAAACACTAATAACTATTCTTCTTAAATATTTTAGAAAAGAATAAAGGTAAATAAATATATATTCAGGAAAGTTTACAACCTTCATTTTATATGCCATTGTAATATTATGAAGCTCTCCTTTTTCCATTTTCCATAGATTTGCACTTAAACCAGATTCCCCAAAACCCTGTTTACCTGTAATAGAACGAACCAAGCTTTTATTTAGTAAGTAACATGTAAATGAATTATTAATGCGAAGAAAATACTCTAAGTCTTCGGAATAACTCATGGTTTCATTAAAAAAACCGGTTTGTTTTGCCACCTCTTGTTTCATAAGAATGGAGGATGTCATTAGGTAATTTTTATATAAAAGTAACCGGGAAGAAAGTTTGTGAAGAGTATCGATCTTATTGCCAAAAAAAGAGGTGTGTCGTATGCCATCACGATTTGTGCCCAGCATATCAATATCGGGAGCAGTTTTAAAGGCCGCTAATTGTTCCTGTATCTTATTAGGAAGCCACGCATCATCACTATCTAAAAAAGCGATATATGCCCCAGTTGCTTTTTGAAGTCCGAAATTTCTAGCTGCTGAAACACCTTTATTTTTCTGAAAAAAATAGCGCACATTAGTTTTTGGAAATTCTATTAAAAATTCATCGACTTTCAATTTCGTTGCGTCTGAAGAACCATCGTCGACCACTATAATTTCAAACTTATAATCTCCCTGTTTCACAATAGATTCTAATGCTTCCCGTATTGTTTCTTGAGAATTATAAGCTGGAATAATAACACTAATGGTTTTCATTAATTGAAGGTTTGAGGCATACTTAGGTTACTCTTTAATATTCGTGTTTTGAATAATATACAACGGTCTATCTAAAACATTCTTATTAATTCTTCCAATGTATTCTCCAATAATTCCAATTGATATGAGCTGGACACCTCCAATAAACATAGAACTAATTATTAGAGAGGTCCATCCGGTGATGGTTTGTTTCAGAAAAAAATGAGAAAAAATTGCATAGAGAATAACTAGAAATGAAAAGGCGGAAATAATAAATCCTAGCCGTGTAACTAGCGTTAAGGGTTTGTCTGAAAAACTGGTAATTCCGTCCATTGCAAACTTCATCATTTTGCTGAATGGATATCCTGTTGTTCCAAACCTACGTTTATCTCGGTTAAATAATACTGCGGTTTGCCTAAAACCTAACCATGCGATCTGTCCTCTTAAAAATTTATTCTGTTCTGGCATTTTTTTGAGGCAATCGATAATTTTTCTATCTATTAATCTAAAATCTCCAGTGTCTACGGGAATTTCTATAGAAGTGCTTTTCCTTAAAATGCGATAAAACCATTTCGCTGTTAATTTTTTAAAATAAGATTCTCCTTCTCGTTTCGCTCTTCGTGCATAAACTACTTCAAAGCCTTCTTTATGTTTTAAATACATTTCGGGAATAAGTTCTGGGGGGTCTTGAAGGTCGCCATCAATAATTACAGCTGCCTCTCCTTTACAAGCATCAATTCCTGCCGTAACCGCTATTTGGTGCCCGAAATTTCTGCTAAAATTAATGTAAAAAACTTGAGGATCGGTTTCAGAAAGATGAATTAGTTGTGGCAAGGTACTATCACGACTGCCGTCATTAACAAAAATTAATTCATAATTTTTCGTCACTTCTTTTACAGCACTCGTCAATCTAGCATAAAGTTCTGGAATAATTTCCTCTTCATTATAAACAGGAATTATCACAGACAAAACGATTTCTTCTTCTATCATTTTTTCCATAAATATAGCACTATGAAGGTTTTTCTATTTATTAAATCTAAAGTTTTTTAATATGAAAAAGTCACAATAGTCTTCATATTTTCCTTTATCTACACTTATCTGTATTGTGGTAATATTTACAATCTCTACCAAAACAGGAATCTCTTTTTTATGTGATACAGAGAACTGTTCTAGTATCTCACCATCTCCTTTAATAATAAGTTGCACCTCACCATCTTTATCTACATTACAATTGTTCTCGATTTCTTGCTTATCATAAAAAGATGTGACAAAAGAAAGATTTTTATCTAAAGGAGAGACCGTGAAACTTATGGTACTGTTCCTCTTTTTTCCTGGAAACATTTTAATAGTTTGATTATCTAAAAATTCAACATTTCCATAGCCATCCCCTTCTAAGATCTCAAATGATCTTAAAATATTTTCTTTAACATCGAACATTTTGGGATATTCTGGAAATTTACTTTTAAAAAAGTTTCGAATGCTGTCGATTTCCTTTTTATTAAAGCCTGATGTTTTTTTCATTATATATGCTGTAATACCTTTATTTAAATGGTAGGTCTGTACAATTTTGTAATGAGGTTTAAGGCTTCCGTTAAGTATAGCATTATTAAAATAACCAATTACTTGTTGGTTTTTCTCTCCTAAGTGATATTGAGCTGGGTCTGTTACCACGACGTAATCTGAAGAAAAAAGCTCGTTTGGAAAGTGGTCTCTCTTGTCTACATGTTGCGTAATGTGAAGCTTTTTAAACTCATTTCGCAGTTCAGGCAACTTGCTGTTTTTAACAATATTATCGTTGATTTCTCTTGAACTTGTTAGCATATAGATAGATGCTCCTTCCTTTTCATAATTAATAATAGCATTAGATATAGCAACGATCTCGTCGTAATCGGCTCTTATTTTTGAAGCACCGTCAACTTGCGAAAAAATTCGTAGTGTATCGTTGAATTTAAGTGAATGCGTAAAAACCTGCGCATTATTAATAGCTAGAAAAGCAAAGAAAGTTAGAACTATTACAGCCTTTTTCCGTACTAGCAGTAGTCCTCTCATGGTAAAAATAACAATCATAGGTAACAGCAAATAATAATGTTGATACCCACCAAAATCATTAATTCTTGTAAAAAGTGCAATAATTATTATGGAGTTAATTCCTAGAAACAAGGTTAGGAACTTTTGTTGCCGGGCTTGTATTAGTGTCATTATTAAAAAAATTACCAGTAATCCCCAACCAAAAAAGTTAATTGCATTTTGCAGCTGACCAAGAGGAACCGCTCTTCTATAAGCGGAATAAATATCTCCATAATCTTTTAGTACAGACATTTCAAAAAACGGATAAAAGAAAAGCAGCATGATAGAAAGAGGTACAATGCCTCCTATTGTAAGATTCAGCACTGCATTTTTAAACGGTTTCCACTCTCTATTCCAAATGGCATATATTACATTGGTTAGGAAAAGGCTGACATAAAACGCTGTAGCCCAAAAGGCATACCATCTCCTGCTGAATACCAATACCAACATAAGTATTCCTATTGCAATGGCACTTTTATAATTGAACTTTCTTAAAAAATCGCTTTTTAAAACACTGATTAAAATTATAAAGATGAGTACCAACCCTATACTATCAATAAATCCAAAGCGTATTGGAATTAATAAAGGGGTAAAGAGTAAGCATAGAAATGGAAGGCTGAGTTTTTGAAAGAGACTCGTTACATTTCTAAGAGTTAGAATAATTATGTTAGAAACTAATAAAACAGCTGGTAAAAAATAAATTACATAAATTGAAAACACATACCACCCAAAAGAAAGACCAAAGAGCTTATTTAATGGTGCTATGAATAAGTTCGCTAAGAAATTATATTCTGCGTGTCGTATTGTATTATAAACCTCCTCGAATGCTACAAAAGGCTTTTCAAAATAAAGTTCGGTAAAATCTATAGCCCGTATCCAATACCCTGAAAGATCCCAGTAATAAACAAATTTTTCATCGTGTAAAATCCATACTAAATAAAATCCTGGTAACAGCATGGTTAAAAAATAAACGATTATTCCAGTTGTAGGTAACTTTCGAATCTCTAGAATAAATGCTCCAATGGATTTATAAATTAGAAAAAAATAAGCGGCCAAAATTAACACCGAAATAAATATAGCCATGCTTGGTAGGGTTTATGAGTATTTTATCACTATTAAATTAAACTTGAGGTATTCTAGGTAAAATTGATTGAACCACTTTTAAGATTAAAAAGGATGTACTATTTCTTTAGCGTTCAAATGTAATAAATTGCATATACAAATTGCTAGAAAGCATACTTTCTTACTACGTTTCATAAAAAAGAATCATATCAAAATAAGTATCTTTGTCATTCGAAATTAAAACAAATACTGGGGTTTATAAGCATTTATGAAAATAATTTTTGAAGGTTTCTATGGATTTAAAAACGCAGGTGATGATGCTTTTGTTGAAGTAGCTTCATGGGGAGCTAAAACGTATTGGAACTGCACAAAAAATGTTTTTATCGGCACTAAGTTACCAGAAACAAAATACCCTATAATAGCAAATGAACCTACTGACGCTCTAAAAGGAATTGACCGACTTCATTTTATGCGTCATTTTTTTAATTCCAATTATCTTATTTCTGCAGGAGGATCTACCTTTAGTGATATTCCTTTTCACAGCAACCGAGCATTGGCAAAGAAATATGCTTCTCTTACCCAATCCCTTACATTAGGAGCAATAGGTGTTTCGATAGGGCCTTTTCAAAATGTTGAAGCTGAAAAAAATGTGGTGAAATACCTTCAGTCGTTGTCTTTTCTTTCTCTTCGCGATCGACGCTCTTTCGAATACGCCATGTCATTACAACTTCCATACACACCCGTTGACGCCTTCGATCTTGCGGCATTGTTACCATCGGTATATCAAGCTGAATCGCTTCCGAAGCAAACCATGAGAACCCAAAAAACCATAGGAATAAGCATTTGCAATTATGAGCGTTACAAAGGAGGGGATTTATCGAAAGAAAAACACAGAAACCACTTTTTTAAATTGGTGGTTCATGAGTTATTACAACAGGAAAATGTACTTCTGAAGGTTTTTATCATTAACGGAAATGAAGCCATTGGTGATATGGAAGCCACACAAGAGTTACTTCAGGGAATTGATGCAAACCGATACACTATTGTGCCGTATTCTAGAAACGTAGAAACTACATGGCGCAACATTGAAACTTGCGATTTTATGCTCTCTACCCGGTTGCACGCCAGTATTTTTGCCTGTTATGCGAAAGTGCCATTTGTTCTAATTGAATATCATAGAAAATGTTCCGATTTTTTAACAGATGTGGGACAAGCTGATGATTTGCGCGTGTACGATGCTGAAAAAGACCCTAAACAAATTGCACATACTATTCTTGAAACCATACAGACTCATTATACCGCACCAAAAAACATTTCTAAAACTATAGAAAAATCTAAAAGGAACTTTACAAAAACATTGATGCTTACTAAGTAAAAGGAATATTTAGTAGTGGTTTCCTCCGTGTTTTCTACTCTATTTCTTTTTGAGTAGAAAAATCGTCTTCAGCATCTTCCCTCTTTAAATCAAGGTGTCGTTTATAAAGTATTAAAATAGCAAGACTTAACCAAAAACCATAAATCCGCATGGAATCTGTTTGAAACCAATTGAGTAGAAGTCCCGTAAAATTAACCAGTAATATTAGCGTGATAAAATTCAATTCTTTCCCTCTTTTGTATACTATGAGCGTAGTACGAACAATCGAAAACAGAAAGAACAGGAAAACGAATAACCCAAATATGCCCGTTTCTACTAATATTCGAAAGTATAAGTTATAACCAGGCGGAAAAGATTTTAAATCTTGATTAAGGTAAAATAAACGGAATTCAAAATTATTTCGTGTTGCCCAAGTAGGATAATGATGCCTTGACTCATAAAATTGTTGTCCCCATCCCGTTCCGAAAATAGGTTTTTCTTTAAAAACCTCCAGCATAGCAAGTTGAATACCTATACGAGACTTGTTTGAAATAGCACTAATGTTATTTTTCGTGTCTATTTTTGAAAAGTTTAGAGATTCTATTCGTTCTAATCCAGCTTCATAAATTGGTTTTCCAAAAAACACCAACAGCACCACAAGTGCGATAGAACCAAAAATCAGTACTTTATTAAATAAATTTCGAAAACTTTTATACTTATAAAAGGCAAATACTACCCCGGCAATTGCCTGTAAAATAGTAACTACCAGTGCGGTTCGTGATTTTGAAAGGATAGCAAGAAGCATTAACAATGCAAAAGGAACAAAGCGCGTAACTTTTTTTGAAGTAAAAATATAACTGAAAATAAAACCAGAAACGGTAATAAGATAAAGTCCAAGAGCAGGAGGTTCGTACGTTATAGAAGACAATCGCTCCATATAATGGGTAAATTTTACTTCTACAAAAGGAAGGTATCCGTATAGATCAAGAATAGAGGTGAGAAATGTAAGGTTCAATTTAATAATCGCATATTCAAGCATACCATACGAGAATACAATGTAAAAACTATATAAAAATGTTTTACGAACCGCTAAAACAAATCGTTCAATTCCATAATCGCGTCCTACATTAATAAATAAATAAAGAAATATCACACCTGAAATAAGTACCGATATAAACTGTCTAATAAAGCGATATATGCCTGATGTTTGTTTATAATAATACTCTACTATACTAGGAAGATTAATTAATGTAGTAATAATTATCGCTACAAGAAATAATAAAAAAAGGCGATACGTTTTAGATTGAACAGGAAAATATAATTTCCCGATTATGCATTGATAACAAAACAAGAACAAAAAACCAATTAAAAAGAAAATTGGTGAAGAGTCGGCACTTAATTCACCCAAAAAACCAAGCCAATCGGGAATATCACTATTAAACGGAATTAAGAAAAGTCCGATGAAGAAAAATACCTGATATGCTCGTTTAAGTAATAACACTAATCTTTATTAAATTTTACCTGTTGCATTAATTTTTTGTTTGAGTATTATGATGTCCAACTACAACAACCTTACGAAAATAAAAATAACCTATTACTATTGCATACATAATATTACAGAGAATAAATGTTGCCGCCATTCCTGTATATTCAAACCGGTCGATTAATACATAACCCGCACCAAGCATTGTAAGTACCGCAATAATATGAGCTATAAAAAAGGGATAGGTTACCTCAACAGATTTCAATGAAATAATATAGGGTCTCATGGCGAGTAATAATAATTGGGTAATTGTAAAAAGTACAATGATAAAAAATCCTGCACCATACTTAATTTTATATACTAAAGAGTAAAAAACTACGGCAAAAATAAAAACACCAATTATGAGCCCAAGAATTTTTAAATAATTCTTTTGAAAGAGCTGTTTTACTAAACTTCTTAATTCTTGATGCGGTTTGTTTTTTATATAATTTGAGAAATAAGGGGTGTAAAAATTCTCTATGGAAATAATAAAAATGTTAACGATTCCTAGAATATTTTGAATGGTCTTTACTTTACTTAATCCAAAATCTGAAACATGTAACGCTTTTGCATAAATGTAAAGCCCTTGACTATAACCCCAAAAAGCAATTCCTCCAAGAATAATCCATTTAGAGTAGTTAAAATGTTGGTGAATAATTTGAGAAGTAATTATGCGCCGTTCTTTACTAAAGTTAAAGAACTCTAAATCTAAAACTCTATAATAAATGAGAATAAAAATTAAATAAGAGGTGGCTATGGCATAAGCGATTGCGTATAATGACAAAATCACAGATAACGAAAGTGATTCTCTTAAAATTAAAACAGGTATAAAAAAAGATACATTGAGCAGAGTCGATGCTATTACTGCATGTTTAAGGTCTATTTTAAAACTGCTGAAGAAATATTTTTTTATAATATCGAAAGCAGACATAAGAAGTGGAACCAATAAAGCATAAATAAATGCTACTTCGATACCTTGTTGTTTCATAAAAAAATAACACAATAAGGCAATTATGAAGCTTATAATAAAATTGGTGCTAAGTAAGGTTGAGACATAAACCGATTGCCGCTCTTTCCAATTTTTTGCCAATAAAACTAGAATTGGTGCCGAAAGAAAGAACGTAGAGAATATAAAGCTAAAAAAAATATAACTCTGAAAGACAACAAAAGTCCCAAAAACATCAACATCAGCTAATTTGGAAAGCAAAAAGATAGACGTAAAATTGAACAGCGAAAATAGTGCCTGATCAAATAAAATTAAAGACTTATTACTTGATAAGCTCTTTAAAAAAGAAAGAATGTTTGTCTTTATCATTGCTCGCGCATCTTTTTTAACCTTTACAAAAAAAGGTAGGATTAACGCGCTTCACTCAACTGCTTCGCTTTTTTAAACAAGTAGATCGCAAAAGAGACCATAAAGAATAAGAATAAGAGCGTTATCGGATATATAATTCTCTTCTTTCCTAGGAACGATTGTTTTTGTGTTAGCATGGGCTTATTAAGAACCACCACTGTATCTGTGGCATTGGCAAGTTCAATTTCTAACTCCTGATTTTTCTGCATGATTAATCCCTTCTCTTGAAAGACCAAGTGTAAGTTTGTAAGATTAATATCAAAGAAAGTTACATCTCCTTCACGTTCAGATTTTCTGTTTTCTGGATTAGTACCATAAGCTTTAAACAACGAGTCCATGTAGGCTACACTTTTTTTATTTTCATTGATTCGGTATCTTAAGTTTTGTTTTGCCGTTTCTTTTAAACGATTTAAACTTTCATTTCCGTTTAAATAGTCAACAAAACGATCGATGGTTCCTTGATTCGACCATGGAGATGTGTGTAATTTTATTCGGTGCATTTTATAAGCTGGTAAAAACACATCAGATGTAAGTAATTCATCTTCATACTGTGCTTCGTCAAGGATTACTTCCAAGTTGCGGTCGTTTTCACGAGTATTCGAGATTATGTCCATCACACTCACAATAGGTTCCATCTCAATTCCGCTAAGGTAAAAAACTTCATTATTATAAAGTCCCATTGGTTTAAGTAAAGAAGTATCGCGTTCTTTAATTTTGAGATCTAGCTGTGTAGCTGCATCATAGATTAAGTTGGCTGCTCCATAATTAATTTGTACAATCAATTCGGTTTCTCGCCCCTTATTTGCATTGGCATCTTTGTATATTCCATAGCCAATACCAATTACCAATAGCACCAAAATAATAATCCAGCTTGAAAGTACAAACTGTAGCAAACCGTATAAAAAAACTAAAAACGCATGATAAATCTGTTTTAATTTATCGTACAGCATTCCAAGATCTAATTCTTCGTTATCTTTTCGTTCCATAATACCCTTAATGGTTTTTAATATATTTGACCGTATCTTTTAAACTAACCTTCCAATTAAACATTTCAATATTAAACTTCGTTTTAAATTTAATAAGTTCTAGAACACTATTCTTAGGCCTTGCAGCAAAAGTACGGTAATGGTCGGTTTTTGCAAGTTTTACGGTATCAATTTGTTGTGTGAATTCTAGAATCGCTTCAGCAAAATCGTACCAGGTCGCTTTTCCTTTGTTGCTAAAATGATACAACCCATATGCTTCACTTTCAGAAGTAATAATATGCAACAACATTTCTGCTAGATCATTTGCATTTGTGGGTGTACCAGTTTGTTCTGTCGTTATTGTTAACGAGGCTCCTTCCGAAGCTTTCTTTATTATAGTGTTCAAAAAATTATGTCCGAATTGTGAATACAGCCAGGAGGTTCTAAAGATAAAATAGCGTTCACAGTTTTCTATAACCGCCAATTCTCCCGCAAGTTTCGATGTTCCGTATACATTAATGGGATTTGTTGCGTCCAATTCGTTATACGGCTCGCTTTTTTTTCCATCGAATACATAATCGGTAGATATATGAAGCAACACAACTCCAAAAGTTTGGCACGCTTGGGAAAGGTATTTTACTCCTTCTGCATTTACACCAAAAGCTAACTCTTCTTCCTTTTCAGCTTGTTCAACATTGGTATACGCTGCAGCATTAATACAATAATCAAATGTATTTTTTTTGAAAACTTCTAAAATTTCTCCATTATTAGTAATATCAAGCTGTTGTCTATCAAGAAAATGAAATGTTACCTTCGGAAACTGTTTCGACGCCAACGCAATACATCGCCCTAATTGTCCATTTGCTCCCGTAACCAATACTTGTTTCATGCAGTTGCCGCTTCGAATGAAGGTAATTGTTTGTCTTTTTCTGAAATTCGAATGTCTTCCTTCGGAAGATGCCAATCGAGCGATAAGGTTGCGTCGTTATAGATAATGCCCCCTTCTGAAGCTTTATCGTAATAATTATCACATTTATACGCAAAAATTGAAGTTTCAGACAAGGTAATAAAACCATGAGCAAATCCTCGTGGAACGAATAATTGTAGTCCTTCGGAAGCATCTAGCACTTTAGAAAAATGGTGCCCAAAAGTTGGTGAGCCTATGCGTACATCAACTACAATATCTAATACTTTTCCTTGAATTACTCGAACAAGTTTTGATTGCGCCATAGAACCCGTTTGAAAATGAAGTCCCCTTAATATACCGTAAGTAGATCGCGATTCGTTATCCTGCACAAAATTTGTTGAAAGACCTGTTAAAGCTTCGAATGCCTTTTTGTTGAAAGTTTCAGAAAATTGCCCTCTTTCATCTTTAAAAATTGTTGGTTTTAATAAAAAACAACCTTCTAATGGGGTAGGTAAGTATTTCAAATTTATTTTATATTAATGGTAATTGTAATAAAAATCCGTTTATTAAATATACGATGAAGCTTCAAATGAAATTGAAAATCAATGCCATTTTTTAAGTAATCTCAATTCAGTTTGTAAGACTTTACGTGTTATTATTGAAATGCCCGTTATACAACATACTCTTCTGTAAAAACTAATTAAATAAGTAGTGAGAAGTTATTCTTGCTGTAACTAAACATCTAACGAAATTATTTTTTAGACGCTCCTAAAATCTGATTTAACATCTTTTCGGTGATCAAATACGTAGGTTTTACCCCACTTGTACCCAATCCGCCACTCGCTAATGTACTTCCCGTTTCTAACGGATTATCCGACGCATAATACGCATACATAACCTTTACTTTCGAACTAATACTTCCTCGTATCTTTGCCGCCGCTTGTATGGCTTTTTGATAATGTGCTCCTTCCATTTCAAGTCCAATAACATTCCATGTCGAACGGTGAAAAAATCGTAATACATCTCGGTTTTGAAGTGATGTTCCCAATACAGAGATCATAGTACCTGTACATACTTTTATATCATCATCATCAAACATAGACTTTTTTAATTTGTTTTTAAACGGGTAGTTGTCTGCAGTACCTTCAAAAACGTGTGCAGAAGGAATCATAATATCTCCTTTTCCCCCTTCCAGAATTCCAGCTTTTCCCATGATCGATACCGAAACCACATTTAAAAAGAAGTTATCTTTTTCTTTGCCGTACGGTTTCAGTAATTCATCCATGGTTTCATACGCTTGTTCTCCAAACGCATAATCCATCACTACGATAACTGGTTTTAAATCTTCTTCAACACCTTCATTTTCAGAAATATAACTGTTTTTATCTAATTTATTAGTATCAAAAATTTGAACGTTGATATTCGCTCCACTCGTATCTTCGATATAGGTCATTCCGTGCTTTAAGGCATACTTTAAGACAGTCTCGCGCTGTTTCGAGTTTTTAGAGTTACTAAGGCTTTCATATAGCTCCATTTTAGAGTGCTCTTTGGCATCTTTTATCAATGCTTTATCTGCAAACAATGTGTTCATCACACTGTGCATGTTTGCACTAATAATATGTATAGGTCGGTCTAAAAGACCCTTTTCGTCTAAGGTTCTTTTAATTTTCATGGCCCAACGTTCCCCATGAATATGATGCCCTAAACGCTCTCGAAGCACCGGACTAAAAGTTATGATGCGTTTTTCATCATTCAAAATTTCTTCTAAAGCTCCTTTACCTAGATAATAAATTATCTTGAGAAATCTATTTTCGTCTTCTTTACAAGAAAACTGAGGAAAAACAGTGCTAACTTCTTCAAAAGTTCTTCCTAAAAAATTCGCGGTATGCGTAAGAGCAATTTCTTTTTCTTCTTTCGTAAGCTTACCTTTCTTTAAAACTGCCGCTTCCAATTTCGTCCAATCTCTAACTACTGCACCTTCATCACTAATCAAGATCTGTTTCATGATTTTATGCGATTCGATATAGAGAAACGTTAAGTGGGTTAGTACATCATAAATTTCAGAACGTCCACGAGTAACCTCAATATTCATTTGTTCATCATCAATGCGATAACAATTTCTGCGACGCTTTAATGGAACAATTGGTTTAAAATGGGAGTCTTTGTAACCTTCATCACTCGTTAGGTTAATATATCGGCATTCTTCAATTCCGTAAGGCAACCGATCCATAACATACAGTAACCCCTGTAGTTCTATTTTTTCTTCTGCTATAGAACCATAGATCTCGGGACGCAAAATTAATAACGATTCTCGCAACGTGGCTCCCGAAACCCCCATTGGTTTATAGTACCCGCGATTAAAAAGGTGTCGCATGGTAATGTACATTCGTTCTATAGCTCCCGTACTTTCTTGTGCACGAGTTCTGGTGTGTGATTTTAATAAAGTCATGGTGTAAAGGTACTATTTATTTAAAGGCTGAAGTTGCTGCAATGCATCTGCGATCTTACGATCGTTAGCCAATCTTGGGATCTTATTTTGTCCTCCCAATTTGCCCTGTGATTTCATGTACTGCTGAAAACTATCCTTTTTTAACGAAGTAATTTTTAATTTCTGAAGCACTTTTCCGTCGATAAGGTCTTTGTAATATGAATTCTGTCGTTGCATCGAAGCGTCTATGGTTTCAATAATTGCTGCTACTTCTGAAGGTTCCTGTTCAAATTCAACCAACCATTCGTGGTAGGGCAGTTCGCCTTCTTTTGTATTGGTTTGAGGTGCTACCGTAAATTCTGAAATTGAAAAATTATACGCTTGTTGAGCCTCCTGCATCGCTTGTTCTACTTCTTTCCCAATAACATGTTCCCCAAATGCGGAGATAAAATGTTTAATACGCCCCGAAACAAGTACTCGATATGGCTGTAAGGATGTGAATTGCACCGTATCGCCCACGTTATACGCCCATAGACCAGCGTTCGTTGAAACAATCATTACATAGTTCACATTTTTCTTTACATCGCCTATAGTAAGCCGTATCGGGTTTTCGTCGAAAAAGGTAGTAGCTTCAATAAATTCATAGAAGATTCCACTATTTAGCTGAAGTAACATTCCTTTTTTATGTTGTGAATCTTGAAAAGCAAAAAACCCTTCACTTGCGGGATACAATTCGATACTAGGTACTTTTCTTCCTATTAATTTTTCAAACTTTACGCGATAGGGTTCGTAATTAACTCCACCGTAAATAAAAAGTTCGAAATTGGGAAAAAGGGTTCCCACATTCTTTCCTGTGGCGGTTTTTAAGCGTTCAAAATACATTTGCACCCAGGAAGGAATTCCGCTAATTACCGTCATGTTTTCCTGCTTTGTTTCTTGAACAATAGCATCTACTTTGGTTTCCCAATCATCAATGCAATTAGTTTCCCAGCTTGGCAATCTGTTCTTCTGAAGATAGCCCGGAACATAGTGTGCCACAATTCCAGAAAGTCTCCCTAATTTAATACCGTTCTTCTCGGTCATTTCTGGGCTTCCTTGTAAGAAGATCATTTTTCCATCCACGAAAGATGCATTGCCGGTTTCATGGATGTAACTTAAAATAGCATTTCTCGCGGCCTTTATATGTGAAGGCATGGAGGCTTTTGTTAGCGGAATATATTTAGCGCCAGAGGTGGTTCCAGATGTCTTGGCAAAATACAGTGGTTTACCAGGCCAGAGAATATCTGCTTCTCCCGCTACTACCCGTTCTACATATGGTTTTAAAGCTTCATAATCGCGAACAGGAACCTTTGCTGCAAATGCTTCAGTAGTGGTGATATTGGAAAAATCATGGTCTTTTCCGAAGGCAGTTTCCGAAGCCATAGAAAGCAATTCTCTAAAAACTTTTTGTTGCGTTTTTACAGGAGAATGGGACCAACGATTCATGCGATTTACGACGAATTTGGCAAAAATTTTAGCGGCAACTGCTTTTAATGACATAGGTTATTAATCAAAATCAATGAAATTAGTGGGGTCTACAGGGTATCCATCTCTCCAGATCTCAAAATGTAAGTGAGGTCCCGTGGTAAATTCTCCTGAGTTTCCTACTGAAGCAATTACTTCTCCCCCTTTTACAACCTCACCCTGTTCTTTGCTTACGGAAGCATTGTGCTTATAAACCGTGAGAATGTTATTGGCGTGTTCTAAAATAATTACATTCCCGGTATCGGCAGTCCAACCCGCAAAAATTACAGTTCCGTCTGACGCTGCTTTAACGGGTGCATTTTTAACAGTTACTACATCGACAGCAAAATGCTTGTTTTTTGGATCGTAACCTTCAGAAATAGTTCCTTTTACTGGAGCAAACAAAACAAGATTTACAGCACCATTTCCTTCTGTTAACGGATTGTATTTGTCTTCTCTCGACACTTTCTCTCTAAGTAATGAATCTTGTCTTGAAGGCAGCAAATTTACCTGTGACGCTTCCAATTGTGCTGCCTCAAGGATCGAGTCTTTATTGAAATTAACGGTTTTAACGTCTCCTGTGAGTACTTTTCTTATAGAAGCTAGGTATTGTTCATTTACATTAATAATCTGTTGTAACGAGTCGGTTTTATAGGTAAGGTCGGTTGCTTTTTTCTTTAATGCGGTAGACGAATACCCTGGAATGTATTCCCGCAATGGAGAAAATGCGATTAAAAGGGTTGTGATTACAATTAGAAAGAGAGCAAAAATTGTACTGAATACAAATACATTTAATCGGTTTAATTTAAACGAAAAGCGCTCTTCGAAGGTGTCTTCATTTAGCACCACTAGACGATACTTATGCAGCAACTTCTTCTTTATCTTTTTTCTTCTCTTTTCTTTTGTTTTTGCCATGGTGCAAGGTTGCGTTTTACAAATATAATTGAATTGGGATTACTACTTCAGAAATTGTGATTTGAAAATAGTAGCTACCAAACGATACTGGGCATTTATCCTATACTATTAGCATTATGCCATTCTATTACAGGAAGTCAATTTCAAAACGTAGTATGTGGCAAATTCTTGTTACCTTTGCGCTATAAATTTAAAATCATGAATGCACTATTTATCCCATTGGCGATTGGTCCCTGGCAAATTGTATTAGTAGTTTTGGTTGTATTGCTTCTTTTTGGAGGTAGAAAAATACCCGAATTAATGCGTGGTCTTGGAAGTGGTATCAAAGAATTTAAAGATGCTTCAAAAGATGAATCGGAAGAAAAGAAAATTGATGAAACAAAATAAGTTTCAGATAAAATCTATCTCATAAAAAAACCCGTTACTCTTAGGAATAACGGGTTTTTTTACGTTAACTGTAATTATTTTAGTTTTGTGGAAAGAAGAATAGATTCTAATTCGAATTGTAAATCCCGTTTCGAAACAGAAGGTGCATAACTAAAGCCTTCTAGTATTACATATCGATTGTTTTTCTCGTCGCGAACCGCATAATTTATAAAAGGTCCAGACATAAATTCGTCTTTTACTTCCCAAATTCCTTTCGTTTCGTACGCAAATTTCCCATCGATCTCAGCATTAAACAAATACGGTGCGTAGGCTTCTTCAGTAATAAATTGACTGTCATCTTCTACAGGCAGTTGTTTGCCACCAATCGAATCTCTAATTTTTATAATATCTCCAACAGCAGTACTATCGCTACTAATCATAGACAGAGGAACATCATACACGATTATATTTGTGGTTCCTGACTTTAAGTCTTTACGTATCCAATAAAAATCATCGTTCGCTTTGGCAATGCGGTATGCAGAAGGAATTTTTAAAGTAACTCCTAATTGGTTTTCTATAGAGTCCAACTCTAAAAGAGAAACTCGGGTTCTTTTTTGACGTTCTTTTATTTCTGAAGTATGAAACGCATCAATGATGGCTTCATGATTTTCTTTTAACAGCTCGATAAGTTTTTCTTCGGAAGTAGCAGTAATTATGGCTCCCGTCTGGGGCTTCGCATATAAATCATGCACCAAGTTCACTTTGTTTTCTGTTCCGATGGTGGCATGTAAAAACAGACGGTATTTTCGAGCAAAATCGGTATACGTTGCTGGCGGCATCTGATTCATAGAGTACAATGGTTCCTCTTGTGGAAGTCCATCCACAGGGGCCGCAAACTCGTTGCGAATTTCCTCTCCAACGGTGCCATTCCAGAGGTCGTTAGCAATAATAACTTGAAGGCTATTAATATTTCCCACCGATTTTGAAAGATAACTCGTGTCTCTTTTCCCGTTGGTTTCATTACAGGATATGAACGTAAGAAGCGATATCATCGCAATAAGAAATGGTTTCATGGAGTGTTTTTTTGGAGAAATTAGCTTTTTGAAACTTTTAGCTTCATTCCCGGTTTAAGTTTGTTACCACTAATATCGTTCCAATTTTTTAAATTTTGAACGGTAACACCAGGAAATTTTTTAGAAATACTCCACAATGAGTCTCCACTACGTACTGTATATGAGGCTTTCGCACTACTCGAACTTGTCGTGGAAGATTTACTCTTAGTTGTCGCAACTGGCTTTCTTGGGTGAATCGTTAAACGCTGTCCAATCTTTAAGCGATTGCTTCGTAGTCCATTCCACCGTTTAATCTGGCTTACAGAAACACCATATTTTTCAGCAATCTTTCCTAAAAAATCTCCACTTCTAACCCGATATCGTATCTGGTCTTTCGAAACTAATAATTCTGGAAGCGGTTTTTCTTTTTTATTGAACTCCTTTTCAGCATAGGCATAGATAGCACTTTCATTAGCTACAAATTTTCCTATAATATCAACTGGTAACCGAAGTATCATTGTTTCATTTTCTAAAACAGGTATAATTCCTAATTTGTATGATGGATTTAAAAACTCTAATTCAGCTTTGTCTAAACTCGCTACGGTTGCGATTTGATCTAAACTAATTTGTTTTTTTACATGTATGGTATCTGTTGCGATATACGGTATACGTGGACCATGACTTTTAAAACCGTGTTCTTCTGCGTATTCAAAAATGTACATGGTAGCTAAAAAAGCAGGAACATAACCAGCCGTTTCACGTGGAAGATGGGTACGAAGATTCCAATAATTGGTACGTCCTCCAGAACGGCGAATCGCTTTTGAAACATTCCCTGGACCCGAGTTATATGCCGCTAATGCCAGATCCCAATCATTAAAACTTTTATATAGTGAGTTTAAATATTTACATGCAGCTTCGGTAGCAAGAATGGGGTCACTACGTTGGTCTACATACGAATTTACATCCAATCCAAACATCTTTCCGGTAGCAAACATAAACTGCCAAAGTCCTGTTGCCCCAACTCTTGAGCGAGCTCTTGGATTTAATGCAGATTCTACAATAGCGAGATATTTCATTTCTAGTGGCAATCCCTGTTTGTCGAGTTCTTGTTCGAACATGGGAAAATAATAATCGCTTAAAGCCATTAACTTACCCAGACTTTGTCGTCTGTTCTTCAAATATCCTCGAATTACGTTTTCGAGCGATGGATTGTATTCAACATTAAATGGGGTTCGTGCATTAAGTGCTTCTAGTCGTTGTTTAAGAACTTCAGTGGGTAATTCTTCGTAAGGAACTACGTCGTAAGTTGCATTAGTAACACTTCCGTAAACTTCTTCAAAAAGATCGTTATTGTATAATTGCTTAAGCCAAATACTATCATATTTTCTGGCATTTGCCATATCTTCAAGTACAATGACTGTGGTATCTTTAAGTTGGGTTGCCACCACTTTTTCGGGCAAATCTGACGAAATTTTTTGAACCTTTATCGAATCCACAATTTGAATATGCTGTGGTTGGATCGCTTCTGTTTGTGGCGTTTCCTGCGCATGTAAAGTGGTACAAGAAATTAAAAATAAAAAGAATGTTTGTTTGAAAGTCATGAGCATACAACGGGGATATCTTCTAAAAAATTTTCTTAAAAATACATAAATGGACCGAATAGACAATAATTTAACACATTTGGGGTGTTGTTGTCTCTGTTGGGTTATTCTGTAAGAGCTTCAATACCAGGTAAACTTTTACCTTCTAGCATTTCTAACATGGCTCCTCCTCCTGTAGAAACATAGCTTACTTTATCTGCAAAATTAAACTGTTTTACAGCTGCTACAGAATCTCCTCCTCCTACAAGAGAGAAAGCACCATTTCTAGTAGCGTCTACAATTGCATTACCTAATGCAATGGTTCCTTTAGCAAAGGGTTCCATTTCAAAAACCCCTACGGGCCCATTCCATAGAATAGTCTTTGATTGAGAAATTACTTCAGCAAAAGTTCTATTTGTTTCTGGTCCTACATCCAGCCCCATCCAACCTTCTGGAATTGCGTCTGCAGCATCTACTTCGGTACTAGCAAATTCAGAAAAGCTATTGGCTGCAATAACATCAATAGGAAGGTGAACAGTTACATTTTTTTCTTTAGCTAATTTTAAAATTTCAAGAGCAACATCTTGTTTATCATCTTCCACTAAAGAACCACCTACATTGCCACCCTTTGCTTTTATAAATGTAAAAGCCATTCCACCACCAATAATTAAATGGTCTACAGTGTCAAGTATATTTTCAATGATTGTAATTTTAGAGGAAACTTTTGCCCCTCCAATAATAGCTGTTATAGGCCTGTTATTATCCTTTAACACCTTGTTAACGTTCTGTATTTCAGACTCTAGCAATAAACCGACGCATTTGTTATCGGGAAAGAAATTAGCTATTATAGCAGTAGAAGCATGTGCTCTGTGAGCTGTTCCAAATGCATCATTAATATATATATCGCCTAGTTTAGAAAGCTTTTTAGCAAACTCACTATCTCCCTTGGTTTCCTCTTCATAATAACGAAGGTTTTCTAATAGTAATACCTCTCCTGGCTTTAGCTCTGCCACAGCATTCTCCGCAATTTCACCTACACTGTCGGATACAAATTTAACCTGTAACCCTAAAATTTCACGTACTTCTTTAATTATATGTTCTAATGAAAACTCTGCTTCTTTATTTTTAGGGCGTCCTAAGTGCGACATTAATACACAGCTTCCTCCATCTTCTAATACTTTAATGATGGTTGGCTTAGCCGCTTCTATCCGAGTGCTGTCTGTTACATTAAAATCTGTATCTAATGGAACATTAAAATCTACACGGATTAGCGCCTTTTTATTATTAAAATTGAAGTCATTTACTGTTTTCATAGCTCAAATTTTCAGTGACAAATATAGCTAAAATAAGTATTTCACAGGGGAAGATGGTTACTAACTAACTGCATCATTTTTGAAGGTAAAATTTGTGTAGTTTTGCGTATGGATTTTTCTGAAATTGCCGGACAAGTACACCTAAAAGCACATTTGCTTAAGACCATCGAAAATGGTCGTATTCCACACGCACAATTATTTGTAGGTAATGCAGGCAGTGGTCTATTGCCAATGGCGATTGCCTATGCTCGTGAATTACTATGTAGTGAAGCTAATACGGCCGAAAAAAAGGAGCTCTGTGCTAAAAAAATAGATAAACTTGCACACCCAGATCTTCACTTTGTATATCCAGTAAACACAAGTTCTGTAGCAAAAAAGAACGCTATTTCGGTACATTATACCGAAGAATGGAGAAAATTCGTTCAAACCAACCCGTATGCTTCTTTATTTGAATGGCTTCAATCGCTTGGAATTGAAAAAAAACAAGGTAACATTAGTAAATTTGAAGCAGAAGATATTGCAAAGCGGCTTTCACTAAAATCGTATGAGGGTGGATCGAAGGTTCTCATCATGTGGATGGCAGATAAAATGAATACTGAGTGCGCTAATAAAATTCTTAAATTAGTCGAGGAACCACCCAAAAAAACAATATTGCTCTTATTAACTGAACATGAAGAACAAATTATTACGACCATTCGTTCCCGGTGTCAGACATTAAATTTCCCATTGCTTTCAGAAGAAAATATTTCAACAACACTCGTAAAAAATCACAACATAAAGGAAAGTATAGCCCGTACCATTAGCCGTCAATCAAACGGAGATCTCAATAAAGCGCTTCAATTTATATCTAATGAAGGAGATGATTTACAATTTGAGAAATGGTTTATCGATTGGGTACGTACAGCGTTTAAAGCAAAAGGAAATAAAAAAGCTATTAATGATTTGTTACAATGGAGTGAGACATTAGCGAGTCAAGGAAGAGAAACACAGAAAAAATTTCTTTCGTACTGCATGGAAACTTTTCGACAAGCGTTATTAAAAAACTATAAAGCAGATTCTTTATTGTTTTTCTACGCAGTTGATGAAAAATTTTCTATTGAAAAGTTTGCCCCATTTATTCATCAAAATAATATTTTCGAAATAGATACAGCATTACAAGACGCATCGTATCACATTGAAAGAAACGGAAACGGAAAATTAATATTTACAGATCTTTCAATTCAATTAACGAGGCTAATTCACAAACCAGAATAATTATAATTAAATTTTATTAATTAAATAAACTCTTATAAATGATTTCTATATAAAAGACGTCATTTACACCGCCCCTAAGAGCGTTTATTAGTTTTTCCTATATATCACCAAGTAATTTACTTAGAAACCCCTCAAATAGCTTTAAAACGCTATTCCACTCTTCTGAAGATGTAAATAAGAGAAGAATACTCTTTAGAACGCCAAGCGAGTATATTAGACCATAGTCCTATGAAGATGGCGCGAATTGAAAATCTGGAATTAGATTTATGTTTTTCTGAAAGCAAGCTCACATAAAAAGAATCGAAAATCATGGGCAATGATTTTTTATACTTAATATTTTTTGAAAATAATTGCTTCATAGAGTTTCTTGAAAAGTGCCACAAATGTCTTGGCACGTCAAAAGCAGCCCAATACATTTTATAGAATTTCGCATCGTACGAATTAAAATTAGGAACCGCAATAATGACACTTCCCCCTGGTCGGACCAGATGTTCGATTTTTTGTAATGTAGCGTCTAAATCTGGCAGGTGCTCTAAAACATGCCAAAGCGTAATAATATCATATTGTTTTTTGGGAAGTGAATCGAATGTAGAAAGTAAATCAATTCCCTTTTCGTTTGCCAGCCTTCGTGCATTTTTATTAGGCTCAATTCCGTCTATTTCCCAATTACTATTTTTTGCTACTTTTAAAAAATCTCCTGTCCCTGCTCCAATATCTAAAAGTGTTCCGTTACCTCCATTTAGATTTTGAATTAATTTTAATTTTTTCTTTAGAGCATATTTCTTTACCGTTTGATATAAAAAAGACACCAATCCCTTGTCCTCATCAGTATGAGAAATATAGGCATCACTATTGTAATATTTTTCAAGTTCAGTGAGTTTAGGTTGCGGAGATGTTACCAGCATTTCTCTTTCTGTATTGTATAATAATTCGAAATACTCCCCAGTTACTAAGTGATCTTTAACTTTCAATTTTGAATGCATTACAGTCCGTGCCAATGATATAATTTATAGTTTTAAAAAACAGTAGGTGAAAATGTTCCACGTGAAACAACTTTCTAACGCCCCATGTATACAAGCATTACTGAAATATCGTTAGGTGACACCCCGCTAATTCGCGAAGCTTGCGAAACTGTCGCTGGTTTTATTTCTGAAAGTTTTTCTCGCGCTTCATATGAGAGAGATTTCAGTTTATAATAATCGAATGTTTCGGGTATTTTAATGCCCTCTAGACGATTCAATTTATCTGCATTATTTTTTTCCTTTTCAATGTAACCAGCGTACTTAACTTGTATTTCGGTCTGCTGAAGCACATCGTAATCTAAATTATTTTCAGAAACAAAAAGATCTACCTCTGGTACTTTTCGCATATCCTCCATCGTAATATTTGGTCGTGAAAAAACTTTATACATTTTATCACTTTGTTTTACGGGAGCCGAATCACGTTCCGTTAAGATTGGATTAATAACTTCGGGGGCTACACTGGTATCTTTAAAAAATTGAATAAATTGATTCGATTGCATTTCTTTTTGCTCCATCCGCTTTAAACGTTCATCGGCTGCCAAACCAATTTCATGTGACCGTGGTGTAAGTCTAAAATCGGCGTTGTCTTGTCGCAACAAAGTTCTATACTCTGCTCTTGAAGTAAACATTCGGTAAGGCTCTTCGGTTCCCTTTGTAATTAGATCATCAATTAAAACTCCAATATACGCTTCATTACGCTGCAAAATAAATGGGTCCTTTTCATGTACTTTTAAATGTGCATTAATACCTGCCATTAATCCTTGAGAAGCTGCTTCTTCATATCCTGTAGTACCGTTAATTTGACCTGCAAAATATAAACCTGAAACCAATTTTGTTTCTAAAGTGTGCCGTAGTTGTGTGGGTGGAAAATAATCGTATTCGATGGCATATCCAGGGCGAAAGAATTTTACATTCTTAAATCCGTCACACTGTTGCAACGCCTTAAACTGAACATCTTCTGGAAGCGATGTTGAAAAACCGTTAATATAATACTCCACCGTATCCCAACCTTCAGGTTCAACAAATAGTTGATGTCTATCTTTATCGGCAAAACGATTAATTTTATCTTCTATAGATGGACAATATCGTGGACCAATACTTTGAATAGCACCGTTGAACATCGGACTACGATCAAAACCCTCCTTGAGTAAATCGTGAACCAAAGGACTTGTATAGCTCATATGACAAGCTCGTTGGTGTTCTAATGGCTGAGTTTGGTCTGAAAAAGAAAATTTCTCAGGAATATCATCTCCTGGTTGAAGACTCATTTTAGAAAAGTCTAGAGAACGACCATCAACTCTTGGAGGCGTTCCTGTTTTCATCCTTCCAGTTTCAAAGCCAAGATCAACGAGTTCTTTTGTAATTCCGGTTGCAGCTCTTTCTCCAGCTCGACCTCCGCCGAATTGTTTATCTCCTATATGAATAAGTCCGTTTAGAAATGTACCATTTGTAAGAACAACAGATTTACCTTTAATTTTTAACCCTAGCGAAGTGCGAACTCCGACTATCTTTTCATTTTCCACTAAAATTCCAGAAACCATTTCTTGATAAAAATCAAGGTTCTTCGTTTGCTCAAGCATCAGTCTCCATGTTTCAGAAAACCGCATTCGATCACTTTGCACTCTCGGGCTCCACATTGCAGGACCTTTCGATTTATTAAGCATCTTAAATTGGATAGCTGTTTTATCAGATATAATTCCGCTGTATCCTCCCATTGCATCGATCTCACGAACAATTTGCCCTTTAGCAATACCACCCATAGCGGGATTGCAGGACATCTGACCGATATTTTGCAAATTCATAGTAATAAGCAGTGTGCTAGACCCCATATTGGCGGCGGCAGCAGCAGCTTCAGATCCGGCGTGACCCGCACCTACAACAATAACATCATACTCTTTATCAAACATAGTCTATAATGTTCCACGTGGAACATCCAAATTTGTTGTATTTGTAATTAATTTTTCGGAGCGCAAAGGTAGGTAAAATACTGTAAATCAATTTGTTAATACTTTATTAAATTGACAATCAGACACTTATATAAGTTTTACTAGGCTTAAAGCCTTGTCTTCTCTCTTACGCATCTCTTTCACTTCAGTTTCAGATTTGTCTTTATAACCACAGTAATGTAGTATTCCATGGATTATTACGCGATGTAGTTCTTCTGTAAAAGAAGCATTGAATTCTTCCGCATTTTCCTTTACGCGTTCTATCGAAATATAAATTTCTCCGTTTATTTGATTTCCCAAGCTATAGTCGAAACTAATAATATCTGTCAACGTATCGTGCTCTAAAAATTTTACATTTAGGGAGTGTAAATATGCATCGTCACAAAATACATAGGTAATTTCTCCTTCTTCAAAACCTTCCGAAGAAATTACTTCAGAAATCCAAGCAGAAACGTCTTTCTTATTAAAAAGCGTAAAATCCCTATCCGATTCTTTGCTGTCTTCAGTAGTAAAAAAATTAATCATTTTTATTTTTAAAATATGTTTGAACCTTTTGCTTGTATTCCTGGCGCAAAGGTAGCGCCTCTCGGTTAAGAATTTCTGTAGTATTAAAATATTTTTTAATATCCTCGGGTGAAAGCCGCAACGTATTTTCAAAAGAATTTCGATTGGTTTGAGATTCTCTTTTTTCCTCTTGACCTTGTTCAAGATCGGCCTCTTTCAATTTTAATAATTCATAATTTAAATTCAACATTTCCTGAAGCGTTCGCTCATTAAATCCTTTATCTAACAATTGCTGTTCTACATTCTCCATATTTTTAAGCAAATCTCCTCCTTTACCCTTTAAGCCTTCTTTGCTTAATCGATCTTCTAATTGTTGTCTTAATTGTTGTTGTTGTTTGTAAATTTCAAAAAGTTCTCCATTCATTTCCTCATTACGACCTTCATTACCTTCCCCTTCTTTTTCGCCATTACGACCATTTTCTCCAGATTGTCCCTCTCCTTCGCCTTTACCATCTCCTTCTCCACTTTGACCTTCCCCACCTTGACCTTCACCTTCTTTTCCTTTTTCTCCTTGCTTTCCTTTTTCCATGCCTTCTTTCATTTGTTCAGAAAGGCTTTCTTGTTTCTTAATTATATCAGGTAGCTGGAATCCTTGCCCTTGTCCTTCACCCTCACCCTGTCCTTGACCACTTTTACCAGATCCTTGACCCATCATTTGCATTGCGTTTTGCATATTTTTTAAAAGATCACTTAATAGTACCGCAAGTTCATTAGCTCCAGTTACGGTATACTGTTGACTAGCTGTACCAGAACGCATCTGATTTTCAGCAAGACGCTCCATAGATTTATCTATGTTATAACTAACCTCTGTCAACGATTCATTAATCTTTTCACTTAAAAGAGGTTGCCGTAAGGATAATGTAAAAAGACTATCATCGATGTGCTGAAAATTTTGCTTGAGGTCGTTTTGAATATTCAATTTCCTTCCGAAAACAGGATTTCCATAATCTGTCTTTTTAAATTGTTCCATAAGGTCTTCCTGTTCAAAAGAAAACACTACTAAATTATCTAATATTTGACGTAACATCTCAACATCCTCATCGATCCCATCCATTTGCCCAGATTGCATTTGCGATTGCATTTGCTGACCCATTTGCTTCATTTTTTGTCCCGCTTTTTTTTGATTTTGTTTAGCGCCACTCGGACTTTGTCCTTTAAGCTTGTCGGTCGCCTTTTGTTGTTCGCTATCTACATCCTCTTCCCCTTTTTTGTCTTTAGGAATATCCATCGGCTCTTTTAGATCATCATTTTCCTTATCTAATTTCTCCTTTTCTTCTTTATAATCTTCAAATTTTTCATTTAATTCCTCTTGCTTCTCCTTTGTATTTTCATCCTCTGGCGCATCTGCCAACTTTTCTTGCTCTTCTCCTAGTTTAAAAAGGTCATCAGCTAGCTTCTCAGCCTTTTTAGTCACATAATAGCGCTTGGTAAGTTCAACCAATTGTTCTAAGTTCTTCTCTTGGTTCTTATTCTGTTTGGCAAGTCGTTCAAGCTTTTCGGTAAGGTCCTCCTTTTTAATTTTATCTTGAAGTCGTTCTAGTTCTTTTAAAAGTTTTTCGTTTTCATCAAGTTTCTTTTCGGTGTCTTCTAAACGCTTTTCTAATTGTTCTTTAAATGGGTCGTTCTCGTTGTTATTAGGTTGAAATTCTTCGAGGTTCTTTTTTAATTCCTTGGAGAAATTCTTCATCATCTCCTCTTGTTGCTTTTGTCGTTTTAAGAAATTATCGAGTTTCTTTTTATCGTTCCAGTTAAGTTCATTTTTTTCTTTCTGAAGCTTGGACAATTCTTCCAACTTTTTATCCTGATCTTTTAAGTTCTCTAATGTTTTATCTAACCCCTTTATAGAATTTTCTTGATCTTCAAGTTGTTTGTTTTCTTGTTCGTCTTTTGTTCTTTTTCTGAAAGAAAACACGCCAGATTTACTGGATTTAAAGTTGTGAATCGCATCGTTATCGAAAACCTCAAAATAATACTCGTAAGAAACACCGTCGGTTAACAGAAGCGTACCTGGAAACGAATACACAAATTGATCGAAATTAGTTTTGTTTAAAGGCAACGGAGCTACTTGTTTCTTTTCCTCTTCTCCCTGAGGAAAATACACCAATCGTAATTTTGTAAGTCCGTAATCATCACTAACACGACCTAAGAAATAAATGGTTTGATCGTCTAAACTGTCCTTTTTAGTCTCTACTTCAATTTCTGGATAGGCATCTTTAATCACTCCTAGTGTAAAGGAAAGGTTTTCGTAATCTTTTAACTTTTGGTTAGAAGTAGTTACAGCATAGTCTAACCTAGAATAGATTCCCTTCTTAAAATTGAAAGTTCTATCGGTTTCAGTAAATTGATAGGTACTATCTTTTGTTTTTAAAGCAACATTTGTAGTGTTTTTGGTTTGAACCTTCCAAGTAACGGTTGTTCCTTCGGGAATAGTAGCATTACCCGTACTTTTTAATGTTTCGTTTTGTTTTCCAGTATACCTCGGATATTTCAGAAATAATTCGAATCCAACAAGTGATGGTGTTTTTACAACCTCAATGCGATACGGTTTTGAAAGGACCTTATTAGCTTTCAATTGAAAGTCTATCGCTTCTGAAGGCTGTAAAAAAGTATATTCGAAATGTCCGGGAGTGGTTTGTTGTAAATAGTATGTTTCATTGTTATAGGAAATACTGGCGTTTTCAGGAATCGCAGTTCCTTCTGTCTTTACTTTTAGTGTAAAACTTTTATTTTCTATCGCATTCAGCTCTGAGTTTTCTACATAAAAAGTAAAAGGCGCCGGTGGTTCGTAGGCCGTATCATAATTTACTACCCGTTCGTAACTCGTTGAAAACAGATCTTTTTCGCCCAACACACTAAATAGTATAAAAATAACTACCGGAATCGCCGCATATTTCAAGTACTTCGCATTCTTCTTAAAATTTACTGCCATTTGAAAAGGAATAGGTTGCAAGTCTTCGGCCTTTTGATCGATGCTCGCTGCCAGTAACTCAGATTCTCGCTGATTCCTATTTAATTGAATGACATTTAATAATTTATCACTAACATTCGGAAAGTGATTCCCGATGATACGGGATGCTTCTTCGTGGCCAATGCCTTGTTGTAGTTTAAATAATTTTGCCAATGGGAAGGCTATAAACCGAACAAACAGTGCGGCTTCTACCAATACAAAAAGCCAGAATAGTACGGTGCGCCCCATAGGACTTAACCATAGAAAGTATTCAATAAGCAAGGTGATTAGAAAATAAAGGAGTCCGATCGCAAAAAAAAGAATGGTCCCTTTAATGAGTTCGTTGGTGTAATACTTTCTTATAAATTGTTCCAGCTTCTGCTGAATAATACTAAATGTGCTCATAACTATGTCTGGAAACGTTCGTACCGCTCTGAAACTACCAAATTACAATAATTTGTTCAGTAAACAGAATGTTAGAGAATGCGACTATCGTATCTCAAAAATTACTCCAAAAATATTCCCTTTAATTTTTATACATATTAGGGTACTATAAATGCTTTTCAACCTGATCTCGGTTCTTAGAATATACCATTTCTTATACATTATCACATTGATAATTCCTACCTTTGCGCCTTTAAAATAGGAAGTTTTTTATGGACCAACAAGTTAGAGTACGTTTTGCACCAAGTCCTACGGGACCTTTACATATTGGTGGAGTTAGAACCGCATTATTTAATTATTTATTTGCAAAAAAACACGGTGGGGATTTTATTCTTAGAATAGAAGACACCGATCAAACTCGATACGTTGCAGGTGCAGAAGAATATATTATAGAAGCCCTAAATTGGCTAGGACTTCCCTTCGATGAAGGTCCAGGAATAGGTGGTGATTTTGGTCCTTACCGTCAAAGTGAACGTAAAGAAATGTATCGTAACTATGCTGATACACTTATTAAAAGTGGACATGCGTACTATGCCTTTGATACTTCTGAAGCGTTAGATGCACACCGGAAAGATCACGAGGCAAAAGGAAAAACCTTCATATATAACTGGCACAACCGACTAAAACTTGAGAATTCGTTGGCGCTTTCTTCCGAAGAAACCCAAAAAAGACTTGATAACAACGATGCCTATGTAATTCGGTTTAAGACACCTGAAAACGAATCGCTTCCTTTAAAAGATATGATTCGTGGAGGCATGCAAATCGACACGAGCGTATTGGACGACAAAGTACTCTTTAAAAGTGATGGAATGCCAACCTACCACTTAGCAAATATTGTTGATGATCATTTAATGAAAATTACTCACGTAATTCGGGGGGAAGAATGGCTTCCTTCTTTGGCGTTGCATATCTTATTATACCGTGCTTTTGGATGGGATGCACCTAAATTTGCACACCTTCCGTTGATTATGAAACCCGTTGGAAAAGGAAAGTTAAGCAAACGGGATGGTGATAAAATGGGCTTTCCCGTGTTTCCGTTGCAATGGAAAACTGCAGAAGGAGAGTTGTACTCAGGATATCGTGAAGATGGATACTTACCCGAAGCTGTAGTTAATATGCTTGCGTTTCTAGGATGGAACCCTGGTACCGAACAAGAACTTTTCGCTTTGGAAGATCTCATTAAGGCCTTCGAATTGGATCGGGTGCATAAATCGGGTGCAAAATTTGATCCCGATAAAACAAAATGGTTTCAGCACCAATACCTTCAAACCATGGATGAAGGCGTTTTAGTGAAACAATTCGAATCGTATTTAAGTGACAAAGGTATTTCAACCACCAAAGATCTTGGTGTAATAGTTTCAATGCTAAAAGAACGTGCTACCTTTTTAGAGGATCTCTGGGAGCAGGGAAGTTTCTTTTTTGAACAACCCACCTCTTATGATGAGAAAGCTTCAAAAAAGGCGTTTAAAGAAGATACAGCAGACTTATTTACCGAACTTGTAGCAAAAATGAAGGCGATCGATGTTTTTTCTGCGGCAGACTTATCTTCAGAAATAAAAGGATGGATTACTGAAAAAGAAATTGGCTTCGGAAAAGTAATGATGCCACTTCGTTTGGCTCTGGTGGGTGAAATGAAGGGACCCGATGTGTTCGAAATCGCTTCCATTTTAGGGAAAGAAGAGACATTAACACGTATTGAAAATGCAATTCGGTTTATGAATTCGTAACTCCTTAAAAATACACATAGATAGCTAAAACAACATTCGAACTATTCCCTTTAAAATTTGATTCTTCAAGGTTTTTATCATTTAAACTATTGAACATATTATTAATACCATACTGGTATTGTGCACTAAGTCTTACATTTTCGATTCCTGCCATTATTCCTCCCACAGCATGGACATTAAAAGTACTTATATCTTGAATATCTTGGGTTCTAATCGTTGTATATCCGTCGATGATGTAGTCTTCGAATGATTCCGATTTTAAATTCATTTTTCCATTAACGTTAAGTACAGGACCGGCTTCAATGCTTAAGTGGTTTCGAATAATATTATAACTTCCCAGTACATTCAGCTGCACACCTTGAATTTGGTAATCGACAAATTGTGTGTTGAGTGCGTTGCTTGCTTTTATACCTAATTCCGAATTTGAAAAACTTATTCCGTAGAGAATATCGAACGATCCATAAAATTCACCTCGCGTTGTAAAACCAGCAACAAACCCTGTTCCTGACTCTGTTTCGAAATTAGGAGTCGTAATATTGTATATTGAAATCCCTCCATTGATACCTAAATGATTATATCCTCCATAATTGCGCTGAGCATTCAATGTTAGAATAAAGACACAAAAAAAGGTAACAAAAAGGAACGATTTAAGACTCATAGAGAGAAGGTTTGGGACCGCTAAAATAGCTTTATTTTTGTATCTTCAATCTTTTCTAACCACTAAAATATCGAACATATGAACTTTGGATTTATTTTTCTTATCCCCTTTATCATTCTCGGAATATTTATTTTATTTTCTGGAATTTTTACCGTTAAGCAACAGACTGCTGCTCTTATAGAACGTTTCGGTAAGTTTCAAAGCACTCGTAACTCGGGCCTTCATTTTAAAATTCCAGTCTTCGATAGAATTGCAGGGCGTATCAATTTAAAAATTCAACAGTTAGATGTTATTGTTGAAACTAAGACTAAAGATGATGTATTTGTACGCTTAAAAATATCGGTGCAATTTCAAGTGTTAAAAGCTAAGGTCTATGATGCATTTTATAAGCTTGAAAATCCGCACGATCAGATCACTTCGTATGTTTTTGATGTGGTTCGTGCAGAAGTTCCTAAAATGAAGTTAGATGACGTCTTTGAACGTAAAGACGATGTTGCAATCGCGGTAAAACAAGAATTAAATGAAGCTATGTCTGATTATGGATATGACATCATTAAAACTCTTGTAACAGATATTGATCCAGACGTACAAGTAAAGGCAGCTATGAACCGAATTAATGCCGCAGAGCGTGAAAAAGTTGCTGCCGAATTTGAAGCGGAAGCTGAACGTATTAAGATTGTAGCTAAAGCTAGAGCGGAAGCAGAAAGTAAACGATTACAAGGGCAGGGTATTGCTGACCAACGTAGAGAAATTGCACGTGGATTAGAGGAAAGTGTAGATGTTTTAAATAACGTAGGGATTAATTCGCAAGAAGCTTCTGCTTTAATCGTAGTGACACAACATTACGATACGTTGCAATCTATTGGTGAGGAAACCAATACGAACCTTATCTTACTTCCTAACTCTCCTCAGGCGGGAAGTAATATGCTGAACGACATGATTGCTTCTTTTGTAGCAAGCAACCAGATTGGTGAACAGATGAAAAAAGAAAACGAGGCACGGGGTATTGGTAAACCAAAACGGAAAAAACGCACCCCACCACCAACCTCTCCTTTGGACGATAGTGATATTGATTACTAACTTTTATAAACTTAAAAACCCGCTAGATTAGCGGGTTTTTTGTGTTCTTTAAATACTTTTATTCTTCGTATTCTTCTTTTTTAACTGGTTTCATTCCTACCAACCAATCTACAGCCTTGTACACAAATGCTTTCTTGGCAACTGCTCCAATTGTGCTTGCTATCATATTCATTGGTGAAAGAGATTCTTTAAAAGAATCTTTCGTATGATGTAAACCCAACTTTAATTCTTCTTGATCTATTTGAGATTTAAGTTTCAAATATTTTAAATCGCGGTTTATTTCGTCAAAAGAAGTATAGGTTTTCATGACAATTTCTTTTCATTAGTAAGAGTTTCGGAATAACTATTTAATTCTTCTTCAGCAGCTTCTTTAGGAGTTAAATCGTTTTCGTCGTATAACAACTTAGAAAATTTTATTAATAAATTCTTCTCGATTAAAGGTCTTCCGAAGATAAATAATAGAAGTAATATAATTCCGTAAAAAGCGCCTACTATAAAGAATCCGTAAGAAACTTTTCCTAATTCGTTTCCTATAAGAAATGCTGCTGCTATTGAGATGAACAATAGTACAAATAGAAAGATACTTCCAAAAATTAATAGATTAACTAGCGAAATTGCACCCTTCATCGTAGACTTGAACAGGAGGAGTTTATAATACTCCGCCATGCTCTCTATATAGTCTTGCGTCTTGGTGCTAACGCCTTTAATATTTTCAGAAATAGTTTCGAATGCCATAAATTACGCAGTTGCCTTTTTAGCTGTTGTCTTTACCTGTTCTTTAGCAACTTCTTTTTGTAATTTAGAATTTTGCTTACGCAATGCTTCTAGTTTATCTTCCATTGCTAATAGAATATCGTCCGCTTTATAACTTGCTGAAGATAAAGTGCTTTCTAATTTTTGTTCGAAATTTAAGCGTGCTTTTTGTGCTTTATCACTTAAATTGCTTGAAGTTTCTTTTACTTGCTTATCCAGCTTTTTTCGCGCTTTCTTAGCTTCTTTACTAATAGTGTTTCTTGTTTTAGACCCTTTTTCTGGAGCATAAAGAATTCCTATTCCTGCTCCAATTGCTGCTCCTGTGAGTAGTGCTAAAAGTGTTTGTCCGGTATTAGATGCCATGATTTTTTCGTTTTTAAATTATTACTAGTTGTTATGCTAACAAAGTTACTTCTAAACCTATGAGGTCGTTGTTAATAACCGGTTAATAGTTGATTTACAACACATAAAGTTATCTTAAAATGGTCTATATTTAGCCAATTTCAGTTAATTACAGAACTGTAAATCTTAAAAAACGAGTAGTTAAGAATTAATCTTCAGCAATCTTCTTCCAAGAGTCTCGAAGTGGTACAGTACGATTAAAAATAATTGAATTGCTCGTGGAGTCTTTATCAACTACGAAATACCCCAAACGTTGAAACTGAACTTTATCTTCTGGCCGAAGTTCTTTTAGACTTGGCTCAGCATATCCAGTAATCACCTCTAAAGAGTTAGGATTTATAAATTCCATAAAATCTTTTTCTTTATGAGTATCTGGAGAAGCTTCCGTAAACAAGCGATCGTATAAACGAACTTCTACAGGAAGTGCATGTTCGGCAGAAACCCAATGCAATGTACCTTTAACCTTACGCATAGAAGCTTCAGTACCGCTTCCACTTTTACTATCGGGATCGTAGGTACAGTGGATCTCGGTTATATTTCCTTCTGCATCTTTTACAACAGATTCTCCTTTAATGATGTATCCATTTTTTAGTCGTACTTCTCTTCCTAACGATAATCTAAAATATTTTCGATTTGCCTCTTCTTTAAAATCATTTCTTTCAATAAAAAGATTTTTCGAAAAAGGAACTTGTCGGCTACCAGCATTTTCATCTTCTTGATTATTTTCAGCTTCCAACCATTCTGTTTCTCCTTCAGGATAATTGTCGATCACTAGTTTAACAGGATCTAAAACTACCATAACACGATCTGCTTTTTTATTAAGATCTTCACGAATGTTGTATTCTAAGTGAGAAACATCGATTAAATTTTCTCGTTTTCCTACACCAATACTGTCGGCAAAATTTCGAATAGAAGCTGGTGTATACCCTCTTCTTCTTAAACCAGAAATCGTTGGCATTCTAGGGTCGTCCCATCCTGTAACAACACCTTCTTCAACCAATCGTGCCAACTTACGTTTGCTAACGACAGTATGACTTAGATTTCTACGTGCAAATTCTCGTTGCTTAGGGCGTATTTTATCGTTACTATACACTTGGTCTAAAAACCAGTTATAAAGCTCTCTATGGGGTAGAAACTCAAGCGTACAGAATGAGTGTGTCACTTGCTCGATATAATCACTTTCGCCGTGGGTCCAATCGTACATCGGGAAGATTTTCCAATCGGTTCCAGTTCGGTGATGGCTTTTATGAAGGGATCGGTACATTACAGGATCCCGCATAAGCATGTTTCCAGAAGACATATCGATCTTTGCTCTTAGAACATGTGCTCCCTCAGCCGCTGTACCATTTTTCATTTGCTCAAACAGCTCGAGGCTTTCTTCAATAGGTCTGTTTCTGAAAGGACTATTTGTACCAGGTGATGTCGGGGTTCCTTTTTGCTCTGCAATAGCTATAGATGTTTGCGAATCTACATATGCTTTTCCGTCTTTAATTAACTGAACTGCCCAATCGTATAATTGCTGAAAATAATCTGAAGCATAGCGTTCTTCAGCCCATTTGAAGCCCAACCATTCGATATCTGTTTTTATAGCATCAACAAATTCTTGTTCTTCTTTAGCTGGATTGGTATCATCGAAACGAAGATTTACGGGAGCGTCGTATTTTAAACCCAACCCGAAATTTAAACAGATTGACGATGCATGCCCAATATGTAAATATCCGTTAGGTTCTGGTGGAAAACGAAATCTAAGATCGTCTATACCATGTGTACTACTAAGATCATCTTCTATTATATGCTCAATAAAATTCAGCGATTCTTTCTCTTCAGACATAAATTTAGTGTTGTAAAACAATTAAAAATTGATTCCTTTAAACATACAGTTCCCCAATAAATAACGGATTTGTATCTTTGCAAAAATAGTTGAAATGAGTACGATACGCTTAAAAAATATTAAAATATATGCGCACCATGGTTGTTTGGTAGAAGAGGAAAAAATTGGATCGGATTATCTCGTTAATCTTTCGATAAAAGCGGATTTAATTAAGCCTGCCACTACCGATACCCTTAGCGATACAGTAGATTATGTGCATCTACAGAAGATTGTTCGTGAAGAAATGGCTATCCGTTCAAAACTATTAGAACATGTGGGTCAACGAATTATAGATAGTGTCTTTGCGCAAATTGCTATGGTTGATATGGTGAAAGTAACCGTTTCAAAAATTAATCCACCCATAGGCGGAGATGTGGCTGAAGTATCGGTTACAATGAAATCTGAACGGTAAATGCGTTTTTATAGGAATTTATAGTTTAATCTTTTTATATTTGCCCTCGCATAAGAATTTTGTGCACACATTGGCATCATGGCCGAGTGGCTAGGCAGAGGTCTGCAAAACCTTCTACAGCGGTTCGAATCCGCTTGATGCCTCTAAAAAACCTTCAACATTTTGTTGAGGGTTTTTTTATTTTATAGTACTCGTAGTAAATAATTTACCCTGTTATATCTCTCAAGAAATTATTATTCTACAGGTGCTTCAATTGGTGGAATGGGTTTTTCTATAGGAAGGGTGGGTTGTGGAATTTTCTCTAATTCAGCATTTATTCTGTTCGGAAAAATTCCTTGCAACAGCATGGTAACTCCGAAAATCATAATTAAAATACTTACCCACTTTTTTGTTTTTACCGTGAAGCGGGGTGTCATTTTATTTTTAAGTTTTTTTGCCAACGAAATTTTTAAAATATCGGTAGTGATAAAAACAACTAATACCGTAGTGATAAAATAAAATACACCATTTTCTGAAGTAGCGTGAGCATTGGCTAAAATGATCATCCCAATCCACCCGGCAAGTACACCAAAGTTGACAAAATTTAGAAAAAAACCTTTCAAAAATAAGCTACCTAAATTTTTCTTTACTTGAATGGCATGATGCTCTCGTACAATCTTGAATAATGAGCGATGTGTTCTTATATAGGAAATTATTCCGTAAGCAATTAATAATCCACCCCCAAAGATGAGTAGTGCAGGATCGTTTTTAACTCGGTCTAATAATTTGGTGGTACTAAAGTAGGCAATAAGAATAAAGATGATATCGGCAAAAATTGCACCTCCGTCGAATGCAATCCCCGCTCTAAATCCTTTTGTAATACTTGTCTCTATAAGTGTAAAAAAGACGGGGCCCACGGCAAAAGCCATGATAAAACCATAAAATGCTGCAAAAAGAAAACCATCGAACATAGAAAGTAAAAGTACAAATTCCCTTATTTCTGTTCGATGGTTTTAGAAATTAATTCTACTCGATAACCTCTATAATTTTTCCACCTGCGAATTTCCTTTCATCTAATTCTCTCGGGTTACCATAGACAGTTACTTTACCACCTGCGGTAATACGAATTGTTGCCTTATCTGTAGCATGAATTTCTGCTTCTCCAGCAGCTGTAATTCTAACATCGGTATCTTTTGTTTTAAGATCAGGACCTTTAAATATACCGCCAGTATTTAGTTTTATTTCCTGTTTGGTTGCAAGACCAGTTGCCTCCACTATTCCCCCAGACACCGCTTTAATTTTTGTGTAATTAACTTGTAATCCTACACGGATCATTGCACCCTCCTGGGCTCGTAATTCGATATTGTTTTGCTGAATTGCTTCATTCGTGACGATTTTAGCTCCTTCATTAGCATCGATAATTTTAATTTTCTTATAAAAGACTTCAACAAACGTTTTGTTTCCGTCGAACCGCTCTTCTAATTCCATACGAAGTTTCAATGTTCCGTCTTCATTAATAATTTTTACCGATTGGGTATTATCCCCCTTAATCACAACTTTATTTGTTTCCGAAGCAATTAAATTAACTTCAATAAGGTCGAAAACTTTTATTTCAGAAAAATCTCCTACTTCCTTTTCTACAGTTGTTTGTGCAAATGTTGAATAAGAAATAACTAAAGCGCATACTAGTCCAAATAATTTCATCTTGTTATCTTTTATATTTCTTTAAAGAGTCAGCTGTATATAAAATGTTACACTTAGTTTTCAATTTCGTCCCGATGTCCTAACATGGTAAAATCTAAATGTTTTCGTACTAGATCTGCATTCTTCACTTTTACATATACTTCATCACCCAGTGTATATGTTTTTTTAGATTTCTGACCAACCACTGCATACTCTTCTTGAATAAATTGATAATGATCATCCCGAAGGTCCTGTATACGCACCATTCCTTCGCATTTATTTTTCATGATTTCAATATAAATTCCCCAATCGGTCACTCCAGAGATCACTCCTACGAATTCTTCATCCTGGTGATCTTGCATGTACTTTACCTGCATGTATTTAATACTATCACGTTCGGCGTTGGAGGCAAGATTTTCCATGTCACTACTATGTGCACATCTGTCTTCGTATTTATCTTGCTTGGCAGAGGATTTTCCATCTAAATATCGTTGCAATAGACGGTGTACCATTACATCTGGATACCTTCTAATGGGCGATGTGAAGTGAGTATAATAATCGAATGCCAGTCCGTAGTGCCCAATATTATTAGTGGTATATACGGCTTTGCTCATGCTTCGAATCGCAAGGGTATCGATTAAATTTTGTTCTTTTTTACCTTGAACATCACTAAGTAATTTATTTAATGAAGTTGCTGTACTATTTTTATCCTTGGTATTTAATTTATATCCAAATTGTTTGATGATATTTTCTAAAGCAGCAATTTTTTCATCATCTGGTTCGTCGTGAACGCGGTAAACAAAGGTTTTACTTTCTCCTTCTTTCGATTTCTTTTTACCAATAAATTCTGCTACACTTCGGTTGGCTAATAGCATAAATTCTTCAATAAGTTTATTAGCATCTTTACTTTCTTTAAAATAGACACCATCGGGATTTCCGTTGTCACTTAAAATAAATTTCACTTCTACTTTATCGAAAGAAATTGCTCCCTGCCGCATTCTGTTTGTACGCAAAATTTTAGCCAAACGATCCATTTCAAGAATAGCTTCACCAATGGATTTATCTACATGGTAAGCTTTATCGGTAATGCTTATTTCTGAAGGAATTAAATAAGAACTATCCTTCGGATTCTCGATAATATGTTGTGCTTCTTCGTAAGCAAAACGAGCATCACTGTACGTTACGGTTCTTCCGAACCATTTATCTACAACCTCTGCTTTATCATTCATTTCGAAAACGGCAGAAAAAGTATACTTTTCTTCATGAGGGCGCAGAGAACATGCTCCATTAGAAAGAATTTCTGGTAACATCGGTACTACTCTATCTACAAGATATACAGAAGTAGCACGTTCATACGCTTCATCATCAAGTATAGTTCCCGGTTTAAGGTAATGAGAAACATCGGCAATATGGATTCCTATTTCGTAATTTCCATTTTCTAATTTTTCGAACGAAAGTGCATCATCGAAATCTTTCGCATCTTTCGGATCTATAGTAAAAGTGAGCGTTTTCCGCATGTCGCGGCGCTTCTTAATTTCTTCAGAATGTATTTTTGTGTCTAGTGTATTAGCATATTCTTCCACTTCTGGAGGAAACTCGTAGGGCAGTCCGTATTGCGCTAAAATAGAATGGATTTCTGTATTATGTTCTCCAGGCATTCCCAGAACTTTAAGAACACGTCCAAATGGGGAATCAGCTTTTTCGGGCCAGTCTTCCATTTCAACCAATACTATTTCGCCATTTTTTGCACCATTAATTTTTCCTTTCGGAATAAAAATATCGGTATGCATTTTATGATCGGTACTGTTCATAAAAGCAAAATTTTCTTGTACATCTATAGTACCAACAAATTCGGTCTTTTTCCGTTCGATGATTTGCGTAATTTCACCTTCAGTTTTTCCTCCTTTTTTACGTTTAAATACATATACCTCTACAGTATCTCCATGCAAGGCTTTATTTAAATTTTTATTGCTTACAAAAATATCGTTTTCTAGATCGTCAACAATAATATATCCTTGTCCGCGGCCTGCAATATCTACACGACCCGTATAATAATTTTGCGAAGGTGTTAATATAAATTTTCCTCTTTCGAGTTCTTTAATTGTTCCTTTTCCCTGAAGCTCTTTTAATTTTTTTATGATCTGGTTTCTACTACTGGGATCATCTACACCAAGCTTTGCCGCAATTTGTTTGTAGTTATAAGGGGCAGCGTGGTCTTTTCTGAAGATTTTTAAAATACTCTGGGTTAAGCCTTCTATTTTATTATTTGATTTTTTCTTTCTTTTGTGTTTGGGCATAATTGTTTATTAAGTACGGTAAAAGTAACGTTTCTACGGTAATGTGATAGGCTTATTAGGAAAGATTTAGTACCTTAGAAATAAGGATAACAGTAGGTTAATAATTCTGAAACACCTTATGAAACATTTTAAAACCATCGCATTTTTTACATTTCCAAGTGAGTACGCAGTGTTAAAATTATTGCTAGAGCAACACGAGATTCGTTTTGTTTTTTTAAATGAAACTATGATTGGTGTTCTTCCGTTTCATTCTAATGCATTTGGAGGAATTCGCCTTCAAGTACATGAAGAAGATATTTCAGCTGCTCAAAAAATACTTCGCGATCTTGACGGAAGATCAGATACTTTAAAGATTGTATAATCCTGTTTTTTATTTCAGAAGAATATATTTTTTTTAAAATAAATTACTCAAATAACACTTATCAACAACTATAACATAATCCACCTTTCTTTTTTTAAAATTTAAAATAAAAATGATGTTGATTATGGTGTGTTAATAGCTGGCATAACTTTTTATGAATTTGTTTTTAATTAAAGTTATGGTTCCTTTTTATAGGGTTATTAACAAGATATAAGAATGTATTTCTATTGATAGATAAGATTTTAAAGAAGGTAATTAACAACTGTCGATAACCGTTGTTGACAACACATTTTTAATAAATAGTTTTCAATTATGTGTTAGGAAGACATAAAATTTATTCTATAACTTAGCTACAAATCGATGGGTTAAAATTAGGTTTCTAATTAAAATTTTTAAAACAAGAATTAGATTGTGATATGCAACTTTTTTTATGGTTTTTAAATGAACAACTATCAACACAGTTGTTAACTAAATGTTACAATAATGTTCACTGAGTTTAAAGAATTGAAAATCAGATTTATTTTATTTCACATTCACAGAATGTTATAAACCATTCCTTAATATATATTGAAGAACGAGTATATTTGCACAAAATCAGCACACATGAAATTAGCTATCGGAAATGACCACGCAGGAACAGATTATAAAAATACCATAGTCGACTATTTAACTTCACAAGGGCATGAAGTAAAAAATTATGGAACCGACTCTGAAGAAAGTGTGGATTACCCAGATTTTGTACACCCAGTCGCCACTGATGTAGAAAAAGGTAATGCAGATTTCGGAATAATTATCTGCGGAAGTGGAAATGGTGCAAACATGACAGCTAATAAACATCAAAAAGTGCGTTCTGCATTATGTTGGACAAAAGAAATTACAGCCTTAGCACGAGAGCATAACGATGCAAATGTATTAAGTATCCCAGCACGTTTTACAAGTGAACCGCAAGCCTTAGAAATGGTAAAAACCTTCCTAGAAACTTCTTTCGAAGGAGGCCGTCACCAGCGGAGAGTAGATAAAATTGCCTGCTCTTAATTCCTTTACAATGGATCATCAACATACTCATATACACTCCCACGCAGATCTAAAAGGGAGAAAACTGTTATTGTCTATATTTTTAAATATTATTATCACAGTCGCCCAGATAATTGGTGGAATTATCTCTGGGAGTCTTTCATTATTAAGTGACGCGTTACATAATTTTAGTGATGTGCTTTCTCTTACGGTAAGTTATGTTGCAGATAAATATGCTAAAAAAGAAGCGTCTTTCGATAAAACATTTGGGTACAAACGCGCCGAAATAATTGCTGCTTTTGTAAATGCCGCCTCTTTACTTATAGTAGCAGTTTATTTAATTTATGAAGCTGTTATTCGATTCATGAATCCGCTGCCTATCGAAAGCGGCATTGTTATTTGGTTGGCCATGTTGGGTATATTAGCAAATGGATTTAGTGTATTATTACTTCGGAAGGATTCTAAAGAAAACATGAACATGCGTTCTGCATACCTCCACCTTTTTACAGACATGTCTGCATCGGTAGCAGTATTAGCAGGTGGTTTTTTAATGAAATATTTCGGGTGGTTTTGGATAGATAGCGTATTAACTGTTTTAATAGCATTGTATTTGTTGGTTATGGGAACTTCATTACTAAAATCATCCTATAAAATATTAATGCTATTCACACCAGACGACGTAAATCTAGAACATATACGCAATGCAATTTCTACATTTCCGCACATTAAAAACGTACACCACATGCATATATGGCAACTGAATGAACAAGAAACACATTTAGAAGCACATATAGATTTTTCTAAAGATATTAAACTATCAGAATTCGATGCTATCTTAGACGATGTGGAAGAAATGTTATACGATAACTTCGGAATAAATCACGTAAACATTCAACCTGAATATCAAAAGGATGATGCTAAAGATGTGATCGTTCAAGACTAAAATAACCTATTTGAAACCGTTTTATGGATGCTATTACTGTTAAAACATTTGAAGAGTTAACTATTTATGAATTGCACGATCTTCTTCAGTTACGAAGTGAAATTTTTGTTGTAGAACAAGATTGTGTATATCAAGATATCGATGGAAAGGACCACAAAGCACTTCATATTATTGGTTATAAAAACAAAAAAATAGTCGCCTATACACGCTGTTTTCCTCCAGGAATTTATTTTTCGGAAGCTGCAATAGGAAGGGTTGTCGTTGATGCCTCTCAACGTAAGTTTGGTTATGGTCATGAAATAATGAAAGCCTCAAAAGAGGCGATAAAAAATAGGTTTAAGACTGAAGCAATAAAGCTATCAGCTCAAACCTATCTTATAAAATTTTATGAAGTTCATGGCTTTACAACCACGGGTACAGAATACCTTGAAGATGGTATACCGCACATTGCAATGATCACAACTTAATTAAGTTTTTTTCTAAATTAAGATCTTCCAACATTTCATTGGTAAATTTATAATGACCCCGACGAGTAATTATTCTAAAACGTTCGTTGCGCATACGAGTAAGCACATCTAAAAAACGCCATTTCGATTTTAATAAATTGGGTTTCTCGCTTTTTAAACTAATTTCAAAATAGTGACGAATTCCAGCTCTTTCCGCAACAATATCGGGGGTTATAGAAATATCACTCCCTTTTTTCTTATACGATTTAGGAGTGTCATACCCCTCAATATCGGCCTTAATATTTTCGAATCCTTTGTTCTCTAAATAACTAACCGATTCTTTAATTGTCTCTGTGCTTTCCTGTTTGTCTATCTGTACCATAACCAATATAATACTATTAATTTGGTAATTATTGCGTTAAAGGATTGTTAATTAGTTAAAAGTAAGCTGTTTATGCTTTAGTTTTTGAATGTATCGTTTTGTTAAATGGCATCCCAATTTGTGTACGTAGGCTTGTGTCGTTTGTATGATCTGCAATATCAACCCCATATTTAATCTGTCTAACATCTTCGTACACGAACGTGCCAAATAAACGATCCCATATAGAAAACATATTACCATAATTAGAGTCGGTCCAAGGCAATTCGAAGTGGTGATGAAATTTATGCATATTGGGTGTTACAATAACGTAGCTAAGAGCTTTATCGAGCGATTTTGGTAAGGAAATATTTGCATGGGTAAAATAAGTAAAAAGCACGCTTAAAATACGGTAGAATAAATAAAAAGCAATTGGCATGCCCATGATAACTACCGCAATTAAAGCAAATGTTTCACGTATTATAAAATCGATCGGGTGATGTCGCGTACCAGTAGTGGCATCTACATGTTTATCGCTGTGATGTACCAAATGTAATCGCCACATCCATGTTACTTTGTGCAATAGATAATGAACACCATACTGTGCTATAAAATCCAAGACAAGTAAAGACAAGAGCAACTCAACCCAAATGGGGGCGTCAAATAAATGAAGAAGCCCGAACTGTGATTCGTTTAACCAAACAAATACTCCGATCGTTACAATTCCGAAGAAGGCATTTATAATCATAACAAAAAGTAAAAGAATGAGGTTCACTTTCGCATGCTTCCATTTTTTATAAGGTGTTACTATAAGACTGTAATATCCTTCTAAGATCCAAAATAGGGCTAAAACAAAAAATACCCATCCGGCTTTCATCCAGATAGGCATAGTTTCAAAAAAACGCAGAAAACTCTCCATTTTAATTATTTCAGAATCTTCGCATATTTACTTTCATTTTTTAATACGTCTACACCCGCTAAGATCTCAGGATTGTGCTGGGTTTGGTATTCGTACATCCCATCTCGATAAAAATATCGCTTTAAAATCTCATCACTTAACAACGATACGATTTCAGCCTTTTTAGCTTCCACCGCTTTATCCTTTGCGGTATCTATGGCTTGCATAAGATTGGTGTAACTTGCGGCAATCTCTTTGCTTAGATCATCATCTTCGGCTCTACGAAGAGCTTCCGCAAATTCTTTTTCAGTTTCGGTTTCATATTCGAAATTATTATCCTTCAGAAAACGTAAAAAATCCTGAAAATCGGAATCTTTAAACTTAAAATCATTCCAATTTTCCATCGAATTGCTGTAATAGTATTTAGTTGCATAATCAAAGATCACGTTGTCCTTTAATAGTGCTGTAGTTATGGGACTAAATACAGCTGTTTCTACTTCGATATCTGGTAAAATTCCACCTCCGTCAAAAACGCTTCTACCTCCTTTGGTCTTAAACTCATTATACTCTTTAGCATCCACCCGAATAGGATCTCCATTTTCATCCCGATTCCAGTAATCTAAGGCTTGAATACAACGTCCACTTGGGGTGTAATAACGAGAAATTGTAACTTTTAACTGTGTGCCATACGTTAATTTTTTAGGGCGCTGTACGAGTCCTTTTCCAAAGCTTCGGGCACCCACTACCACACCTCTATCTAGGTCTTGAATACTTCCCGAAACAATTTCACTTGCCGAAGCACTTCTACCATTAACCAATACAACTAAAGGAATTTCCGTGTCTATGGGTTCTTTATTGGTTTTATAGACTTTATTGTATTTTTCAATCACCGATTTAGTTGTAGTAATTACCTCTCCTTTTGGTACAAAAAGATTTACGATACTAATTGCTTCATTTAAAAGTCCTCCAGGGTTTCCACGAAGGTCTAAAATAAGCTTGGTAGCTCCCTGAGATTTTAAATCTTCTAGTGCCGCTTTGGTTTCTACGGTAGTTTTGCGATTAAATTTTGTGAGAACAATGTACCCAATATTATCGTCTAATAGTTTATAGAAAGGAACCGCATGCACATCGACAGCACCTCGTGTAATAGTTGCAGTGTTGGTTTTTCCTTGTCGGTTATACGTTACTTCAACAGTAGAGCCTGCAGCACCTTTTAATAATTCTCCTGCATCATCATCAAAATCGGAAATTTTAATGGTTCCAATCTTTGTTATTTCATCACCCGCTTTTAATCCGGCTTTATCTGCGGGAAAATCTTTAAAGGGCTCCATGATGATAAGTTTGTCTTCTTTTACACGAACTGTAGAGCCAATCCCGGTATACGTCCCCGAATTATTAATTCGCGCGTCTTCTACCTGTTGTTCGTTCCAATAGACAGTATACGGATCTAAATCGGCGAGCATTCCCTTTACAGCTTTGTCCATAAGCGTAGCGGGTGTTACCTCGTCGACATAATTCATGTTAAGTTCTTTATACAGCGTGGTAAAAATTTCGATCTGTTTAGCGATCTCAAAAAAATCGCTTTTAAAACTAACAGTAGTAAAGAAGATTCCAATGGCTAGTATGGGCAGTATTATTTTCTTTTTCATAAAGGGTAATATTTATTCTGAAAGTATTCCGAAGATACCAATTTTAGTATAATTCTTTTAAAACAAACGCAAAAATACAAACAGTGGTATGTGTTTCATTACATTACTGAAGCAACTATTACAAGAGTAAAATCTATTACTCTATTAACGTAGGTGCTAGTTGTTGGGCTTTTTATTTTTTCGTTTCCGAAGTACTATAATGCGTACAAATAACAGCACCAGTACAGCAAGAACAAATAGGGGCCACAAATAAATGATGCCCAAAAAGAACACCGATACGCCATCCCAACCTCCTTGCAACGCATTTTTTATTTTTTGTCCGTACGATTGAGTGATACCTGTTTCAGCCGTAATTTTATAAAATTCAATATGTACGGTACTCATGCTTACCCTGCTTTGAAGATATTTTAATCTACCTTGCTTTGCTTCGATCTCTTCACGAATCTTAGAAAGCTCCCGTTCGATCTCAAGCATTTCTTTTACATTTTTTGCTTGACTTAATAATTCTAAGTATCGTTTTTCAAGTTCTCGTTTCGCTTTCAGTCGAGCTTCCAGATCCACAAACTCTTCGGTAACATCTTGTCTTGAAATATCTTGAAGGTCGAAGTAAGCAACTCCTTCAGAAACACCGTTTATAAACGACTGAAAATTTTCAGTAGGGACTCGCAACGTAATATTTTGCGTAATTCGGTTGTAGCCCTTGCCTGAATTATCATTTTGAATAATTGCTTTGTGTTGTTCAGCAAGCTGAATAATTCGGTTATAGGTTGCTACTACTTCCTGTGTTTCGAACGAAAGTCGTGCGGTTTTAATAATTTTTTGCTCACTTATTTCTGAAGATTCATTAGAGATCGTTTCTTCAACCATTTCTACAGAAGGAGAAAGTTCATCTGCAGCGTCTTTGTAAACAATTTCTGCCGTTTCTGAAGCATAAGGTGGCGGGGATCCTCCTTGTGAGCACGCAAGTACAAATCCAAATAAGAATAGACTAATTGTTTTCATCTTGAAGATTTTTAAGAAGTGTTTTTACTGATTTTTCAAGGGTATTATAATTAGGCATATCGCTCCCAATGTATAAAAATAACAACGCAAATTTCTTGCCGTTATTGGTTAAAACCTCTTGTTTTTGAATACGATACGCTTCCCGAATTTGTCGTTTAATACGATTTCTAGTAACGGCGAGTTTAAATTTTCGTTTTGGAACTGCAAAGGCTACCTGTGTAATATCAGCATTTTCAGGTACTACATATAGCATTCGTAACGGATACTTTTTAAAAGATTTTCCTTCAGAAAAAAGTGTCTCGATCGTTTTTCGGCTTTTTAGTCTTTCGCTTTTTGGAAATTTAAAACTCATGCGATAAAGATATAAAAAGACCCCGTAGCATGCAGTGCCTCGGGGTCTTAATCAAAAAAAGGATTTTATAGAATTTATTCTTCTATTCCGTAGGTATTATTTGCTGGCTCTACATCTGCCATGCGATCACTAGCATCGATCTTCATAGTTTTTACTTTCTTACCGCTAGGAATCGTGAAATCGTAAGTAGGGTATGCCCATGCCCAATCTTTTAAAACTGTTCGTTTCATATCTGGATACGGATTTGTTTTTTCGCCGCGCATCATTTGTAATGGAATGTAAAATGCTTCTTGTGTACCATCTTCATACGTTACATACAGGTCTATAGGCATTGGCATTAAACCAATTCGCTCTAAGGTCACTTTAGTTTCGGCTCCGCTCGTTTCCACGTTCTTAATACCGTAGTCTATTGTATTGGTGGTCTGTGTCCAGTCCATTAAATACCAATCTAACTCTACTCCCGAAACCTTTTCGGCAACCCGAATAAAATCATTAGGTGTTGGGTGTTTAAATGCCCATTCGTCAAAATATCGTTTAAGTGTTTTCTGAAGGTTTTCTTTCCCAATTACATATTCCAATTGTGCTAAAAACACATTTCCTTTGCTGTAGGCTGTTATTCCGTATGCACGGTTGCTGTTGTAGCGATCTGCATGCGTGGATTGAGGTTGTTCCTTTCCGCTTTTTGCTAAAAAAGTATACCCGCGATATGATCCAGAGTGTGGATTCGGATTTTTTGAATCCATAATCACATTCATCGCTTCATTCGATATGTAGCTGGTAAAGCCTTCGTCCATCCATTCATGTTTGCCTTCATTGGTGGCTAGTAAAAACTGAAACCAGGTATGAGCTAATTCATGTGCCGTTACCCCTACCAGGCTTTCGAATTTTCGCTCTCCAGTAATTAAGGTACTCATTGCATATTCCATTCCACCGTCTCCACCTTGTATCACAGAATATTGATCGTAGGGATATTCCCCGATGTTTTCATTAAAATATTCAAGTAATTCAGCCGTTTTTGGTTGAAGGTTTTTCCAGTTTTCAAGGATTTCCGGATTGTTTTTATAAAAGAAATGAAGCGTTACTCCATTCGCACCTTCATAAGTATCGTGAATATAATCGGTATCTGCAGCCCAAGTAAAATCGTGAACATTAGGAGCTTTAAAATGCCAAGTATATTTTCCGTTTTTTGGCTTCATAGGTTTGTGCCCAGCGGGAGCATATCCTTTACCAATTTCCCCTTCATTTTGAAGGTAGCCTGTGCCACCAATAGTGTAATCAGCATCCATCGTGATTTTTACATCGAAATCTCCCCAAACGCCATGAAATTCACGAGCAATGTAAGGATCGGCATGCCATCCTTGAAAATCGTATTCGGCTAATTTAGGATACCATTGCGTCATCGAATAAGCAACTCCTTCTGCATTATCCCGACCACTACGGCGTATTTGAACAGGTACTTGTGCATCCCAATTCATATTAAAGGTAGTGCTTTGTCCTGGAAGTATTGGTGAGTTAAGCGATACTTCTAAAACAGTACCTACCACGTTATAGGTAAGTTCTTTTCCATCTTGAGTTAGCATTGTTGGTTTAATATATCCTATTTCATTTGGCTTCAGTTTAGAAATTCGATCTGCAACGCGTCCATCTGCATCTTCAATAGTTAGTGAACGAACATCCATTTCACTTCCCGGCTGAAAGGCGTTAAAATAAAGGTGATAGAACACTTTTTTGAGTGTGTCTGGAGAGTTGTTTGTATAAACTAATTCTTGTTTTCCTTTGTATTGATGCGCTTTAGCATCCATGTCGATTTCCATTTTGTAATCAACTTTTTGCTGCCAGTACGATGTGTTGTTCTGAGCTATGGAAACTGCTACAAGACACAAGGTAAGAATGCTTCCGAAGAAATATTTCATATTGTTTTATATTTAATTAAACTCTTATTTAGGATTGAATTTCAATCTTAAAAGTAACTACTTGATATTATAACTAAACCTGTCGAATTCTACAAATATGAAATTTCGACAGGTTTTGTATTGGTTTTTTAAATGAATGATGCAATAACAAATATCATTTTAGTTTGTCATTTTAGACGCCATAATAAATGCGTTGTACATGTTTACCATCTTCCCTGAAGTAGAAATGTTGGTAAATGAATTTTGGTTAGATGGGTCTCCACCTAGAACTACAGAAGTTTTTGTTGGTAATCCGCTATCCATTAACAGTTGTTTTACTTGCTTTGCAGAAAGTGTTGGATAATAGGAGCGAATCATGGCTGCTACCCCTGCAACTTCTGGAGAAGCCATCGATGTACCCTGAAGGTATTGGTATTCATTTAAAGGTGTCGTTGACCAAATTTTTACACCTGGAGCAAAAACATCCACATTCGACTTTCCGAAATTAGAAAAGGTAGCAACCAGTTCACCACCATACTTAAAATTTAAAGCCCCCACGGTTAAGAAGGTTTCAGAAATTTCGGTATTTATCCCTTCTTGATCGTTTGGATATACTTGTACTCCATCAAGGTCGAAGCCTTCATTTCCAGCAGCATTAACAATAAGCACATCTTTGTCTGCGGCATATTTTATTGCATCCCAAACCCATTCTGGATGTGGAGAATAATATTTTCCGAAACTTGTATTTATTACTTTAGCTCCATTGTCTACAGCATATCGAATTGCATTTGCAATATCTTTATCGTATTCGTCGCCATCTGGTACGGCACGAACCACCATGATCTCAACATTTTTTGCGACTCCATTCATTCCAATACCATTGTCTCTTTCGGCAGCGATAATTCCCGCTACATGTGTACCGTGCATGGCGTCCTCTTTTTTAGGATCTGGACCATCTACATCATTATTTCCATAAGCTTTTCCGTCCATCATATCAGGATTATCTCCTAAAACGCCTCTAAAATCGGTTTCCATATCGAAATGGCTTTTTAATCGACCGTCGAAATAATGCACTCCATCTTCTAATTGATTAATAACTTCGGGTACCGAATCTCCGAAACTTAACATTTGTTTAAGCCCAGCAATTTGCCCTTGTTGTTCCACGGTAGGGTTTTGTATGGCGTCTAAGTCTTTACTTGTGTAGTCTTCTTTACCGAGTTTTTTAGAAATGGCTTCATGTGCTGGCTTCACATTTGCTAAAATTCCTTGATAGCGAGTTAAATTTCCGTTTAATTCTTGGAATTCTTTTTCGTATTCAGCTTTTGCGCGTTGGTAAATCGCAAATTCTTCACGGTCTGCGGCACTAATAGAAGTTTCTGTTTTTCCTTCGTACTTAGACCCTAATTTTCTCATGTATCGCACATATTCCATGTTTTCTGCAACAATGTCTCCAAGAAAATTCCATCCGTGAATATCATCAATATATCCATTGTTATCATCGTCTTTTCCGTTTCCAGGGATCTCATCTTGGTTCGTCCAAATCACATTTTTTAGATCTTCATGCTCAATATCGATTCCACTATCGATCACAGCAACGATTACTTTTTCTCCTTTTCTGTTCTTAATGAGTTCGCTATACGTTTTGTCAACGCTCATCCCAGGAATCGTATCGGCTACGAGATCTTTTGCCGGCCATTGCTTTGTTTCGGCATCCGAGAGCGGAGCAATTTTTAACGGGATGGTGTCTATGTTTTCAATAGGAGTTGAAAGAATGGGTGCAGAAGTGCTTCCACAACCCGATAAAAATGCTGCAGCTGCTACAGCAAAAAGAGAGGTTTTAATACTTGTCATGTTCATGGGTTTAATTAAAAAGTTCGTTCCAGGTAAAGCGTTCGTTAAGCCGAACTCCTTTCTCTGTATGTTTTACGGTTATAATTGGATTATGAGCATCATGCTCTAAAAATAAATAGTAGTCTTCATCGGCGGCTACATTTAAAAATTTTTCCTTTTCAGGCAATGTTAATAGAGGACGTGTATCGTACCCCATAACAAAAGGAAGTGGTAAATGACCAACCGTTGGTAAGAGATCTGCCATAAAAGCGATTTTTTTACCTTGATATTCTAATAGCGGAATCATTTGTTTATCGGTATGTCCATCTGCAAAGAAAATGCCGAAATCTAATGGTGATTCTTTTAGCCAGTCCTTTTTTTCTTGGTTTGCTTCAGAAGGAGTTGCACTTGTTAAAGACAATTCGGGTTGGCTTACAAATTTAAGTTGTCCACTTTTTTCCATAGGTAAAATGTTTTCCTTCAGAAAAGAAGCTTTTTCTCTTTTATTGGGTTGTGTAGCCCATTGCCAATGTGCTTTATTACTCCAAAAGGAAGCATTTTTAAAAGCAGGCTCATAACCTGTTCGGTCTTTGTTCCATTGTATACTTCCGCCACAATGATCGAAATGAAGGTGTGTCATAAAAACATCGGTAACATCATCACGATGAAATCCATGAGCTTTTAAGCTTTTATCGATAGAGTCGTCACCCCATTGAAAATAATAACCAAAAAATTTATCACTTTGTTTGTCACCCATACCGGTGTCTACAAGTGTTAAACGATCACCGTTCTCAATGAGTAAACAGCGCGCCGCTATGTCTATCATATTATTAGAATCGGCAGGGTTTGTTCTGGCCCATAAAGATTTAGGGACAACCCCAAACATAGCACCACCATCTAACTTAAAATTACCAGACTCTATAGGATATAATTTCATATCGCTGCAAATTACTAAAAGCGTTACATACTGTTGACGACGGTCTTAATTAATTATACTATTTTTAACAAAAAGTTAGCGTTTAAGAAGTTCGAAAAGAACGTATTTTACCAAAAAACCAATCAACATGCTGGAACTAGCAGGAATTATTGTACTCGGAATATTAGCGCAATGGGTTGCGTGGAAATTTAAAATTCCGGCTATATTACCTCTTATATTAATCGGTCTTTTTGTGGGACCTATATCTACGTTACTGTCTGAGGACGGTTCTCAATGGATTCAACCTATCTGGAATGGTGAAAAAGGCCTATTTCCAGGGGAAAGTTTATTTTATTTCGTTTCACTCGCTATTGGAATTATTCTTTTTGAAGGAGGACTTACTTTGCGTAGGGGAGAGATTTCGAAGGTAGGATCGGTAATAGGTAAACTAATTAGTTTAGGGTCTACCATTACATTTTTAGGTGCTGGAGTTGCCGCGCATTATGTGTTCGGTCTAGACTGGCGAATCTCATTCTTATTTGCTGCACTAATAATAGTTACGGGGCCTACCGTTATCACTCCGATATTACGAAACATCCCGCTAAAGAAAGATGTATCCGCAGTTCTAAAATGGGAAGGAATACTAATTGATCCAATTGGAGCATTAGTGGCAGTATTGGTCTTCGAATTTATTAGTGTGGAAGGAGATGCCGGATATACCAAACAAGCATTAATAGAATTTGGTAAAATTATTCTTATTGGTTTTTCCTTCGGAATCACCGCCGGATACGCACTTTATATTTCCATCAAGAAAAAATTTATTCCCCACTATTTATTAAATGTTGTATCGTTATCGATTGTGCTATTAATCTTTGTATTAAGCGATCAGTTTGCACATGAATCTGGTCTGTTAGCTGTTGTGGTCATGGGGATGTTTTTAGGAAACAGCGATCTGCCTAACTTAAAAGAGTTACTGTATTTTAAAGAATCGTTAAGTGTATTATTAATCTCGATTCTGTTCATTTTACTTTCAGCGAATATTAGCATTGAAGACCTTCTACTAGTGTATAACTGGAAAACCGCAATCTTATTTGCAATTATCATATTTGTACTACGTCCGCTGGGAGTGTTTGCGAGTACCGTAGGATCTTCACTACAAACGAACGAAAAGATTTTTATTAGCTGGGTTGGTCCTCGAGGTATTGTAGCAGCAGGTATTGCCTCACTTTTTGGAACAAAACTTGTAAACGAAGGGGTTCCAGGAGCTGAGTATATTACACCTTTAGTATTTGGTGTTGTACTTATTACCGTATTATTAAATGCAACAACTGCTCGAATGGTTGCGTCTGCAGTTGGAGTGTTTTTAAAAGAATCTGAAGGGGTAATGATTGTTGGAGCTTCAAAGGTATCGCGCCTTATAGGATCGTATCTTCAGAAGAATGACCGACATGTAGTTCTAGTAGATTCCAACCGATTAAATATTAACAAAGCCAAAGAGCTAGGATTGGATGCAATTAATGCCAATATCTATGCAGATGATCTTACCGATAATATCGAATTAAATGATGTCGGATTTTTAATCGCTATGACAGGAAATGATGAAATAAATCGGCAAGCCATTAATCGCTTCGGAAACGTATTTGGTGAAAATGGAACTTTTAGATTAATAACCTCTCAAGAGCTACGAACAAATACCCATAGTGATTCTGAAGAAATACTCTCTCATACTCATGACTACAATCGCATTACAGAAGTAGCAAATAACTTTCCTTCAATTCAGGAAATTCCCGTAGATTCTCAAGCTCAGTTCTTAAAACTTTTAAGTATTATTGAAGAAGATGCGAATGCATTAGCCATCTTTCTGAAGGATCCAAATGGAAAACTTCAATTACTTGCAGCAACCGATAAGATGGAAGTAAGTGAAGGTTCTAATTTAGTGTATTTAGGAAAGCCAATGGATTTCGAAGACGTATTAAATGCCACTAAAGATGAGGACAAAAAGGAAGCATCTTAGAAAATAATATACAATTCGTTGCGTTTTTAGAAAACCAAATAAAGTCGTTATGTTTAAAAGAATTGGGTTTATTATAAGTGTTTTGGGTTGTATAACACTCGCTTCCTGCGGTAGTGATGACAGCCGGTCTTGTACTACGTGTACCTCGGACCAATCTCCTACGGCTTTCGAAGTATGTCAAGAAAGTAGTGGAAATGCATCAGTAAATGGTGAGAATACAGGAACACCTTACGATGCTTATATTTCAGGACTTCAAGATGCTGGAGCGACATGCGGAGGTTCTTAAAGAAATAGATATAAAAAAAGGTTCCTACAACAGGAACCTTTTTTTAGTCATTTAGTTTTAGAACTGCCATAAATGCTTCTTGTGGAATTTCAACATTCCCTACTTGTCGCATTCGTTTCTTTCCTTTCTTCTGCTTTTCTAATAACTTCCTTTTCCGTGAAATATCTCCACCATAACATTTAGCGGTTACATCTTTCCGAAGTGCTTTTACGGTTTCTCTCGAAATAATTTTTGCCCCGATTGCGGCCTGTATTGGAATATCAAACTGTTGTCTTGGAATTAATTGGCGCAATTTTTCGCACATTTTCTTTCCAATATCATAGGCATTGTCTTTATGAAGTAGTGCAGACAGCGCATCTACAATATTTGCATTTAATAAAACATCCACTTTCACGAGTTGGGATGTTTTCATTCCGATAGGAGAATAATCGAAAGACGCATAACCTTTTGAAACTGTTTTTAAACGGTCGTAGAAATCGAATACGATCTCTGCTAAAGGCATGTCGAACGTTAATTCAACCCGTTCAGTAGTTAAGTACGTTTGATTTGTAATAACCCCGCGTTTTTCGATACATAAAGACATCACATTTCCGACAAAATCTGATTTTGTAATGATTGTTGCTTTAATATATGGTTCTTCCACACGATTTAGTGAGGATGGCTCTGGAAGATCGGAAGGGTTATTTACTAATATGGGAGTGTCGGGATCACGATGGGTATATGCTAAATACGATACGTTAGGTACGGTAGTAATAACCGTCATATCGAACTCACGTTCTAGTCGCTCTTGAATGATCTCTAAATGAAGCATTCCTAGAAAACCACAACGAAAACCAAAACCTAGTGCAGCGGAGCTTTCGGGTTGGAATACTAAAGAAGCATCGTTTAATTGAAGCTTTTCCATAGAGTTTCGAAGCTCTTCATAATCTTCGGTATCTACTGGGTAAATTCCTGCAAAAACCATTGGTTTTACATCTTCAAACCCTTCAATCATATTTGTTGTAGGCGATTTAGCATCGGTAATCGTATCCCCCACTTTTACTTCTTTCGCTTCTTTGATACCAGTAATTAAATACCCAACATCACCTGCTTTTATACTTTTTCGAGGAACCTGCTTTAATTTTAAAGTACCTACTTCATCTGCAAAATAAGTATTTCCAGTGGCCATAAATTTAATTTGCTGGCCTTTGGTGATCTCTCCATTTAGAACCCGAAAATAAGTTTCCACACCACGGAAAGGGTTGTATACAGAATCGAAAATTAGTGCTTGCAACGATTCGTCTGTATTTCCTTTTGGAGCAGGAACACGCTCTATAATTGCTTTTAAAATTTCTTCAATTCCTAGACCTGTTTTGGCGCTGGCAGGAATTACTTCCTCTGGTTTACACCCTAGTAGATCGACAATATCATCGGTAACTTCTTCGGGATTAGCAGAAGGAAGATCAACCTTATTTAACACTGGAATGATTTCTAAATCGTTTTCAAGAGCTAAGTATAGGTTTGAAATAGTTTGTGCTTGAATACTTTGTGCTGCATCAACGATTAATAATGCCCCTTCACAGGCAGCAATAGATCGGGAAACTTCGTAAGAAAAATCTACGTGACCTGGTGTATCGATTAAATTTAAAATATAATCTTCACCCTCATAATGGTAATCCATTTGAATGGCGTGACTTTTTATAGTAATACCACGTTCCCGTTCTAGATCCATGCTGTCTAATAGCTGTTCCTGTTTTTCTCGGGAAGTTACCGATCCAGTAGCATCGAGCAATCTATCTGCTAGTGTACTTTTACCGTGATCGATGTGTGCAATAATGCAAAAATTTCTTATATTCTTCATAATCAAATATCCGGGGTATCATTAAGCTGCAAATATAACTTAAAAAGTGTGCTTTAGCACTATAGGGGTGAATTCCACTAAAAAATCGCTTATTATTCTTTCAGTTTAAGAAAATTATAACATCTTTGTGTTAGTATTAGTTCAAAACCAACCTTTCAACTCCCCTCTTGGCTTAATACATTAAAGAAAATTAGCAAACCAACTAGGCTGCTTAGCAGTCCTTTTAATCCCTGTAATTGGATATGAAAAAACTCATACTCCTTCTTATTATAGCACCTACCTTTTTCGTTTTTTCTCAAAACGGAACTATTGTCGGACACGTCTTCGATATAGAAAACCAACCGCTATCGTATGTCAATGTGTTACTTTTTGAGGAGGAAGCTTTAGAAGCATTTAAAGGTGTAACAACAGAAGAAGATGGTAGTTTCAAGCTAACGGAACTTGAAGATAAAACTTACCGTATCTCTTTCAGTTATATTGGATTTACAACTAAAGATCAATTAATCACATTAGTTTCCGAAGAAAATATTGGAAATATACTATTGGAAGAAAACACAGAATCGCTTGGCGAAACTATAATTACTGCTAAAAAACCAACGATAAAAAGAACAGCATCTAAGCTTATTTTTAATGTAGAAAACACCTCTCTATCTACAGGAAGCACATTCGATTTGTTAAAAAAGACACCAGGAGTTGTGGTCGTTGGCAATGATATAAAAGTAAAATCTATAATTCCAGAAATTTATATTAATGACAAGCGAGTTTATCTAAGCACAGCAGAAACCATTGCCCTTCTTGAAAATACAGATGCTGCAAATATTAAATCTGTTGAGGTTATTACAAACCCATCAGCGAAATATGATGGAGCTGCGGGAGCTGTATTAAATATTAATACTTCTAAAGCAATTTCTATTGGCTATAAAGGAGCAGTAAATGGTTCCTACAAACAAGGTGTATATCCTAAGTATCAATTAGGAACTTCTCATTTTTATAAAAACAATTGGTTAGATTTTTACGGGAGTTATAGTTTTAATACCCGAAAAAACCTTAAAGAGGATATAAACTATACACGTTTTATTGACCCTAATGGAAGCACGAATTCTTTTTGGAATACAGATTTTAACAAAATTACACGTACAAACGCACATCAAGGAAACCTAATTGCTGATTTTACTATTAACGAGAAAGAAACAATTAGTCTTGCTACAACATTTTCGGTGAACCCGAATGAAACATTTAAGAATAATGGTTTTACAGATATTAAAAATATAGAACGTGTAACAGACAGCACTTTTTCTACACGAAGTGATTTAGCAACAGACACTCATACACTTTCTATAACTGGAGATTACAAAATTGTTTTAGATAAAGAGAGTTCTAGCCTTACGCTTTCCGCAAACTATACAGATTTTAATAATGAACGACTTCAGAATGTAATGACTAATTACAATGATCCTGTCGGAAATTTACTTCGTCGAAATAGTTTTTCAACAAATGCAGATCAAAGCACCAATATTTTTACTGGACAGGGAGATGTTACATACCCATTTTGGAAAGGAAGTTTAGAAGGAGGACTAAAGTATAGCTTTATAAATAGTAATAGTAAGTTAGATTTTTTTGATACGGATATGGGGGTAGAGTTTAACGCAGCCCTATCCGACGATTTTAACTATCGTGAAAAGGTGTATGCTGAATACATACAGACCGAACAAACTTTCGGTGCTTTTAGCATAAATGCTGGGTTACGCGGCGAGTATACAGATGTTGAAGGTATTTCTAGAGTGTTGGGAGAAACAAACACAGACGATTACTTTAAGCTTTTTCCACGAATTTCTGGGCAGTATGAATTTTCCGAAAAACACAGTGCAGGGTTCGCTTATACAAAAAGCATTTCAAGGCCAGGTTACCAAAACCTAAACCCTTTTAAATATTTTATAAACGAGAATAACTTTAATGAAGGAAATCCTAGCTTAGTTCCGGCAATTACAGAAAGAATAGCACTTAATTATTCTTATAATAATGTGTGGACTTTCGAATTATATTATAAAACAACAGATAACTCATTGAGTGCCTTAACTTTCCAAGATAATATAAACCGAACACTTAGAAATAGCGAAGCTAATCTTTTACAAGATTTCGAATACAGTTTAGACCTGCAATACACGCCTTCAAATTTACCCTCTTGGTTATATCTTTATGTAATTCTTTCTGGGTTTTATATGGAGAATGAATTTTTAGCTGTAGAAAGTGAACCAAGAACGTACACCAACCACACTCCTGGGTTTTATGGATATGTGTACTCTAATTTCACCCTTTCGAAAGACAGAACTTGGACCGTTGATCTTTCGTCAAATTATATTTCTAATATAATTTATGGATCTTCTTTTTATAAGAACAGCTTTTTCTTGAATTTATCTGCTCGAAAATCTTTATGGAATAAAGCAGCCAACATCACTGTTGGGGTAGACGATATATTTAATACCTCATTTAATTTTCCCGTAGTTTCAAATTATTACAATCAAGACAACTTTTATATTGCTCAATCTGAAACTAGATTATTTACTATTGGATTTACATACAACTTCGGAAACTTTAGAATTCGCGACAATAATAAGAATCTAAACACAGACGAAAAAGACAGGCTATAATGAGCAGACAGCCGGCTGCCTTTGTACGATAATACCTAAAATTTTTTTCAATTCTCTTCCCTTTTAAAAAAGGTTTCATTTTTAATGCACGTATTCTATTATATTTGCATTCTAAACCATTAGTAATAACGTTATCGCAAAAATAGGAAACATAGACGTTGGAGAGTTCCCATTACTACTTGCTCCCATGGAGGATGTGAGTGACCCACCATTTCGTGCATTGTGCAAAGAACAAGGAGCCGATGTAGTATATACCGAATTTATTTCTTCGGAAGGGCTTATCCGTGACGCGGCTAAAAGTGTCATGAAATTAGACATTTACGAAAAAGAACGTCCTGTAGGAATCCAAATCTTTGGAGCTGTATTAGAATCTATGTTGCGTAGCGTTGAAATTGTAGAGGCGAGTGGTCCAGATATTATAGATATTAATTTTGGATGCCCTGTAAAAAAAGTGGTTTCTAAAGGTGCTGGCGCAGGAATTCTTAAAGACATAGATCTTATGGTTTCGCTAACTGAAGCTATGGTAAAACACACCAAACTTCCCGTCACGGTAAAAACCAGATTAGGTTGGGATGACAATTCTATTCGTATTGTTGAGGTAGCCGAACGTTTACAAGACGTAGGATGTCAAGCGATTTCAATCCACGGTCGTACTCGTGCACAAATGTATAAAGGGGAGGCTAATTGGGCGCCGATAGCAGACGTAAAGAACAATCAACGAATGCACATACCCGTTTTTGGAAATGGAGATGTCGACAGTCCAGAAAAAGCAATGAAAATGCGAGATGAATACGGACTGGATGGGGCGATGATAGGACGCGCTAGTATCGGGTATCCTTGGTTCTTCAAAGAAGTAAAACATTATTTCGAAACAGGAACTCATTGTGCTCCTCCCACAATGGCAGAGCGTGTTTCGGCAGCAAAACGTCATTTAGAAATGGCGATAGCGTGGAAAGGAGAAACATTAGGTGTATTCGAAACTAGACGGCACTATACCAATTATTTTAAAGGCATACCACATTTTAAAGAATACCGAATGAAAATGGTAACTAGTGATGACTCAGCATCAGTGTTTGCCGCTTTCGATGAGGTATTAGAAAAATTTGGAGATTTTCAATTTGTTTAATTTAGTAAAGCACTTCTTACCCTGCTGGAGGCAATTTTAGAAGCAATAATTCCCAAAAGGGTAATGGTTACAAATACAATTAAAACATTCAGAAGTGTTAATTGTACAGGATAGGGAAGTGTACTTGTAATGTTTACATATTTAAACTGAAGTTGTCCCCAAACAGCAATAACTCCCAGAAGAATACCAAATAATCCTGCAAGAGTCGTCATAATAGTTCCCTGCCAGAAGAATATTTTTCGCACAGATTTTAATTCTGCTCCCATACTATGAAGGGTTTTAATATCCTTCCGCTTGTCGAGAATCATCATAATTAGTGACCCTACGATATTAAAAACGGCGATGATGAGAACAAGAGTACCCACAAAATAAACAACCAAATTTTCAGAATTCAGCATTTTGTAGAGCGCGTCGTTTTGTTGAATTCGGTTTTTAATCTGTATGTCTTGTCGACCTACTCCATTAAACAAAGCTTCTACATCACCCCGCACTTTTTCTTCGGAAGCAGTTGGGGTTAATTTAAGTTCTACCGAAGAAACAGTGGTACTATCTAATTGAAGCAGCGTTCGAGCAAACTCTAAATCACTAAAAACATATTTTCCGTTGAGGTCTTCATTTACAGCGTAAATTCCTGAAACAATTGCATTCTGTTTAGTAAAAGCATTTGTAGGATCTAAAGCATTAATTTGTCCTGTACCAGGTTTTGGAACATAAATCTCTAACAAACTAGAATAATCACGAACACCTAAAGAAAGTTTATGCGCTGTGTTTAGGCCAATTACAACTTCTTCTCTATTGGGAACAAACCACTCTTGGTGAAACAAAATACTATCGATAGGATTTACAGTTCCATAGTTTTCATCAACTCCTTTTATATAAGCAATGTGGTTTTTCCCTTTAAAATTTAAGAAAACACGCTCCTCAATAACTCTAGTATAGCTTGCAATACCCTCAATATCATTAAGCGACTCTTCGGTATTTACCGCGAAAGAGAGGGTTTTGCCCGAAGCGGGAAGTACTTTTAAATCACTATCAAAAACATTGGTAAATTGAAGACTAAAATCTTTAAGCCCTGCAAATCCCGAAAGCACAATAAAAAGCGCCATAGCACCCACAACTACCCCTAATGCTGCAATTATTGTAATAATATTAATGGCATTGTTACTGCTCCTAGAAAACAGATATCGTTTTGCAATATAGAGCGGAAATTTCACCCTACGACCGTTTTCTTTTTGGAAGTAACTCTGGATTTTCAATAGGATCTTCACTTCCCTTAACTGCTTTCTCGATTTTCTCAATATATTCAAGAGAGTCGTCATTAAAAAAAGTGAGCTCTGGCATTTTTCGAAGCTGATGCTTTGTGAGCTGAGCGATCTGATGTTTTATTTTAGGTTTTAGAACATTTAATTCGTTTACCATTGTTTCTGCCTTATCTGCTGGAAAAACACTAACATAAACTTTAGCTATAGAAAGATCTACGGTAACACTAACTTTGCTTACCGAAATTATAATACCCATTTGCCCCGACTCACGCAACATTTGCTGCAATACATTTGCAAGATCATTTTGAAGGACTCCCGCAATTTTCTTTTGTCTGTTACTTTCTTCCATATTGCAAAAATACTACATTCTGTTATTTTCAGAACTATGTTTTCTTTAGATGTTTAAAACCGTTTTTTCTGAAAGCGTACGAATCTACACTCGCAGTAAAGTTTTTGTATTTTTGATTGAAGAAATCTTAGCAGAATGAAAAAAATCGAACATATAGGAATAGCCGTTGCCAATCTGGACGAAGCAAATAAAACATACACAAGCCTTATGGGAGCCCCTCCTTATAAAACCGAAGAAGTTACTTCAGAAGGGGTAATAACCTCATTTTTCGCCTGTGGTGAAAGTAAGATCGAACTTTTACAGGCAACGACCAAAGAGAGTGCTATCGCAAAATTTATTGAAAAGCGAGGTGAAGGAATTCACCACATCGCATATGGGGTGACCGATATTAATGGAGAGTTAAAACGACTTAAAAATGAAGGATTTAAAATTCTGAATGAAACCCCTAAAAAAGGAGCAGATAACAAGTGGGTAGCGTTTTTACACCCTAAATCGGCAAATGGGGTTTTAATTGAGTTATGTCAAGATAGAAAGATTCCTTTAAAATAGTTTTGATGTGCTGATAAAGTGTTTTACATTTGCCATCGATTTTATGAAGGTTTAAAATAGCCGTTTGTAAATAGGTCCTATAGCTCAGCTGGTTAGAGCACCTGACTCATAATCAGGGGGTCCATGGTTCGAGCCCATGTGGGACCACAAAAATATGATTACGTTCTTTTAATTTTTTACTTACCTATATCACTAATACCTAAGGGTAAGCTTTATTGAACTTTAATAATTAAAAAGTAAGATTCTCAATTATATAATTTTTTTAAGAATCATACGTTTTTAGAGTAATTCGCGGATTATCAAACCGCAACTAAAATATATTATTGAAATTTTAATACTAAACAGGCTTTTTATCGTTTTTTTTTGTACTTTGCCGACATGATTTTGAGTTGATAACTTGTTTATAAGTTTAATTATCAACTAAGAGTTTAAAAAAAAATAGTATTATAGCCCCTTATTATGCGACCCCAAATCGTAACAATATTAATCATGGCACTTAGTGTAATAACCTATGCCCCTATGTTTGGACAAGCCACTAGCGCTGGTTCAAGCCCACCTGCTCCTAGACCTCCCGGCCCTCCAGAACTCCCTTTACCTTTAGATGACAATCTATATGTATTGTTGATATTAGCGGCCTTATATGGAAGTTTCGTAGCGTATAAAAAAGTTATCGCTAAGAAAAAGGCTTCATAAGGCGTTGCACATATTTACCTATTACATCAAACTCTAAATTTACCCGATCGTTTTCTTGCAGGGTTTTAAAATTTGTATGTTCGTAAGTATATGGGATAATTGCAACCTTAAACTCATCTTTTTTAGAATCTAAAACGGTAAGGCTTACACCATTTACTGTAATCGATCCTTTTTCAATTGTTTTGTTCTCTGTGCTCGAATCGTAAGAAAAAGTAAAATACCAGCTTCCATTTGCTTCAGAAATATTTTCACAAATCCCTATTTGGTCCACGTGTCCTTGAACAATATGTCCATCTAACCGATCGCCCAGACGCATTGCTCTTTCAAGATTTACCCAATCACCTTTTTTTAAAGACCCTAAATTTGTCTTTAGAAGCGTTTCCTTTATAGCCGTAACTATATAACTATCTTTTAGAATTTTTACAACCGTGAGGCAGATTCCGTTGTGAGACACACTTTGATCAATGCTTACTTCAGAAGAAATTTTACTTTCCACTTCAAGATGCAGATTGTCACCCTCGGTGGTGAGTGTTTTTATTTTACCTATCGATTCAATAATTCCGGTGAACATAATAACAATTGGTTACATTTGTAGTGCAAAAGTAAGAATTTAAAACAGCATAGACAGAGATGAGCAAACAGGAAAAAATTATCGTTGGCATATCGATAGGAGACCTTAACGGAATTGGAAGCGAAGTCGTTTTAAAGACATTTTTAGACGCTCGTATGTTAGAGTTCTGTACCCCTGTTATTTTTGCATCTGTTAAATTAATGTCTTTTTATAAAAAAGAGTTTGGACTCGACATGAATTTTCACGGAATCGATACGCTGGATAAAATTATTCATAAGAAAATAAATGTTTTAAATGTGTGGAAAGAGCCAGTAGAAGTTCACTTCGGAAAGGAAGAAGCAAAGGCTGGTGAGTACGCGATTAAATCATTAACAGCTGCGGTAAAAGCGTTAAAGGATTCGAAAATAGATACATTAGTAACGGCGCCTATTAACAAATCTAACGTACAATCTGAAAGTTTTAATTTTCCTGGGCATACAGATTATCTTGCGAAAGAGTTGAACGGACAAAGCCTTATGTTGTTAATTTCTGAAACGTTGAAGGTAGGTCTCCTTACCGATCATGTTGCAGTAAAAGACATTTCTAAAAATATAACTAGAGAAGTAATAGAAAAAAAAATTAATACCATTCATCAAACACTTATTCAAGATTTTGGAATAGAAAAACCAAAAATCGCTGTGTTAGGAATTAATCCACACAATGGAGATAATGGGGTTATTGGAAATGAAGATGATACAATACTTCGCCCAACGCTCGATAATCTTCGGAATAACGGAAAAATAGTTTTAGGTCCGTACGCAGCCGACAGTTTTTTCGGAACAGGAAATTACAAAAATTTTGATGTAATTATTGCATCTTACCATGATCAAGGCTTAGTGCCTTTTAAAACTCTTGCATTTGGATCGGGAGTAAATTTCACAGCGGGACTTGATAAAATTAGAACATCTCCAGACCATGGTACAGCTTACGATCTAGCGGGAAAAAATGAAGCAAATTATGACTCTTTTAAAGAAGCTGTCTTTAGCGCAATTAGCATTTATAAAACCCGCGAAGAATACCTCGAAATATCAAAAAATCCACTTAAAACGAGCCGAAGAAAATCCTTTGTAAAAAAGAAGTGATAAATTAATTTGCATTTGAAATAATTTTTTATCTTTGCACCCGCCTTATTTGTAAGGTGGTGATGTTAAAACAGGTGTGAAAATGAAGGATCTGAAAGAATTTACCATCCCATTTGTGGGATTGAAGCTTGGAGAACACCACTTTAATTTTAAAATTACAAAAACGTTCTTTGAGCATTTTGAGTATGAAGAATTTAATGACGTAGCCATTAATCTTGACGTACTGCTGAATAAAAAAACAACACTATTAGAATTTACGCTAACCTTTTCTGGTTATGTAAATGTCGCTTGTGATATTTCTAATGAACATTATAATCAAGATGTTTCGGGAACTTATCACTTTATAGTGAAGTTTGGAGATGAATTTAATGATGAAAATGAAGAACTTCTTATAATTCCTCACGGAAGCTATGAAGTGAACATTCAGCAATATGTGTATGAAACGATTGTACTATCGATACCTACAAAAAAAATACATCCTGGAATTGAAGACGGGACACTGAAGAGTGACATACTTGATAAACTTGAAGAATTAAGCCTTACTAAAAGCGAAACCGATACAGGTAAAGCCAAAGAAGGTGATAAGACAGACCCAAGATGGGACTCTTTAAAAAAACTATTAACGGATAAATAATAAACAGTAATGGCACATCCTAAAAGAAAAATCTCCAAAACAAGAAGAGATAAAAGAAGAACGCATTACAAAGCTACTGCACCTCAAATCGCTACAGATCCTACAACAGGAGAATCTCATTTATATCACAGAGCGCACTGGCACGAAGGTAAATTATACTATCGTGGACAAATTGTGATCGATGCAGTAGAAGAGGTAGAAGCTTAAATCATATTTTCTTATAAAATATAAACTCTCGCATTCCTGTGAGAGTTTTTTTGTTTTACTATCGTGAAAATCAAAAACTAGTTAATTTACACCTGTTTTTGATTAATATTTAGTAATTTTCGTTTCTTTTAAAGGTAAACTTTGCCTTTTTAAATTTAATTGAACTTTATGAGTACAATCACAGCAGCTATTACCGCTGTAGGGGGATATGTTCCAGACTTTGTTCTTTCTAACAAAGTCTTGGAAACAATGGTAGATACGAACGATGAATGGATTACCTCACGTACAGGGATAAAAGAACGTAGAATATTAAAGGATGCTAATAAAGGGACATCCTATCTTGGTATTCAGGCCGCTAAAGACCTTCTAGAAAAAAGTAATACCAACCCGGAAGATATCGATATGGTGATTATGGCAACAGCCACACCAGATATGCCGGTCGCAGCAACAGGCGTTTACGTAGCCACTCAAATAGGAGCCGTAAACGCTTTTTCATTTGATTTGGTGGCAGCTTGTTCCAGTTTTCTTTTTGGAATGTCAACTGCCGCGCGATATATTGAATCTGGTAAATATAAAAAGGTCCTTTTAATTGGAGCTGATAAAATGTCTTCTATTATAGATTATGAAGACCGAACAACCTGCATTATATTTGGCGATGGAGCCGGAGCAGTTCTTTTTGAGCCCAATACCGAGGGCTATGGGGTGCAGGATGAATATTTACGAACCGATGCTGTAGGAAGACCTCACCTCAAAATAGAGGCTGGAGGGTCTTTGTTACCAGCATCGGCAGAAACAGTTGCCAATAAACAACATTATGTGTTTCAAGATGGTAAAACCGTTTTTAAATTTGCTGTTTCTAACATGGCAGATGTTTGTGAACGTGTTATGAAACGAAACAACTTGACCGGAGATGATGTTAATTGGTTAGTACCACATCAAGCTAATAAACGTATTATCGATGCAGCGGCAAAAAGAATGAACCTTCCAGAAGACAAAGTAATGATGAACATCCATCGGTATGGAAATACTACTTCTGGAACACTTCCACTTTGTTTGTGGGATTATGAAAAACAATTAAAAAAAGGAGATAAACTAGTCCTCTCAGCTTTTGGAGGCGGTTTTACCTGGGGAGCCATATATGTAACCTGGGCGTACGACTCAAAATAACAAATATCACTTAAGAATTAAACCAAAAAGTATGGAATTAAAAGATATTCAAAACTTAATCAAGTTTGTAGCTAAATCTGGCGCTAGTGAAGTGAAACTTGAAATGGAAGATATTAAAATTACCATTAAAACAGGTAGTGACGACCATAAAGGGGAAACAACGTATATTCAACAAATCCCTGCCATGGGAGCCCCACAACAACAAATGGTGGCTGCTCCTCAACAAGAAGCTCCTGTAGTAGCTAAACCAACCGATACTAAAACCGAAGATGATTCAAAATACATCACAATTAAATCACCAATCATCGGAACATTCTATCGCAAACCATCACCAGACAAACCCGTATTCGTAGAAGTTGGAGATACCATTGGAACTGGAGATGTTCTATGTGTTATCGAAGCAATGAAACTATTTAATGAAATTGAAAGCGAACTAAGTGGGAAGATTGTAAAAGTATTGGTAGATGATTCATCACCAGTAGAATTCGATCAACCGTTATTTTTAGTAGACCCATCTTAATACGTCTAACCCGCCTGCCTAACAGGCAGGTCACAAATCTCAATCTATTCAAATCCTGTAAGAAGGAAAGAGTTATTTGAGATTTGATATGTCAGAAAATTATGTTTAAAAAGATATTAATTGCCAATAGAGGAGAGATTGCGCTACGCGTTATTCGAACGTGTCGGGAAATGGGAATATTAACCGTCGCTGTATATTCTAAAGCTGATGAAGAAAGCCTACATGTACGCTTTGCCGACGAAGCCGTTTGTATTGGACCTGCTGCCAGTAGCGAGAGCTATCTTAAAATCTCTAACATTATAGCAGCTGCAGAAATTACAAATGCAGATGCCATTCATCCAGGATACGGATTTCTTTCAGAAAATGCGAGATTTTCAAAAATCTGCGACGAGCACAACATTAAGTTTATCGGAGCTTCTGCCGACATGATCGACCGTATGGGAGACAAAGCAATGGCGAAAGCAACCATGAAAGAGGCAGGAGTGCCTTGTGTGCCTGGTAGTGATGGGATAATTCCAGATTTTAAAACCTGTAAGATTGTTGCCAAAGAAACTGGATATCCCGTAATGCTCAAAGCAAGTGCTGGAGGTGGAGGAAAAGGAATGCGTGCCGTTTGGAAAGAAGCAGATCTCCAAGATGCTTGGGAGTCTGCTCGACAAGAAAGTAAAGCTGCATTCGGCAATGACGATATGTATATGGAAAAACTTATCGAAGAACCACGCCATATAGAAATTCAAATTGTTGGAGATAGCACAGGTAAAGCTTGTCACTTAAGCGAACGAGATTGTTCTATTCAAAGAAGACATCAAAAGCTTACCGAAGAAACCCCAAGTCCGTTTATGACGAAAAAACTTCGAACCGATATGGGGAATGCAGCTGTAAAAGCAGCAGAATATATAAAATATGAAGGAGCGGGAACCGTTGAATTTTTAGTAGACAAACACCGTAACTTCTTCTTCATGGAAATGAATACACGTATTCAAGTAGAGCACCCAATTACCGAGCAGGTAATCGATTTCGACCTTATTCGTGAACAAATATTAGTCGCGGCAGGAATTCCTATTTCTGGAAAAAACTACACACCAAAACTGCATTCTATCGAGTGTCGTATCAACGCAGAAGACCCATACAACAATTTTAGACCTTCACCAGGTAAGATTACAGTATTACATGCACCGGGAGGACATGGAGTTCGTTTAGATACACATGTGTATGCAGGGTATACTATTCCGCCGAATTACGATTCGATGATCGCTAAACTCATTACTACGGCACAAACTCGTGAGGAAGCCATCAATAAGATGAAACGAGCTTTAGATGAATTTGTAATAGAAGGTATAAAAACCACCATTCCGTTTCACCGTCAGCTTATGGACGATCCCGCATATGTTGCTGGAAATTACACTACGGCATTTATGAACGATTTTGTTATGAACGAACCGGAAGAAGAGGAATAGGAACTCACAATAATCATATAATTAAGCACCAAATTCAACAGCATATCGCTTGAGGATTTGGTGTTTTTTTTGAAACACATTCTAATAAAATGAATATTAAAAATGCATCGTATTGGGAATATAAAACATGGTTCCACAACATCGATTTTGCGGTAATTGGAAGTGGTATCGTTGGTTTAAATTGTGCTTTAGCTCTTCGGAAAAAACACCCCAGGAGTAAAATTGTTATTTTTGAACGAGGCATGCTCCCAAGCGGCGCAAGTACTAAAAATGCTGGATTTGCATGTTTTGGAAGCCTTTCAGAAATACTTTCAGACCTTCAAAATCATTCCGAACAAGAAGTGATCGGTCTCGTTCAAGCAAGGATAAGAGGATTGGAATTACTTCGGAAAACTTTAGGGGACGTAACATTAGATTTTCAATTGAATGGTGGCTTTGAGCTTTTTAGGAGTTCGGAAAATACCCTATTTGAAACTTGTTTAAATAAAAGAGCATATGTAAATAAGTTATTACACCCCGTTTTTGAAGCCGATGTGTTTTCAGAAGAAACCAATACCTTTCAATTTAAAAACATTCAATCGACGATAATTCGTAATCGGTTTGAAGGGCAGATCGATACTGGAAAAATGGTATCTGGATTGCTTCAAAAAGCTTCAGAAGCACAAATACACATTCTTAACAATGCCGAAATTACCCAATTACATGATAGTGGAAGTAAAGTAAATTTTCAGTTAAACAATTCCGAAGAACTAACCGCGAAACAAGTGTGCATCGCAACTAACGGATTTGCAAAACAACTCTTACATGAAAATGTACAACCTGCCCGTGCTCAGGTGCTTATTACGAAACCCATAAAAAATTTGGCTATAAAAGGAACATTTCATTTAGAGGAGGGCTACTATTATTTTAGAAATATTGACGACCGTATTTTATTAGGTGGTGGTAGAAATCTCGATATAAAAGGTGAAGAAACCACCGTAATGAAAGTTACTAACCTAATTCAGAATAAGTTAGAGGAATTACTCCATACAACAATATTACCCGAAACTGCGTTTGAAATAGAACGTCGCTGGAGTGGTATTATGGGAGTAGGAAGTAAGAAGAAGCCTATAGTAAAACAGCTTTCAGAACATGTCTTTTGTGGGGTGCGATTAGGCGGCATGGGTGTGGCTATTGGGAGCACTATTGGTGCTGATCTTGCCAACCTAATTCCCATAAATACTAATTAGAGACCCTTCTTATTTAAGAAATACAGCCATTGGTATGTTTAAACGATTTTTTAAATTTTTTATTAGGGCATTATTGTGGTTTTTAGCCGTTAGTTTTTGTTGGGTGCTTTTATATAAATACGTGCCTGTACCCTACACGCCGCTTATGGTGATTCGTTATGTTGAATCGAATCAAAAACTTACTATAAAACACGACTGGGTATCTATAGAAAATATCTCTAAATCTCTTCAACTCGCGGTGATTTGTGCCGAAGATCAGACGTTTTTGGCGCACAATGGGTTTAATTACAAGGCGATTGAAAAAGCATATAAAAATAATACTTCAGGAAATCGAATAAAAGGCGGCAGTACCATTTCACAACAAACTGCAAAGAATGTTTTTTTGTGGCCCGATCGCAGTTGGCTTCGTAAAGGATTAGAGGTGTGGTTTACATTCCTTATAGAGCAACTCTGGAGTAAAGAACGCATTCTGGAAGTGTATTTAAACAGTATCGAGATGGGAAATGGCGTCTTTGGGGCTGAAGTTGCTGCTGCTTATTGGTTCAATAAAAAAGCAGCCAATCTAAGTCAAGATAACGCCGCAGCGATTGCGGCCATACTACCAAATCCCAGAAATTTTAGGGCTTCCCCTTCGTCTTCATATATTGAAATAAGAAAAGCATGGATTGTAAAACAGATGAGAAATTTTGGTACTTTTAATCTGCTCAATGCAGAGCGAAATAAATCGAATAAATGACGGTAAAAGAAATAAAAGAAGCTTTATTAAAGGAGTGTAAAAATGTCGTAGCCAAGCGATTCGATAAAATTAAACAGACGATTGAAGACATTATAGAATCTCTAGAAGATGAATCGAAGAGTAGTGCGGGCGATAAACATGAGACAGGACGTGCGATGCTTCAGATAGATCGAGAAAATGCTGGGAAGCAATTAAGGGAAATAGAAACGCTTCAGAAATTATTGCCGAGAATAGATATTGACGTAACTTCCGATTATGGAAGGCTAGGAAGTCTGGTCTATACAAATCAAGGTACGTACTTTCTTAGTATTTCCATTGGGGCTGTTACTGTGAGTAAAACCGTTTATTATTGTGTAGCATTACATTCACCTATTGGCGATTTGCTTTCAGGAAAGAAGAAAGGAGATCTATTTTCTTTTAATGGAAAGGATTACAAGGTAACGAGTGTGAAATAAGTTATTGGGTAACATCTTCTAAAAGGAATGCTTCAACCTCAGTACCATCATCGCTGTGCAACACGCTCACATCCCCAGTTGTTTCAAGAATAACGGCTTTTACTTGTTCCAGTTTTAAGACATTGGCTTCTCTTAATTTTCCCCGTAATTCATCTTTCGTCACTTTACACTTTTCGATATTTTCTTCTAGCATTTTACCATTCAGCATTAATAGCATAGGGGAGTTGTCTAATGTTTGTTGTACCGCATCGCTTTTAAACTGGATGATCGAAATAAGATAATTCATTAAATATAGCAGCCCAATAATAAGTGCACCCATTACTAATTTCGGACTTCCAGTTCCAATACTCATTGCAAATAAATTACAATGGCAATGGTGTTTATAAAATCGAAACCAGTCATTTTACTAAAACTTTTTAAACCAAAAATTCGGGTATAAAAAATAATTGCAGCATAAATTATTAGGGTTCCCAATAGTACACTCCAAAAAGTGTCGATGGTTAGATCTTTGGTAAAGTACTCCCAGTTCATAGCGTTTTTTTTGTTAGCTACCTAAGATACTTTAATTAGTTCCTTGAGTACGTTAATCTTTTCTGAAATAATGCGTTAAGAAGTGACAATTTTTTTCTGTTGAAAACTTTGGAAGCTATCTTTAAAAAGAAAAACAAGGAACAATGAATAAAACAATCATTTTAAAAAGCAGACCAAAAGGAATACCAACTCTAGATAACTTTGATTTTAAAGAGGAGGAAAAACCCGACCCTAACGAAGGTGAAGTACTTTTAAAAACCAAGTACGTTTCGGTGGATCCATATTTACGTGGAAGAATGCGTGATGAAGAATCGTACATAGAACCATTTGAGATTGATAAACCTATACAAAGTGGTATTGTAGCCGAAGTTGTAGAAAGCAAAAACGACTCTTTTAAAAAGGGAGATTATGTAAGCGGAATGTTAGAATGGAAAGAGTTTCAAACTTCTAATGGAAAACAACTTCAGAAAGTAGATGAAACAAAAGCTCCATTAAGTGCATATCAAGGTGTTTTAGGTCTTACTGGACTTACAGCTTATCTTGGGTTATTAAATATCGGAGAGCCGAAAGAGGGCGAAACTGTATTAGTCTCGGGAGCATCGGGAGCGGTAGGAAGTATTGTTGGACAGATAGCAAAGATTAAAGGTTGCAAAGCTGTAGGAATAGCAGGGAGTGATGAAAAACTAACTACGATGAAAGAGAAGTTTGGTTTCGATGAGGGGATTAACTACAAAACTACCTCAGATATGAAACAAGCTATTAAAGAAGCATGTCCAAATGGAGTAGATGTATATTTTGATAATGTTGGGGGAGAAATTCTAGATGCTACTTTAGCGAATATTAATAGACACGGACGAGTTATAAACTGTGGAGCTATTTCTCTTTACAATAAAAAAGAACAGCCTACTGGACCACGATTAGAAACCACAATTGTAAAAAAGAGTATAAAAATGCAGGGATTTATTGTGCGTGATTTTGGCGAAAAATTTGAAGAAGCCATTGCACAATTAGGTAAATGGTTAGAAGAGGATAAGTTAACATATTCAGAAACCATAGTAGAAGGATTCGATAATATACCGAAAGCATTTATTGACTTATTCGAAGGAAAAAATGAAGGGAAGATGATTGTGAAAGTTTCTTAATAAGTAAGTATAAAATGTAAAAAGTCCGGTTGAGAAAAGTATCTCAACCGGACTTTTTCATTATTATAGGTTTTAGTTTAACGTTGTTGTTGTGTGGGCATCACAAACACATCATTTATATTAGAGCGTTTTGGTTGTGATAGTGCGTAAAAGATAGCATCGGCGATGTCTTCTGCCTCCAGTGGATTCATATCATCCATCATCGATTTCATGTCTTTAAGAACTTCTTTATCGGTAATCGTTTCAGTTAATTCTGTAGATACTGCACCCGGTTCGATAGACGTAACATTAATACCGTAGGTAGGTGCAAGTTCTTGTCGCAATCCTTCAGAAAGCATTTTAACGGCACTCTTTGTAGCACAATATACTGCACCTCCAGGAAAATAATTATGAGCAGCACTCGAAGAAACATTAATTATGTGTCCACCCTTTTGTTCTATCATAGTTGGTACAACTGCAGCGATTCCATTTAAAACCCCTTTAATATTCACATCTACCATGGTATCCCATTCGTCTGTATGCATATTTTTAATGTAAGAAAGTGGCATTAATCCAGCATTATTTACTAAGACATCAATACTTCCAAATTCTTTTTTTGTTTCAGAAACTAAATGACTATAGTTGTTTTTATTGGTAACATCACCAACAACTACTAATGCTTTCCCTCCGTTTTTTTCTATCTTTTTCTGAAGGGATTTTAACCGGTCTTCACGTCGTGCGGTGAGCACCACATTCGCTCCTTCTTTAGACAATTTTAATGCAGTCGCTTCTCCAATTCCACTAGAAGCTCCTGTGATAATGACTGTTTTATTTTTTAAATCCATAGTTATTTAATTTTGTACATGGAAGATACCCAATAATTTACGAACATCCTTTTTATATAAAACTGTTTAATACAGATTTAACGAAATGTCTTATCATGAGTTAAGAATAAGAGGTGTTTTTAATTAAAATGAAGTAGGAGTCGGTTTATGAATATTTCATAATAAAGCAATACACGGCAAATAAAAGAAGTCGTTTATTTGTTGAGGATAAGATATGGTTTATTTCCTTCAGGAATTATTTCTGAATGTAGAAAGAACAGATCTTTATTTTTCCATTCCGCCTGTATAAGATAATAATATCCTTTAAAATAAGATTTTTTTACCGTCACTTGAAGCTTTGTTTCGGTATCTGAAACAGTGAGTTGATGTGGTAGTAAAATAAGTTCTTCGGAAGAACTTTCAGAAAAAAAAGCTGTTTTAGGCAGCACATTTACTTCTCCAAAAAATCCTGCACGATACACAGTAGAAAGATCTTTGTAGATTTCTTCTGGAGTTCCACAGGCATCTATCTCGCCATCTTTTAAAAGTATTAATTTATCTGAAAAGGAAAGTGCTTCTTCACTATCGTGCGTGGCTGTTATACAAGCAATGTTATTTTTCTTTAAATATAAAAATAAAGTTCTTTGTAAGTGATTTTTCTGAAACGTATCGATACTACTAAAGGGTTCATCTAATAACAATAGTTCTGGAGCCTTGGCTAACGCTTTTGCCAAGGCTACCCGTTGTTTCTGCCCACCGCTAAGAAATTTTACTTTGGTGTTTTTAAAGTCGCTTAACGCAACTACATTTAGTAATTCCGAAACTCGATCAGCATCCTTTTTGGAATTTTGTCTAGAGAGATTTTCAGCAATATTTTCTGCTAACGTGGTAAAGGGCATAAGTTCATATTCTTGCGCAACAAGTTTTATAAAAGATTCTCCAGGAATTAGATTATGCGAAGGGCCAAGCAACGGTTTTTTATCCCATGAAATTGTACCTTCCGTAAGTTGAAGTGTTCCATAGATAAGATGCAGCAATGTTGATTTTCCACAGCCGCTTTCTCCTAATACAGAGAGATGTTCCCCCTTGTTAAGTTGAAAAGAAACCTTTTTAAGTACCTGTTTTTCTGAATATGAAAAAGAGTCTATAGTTACCGCTAGCACAAATTATTGTTTCACTTTCTCATTCACCTTTTGCGGCAATACCTCGTAGCCCATGTTATAGAGCGTAAAGCCAAAAATATCTGCATATTGTTCGATCGTTTTGCTTACAGGAGTTCCGGCACCATGTCCGGCGTCGGTTTCAATACGAATAAGAACAGGATTATTCCCAGCTTGTTTTTCTTGTAACTCTGCTGCAAATTTAAAACTATGTGCAGGAACCACACGGTCGTCATGATCTCCAGTAGTAACTAATGTTGCTGGATATTCGGTTCCAGCTTTTACATTATGTACAGGAGAATAGGCCCTTAAATAATCGAACATTTCTTGGCTGTCTTCGGCGGTTCCATAATCGTACGCCCATCCAGCACCTGCAGTAAAAGTATGGTATCTTAGCATGTCGAGAACCCCAACAGCAGGTAAGGCAACTTTTATTAGATCGGGACGCTGTGTCATAGTTGCGCCCACTAATAGACCCCCATTAGAGCCACCTCGAATCGCTAAATAATCTTTCGAGGTATAGTTACTATCAATTAAATATTCGGCAGCAGCAATAAAATCATCGAACACATTTTGCTTCTGCATTTTGGTACCGGCATTATGCCACTTCTTTCCATATTCTCCACCACCGCGTAAATTTGGTACTGCATAGATACCACCTTGTTCCATCCAAACAGCATTCGTAATACTAAAACTTGGTGTTAAACTAATATTAAAACCTCCATAACCGTATAATATAGTTGGGTTTTTTCCGTCGAGTTTAAGGCCTTTTTTATGGGTGATAATCATAGGTACTTTTGTTCCATCTTTGGAAGTATAAAACACCTGCTTGCTTTCATAATTTTCGGGATTAAAATCAATCTCGGGCTTTCGATATAATTCGGAAGTACCTTCAGTTATATTAAATTTATAAATACTACTAGGAGTCACATAGTTAGTGAAGCTGTAGTACAACTCAGCATCTTCTTTTTTAGCTCCAAAACCTCCCGCAGATCCTACACCTGGAAGATTAATATCACGAATTAACTTTCCGTCGAAATCATATTGCATAATTTTAGAAACGGCATCGACCATGTAATTTGCAAACAGATATCCTCCACCAGTACTTGCATTTAAAACATTTTCAGTTTCAGGAAGTATTGTTTTCCAATTGCTTGGAATAGGATTATCAGCATCGACCGAAACCACTTTTTTGTTGGGAGCATCAAGATTGGTCACTAAGTATAACTTACTGTCTTGGTTGTACATTAAGTAGGTGTCGCTGTCGGTATGATCTACTACCGTAATAAAATCACTATTAGGCTTGGTTAAATCTTTAATAAATAGCTTATTTCCAGATGTTGAGGTACTGGCAGTTACTTGTAAATACCGGTTGTCTTCAGAAACGCGTCCACTCACATATCGATGTTTTTCAGCAGGAACGCCTCCAAATATTAATTGATCGTCTTTCTGAGGTGTACCTAATTTATGATAGAAAAGTTTGTGCTGATCGGTTTTTGCAGAAAGCTGACTTCCTTTTGGTTTGTCGTAGCTTGAGTAATAAAATCCGTCGTTTGCTTTCCAAGAAAGGCCACTAAATTTCACATCGATGATTGTGTCTTCTACAATTTCTTTGTTTTCAGTTTTCATGACCAGTACTTTACGCCAATCGCTACCTCCTTCAGAAATGCTATATGCTGCCATTTTTCCATCTTCAGAAAAACTTAATCCTCCCAATGAAATTGTGCCATCTTCTTTAAAAGTATTCGGATCTAAAAACACTTCAGCAGTATCTGGATCTTCTCCAGTTTTATAGCGATAAATAACATACTGGTTTTGTAAACCGTCATTTTTATAAAAATAGGTGTAATCTCCTTCTTTAAATGGTGAACCTACTTTTTCATAATTCCATAAATCGGAAAGGCGCTCTTTTAATTCAGCCCTAAAAGGAATGTTATCCAGATAATCGAAAGTAGTTTCGTTTTGAGCCTTTACCCAATTCCCTGTTTCTTCACTCATGTCATCTTCTAACCAACGATATGGATCTTTAACCTCGGTTCCGAAATAGGTATTTACAGTATCAACTTTTTTAGTTTTGTGGTAGCTCACAGTAATAGCTTCTTTTTTAGGTTCTTCTTTGCATCCCGTAATTAGAAGTGCAGAGACTGCAATTAGGAGTATATTTTTCATACGACTTGATGTTAATCTGGTCGTAAATGTACTAAAAAAAGAAGCATTTTAACAGTTTAAGAAATTTTGAAAAATCAGGTGAGTGACATGTTAAATGAACAAGGGGCGGTAAATTCTCCAGTGTTTATAAATTAGCACAACATTAATAATGGCTATTAATAACGCACCAGCAATATCTGAGAGGTCCAAAAACAAATGAAAAAGAAGAATGTTTATTGAAATTGGAACGAGCAAAAGCAAGGCAAATGGCACCCATTTATTAAAAATAAGTAAGAGACCGATAACTACCTCGAGAGCACCTACAATTGGAAGAATGTATCCCGTGGCAACTAATGATGACATAAATTGCGAAGCATCTGCAGGCAGCTCGGGCATTGGCATAAAGTGAATAAATTTGTTAAGACCAAAAACGAGCAGTCCTAATCCAAGAAGATAGCGAAGAATTTTAGTGAATGTTGAATTCATAAGGAAGGGTTGTTTAGTTATGCTATTAAAGATAGGTAAAAAAACAAAAACCCACCTGTATCTATTGAGCAGGTGGGTTTTACTAAATTTTTTTTTATACTTTTTACTGAAACATTGCACGATAAGCGTCCCAATTTTTATAGATAAGATATCCGTTTACAACAGCAACCAATAGGGCAGGGCCAATATTCGGAAGATTTACAAATAAGTGGAAAGCTACTAAATTTATTGAAATAGGTACAAGCATTATCAACGCAAACGGGATCCATTTTTTTAAGATCAATAACAATCCAACAATTGCTTCAGTGGCACCAACCAAATGAAGAATGTAACCCGGACCGCCTGGTTCGTGACTGGAATAGCGCAACGAATTAAAAAGGTGAGCAGCATCGGGATACTTAGAAAAATCGAAATCGGGCATAAACCACAAAAATTTATTTAGTCCGAATGCCAATAACATCAGTCCTAAACCGATGCGTAAAATGAGATGAAAAATTTTCATAAATCTGCTTTGTTGGTTACAACCATTTAGACGCAGACCTTTTAGAACACTTACAAAACAGCATAAAGCCCTACGAAACTAACTTGTTTGCAACTAGATATTCAGCAATTTGCACAGCATTTGTAGCGGCACCTTTACGAAGGTTATCACTCACGATCCAAAGCTGTAAAGTATTGGGTTGTGTTTCGTCTCTTCTAATTCTTCCTACAAAAACAGCATCTTTATCATGCGCATATATTGGCATCGGGTACGTGTTGGTGTCTGGATTGTCTTGCACCACAATTCCTGGTGTATTGTGTAAAATCGAACGAATTTCACTAAGGTCAAAATCGTTTAAAAACTCAACATTTACCGATTCACTATGGCCCCCAGAGGTTGGTATTCTAACTGCCGTAGCTGTAATTGAAAAGGTGCGATCGTCTAATATTTTTTGAGGTTCTCGAGCTAGTTTCATTTCTTCTTTCGTATACCCATTATCTTCAAACACATCGCAATGTGGTAATGCATTTCTATGAATAGGGTAGGGGTATGCCATTTCCCCTTTTATACCAGCCATTTCGTTTTCCATTTGCTGTACCGCCTTAACGCCAGTACCAGAAACCGATTGATAGGTAGAAACAACAACGCGTTTCATGGTATATTTTTTATGAAGTGGCGCCAATGCCATTACTAATTGAATCGTAGAGCAATTTGGATTTGCAATAATCTTATCCTGTTTTGTTAAAACTTGAGCATTAATCTCTGGTACAATTAATTTTTTATCTGCATCCATTCGCCATGCAGATGAATTATCGATTACTGTTGTGCCTGCGGCTGCAAATTTGGGAGCCCATTCTAGTGAGGTATTTCCTCCTGCAGAAAAAATTGCAATATCGGGTTTTGCATCTATAGCGGTTTGCATGCCTACAATCGAATATAGTTTGTCTTTATAGACCAACTGTTTCCCAACCGATCGTTGAGAGGCTACGGGAAGTAATTCGGAGATTGGAAAATTTCGTTCTTCTAATACTTTTAATAAAACGGTACCTACCATCCCGGTAGCACCAACAATTGCGACTTTCATTTTCAATTGTGATTTAAAGGTTTTTAATCGATGCTCAAAAATACGCCATTACCAATAAACTTTTAGAAATTAAACAAAAAAAGAACCCTCCGTAGCACAAAGCCTTGGAGGGTTTAAAGATTAAAAAATAAATAGTGTAGCGGCTGCTACGTATTGTTATTTTCTTTTAAGCTCGTCACGAATCTCTTTTAAAAGATCTATTTCTGACGGTCCTGGAGGTGGTGCAGGTGCTTCTTCTTTCTTAGCACGCACTTTTGCATAAGATTTTACGATCATGAATAATACAAATCCAACAATGATTAAGTTGATGATTGCATTTACCCATTTACCATACATAATTGCATTTTCTGGCTCTACTACAACACCTTCTGGTCCTATAACAGCTTCGTCAAGTACTACTTTCATGTCGGCAAAATCAACGCCTCCGGCGAAATGACCAATAATAGGCATCATAATATCGGATACAAATCCGCTCACAACTAAACCAACAGCACCTGCTAGTATAACGGCGACCGCTAAGTCAATAACGTTGCCAGTCATGATGAAATCTTTAAATTCTTTTAACATTTTTTGATGGGTTTTAAGTTAATAGAGCACTAATGTAGCTAAATTCTGTTTTTTAACAAAGAGTTTAGAATTCTCCAAACTTATTTTCGACAAATCACTCTTTTCACACGTTGAGATACAGCGGTGAGTAATTCATACGATATTGAATTGATGGCACTAGATAACGCTTCTGCAGATGGATTTTTTCCAAAAACTATCACTTCGTCTCCTTCTTCACAATCAATATGGGTAACATCGACCATGATCATATCCATACATACATTTCCAACGATAGGTGCTTTTTGTCCGTGAATAGTAACCCATCCTTTTCCTTTGCCATACGCTCTTGTAATTCCATCGGCATGACCAATGGGAAGGGTTGCTGTTTTCATAGAACCTTCGGCAATAAATCCCATATTGTACCCAACGCTTTCTCCTTCAGAAATGGAATGGATTTGTGAAATTACAGTTTTAAGGGTAGCAACAGGATGTAAGTTTTTATTTTCTTCAGAATCGTTTCCGAAGCCATACAACCCAATTCCGCTTCTAACCATGTCGTAATGCGCTTCTGGATAATTAATAATTCCAGAGGTATTAGTCGTATGAAGTAGTGGTTTGTAATTTAAAGCAGCACTAATTTTTTCTGAAATAACATCGAACCTTTTAAGTTGCTTTTTTGTAAAATCTTTTTTTGAAGCATCCTCACTTGCAGCAAGATGAGAAAGTATAGATCGTACTTTTACACTAGTTGTTGCAGCAAGTGTTGTAGCGATAAATTCGAGATCATTTTCTGTAAAACCCAATCGGTTTAATCCCGTATTAAACTTTAAATGAATTGGGTAAGAGTTTTGATTTTTCTTTTTTGTATAATCGATAAATTCGGTTAACATTTTTCGTGAATAAATACTTGGCTCCAAACAACGTTCTACAATAACATCGAAATTTACGGGGAGGGGATGCAGTACCAGAATCGGCGTTTCAATGCCAGAATTACGAAGTGTTTCCCCTTCTCCAGCGTAGGCAACAGCAAAATAATCAACTCCAAGCGTTGCTAATTCTGTGGCTATTTCTGAAGCTTCACTACCATAACCGAAGGCTTTTACTACCGCTAAAAATTTAGTGTTTTTCTGAAGCTTCGCACGGAGATACTTATAATTATGCGCCAAGGCATTTAAGTCGATTTCAAGAATAGTTTCGGTGGCTTGAGGCATGCTAGGCTTGCTTTTTAGGAGGAACCTCTTGTGGCTCTTTAACATCCATTTTACGAACCTTTTCACGCAGCATTGCTTTGTAATAAGCCGCTCTGCTTAATGGCTCATATTCTTCGGTTTCTCCTAACAATACCAGATCGGTACTATTGGCTTTACGGTAACTGTAATTGGCTAAGTTTCCTGTACGGGTGCACACTGCGTGTACTTTGGTTACATATTCGGCTGTTGCCATTAAAGCCGGCATAGGGCCAAACGGATTCCCTTTATAATCCATATCCAGTCCCGCAACAATTACACGAATTCCACTATTGGCAAGATCATTACAAACTTTTACAATAGCATCATCAAAAAATTGTGCCTCATCGATCCCTACCACATCACAATTATCAGCAAGCATAGGGATGTTAGCTGCAGCAGGTACTGGAGTAGAACGAATTTCATTGCTATCGTGCGAAACCACCATATCTTCATCGTACCTAATATCTACAGCAGGTTTAAAAATTTCTACTTTTTGACGTGCAAATTGAGCACGTTTTAGGCGGCGAATTAGTTCTTCTGTTTTACCCGAAAACATAGAGCCCGAGATTACTTCTATCCAGCCAAATTGTTCTTTTTGATTTACGGTATTTTCGAGAAACATGATATTGAATTAGACGAAAACAGAAAGATTTTCCGTTTACATAAAGGTTGCGTAAATTTATAAAAACAAAATTGAGAAAAAGAGAATAATTTTAAAAGTTATGAAGAAGAAACTTAGGGCAGATATCCAAATGTTGGCACAACAAATTCTTTCTGAAGAAAAGCAATTCGACACTGCTAGTCTCAAAAAAGTAACAGCGAATATATACGAGCGGTTAAGTATTTTAGATTTTTTGGAAACCCAAATTGAAGGAGCTGAAAATACCCAAAAAGTTGATAAAAATGAAGCCTCATTAGACTCTAAAAGTTTTCGTGAGGAGAATTGGTTTACCGAACCCGAACCAGTACCTCAACCACAACATCAAGATGACCTTATCGAACCTTTAATGGAGAAGATTAAAGATATTGTGGCACAAATGCCCGAACAATCTCAACGTGTCGATGAATTACTTGCAGAAGTGCTCCCAAAACCAAAATATATAAAGAATGATCTAGAAGAGTTTGCTTCTAATTATCAAGAAACCCCTACGTTCGAGCGCAAGCAACCAACAAAGGGAGGAGATGTTGAAAATACGACCAAAGAAAAAACTTTTCCAACAAGCAGTTCTATTAAAACAAAAGCGATAGAAAGCGATGATGATAAGCCAAAATCTCTTAACGATAGCATTAATAAAGGACTTAATATTGGTTTAAACGATCGTTTGGCTTTTATAAAACATTTGTTCGACGATAGTACAGAAGACTACACACGGGTGCTATCACAAATTAATACAATGAACACCTTCGAAGAAGCACAAGCATTTATTAAGGGGAAAGTAAAACCAGATTATAATTATTGGTTAAAAAAACCCATGTATGAGGAACGTTTTATGGCAGTAGTAGAAAAGCGATTTATATAAGAATTGCTTTTTTTATTGCTTCGGAAACTACCCGGTCCTAGTAAATAATTATTTTAAATTTTATTAAAAACTGCCTTTATACTCGCTATCCTATGGCAAAATTATACCTCGTTCCCACACCAATTGGAAACTTAAAAGATATGACCTTTCGTGCCGTTGAAGTATTACAAGAGGCGGATCTCATTTTAGCTGAAGACACTCGTACTAGTGGTAAATTGCTAAAACATTTCGAAATTACTACACAGATGCATTCGCACCATATGCATAACGAACATAAAACAACCCAAGCGATTGTACAACGAATTTTGTCGGGAACCACAGTCGCACTTATTAGCGATGCAGGAACCCCCGCCATTAGCGATCCGGGATTTTTATTAACCCGTGCCTGTGTAGAAGCAGGAATAGAAGTAGATTGTTTGCCTGGGGCAACAGCTTTTGTACCAGCTTTAGTAAATAGCGGATTGCCAAACGATAAATTTGTTTTTGAAGGATTTCTACCCGTAAAAAAGGGAAGGCAAACAAGATTAAAAATTCTTTCTGAAGAGTCCCGCACCATTATTTTTTATGAATCCCCCCACAAACTCATTAAAACCTTGGGGCAATTCGTGGAGTATTTTGGGAGCGATCGCCCAATCTCTGTGTCGAGAGAAATTTCAAAACTTCATGAAGAAACGGTGCGTGGAACAGCTATCGAGGTATTGGAACATTTTGAAGCAAAACCTCCAAAAGGGGAGTTGGTAATAGTTGTTGGCGGGAAAACATTGGCGTCTAAAAAATAGAGGGTATCTACAAAAACTAATTACGTATGGATAGCATTGTTTTCCTCAAGTAGCTTTTTTTTTGAATTCGATTAACTGAAACGTAACCCTTTTAAAAAAAATCTTGAAGCACCTTTTAAAAACCATTCGAAATTGCGAAGTCTGCAGCAAACGACTACCATTGGGGCCTAGACCGATTATCGAAGCATCTGAAGCCTCACAGATCGTTATAATAAGTCAAGCACCAGGTCGTATTGTCCACGAGAGCGGTGTCGCTTGGAAAGACCAAAGCGGAAAGCGATTAAGAGAGTGGCTTGGGGTAGATGATAAAACCTTTTACAATACAACTAATTTTGCAATTTTACCAATGGGATTTTGTTATCCAGGAAAAGGGAAAACGGGTGATCTTCCTCCACAAAAGGAATGCGCTCCATTATGGCACGATGCGGTGCTTTCAGAATTAAATAATGTAAGGCTTACTCTTCTTATTGGGAGTTATGCCACAAATTATTATTTACCAAAAGACGGTAGCAACCTTACCAATCGGGTGAGCAATTTTAAAGAATATCTTCCTAAGTACTGGCCGCTGCCACATCCATCTCCAGTTAATCGTTTCTGGAGAAGCAAGAATCCATGGTTTGAAGAATCGGTGGTGCCCCAGCTTCAAAAGAAAATTAAAGAACTTCTTTAAAAATCCTGTAGCATGCTAAAATAGTACTGTGCTGTTTCGGGATCAAGGTTCGGATTTACCACTTCAATCACATCAAAATTAGGAGCGAACACATAAAATTCAGAAGAGTTAACAGGTTCTTGCTTTCCGAGGATTAGTTTTATGTTTCCTAAATTATCGTATTTCAGAAATATTAAAAATGACTCACCTTGAATAGTTTTTAGATATTCAGTTCCCGTGTGCTTTCCTTGGTAGTATTGATGCTTATAGGTAATACCATCTTCAACTATTTCTTTCTGAACTAAAGTTCCAGTCTCATCGTAGCGGTATTCGGTACCCGTTGGTTTTCCTCTTTTAAACTCTTTTTCAGATCGTATCGTGCCGTTTTTATAATATATTTTTTCAAATCCATCTCGATAGCTATGATAATAAGTAGCTTCTAGTGTAATGTTACCTTCAGAATTAAAATAATAATAGGGGCCATGCAAAAATCCATCCTTAATGTGAAGTTCTTCATAAAGTACACTGTCTTGAAGTACTATATAAATACCGTCCATGATTTTGTTATCGATGGTAACATAACCGCGACGGTTCTTTTTGTCGATTACATATTTATAATCATTCTTATCGATAGTTTGTTTCTGAAACCCCTTCATTTCATCCGCCAAGTCTTCAAGATAATTGCATGACGCTAAGGAGACTAAAATTAGGATGAGCACTGTCTTTTTCATTAGACTGAAACTTTTTTATAGATGTTTCCCTTTATTCCACCCATGTTTACCAAGGTATTGGTCTCCACTTTCAACCGCACCTTCTTCAATTGAAGTTCCCATCGAATCATTCCATCTGTTGAGGTAGCCAAATAAAGAAATAACTCCAAGCATTTCCACGATTTCTCCTTCATTCCAATGTTCGTATAAGCGTTCTTTTATAGTTCCATCGACAGCATTGGGTACTTGAGAAGCAGCGAGTGAAAAATCTAATGCAACACGTTCAGCTTCAGAAAAGGCAGGGTGTGTTCTATATTCCCAAATATTGTCGAGTTGTTCCTGTTCTGCTCCGTAGCGTTCAGCGGCACGAATAGCGTGGGCTTGGCAGTACCGACATCCAGTGGCATTGCTACTCACCCAAGCGATCATTCGTTTAAGAGCGGATGTAACCCGACCTTCGTTCGCCATAACAGCTTTATTAAGGTTTATAAAAGCTTTGCTAATTGCGGGTCGTCGTTGCATGGTGAGTACACTGTTGGGGCAAAACCCTAGTGTTTCATTGAAAAACTCGGCTAATTGTTGGGTTTCTTTATCGTGATCGGAAGAAAGAGGCGTTACTAAAGGCATGTATTATATGTTTGATTGAAGGACAAAATACGAAAAAAGAAAAAAGCGTTCACAAAAAATCCGAAGGAAACAGTATGTCGTTTTCTCCGGACTTTCCTCCCCTAAAATTAAATTTATTCTTGATGTAGCTTACAATACAGTACACGGTCTTGAATGGTGTGGTGCTGCTGCTCTCCGTTAGTAAGGTTTAATTCGGCAAAAAGTTTTATTTCAAAAGCACAATTGGGTAGCTCCTCTACATTTCCTGTATATTGTGAACTTCCGTGGGCCTCTTGTCCCGGGGTTGTGTAGGTGATCGGATCAAAGCTATGAGGTCCGCCGGGTCCATACATTACTAGCGATACTGCACCTAAATTTGGGTTTGCAGCCGTATAATTTACCTGTAGTGTTGTTTCGATTTTCGCACAACTACCGCCATCGACCAATTCCTGTAAATCCAGAGTCGCAATTCCCAACTCAGTATCTTTTCCAGCCGGGTCCCAAGTTCCGCCTTGAGGCACATCTTTGTACTGGGTATTAAACAGTGCCAAAGGCCTTGAAAACCCGCACATGGTTTCCGAAGCCATATTTCCAGCTTCCCGTTTAAACATTCGCAATGCTATATAAGTGTTCGATTCTAATGGGCCTGAAGATGCTCCTGGCACTAACCCCCCTTTATCTACTTCGCCTCCAGTTAAGTCGGCGGTTTTTAGTCGGATGAGTGAGCCATCAAAATTAATTCCTGGAGTTTGTGGTACTTCGATCCAGTTTCCATTAAAAGAAACTTTGTAGTCGGTCCCCCCCGAGCTATTTGCGGCATTCGACCCTTGTATCACATAATTATGATTGCCTAACGACGGATCGGTATTGTTTACCAGTTGATCTCCAATAATGGTTTTAGCAATAAGACTTTCGGTTACATCGTTCCAACTTGCATCGGGAATACTTCCTGTAGGCGTAGAAGGATCTGCAACTGTGGCGTATTGAAATTTGTATTCAGTAGGCTGTCCGTTAAATTTGGCTGTGAGCGACCCCAACAGTAAAATAGTGCTATAAAAAGCTTGCTCATTCCAAGCGGCTTCTAATTTTCCAGTAGTTCTTCCCGTCACTGGATCGATATTTAATACGGGATGGTAACGTCTTGTGTGCCCGATATTATAAAAAGCTGAAACAAATTCTCCATCATTAGGAATCGTAGGGGCATCCTCAAGGCAAAGGTGTACACAGACACAATTCCCAACATTTCGGCGACTAGCTTTATGAGCTTCTGTGTGTGACTCGGCTGCAAATTCATCTCCCCCAAGTGCATATTTAAAATAAATGTCGGGACCGTATCCTGGACTTAGAAAAGGAGTTGTTTCTATATTTATAAAAGGTGAAAGGAATGTTTTTTTGAAATCGGCAGAACGATAATAAATGCAGAACCTCCCGTTTGCGTCGGTAGTAGCCATTCCTAGACGATCGTCTGTTATGATATCATCGTCCATTGCAATTACATCAATACCTTGTATGGGTTCCTGCGATTTGCAGTTACGAAGTGTTCCGCAGATTACCCAGATATCTAACCTTTTTAAAATATAACACCAGATACGGTGGAGTATTTGATAGTTCCAACCGGCAATTAGCCCATTTTCGGTTTGTTCCCAGCGTGGTTGAATGACGTTAAGAAGCACTTCAAATGTGGTAAATCCCTTTGGACGGTCTGTATTTTCTTGCCCGTAATTTGGAATGTCTTTATAGTACACCGAAACAGCCATTGCACCCCCAGAATATTCCTGTTGCTGGTCATCAATTTCAAACTCGTAATTCCCTTCTGCATCGGTAGTAGTTTCTACTAACAGTTTTCCAGAACGGTCTTTAATTTCTTTTTCTTCGAAAACCTGTGCAACTTCTTTGCTTTGGGCAGCAGTATATGCGGTGGCTTCATTAATGTTTTGAGCGATATTATAGATACGCAGGGTCGTATTGGCAACAACCATGGTGTTTTCATCGCATACAGCGGCTTGTAATCTACCTTTTACTTTAAATTTCATGATGTAGAGTTTATGGATTATTATACTTATTTTCAGTGTGCTAAAGTAGTTTCATTGTAGTGTTTTAAACGACGTTAAAAGACTGATTATAAGCAGGTAAACACTCCTTTTTAATTCAGTTGTTTAGTTGCGACTGTAAGAAAAACCCTTTTTCAATAATGAAACCAAATTTAAAAACACCTCTTTAAATAGTTCTAAAATACTTAGAAATCCATACAGTATTTAGTACTTTTATCACATCACTTCCCTATAAAATTTCACTATCAATATGCGTTGGACCTTACAGCCCAAACCTGATTTTCAAAAAATTGCAGTGCTCACTAAATCCTTAGGTGTTGATGAGGTAATTGCAAGTCTGTTGTTACAACGTGGCATTGAAACTTTCGAAGAAGCCAAACGGTTTTTTCGTCCAGATCTTAGTGGCCTCCACGATCCGTTTTTAATGAAGGATATGGATAAGGCAGTAGCAAGAATTCAAAAAGCCATTGCTGCCAAAGAATCTATTTTAGTATATGGCGATTATGACGTGGATGGAACTACCAGTGTAGCTTTAGTTTCTTCTTACCTAAAGACATATTATCCAAATGTCGCAACATATATTCCCGATCGTTATGCAGAGGGGTACGGAGTGTCGTATCAAGGAATCGATTTTGCGCAGGATAATGATGTTACTTTAATTATAGCACTCGATTGCGGTATTAAGGCAATAGATAAAGTGAAATATGCTTCAGAAAAAGGTATTGATTTTATTATTTGTGACCACCATAGGCCAGGACCCGAAATTCCAGAAGCCGTTGCAGTACTAGACCCCAAACGAGACGACTGCAATTATCCTTATAAAGAATTGTGTGGGTGTGGGGTAGGCTTTAAATTAATTCAAGCATTATCGGTAGATCGTGGTTTGAAAATTAATGATTTATTATTGTATTTAGATCTTGTTGCTACGGCTATTGGTGCCGATATTGTTCCTATTACTGGAGAGAATCGGATTTTGGCGCATTTTGGTTTAAAGGTAATTAATTCGAATCCGCGAACTGGATTTAAAGCGATATTAAAACAAGTTAAAAAAGAAGTTCTCACCATTACCGATGTAGTATTTATTATCGCACCTCGAATCAATGCTGCTGGAAGAATGAAACATGGAAATCATGCTGTGTCGCTTCTTACAGAAACCGACCAGCACCATGCTGCCGTGTGGGCTTCAGAAATAGAACAATTTAATCTCGATCGAAGGGAAGCCGATAAACAAATTACCGAAGAAGCACTTCAGCAAATTTTAGAAAGGAAAGAAGAAGACCGTTCAACAACAGTAGTCTATCAAGAAGATTGGCATAAAGGAGTAATTGGTATCGTTGCCTCCCGCCTTACCGAAACATACTACCGTCCGACATTAGTTTTTACTAAAAGCGGAGAAAAGTTAGCAGCTTCTGCACGTTCTGTAAAAGGATTCGATGTCTACAATGCTTTAGAAGGATGTGCCGCTCATATCGAACAATTTGGAGGACATAAATATGCGGCTGGACTAACTTTGTTAGAAAAAGATTACGAAGCGTTTAAAACAACGTTTGAAAAGGTTGTTTCTGAAACTATCGATAAAAAACTACTTTCTCCCCAACTTCGTATCGACGCCGAGATCAACCTGAAAGCGATTACTCCAAAATTTTATAGAATTCTGAAGCAATTTGCCCCTTTCGGACCTGGAAATATGACCCCTGTTTTTATGACCCAACATTTAAAAGATACTGGGTATGGAAAATGTGTGGGCGCCGATAAAACTCACCTTAGAATTACCGTGCAACAAAGTAACTCGCCGACGTTTGTTGGGATTGGTTTTGGGATGGCTTCGGAAGCGGACATCGCTTGCAGTGGGAAACCATTTAAAGCTGCCTATGTAATCGATGAAAACGAATGGCAAGGCAATGTAAACCTTCAGTTACGACTTAAGGATATAAAGGCATAAATCGTATTTTTCTTTCATAAATAGAATTCAACTGTTTTTCCTACATTTACAGGAAGCCAACCAAACCCGTTATGAAACAAATCATTATTTTTCTATTAGTAGTTATTTTAGGCATTCTAGGGTATAACATGTATTCAAAATACCATCGTTTTCATCCTCCAAATTACGAATATGAAATTCCCGAAGCTATCACTATGGGTGAAGAAATGAGCCCACAAGTATTAAATTATTACGAGGCAGTTGAAGCTTTAAATGGATATGTGATCACACAATGGGGCGCAGAACGTATTGATGTACGAAACCCTAGCGATGATGATGCACAGACGGTCGCTGCAGTTTCAGAATACCGAAAAAAGTTAGCGGCTGTTAAAATGTACGAGGCGCAGTTGCTTCAACCAAAAAAAGAAATTGTACAAGAGAAGGTCCTTTCAGAAGCAGAACAAAAGAAAATTTTACTGCGAAATATGTTTTCTGAAAACCCAACTTCCTATTCGCTTCGATTAGGGGAACGAGGTGCTTTTGTATATGAGATTCAGAAACTATTAATAGAAAAGGGATATGAAATTCCTTTAGATGGTTTATTTAGAAATGTAACGTTCGAGTCTTTAAAGAACTTCGAAGAGAAACAAGGCTTGTTTCCCGATGGTCGTCTCGATGCAATTACTTTTAATCGTTTGCTTGAGTAGTTGGAAAAGTTTCTAATTTAAAAGAGCTGCCATCAAAAACTCCATACGTGTAGTGTATAATCCAATCACCCAGATTATAATAGGTACTATTTTCTGCTACAGGAATAGTCATGGGTAGATGTCTGTGACCAAAAACAAAGTAATCGTAATGTTCGGTTTCTAACTTTCGTTTTGCATACTGCGCTAGCCACTCATTCTCCTCTCCTAAAAAATGCTTGTCTTCATCGCCAGAGATTAGTTTATTCTTTACAGAAAGATGTTGTGCTACACGCATGCCAATATCGGGATGCATCCATCTAAAAAGAAATTTAAAAAAGGGATTTTTAAATACCTTCTTCATGCGCTTATAGCCTTTATCCCCTGGGCCTTTACCATCTCCGTGACCAATAAAGAACTTTTTATTGTTGAATGTAAATGCTTTAGGTTCGTGATAGATAGGTATGTTAAGTTCGGTTTCGAAGTAATCGTGCATCCAAAGATCATGATTTCCAACAAAGAAATAAATTGGAATTCCACTATCGCTAATTTCAGCTAATTTTCCAAGGACACGAACAAAACCTTTTGGGACTACAGTTTTATATTCGAACCAAAAATCGAACAGGTCTCCCAACAAAAAGACAGCTGCGGCATCTTCTTTAACATGATCTAGCCACGCTACAAAATGTTCTTCTCTGGGTTTACTTTCAGCTGGTGTAGGAGCCCCCAAATGATTGTCGCTTGAGAAGTATATTTTTTTTCCTGGAGGAATTTGCATGGTGTAAAGATAGTAAAAGAGTAGGCAGTTTACTGAGGTAGTTTAAGTGCTAAAAATATATTTCTGCAATTAAAGAATCTTTTTCGAGGTTACTTATTTTCGGAAGCGAACCATTCTGCATAACTGGTGGCGGTTTCTTGAAGCTTTAAGGCGTGCAATTGAATGCCTTCTGGAAGACGGGCTTTTATTTTTTCGGCAAAGTCGATCACCATCATTTCACTTGTAGGCTGATAGGCAACTAAAAGTACATTGTGCCCTCGATCTGCTAATTCTTTAGCTAACTCTACGTGCGGAGTATTTTTATTAAAGACGGTTGCATGATCGAACACATCAACAATTTCTTCTTTTACGATTTTCTTAAGATCACTAAAATCGATCACCATTCCGAATTTTACATGATTCGAATCTGAATTTGGAGTTCCTATTACCGTTACCGACAGTTTATAACTATGTCCGTGTACGTTTCGACATTTACCATCGTACCCGTACAAAGCATGTCCGGTTTCGAAAGAAAATTGTTTGGTGATGCGGATGTTGCTCATGTAAATAATGTCTAATCTAACCTATTAAAACTATTTTCTCAGATTTCTAAAAAGCAAAGGTACGATATTAGGGAAGAAAGCATCTATTTTTTCTTTTTGCGAGTGGGTTTAGTGTAGCGCCAATTTTGATATTTATTGTACAAAACCAGAATTACAACAATAAGAGCCAGTATTAAAAATCCACCCTTTCCAGTAAGATATTCAAAGGTTTCCATATTTTGGTTTTAAAGTAAGAAGAAAGCGATCTATATTACTTACGGTTTCTTACTTTATTAAAAATTACGACCGCGATTACCAATATTGCGATAATTAGCCAGAATCCTGCTCCTCCAATAAATTCAATTATTTCCATTCTTTTTTATGGTAAATGTATTTATTTTTCAACTAATGGAATGTACTTTCTTTTATATTTAATAATCAAAGCTGCCGCGCGGTAAGCTACCCACACTACTATTGCTATCCATATTCCGATGAGTCCCCATTCCATATATTTAGAGAAATAAAGTACAGGTATAAAACCTAATAAAGTTGCTCCGAGAAGAACATTCCGAAGAAAACTCATTTCGCCCAACCCTTTAAAGATTGAGTCCATCGTAAAAGCAAGAGCACTAATAGGTTGGCAAAGCAATACCATGAAAAACATTCCATAAAAGATCGAAAGCACTTCCTTGTCCTTGTTAAAGAGTAGTCCTAATGGTTCGTAAAAAATATATCCAACCAAAACCAGAATTGCTGCAACAACAATATTGTAACTGTTTACCCGCTTTGTAAGTGTCCAAAGTCCAGTAAAATTACGTTCTCCTAATAATTTTCCACTTAAAACATTTCCAGCGGCACCATAACCATCTATAAAAAATGCAGTAAACAACCATAAATTAATTGCAATAGCGTGGGCCGCAATGTATTCTTTACCGAGATCTGCTGCTTCTCGTACGGCGAGTAACAGTGCTGCGTTAAGCGCAACAGAACGTATAAACAAATTAAAGCTCATAGATACCAGTCGATTAATTTCGGGATGTAAAGGAAATCGTAATCGAAGCGACACAGAGGTCTTTTTAAGTAAAAATAACAGTGCTAGTACCGCCATTAATGCTTGAGCAATAAGACTTGCCCACGCAGCTCCTTGAATACCCATAGGATTAATATAACCTTCAACACCATAAACAAACATAAAATCTAACGCGATATTAACTCCTGCTCCGATAGCTGCGATCACCATGGGCCAGAACGTGTTTTGTAGCCCTCGAAACAAACCGAATACTGCAAAAGTGAAAAGTGTTAAAGGAAACCCCCAAACACGAATGTTGTAATAATCTATACTAAAGACTAAAATAATTCCTTCAGCATTTAATAACGTAAAGATTTCTTCCACGAAAAAGTACGTAGACAGTAGAACGATAAGGCTTAATGCAATATTGAAATAGATGGCTTGCGCAGGGAAACTGTTAAGGTCACTTAATTTTCCGGCCCCAAGATTTTGTGAAACGATTGCTGAGATGGCACTTCGTGTTTGTCCAAGAATCCAAATAAGCATAGAAAGAAAAGCACCTACAATTCCTACGGCTGCAAGTGATTCGGTTCCAAATTCTGGTATATTTCCCACAATAGCAGCATCGGTGCTGGAAAGTACCGGCTCTGCGATGCCCGACACGATCGCCGGAAGTGCCAATTGCTGAATTCGTTTAAAAGAAATATCGGTTGAGATCATGAGCGGTGCAAAGCTACCGAATCTTTGTAATTCGGATTACTAAAGTGATATTGAAATCATTGATTTTTTTATAAGAAAAAACATGCGCGAGACCTTCTTAAAGAATCAATTCATAGCAAAAGAAAGGATGTTTACTTTGCTTTGGAAAATAGATAGTTCCCAATTTTAAATATCCTCTTCTTTCATAAAAACGTTGGTTTCTTACATTTTTGCTGAAGGTGTCTAATCGAATAGAAATGGCATTATTTGTTTTGCCGTAAGCTTCTGCAAAATCCATTAATTTTCTAGCGTTTCCGAAACCTTGATGCTTCGGGTGAACGGCGAGACGATGAATATAATACTGTATACTATCGTCTGTTCTCCAAGAAATATCGTTGTATTCGGCATCTTTTTCCGAAGAAATTACGACACATCCAACAATACTATTTTCTGAAAAAAGTACATACAATTCTTGTCGGTCTAGATCTTTTAAAAAGGCTTCTTTATTAGGATAGTGTTCGTTCCATTGAAAAATGTTTTGAGAAATCATGTGGGCTGCACATGCCTTAGTTAAGTTTATAATTTCCTCAATTTCTGAAAGTTTTGCCTTGCGAATCATTTTTTCCAACTAATTTTGCACTGTTTCCCTTTACAAGGCTTAAATTTAAACATACTAGAAACAATACAACTATGAAAAATATATTGGTTCCCGTGGGATCTTCAGAAAATTCGGCAAGTAATTTACAATATGCGATTGATCTCGCACAAGAGGTAGATGCAAATGTCTACGTTGTTTCTGTATTTCAAGAATTTTCTAGAGCTGGTACTGGGTCGAAATTAAATACTGTACTTAAAGAAGAATCTGAAAACAGATTAGATTATGTATTATCTAAAGTTGATAATAAAGGAGTAACGGTAGTAGCTCACCCTATTAAAGGAGGTGTAGTTGATGGAATTGAGCGCTTTAATAAACACATTTCTATTAATCTTATGGTGTTGTCTCCTAGAAGTAATTCAATTCGTGAAGAAGTATATTTAGGAAATATGTCTGGAAAGCTTTTAAAGGCTACGAATATCCCTATTCTAATTGTGCCAGAAGGGGAAAAATTTTCGCAGCCTAAGACAATGTTAATGGCATTTAAAAATGGTTCATTTGAAAAGAAACGAACGCTTGCTCCAGTTCGTAAATTTATTAAGCATTTTGGAACTGAAATTCACCTTTTACATGTGGAGACACCAGAAAGCACAGATACAATGTTGTCGGTGAGTGAATATGTTGATAAAATAAAAACTTCTTATACTAAGACAGAAAACGCGACTACTTTCCAGGCCGTATTAGAACACTATCAAGGTATTAATCCTGATATGCTGTGTGTTGTGCGTCGTAAACGAGGTTTTTTCAAAAAATTGTGGGAGAAAAATGTTGTATTAAAGAAAGAGTTTCATACTACAAAACCTTTGTTAGTTTTACAGGTTCAGGATTAATTTTTTTACTAATTTAGCCCTTTCTAGTATGGGGGATTAGCTCAGCTGGCTAGAGCGCTACGCTGGCAGCGTAGAGGTCATCGGTTCGACTCCGATATTCTCCACTAACTTCCTTTAAAAACAGAAGTTCAATAAAAAAGACATGTCTAATTGATGTGTCTTTTTTCATGTTGTTAAGCACTGTGTTGGCGCGTCTCTCTTTTTGAACGCTCATAAATTTCGATGTCTCTTCTAAAAATAGCAAGGTCTCTTTTGCTGGGAACACCCTTTAATACCTTTTTCCATTGGTAGCGTGATAATAATTTTGGTTCTAAATATGACATAATATACTGATTTACAGTATAAAAGTATGTAATAGATATGTTTATATCAACCGTGAATCCACCCAAATTTATAGGGGATTTTTCCTGTAAACCAAGAGGATTTTCTATTATTTTTTTAAAAATGATGTAGTGATACCAATAACTTCATCCAGTTTTGTGGGGAGTTTTGAAGATTTCCAAGGGTGAGAAGCTCCAAAGACATGATCACCATTCTCAATAACTTTTAAAGTGCTGTGTTTGTTCCAACTTTGTAAAAGCTTTCCTTCTTTAAGATTTACTGTGTGATCATCATCTCCATGTAAAATTAAATAGGGTATTGTTAGACTTGATACTGCTCTTTTAATAGTAAGTCGATCTTCATTCTCTTTAAAATTTTTATAAAATTGAAAATAATGTGGCATTTGCTGTTGTGTGCGGCTATTCTCTACATAAATAACTCCACTATCCTCCCATTGTTTAAAAGCTTCAGTTCCTTCTTTAAAATGTGATTTAAAATTTGATACCCCTGCCCAAGTGATTACTTTTCTAATTCGAGCATCTTCCTCTGCTTTAATTAGTACAATGCCACCAGCTCGACTGTGACCAATTAATGAGATTTTGGTTACATCTGCCTCTTGAGCGTAAAGCGTAGAGCTTGTTACTTTATTAATAACACGATCCAGATCATCTAGTTCTGTTGTAAAATTATTATTTGCAAATGCGTCAAGATCTGAAAAATCTAGAGGTTGTTCTACGGTTGTTCCATTGTGAGAAAAGTTAAATTTCAGAAAAAAGAAACCTTCATTTGCAAATGTTTTAGCCATTAGATCCCAAGCACCCCAATCTTTAAGTCCTTTATAACCGTGGCAGAAAATAATAACAGGCTTAGGACTTTTAGATTTTTTATAATAACAGTCGTATAGTATGGGTTTTTTATTTTTGTCGTTGTGTAGAATTTGGTTCGTTTCGATATTCATTAGGTTATTTCTTTTTCAATAAATGGAATTGTGGAATCACAAATTTCGAGAATTAGTTTTTTTGCTTCAAAAGTAAAGAGCTCTAGTGTTTCAGCTGTAATTGCTGAAGTCCCAGATTTAGATACCGATTTGTCTATAAATTTGAGAAAGCCACTGTTCAGGTTTTTAAAAGATATTATTCCAGCTTCCATTGCGGTTATTCCTTGAGCCTCGTATATCATATATGCATATGTTAATACCTGAAAAGCCTTACTGTATTTATAGTCTGAAATTAGTGATTCCCATTCAGAAATCTTTAAATCTGTATCTTGTACTGCTCCGGTTTTATAATCTATAATACGTAATTGGTCATTATATCGGTCAATTCTATCAATTTTACCCCGAATATGAGTTGGAAAAGGAAGTTCAGATATAATAATAGGCACGCGAAATTCTTGTTCAACACTAATTAATTCGATAGTGTTTCCAGCATTAATTTGCGCGCTATCTGAATCGATCATATTTGTCACATACCGTTTGGCAACTTCGAAGATGATAAGGTTTTTCCCTGTATTAAAATTCCCTCCTGGAAATGTTTTTTCAAATTGAGACTGAACTTCATTAGTTGCTTTTTTCCTTATTTCCTTTAATGAATCTCTGGTAAAATTCGAACCTTCTAAAGGCTTATATAAGTTTTCAAGTGCATCATGAACTATAGTTCCCATAGTATTTGCAGCAATTGTTTCCTCTACTTCTTCAATTTCACTAAGTCTTATTATTTTCTGAAAATAAAAGTCAATAGGATTACGGATATACGATGTAAGGGCGGAAGGAGAAAATCCCTTTTCAGCAATTTCCTGCAAGCGATTCATAACCCCAGTTGTTTTTTCAATTGTTTTAGGTGTTCGTTGTTCTATTTTAATTTCTGGAGTAACTAACTTATGATGTAGCGAATGATTTTCATGTTTATTAATTTCTAGTTGCAACAAAAAACGACTTTTTTCCCCAGTATTTAATCCATCTGAAAAGGTGTTATATAACAGCTTTATATTTTTAGACCGATGTAATATGTGATAGAAATGGTACGTATAAATAGCATCTTTTTCGGTGTATTTAGGTAGGTTGAAAGCTACTTTTAAATCGTATGTAATAAAAGAGGCATTCGATTTTCCAGAAGGAAGAATTCCTTCATTTACAGATGTCATTATAACCCTTTCAAAGTCAAGTACACGAGTTTCGAGAACCCCCATAACTTGTAGTCCATCGTAAGCATCTCCCGCATAATCAAGTGTCGTAGTTGCTATTAGTTCTCTAAACAAAGAATGTATTGTACGAATTGTTTTTAAATGTGAAAATTTATTATCAAGCGCTTCAATTTTTTTGAAAACTGTATAGAGTTGATAAGCGATTACTTTTTTAAGTGGTTCTTTCTCATACAGTGATTTTAGTTGAAGAAGCAAGAAACTACATATATTTAATGCTGTATTGCTTCGGTCATTCCATACACCAAATAATTTTGACACCATCATTTTATCCTCTTTACCACAAATTTGTAGAAGTAATTCTTCGGATATGTGAGTGGTATTCTCAGCATTTATTTCTTTAAGAATTTTATTGCCATTTTTCAACAGTAATTTTGCTGTTGGATGATTAAGAAGTGCTAATACATCTTTATAATACCATACACCGGTCTCTAGACTATGAAGCTTCAAGAGCATTTCAAAGAATGTGGTTAATGGAAAGTTTTTTATAGGCACTCCCATGGTAATGTTTACATTCGACACATTAGAAGGGAAAGAGTCAAGTAAAGGTTCTAGGAGGGTTTCATCTGCGAGAACTATAGCAGTTTTGCAAAGTTCTTCTGAAGTTAATTCTGAAAGTAATTTTCCTACATATTTTGCTTGACCAATATTTTTTTGAACACCAATAAGTTCAATGTCTTTATTTTTTTTGAAATTATTTGGGAACGACGGCAGATCGTTTTTTTTATAATAATTCCACGTCTGAAGGTATTCTCGAACAAATAATGAGGCGCCATGTTTAGTATCATTATAAAGATACGCATCAGCATCCCAATAAACTTCTGTATTACCTGCTTCTAGTAATTTCTGAATGATCTGTTGCTCCGCATTATTTAATGCATTAAAACCGATAAAAATATGTTTACTAGAAAGGCTTTTGTTAATGTATTGGTCTACTTTCTCAGCTGCTTTTCTGTAGACAAGCCCTTGGTACCCTATTTTTTCTTTTAATAGAAGTAATTGAAGGTTCTCATATACATCTGGAAGATTTTCCCAAAAGGTTAAATAACTAGTTATGAGTTGGGTTTTTTCATTTTGAACACCCCATCGTTCTAAAGTTTTGATACTTGTTAAATAATTGAAAAAAGAATCCGTTTCAACTAGATGTCGGTCTATTTCATTAAAATCATTAAGAAGTGTTGTAGCCCAAGACGCGTAAGTTTCAAAATCGTCTTTATTTGTTATTGATGTTGTGGCTTGATATGATTCAAAACTTTTAAACATTAATTCGGTCGTATCAATGATCGATAGGTCTGATAATGTTTCTATAAATTCTTCAATACTAAGAATTTTTGGAGCAAAAAAAGTCTTTGATGCATTTTGTCGCAGGTGGTGTTTTAGAAAACCCCCGGCACGCTTACTAGGTAGAATTAAAATAAGAGAACTTAGATCGGAATGTTTTAATTGAATCTTTGCTAATGTCTCTTCAAGGAATGTTTGCATTTCATAAAAATAAGAAACGCCCCCGATATCTCGGAGGCGTTTCTATTATTTATTTAGCGTGATGCTTATTTCTTAAGAGAAATCTCTACACGTCTGTTTTGTTGTCTTCCAGCAGCAGTTTTGTTATCTGCAATTGGTCGAGACTCACCATATCCTTCAGAAGTTAATCTGTTAGCAGGAATGTTGATAGTAGTTAAGTAAGTCATAACTGAAGCTGCTCTTTCTTTAGAAAGTTTCAAGTTATATGAATCACTACCTCTGCTATCTGTGTGACCTTCAACATGGAAGTTTGCGTTTGGATATTCTTTCATGATATCAGCGATACTCTGAAGAGCAGAGTAAGATTCTTGACGAATAGTTGCTTTATCGTAATCGAATAAAATTGTTTTAGAATATTGGTTCAATTGCTTGATAATCTCTGTAGTTACTTCAGGACAACCTTGGTTAGCAACAGTTCCAGGAACATCTGGACATCTGTCATCTTTGTCAAGTACACCATCACCATCTCTATCTAATTGAGGACATCCATTATTAGAAGCAGGACCTGCTTCGTTAGGACATTCGTCATCAGCATCAGTAATTCCATCACCGTCAGTATCAGGACATCCATTCATTGAAGCTAAACCAGCAACAGTAGGACATGCATCTTGTGGATCAGCAATACCATCACCGTCAGTATCAGCACAACCGTTAAATTCAGCTAAACCAGGAGTGTTAGGACATGCATCGTTTCTATCTTCGATACCATCACCATCAGAATCTGGGCAACCGTTGAATTCTGGAAGACCAGGAGTTTCAGGACATTCATCATCTTGATCGTAGATTCCGTCACCGTCAGTATCTTTTCCACCAAACTTAAATGCTACACCTGCAGAATGTTGGAAATGCTCTATACCATAAGTATCTTCAAAAGCATACTTATATTTAGATTGTGCAGTTAATGCTATGTTTTCAGCAACCCAGATTTTTAATCCAACTTGACCATTAGCAGTACCAAATCCGATGTCATCTACCCAAGTATAACCACCACCGATTCCAATAGATGGATCAAACCATCCTCCAGGACCGAAAAGTAAATCTCTAAAACTATAGTTGATCTCACCATCTACACCGTAGTAGCTAAGATCATCTGCTGGTATATCACCAATTTTATCAATTCTGTTGATAGTACCAACAGCGTTGAATGTAAATCCACCACCAATATATCTACCTATTGCCAATTTTGACACAGAAGGTAAAATGTTCCAGTGATCGTCTACATTGTAAAATTCTTCAAAAAGTTCTCCTCGCATGGGATTTGATGCCTGTTGACCATCCTCAAGCCCAACGGGGAAAAGGTCAACAGCGTTTACACCAACCTCGATTAGCCAAGGGTTGTTTTCGTCTTGTGCATTTGCTACGCCAACTCCAATAATTAAGAGGGCAGCAACTAAAATACTGTTAAGATGTTTCATATTCGATTGTTTAATTTTTAAGTGTTAATTAGAGCAAAAGTAAGTTGTTAAAACTAATTAACAAAAGCAAATCTATTAAATTTTTCACAAATAGACAGCGAACGCCCTATAAATAATGAGTCTTGGATTTATATAACCTCTAATTCTTTGCCAACTTTAACAAATGCAGCAATCGCTTTGTCGAGATGTTTTTGTGTGTGAGCCGCTGACAGTTGCACCCTTATTCTTGCTTTTTCTTTAGGAACTACTGGGTAGAAAAAACCAATAACATAAATGCCTTCTTTTAATAATTTATCTGCCATGTTTTGAGACAATTGAGCGTCGTACAACATTACTGGGACGATCGCAGAATCACCATCAATAATGTCGAATCCAGCATCTTTCATTCCTTTTTTGAAATAAGCTGTATTTTCAGCTAAGGTGTCTCGTAGTGATGTATCGTTAGATAACATTTCAAAAACTTTTATCGAAGCTCCTACAATTGCTGGTGCCAATGAATTTGAAAATAAATAAGGTCTGGATCTTTGTCTAAGGAGATCAATGATTTCTTTTTTTCCTGTTGTATATCCCCCCATTGCACCACCAAGGGCCTTTCCTAACGTTCCAGTAATAATATCAATTCTCCCCATTACTCCCTTTTCTTCGAGCGTCCCACGTCCAGTGGCTCCTATAAATCCGGTTGCATGACACTCATCGATCATGACCATGGCATCATATTTATCAGCAAGATCACAAATTTTATCTAGTGGGGCTACTAGACCATCCATAGAAAACACACCATCTGTCACAATTATCTTATGCCTTGCGCCAGCTTCATTCGCTGCCTTTAATTGTTTTTCAAGATCTTCCATATTGCTATTCTCGTATCGATAGCGGGCTGCTTTACATAAGCGAACTCCATCAATGATAGAGGCATGGTTCAAAGAGTCGGAAATAATAGCATCTTCTTTTCCTAATAAAGGCTCAAAAACACCTCCATTCGCATCGAATGCAGCAGCGTATAAAATAGTGTCTTCCGTTTCATAGAAATCGGCGATTTTTTGTTCTAATTCTTTATGAATATCCTGCGTTCCGCAAATAAAACGTACCGATGACATACCAAAACCATGCGTATCCATAGCATCTTTTGCTGCTTGAATTACTTCTGGGTTCGAGGATAGACCTAAATAATTATTAGCGCAAAAGTTTATTACTTCTTCCCCGGTAGAAATTTTTATAACAGCATCCTGTGGTGATGTAATGATACGTTCCCGTTTATAAAGTCCGTTATCTTTTATTTCTTGAATTTCCTTTTGAAGGTGTTCTTTTATTTTTCCGTACATAGTTCGAGTTTTAACGGTTCAAAGTTAAAATTTATTTATCGTAATTTCCTGTGCGTTCGCATAGATTAGTATTTTTTCTTTTACTTTAAATCCCATGTCACGCAAAGCGATCGCATATCCGTTGAGTTGTTCTTCATGATGATAGGTAGGAACTCCAGTTTTGTAATCTATAATGCGAACCGAAGTGTTACTATCAATGTTTAATCGATCTGGGCGAACTACAAAGCCTTCCGAAGTAATAATATCCCATTCGTTTCTAATTATGTCGGTTGTATTAAAAACATCTTGTAATTCTGGGTGTGAAACAATACGCTTAACAGTTTTCTCTAGGGCGTTAAATTCATCGAGAGGAATCACATTTCGAATCGAAAGCCCGCTTAAAACTGGCTCGACCTCTTGGACATACTTAATTTCTGCCATGGTATCATGCAGTAGATTACCAACAGAAATAGCCTCTTCAGCTTCAGTTTCCCAAAGAGTTGCATCGGTAGTTATTATACTTAAATTGTGTTCAGATGGGGAAGTAGATACATATATAGGTAAAATTGGTTCAGCTTCAGTAATGGTTTTAACAGGTATTTTTAAGTCTTTTTTTCCGAAGCTATATAGTAGTTGTGTTTCATTCCATAAGTTGCGGTTTTTCAAAAATTCAGAAAAAAACTGACTGTATTTTGTAGGGCCATCATCTCTTATTGCGGAAGGCGTTTCAGAAAAAATATACAATCGCTCTACGGCTCTCGTAAGGGTAACGTAGAGTAAATTTAGATTGTCTAACGCTAACGTATTACGTAAATCATGATATAATTCGGTTCCCTTAGACCCAAAGGTTTCGATGTCTTTATTAAAATTTAATTGTACTTCTTTAAAGTTTGTTTCTTCATGTTCGAAAGGAAACCAAATCTTTTCGCGTTTAGCGTCGTATATATTAATGTCGGCATACGGAAATATCACTGCAGGAAATTCTAACCCTTTTGCTTTATGGATGGTCATGACCTGTACTGCATTTGTTCCTTCTCCTGCTGGAAAAGAGGCACTGTCTTTCTTTTGCTCCCAATAGGTTAAAAATCCAGTTTTATCAGCTTGAGGTTGCTGTTGAAAGTCGTATACAAAATCCATAAAACCAAAGAGATAAGCATCTGCATTTTTCTCTAAGGCACACTGTCTAATGGTATACTCGAAACTTTGATACAGCGAAACAGAAGCAAGATAATGGAAATCGATATCTATGTTATATTTTAAAAGTAGTGACTGTGAGTCTTCTATCGATTGACTTAAAAACCGTTTAAAGAAAGTATGCTGTGGTTCTTCGATCTGAAATTTTTTATGAAGAAAATCTAGGATGCGTATTTTTACCTCCTCGTGTTCGGGAAATAGCGTGAGTGTTAATATATCTACAAGAAAAAGAATAACTTCTGAATACTGAAGCAGTAACGTTTCTTGAGAAATAACGGGAATCCCCTGCTCCATAAGAAAAGAGCTTAGCGTAATCCCATCTTTCTTTGCACGTGTTAAAATACAGATGTCGCTGTATTGAAATGTATCATTTTTTAATACTTGTATCGCTTCAAGTACTGCGGCACAGTAACTGGTATCTTTTTCCTCTTTCGCTGTATTTTCTATAAATTGAATTTCTACATACCCATTTTTCTTTGCATTGCTTTTTTGTTCATTACCAATTTTATATAATGATTCGTGAATAGGATTTCCAAAAAAATTAGAAACATACCTAAAGAAAGCATTATTGAAATCGATAATTTCGTGCGTACTTCTATAATTAGTGTCTAGATTTAAAACAGCCGGAAGGGTAGAAAAAGGAGACACTCCGCCGTAAAGTGAGATAAATTGTTCTGGCAACCCTCCTCGCCAACGGTAAATAGACTGCTTTGCATCACCTACCAATAACAAAGAACCAGTGTTCCCATCACCATCGAGTTGCGAAAGTGCATTGTCGACAAGCGGAATTAAATTTTCCCATTGTAATTTCGAGGTGTCTTGAAATTCATCTATAAAAAAATGTTGGTATTTTTCACCCAATCGCTCATAAATAAAAGGAGCTGGTTGATCTTTTATCTCATTATAAATTAAGGTGTTAAATTCTGAAATAGGAATAATATTTTTTTCCTCTTTAATGCCCTCCATTTCCTGACGCACTAGGTTAATTACAGATAACGGAATAAGGTTTTTTAAGACATTTAGATTAAATTTTATTTTTAAGATATTTTGTTTTGTTGAAAGGAACTTTTCTTCAAAAAGAGGTGAAAGTTCATCAATAATAGCGGCGTTTTCTGGATTGCTTTTTAATAATCGCCCAGGATACATTGGTTTTATCCTCATATTATTTTGCCAAGCAAGATCAAAATTAACATTGAAATTTTTTTCTGAAAGGGATGTCAAATATTTTGAAAAGTACCCTCCACTAAAATCACTGGGACTTATTCCTCTAGTTTCAATTAACTGAAGCAGTTCTGAAGCTTCATTTGAAATAGTTTCAGAATAAATTTTTATTTGATCGAGTAGGTGTTTTTTCAAAAGAACAAAATCTTTTAAAGAGCGTTGTTTTAAAGCTAGTACCTTCGGAAGATCGTTTTCATTAAGCAATATTTTTGAAGCAGAGACAATATCTTTAGCGATATCCCACGAGCGGTCTTCGTCTGTTTTATCCAAAGCAAAATCTAGCAATACTTGCGTTATTTCTAGATCTTCTCCAGCGCGACTAATAAGTTTATCCACAGCTTCTTCTAACAGTTGTTTTGTGTCTAGAGTGACTTCAAAATTTCCGTCTAATTTAAGGTCTCTCGCAAAAGTTCGTATAAGCTGATGATTAAACCGGTCGATGGTCTCTACACTAAAACTTGCATAATGATGTAATAAATGTTGCAACGTTCTTTTAGAGCGATTGTGAATTTCTGGTAGTGTAAGTTGTAATTCTTCAGCGATGAAACCCATCATATCTGAAGGAGTATCGAGAGCACTTTCTTCAGAAAAAGCAACTAGGTTTGAAACGATTCGTTCTTTCATTTCGGCAACTGCTTTATTAGTAAAGGTAATTGCCAATAAATTTTTATACGTTCCAGCTTTTTCTGAGCGCAATAAAAGAAGTAGATATTTTTTTACAAGGGTAAAGGTTTTACCACTTCCAGCAGAGGCGTTGTAAATTGTAAAAGGAGTGGGTGAATTCAATGGACTTGATTTTTTACTAAATTAAGTAAAAGAAGGAATTGAGAAGAGCATTATTAGATTTATCTATAGAAACATAAAAATCTTATAAATTCTATAACAGTTTTTAGATGGTTAAAGCTGTATTTTTGAGGTAGATAAAATATATACTAACTAAAAACGAAAACATATGTCATTTGAATTGCCAAAATTACCGTATGCTCATGATGCATTGGAGCCACATATAGATGAAAAAACCATGAAAATTCACCATGGGAAGCATCATCAAGGATATACCGATAAATTAAACGCTGCTATAGAAGGCACCGATAACGAAGGAAAAACCATTGAGAACATTCTTTCTAATCTTGATATGAAAAATAAGGCCGTTCGTAATAACGGAGGTGGATTTTATAATCATAGTCTTTTCTGGGAAGTAATGTCCCCAAATGGAGGTGGAAAACCGTCTGGCGAACTGGAAACTGCAATTAATAGTGCCTATGGAAGTTTCGAAGATTTTAAAGAAAAATTTTCAGAAGCTGCTAAAGGTCAATTTGGTTCTGGATGGGCTTGGTTGTGTGTACATAAAGGTGGAAAAGTAGAAGTTTGTTCTACACCAAATCAAGATAACCCTTTAATGCCCGATGTGGGTTGTGGCGGAACGCCAATTTTAGGATTAGATGTTTGGGAACATGCCTACTATTTAAAATATCAAAATAAACGCCCAGATTATGTTGGGGCTTTCTTTAAAGTAATTAATTGGGAGGAAGTTGCAACCCGATATGCGCAAAATAAATAAACATTAACTGTATTATTTTACTAGCCTGTATGTCTATTTGATATGCAGGCTTTTTTATTAATAAATATGAAAAGATACTTTAAGAGAAAAACTAGAAACTATTACGCATAAAAAAAGGTAAACGAGAGTTCACCTTTTTTTGCCCCAAATCTACCATGAACTTAACCTACTTATGCTATGGTATAATTCAAATATAGAACAATTTAAATCTCCGAAAATAAACTTTTAGACCAATTGCCCCTTTTTTCGTTCAATGGCGTTTACAATAGCATTTATAAAGTTACTAAGGCAGGAGATAGACCTTACTTTTCCCTTCTGAGGTCCTTAAGATAATAGCATATGGTCGAAACGCTATTTGTGAAAATGGCGTTTAAGAAAATATAATGTATTTGGTATACGTTGGTCGTCAGCCTAATGTTAAAAGAGGGAATGGAGCTTAAATAGATCTTCTGAAGGATAGTTTCACATAACAGATTCTGAGAATAACACTATTTTCCGAGTATGCTGTAGTGGGTGATTGATTTGTGATAACTATATAAAATGAAAAAAGGTAAACAAGAGTTTACCTTTTTTGCCCCAAATCTTACCATGAACTTAACCTACTTATGCTATGGTATGGTTCAAATATATACCAAATAGTAATAGCATTTACAGACTTTTCCTACTTTTGGACTAAAAGTCTAAATACTCGTTAAAGTGCTCTTTTTTGTAAGTAAATTACACCACTTTAACATTAATATGCTCTTTCGGTATTTCCTTCATAGAAATTTATATAGGCTTTATTTACAACTCTGTTACCACCTGGAGTGGGATAATTACCCGTAAAATACCAATCACCAAGATTTTTTGGGCACGCTATATGGAGGTTGTCGACAGATTGGAAAATAAGTTTTACTTTCGCATTGATGGTCTCTACACTTATAATCTGTGCAATTTTATCTGAAAGTTCCTCATCTGAAAAAGGAGCATAAAGTTCTTTTACATGATTTACAACTTCTTTATCATGTAGCGCAGTTTGTTTTTTACATCTATTATATATGTCATCAACAACCGCATAGGTGCCTCTTTCCTTATGTAATGCGAGTGCGGCTTGAAAAGCAACTAAATCTTCTAATCTAGCCATATCGATTCCATAACAATCTGGATATCTAATTTGGGGGGCAGAAGAAACGACTACAATTTGTTTCGGTTTTAATCGATCTAACATTTTAAGAATACTCTTTTTAAGAGTCGTACCTCGTACAATGCTGTCATCAATAATAACAAGATTGTCACTTTCTTTTACAACTCCATAAGTAACATCATATACATGAGCTACAAGATCATCTCGGCTACTGTCGTCTGTGATGAATGTTCGCAATTTTACATCTTTAATTGCAATTTTTTCTGTTCTAATCTTATGTTGCTGAATTTGAAGCAATCGTTCGGTTGTAAGACTGCCTTCTTCTTTTAAAATGGCTTCATTCTTTTGTTTATTCAACTCATTTTGAGCAGCATCTAATAATCCGTAGAATGAAGTTTCGGCAGTATTAGGGATAAAAGAGAACACACTATTTTCAGTATCGTAATCTATAGCCTCTAAAACTTTAGGCATCACGAGTCTACCAAGTTCTTTTCTTTCTTGATAAATTTCAGCATCACTACCTCTTGAAAAATAGATTCGTTCGAAAGAGCACGATTTTCTTTCTAAAGGTTCGAGTATTTCGGTAACTTTCATATTACCATCTTTTTTAATGATAATAGCATGACCGGGTTCTAATTCTTGAACAGATTCGAATGGGACATTAAAAACGGTCTGTATGGCTGGCCGTTCGGAAGCGACAACAATAACTTCATCATCTTGGTAAAAATATGCTGGTCTTATGCCTGCAGGATCGCGCAAAACAAAACTGTCACCGTGGCCTAACATTCCTGCCATGGCATACCCGCCGTCCCAATCTTTAGCAGACTTGCGTAATATTTTGGCAACATTTAAGTGTTCTGCAATGTATGGAGACGCTTCAATTTTGTTTAATCCTGCTTTTCTAGCTTTTTTATATAATTTTCGAACTGCATCATCTAAAAAATGACCAATCTTTTCCATAACGGTTATCGTATCTGCCTTCTCTTTAGGATGCATTCCTAGCTTAATAAGGTTGTCGAAAAGTTCGTTAGTATTCGTCATGTTAAAGTTACCTGCAATAATGAGGTTACGATGCATCCAATTATTCTGTCGCAAGAAAGGGTGCACATTTTCTACACTATTTACCCCAAATGTCCCATAACGCACATGACCTAGAAATACCTCCCCAATGTATGGAATGTTCTTCTTTTGAGCAGTTACATCGTCTTTGTATTCTGGATGTATTTCAAATTCATTGTTAATACGTTCATTAATTTGCGCAAAAATATCCTGTATGGGTTGAGATGCATTTGAGCGCACTCTACTAATGTAGCGCTCTCCTGGGTTCACGTCTAATTTAATACTTGCAAAACCAGCACCATCTTGACCTCGGTTGTGCTGTTTTTCCATCATTAGATACATCTTGTTTACTCCAAAGAAGGCAGTGCCGTACTTTTCTTTGTAATATTCTAAAGGTTTTAGCAATCGAACCATTGCTATTCCGCATTCATGTTTTAAAGCATCGCTCATAAGTAGTCAGAAAAATTATAAAATAAAATACGCCCCGAAAGGCGTATTATTAAGTTAATTCAATATCAAATTGCGTTAAACTCTTAAATTGTTTGAGTCTTTGATGTACTTCTTTTTTTGAAAGATCGATCATGCGCTCTGTCCCAAATTTTTCTACACAGAAAGAAGCTAATGCCGATCCATGTATGAGTGCTGTCTTCATATTCTCAAAGCTAAAATCACCTGTCTTGGCTAAATAGCCTGTAAACCCACCAGCAAATGTATCTCCAGCGCCTGTTGGGTCAAAAACTTCTGCTAAAGGTAGGGCGGGCGCAAAAAATATTTCATCTTTATGAAAAAGCAAAGCTCCGTGTTCCCCTTTTTTAATAACAACATATTTAGGTCCCATTTCCATAATTTTTTTAGCTCCAGTCACTAAAGAATATTCTCCAGATAGCTGTCTAGCCTCTTCATCGTTAATGGTAATTACATCTACCTTGGCTATGACCTGTTTTAGCTCCTCGAGTGCACAATCCATCCAAAAATTCATGGTATCAAGCACCACTAATTTTGGGTTTTTCATTTGGTTTATTACCCCCATTTGCACCATGGGATGTAAGTTTCCTAGCATAACGACTTCCGAATCTTGGTAACTTTTTGGAACAACGGGATTAAAATCTGCCAGTACATTAAGCTCTGTAATTAAAGTATCACGTGAATTCATATCGTTGCGATATTTGCCACTCCAAAAAAATGTTTTGCCATTAGGTACTATTTCGAGACCCTCAACATTCATCCCTTTTTCTTCTAACATCGAAATATCTTCCTTCGGAAAATCTCCTCCCACAATCGATACAATAGCTCCATCTACATTAAAATTAGATGCAGAGAGTCCAATATATGTTGCGGCACCCCCTAAAATTTTATCGGTTTTGCCAAATGGTGTTTCAATGGCATCAAAAGCTACAGTTCCTACAATTACTAATTTACTCATACGAAGGCCCCTTAAGACGGGAAACTTTTAAAGGTCTTATAAATAACGAATCCTTTAGACGTTCTAAAGCTTCAAAATTTACCGTGCAAAGATACGTTTTGCTGTCGTTAATCCCAACACAATTTTAGCAGAGATGAATTCACAAGTTTCTTTATGAATTTAATAATAAAATTGATATATTTGACATATATGTAAACATAAATGACATATTTATGAACAAGGTCCAAGTAATACATGAGTATGACCGTATTGTCACTCAGTTAATTGATGATATTAGAAATAGTCATTATAAGCTTCAGTTTTTTTTAGAATTGCTTCAAATAAAGAGGGGTTTTTTCTATAAAAAGATGAAAGAAAAACGATTTACTAGTGAAGAAGTAAAAACGTTGTCTAGATATTTATATCCAGAAGCATACGAATCTTATAAAGTAGATGTTATTTCGAAACTTCTAAAAGCTTCAGAGAAGGACATCAAAGAAGGACGGCTCAAAGATATAAATGAGGTATTAGGAGGAGGGAAATGGATGTAGCTGTTTCTAAAAATAAAAATATTATTGTATCTGATGTTTGTCACACCAGTCTTCAGAATGTGTTAGTGTATTTTGATAGGGAGGCAGATGAAATTCAAAAAAATTTGTTTCAAAAAAATTTAATTCAGTTAACCAAGCTATTTTCTAAAGGTGTTAGTTCAGATTCAAAAAACGATATACAATCGATCCTCTTGTCAGAAAACATAAAGCTATTCTATAAGGTATCGAATGATGCGGTGCAATTATTGTTATTTTGGAACTCTAGTATAGACGAGCAAAACACTCTATAAAATTATTTCCTCCCAAAGTCAGCGGGTATCTCACCCCAAGCTTTTGTTTCCCATTTAACGATGATAGTAGTATAACTATTTGTTTTTAGCCATTTTTCAGCGCGAATCACCAAATCGTTTAATTTCTTGTTATGTACTCCCCACTTGAGCTTCGTATTACACTTCTTCCTTTTTACCCAACCCATTGCAATTCTAGAGTCGGTGTATAAAATACGATCACTGTTTTGTTGTTTCAGAAAAGCTAGTCCATGTACGAGTGCTAAAAATTCACCTACATTATTAGTTCCCTGCTGAAAAGGTCCTTGGTGAAAAAGTTGTTTTTTAGTTTGCGTATCGACACCACGATATTCCATTTTTCCAGGATTTCCGCTAGAAGCTGCATCGACAGATAATGAATATAAATTAGGTTCACCAATAGCGGCAAGTTGTTCTTTAGACAGTGTTTTCTTCTTAGTGTTTTTGCCTTTGTAATCTGCGTACTCCTTATTATAAGCTTTTTTGGCTTCAGCAAAAGATAGAAAAGCTTTGTATTGAGCTCCCTTCACTCCTGTTATAGAACGTTTGCATTCCTGCCAGCTTCCATAAATCCCAGCAGGATTACCATGCCAGACCACATAAAATTTTTGCTTTTTTTTACCCATTCTTCTCTCTACTCTACTTATTGCTACATCTCAAGCAACACCTTTTCAATTATCTTCGGAAACCATTCATATTCTAATGCATGTATTTTGGCAGCGACGTCTTGTGGAGTATCTTCTTTAGAAAGAGAAACACTTTGTTGAAAAATAATCGCACCTTCATCATAATGCTCGTTTACAAAATGAATAGTGATTCCAGTTTCGGTCTCTTTATTTGCAACAACAGCTTCATGAACATACATTCCATACATCCCTTTACCCCCGTACTTAGGAAGAAGAGCTGGGTGTATATTAAGAATTCTTTTCGGAAAAGCTTTCAATAGTGTTCCAGGAATTTTTAATAAAAATCCAGCTAATACTATAAGATCGGGATGTAAGGTTGTTAGTAAAGCCAATACACCGTCTTCAGAAATTAAATCTTCTTTATTAAATACCGATGTGGGTATATTAAGGTTTTCGGCTCGGTCTAAAACTTTGGCACTCTTCTTGTTTGTGAGCACATGAACAACCTCGGCAAGCTCACTTTGCTGAAAGTATTGAATCACGTTTTGAGTATTGGTACCGCTACCCGAAGCAAAAATAACAATGCGCTTCTTCATAAAGTTTTCTTTGGGTGTTTAAGAAGTAATTAATAAAATAAAATACAAAAGTAAGGCAATAGGGTTTCACTTCTCCCAAAAATGTTTAAATTGGTTTCATCATTCCGCATCTAACGACGTAAGGAAAGTTTAATAACATAACTTCAACATAGATCACTCTGTGCGGTTTTTACCACAAGCAGATCACATTTTACAGTTAAAGTAGTGTTTTCAATTAAAATATTTTATTTTTGCCACTTATAATTAAATTTAAAAAACAAGAATTATGTCAGACATTGCATCAAGAGTTAAAGCGATTATCGTAGACAAATTAGGTGTTGACGAGAACGAAGTTGTTAACGAAGCAAGCTTCACAAACGACTTAGGAGCAGACTCACTAGATACGGTAGAGCTTATTATGGAATTTGAAAAAGAATTTGATATCCAGATTCCGGATGATCAAGCAGAAAATATTGCTACCGTAGGTCAAGCAGTATCGTATATCGAAGAAGCTAAATAAGATAAGCACTCTATGGAATTAAAGCGAGTTGTAGTTACAGGTCTTGGAGCTCTCACACCAATCGGGAACAATATCGGTGAATATTGGGATGGATTAAAAAATGGTAAGAGCGGCTGCGCACCCATAACATATTTTGATGCTGAAAAGTTCAAAACTAAATTTGCTTGTGAAATTAAGAATTTCGATCCGTTAGAGCATTTTGACAGGAAAGAAGCCCGAAAATTAGACCGGTTTGCCCAATATGCAATGGTTTCTTCAGACGAAGCAATCAAAGATGCTGGAATAAATCTTGACGAAATAGATAAATTTCGTGTAGGAGTTATTTGGGGAGCTGGAATTGGAGGTCTTGAAACCTTTCAAAATGAAGTAATAAATTTTGCAGAAGGGGACGGAACACCACGTTTCAACCCCTTCTTTATACCTAAAATGATTGCAGATATTGCTCCAGGTAATATCTCAATTAAACATGGGTTTATGGGACCGAATTATACGACGGTTTCTGCCTGTGCATCTTCCGCAAATGCAATGATCGATGCTTTAAATTACATTCGCTTAGGGCATTGTGATATGATCGTTACTGGAGGAAGTGAAGCCGCTGTTACCAAAGCAGGTATGGGTGGTTTTAATGCAATGCATGCACTATCAACTAGAAATGAGAGCCCTGAAACCGCTTCAAGACCTTTTGATGCAACTCGCGACGGATTTGTCTTAGGAGAAGGAGCAGGTGCTTTAATTTTAGAAGAATATGAACATGCTAAAAGCCGAGGCGCTAAAATTTATGCCGAAGTAGTAGGTGGAGGAATGTCGAGTGATGCCTATCACATGACAGCACCCCATCCTGATGGTATAGGAGTAGAACGCGTCATGTTAAACTGTCTTCGCGATGCTGGCATGAGCCCAAATCAAGTAGATACCATCAACACACACGGTACCTCAACGCCACTTGGGGATGTTGCTGAATTAAAAGCTATTACAAAAGTTTTTGGAGAACATGCTAAAGATATGAATATCAACTCCACTAAATCTATGACAGGTCACCTGTTAGGAGCTGCAGGAGCTATTGAAGCAATCGCATCGATATTGGCAATGCAACATGGGTTAGTACCTCCTACCATTAACCATACAACAGTCGATGAGAATATTGATGGATCGCTAAATCTTACTTTAAACAAAGCACAAAAACGTGAAATTAAGGTTGCAATGAGCAATACTTTTGGCTTTGGAGGACACAATGCCTGTGTGCTCTTTAAAAAATTTGATGCCTAAGAGAAATAATGGCTTCCATAAAAAACATATTTAATTCCCGTACTAACAAGGACGGGGATTTTTTTTTCACAATACGCAAAATACTAGGGTTCAAACCAAAAGATCTTGCTATTTACGAAAAAGCCTTTACGCATCGATCTTCAAATGAAACGAATGCAGAAGGAGAGCCTCAAAATTACGAACGATTAGAGTTTTTAGGAGACGCAATGTTAAGTGCCGTAATAGCTTCACATCTTTATAAAAAAGTGCCCGGTGGAAATGAAGGGTATCTTACTAAGATGCGTTCGAAAGTAGTAAGTAGAGAGCATTTAAACGAATTAGGACGAGATTTAAACCTAATTAAACATGTGCGCACCACTATTCCAATACAACAATTCGGTGGGAACATTCACGGTAACGTATTTGAAGCTCTGGTTGGTGCAATTTACCTAGATCGGGGCTATGCATACTGCGAAAAATTCATCTACAAACGAGTAATTAAACCTTATGTCGATATTGAACGACTTGAAGGAAAAATTATAAGCTATAAGAGTCTTTTTATAGAGTGGTGCCAGAAAAACAAAAAGCCTTTTAAATTTTCAGTATATGAAGATACAGGAAACGATGCGCTTAAACATTTTGCTGTACGATTAATACTAGAAAACAAGGTAGTTGGAAAGGCAAGAGCTACTTCCAAAAAGAAAGCAGAAGAACGCGCAGCAAAAAGGGCATACTATAAATTACAATCGGAAATCGATAAAGATTTCACGTAATCACCAATACGTCTCCTCGAAATCGATTTCGTAGAATTTAACGTAGATTTTATCTCTCAGACCGGTTTAGTCACATTACATTGCTTATTTTTAAGCTTAATTTTTTTACTTCGGAAACGAAACGAACACGATGGCGAACCATAGGCTGGTACTTGATGATGACTTTAGTGAAGAGTTTACTTTAATCGCAATTCATTGCAGTGAAGAAGCCTATAAAATGGCATATTTACTCAATCAAAATACAGGGTTGAAATTATACAGAAGAGAGGTCGATTTAGACTTTTCGAATAACGGATTAGAAGTCACCTTTCCTTTATTTGAATTTGAAGATGAGTATCAATACACCACCTATAACCTCATTGCAAACAAATGTCGTTCTATAGCAGCCCATATAAATAGTAGCGGAGGATTATTTGATGCTTCAGGTTCAGAGAGCCTAGTAACTACCTATTTAGTGCCAGAGTATAAAAATGTAGATTTTTTTCTGAAAGTGTATTCCGACTTTGAAACCATTCCACTTCGGAAAATACTTGCAGCGATCAACCAAATAAAACAAGTTATCTCGTCATATAACGTAGATACAGAAATTATAAAATCTAAGAACAATCTAATTTTCGATTAATGCCAATTCAAAAACGAACTAAAATAGTTGCCACATTAGGACCTGCAACGCAAGACCGAAATATTTTAAAGCAAATGATTCTTGAAGGTGTTGATGTCTTTCGAGTTAACTTTTCTCATGCAGATTATAAAAATGTAGAGAAAACTATTAAAATAATTCGGGAACTTGGAGAAGAATTAGATACAACCACAGCCATATTAGGAGATTTGCAGGGTCCCAAATTACGCGTAGGTATCATGAAAGAAGAAGTCGTGGTAGAGCCTGGTGATACAATCTCATTTTGTACTGGAGAGGAGTTTGAGGGAGATCGAAACAAAGTCTATATGAATTACGACAACTTCCCTAAAGATGTGAAACCTGGGGAACGAGTATTATTAGATGACGGAAAACTAATGTTTGAAGTAATCGAGACCGATGGTAAAAGTGAAGTAAAAACAAAAGTAATACAAGGAGGGCCCTTACGTTCAAGAAAAGGAGTGAACCTTCCAAATACCGCAATATCACTACCTGCATTAACCGATAAAGATAAAAAGGATGCTGTATTTGCAATTTCTCAACAAGTTGACTGGATTGCACTTTCATTCGTGAGGCATGCTCAAGATTTAAAAGACCTTCAAGCAATTATTGAAGCTCATAGTGAATATAAAATCCCCATAATTGCAAAAATTGAAAAACCAGAAGCTGTTCAGAATATTGATAAGATCGTAGCTTATTGTGATGCTTTAATGGTGGCTCGTGGAGATCTCGGGGTTGAAGTTCCTGCAGAAGAGGTTCCTTTAATTCAAAAAGAATTAGTGCTCACAGCTAAAAGAGCAAGAATTCCGGTGATTATTGCTACCCAAATGATGGAAACCATGATTACGTCACTAACACCAACTCGTGCGGAAGTTAATGATGTTGCAAATTCAGTAATGGATGGTGCCGACGCAGTGATGCTTTCTGGCGAAACTTCTGTAGGAAAATATCCTGTACAGGTAATTCAGAAAATGGCAAATATTTGTCGAAATGTAGAAAACTCTTCATTAATACGAGTTCCCCAAGAACCCCCTCATGTTCGTACCAATCGTTACATCACTAAATCGATTTGTTATCATGCAGCACATATGGCTAATGAGATTGAAGCCAGTGCAATTTGTACTTTAACTAATAGTGGGTATACGGCATTTCAGATTTCTGCATGGAGACCAGACGCACATATTTTGGTTTATACCTCTAACCGAAGAATTCTTTCTCGTCTCAACCTTCTTTGGGGAGTTAAGTCGTTCTATTACGATAAATTTGTAAGCACAGATGAAACAGTTGAAGACGTTAATCGTATTGCTTATGAAAAAGGATTTGTAAATAAAGGGGAATTTTTAATTAATCTCGCTGCGATGCCCATCGTAGACAAAGGAATGGTTAATACCCTGCGCGTTTCACAAGTAAAATAATTTTGGACGGACTGTATAAAAGACATCTATTTTGTGATTTATAATGCTAAATGGTACATTTTAGAACTTGTTACTATTGTAATACCTTTCTTGTTTCTTAGAAGATGATAGTATAAAAAAAGCTTCAATAAGTAAAAGTCCTATTGAAGCCTTGCTGTTATTTTTCATTATGATATTGTAACTAATCTGCGATCATGTGCTCCTTAATTTTCATTTTGTCCCCTTCTTTAGTGATGGTAATAGTACTTGCAAATCCTTCTCCAGCGTAAGAATAAATAATACTTTGTAAGATATCATTAGTTCGTTCTATCTGTAACTCACTTATCCATAACGTTGGAGTTTTTTTTGCATCAGAGATAACCTCTTTGTCTTTTCCCTTTGGGTTTGGAAAAGAAAATGCGGAAGGAATGCGATATAATTTTTGTGCAACATAAAAAGCCTCGTGCCATTGGTTGGTTGGTAATTCTACTATTTGAGTATTACTCGGATTACTTGCAGTACCTCCAACAGATTCTGTATAGGAAGCTTTAGGAAATAATTTATTAAGCTCTTCTACATAAACTTTAGCTTTAATATCTTTCTCTGGTGGGAAGAATTTTGAAAGATATCCATTAAAAGCATATCCACTTTTATGATTAAACTCAACTTCGTTCATACCTCCTTTTATTCCTCCAACTGTCATGGTAGAATTTTTTTCCGAAGTAATAATTTTTACTTTAGTACCGTAAGGCATAACAGCAAGTTTCTCACTATTCAAATTATTAAATTCTCGAAGGGTAAGACCGCTGGGAGCAGTAACATATAAATAATCGGGTGTATTGGGTGTTGTATCTGCAATTGCAAGAGTGCCTGGTTTGGGATCATCACCTAAATTAGAAGGTTTTTCTTTGCAAGAAAATACAAGAGAGAGCGCTGCAAGAACGAATGATAAAGCTACTTTTTTCATAATTGAAAGGTTTTGTGTTAATAAATAGATTCAAGTAACTTTAGTTCATATATGTCACGTTAAGAAATTAATGTAATTTAAAAATCAAGTTTTAATTGAACCTCTATGGGAACCGAAGGCTTGATTTTTTTCTTGGATTCGTTATTCAAATTTGATAAAGAAATTCCCAACAACCGTACCGATTCTTTCATAGGTTCTTGATATAACAAATCTTTAACAGTGTTAACGATCAACGACTTAGTGGCGGTATAGAAGGGTAACGTCTTACTTCTCGTTTGTAGTGTAAAATCACTATATTTAATTTTAAGGGTAATTGTTTTTCCTGCTACTTTGCTTTTCGCAAGTCTTCTTTCCACCTCTTCTGCAATATCCTCTAAGCGTTCCATCATAAATAATTCTGAAGAGATATTTTCACTAAATGTACGTTCGGCGGCAAGAGATTTTCGGGTACGCGATGGCTTTACAGTACTATTATGAATACCACGAACCACATGATAATAATAGGCTCCGCTTTTTCCAAAGTGTTCCGAAAGATATTCAAGAGATTTCCCTTTTAAATCTTTCCCAGTATAAATACCATGACGATACATTTTTTCTTTGGTAACTTTTCCTACTCCGTAGAATTTTTTAACATCGAGATTTTCGAGAAACTCAATAACATCTTCGGGTGGTACAGTTTTTTGACCATTGGGTTTGTTTATATCACTGGCTACTTTAGCGATAAATTTATTAATCGAAATTCCCGCAGATGCGTTTAATCCCGTTTTCTCTTTGATCTTATTTCGGATTTCCTCTGCGATGAGCGTTGCGCTTGGATTTCCTTTTTTGTTTTCAGTAACATCTAAATAAGCTTCATCGAGTGAAAGGGGTTCGACGAGATCGGTGTATTCAAAAAATATGTTTCTAATTTTTTCTGAAAATTCTCTGTAACGGTCAAAATTAGTCTTTACAAAAATTAATTCTGGACATAGCCTACGTGCCATGGCACCACTCATAGCGCTGCGAACGCCAAATTTTCGAGCTTCATAACTAGCGGCACTGACCACACCTCGTTTTGAACTGCCCCCCACCGCAATTGCTTTTCCTCGTAGCTCAGGATTGTCTAACTGTTCAACCGATGCATAAAAAGCATCCATATCAACATGAATAATTTTTCGAATAGGTACTGTTTCCATTCTTTTATTGAACTTTCAGAAATCCAAAGTTACAGCTTCAAAACGATATTGCTTCATTAAAATTTACGACTCCTGCCTATCGTTGGCACCTTCAAATTAGTAAAATCCGTATCTTTCGTAATCAAACAAAATCTGCAAAATAACCATGAAGAAAACCGCAATACTTTTAGGAGCTACCGGTTTAACCGGAAGCACGTTATTAAATAAATTATTACACGATCGCACGATTGAAAAAGTAAAAGTTTTTTCCAGAAGAACTACTGGTGTATCACACCCTAAACTTGAAGAGCACATTATTAGTCTATTCGAGTTAAAAAAGCATAATGAAGAATTTTATGGAAATGTAGTTTTCTGTTGCATTGGAACTACAAAGGCTAACACCCCCGATAAAAATAAATATCGAAAGATTGATCATGGCATTCCAGTTTCAGCTGCAAAACTTTGTAAAGAAAACAAAATTGAGACCTTTATTGTTATGTCGTCAATGGGAGCAGATGTGGAAAGTTCGGTATTTTATAATAAGGTAAAAGGGGAGATGGAGCGGGACGTTTTGTCACAAGAAATACCAAACACGTATATTCTTCAACCATCATTAATAGCAGGAAAGCGCGACGAAAAACGTTTGGGAGAACGTATAATGAAAGGAGTTATGAAAGTTATTAATCCATTGCTTCCAAAGAAATACCAGTCTATTCATCCCGACACCATTGCTTCAGCCATGAAGGCACTTATGAAAAAAGGATTTGATGAAACTGTTATCACATCAGATAAAATTAAAGAAATTGCGAACGTGAAATGAATTTAAATCAAGTAACCGTTCCTTCAATAGATGTAGAAAAATCGATCTTATTTTATAAAAAATTGGGGTTACAACTTATTGTAAAAAGTCTTCCGAAGTATGCTCGATTCGAATGTCCAAATGGCAATACAACCTTCTCAATACATCAAGTGGTTTCAGTAACAGAAAGCCAAAGTGTTTGGGTTTATTTTGAAGTTGAAAATGTGAGTGAAAAAGTTTCAGAATTACAATCTAAAGGAATTACTTTTGAAACAACCCCTGTTGAACAAAGTTGGCTATGGATTGAAGCGAAACTGAAGGATCACGACGGAAATCAAATTATGATCTATCATGCGGGGAAGAATCGAAAAAACCCACCCTGGAGAATTTAAACTACATGCAGGAAATAGAACGTAAATTTTTAGTGACTTCAACTGTTTTTAAATCGGAAGCATTTCAACAAACCCGAATTGTACAGGCGTTTTTAAATACGCATCCGGAGCGAACGGTACGGGTACGAATAAAAGGAGAGCAAGCATTTTTGACTGTAAAGGGAAAATCGAATGCTGCCGGAACTATTCGTATGGAGTGGGAAAAAGAAATCACTGTTCCCGAAGCGGAAGCGTTACTCGTTATTGCAGAACCAGGACAAATCGAAAAAATAAGACATGAAGTGAATGTAGGAACACATGTTTTTGAAGTTGATGAATTCCTTGGAGAAAATAAAGGATTGGTCGTTGCTGAAGTAGAACTTACAAAAGAAAACGAAATTTTTCTTAAACCCGATTGGCTGGGAGTGGAGGTTACAGGCGATATTAGATATTACAACTCACAACTTAGTAAAAACCCATTTAAATACTGGAAATCATGAAAAAGAACTATCTCATACTATGTATCGGCGCACTATCCCTTTTTACAAGCTGCAAAAACGAAACAAAACCGAATGAAGATTCTTCTGACAATACCTTTACTTTCGAAGAAAAACCGGTAATAGCCACAGAAAAATCGATTGCACAATTAAAGGAAGAGCTTACTGGCGACGGATTTGAAATCTTCGATTATGTCGATCCAGATTCGGGCGACACTGTTATAATGCAGCAATATTTTATGGCATTTCTGAAGACGGGCCCGAACCGATCACAATCTAAAAAAGAAGCGCAACAATTACAAGAAGAGCATTTAGCACATTTGGGTAGTATGTATGCCCAAGGATTTGCAGATATTTCGGGGCCTTTCGGTGACGAGGGAGAGATTCGCGGCATAACTATTTATAATGTTCCTACATTGAAAATTGCCGATAGTCTTGCCAATATGGATCCTATGGTAAAAGCGGGTCGACTTGTAATTGAAATGCATCCCTGGTGGGCAGCTAAAGGATTTAAGTTGCGCTAATAAAATATTTTTATACACAAAACGCCCTTATCTTACATGGAGGCACTGCTTATTTCTATTTGCAGTTTTATTTCGTTTCCTTCTTGATCGGTAGCAGTAAGGACATATGTACCTGGTTTTGGAGTTACTGCCAGTTCATGAAAGGTTTTGGTAGCTCCAATAAATTGGCTATCTAAATACCAAAAAACTGTAGCGTCTGCAGAACGATGTGCTAGTTTAAAAATTACTTCGTTAACGTGTTCATTAAAATCTTTAGCAAGTAAAATAGTTTCATTTCGCTTCGGAAAAATAAATTCCATAGTTCGTTCACCCTCCTGTAAACAATTAGACGCAAAGGAAGGGAGTGGTTTGTATTCGGGATGTAGGGGTGCATAATAATATTCCTGAATGGGAGGAAGGGTAAACCAACTTTTTTGTTTCATTTCTGAAAGTTCATAACACGAAGAGTTTACCTGAGCAGTTTCAGTTTTATTCAAAAACACTTGATGGTGGTAAATGCATGCTTTAGTCTTCAATCCTTCTTTCGGAATCCATTCTGTCGTTGGGTTGTCACAAAAAATTCCTGCTAAATTTCCACTTTTAGAACACACTTCAGTCTCTATTAGTTCATCAAAAGGAGTTGCAAACCAATCTGAAATTGGTAAAACATCAAGTACGTCGAACAATAGAGGAGCTGCTGCCTGTATTCCAGTTAAACCAGGACGTCCTTCTCCGTCGGCGTTTCCCACCCAAACCCCGATGGCATATTTAGAGGTAACTCCAACTGCCCAAGCATCTTTAAAACCATAACTTGTTCCGGTTTTCCATGCAATGGGTTGTGAGTTGTTGAAAAAACTCCAGTTTTCTGATTCCTGTGGTCGGTTTACTTCTTGAAGTGCATTTAATGTATGATATATGGCTCCTGCGTTAAATAGAGAAGGCTTCGATTGGATGGTTCCGAAATCAACTTTTTGATCTTTCACATAAATGGGGTCCATAAATTCATTTGTGCGATATTCACTAGAAGATCTATTGAAATAGGTAAGTGTCGAGCTCATTCCTGCATATGCTTTTGTGAGGTCCCACAATGAGCTTTCGGCACCTCCAAGAATTAGAGTTAGTCCATAATAATCTGCTGGATGGCTAATTCCTTTTAATTGCATTGTTTTAAGTTTATTATAAAATCTTTCTAGCCCGTGAGACTGTAACGATCGTACAGCAGGAACATTTAAAGAACGTGATAATGCAGTACTTGCTGGGACGGCCCCGTGAAATTGTTTGTCAAAATTTTCAGGACTATAACCATTTACCACCGTTGGAATGTCTGCAATTAACTCATTTGGGAGTAATTCTCCACTATGTAATAAAGAAGCATATAAAAAAGGTTTTAAGGTACTTCCTGTACTGCGAGGTTTCGAAATAATATCCACGTAATTATTATGGTCTAAAGTTGTGAGAGCATTTCCAACATATCCAAGCACCTCCCTAGTATCAACATCTAATACCAGTACTGCCAAGTTATTAATCTTATTTTGTTTCAGCACATAATGATGTTCGGCGGTAATTCTATTTAATTTTTTCTGAAGCGAATAATCGATTGTAGTTTGAATGCGTTTACCTCGATGGGTAGTTCGAATTCTTTCGGTTAAGTGTGGAGCAATCTCAGGTAACTGAAGCGGTTTCCCGGGCAGTGGTTCTTCTAAAGCCAATTCGTATGTGGTTTTATCGATAATACCCCTGTGAAAAAGCTTTAAAAGTAAACGATCTCTTTTTTGTTTCAGAAGAAGTTCATTTTTTCCTGGAAAAATTAAGGAAGGCGCATTGGGTAATACTGCAAGGGCTGCCGATTGCCCCCAGCTTAAGGAGGAAGCAGGGATTCCGAAGTACCTCCAAGAAGCAGTTTCTAATCCCACCACGTTTCCACCAAAAGGAGCATGCGACGCATAGAGCGCAATAATTTTTTCCTTAGAATAGCGTGCTTCCAGTCGAGTAGCTTGCACAATTTCTATCGCCTTTTCCCAATAGCTGCGCCGTTTATTGTTTCGTGATAATCTAATTACCTGTTGAGTGAGCGTACTTCCGCCGCGACGAGAATCTGTAGTTAGATTTTGCCAAAAGGCTTTTGAGATTGAGACTGGGTTAAATCCCAGATGTGAATAAAAATGTTCATCTTCAAAGTAAAGAATTGCCTGCTTAAAACGTTGGGGAACGTGATCCATTTCAGGAAACCGCCACTGTTCATCGTCTGCAATTCGAGCGCCGAGCATAAACCCCTCTTTACTTTCGGCAACAGTAGAAGTAGGTGCGTTAAACAACTGTGAAGGCAAGCAAAAAGACCATCCCAATAACAGGATTAAAACCATACTGTATTTCAGCTTGTGTTTAGTTACATGGGTTTGTATGTGTTTTCTTGTTTTCATTTAGTAATGCGTGGCGCTTCGACAGGCTCAGCGTGACTTTGTTCCTTTAATTTGTATTAATATTCATATTTTTTATTTCAATAGCCAACTATGAAATTCGATGTCAGTCTGAGCTTGTCGAAGACTTTTTAGTTAGCAATTTGTTTTTTTCCATGTTTGCGCTTCGACAGGCTCAGCGTGACCTAATTCCTTTAATTTGTATTATTTTCCACCTTCATATGTATTGTTTCAACAGCCAACTATGAAATTCGATGTCAGTCTGAGCTTGTCGAAGACTTTTAAATCATTTCGGCTTACCAAACTCTTTGTAATTTTTTGAAAACCGAATTAGGTCTTTAGCGTTTTCTTCGATTAAAGCTTTTTTCTTTCTATGTGTCCAGCCTTTAATTTGTTTTTCAATTTTAATAGCCTCAGAAGGATTGGTGCATGTTACAAACCACTTTAATTCAACAGGTCTTCTAGCATAGGTATAACTGCTTTTCTTTTTGCCTTGTATATGTTCCTCAACTCTTCTTTCAATATCATTAGTCATGCCCGTGTAGTATGAGTTATCAGAACATAAAAGGATGTATGTGAAATAGAGTTTCATATTAAATTTTCATAAATGCTTCGCAAGCTCAGCGTGACTTTGTTCCTATAATTTGTATTAATATTCATATTTTTTATTCCAATAGCCAACTATGAAATTCGATGTCAGTCTGAGCTCGTCGAAGACTTTTTAGTTAGCAATTTGTTTTTTTTCCATGTTTGCGCTTCGACAGGCTCAGCGTGACCTAATTCCTTTAATTTATATTATTTCAACAGCTAACTATGAAATTCGATGTCAGTCTGAGCTTGTCGAAGACTCCATTATTGCACTACTTCAACCCATATTCCCTTATTGCGTGCGTAATAATTACGGTCGTACATAGCTTCTACCTGTGTTCCTGGCAGGTAATACGTGCCCAGATAGGAAGCATTTAACTTCACCGTAAAAGTTTTAGATTTCCCTGCGCGCAGATCAAAGTAAAAATTCACACGATCGTCACGAATATCGGTATACCTCGCCCGCCCATCAGCACCGCCACCTAAATTAGTAAAGCTTGTGTTTACAATTTCCCATCCTCCCGGGAAGATCTTGGTAAGCGCAAGATTTTGCACGTGATCTTTGGAAGTATTTGCAATAGTAACACTGGCTGTGATTTCGGTTCCTTGTCTTAGTTTTGAAATATCCAGAGTTTTGCCATCGCCATCAAGATAGGTAGCATTAAGGGTGAGGTTTTTCTTCTCAGCCAGTTCGTCTCCCAAGGGTAACTTCCCTTGCTGAATCAATGTTACGTAAACGACATTCCCTTTTTTATTGGTTACTGAAACCGAATTAGCCCCCATAGAAATTGCAAGTTCCCTTTGCGCAATCGTCCGATCTGTTTGTACGACTTCAGTGTTACCATTTTTACTGAAGGTAAGTTCTAGGGCTTTTCCACCATTCGCGTTGACCATCTTCGCCATAGCTAATAAAGCGTATGAAGTTTCTTGAGTACTATACCATTGTTGCGAGGAAAGTTCCTTCGCTACAGAAATAGCTAATTCTCTTTGTTGAGCACTTTCAAGAATAACCATTGTTTCCAAAGCCATTGCCTTGTTTCTGAATGGAGATCCATACGTATAATAATCGTACCGTTTTGGCTCGAAGGCAATGTTCGCAGTTTGCGTAATGTTGGAAGCTACGTTCTTTTTACCTGCCAGCGCATATGCAGCCGCCAAACGCCATTTTGCGTCATTACTCATGGTATTCGACTCGCGTAATCGATTCATAGCAGCCAGCTCGGGTTGCCCTGCTAGTGCCAGAGTGTACAAACGATAGGCCTGTGTTAAACTCGAATTGTAGCTTGTACTGGTATTGCGCCATTGTCGCGCAGTGTTTTTCTGAAACCGCAACCAGTTACTTAAAAAAGAAACAGGGAGTACATACCCTTTTTGTTTTGCCTCCAGCATAAAATGACCCACATAATTTGTACTCCATTCATCTGCCTCCCGTTCTCCTGGCCAGTAACTAAGTCCGCCCGACGGATTTTGAAAACTTCCTAATTTACGTATGGCAGCTTCCACATTTTTCTGAATGTTCTTTTTCTTATCCAACGTAATATCGAACACATCGGCGAGAAATAACTGTGGAAAAGCAGCTGAGGTAGTTTGTTCCACACAACCATGCGGATACCGAATAAGATATTCCATTCGCTTTCCAAAATCCATTGGTGGGACCGTCGAGAATTCAAGCATTGCCCCATTGCTTCCGCTTACACCAAAAGTTTCAAAATTAATTACTTGCTCTCCGTTTTCTGAAAGAGTAAATTGAGTTGTTTTTTGAGAGATAGGATTCGGATTTTCCACATCGATCTCTATTTTATAACTTGCTTTTTCTCCATTTCCTGAAGCCGTTACCGAAATTGTCTGGATTTCATCGGTAGGTAAAACTTCAAACTGAAAATTAACAATTTGTTCTCCGGGTTCTTTAAAGGAAATAGTTTTTGAAGTTCCGTGTATCGGCTTCAGTGCATCCCCTGTTTTTACTGAAACTGTGGCATTTTTCACCTTGTCTTCCATAGCAAATACAGTAACAGGCAATGTAATTATCTCACCCGGAGAAAGTTTCCGCGGAAGCGAAGCCAATACCATTAAAGGTTTTCGAACAGGCGTGGTCTCATCGGCTTTTCCGTAGGCACTTTCTGTATGGTCTCCGGCAACTACCATGGTGCGCACCGACCCAACATAATTTGGCATTTCTATTTGGTGTGAAGCAGTGACTCCTGCTTTTAGTTCGAAAGGACCTAAATATTTTACAATTGGCTTAAAACGATCTGCTTTTCGGTTTTTAGCTCCAGCAGCGGCATCTCCACCACCAATCGCATAAATATTATCAACACTTCCTGAATAGGCGCCAATGACATCATCGTAAATGTCGAATGTTTTTACTCCCAATGCCTCGCGGGTATAGAATGATTCGTGAATATCTGGCGTACTAAAACGTGTAAGATCGAGCAATCCTTCATCGACCATTGCAAGCGTATAGGTCATTTTTTTATTGTTTGCTTCGGAAACCTTTACAGTAAATTTTTCTTCCGGCTTTAACACAGCGGGCATTGTAATCTCGGGATTTAAAATAGTAGAAGGTTCTTCAATTAATAGGGGAATTACACCATATAACCGTACCGGAAGATCGTTCTTTGTTCGCTCGTGCGGCTGAAGCAAAGAGATATTCACATATACATTAGGCGCCATCACTTTACTTAATTTAATCGCTGCCTTTGTTTCTCCTTTCTGTGTTTCGATCCAACGGGTGGAAAGTACTTCCGTGCCGTTTTCGATACTTACCAAGGCTCTTCCAGCACTTCCGGAGGGGAAAGTAATAATTGCTTCTTCACCCACCTGATAGGTTTCTTTATCTGCAGAAAAAACCAGCATTTTTGAACTTTCAGCATTGCCATCGGTGGGCGCTTTCCACCAATTGCGATAGAAATATGTAATACGCCCAGTTGCGTGTCCAGATTTTTTATCGATCACTCGAATTAGATAGCGCCCACCCTCATCTTCAGGGATGTTTAGATTAAAATTGGCTGCCCCCTTATCATTAGTGGTAAGGGTAAAATCTTTTACTGGTGTATGAACTGTCGCATTTTCGTACCGAGATAAATTGTCATTTCCACGATTCCACCACCAGCGCCATTCAATTTTAAACACCTTAATTTCTACTAATCGATTGCCAGAAGCATTTCCTTGTGCATCCACTGTTATAATATCAAACTCGGTATTTTCATCGGTATAATAAGAACCGTAGCGATGTGGGTCGGGAGATCGAAGCCCAACAAAATGAGTGTATGGAGCAACATCTTTCGAGAAAACATCTATCGAAAAATCACCACCACCTTCAAATACCTTAGTTAAAAAGGTTGCTTTTAACATGCCAGGGGCATTTTTGTTGAGTTCAAATTTCTTTGAAAAAGCTAGGGTCCCTTCCGAAGAAAGTGCCTCCTCTAATACGGGAAGCTCGATTTCATTAAATGTTCTAATAGGGTCGTTAAACTGATACTGCAAATATTTTTTAAAAGCTGTGGTTGTTTTACGAAGTGTTGCATCCATTGTAATTTTGAGATTTCGTGCAGGAGCGCCATGCAACCAATTAGCTTGAGCCGTTCCTGTAATTAATTTGCTGGCATCTAGAACCTCATCATCAAAATCGAGCTTGATTTTTAGTCGGTTGGGCTTTATTGTTGCAACTTTAAGCGACTTTGTAAACTGTACGCCACCCACCGTAATTGTTGCATTCCAAGTTCCTGTTGGAGCTGTAGCTGTAGTTGGAATTGGAAAATAGTAAAATCCATTGGTTGCAGATGAGGTCATTCCGGATGTTGCTTTAGAAGTAGGAGTTTCTTCGTGCAAAATGGTGCGTAGTACTAATTTTCCGCGAGCATCGGTTACTTCTAATTTTACAGGGTGGTTTTTAGGCAACGGATTGGCGATATCATTTAAAGCAAAAGTTAAATGAATAGTGTCTCCGGGACGATGCACCCCACGTTCGGTATAGATAAATCCTTTAAGTCCTTTTTGAAGCTGTTTTCCCGAAACATCGAATTTACTTAGGGAAAGCGCATTTCCATCCCCTAGTTTTACGTAGGCATAATTATTCCCTTTTTTAGCAACTGCAAAAGCAACATTCTTCTTACTGTCGTACAGTGTCATACCATCTGCATCGGTTGTTGCCGTTTCTATGAGCTGCTGCTGATAATTGTACAACTTTATTTTTACGCCACTTTCGGGCTTTGTTGTTAAAAGGTTGTTTGCAATAAAATGATAGGAACGGTTGTTACTTTCTTTTACAATTAAACCTAGATCACTTCCTAAAATATTGCTGCTTACCACCCGATCATCATTGTAGTAAGCAGGGTGACATGGATTATCACGCTCTTGCCAATTATACACATTGTTACGCCATTGATAGATCTCATTGTCCCAGTACTTTTGTTCCCGTTCTTCTTCGTCTCCTTCTACGGTTTCGTAATAAGATTCATCGTACCTGTCTTGGGCATCAAAATTTTCGGAGGTGGAACTGCCACAATCATATATCGTATAATCTTGCTTAAAACTAAATTCCACCCTATAGATCGCTCCTGGATCTGCTTTAAATAATTCTGAAAGATTAAGGGCATGCGCTTTCCAGATACCTGAGTCGCCCAGATTGTTCTTGTCAAGTGACAGTGTTTTTTTAGCAATACGACGGCCCACTTGTTTTACGCCGTACACATTATTGTTGTTAAGATTATATGACTGAAGGTATTGTAATATGTTGTTTTCGTAAATTTTTATAATTCGTACATCTATTGCCGAAAGATTTACAGTTTCAAAATAAAAAGGTGTTGAAGTAGCGTTGGGAAGAATCACTCCATTCGAAACAAGCCGAACAGCAGGTTTTAATTCTTCAAAAGAAATAAGTTCAGAAAATTCATCCTTTAGACTGAAGTTGTCGGTGTTTTTAATTCCGTTGAAAATAGTGATGCGTTTCTCTCCAATAATGCGGCCTGGGGGATAAATAGAAAGAACATTTCCATTGATTTCGAAACGAAGGTTATCTGAATTTTCAATCGTTACCAAACCGTCAAAATTCTGATTTTCTTTCAACGGATCAGAAAAATTTATAGTGATAGAAGTTTGTGGAGACAAGGTGCTTTTTACACCCACAACGGTAAAATTATTTTGTCCTGGAATGCTGTAGTTATTTTTCCCTTTTGTTTCCGAAGCAATCGGTTTTCCGTTCCATTTTATTTGGATTTCTGAATCAGTAACGGTACGTGAAATGCTGTCTATGGTAAAGTTAAAGTACGTCGCTTCGTTGGTTTCCGAAGGCCATTTTACAGCTAATTGTTTTCCTTTTTGCGTTACCGAAAGTAATTGTTTGGCTTTTTGTAATGAGATAACATCTGAAGCCTCTAGCGAACCCTCAACATATTGCCATTTTTTAGAATAGGACTGTAGATTTGCAAGATCAATCTTAAAATCGGGTTTTATGGTTTTAAAACTGAATGTGTATTCTTTAAAATCACTTTCAATGTCCCGATAAAGTTTATTCAATTTAACGGTGACCGTATATTCTGTGTCCGGATGTAGGTATTCATCGGGCTGAAAAAGTAAAGTACGTCCGTTTTCAATAAGTAATTTTCCTTCAGTTTTCGGAGAAATCTTGAGCAAGTCGGTATCCAGCTCTTGCGTAATTTCATATTGGTCTAACGGCTGGTTTAAATCAATACGAATTGGTTCAGCGATCGATCTGTTTCCGTAGGTATTTGAAGAAATATACTCTTTGAATTTAAAAAGATTATCGGTTGCTGCGTGATCTGCATTCTTGTTTTTACAAGCGATAATAAGGAGAGAGCATGCGGCGATAAATAGAAAGCGCTGAAGGGTTTTCATACGAGATGGTTTTGCGTTATTAAAAGTATAAAGAATACAAGGCACGAACAAACCGAAGCATCGTCTATTTAAAGAAGATTTTCTGTGGTTTGCATTTCAACACTCGCCGAAGCACTGAAACTAATAGGAAGGATATTTTTTGAACGGAGATTGAATAGTGTTCGTATAGAGGACGTTATATTTTAGTAAGAGTTTAACAATCGTGTGTGCATTTTTTTGAGAGCGTTTTAATTTAACTACGATGTTATAAAACGAAAGAAAAGATGCGGTTATATATCTTTTTTTAAAAATTCGTACTCTCTTTCTACTTTGCAGATTCTAATTTTATACCATGCATACCATTGCGCTCTCCCTAATTTTTGAGCACCCAGATGATCTACTTGCGACTTCCATTTTAGAATCGCTTCGGTACTTTTCCAGTAACTTACAGTTATGCCAATCTCATTTCGAGCAGCTTCTAATCCCAAATATCCGGGTTGTTGTTTTGCTACCAATTCCATGAGTTCTGCCATTTCAATATAACCCTCTGTATGGTTTGTTAGTTGTGATGTAAAAATAACAGCATAGTAAGGAGTTTTCATTTTATAAAGATTCAGATGAATTAGGGAAAATTATAGCGTGTACTTTAGCGACCAGTGCATTTCCGAGCGGAAAGTATACGGCAAAAAACAAGGCCATAGCCAGTGCAAAATTCTGTGGTTGAAACAGCTTGTCTAGTATATTGTTGGGAAAAACGTAAGATGTTTGCAATGCATAGCCTAAAAATTCTAACACGCCCATAGCTACTAAGCCATAGGCATATTGTGTAAAGAAAGGGTATTGTTTCAGAAGTATCGAAATAGGGATCATGTATAGCCCGTAACACGTAAAGACCTGCCACCAATGGGTAAATTTTGCGATTTCGGCGTAGTTTCCGAAGGCATTCATCGCAAAACCAAAGGGAATATAGATCACTGCATAAATAAGATATAAAGAAATTGGGGCTTTTTTAAGAAGCGTAATAAATTGTTGAAACATACCGAACACTAACTTTTAAAGTTCCTTGTAAATACCAATGATCAGTTCTCCCTCAGCATTCATGTGGGCGCGATACATTCCGGGAGTATTAAATTCCATGGCTATATTTCCATTATGATCGATCGCAACAATTCCTCCCGAACCACCAAGAGTGGGGAGTTTATTTTGTATTACTTCGGAAGCAGCATCCTGAAGCGATACTCCTTTATATTCCATCATGGCTGAAATATCGTGGGCTACCATACCTCTTATGAAAAATTCTCCCCAGCCTGTAGAGGAAACGGCACATGTGGCATTATTTGCATAGGTACCTGCACCGATAATGGGTGCGTCTCCAATTCGATTCCATCGTTTGTTCGTCATTCCTCCGGTAGAAGTTCCTGCGGCGAGATTTCCATTTTTATCAAGGGCCACACACCCAACAGTTCCAAATTTTGAATCTTGACTATAAGGGTCTGTAGCGAACGTTGTTGCAGATGAATTATTTTTTTCCTTCTGAAGAAGTTTTTCTTTCTGATTTTTCATTGACTGAAACCTTTTTTCGGTATAGAAATAAGAAGGATCCATCATATCAAATCCCTTTTCTGAAGCAAAAATTTCCGCTCCTTTTCCACTGAGCAGCACGTGTTCTGATTGTGTCATAACTGCTTCAGCCAGATCGATAGGATTTTTAATTCTAGTTACTCCAGCAACAGCCCCTGCATTAAGGGTGGCACCATCCATAATAGAAGCATCGAGTTCGTTAGTTTCTTCGAAAGTAAATACGGCTCCTTTGCCTGCATTAAATAACGGAGAATCTTCAAGTATGTTAATTGTTTTTGTAACAGCTTCCATTGCTGTTCCACCATTTTTAAGGATCTCGTGCCCTATTGTTATTGCTTCTTTTAATTTGGTTTTGTAGGCTGTTTCTAAAGAGTCGCTTAAATTTTCTTTTAATATTGTTCCCGCGCCGCCATGAATTACTATTCCAAAAGTTTTGTTAGCTTCTATATTTTCGACAGTTTGTATAGGCTCTTTCTTTGTGGTCGAAGGATCATTTTTACATCCTACTAAAAAAGAAATTATCATAAAAAGTGTTAAAGTTTTATACATAAACTATAATTTATATTGAAAGCGTAAGATACTTAAAAAGCCCCATAAATGCTATAGTTGACAAGTAGAATTTGTAGGAATGAGAGCGAACTTTTTGTAGTACAAAATCGATTAAATGCAATATAACAACGTTTAAGTGTTGTAAATTGTAAGAAAAGTTTTATATTTGTATCAACATCATGCCCCAAATTTGATGTCCCCCGAATTATGAAACTACTTAGAACCAGCCTACTTGCTATAGTATTATTATGCTTTGCAACATCTTGCCAAAAGGATGAAGATACTCTTCCAAATCCTGAAAATTATACAATCGACATTTCTTTAGCTGAACAAACTAATTGGGAGTTAGCTGCAGAAGTTTTAGAGTTAGTAAATGAACATCGATCAACGATGGATTTGACACCAATTAAAAAAGATCAGCAATATGCTTCGGCTTATGCAGTTGAACACACATTATATATGATCGATGTACACGGAATTAATCATGATAATTTTACCTACCGTTCGGCTGGACTTCAAAGCAGAGGGGCTACTCATGTTGGAGAAAATGTAGCGTATGGCTATAATACAGCGGAGGATCTTGTGCATGCTTGGCTTAATAGTCCAAGTCACAAGAAAATTATTGAAGGAGACTTTAGTCATTCTGGGTTCGGAATTCTAAAAAATGATAGTGGTGCCTATTTCTTTACACAGCTTTTTTACAAAAAATAAATACCTATCTAACCTTTTTTTCTTTTAAACCAATTGCCGTATTTTTATGGAAACATAAATTATACGGCAATGGCTATTTTAAAACCTTTTAATCTTACAAAATGGGTAGCGGAGAACAGAGCATCCCTTAAACCCCCTGTAGGAAATAAGAATCTTTATAAAGATGCAGATGATTATATAGTGATGGTTGTCGCTGGACCCAATGCCCGAAAAGATTATCATTATAATGAAACCGAAGAATTATTTTATCAATTAGAAGGGAATATCGAGGTACATGTTCAAGATGAAGGTGTTAAAAGAACGATGAAACTTGGGCCAGGTGATATGTATCTGCATCCTGCGAAAGTGCCGCACTCCCCAGTACGTATGGAAAACTCTATTGGTTTGGTCGTAGAGCGAAAAAGAAAAGATCTTGCTGGAAAAGATGGGTTGTTATGGTTTTGTGATAATTGCAATAATAAATTATATGAAGTGTATTTTCCATTAAACGATATCGAGAACGATTTTCTTAAACATTTTAAAGAGTTCTACGGAAGCAAAGAGCTTCGAACCTGTAACAATTGTGGTGAGGTCATGGAAGCCGATGAACGATTTACTACAGGATAGAGTTCTAAGTTAGTATCGAATTTTACAAACTAGTTACAATATTCAGGATCTTGCGATTATGAAGCAATCCTGTTCGCCTTCATTTTATATTCTTCTTCTATTTACGTACCTTCGCGTCTTATAATTCGCAATTAAAAATACATACAATATATGTCTACAGTAGCAACGTCCTTCGGTATCGAAGAAGCTTTAAAACAACTTGGATTAGAAGCCGTTAATAAAGGAACCTCCACTGGATCTCAATGGTTTTCAGAGGGAGAAACAATCGCTTCTCATTCCCCAGTTGATGGAAAATTAATAGGAAAAGTTACCGTAACTTCTAAAGAAGATTACGAAAAAGTAATGACTAAAGCGACAGAGGCTTTTAAAACTTGGCGCGTAAAACCAGCTCCACTTCGCGGTGAAGTTGTTCGTCAATTTGGTGATGAACTTCGTCGTTTAAAAGAACCTCTAGGGAAATTAGTTTCTTACGAAATGGGAAAAAGTTACCAAGAAGGTTTAGGTGAAGTTCAAGAAATGATCGATATCTGTGATTTTGCCGTTGGATTGTCGCGACAATTACACGGACTTACTATGCACAGTGAGCGCCCGGGTCACCGTATGTACGAGCAGTATCATCCTATGGGAGTTGTAGGAATTATTTCTGCTTTTAATTTTCCTGTTGCTGTTTGGGCTTGGAATACAGCGTTAGCTTGGATCTGTGGAGACGTTTGTGTTTGGAAACCTTCAGAAAAAACACCTTTATGTGGTGTTGCTTGTCAAAAAATTGCAGCACGGGTTTTTGCAGCAAACGACCTTCCAGAAGGAATTTCTTGTTTGGTAAATGGTGACTATAAAGTAGGAGAATATCTTACAACCGATAAAAGAGTACCGCTTATCTCCGCGACAGGATCAACAAGAATGGGTAAGATTGTAGGTAGAACTGTAGGAGAGCGTTTAGGGAAATCACTTCTTGAATTAGGTGGAAATAATGCTATTATCGTAACACCAGATGCCGATGTTAAAATGACAGTGATTGGTGCTGTATTTGGGGCAGTTGGAACTGCAGGACAACGTTGTACGTCCACACGCCGATTAATAATTCATGAAAGTATGTACGATACAGTTAAAAAAGCAGTCGTAGATGCTTATAAACAATTACGTATTGGTAATCCTTTAGATGAAAACAATCACGTCGGACCTCTAATCGATAAAGATGCTGTGAGTAATTATGAAAATGCGCTTACAAAAGTAGTTGAAGAAGGAGGAAATATAGTAGTTGAAGGTGGTGTTTTAAGTGGTGAAGGCTATGAGAGTGGTTGTTATGTAAAACCAGCAATAGCTGAAGCTGAAAATAGCTTTAAAATTGTTCAACACGAAACGTTCGCCCCAGTATTATATCTTATTAAGTATAGTGGTGATGTTGAAAACGCATTAGACATTCAGAATGGTGTAGCACAAGGACTATCTTCTGCAATTATGACTAATAACCTTCGGGAAGCAGAGCGTTTCTTATCGGTAGCAGGAAGTGATTGTGGAATCGCAAATGTAAATATAGGAACTAGCGGTGCCGAAATTGGAGGTGCTTTTGGGGGAGAAAAAGATACTGGAGGAGGCCGCGAAAGTGGTAGTGATGCCTGGAAAATCTATATGAGAAGACAAACAAATACTATTAATTACACGACTGAGCTTCCGTTAGCACAAGGAATTAAATTTGATTTATAGACCTATTTAATATAGTATATAATATTAAACCCTCAACACTACATTTGTTGAGGGTTTTTTCATTTTATAGAATGTGTTAAATTATGTGTAATGCAATGTGTTACAAATTAAATTTGCATTATATTAAATATATGATGAAAAAATTATTTCTTACCGTAATTGCAGCAAGTATAACCTTGTCTTGCGCAGCACAAAAAAAACCAAAAATTAAAGGAGATCGCAATGTTACTGAAATTGAAAAAGTAATTGTGAATCCGTTTAATACTGTAGAAATAGACGATGGTCTTTCTGTAGAAATTAAACAAGATGCTACCCCGTCTTATAGACTAAAAGCTGACTTAAACTTAACAGAAGTGATAGAATTTCGTGTTATAGATTCAGTATTAAAAATTTATACAAGTAACCGCATCACATCCAGTAAAAAACTTCAAATTGAATTAAATGCACCAACAGTTCAATATTTAATTCTGAAAAATGATGCTTCGGCAAAAACAAAAGGTAAAATTGAAGGAGAACGATTTCAACTCACCGCCAACCAAAGCAGTAGTTTCGACCTAGATATTGAAGCCCCAGATGTTTCCGTTTTACTGAAACAGAATGCCGGAGGAAAAATGAACATCGACTCTAACAAAACCACTATCGAAATGTTAGACCGAACCGACCTTAAAGCATATATAGTCGCTCAAGACCTAACTTCTATTTTAAATCAAAGCGCTCAATTAACTGTTGCGGGAGATTCAAAAAATGCCAATTATGAATTAAAAGAAAAGTCGGAGCTGAAAGCTAAAGAAATGAAAGTGACATCAGCAAAACTGTATGCGACAAATAACGCGGATGTTTTTATTCATGCAACAACCGATTTCGAAATTTATGCCGAAGGAAAAAGTGAAATTTACCTTTACGGAAATCCTGAGATTGTAATTAAGGGGCTTGCAGATGCTTCCAGAATTATAAAAAAATAGTACCCCTACATACATTTACATAGTGAAAAAACCCATTAAATTTATTTTTGATGGGTTTTTGTGTATAAACGAATAAATTGTTCCAATAAACGAAAGTATTTGAATATCAGGCAATCATAATTATTCTATATAAGATAATTATGTATCTTAGAATGTACTAATCACTAACCAATCGCCTGATGAGTAAAAGAACATTGTACTTAATAGGTATTTTAGTTACCATTCTAATTGGAACGTATTTTTTTTGGAAATTATGTTGTAGCTCTTGTTGCGATACAGTACAATACAACGAAAATATTGTGCAACCCGCAAATACCAAGAAAGAGGTAGATATTAAAATTGCTACAGGAAATGAATTTGTAGTTTCCGATGCAGTTGGAGATTTTAACTATAGCAGTTCCAATAATTTTGATTTTAATAGTTCTGAAGCCACCTATTTAGAACCACTATCGGATGGTGTTCGCGTGGGGATAGATACGTTAAAAACATATTTTTCTGAAAACCCAAATAAATATTTAAATATTACAGGGTGGTATACTTCCGAAGAAGAAAATAAATCTGCATTCCCTAATCTTGGGATCGCTAGGGCAAATTCGATTAAAAACTACCTTGTTTCTTCAGGGATTCCTTCAAACAAGATCAATACATTAGGAGCTTTACATGATGATATGGTGCTTGATAAAACTACATATCGAGGACCAGTCTCGTTTGGCATAAAAACGGTAGATGAGACGCTTCAAGAAAAAGAAACAGAAGAAATGAATGCATTGCGAGATCGAATTAGAAACAATCCCCTTGTATTACATTTTAATTCTGGGGCTACTTCTATTACACTTTCGGAAACACAGCGTAAAAAATTTGCAGATATTTCTACGTATCTCGATAAAGTAACAGGTGCAACGATTAAGATTACAGGACATACGGACAATACTGGCTCTGGAGAAACGAATTTTTTACTTGGAAAAAAACGCACCGAATTTGCTAAAGCCTATTTCACGAAAAATGGGATAGATGCAACTAAAATTAAAACGATTTCGAGGGGACCCGATGACCCAATCGCTTCGAATAAAACAGAAGCTGGACGTTCAAAAAACAGGCGTACGGTCATTACAATTAATTAAACCAATCAATAATTTAAAAAAGAGAGCAATATGAATTTATGTATATTAATACCTTTACTCGTCGGGTTGCTTTGTGCGCTATTTGGATACCTTATTGGAAGATTGTTTTCCAAAAATGATGATAGAAAGTCTGAGGTAGAGTTATGGAAAAATAAAAATGTACAGTTAGAAGCCGACCTTGCGGCATGTCGTTCTAAATTAAAATCTGAAACAACTTTAAAAGAAAGTCCTAAAAAAATAGTTCCTGAAGCATCGAATACACCATTTGTTGAATTTAATGCTGTAGTTGCGAAGGAAATTTTAGGAAAGAAGATTAAACAAGACGACCTTACGGTGGTGGAAGGTATTGGCCCTAAAATTCGTGATATTTTTCATAATCAGGGAATAACAACATGGAAAGACCTTGCTAATTCTTCTGTCGAACATTGTAAAGAAATTCTTCGAAAAGGAGGAGAGCGCTTTGTAGTACATAATCCGGGAACATGGCCACGACAGGCAAAAATGGCATACGAAGGAAAATGGAAAGAGTTAAAAGCTTGGCAGGATATTCTTGATAAAGGAAAAGAATAACAAAAATTGCTCAATTAATTTCTTCCCTGTTCATTTGGATATAACTTCCACACAGGGTCACTCTGCCAAAATTCTTTTGTATTCACATCAATTACTGAAAGAGGTCCCTTGAAAGCTGCTCCTGTATCGGTATTCCATACATTTGCAAATTGAGTAGGCACTGCTTTGCCTATACGCGTTGTGGGAGTGTGCCCAATGTAGATTTCAGAAAAAAGCTTCAGTCGTTTCGGATATTTAGTGTCATTAGGAGTTAATTCAGGATCCATTCCGCAGACCATTTCCCACAAGGTTCTATCCCAATACATTGTGTTGGGGTAAAATTCATGCTCAGGACCCGATTGATCTGTAAACCCCGCGTGAAGGTAAAGTCGATTCTCTTCATCAACATAATAATTGCGAAGTTGTTCTAAGAATTCTATGTGTTTGTTGAGGATTTCTTCGGAAAGATCTTCGTACCTTTTTTTGCTTGATTCCCCGCCATGTGCCAACCACATCGCATTCGCATCTCCGTGTTTCAGAAACTTATATAATAATTCGTCATGATTTCCACGAATAAAAATACAGTGATGCTTTTCTGAAAGAGCAATAAGATACGAAATTACCTCAAGAGATTCGCTCCAACCATCGACGTAATCACCGACAAAAATAAGACGGTCCTCAATAGCAGGTTGTACCAATTTAATTGCTTGAAGTAACGCTTTGTATCCCCCGTGAATATCTCCAAAAACCAATGTTCTCATGATTGCGATAGTACTAAAATGATTCCAATTACAATAAATATAAATAGAACTAAAAAGAAAATTTTCCAGAATGAATATGGTCGTTTTCCTGAAAGCGCTCCTGTTTGTCCGTTAATAAAAAAATTATACCGCTTTCCTTTGTATTTGTAAGCACTTATATAGACTGGAAGTAAAATATGCTTAAAGGTCTCTTCGGTTAGTTTCATATCGATGGTTGATATACTTTGGGTGTCTCCTCCAATATCTCGTCGTGCCCAAGAATCGGCAATATTCCTAGCCTCTTTATTCGATTCTAAATGCCCTTCTTTTAAAGGAATAGTATATTTTTTGGTAACAAATCCTGCCAGAAAACTACTATCGAAAGGTTGTAAGGCTTTAAGATCCCAACGCGCTATTTTTTCGGGAATAACTCCAGAGCGTTGTTTTGATGCTTTTATTAAAGTATCATCTACAAATCCACTAACATGACCACTTGCAGGGTACCAACGCGTACGTCGCTCTCGTACAGTGCGTCTATTTTTTCCACTCCCAACGGTTTTAGACACATAATAATATTCACCTCGTTGGCCTGTATAATTGGCGTACAGTTGAGCATCAAAGGTCCAATACGGGGCGTATAATCCTTTAGTATACTGTGGATCAATGGCAGCTTTTTTTAAATTGTTTGGAGCAAACCATAATCCTTGAACCCATTTTTTAAAAAGTTGATGTGCTTTTTTTTGATCTATTTGAAAGGGTAATACCGCCCCAGGGAGAATCCAGTCTTCTTTGTGTGCATCTTCAATAATAAGTGGCATCGTACAATACACACAATGCAGGGATTTGTAATTCTCTTCAATATGTTGATTGGCACCACAATTTTTGCACTGTAGCATGGTGATCTCTTCACTATGCGACTGAGCCCCCATTTCATTTAAGTACGGTTTTAACTCTAATTCTTCAAAACCAGATTCTAACGGTACTATTTCTTGCTTATATCCACAGTATTCGCAGGTTAGTTCTGTGGTTCCAGGAGCATATCGCAGACCAGCCCCACAGTTAATACAGGATTTTTTTAATTCGGAAGATTGTACCAAAGTTTCTTGCATGGTGCTTTTTCTACCCATTCCTAAAAAGAAAAGTATGGATTACGGTTTATTCTAAAAATATCGTGTTTGCCATTAAACCTGTGGAAGTGGGGGTGGTGTATTACCGCCTAAAAAGCCCTTTAATTCTTCAACGTCGCTAATTGGAGTCCAGTTCGACATTCCTTGTTTCCATACCAGAGTGTCTTTATTTACCGTACGATTGGCAAATAAACCGCGTAATTGCTCAAACGAAACTGGGCCTGCTTGCTGTCCATTTGCAGCGTAAAAATACTGAATGGCTACCGGCATCGGTGGTGGCATAGCTCCGCCTGTTTGTTGTGACATAGGTTGTTGTTGCCCGCCCATATTTGGTTGCATCATTCCGCCCATTTGTTGCGCTAAGACAAATCCCATTCCCATTCCCATACCTGCTCCGGCAGTTCCTCCTTCGTTGTTTGCAGCAGCCTCGATAGCCTTAGCTGTTTTAAACTTGGTTAACTTATCTAAGTCCAGCTTGTCGATACGGCTGTATTCGAAAATCTCTTTTTTAAGATCTTCGGGCATAGAAACATTTTCTATGTAGAATTTTTCTAACGATATACCTACACTTTGAAATTCAGGCTGCATCACTTCTTTGCAGGTTTCTGAAAGCTCGGAAGTATTAGCAGCGTAAAGCTCTATGGGTAAATTTGCCTCTCCAACGGTATCGGTAAAGCGAGTGGCGATTAGACTTTTAAGGTGTTCGTTTATTTCGAAGTTAGTAAAATTGTTGTCTGTTCCTACGATATCAATCACAAATTTACCAGCATCACCAATTCTAAAGGCATAAGTACCAAAAGCACGTATTTCTACTAAACCAAAACGCTCGTCGTTTAACGTGATTGGATTTTTGGTGCCCCATTTCTCATCGGTAAATAAATGGGTGTTTACAAAATAGACCTCTGCTTTAAAAGGACTATCGAACCCATATTTCCAACCTTTAAGAGTGGTAAGGATAGGAAGGTTTTTTGTGTTTAAGGTGTATGTTCCGGGCGTGAAAACATCGGCGAGTTGTCCTTCATTTACAAATACAGCAGTTTGTCCTTCACGAACAATTAACTTAGCGTTGTTCTTAATTTCATTCTGATAGCGCTCAAAACGGTGTACGATGGTATCATCGGTATAATCGAGCCACTCAATAATATCAATAAATTCGTGACTTAATTTTTCTTTTATTTTATCGAAAATGCTCATGAGTTTTTAGGTTTATGAAGTTGAGGACTAAAGATACTAATTCTTAAGAATTAAAAATGTCCGATACTCGTTTGAGTACCGGACATAATTTAGATTTAACAAACGATCTTATAATTGGTAGTAAGCAAGAACTTCATTGTAGTTATTAATGTTTACTCCTTTAGCAGCAAGGTCTGCAGTTAATATCTCTAAGTTAAAAGGTCTTCCGCCATTTGTAGAAGGAATAACAATGTATCGAAATTCTGCAATTCCAGGACCACCAAAAGTTCCAGGGTCACCAGATCCACTTGCATTCCTCATTTTTAATACTAATTCGTTCACCTCAAACTGGTAAGAGATTGTTTGTCCATTAGGATCATTACTTGTAATGTTTTCTGTAAACGGTAAGGTATAAACGTGAGTTCCAGTTATTACAAAACGATTGTATACCAAAACAACGCCATTGTCAACAATGTCTTGTGTGATCTCAGCTTCTTCGATAGGGTAGTTGCGATAATCTATCCCAAATTCACCGGTAACTTCTGTCCACACGGCTTCGTCGTACTCAACCCATCCACTGGAGAATACATTTGCATTCCCGTCTTCACCGTCTTGACCATCTTGTCCGTCAGCACCGTCTTGGCCGTCAGTACCATCTTGCCCATCCATTCCAGCAATTCCTTGTTCTCCCATAGCTCCGTCCATTCCATCTTCTCCATCTTCTGGGGAGCATGAGCCCATTGTTAAAGCGAAAGCCATTACTATTAGCGATAAAAATTTTACTGTAGTTTTCATAATGTAAGTTTTAAATTGTTTTTAGATTTTGATATCACAAAGATGCAGCAAGAAGGTAGGTTATTAAGTAGTTTAAGAACTGTAATTGAGTTGGTTAAATAGCTTAAAATAAAGAAGGGGTTCTACAGAATTAAGCAGGGAAAATCCTATTTGAAGAAAAGGAGTGTTTCTAAATTGCTTCAGAACGTGGCGAAAAGATTAGTTGTATTTAACTTTTCGAAGAATACGAACCGACTCCTTATAAGAACGGTATACTTCGGGAAAAGGTTTCAGAAGTGACTTTGAAGCTTCAAGTTTTGATCGTGCTTCAGAAAAATCATTCAGAAAACAAATGAGATATGTAGCTGGCAGATGTTTTAAATCTTTTTCTTCGGAAGGAGTTAAAGGGATTGCCTTCCGAAGTTTATCAACCAAAGCATTGTTAGCATTATAAATGTGATGCAGCGTTTTTTTATTAAAACGAGGTGGGTTAAATATTAATTTTGACTCTAAGTGATACGATCCGCTATCACGGAAGGTAATGGTGACAATTTCTAAAGGGTAATACCGATATTGATTGTTTAAGCCAAGATGGACATACTCGGTGATTTTAAATTCATTTTCAGAATAAACGATCGAGACCTCATCTAGAGCAGAGTAGAACAAACGCACTTGTTCGTTAATTAATTCAATATCCACCCGGGAGTAGTACGTTTCATTTTTTACAGTATTGGTAATTCCTGCCCAACAAACCACAAACAACTCTTTAAATACTTTATAATGTGATTCTAGATTTTTGTGGCGTGTATTCATAAAATCCATCACGCCATCTAAAGTAAGTTCGATGTTGTTTTTGGCCATGTTCTCGATCCCCTTAACGATCTCTGAATTCACATCTTTAATTTCGATATCGAAATCTTTTGGCATCGAAATGCTTCCGTCGCGAAGAAAAATAGAACCTCCCCAATACTTCCAAATGTTTTTGCGAAGGGAGGTAATTTTTCCATTAGGTCGAATCGTTACTAATCCCACCACTTTATCTGGGGGCAAATGGGGAAAAGCTACGTTTTCGTAAATAATGAGCGGTGCGTTGGTGAGGTAGGCATTTACTAAATTTTGAATTTTACTATCGTCGAAAAAATCAACTCCACGTATTTCATTGGTTTCGTCTTCAGCACCGATCACAATAAATGAGTTATTATTTGGGTTGCTGTTGCTAAGAGCACAAATGTGTTTTAAAAATTTTGCTTTGCCCTCTTTACTGCCCAAATCGATTTTTCGTTTTTTATCATAGAAGCTGCTCTCATCATTGTGAGCTAACAAGTTTTTAATAAGCAACCTTTTATTAATCATTCTATTTTGTTCACGATCGTGCTACTCGCTTGGTCCAGACACATAACAGTAAGATCCGCAATATTTACATGCGGAGGTCGTGTTACAGCAAAACAAATAATTTCTGCAATATCGATTGCTTGTAAAGGAGTGAAATTTTTATAAACTGTTTTAGCACGATCTGTATCACCTTTAAAGCGAACGTTACTAAATTCTGTTTCTACCAACCCTGGGTTAACGGCTCCAACTTTAATGCCTTTTCCGTTTAGGTCGATTCGCATTCCTTGATTTAGGGCATCTACGGCATGCTTACTGGCGCAGTACACATTTCCATTTGGATATACTTCTTTTCCTGCAGTCGAACCAATATTAATAATGTGTCCCGATTGTTTTTTTATAAACGTTGGAAGAACTGCTTTAGTTACATACAACAGGCCTTTTACGTTGATATCTATCATGGCATCCCAATCTTCAATACTTCCACTTTGAATGGGGTCTAAACCATGGGCGTTTCCTGCATTATTAATTAAAATATCGATATCGGAAAAAGCTTCAGGTAGGGTATTTAGTGCTTCAAATACGTTGTCTTTATTTCGAATGTCGAAATTAAGGGTGTGTACCTTTGTGGTTTCAGAAAGCTCTTTCGCTAGGGCATCGAGCCGTTCTTGTCGTCTTCCGCAGAGAATAACCCGTACTCCTTGCGCAGCAAATATTTTGGCGGTAGCCATTCCGATCCCGCTTGTGGCTCCTGTAATTAGGGCAGTTTTTTGTGTCATTTATAAATCTTTTGCTTAAAAATATAACTTCTCGATTAGTTCTTATCGTTAAGGTGCGGTTAAATCTTATGTTAATCGTTGTTAACCAATGAACGTAAATTTAGAATACACATTACTTTTATAGTAAATCTTGAAATTATTATGTGGAAAATTACGTTATACCTTTTATTTGTTGCTCTTCCAATGTGGGGAATTACTTCTTTTTTTGATGAAAATCCAACAACTTCTGAAAATATAAAAACAGAATCTGTTTTAACTTCTTCTGAAAAAACCCCAACTGATGGCGCAATTTTAGGTAGCATTATTACCAATAAATCTAATATTGCACTTAGCATATATAATGAAAAGTCTCAAATTAGTAAACCTATTGAAGCTTCGGGAGACTACTTTCTTAAAGGCTTCGAAGATGGAATTTACACCATGGAAATCGTTTCGCAAGACACCCCCAATATTCAATTTGAAAAATTTGAAGAGGTAATTATTCGCACAGGAGAAGTCACGGCTTTAGGTACTGTTACGATCGATTAAGGGCAATGTATATAATAAGCGTACAAGTACATATTTTAAACGGATGTTATTATTAATAACTTCCGTTTTATTTTTAACCAATCATTAACAGGATTTTAAGCAATATTTCTACAATTTGCGTGGTTGTAGACAAAATCATTGAATTTGTAGCTTTTTACTGAAAATAAATACCATGGAACAAACAAATACTGCCTTAGATATTGGGGCTTTAAATGAAAGAATTGAAAAGGAAAGTGCTTTTGTTGACATCCTGTCGCTTGAAATGAATAAAGTAATCGTCGGTCAAAAACACATGGTCGAACGATTAATGATTGGATTGCTAGCACAAGGGCATATATTACTAGAAGGGGTTCCCGGATTAGCAAAAACGCTCGCTATTAATACACTTTCAAAAGCAGTACACGGAACTTTTAGCAGAATACAGTTTACACCCGATTTGCTTCCTGCCGATGTGGTAGGAACGATGATCTATAATATGAAGGTGAACGATTTTAGCATTAAAAAAGGGCCTGTTTTTGCAAACTTTGTGCTTGCAGATGAGATAAATAGAGCGCCGGCTAAGGTTCAATCTGCTTTGTTGGAAGCGATGCAGGAAAAGCAAGTGACCATCGGTGAAGAAACGTTTATCTTAGATCGTCCATTTTTGGTAATGGCAACACAAAACCCAATTGAGCAGGAAGGGACGTATCCGTTACCAGAAGCCCAAGTGGATCGTTTTATGCTAAAAACGGTTATCGAATATCCAAAATTGGCAGAAGAACAACTCATTGTTCGTCAAAATTTAAAAGGTGCATACGAACAGGTAAACCCTGTGGTAACGCTGGATCAGATTAAAAGGGCACAACAAGCCGCTCGTGATGTATATATGGACGAAAAGATCGAAAAATATATCCTTGATATTATTTTCGCAACACGTTCTCCAGAAAATTACAGATTAGCAGATTTAAAACCTCTTATTAATTTTGGTGCTTCTCCAAGGGGGAGTATTAATCTTGCGATGGCGGCAAAATGTTATGCATTCATCAAGCGTCGCGGATATGTAATTCCAGAAGATGTTCGCGCCGTTGTACACGATGTATTACGTCACCGTGTTGGAATTACATACGAAGCTGAAGCCGAAAATATTACTTCTGTAGACATTATCAATAAGATTGTAAACGAGATCGAAGTACCTTAGTCGTTAATGTTCAGTTTTTAACAAGCCGAAACAGATTGTTTTTGCTTTGTATTTATCGAGCGATAACCTAACTGTTACTGCAAACTGTTTACTTAAAGGAAATGGATACCAAAGAACTTCTTAAGAAAGTACGAAAAATCGAAATCAAAACACGTCGGTTAAGCGACCACGTTTTTGGTGGCGAATATCACAGTACGTTTAAAGGTCGTGGAATGACTTTTAGTGAAGTGCGTCAATACCAATTTGGAGACGACGTTCGTAACATCGACTGGAATGTTACCGCCCGATATAACGAACCCTTTATAAAAGTTTTTGAAGAAGAACGAGAACTTACCTTGCTTTTAATGGCAGACATTAGTGGCTCTGAATTTTTTGGGACAGACGCTCAGTTCAAAAATGAAATTATTACTGAAATAGCAGCAACCCTTGCCTTTTCAGCCATGCAGAATAACGATAAAATTGGTCTCATTCTTTTTTCAGATGAGATCGAATTATTCATTCCACCAAAAAAAGGAAAGTCGCACGTACTTCGTATAATTCGTGAATTGCTTGAGTTTAAGCCTGAAAGTAAACGCACCGATATTGGTCATGCGTTAAAATACATGGCGAATGTTATGAAGAAGAAAGCCATCGTTTTTGTGCTTTCCGATTTTATAACAGACAATTATAAAGACACATTGCGCATTGTTTCGGGAAAACACGATGTAACCGGAATTCGAGTATACGATCGTAGGGAAGAAGAAATTCCAAACCTCGGTATGGTCGAAATGCAGGATCAAGAAACAGGAGAATTACTATTGGTAAATACGGCTTCAAAAGGAGTGCGTCGTGAATACGAAACCTACTATCGGGACCGTGTGGACTATTTTAAAGAGTCATTTCAAAAAAGTGGTGCAGGAGCATTAAGTTGTCGTGTAGATGAAAGTTACGTAAAGAAATTATTAGGTTATTTTAAAAGACGATAACTTTTTAGAACAAAGAATAAGATGTTAGATAAAAGATTTTTAAAATTGAATCGCATTCAAACCAAATTTCTGAAAACAACTACAAACAGTCCAAAACACATTTTTGTGTCTTTGTGTCTTATCCTTTTCTCTTTTCTATCGAATGCACAAGTAACCTCTTCCATCGATTCTACATCAATTAAGATTGGTGAAGAACTAAAATATACCATCGAGGTCGTTGCCGATACCACAGCATTGGTTGGATTTTCTGAAGGGCAGCCTTTTCTTCCCCTAGAGATTATAGAATCGTATAAAGTAGATACTACTTATGAAAATGCAAAGTACCGACTCATTAAAAAATACGGACTAACTCAATTCGATTCTGGCACCTATACCATTCCGCCGCAACGTGTTTTTATAGGTGAGAAAATCTATACGACCGATTCGGTTTCAGTCGAAGTTCGTGATGTCGTCGTAGACACAACTACACAAAAAATGTACGACATTAAACCTGCAATGGAAGTAAAAAGCCCTCCTTTTAGCTGGGATTGGTTGTATTTTATACTTCCAGCTTTACTAGTATTAGGGTTGTTAGGGTATTATCTCTTCCGAAGAAAAAAGAAAAAAGATGCCGAAGAAAAGCAACTACCACCATATGAAGAAGCAATTACGGCATTACATGTATTAGATAGTTCATCTCTACTGAAAGAACGCAAGTCTAAAGAATATTACTCCCAGCTTACAGAAATCGTTAAACGCTACCTCGATCGTGAAGTAGACGAGACAGCTTTAGAAAGTACAACCGATGAGTTGATCCAACGTCTCAACATGCATAAGCAGGCAGGACACTTTGAGTTCGATACAGAAACCATTCGTCATCTCGACCAAATTTTAAAACGTGCCGACCTTGTAAAGTTTGCTAAAATGGAACAGGCTGAAGGACAAGCTCAAGCTGACCGCGCAACGGTAGAATCTATTATAAATGAAACGCACGAAGTAATTCCCGAACCTACCGAAGAAGAATTACAGGCGAATGAAGAATATCGTGAAATGCTTCGGAAGAAACACAAACGCAAACAATGGGCGCTTGCAATCGGAGGAGTGATCGTAGCACTATTGTTAGGAATGATTGTCTACGGAAGCGTCACAGGATTCGATAATCTGAAAGATAAAATTGTTGGAAACGAACTCCGCGATCTTTCTGAAGGTCGATGGGTGCGTAGTGAATACGGTTATCCGGCAGTAATTCTTGAAACTCCAGAAGTATTAGTAAGAACAGGGAAACCAGCGTCAGACTCCTTGCAGCAATTTACACCAGGTAAAAGCACTTTTACATATGGAGACACCTCAGACCCATTATTTATTTCGGTTTCCACTCTCTTGGTTCCACCTGCTCAGCAACAACAAGAGCAAGACCTCGAAAAAGGGTTGGATTCTTCGTTGGAGTTTCTTGAAAAACAAGGGGCTAAAAATATGCTCGTGAAAAGGGATGACTTCGAAACTAATAAAGGAATTAAAGGAGTTCGTGCCTACGGAACATTTAATGCCGAAGTAGCTCCAAATAGAATACAGGAAGAGAAAAGTACTTACGAGTTATTTTATTTTGCACAACAAGGTGGCGTGCAACAGGTATTAATCGTTTATAAAGAGGACGGTCGATTTGCTGAAGATATTAAAGAACGTATTGTAAGGTCTATAGAGCTTGAAATATCAGAAACTAAAAAATAATGTTGAACAATTTTGAATTTGTTAATCCACAGTTTTTCTGGTTGTTTTTATTACTTCCAGTGCTTATCCTATGGTATTTCTGGAAAAGGAAACAACAAACTGCTGCATTAAAAATCTCAAGCATTAAAGGATTTAAAACCAAGAAAAATTGGTTGGCACGATTGCGTCCACTGCTTTTCGTGTTGCGACTGCTTGTGCTCTCTGCATTGATTGTAGCGATGGCACGTCCTCGAACAGTAGATGAAACTACAAAAACGGTAAACAACCAAGGAATCGATATTGTGATGGCGATCGATGTTTCGGCAAGTATGCTAGCACGTGACCTTAAACCAAACCGGTTGCAGCTCGATTTATTAACGAAAGACCTACCGACCGTATCGGACTCGTTGAATACGCAGGAGAAAGTTATACAAAAACACCATTAACGAGTGACAAAAGCATTGTGCTGTCGTCTTTAAAAGGAATTAAATACAATACGATTATTGAAGGAGGTACCGCAATCGGTTCTGGATTGGCGACCGCAGTAAACCGTTTAAAAGAAAGCACAGCGAAGAGTAAAGTAATTATCTTATTAACCGATGGAGTTAATAATACCGGATTTATAGATCCAAAAATTGCAAGTGAGCTGGCTGTGGAATTTGGAATAAAGGTATACACCATTGGACTGGGAACTAACGGAATGGCATTGTCTCCCATAGGCATTCGTCCCGACGGCGGATTTCAATACGGACAACAGAAAGTGGAAATCGATGAGGCCTTGCTAAAAGCGATTGCAGAAACTACTAGCGGAAGGTATTTTCGTGCAACAAGTACTACTAAACTGGTAGAGATTTATGACGAGATCAACAAACTGGAAAAAACAGATATTGAAGAATTTCGATATAAAAGTTACAACGAAATGTTTCGTCCTTGGGTACTATTAGCATTAGGATTGCTAGGATTAGAGCTGCTTTTGCGCTATACCCTATTTCGAAGTTTTGTGTAAAAGATTATAAATAAAAAGATCACTGTTTTAAGAGCAGTAAAAAAAATAATTTAAAAGTACCCGCCTAAGCGGACATACTATGTATCAATTTGAACAACCCGTTTTCTTTTATGTATTAGTCGCCATTCCAGTGGTAATACTGCTATTTTTTGTGGTACAGATATGGAAACGACGCACGCAAAAAAAATTCGCTGATACAGATTTACTAAAAAAATTAAGTCCGAACAGCTCTGTGTTCAAACCTGTTTTAAAAGTACTGGTGTTGAGCCTTGCTATTGCTTGTTTTAGTTTTGGATTGGTAAATCCTAAAGTGGGAACCAAACTTGAAACAGTTACCAGAGAAGGTGTCGATGTGGTCTTTGCGCTCGATGTTTCTAAAAGTATGCTGGCAGAAGATATTGCTCCTAATAGGCTAGAAAAGTCGAAGCAACTTATTTCGCAGATCATTAATAGTCTAGGAGGCGATCGAGTGGGTGTAATTGGATATGCGGGGAGTGCATTTCCACAGGTACCAATTACTACCGATTTTGCTGCAACGCGCTTATTTTTAAGTAATATGAATACCGACATGGTTTCCTCGCAAGGAACTGCTATAAATGAAGCAATTCGAATGGCGAAAACCTATTACGATGATGAAAATCAAACCAATAGGGTGCTTTTTATCGTTTCAGATGGAGAAGATCACGAAGGAGATGCAGCCGATATTGCTTCGGAAGTTTCAGACAGTGGCATAAAAATTTATACCATTGGAGTAGGAACCTTACAAGGAGGGCCAATTCCTATTAAACGAAATGGAATCCTTCAGTTTTATAAAAGAGACCAGAACAACGAACAGGTAATTACGAAGCTTGGAGAAGAAAAGTTAAAAGAAATTGCTTCGGAAGCAGGAGGAGAATATATTAATGGAAGCAACACCAAAGAAGTGGTTGACACAGTGACAGCTATTTTAAACGGAATGGATAAAAAAGAGTTTGAAGCAAAGCAATTCACAGATTTTAAAGATCAATTTCAATGGTTTATCGGTGGGGCATTATTTTTGTTGTTATTCGATGTGTTACTCCTTGAACGTAAGACAGCTTGGGTTAAAAAGTTGAACTTGTTTAATGAAAAAGCAGCTTGATATGAACTTGAAAATAAACAAAATAGCGAATTACCTTCCGAAGAAAAAAAACCTTCTTCTATCCTGTTTATTGTGTTTTTCGGTAGTGTTATTTGGACAAGAAACCGAAGAAGAACTTAAAATTGAAAAAGAATCCGACACCTATCTTAGCGAAGCGAGTGTTGCGATGCAAAATAAAAAATTTACGCAAGCAGAAGCAGATTACAGGAAAGCGATTTCTTTACAGGGTGCCAATGAAACTGGAAAGTATAATCTGGGAAATGCGTATTATGAAAAGCAATTTACAGAGGAAGCTATTCAGCGATACAAACAAGCGGCACAGGTAGCGGAAGGTAAACCAGCAAAGCATAAAGCATTTCATAATTTAGGTAATGCCTTTATGAAAAAGAAACAATACGAAGGTGCTGTAGAGTCATACAAAAATGCACTTCGCAATAATCCAACCGATGACGAAACTCGTTATAATCTTGCACTAGCAAAAGAGATGCTTGAAAAAAATCCGCCGCAAAATGATGAAGGTGGAGATGACAATGAAGATAAAGAGAATAAAGACGATCAAGAGAATAAGGATAAAAAAGACGAAGGCGACAATAAAGAGGGAGATCAAGGTGACGAAAAGGATGAAAAAGATAAAGGAGAAGAAGAGAAAGACAAACAGGAAGGAGATAATGAAAAAGATAAAGGAAAGCCTGAAGATAAAGAAGGAGAGCAGGAGCAGCCAAAACAACAACAACCTGTACCGGGACAATTATCTCCACAGCAGGTAAAGAATTTGTTGGATGCCATGAATAATGAAGAACAAAAGGTTCAAGAAAAAATTAACGCACAAAAACAAAAAGGTGCAAAAGTAAAATCGAATAAAGATTGGTAAGACAATGAAATGTAAACACTTCATATACATATTGCTCTTTATTTTCGGCACTGGAATGATGCAGGCTCAAGTAAAATTTGACGCCAAAGTGAGCAAAAAGAAAATCGGGATCAACGAACGACTTCGCATTGATTTTGAAATGAATAAAGATGGAGATAATTTCAATCCCCCTGCATTCGAAGGTTTCGATGTAGTAGGAGGCCCTAATCAGGCGATTAGTAATTCGTACATTAATGGAAAACGATCGTACTCTAAAACATATTCGTATTTTCTTTCTCCGCAATCCCAAGGTAATTTCACTATTGCTCAGGCAACCATCGAGATCGATGGAGAAACCTACAAAACATTACCAGTCTCTGTAATTGTGACATCTGCAGTTGAGGTTCCGAAAAATGGGAACGACGCAACTTATGTCGCTAGTGAAAATGTACATCTTGTAGCAGAAATTTCTAATTCTAGCCCTTATTTAAATGAAGCCATTACGGTAGTTTACAAAATGTATGTGTCTCACGATGTAAGTATTACGAGCACATGGCGAGAAGTTGATACCCCTAAGTATGCCGACTTTTGGAGTCAGAATATTAACAACCAAGGTAATTTTAAAATTTACGAAGGGAAATATCAAGGAGAGGATTACCGCTATGTAATTTTGCGAACCACTGTATTATATCCACAAAAAACGGGCAAGCTTGAAATAGAGCCCTTGACCCTGGATGTTCCTATCGATGTGCCAGGAAATCGTCGAGATATCTTCGGAAGAAGGATGACAACACGAGTTAATAAAAAGATTTCGGCGGGTAAAAGAAGTATTTCTGTAAAACCACTTCCCGCAGATGGAAGACCAGACAATTTTAATGGTGCGGTGGGAGATTTTGACTTTAATGTAACCGCTAATAAAACAACCCTCGATGCAAACGAATCGCTCGAATTGAATGTTAAAATCTCTGGAAAAGGAAATCTAAAGCTTTTTGAACTACCCACTCCAAAGTTGCCTAGTTCCTTAGAGGTTTACGATCCTGAGCGTAAAGAAAATGTTCGAACCGACCGCAGTGGAATGAATGGAAACATTAATGAAACCTTTACCGTGGTACCTCAGAACCAAGGGATTTATCCAATTCGGCCTATTACATTCTCTTATTTTAATCCTAAGACCGAAAAGTATGTGACTATCGCCTCTAAAGAAATAGTTATCGATGTGGAAAATGGTCCTATAGCTACAGTTCCGGCTGTTTCGAATAATGGAGATGGCAATCAGAAAGCGGTGGTGGCAGCGAAAAGTCAATTTGAGTACATTAAACTCAACACCAATTTAAAGCCTATTAACCAAGATCCATTCTTTAAATCGACTTTGTTTTGGTCGTTGCTTGGTGGACCGTTGTTATTAATTCCGTTGTTTATACTTGTAGGAAACAAACGTCGGGAACGTAGGAGCGATGTGCAAGGAAATAAACTTCGGAAAGCAAATCGTTTGGCGAAAAAGTATCTATCTGAAGCTAAAAAGAATGTTGGAGACAAAGTTGTTTTTTACGAAGCTTTAGAGCGTGCTTTACACAATTATTTAAAAGCCAAACTAAGCATAGAAACTTCAGAATTTGATAAGGAATACATCGCTCGCTTGCTAGAAGAAAGAAATGTAGAAGTGGCTACCATAAGCCAGTTCACAGGACTATTACAAAGTTGTGAGTATGCTCGTTATAGTCCAGCCTCGAACGTTACGATTCAGCAAGATTATAACAAAGCGGTCGAAACAATTTCAGCTATCGACAAACAAATTCAGTATCGTTAATATGAGAACAAAGGAACTTTTAGTATCGGGTTTTATGCTGTTTTTTTCGGCAATTACTTTTGCGCAGAGTACATCTTTATTTGAAAAAGGAAACGAACTATACAAGGCAGAAGAGTACCACGAAGCAGTTACCACGTGGACAAAAATATTAGAAGATGGTGAACATTCTGCCGCCTTATATTTTAATCTGGGGAATGCACACTACAAGTTAAACGATATTGCACCCAGCATATATTATTACGAAAAGGCGTTGCAGTTAGCACCAAATGATGAGGATATAAAAAACAATTTACAATTTGCCCAAAATGCCCGTATCGATGTAATCGAACCCCTACCAAAGAGTGTATTTGCTAAATGGAACGCTTCTGTTGAAGGATTGTTTACATACGATCAATGGGCTTTAACCGCAGTAAGCGCTTTAGCCCTATTTGTGTTGCTATTTTTAGTGTATTATTTTTCTTATTCTGAAAAACGAAAAAGACTTTTTTTTGTGGGTTCCATGGGAGCTGTTTTAATAGCTGTTATTGCTGTTGTAATGGCGTACAATACATTTGGGGCGATAGAAAAAGATATGCCAGCAATCGTTTTTTCTGAAAGTGCTGAAGTAAAAAGTGAGCCTAACTTGAGAAGTGATGCTGCTTTTACTTTGCATGAAGGAACTAAAGTTCAGATCTTAGATACAGATTCAGATTGGGTGAAAATTGAGTTGGCAGATGGAAAAGATGGATGGATTCCTGCAACCGATTTAAAAGTACTCTAGATTTAATATTTTCTTAACAAGAAATCGTAAGAAGACCGTTATTTTTGCCAACCAATTAAAACAGACTTGTGCAACTAAAGAGCATTTTCTTATTATTAGTATTTTCGTGGTGTATTCTTACCCCTACGATTGTTACGCTTTGTAATATAGATGTTGATCTTGCGACCTTATTTTCAATGAATGAGGAAGAAAACTCTGAAACCTTCAAATTAAGTGCAAAGGAGTACAATACACCCAATTCTGTAATTCCAAAAATTTTGTTGTTCGATTTCTTAGAGAACAAATCTAATTTTGCCAACCATGATCAGTTTTGGGAAACGTTGGCTCTAGAAACCATTTCTCCTCCCCCAGAATACCTATAGATTTTTTTAGTTTTTATTAGAGCTTTTTTGGCTCATTTTATTCATGACCGATTGTATTCGGTCCAAAAATCTATTTTATGTTTTCAAGAATTAAAAATGATCTCCCAGCGAGTATCGTAGTATTTTTTGTCGCGCTACCTTTATGTTTAGGTATTGCTCTTGCAAGTGGCGCACCTCTTTTTTCAGGTTTAATTGCAGGAATTATAGGAGGAATAATCGTAGGGGCTCTTAGTGGGTCTTCTATTGGAGTAAGTGGCCCCGCTGCAGGTCTTGCAGCTATTGTCTTAACAGCTATTGGAACCCTTGGGGGGTACGAAAACTTTCTTGTTGCTGTTGTAATTGGAGGGTGTATTCAATTGCTTTTTGGTTTTTTAAAGGCAGGAATTATTGGATATTATTTTCCTTCTTCAGTAATTAAAGGAATGTTAACCGGAATTGGAATCATCATTATTTTAAAACAAATTCCACACTTTTTTGGTTATGATGCGAATCCAGAAGGCGATTTTGCATTTTTTCAAGTAGATGGAGAAAACACTTTCTCTGAAATTTTTGTCGCCCTCAACTCTATTAGTATTGGCGCTACAATTATTGCTATTATTAGTTTAACAATTTTGTTATTATGGAGTCAGGTATTATCTAAAAAGGGTAAATTTTTTCAAATCGTTCAAGGCCCTTTAGTAGCTGTAACAGCTGGAATTATTTTCTATATAGTCACGAAGGGTAATGAAACACTTTCTATAGCCGCGGATCATTTAGTAAAGGTACCGGTTCCAGACGATTTTAACTCTTTTATCGGTCAGTTTAGCTTTCCTAATTTTGCAATTATTGGAAATCCTGAGGTCTGGGTTGTTGGTTTTACAATTGCCTTGGTAGCAAGTCTAGAGACCTTATTGTGTGTAGAAGCAACCGATAAATTGGATCCTGAAAAACGCGTGACACCAACAAATCGTGAGCTTTTAGCTCAAGGTACAGGAAATATTGTATCTGGATTAATTGGAGGGTTACCTATAACACAAGTAATTGTACGAAGTTCTGCGAACATTCAGTCTGGAGGTAAATCGAAATTATCGGCTATTATTCATGGATTCCTTTTACTTATATCTGTAATTATTATTCCAACCATACTTAATATGATACCGCTTTCGGTATTGGCTGCAGTACTTTTAATCGTAGGTTATAAGTTAGCTAAACCATCTACGTTTAAAGCCATGTATAAAGCAGGATGGAAACAGTTTGTACCCTTTATTGTAACCATTGTAGGAATCGTGTTTACAGACCTATTAATTGGTATAGGATTAGGATTGGCAGTTGGAATTGTAATCGTTTTACTTAAAAGCTACCAGAACTCTCATTTTCTTCATATTGAAGATAAAAGTAACGGAAAACACAGGATCAAGATGGCATTAGCAGAGGAGGTTACATTTTTTAATAAAGGTGCGATCTTAAAAGAGCTTGATCGTTTGCCAAGAGACACTTATTTAGAATTGGATGTAAAAAAGACTAGGTATCTAGACGCAGATATTGTTGAAATACTAGAAGACTTTGCTTTTAAGGCCAAGGAAAGAAACATAGATATCAAGATTATTTCGGAACGAGGTGTGGTAGATAATCCATCAAGTTTTATCGAGTTTTTCCAACTTAGACCTAAATCTGCATAATCTATACCTATGAAACATATTAAAAAATGTAAAGTATTAGTTCTTTTAGATTTAAATGATCGAAGTCTAAACGTACTTAAAAGCGCAAATAGAATAGCGGAAATTGTAGACGCTGAAATTGAAATGTTTCACGTTCGTAAACCCACTCAAATTGTAAAGATGGATAGCAACCTCTCTGCGGTTAAAGACATCAAAGATCATTTTGTAACTATTGAAAATGAGCTTAAAAAAATGGGAGTCGAAGTCTTTGGAAATTCGAATATAAGCGGAAATCATTTTCATACTTTTGGGAATATAAAAAATGAAATTGAGAAACATATTCGTAAAACAAATCCAGACATTGTAGTTGTTGGAAAAAAAGCTTCAAAAAGCCCTGGGTTCATAGGAGATAAAATTCTTCCATTTCTTCTGAAAAAATTTCAGGGAACGGTAATGGTGACAGATCATGATGTCGTATTAAATGGAATGTCTAAATTAAAGATTGGAGTGTTAGATAATACTCCACTTGAGTCTAAATCCCCTTACATTAAAACCTTGCTTGAAAATTCTGAAGCTCCGATACACTCTTATGAAATTTCAAGCGGCTTTAAAGAAGATGAGGATAGGACCGCACAAAAGAAGCAGGAAATTGTTTCTTATGTTTTTGAAAAAAGCGATCAATCATTACAGACCATTTCTAGCTATATGAATAGGAGTAAAATAAACTTATTGCTAGTTAATCGTAATTCGAAAATTGGTAGTAATAATCGGGATTTTTCAATTTCAAAATTGAATGATTTAGTACAAACTATGAAAGTTCCCGTTTTGCTCTCTTAAGTAAGCGTAAGAAGCAATTTTTTTTGTATATTAATTAAAAGAAAAAAATAAAATGAAAGCACAAACGAAAGAAACACAAAATCAATATACCCCTCAATCTGCTGTAGAAGCATTGAAAGAAGGAAATAAAAGATTTCTAAATAGTACTCAAGTAAACCGTGATTTGCTTAACCAAGTAAAAGATACCTCGGGAGGTCAATGGCCTTTTGCAGTAGTGCTTAGTTGTATTGATTCTAGAGTCCCAGTAGAACTGGTATTTGATCAAGGAATTGGAGATATTTTTAGCGCACGAGTGGCGGGTAACATTGTGAATGAAGACCTATTAGGAAGTATAGAGTATGGTTGTAAAGTTGCAGGAAGTAAGGCAGTTGTTGTCTTGGGGCATACTGGTTGTGGTGCTGTGAAAGGAGCCTGTGATGATGTCCAGTTAGGAAATATTACACCATTATTATCTAAAATAAAACCTGCTGTAAACGCAGTTACTTCACCATCTAACTCGGAGGAGCGGACAAGTGCCAACACAACATTTGTTAATGATGTGGTGTATAAAAATGTACGTATGACTATGGATGAAATGAAAAAGCAAAGTTCCGTTTTAAAAGAGATGCAAGAGGAGGGGACAATTACAATTGTTGGTGCCGTATACGATGTAGGTTCTGGCGCGGTAGAATTTATCGACGCATAAATATTGCAACATTAAAATTAGCTCTAAAGGAAGGTCGGTCCGTAAGGTCTGACCTTTTTAAATTATTGACTATTTATTGCTATACACATAAAGTTTTGGTTGATAAAAACTACTTTTATCGTACATTTAAGAATATTTTGAAAAGTCTATGAAGAATTTATTTACAAATTTAAGAGGAAATTTATTTGGTGGTATTACAGCAGGAATTGTAGCGCTTCCTCTCGCACTTGCATTTGGGGTGCAATCTGGTTTAGGTCCAGATGCTGGATTATATGGAGCTATATTTATTGGTTTTTTTGCTTCTCTTTTTGGAGGAACTAACACTCAGATATCAGGACCAACGGCTCCGATGACAGCCGTTTCTATGGTTGTAATTGCAGGAATCATAGCTGCTAATAATGGAGATGTAGCTACTGCTTTACCCTACATTTTATTAGTTTTTTTATTAGCTGGTCTGTTCCAAATTGTATTGGGATTAATAGGTTTAGGAAAATATATTAAGTACATACCCTACCCTGTAGTTTCAGGTTTTATGACCGCAATTGGTGTGATCATTTTGATTACTCAAATACTTCCAGCATTAGGATATTATGCAAATGAAGATGACGAGTACGTGGAAACATTTAAACCGCAGGCGGAAGAAGTTTTGTTAGACAAAATTTTAAAAGATGAAGCTGGGGAAGGAATTTTAGTTTTAGAAGACTTTAAGGAAACGGTAAGTAGAGCTGAAAAAATCACTAACGACGAAATTTATAAAGAAGCACGTACACTTGCTAAGTCTAATAGTAGTGGAGTTTTAGGGTCAATAAAAGTATTACCTAAAGCAATACAGAATATTAATTGGCTAGAATTTATTTTAGCATTCGCTACCATCTTCATCATATTTGGATTTAAAAAGATTACAACAAAAGTGCCTAGCACCTTAGTCGCTTTGGTAGTTGTTTCGTGCGTAGCGATCTTTTTTAATTTAGATTACCGCCCAATCGAACAGATACCAGGAGGACTTCCCTTACCGAACTTAGACATTTTTGCTAATTTTAGTTTCGGACAAATATCTCCCTATATTTTTACTGCATTGACCCTTTCGTTTTTAGGAGCAATCGATTCATTGCTTACCTCGGTAGTGGCAGATAATATGACAAAAACAAAACACAAGCCAAATCAAGAATTAATTGGTCAAGGTATTGGAAATAGTGTTGCAGCGATTTTTGGAGGAATTCCAGGAGCTGGAGCAACCATTCGAACGGTGGTGAATATTAACTCTGGGGGAACTACGAAACTTTCGGGAATGATTGCTGCAATTTTATTGTTAATAATTCTACTAGCACTTGGCCCTGTAGCATCGCAAATTCCAGCAGCAGTTTTAGCAGGAATACTTGTAACTGTGGGAATAGGTGTAATGGATTACCGAGGTCTTAAGGCAATTCCAAAAATGCAGAAAGGGGAAATTGCCGTTTTGTTAGTGGTTCTTATACTTTCGGTATTTTGGAATTTGGTGTATGCGGTAGGTATTGGATTAGTATTAGCATCCCTAATATTTATGAAGAAAATAGGTGATGTAAGTGCTACACGATCCAAAATGGTGCCTCTTGGGAATGCAGATGAATTAGGTTTGCCTTGGAACGATGAAGATAATTTTCCAACCCAATTAAAGGAAGAAGTCTTTATTAAACGATTAGACGGACCTCTATTTTTTGGAAACACAAACGATTTTCAAGAATTGGCAGGTGGACTCCCAGTTACTGCAACCCACGTAATTATTCGAATGGGAAAAGTGCCTTACATGGATCAATCTGGATTGTTTGCAATGGAGGAAATTTTATTGCAATACAGTCAAAGAAATATTAAAACAATATTGGTTAATGTTCAAGCACAACCTAACGCAATGATGAGAGGTATCGATATTATACCAGATCTAGTTCCAGAAAAGCGAATTTTTAATTCGTTTAAAGAAGCGATGAGTTATATTCGTGAAAATGTAAACGATATCGTTTAATAGAGTAACTATAATTTTTGAAAAATCCGTATTGTTTCCAAAACAGTACGGATTTTTTAATTTTATATTGTTTCTGAAGGCGTTTCAGTTTCTGGGTTCGTTTCTTCTTCAGGATCATTTAGATCTTCCACTTCTTTAAGAATATGTGGAATAAGAATAGGTGCTACTGAAGCTACTGGATAGTACAAAACAGAATTGTCGCGTTGTTCTTGAGGAACGATCGAATAATTTTCAGATGCATTTACAAACATAAAAATTACACTTACAATAAAAACATACTTTATTGCATTAAATACTCCTCCTAATAACTTATTTATAATTCCCAATGCTGCGAAATCAGCAAGCTTAGTGAGGAATTTTCCAGCTAAAGAAATCACAAAAACTATCACAACAAAAGTAACGGCAAAGGCAGCAAGCTGGGTAGTTTGCTCACTCCAGTCAAAACGATCTGAGAGAAACTCAGCTGCATATCCAGAAAAATAAATGGCGCCATAAACCCCTGAGATTAACGCAATTAAAGAAGCTAGCGTAACAAATAACCCCTTTTTAAAGCCAAGGTAAAAAGCAATTAAAATAATCACGCCTAAAATAATATCTACTGTCTCCATAAATGTTAGTTTAGCGTAAAGATAGTATTTCTCATAAAATGAATGTTTAGCAGCTTTCAAGGTAGAAGTATCTCTTCAGAATTTTTAAAATGTATCTTTGCGTTTTATTTAGAAAATGGCTAGAGACGAAGTATTAAAAAAACAATGGGAAGAGGTAGTATTGTTGCTTAGCAACCGCTTTGCAGATGGAGACAGACTAGATTTAGATGCAATTATCTATCTTATAGGAGTACAGGAATTAGGGCAACTACACCGAAAATTTAAAAAAGACGAGAAAATTAATCTAATGCATATTGCTATTTGTAGATTGTTAGAACCGTTTGGATATTACGAATTTGAATATTTCGACGATGCCGGTTGGCCTCATTATAAAATTCTGGAACAATTACCACCTTTAAAAGCAGGTGAGCAAAGTGTTCTTATGAAAGAAGCAATCGTGCAGTACTTTTTAGAGAATGAAGTAATTGGATAAAGGCCAAAAAAATAATTAAAAATTCCAAAATTTAGAAAGATTGTCTTTATCTGAGTTTGCGTAATTTTGCCATTGAAACTATAAGTACGATAGTATTATGATCGATACGATTAAAAAACATATTGACGAGGTTGAAAAATTTTCAGCCACTACAAAAGAAGATATTGAGAACTTCCGGATTAAATATTTGGGCTCAAAAGGACTGCTGAAAGAATTCTTTTCTGAATTTAAAAATGTCCCTAACGACCAGAAAAAAGAATTCGGTCAGACCATCAACGCTCTTAAAACCGCAGCTGAAGAAAAAGTAGCTGCATTAAAAGAAGGCGTTGAAAGCAAGGAAGAATCTAAAGGCGTTTATGGAGATCTTTCCCGTCCAGGAGAACCGCTTGAACTAGGATCAAGACACCCCATTTCTATAGTTAAGAATCGCATTATCGAGATTTTTTCACGCATTGGCTTTAATGTTTCTGAAGGACCAGAGATCGAAGATGACTGGCATAACTTCACAGCATTAAACCTACCTGAATACCATCCCGCAAGAGACATGCAGGATACCTTCTTTGTAGAAAAAGACCCCGATGTATTGCTCCGTACTCATACATCTTCTGTGCAGGTGCGTTATATGGAAAACAATAAACCTCCTATTAGAACTATTTCTCCTGGACGTGTCTATCGAAATGAAGCAATTTCGGCGCGATCGCATTGCTTTTTCCACCAGGTAGAAGGGCTGTATGTGGATAAAGGAGTGAGCTTTGCCGACCTTAAACAAACATTACAATATTTTACTACCGAAATGTTCGGAAAATCTGAGATTCGCTTGCGACCTTCTTATTTTCCTTTTACAGAGCCAAGTGCCGAGGTTGATGTGTATTGGGGCTTAGAGACAGAAACCGATTATAAAATGACCAAGGGAACTGGTTGGCTAGAGATTATGGGATGCGGAATGGTAGATCCAAATGTGTTAGAAAATTGTGGAATCGATGCTACCGAATATTCAGGTTTTGCTTTCGGAATGGGAATCGATCGTATTGCACTACTCTTGCACCAAATCCCCGATATTCGCATGTTCAGTGAAAATGATATTCGTTTTTTAGAACAATTTAAAAGCGCTTACTAAATTTACTATTATGAAAAAATACCTCATCATTGCCCTATTGGTTATTGCGCTACTTATTGTAGGGTATCTTACCTTTGTAATGGCTGTTATAGAGATTGCAATAGGAAGTATTTTCTTAGTCATTTTTGTGATCGCTCTACTAGGTCTTTGGATCACTTGGAAGAACAGAAAAGACGACTAAGTCATGCGGAAAGACATTAAAATACCAGAAGTAAAAGATGTGTATGTTGCTGCCGTATTAGATTTTAATGAAGATTTCAATACACACGACTGGAATGTCTACCTTATTAATGACGGTTCTGAAGCTATTGAAACCGTGCTTATTGTGTCACAAGGATACGACGATAAAGACATGACAGCTCCCATGCGACATACCATTAAAGTTGTGCCAGCCAAAGGATATGCGAAAATTGAATTTTTAGATGAAAGTGTTTTTCGCCTAGATAATTTTTTTACCATTACCTATTTTATAGGAAACACTATGTTCGACAAACGATTTGAGCTTCCCGCAAACTCAATCATGAAAGAGAACACAGTATCGCTTCCTGTGATGAACAAAGATGGGGTGCTGGCGCGTTAATTAAGTGTTTTATATTGGGTTTAGTATTTTATATAGAAAACCTTATGATACTCTTTAGACCCTTAGTGTTACTATTCCTGTAGTTTTACGGAATACACTTCAAACATGAAACTTACTTTATCTATTCTTTTTTTTATAACCGCTATTTCCTTCGGAAGTTGTCAAAATTCAGAAAGTACACCTGAAGCAGTTAAACAAACTTTTCAGGAAAAATATCCTGGCGAAAACGATCCCGACTGGCATACAGATGCCCACGGAAACTGGGAGGCAAATTTTAAGAAAAAAGGCGAAAAATACAGGGCTGACTTTAAACCGAATGGGGATTGGATTGAAACCGAAAACAGCATTAAAGATTCAGAGCTTCCTCAAGCTATTAAAGATAAAATAAAGGAATTGTATCCCGATCGTGAGATCACCGAAGTAGAACGTGTTGAAAGTGCTTCAAAAGGAGTTTTTTACGATGTTGAGTTTAAACAAAAAGGGAAAAACATGGATGTTGAGTTCGATTCCGAAGGGAACATACTCCACTAAAACTTAGTTCTAATCCAGTTTTTCAGATAATTTCTTAAAGATTTTTTTAGGATCTTTGTTTTCGTATAAAATGTCATACACCGCTGTAATAATCGGTGTTTTTGCTTTTTTCTTTCCTTTAGCTTGATTTAAATTATAGGCACTTTTTGTAGCGTAATATCCTTCTGCGATCATACTCATTTCAAGCTGTGCACTTTTTACAGTATAGCCTTTACCAATCATGTTTCCGAACATCCTGTTGCGGCTAAACACTGAATATCCTGTAACGAGCAAATCCCCTAAATATGCAGAATCGTTAATATCTCGTTTCATTTTATGTACTTTCTTTACATATTTTTTCATTTCGCGAATCGCATTACTCATCAACACGCTTTGAAAATTGTCACCATACCCTAATCCATGTGCAATTCCAGCAGCTACGGCATAAATATTTTTTAGCATGGCTGCATACTCTGTTCCTATAACATCATCGCTTGTGGTGCAGTTTATATAATCACTACTCAACACTTTTGCGACTAGCTTTGCTTTTGCATCATCGGCCGATGCAATCGTTAAATAGGAAAGACGCTCTAAAGCAACTTCTTCGGCATGACAGGGGCCTGAGATTACTCCAATATTATTAAAAGGAACATTAAGATGTGTATTAAAATGATCGCCTACTATAAGGCTCGTTTCTGGAACAATTCCTTTAATTGCAGAAAAAATAACTTTATCGTCTAAAGATGCTGTAAGTTTTTCCAATTCTGAATGTAAAAAGGCAGAAGGAATCACAAAAACAAGGTAATCAGCATACTCGACCATTTCGTTAATGTCGTTGCTAAGCTTAAGTTGTTCCAGATTAAATTCTACAGAACTAAGGTAGTTCGGATTGTGTTGCTGTTTTTTAAGATGTTCAAGTGCATAGACACTTCTCATATACCAACCCACTTCGTCTAAATTTTCACAGAGCATTTTTACAATGGCAGTCGCCCAACTTCCTCCTCCGAAAACAGCAAATTTTGGATTGTTCGTCATAAAATCTATTTAGTGTATTTTCAAAAATAAGCAAATAAAATGAGGAATATTTAAAATTGAGATAGTCAAAATTCAAGTGTTTACAGTCCTTTCTCAATGTTTAGAATTATAAAAACGCAATTAAATTTATTTTTTTAAAAGAATTGAAGGTTTTCCACAATTGAAAAATACGCTCTAAAACACTAAAAAACAATGATTTATATTTTTGGCATGGCTTTTGAAATTTCAGATATAGAAATCCTAAAAATTTTGGCTTATGAAAACTCTAAAAAAAATATCGCTACTTGCACTAAGTATTGTGTTATTTAGTTCGTGTTATTCGGAAGCAGTTGTGGAAGAAACTTATGTAGATCCAGAGCCAACTATTACATTAGGAGAATTAATGTCTAACTACGAACTTTGGTACGTTGATATAGAGCGTACACGAGGTAATGGATATATCCCTTTCCTACAAACAGCATTTACGGTGTCTTTCCGCAACGGTAATCTATTCGCAAATAATAATTTGGTGGGAATAGGAGATGCAGGAAATGGCTTTGGAAGCACTATCGGTTATTACGATACTTTTAACTATGAATTAGAAATTTCGCACGATGTAAATGGATATTATAGGTTTGAAGTTGATCAACTTTCATCTAATGAAATACGATTGTACGATACAAGTTCCAATCTTTCATATGTACTGGTAGGATATCAGCGTAATTCGTTCGATTATGACCTCGTTTTTTATGATAACATACATTATTTCTTACAAGAGTATATTACATGGGAAAAAATTTATACCAGTGAATATGGTGCAATAAACGAATTTGACAATGAAAATTTTGTACAATTTCTGCCAGGCGGTGGGGACGGAAATTTTCAAAGCTCGCAGGATCCTAAGGGAACTCATATAGAAAATATTTATTGGGATTATACAGGAATTTATAATATAGACAATGTACCTGGAACGAATTATAGAAAATATTTAACGTTAGATTATGACTATCTAGGCAATGAATATTTTGAATTAGACGTTCTCGATGATAGAACGATAGAATTATATCACAATGCTTCAGGAACGGTATATCGCTTTAGAGGTAAAGGATTTATTCAATATAAAGGAACTAATAAATTGCGTGAGTCTAAAGCCACGATTGAAAAACAAATGGTGAAGATCAGCAACTTTTAAAATACAACGATTTTTTTTGGTTGGTTAGTTGAAACCGCTCCACAGCTTTATGTTGTCGGGGCGGTTTCTAATTAACACTATTTGTAAAAATTCATTTCATCCAAATACTTCCAAACTTCGAACGGAAGCATAGGGCGAATGTTTTTACCTTCAGAAATTGCTTTCCGAATAAAGGTAGAAGAAAGTTCCATGATTGGTGCATCTACTTTCGTAATGGAAGGATGAAGTTTTCCTTCAGAATAGAACTGATGGTCTACAACACCTTCAGAAATTCTTGGATATACGTATATAGGATAACGTTTTAAAATCACCTCGTAATTTTTCCATTTGTGAAATCCTTTTAAATTATCTTCTCCCATAATTAAACAAAATTGCTTATTGGGAAATTTTTCTTCTAAATGCGCCAGCGTATTCACAGTGTAATTAGGTTGTGGGAGCCCAAATTCGATATTACTTGCCTTTAATTTTGGGTATTCTTCTAAGGCAATTCGAACCATTGATAAACGGTGATTATCATCGAGCAAGGTCTTTTTTTTCTTATGTGGATTATGAGGCGTAACAACCATCCACACTTCATCCAGGTCACTATATTCTACCATATAGTTGGCAATGGTGAGATGTCCAGAATGAATGGGATTAAAAGTTCCGAAGTAGAGTCCTATTTTTTTTTCCGAAGCCATTATTCTTTTTTGCTTTCGTGACCGTTTGCGATAAAATTTGAAACCAATTCGTCCGCTTCTGCTAATGCTGTTGAAAGGTCATTGTTTTCGATAATAAAATCGAACTGTGGTGCTGTTGCAAGTTCTACAGATGCTTTTGCAATACGCATGTTGATACGTTCTTCGCTCTCGGTTTTACGTTTTTTGAGTCTTCGTTTTAATTCATCTACACTGGGAGGTTTAACAAAAACAGCCAAGGTACGATCTGGATATTTTTTTTTAATACGCAGTCCACCAACAACATCGATATCGAAGATTACATTTTTTCCTTTTGCCCATATACGTTCTACTTCGGTTTTAAGAGTTCCGTAGAAATTATCCCGATATACTTCTTCCCACTCTAAAAATTCGTCGTTTTTAATATGTTGTTTAAAATCTTTGAGTGTGATAAAATAGTAATCTTTACCATGTGCTTCGTCACCACGTGGGTCTCTGGATGTCGCAGAGATAGAGAAGTCTAGATTTAACGCTTCCCGTGCTAGTAAATATTGAACAATGGTTGTTTTACCACTTCCGGAAGGTGCCGAAAAAACGATTAATTTTCCTCCTTTCATTACAATACATTTAACGCTTGTTCTTTAATTTTTTCTAACTCATCCTTCATTTGAACGACCAATTGTTGCATTTCTGCAAAGTTCGATTTGCTTCCAATGGTGTTGATCTCTCTTCCTATTTCTTGTGTAATAAAGCCTAGTTTCTTACCGTTGCTATCTTTAGAAGAAAGCGATTCTAAAAAGTATTCTAAGTGATTTTGAAGCCGAACTTTTTCTTCTGTAATATCATATTTTTCAAGATAGTAGATTAATTCTTGCTCGAAACGATTCTCATCTACTTTCTCTTTTAGGTCGCTTAAAGCTTTATTAAGTCGCTCTTTCACATTGGCGATTCGTTGAGGGTCTACTTCGATAACCGCTTCAAGTAGTGCGGCAATTTTATGAATGCGTTTTTCAAAATCAGCTTTTAAAACTGCACCTTCATCAGATCGGTACTTGTTAATGGCTTCTAACGCCTCGTCTATTCCTTCTAGGATCGCTTTAAATTCTGTTTCGTCTATTTCTTCACGTTCAGTTTTTAATGCGTCTGGCATGCGAATGGCCATTTTTAAAAGATCGACAGGATCTCCATCGGCTACATTTCCTAATTGCTTCATATACGCAGCAACCACCTCTTCATTTACTTGGGTGCTAATCGCATCCCCATTTGTTTCAATGTACAAGCTAAAATCTATTTTTCCGCGCATTAAAGACTTTGCCAATTTATTACGCATCTGCAGCTCTTTTTCACGATATGTAGAGGGAACCCTTGCGTTAAGGTCAAGGCTTTTACTGTTTAACGACTTAATTTCTATAGATATTTTTTTTGAAGGCAATTGAATTACAGCCTTCCCATAACCGGTCATTGATTGAATCATAGTACTATTTTAGAAGTGCAAAGGTACACAATTCAGTTTCAGAATGAAGAATCGAACCGCGTTCGTGCCTAAGAAATTAAGATCTTTTCTATGTTACAATTTATTTAGTGGGACGTATTTAAAAACGTCACGGTTCTTTTTTCAGAATAATACAAAGAATTAGAAACATGAAAAGCTACGTGACCACCATATTTAGGAGTTTCTAAATAAACGAATTTGGAGTTTTTCGCCAAGTCGTAGGGATAACATTCTGGTGACAAAAAAGTATCATTTAATGCGTTTAAAATTAGGACTGGTGTTGTAATCGAATTTAGATACTGGAGACTGCTACTTTTTTCGTAATAATCGTATGCGTCTTTAAATCCGTGTGCCGGTGCAGTATATAGGGTGTCGAACTGTAATAACGAATTAATTTGTTTTAATTCTGAAGCCGTCATCTTATCGGGGTGATGTTCCATTTTACGTTTGTATTTGGCCCGAAGATTTAGAAGAAATGAATTTCGGTAAACCCAGTTTTTTCGCTTTTCTAAAGATTGCAGAGAACCTTTTAAGCTTAGCGGTGCTGAAATTGCAATTCCTTTATAGATTTCCTTCGGAAGCGTTTGCCGTTCGCCCAGATATTTAAGCACTAGATTTCCCCCTAAACTGAAACCAATAAGTGCAATTTTAGTATAAACATTCTTTTTTAAAACCTGTGTAATTAAAAAATGCAAGTCATCGGTTCTCCCACTATTATACGATAAAAACAATCGGTTCTCCTCGCCACTACACCCTCTGTGATTCATAGCGGCTACATCCCAACCATCGTCTAAAAGTGCCTTAGCCTGCCCTTTAATATACGCGCGACTTGCACTTCCTTCTAAACCATGAAGCAATATTGCTAATTTGTTACTCTTGGTTTTAGAAAAAGACCAATCGATATCTAAAAAATCGGTATCGGGTAACTCTAACCGTTCCCTTTTTTGCACAATGGGAGGAGTAGGTCGCAATTTAGCCGAATAGATTGTACTGAAATGCGGATTTTTAAACAATCCTTTAGCCCGGTAAGGGGAAGTTATTAAAGGCATATTTATAAGATCAAAATACCTTAACGATAAGGGTTTTTATGAAGACGCAAAAGTACTTTTTTTTGAAACACCAGACACATCTTACAGAGATCTTCTTGGGATGTTTTGCAGTTAAGATACCGATTGGTATCTTTGTATATGCGAAATTCCGAGATCACAAGAAATAACATCATATTAGAAAGTGCCAATCTTTTTAATACACAAGGGTACAAGGCAACTTCTATTAGTGATATTACTAAAGCTACTGGTCTTACAAAAGGAGCAATCTATCGTCATTTTGTGAATAAAGATGATTTAGAAAAACATGCATTGCAGCGACTAGGCAGTTTAATGTTCGACGAAATAGGAGCCCAAATACGAGCAGCAAAAACTTTTAAAACAAAATTTGAAGCTATTTTCTCCTTTTTTGAAAATTATATGGATAGTCCTTTATACGAAGGAGGTTGTCCACTCATGAATGCCGCAGTAGAAACAGACGATACCAATCCGCAATTGAGATTACAAGTAGAACAAATGTTGGGACAGTTAAAAGATTCGGTTTCGAAAATTATAGAAAACGGAATTAAGAATGGCCAGGTAGAAAACGGAATAAATATTCGACATTATAGTACGGTGATCGTTGCTGTATTAGAAGGTGGGGTCATGATGAGTCGTTTAGAACGGGATAAAAAATCGATTCATTATACCATAGATCACCTTCGAAATGTGATAGAAATGATAGCTATTTAATTAAAGAAGTTATGAAGAAGATGATACCAAGACTAGCAGGAGCTTATTTTACAACAACGGCTTATTTATTTCCAAGAATAAATCAAGAACAAATGTTTCGTCAATTGTGTAAAGTTAAACCCATGGCTATTTCGAGCGAAGGAAATAAATTTCTAGACACAGCCAAGACAAAATTTATTGCTGTTGAAGAAAATAAAGTAGCCGTTCATACTTGGGGTAACGGACCTAAAAAAATAGTTTTTCTTCATGGATGGATGAGCTATTCGTATCGATGGAAAATTTATATAGACTCTCTAGATCTTACACAATTTACGGTGTACTCGGTCGATGCTCCTGCTCACGGACGGTCAGAAGGAAAATTTTTAAACATAGAAAAATACCGTCAAGCTGCTGCTGCTGTAATTTCTGAGATTGGTCCAGTAGAAACTCTTGTTTGTCATTCGTTAGGAAGTTTGGTTGGTGCATATATGTATTTAAACGACCCTAAAATTCCAATACAAAATTATGTTATTATGGGAGCACCTTCGGGGATGGATGCGATTTTTGTTTATTTTAAAGAAGCACTCCCACTCGGAAAAAGGGCTTTTGCCAATCTACTTCATAAAGTAAATACTGTTTTAAAAATTCCTTCAAGTGAATTAACCATGCAATCTTTTTTCGAAAAAATAGAAAAACCGGTACTCGTAGTTCATGACAGGCAGGATGGCATAACCAAATTTGAACCAATAGAACGTTTAATTCCGAAGAAAAAAAATATAAAAACTTTCTTTACCGATGGCCAAGGGCATAACCTTATCGGAAAAGACACGATCGAAACAATCACAGACTTTATAAAACAACCAAATACCGAACTTGTATGTATGTAAAAGAATTTGATATCCGTTGGAGCGATATCGACGCAAACCGACACTTAGCAAATAGCGCCTATATTAATTTTATGAGTCATACTCGTATGGCATATCTATCTGAAAAAGGTTTTGGACACCAAACTATGGCAAAATATACGATTGGTCCCGTCGTATTTTATGAACATATGTATTATTTCAAAGAGGTGTTTCCTGGCAAACCCGTAGAAGTGTCCTTAGAAGTTAAAGGGCTTAGTGAGGATGGAATGTATTTCGAATTTGTGCATAATTTCTACGATGCCAACGGCAAGAATTTTGGCCGTTGCGAAATGATGGGTGCATGGATCGACCTAAAAACCAGAAAACTTACAGGACTTCCAGAAGAGTTGCTTCAAAACATGGCGAATGTTCCTAAAACAAGTGATTTTAGAACACTTACAAAAGAAGACACCCGCCGTTTCGGTCAAGTGCCTGCGGATAAATAGTGTTTTTAAAATAAGGCCAACGAATTTTTACACAATTGTTTAATTAATTCGTTGGCTTTAAAAAGTAATTCGCTCTATTCAGCGTCGTAAAAAAACTGCTCTTTAACTATTTTTCCATCTGCTACTTGATATACTCCAAGCTCAGACATTTGAGAGCGTTGTCCGCTGGGTTTATGTGTTACATCCATATTATGACGTACGCTAAACCAATTTTCGGCAACCACTGGGGCGCTAGTCTCCGTACTGTGAACTTCAAAATTTTCACGCCACCATTCACCTTTTTTTTCAACAGCTTTCATGCCTTCGGCTACTTGGTTGTCTCCATGAGGTTCTATACTTACGATATTCGGACTATATAATTCTTGGTAGCAACGAGCTTCTTGGCCGCTATTGCACCATGCTACAAGGTTGTTTGCGATTTCTTGAGTATTCATTTTTAGAGAGGTTAAAAGTTTTACATTGTTTAGATCATGCCTTAGAAAAAAAGACTTGTTCAAGGTACAAAACTTTAAGTAATAAAATGTAAAGATTAGATTATGAGCGTGTTAATTGTTGAATGCATAATTCCCTAATAGCCCATAACTCTTTAAATGAATAAGGATGTGTAGCTTCGGAAGCAAGCCATGTATGAAGGTACGATTGGTGATAGTCTATTTTAAATGCTGAAACCTGATATGGCGCAATTAGTAGTTCTGAAATAAGGTCCTTCTGAAGCTTTTTAAAATTTGTTTCTTCTGAAGTAATATCTACCACAACTCCTCCAATTTTTAAATAACAATGGGCTTCTGGAAGGTGCGAAAGCGCATGTTGGCTTAAAATGGGGGCGATGCCAGGGGTATTTGCTTCAGTCATGCGATATAACGCTAGCACAAGTTGAACATTAGGAATGTTATTTTCGTCTGCAAGTTGTTTTAAAAGTGCGTGTTTCGAACTGCAGGTTCCTTGTTGTTCTGTAAGTACTAACGATATGTTTTCCCGATTAGAATTTCTTCCGTAGGGTAATTTTTGAACATGAGAAATTGCTGCTTTCCAGTGTCTAATTTTAAGGGAGTGAAACAGCTGTGTTAGAGGTTTTTCCGAAGTAAGTTTCCCATCACTCGTCATAAGAAACAGGAGTTAATTTTCGTTTTGGTTTCCTTGAAGAAAGATACACTCCAAAGAAAATTAGTGCTGCGGCACCCATTCGTAATGGGGTAAGTTGATCGGCACCAATAAAAATTGCAAACAGAGCAGCGATTAATGGCTGGAGGTAAATGAAGGCTCCAATGGTCGACGGACTTAATTGTTTTAAGGCATAAATATTAAAAAGGTACGTAAGCACGGTGGTTCCCACGACGACAAACGCGAGTTGCCAAACCGATTCGAAGGAAAGTGCTCCCCAATTTACTGCGCTAAATTCTGCCCAGCCCACTGGGAGGTTCATTACGATAGCAAATAGAAAAAAGAATTTCATTAAGGTAATCGATGAATATTTTGCAACCAACGGTTTTACCATGATGAGGTATACCGAGTAGGAGGCAGCATTAACGATAAACAACATGTTTCCTAACGGTATGTTGGGAGCGTTGGGCTGTGTTTTAGCTCCAAAAAGAATTAAAGCCAAGGCGCCCAGCAATCCCAATCCGATGCCTACCGATTTTAACCAAGTAATTTTTTCTTTTAGAAATACGGCAGATAGAATTAATAATAATACTGGAGATAATGTGATCACTACCGAGCTGTTTATTGGGGTAGATAGGCTTAGTCCTTTAAAGAACATAAGCATATTAAGTACCATTCCGAAAAAGGCACAACCAATAATTCGCAACCAATCCTTTCGTTCAATTTTTTCTGAAGGCAGAAAGAAACTCAGGATCCAGAAAATAATTCCAGCACCTACAACACGCAATAAAATAAATCCGTATGGACCAATTACATCTGGCATTAAGCCTTTAGCGATGGTGTGATTTATACCATATATAGTACTTGCTGCCGTTGCGGCGAGGAGGGCAATAACTCGAGGATTCATTAGTTATTATGGATTGAAGCTTTAGCAGCTTCAACCGTTTTTTTACTATTTCCTATAAAGATCTCATCATTATTTACAATTACTGGGCGCTTTAAAAAAGTATAATGTTCTAGAATAAGGTTTCTGTAATCCTCCTCTAATAATTCTTTATCTTTTAAATTCCGTTCTTTATACAGTTTAGCACGTTTGCTAAAGAGCGCTTCATAGCTTTCAGAAAGATTAAAAAGTTCTTCTAATTCTTCTTCAGTAATACCTTGCGTTTTAATATCCTGTTTAATAAAAGATTGTGGAATTTCAATTTCATCCATAATGCGTTTACAGGTATCGCAGGTGGAGAGGTAATAAATTTTTTGCATGATTTCAGAATTTCTGGTTCATTTCTATACAAAAATACCTTCTTTACTTCTGAAAATAGCTACTTTTAGTTGAAAATAGCTGCTATGGATTTTACTTTAGATACCACTTTAAAAACTCGTATTATATTCAAAAATTTTCTGAAAGAACTCTCTTTAGAACAACTTAATACCATTCCTGAAGGATTTAAAAACAATATTTTCTGGAATATTAAACATGTGGTTGTAACTCAGCAACTACTTGTTTACGGACTATCAAATTTGCCCATGCAAGTATCGGACGTTGAGATTACAAAATACCGCAAAGGAACAGAGCCATTGGGAGATATTTCGATAGAAGATGTACGTATTTTAGAAACTCAATTATTTGAAACGTTAGAGCAAACCGTTACAGATTATAAAGCAGGATTATTTAAAACTTATAAAGAATATACAGTCACAACAAAATCTACACTTACTAATGTGGAGGAAGCTTCGCAATTTAATAATTTTCACGAAGGAATCCATTTAGGATATGTATTAGCACTTCGTAAGCTCGTTTAATATACTAAAAAAGCTTCGGCTTCTTTTCTTGGGATTTCTAACTCGATGGGACCATCGGCGTAACTAGCAATGTCATATTGGTTGTAATAAAGAATAAGGTTATCTTCTGTGAATCCTATTGTGTCGGGTAAGAAAAATGTGTCGTCTTCGAACCAAAAACCTGTTGAATTGATGTTTTCATTGACAGCAATATTATTCGCTTCCTTAAACTTGGTTTCGGCAAAGGTTTTAAATTCTTTTTCATTTTTAAATAATTCGCTGCGAGATAAGAGGGTTCCTGTTTCTGTGTTGAAGTTTAGAAACGTGGTGGCTTGATATCCGTGGGCTCCCCCAGCGAACTGATACGATTGTAACTCAAAACTCACAAGCTTTTCTAATTGAGCGAGTTTTGAGAGATCCACTTTAGCTTCATATTCGAAAGTAGTATCGGGAAATTTTTCTTTGTCTTTTCTATATCGGCTTACAAAATATTCCATAGCAGCCGGAATCGTCTTTGCGGTAATAACATCATCGCCTAATTGCAATGATGCGATAATATGTTTTTCTAATGTTTTATTTATCGCTTCAGACGTGCTAGAATCTCCTGCTGCTAATTCGTAATTCAACGTTATTTTAGGGCAGTCTTCATTCTTACAAGATGGGAGGTCGCTTTCGGTAACACTTTCCGAAGAAAATGTGAGCGGCTCTGTTGCAGTGTTGTTTTTACAGGCAGTAAGAATAAGGCCTGAAAATAAGAGGATAAGGATTCTGTTATGCATTCGTTAAAAGTGCTAGAGATTCATGAATTAAAAGGTAAGCGGTTACCTTTGTTCTTTCAAAAGTAAGCACTTAAAAACCGCTTCCTCTAAAAATTTTATTAAAAATTGAAGCGATACTATAAATAACTAGGGACTATGAAATTTAATACCAAAGCAATTCATGGAGGGCAAAAAAATGTAGATCCAGCATATGGATCTGTTATGCCTCCTATTTATCAAACAAGTACATTTTCACAAACAACTCCCGGTGGTCATAAAGGCTTTGAATATTCTCGCAGTGGAAACCCAACCCGAGCAGCGCTTGAAAGAGCTTTTGCTAGTCTCGAAAATGGAAATCATGGTTTGGCATTTGGTAGTGGATTAGCTGCGATCGATGCCATTCTTAAATTACTTAAATCTGGAGATGAGGTAATATCTACGAGCGACCTTTACGGAGGAACCTATCGTTTATTCACCTCTATTTATGAAGATTTTGGAATTAAGTTTCATTTTGTTGGGATGGAAAATGCAGCGAACATAGAACATTATATAAGCGACAAAACAAAACTTATTTGGGTAGAAACGCCAACTAACCCAATGATGAATCTTATCGATATTAAAGCGACGGCTGCCATTGCCAAAAAACATGATATATTGCTTGCAGTAGATAATACATTCGCAACCCCATATTTACAACAACCTTTAGAACTGGGGGCTGATATTGTGATGCACAGTGCCACCAAATACCTTGGCGGACATAGTGATGTAGTAATGGGGGCTTTAGTTGTTAATGAAAACGTTTTGGCAGACCGATTGTATTTTATTCAAAAAGCAAGTGGTGCGATTTGTGGTCCACAAGATTGTTTTCTGGTGTTGCGAGGATTAAAAACCCTTCATCTTCGTATGCAACGCCATTGTGAAAATGGAAAAGTAGTAGCAGAATTCTTAGCGAATCACCCTAAGATCGAAAAAGTGTATTGGCCAGGTTTTAAAACCCATCCAAATCATCGTATAGCAAAATCACAAATGAAAGATTATGGAGGAATGATTTCTTTTGTCACTAAAGGGAATAATTATAATGAAGCAATTCAGATTGTAGAAAACTTGAAAGTGTTTACGTTAGCTGAAAGTTTAGGCGGTGTAGAGAGTTTAGCAGGACACCCTGCGAGTATGACCCATGCGAGTATTCCTAAAGAGGAGCGAGAAAAAATTGGAGTGGTAGACTCGTTGATTCGTCTTAGTGTTGGTGTAGAAGATGCCGAAGACCTTATTGAAGATCTGAAACAAGCAATAGGATAGGATAGCTAGCATTAAAAGAACATTAAAAAAACCGTTCACAACTCATATTATGAACGGTTTTCTGATGTTTAAAGGTATTGTTGAGTTTAATCTAGATAGTAGATATATCCTATATTTAACCAGTACGTCCAATCATTCGATTTATTTTCAGGAACAGGTCTAGTTCCATTGTTTTCTAATGTTGGGTTTAAGCCATCAACGTAATCTGAAAAATAATAGGTCCATCGACTATCCAATAACAAATCACTTAATTGCGTTAATTTGTATCTTATTCCAATACTACCTACCGCAGCCCATGTAGTTCCCGGTTCTTGTTGAAAAGAGCCAATATATTTTTCTGGTGTAGTAAAACTAGTGTCGATATCTCCAAGAGTTGATGTAACTTCTGGATCGAAACTTACAAAATGCACTCCAAGACTTCCGTAGGGTGCTACTTTAAATGCTCCTGCGGCAAAATCTCGGATACTTAATGGAAAAAATTCTAATTGAGAGCCTACTTCTATAACTGTTGAACTTCCCGTCATAGCACGAAGCTGCTCAGAAAATAACGATTCTTCGTCTGGGGCAACAAATTCTCCAAAGTGCTCGAGTCTTGTTTTGTGAAAATCGATTTCAGTTCGAATTTTAAAGTGATCGTTAAAGTATTTATCGCGCGTGTAGCAATTACAATCAGCTCTGTAAGCGAAATTAATATAATGAACAAGCCCGACACCAATACCCACGTTACCGGAGTTGGTTTCAAAATCGTTACGAACCCCGAAATCTGAGTAAAATGCGACAGGACCAGTTATAATTCCCACTTCATGAGAAAAGCCCAGTTGGCTATAAACTTCTTGTTTCGAGATAGCAAGAAGTAAAAATACCAATAGCAAAATTCTGGTATTCATTGTAGATTAGGTTTAAATTGAGACGGAACAAATATATAAAATCTTGGCAAACAGGGAAATTTAATGAAACTATTTCATGTTTTTACATAAAATTAGTATTCCGATTTTGCGTAATAAGGTATATTTGCACTCAAATAACGAAATCGATTTCGATATCGTATAATAGCTTAAAATAAATCGTGAAGTCGTTTTTGAACTTTTAACCTTCAGAAGCAATTTTAAAATCATAATATTTTTAAAAATGAAACAAAGCATTAAAGATTTCATTGCAGGAGTAGAAAAAATGAATCCCAATGAGCCTGAATTTCTTCAAGCCGTTACAGAGGTAGCTGAAACTGTAATTCCATTTATTGAGAAGAATGAAAAATACCAAGGGAAAAAATTATTAGAGCGAATGGTGGAGCCGGAACGTACTATTATGTTTCGTGTGCCATGGACCGACGACAATAACGAGATTCATGTAAACCGTGGATACCGTGTAGAGTTTAATTCTGCTATTGGCCCGTACAAAGGGGGACTTCGTTTTCACCCAAGTGTGAATCTTAGTATCTTAAAATTCTTAGGATTCGAACAAACCTTTAAAAACAGTCTTACAACACTACCTATGGGTGGTGGTAAAGGTGGAAGTGATTTCAATCCAAAGGGTAAAAGTGATCATGAAGTGATGCGTTTTTGCCAGAGTTTCATGAACGAATTATCGAGACATATTGGTCCTAATACCGATGTTCCTGCTGGAGATATTGGTGTTGGAGGTCGTGAGATTGGTTTTATGTTCGGACAATACAAGAAATTGCAAAATGAATTTACAGGAGTGTTTACTGGAAAAGGTCGATCTTTTGGAGGTTCATTAATTCGCCCAGAAGCAACGGGTTACGGAAATGTTTATTTCGCCAAAAACATGCTAGAAACACAAGGCGAGACTTTTAAAGGAAAAACAGTAGTGATCTCAGGTTCTGGAAATGTAGCACAATATGCTGCTCAAAAAGCAATGGAATTTGGAGGAAAAGTTGTCACCTTTTCTGACTCGTCAGGATTTATTTACGATAGTGAAGGAATAAATGAAGAGAAGCTCGCATTTGTTATGGAGCTGAAAAATGAAAAAAGAGGACGTATTAAAGAATATGTCGATAAATATCCAAACGCTAAATATACCGAAGGAGATCGTCCATGGAGCGTAAAATGTGATATTGCACTTCCTTGTGCTACTCAAAACGAATTAGATGAGTCTGAAGCAAAAACGCTTGTTAAGAATGGATGTATTTGTGTGAGTGAAGGAGCTAATATGCCTAGCACACCCGATGCAATTACCGTTTTTCAAAAAGCAAAAATCTTATTTGCACCAGGAAAAGCTTCAAATGCAGGTGGGGTAGCTACTTCAGGGTTAGAAATGTCTCAGAACTCATTGCGATTAAGCTGGACTTCTAAAGAGGTAGACGAAAAATTACATGCTATTATGAATGACATTCATGCAGCATGTGTAGAATATGGTAAAGACGGTGATGGTCATGTAGACTATGTTAAAGGCGCAAACGTTGCTGGATTCGTAAAAGTTGCCGATGCAATGCTCGCACAAGGAGTAGTTTAATTAATTTTGTTTTCAAAAACAGAATTAAAATAAATATAATTAAGATCACAAGGTTGCCTGTTTCTCAATGGGCAACCTTTTTTGAATTTTAAACGGCAATATTTACCTGTAAAATGTGTTATGTTTCAGTAAAGAATTAACTATGTATAGAAACTTTTTGGTCTTCTTACTTATAGCGTGTATTTCTTCCACAGTAAATGCTCAAAATTTCGAAGATACTTGGTCTGGCTATTTTTCGTATGGATCTATACGAGCGATTTCTCAAGGGAATGATAAAGTGTATGCTGCTTCAGAAAATGCTGTTTTTTCGTACGATCTTTCAACGCTTCAGTTTGAAACTATATCAACTATTAACGGGCTTTCAGGAGATACAATTTCGAGCCTTTATTATAGTGAGGAATTTGGAGTGCTGGTAATAGGTTATGAAAATGGATTAATTGAAATTGTAACCGATAGTGATGAAGAAATCCTTTCCGTAGTAGATATTTTAGAAAAACCAACCATACCTCCCAACGAAAAAAGAATTAATCACTTTAATGAATACGAAGGTATTTTATATATAGCTGCCGATTTCGGAATTTCGGAATTTAACCTAGCTTCATTAGAATTTGGAGATAGTTTTATAATTGGAGACTTTGGTACAAACATTCCTATTTTACAAACTACTGTGCAACCTCCCTATATTTATGCAGCATCTTCCACAGGAGGTCTTCGCAGGGCTAGTATTGATAATCCAAACTTAATCGATTACGAACAATGGACAACCATTGCTCTTGGAAACTATAGTGGAGTTCAACCGCTTCAAAACGAGGTGTATGCGGTAAATGCTGGGAGCAGTTCGGTGGTGCGTATAGGTGTCGAAGTTGTTCCTACTATCACAACAGTACAAACTTTTGGAAATGCGGAAATTCTTAGCTTTACCGAGAAAAATGATGTGCTGGTTTTAAGTACGTTAGCTGCAATACGAGCTTATGGTCCAGGCTTTGCTATTCAAGGTATAGTAAATAATACTTCTTCAGAATTTTCATTTACTATACAAACAGGATATGCATTTAATGACACTTTTTATATTGGTACTTTCGACTTGGGAATGTTAGCAATCCCTTTTAGCAATGAAAATTCGGTTCAGATATTACCAGACGGACCCCTTAGAAACGATTCGTATAGTATCGATGCATCTCCAGGCCAAGTTTGGGTAAGTTATGGAGAGCCTTCGGTTTCGTATAACCCTTTTCCTCTTACTCGTCGAGGTATTAGTAATCTTAAGGAAAATATTTGGACCAATTATACCTATGATGACTTAGTAGAGAAAATAGGAGGTTTTTCAGCAACCGATCTTGTAGAAGTAAATCTTAACCCAGAGAATCCAGAAGAGGTTTTTATAAGTTCACTTGAAAATGGAATTATAAAGATTTCAAGTCCTGATGATTTTTTTATTTATAATGAAAGCACCAGTACAATAGAAGGAAATGGTCAAGGGGGAGGAATGCGAATCTACGGAAGCGATTTCGATAGTCAAGGAAATCTTTGGTTTGTACAATCTGCAAAAGAAGAGGGGATTTTGCGACTCTCAGCCGGAGGACAACTTCAAAAGTTTGATATTACTCCACTTATTTCCGAGCCGACCAGTGAAAACCCATTAACCGAAATGGCTATAAGTCGAGAAGGGTATGTTTTCTTCGGTGGATATGCCGATGGTTTAATGGCGTTCAACCCTAATAATACTAGTTATAACTCTATCGGAAAAGACCTAGGAAATGGAAATCTCCCCAACAATACTGTACGTTGTTTGGCTTTCGATAATAATAACCGTCTTTGGATTGGTACTCCTAGAGGGTTGCGAGTTCTCTTTAATGTAGGTGGTTTTTTCGAAGAAGATGCCGATACCGACACACAACCCATCATAATTTTAGAAGACGGAGTGCCGCAAGAGTTGCTTTTTCAGCAATTTATTTCAGACATTGAAGTCGATGGATCTAATAATAAATGGATTGGAACTTCTACTTCAGGGGTGTTTTATCTGTCTCCTAATGGGCAAGAAACACTACTTCGGTTTACAAAGGCAAACTCTCCTCTCCCTTCAAATAATATTCAAGACATTTCAATCGATTCCTTTACTGGGGTTGTGTATTTCGCCACCGACAAAGGATTAGTTGCATATAATGGTAGCGCAACAGCTCCACGAGAAAACCTCGAAGAAGTGTTTGCATTTCCCAATCCAGTACGTCCGGGTTTCACAGGGAATGTCACCATCGATGGATTAACCGCTAATGCCAATGTAAAGATTACAGATATCGAAGGAAATCTTGTATTCGAAACAACCAGCGAGGGCGGTAGCGTATTATGGGATACCACGGCCTTCGGAAGATATAAAGTGCGATCTGGCGTGTATCTCGTTATTATCACAGGAGAAGAAGCGCTAGAAACAGCAGTTTCAAAAATAATGGTAATTCGGTAATGATTGTTACTACCAATGCAATTGTATTGTCTTCGTTAAAATATGCAGAAGCAGACCTAATTGTTACGTGTTATACTGAAGCAGCCGGTGTTAAAACCTATTTACTGCGCCGCATTTTAAAATCGAGAAAAGGAAAATTAAAAACGTCTTATTTTCAACCTCTTACTCAGTTGGAGATGGTAGCATACCATAAAAACAAAGGAACTTTAGAAAGTATTCGGGAAGCAAAAATTCTGCATCCTTATGAAACGTTGCACACCGAGGTAGTAAAATCTTCATTAGTAATGTTCTTAGCAGAAATGCTAAAAAACTGTATTCAAGAAGAAGAATCGAACCCCGATTTATTTAACTTTCTATCTGCTGCTTTCGATTATTTAGATACTCACGACGCAATTGGAAATTTTCATATTCTTTTTCTTCTGAAGCTATCTGCCTATCTTGGATTTTACCCCGATGCATCAGATATTGAAGCTCCATATTTTAATATCGCAGCAGGTTTTTTTCAATCTGAAAGTACCGATATTTATTCGGAAGAAGGTGTTACGATTGAGGCATTTAAGCAGTTTTTCGGTGTAAATTTTGATGCAATCAGTGAAATAAAACTAACTAAAAAAGAACGATCAGACGTACTAAATTTGTTGTTGGCGTATTATCAATTACATTTGCAGGGGTATAAAAAACCAAAGTCTCTTTTAGTGCTTAACCAACTATTTCACTAACCAATGCGCATACCATTTTTACTAAGTCTTTTTATGTTTTTCAATGGTGCTTTAAATGCTCAAACCATTCAAGTACTAGAGGAAAATTCATCACTACCTATTTCTGGAGTTGCAATTTATAATAATGACAAATCGAAAAGCGCAATTACAGATTTCGATGGATTTGTTTCTCTATCTAAATTTTTAGATGATGAAGTGCTTACTTTCCAACATATTTCACATATAACGGTGTCTATCGTTAAAAATGAACTTATAAATAATACTGTTGTAAATCTAAAAACCGATTCTAGTACTTTAGATGAAGTAGTTGTTTCCGCTTCAAAATTCGGACAAAAAAGGCGTGATATTCCTCAGCAAATACTAAGTTTAAGTAGTGAAGACATACTTTTTAGTAATCCACAAACGGCTGCCGATTTGTTAGAGTCGAGCGGTCAAGTATATGTTCAGAAAAGTCAGTTAGGAGGTGGAAGTCCGTTAATACGAGGTTTCTCTACCAACCGATTGTTAATTACGGTAGATGGAGTTCGGTTCAACACTGCTATTTTTAGAGCTGGGAATGTTCAAAATGTTATTTCAATAGATCCTTTTGCGGTAGAAAAAACCGAAGTAATTCTCGGACCAGGATCTGTAGTTTATGGGAGTGATGCTATTGGAGGAGTAATGAATTTTTATACCAAAAAACCAAAGTTTTCTTTTGAAGAAGGAATATCACTTTCTGGCAACACTACAGGACGATATGCCACTGCTAACAATGAAAAAACAGGACATATAGATCTAAATATAGGTACAAAAGAGTGGGCGTTTTTAAGCAGTGTGACCTATAGCAATTTTGGTGATTTACGAATGGGAAATCATGGACCAGACGATTACCTAAGAACCGAATATGTTGAAACGGTAAATGGTGTTGATACTGTGATTCCTAATGAAGACCCATTAGTGCAAAATCCGACAGGATATGACCAAATAAATGCAATGCAGAAAATAAGGTTTATGCCCTCTAAACAATGGGACTTTAATGTTGGGTTGTTTTATACCACTACCAGCGATTATCCTAGATACGATCGCCTTATCCGAAAAAGGAATGGAAGTTTAAGAGCTGCAGAATGGTATTATGGTCCACAAGAATGGTTATCAGGAAACCTTCAGATTACTTCGAAACCCGAATCTGTTACACTCTACGACCAAAGTATCTTTACAATTTCATACCAAAGATCTAAAGAAAGTCGGAACGATCGTGATTTTGGAGCAGCCACCTTATTTGAAACCGACGAAAAAGTGAATGCATATACTGCTGCATTAGATTTTGAAAAAAAGTTAGGCTCAAAGAATATTTTATTTTATGGTGCAGAGTATGTATTCAATAAAGTGAATTCAGAAGGAAAACAAACCGATATAACCAATGGTATTTCTCAAGTAGATACACCTCGATATCCTGACGGGGCCACGTGGCAATCTATAGCCGCTTACAGTAGCATACAATTAAAATTAATAGAAGAACTTTCGTTTCAAGGAGGTCTGCGTTTTAATCAGATTAAATTAGATGCAACATTCGATCCAGCCGTATACGAATTTCCTTTTTCTGAAGCGAACACCTCCACAAGCGCTATTACTGGGAGTGCAGGTATTGCATGGAACCCGAATAAAACCATTGGATGGCGTGTGAACTTCGGAACCGCATTTCGAGCTCCCAATATCGATGATGTCGGAAAGATATTCGATAGTGAACCTGGAAGTGTTGTGGTGCCTAACCCAGACCTAAAAGCAGAATATGCCTATAATGGTGAAGTAGGAGTTGCCTTAAATTTCGATAATGTAGTAAAGTTAGATGTAGCTGCATATATGACCGAATTAAAAGATGCCTTAGTACGTCGTGATTTCAGCATCGAAGGTCAAACGGAGATCAATTATCAAGGAGAGCCAAGCAATGTACAAGCGATTCAAAATGCCGCTAAAGCAGAAGTCTACGGATTTGAAGCAGGGATCGAAGTTAATTTTTCTGAAGCTTTACAACTTACAGGGCAATATAGTATTACCGATGGTTATGAAGAAGATGATAACGGTGACCAAAACCCCATTCGCCATGCTGCACCCCAGTTTGGAAACGGACACCTTATTTTTAAAACTAATAAATGGAAATTTGACGCTTTTGTAGAGTACAACGGTCAATTCGATTTTGAAGACCTTGCACCAAGTCAGGCAAGTAATGACTTCTTATTTGCTAAAGATTTCAATGGCAATCCCTATGCTCCAAAGTGGTATACGCTAAATTTGGGTACTCAATACAGTATTACTAAAGAATTGCAACTTAATGCTAATTTAGAAAATATAACAGATCAACGCTACCGTCCCTACTCTTCAGGAATTGCTGCTGCAGGAAGAAATCTAATATTAGCAGCTACTTACTCGTTTTAATAAAAAAACCATTTCAAAAGAGACACTTAATAATTATGTCGCTATTGAAACGGTTTCTTAAAAAAATTTAAATTATTTTTCTATTGTTCGGCAGGAGTAAACGAAATTCGCTGTCCACCTACGGCAGCTTCCGCCATTAGGCCAGCTTTTGGCAATACAACAACAGCAACTCCATCGGTGTATTCAGCCTTAACACCTTTTCCCGATTTTAAGACAACGGCAGACGCTCCTGCAGCAAATTTGTAGTCATTCTCTTTAAAATCTGTAAAAGAACTTTCGTTTTCAAAAAAGATAACCTCGCGATAAGCTTGACCCCCTGCTTGAAGACCAATATCTAATTGTTTAAGATTTGCAGTTCCAATAACATCACCGTTTTCATAAACAATTCCATTTCCAGACGCTGCTCCAACTACAAGTGCCCCTTTTCCAACGTTTGGAAAAACCACATATCCATAAGCATTGTCAAAATGAGTTTCGATTTTAGCATCTACTTTGATCATAGCTTCTTTAGCTTCCGTAGCATCGGTAAGTAGTTGTTCATTAATCATCATATCCGCATCGGTATCCATTAATTCATCATCTTGGGCAAAAAGCGATGCGCTTATGCCAAGAAATAATAGCATTATAAATTTTGTCTTTTTCATAGCAATTAGTTTTTTTTGTTTTTGTAACATAAAGGTAAATGAGTAACTCGAGATGGCTAGTTAATAGTGTGTTACAAATTGTGAAAAGACTGCTAAATTTTTATCGAAATTAATTAGTAAACTAGGTGCTAGGATTCTATTATAACGCCATATTTAGTAAGTAATCCTTCAATCGATGCTAAAGAAAATTTGGCTCCTTTAAGTTGATTGCTTTCTGGATCGATGGTAAAATTATGTGAAGTTCTAAAATCTGCTGTGCGTAAATTCGTCTGGTCGAAAACCGCATGCAATAAATCACAATCATTAAAAAGCGCAGCATTGAGATCACATTGTGAAAAATCAACCTCTTGAATTTTAGAAGCAGTAAACGTTGTATTGGAGAGATTTTTCTGATAAAAGGAAGCATGGTTTAGTTGACAGTTATCGAAGGTTAAAGCGAATCCAAAATCACTGCATTTTGAAAACTGAAGCCCTAAAAGTTTACAGTCTTTAAAGAGCACATTTTGAAATCCAGTTTGATGAATATTTGCCGTACTTAAATTGCAATCGTAAAATTCACATTCTATAAATTGAATTTTAGAAAGGTCGGAATTGGAAAAATTACAATTCGTAAACATACATGCTTCGTAATCTCCTCTTTGTAATTTTTTTAATGAATAATCTTCTTTATCAAAATTTTTTTCCGCTATAAAGGGATAATCCATAGTCTATATTTTTGTAGTAGAAATTATCGGTTATTCGCCTACAAGGTAAGAAAGATGAAGGGAAGGTTTAAAAATTAAATCTATTTTCAAACACTTACAATCATTTGTAAACGACTATAAACGAAAGTAAGTGTGTAATACCCGACTTCTGCTATGTTGCTATCCCATCTTTGTACCATCGAATCATCGAGGTTCGAATTATCTTAACTGTTTATCACATAAAAATTAAAATCATGAGCACACTTAGAAACAAAGTACAGTTGATTGGAAACTTAGGAAATGACCCTGAAATTATCACGCTAGATAGCGGAAGAAAATTAGCAAAATTTAATGTCGCCACGAACGAAACGTATAAAAATCAGAAGGGAGAACGAGTAACAGATACGCAATGGCACAATGTAGTGGCCTGGGGAAAAACGGCAGAAATTGTAGAAACGTATGTTACAAAAGGAAAAGAAGTGGCAGTAGAAGGAAAGCTTACCACTCGTTCTTGGGAAGATAAAGAAGGAACTAAAAGATATACCACCGAAATTGTTTGTGACGAACTTTTAATGTTAGGAGGAAAATAGGAGTTATTCGATTCTGCCCGGGATGCTTAATTAGGCATATTCGGGCGGAGTCTCACCTCCAATTTTATGTAACTTTGCCATCCATGACGAACGCTACAGACTTACAAACTAATTCCAGAATTCACGAACTACTAAAGAAACATTTTGGGTACGACGAATTTCGTCCAAACCAAAAAGAGATCATTCAAAATGTTTTGCAAGGCAAAGATGCTTTAGCAATTATGCCTACTGGAGGTGGAAAATCGTTGTGTTTTCAGTTACCCGCATTAGCGCTAAACGGAACTGCAATTGTAATTTCTCCACTTATTGCACTTATGAAAGATCAAGTGGATGCGTTGCAAGCCAATGGAATATCGGCGGCATTTTACAATAGTTCTCAAGCTTCAGAAGAACAACAAAAAATTTGGGATGAATTACAAAATGGGGCTTTAAAATTACTCTATGTGGCTCCCGAAAGTTTATCATTATTACAACCATTACTTAATACAATTGCAATAAGCTTATTTGCAATCGATGAGGCGCATTGTATTTCATCTTGGGGGCACGATTTTCGTCCAGCTTACACGCGGCTAGGACATTTAAAACAGCAATTTCCAAAGATACCCCTAATTGCACTTACAGCCACAGCCGATAAAGCGACTCAGGCAGATATCATGCAGCAACTGCGTATTCCGAAGGCTAAAAAATTTATTACTTCGTTCGATAGGCCCAATTTGTATTTAGATGTTCGTCCAGGGCAGAATCGGTTAAAGCAAATTAGTTCTTTCTTAAAAAATTTTAGAAACGAAAGTGGTATTGTGTACTGTTTAAGTAGGAAAAGTACCGAAACTATTGCTGCTAAATTAAATAATTCAGGGTATCATGCACAGGCGTATCACGCCGGACTATCTTCGGAAGAACGCAACCGCATTCAAGATGACTTTGTAAACGATCGTATCCCAATTATCGTTGCAACCATCGCTTTCGGAATGGGAATCGATAAGAGTAATGTTCGTTGGGTAATTCACTACAACATGCCTAAGAATATTGAAGGGTATTATCAGGAAATTGGTCGTAGCGGAAGGGATGGCCTCGATGCACATGCGTTATTGTTTTACAGTTTTGCTGATGTTATTCAGTTGCGTAAATTCATGCAGGGAACACCAACCGAAGCCTATCAACTAGCAAAATTGGAACGCATGCAACAATTTGCAGAAGCATTAAGTTGTCGGCGTAAAGCCTTGCTTAATTACTTTGGAGAACATTTATTTGAAGACTGCGGAAATTGTGACATATGTACGGCCCCTCCAGAGTATTTTGATGGTACTTTATTGGCCCAAAAAGTATGTTCTGCTATCTACAGGTTAAAAGGCACAGAGCCACTCGGAATGGTCTTAGATGTACTTCGTGGTGCTAAAAATGCAGCGGTGTACGACAAAGGATATCAGCACATTAAAACTTATGGTGCTGCAAAAGAGGTATCTTGGCGTGACTTACAACAATATATTATCCAGATGTTGAATCAGGGCATTCTTGAAATTCGATTTCATGAGAAAGGACGTTTGCTATTAACCCCTCTAGCAGAGAAAATTCTGTTTGAAAATAAAAAAGTTCAGCTTGCACATATTTTAGAAGCCGACGAAAAGAAAAAGGCTGTAGCAGAAATTAATAAACCTGCAGCAACAAGCCTTTTTGAAAAATTAAAAGTATTGCGCGCAGTTTTAGCGAAAGATATGGGCGTACCTGCATACGTTGTGTTTAGCGATGCCAGCTTAAAGGATATGGAGCAAAAAATGCCAACTTCGGAAGAAGAGTTTGCTACTATATTGGGTGTAGGACAAGCAAAACTTGAAAAGTATGCCGAACCCTTTCTGAAGGTTATATCTGTACATCAAGGATCGAACGTAAAACCGACTTCAAAAAAGAAACGAAAAAAAACTAAAAAAGGCGATACGCATAATGAAACACTTAAATTGTACGAGGAAGGTTTGTCAATTTCAGAAATGGCAGAAGCTCGCAATTTAAAAGAAACGACCATTATTAGTCATTTATCCTATTTGTTTCAGTCGGTCGATTCTGTAGATTTAAATCGATTTATTACTTCAGAAGAAAAAGCAGCCATTCAAAAAGCGAAGGAAACTTTAACCGATTCCGAAGGGCTAAAACCATATTTTGAATATTTTGAGCAAAAAATGCCATATTGGAAGCTTAAATTTGGTTTAGCACTGCTTGATTCTGAAAGCTAAAAAACTTCAAAGGCACATAAATATATTAATACCTTTGAAGCTTATCATTGAAAAAACATAATTTATACAATAGCTGCCTCTAAGGACTGTACTTCTGGAAAATCAACAGGAACCTGAGTCGTATTATGTAAGTAATTTGAGATTGTTTTTTCTCCAACCAAAGAAATAGTGTCGATTAAATTTCCTTCTGTATATCCTGCTTCAAAGAATTTTTCTAAAACATCTGGGTTTGTTTTTCCTCTATTCTCTGTAATATTTTTTGCTAATGCCGCGAGTGCATTAAACTTAGAATCGAAAGAGGCAATTCCTCGTCTTAACTCTAAAATTTGGTCATCGTTAAAACCATTCATTTTTGCAATGGCCGTATGTGCAGAGAGACAGTAGGTACATTTGTTTACTTCGCTAACGGCAAGATTTACAACTTCTTTTTCTTTTGTAGATAACGAAGTTTTTGCGTTTGCAAAGTTAAGATAGTTTTCTAACGCAGTCTCACTATGTGCATAGGTAGCGTAAAGATTAGGAACAAATCCAACCTTTGATTTTAACGTGTCGAAAATAGCTTGATTTGTTTCATGTACTTGGTTTCTCGTTGGAACTTGTATTGTTTTCATAATTGTACTTTTAAATTTATAATAAATATTTTTTTACTGAATAAAAGGTCGTTCTGCATCACAGTAATAGTCATGTATATGCTGGTGCTCACAATGAGACACTGCATTTAACTGTCGTACTATTTTGCTTTTTCCTTGACGGAAGATTTTTATTAAATTAAAAACGGAGGTATGTGAATATCTCATTTTGAAATTGTTTTAAATGGATCCTGTTTCAGTCGATCTGAAACTTTGATAATTTGAGGTGCGGCTATCTATATTGCCAATGAATAATTATATGCTGTAGAATTCGGGAAATGAATGAAATTTACCGTGAGTTGTATGCTCCTGAGCAACTTCAAAAAGTTGTAATAATGAAGCATCGTTTTCTAAATAGCCTTCAATCTTTGGAAGACGTTTTTTTAGAAAATTTGTAAATTCTAAGGCGTTTTCGCTTCGGTTTGCTGCTTTCCGAATTAATTTTAAGTACTCGGCCTTTTCTATGGTAAAGAATGCGTCATCTGAAAAGAACACTAGAATACTTTGGTTTAAATCAGCTTTTTTAATTTCATTTCGAAATTTAAAAGTTTCTATTTTAATTAATTTACGATGTAACGTTGTAAAAGAATTTGTGCTCACCTGTTGATCTTTTGCCATAGTAATATAAATAGGAGCTAATTGCTCTTTATAATCTTGGGCAGTTAGATTAACTGACGGTATTAATAGAATGATTATTAATGCGAGTGTTTTTTGTAGTGTATTCATATCGTTATTTTTTTACTGAAACTTTATGCTCAGTGTAATACTTTATTGTACACTACAAAGATGCGAAGTGAACACCCTTTAAAAAATGGATAGAATTCCCAGTGTCATGTCAATTATTCCCGATTTTCTATAAATGGAGATTTTGAGTGGTTCGGGATCCGTTTTTAAATAGCGTAGGGGACATTCCAGTCTGCTTTTTAAAAAGTCGACTTAAATGGGAAGCATCATCAAAACCTATGTCGTAGGCGATTTCTTTTGTAGTTTTACTTGTATAGGTAAGCTGACGTTTTGCTTCTAGAATAATGCGGTCGTGGATTATCTGTAACGGACTTTTATTTAATTTGGAGAAGGTGTTCGATAAGGTTTTAGGAGATTTAAATAATTTTTTAGCATAGAAAGCAACAGAATGTTCTTTTTTAAAATGTTCTTCTACTAGTACATTGTAGTGACGAACCATGTCTTGCTTGGTGTTAGTAGTTGCTACACTCGAAGTTTTCGTTTTTAGTAAACGTGTAGTTTTAATAATAAATCGCGCAAGTAAGATTCGAAGCATTTCTGCCTGTATCGCATCGTTATTTTCAAACTCTTCTAAAAAAACTCTATGTATTAACGTATAACTGTCCAGTTGTTTTTCATCTAAGGTTAGCAGGGGTATATGCTGATTTCCGAAGAAAAGTAAACCAGCACAGCCAACTTCGTTATCATGGTGCTTAATGCAATAAAATTCGCGGTTAAATTGATAGACCAATAGGTCATCACCTTCTTGAAATTGCAAATATTGCAGAGGTGTAAGGGCTATAATGCTTTGTCTGGGAAGTGTTACAGGTACGTGATCTACAATGAGCTGCGCTGGCGTTGTAGTAGTTCTTATAAAGATAAAGAAGCCACTTTGTTTTACTTCTTTAAAAGTGTCAAGCAATGTCTCATTACCAATTTGAAGCAAAGCGCCTGTTGCGAATTCTGTGAATTTCTTTGTCATATCGAATATGTCGATTTTTCCTTTTTAAAATTACATTATTTTTATTTTAGGTTAAAAAAAATTGATATTTAAAAAGGATTCTTTTTCAGAAAATAAAAAAGGTCACTCAACTAGATTGAGTGACCTTTCGTAATTAAAAATTATAATTACTACATTTTAATAACCTTTTTTACAACGACTGTATCGTCATAAGTGGATCTAATAAAATATGTTCCATTTGATAAAGTAGTTAGATCGATCTCAAAATTGCTTGTATTTGGAGTACTTTCTAATACTTTATTCCCTAATATAGAATATACAGCAACTTGCTCTATATTCACTGGAGACTTAAAGGTAATCTTGCCAGTAGTTGGGTTTGGAAAAAGCACAAATTCGCTCTCTAATATATCTTCAACTCCAAGTAACGTAGTTGTAAATTCAGCAAAGGCAAAGTCAGAAAAGATTTCATTTTCGATACTACAAATGCTAACTAAATAAACATCATACGCTGTGTCGGCTTCTAAATCTGTTACACTAGCTGTGGTTTCAGAAATAAATCCGGTATTAAAAATAGGATCATCTACGGTAGGGTCGTCACCATCATTAAAAATTCCTAAAATATATCCGTCTGCCGCTTCAGCAACAGCGTCCCAAGAAAAATCGGCACCCATTTCTGTCACATTCGATACTGTGAAATTTTCTGGTGTTGGGCACGATGGAGGAGCACATGTAATATCTGCATCCCATCCCGGGTTAGGAACGATGTTAGAGGATACAAAATGGAATATTAATTCTCCATCTGGGGCAATCGATGTATAAGAGATAGGGGTACCTCCTGCTGGAATTTCTGGAACCACTTGTTCAACACCATCTCCAATATCTACCATTAGAAAATCAAAATCAGAATTATTCACAAAAACAAAAGTTGCCGTTACCAAATCTCCTTCGTTATCTGGAGTAATGGTAATTGTATAGTCTTCATTATTTTGAAAATCTCCATCGGGTCCTCCAGTGTCATAAAATTTCTCTCCACAAACTGGTGCTACTGGTGGTGTGAAAAAGGTAACCTTTACCATTGCAGAAGGACCGTCTGTATCACAGTCTGCTGCGATATAGGCATCGTAGGTCGTAGCGGGTGCTAAACCGTCTGCAGTACCAGAAAAAGTTCCTGCGGCGATTAGTTGCGTCGATACAGGTGTTGCTGTAGTAGGATCTTCATCCTCTAAGAAAACAGATAGCACATAACCATTTGTAGCATTAGGCACTTCGTCCCAAGAGAAGGTAGCGGTATTTGCAGTTGTTTCGTCTAACATAAAATTATCCGGAGCATCGCAGGTTGGTGGTGGACCACACGTAATATCTGCATCCCAACCTGGGTTTGGATTTACTCCAGAAGAAGTAAAATGGAAAATCAAAGATCCGTCTGTAGCTATAGATGTGTAAACAACAGGGTCTTCTCCTTCGGGTACTTCGGGTACCACTTGCTCCACTCCATCTCCAACATCCACGGTTAAAACATCGAACGTCGTATTCTCAACAAATAGAAATGTTGCTGTTACTAGGTCTCCGTCATTCTCGGGTAAAATCGTAATGGTGTAATCTTCATTATTTTGAAATTCGCCATCAGGACCTCCTGTATCATAAAACTTACCGCCGCAAACTGGAGGAGGGAAAGCCGTATTAAAAGTAATACACGATATGTTGGAAGTTTCACTGGCATCGCATAATGAGGCAATACAAGCAGTGTAAGTAGTTCCCCCTAAAAGACCCGTAGCTGTAGCAGTTGTTGTTCCTGAAGCTAGGTCTTCGGTATAAATTGGTGGCGATGTTGTTGGATCGTCATTTTCATTATAAATCGAAAGTGTATATCCGTTGGTAGCATTTGCTTCTTCGTTCCATGTGAAAGTGGCTGTCGTTTCAGTGTTCTCAGTTAATAATAAACCAGTTGGAGGAACACAAGGAGGATTTGGTGAACAAATAATATCCGCATCCCAACCTGATCGTGTAGCCGAAATATCAGAAATAAATGTTACAAATAAATTACCTCCAGCAACTGTAGAAGTGTATGTTCCCGGACTCTGAGCTCCAGAGGAAGGAGTTAGTTCGGGAGCACTCGCGTCATCTCCATCGTAAATTCTTAAAAAATCAAATCCGTTCTCAACCACGAGTGTAAGAAAATTAATGGTTACAAAATTGGCGGGATCATCAGCTTCAATTAGAACAGAATAGTCTTCATTGTTAGAATATTCCCCATCAGGACCTCCAGTATCGTAAAATTTACCTCCACATTCTGGAGCAGTTTGTCCGAACATTGAAAAGCCCATCAACAAAAAGAGGGCGTTCCATAGCATAATTTTTTTCATAGCTTATATTTATAAATTAGTGCTTAAATATAGAAATTCACTAACACCTAGATAGGATGATTTTAGACATTAACATAATAAGCGCCTAAAAATTGTGGATCTACTAATCTCGGTTATAAGATATAATTACATAGAATTTATTCTTCGATTAGCAACCCAAGTTTTTTAAATCTCTGTTCTTTAGATTTTTGGGGCATATCGAAACACGGACATCTTTTGCAGCGTTTGTGTTCTCCTTTTTTAAGGTACTTTTCACAACATTTATTTTTGAGTCCTTTTTTTTCTTTTTTGTCCTTGTTCTTCATGCCCATTAAAAATAAATTTCCTGTGCCATTCGATAGGTGTTTGCATGGGCTTCTAGAATGGTCTTTATATCTGGAGAGTAGCCACCGCCCATACTTACTTGAACTGGAATTCCAGCTTCTTTACAGGTAGTAAGTACAAAACGATCGCGTTCTGTACAGCCCTCGATAGAGCAAGTAAGCCTGCCTAATTTATCGGTTTCCAAAATGTCCACTCCGCTGAGGTAGAAGATAAAGTCGGGATTTTGTTGCTCAATTAATCGGGGCAATGTTTTTTTTAATTCGGAAAGAAATACGTCATCGCCCGTGCCGTCTGGCACTGCAATATCAAGATTACTCTTTTCTTTTCTGAAAGGATAATTTCCCGCTCCGTGCATGGAGAAGGTAAAAACTGAAGGATCCTTCTCAAAGATCACCGCTGTCCCATTTCCTTGGTGTACATCCAGATCTACGAAGAGTATTTTTTTTACTTTTCCCAATTTCTGAAGCTGTCTTGCTGCGATTGCTTGATCGTGAAATAAACAAAATGCCTCACCATGATCCGGATAGGCATGATGGGTACCACCTGCAATATTCATGGCAATTCCATTATCAATGGCGTATGAACATCCTTCAATAGTACCTTGCGTAATGATATGCTCACGCTCTACGAGTTTAGCACTTAGTGGAAATCCTAATTTACGAACTTCACTTTTAGATAGGGTTAAGTTCTGTAATGCTGAAATGTAGCTTTCTGAATGAACAGCCAGTAACGATTCTCTTGAAGGCATTCCTGGTTCAAAAAAGTTAGCTTCCGTACAGGTGCCTTCGTGTAATAATTGCCGATGTAAAAGCTCATATTTCGACATGGGAAACCGATGCCCCAAAGGCAATTGGTGGGTAAAAATGGGGTGGTAAGCTATTTTAAGCACGTCTACTTAGGAAATTCAATGAGTTCATATTTGTCTTCCTGCCAGTAGTAAGTACCGTAAATATAGGAATCCTTATAAGGGAAAATAGTTTCAGCTTTTTTAGGCATATGGCTTTCCTTTACATATAATTGGATCTTATCAAAAACATTGGTTTCAATCGATCCCGGAACATGAGCAAAAGAAGTATCGAACAAACTCTCTATTCGGGTAGATTTTGTAGTTGTATAGCTATTATAAGCAAAGTAGGTTGGATTAAAACTAACCGCAGCAGCACCGATAGTTGCACCTGCCAATCCGCCCATTCCTCCCATCATCATGGGAGCAGTATTATTATGTTGTACAATACCGCCTATAGTAATGTGATAGATGTCGTTCTCTACCTCTCGTACTGCTAGACCGATCTTCTGAGTTGAAATCTTTCTCAAGAATTTAGAGGTTTTTTCTAAATTTCTAAGCTTTGGTCCAAACCCGCTTCCTTCTTGGATAATTGGAGTGTTTTTAAATGAAATTGTATCTTCTTTTGTAACCATTAGCCTTTTAACAACTTCTTTAGTCTCAACTTTTTTTGTGGTAACAATCATGGCATCGTTCGAACCTGTAATCTGAAAAAGCAAATCATTAAAAAGAAATGAATTCGATTTCGGTGAGTTTGTAGAAAAATTCGCAGGAAGTTGTGGTGTTAAAAATATATTAGTTGAGGCATCCATATTTTTAAAATCTACCGAAATTATATACGTTTCAGTTGGACTGGCATCTAAGGTTAAAATGAAACCGTTTTCGTTCTCAAAAATTTTATTGGTTTCACTAGCAGTTTCGATGGTAGTGGGTGTTTCATAACTAATATTAACAGCCGAGAGAAATGAAGAAAATCCAGCAGGGCTCGACATCGCGTCGTATAAGTTACTCGGATTTCCATATTTATCTTTAAAAATAGTTGCAGATAGGTCAATTATATGCGGAGTATATGTCCCATCGATTGCAAATTCATATAATTTTAAAAGTGATCCTTTTTTAGATACAGTAATAACATACGATCTGTCGGGTGCATTTATCACTTGAAGAAAACGCTCTTTTTTAAGTTTTAGATCGAGTTCCACCTCTTTACTTGTGTTCTTATCAAAATCGTACAATACATACCCGAACTTCTTTTCATTTCGATCTTTCAGAAATAATATTATTTTTTTTCCTTCAATAATCTTTCCAATAATTTCGTCGTATTTATTAGGAAGTCCATCGGAAGCATATGCCCCTATTCGCTCTTTATTTTTGTTATATAAATATCCATTTAAAGTCTTATTGTCATCTATAAAAAGTGCAAAATCACCATTGTTTTTGTTCGCAACAGTAAATACTTCCTTAACTATCCTAGATCCTTTTTTTAAATCGTTCGGCACGGTTAAAAATTTGTTTTGCGCAATGTTAATAAAGGGTTGTGCAAAGCAAATTAAGAGAACAAAGAAGGGCTTCATTTAGAGTTTTTTAAAAATTAATTAATCGTGGCGCCATTTGTTACCCCATCGGTATCCGGGTTTACAAATACCAATTTCCCGTCAGGAGCTTCCGTCATTAAGATCATGCCTTCGCTTTCTACACCTCGCAAGGCTCGTGGTGCAAGATTCACTAATACTGTTACTTGTTTACCAATAATTTCTTCCGCAGTAAAACTTTCTGCAATTCCTGAAACAATGGTGCGAACGTCAATACCAGTATCTACTTTCAGCACTAATAATTTCTTCGCTTTTGGCATTTTTTCTGCTTCAATAATGGTACCTACTCGCATGTCGAGTTTGGTAAAATCATCGAATTGAATGGTGTCTTTTTGTGGTTCTGCCTTTTTATTTGCCATGGCATTATCCTGTTTGCTCTGTTCCAATTTGTCCAATTGTTTCTGAATTTGTTCGTCTTCTATTTTACTAAAAAGCAGCTCTCCTTTTGCAATGGTATGTCCCGAAGCAAGCAGTTCTTTTTTAGTTGAAACATCGTTCCATTCTAAAGACCCTTTGGTAATCTGAAGTGCTTTCTTTAATTTTTCCGAAGTGAACGGAAGAAAGGGTTCACTTAATACTGCCAATGCAGAAGCAATTTGTAATGCGACATACATCACTGTTTTAGTGCGCGCTTCGTCTGTTTTAATGGTTTTCCAAGGCTCTTCATCGGCCAAGTATTTATTTCCTAAGCGGGCTACATTCATTAATTCTGCCTGTGCTTCACGGAATCTATAGCGTTCGATCGAACTTGAGATCACGGCAGGATAGGCTTGTAATTCGTTTAAGGTTTGGGTGTCAATTTCAGAAAACTCTGAAGCTTCCGGCACCACACCATCGTAATATTTATGTGTAAGCACAACCACACGATTGATAAAGTTTCCGAAGATTGCTACCAGCTCATTATTGTTTCGTGCCTGAAAATCTGCCCACGTAAAATCGTTGTCTTTTGTTTCGGGGGCATTGGCTGTTAACGCATAACGCAACACATCCTGCTGATTTGGAAAGTCATCTAGATATTCATGCAACCACACCGCCCAATTCTTACTAGTGGATATTTTGTTGCCTTCTAGGTTTAAAAATTCGTTTGCAGGAACATTGTTTGGGAGGATGTAACTTCCATCTGCTTTCAACATACTCGGAAAGATGATACAATGAAATACAATGTTATCTTTTCCAATAAAATGAAGTAGTTTGGTGTCTTCATTTTTCCAATACGGCTCCCAGTCTTTTCCTTCCCGTTCGGCCCATTCTTTGGTTGCGGAAATATAGCCGATGGGAGCATCGAACCATACGTATAATACTTTTCCTTCGGCTCCATCAATAGGAACTGGAATTCCCCAATCGAGATCACGAGTTACGGCTCTGGGACGCAAACCGTCGTCGATCCATGATTTGCATTGTCCGTAAACATTGGTTTTCCAGTCTTTTTTATGTCCTTTTACGATCCATTCTTTTAACCACGACTCGTATTGGTCTAACGGTAAAAACCAGTGTTTGGTTTCTTTTAATTCAGGAGTATTTCCCGAGATTGCACTTTTCGGATTGATAAGATCGGTAGCGTTATGAGACGTTCCACAGTTTTCGCACTGATCTCCGTAGCTTTCTTCGAAGCCACATTTAGGACACGTTCCTACAATAAAACGATCGGCTAAGAACTGATTTGCTTCCGCGTCGTATAATTGTTCGGTCACTTCCTCGATGAATTTTCCGTCGTTGTATAATTTCTTAAAAAAATCTGATGCAGTATCGTGATGTACTTTTGCAGAAGTACGTGAGTAGTTATCGAAGGTAATTCCGAAGTCTTCAAAACTTTTTTTAATGATCGCATGGTATTTATCGACCACTTGTTGTGGCGTTATTCCCTCTTTCTTTGCCTTAATCGTAATGGGAACTCCATGTTCATCGCTTCCGCAAACAAAGGCGACATCTTTCCCTTGAAGACGTTGAAATCTAGCGTAAATATCTGCAGGCACATACACTCCAGCTAAATGCCCGATATGAACGGGACCATTGGTATAAGGAAGTGCGGCAGTAATAGTATATCGTTTTGGATCTTGACTCATAGCTTTTGTAAAAGTGCAAAAATAACGATTTTATCTTCGGAAGAATGAAGGATAAAAAATAAAGCGCTTTTCTAAAAATTAATTGCACTATATTACTTTAATTACGCGCGTCGATACCTTCGGGTGTTTTTCAAAATTTTATTAAGAAGCCTATTATTTACTATATTCAATTATGTAATTTCACATTATGAAAACACCTCCATTTCTTAAAAAAGGAGCTACAATAGCACTTATTTCAACAGCCAGAAAAATTACCAAAAAAGAACTCGAACCTGCTTTACAAGTTTTAGCTTCGTGGGAATTACATGTCGTATTAGGAAAGAGTATCGGAGCAGCAGCAGCACAATTTGCGGGAGACGATGAAGTACGCGCGAACGACCTTCAAACCATGCTAGACGATCCCAATATTGATGCCATTTGGTTTGCAAGAGGCGGCTACGGAACGGTTCGCATTATAGACGCATTAGACTTTTCAGCTTTCAGAAAGAATCCAAAATGGTTGATAGGGTATAGTGATATTACAGTGTTGCATTCGCACGTTCATAACTTCGGAATAGAAACATTGCATGCACAAATGCCATTGGAGTTAGAGGCAAAATCTGAAGCGACCAGACAAAGTATTTTTAAGGTACTCTTCGGAAGGGATTATCGAATAAATGTTTCTTCGGAAAGCGCTGTCGATAATCGAAACGGAAACGCTACAGGACAACTTATTGGGGGCAACTTATCGTTATTGTATTCGCTTGTGGGTAGCGTTTCAGATATTGATACAAGAGGAAAAATTCTTTTTATTGAAGACTTGGATGAAATGCTGTATCACGTAGACCGAATGATGATGAACTTAAAACGATCGGGAAAATTAGAACATCTTGCAGGCCTGATTGTAGGCGGAATGAGTGACATGAGTGACAATACCATTCCGTTTGGAAAAACAGCGAACCAAATTATTCACGATGCAGTGAAAACCTACGACTTTCCGGTTTGCTATGATTTCCCAGCTGGGCACATTCAAGATAATCGAGCACTGGTTATGGGGAGAACAGTAACATTAACAGTAACTGATGCGAATGTAGAAGTTGTGTTTTAAAAATTTCAATTCCAAATAAATGGCTACCTTTAAGAACGATGGCATATCACAACGAACTTGGAATTATAGGAGAGCAACTGGCCGTAGATTATCTGCTGCGTAATGGGTATGAGATTTTAGATCGCAACTTCAGATTTCAAAAAGCCGAGATCGACATTATTGCACAAAAAGAGGACACCCTTGCAATTGTAGAAGTAAAAACTAGGAATAGTGCTTTTTTTGGAGATCCTCAAGATTTTGTAACCCCTTCAAAAATAAAATTATTAGTAAAAGCAGCGAACGAATATGTCGTTTCAAACAACATCGATATAGAAACCCGATTCGATATTATTGCGGTGTTAAAAAATAAACATGTGGAACAGATCGAACATTTTGAAAATGCATTTTATCATTTTTAGGCAAGCGCTTCGTAGATAAAAAGGAGCGCTGAAAACACACTGTTACTTTATGGTTGAGCACAGGTTAAATTTTTTTATGATTTGATGTCTTGTTGCAAGAAGGTAATGCTTCACAATTTGTAATTTCCGTTTGCCCATTTTAGTGTTGGTTCTACCCATTCCTTTAAAGGTTTGAATAAAAATCCGTGTCCCATTCCTGTGTTTAATTCAATTTCTTTAAAATGTACAATCTCACAGCTCGAAGTGTTTTTTCGTTCTACTGCGGAAACGCCAAACGGATCTGTTTTTTCATAAATGGTTAAAATATTTCCGCAGTAATTTATTTCGGGAATAGTTTCGATATCACTATTTCTGAAACTAGCAATAAACACAAAATTTAAATCTGGATTATTTGCTAACGTTGAAACATATTGAGCAATGTATCCACCTTTTGAAGTTCCAACCACAGTGATTTTATTCGGCTCAGTTCCGTTTTTTAGTAAGCTATCAATTTGAGTTATAATTTCGATAGCGTATTCTCTTGCGTTGACATTTCCATTCCGTTTTTCACTTAGTACCTTACATCCATTTTTTCTAAATTCTTCGATAATTTCGTTGTATTGAGTCCGTCCGAATTCGGGATGTAGTTCATTTAAGGAATGTTCTTCTAAAAACCGGTTATGAAGAAAAAAAATAAATCGGTCATCATTGTTTTTTCCACAGGCCAAAATTGTCGAGCAAAAAAGAATTCCGATTAAAAGAATTATTCTCATGAATTTATGGTGTTTTAGTTATAGGCAGCGGATTTGTATAAGAACAGTAGGGCGGAAAAAACGCACGAACCATTCGGTTGAACACAAGTTTAATTTTTCTTATTATCTTTTTTTTCAATAAGCCAAATTAAAAGATTTAGCGATCTCGAAAAGCACGAAAAACATTAGGTTAAGCACCAAGTGCCCTATTTTTTTTTATACGTTTTTGGCAACTGGCTTTATTCGGGATAGATTACTTCCCATTCTTTTCCATCTATGTCATCAAATCTAATTATTCCAAAATCGTAATCATAATAAACTTTATTTACATTTAAAGGTAAAGTACCATACGATGAATTTAAAAATAGTTCATTGCTACCGCTTTCTATAACTACCACTCTTTCAAACGAATGATTATTAATATTCATTTGCATTTTATTGGAATTATTAAATTCATTCATAAAAATATTAATTGGGTTTTGACTTTCATCAATTATAGATGAATTAAAAACATTCCATAAGGGAAAATTTATTCCGTTTGTTAAAACGTCATTATTCTTTGAAAAAACATAGTTGACTATTCCAAATTCTTCATAATCTTGATTTTCCAAAATTTCAAATCTTATTATTCTGCTGTCGTAATGATGGAGTAAAGAGCTACCTCCCCCGAAACCACCAGGAGCATATTTACCGTATTTTTCTTCACTATTAGATACAACTTTAAAGTTTAAATGTTCGCCATCTTCATTTTCGTAAGTAATGATTTGGTCTTTCTGATAATTGTAATTTATAATTAAATTTTTGTCCTGTTCATTCAATTGATAATAAGGTACGCTCTCTTGATCGTCGCTATTACAACTTACAATTATAAATAATCCAATTATTGAATAAATTATACGATTTATTGTTTTCATAATATTAAGGATTTATATTAAAACGTTTTTTTTTCAAGCTTGTTGCCAACAAGAGTATATCGCTCACATCTTAACCTGATCAATAACCTCCAACAACGTTTCATACGTCTCTGGTTTTGCAACGATCTTCTTGTCTTTATCTAAAACGAAATACGTTGGCGTAGAAGAAACATCGTATTTGTTCCCAATTTCATTTTCCCATTTTCCTAATCCCAAAACGTGTGCGAAGTCGGGCATTTCTAAAATGGTATTTTGCCAATCGTATTTTTCATCTTCGATTCCCACAGCAATCACTTTAAAAGTGCCTTCTGGTTGAGTAGCCATTTCTTTATGGAGCTTTGGCACTTCACTTAAACAATGTGAGCACAAAGCACTCCAAAAAACGATGATGTAATTATCAGCTTCATCGAGTGTGCGCAATGTTTTAGAAACTGTTTTCCCATTAATATCTTCGGTCCATGAAAAATCTGGTGCGACCGCTCCTAATGAAAGATTTCTATACAATTCTAACTCATTTGCCAAAGCAGGGTCGGTGCTCGTTTTAGCAATTGGAATGAGGTAATTCTCAGCTAGGTAATTAGCCTCATCGGGCAATTCGTTTACCACCATAAAATCCCAAATGCTGGTTAACAAGTGTTTTTGGTATGTAATTTCTGCTGGTTGAATAACCTTCGCAAGAGCATCAATATTTTTATTATAAGAAGCTTTTAAATCGGCTTCATCCACAAAATTGAAGATATATTTTAAGGATTGCTCTAAAGGAATTCCCGAATTTTGAAGCGTTGCATCTCTAAAATTGAAGTTTGAAAAATAAGCTTCTTTTGCTTCGGAAAGATAGGCTTCTTTTGTTGTAAATTTTTCAGTAAGTAAGGGTTGTGTAGCTTTTATAAACGGAGCAGCGGCAGTTCCTTCAGATTGCTTGAGTGTTTCATTGTACCATTTTGTGCGTTCTTTCAGAAATTTAGAAAGCTCTTTGTTTTTCACCTCTTCTGAAGCAAATAGCTCCTCCCAAGATGTTTCATATTCATTTAATTGATTTCGGTATGTCGTATAAACCTTATTGGCTTCCGAAGTAATAAATGTAACGTTCTTATCTGCCGAAAAGTTAAATGCTACATCTTCTTTTCCGTCGAGTAAAAAATCGAAAAAATGTTGATCTTGTGGCAAGTTATATACCAAACGGTACATGCCTGGTACTATATCATCTTCTAGGGTTAATTTAAAATCTCCTTCGGGTGTCACGTTCGAATCTGCGAGATAGAATACATTATCGGGTGCAATGCGGTAAAGGATTCCGAATTTATATCCGTTATCGACCGCAAAATTTCCTTTGATGGTTTTTTGGGCGACGCTGGTAAAAGGTAATAAAATTGAGAGGAGTAGTAATTTTTTAAACATAACGCATTGGGTTTGTTTGAAGGTTAAAAGTACACATTCTTTTTTACAAGAATTAAGCCGAAAATTTTTCCAATATAGAGAACGCTCGATCTACCGATGTGATTTTATCTATGGTAAGTAAAAGGCGCAATCCGTTGCGGGTTTGTTTCTCTTTAATTTTTACTGTAGAGGAGTTAGACTGTACAAACTGTAACACTTGGGTAAATGCATGGCTCTGATAAAAGTCACTTTGTTGGTCACTTACAAAATACCCAACAAATCGTCCTTTTTTCATAATAACACGTTCAAGTCCCATTGCAATGGCAATCCATTTAATGCGCACACTGTTTAACAGATCTACTGCAGGTTCGGGAATTTCTCCAAAACGATCTATGAGTTCTTTTTCAAATTTCTGAAGTTGTTCCTCGTTTTCAATGCTATTTAATTTAGTGTAGAGGTTAAGACGTTCGGTAATATTGTTCACGTAGTCGTCTGGGAATAAGAGTTCGAAATCGGTGTCGATTACCGTTTCTTTTACAAATTTCTTATCACCTTTACGCGCTTCATCTTCAGCATACAGATCTTTAAATTCTTTCTCTTTTAGCTCTTCAATGGCTTCAGCTAGAATTTTTTGATACGTATCGAAACCAATTTCATTAATAAATCCACTTTGTTCTCCCCCTAACAAGTCACCAGCACCACGAATTTCAAGGTCTTTCATCGCAATATTTAATCCACTTCCCAATTCACTAAATTGCTCCAAAGCCGTAATACGTTTTCGGGCATCATCGGTCATTGCGCTGTACGGAGGCGTGATAAAATAGCAGAATGCTTTCTTGTTACTTCGACCCACTCGACCCCGCATTTGGTGTAGATCTGAAAGTCCGAAATTATTCGCGTTATTAATAAAAATGGTATTCGCATTGGGCACGTCTAGCCCGCTTTCAATAATCGTGGTTGAGACTAGAACATCGAATTCATTATTCATAAAACCAAGCATGAGTTGTTCTAGTTTCTTTCCTTCCATTTGTCCATGCCCAATTCCTATTTTTGCATCGGGTACCAAACGCTGTATCATTCCGGCAACTTCTTTAATATTTTCAATTCGGTTATGAACAAAAAAGGCTTGCCCTCCGCGTGAAATTTCATACCGTATGGCATCCCGAATTACTTCTTCTCCAAACCGAATAACATGTGTTTCTACCGGATACCGATTGGGAGGTGGTGTAGTTATAACCGAAAGATCTCTTGCTGCCATTAAACTAAACTGAAGCGTTCTAGGAATTGGCGTCGCCGTTAAAGTAAGCGTGTCTACATTTTCTTTTATCGTCTTTAACTTGTCTTTTACCGCCACTCCAAACTTCTGTTCTTCATCAATAATAAGCAGCCCCAGATCCTTAAATTCGACCGATTTGTTCACTAATTGATGGGTTCCAATTACGATATCGAGCTTGCCGTTTTTTAGGTTTTCCAGTACGCTGCGACGTTCTTTGGCAGTCCTAAACCGATTTAAATAATCTACGTTTACCGGCATTCCTTCGAGACGCTCACTAAATGTTTTATGATGCTGGAAGGCCAGAATGGTTGTTGGTACTAAAACGGCAACCTGCTTCCCATTGTCTACCGCTTTAAACGCAGCCCGAACGGCAACTTCGGTTTTTCCAAACCCTACATCTCCACACACTAGGCGATCCATAGGTCGCTCATTCTCCATATCCCGTTTTACATCTTCGGTAGCGGTCGATTGGTCTGGCGTGTCTTCGTACATAAAAGAAGACTCTAATTCGGCTTGCAAATAACTATCGGGATCGTAAGCAAATCCTTTTTGCAAACGACGTTTGGCGTATAATTCTATGAGGTTAAAAGCGATCTCTTTAACCCGAGTTTTTGTTTTTTGTTTTAATTTTTTCCAAGCGGCACTTCCTAATTTGTAGATCTTGGGAACCGAGCCATCTTTTCCATTAAATTTTGAAATCTTGTGAAGCGAATGAATGCTGAGGTACAAAATATCGCGATCGCCGTAAAATAATTTGATCGCTTCTTGCATTTTTCCTTCAACTTCAATTTTTTGCAAGCCACCAAATTTTCCAATTCCATGATCGATGTGCGTCACGTAATCCCCCACCTCTAAATTGGTAAGTTCTTTTAAAGTGATCGCCTGTTTTTTTGCGTACCCGTTCTTTAGTTTAAATTTATGATACCGCTCAAAGATCTGGTGGTCGGTATAACAAACATGTTTTTGGTTGTCATCGATAAATCCTTGAAACAAAGGGAATACAACAGTTTCGAACTGCGTTACGTGTTGTTCTGCATCTTCAAATATATCGTGAAACCGTTTTGCTTGTTGATCGCTGCTGCAAAAAATATAATTGGTGTATCCATCTTCTGCATTTGTATTAAGATCTTCAATAAGTAAATTGAATTGCTTATTAAATGAAGGCTGTGGCTTTGTATTAAACGCAATATTGCTATGAGACGATGATGGTTTATTCTGAAGATATACAGAAGTGAATTCTGTAAGTTGCTTCTGAAGCAATTGTGACGTACAAAATAATTCGGCAGGTTCGCTTTGTTGCACTTCCCCTGAAGCATTGTGAAAGGCATCGGTCGCTTTTTTGAAGAGTTTGTCAATACTGCTGCTTAAAAGCTCTTCATTTTTAAGCACAATCACTGTTTTTGCTGCGATGTATTTCAGAAAACTTTCCCGTCGTTCGTCCATACGCTTATTCTCTACATTGGGAATGATCGATATTTTCTTTAGTTGTTCTGAAGACAATTGTGTTTCCACATCGAACGTTCGAATGCTATCAACTTCATCACCAAAGAACTCAATTCGATACGGCTCGTCATTACTGAAAGAATACACATCGAGAATTCCCCCACGCACTGAAAATTCTCCTGGTTCGGTTACAAAATCGGTACGCTTAAATTTATACTCAAAAAGTACCTCGTTCACAAAATCGATCGAAACCTGTTCACCAACTTTTAACTTAAGTGTGTTTTTCTCTAACTCCTTTCTGGTGACGACTTTTTCAAAAAGTGCCTCGGGATAGGTAACAATAAGCGCCGGTTTTTTTCGAGAATTAATTCGGTTTAACACCTCACTTCGAAGCAGCACATTGGCGTTGTCGGTTTCTTCGATCTGATAAGGTCTGCGATAGCTGCCAGGATAGAACAAGACGTTATCGTCACCCAATAGTTGTTCAAGATCGTTTAAATGATACGCAGCTTCTTCTTTATCATTTAACACGACTAAAAACGGAACTTCAGCAGCTTTAAAAACATCCGACAGGACCAAGGAAACTGAAGAGCCTACAAGACCACTTACATAGGTTTTACGTTCAGCACTGGAAATAGCTTCCCGCAGTTTTCGAGTTTCCGAAGACTGGGAAAAAAGAGAGGTAATAAGAGATTTTTTCATTCGGTTGTAAAGATAAGTGCTTCCTGTAAAATTTTAAAGCAGCCCTTTCAGTTTTATCATTTTCCTAACACAAAACCCTAAAGGCAATGACTATTTTTAAAAGATGAAAAAGTATACGAACGACCAGCTTGCTTTCATTGTCGCCCGAATAGCGATAGGAGTAAATCTTCTGGTTCACGGTTTGGTACGAATTCCCAAACTTACAGCTTTTGCAGAAGGATTAACCAAAGGATTTTCTGAAACGTTGCTTCCAACATTTATCGTAGCACCGTTCGCTTACGTACTCCCTTTTATAGAATTGATATTGGGTTTGTTTTTAATCGTTGGATTTAAAACAAGAGTCGCAGTAGTAACTTCAACATTTCTCATAACACTACTAATTTTTGGTTCTGGACTTAAAGAAGATTGGGCAGCTGTAGGCACGCAAATGATCTATGTAATTTTCTTTTTCTTATTATTAAAAAACCTCGATCACAACTGTATTGCGATCGATTCTAAACGAAAAATGACGGTCGATGGATTTAAAACTAAAAAATAAAAAAGCCTTTATAAGTGGCTCTACCAAAGGAATAGGATATGCGATTGCAAAACGATTAGGAGAAGAAGGTGCTACTGTTACTATTAACGGACGAAGTGAAGACTCTGTAAATAAAGCGTTGAAATCGTTGAAAAAAGAGGTTTCTAATGGGAAATTTTATGGAGAGATATGCGACTTTTCCAATGCATTAGCGGTGGGAGAATTAATTGAAAAACTAGAAAAGATTGATATTCTCGTAAATAATGTAGGGATCTTTAAAAACATTGACTTTGAAGAAATTAAAGATGAAGATTGGCAGCAGATCTACGATGTAAATGTAATGAGTGGAGTACGGTTATCAAGAGCTTTTTTACCTGAAATGAAAAAGAATGACTGGGGTCGTATTGTTTTTATTTCTTCCGAAAGTGCGGTGAATATTCCTGTTGAAATGATTCATTACGGAATGAGTAAAACTGCTCAATTAGCTATCTCAAGAGGTATCGCTGAAACTACTAAAGGGACGGGAGTTACGGTTAATAGTGTCTTGCCTGGACCTACTTTGTCCGACGGCGTAAAGAACATGACTGGAATGGATGAGGGAAAGTCTAGAAAAGAAGTGGAGAAACAATTTTTTAATACCGAACGCCCTACCAGTATTATACAACGTTTTGCAGATCCTGATGAGGTAGCAAATATGGTTGCATATGTGGTAAGCCCGTTAGCTTCTGCTACCAATGGAGCTGCTTTGCGTGTAGACGGTGGCGTGATCAAAACTATTTATTAAAATCATACAAAGAGTATAAAATATACCTGCGTTTGTAGGCAACACTATGGGAATTAAAGAATACGATGTTTTTGTAATAGGAACCGGGACGGCCGGAAAAAATGTAGCATACGATTGTGTCGCTGATGGCATGACAGTGGCTATTGCAGACAATAGAGAGTTTGGTGGTACGTGTGCAAACCGAGGTTGCGACCCTAAAAAAGTATTAGTGGGTATTACTGAAGCTATGCATTTTGCCAAGAATTTAAAAGGAAAAGGAATTACCTCCGTGCCTGAAATTAACTGGAAAGCAGTGCAAGAATTTAAAGCCACATTTACAGAAGCTGTTCCCGCAGCAACCGAAAAAAAACTAAAAAAAGCGGGAATCGACATGTACCATCAGTCCCCACAGTTTTTAGATGAAAATACATTGTCGGTAGAAGGAAAAACAATTAAAGCAAAAAAAATTGTAATCGCTACGGGACAAAAGCCTATGGAATTAAAAATTCCGGGACGTGAACATTTATTAGAAAGTGATGATTTTTTAGAACTTCCCGAACTCCCCGAAAGCATGATCTTTGTTGGCGCCGGATATATTGGGATGGAATTCGCTCACATAGCAGCACGTTGTGGCGTAAAAGTAACGATGATCGAATTTGGTCCTCGTCCATTAGCTCCCTTCGAAGGGGATATTGTAGCGCACCTTACGAAAGCTTCAGAAGAACTAGGAATCGATTTTATATTTAATGCAGAAGTTTCAGAAGTGGAACAATTGCAGAAAAATTACCGGGTTTCTTTTCAGAAAAAAGGAAAAATAGATTCAGTAAAGGCTCGCATGGTATTTAATACCGCCGGTCGAGTTCCTTCTATCGATATGCTCGATCTTGAAAAAGGAAATGTAGCTTTTGAGAAAGGTGGGATTTCTGTTAATGAGTACCTTCAAAATACTACGAATGAAAATGTATACGCCTGTGGGGATGTTTCAGCCAGTGGTTCGCTACCTTTAACTCCAGTATCTTCTCAAGAAGCAAGAGTTGTTTCTATAAATATTCGGAAAGGAAATACGTTAGAAATGGATTTCCCTCCAGTACCATCGGTAGTATTTACATTGCCGCAGATTGCATCGATAGGACTTACCGAAGCTCAAGCCAAAGAAAAGGGATATGATATTATCGTGGAATATAAAAGTGTTCCAGAATGGTATAATACAAAACGGCTTAACGAAGAAACGTACGCCTATAAAACCATTCGTGATAAGGAACGAAACCTGATTCTAGGTGCACATATAATTGCTCCTCATGCGGGAGAAATGATTAATTTATTTGTGCTTGCCATGTGCGGTAAACTAACCTGTGAGAATATTAAAGGAATGATCTTTGCCTACCCAACGTGGGGGAACGACATTAAAGGTATGGTGTAATGTGCATGCAGTATATAAATTTTGGCATGTCACGAGTAATCGAGAAATGGTAATTGGGAACTTTAAACTTAGTTGGATTATTCGTGTATCTTAATCCATTCTATCTTTTGTGTATCATTAAATTTAAAAACAAGTGTTTTGGTGTGCAAAACCCAAAAACCAAGTTTTTTTTCAGCAATGAGGTAGTATAGAAAATCTTCGTTGGTGCGATTTGGCTGCCCCAAAAGAGAGATAATTTCGTTTTTAGATAATGCGCGTATCGAATCATTATACAGTATATTTTCGTACATAGTTTCCCGAAAAGGGTATGTATCTCCATCAAATTGTTTCCAAGTTTCAGAATCAAATTCAATCGTACTCAGCGCATTATCTTCTGGAGTAGTATTGCAGCTTGAAAGAAACACAAATAAGAGATAAATAAGGGGAATTTTTTTCATTCGAAACATGAGACAAACAATTCCATCTCTTTCTTTAAATTATACACATTGGGCGATACGCGTATGGCATCTCCCCGATAGGAAACGAGAATATTTTTTTCTGAAATTTTCTTCTGAAGGACCTCCATAGTTTTTCCCTTCGGAAGATAGATTCCGAATAAATGATGTCCGCGAAATGGAGCATTTTCAATAAAATATCCTTTCTTCTGAAGCAGTATTACGGCTTCTTCTGTAATGTCTTTACAATATTGCTGGATTGCTTGGGGGGTCCATTCCACAAGCTGGCGAATTGCTTCTGAAAGCATCGGAGTTAAAATAAAATTACTCGATTCACCCACATCGAAACGAGCAGCTTTTGGTTTAAAGGTATCGTTGTAATGTACCAATTTCGAAAAATCTTCACTCGATTCGTGGTTCATCCAGTTGTTTTCTAACGGAGCTCCTTCATAAAATCGCTTTCCAAAATAAGCAACTCCTAAGCCGTAAGGACCCATTAACCATTTGTATCCGCCACAAATAAGGGCATCGGGTTGTATTTCAGCAACCGAAAAAGGCAATGCGCCCACACTTTGGGTTCCATCAATAATCAAATATGCGCCGATATCGTTCGTACGCGTTCTTATTTTTTTAAGGTCAAACTTACTTCCGTCAGCCCAATGTACGTGTGGAATTGCGACACATTTAGTTTTTGAGGTAATCGCTTCCAAAAGTATATCATTCCATTTTTGGCTGCGTCCGTTAGTTAGTGATGGGACTTTTATAGTTTTGATCTTAATTCCTATTTCTTTTTCCAGAGCCCGCCAAGTATATACATTGCTCGGAAATTGTTCTTCTAGTACCACCACCTCATCTCCTTTTTTAAAAGGGATGTTCTTTGCAACCGTTGCTATTCCGTAGGATACCGATGGGATAATTGCGATACTTTGGTAATCTTCCGCATCGATCAATTTTGCGAAACGCTTCTTTAAAAGCAATCGGTCATCAAAGAAATCGGATGCTGTGATCTGGTTTGGACTCGTTTTTTTTTGAAGTCCTTGGATCCCAATTTTTTCTACAGACTTTAATTGTGGCGACATGTAAGCTCCATTAAGGTAAACTCCAGCATCTTCCAACTCAAATAAATGCCGTTGATTCTCCATTAGCTAATACTTTCGAAATGTTCGTATAATTTGTTTATTGGATTTAAACTTCGATTCTTGTAAGCATGTATGCTGCTACTCACAAAAAGAACGAGTGCAACACTCATAGCTGTGTAGACAATCGTAGTATTAGTTTCCCAATTAGCTACTGCAATAGCAATTAATGCCCAAGCACCAACCAATGCAAATTCGCGCATATTTCGAAGACGAACCATGAGTAAATTAATAACCCCAGCTACACATATCATTACAATGGTCCAAGTAGTTTCAGAAATTCCCCATCCGTTCCAATCGATACTTACCAAATAGGCTGCTACATTGGCAATACTTGCAACGGTAACCCAACCGCTGTATATTACAAATGGCCACCATACACAACAAATAACAGGAAAACGCGCATCGAAAAGTTCCATATTATTCCGAAGAACAATCGCCAGTAAGCTGAATAATAGGACGAACATGGCGAGAATCGAGAACTCCATATATCCATAAAGCCAGAAGACAACCCATAACATGTTAGCGATACAGGACAGCACGAACCACCAACCTGTTTTTAAAATAAAAGAATCGTCTCTAACCGAACGGAACAGACTCCGACTTTGGTAGATTACAAATCCCAGTAAGAATAAATATATAACACCCCAGATAGAAAATGCATATCCCGCAGGTGTAAAAAGTGAATCGAATGTGTCTGAAACTTTACCAATAGTTGTATTATTAATGGCACCAGTGTTTGAAGCGTAATTCACAATGACAGTGGCAACAAAAACCAGAATATTGGCTATTTGTAGTGTTTTTTTCATGGAGTGAGGTTTGTTAGTCTTATATCCTTTTTAAAGATACTAAAATTAACTATTGGTTGAAACACAGATTACTTCATCATCTGCAATTGCAAAAACCTCGTTGGTGGAGGTAGGAGTTAAAATATATTTTCCAGTAAAATTTCCAAAGGCGGGTAAGATCATTTGCTTTTCAGTTTTAAAAAAACACGGCAGTTTTATGTATTGCCGTCCCACACCTTGCAACCGTACTCCTGGATGAATATGACCAGAAAGATTAAAAAGTTTTTCGTCTTCGATAGGGTGATGGGTGAGGAGGAAGTCTGAACGTAGTAATTCATCATATACTATTACTCCTAGTTCTTCAAATAAATACTTCGGAATGATGTCGTGATTTCCACTAATTAAAATAAACTCTGACTTCTGAAATTTAACCCATTGCGTAAAATCCTTCCAAGAATTATTTAGAGTACTATGAAACAAATCCCCTAAAAAACAAATGGTACCAGGCTGATAGGTGTCGACCAATACATTTAGTTTTCTAAAATTTTCTTCGGAAGCTTTTTGAGGAACCGCAGCTCCATGTTTTCTAAAATGTGCCACTTTTCCAAAATGGACATCTGCAATTAAGAGCATATTTTCTTCATGCCAATAGATGGCGCCACTTGGGTGAAGTGTAAAATGTTTCTCTCGAATCGTTATCGTTTGGGTCATTACCACAAAGATACAGCAGCCATTGAAGAGATGAAATTATTTTAGTAATTGAAGCGTCATTTTTTTAATTCTGTCTTTTAATTTTTCTGAAGACAACTTTTCTCGTAAACGATCTGTGATAATAGGAAAGCTAAAAGGGGTTGGTTTTTCACATTGCTTCCAGATTATTGTTTGTGTGGCAATTCGTTCTAGCGCCATTCGTAAACGACCTTCTTCCAATTGATGTTCAAACGTTTCTCTAAAGGCTTGCTGATACAATAAGTTGTCGGGTTCGTAATCGCGGAACACATCAAATAACAGTTGTGAACTACTTTGAAGGTGCTTCGTTTTAATCATCTTATTAGGATATCCTTGAAAAACCATCCCACTGATCACCGCCACATCGCGGAATTTTCGTCGGGCAAGTTCGGTAGAATTCAGACTTTTTTGAAGATCATCGAATAAATATTCCGAAGAGAACAAATTATTATCAATCACCTGCTGCACGTCGAGTGGTTGGTCGCTTAACAGTTCGAAACCGTAATCGTTATACGCCAGCGAAAAAGTAATTGGCAGCAGCAAACTAATACGATAAGCCAGCAAACCGCTCATGGCTTCGTGTACAAAGCGACCTTCAAACGGATAAAACAATGCATGATAGCCTTCCCGGGTTTTAAAAGTTTCAATTAAGAACTCATCTTGTTTTGGCACAATCGATTCTAACTCCTGTCGTTCAAAAAGTTCGCTTAGTGCTTTTAATTCTGGCGTATTGCGTTTGTATTCGGCTTCACTTTGTAATTCTTCTCTTAATATTTTACTCATTTGCGACGATAAGGGCAACCGTCCTCCCATAAAACTTACTACAGTGGCCGATTTTTTATTAGACCGTCGAACCTGGGCTGCCATATTACGTAGCCGTACTAGTTCGAGTGTTCTTCCGGCAAACACAAACGTATCACCTGGTTTCAGTTTGCCTATAAACCATTCTTCGATGGTGCCTATAAATCCACCAGACACGTATTTCACTTGCAGCATCGCATCGCTTACAATGGTCCCGATCGAAAGTCGGTGCATCATCGCGATACGTTTACTTTCTACTTTAAACACTCCTTCCAAAGTAACCTCAACACGTTTGTATTCATCGTATGCCTGTAGGCTTTGACTTCCCATCGTGATAAAGTTGAGACACCATTTCCATTGATCTTCAGTAATACCTTGGTAGCAGAACGTGCTTTTAATTTCGGGAAATAGTTCTTTCGGAATAAATCCGTTGCTTACCGATAAGGTCACTAAATATTGAATTAGCACATCGAAACTCAATAAATATGGGATGCGGTCTTCCATCACTTCTTCTTTAACCGCTCGCTTTAAGGCCGAAGCTTCTACTAATTCTAGCGCATGAGTGGGAAGAAAATAGATCACGGAAGGTTCTCCTGGACGATGATTGCTTCGTCCTGCACGTTGTAAAAATTTAGCAATTCCTTTCGGACCTCCAATTTGTATGATCGTTTCCACCGGCGCAAAATCGACCCCTAAGTCTAAGCTAGAAGTAGCAACAACTGCCTTTAAAGATTCGTTACGAATGGCTTGTTCTACCCAAAGGCGGGTTTCTTTAGCGATGCTTCCGTGATGCATGGCGATCTCTCCAGCGAATTCCGGATATTTGGCAAGTATTTTCTGAAACCAAATTTCACATTGGCTTCGTGTGTTGGTAAATATAATTGTGGTTTTGCTGTCTTTTAAAATAGGAATAATATCATCTAGCAAGTGTAAACCTAAGTGACCCCGCCACGGAAAGGTTTCCATTTTCTTCGGAATGATAGAAATCACCTTTATTTTCTTTTTTTGCTTTGACTTGATCAGCACCGAATTTTTTCTGAATTCTGGATCCATTCCAAGAAGAACGTTTTGCGCTTCTTCAAGATTTCCAATAGTCGCCGAAATTCCCCAAATACGCAGATTTGGCGAAATTGTTTTTAATCGGGAGAGTGCAAGTTCCATTTGTACGCCGCGCTTACTGCCTAATAATTCATGCCATTCGTCTACTACAATTGCAGTGAGGTTTCCAAAAACTTTCTCGTATCCTTTTGAAGCTAATAGAAGCATAAGACTCTCGGGTGTCGTTATAAGCAAATCGGGCATGTTTCTTTTTTGTTTTGCACGTTCACTTTGTGGGGTGTCACCAGTTCGAATACCAATGGTAAGTCCAGTTTCTAGTTCATCCGCGAATCGTTGGGCAGATTGCTGAATTTCTACCGATAAAGCCCGTAAAGGAGTGATCCAGATAGCTTTTAGTCCTTTGGCATGTTTCGTCTTATAGTCGGGATTGTCTTTTATGTATTGTAAAACGATTGGTACCCAAAGGGCATACGTTTTTCCGCTTCCTGTAGGTGCATTTAGAAGCCCGTGCTTGCCATCGAGAAAAGCGTTCCATGTTTTTTTCTGAAAGGGAAATTCGTTCCAGTTTTTTTTCTGAAACCATGAACTGGCTAGCTTGATAAGCTCTGTTTTTTTCATTAAATTTTTTTGACTTCTTTATTATAAAAAAAGCAATTACGATGTTGCAATTTAACCCATCTAAAATATAGATAATCAGTGGCTATTCTTGCTTCCGGACCGTTAATGAATTCCTAACAGCTACGTTAATTGGTGTTAAAACCAGCTCAAGTAGTGTGTAGAAAATAGAAATTTATTGAAAATAAAAAATAAAACATATGAAATTTTTTTTGAAAAGCCTCGTATTACTCACACTGTTTGTGGGATTGGTTAGCTGTAGTGATGATGATTCTACTACTCAGAATGCAGAAAACGGAACGGCTAGAATGGCCATTAAATTAACCGATAATCCTGGAGATTATGATGCAGTTTTTGTAGATGTTGAAAATGTGGTTGTAAAATATAATGGTGAAGAAGATGAGGTGTTTTTTACAGACATTAATGCAGGTATTTATGATCTTCTTGAATTAACTGGAGGAGTGAGTGTTCTATTGGTGGATGAAGAAATACCCGCCGGAGATATTAGTCAGATACGTCTTATACTAGGGGACGATAATACCATTGTAGTTGATGGAGAAACATTTTCGTTAGATACTCCTTCCGCACAACAGTCTGGTTTAAAAATTCAAGTAAATGAAACTCTTGAAGACGGAATTTTTTATGAATTTGTGTTAGATTTTGATGTAGACAGATCCATTTTACAACAAGGGAATGGCCAATACAAGCTTAAGCCTGTGATTCGTGCCACTACTGTTGCTGAAACAGGAGCAATTGCTGGAAATGTTTTACCATTAGGAATTCAAACCATGGTTACCGCAGAAAATGGTGTTGATACGATATCCGCCTATACTAATGATGTGGGAGCTTTTCTTTTATCGGGAGTACCAGAAGGTGTATATACCGTAACCTATGAAGCAGATATAGACCTAGATCTACCTGTAATTGTGGTCGAAAACGTTTCAGTATCTACAGGTGCAACGACTAGTTTGGAAACTGTAGAATTTTAAAGCTTACTTATAAAAGAGGAATTTTTAATTTACTTCCTAAATACTTAGAAGAATCCCGCTACACCAAATTCAATTGAATTTTTTTGTAGCGGGATATTTTGTGTTTTCTATTGAATACAAAGTTTAGTAAGTTATTCTTAATTATAGGGCAAGAAATTTTACTTTGGTATTAAAGCTTTTAAATCGTCTATTGTATTAGCTTCTTCAATAGGTTTGTCTTGCCGCCATCGAAGAATTCTCGGAAATCGTGTAGCCACACCGCTCTTATGTCGTTTGCTTTCTGCAATGCCTTCAAAAGCGATCTCAAATACGTGATGTGGCGTTACGCTTCTCACAGGCCCAAAACGTTCTAGTGTGTTCTTTTTGATCCATGCATCTACTTTTCTAAACTCTGCATCGGTAAGTCCCGAATAGGCTTTGGCAAACGTTACCAGTTCGTCGCCATCCCAAAGTCCGAAAGTGTAGTCGGTATATAAATTGGCACGTCTTCCATGACCTCGCATTGCATACGTAAGTACCCCGTCGATGGTAAAAGGATCGGTTTTCCATTTCCACCAATCTCCTTTTTTTCTACCTACCAGATAAGGCGAATTTTTCCGTTTTAGCATTAAGCCTTCACTTCGTTTTTCACGTGAGCGTTCACGTTCTTTTGCGGCAGCTTCCCAAGTAGTAATGTTCATGGTTTCGCTGAGGTACAATCCAATTTCATCACAACTACACTGACTTATAAGCTTGTCTAGAAGTTCTCTTCTTTCTGAAAAAGGCAATTGTCGAATGTCTTTCCCTTCCCACTCCAAGAGGTCGTATGCATTAAGAATTACGGGTGTTTTCTGAAGCATTGCTTTGGTAATATTCTTTCTACCAATACGGGTTTGAAGAGAATTGAAGTTTGCAATATCTCCATCAATAAACGGTAGGATCTCTCCGTCGAGTACAGTGCCATCTGGAATTTCTTCTAAAAAACGTTGAAATTCGGGGTATTTATCGGTCACCAATTCCTCGCCTCGGGACCAAACGAAAACCTCCCGATTTCGAATGATCACTTGAGAACGAATACCGTCCCATTTGTGTTCGAAACTCCAATCGTTGATGTCGCCTAAATCTGTTTGAAAATCGTCTTCTACGGCATAGGCAAGATAAAACGGATAGGGTTTCGAAAGGTAATCTTCTTCATTTTCTTCGAGTATTAATTTCTGAAAGGTGGTGGTTTCTGGCGTCCAGTTTCCCATTAATTTATAGGCTAGAATATCTTCATCGATTGAAGTTGCTTTGGCCAGGGCTCGGGTCATTAATTTCTGACTTACCCCAATACGAAAACTTCCGGTGATGATCTTATTAAAAACAAATCGCTCATAGTAATTAAGCTTCAGCCAGTTTTCGTGTAGATATGCTTTTTTCTCTATTTCGGGAAGTGTTTTCAAAGTAATGATCTCTGAAATATATTCTGAAAGAGATTTATCCAATTCATTTTCTGAAGAAGGAATAATAAGTGCGATGGTTTCAGCCAGATCACCAACAATATGATAGCTTTCTTCGAACAGCCAAAGTGGTATTCCACTTATTTCGGTTGCCCATTCTCTTAATAATGTTGTATTTACAGGGCGTTTGGGTCGCCGGTGTGAAAGAATAGCGATGGTCCATAATTTGTCCTCTTCCGAAGCATTTAAAAAATACTGTGTAAGTGACTCAACCTTTAGAGAGGTTTTGTTGGTACTGTCTATGGCTTTTATGAGTTGCGCAAATTGTTTCATGAAGCTGCCTCTTTTTCTTTTTTATCGCCCACTTCAGCGCCTTCTTCTTCGTATTGTGTTTTTTCGGTTCGCGCGTCGTAGCCTAATTCTTCGCGTAAATAGCGGGCAAAAATATCGGTATATCCATGGGTAGTAATTACTTTTTCACATTCGGTTGTTTTGATACTCTCGAGAAGTCCGTCCCAGTCAGCATGATCGCTTAGAACAAACCCTTTGTCCATGGCACGTCTTCTTCTTGCGCCTCGAAAGGTCATCCAGCCGCTAGCAGAAGCCGTTACATATGGCACCATTTTTCGAATCCAAGTTCCGCCATGTGCGCTTGGTGGGGCAATCACAATATTACCTTTTAATTCATCTTTGGTTGTTTCGCGGGTTATACGAATGGTTTCGTGGAAATCGTAATGTTCGCGAAGTACTTCGGTCATATTTTCAACGGCACCGTGGGTGTATATTTTTCCGATGGAGGGGTCGAGATGCTTCAGCAATCGTTGTGCTTTTCCTAAACTATATCCAAAAAGCACCGAGGTTTTTCCTTCAGCTTGATTGGTAGCCCACCAATTGTTAATATCATTAAACACTTCTGCTTGGGGTGTCCATTTAAAGGCGGGTAATCCGAAGGTACATTCGGTAATAAATGTATGGCATTTTACTGGTTCGTAGGCTTCTGCTAAGCCGTCGTTTTCAGTTTTAAAATCACCAGTAAACACCCAGACCTCGCCTTTGTATTCGACCCGTACTTGAGAAGACGCGACTATGTGTCCTGCAGGATGCAGCGAAAAAGTGACTCCGTTTATTACAAATGTCTCGTTCCATGCTTTTCCCGTAACGATAATATCGCCTAATCTATGTTTTATGATAGATGTATTCTTATGGTGGGTAATGTATTGTTTATGTCCCCAACGGCTATGATCGGCGTGGCCATGTGTGATAATGCACTTGTCTACAGGACGCCAAGCATCAATATACACATCGGCTTGCTCACAGTAAATTCCCTTTTCGTTAAATACGAGTAATGGTTGTTTCATTTTCTTGTTTCAGTAGCTCTATAAAGTTACTTATTTGGAAGAAGGATGCTTCAGAATTAAGAAAAGTTTAGGGGATTTCTTCCGAAGAAAAAAAATAAAAGATTCTTATTCTTTGCTCGGAATTATTTTTGGCAAACGTTATATTTGTAGCCAAAATAAGTATTATGTCATTTACAGATTTATTTGAAAGCGGAGAGCACGGAAGAAATTTAGGGCACTTTGCGTCTATTGCCAACATGGCTTCGATTGATGGGGAATTGAACGCAGAAGAGGAGAAAATGCTTCGTCGTTTTGCTCGAAAACTTGATATTGATGAGTCTGAATATGATGCAGTATTAAAGAATCCTGGAAAGTATCCAATAAACCCACCTAACTCTGCAGATCGTCGTTTAGAACGTATGCATGACCTTTTTGAAATGATTTTTGCGGATCATGAAATTGATGATCATGAGCGTTTTTTAATCGAAAAGTATGCAATTGGTTTAGGGTATTCTGCCGAACTTGCTCAAAAGCTTATAAAGCGTTCTATTGAGATTTACAGTGGTGGCCTCGATATGGAGGACTATAGATACTTATTAAATAAAAAATAGGTTATCTAATTAGCGAATCTATTTCTTTAAAGAGATCGTTGCTCGTGTAAGGTTTAGGTAAGAATGAAGAGGCTCCTGCAGATAGAATGGCTTCTTTTTCAAACTTCATAGTACTTCCCGTTACTACTAATATTGGTAGTTTTTGAATGTTTTCATTTTCGTGATTTCGAATAAAATTTAAGATTTTAAATCCGTCAAGATCTGGTAACTTCATTTTAAGAATGAGAAGATCATACTTTTTCTTTACAATATTCTTAACCACATCTTTACCATTGTTTGCAATATCAAGTTGATACCCTTTATCATCGTTGTCTAAGAAGTTTTTCATTACCAACATTTGGTGATCGCTATCGTCTTCTGCAAATAAGATGCGTTTGCTTAAAATAATGCCAGTGCCTTTAGGTACCGATTTCTTTTTGCGTTCGGTTTTGTTATGCGCAGTAAATGGCAAGGTGAGGTAATGGGTTGTTCCAACGTTAACTTCACTAGTAACCGTAATGGTTCCTTTTAGTAATTGTGTAAGTTCTTTTACGATTCGTAACCCTAGACCTTCGCCCATCGGGAGGGTTTCATCGTATTCTAATTGATAATACGAATCGTAAATTTTTGGTAGGTTCTCTTCTGGAATTCCTTTACCAGTATCTCTTACAGTAGCGAAAAGAGTGGTTTTGTTTTTTAGTGCAAGGGTGACTGTAATGTGTCCCTGAGTTGTATTTAGAAAAGAGTTTTCAAGCAGATTATAAAATATTTGATTAATTCGAGTGGGATCGCTAATAATCTTAGAAGGAACATTATCTTCTATTATTAACTCAGTTTCAATAGCATCATTTGCATACTTTAATTGAAAATGTTTAAGAAGATTTCCAACAAGTACATTAAGGCTAAAAGGAACAGATTTAATTTCGATCTCGCCCTTTTCTATTTTAGAAATATCCAGAAGATCATCCATTAAAACTTTTAAATGAGTTCCAGTTTTTTTCATCACACTAAGCATTTCTTTTTGCTCATAATCTAGCTTAGTGTTTTTAAATAAATCCATAAATCCCAACATACTGTTGAGAGGATTTCGAACCTCATGGTTTAGGTGTGCTAAAAATTTGTTTTTAATTTCTTCTTTTGCAATGAGTAATTCTTTCTCGTAAGCAAGTTTATGCTTTGCGATAGAAACTTCATTTTTCTCTTGAATTAGAGGATGAGAATCCCGATAATGTTCGGTGAAATCTGCAAGGATCAAAAAAAGCGAGTCGTTATTAGAAATCACTTTTACATCCATGATTAATTCTTGATCTTGAATGTACAAGTTGACACATGGAAAATGCAAATTATCTTCTACTTCAGAAAAAAGAGGGATAATACCTTCGAAAAAAGGATGTATGGTTGTTAGATTTATTCCCTCTTTAAATGAGAAAATAGTATTTTCAGAATTAAGTATGGTTCCATCAGTATCTATTTGAAGAACCTGAATTTTTGAAGCTAGAAATGCTTGTTTTATTTCTGAAACACCCATACTATATAAGTTGAGTTAACAAATCAAGAAAAAAACTCTCCACGTTTTCTCCTTCTTTTGCGCTTGTGAATGTTGTATTTTGAAAAATATTATCTGAAAACTGTTGTTGAATTTGGTCGGAAGAAATAAGGTCTTTTTTGTTTCCTACTAAAACGTAAGGCACTTTTGAATAGTTAGTCCCTAAGAAGTCGAGTTCTGATTGTAAGTGATTGAACGTCTCTGGGCGAGTTACGTCGAAAACATACACAAAACCTTGAGAGCCCATTAAATAAGATTTTCGTGCCAAGTCTAAGGAGGTATTACCCTCAATATCCCAAATAATTAACTTGATGGTTTCGCCTTTATAGTTTACCTCTTTACTTTTAACTTGAACACCAAGGGTAACTAAATAATCCTCGCTAAAAGCACTATCTACATACCGACGCACGAGACTTGTTTTACCAACGCCAAAGTGACCAAGCATTACAATTTTTTTTGAAGATGGCATAGGTTAATTTCTTTACGCAAGTATAAAAAAAATTAGCCTAAATCTACGTCGATACCCTTATTAATTTGAATTGTTTTTTGGTGTAAAGCACTAATATTTCTCTCAATATCTAGAACTAACGCCTCTTGTTCTTCAGATAAACTTGTGGCCTTTAATTTCTGAATATCTACCGTTAAAAATTCCATTTCTTTTAAAACCTTAGTATTAATTCGTTCTTTTATCACGCCTAAATACGCCTTTTGCTCCTCTTTATGTTTTGTGTTTAATTCAAAGGCTTGCTCATTTAATAAGGCTGCTTTTTTCTCTTGGGCGGCTTCATGAAGGTTTTCGTAATGGTCGGTATAATCGAATAATAATATTGCTAAATATCCTCTTTCTTTCTTAATGGTTATATCGCATACGATTTCGTTTTTATTAATATCTAATTGCACACATGGGAAAGCCATGTTTAAATTATCGTCTACAATGAGCTCATTTTTTAGACTTTCAAAAAAAGGATGAAGGTCGAATATACTTCTGCCAATTTCAATTTTAAAAATAGAGTTACTGCTCTGTGTTACAAAACCTTCTGTGTTGGTTTGTATTTCTTGAACTTTATTAGAAAAAAATGTTTTAAGGATATCAGTCATTATGCTTCAATTTTTTAGCGATTTCCATAAATAATTCGTTAACACCTTCACCTGTTTTAGCGCTTGTGTACATTTGTACCTCTACAGACGAATCTTTAATGTACTCTAAAAAATCATTAGGTGTTTTTTCGTCGCATTTATTTCCTACTGTTTTTAAAAGAACCTTAGGATACTTGCTTTTTATAAATGCTATTTCCTCTTCTAAATTTTGGTATGTTGCAGGTCGTGTTAGATCGAACACATGAATAAAAGCACTTGCACCAAACAGATATGAGGCTCTTGTTTTAGTAACTGATGAGAAGCCTTCTAAATCCCAAATAATCATCGACATTATCTTTCCTGAAGGTAATTCGACGGTCTTTTTCTTTATCTGTACTCCTAGAGTTGTTTTATACGCCTTTGAAAATTCATCGGTTATAAAACGCCTTAATAAGGATGTCTTACCAACCCCAAATTGTCCTAATAGCACTATTTTTTTGGTACTCTCCATTTTTGAAAGAAACGTTTTAAGATGCCATCGATTTCTTCTTTAGTTAGCGAAGAGATACTTGAGGAGAGGCTTTTCGATAATTTTAATAATTTGTTCTCCAATATATTTTCAAAACTCCTACTGTACGTACCCGAAATAACGGCAGCTATATAGTAGGTATGAAAATTTTGAATGTGAATTTTATATAATTCGTACTCAATAGATTCGAGGTCTTGATTTCCCCCGTCGAATGCATCTTCAACAAAACTTTTAATGGCAGTAAGCATTCCAGAGACCATATCTTTATCTACTCTACTGGTATTGCTATAGTTCCCTAATAACAAACCCGATCCTTTCTGAATTACAAATAACTCATTTACAAGGGGCGCGTCGATCTCACTAATCATTAAATCACTTTCACGAACACCAGTAAAACGGGCACGAATTTTACGTTTAAAACTAATTAATGAAAAAGTATTATTTACTTTTTTATTTATATTTTCTGAAAGCATCTCGATCTCATGCTGAATATAGCGCTTAATCATTTTCCCCATAATAGGGTATAGTGCTTCGACAACTTGTTCTTTTGAATTTTCTATTTCTTCTTTAAGAGTTTGGGTAATCACGGGACCCAATGAAACGGGAATTTCAGAAACGAACCTTGTAAGTCGTTCTTCGATGATTGGATCTACTTTTTCTGAAAGTTTTTCCTTTTTTTCAATGGTTTCAGTAATAAGATCAATTCGTTGCGCAATGGCATCGGCGACTTGTCTGTCGTCTATTAACAGAATGTCCCTAAGAAGTTGTAATTTTTCTTCTTCCTCTTGTACCATTATTTGGGTAGTTGCAACCTATGAACTTATTTTTTCTCCAAGATTAATGAGGAGTTGCCCCAATTCTCTTCGATCCATTTTCTTTTCTGAAAGTGCATCGGTCTTTGCTTGTAAAGAAGCTTCAAGATCGGTAATGCGAATATTAACATCTGTACTTAACGAATCGATGGACTGCATTAATTCGTTTCTCACTTCATCTATGAAGCTTTCCATCTGTTGTTTCTTATCCTCAATATCCTTTTTCAGTAAATCAAATTCACTGTTGTATTGTTGAATATTTTCACCAAAAATTAAATTTTTGATCGCTTCAATTTTTGAGGCAGAATCTATTTTTTCTTCTTGGGTATCGGTGGTATTTTTCTTACTCATCTTTACTTAATATGATCTTAAAATTAGACTTTTTTTTCAGATTTATAACATTTTGTAAGAATTTTAAGCTTTTTGCATGAATTCTTCAGCCTTTTTCACCATGTTTTTACTTCCACAGAAAAAGGGTACACGCTGGTGTAATTCGGTTGGATCAATATCTAGAATTCTGGTTGTTCCATCACTCGCACTTCCTCCTGCTTGTTCTGCAATATACGCCATTGGATTACATTCATAGAGTAAACGAAGTTTTCCTTTTGGATCTTTAGAGGTATTGGGATAAATATAAATTCCCCCTTTAATCATATTTCTGTGAAAATCTGAAACCAGAGATCCAATGTAGCGTGCTGTATAGGGTCTGTTGTCTTCTTCTTGTTGGCAGTATTTAATGTAGTCTTTTACACCCTGCGGGAAATGCACGTAATTGCCTTCATTCACAGAATAGATGTTCCCATCTTCTGGAAACCGCATGTTAGGATGCGATAAGTAATAGGTTCCAATTGCGGGATTTAATGTAAATCCATTCACTCCATGACCAGTGCTATACACGATCATTGTAGAAGTTCCGTAAACTATGTACCCAGCCGCGACCTGTCTATTGCCAGGTTGTAAAAAATCATCTATTGTTACAGGGGTTCCCGAGGGAGTAACACGACGATACACCGAAAAAATAGTACCTACCGAAACATTCACATCAATATTAGAAGAACCATCTAAGGGATCGATTAATACTACATATTTATTATCATTTTTTTCATTTCTACCTCGAATGGTAATAAAATCGTCTTCTTCCTCGCTTGCAATACCACAAACAATCTCGCGATTTGTAAGGGTCTTTATAAAAGCATTGTTTGCATACACGTCTAATTTTTGTTGGTCTTCTCCTTGTATGTTCGTGTCACCTGCTGCTCCTAAAATATCAACAAGACCTGCCTTGTTTACTTCATGGTTTACCACTTTAGCGGCCAGTCGAATAGAATTGATAAGTCGTGAAAGTTCTCCAGAAGAATACTTAAACTCGCTTTGATTTTCAATAATGAATTCGCCAAGCGTCTGATTTTTTTTAGCCATGAGTTGTAGGGTATGTTGAATTTGCGTCAAATATCGGGATTTTTAAGAAATTGAACCGATATTTGTGGATCAAAAACAGAATTATGCAACCAATTGTTCGTATTGCAGAAAAAGATGAAATGCCACAGGTCCTTGAACTTATTCAAGAACTTGCCGATTTCGAGAAAGAGCCCGATGCTGTAGCGATTACTGCAGATGATTTAAAGGAAGCCGGCTATGGAGAAACACCGTTGTTTCGCTGTTTTGTTGCGGAAGTAGATAATACGATTGTTGGAATGGCACTTGTCTATTTTAGATTTTCAACATGGAAAGGACGTACCTTACATTTAGAAGACCTTGTCGTGAAAGATTCTATGCGTGGGAAAGGTGTTGGTGAATCCTTATATAAAGAAGTGATGAACTATGGTCGCACCGAAGGTGTTAAACGCATACAGTGGGAAGTATTAGGATGGAATAAAGGCGCAATAAAGTTCTATGAACGAACGGGTGCTAATGTTTTATACGATTGGCACGTGGTACACATGCATGAAGATGGTTTAAAGCACTATTTAAGAGAACACTAATTTCTACGGAAACAAGACATGTAATCATAGTATTTTAAACTGAAACAAATAAGGTAAGTACATAATCGTACGAGAGAAAAAGTAAATTATGAAAATTTTTAAATTTGGTGGAGCTTCTGTAAAAGATGCGGAAGGTGTTAAAAATGTTGTCACTGTTTTAAATAAAACCAATGAGTCTGAATTAGTGGTAGTAATCTCTGCCATGGGAAAAATGACAAATGCTTTGGAGGAAGTAGTTACTCATTATTTCGGAGATGCTTCAGACCTAGAGGCAGCTATAAGTAACGTATACGAATACCATCACAATATTGTTTCAGAATTGTTCTCACAGCCTTCGCATGAAGTGTTTTCAGTAGTAAAGGATCTGGTTTCAGAAATGAAAACTTTTTTAAAAACAACCAAATCCAAACATCACGCTTACGTGTACGATCAAGTGGTTGGTTTTGGAGAATTGCTTTCAACAAATATTGTGTCGGCGTATCTTTCAGAAACTGGAATAAAAAATACATTTCTAGATGTTCGAACGTGTATTAAAACCGATGCCAATTACCGCGATGCTAGAGTAGATTGGGAAACCACTCAACAAAAAATAAAAGAACACGTTGGTTTAAAGCAGATCACCGTAACGCAAGGTTTTTTAGGGGCTGAAGACACGAATAATTTTACGACCACACTCGGGCGGGAAGGGAGTGATTATACCGCAGCGATCTTTGGCTATTGTTTAGACGCCGAATCGGTTACGATCTGGAAAGATGTTCCAGGGGTATTAAATGCCGATCCGCGCTATTTTTCTAAAACACAATTACTTAACCATATTTCATATCGGGAAGCCATCGAGTTGGCATTTTATGGCGCGTCGGTAATTCATCCCAAGACATTACAACCTTTACAACGAAAGGAAATTCCTTTGTTTGTAAAATCTTTTTTAGATCCTTTAGCACCTGGAACGTGTGTTGGTAAAGGAGTTACGCTAGATCCAGCTACATCTTGTTTTATTCTCAAGAAAAACCAAACCCTTATTTCGCTTTCTTCACTCGATTTTTCATTTATGATGGAAGATAACATAAGTGAAGTGTTTCAGTTATTTCACACCTTTAAAATGAAGGTAGAGTTAATTCAGAATTCAGCGATTAGTTTTTCGGTTTGCATCGATAATAAATTTAATAACCTAGAGGCATTATTAGCAAAGCTACGAGAGAACTTTAGAGTGCAATGGAATGAAGGAGTTACTATATATACAGTGCGACATTCTAAACCGTCTGAAATTAAGGCGCTTACAAAAGATAAAAAAGTATTGCTGAAACAAGAAAGCAGAGAAACGGTTCAATTGGTCATAATGGAATAGTATCGATTGGTTTTCCTATCTTTACCAGACTAAAAACTTCGCCAATTTCATGGGATTAGTCAACGCAAAAGAGATTGCAAAAGCCATTAACTTAGATAAGTTTGGCTATCTCGGCACCTTCATGGGGTGGTCGTTGCTAAAGGTATTAAATATTTCTCCACTCAATAAAATTTACGATAGAAACAAGCATTTAAGCGATCTTGAGTTTATTAATGCGCTCCTTGAAGAGTTCGAAATCGAATTTGAAATGCCCGAGGAAGATTTAAAAAGAATTCCAAAAACAGGGCCGTTTATCACTATATCCAATCATCCATTAGGGGGTATCGACGGAATTTTATTGCTAAAAATACTTCTTGAACACCGACCCGATTTTAAGATCATTGCTAATTTTTTACTACATCGCATCGAGCCATTAAAGCCGTACGTCATGCCAGTAAATCCGTTCGAAGATCGAAAAGATGTGAAATCGAGCGTTATGGGTTTTAAGAATTCAATGCGTCATATTAAAGAAGGACATCCTCTTGGAATATTTCCTGCAGGAGAGGTTTCTACTAGCAATGAAGGGAAACAAATTGTGGATCGCGAATGGGAACCTGCCGCAATGAAACTCATTAAAAAATCGAAAGTGCCGGTGGTACCGATTTATTTTCATGCGAGAAATAGCAAATTGTTCTATCGCATGGCAAAAATGAGTGATACACTAAGAACCGCAAAGCTTCCAAGTGAGTTGCTTACTCAAAAAGAGCGGGTAATTAAAGTGCGAATTGGAAACCCTATTTCGATTGCCGATCAAGAAGAACATGAATCGTTAGAAACATATACAGCATTTCTTCGGAAGAAAACCTACATGCTTGCGAATCCGTTTCAGAAGAAAAAATTATTAGAAAACATACCAAAAACACTGAAGATTCCGAAAGCACCACGAAAAATTGCCGGAGCTATATCGGTCGCATCTATGGAAGCAGAAATAGAAGCCCTTCGAACCAATGAAAAACGCTTACTACAAAGCAAGAATTACGAAGTGTTTCTGTCCCAGGCGAAATTTATCCCGAGTATTCTTCAAGAAATTGGACGGTTACGGGAAATTACATTCCGTGAAGTAGGGGAAGGAACTAACAATGCAACCGATCTAGATAAATTCGATTCGCATTACCACCATATGTTTTTATGGGATAATGAAGCTAAAAAACTAGCAGGAGCTTATCGTATGGGACTAGGATCTCAGATTTTTCCTCAATATGGAATCGATGGGTTTTACTTGCAAGACCTATTTCGGTTTGAGCCAGAATTGTTTCCCATGATGGAAAAATCTATTGAAATGGGACGTGCATTTATTATTAGTGAATACCAGTTGCGACCCATGCCTTTGTTCTTATTATGGAAGGGAATTGTACATACTACTTTACGTTATCCGGAGCATAAATATTTAATTGGTGGGGTAAGTATTAGTAATAAATTTTCGGATTTCTCTAAATCGCTAATGATCGAATTCATGAAATCAAATTATTACGACCCCTATGTTGCGCAGTATATAAATCCGAAGAAAGAATACAAGGTTAAACTTAAAGATGCCGACAAAGATTTTATTTTCGACGCAAGCGAAGCAGACCTTAATAAGTTCGACAAAATTATTGATGAGGTAGAACCGGGTAATTTGCGCCTTCCGGTACTTATTAAAAAATACATTAAACAGAATGCAAAAGTTGTTGCTTTTAATGTAGACCCCCTATTTAACAATGCCGTGGATGGTTTAATGTATATTCGTATTGCCGACCTACCCGAAAGTACGGTAAAGCCAGTAATGGAAGAATTCCAGGAAGAATTGGAAAAGAAATATGCCAACGGGCAAAAAGAGGAGGAATAGTGTTCTTTATCTTTAATAGTATTAATACTTTTTTCTATGGTACCAGCTACCACCATCGATGAGGTGATTTCTCAATTAGATTCAATTATTGCTTCTGAAACTCTAAAGGGTTCTACGATGGCATTTTTCCCAGTGTTGTATAGAAAAGTAACGCTCCGTATTAAAGAAGGAATTGCAAAAAACGAATTTGAGAACAACGTACGAATGGAAAAGCTAGATGTACTTTTTGCCAATCGTTATATCGAAGCTTACCATCAATACAATAGCGGATTAACTCTTTCTGAAAGTTGGAAAGCTGCCTTTAATGCTGCAAAAGAGAATGTATTTTTAATTATGCAGCATTTATTATTGGGTATTAATGCACATATAAATTTGGATCTAGGAGTTGCTGTTGCAAAGACAGTCGGTGAACATGGGGACCTAGCAGATTTTGAAAAAGACTTTAATACCATCAATGAAATTCTTGGGAGTATGGTCGACGATGTACAACAACGAATAGGTAAAGTATCTCCCATGTTCTTCTTACTCGAAAAAGTGGGTAAAGGCAGAGAAGATAAAGTGGTAACATTTAGTATTAATATAGCTCGTGATGGTGCTTGGTTGTTTGCAAACCAGTATCATATTTCTCCAAGGAAAGACACAGAACTTAGCGAGAGAGATCGCTGTATTGCATTGGTAGCTCAAAAACTTACTACCACCAAAAGTCGTGTATTGCGATTCACTATTAGAAGTATTCGCTTTTTCGAAACTAAGAATGTAGCTAAGGTAATTGCTACGCTTAATTCGTAAGAAATAGAATTACTTTTATAAAGATTATTCCATAGGGCGTTTTTTAATCATACCTCCTTTGGCGTCTTTAATACTATGCATTACTAAAAAAGCATTTTTATCAATTTTATCAACCTCTGTTTCTAGTTTTGCCAACTCTAAACGGGTGAGTAAGGTGTAAATAATTTCGGTGTCTTTAAGGGGTTCTCCTTCTTTTGCAAATCCGCGTTTTCCATTATAGATCGTACAGCCCCGCCCCATTTTCTCAATAATAGCAAGTCGAATAGCTTCGCTTTTTTCAGAAATAATTGTCACACCTACATATTCTTCAATTCCAGACACTACAAAATCCACAGTTTTAGAAGCAGCCAAATAGGTAAGCATGGCGTATAAAGCGGTTTCAATAGAAAATATATATGCTCCACAAACAAAAATGAGAACATTAAATAGCAGTATAATATCACCTATAGATAACGCTGTTTTGCGGCTAATAAATATTGCCAATACTTCGGTGCCATCAATAACCGATCCGCCTCGAATGGAAAGACCGATTCCTGCTCCTAAAAAGAATCCTCCAAACACGGCAATAAGTAACTTGTCGTCTGTAACGGTGGGGACCTCAATAAAATGTACCGATAATGCTAGTAGAAGAATAGCAATTAAACTTCGAAAGGCAAATTGTTTTCCTATCGAAAAGTAGCCCATAATCACAAAAGGCAGGTTAATTATAAGTAGTAATATAGAAAGGGAAAATCCACTTAATTCGGTAATTATTAAGGAAATTCCTGTAACGCCACCATCGATAAAACCGTTTGGCAGTAAAAACCCATTGAGCCCTACACAGGCAGACACAATTCCGAAGAGAATCATCGCGCTGTCTTTAATAAGGTGAGTTATTTCTACCTTCGTTTCGAGAAAGGCATGGTCGAACCCTTTTTTTGAAGCTTTTTGCTTTTTCCCTTTAACCTTATTTTTGGCAGCCTGAGTAACAATGTAATGGAAGATAGCATTCATGCTGTTTTTTTACGAAGCTACTAAAAATTACGTCTTAAAAACAGGTTTTAAAAAACCATTTCGCTTATTTTTCTAAAGCAGGTACGATATAAGAATTTAATAGCTCGTCGGTATAGTTGTGTGCATTTCGATTATTGTAGTTGGTGGTGGTAATAACAACAGTAGCATTAAGTGCGGGGATGACGACCATTTTATTTCCACCATTTCCAGCCATATAATAGGCATCGTATTTTGTTTCGTTTCCGAAGGGGTTTATCCATAAAAAATAGCCATAATCTACACCTTCTCTAGCATTAGCTTTGGGAGATGTTGCTTTTTCAATCCATGTTTTAGAAAGTACTTGCTTGTTATTCCAGGTTCCTTTCTGAAGACACAATTGAACTAATTTTAAAAAATCACGGCTTCGGTATTCGCTTCCACCAGCGGTATTAAGGTATCCGGAAGGGGTATAATGTAGTTTGTATTCTGAAATTTCAAGCGGGTCGAACAGATTTTCTTTTAAAAATACATCTGCTTTTTTTCCAATTGCGGTTTCAACAATTTCTGAAACAGCAGCTGCCTGTGCCGATGCGTAGTGAAAAAACCGTCCGTAAGGTTGCTCTGAGGGAGGTGGATTAAATGGATATGAACGAATGGGAAGATCTATAAAAAACTGTGTCCAATCTTCGATATAATACATGCGTTCTTCATGGCCCCTCGAAAGATAATTACCATCATCTGCTTCAAGCATAGAACTCATGGTGAGCAAATCTTCGATGGTAATGTGTTCCTTACGAGGATCGGGGTTCTTAACGGGTTTTTTATGTTTCAGATAAGGGAATATTTTGTCTTTTTCCGAAGTAATAAAACCTTTGTCGATTGCAAGTCCGGTTAAAAAGGTAGCGATCGTTTTGGTGCCCGAACGTACATTGTGTTGGGTTGCTTCCGAAGTATTATTATAATATTTTTCGAATATAAGCTTCCCATTTTGCGCAATTAAAATGCTAGTGATATTCTCATATTTTCCATCTATTACCTTGGTGTCCATTTCAGAAAGAAGGGAATTTTTAATATAATTTTTTTCTGAAAAATCAATCTGCGCTATTAGCGGTGAACTGAAAAAAGAAAGGATGATACAACAAAGAAGTGATTTCATTTTTTAGGTATTGATGAATGCCAAAGATAAAGGATGCTCTTTTCGTAAAATAGAATGAAATTAACATGCTGTTATTTTATTTCGAAACACGGAAGGAGTATAACCAAGGTATGTTTTAAAAGTGCGTGTAAAATGACTTTGATCTGAAAACCCGCAGCGGTAGGCTATTTCTGTGAGTGATAATTTGGGATCTAAGAGGTATCCAAATGCTTTTTTTATTTTTTGTTGTCGTATGTAATCGCCCAACGTTGTTGCGAGGTATTTGGGAACTGCTCGTGACAGGTGCATGGGGTGTACGTTTAGTTTTTCTGACAGTGATGTAAGCGAAAGGTCTTCGGTTTCTTCATGAAGTAAGCTTTTTAAAGATGCTACCCAATTTGGTTCGTCGGTTTTTAAAGTTGTTTCTTGTACCTGAATGCCTTCCGATAACTGAAGCAATAACAGATCTATACTTACTTCTGAAAACGTGTCTTGGCAATGAAATTCAAAATATAACTTGGCGAGGATGTGATGCATTTTTGGATGTTCGATGTGTGTACTTCCTGTGGCGAGATCGATAGATAATTTTTTTTCTTCGAACCAACTCCTTTCAAATTCTATATGAAATCCACGTGCGCTATCTGAGTGTTTTTTATTACTGTGTTGTTCGTCCCAGTTATGAAGGAGTAAACTTCCAGAAGCGCATGCTAGCGTTCTTTTTTTGTTGCTGTCAAATACTTCCCCTTGTAACACGTACATAAAGTAAGGGTTTTCATGAAAATGCCAATCGGTTTCGGGGATGTGATACGAATATTCAGAAAGAACCACACCATTACATGTGATTTCTGTTTTTTTTTCTCCGTAATAATTTCCTTTGGTTAGAATTTTCATAATGATCTAATAATAGGACAATAAAACGGGAGTATTGTTACAGATATCTTTCTAATAAAATGTGAGATAACCACCACTTGTAGCTAAAATCACTAGTGAACCTGCCAGAAGAAATACATCGTAGTGCCATCCATAGCCTTCTTCGGCAAAAAATTCGGTTTTCCACTCGACCGTTTTTTTATAGATTGCACCTAGCATAATGAGAATAACAATGATAGCACCAATCTGCGTAAAAATTCCAAGCGCTAAAGAAACAGCAGCAATCACTTCAATGATACCTAAAACTTTAGTGCTCTTTGTAGACATTCCTATGCTATCTGCTCGTTCTTCAGCATTGAGAATATGGTTTTTTCCACTAGAAAAGAAAATAATAGCGATTATTATACGCAGTAACAGTAATGAAAAACCTATGAGAAATGTTGCGTCTATTAACATGAGTTAAAAGGTAGCAAAAAAAAGAATATTCTTGTTAATCTTTTATTTTAAATATAAAATAGCTTGAGAATGCTTTTATTTTTCTTCGGTCTTTAAGGTGATCTGAAATGTGGTACCCACTCCAACGGCACTTTCTACTGAGATTGTTCCTCCCATAGTTTCAACTTGATTTTTTGTAATGAATAAACCAATACCTTGACTGTTCTCATTGTCGTGAAAAGTCTTATACATTCCAAATATTTTAGAGCCGTACAGTTCCATGTCGATCCCTAAACCATTATCCTTAAAACTAATTATGAGGTTGTTATTGGTTACCGAAGCAGCAATTTGAAGGTATGAATCTTTTTTGGTGTCTTGGTATTTGATAGCATTTGTTAACAAATTTAAGATGATACTTTTTAAATAAGCTGGAATAACTTTTGCTGTTATATCTTCATTTATATCGATAGCAATTAAAAAATCAGGCTGTATTAAAGTAGGTGCCAAATTAGAAATTATCCCCTCTATTGTTGTTAATAAATTAACTGATTTTAATTGCTCATTAACATGAGCACTCATCTTAACTACTTCGTTTAAACCAGTAATAGTATCAGAGAGGTTTTCTGCATTCCCTTTAAGAAAAGGGAAATATACGTTCTGAGTATGAGCCGGAATTTCTTCTTCGATTAGATTGAGTAACATTAAAAAATTTCCAGAATGAGACCTTAAGTTGTGTGAAACGATATGTGCGAAATTAAGAAGCCTTTTATTTTGTTCTACAGTTACATCTAAGAGGGCTTTAATTTTTTTATCTTTTTTCTTTTTATCTGAAATATCGGTGATTTGTGCTACAAAATGCAGCGGTTGGTTCTCTTCATTTCTAACAATTGAAACAGCAAGATTTGCAAAAAGCGAATGTCCGTCTTTATGAAGGTATCTTTTTTCAGTTTTATAGTGATCTCTTTCTCCCGAGAGCATTTCATTAAAATAGGGAAGATTTTTAGACAGATCTTCGGGGTGTGTAATGTCATGAAATTTTAATTGAAGCAATTCTTCGACAGTATATCCTAAAATTTTACAGAGACTTTTATTAACCCTCATCCATTTCCCGGTAAGATCGACCATTCCCATTCCATTGGCTGCATTTTTAAAAGTTAAGCGTAATTGTTTCTCTTTAAATTCAAGTTGTTTTTGTGCTTTAGTAATTCTATCAATGTCTTGAAATAACCCATATGCCCGTGTACATACTCCATTATCCATTACTGGAATGCCAATTGCACGCACCCATTTATGGTTGCCTTTTGCTGTAATAATCTCTACGTTTACATCGTATTTTTCTCCCTTGGTAATGCAGTTTTCAAATACCTGTATAATGGTATCGTACGAAGTCCCTTTTTTATAAAAATCTAAAGCAGTTTGGCTGACTGGAATATAATCTTGATTTACTTCGTGAATTTCTTTTGTGGTTTTAGACCAAGTAAGATTATTATTTTTTAAATCTATATCCCAGCTACCTATTCTGGCGGCCTCATTACTACGTTCTAAAAGATCTTTATATTTAGAAAGCTGTAATTCATCATTTTTATGCTGAGTTATTTCTTGATGAGACCCTCCAATCCATTTGGGTGTGCCGTCCTTATATCTAGAAATTACTTTTCCTTTATCTCGAATCCATACCCAATGGCCATCCTTATGTTTCATTCGGGTTTCAAATTCATAAAAAGGAGTTTTTCCTTCTACGTGCTCTTGAAAGACTTCCGTTGATTTTTCTACATCATCGGGGTGGGTTAAAGTTCTATAAGTTTCTCCGGTAATGGGATGTAATTCTTCAAGTGTATACCCTAATATATTAGCCCAACAAGAGTTTATTTTTAATTCTTCTGTTCTCGGATTCCAACGCCATGTCCCTGTATTGGTACCCTCGATTAGTTGCTTATGAAAATCAATTTTTTTCTGAAAAGATTCTTCTTTCTTCTTATATTTTGATATATCTGTAAACGATATAAAGAGAAGATGATTCTTATTTTTATCTAGTACAATACGACCTTTAGCAGCCATCCATATAAAAGAGCCATCTTTTTTTATAAACTTAGCCTCTTTCGAAAATGTCGCATTTGAAAAATGATTATTAAGAAAATTATTTATTTCCTCGTGAAGATTATTACCTCCCTCATTTACAATAAATAACTCCCATCGAAATTTTTCTAATGTTTTATAACCATCGCTATAACCTAGAGATTTCCAAAAAGAGGAACTTGCTTTACAGAGTGCAGGGTTTGTAATTTCAACTAACCAATTTCCATCGCTTAATTGATTTTCAAGTAGACCTTCTAGGAAAAATTTATCAGAAATAGGTTCTGTTTTTAAATAATTCATAAGAGGAGTTTTTAAAATTTGGGGTCTAAAGGTTTAGGGTAGAAAGACTATCTTAAACTTCAAGGCAGATAAAAGTAATATATAATTATCGATAAAAAGCAATTATTATCGTTAAAAGAACTAATTTTAAATGCGTTATTCGATGAAGTGCTGTATTTAAAGGATTAAAAGACTGTTTTTATTAAGGCATTTTTAAAAAACGCTTTTATTTTGACTACAATTTTTGTGCGATTTTTCTTAGAAACGGTTTAAAATGAAGCAATTCAAGTGTTAATGGCACCCCATTAGTAAGTATAAAGAGTATCCTTTTAATATATGTAAGTGATATTATAACTCTATAATGCGATGGAAAAGAATAAAACTATATAGTCTTAGTTGCCTTTTTAAGATCACATTTTTTTTCTGTAGCGACAAAGAAATTATTGAATAATTCTTTTAAAGTTGAAAGTCGATCTTTGTGCAAATAATAGTGTTGGCTTTTGCCTTCGAATTTACTTTTTAACAATCCTGCTTTTTTTATAACTTGAAGATGCTGTGAAGTAGTAGGTTGCGATAATCGTATATGTTGCGAAATATCTTTGCATAAGCAACCGTCACAATCACCAATATAGTTTAATATAGAAATACGAGCCGGATGCGAAAGTACTTTGGCAAGATCTGCTAATTGATTTACACTCATAGAGTGAATATGTCTTTTAGAAACGCCCATAAATCTTTTAATAGTATTATAAGGTTATTGCAATATAGCAATGTGTAAATTTAATAAAAAAGTCTTTAGTGTTATACCCAAAGACTTTAAAGGTTTTAAAACCAAGGTTTGCGTCCTACTTGATACGTTTGATAAAACTCTTCATCACTTTTAGTTAGATAGATAATTCCTTCAATAAGCCCAATTATACTGCCAATACCACATGTTACTACAGTGATAATAATTTGAATAATTCCCTCTTTTGTATATCCAAGAATAAATTTATGAATTCCCAAAGAGCCAATTACAATGGCAAGTACACCAGCAATTAATTTTTTATTTTCTTCCCCCGAGGAAACTTGATTCCATCCTTCTTTTAAATCGTTTGCTGTGTTTTTTGCTTCACGCTCAAAATTGTCTGCAGCATTGTCCATCTTCTTTTTAGTGCTGTCGTATCCTTCATTTGTATTTTGTTCCATGTTAATTAGGTTGATTTATAAACTTTAAATGTATTAAATTTTTTACAAAAATGCGGTATCAATTGGTTCCCAGAGTTCTATTTTATTTCCTTCAGCATCTAGAATCCAACCGAACTTTCCGTAATCATATTCTTCAATTTCGCCAACAATTGTAACTCCTTCTTTCTTTAAAGTGGCTAAAAGCGCTACAAGGTCTTCTACCCTAAAATTCATCATAAATTGCTTTTTGCTTGGTTCAAAATAGGTCGTATCTTCTTTAAACGGACTCCATTGTGTAGAACATTTGGTTCCGTTTTCATCTTTCCACCAAAAAGTACAGCCGTAGTCGTCTGTATTTAATCCTAAATGTTTGCGATACCATTCTTTAATCACTTTAGGATCTTCAGTTTTAAAGAAAAAACCACCCAAGCCTGTTACTCTTTTTTTCATTATTTGTTAATTTATAGGGGTTTAAAATTCTGAATAATTTTCTCCACTAATACCTGTGCTAACCGTTCTTTGCTTTCAATTGTCCAACCTGCTACATGAGGACTTACTATTACATTAGGCATATGTAATAATTTCTGAAGAGGTTTAGGAATGGCGTCGGAAGCAAATAGTGATTCGAACGAATTTTTTTCATACTCTAACACATCTAGACCAGCACCAAGTATTTGCCCTTTCTGAAGCGCAACTACTAGATCTGCAGTAACCACACTATTTCCTCTCGCCGTATTAATGAACCAAAATGGTTTCTTGAATTTAGAAATAAAATCAGCGTCGATCATTTTATTTGTTTGGGGAGTCCAGGGGGTATGAAGACTTACAACGTCACTCATTTCCTGAAGGGTTTTTAACGAAACCTGTGTAGCATTTTTATCGCCTACACCCTCTTTAATATCGTAACAAATTGCCGTACAATCGAACCCTTGTAATTTTTTGGCAAAAGCTTTTCCCATGTTTCCGTAGCCAATAATTCCAATAGTTTTTCCATTTAATTCGATACCTCGATTTGCTTCACGATTCCACAAACCAGAACGAACTTCTGTGTCGGCTTTATTTAATTTGTTGAAAAGTGATAAAATCATGCCTAACGTATGTTCTCCCACAGCATTTCTATTTCCTTCTGGAGCCGAGAACAATTGAATTCCTTTTTGGGTAGCATATTCAACATCGATACTTTCTAATCCAGCGCCAACTCTGGCGATAAATTTTAAATTTTGAGCAGCATCTAGAAATTCTCGATCAATTTTAAACCTGCTACGAATTACGATACCATCGTACTCTTGGATTCTTTTTTCAACCTCTTTTTTAGAAGCTGTAAGAGCTTCATGATTGGTAAAACCTGCTGTGGCTAACTCTTCTTTGAGTAATGGATGGTTTGAATCTAAGTGTAAAATCTTCACTGTCTAGATTTTTGGATATTGGGTTTGTGTTTTCTCGTGTTGTACGTTTCCAGTATGTTTGGTGGCAATTTTCTCGAAGAGCAAAACGTGAACTTCTTCGTTTTCAATGCTTTTAGGGCAATGCTCCACACCTTTTGGTACCACGATCATTTCTCCTTCATTCACTATTTCCATGCGATCTCTAAAATGCATCTCTAAGGTGCCTTTTTGTACAAAGAATAATTCATCTTCTTCATCGTGTTTATGCCATACAAATTCTCCTTGCAATTTAGCGAGAAGTACTTGCATATCATCCACAACCGCAACTTGATGCGGATGCCATTGGGAATTAAATTTTTTGAATTTTTCTTGAATATTAATGGGTTTCATACACAACTACACCCGAAATGACGGATTCTTAAAACAAGGTACGAATTTCGTCTGTAATTTTTGTGGGTCGAAGCGTTTTTGCATTTAGAAGGCACCAAAGTGTGGATGCTTCTACCAATACTTTTTTATCTTCCACTCTTGTAATGGAATAGTTTCGTTCGCTTTTTACACCTTCAGCTGTAGTAACCCACGTAGCTACTTCTATTTCTTCCCCTTCAAAAGCGGAGGCTTTATATTCTATATGATGATTTAACACATACCAAACATAATTTTCCCGTAAGGTTTCAGAAGCTTTTACTTCCCAATGGGCTTCAGCAGCTTCCACGCACCACTGGAGATACGTTAAGTTGTTTACATGTTCTCTTTCGTCAATAGCAGACGCGGGAACGATAAATGTTTGTGTGTATTTTTCCGAAGTCAAAATCCAAGAACCACTTTAGAGATGTAGAAAAATAAGAAAATTCCGAAGATATCATTACTCGTGGTTATAAAAGGACCTGTAGCGATTGCTGGGTCGATTCCACGTTTGTGCAAAATAATAGGAACAAAAGTCCCAATTAATGCAGCAACAATTATTACCGATAGCATTGAGATTGCGATAGTGATACTCACTAATTGATTTTGCCCTACGATAAATCCGAAAATAATAACCAACAATCCTAATGCGGTTCCATTAATTAGGGCAAGTCCAACTTCTTTTACCAGTCGGTTAAAAAGGCTTCCTTTTACATTATCGTTTGCGAGTCCCTGTACAATAATAGCGCTCGATTGTACACCAACATTCCCAGCCATTGCAGCAATAAGTGGTGTAAAGAAAAACAATATTGGAAATTTCTCTAGGGCTTCTTCAAACCCTTGCATGATATAGACACTTCCTAATCCTCCAAAAAGCCCCAAAACCAGCCAAGGTAATCGTGCGCGAGTAAGTTGCCAAACACTATCATCTGCTTCTACCGTTTGGGAGATACCTGCTGCCATTTGGTAATCTTTTTCGGCTTCTTCTTTAATAAAATCTACAATATCATCTATCGTAATTCGACCTACCAAAATACCTTGTTCGTCTACCACAGGAATCGCTTCTAGGTCATATTTTTGCATGATACGTGCGACCTCTTCACCTTCGGTGTGTACGGTGACATAATCTACTTTCGGAATAAAAACATCACTAATTTTTGTTTTTTCAGCAGCAGTTAGAAGATCTTTCAGTGATAATCTTCCGGTTAGTTTTCCTTCTTTGTTCGTGACATAAATAGAGTGAACTCGGGTTACATTTTCAGCTTGTCTACGCATTTCACGTACACATCCCGCAACGGTCCAGGTTTCTTTTACTCGTACCAATTCTTTTGCCATTAAACCTCCGGCACTGTCTTCATCGTAACGAAGCAGGTCCACAATATCGGCAGCGTGTTCTTCATCTTCGATCTTCTCGATAACCTTCTGCTGAATGTCTTCATCTAACTCTGCAATGATATCCGCGGCATCATCGGTATCCATTTCATCGAGCTCGTCTGCAATTTCTTGAGGTGATAAGTTTTCAAGAATTCGTTCCCTGAAATCGTCATCCAATTCCATAAGCGCTTCCGAAGTAATATCACTTCCTAATAACTTTATAATGTAAGTTGCTTCGTCGTGATTTAATTCTTCAAGTAATTCTGCGATATCGGCAAAGTGAAACTCTTTTAAAGTTTCTTTTAAAGCATTACCGTCTTTATTGGCAATGAGCTGCTCAATTAGTTCTATAAATTCACTCGTGAGTTGAAATTGCATCGTTTTCGAGTTTTTGGGTAAGGGTAATAAATTCTGAAACCGATAATTGTTCGGGTCTTTGGCCAAAGATAGTATCTTCTTTTAAGCTATCGGAAAGATCGAACGATTTTAGACTGTTTCGCAATGTCTTTCTTCGTTGTTGAAAAGCTGTTTTTACGACTCGGTAAAAGAATTTTTCATCGCAGGGAAGCGAAAGGTCTTTTTTTCTAACCAATCTAAGTACTCCACTGTCTACTTTTGGTGGTGGATTAAAAACTGTGGGCGGCACAGTAAAAAGATATTCGGCGTCATAAAATGCTTGGGTAAGTACCGAAAGTATTCCGTAAGTTTTATTTCCTTCGGAAGCACAGATTCTTTGAGCGACTTCTTTCTGAAACATACCTGTAAATTCGGGTATTTGCTCTTTGTGTTCAAGAGTTTTAAAAACAATTTGTGTAGAAATATTATAAGGAAAGTTGCCTGTAATAGCAAACGCTTCATCTCCGAAAAAATCTGAAAGTTCAGACTTTAGAAAGTCGGCTTCCAATACCTGAAGGTTTTCTTGTAGAAAATTTTCCTCTAGATAAGAGATCGATTCACTATCTAAATCTACGGCTACCAAAGCAATGTCTTTTTCTACCAAATACTTGGTAAGCACTCCCATCCCAGGACCAATTTCCAAAACATTGGTATACCCCTTAAGTGTCAGCGTATCAGCAATTTTTTCGGCAATAACTTCATCTTTCAGAAAGTGTTGTCCTAAGTGTTTTTTAGCGCGTACAGGCTTGTTCATGGACGGTATTTATGTGATTATAACTAGGTAAAGTCAATGTGGATAAATATACTGTGTTTCTTCGGAAAGGACGAAGTTTTAAAGTATTATATTCTAAGTAACCTTGATGTTATAAAGTTTAAAATAGTGGGAATTTACAAACTATATTAAAAACATTTGAGCGATAAAACTTACCATTTTAACAAGTATTTGTAAGAAAATTCAATTATATGAAGAATCCGTTTTATATTGGTGTTTAGAATATGCTAGTGTCGCTCCAAATCTTCCGATAATTAAGTAAGAAGATGAAACTATTTTACACATTTCTATTTGTTTATATCCCCTTTACATTTTTAAACGCACAATCATTAGAGGCTGACTCTGAAGATCTCGCCTATTGGGAAGATGCAGGTGTATCTACAACCATAGCAACCTCTATTGGAAACAACGGATTTTTATTCGATACCGAGGATACTGCCATTAATAGCAAATATGCTGATTTTGGAGTTGGATTTTTTCGTGATAAATTTATTTATTACTCAGCAAAACGCATTGGTGGATTTTCAAAAAAAGACCCTAAAACAAATGAGCCTTATATGAACTTATATTGCTCTGATGTTGATGAGGATGGAAATTTATCTCGTCCCTTATTGTTTTCTCACAATTTAAATAAAGACGGGAATCTAGGAGGAGTTACTTTTACTACAGATCAAAACACCATTTATTTTACGAAAAGTACCGAAGAAGAGTCGCATCTCTTTATTCTTTATAAAGCTGTATTAGATCCAAAACACCCTGGAAAATGGATTAATATAGAGATGTTGCCATTTAATAAGAAGGGATATTCTATCGAGAATCCACATTTGAGCCAAGATAACAAAATCTTGTATTTCGCTTCAGATCTACCTGAAAGTAAAGGTGGGTTCGATTTATTTTCAGTAGCAATTAAATCTGATGGCTCTTACGGAGAACCAAAACCGCTCGATGGGACAGTTAATACTAAACAAGACGAAAAGTTCCCACATATTTCTTCCGATGGAAAATTATTGTTTTTTTCTTCGAAAGGACATGAGAGTATTGGGGGATACGATATTTTTAGAAGTAGATTATACGCTAATGGATATCATTATGTAGTAAATTTAGGAAACACCTTGAATACGCCAAGTGATGAAATGGGATACACTATAGCCAGAGCTAATCAAGGATATTACACTTCAAACAAAGGAGATAGCTCCGGAGGGTACGATATTTATCAATTTTATGAATCGATCGTGGCACAGTCTGTAGTGGGGACCATTACTAACGGAACCACCAACGAGCCACTAGAAAATATAGTTGTCTCATTAATCGATTCTGATGGCAACCAAGTTGCAATAACAACCACAACTGCTCAAGGAACCTACGAATTTCCGGTAGAAGGTTTCAAAGCCTATTCTATTATTGCAACTAAAAATGGATTTGATCGAAATGAAACGGTATTTCATACCGACACAAAACTTAAACCTATATTTGAAAGTAATATTGTATTGCATCCTACCCCTGCACCAATTGTGATTACAGAAGACAGGTCGTATCTCGAGGTGGAAAATATTCAATTTAACTATGATAGTGTAGAGATTCTTGAACCTGCAGCTTCTCTATTAAATTCTGTGATAGCAACGATGCAAAAACATCCAAATATTAAGGTTCAACTTAATGCGCATTCGGATTCTCAAGGAAATGCCGCGTATAATATGAAACTTTCAGAAAAAAGAGCTCAAGCCGCTGTTCGATATTTAATATCTAGAGGTGTTTCAGAAAAGAGAATTACTGCCAAAGGATTTGGAGAAACACTGCCTCTAGTACAATGTTCTAATTGTTCAGAAAAAGAAAATGAAATCAACCGTCGCATAGAGTTCATCATAGTAGAATAAGGTATTAAAAGCTAATTATTAACACTATTTGCAGGTAAGTATCGCTGTAAATAGTGTTTTTTAATTTTAATTATTATAAAATCAGTTAGAGTAACAGCTTTTTTTAACGATGAATTACATGGATTCTGTAATTTCCTACAATATATTGAGAAATATTCTCATTGTTAGAATGTTAAATTTTATTTTTTTAAATGGTAGTATTAAAGGTTTTAAGTAACAGGTATAATCATTTGATTCTTATTAAATTATATATGTCATAGAGTAAGATTGTGACTCCTTATTTATTCAAACTTATTTTAACATTTTAAGATTATTGCAATATTTTTCTGTTCTTTTCGCTTATTTCGTAACAACAAACTTTTAACATATCCCCACATGAAAAATTTTTTGAAAAGCGGCTTTGTCGCTATGGTATTCGCGTGCCTTCTTGCATCGTGCTCTAGTGATGCCCCCTTAGAAGCACCCTCTAATAATTACGAAATAGACCTTTCGCTATCTTTAGAAACAGATTGGGTGTTTGCTGACGAAATTCTTGATTTAATTAATGAATATCGCATAGCAGAAGGACTTTCGGTAATCGAAAAAAACAAGCAACATGCGTCAGCCTATGCAACCGATCATACCAATTTTATGATCGATCAAAATCGAATATGTCATGATAACTTCTCATTTCGTTCTGCTGCTATGAAAGATAGAGGAGCCCTTAGTGTTGGTGAGATTGTGGCTTATGGATATACGACAGCAGATGAAGTTGTAAATGCCTGGTTAAACAGTCCGTCTCACTTAAATTCGATTAAAGGAAATTACAATAAGGCAGGCTTTGGCGTGCTAAAAAATGAAGAGGGAAATTATTTTTTCTCTGTATTGTTTTATAAGATGTAATCGTACTGCTCTATAAATCTAAAACAATAAATGCCTTCCTCTAATCGTAAATAAATTTCCCTATTAGAGGAAGGTTAATGTTCGCTTATTACTTCTAGTTCGGTTCTAAAGGCAACGAATTTTCCCTCAAAATGTTTGCTCTGTGATCGTAGCGTCTCAGCGTCTTCAGCATAATATTTTTCTAACATCGCTTTGCTTTTAGTTCTGTATTGAACAGAATAGGTTATACCGCCCATATCCTCTTCAACATTTACACGGGTCATTAATGCTTTGCTAAATTTTCCTGTGGCTAACATTGCTGGAATATGTTCGGTATTCATCCATTGTAACCAAGATTCGTGAATGGATTCTTCGATATTAATTGTAACGTTATAGATATACATTAGTTTGTAATTAAGATATAAATAGGATTGTATAAGGATAAATTAGAGCACAATTCTCTAAAGCAGTAAAATGCTCATTAATTAATTGCATCACCACGAAGCATTCTAAATTTTTTACGAGCTTCAATAAAGTAAATGCTGTCTTCAAAATTAAATACGATTTGTTCGTAGAGCTCTTTAGCTTTTTCGGGGTTCTGAAATTTTTCTTCGTATAATTTCGCCAATAAATAATGAGCGTCATCCCCTAAAATATCGTCTTTGTAAAATTCAATAAGTTTTAGGTAATTCTCTTCTGCTTTTTCGTATTGGTTTGTTTTTTCAAACAATTTTCCCTGCTTCAGTAAGGCTTCATCTTCAATTTTTTCACCTTTATGCTGCACCAAAATATCATCAAGGAGGGAAATTGCTTCCGAAGTTCTATTCTGAAACGCATATAAATCGGCACGTGCGAATTTCTTTAAAGCAGTTTGTGTAGAATCTTCCAACGAATTATCACGAATCATCAAGCTAAGCTGCATGGCATCGTTCGCGATAAGTTGAGAGGCGGACTTTCGTAATACATCTAATTGAGTTTGTGCCCATTCAAAATCTCCTTTATAATAACTGGTTCGTGCTACCTTAAAACGTGCTTCTTGTGCTAAAACATCACTTTGTACTTTCTTCTGAATTTGTGAATAATAGATCAACGCCTGATTAAATTTTTCATCGACAACTAAAATGTCTGCCAATTCCATTTTTACACGCGCTTCTTGAAATGCACTTAACTGAATTTTTGTTAATGCTTTTAAATTTTCAATTGCAATCTCTTTTTTACCTACTTGAAATGCGAGAAAATGATTGTAATCTATCTGAAGCAAATAGGTAGGGATTCCTGTTCCGTATTGCTTAAAAAGCTCTTGAAACTCTTTATCGATAGATGCATACTCTTTTTCGGTAGCTGTTTGCAACCGAATCTTCATTAAGTACTGATACCCACGTAACTTTCCCTCTGCTGTGGAAGAACTTTCAATAAGAAAACTTACGATTTCTGAAGCTTCTTCGAAAGCTTCTTCTTCGATTGTAATTAGTGTTAATTCAACCAAACCACGCAAGTCTTCTCCAGTTCTTTTGTAAATCGCCTTTTCTTGCGTAAATGCTTTTTTAAACTCTTTCTGCTGTATAAACAACCAGCTAAGTAATTCGTTATAAAGTAAATTTGGACTTTCTTGAGAGCGTTTTAGTAAATTTTTTCGAAGAATTCCGTTTGCTTCATTAGCGGCGTCGTCTGTAACATACTGACTGAAGTTTCGTTGTGCGACACTCAAATTCTCGGGAGCTGCTTCAATAAGGTCAATGTACTTTCCGAACATTTTATCGAGCTGTCCTTGCTCTCCATAAATTCTTGCAAGCTGTAAATTAAAATCTTTGGTAGGATCTAACTCCATCGCCTTTTCATAAACAAGAACCGCTTCATTTAGTAGACCATAATTTTCGAAAGCACGACCCACTACATACGAATAGTTTGGATTCTCTGTAATGTAATCTATAGCTTGGGCATATTTTTGATTGGCTTCAATTTCTTTATTCTGAAGCGAATAGTTATACCCAAATTCTACTAATAATTGTGGTGAAACCCGTCGCTCTCGAAGTTTTTCTGTGAGAAGTCGTTCGGCTTCATCAAAACGTTCTAACTGCTGATTTGCCTCCACAAGCGCCATAAAATAATTATAGCGTGCGGGTGTTTTATCATACAGTTTTTGAAAAATAGTTAGTGCTTTTTCATATTCCCCTTGTTCCATGTAATTTTTAGCCAAAGCTTCATTTTGAGCTCCAGCTGAAAATCCAATACACAGTAATAGAAGTAGTAATAACGTACGCATGCGATAAAGATAACGAATTGAGTGCAGTTTCAACATCTCAACAATCACGCCTTTTTTATATTCGCAGCTACAATTCACATTAATTAATCGATGATATCGAAACCACAGTAAGGAACTAAAACCTCTGGGATTTTAATACCTTGTGGTGTTTGATAATTTTCTAGAATTCCAGCAAGTACTCTCGGTAATGCTAAAGCACTTCCATTTAGCGTATGTACGAGCTTATTTTTTCCATCACTATCTTTAAAACGTAATTTTAATCGGTTTGCTTGAAAGGTTTCGAAATTAGAAACCGAAGAGATTTCCAGCCAGCGATCTTGTGCGGTAGAGAAAACTTCAAAATCGTAGGTAATTGCTGCTGTAAAGCCAAGGTCACCACCGCACAATCTAAGTATTCGATACGGTAGTTTAAGTTCACGAAGCAATTCCTGTATATGTGCGACCATACCGTCTAGTGCTTTGTAACTCTTCTCTGGATGTTCAATTCGTACAATTTCTACTTTATCGAATTGATGCAAACGGTTTAATCCGCGTACATGTGCTCCATAACTTCCCGCTTCTCTTCGAAAACAAGGGGTGTAACCCGTGCAGGTAATAGGGAGTTCGTTCTCGGTTAACAGATCGCCACGAAACATATTTGTTACCGGAACTTCGGCAGTGGGTATTAAGTATAAATCATCTTCGGTAACATGATACATTTGTCCTTCTTTGTCGGGCAATTGTCCTGTTCCAAAACCAGATGCTTCATTTACCAAATGTGGTACTTGATATTCTGTATATCCTGCAGCGGTATTTTTATCTAAAAAATAAGAAATAAGTGCTCTTTGCAAACGCGCACCTTTCCCTTTGTAAACTGGAAATCCAGCTCCAGTAATTTTAACGCCAAGCTCGAAATCGATAATGTCGTATTTTTTTGCAAGTTCCCAATGTGGAAGTGCTTCTCCATGTAATTCGGGAACCTCACCTTCGCTAAATGTTTCTTCGTTATCATTCTCATCGGTACCTGAAGGAACTAACGCATTTGGCACATTTGGCACAGTATATAATAATTTCTGAAGTTCTTCTGAAGCCGTGTTTAAGTGCTCTGAAAGCTCTTTTGAAGCCTCTTTTAACTGACTCGTTTTTTCTTTTAAGATATTTGCCTTTTGCGTTTCTCCTTTCTTATAAAGTATCCCGATTTCTTTCGAAAAAGTATTCGATTGTGCGAGCGTTTCATCTAGTTTCGCTTGCGTGCTTCTTCTTGTTTCGTCAGCCTCAAGAATAGCTTCTAAAACTTGTTTTGCATCGATTCCCCTTTTAGCAAGAGCGGCGATCATTTCTTCTTTACGATCTCGAATGTCGGTTACCTGTAGCATAGTATGATATTTTGAAGGCGCAAAGTTAGGGAATTTGAAAAGACCCGTTGCATTATATGGGCACGAATGCACAAATAGTTACAATTTTTCTGTAAAGTTTTAATTAAAGAAAAGTAGTTTAAAACCTTTTAGAACGAATACTACATCATTCAATTTCTAACAAAGCACGAATTTCTTTTGCGAGAGCCGTAATATTTTCTTCTGAGTATCCTGAAGATACATAGCGAACGATCCCGTCTTTATCGATCACAAAATTTCTTGGAATTCCGTAAGTTGCATATTGATTCCAGATCTCTTTTTTTGGATCGATACCAGCATTAAAATTTAACCCTTTTTTTTGAAGGTCGGTTATTTTTTTCGAAACCTTTTCTAGAGGCTCTCCCATGGAAACAGGCAAAAAAACAAACGCCTCCTCTTTAAATGGAGAGAGGATTGCTTCGGGCATGTCGTAAAATTCTTTTATACAAGGAGCGCACCAAGTAGCCCAAAAGTTAAGTAGAACTACCTTACCCTTTAAGTCCGAAAGTTGTATTTGTGTTCCATCGACCATCTGGACAGTAAAATCGGCGGCACGGTCTCCAGCTCGCAATAAAAAACCATCACCTTTACGTTTTGGTCGTACTATTTTTGAAGTGATGGTAGTATTATTCTTTCGTTGCTTCGCTTCTTCAGTAGTGAATAAATCTATGATGATAATGAATTCTTTTTCTCCAATTTTAGGTCCGAATGTAGCTGCAAGTTCGGTTCTTTTCTCTTCAGAAACACCCTTATTCATTGCTTTTATTAACCCTTTTTCTCCATAAGAAGTAAGTTCTTCTTTTGTAATAATGGTGTTATTTGCAATTAAGACATATTCGGGTTTTTTAATCGTCACATCTTGAGCCTGCACAAATGAAGCGACTAAAAATATCCCTATAAAAATTGTCTGTTTAAGAAAAGTATTAAAATTCATAGGGCTTATTTTTTTGTTTTTTTATGATAGTTTTCTGGGGAAGGCAAAATCCAGTCGTGGTGTTTAAAATGCTGCCATTCTTCTGCTGCCAGATCTACTTCTTTGTCGATTAATCGATGGTATTCTCCTCCATTCACTTTTACTCTTACATCCATAAATACAGAGACATCTCTCCCTTCTTTCGCTTCTGCTTCTTCAATACGTTGTGCGAGTTGCCAAATAAGGTCTGGTTTTGTTTTTACAGACCTACGTTGTTTTTTCGATAATAACTTTCCGTAGTCATATCTTTTCAATGTTGCATCGGGATCGTTTTTATCTTTGGTGAAAACAGTCATGCTTCCTCCTTTTCCTCGTAGCATCATGCGCCAACTTAAGCGGTGTCCTTCTTCTGTCCACAGTACATCATCTGGAAATACCCAATGACGTAATGGTAAGCCAATTTGAAACATAAAATAGATAGAAAAAACGGCGATTAACAATGGTTTATGTTTCGGAATACTAATTTCGCCTGCAGAGTAGAATGCTTTCTTCGGAAGAAACCTTCTCTGAAGCAATTCTGGGGAAAAGAAGAATAAAGCAAAAGCGATCGACATATAAGGGAAGATCCCTATTTGAAAAACAATAGAGTTGAATAAATGAAAGAATATGGAAATGCAAAAGCCCAGCAAGCGGGTTCGTTTCCATAACAATAGCGGTACGATAAGCAGATCGAATAATATTCCAACATAGGCAATGCACCAATGAACCCAATCTAATTGTAAAAACCCGCCAATTAACCAGTAATCTGCTTTTCCTCGCATAAATAATTCTGTCACCGTAGCATCAAGCCAATCTGGATACCATTTTGCTACCGAAGCATAGGTATAAACAATCCAAACTTGAAGAATTAAAACCAGCAAAACCCAGCGAGGCATCGATGGAGATTTAATTTTTGAGCTAAACATGGCGTCTAACGAAAACCAGCGGTGTGCGGGTAAAAAGACCATAAGCCAGCATAACAGCATCATTAAATAATAATGATTGTTGTACGAAGTCTTCTGCATTAAATAGACACAGCTCCACATCAACGCATAGCAAAACATACTAAACCGATATTTGTATCCCACCATGACCAAGAGCCCAAAAATACCCATGAGTACAAAATAAAAGTACATGCCATTTCCTGGTAGCGGCTGTAAAAACTCGAAACCTATAAAATTAAAGGTAAAGTCGGGTTCTATGAGTGTTCGGCGTAGCCAACCGGTTGCGATCGCTCCAAAAGCTTCAATTGCGATTAAAGCCCCAAATACGACGCGGAATAAAACAAGTCCGGTGTTGTCTATATGTTTAAAAAGAAATTTATTCAAGGGTGTCTATATAATTTCGTGCAAAAAGTTCGTCTTTGGCGATTGCCTGTTTAAGGGGTTCTAAGCCTTCAAACGTTTCTTCATCACGAATATGCGTTAAAAATTCTAATTGAAGTGTTTGTCCGTAAAGATCTTTATTCCAATCTAGAAAAAAGGTTTCAATCGTTTTTAAAGTGCCTCCAACGGTGGGATTAGTGCCAATGCTTGTTATTCCGAAGATAAAATTACCTTCTAACTTTGCTCGCGTTACATACACTCCATTCTTTGGAATGAGTTTATACGGTTGTTCTGGTTCTAGATTTGCGGTCGGGTAGGAGAGGGTTCGTCCAATTGCCTTGCCTTTCACTACGTTTCCGGTAATAAGAAATGGGTAGCCCAGAAAATCGTTTGCTGTAGTAATATCTCCAACACTTAGGGCTTTTCGAATCTTTGTAGAGCTAATCGCCACATCGTCTAACTCTTGTGCGCTGATTTCTTCTACTTCGAAGCCGTACGTTTCGCCAAATTCGCGAAGGTTTTGTATGTCGGCATTTCGGTTTCTTCCAAAACGGTGATCGTACCCAATAATTATTTTTTTTGCCTTGAGTTGGTTTACAAGAATGTCCCGAACATATTCCATTGCGGTTAATCTTGAGAACTCTTTTGTGAATGGATGAATAATGAGGTGATCGAGTCCTGTCGCAGCTATTAACTTTTTCTTTTCTGAAAGGGTGTTAATTAATTGAATCCCTATATCCTTTTGAAGCACCATTCGTGGATGCGGAAAAAACGTAAGCAACACCGAATCGAGATCTTCTTTTCTAGCAGTCGTCACCAATCGGTTTAAGATGGCTCTGTGCCCTTTATGAACACCGTCGAAGGTTCCAATGGTCACTACCGAATTACGGGTATTTCTATATGAAGAAGCGCCTTGATGTTCTTTCATGTTAGCTTCCATTAAATTGATTCATGGTTCTGCTTACTCCTGCTAATGCAAACGATTCTATAAGCTCACAACCCTTTTCTAAACGTTCTGGTAGTTGTTTTTCTTCTTCTGTAGTCCATTCCCCTAATACGTAATCTACTTGTCTGCCTTTCGAAAATTCATCGCTTATTCCGAAACGAAAGCGATTGTATTTCGTGGTTTGTAATACGTTCTGAATGTCTTTTAAGCCATTGTGGCCACCATCGCTGCCTTTAGTTTTAAGTCGTATCGTTCCAAATGGTAAATTAAGGTCGTCGGTAATTACCAGTAGGTTATCATGTGGAATATTTTCTTTATCCATCCAATATTTAACTGCTTTCCCACTAAGATTCATATACGTGCTTGGCTTTAGTAGTAGAAAACTACGTCCTTTCTTTTTATGGGTGGTAACGTCTCCAAGTTTTGCAGTTTCCCAGACCAACGATTCTTTTTCAGCTAAAAAATCGAGCATTTTAAATCCGATATTATGTCGGGTATGTTCGTATTTGGGACCGATATTTCCAAGACCAGCAATTAAAAATTTTTTCATAGGGATTGCTTCATTTTCTTCTGAAGAGTTTTTAGCTACGGAGGGTGTTTTAGAAACAGCTTCAGGTGTAGCATTATTTAATGTGGACGTTACTTCGGAAAGGTTTTTTGAAGACTTCATTTTTGAAGTTTCGTTTTTATCTGAATTTTCCTTGATGCCGAAAATTTTCCGAAGCCAGTTACCCATAGTTCGTCATAGTTTTCAGTAAAAATAAAAAAAGCATCCCGAATGAACGAGATGCTTTTTGTTTATCTTAACGGAAAGGGTTTATTCTTTAACCGCTGCTTCATCATTTACTTCAGTTGCAGGAACTTCGTCTGCAGCAACTTCACCATCTTCATCTTCGTCTTCATCTTCAACGTCAGCAACTGCTGTACGAGAAGTTCTAACTTGACAGATAGTTCGGTTTTCTTCGTGCATGATCTTGTAATCATCATTCATTACAGAAGCTACCGTTCTAATATCACCAATTTTCATTTCAGTAATATCTATTTCGATAAAATCTGGAAGGTTTGCTGGAACCGCTTTAACACGTAGTTTACGATTTACGATACGTAATACCCCACCATTTTTAACTCCTCTAGAATTTCCAACGATACGTACTGGAATTTCCATCATTACTTCTTTGTCATCAAAAATTTGATAGAAGTCTGCGTGTAAAATTCTGTCTGTAACTGGGTGAAATTGAATGTCTTGTAAAATAGCCTGAAATTCAGAGCCATCTTCTAAGGCAACTACAACAGTATGTACATCGGGTGTATACACTAGTTTGTTAAATGCCAGTTCGTCTGCTGAAAAATGAATTGGCTTATCCCCTCCGTATACTACGCAAGGAACCTTTCCAGCATTACGTAGGGTTTTGGTCGCTACCTTACCCACGCTTTCTCTTTGAGATCCGTTGATTGTAATTGATTTCATTACTTTATTTTAAGTTTATCCTTCACGCTTTTTGCGCTAAAGGGCTGCAAATGTAGTGTTTTTTCTGAAAAAATAACAGAATAAAATTTAAAAGTAACAGGTATTAAGGAACCAGTCTCTTTGTGTTGCTATTTACCAGAACTCAAACCATTAAACCTTACTTTATGAAACATAAAATACCGAAACATTAAGTTATTTCCGTTTGAAGTATTTTGGCGAAGCCCTATTTACTACATTAAAAACTTTGAACTTATGGAGTTATTAGTGTGTACGCTCAACATTACATCGGCAAAAAGGTTCGCACAGGTAAGCACTCGAATTTTATCACTTTTTTGACGCAGCGGAATCGAATCGGTTACAATTAACTCTTCGAGCTTAGAATTCTCTAAACGGTTGTAGGCTTCTCCCGATAAAATAGGATGTGTACATATGGCACGTACACTTAAAGCTCCACGCTCGATCATAAGATCGGCAGCTTTGGTTAAAGTTCCTGCTGTATCTACCATGTCATCTACCAAGACTACATTTTTACCTTTCACGTCCCCAATAAGTTCCATGTGAGAAATGATATTCGCTTTTTCACGTTGTTTATAGCAAATTACTACATCGCTTTCTAATGCTTTAGAATATGCATAGGCTCTTTTAGAACCTCCCATGTCGGGTGATGCAATGGTAAGATTGTCTAGATTTAATTTTTTTAGGTAAGGTAAAAAGATGGTCGAAGCAAATAAGTGATCTACAGGTTTTTCAAAAAATCCTTGAATCTGATCGGCATGTAGGTCCATCGTAATGATACGTGTTGCTCCTGCTGTCTCAAGCATTTTAGCAACTAATTTAGCGGCGATTGGAACTCTAGGCTTGTCTTTTCGATCTTGTCGCGCCCATCCAAAATAAGGAAGTACGGCGGTAATATGTCTTGCAGAAGAGCGTTTCGCAGCATCTAACATAAGTAACATTTCCATTAAATGATCACTGTTAGGATGTGTAGATCCAATAATAAAAACTCGACTACCGCGCACCGATTCTTCGAAGGAAGGCTGAAATTCACCGTCACTGTAATGTGATGTAATAACGTTTCCGAGTGAAATGCCAAATGCGTTGGCGATGTTTTTAGCTAATTCCTGACTTTGTTTACAGGCGAAAATTTTAGGGGCAGGCGTTGTGTTGGATTCCATTAGATGTGAATTGTGTTGGCTAGCTGCAAAAGTAATTTAATACCTTAGGTTTTAAAAAAAATGTAATCAGGAATTACTAACAATTTCTAAATTATTACCTATTTTTGCCGTCCATTTGCCTTGGTGGTGGAATTGGTAGACACGCTGGATTCAAAATCCAGTGCTTCACGGCGTGCGGGTTCGATTCCCGCCCAAGGTACTTTAAAACCCTGTTATTCAATCTGAATAACAGGGTTTTTTGTTTTTAAGAATTGTTCTCAATATAAATGGGGTGTAAAGTTTTTCTGTAACGCAATCTCTTTTCCTGCGTCCTATAAAAAATAAACATCAATCAAAATCAATCAAAATCAATCAAAAATGAAATCACAAAAAACATTCTTAAGAAAATCCGTCGCACTGATGGCTATGGCTTTTATGCTGGTTAGCATTGTTAGCTTCGGGCAAACAAAAGTCCAAGAACTTGATGCGCTGTTAGGTCTTTACACACAATATGGTCAGTTTAACGGCTCGGTACTGGTGGCAGAAAAAGGCAAAGTGGTATACAAAAAGGGGTTCGGACTAGCGAACATGGAATGGGATATTCCAAATACACCCGACACCAAACACCGTATAGGAAGCATTACCAAACAATTTACGGCGTTGTTAATTATGCAGTTGGTCGCAGAAGGAAAGATCGAACTTCAAGCCCCTGTTTCAAAATACCTTCCTGAATATTCGAAAACCAATGGTGACAAAATTACCATTCATCAATTATTAACCCACACATCGGGGGTGCCAAATTATACCTCCTTTCCTAACTTTTTTAAAGACCTTAGTCGCAATCCACATACGACAAACGAAATGGTTCGTCTTTTTGCAGATTCCACACTTCAGTTTACACCGGGCACCAAATTTACATATAGCAACTCTGGATATGTTTTGCTAGGCGCAATTATTGAAAAAATTACAGGAAAATTGTACGAGCAGGTACTGCGTGAAAAGATTTTCAATCCACTAGCTATGAATAACACCGGATTCGATCATCACAATTCCATTTTAAAGAAACGTGCTTCAGGTTACCAAAAGAAAGGAAGTACTTTTGAAAATGCACCGTATATAGACATGTCTACTCCTCATGCAGCAGGTTCACTGTATTCTACGGTTGAAGATCTTTATAAATGGGATCAAGCTTTGTACACCGAAAAACTGCTTCCGAAGAATTATATGGATATGATGTATCAAGCCTATATTCCAGCATTTGGACAACATTATGGCTATGGATGGAGTGTAGGTAAAATGGAAATAGGTACATCCAAAGATAGCGTGCAGGTCATTGGTCACAGTGGTGGAATTAACGGATTTAACACCTTAATTACGCGAATGCCAAACGAAAAATCTTCTGTTATTTTATTAGATAATACTGGAGATGGCGAATTAAATGACATTACGATTGCCATAGCGGGAATTTTATATAACAAGGCGTATGAATTGCCAAAAGAATCGCTGGCGAGCAAAATGTACTCTACAATATTAGATAAAGACCTACAGGCGGGACTTGCATTTTTTGAAAAGCATAAAAATTCTGAAGATTATGTTTTAAAAGAAAGTGACATGAATAGTATTGGATACAGTTTACTTCGGTCGGACAAATTAAATGAAGCCGAAGCCGTATTTAAGTTGAATGTAGCACAATTTCCGAAATCTTCTAACGTGTACGATAGTTATGGAGAGGTTTTAATGAATCTAGGAAAAAATGATTTGGCTATTGCGAATTATAAGAAATCTATTGAATTAAATTCCGCAAATGAAAATGGTATTGATATGCTGAAAAAATTGGGGGTAGAGACCAATAACCTGATACCAGAAGTAAAAGTTCCAGAGACTATTTTGGAAGAATATGTGGGTCGATACGAGCTAATGCCCGGATTTATTTTAACGGTCACAAAAGAGGGTACTCAATTAAAAACTCAAGCCACTGGACAGTCACAAGTTGATGTGTTCCCAAAATCGAATACTGTTTTTTATCTAAAAGTAGTGGCGGCTCAGATCACTTTTAATCAAAATGAAGCGGGAAAAACAGAAAGCTTGACCTTATTACAGGGTGGTCAAGAAATTACGGGAAAGAAATTACCAGAGTAAACGAACCTTTATAACTTTCTTGAAGGCATAAGGAAACATACCTTATGCCTTTTTTACTAATAAGAATTATTAGGACTGTATTTTTTGGTGTACGCTAATGGGGTTATTCCTGTAATTTTTCGGAACACATCTCGAAATGCTTTAGGGTCCGAATAGCCAACCTCGAACATTACTTCGGAAACATTTTTTCTTCCCAATTCAAGTTCTTTTTTAGCTGCTTCCACTTTTACGCGCTGGTGGTATTCTAATACGGTATTGGCAGTCGCTTTTTTGAATCTTCGTTCGAAGGTTCTTCGGCTTAGGGCTAAATCTTCACAGAGCTCATCCACAGCAATTTTTTCATTAAAATGAGTTTCGATATGTGCTTGTGCTTTTAAGATTGACTCGTCCTTATGCGACTTCTGACCAGAAAAGATGGTGAATGGCGACTGACTTTCACGATCAATATCGACCATAAAACCTTTTGCAGCCAAGATCGCAGTTTCTCTTCCCGCATATTTTTCGATGAGATATACGATGAGGTTGGTAAAAGAATAGGCGCCTCCGCTGGTGTAAATCCCATCAGCTTCAGTTAAGATCTTTTCGTCCCGAAGATCTGCCTTGGGAAACCTACTTCGAAATTCGTTCGCAAATTGCCAGTGGGTAGAACATCGCTTTCCATCTAACAAACCAGTTTCAGCAAGAAAAAAAGAAGCGACACAAAGACTTACTATTTCGGCACCTTGTTTATAGCGAGCAGTTAGCCAAGGAATAAGTGATGAATTCTGAGAAAGATTTTCTTCAAAATTTCCGTGAATAGCGGGAAGAATAATCAAGTCGGTGTGCGTGATCTCTTCTATAAGGGCTTCGGGATGGATTGAAAATAATCCATGTGTCTGTACCGTGGTTTTTTCAAGACCCACCAATTGTATTTCGAATATTGGATCTCTTCCTGTTTGTTGAAAAAATTCATTTACCCAAGACAGCATTTGATGCGTTCCGCCAATATTTACAATGCTGGTGTGTCCTTTCGGAATCACGATTGAAACATGTTTCATAATACTTTTATATATAGGTTCTTGACACCTTAAAGATACTACATATAGATGTCACAATCAACCCTTTAGAATGGCGGAAATACCCCCGTTTTATTTAGGCGATCTCTCTTATCTTTGGGTTAACGAAAGAATTTAAATTGCATATATCTAATTGCTAGTTGGCTATTTAATTTTTTTTCAGACCTAATTTCAGATCTGCTACAGTAGGAGAAACAGATAGTTAAAATTAAAAAACAATGAAAAGTATTTGGCTTAATCTTCCTGTAAAGAACCTTGAAACTTCTAAAAGATTTTACAAGGAAATCGGTTTTACTCTCAATACAAATTATAACAGAGACGATGGTGCGAGTTTCCTAATAGGTGAAAAGGAAGTTGTTTTGATGCTTTTTCCCGAGCATACTTTTAAAGAATTTGTGCGCCATGATGTTGCAGATACGAATAAAGGGTCGGAAATCCTTTTAAATATTGGTGCCGAAAGTAGGGAAGAAGTTGATGAAATGGCTGAGAAAGTTAAAAAAGCTGGTGGAGTTATTTTTGCTGAAGCAGCAGAAAGTGAAGGTTGGATGTATGTTTTCGGGTTTAAAGATCCCGATGGGCATCGCTGGAGTATGTTGTATATGGATTTAGAAAAATTAAAATAATTAGTTATGAAACGAAAAGAATTCAGCATTCAAATTAATGCGCCAAAGAAAAAAGTATGGAATGTTTTATGGAATTGCGAAACCTATACGAAATGGGCTGCACCATTCTGTGAAGGATCGAAGGTAGAAACTAGTTGGGATGAAGGTGATACTGCAAAATTTCTAGGTCCGAATAACAACGGGTTACTTAGTAGAATTGAAAAAAATAAGCCGCACGATTTTATAGCTTTTAAACACGAGGCTGTAATAGAAAATAACGTTGTAAAAAAAGATACTCCCGAAGCAAAAGAATGGATTGGAGCAGTAGAAAATTACACCTTAAAAGGGAATAATGGAAATACCACATTACTGGTAGAAACCGACATTCCAAAACGATATGTAGAAACATTTACAGAAGTTTGGCCGAAAGCATTGCAACGGGTAAAAGAACTTTCTGAAACTGCTTAAAATATAATTTCTTACTCTTTAAAATATACTAGTTATGAAAAAACCCAATGCAAGTGTTTGGTTCGAGATTTATGTGGACGACATTAAAAGAGCCGCAACATTCTATGAGAACGTACTTGATACACAATTGAAATCATTGCCTAATCCAACCAACGATTCCATACAGATGATGAGTTTTTCTGGTGATATGGAGCGCTATGGAGCAAATGGTGCCTTGGTGCAAATGGAAGGAGTAAAAGCCGGCGGAAACAGTACACTGGTGTATTTTGGAAGTGAAGACTGCACAACAGAAGAACAACGTGTTGAAAAGGCTGGTGGAAAGATCTTTAAACCGAAAATGTCTATTGGAGAATTCGGATTTATCTCTTTATTTTTCGATACCGAAGGAAACATGATTGGCGTACACTCCATGAAATAACAACTATAACAACTATAAGATGAATAAGGAAAAAACAATTACAGTTACAACAAAAGTGCAAAGCGATCTCAAACAAGTTTGGGAAGTATGGACCGGCCCCGAACATATTAAGCAATGGAATTCACCATCTCCCGATTGGCATACTCCCAAAGCAAAAAATGATTTGCGAGAAAAAGGGAGATTCTCATATAGAATGGAAGCGAAAGATGGTAGTATGGGATTCGATTTTAGTGGAACCTACACAAAAATTGTTCCTTATAAGCACATTGCCTATACGCTTGATGACGATCGAAAGGTATCGATAGATTTTAAGGAAATGGGAGACACCGTTGCGATTACAGAAACTTTTGAGCCGGAAAATGAAAACCCTATCGACATGCAACGGAGTGGTTGGCAAGCTATTTTAAATGCGTTTAAACAATATGCTGAAAAGCACTAGGCAAAATTAATTTTTAATGAATTTCTGAACAGTTTTATTTCCAGTTTCTGAAGTAAGTTCTAGAAAGTATAATCCTTCAGAAAGGGTTGATACATCAAGCAAATGCGAAGGGTTTTCTTCGGAAGCTACTTGTCGTCCATTTATGGTGTAAATCGCAAGGGTTGTAATTTGGGTTCCTTCCGAAGTAATAAAAAGCATTTCTGAAGCAGGATTGGGATATACTTGTACCGAAAAAGACTCAAATTTGTGAACGGAAAGGATTCTTTCTCCTCCGTAAATAGCTTGATCACCTGCGGCATTGGTAAATACCATGGAGTAATAATCAGCATCATCTAAAGTGATCTCATACGAAAAAGGCGCGTCTTTATTAGAAACATAAAAATTGAAATAGGTTTCTTCAAAAGTTTGATTGTCTGGGTCGTCACAATTGTTTGTTGTACTTATATCTATAGAGGGTAACGTAAATTGTTGATTGTTGAAATCGTAATCGGGACTACTTTCAAAATTGTTACAGACTTAAGTGTTAAAAAGGACAACGTCAACATCGAATAAAAGAAGTTCGAGAGTGCCTAACGAAGCAGGAACCTCGACGGTTTCATTATTAATAACCAATTCCAGTAGTTCCCAATCATTTCGTACAAGTGGGTTGTATTGTGCTACAGAGATTGTGCTCACAAATAGCAGGGTAACCATAAGTAGTTTTTTCATCATAACTTCTGTGTTAGGATGGGGAGTGTAATTCGCAACGACAAGACACAAAATTCCGTAGTACTTTATTTATCTTTGCTGAAACCTCAAAATTACCTTCCTCATGTCCGATTTCTGGTTGTATTTTCAATTGGGTTTACAGCATGTTCTTGACTGGAATGCTTACGACCATGTGTTGTTTCTTATTGTGTTGTGTGCAGCGTATTCGATTGCCTCATGGAAACGACTTTTAGTGTTGGTGACCTTGTTTACTGTTGGACATACGCTTTCATTGTTGCTTGCAAATTATAAGGTAGTACGTGTTAATGGCGCATTGATCGAGTTTTTAATTCCAATAACTATTTTAGCGACTGCATTATATAACCTCTTCACTGCTGGAAAAGAGCAGCGTATGGAGAAATTAAGGGTGCTATACATTGTAACTATATTTTTTGGTTTAATCCACGGTTTTGGTTTCGCTTCTTTTTTCTCTCGTCTTGACAGTGGGGGAGGTATGGCGCCATTACTTGAATTTGCGCTTGGAGTGGAAGCTGCTCAGATTATTGTGGTATTATTAGTTCTACTGCTTAGTTTTATATGCCAAACTATTTTCCGTTTCAATAAACGCGATTGGGTATTAGTGATTTCAGCGATTGTAATTGGTTTGGTAATTCCTATGTTACAACAAACTTGGATTTTTTAATTAGGGTTCGCTGTTCCTTCACGAACACCTCTGGCTCTTTTAAAAGATGTTTTTTTGTAGATTTTGGTGTATTTTTTAAATTCTAATTGCTAGCAACTTCCTTGGCTTTCCTTAAGACGAAAATGTTTTTAGGTGTGATTAACCATTTTTTATAGTAAAATTCTGCGTTAGGGATTGAGGCGGCATCCCCCGGTTTTCCCGGGGATATAGCCGAAAGCCCGCCGGTTGTAGCGTAGCGAAAACAGGAACGCCCAAACTTTTGTTGTACGAATGTTTATAGAAGATTTTAAAGTTTACCTACTGTCAATTTCACAATCTTTTGCAAATAGTTAACACAACAAATTTTGAAACGGTGTAACTTCCTGTTAATTTCGCTACTTATAGAAGTGTATTCTAATAGAAACACCAAGCCTTCACCATTTTATGAAAAAAAACAAGCAGACCCAATACGATATTGCCTACCTTAGAATGGCGATGGAGTGGAGCAAGCTCTCCTATTGTAAACGAAAACAAGTTGGCGCTTTAATTGTAAAAGATAAAATGATTATTAGCGATGGCTATAATGGGACCCCCACTGGTTTCGAAAACGTATGTGAAGATGAAGAGGGAGATACAAAGTGGTATGTATTGCATGCCGAGGCGAACGCAATTTTAAAGGTCGCTTCGTCTACGCAATCTTGTAATGGAGCTACCTTATATATTACGATGTCGCCGTGTAAAGATTGCAGTAAATTAATTCATCAAGCCGGAATTAAACGTTTGGTATACCATCACGATTATAAAGATAATTCTGGAATAAAATTTTTAGAGAAAGCGGGCGTTAACATTACGCACATGCCTTCTTTGCAGCTATAATATGAGAATACCTACTAAATACCTCCCATTACTTATTGGGGTAGCTTTGGCTGCCGGTGTATTTGTAGGCTCTAAACTTAATTTTAACGACACTACCGAAAAGATTTTCGCTACCAACTCGAAAAAAGATAAACTAAACCGATTGATCGACTACATCGATTACGAATATGTAGATCAAGTAAATACAGATAGTATTGTTGATGTAACAGTAAATGGAATTCTAGAAAACCTGGATCCACATTCGGTGTATATTCCTGTAGATCAATATGAGGAAAATGCCGATGATATGCGTGGAAATTTTACGGGTATTGGAATAAGCTTTTATGTGTACAAAGATAGTATTTCGGTAATACGAGCCATTGCCGGAGGTCCTGCTTCCAAGGTGGGTATTCGAGGAGGAGATCGTATTTTATATGCCGACGGAAAACAAATGTTTGGAGATTCTTTGGTGCGAGATAGTATTTCGAGATATTTAAAGGGAGATGTTAATTCGAAAGTGAATCTAAAGGTCTTTAGAAAAGGAGAACCTGAGCTACTAGATTTTAAGGTGCGTCGCAAACGTGTTCCAATTGTGAGTGTAGATGCTTCGTATAAAATTACAAACGACATAGGGTACATTAAGTTAAATCGGTTTTCTGAAAGTTCGTACGACGAATTCGAAGAAGCACTAGAGGATTTAAAAGACGAGGGAATGAAAACCTTAATTCTCGATCTTCGAAACAATCCTGGCGGCTATATTTCTACAGCAGAACGAATTATAGATGAATTTTTGGAAGACGATAAATTGGTGTTGATTACACGAAATAAAACAGGAGAAGAGACCCAGACGTATGCGACGCGTAGAGGGGATTTCGAAAAAGGAAAATTGTACGTCCTTATTAATGAAAATTCTGCCTCTGCCAGTGAAATTGTAGCGGGAGCGCTTCAAGATAACGACAAAGGAACTATCGTTGGGCGACGCTCTTTTGGAAAAGGATTGGTGCAACGAGAAATGTCTTTAGGGGATGGAAGTGCGGTGCGACTTACTATTGCTCGGTATTACACGCCTACAGGCCGTTCCATTCAGAAACCATATGGCGAGGGGAACGATGCTTATTATAACGATTACGAAAAAAGATATAAGAACGGGGAACTTCAGCACGCAGATAGTATTCATGTTGCCGATTCACTGCGTTATGTTACTCCGAAAGGAAAAATCGTATATGGTGGCGGTGGAATTATACCCGATATTTTTGTTCCGAAAGACACAAGTGTTGAAAATGAAACCATTCAGTATGTGGCACGAAGCGGCTTTATGAATTATTTTATTTTTGAATACTTAGAGAATCATAGAACGATGTTTAACGGGATTCCTTTTGAATCGTTTGCCTCCAGTTACGAAGTGGACGATGCACTTTCCGAAGAATTTATAGAGTATGCTAAATTATCGGAAGCTAAGATTGATCTTAGCACCTATTCTGAAGCTTTAAAGAAAGCATTAAAAGCAAATATTGCCCAACAACTTTACGGACCAAATGCGTACGAATTCGTTCTCAACGAAGGAGATCCTATGCTTGAGAAAGTATTGCAACTTGAAAACCCTGTCGAACAAGTAACGCCAGAGGAGTAAAGAGCACCTACCTTTTCTTTTCAGAAATTTTACGAGAAACAATCAATATCACTAGTAATAAAACTACACATGCAGCTGCAAGAACGCCAATGGCGGCAACGCGACTTTCTCCCTCAAATAAATGATCAAAATCAAGGTGAGTCGCATTAAAAATTATGAGCCCGCAGGCTGCAGCGATAAGAATATAAATAAAGGTTTTCATAACTATTTTTAATGTAGAATGAACAATACTAATTTAGACAACGAATTGTTGTTAATTAAATAACTCTTGGATATTCGAGGTGAATAATTTTACAGCAATTGCAAGTAAAATTACACCAAAAATCTTTTCGATAATAGCAATTCCATTCTTTCCTAAAAAACGTTGCAGTCTTCCAGAGGTTTTAAGAACGATAAACACGACTATAACATTAACAATAATCGCTACAATAATGTTTTGTAACTCGTATTCTGCACGTAATGAAAGTAAGGTAGTTAAACTTCCGGGTCCGGCGACAATAGGAAATGCGATAGGAAACACAGTGGCCATGTCTAAATTTTCCTCGTTTTGTTTAAAGAGTTGTACGCCAAGAATCATTTCTAACGCAATAAAGAAAAGAATAAAAGCACCTGCAACGGCAAATTCGTTTACATTAATTCCAATAAGGTTTAAAATTTCTTCTCCTATAAAGAGAAAAACTGTAAGCACTATTGCAGCTATAATAGACGCTCGACCACTTTTAATTTTACCAGATTTCTCTCGTAACGAGATAATTATTGGGATGCTTCCAATAATATCGATTACGGCAAAGAGAACCATTGTGGCAGTTGCTATCTCTTTAAAATTAAAATTCATAACCTGTAATTTAAGGGCGCAAAAGTAGGAATATTAACCAGCAGTAGCATCATATAAATAGGTTAAAATTAAGCCATTTTTTCTTCGGAATAAAACAAGGAATCCGTGTATCTTTGTCGCTATGTTTCAACTAGGAAAAACGATCGTTTCTGAAGATCTTATCGAGAAAGAATTTGTGTGTAATTTGGGTGCATGCAAAGGTGCTTGCTGTATTGAAGGTGAGGCTGGAGCCCCAGTAACTGAAGAAGAAATAGGTATTCTAAAAGAGATTTACCCAAAAGTGAAACCCTTTCTTCGACCCGAAGGCATTGCCGCTATAGAAGCACAAGGTACTCATATTAAAACAGACCTAGACGAGCTTGAAACTCCGTTAGTAGAAGGAAAAGAATGTGCTTATGTTACTTTTACCGATAATGGAACAGCAAGTTGTGGTATAGAAGACGCCTACAATGCAGGTGCTGTTTCTTTTAAAAAGCCCATTTCGTGTCATTTATACCCAGTGCGAGTTCAAGATTACAGTGAGTTTGCTGCAGTAAACTATCACAAATGGCCTATATGTAACGACGCATGTACTTTAGGGGCTTCTCTAAAAGTTCCTGTTTACAAATTTGTAAAAGAAGCACTGATCCGCAAATTTGGTGAGAATTGGTATACCGAACTAGAGAAGGTTGCAGAAAAAATGTAATGCTCTTTTAGCGTTCTTGGGTGTAATCAAAAGCTTTTAACTTTCTAGAGATCTTGGTTTTTTTGTTCCTAAAATTATTTTTCCAGTTTTTATTTTTGAAGATGGTAATAAGGCAGATCTATATTAAATAGAAGCCGCATTTCTTCGAATCTTTCTTTCATTTTATCCCAGAAAAAGACGCTTCTTTTAAACGTGTTGGTTAGTTTGCTGATTATCATTATATTAGTTTTAATTAATTCAAAAGAGTATTTTTTTAAACCGCCAGCCATGAAAAACGTTACACTATTACTTTGTATTGTGATTTGCTTTGTTTCTTGTAAAGACAATCCTGTTTCAGAAAAAATTCGAGAAACCAAACAAAATGTTTCAAACACTTCTAGTGTAGTAAAAGAGATGAATGAAATGCAAGAAGATATGGAGGATTTAAAAGAAATGGAACCACTTACCAATTCTCAACTAAAAGCGTGGTTGCCAAAAGAAGTTGATGGTATGAAGCGTACAGGTTTTAAGGCAGGACAAATGGGAATGATGCAGATTGCTTCGATCGAAGCTACATATGCAAATGAAGATACATCAAAGATGTTCAAAATAGAATTGATTGACGGTGCTGGGACGATGGGTGCTGCAGCCACCGCCGGCATGAGAATGTTGTTTTCACAAGAATTTGAAGAAGAAGATGCCTATAAAACCCGACGCACGGTCGAAAAGAAAGGTGTGAAAGCGATTGAAGAATACAGGAAAAACAACAATAATAGCATCATAGAATTTCTAAAAAACCGTCGATTTTATCTGAAAGCAACGGGAACCAATATGGATTTAGAAGAAACGTGGAAGCTTATTGATGAACTTGACATCGATAATTTAGGGTAATTAAAAATTGTAAATAAATTTCATAACAGAGATTTTTAAAACAATAGAAAATTTAGAAGGTTTGCTATTTAGTTTAGTTCTTGGTTAAGATTTCTACTACTTCGAATATTCGTAAGTGCATTTTTTGGAGGGACTCTTTTTTTTGAAACCCAAAATGGGAAATTTGCTTTTTGTTTTTAAAATTGAATTAATTTTTATCATATTTTTTGTTCAAAAAGTTCTTCTTAAAAATCCCTTAAAAAGTGTGGGCAGCTACTATGAAACGGAAGGCTTTCAGAGTTCTTAACGATGATTGAAGCGAATGTTTATAACTCCAACAAAAGGCTTTTAAGGTATTGATTTAAAGTGTGTTAAGATAGATTTTTAACAAAACAATAATAACAGTTTATTTTCTACGTGTTGAAAACTTTGTTGAAAACCTAGATTCGTTTTTTGCTTAATTGGCCATAAAAATAGTCATATTTGTTAGTCCCTAGTAACAGGAAAATAATTCAGAAAAAAGCAAAGGACATTATGAGCGTAGCAGAACCAATTTTAGAGAAAAATGAAAATAGATTTGTGATCTTTCCAATCGAACACCACGATATTTGGGAATGGTACAAAAAATCGGAAGCAAGTTTTTGGACTGCTGAAGAGATCGATCTTCATCAAGATCTATCAGATTGGACAGGCAAGTTAAATAATGATGAGCGTTATTTCATCAAGCATATCCTCGCTTTCTTTGCCGCTTCAGATGGAATTGTAAATGAAAACCTTGCTGAAAACTTTGTAAATGAAGTTCAGTATAGTGAAGCCAAATTCTTTTATGGTTTTCAAATCATGATGGAGAATATTCATTCTGAAACCTATTCTCTTTTAATAGATACTTACGTAAAAGATGAAACTGAAAAAGACCTGCTTTTTAATGCGTTGGAAAATTTTCCAGCAATTAAAAAGAAAGCAGATTGGGCATTAAAATGGATCGAAAGCCCAAGTTTTGCAGAGCGTCTTATCGCTTTTGCGGCAGTAGAAGGGATTTTCTTTTCGGGTGCTTTTTGTTCTATCTTTTGGTTGAAAAAACGTGGCTTAATGCCAGGACTTACCTTTTCGAATGAATTGATTTCAAGAGATGAGGGAGTACATTGTGATTTTGCAGTGCACTTACACAACCACCACCTTATTAATAAAGTGCCTAAAGACCGAATTCGCGAGATTATCGTAGAAGCTTTAGATATTGAACGTGAGTTTATTACCGAATCTCTTCCAGCAAGTCTTATTGGAATGAATTCGAAATTAATGACACAATACTTAGAATTTGTTACAGACCGCCTTTTAGTAGAACTAGAATGTGAGAAAGAATACAATACTACAAACCCATTCGACTTTATGGATATGATTTCGCTTCAAGGAAAAACTAATTTCTTTGAAAAGCGTGTCGCTGAATACCAGAAAGCCGGAGTAACTAATAAAGACAAAGAGTCTAATAAGATTAGTTTCGACGCCGATTTTTAATTAAAGGCCTGTCGCTACCCCACACGACACCTTTCTATATATTGCTGATAATGTGTATTCTATAGATTACACCAAGGCACATTTTTTCAAAAAAGTACGAATACCTCAAAAAAACAAAACAAAATGAATGTAATAAAAAGAGACGGCCGGAAAGAACCAATAATGTTCGATAAGATTACTGCACGGGTTAGAAAGTTGTGTTATGGTCTTAATGAATTGGTAGATCCGGTAAAAATTTCAATGCGTGTTATCGAGGGGTTATATGATGGGGTAACTACAAGTGAATTAGATAATTTGGCAGCAGAAGTAGCTGCAACGATGACGACTTCTCATCCAGATTATGCACGTTTAGCAGCACGAATTTCTGTCTCGAATTTACATAAAAATACAAAGAAGACGTTTTCTGAGGTCATGAAAGATTTGTATGAGTATGTAAATCCACGTACTGGTAAAGATGCGCCATTGTTAAGTGATGAGGTGTATAAAATAATTCAAGATAATGCAGAAGAGTTAGATTCTACTATTATTTATAATCGCGATTTTGGATACGATTATTTCGGATTTAAAACATTGGAACGTTCATACTTACTAAAACTTAATGGGCAAATTGCTGAACGTCCACAGCATATGTTAATGCGTGTATCGGTAGGGATTCATTTAGACGATCTTGCGTCGGTAAAGGAGACTTACGAGCTAATGTCTAAAAAGTATTTTACCCATGCAACACCTACATTATTTAATAGTGGAACACCAAAACCACAAATGTCTTCTTGCTTTTTGTTAGCAATGCAAGATGATAGTATCGATGGTATTTACGACACTTTAAAACAAACCGCAAAAATTTCACAATCTGCTGGAGGTATCGGTCTATCTATACATAATGTACGTGCGACAGGATCGTATATTTCAGGGACTAATGGAACGTCTAACGGAGTAGTACCTATGTTGCGTGTATATAATGACACGGCACGATACGTAGATCAAGGGGGCGGAAAACGTAAAGGTTCTTTTGCTATTTATGTTGAACCTTGGCATGCAGATATTTTCGATTTCTTAGATCTTAAAAAGAATACAGGAAAAGAAGAAATGCGGGCGCGCGATCTTTTTTACGCAATGTGGATTCCAGATCTCTTTATGAAACGAGTAGAAGAAGATGCTAACTGGACACTAATGTGCCCTAATGAGTGTCCAAACCTCTTTAATGTGCACGGAGATGAATTTGAGGAATTGTACCACAAATACGAATCTGAAAACAAAGGGAGAAAAACGATTAGAGCCAGAGAGCTTTGGGAAAAAATCATGGAATCTCAGATTGAAACCGGTACGCCTTATATGCTATACAAAGATGCAGCGAACCGTAAGAGCAACCAGAAGAATCTTGGAACCATTCGATCTTCTAACTTATGTACAGAGATCATGGAGTATACTTCCCCCGATGAGGTAGCAGTATGTAATTTAGCATCTATTGCATTGCCAATGTTCATTAAGAATGGAGAGTTCGATCATAAAGAATTATTTAGAGTAACAAAACGAGTAACTAAAAACTTAAACCGTGTAATCGACCGGAATTACTATCCAGTGAAAGAGGCAGAAAACTCTAATTTCCGTCATCGTCCGGTAGGTTTAGGAATTCAAGGTTTGGCAGATGCATTTATTATGATGCGCTTACCATTTACAAGTGATGAAGCTAAAAAAGTAAATCAAGAAATTTTTGAAACCCTATATTTTGCAGCTTTAACTGCGTCTATGGAAGAGGCGAAAGCTGATGGACCTTACCAAACCTATAAAGGATCACCTATATCTGAAGGAAAATTTCAACACAATCTTTGGGGAATAGAAGACGAAGAATTAAGTGGCCGATGGGACTGGGGAAAACTTCGTAAGGAGGTGAAGAAACATGGAGTGCGTAACTCCTTATTGGTTGCGCCAATGCCAACCGCATCAACGTCGCAAATCCTTGGAAACAACGAAGCGTTCGAGCCGTATACTTCAAATATCTATACAAGACGCGTACTTTCGGGTGAATTTATTGTAGTGAACAAGCATTTATTAGAAGATCTTGTATCATTAGGATTGTGGAATGATGATCTAAAAGAACAGATCATGCGTAACAATGGTTCGGTTCAAGATGTTGATATTCCTCAAGATCTTAAAGAACTTTACAAAACAGTATGGGAACTCAAGATGAAAGATATTATCGATATGTCCCGTCATAGAGGATATTTTATCGATCAGTCACAATCGTTGAATTTATTTATGGAAAATGCAAATTATGCAAAACTTACCTCTATGCATTTTTACGCATGGAAGAGTGGTCTTAAAACTGGAATGTATTACCTGCGAACTAAGAGTGCTGTAGATGCTATTAAGTTCACTTTAAAAACGCAAGCTAAAAAAGAACCCGTAGCAGCAGTTGCTGAAGCAACTGTAGCAGCGACGTCTGCTGTTTCAGACAAACCAATGTCACCACAGGAGTTCAGAAAAATGCTGGACGCCTCTAAAAATGGTGATGAAGATGACGATTGCCTAATGTGCGGATCGTAGTCTAAAAACAAGTGTTAATTGAAAAAAAGGAAGGCGAAAGTCTTCCTTTTTTATTAGTGTTTTCTAGACAATTTTTCTAAAACGTTAATTGCTTTTTCTGAATCTTTTTTATCAACGAAAATATGGTCGTGGTAATATCCAGCAATTACATTACAGCTAATATTATTTTTCGCTAATTCTGTCGAAAATATAGCTGTTAATCCTATTGCATCTAGAGATGAATGAATTGTTAGAGTGATCCAAGAGGCAATATATTCATACCTTAACTTTAATAGGTCTGCTTTTTTTCTCTCAATAACAATAGTAGTTCCTTCTATTTCTTGAAATTCACAAACAGTATCATTTCTATTAATCGTATTTAAATCTTTTACCGTAGCGAATACATATTCCCCTACATTTAATTTGGGAGTCATTCCCTTTATTAATTCCGAGATATCTGTTTCTCCAGCCATTTTTTTATTTTTTACTAATAGTTGCTTAATGACAATATAGGTTTAGATTTTAATTTTTTTAGGACGTCACAGGGCAAATTTTTCAGTAAGAATGATACCTTCAAATATTTGGCGACCAATTAAATATACTTTTATTTTCCATTGTGTTGAAACCACTACATTATCAATATCCAATATTGTATATAACATTAATATAAAAATATAGGTTTCAGTCGTAGTGTGGTTTTTTCAGAATAACGCTTTTTCAGAATAAAAAAACCCTTACATCATTGCTGAGGTAAGGGTTCCCTAAAATTAAGGTTTAAAAAATGTATGCTATTCCTTTTTATAGCTGGTATAGTATTCTTCCATTAAATTCATCATTGCAGTAACCAGATCTTTAGTTTCAAGTAGTAAACCAAAGTATAGTGTGGTATTCTTTGGACTGGATTCTTCATTTCTAGTTCGGGCAATTTGCTTTTCAATTTTTTCAGAAACAGAGTTAAATAAGACTTCTTTTTCATTTAAAATAGCTCCAATTTTTTCGAACTCACGATTGTTAAAAATGGTTTCAATTTTCAGCAGAAGTTCTTCTAAAGAACGATCGATTTCTTGTAAATCTCTAATCTGATTAAAACGGAGCGCCTTGTGGTTATTGTTGATGTGCTTATAGCTCGTTTTCGAAATGTATTCTAATGATTGAGCCATATCTTGAAGATATCCTAAAACAATAATGTAAAAGTTACTTCCACGCACACTGGTTTCGTCCAGTTCTTTAATAAAATAGAATATGTTGTCACGTAATTCGTCTATTTCATCATTTAGTTTTTTAACTCCTTTTTTACTTTTCTTCAGTTTAGAAGTGTCCTGTTTTGCTAATCCACGAAGCACATCTGAATAGATCTTATTAGTACGAGTAACTACATTGGAAATGTTTTCTGCACTTTCTTCAATAATTCCTTGAACAGTACGACTTTCTGTTTTCTTAAGTCCCGTTTTATTTAGCTTTTCAACTCCTTTTTTCTTATGAGAAAGATAGTTTCTTACAAGAAGTCCGATGGCTAATAAAAGAAGGATTGCGATGGCGGTTCCTTTTCCTAAATAGATAATATAGGCTAGTGTACCAGCAGCTACAAAAGCAGAGAAGGCTGTAAAGAACCATCCTCCAATTACATTTAATACTCCGGCAACACGGTATACAGCACTTTCTCTTCCCCAAGCACGGTCTGCGAGTGAAGTACCCATGGCTACCATAAATGTAACATAGGTTGTGGAAAGAGGCAACTTCATAGAGGTTGCTATAGATATTAATACTCCAGCAACCATTAAATTGATTGAAGCACGAATCATATCGAATGCTGGAAGTTCGTATGTTTTGTGTTTATGTAGATTTATTACTGGTTTTTCAAAACGCGATGATATTTTATCTGCGGTGGTTTTTGGAAGTATCATGTTAATTCCTTGAGATACGGCAGTAGTACCCTTTACAACAATGCGTGAAAGCATGTTAGGTTGAAATTTTTCGTGTCCTTCACCTTGTCGAGAAAGTCCAATTTCGGTGTCTGCTACTGTTCGAGCTTTTTTAGAAAACCAAAGTGTGAGTACCATAATTCCACCAGCAATGAACAATAAGAAAGGTTCTGCGGGAACTTTAGATTCTAAAATATTCATTGAAAATGAACTTGCCGCTTCGCCTGAGGCCGCCCATGCTTCGTATGAGTGGTATGCTGCCATAGGTACTCCAATGAAATTTACCAGATCGTTCCCTGAAAATGCAAGGGCGAGTCCGAAAGTTCCAATAGCAATAACTACAATAAGAATGCTCTTCTTAAAAATTTTCATGAACAGGTACGAAAACACAGTCCAGAAAACAAAGCTTCCTAGAATAAGGAGCGTAGTTTGCCCTTCAATAAGTTCTTGAAGATCACCATACCAAGGGGTTCCTTTTAATCCTTTCAGAAAAATAAAATAACCGATGGCAGAAAGTGCAATTCCTCCAAAAATAGCTCCGAAATTTTTGATTTTATTTTCGTAGTGAAATGTAAAGATCATCCTTGAGAGCCATTGTACAACAGCACCAACAGTAAATGCAATGACCACAGACAGCAAGATTCCTGTAATAATTTCGGTTGCTTTGTCTGTATTAATATAACTTCCTAAATCTGCCCAAGTTTCAGTACTGCTTGCTCCAATTTTAATTAAAGACATTACTACTGCGGCACCAAGAAGTTCAAATACGATAGATACCGTAGTCGAGGTGGGCATTCCGAGGGTGTTAAAGAAATCTAATAGAAGAATATCGGTAATCATTACTGCCATAAAGATGATCATGATTTCTTCAAAATAAAATTGTCCTGGAACAAATATGCCTTTACGGGCAACTTCCATCATACCACTAGAAAAAACGGCACCAATAAATATCCCTAAGCTGGCAATAATCATAATGCTTTTAAAAGAAATTGCCTTCGATCCTATTGCAGAATTTAAAAAATTTACAGCATCGTTACTTACACCAACAACCAAATCTGCTACCGCAAGAACGGCGAGAGCAACGAGCATTAATAGATAAATGTTTTCCATGTTTCTTGTTTACTTTAAAGTGGCACAAAAGTCCCAATTATTTATATAAAGTTTGTTACCAAATTGTTATGTTAATAAGGTTTAAAAATGGAGCTCGAACCCCATTCTAAAAGCCAGTTCATCTTTTTTATTTTCAACTGTATTGTAACTAAAATCGCTTTGTACTTTGAGCTTGTGTCCGACAAGATATTTTGACACCCCCACTGTATATTGATTTTGAGCTTCTTTCATTGTTAAGGCATCAAAATCTAACGTAGTAAATCTTGCTGCTACTTCATAATTGCTTCTTAATAGATAACCTGCTTGAAGGTTAATAGCACTTCCTTCTTCAACAACGTCTCCAGTAGGAGAGCCATCACTATTTAGAGCTATTGGATCTTTTGCCTTTCGGTTAGCATATTCCCCCATAAAAGAAAAACCTTTATATTTAAACATGGCATCAACAAATAATGTATAAATATCTGTTTCAAAAAAACCATTATCGGTTTCCATGTAAGACCCTAGATTACTTCTCGTTTTAACTGCATTATTGTTGTAATCGTAAGTGATGCCCAACATTAGTTTAGGTGTAGATTGTCTTTTTAAATCGCTTTGAGTGTACTCATCGTTTCCTTCAAAGTTTCCAAAGGGCAAAACTTCAATTCTTCCGGTGTATTGGTGTCCGCCTAGATTACCTTCAGTTACATTTCTTCCTTCTCCTTGAGATACTGCAATTTTTTCTCGAATAATAAATGTTTCTGAAAGGTAATCGTAATGTCTAAGTTGGAACCCAACATCACGGTCAATATTAAAGCGGCTGTTAAGTAAAGAGCGATCGATTAACTGAAGGTTTGCTGAAGACACCACACGTTCTACATTTCCTGGGAGTTTGGTTTGTCCAACCCATAGTTCAAAATTTTCGTAAAAATTCCATTTTAAAACGGCGTCAAGAATAATTCTGGGGGTGTTTCGGTTAAATGCACTTGCTCCAGACACATCTCTATTTGAAAGTCCTAATTCTATTTTGTAGGTTAGCTTTGGAGAATAAGCAAATCCTCCAAATTTTAATCGAGCCCTTCTAATTAAAAAATTATGCTCTGGTTTATTATAGGAAGTTCCATTGTAATCCCAGTTGGATACTGCTCTAAATTGAATTCGAGGTGCAAATTTAACACTCCAAGAACTGTCTTTGGCAACAAGGTTAATTAGCCCTTTTCCAAATTTAGTTTCGGTTGTATCCTGAGCGTGTGTTTGCACGAAGGAAACCAACGTTATAAATAACGCCAGATGGCAATATTTCATCAGTATCGATTTTAGTTTTTGTCACTGCAAAGAACTTACTAAAAAATTAATTTTATGTTTCCTAATCGTTAAGTTTAAATTGGTTTAAAAAAAATGGCTACCCGAAAAGGTAGCCAATACAAGAAATGTTAAAATCTAGTCGACAAAAACTAAATCGATTTAACTCTTGTAAAATTGTCTGATGACAATACACAAAGAAAGAGCTCAAAAACGTATTTCATATGATTAGATTATTAAAAAATTATTAAGAATTTAGCTTGAATAAGTGTTTAGACAAAATGTAAACCGTTGAAAAACAGGTGTTGAATATTCTAATGTTAACTTAATGTTACCTATATGTTGCTTTAAAGTAAAATATGTTTTATATTTGTTAGAGATAATAATTAAAAGTGCCTTGTTATGAAAAATTTAGTTTGTTTATTAGTTATTGCGTTTTCTTTTAGTACCGTAATGGCTCAAGAGTTGAAGAAAGACACCTTTATAATGCAAGGTGATTTGATCGCAGCAACATTATTTCATGATAATGGAATGGTCGCTCAAACCGGTTTTTACACGAAAGACAATAAATTACAAGGAGAGTGGGTAAGCTACGATACCAACGGTAATAGAAAAGCAATAGCTCAGTATGATAACGGTCAAAAAGTAGGAACTTGGACATTTTATCAAGGAGATATTAAAAAAGAAGTGACTTACAATAATTCTAAAATTGCGGAAGTGCGCACGTGGGAAGTAACAGATACTCGTATGGTAACTAATAGACCCTAAGTGTTTGATTTCCTGTATATATAATTAAAAAAGAGCCTTGCAATTGCGAGGCTCTTTTTATTGAGACAAAAAAATAATTTGAGACAAAAATTATAATCTTGCAGTTATTAACGATATACTACGTTAGTGCTAAAAACGTATTGAATAGCTAAGGCTGATTTCTTGCCCTGGGTTCCATTTTGAATAAATTTCATCCTGTGCACCAAAAGATTGATATACACTTTCAATGTCATCATCCAACAAGTTATCGAACTTAAGAGACAAAGTAGTGTTTTTCTTTTCTCCTAAAACTTTAGACAGGTTAAGTTTTACATTATGAAAAGGTAATGTGAAAACATCAGCAACATCTGCCGCTCCTACGATCTCTAAGGTTTTTCCCTGAGTATTATAGAATAGGCCACCTTGCCATCCAGAATCATTATCGTTATAATTAAATCCAATATTAATTAGATAGGGTGATTGTCCTTGGAGTTGACGGGTATCCTCTAACATTTCACCTTCTCGTAAGTTGTCTAGTCTTCCTTGTCTTTCATCGTCACTATACTCTTGTTGAGATTCAATTAAAGAAAAGTTAACATTGAATGATAGATTTTGAAGTCCTTGAATAAATCCTAAGTTTTTACGAACTTCAATTTCACCACCAAATACATTAGCATCTCCAAGGTTTAATGGTGTGTACTGTCCGTATGCTCTTCGAATAAAGGAAAGTTCTATTGGATCATTAAAGGTTTTATAAAAACCACTTAAAGCAAAGAAATCACTACTTTCTCCATATTTTTCGAATCTTAGGTCAAAGTTGTTAATGTAACTAGGCTGTAAATTGATATTACCAATAAACGTTGTACTGCTTATAGGATCGAAAATTTCTGCTAAAGAAGCTTCTTTAAATGAAGGTCTTGCAGTAGTTCTTGCATAAGAGGTGCGTATTTTTGTATCTCCTTCTTCATTAAGATTGAAGATTAAATTCGCTGAAGGGAAAAAGTCAGATTTGTCGAGGATGGTTGCATTGTTAAAAGCAGAACCATCTTGTCGTTCTCCTGTGTATGTTAGATCAAATTTTTCAAAACGTACTCCTAATATGGCATTGAACCAATTAGTGATTTTAAATTCTTCTGAAGCATATCCCGCCGCAACTGTTATTTCAGAATCAAATGAATCGGAATCGTTAGAGTCTTCTCTAATATAGAAACCACTATTCGTAGCAGGATCATAAATATTCTCATCAGAAAGAATTTGATTTGGATCTCCCCCTAATGAAGCCGATGGAAAGTTGAGGAGAGCCACAGAATATTTTGTAACCTCAAAATCTCTTTGTTTATAAGTATATGCTCCTCCAAATTTTGTTTTAGCATCAAAACCAAATAAAGAATGCTTTTTTTCAAGAGCTAGCTTACCAGCCAAACTAATTTCTTCTAAATTTCTATAAAATCGGGAAGGAATACCAGATTCACTAGGTTCGATAGTAAAAACTTCTTCACCAGTATCTGGATTAGTAGAAACTCTAAAAGGAGTCACTCTAAAATCTTTATCATCGATACGCGCTAACGATGGTGATAATTTCCACTCTATTTCCCATTCGTTATCTTCTCCAAGGGAATGCTTACCACTTAACAACCCATTGGTTATAGCTCTTTCTGTATAAATTAAATTATCTTTTTTTATACTATTGCTACTAATAATAAAATTGCTTTGTCTAAAAATAGATGCTTGAGATTCACCATTTTGTACATGAAGTACATTAAATCGATATTTAGATTTTTCAGTTTTAAATGACAATCCAGCCAAACCACTAATAAGTACATTATTTACTCCTACTTCTCCATTCTGTGTGATGTCTGCTCGGAGATCAAAAAGAGATGGGTCTGATTCTACCTTTCGGTAAATTTGACCATTTATGTAGTTATCATAATATGTAGTTTCGTTTTGGTAAGACAGTGACGCTAGGTATCCAAGTTTATTATCACCAACATCGTATTGATTTCCGGCAGTAGCAGAAAATTTTAAATCCATTAAACTATTATCTCTTTGTGCAGCTAATCTTGGTTCAAAACGTTGGGTAATTGCTTGAGCTACTTCTTCATTTTGTTGCGGCAAGGGTACTACTTGACCTTCTGCAAGCGGATCACTTCTTAAGCCATCATCAAACCCAAGAAAATCTGTCGAGCTAGATTCTGATGTTAAGTAATTATTGTTGAAGTGAAAATCTGAGTTATAACTAGCACCAATTGAAAAACTATATTCTTCGCGACTAGGAATATCTTTTGTTACAATATCTACCACACCCCCAGTAAAATCGGCTGGTTGATCTGCAGTTGCTGATTTTACAACCAGTACATTTTCCAGTATTTGACTTGGAAATATGTCAAGCTGTAGTGTATTTCTATCGGGATCTAGACCAGGAACATCCATGCCGTTTAGAATCGATTTAGTATATCTGTCTCCTAACCCTCTTACATAGACAAATTTTCCACCTTGAATAGAAACTCCAGGAACATTTGTAACAGCACTTGCTACGTTACTTGCTCCTGTAGCTTTTATGGTTTCTAATGAAAGACCATCCATTAAATTAATAGAATTCTTTTGTAGGCTAAGTACAGCAGATTCGGTGTTTCTTCGTGCGGTGGTAGTAATTACTATCTCGTCGAGTTGACCAGCACTTGCCATTAATGTTACTTCAAGATTCGTAGTTGTATTTTCATTAATAACCACATCGGTGATTTCTTTCGTTTGATATCCAACAAATGAAAAGACTAACGTATAGGTTCCCGCATCTAACTCTAATGTGTATTTACCTTCAAAATCTGAAGTAGTTCCTGTTTGTGTGTTTTTTACAATTATATTAGCAAATGGAAGTACGTCATTATACTCTCCGTCATTTATTTTTCCTGCAACGGTTCCAGTTTGTCCAAAGGTGATATGCACTAAAAAAAGGAATACTACTAATAGGATGTTTTTCATAACTTAACTTTATAAACTTGCCCGTTATAAAAAACGGGCAAGTTGACTAATAATATGAGATCAAAATTTAATAAAAATGTTTTTTAAAGCGCTCCTTTTGAGCTTGCGTATGTCCAAGAGAAAACGCTCATGTTTGCACCACCACTAGTACCTGTAGTTGTCCAGTTAAGAGCTCTTGTTGGAAAGTCTGGGTTTAAAATTATCTTATCTTCATTTACATCATTGTCATCATTATCATCATCACAGTTTTCAATACATGCTACTTTTTCAGTAAAAATGGTATTGTCTGCTCCGTTAAGAATCCAATTTTCAAAGATAATTTTACCGTCTAGGAAGTTTTGAGAAACCTCATTGTTATCTAATTCTACATCTGAAGATGCTTTAAAACCTTCTACATAAACGTTGCTTAAAGTTCCCATAGCATTATCTCTTAAATCAGCGTACTCTCCATTTTCAGTAACTGTGTTTCCAAATAATGAAATACCGTTTAATGTAAAACTACCTTCTAAAGATCCAGCAGGACCGTCAATTTCTAAACCGTGATCTGAAATATCTCCTAAAACTACAGCTGCATTCGTCACAGTACCAGAAAAAGCTTCATCAATGTCAAGACCATCATCACCTTGTGCCCATACTAAAAGGTTAGAAGCATTCACAGAACCTCCAAACCACTCGATACCATCATCAACATTTCCAACTACTTCAATATTTGAAATTGATGTTCCTGTTCCAACTGCGCCTAGTGTAAGACCATTAATCTCGTTTCCTTCTCCAATAAGAGTTCCTCCGTGACGAATTGAGATATAATTTAATGTTCCTGAATCATCAGCATTGTTATTTCCTCCGTACAATCCATTGTTATCACTTGCAGGGATTCCTTCGATCTGATTTTCAGTAGCATCCCCAGATAATGAAGCTTGCGCTCTTCCTAATACAATAAGACCACCCCAAAGACCACGATCATTTTCAGTTAAGTTGCTACCTGCAGTTTGTCCAAGCGCTATATTGTCCACAACTGAAGTAAAAATAATAGGCTCGTTAGCAGTTCCATTAGCTTCAATTTTACCACCGCGAGCAATAATTAAAACAGCTGCATTTGCCTCTTGACCTTGCTGTCCTTTAATTATAGTTCCAGGCTCAATCGTTAATGTTACACCGTCAGTTACGGTTACACGTCCGTCTAATTCCCAAATTACATCGTTCGTTAATGTCATATTTTCATTTATCTGACCAGATAGAATGGCGTCTGCCACACCTGGATCATCATCAACAGGGATAATCCCATTGTCGTCGCTATCACAACCTACTGCGAATAGTACTGTAGAAACGACTAGTACGTTTAAAAAGAATTTTTTCATTTGAATTTGGTTTTTTTAATTAATTTCTTGGCGCAAAGATGCATACATAGTGTAAAGTGGGTGTTAACTGCAAATTACCAGTTCATCATTGTAACTTTACCTAAATGTTAAGTCCTTAACATTGCTTGATGATATGGCAGATCATTTCTGAAAGTAGTATCTTGCATTAAAAATATTACGTGCTATGATGCAATGGGAACAGCTGCTTTCATTACAGAAACAAGGAATACAAAACAAACGATTGCGAATTGAAGAAGACGAAACCCGTTTAGGCTTTGAGGTAGATTACGATCGAATTATCTTTTCTTCAGCCTTTAGAAGCCTTCAAGATAAAACCCAAGTAATTCCTCTTTCAAAAACATCTTTTGTGCATACGCGACTTACGCATAGCTTAGAAGTTTCGGTAGTAGGAAGATCGTTAGGGCGCATGGTAGGTAAATCAATTTTAGAAAAACACCCACAATTAAAAATGGTTCATGGGTATCGATTTAATGATTTTGGAGCTATTGTAGCGGCTGCATCGTTAGCGCATGATATTGGGAACCCTCCATTTGGTCATAGTGGTGAAAAAGCAATAGGAGATTATTTTACCACCGGAAACGGAAAACGTTTTAAAACGCAACTCTCCTCTAAAGAATACCAAGATCTAGTCGATTTTGAAGGAAATGCAAATGGATTTAGAATAGTTACCGAATCTAAAAATGGGGTTGAAGGAGGCCTTCGACTTACTTATGCAACGTTGGGAGCTTTTATGAAATATCCAAAAGAATCTCTCCCAAAGAAACCCACCAAAGATATTTCCGATAAAAAATATGGAGTATTTCAAACCGATTTAAAAGCTTTTACTGAAGTGGCTAACACCTTAGGATTATTTAAAAGAGGAGCGAAAAACGATATAAGCTACTGCCGTCATCCATTGGCTTTCTTAGTAGAAGCAGCCGACGATATTTGTTATACAATTATAGATTTTGAAGACGGTATTAATCTCGGACTTATTTCTGAAGACACCGCTTTAGAATTCTTAATCAATCTTGTAAAAGATAGAATTCGTACCGAGACCTATAAAAAACTTACCAAAGCTTCCGACAGGTTGGCGTATTTACGTTCATTAGCAATTAGCACTTTAATTGAAGAAGCAGCGGCAATTTTTATAGCTCATGAAGAATCAATTTTAAAGGGTTCCTTTTCTGAAGCCTTATTAGATAAAAGTAACTATAAGGCTCAAATAGATGATATTATTAAAGTTAGTGTAGAAAAGGTATACCAAAGTAAAGAAGTGGTCGAAAAAGAAATCGCGGGATATCAAATTCTTTCTGTGTTATTGGATGCTCTTACTACCGCATGCGAAAATTATTACAATGGTAAAGAGCGGCATTTCGATAGGCTCATAGTAAAAGCTCTTGATGTTTCTATGGAAGAGGATACTTCTGTTTATACCTATGTAATGAATTGTTGTCATTATATTTCGCGGCTTACCGACGGTAATGCACTTCAGTTATATCAAAAGTTAAAGGGTGATCTTTAATTTCTATAATACCATTTAACAATAAAAATTTAGTATTAAAGACTAATTATCGATATTTTAGCAATCTAGCCATTAACAACATTAATGGCGTTTCTATCATTTTCAATATAGAAGCATATTAATTTAAACTCACACTATGAAAAAAGTACTTTACTTAGCTTGTTTTTTTGTTGTAGGTATTGCCGTTGGGCAAGATTACAATGGAGCAATAAGCAACTATTTAAACAGTAATCAGGCAGAAGCCGGTTTACAAAATGACGACATTACAGATTTTACGATTACCTCTCAGAGTTTCTCTAAAAGCATGCAGTTAGAAAATGTGTATGTTACTCAGCGCTATCAAGGAATTGATGTTTTTAATACAAGTTCTTCTTTTGCTGTAAAAGAAGGTAGTGTAGTTACAGCAAATGTGGTGTTTGCTAAAAACGTTTCGAACTTAGTAAATACAACCAATCCAGTTCTTACTGCTGAAGGTGCCATTCAAAAAGCAGCTTCATTACTTGGAATTTCTTCTCCAGTAAATTTAGAGCTTATCGAAACAAAAGATACACACTCTTTTGAATTTTCGAAAGCAGGAATTTCTTTAGAAACTATCCCTGTGCAGTTAGGCTATCTAAAGATGGATGATAATAGCATGCGTTTAGCTTGGCACGTGGCAATTTATACTTTAGATGCCAGTCACTATTATAATGTAAAAATCGATGCCGTAACAGGAACGATGCTTGACAATCAAGATTTGGTTCTTAACTGTAGCTTTGGTGAGGCTAATCACTCACATGCGTCTAGTGTAGCTTCAGAAGTTTCAAGTGTATTATACCAAACTTCAAGCGAAGTTGCAACCCCATTAGTTGATGGATCTCAATACCGTGTTTTTCCGTTACCAGCTGAAAGTCCAAACCATGGAGCACAAGGGTTGGTAACAGAGCCAGCAAATCCTGATGCTTCTCCTTTCGGATGGCATGATATTGATGGCGCTGATGGAGCAGATTTTACAATTACTCGTGGTAACAATGTATATGCATATGACGATATAGGAAATAACAATTCACCAGGATCGTCTCCTGATGGAGGAGCAGATCTTGATTTTGACATCTCTCAAAATGCAGATGGACATCCTATTAATAATTTAGATGCAGCTATCGTGAACTTATTCTATATGAATAATCAAATGCACGATATATGGTACAACTACGGCTTTGATGAAGCCAGTGGAAATTTTCAAGAAAATGTATATGGCAATGGAGGTAATGGAAGTGATTCTGTTAATGCAGAAGCACAAGATGGTCTCGCACTAAATAATGCAAATTTCTCGTTAGTACCCGATGGAGTCAACGGGAGAATGCAAATGTTTTTATGGAACGCACCTGCAACCCCAGTGGGAGGTGATGCATTAACAATTAATAATGGACCTTTAGCGGGAGATTATTTTGGAACACCAGCTACTTTTGGAACTGTTTTACCTCCTGCTTCTAATCCCTTAACAGGAACATTAGCATTGTTAGAGGATGATGATTCTGGAGTTTCTACAGATCCAAATGATGCATGTGACCCAGTAATAAATGCTGCAGAATTAAATGGAAATATTGCAGTACTTAGAAGAGGTGAATGTGAATTTGGTTTTAAAGTACTAGCAGCAGAGAATGCGGGTGCCATCGCTGTAATTGTAGTTAACAATGTGGCAGATACTCCAATTGTCATGGGACCTGGAGCCAACGGAGCAGGTGTAACTATTCCATCGATTATGGTTACTCAAGCGGATGGTGAGGCACTTATTTTAGCTCTTATGGCAGGAGACGATATTGAAGCATCTCTAATGGAAGTACCTCCTTATCAAAAAGATGGTTCTTTAGATAATGGAATTATTGCACACGAATACGGTCATGGAATCTCTTCTAGACTTACTGGAGGAAGATTTAACCCAGGATGTTTACAGAATCAAGAGCAGATGGGTGAAGGTTGGAGCGATTGGTTTGGTTTAATGATAACTATTGAGGATGGAGACCAAGGGGCAGATCCAAGAGGTATTGGAACCTACGTGGTAAATCAAGCTGTTGATGGTATTGGTATACGTCCAACACAATACAGTACAGATATGTCGATTAATGGTTCTACCTACGAAGATCTTGCAAGTCTGGTGAACGATCCTTCTCCGCATGCAACAGGATATTTGTGGGCAACGATGCTATGGGATCTTACTTGGGCATTCATAGATGAATATGGATACGATGATGACCTGTTAAACGGAACAGGAGGTAATAACATCGCTATGCAATTAGTGATCGATGGCTTAAAGTTACAAGGATGTAGCCCTGGATTCGTAGACGGAAGAGACGCAATTCTTTTAGCAGATGAAATGGCAAACAATGGTGATAACCGATGCCTTATCTGGGAAGTATTTGCGAGAAGAGGAGTAGGTGTTGGAGCAGACCAAGGAAGTTCTAACAGTAGAGCAGATCAAACAATTTCTTTTGATGTGCCTTCAGGTCCAAACTGTACCCTTTCTGTAGAAGACAGATCACAAGCGAATAACTTTATGATTTATCCAAACCCTACAAACGGACAGGTTAATATTAGAGCGGCAGTAGATGCTGGAGAAACAACAATCTCAATATTCGATATTAACGGAAGAAAAGTTTATGAAGATCAAATGATTCTTTCAGGAACTGTTACAATTGAACCGCAGAATTTAAAAACTGGAGTGTATATCCTTCAATTAGATGGAGAAACATATTCTCAAACATCAAAACTAATAGTTAATTAAACAGTAGCGTTAATTAAGTATATTGATACAGAGATCGTAGTTCGCTACGGTCTCTTTTTTTTATAAAAAAGTTTGTAAAGTAGCGCGAATTGCTTCCGAAGAAATCCCTGTTTCCTTTTGTAATTCTTTAATGCTTCCATGTTCGGGAAAGGTGTCTGGAATACCCAATATTTTTATGGTGTTCTTATAGTGGTATGTGGCAGCAAATTCGACAATAGCACTTCCGAAGCCACCTTTAATAACTCCATCTTCAACGGTAATAATTACGTTATAGTGATTAAATATTTTGTGAAGCAAACGCTCATCCAAAGGTTTAATAAATCGCATGTCATAGCATCCAATCGAATCTTTTTCAGATATTAAATTTATAGCAACCTTTACATTATCTAAAATAGCTCCTATAGATAATATTGCAATTGCTGTCCCTTCTTTCAACGGTATTCCTTGACCTATTTTAATCTTCGAAAAAGGTTTTTCCCAATCTAAAATACTTCCTCTTCCACGAGGATATCTTATAGCAATGGGTAAGTCAAGCTTTAATTGCGCTGTATAAAGTATGTTGCGTAATTCTATTTCGTTAGATGGGGCACAAATAATTAAATTGGGAATACATCTAAGAAATGCGATATCGAAAATGCCATGATGCGTCGCGCCGTCTTCTCCCACCAATCCTGCCCGGTCGATGCAAAAGATTACAGGCAATTTTTGAAGACATACATCGTGAATTAATTGGTCGTAGGCACGTTGCAAAAAGGTAGAATAAATCGTACAAAATACTTGAAGACCTTGTGTAGCCAATCCTGCTGCTAAAGTAACCGCATGTTGTTCTGCAATTCCCACATCGAAAGCGCGTTCTGGGAAGGCTTCCATCATATATTTTAAAGAGCTTCCGGTTGGCATTGCGGGAGTAATCCCAATAATTTTTTTATTTTCTGAAGCTAACGCGACAAGTGTTTTTCCGAAAACATCTTGAAATTTAGGAGAAAGAGATTGTGAGTCTTCTGGATAGAGATCTCCAGTTTTACCATCAAATTTACCTGGTGCATGATAGGTAATCTGATTTTCTTCTGCTTGCCGTAGCCCTTTGCCTTTTTTAGTGATTACATGAAGAATTTTTGGTCCCTCAATGGACTGAAGCCGTTTCAACTCTGAAATTAATTTAGTAAGATCATGACCGTCTACAGGGCCAGAGTAATTAAAATTTAAGGCCTCGAAAACAGTTTCGGTTTCGGGTGCGCCGTCAAGAGTAACTTTGGTAAAATAATCTTTTAAAGCTCCTACACTTGGGTCGATTCCTATGGCATTATCATTTAAGATCACCAGAATGTTTGTGTTGGTAACACCTGCATGATTTAACGCTTCGAATGCCATACCACTGGCAATTGAAGCATCCCCAACAACTGCAATATGTTGTCGTTTTTTATTTCCAGATAGATTTGCTGCGATTGCCATTCCTAAAACAGCAGAAATTGCAGTGCTGCTATGTCCAGTGCCAAATGTGTCGTAAATGCTTTCAGCGCGTTTGGGAAACCCGCTAATGCCACCCGACTGTCGGTTGGTGTGAAAAGTGTCTTTTCTTCCCGTTAAAATTTTATGTCCGTATGCTTGATGTCCCACATCCCAAACCAAAAGATCTTCAGGAGTTTGAAATACATAGTGAAGCGCAATAGTTAGTTCGACAACGCCGAGACTTGCCCCCAAGTGACCTGCTTTTATAGAGACCATATGAATAATGAACGCCCGAAGTTCTTCCGCTAATTGAAGCAATTCATGAGACTCCAGTTTCCGAACATCTGCGGGATCATTAATAGTATCAAGTACGTCTGTTTTCACAAAACAAAGATACATTTTGAAATGGTACTTATTTAGGAGTTTAAAACTTTATGGATAAATAAAGAAAGTTCCATATTCATTTTTTTTAATTTTACTCAATACTCAATACTCAATACTCAATACTCAATACTCAATACTCAATACTCAATACTCAATACATAATGATAGATCCTTACGACGATACTTATTTTATGAAACGCGCCTTACAGGAAGCTGAAGCTGCTTATGAAAAGGATGAAATTCCGATTGGAGCTGTGGTTGCGATAGACAACAAGGTCATTGCAAGAGCTCATAATTTAACCGAAACATTAAACGATGTGACTGCTCATGCGGAGATGCAAGCTATAACGGCTGCCGCGAATTATCTTGGAGGAAAGTATTTGCACAAATGCACATTGTATGTCACTATCGAGCCTTGCCAAATGTGTGCAGGAGCATTGTTTTGGAGCCAGATTAATCGTGTTGTGTATGGAGCTAGAGATGAACAAAGGGGTTGTATCGAGATGAATACAAAGTTGCACCCAAAAACTAAGTTGAGTGGTGGAGTTCTTTCTGAAGAATGCTCTACACTTCTCAAACGATTTTTTGTTGAGAAACGAAATTTGAATTAATAAAAAAACCCTCTTTCGCAGTATGCTTAAGAGGGTTGTAAATCTTATACAGTATATCGCTTAGTCGTGGAGTACGCGAACTTGCGCAGCAACCATTCCTTTTCTTCCTTCTTCTTCAACATATTCTACTTTGTCACCTTCGTTAAGGGCTTCCCCATTAAGACCGGTTACGTGTACAAAAATGTCTTTTCCAGTATCATCGTTTGTGATAAAACCAAAACCTTTAGATTCGTTAAAAAACTTTACTGTTCCTTCCATGGTAATAAAAAATAAATTAATAATTATCACAAATGTAGCATAAATCTCGAGCGATATGTTAAAAATATATAATTTTTCCTATCCCATTTGGGTTACAATTTGTTTTCCTTAGTGTAATCTCTCATCTTTTCAATATTCTCTTTCGTTAACATATAGTCTTTTACATTCCGATTTTTCCATCTTTTGTAAATAAACAATGGCATCGTTATGAAAAATGTAATTGCTATTGAAATACCAATAAGGAACTCACCGAGCTTGGGGTCTTCGGGTCTTACATAAAATCCATAAGAGACGCCTGCAATGGCACCGAGTAATAATAAGGTGTAAATATATTTCATCATTTTTCTGAAAAATCAATAAGTTTTTTACGATAAGCGGTAAGTAGTTTAGACTTTGATACAAATCCGTAATACTTATTTTCATAAATAACCGGAAGATTCCATGCACTGGTAGCTTCAAATTTATTCATAATAGTTTCCATCGAGTCTTCTTTGTAAAAGATCATTGCTGGAGCGTTTTCCATTAGGTCTCGAGCAATTACTTTGTCGTATAATTTTTGGTCGAACATTATTTTTCTAAGGTCATTTAGTAAAATAATACCTAAGAATGTATTTTCTTCATCTACAACGGGATAAATATTTCGATTCGATTTCGCAACTGCATCTGTTAATATCGTACCTAGTTTGGTTTCTGGGGTGATGGTTATAAAATTCTTTTCAATGAGGCGATCAAGATTCATTAGAAGAAGCGCATTTCTATCTTTGTTATAAGTAAGTAAGTCTCCTCTTTTGGCTAATTCTTGGGTATAAATATTATACTCTTGGGTGTTTTTAGTAATTAAAAAGGAAATAGCAACGGTGATCATTAGGGGAACAAAGAGTTCATACCCGCCGGTAATTTCAGCAATTAAAAAGATTGCGGTAAGGGGTGCGTGGATTACTCCAGCAATAAGTCCTGCCATCCCGATGAGGGTGAAATTAGCTTCAGAAACTTCGAATCCTAGTCCGATATTATTAATTACTTTAGCAACGACATTTCCAAGTGCACTTCCCATAACCATAGTAGGAATAATAACTCCTCCCACACCTCCAGCAGCGAAAGTTGTGGTCATTGCTACAGCCTTAAAAATGGTAATCCCCATGAGCAGTAAAATTACTATCCAAATGTTGTCTTTATATGCATCGAAAGGAGTTGTTCCTAATGCGAGCATGTGATTTCCCTCTAATAAATTATTTATGAAACTAAGTCCTTCCCCATACAGCGGCGGAATAAAATACAACATAGCTCCAATTGCGAATCCACCAATAAGTAATTTTATAAACCTGCTTTTGAAACGATCAAAGAAAGCGTAAATGCCAAAATACATCTTTGTAAAATAAATGGAAGCAATCGCTGTTCCAATTCCGAGCACGATATAGAATAACGTGTCGTTTAATGTAAACTTATCGGTTACTGCGACGTTAAAAAGCACTTCGTCTCCAAGAAAAAAATAAGAGGTTAGTACAGAAGATATGGAGGCAATGAGCAGAGGTAATAATGAAGCAAATGTAAGATCTAGGCTAAAGACTTCAACGGCAAAAACTACTGCGGCAATGGGAGATTTAAACATGGAAGCCATAGCTCCAGCTGTGGCACAGGCAATGAGCAAAGTTCTCGTTTTTTTGTCGACACGAAGCCAGCTTCCTAAATTAGAGCTTAACGCAGATCCTGAAGTTATTGCGGGCCCTAATAACCCTACCGAACCACCAAACCCAACGGTTAGGGGTGCCATAACTAGAGGATGATAAATTAATCGGTACGAAAGCAATCCTTTTTGTCGCAATAAAGAATATAATAGGGAAGGAATAGAGCGTTTTATAAAAGAAGGTATCGAGGGTTTTAGTTCTTTTTTAAAGACGTATTTTTTTAGCAGATATACTAACGAAAGCCCTACCACAGGAAGAATAAAATACAAGTGATAATTGCTAAAAATAATTCCCTTTTCGAGGAGTTTCTCAATAGTGAACGTAATATTTTTTAGAGCCAATGTAACTATACCGGCAAGCAACCCAACAACAAAACTAATAATAAGCACAAAGTTTTTCTGTGGAACATATTTATGCCGCCAGAATTGAATTTTCGAAATAAAGTTGCTCTTTGCAGACATTAAGGTAAACGATATGAGTTGCACAAAGTTATACTATTCTGTGATGCACATCAAAGGGTTTATTTTTAATATTAATCAAGTAAGAACTTTGTGTTTGTAAGCGATCTAATCTGTAATCATTAAGCTTCCTTCGCGTGAAATTGCTCTTTTGTAAGTCCGTATAGAATTAAATCATGATATACGTTATTTTTTAATATGTGTTTTTCTAATTCCCCTTCTTTTTTCATTCCATTCTTACGCATTACTCTGCCAGATGCAGGATTGGAATTAAAGTGTGATGAGGTAACTTTCTGAAGCTTTAGAACTTTAAAACTGTATTTAATTACTGCTTTAGATGCTTCAGTGATATATCCTTTGTTCCAAAAAGGTTCTGCAATCCAATATCCAATTTCAGCGCGATTCGATTTGGTTTCAATGCTTAGACCAATTCCGCCTATGAACTGGTTTTCGGGTTTGTGTCTAATTGCGAAAATGAGGTTGGTTCCTTTTTTAAAACCTTCACGAGCCATATTTATCCAAAAAACTGCATCTTTTTCAGAATAAGGGAAAGGCACATTTTGAGTAAATTCTGATATGTTCTTATTAGAAGCATACTTCACGATATCGGGAATGTCTTGTGCTTTTAATTCATTCAGAAATAATCGTTCAGTTTCTATTTTTGGAAATGTAGCCATTTTTAATTTTAGGATATTAAAAACACCTATTAGAGCAAATTGCTTCTATTGTTTTGTTAAAGATTTAAATCCAGTTTTAAATTTAATTCTTTTAGTTGATCTTCGTCGATAGCAGCAGGAGCATCGATCATTACGTCGCGACCCGAATTGTTTTTAGGGAATGCAATAAAATCACGTATTGTTTCTTGTCCGCCTAGAATAGCGACCAATCGATCTAGTCCAAAAGCAATTCCGCCATGGGGAGGTGCTCCGTATTGAAAGGCATCCATTAAAAATCCGAATTGTGCTTTTGCTTCTTCAGGAGTAAACCCTAAATAATCGAACATTTTAGCTTGAGTGGCTTTATCGTGAATACGAATAGAACCTCCGCCAATTTCATTTCCGTTTAACACCAAATCGTACGCATTGGCTTTTACGTCACCTGGATTTGTTTTAAGCAATTCCATTTGTCCCGGTTTGGGAGAAGTAAAAGGATGGTGCATTGCGTGGAAGCGATTGGTTTCTTCATCCCATTCTAAAAGTGGAAAGTCGATCACCCATAATGGTGCAAATACCTTTGGATCTCTTAATTCTAGACGTTCTGCGAGTTCCATGCGAAGGGCACTTAATTGAGCTCGAACTTTATTTTTTTCTCCAGAAAGTACGCAGATAAGATCACCTTTTTCGGCGCCGGTAGCTGCTGCCCATTTTGCAAGATCTTCTTGATCATAGAATTTATCTACTGAAGATTTATAGGTCCCATCGTCATTGCAGCGTACGTACACCATTCCTAACGCACCTACTTGTGGGCGCTTTACCCAATCGGTAAGTTTGTCAATTTCTTTTCTCGTATAGCTATTCCCATTAGGAACTGCAATTCCGACAACGAGTTCGGCTGAGTTAAATACATTAAAGTCTTTGTGTTGGGCAACTTCATTTAGTTCACCGAATTCCATTCCGAAGCGAATATCGGGTTTGTCGTTCCCATATTTTTGCATGGCATCGTCGTAAGTCATTCGTGGGAATTCAGCCACTTCCACGCCATTGATTTCTTTTAATAAATGTCGTGTTAGGTCTTCAAAAGTATTTAAAATGTCTTCTTGTTCGATAAATGCCATTTCGCAATCGATTTGCGTAAATTCTGGCTGTCTGTCGGCTCGAAGATCTTCATCTCTAAAACATTTTACGATTTGAAAATACTTATCCATTCCACCCACCATAAGCAATTGCTTAAAAGTTTGGGGTGATTGTGGAAGGGCGTAGAACTGACCTTCATTCATTCGAGAAGGAACTACAAAATCACGAGCTCCTTCGGGAGTTGACTTAATAAGGTAAGGTGTTTCAATTTCTACGAATTGTTTTTCAGAAAGAAAATTTCGAACGGCCATGGTAACCTTATGACGAAAAATGAGGTTGTCACGAACCGGCTTTCGACGAATGTCTAAATATCGGTATTTCATACGAAGGTCTTCGCCGCCGTCTGTCTCATTCTCAATGGTAAATGGAGGTGTAAGGGATTCATTTAGAATAGTTACTTTAGTGACTAATACTTCAATGTCTCCAGTTGGAATGTTCGGGTTTTTAGACTCTCTTTCAATTACCGTACCCGTGATTTGTATTACAAACTCACGTCCTAATTTTGAAGCGATTTCCATGATTTCTTTAGAAGTACGTTCTTCGTCAAAAATAAGTTGAGTAATCCCATAACGATCACGAAGATCTGCCCAAATCATAAACCCTTTATTTCGGGTCTTTTGTACCCAGCCAGAAAGTGTTACCGTTTCGTTGATATGTTCGGCTCTTAATTCACCGTTAGAATGTGTTCTATACATGGATTTGTAGATTTATTCGATTCGCTTGAATGAAGGTGCAAATTTAGTAAGATTATAGTGGATTCTATTATTTTTTTTAAGCAATATGAAACGAGATTTTAATTTTTCAATTAAATATATGAACAATAGAGTTGTAACAAATAGTTAAGATTTTGTTGGTTTTTATGAATATTTAGCATTATTTTCGATCTATTAACGAAAAAAATATAATTATGAAACAAAACAACCCTAACTACAGGATCCTCCTGTTATTATTATTTTTCCCATGTATTTTGCTTGCGCAAACCTCATTGAGTGGGAAAGTACTCGATGCAAATGGCGAGACCGTACCGTTTGTGAATGTTATTGAAAAAGGGACATCAAATGGAACAACCACCGATGTGGATGGAAACTTTACAATTAGTGTTCCATCATTACCTTCGGTTTTGGTATTTTCTTCTCTCGGATTTGAAACACAAGAATTCAACGCTACCAATGGTAATGCAATAAGTATTACGCTTGCCGATTCTGCTGAAGCGCTAGATGAAGTAGTGGTAACGGGTTTAGCGAGTTCTATTAAACGATCGAATGCGGCAAATGCAGTTGGGTCTGTTACTTCAGAAGAACTTGTGGGTACAACAAGCCAAAGTACTGTAGACGGTGCATTATATGGGAAAGTAACAGGTGTTAATATCACATCCTCTTCTGGAGCACCAGGAGGTGGTTTTGCTTTACGTTTGCGTGGTATTACTTCAATAACTGGAAATAACCAACCTTTAATAGTAATAGATGGGGTATATGTAAATAACGTAGAAATACCTTCTGGGTTGCGCTTTGCTTCTGGAGCAAATAGCGGTAACGAAGAAAATTCTGGGAATAGGTTAGCAGATCTAGACCCTAACGACATCGCTAATATTGAGATATTGAAAGGATCTTCTGCTGCGGCAATTTATGGACAACGTGGAAGTGCTGGTGTTATTATTATAACCACAAAACGTGGTAAACAAGGAAAAACAAAAATTAGCTTTAGACAAGATGTAGGGATAAATAAAATCCAGAATGCACTAGGTCTTCGTCCTTGGACTGCAGCTTCTGTTCTTGAAACTTTTGGTCAAGATGAACTTGATAAATACAATGCTACTATTGCGGAAAGAGGTAGTTTATATGATTACGAAGATATTATTTATGGAGAAACCGGATTTATTACTGAAACTGCTTTAAGTGCATCTGGTGGTAATGACAAAACTAAATTTTATGTAGGTGGATCATATAGAGATGAGGAAGGTATTATAAAGAATACTGGCTTCGATCGTTTTTCAATTCGAGGAAATATAGATCATAAAATATCGAATGTGTTTGATATTTCTTCTTCAACGAATTACATTAGAAGTAATTCAAATAGAAGTTTTACAGGTAACGAGAATGAAGGTGGGTTAAGTTATGGATATACATTGGCTTTTTCACGTCCATGGAATAATTTTTTCCCGGATGAAAATGGTAATTATCCAGATAACCCAAATGCTAGTGGAAATCCACTATTTGTAAGAGACAAAGCTAAAAATGAAGATACCAATAATCGTATAATTCAAAGTTTAACTTTAAACACTAAACTTTTTACAAATGATAACAACCGTATTAAGTTTTCAAATAGTGTTGGTATAGATTACTTGTCAAACGAAACATTTGTATATGTTCCAGAAACTCACCAAGCGCAACAAGGTCTTGGAGCTTCGGCAGGATTTATAGCACAAGGAAAAAATAGCTTTACACAGTTTAACACGCAATCTGCTTTCGTTTGGGATCATGATGCTTTGGATGGTGATTTGGCCTTAACTTCTCAAGTTGGATTAGCTTATTTGTATCAAGAATCAAATTTGGTGAATGCTAGAGGAACAGGATTAGCTGCGGGACAAACAAATGTTACTCTATCTGCAAACCAAACCACTGCACAAGGATTAAGTGAGCAAAAAGAAGTAGGTTATTTTGGTCAAGTAGAAGGTAACTATAAGGATCAGTTTATAGGAACTTTAGGATATAGGTTTGACAAATCTACACTTAATGGGGGTCCTAATAAATTGTATGGTTTTCCAAAGGCTTCTTTGGCAATTAACTTAGCGAACTTTGATTTTTGGAGTCTAGAGGCTGTAAATCTAGTAAAACTTAGGGCTGCTTATGGTGAAACGGGTAATTCTGCAAACTTTGGTTCTACATTTACAAGTTTAGCTGCGAGTAATATTGGAGGAACCATAGGCCAAAGTGTTGATGGAATTAAAGGGGATCCAGATATCATCCCTGAGACAGCTAAAGAATTCGAATTTGGTCTTGACCTAGGTGTAATCAACAACCGCATTAACTTTGAAGCCACATATTATGTGAAAACCGTAGAAGATCTAATTTTACCTAGGTCAACAGAATCATCTTCAGGTTTTGTGAGGGAAACCACAAATTTAGGGGAATTACAAAATAAAGGAATTGAACTTGCTATAAATGCTGGTATTGTAGAATCGGAAAATTTTAGCTGGAATACAAGAGTACAGTTTTATAAGAATACATCTGAAATTACTCGGCTAGATGTACCTCCTTTTGCTTTAGGAGGAGCCGGATTTGGTCTAGGTTTAGGAACTATCTATATTGAAGAAGGACAACCTGTAACTCAATTGGTAGGTAATATTGATAGAAATGGAGATGGTGTATCAGTACCTACACAAGTTGGAAACACAGAGCCAGATTTTCAAATGGGATTCAGTAACAATTTAACTTTATTCAAAAATTTAGATATATCATTCTTATTTCAGTTGAAGTCTGGTGGAGAAAATCTAAACTTGTCTAGATATTTATCAGATTTAGGTCAAGTTACGGCAGATTTAGAAACTCAGGCTGGTCAAGATAGACTTCTTACTCCTACAAATGCAGATCGTTTTGTAGAACCAGCAGGTTATCTTAAATTAAGAGAAGCTGCAATGTATTATCGATTGAAATCAAGTGCAATTAAAACAATTTTTGGCGATACGGTAGAAGCTGTTAAATTAGGAGTTTCTGGAAGAAACCTTTTCACAATTACTGATTATTCAAGCTATGACCCTGAGGTTTCTGTAAATGGTGGGTCTGGTCTTTCAAGTGGAATTGAGGTAGCTCCTTTCCCGAGTTCTAGACAAATCTTCTTTCACCTAAACGTTAATTTTTAAAAAAATAAATATGAAAAATATAATAAAACAAATAACAACGATCGGTTTAGCTCTATTTGCTGGATTTGTTGTGGTGTCTTGTTCTTTCGAAGAAGTAATCGATCCAAATGGTCCTAGTGTTGATGGAGTTGCTTCTAATGCCTCTAAAGGACAATTAAATGAGCTGGTCGTAGGAATAGAATCTACCTCACGAAATGGTCTTGCAATTGAGACCACCGCCAGTGGTACCATGAGTAGAGAGTTATACTTATTCGATGCCGATCCAAGAAATACAGGTGATTTACTCGGAAAGAATGGTATAGGATTGGATAATAATTCTTTTTATAGTACAACTCAATGGGCTGGAAACTACCGCTGTATTAAGAATGCAAATATTTTGATTGAAGCTGTTCAAAATACAGATGCAGTAACAGAACCAGAAGCAAATGGATATTTGGGATTTGCTAAAACAATGCTGGCATATGAAATGGTTCAAATAGTAAAATCATATGGAGCAGCTAGATTAGACATTTCAGATTTAGACAATCTTGGCCCTATTGAAGATGCGGATACTGCATTACAGTTTGCTGCGAATTTACTATCTGAAGCAAATAGTCATCTAAATAATTCAGGTGGTAGCTTTGTTTTTGATTTAAGTTCAGGTTTTAGTGGATTTAATACGCCCGAGACATTTAATCAATTTAGTCAAGGTGTAGCTGGAATGGTTCAAGTATACCTTGGAAATGGAGGTTCGGCAATTACAATGTTAAATAACTCTCATTTAAATCTTGATGGAGATTTAAATAATGGCCCTAAACATATATTTGGCTTGGGTAGCGGTGATCAGTCAAATGGTTTATTTAAAGTTGATGGCCTAAATGGAGATCAAATTATTGTTCATAATAGTTTTATTGATGACGCCGACGCAAATGATAGTCGTGTAACTTCTAAAACTAATCTTCGTCCAGACCCGCAAAGCCAAGATGACTTGAATGGTCTTTTTGAGACTGATTTATATGAAACAAATACCTCGCCTATCGATATTTTAAGAAATGAAGAATTAATTCTTTTATGGGCAGAAGCAAATATTTTAGCAGGTTCTACTGGACCAGCGGAAGATGCGCTTAATGTTGTTAGAAACGCGGCAGGAGTTGGCGACTATGCAGGGAATAGCGATGCCGCTAGTTTAACTGCAGAGATGCTAAAACAACGTAGGTATTCACTTTGGTGCGAGAATCACAGAATGTACGATTTAAGACGTTATGATCTTTCAAATACACTGCCTATTGATAGACCAGGAGATCAAATATTTAATAAGCTTCCTATTCCGTTGTCTGAAAATATTTAATCTTTAAACATTATTAATTTTTGAAAAACCTATCATATTTTTATGATAGGTTTTTTTTATAAGTAATGTCTTTGAATGACTATTTATATAGGTTGTTGTATTTGAGAAAGTATTGTGTGCAAAATTTTTGATATATGAATGTTAGAAGATATGTTAGGTAATATTCACTACCATAAGCTTAACCAGATAATATATGTTACTTCAATTTCTAATTCAATAGACAGAAAATAAAATTAATATAGAATAGAAACAAAAAAGCCCTCTTCAGAAATGGAGAGGGCTTTTTTGTTTTTAAAAACAGTGTTTTATTCCGCAGCTTCAATATTTATAGGTTTATCATTAATTTCTGGCGCAGGATTTCTTCTATTATAAAACCACATTTTCATACGAACAGATAGGTAGAATAAAATAGGCACTACAATCAATGTTAAGAATGTTGCTATTAATAATCCGTAGATCACAGTCCATGCCAGTGGTCCCCAAAAAATAACATTATCCCCTCCCATATAAATTTTAGGATCAAACTCGCTAAAGAGGGAGAAGAAATCGATATTTAGACCTATAGCTAATGGTATTAGCCCTAATATTGTTGTAATTGCTGTTAACAATACCGGTCTTAAACGTGCTTTTCCCGCAATAATAATACTGTCTAGAAGGTCTTTTTTCTCTAAATATTCCGATTCATCGAGATTGAGATTATTTTTCTTACGATCAATCACAAGTTGGGCATAATCTAATAGAACTACACCATTATTAACTACAATACCAGCTAAGGAAATAATACCCATCATTGTCATCATAATTACAAACGGAGCACCAGTGATAACAATTCCACCAAACACCCCTATGAAACTAAGAAATATAGCTATCATAATTATTGTAGGTTTAGAAATCGAATTAAATTGGAATATTAGAATAAAGAAAATTAATCCTAAGCCTGTAAAAAACGCGCCCATTAAAAATGCTTGTTGTTTATTTTGCTCCTCCAATTGCCCTGTATAATCTATCTTAATCCCAGAAGGGATACCATCATAATTACGCATTTCTTTTTGCACTTGTGCTACAGCAGCACCAGCATCGGTATAACCAGGAGATAAAGCTGAATAGACTGTTACGACACGTCTTGTATCCCTGTGTTTTATTGCACTAAATCCAGAACTATTTTTTTCACTTGCTACTGCAGATACAGGGATCTCTCTTAATTGACCGGTATTTGTTCTAAAAGTCATGGTCTGATTAAAAACGGCACTGGTATTATAGCGACTGTCCTCATTAAAACGCACATAAATATCATAATCGTCGCCATCTTCCTTATAGATACCTGCTTTAGTACCAAAAATTGCATTACGCAGTTGTTGCCCTACTTGTCCTGCACTCACGCCAAGTTCACCAGCTTTTTCACGGTCTACTATTACCTGCATCGCTGGCTTGTCTTTATTCACATCGATTTTAAGCTCGTCGATTGCGGCGATATTCTTAGTATTTATATACTTACGCATATTTTCGGCAGCAGTAATTAGCTGATCGTAATCTTCACCTTCTAATTCTATATTAATTGCAGCCCCTGCTGGTGGTCCATTAGCATCTTTTTCTACGGAAATAAGTATTCCAGGATAAATGCCGACTAAAGCATCTTGAACTTTTTGGCGAAGTAGTTCACTATCTTCTCCTTGGCGATACTTGTATTCTCGCATAGAAGCTGTAATTTTTCCTTTGTGAGGCATTTCTGCTGCACTACCACCATCGGTATTTGGATTCCCAGCTCCTTCACCTACTTGAGAGACCGCACTTTCTACTAAAAAGTTTCGGCCATCTTCCATATACTGACTGTCATTAATTACACCATACACCACATCTTCGATCTCTTTTGTGATTGCATTGGTCTTTTCGATATCGGTACCTTCAGGATACTCGATATATACAATGATCTGGTTAGGTTTATTGTCGGGGAAAAATTCAATTTTCGTGCGCTGAGCTCCTACCGAAGCTCCAAAGGCTATAAAAGCAGCTATTAATAACCCAAAAGTACCTGCCACCAAAACATACGGTCGTTTTCCTTTAAAAGCAGTGGTTAGATTTCTTTGGTACCAATTTTCAAGTTTTACTAAAGATTTATCTTGAAAGTTATTCGCTGCTTTACGTATAATCCATCTATAGATCCATAACATAATAGCTGCAAACACCATTACAGAGCCTAACCCTCTCCAGGCACCACCAAAAATGAGAATTAACAGTCCAATACCACCAACAATTGCTGAAATTTTAATCAGATTTTTCTTCGGCATATCTTTATCTTCCGTAGTCATAAACTGAGAGACAAGAACCGAGTTGAAAAAGATAGCGACAAATAATGATGATCCTAATACTACCGATAGCGTTATAGGGAAATACTTCATAAATTGTCCCATTAATCCTGGCCATAACCCAAGTGGAATAAAAGCTGCTACGGTTGTTGCGGTTGAAATAATTATTGGAAAAGCAATTTCGCCAATACCTTTTTTAGCTGCTTCAATTCTGCTCATGCCTTCTTCATCCATAAGGCGATATACATTTTCAACCACTACAATTCCGTTATCTACAAGCATCCCCAGTCCCATAATAAGGCCGAACAAAATCATTGTATTTAAAGTATACCCAAGAGCTCCCAAGATCATAAGAGACATAAACATGGACATGGGAATAGCGAATCCTACGAAAAGCGCATTTTTAAATCCTAAAAAGAACATAAGTACCACTACCACCAGAATAATTCCGAAGATAATGTTGTTTACAAGGTCATCTACCTGGCCAATTGTTTTCGAAGATTGATCATTTGTTACTGTTACCTTCAAGTCGGTTGGAAAAACCTCACGAATTGCTTTGTCTTTAATTTCATGAATTTTTTCAGCAGCGGCCACCATGTTCTTACCACTACGTTTTTTTACGTCTAGCATAACTACGCGCTCTCCGAAATCTCGGGCATAGGTTGTTCTATCTTTTTCTTGAAATTTAATTTCAGCGACATCTTTGAGGTATACGATATCGCCATCTTGTGACTTTACTACAAAATTCTCTAATTCTTTGGGGTCATCGATTTCTCCAAGAATGCGAATGGTACGTCGTTGACCACTAGTAATAAAGTTTCCCGCAGACATGGTCATATTACCATTATTAATGGCATTCGTAATGTCCTGAAAACTTATTGAAGATGCCATCATTTTATAAATATCAACCGCAACCTCAATTTCTTTCTCCTGTGCTCCCCGAATATCTACTTTTTTAATTTCTTCTAGATCTTCAATTTCATCTTGAAGATATTCCCCATATTCTTTCAATTTAGTAACTGGATAATCTCCAGAAATATTAATGTTTAGAATGGGTATTTCTTCACTTAAAGTTAACTGAAATACATTCGGTTCAATTTTAGCTCCGTTAAATGTGGGCCAGTCTTCTCCTGAGGTTTCGCTATCGATCTCATCCTTTACTTTTTGTTTTGCTAATTCCACCTCTATACCTTCATCGAATTCTACAATGATCATCGAGTAGTCCTCTTGAGATGTAGAAGTAATCTCCACCACATTACTAACAGTTTTCAGTTTGTCTTCGAGGGGATTGGTAATTAATTTTTCAATATCCTCAGCCGTATTTCCAGGAAAAACAGAACTTACATAGATTTTAGTTTCTTTAATTTCGGGAAAGTCTTCTCTAGGCATCGTGAAATAAGCAGAAATTCCCAGATATAAAATCATTGCCATTAAAACATAAATGGTTGTTTTATTATTGATCGCCCATGAGGAAAGTTTAAATTCCTTATCCGTATTCTTTTTTTTCTTTTTTGCCATAATTATGCCCACGTGGGTGGGTAATTTAGTAGTTAGTATCGTCTATAACTCAAGCAAGATGTCTTCAGAATTTATTTCTGAATTATCCTTTTAATACGTAATAATTTTTACTGTTTGTCCTTCTTTAACACTTCGGGCACCTTCTTGAATAAGTTGATCCCCATCTGAAAGTCCTTCAATAACCTCGATGACATCACCCTGAGTTTTACCAGTCGTAATAATCTTTTTTTCCGCGACTGCTTTTGAGCCTTCGACATTATTTAAAACATATACATATTGATTTCCATCTGCATTTTCAGAAATAATATCTTGAGGAATCATGATTGCTTTTTCGTTGGTATAATCATTAATTTTTAAACGGGCGGTAAGGTTTGGTTTTATTGCTTTGTCTTTATTAGGAACGGCAATCTCTATTCTAAACGTTCGGTTGTTAGGATTAATGTAGTTTCCTGTTTGTCTAATTTTAGTCTCTATCTTTTTGTTAAGAACTGGAAAGAAGACTTCTACATTTTTACCATTTTCGATATCGCTTAGGTAGCTTTCTGGAACATCTGTGGTAATATACATATCGCTAAGATTTACAATACGCATTAATTGAGTTTGTCCTGGTGATACCACACTTCCTTGTTCTGTGATCACCTCATCGATAATACCTGAGAATGGTGCTCTTACATTGGCTTTTCCTACTTGCTGTTGCATTGATGCAATTGCCTTTTGTTGACCCTCGTAGTTAGATTTGGCTTGAAGAAATTGAATCTCGCTTCCTATTTTTTGGTCCCATAATCTTTTTTGACGCTCAAAGGTAGTTTTAGCAAGTTCTGCCTGTACTTGCATTTGTGCCAATTGTTGTCCCATTCCGCCATCATCTACGACGGCTAATAATTGTCCTTTGCTTACCTTTTGTCCTTCTTTTACAAGTACACGCCTTAATACACCTCCCATTTCAGGAGTTACTACAATATTTTCATCAGTTTCTACACTTCCTTGCAATTCTAAGAAGTGATTAAAAGGTGACGCTTTAGCTTCGAAAGCAGTAATTAATGGAATGTTTTTTTCAGGATTTAATTCTTTAAGTTTTTCATCAAGTTGCTTAATCTGGTTGTTGATGGCTTCCTGTTGTGCAACCAATTCATCTTTCTTTGCTTGCATTTCTACGGCATCGTTATTTTCGAGAACAGCTTCTGTAGATTGTGCATCTTTTTTGCCACAAGAAATAAGCAAAATTGAGAAGATTGCTAATATGAGTAAATTTTTCATTCTAAAATAGTATTTAAATTTTGGTGTATTGGTCTTTTATTCATTTTCAGTTATCTCAACTGACATTAATAACGATTTTTAACAGTTTCGGAATCTATACGTACCTCTGGTGTATTTAGCACTGTTTCGATATTAGCTTTTTCGTTAATAAGTGATAGCATAGATTCAAAATATTGTTGTTGGGCATTGTAAAGTTGTACTTGTGCTTGTCTTAGGTCGAAGCTGGTTGAAAGTCCCTCTGTAAATTTTATTTGATTTTTATTTTCTACTCGTTCTGCTAAAGCAAGGTTCTTTTTTGAGTTTTCATACGTTTCAATAGCGAATTGATAATTACTTTTTGCGGTATTTAGTTCCAGTCGAACATTTTGAATGGTTTCTTCCAGCTCGGTTTCAGATTGTTCTAAAGCGATTCTTGCTTGTTGCGTTCTGGCACTTCGCATTCCACTGCTAAAAATGGGAATGTTCATATTTACCCCTAATATTGAGGATTGAAAATAACGCTGATCGTTGTCTAAAAATGTAAATTCATCACTATTTGCAGCAGTGCCGTAATTCACAAAAGCAGAAAGTGTTGGAAGCGCTTTACTTTTTTCTAACTTTAATTCGAGACTACGTTGTTCGGTTAAATTATAGGCTATTTTGTAATCAACGTTCTCTTCTATAGTAAGATCCGATTCGAGCATCGCTAATTGAATGTTTTGTTGTGCTAACGCATCTAAGTCATCCTTAAATATTACAGGGGTTTCTACTGGAATACCTAATCCTACATTAAACATTTCACGCGCTATTTTTTGTGAGCGGATGGCGTTGCTAAGTTGTGTGTCGATATCTAATAGTGTAATTTCTAATTGTTCTACACTTTCCTCTTCGGTTAACCCGTTTTCAAAAATCTTTCTAGTTTCATAAAGATTGTCTTCTAGGTTTTCCTTGTTCTTTTCAAAAATGGCGACCAACTCTTCAGAAAGTAATACACTTCCGTAGGCATTAATAATTCCTTTTCGAACTTCTAAATTTGTTTTTTCCGCAGCATTTTCAGAAAAATCAAGAAATGCTTTTGCAGCTTGTAACCCGACGAGATAACTTCCGTCGAAGATTAATTGATTTAGCGTAGCGGTAGCCGAAAGACTTTGTTTCGTTCCAAAAGTTACTGGTGTGAAGGTCCCTGGTGCACCGCCACTAAATTCGGCCGGGATGAAAGTTACAGGTTGCTTTAAGTTGTTTTGATAGGCAATGTTACCGCTAATTTGCGGCAATCCTGCAGCAGTAGTTTCCCACTTTTGTTTAAGGGCTTTTGCAATGTCTCGTCGTGCATTAAGTGCTGTGTAATTGCTGTCTAAGGCAAAGGTCACTGCTTCTTCGAGTGTAAAAGCGTATTCGGTGTTTTGTTGTGCAAATCCGTTGAAAGTGCAGAGTACGAAGCCGAGTATGAATCCGATTTTCCTCATGTTATCTATTTATTTTTTATAAATTTTTTCAAAGTTTGTAGTCCTTCCTTAGTGACAATACCGCGTAGGTGATATTCTAAATAATCTTCCATTAATTGCTCTTTCGGGTAAGTTTGTAATGGAAAAAGTGACTCATCTTTTAAATTACTTACCCCAATAAAATAGAGTCTCGATATTAAATCAACACTTATATTATCACGATATAAACCCTGTTCGATCCCTCTTGTTAAGTTAGAAACAGTACACTCCCGCATCATCTCAAATTGCTTTTTATGCAACGAGGCAAAAATTTGTGGATAGTATTTTTGAAGTTGATATTGAGGAGAAGATTTCGAATCTTTTAATTGAAGCAACACAAACTTTTTAATTTCGTATAGTTCTTCAATAGGGTTGTTGTTCAGAGCACAAATACCATCAATCCCTTCGCTAATATCACACATTAGGGTCGATGTTACATCTTTCACCAAATCTGTTTTATTACTAAAATGCGCATAGATTGTTTTTTTTGAAATACCCATTTCATTCGCAATATCATCCATAGTAACACTTTTAAAACCAAGTGTTATAAACAGGTCTGCCGCTTTATTAATTATTTTTTCTTTCATAATTCCCTCCCTTTTTAGGGGATCTTTCATAGATTCGGCGGCAAAGATACAACAGGAAACTTTAAAAACAATTAAAGTTTCCAAAGTTTTAAAATATTTTACATTATAGTAATATTGGCTTAAATTATTTAATAAGATTTAGTGGGTTCGGTTTCTTCTGCAAATTGTATTTTTGCTGGAAATTTTTCTGAATGGAGTCTTTATCATCCTATAGTGAATCGTTACAAAAACACTTGCAGCAAACAGTTGTAGTGAAAGAACCAATGAATTTATACGAACCCCTATCGTATATTCTTCAATTAGGAGGAAAACGGTTGCGTCCTGTTCTTACCTTAATGACCTGTGATTTTTTTTCTGGCAGTTACCAAAAAGCAATGAATGCTGCTTTAGCGGTAGAATTATTCCATAACTTTTCTTTAATTCACGATGATATTATGGACAACGCTCCGTTGCGACGTGGCAGAGAAACCGTTCATGAACGTTGGGATGTGAATACAGGAATTTTGTCGGGAGATGCGATGTTGATTCTTGCCTATCAGCTATTCGAAGGCTATGAGCCAAAGATGTTTAGTGATCTTGCTAAGTTGTTTAGTACCACTGCGCTACAGGTGTGTGAAGGACAACAATACGATGTCGATTTTGAAACTAGAGATGATGTGACACTTCCCGAATATATTAAAATGATCGATTATAAAACCGCTGTTTTAATTGGAGCGGCTATGAAAATGGGAGCAATTGTTGCGGAAGCTTCAGAAAACTGTAAAAATAATATTTACGAATTTGGGAGAAATCTAGGAATTGCCTTTCAATTACAGGATGATTACTTAGATGCCTTTGGTGACCCAGAAACCTTCGGAAAACAAGTAGGAGGTGATATTATTTCGAACAAGAAAACTTTTCTTTACTTAACAGCTTTAGAACAGAGTACTCCGTTAGAAGCTTCAGAGTTGGCACAATTATTCACTATAAATCCTAAAGATCCTTCCGATAAGATCGAACGAGTTAAATCAATTTTTGAAACTTCTGGAGCTGCTGAAGCAACCCGACAAAAAATTGCTTACTATACCGAAAAAGCGAATAATGTGCTTTCAGAAATAAATATTTCAGAACAAAAAAAGAGTCACTTTCGTGAATTCGGGGATTGGTTAATGGAGCGAACTGTTTAAAAATAAACCCTCACAAAAGGAGAAAATGCTGAGCCATACACGCTTTTAAACTCATCAAATAATACATCGTAACGTAACCCGATTGTGATGCCCCCAGTGCGATACCCGGCCCCTAAAAACAAAGCAGGAACCCAATAATTATCATCTTCCAATAAAAACTGGCTGTCGTATACCCGGGAAACATGTAAAGTTTCCAATTCACCAGAAAGTTGAATTTCGGGAATCACATTAAAAAGCCCTAGCACACTTCCGCCAACAATATATGATTTGTAAACGTTTTTTTCACTGGCATACGTTCCGTTAAGTCCAACACCAGCAGAAAACCGATCGTTTACATGATAAATGGCGCTGGGCGCCAGAGTGCCACTAAAATAACCATTCCCAAAACCTAATCCAATTCCACCACCAAACTGCACGTTCGACCAAAACTCGCTTTTGGTCTCTTGAGCAGTGTATTGCTGTATGCTAAAGATGCTAAAAAGTAGAAACAAGAAGAGTTCATACCGCTTTATACTTTTTTTCATTAGGAATATTTTAAGAAAATTGCTCCATAAATATATACATTCCAAAGATGTAGTTTATGGATTTGTTGTATTTTTGTTTCGTTTTATATAAAATAGCTTGCAGAACTCCTATTATGGATAACTATTCTTTTCTTAATGCGATTCACCCACAACAAATCGCAGACCTTTACGATAAATATTTAAAATTCCCTGACAGTGTAGAACCCAGTTGGAGGGCCTTTTTTCAAGGATTCGACTTTGGGGTTGAAAGTGGTTCGGCAGCAGAATTTGGTCTTACTCCTGAGGGAGAAGACGATACTCGACCGACTATCACCGAAGAAGTTTTAAAAGAATTTCAGGTTATAAAATTAATCGATGGATATCGTACCCGTGGACATTTGTTTACCAAGACAAATCCGGTACGCGATCGTAGAAAATATACACCAACACTCGATATTGAAAATTTCGGCTTGAACAAAAGTGATTTGCAAATCACTTTTAAGGCTGGTGAAATTCTTGGAATTGGTCCAAGTACTCTCGAACAAATTCTACAGCATCTCAACAGTATTTACTGTGATGCTATAGGAATTGAATATATGTATATTCGGAAGCCAGAAGAGATCGAATGGATTCAGAAAAAACTGAACATTAACGATAATCAGCCAAAGTTTTCTTCGGAAGAAAAAAAACATATCCTTAAAAAATTAAATGAAGCCGTTTCTTTTGAAACCTTTTTACATACCAAATATGTGGGGCAGAAACGATTTTCACTTGAAGGTGGAGAAAGTTTAATTCCAGCTTTAGATGCTCTTATTGAAGGTGCAGCAGAGCGAGGGGTAAAAGAATTTGTAATGGGTATGGCTCACCGTGGTCGTTTAAGCACCCTTACCAATATCTTCGGAAAAAGCGCTAAAGACATTTTTAGTGAATTCGACGGAAAAGATTATGCACAAGATATATTCGACGGAGATGTGAAATATCACCTTGGGTGGACATCTAAACGAAAGAGCAGCTCTGGAAAAGAAATTAACTTAAACATAGCTCCCAACCCTTCACACTTAGAAACGGTTGGAGCTGTAGTACAAGGAATTGCCCGCGCTAAACAAGACGATCATCACAAAGATAACCCCGAAGCAGTTCTTCCAATTATTGTACACGGAGATGCAGCAATCGCCGGACAAGGGATTGTGTACGAAATAGTACAAATGGCTCAACTCGATGGCTATAAAACGGGAGGAACAATTCATATCGTGGTAAATAACCAGATAGGGTTTACAACCAATTACCTCGACGCACGATCCTCGACGTATTGTACCGATGTAGGTAAAGTAACACTATCACCAATTCTTCACGTGAATGCAGACGATGTAGAGGCTGTAGTACATGCCATGATTTTTGCGCTTGATTTTAGAATGAAATTTGGTCGCGATGTTTTTATCGACTTGTTAGGGTATAGAAAATATGGGCATAACGAAGGAGATGAGCCACGTTTTACTCAACCAAAATTGTATAAAGCAATTTCTAAGCATAGCAATCCTCGTGATATTTATGCCGAAAAACTATTTAAAGATGGTGTTATTAAAAAAGGACACACCAAAAAATTAGAACAAGAATTTAAAGACAAGCTAGAAGAAAACCTAGAAGATTCTAGAAAAGAAGACAAAACCGAAATCACTCCGTTCATGCAAGATGAATGGGAAGGATATATCTATGCCGAAGAGGATAAAATGATGGAAGAGGTCGACACTACTGTCGATATAGAAGCACTTACCGAAATTGCTGAAGTCATTACAAAATTACCAAAAGATAAAAAGTTTCTTCGGAAAATATCAAAACTTATCGATGCACGTCGTACCATGTATTTTGACGATAACAAGTTAGATTGGGCGATGGGAGAATTATTGGCGTATGGAACCTTACTGAAGGAAGGGCATGACGTTCGTATGAGTGGTCAGGATGTAGAAAGAGGAACTTTTTCACATCGTCATGCGGTAGTAAAAGTGGAAGAAAGTGAAGAAGAAATTATTCTACTTAATGAATTAAAAGGCGAACAGGCTGAATTTTATATTTATAATTCACTACTGTCAGAATATGGTGTCGTTGGGTTTGATTACGGATATGCAATGGCAAGTCCAATTTCTTTGGTAATTTGGGAAGCACAATTTGGAGATTTTAGCAATGGAGCTCAAATTATGATCGACCAGTATATTTCTGCTGCCGAAGATAAATGGAAGCTTCAAAATGGTTTGGTTATGTTATTGCCACATGGGTATGAAGGTCAAGGTGCAGAACACTCATCTGCAAGAATGGAGCGCTACCTACAATTATGTGCTACAGATAACATGTTTATAGCAGATGTAACAACTCCTGCGAATATGTTTCATTTATTGAGAAGACAATTAAAAGTAAAATACCGCAAACCGTTAATAGTTTTTACACCTAAAAGTTTGTTGCGTCACCCTAAAGTTGTTTCAACAAAAGAAGAATTGGCGAACGGAACCTTTCAAATGGTGATCGACGATCCAAGTGCAAAATCAACCAAAGTAAAAACACTGGTGTTTGTAAGTGGTAAATTTTATTACGACCTGCTAGAGAAAAAAGAGGAGGACAAGCGCGACGACGTTGCGATTGTGCGTGTAGAGCAATTGTTTCCTGTGCCGGCAAAGCAAATGCGTAAGGCAATTAAGAAATATAAGAATGCAAAAGATGTGGTGTGGGCGCAGGAAGAGCCTAAGAACATGGGGGCTTATTCGCATATGTTGATGCATTTAGATGAAGCAAAAAGCTTTAGAGTATGCAGTCGTAAAATGTATGCAGCTCCTGCGGCGGGAAGTACGGTAAGATCGAAAGCAAGACACATGAAAGTGATCGAAAGTGTATTTAATAAAGACGCATAGACAATAAAATAATATAACAAAGACACCTCTGTTTTAAAGAGATAAAATTAGAATACTATGGCATTAGAAATGAAAGTTCCCTCACCGGGAGAGTCCATAACCGAAGTAGAAATAGCACAATGGCTTGTTGAAGATGGCGATTGGGTAGAGAAAGATCAAGCAATAGCCGAAGTGGATAGTGACAAAGCAACATTAGAACTTCCTGCTGAAGCGAGTGGAATTATCACACTTAAAGCAGAAGAAGGAGATGCTGTTGGTGTGGGTGAGGTAGTTTGCCTTATCGATACAGATGCAGAGAAACCTGGTGGCGGAGATGACTCTACAGAAACTTACGATAAACCTGGTGATGAAAAAGGTGAAGGAAACGCGGGTCCCGATCTTGATAAACAAGATGCTAAAAACAAAGATAACGGGGATAAAGCTGACGCGAAAACACAAACACCATCGAAGTCTTCTACACCAGATCAAGCACAGGATAAGAAATCGTATGCTACAGGAACACCATCGCCAGCTGCAAAAAAGATCCTTTCAGAAAAAGGGATGGATGCGAACAGTGTAAAGGGTAGTGGTCGTGACGGAAGAATTACAAAAGCTGATGCCGATCAAGCTACGCCATCTATGGGAACTCCAGGAAACGGAAACCGTGGGACAGAACGAAAAAAATTATCGATGCTACGCCGAAAAGTAGCAGAACGTTTGGTTTCAGCAAAAAACCAAACAGCCATGTTAACTACGTTTAACGAAGTTAATATGTCTCCAATCTTTGAATTAAGAAAGAAATACAAAGAGCAGTTTAAAGAAAAGCACGGAGTAAGTTTAGGCTTTATGTCTTTCTTTACTCTTGCAGTAGTTCGTGCCTTAGATTTATATCCAGATGTAAATTCTATGATCGATGGAGATTACCAGATCAAACATGATTTTAAAGATATCTCTATTGCTGTGTCTGGACCTAAAGGCCTTATGGTACCAGTAATAAGAAATGCAGAAAATCTTACATTTAGAGGAGTTGAAGCAGAAGTAAAACGCCTTGCCATTCGCGCACGTGACGGAAAAATCACTGTAGATGAAATGACAGGTGGAACCTTTACAATTTCAAACGGTGGGGTTTTTGGTAGTATGCTTTCTACACCAATAATTAATCCGCCACAATCAGGAATTCTAGGAATGCACAACATTGTAGAGCGTCCTATCGCAATCGATGGTGCCATTGCTGTAGCTCCTATTATGTATGTAGCATTATCGTATGATCACAGAATTATAGACGGGCGGGAATCTGTTGGGTTTTTAGTAGCTGTAAAAGAGGCGCTAGAAAGTCCTGAAGAGTTGTTAATGAACAACGATGTGAAAAGAGCACTTGAGCTATAATAAGAAAGCAAAAGTACCACTACAAAAAAACCCAGCTGAAAAGCTGGGTTTTTTGGTTAATTAGTTGACTTATTTGGTTGAAAATTAAACATTAACAGTACGTAAAGATCACTATAATAAGGCTTGATCCAAATACGTGTAAACACGTAAATTAATTTTTAGGAACTACAAAAGTTTGTCATGGTTCTCTTTTGCCCAAATAAGTAAGCTGTTCGTTTTGGGTTCAAGATTAAGTTTATTAATAATATTACTTCGGTGTTTTTCTACGGTTCGATACGATATAAAAAGTAGAGAAGCGATATCTTTATTAGTCTTGTCTTTGGCAATCAGCTTTAAAATTTTTCTTTCTGAAGGGGTCAAACTATTAAGCGTGCTATCTTCTACATTTTCAAAAGCAAGTAATTCTTTAATCTTCGGACTAAAATAGGGATGTCCTCCTGAAACCGTTTCAATACAATTTTCAATTTCTTCGATTGCCACTTCTTTTAAAATATATCCAAATATATTTAACTCCTGCGCTTTTTGATAAAGCTCCTTTTCTTTATGAAGCGTGATAAGGACAACTTTAGTTCGAGAACCATGTGTTTTGCAGTTTTTTGCAATTTCAAGCCCCGACATATAAGGCATTTGTATATCTATAATAGCAATATCGGGTTCCTGTTTTATTATAAGATTATAAGCTTCCCGCCCATTATTAGCACTTCCTATAAGGTTGTATTTTTTTTCAATTAAGAAATCGTTGAGACCTTTTAAAAGTAATGGATGATCGTCTGCTGTAATTATAGATGGGTTTTTCATGATACCGGAAATTGAAATTCAAGCACCGTTCCGCTGTCTTTTCTGGAATATACCTTCATTTGTCCTTTTAAAAATTTTGTTCGTTCTAATAAAGTTTTGAGTCCGAGCGACTTTACATCTTGATATTCTTCAGCAAAATCGAAACCAATTCCATTATCTCTAATTGAAATAATAATGTTGTTAGCAAATCGTTTTACCGAAACTTTGCTCGCTTCTGCTTTTGCATGTTTTAAAACATTGCTTAAACTCTCTTGTACAATTCTATAAATATTTATCTCTCCCTCTTTGCTAAAAACATTGTCGATATTATCTATGTCGGATGAAATAAATAATGATGTGTTTTCATCAATTTGATTTAAGGTAAACTCAATAGCCTTCGTAATGCCCATTTCTTGTAATTGAAAAGGATGGAGGTCTCTAGAAATAGAGCGAACTTCATCGATAGCTGCATCTACCATTTGTTTGGTAGTGGAATCACCTTTCTCTACTATTTTATTTTTAATAAGTAGTAATTGTTGTCCAAGACCATCATGAAGGTCTTTCGATATACGTTTTCGTTCTACTTCCTGCGAAGCAAGTAACTCTTGACTAAAACGTTCTTGAAGCACTTTGTTAGTTTTTAAGTGACTTTGGTTTCTGTACAAAATGACAAGTATAAAGCCGAGTAATACAGCAATACTGCTAAACCCAACCATTTTTTTAAAGGTATCGTTATCTTTTTCTAAAAGCTGAATATTCGTGTTTTTTTCTACTAATTCTTTTTCTTTTTTTTCAATTTCTAGAGCTGTTTGGTAATAGGCAAAGGCATTTGCAGATTTTGCGTTATAAAGTGAATCTTTTAGGGTAATGTATGCAGATTTATTTTCATAACTATTTTTAAAATCGTCGATTTCATCATAAATCTCAGCAAGTAAGAGATAGGAGCTCATAGTTTCCTCTTCAATGCCAAAAGTTTTCGCATTATTCAATCTTTTTTGAGCATACTTTAGTGCTTCTTCGAATTGTCCGTTGTTTTTTAAAACAATCGCTTTAGCGTTATTGTAATTTAAATCTGTATAAAGGTCTCCATTTATGGTTGCATAAACATTTTCGATTAGCTCCATGTTTTTTTGAGCCTTATCTACATCATTTTTATTGCTGTAATATTCTACTAGACTAGAGTGAATGGCAACATACATGACTTTGTCACTTAAAGAGTCGTTGAATATTTGTTTTGCTTGTAGCAAATAATCTAACTCGAGGCTGGGTTCTCCCATTTTTTTATAATCTAAAGCTTGATTGTAGTACAGCGTGGCAAGATATTGATGTAATTCAAGTTCCTTTAATTTCTCAACTAATGAGTCCCGCTCTTCTTTTGCTTTGTCGTAAAAGCCGTTCATGCTGTACATGGTAATATTACCTTGTTGCGCAAGTAACATGTACTCGTAATCTTTTAACGATTCAAATAACGAATGTGCTTTGTTGTAATCTTCACTTGCTTTTATAAATTTTCCTTGGTTAGAATAGGCTTGCCCTCGAAATAAATATGCGTCTGCTTTATGAATAGAATCTTTTCTCCCAAAATTATCTATTGCCAATGTAAAATCTTCAACGGCATCTTTTAAGTCTATTCGTAAGTGTGCTCGACCTCTTTTTAAATATAGGCCACCAAGTAAAAAACTATCTTTTAATTTGTATTTGTGAGAAATTACGTTGCTTAATACTGTTACTGCTTTTCCCGGATCATTATTGTAATTTGTAAGAGGGTGTTGCAAATTCATTGCTTTTTTTGCAGCCCAAGCGATGCTATCGACTTCTTTTGCTAATGAAATATATTCAAGACTGTAGGCTATAAAAGTTTTAGGGTCTGTTCGAAATGTTTTAGCTAAAATGCTGTCCATTGCTTTTAGCCGAATACTAGTATTTGTATTGCTGGATGCCAGTTTTTTATAATAAGATGCGTCGAATTCCTGAGCGGAAACCGTGAAACACATAAAAGATATAAGTAAAAACGCACTAGCTGAGTGTAGCTTCATTCCTAGGTGAGTTATTTGACTGAAAATAAAAGTACTAAAATTTTGTAATCCAAGCGGCTTGTTACCTATTTTAAATACAAGCAGTTTCTACCGTAGTCGATCACAGCCCTTCTTTTCTTTAAAAGATCTGCACCAATAATGCCATGTACCTTGGTTTCGTTTACTTGGAGCAAGGCTTCATTTACGTGAGATAGATCGAATAGCACAAAATCTTGCCGATTAATAGTTAACGCTTCAAGGGTAATCGTATTATTTCGTGAAGCTCTTGTTTCCATATTTATGGCTCCAGCTCCCGCCGCTTTTATATCGCTTTCTTCGCTATTCATAAGAAAATAGGTGGCACTTTCAAAACCGATGCAACTGGTAGAAGCGCCGGTGTCTAAAATAAAGTTGCCAGACATACCGTTTAACATCGCCGTGAGTTTGTAATGTCCAGTGGCCAATTTTTTTAAAGGAATTCGATGGTACTGCTGTGCTTCCAGAAATTGTCGTAATTGCATGCTGATTTTATTTCAAAGATAGCAAACAAAATAAGTAGCTTTGCAAGAATGTTAACAGATACACACACCCATTTATATAGCGATGCCTTCGATGAAGATCGCGAAGCCATGATGAAACGAGCCTTTGCTGAAGGAGTGCAACGTTTTTTTATTCCGGCAATCGATTCACAATCTACCAATGCAATGTATGCATTAGAGGAAAAATATCCCGACCGCATATTTTTAATGATGGGGTTGCATCCTACTTCAGTTAAAGAAGACTATGAGAGCGAATTAGCACACGTTGAAGCAGAATTTAAATCGCGTACTTTTTATGCCGTGGGTGAAATAGGAGTCGATCTCTATTGGGATAAATCAACTTTAAAAATTCAGCAAGATGCGTTTCGCAGGCAAATACAACTTGCCAAAAAATATAAATTGCCTATTGTAATTCATTGCCGAGACGCATTCGATGAGGTTTTTGAAGTGTTGGAACTAGAGAAAGGAGAGGATCTCTTCGGAATTTTCCACTGTTTCACAGGAACTCTAGAACAGGCAAAACAAGCCATATCTTACAATATGAAATTAGGAATTGGAGGTGTGGTTACTTTTAAGAATGGAAAAATAGATACCTTTTTAGCACAAATCGATTTAAAACACATTGTTTTAGAAACCGACGCTCCATATTTAGCACCAGTGCCCTTTCGGGGGAAAAGAAACGAAAGTAGCTATCTTTCTTTAGTGGCGAAAAAGATAGCAGATATCTATTCGGTTTCAGAAAGGGAAGTGGCACGTATTACTACTGAAAATTCAAAAGAAATATTCGGAATCTAATTTCAGCAGATTAAACATAGCTGAGTTGCTTCCGAAGAAAAAATAATTGCATACACGACTGCCGAATGAAATACAACACACAAATTTTACTTATCTATACCGGTGGAACTATTGGTATGATTAAAGATTTTGAAACTGGCGCGTTACGAAATTTTAATTTTAATGATCTTTTAAAACATATCCCAGAACTTAAATTATTGGACTGCGAGATCAACACCACCAGTTTCGAAACTCCCATCGACAGTTCTAACATGAATGTTAAGTATTGGGTTCAGTTAGCGACGCTCATCGAAGAAAATTACGAAAAGTACGATGGATTTGTTGTGTTGCATGGAAGCGATACCATGTCGTATACGGCTTCAGCGCTAAGCTTTATGCTAGAAAATTTGGGAAAACCAGTTGTTTTTACAGGATCACAGCTCCCTATTGGAGATCTCAGAACCGATGCTAAAGAGAACCTTATCACGTCGATACAGATCGCTGCATTAAGGGAAAAGGGACAGTCGGTTTTAGGAGAAGTATGTTTGTATTTTGAATATAAAGGCTATCGTGCGAACCGAACCACAAAAATAAATGCCGAACACTTCGAAGCCTTTGCCTCGTTAAATTATCCCGCATTAATTGAGAGTGGGGTTCATTTAACGGTAAATTATGATGCATTATACAAACCAAACCGAAGAAAGAAATTGAAGGTTCATAAACAAATGGAGTCGAATATTGTATTACTGAAAATGTTTCCGGGAATAGATATCGAAACGGTAGCACATATATGCGGATATCCAAAAATAAAAGGATTAATTATTGAAACCTTTGGAAGTGGAAATGTTACTAATGAAGCATGGTTTATAAAAGAGCTAAAGCAACTTATAGATCGTGGCATCCCTGTGATTAATGTGACACAGTGTTCTGGTGGAAGTGTAACTATGGGACTTTATGAAACTAGTGTTGCTTTAAAAAGAATAGGAGTAATTAGCGGTAAAGATTGCACTACTGAAGCCGCATTAGCTAAATTAAAATATTTATTGGGACAAAAAATAGCACCTAAAAGCTTTAAAACTATTTTTGAAACTTCGCTTCGTGGGGAGATGAATTAAAATTTATAGCCATAACTATTTTGTAAGAGTTATTTATTTTTGATATTTGGCGTTCCTTATAATTAAGGAGACTAATTAAAGGGGACTAATTAATAGAGAGGTGGCCGAGCGGTCGAAGGCGCACGCCTGGAAAGCGTGTATACGCCAAAAGCGTATCGAGGGTTCGAATCCCTTCCTCTCTGCAAAATGAACTTAATTAAAAGTGAGTTTTATATTATAATTACTTTCAAAGATCATTTTTGTTGTCTTGAGAGTAAACTGTTAAAAATGCAGTTTCTAATTAAAATTATATAATAAGCTCTCATCGAAAATTCATTTTAAAGCATGAGTTTTTGCCTTTCATCTCTTAAATTTGTCGTTTAACCTAATTTGGTAGGATAACTGCTTTAGTAACAGAGATTACAGGCTTTTCAGTAAATTTATTATTGGAGATTAACTAATTATTTTTATATCTTTAAACCCTTAACTAAAAATAAACCTTAAGTCGATAGCAATGAAAAAATTATTTTCTATTATGGCAATTGCCGCATTAGTTTTTGCGGGAACATTCACAGCAAACGCTTCCGTAGCTCAAACGATGCCAACAAGTGCACAAACTTTAGTAACAGCAGCAACTGTTACATTTATTCAAGATGAAGAAGCTGCAGTAGCAGAAGAAGAGTCCTTAGGATGGCATCAAGAATTAAAACTGCGATTCATCGAAGGTGGACCAGCTTTTATGGGGATTGTTTTATTGTGTTTAATTCTTGGGTTAGCAATTGCTATTGAAAGAATTATCTACCTTAATCTTTCTACAACTAATACTCAGAAATTAGCTGAAGATGTTGAAGATGCTTTAAATAGCGGTGGTATTGAAGCTGCGAAAGAAGTATGTAGAAATACAAAAGGACCTGTTGCATCTATCTACTATCAAGGTTTAGATCGTGCAGATGAAAGTTTAGAAGCTGCAGAAAAAGCAGTTGTTGCCTATGGAGGAGTTCAAATGGGACAACTTGAGAAGAATGTTTCTTGGATCTCTTTATTTATCGCTCTGGCGCCAATGCTTGGTTTCATGGGTACGGTAATCGGGATGATTCTTGCTTTCGATAAAATTGAAGCTGCTGGTGATATGAACCCTTCACTTGTTGCGGGTGGTATTAAAGTAGCATTATTAACAACTGTATTCGGTCTGATTGTTGCGATTATCCTACAGATTTTTTACAATTACATCATCGCTAAGATTGATAGTATTGTGAACAGTATGGAAGATGCTTCTATCACATTGATCGACATGCTTGTTGACTACAAAAACAGAAGATAATTTTTAAAACCCAATACATGGCTTTACATAAAATTTTAAAAATAGTAGGATTGCTTTTAAGCATTGCGGGAATCGTTTTTCTTGCCATGATTATTTCTAAAGGTGATGAAGTTGTAGCATCTACAGGTGCAGGCGTCGATGGGTATTTATATGTAGCGTATATTACATTCGCATTGGTTCTTTTATTTGTGCTATTCTTTGTTCTAAAAGGAGTTTTTTCAGGCGATTTAAAGAAAACATTACTCTCTGTTGGAGCTTTTATATTAATTGTAGTGGTTTCCTATGTTTTGGCCGATGGTCAAGAAACAGTGATGCGTGATGGAGACATTCTTTCTGCAAGTGGTTCGAAATGGGTTTCAACTGGTTTGTATGTGTTTTACATACTTGCGGTATTAGCAATCGGTTCGATGATATTTAGTGGAATCACCAAAATAAGAAAATAACCTATGGCTAGAAGAGCAACACCAGAAGTAAATGCAGGGTCTATGGCAGACATCGCATTCCTTTTACTTATCTTTTTCTTGGTTACAACAACCATTGAGAAGGATAAAGGGATTGCACGTCAGCTTCCACCCGATGAACCACCCACAGATGAACAAGTTGTTATTAAACAGAAAAACTTGTTTGTTGTAAATGTGAATCAAGACGATCAATTGTTGGTTGAAGAAGAGTTGATGGAATTGAAAGATTTACGTCAAGCAGCTATAGATTTCCTTGACAATGGTGGAGCGCCTCAAGGGGCTCCTAATTACTGTAGCTATTGTAAAGGAAAACGTAGTCCAGAATCATCTGATGATCCAGACAAGGCAATTATCTCGGTACAGAATGACCGTTTAACTTCTTACAAAATGTATATCGCTGTACAGAATGAATTAGTGGCGGCGTATAATTTTTTAAGAGATCGTGAATCTCAACGTTTATACGGTTGGAAATTTACCGAAGTAAAACGTGCTATCGATGAAGGTTCTTATAACGGAAACGAAGAAGCAACTCAGGAAAAACTTGAAAATATTCAGAAGTTATTCCCGCAGAAACTTTCAGAAGCCGAGCCAAGAAAATCAGGAGAATAAATAAATAACGTACTTATGTCAAAATTCAAAAAGAAAAAAGGTGGTGAGTTACCTGCTGTAAACACGGCGTCCTTACCGGATATCGTATTTATGTTATTATTCTTTTTTATGGTTGTGACTGTCCTCCGTGATAGTAATCTGTTAGTGAAGAATGACCTGCCTAAAGCAGATCAAGTTGAAAAACTAAAAAAAGATCGATCTGTTTATATTTTTGCCGGTAGACCAAGTCAAAGATATCAGGATAAATATGGTAAAGAAGGAAGAATCCAGATCGGAGATAAATATACCGATGTTTCAAGCCTTAAATCTGCACTAGCAGAGACAAGAGCTAAATTACGACCTGAACTTCAGGATAAAGTAATGGTTGCCTTGAAGGTGGATGAGGATACAAATACTGGTCTCGTTACCGATATTAAACAGGAATTAAGAGAAATGAATATGTTAAAAATTATCTACATTACCTCACCGGGTAATCAAGTTGATAATTAAGTAGTATTTATAAATTATTTAAAACGCCTTGAATATTTATTTCAAGGCGTTTTTTTGTTTACAATAATAGAATTCAAGTATATTTAAGATATGCAGAAATTATTTAAAAACAGCTTTCTCGTTATTGGTATGTTGATGATGTGTCAAGGTTTTGCACAAAAACTAACATCTACGAATCCTGTTGATTCTCTATATAGAGAGGATCAATTCTATGCAGGCTTAACGTATAACTTATTATCAAGTGTGCCAAGTGGCGTAAATATTAGGGGGCTTTCTGGTGGTGTTCATTTTGGTTTCCTACGAGATATGCCTATAAATAAACGAAGAAATATAGCGGTCGCTATTGGTGCTGGACTAGCATTCGATCAGTTTGGACAAACTCTTTTTATAGGTGAAAATTTAAATGATGAAACAATATTTACAGTATTAAAAGATAGTGAAGTAGATTATGATCGTAATAGTTTTGCTACTGCGGTGATTGAAGCTCCTATTGAATTCCGATGGCGCAGTTCCACAGCCAGTTCTTATCGTTTTTGGCGAATTTATACGGGAGTTAGAGTCGGTTATGCTTACTGGTTTCGATCAACATTCAAACAAAATGGAAATAACGGAGGACAAACCGATGTTCCAGAATTCGATCGGTTACGGTTAGCTGCGACTTTAAGTTTTGGATATGGAGGGATAAATTTTTACGCAAATTATAGTATCAACCCTTTCTTTAAAGATGCGGTTACAACTGAAGGCGAAACAGTAGATTTTAGAACTATAAAAATTGGTTTAATGTTCTACATTTTATAACCAAAAATTTAAAAGTATAAGCTGAGGTAACATGCCTACGAAGAATCCGATAATTAATTCGGCTAGGGTATGACTTTCGGTATGTAATCTGGATGAAGCTACCCAACCATTTATTATAAAAAATACACTGAGACCTAGGAGTACATTAACCTTAAAGTGTACGCTTAGTGCTATTAAAAACATAGTTACACCCGCGATTCCTATTTGATGTAAGCTCACTTTAAACTTTAATAATACAAGCATTAACGCAGTAATACTCGAAAACAATATCCCCACAAAAAAGTAATACATTTCGGGACTATCATATACATTAAATACTACTTTAATAATCAGGAGCAGCAACACACTCTGAACCATCAGAGGAACTTTTCGCTCTTTTACATTTTCTAAATGTATCGATTCTATCACCCCTAAATTCTTCAGAAGAAAAAAAGTAATAATAGGAATAAACACGGTTATAATGGCTATAGCTAGTAAGTTTGCTTGTATTAGTTCCGGTTCAATATATCGTGGGGTAATGGTGTAATATACAACGCCCCCTAAAAGCGGCATTAATAGCGGATGAAAAAGATATGCTGCGATTCTTAGAAACCAGTTCATTAAATTTCTTTTCTAAGGCGTGCAACTGGAAGGTCTAATTGTTCGCGATATTTAGCTACAGTTCGTCGTGCGATTGGATACCCTTTTTCCTTCAAGACCTTAGCAAGTTTATCGTCGGTAAGTGGTTTTCTTTTATCTTCTTCAGAAATGGTTATCTCCAAAATCTTTTTGATCTCTCTAGTAGAAACTTCTTCCCCTTGATCATTCGTCATCGATTCACTAAAAAACTCTTTAATAAGCTTGGTTCCGTAAGGAGTGTCTACGTATTTACTATTTGCTACTCTTGAAACTGTAGAAACGTCCATATTAATTTTATCGGCAATATCTTTGAGGATCATTGGCTTCAACTTTCGCTCATCACCTGTTAAAAAATATTCTTCTTGGCGATGCATAATCGCATTCATGGTGACAAAAAGTGTTTGTTGCCTTTGCTTAATAGCATCAATAAACCATTTAGCAGCATCTAGTTTTTGCTTAATAAACATCACAGCGTCTTTCTGCGATTTCGACTTGTCTTTCGACTCTTTATAGCCTTTTAGCATGTTTGTATAATCGCGCGACACATGAAGCTCTGGAGCATTTCTTCCGTTTAAGGTAAGTTCTAATTCTCCATCCACGATCTTAATGGCAAAATCGGGTACCACATGTTCCACCATTCGTGTACTTCCTGAAAAAGCCCCTCCAGGTTTCGGATTCAAACTTTCAATTTCATGGATAGCTCCTCGAAGTTGATCTTCTGTAATATCAAATTTCTGAAGTAGTTTTTTATAATGTTTTTTACTGAAGTGTTCGAAAGCGTCTTCTAAAATAGTGATTGCTAAAGAAACAAATTCGGTAGGCTCTTTACGTTCTAACTGAAGCAATAAACATTCCTGAAGGTCACGAGCCCCTACGCCAGAAGGGTCTAAATCTTGAACTATTTTTAAAACTTTTTCTATTTTATCTTCAGTAGTATATACATTTTGAGTGAATGCAAGATCATCTACAATATCCTGAACCTCTCTTCGTATGTATCCACTTTCGTCAACACTCCCAACGAGGAACTTTGCAATTTCTTTTTCATCTTCTTCAAGACGATATGTGTTGAGCTGTTGTAAAAGATGTTGATTAAAAGAAGTTCCCGATGCATATGGCATCTGCTTTTCTTCATCATCTGCACTGTAATTATTTGCCGATAATTTGTAGCTCGGCGTTTCATCATCACTTAGATAATCATCAACATTTATTTCTGCTTCAATTACTTCTGTTCCCTCATTATCGTATTCATCCTGCTCATTTCCGTATTCTTCATCGAATGTTTCTGGTTCTTCTTTGCCAGTTTCCAATGCCGGGTTCTCGTTCATTTCCTGAGAAAGACGTTGCTCAAAAGCCTGTGTAGGCAATTGAATTAACTTCATCAACTGGATTTGTTGAGGAGAAAGTTTCTGAGAAAGTTTAAAATTAAGTTGTTGTTTTAACATGAGATTTTTATCGTACCACTAAGTTAAAAAAAACCCACTACTTATTCGTTTAAGTGGCGGGTTTTATGAAAAGCTTGTGAATGCTATTTTTTCTTAAAAACAAATTCTTATTTAGAAAGAAGCATTTCCAGGTGTTCTGGGATAAGGTATTACATCCCGTATATTTCCCATTCCTGTTGTGAATTGAACAAGGCGTTCAAACCCTAATCCGAAGCCACTGTGAACAGCTGTACCAAATTTTCGAAGATCTAAATACCAGTGTAATTCTTCTTCATCGATTCCCATCGCTTCCATTTTCTCTTTTAAGACATCGTAACGTTCTTCACGCTGAGATCCTCCTACGATCTCACCAATACCTGGAAATAATACGTCCATCGCACGGACGGTCTTTCCGTCGTCGTTTAAACGCATATAGAAGGCCTTAATTTTTGCTGGGTAATCGAATAAAATTACCGGGCACTTAAAATGTTTTTCCACTAAAAAGCGTTCGTGTTCGCTCTGAAGGTCGGCACCCCATTCTTCAATAATATATTTGAATTTTTTCTTCTGATTTGGTTTCGATCGTTTTAAAATATCGATTGCTTCTGTATAGGAAACCCGTTTAAAATTATTTTCTAACACAAACTGAAGTTTTTCACGTAACGGCATATCACTTCGGTCTGCTTGTGGTTTGCTTTTTTCTTCCTGTAACAAACGATTCTCTAAAAACTCAAGATCATCTGCACAGTGTTCCAACGCATACTTTATAACATACTTTATAAAGTCTTCAGCAAGATCCATGTTACCTGCTAGGTCACAAAATGCAACTTCCGGTTCGATCATCCAGAACTCTGCCAAATGACGTGAAGTATTCGAGTTTTCAGCACGAAATGTTGGTCCGAAAGTATATACTTTTCCTAATCCCATGGCGTAGGTTTCGGCTTCCAATTGGCCACTTACCGTTAAGTTGGTTTCTTTTCCGAAGAAATCTTTAGAATAATCGATCTCTCCGTTTTCTTTTAGGGGTGGATTTTTTGGGTCGAGAGCACTTACACGAAACATTTCCCCGGCACCTTCAGCATCACTTCCCGTAACGATGGGAGCGTGCATGTAATAAAATCCGTTTTTCTGAAAATATTCATGAATCGCAAAAGATAGTTTAGAGCGTGTACGCATTACAGCACTAAAGGTTTGTGTGCGAACCCGTAAATGTGCCTGTTCGCGTAACTTTTCTAAAGTATGTCTTTTAGGAGAAAGAATAGTTAATTTTACATCTTCAGGATTGGCTTCTCCCAAAACTTCGATGTCACTCACTTGAATTTCAACCGATTGTCCTTGTCCTTGACTTTCAACCAAAACGCCTTTTATTTCCACCGCAGCCCCTACGGTTACTTTTGCTAAAACATCTTCTTCAAAGTTCTCAAAATCAACCACACATTGAATGTTTTTAATCGTAGAACCGTCATTTAAAGCAATAAAACGGTTGCTTCTAAAGGACCGTACCCAGCCTCTAACCAAAAGGGAATGTAAGGTGGGTTCTTGTGTTAAAACATGTGCTATATCCTGTTGTTTCATGGGTTTCAAAGTTTGAATGGCAAAGATACTTTTTTAATTGAAATTCGAGAATTCAGAAACAATAATCTGTAAATAGGCTATGTTTTCGCTTTTCAATATTAAGATTTCATAATACTAAATATGTGTGCTAGAATAAAAGAAATAAAACCTCTATTAACAGTTAATTCGATCCCTCAATATTCTCTTCGTCCTCATCCTCATTTTCCTCGTCTTTGTCTGGAATAATTTTTAAAGCAGGTTGTTTAAACGTTTCTTTATTTGCAATGCTTTTTTCTAGCGATAATAATAAAGAGGGTAGGAGCAACAAATTAGAGAGCATTGCGAATAAAAGTGTTGCTGAAACCAGAGCGCCTAAAGCAACGGTTCCTCCAAAACTCGAAATTGTAAAAACAGAGAATCCAAAGAACAACACAATAGAAGTATAAAACATACTTACACCAGTTTCACGTAACGCCGCATATACAGATTTCTTAATACGCCAGTTATTAGCAATAAGCTCCTGCCGGTATTTCGCTAAAAAGTGAATGGTGTCGTCGACCGAAATTCCGAAGGCAATGCTAAAAACAAGAATCGTAGATGGTTTTATAGGAACTCCTAGAAACCCCATTAACCCTGCAGTAATAATAAGTGGAAGTAAATTTGGTATTAATGAGATTAAAATCATTCGAAGGCTTCTAAACATCCACGCCATAAATAATGCTATAAGGAAGATTGCGAGTGAGAGTGATATAATAAGATTATTCACCAAATATTTTGTTCCTTTCTGAAACACCAATGCTTTCCCTGTTAACGTTACATTATATCGTTCTTTGGGAAATATCTTAGCAATCTTGGCATTTAAGTCTTCTTCAATACGATCATACCGTTCGGTCTCCGTATCAACCATAAAAGCTGTAATACGCGCAAATTGACCAGTAGAGTCAATGTAGCTGGAAAGTAGGTTCGTGTCTTGTGAACTGTTCTTAGCATACGAAAGTAAAAAAGTTCGTTCTTGACTATTAGGTAATTGATAGTATTCGGGATTGTTATTATAATAAGCCTGCTTCGAATACTTTACTAATTCTACGGCCGAAAGAGGTTTAGAAAATTCAGGAATTTCTGTAATATACTCTTGTAATTCATCCATTCTCTTTAAAGTAGCGAGCTTCATAACACCTTTGGGGCGCTTCGTATCTACCAATATTTCTAATGGCATGATCCCGTTGTATTCTTTTTCGAAAAATCGAATGTCTTTATAGAATTCTGCTTTTTGTGGCATGTCCTCTATAATACTTCCCGAAATTTTAATATTGTACATACCAATAATGCTGGCACAAAGCAAGATTACGGCGCTTACATAAATTGCAATTCTACGGTGGCGAACCATCGCTTCCATCCAGTTTACAAAATCATTAATCCATCCTTTGTTAAGGTGTTTTAAATGTTTGTATTTCGGAATTTCCATGTAGCTGTACACAATTGGAATAATGAACAGGCTTAATAGAAATATAGCGATTATATTAATGGAAGCTACAATACCGAACTCTTTTAATAACTGACTGTTAGTAAGGATAAACGTGGCAAATCCCGAAGCAGTCGTTACATTGGTCATTAATGTAGCATTACCCACTTTTGCAATAACCCGTTGTAACGATTTTGCTTGATTACCGTGCTGTTTTATCTCTTGTTGGTATTTATTAATTAAAAAGATACAATTAGGAATCCCAATAACAATAATGAGAGGGGGAATTAAAGCAGTAAGTACTGTAATTTCATAATGCAGTAATCCTAGAATTCCAAACGCCCACATTACCCCAATAATTACCGTGCACATTGATATAAATGTCGCTCGCCACGACCTAAAAAAGAAAAAGAAAATTAATGAGGTAACCAGTAATGCAGCCCCAATAAACATTCCTATTTCGTCAATAATATTTTGTGAATTTAGCGTACGTATATAAGGCATTCCCGAAGCATGTACTTTTATTCCGGTAGTTTCTTCAAATTCATGTATGCGAGGAATAAGTACTTTGTCTATAAAATCTTTTCGAGCAGGGGTGTTAACTATATCTTTCTTTAGATAGATTGCGGTTCGAACCGACTTTTTATTTGGACTATACACCAACCCATTGTAGAAGGGTAGTTTATTGAAAAGCTCGTATTTATATTTTTTAAGGGTTTCTTCTGAAAATATGGAATCTTTCAAAACTGGAACCATTTTGAAACCAGTTGTGTCTTTTCTTTTTTCTAATTTCTGAAGATTTCCTACGGAAAGTGATAGGGCAACTTCATCGGATTTTTGAAGGTCTTTCGAAAGTTGATCCCATGCGGTAAACTTAGAAGGAGTAAACAGGGTAGAGTCTTTGATGCCAAGAACAATTAAATTGCCCTCCTCACCAAAGTGGGACAAAAATTCGCTGTATTGAAGGTTTACCTCATGATCGTCTGGTAGTAAGTTCGCTTCCGTATAGGTAAAGCGCATATTTTTCCATTGCATTCCGAAGAAAACGGTAATGGCGGCAATAATAATAAGAATAAGCGGTCGATTCCGTAGAATAAAACGAGCGACAGTATTCCAAAAACCTATACTAAATAATTTATTCAAATCGAACCTAGATTACTTTCATTCGCAAAGGTATGAATAACAAAGGAGCAAGGGGTCTTTTTCGATACGTTTTTAAGACTTATAACTTTAAGTAAAAGGTAAATTTAAAAGAAACGTTATCTTCAAATTCAGGAAGGTTGTAGTAACCGTATCGATATGCGAAACTTAACCCAAAACCAAAGATTAATTTATTCAATTCAAAACCTGTTTCAGAATAGATTTGTTCTAGGGTGTTGAATTCTAATCCAACGTGGTCTGTTTTGTTCGATAGACTTCCTAATGCGTGTTTTGTTATAAATACGAGTTCTGGCTTAAAGCGTTCAGAAAAATAAAACCGCCGCAAACTATGCTTTACTTGAAGCGTAGTTAATTTATCTGAAAAGAACTCCCCAAAATACATGGTTTCAAAACTTCGACGACCTGCTACCGAAAACCGTTGAAGAATTTGATCTTTTGTAGGACTGTTAGGGTAGGCGTGAAATAAATGCGTTAATGGAACATCACCCGTTGCAAGGTTTCCTTCCAGTAAAATATTGGTGGAGGAGAGATCGGTTCGTTTTATGTAGTAATCGAGCTTAAGTCCGAATTTCGTGTAATTAAAATCACTTTCTGTAATTCCTTTAATACCTTGTGTAACTTGTGCTGAAATTTTTGGAAATCCATCGAAATACTCAACGCGTCCGTCTTCAGTTGTAAAAAAATTAGTCTTAGGGCTTATACGCACTGAGGCTGTAATCTCTGCAGTTTCATAAGAGTTGTATAGCGTTCCGTCGTTTAAATACCGGTAATTTTCAATTTGTTCTATACGGCTACGACCTATACGAACTTCAGAAAGAAATTTTTTAGAAAATTCATTTTGAAGATTAAGCTGCCAGGTACGATGTTTATAGAATTGCGTTACATTCACCAATCGTGGTTCGAAAACAGAATATACGCGAGCATCGGTTAAGTAATTAAAGCGGCCAATTTCTTCAATGTCGTCAATGTAAAATGCATTGATCCATGTATTTTTTTCTTTGTTTAAACGAATACTTCCACCAAGGCTGAATTTAGTATCCTTGTCTTTAAACCCATGAGCCACATAACCACTTATTTTAAATTTCTCGGAAAGTTTATTATTGGTAACACCTCCAGCGCCCAGCCGTAAGCCTTCATAATTATTATATTTAATAAGGTATTTTAAATCGAAATCAAAGAAGGATAATGGATAGTAACCCGTACTAAACGGGCTTTGTTTCTTTTCTACTCTAGTAGCCGAAGTATCTTTTTTAACTTGTATAGCGGGCTCTTGTGCTAGGGTAGAAAACCCGATTAACAAGATAAAAATTAAAAGGAGGTGCCGCATATAGTCTTGTGACTCGTTTTTAGGAAATGCAAAGGTAGTAATAAAGCGGCTTTTAGGCCGCTTTATTGTATTATGTTTAACTTTAACAGTAAATTATACCGTCATAATTTCTTTTTCCTTTTTGGCATACACCAATTCTATTTTTTGAATATGTTCATCGGTCATATTTTGAATGTCGATTTCTAAATTCTTTTTCATGTCTTCGGAAACATCGAGATCTTTAATATCGTTATTGGCATTTTTACGATCATTTCGAACTCCAATTTTTGCTTCTTCTGCTTCTGCTTTGGCTTGCTTAGCAAGATCTTTACGACGTTCTTCTGTTAATGGTGGTACGTTAATAATAACACTTTCACCATTGTTCATTGGATTAAAGCCAATGTTTGCCTGATGAATTCCTTTTTCAATTTCTGGAATCATCCCTTTTTCCCAAGGTTGAATAGAAATTGTCATCCCGTCGGGTGTATTTACATTTGCGACTTGACTTAAAGGTGTAGGGTTTCCGTAATAATTTACCATTACACTTCCCAACATAGAAGGTGAAGCCTTTCCTGCCCGTATATTCACCAGTTGTTTTTCAAGATGAGACAAAGCTTTATTCATTGCTTCCTTGGTACTGTCGATTATAAATTTAATTTCTTCTTCCATATTATATATGTGTTACGGTCCCTAATTGTTGTGCCTTGCTATCGCTATTTGCAGGCAGGCTTTGGTTCAAGATGCGGGAGGTTTTCAATTTGAGATTTCAGTACATTAATCTGAAATTTGTATTCTGATTTTAAAAATATCATTTTTTAATCAAATGGCAAGAACTTTGTCAAATTTGATAGGATCTATAAATTAACTTTCGTTCCTATGTTTTCTCCGGAAACAACTTTCATTAAATTTCCTTTAGTGTTCATGTCGAAAACAATAATAGGCAATTCGTTCTCTTGGCTTAATGTAAAGGCGGTAGTGTCCATTACTTTTAATCCTTTCCGAAGTACATCTTCAAAACTAATAAAATCGAATTTTGTTGCTGCGGAATCTTTTTCTGGATCGCTGGAGTAAATACCATCTACACGGGTTCCTTTTAAAATAACATCTGCCTCCACTTCGATTGCACGCAATACGGCTGCAGAATCGGTCGTAAAATATGGGTTTCCGGTCCCTCCTCCGAAGATTACTACACGACCTTTTTCAAGATGTCGAATGGCTTTTCTACGAATAAAAGGTTCCGCTACCTCGTTAATCTTAATGGCCGTTTGTAAGCGAGTAGGTACGTCTTCATCTTCTAAGGCACTTTGTAGCGCCAATCCATTAATTACGGTAGCAAGCATTCCCATGTGATCTCCTTGTACACGGTCCATTCCTCGACTAGCTCCAGAAACACCTCTAAATATATTTCCACCTCCAATTACGATGGCGACTTCAACGCCGGTTTCAATAATTTCTTTGATTTCTTCGGCATATTCTTTTAAGCGCTCAGGATCGATACCGTATTGGCGATTTCCCATTAAGGCTTCCCCTGATAGTTTTAAAAGGATTCTTTTGTAGTGCATAGCGAGAGTTTGTTCGTGCAAAAATAATTAAAAATGTTGGATGAAGTACGAAAACAAAAAACCGTTCCCAAAATAAATTGAGAACGGTTAAAAATTTTGCGATTCAAACTATAAGAATCTATTTGAATTGTTCTTTGAATGAACGGAGTAATTATGCTAAAGAAACTCTCTTAAACCCAACAACGTCAACATCGCCGTATGATTTTACATATTCTCCAACGCTTTTCTTTTCGTCCATGATAAAATTCTGATCTAAAAGTGCTTTTTCGTGATCTAACGTTGTGTTATCACTTATAAAACGCTCTATTTTCCCAGGAAGAATACGGTCCCAGATTTGTTCTGGTTTTCCTTCAGCTTTTAATTCAGCTTTCGCATCTTCTTCAGCTTTTGCCAAAACTTCGTCTGTTAACTGCATTCTTGAAATGTACTGAGGTACATTTTTCAATGTTTTCCCTAAACGACCTAATTCGATGTTGTCTTTTTCAATTACTGCAATACGTGCTTGAGTTTCAGAAGCAACAAATTCAGGAGAAAAATCTTTGTATGAAAGTGTAGTGGCTCCCATAGAAGCTACTTGCATAGAAACATCTTTTGCTAATTTGTCTGCATTATCAACCGCTTTTGAAAGTCCCGTTAATGCACCAATTTTATTTCCGTGAATATAAGACCCTACGAATGGAGCTTCTAACACCTCGTATCCACCAATTTCGATCTTCTCACCAATAACTCCGGTTTGTTCGATCAATTTTTCTTCTACAGTCATTCCGTCGAAATCTGCTTGTAATAATTCTTCTTTTGAAGTTGTATTTAAAGCGATATCAGCTAATTTCTGAGCCATTTCTACAAACGAGTCATTTTTTGCAACGAAATCTGTCTCACAGTTTAAAGAAACGATCACACCTTTTGTGTTATCGTCATTAACAGCAGCAATGGCAGCTCCTTCACTAGAGTCACGATCTGCTCTTTTCTCTGCGATCTTTTGTCCTTTTTTACGAAGAATAGCGATTGCTTCCTCCATATTTCCTTCAGCCTCTACCAATGCCTTTTTACAGTCCATCATTCCGGCTCCGGTTTTCTTTCTTAAATTATTTACTTCTGCGGCAGTTACTTTTACCATCGTACTATGAATTTATAATTCCCATAATATGGGATTTAATTAATGAATGTATGAATTTGAAAAAAGTCGTTCAATTTATTTCAGCAAAGAAAAGAATCAAACGACTTTAATAGTTTAAGCGAATGTTATTTATTCTTCTTCTTTAGTAAGACCTGCTTTTTCCATAGTCTCACTTTTAGATTCTAATTTAACAGGCTTTTTAGCCTCTTTCATTGCTTTTTTGTCTTCAGCATCTTTAGAAGGTACTTCAGCATCAGCAGTTTTCTTTACTTTCTTATCTCCTGATTCTTTAGAAGATGCATCTGCTTTTTTGCTCTTCGCTTTCTTAGGAGCAGCACCAGACTGATCGTCATCGCTATCTTTCCCAGACTTTCGTTCAGACAATCCTTCAATGATAGCTTCAGAAACTGCAGACATAACTTTGTCGATAGATTTAGATGCATCATCATTCGATGGAATTACATAATCGATCACTCTTGGATCACTATTGGTATCTACCATAGCGAAGATAGGAATATTAAGTTTTTGCGCTTCTGCTACTGCAATATGCTCACGTGTTGTGTCAACAATAAATAACGCAGCAGGAAGACGACTCATATCACTAATAGAACCTAAGTTCTTCTCTAACTTCATACGAAGACGATCTACTTGTAAACGTTCTTTTTTAGAAAGCGTGTTAAAAGTACCATCTTGTTTCATGCGATCGATAGATGCCATTTTCTTTACTGCTTTACGAATGGTAACAAAGTTTGTTAACATTCCACCAGGCCATCTTTCTGTGATGTACGGCATGTTTGCAGCTTTTGCTTTTTCAGCAACAATATCTTTTGCTTGTTTTTTTGTAGCTACGAAAAGGATTTTTCGTCCACTAGATGCAATTTTTTTCAAGGCTTCATTCGCCTCTTCAATTTTTGCAACTGTTTTGTAAAGGTTGATAATGTGAATCCCATTTCGCTCCATATAGATATACGGTGCCATGTTCGGGTTCCATTTTCTTGTTAGGTGACCAAAGTGTACACCTGCGTCCAGAAGTTCTTTTACTTCTGCATTTGTTTTGTTTGCCATTTTTGTAATAGTTTACGTTCTGTAAATAGATAGCAACCTTATGTTTAAAAGGTTTAGATGCTAAACTACTTTCCGCTTAAGACGGATAACAGCTTTAATAATTAAATAAAATATGAACTTATAATAATGTGTCGTACCGAATGTATTGCGATACGACACATGTATTGAATAAATATTAACGTTTCGAGAATTGGAATTTTTTACGGGCTTTCTTCTGTCCGAATTTCTTCCGTTCTACCATTCTTGGGTCTCTTGTTAATAAACCTTCTGGTTTTAAGATCCCTCTATTCTCATCGTTTAAAGTACACATAGCTCTTGCAATTGCAAGACGAATCGCTTCTGCTTGTCCTGTAATTCCACCGCCAAATACGTTTACGCTGATGTCGAATGTTGTTTCATTGTCTGTTAAAGCTAATGCTTGCTTAACTTTGTACTGAAGTGTAGGCGTAGTGAAATACTTTTCTAACTCACGCTTGTTCACTGTAATGTTTCCTTTTCCTTCTGAAAGGTACACACGTGCTACTGCAGTTTTTCTTCGTCCGATTTTGTGAATCACTTCCATTACTTCTTGGTGTTAGTGTTAATAGTGATTGATCTAGGTTTTTGAGCTTCCTGACCGTGCTCAGCACCGTCATTTACTTTTAAGTTTCTGAATAATTCAGCTCCTAATTTGTTCTTAGGAAGCATCCCTTTCACGGCTTTTTCAACCATTCTTGAAGGACTCTTTTTGAATAATTCAGTGGCAGTCAAACTACGTTGTCCACCCGGATATCCCGTGTGTCGAATGTAGGTTTTGTCATCCCACTTATTACCTGTTAATTGGACGTTTTTTGCGTTAATGATAATCACATTATCCCCACAATCCACGTGTGGTGTAAAGCTAGGTTTGTGTTTACCGCGAAGTAATTTTGCTACTTCACTCGCAAGACGACCCAATGTTTGCCCGTCCGCATCTACTAAAAGCCACTCTTTTGTTACGGTGTTCTTGTTAGCAGATACTGTTTTGTAACTTAATGTATCCATTAGTTTTTTGTCAAATTGTTAATAATTCATTGTTTTCACCCGCAAGCATTCTTGTAAAAGGCTGCTTTTGAGGGCTGCAAATGTACTACTATTTATTTGAAAAACAATTCGTGAAGAATAAATTTTTATTAAGGATACCGATTATAATTATGAAGTTTGAAAATGTCCTTAAAAGTATAAAAGAAAGGTGGGTTTATGCTATTCTTAGCATAAACTCACCTTTTTGGTAATTTCAAAGTTTTGGTTTACTCCACCGTAACAACAAGATCCCCTTTCATTAGCATCGTTCCCGGTTTCAGGGTGACCGATTTTACTTTTCCTGCCTTCGTAGCTGTTACCGTACTTTCCATTTTCATGGCTTCTATGATAAAAAGTGGATCATTCTTTACAATTTCTTGTCCTTTTTTCACCAATACTTTATAGAGCATTCCCTGCAAAGGGGCACCATACTGACCGTCATCTTCTTTATCGGCTTGTATGTGCACCTCTTTTTCTACCTTAATAGAATTGTCCTTGATCTCCACAAAACGATTCTCTCCGTTTACTGAAAAGAATACAATTCTCACCCCTTCATCATTCGGAATTCCTACCGACAGTAATTTTACTGCAATGGTCTTTCCAGGCTCCAGCTCGATCATGGCCTCTTCTCTTAATTTCATTCCGTAGAAGAACGTGGTAGTAGGAAGTATAGCTACATTCCCATACGCCTTGTATTTTTCGTGTGCTTGCTCAAAAACTCTTGGGTATAAACTGTAGGACAAGAAATCCTCAAATTCGATCGGTCGTGAAAATCCTTTCTGAAATTTTTTCTGAAACGCTTTGTACTCCTCAGTAAAATCAATAGGTTTTAAATGGGCATTCGGGCGGTCTGAATAAGCTTCGGTATTTTTTAAGATTAACTGTTGAAGTTTTTTCGGAAAACCTCCCATAGGTTGACCTAAGTCTCCTTTAAAGAAATTTATCACCGATTCTGGAAACGAGATGCTGTCTCCTTTTTCCATCACTTCTGCCGGAGTAAGATCGTTCGTGACCATAAAGATCGCCATGTCTCCTACTACTTTCGAACTTGGAGTTACTTTTACAAGATTTCCGAAGAGCTCATTTACCTCAGCGTACATTTTCTTAACTTCATCAAACCGATCACCTAAACCAAGCGCTTCTGCCTGCGGACGTAAATTAGAATATTGTCCGCCCGGAATTTCATGCTGATACACTTCTGCCGTTCCTGCTTTTAAACCACTTTCAAACGGATAGTAAAACTCGCGAACATCTTCCCAATAATTCGAAAATTCATTTAATTTTTTGATGTCAAATTCGTGCTCTCTGGGTTGGTGTTTCATCATTTCAACCACCGAATTAAAATTGGGTTGCGAGGTAAGTCCCGAAAGTCCACCCAATGCAACATCTACGACATCAACGCCAGCTTCAATCGCTTTTAAATAGGTGGCAGATTGTATGGAAGAAGTATCGTGTGTATGCAAATGCACTGGAATAGTTAAGGTGTCTTTCAATGCAGAAACCAGTTCGGTTGCAGCATACGGTTTTAACAAGCCGGCCATATCTTTAATAGCGATCATGTGTGCACCAGCATTTTCAAGATCTTTCGCCAGCTGCGTGTAATATTTAAGGGTATACTTTGTTTCATTTGGATCCAAAATATCTCCTGTGTAGCTTATCGCAGCCTGAGCAATTCCTCCTGTATTTTTACGCACATATTGAATGCTCGGCTCCATTGCTTTTACCCAGTTTAAAGAATCGAAAATTCTAAAAATATCAACTCCGTTTTCCCAGGAAGTTTCAATAAATTTTTCAATTAAATTATCGGGATATGCTTTATACCCAACTCCGTTCGAACCGCGAAGCAGCATCTGGAATAAAATATTCGGAATTAGTTTCCGAAGTTCACGAAGACGTGTCCACGGACTTTCATGTAAAAAACGGTAACATACATCGAAGGTCGCACCACCCCACATTTCTACACTAAAAGTATTTGGGTGGTTTTTGGCATAACTTTCAGCCATCGCAAGCATATCGTAGGTTCGCATTCGTGTTGCCAGTAATGATTGGTGGGCATCACGAATGGTAGTATCTGTGTAATGAATTTTTTTATCTTCCTTCAGCCAAGCGCAGAATTTTTCTGGACCGAGCTCTGTCAATTTATCTTTTGTTCCCTTCGGAAAGTCTTCCGAAGCATTAAACGAAGGAATTTTTGGAGTTCTGAAAACCTTTTTATCGTCGGTGTACTTTACATCTGGATTTCCATTTACAATTACTTCTCCTAAAAAATTAGTGATTTTTGAAGTACGATCTTGAGAAAGTTTTATTTCGAATAGTTTTGGGGTATTCTGAATAAAATTAACTGAAGCTTTCCCACTTTTGAAGGTTTCGTGCTGAATTACATTCTGTAGAAAATGAATGTTGGTCTTTACGCCACGAATTCTAAATTCCTTTAACGCACGTACCATTTTACGCACGGCGCCGTCTAAAGTTCTTCCATGCGCAGAGACCTTTACCAACATCGAATCGAAAAACGGACTCACACTGTACGATTGGTATATACTTCCTGCATCTAATCGTATTCCCATTCCGGAGGCACTTCGGTAAGTCGTGATAGTTCCGTAATCGGGGGTGAAATTGTTTTCAGGGTCTTCTGTAGTTAAACGACATTGTAGCGCAAAGCCATACGTCGCCAAAGAATCCTGATCGTAAATTTTTATTTGCTTGTCCGATAGTTTATAACCTCCTGCAACAAAAATTTGTGTTTTAATAAGATCGACTCCTGTAACCATTTCGGTAACAGTGTGCTCTACTTGAATACGAGGATTTACTTCAATAAAAAATACATTATCTTCTTTATCGACAAGAAACTCCACCGTTCCTACATTGTTATAACTAACTTCTTCAGCGATTGCTACTGCATATTTATACAATGCATCTTTTACGTTCTGACTCACATTAAATGAAGGTGCCACTTCCACCACTTTCTGGTGGCGTCTTTGTACCGAGCAATCCCGTTCGTACAAATGGCGAATATTTCCGTGATTGTCTGCTACAATTTGTATTTCCAAGTGCTTTGGTTCTTCCACATATTTCTCCAAAAACATGGTGTCGTCTCCGAATGCATTGAGGGATTCACTGCGGGCAGATTCAAAATTATTTGTAAGGTCTTCATCGTTCCGCACAATTCGCATACCGCGACCCCCACCGCCAGAAGCAGCTTTCAGCATTAATGGATATCCTATTGATGAAGCTTCAGAAAGGGCGATTTTTAGAGAAGACAGTTCTTTGGTGTTACTTTTTATAATTGGAACGTTGCATTTCTCAGCGATTTTCTTTGCGGTTATTTTATCTCCCAGCGCATCCATCACTTTAGGATCGGGACCTATAAAAATAATTCCTGCTGCCGCACATTTTCGGGCAAAGTCAGAATTTTCAGAAAGAAAACCATATCCTGGATGAATGGCGTCTACGTTTTTCGATTTTGCAAGCGCAACAATAGCATCACTGTCGAGATAAGGTTTTAACGGCGCATCGTTTGGGCCAATTTGATACGATTCATCTGCTTTGTAACGGTGCTGTGAATACCTGTCTTCAAAGGTATAGATGGCAACTGTTTGTAAATTAATTTCGGTGCAGGCACGTAGTACTCGAATGGCGATCTCACCACGATTTGCAACCAATACTTTCTTAATTTTCATAAAATTCTAATTAGCAGATTGAACGTTAAAAACTTCTTGGTGTTAAAGATATAAAAATACTATGCATGCATAATAAATTATTTATAGTTTTTTTATGCATTTATACTAAATACTTTTTTTGTACAGTTAATTTTTACTAGTTGTCTTTAATTTTAAAAGATATTATTTTGATTGATCCTTTGGAAACAAATTTTTTTCAAAACAAACACTATTTTTTACACCTTTATATTGTCCATAATTTTCAATGATCTTATAACCACATTTTTTATAAAGGGCAATGGCATAAGGCTGTCGAGTTCCTGTTTCTAAGATACATTTTTTAAACTTTAGTTGCGATGCCCAAGCTTCTAATTCTAATAAGATTTTAACCGCATGTCCTTTTCCTCGTTCTAAGGGTAGGGTATACATTCGTTTTATTTCTACAGTAACATCGTTGTACTTTTTTATAGCTCCACATGCAATTGCTTTATCGTTTATATAACCAACTAACACATAATTAATGTGGTCTAACTTATTGTATTGATCGTAAAATGCATGTTCATCCCCATCGGTTACCGCTAAATCTGCATCAAGCTGTTTAACCAAAGCTATAAATTCTGGGTCATCGCTTGTTGTTTTTACTACCCTCATAGCTTATTTGATAATATACGGATTTTCATTTTTATAATTTCGAACAATAAAATCGAGCGCGCTTTCTAAGATTTCTCCCATATTTTTCGATTTTTTGAAATTGATATCTCCTGTAAGATTGAGTAACGCTTTTTTTAATTCTTTAATCTTTTCTGGAGGAGAGATCTCGTCGTTTTTCATGCACGTTAATAATTCCTGCAAACGATTATTTTCACTAGTTGCACGCTTTGCAAGTAACGAACGTTCTTCTTTTTTGTATTGCTCTATGGAGGCTTCTTGTAATAACGACAGGGTCATTTTCACCAAAACATTGTTCTCTTTTAAGAATTGCGGTAAGTATACCTTTAAATTACCCTCATAACTCTGCTGGTCGAAATCGATGGCTCTAATGCGGTATTGAATACGATCGAAATCGTTGGTAAGTACCATGACATAATTGTAAGACCGCATATCGCCCAAAAGACGAACGAAACAACGTTCATTAAACTTTACGAACTCTTTAGCGATTTCTTTTTTATCCTGTTCAGAGCAATATTCAAGGTTGTTCTCAATAAAATCATCACCCGGAATTCCCGAGATGTGTTCTTCAATAAGTGTGTTTCCGTGAACTAGAAAGTTAATATGATTTGGTGATAGGAGATGTTCCAGTTCCAATCCGTAGATTCTCGATGCATCTGCTTTTTTTATGTATAGAAAAATATAGTTGTCGTTGAGTATATTCCGCACTTTTACACGAAAAGGTTTCGAATTTCCGAAGGTGCAAAAATCGATACTATCAATAGTAAGATACGGCAGTAGAGAGTCGCTACCATCACTATGCAAGATCGAATACATGCGTTTTAAACTCGATTCGATCTCTTCGGTTTCCCATTCGCTGTAATACACCCCAATCCATAAAGAATCGTTTCCATACTTATCATAAACGACTGTCGATCCTTGAAAACGCAGTAGATCATCGTAATAAATTGGAATTTTAATGTTTCTTCCGTGCCGCGTGAGATACGTGGAAAGCGCTTCAGTAATATCGTACGCAGGTTTTTTTTTTGAGATTAGTTTTCGCATCCTTTCAGTAAATCTTAGCGTTTGCTTATTTTTTTATAAAGAGTTTTATTTTCCGTAGAAATGGCTATTAAGTACATGGCTGAGGTTGGGAAATATCCAGGCTATAAACTGTTATTATTTCTGAAATTTCTTCGGAAAGAACTCGTTGCCCAATTTCTGTTTGCGTAAAATTATTTGTGTAAACAAGCACTGCAATTAATATACACAAGAGCCCTCTCATAAGCCTAGTAATTTTTTGTAAAGTACTTAAAAAAATAGCTTCAGAAAAAAGCTTTATTGATTACAATTCTGAAGATATAACTCCTATTTTATCACGCTACAAGTGTTAAAGATATCTTAATTATTACTAAATCTGTCACAAAAGATACCGCTTAGAGTCTTTTTTACAAACCAACCAATCATGTTTCGCGTCAATTTAATCAATCTTTTGTTTTTTATGATGAGTCTATCTGCCTTAATTGCTCAGTCGGAGCAGCCTCCTAAAGAAACAATAATAAAACCAATTCAGAAAAGTTATCTAACTACTTCGATCGCTTCCCAAACACCACCAGAATTAGATGGTATTTTTAATGAGCCTGTTTGGGATTTGGTAGACTGGGCTACCGATTATGTAGAGAACCAACCAGATAATGGAACAGCTCCCACCGAACAAACAAAATTTAAGATCATTTATGATGAAAAGAATTTATATATCGCAGTACGCTGTTACGATGCGGTTCCCGAAGATATTGTAAAACGATTATCACGACGCGATGGCTTTGAAGGGGATTGGGTTGAATTTAATATTGATAGCTATAACGACAATCGCACCGGATTCTCATTTACGATTAGTGCTGCTGGCGTAAAAGGAGATGAATTTATTTCTCAAAATGGAAATAACTGGGACGGAAGCTGGAATCCTATCTGGTATGTAAAAACTCAAATTGATGAAAAGGGTTGGACGGCAGAAATGCGTATTCCTTTAAGTCAGTTGCGTTTTAGTGCCGATGAAGAACAAGTGTGGGGATTACAATCAACCCGGCGGTATTTTCGTGCCGAAGAGCGGTCTTTATGGCAACCAGTACTTCCAAATGCACCGGGATGGGTGAGTGAATTTGGGGAACTTCGCGGTATTAAGGGAATAAAACCGCAAAAACAATTAGAGGTTCAACCCTACACGGTAACCCAATTAAAAACCTATCCGGAAGAAGAAGGGAATCCATTTCGCGATGGAAGTGATGCAAGACTCACTGGAGGAGTAGATGCAAAGATTGGAATCACCAACGATCTTACGCTAGACCTAACGATCAATCCTGATTTCGGACAGGTAGATGCAGATCCCGGAGCCATTGCCCTCGACGGATTCGAAATATTCTTTGAAGAGCGACGCCCCTTTTTCGTAGAGAATAAGAATATTTTCGATTATAGCTTCGGAAACAATCAAGACAATTTGTTCTTTTCGCGACGTATTGGTCGTAGTCCACAGGGGTCAGCCTTTGGCGCAACGACCGCCTATGTAGATCAGCCTGAAAATACTACTATTTTAGGAGCTGCAAAATTTAGTGGAAAAACGAAAGATGGATGGTCTGTGGGAGTTTTAGAAAGCCTTACTTCGAAAGAATTTGCCGAAGTGATTAATGAAGATGGCTCAGAGGTTGAAACACTAGTAGAGCCATTAACCAATTATTTTGTTGGGCGAGCACAAAAAGATTTTAATGACCGCAATAGTTATATCGGTGGAATTTTTACGGCCACCAATCGAAAGATGGAACCAAATCTGGGTTTCTTACATGACAATGCATACTCCGGAGGAATCGATTTTAAACATAACTGGAACGACCGTACATTTTATATTGAAGGAAATACCGTTTTAAGTCAAGTAAATGGTACGGCTGAAGCTATTACCGAAACGCAACGTTCTATCGTTCATCTTTTTCAACGAGAAGGGGCCTCTCATGTAGCAGTTGATACCACAAAAACTTCATTGACGGGGACGGGTGGGCGACTCGAATTTGGAAAAGGAGGTGGCGGGAATTGGCGTTACAATATAGGAGGAGTTTGGCGATCTCCAGAATTGGAATTAAATGACATCGGATTTTTACGAAGAGCAGATGATATACAGCAATATGCTGGAGTGACGCGCGAATTTAACAAACCTACTTCTTGGTACCGACGCGCAAATATTAGGGCATATCAATCTTCTAATCATGACTTTGAAGGAAATTACAATCAGTTTTACTATCAGTTAGTGGGTTTTGTGAACTTTAAAAACAACTGGTTTGCGGAAGCAGGTTCAGAAAATAATGCGGCAGATTTTAATAATTCGGTGCTTCGTGGCGGACCTCGTTTTCGAAATAATGGCTTTAATCTTGGGTTTTTATATGTTGGAACCGATAGTAGAAAAAAATTGAGTACAACATTGGGCTATGTTTTCGGGGAGGCAAGGGAGCAGAATTTTGGTTTTACTCGTTATGAAGTACGATTAAATTATCAGCCCCTTAATTCGTTGAATGTTTCAATGACAGCTAAATATGAGTCGCGACCCGATAAAACACAATATGTAGCGCAGTCAGATTTTTTACAGGGTAAAAGGTATATCACTGCAGCAATAGACCAAGAAACTATTAGCACGGTATTTCGAGTAAATTATACGATTAATCCCAACCTAAGCATTCAGTATTATGGAGAGCCCTTTATTGCGAGAGGGAAATATTCCGATTTTAATTATGTGAATAATCCTATAGCAACAGACCTTTCCGATCGTGTTACAACCTATACAACAAATCAGATACAATTACAGGGTGACACGTATTCTATTGATGAGAATACCGATGGGATCTCCGATTATTCCTTCGGAAAACCAGACTTTGCGTTTGTGCAATATCGATCAAATTTAGTGGTGCGTTGGGAGTATATTCCTGGCTCTGAAGTTTTCTTCGTTTGGTCGCAGGGGATAAACGGTAACGGAATTGCAGAGAACAATTTTAGGTCGATCGTAGATAACCAGATCTTTGGACAAAAACCTGAAAATATATTTTTAATAAAAGCAACGTATCGATTTGTTTTGTAGACAAATAAAAGTGATTAATTTTTGTCGATATTATTAAATTCGTCTTTCTTTGCCCGCTAACAAAAAAAATAAATCATGAAAAATTTTTTAAGCCTTTTGGCTATTGCGTTGGTAATTACATCTTGTTCAAGTGATGATGATAATGGAGGAGAAACTGCTTCTTTGGTAGGAACTTGGAAAATGACCTCGTTTGGAGGGGAATCTACGATCGATATAGATATGGATGGTTCGGCTTCTAGTAACCTTTTAATTGAAACTAATTGCTACCAGAACGAAACTCTAACCTTTGCTGATAATGGCACGGGTGTTTCTACTTCAACATCATATGCAGAGATCACTCTAGATATTAGTTCTGATGCACCTGAAGGCGGAGAATATACCATCGAGTGTATTGAGGAAATTGAGATTTCACCCCTAACATTTACACAATCGGGAAATACGGTTGACATCGATTCTGACGGTGAAAGTATCGAAGCCGAATTATCTGGAAATACAATGACAATTGTAATTCCTAGTGGATATTTTGTTGATGTAGTAGAAGGTGATGGTAGTGCTGTACTCATTGAAGACCTAACAATAGTTTATCAAAAACAGTAAAAGTTTAACAGACAATTAAATTATTAAGCCCGAGTTCCAATGTTTTGGAACTCGGGCTTTTTTATGCCTAGTAGAATCGCTAAAAAAACGGATGCACTCAACATTTATTAGGGAAAAAAGCTAATTTTTTTTCCCTTAAAGGATAATTATTAATTTTGTATTGAGTGATAATTAAAACTTTTTTCAACAAATTTTCGTTATATATATTAGAATGTTAGTAAAACCTCAAATTATGATACGAACTCACTTATTAACTTTTTTAGCCTTATTTTTATTTATCCAGGCCTCAGGACAAGTGGGGATTTCTACAACTACTCCACAAGGCGCGTTAGATGTTACTTCAACAGATGGTGGAGTATTGTTGCCTAGATTTGCACTTGCCTCTACTACCGATGTTGCCACTGTTACCAACCCGAATGGAGGTGCTTTGGCAATTAGTACTATAGTTTTTAATGACGGTACAGGGGGATTAAGCCCTGCTGGATTTTATTACTGGAGCGGTACTAATTGGACCCCTTTATTCGATAATAGTCCGAGGGTGTATGTAGGAAAAGCAATTATTAATGGTGCAGGAAATATTACAATAACTGGAATACCTTTTCAACCAAGGCATGTTTCTTTCACAGCATATTCAAATATTGAAAGTTACAATGTAAATGCTAGCGGGGCAACCAATAATAATGGAAAAGACAACTCTTTTGGTGGTATGAAAGGTTTCGCTAGACAGGATGCTGGTTCTATTACCCAACAAGTGATTAACGTGGGTGGTTCTGGTAATTCAATAAACAGTATTTCGAGATATGCTTCAGACAGTCATTGTATTGGTGTTCGGTACGGAAATCAAAATGGAGGGTCTAACGGAATAAATTCTGCTGTATTAACCTCTTTTAATCCCGACGGTTTTACTCTAAATGTCGATTCTTATGTTAACAATGAGAATTTGGTTATCATTTATGAAGCGCATCGTTATTAAATTGTAGTAGCGTATTCTTATACCTTAATTCGTCTTATCGAGGTATTTTGCGAGAGGGATAGCAGCTGGCTACCATGTAGCGCGTATAGCCCGACCCTTTGAAGCGGAGCGGAAAAGGGACTCGCCCTAACACATATAAAATTTTTGCAGTAAATAAAACACCTCTCTCTTGTGTTAAGTTAAGTGGGGTGTTGCCTTGTTTTTAATGCGCTTCTAACCAATTTTGTCCCACTCCTAGCTCTACATCTAAAGGCACGGCAAGCGTATATGCGTTCTCCATTTCGGCCTTGATCATTGTTTTCATTTCTTCCAATTCGGGTTTGTAGACATCGAATACCAATTCATCATGTACCTGCAATAACATTTTGGTTTTGTAATTTCCTTCGGAAAGCTTTTTGTAAATATTGATCATTGCGATCTTGATGATGTCGGCTGCGCTTCCTTGAATAGGTGCATTTACGGCATTTCTTTCAGCAGCTCCACGTACCACAGCATTGCTTCCGTTGATGCCGTTGAGGTAGCGTCTTCTGCCTAATACTGTTTGTACGTAGCCATTCTCCCGTGCAAAATCGACCAACTCGCTCATGTAATTACGAAGCTTTGGGTAGGTTTTGTAATACGTGTCAATAAGTTCTTTCGATTCGCTTCGAGAGAGATCAGTCTGGTTGCTGAGACCGAAAGCAGATACACCGTAAATAATTCCGAAGTTGACGGTTTTTGCGTTACTTCGTTGCTCACGAGTCACTTCATCGATAGGAACATTAAATACTTTTGCAGCGGTAGATGCATGAATGTCTTCTCCGTTTTTAAAAGCTTCTATCATCGTGTCTTCTTCGCTTAAGGCAGCAATTATTCGCAATTCGATCTGTGAATAATCGGCAGCTAGCAGCACGTAATCTTCGTTCTTCGGAATAAACGCTTTTCGTACTTCCCGTCCGCGCTCGGTACGAATAGGAATGTTTTGAAGGTTGGGGTTGTTGCTACTAAGTCTTCCTGTTGCAGCGACCGTTTGCATGTAATCGGTGTGTACACGGTTGGTAGCAGTTTCCACCTGTTCGGGAAGGGCATCTACATAGGTGCTTTTTAGTTTTGCGAGTCCGCGGTATTCTAATACATCACGAATAATTTTATGGTCTTTAGCTAAATACGAAAGCACGTCTTCAGCCGTAGAAAATTGTCCCGTTTTGGTTTTCTTTGGTTTGTCAACCAGTTTCAATTTTCCAAATAGAATATCGCCCAGTTGCTTGGGAGAAGCGATATTAAATTCTTCGCCAGCTTCTTGATAAATATCCTTTTCAAGGGTGGCGATATCTGTTTCTAATGCTTCGGAAAGTCCTTTTAAAAAATCCTCGTCAAGATTAATACCTTCTAACTCCATATCGGCGAGTACTCGAAGTAACGGAATTTCAATATCATCGAATAATTTTTGAGTATTGGCTTCCCCGAGTTCATTTTGAAAATGTTCTTTTAACTGAAGCGTGATATCAGCATCTTCTACTGCATATTCGGTTTGATCTTCCACGGGTACATCCCGCATCGATTTTTGATTTTTTCCTTTTTTTCCAATAAGCTCGGTAATAGAGACGGGGGTATAGTTGAGGTATGTTTCTGCCAGAACATCCATATTATGTCGCATATCTGGATTGATAAGATAATGCGCAAGCATCGTGTCGAACAGTTTTCCTTTTACCGTAATATCGTATTTCGCCAGGACTTTAATATCGTATTTTAAATTCTGACCGATCTTTTCAATTCCCTCATCTTCAAAGAAAGGGCGTAACGTTTCAATAAGTTGCTGGGCTTGGTCGCGATCTTCTGGAAACGGTACATAAAATCCTTTGCTTATTTCCCATGAAAATGCGATTCCCACTAATTCGGCAGTAAGCGGATTCAACCCAGTAGTTTCTGTATCGAAACATACACTAGTTTGTTTTAATAAATTCTGAAGGAATAATTTTGTTCCCATTCCTGGCTGAACCGTTTGATAGAAATGCTCGGTTTCTTTGAGCGTTTTTCGGGAATTAATTTCTTTTATTGCTTCGGAAGCTGAGCTGTCTCCACCAAATAAAGAAAATTGTCCTGAGCCTGCAGAGGCCGATTTATTAGTTTTTGAGCTTGCTTTTTCTGAAGCTTCCGAACTTCCTGGTGTGGTAAGTCCCCCTTTTGCATCGGCATCTCCTCCTGAAAATAATTTTAAAAACTGATCTTTCATTCTTCGGAATTCGAGTTCTTCAAAGATCTCTTGTACTTTTTCACCATCGGGCGGTGAAAGCTCATAATTCTTTTCGTTGAAGGTTACATCGCAATCGGTATAAATGGTTGCAAGCTTTCGAGAGAGACGTCCTAATTCAGCATTCTCGATCACTTTCTCCTTCATTTTCCCTTTTAACTTATCGGTATTGGCAAGCAGCCCTTCCATAGAACCATAAGCAGCAATGAATTTTTTAGCGGTTTTATCGCCAACACCTGGAAGTCCTGGAATGTTATCGCTGGCATCCCCCATCATTCCGAGGTAATCGATAACTTGCTCGGGTCTTTCAACTCCAAAGCGTTTTTGTACTTCTGGGATTCCCCAGATCTCGATAGCATTTCCCATTCTAGCGGGACGATACATAAAGATGTTTTCGGATACTAGCTGTGCGAAATCTTTATCGGGTGTTACCATAAAAACCTGATAATTTTCTTTTTCGGCTTGTTTTGCTAGCGTACCAATAATGTCGTCGGCTTCCATTCCGCTGATTTCTATACAAGGAATGTGCATCGCTTTAATAAGGTCTTGAATTATGGGGATCGATTGTCGAATTACGTCGGGAGTTTCATCTCTATTTCCTTTATAATCGGGAAACAAGGCGGTACGTTCTGCACTTCCGTCTTTATCGAAACATACGGCTAAATGGTCGGGTTTTTCACGACGAATTACGTCTAATAACGAATTCATAAAGCCCATTACAGCAGATGTGTCCTGTCCTTTCGAATTAATTCGCGGGTTTTTTATAAGCGCATAATACCCTCTAAAAATTAAGGCGTAGGCATCGAGTAAAAATAAACGTTTCTGACTGGACATAGACTTTCGGAATTTAAAATATATGCTAGAATTACATGTTGTTTCTAGCCTAATAAAAGACGATACTTAGATGAGTTCCAAAACTACGAAACTTCTGCCTTGAACCGAAATTTATTGAAATTCAATTTGTAACTTTCGGCACTAAAATTATGCAAACATGAATACATTCTCGATTGCCATTCACGGTGGAGCAGGGACCTTGTTGCGAGGACAAATGACAGCTGAAAAAGAAGTGGCTTACAGAGCAGCTTTAGAACGTGCTTTAGAAGCAGGATATACCATTCTTGATGAAGGTGGTACTGCTACCGATGCGGTCGAAAGGGCCGTAATTGTTTTAGAAGATTCCCCTTTGTTTAACGCAGGAAAAGGAAGTGTATTTACTGCTGAAGGAACACACGAAATGGATGCGGCAATTATGGAGGGTAAAGAGTTACATGCTGGCGCCGTAAGTTTAATTACAGGTGTTAAAAACCCAGTATCTCTTGCGCGTGATGTAATGGAGAAGAGCGAGCATGTGTTTCTCGCTGGTGAAGGCGCCATGAAATTCGCTTCAGAAAACAACTATATCACGGAAGCGCCAGAGTATTTTTATGATGAATTACGGTATCAACAATGGCAGGAGATTAAAGGAAGTGATTCGTTTCAGTTAGATCATTCTGTAAAAAAAGACAGTAAGTTTGGCACGGTGGGTGCTGTCGCTTGCGATAAAAATGGGAATCTAGCTGCGGCTACTTCAACAGGAGGGATGACCAATAAAAAATGGGGTCGTGTGGGTGATAGTCCGATGATTGGAGCTGGAAATTATGCGAACAATAAAACGTGTGCAATAAGCTGTACTGGAAGTGGAGAGTTTTTTATAAGGGGTGTTGTTGCTTACGATGTTTCAGCCATTATGGAATTTAAAGGGGTTTCTTTAGAGGAGGCAGCTTCCGAAGTAATTCATAAAAGAATTGCAGCTATTGGTGGTGATGGCGGATTGATCGCTGTAGATGCTACGGGTGCGATATCAATGCCATTTAATACCGAGGGTATGTACCGTGCCTCGCGATCTTCGAACGGACAAACTGAAATTTCTATTTATAAATAGAGCTGTATATTCCTACATTCTAATGATTTATACAGCTTTTCGTTTAATGGTTGCTTAATTAAATAAATGGAGCATCTATAGGTAATACGGTAACTTTCCGTTTAGCGATATCGTAATTGTCGCTGTTTGAAAGTACGTGCACGACAAGGTTTGCCATTGTCATAGGAGTGCCGTGTTCTAATAATTTGTTGGTATTGTGAGTTAGTTTAGTGCCATCGAAAAAGATGACCATTCCTGAACCTATTACGGTACAATCGTTTCCATTCTTTATAATTACACCTGTATCTTCTGCCAGCCCTAACCCGGTAAGATTTGGAAAACGTGCGACTGCTTCAGAAATACGTCCAAACCGTCCTCTGCGTATAAAATGCGAGTCGATTATAAGTTCGGGAATAAAGTTCATTCCTTCGTTCATTCTTACAGCTCCTTTTATAAAAGATTCAGTAGAACTTCCTCCGGTAATCATTTCTTGAGACATGCACATGGCTCCGGCACTTGTACCTGCAATCACAAAGTCTTCGTTAATGTAACGGTCCATCATTATTTTGTGAAGTGTTGAGCCAGCAATTTTACTGGTGATCTTAGATTGGTTTCCTCCAGAAAACATGACGCAATCGGCACTTTTCATTAAGGCGATGTTTTTTGGATCTTCAGACTCTGCTCTTTTGCGAATGTCCATGACATGCAAATTAGTACAACCCAGTTTTCTAAAAGCATGTAAGTAATTTTCACCTACTTCATCGGGAATGCTTGAAGCAGTAGGAATGATAAGGATCGAGGCATCAACTCCACCACTTTCTCTAACGACATTAGAAAGAATACCTTCTTCAATAAACTCGAGATGATAAACTTCTCTAGTTTCAATCCCTTTGTCTTCGTTGCCTCCAATAGGAATCAACGTTCCTTTTATCTTCATAGTACTGTATTTAATGCCTGCAAAAATAGGGCTTTTGTTCTGAAAAAAGTCATATATTTATAATCTTTCACAATGCTAAACTAATCTCACCTTTATGAAAATACGCGAAATAAATGCAATGCGGGGACCAAATTATTGGTCGGTTCGAAGACACAAATTAATTGTTATGGTTCTAGATCTTGAAAAGATGGAAGAGTATCCATCTAATAAAGTTCCAGGCTTTAGCGAACGTCTAAAAGAGCTATTTCCCAGCATGTATTCGCATCGGTGTTCGGTTGGAGAAGCTGGGGGATTTTTTCAACGTGTGGATGAAGGCACGTGGATGGGCCATATAATAGAGCATATTGCTTTAGAAATACAAACGTTAGCCGGAATGGATACTGGGTTTGGAAGAACACGGGACTATGGTGAGAAAGGAGTTTATAATGTTGTGTTTTCTTATATGGAAGAAAATGTAGGAAGGTATGCGGCTAAAGCTTCTGTAGATATATGTAATGCTCTAATTGAAGGGAAAGATTATGATCTTGAGCCGGATATTCAAAAAATGAGAGAGTTGCGAGAGGCAGAGCGCTTAGGGCCTAGTACAGGATCTATTGTGGAAGAAGCTGCTAGCCGGGGAATTCCATGGATACGACTTAATAAATACTCATTATGTCAGTTAGGGTATGGGGCCAATCAGAAAAGAATTCAAGCAACCGTTACTAGTGAAACTAGTAGTATTGGGGTAGAACTGGCTTGCGATAAGGAAGATACAAAATACTTATTGGAGCAAGCAGAAATTGAAGTTCCTAGAGGTGATATTATTAGCAAGGAAAGTAGTTTAAAAGAAGCGTGCCGTTATGTAGGTTTTCCATTAGTAATTAAGCCTATCGATGGAAACCATGGTCGTGGAATTACAGTAGATATTAATACGTACGAAGAAGCATTAACTGCCTTTCATGAAGCAAAAGAAGTTTCCCGTCGTGTGATAGTAGAAAAATTTATTAAAGGTGAAGATCATAGGTTGTTGGTGATTAATAATATACTGGTAGCTGCTGCGAAAAGAACACCTGCTCATGTGATAGGTGACGGATCTTCGACGGTTCAAGAACTTATTGATACTGTGAATCGCGACCCGCGCAGAGGCTATGGGCATGAGAATGTTCTAACTCAAATTACTGTAAATAATTTAACCAAGACGATTATTGAAGATGCAGGGTACACCTTAGACGCTGTGCTGCCAAAAGAAGAACGATTATTACTGAAAGATACAGCCAATCTTAGCACTGGTGGGACGGCAGAAGATGTTACAGATATCGTGCATCCAGCAAATGTTTCTATGGCAGAACGAATATCAAAGATTATTGATTTGGATATTTGTGGTATCGATATTATGACCGACGATATAAGTAAACCCCTTTCTGAAACAGGAGGTGCTATCTTAGAAGTTAATGCAGGACCAGGTTTTAGAATGCACTTAGCGCCAACTTCTGGTTTGCCTAGAAATGTTGCGGCTCCTGTGGTCGATAAATTATTCCCCGAACAAGGTAATAATGGTCGCATTCCAATTGTAGCGATTACAGGCACTAATGGAAAAACAACCACCAGTAGGTTAATGGCGCACATCGCTAAAATGAAAGGATATCGAGTAGGGTACACTACAAGTGATGGGGTATATATCCAAAATAGATTATTAATGACCGGAGATTGTACTGGCCCAACGAGTGCAGAATTTGTTTTAAGAGACCCGACGGTAAATTTTGCTGTGTTAGAATGTGCACGTGGCGGATTACTGAGAGCCGGATTAGGATTTGCAAAATGTGATGTTGCTATTGTAACAAATGTAGCATCGGATCACTTAGGCTTAAAGGGGATTCATACTATAGAGCAGCTCGCCCGTGTAAAAGGGGTCGTTCCTGAAACAGTTTTACCAGACGGTTATGCCATTTTAAATGCTGATGATGATCTTGTGTACGAAATGAAACGAGGGATTAATTGTAATCTTGCTTTGTTTTCTATGGATGAAAATAATCCGAGAATTCAAGCATTGCAGCGTAAAGGAGGTATTACTGCAGTTTATGAAAACGGATATGTAACCTTGTGTCGAGGTGCATGGAAAATGCGGATCATGAAAGCTGAAAATATACCTTTAACGTATGGAGGTAAAGCTCCATTTATGATTCAGAATGTTTTGGCAGCAGTGATTGCCGCCAATGTAAGAGGTATTAGCATTGAGGATATGAAAGCAGCGTTGGAAACATTTATTCCTTCAGCAGCTCAAACTCCAGGCCGCTTGAATTTATTCGAATTTAAAAATTTCACTGTGTTACTAGATTATGCACACAATCCTGCGGGAATGAGGGCGCTTCAAAAATTTACAGACAATCTTGAATGCAGTGTAAAAGTTGGAATAATAGCTGGTATTGGAGATCGAAGAGAGGAAGATAACAACGAAATGGGATCGATCGCAGCAGATATGTTTGATGAAATAATTATTCGCCAAGATAAAAGGCTTCGTGGTAAGACAGAGGAAGAACTTATAAAAATGTTAGATGATGGTATTAAAATGGTGAATCCTAATAAGAAAACAACGATAATTCCTTCAGAAAAAGACGCGATCATACATGCAGTAAATAACGCTAAAAAGGGAGCGCTAATCATACTTTGTAGCGATGTAATTCCAGATGCATTAGATCTTGTTCAGAAATTAAAAGAGCAAGAAGCTAGTGGAGAAAAGGTGTTTTCAGAATAAATAAGTATTGCCTATTACAAATTTAAAAAGCCCCTTTTTTACAAAGGGGCTTTTCTGTTTTTATATTATAACATGTTGAACAAAAAAAAGCCGCTCCTCCTCAAAAGCGACTTCTTTAAATGAATCAAAACCTTAATTTCAATTTTGATTACGTAATTGATTTGTTTAAAACCAAAATTATTATTTGCATGTTAGATTAACTTAAAACTAAGATCAATAAAATAATATCTCTGATTCTTCAGAATAAAAATATGATTTGACCTCAATTCTACCTTATATTTTTAGTGAACGTTAACTTTTTTTTAGTGAACGATTTAATTACCAGTTAGTTAATTTTAAGGTAAAAAGCTCTTTGTTTTTTGTGCTAAGGGGTATTTCTTCTTTATCTATAAGAACGCTGTCTGAGCTTATTCCTGTAACCATTCGAATATTTATTAAATAAGAGCGATGTGATTTAATAAAGAAATCTGAGTTTAATTTCCCCGAAATATGCTTTAACGTATGGGGTACTAAATAGGAGGTTGAGGTTGTAAATATATAACAGTAATTATCGAATGCTTTTAAATATTTTATAGTGCTCTGATCTACTTTGTGTAAACGTCCATTAGATTTTATTAATAGATATTCTTTTTCGGTACTTTGATAAGTATGCCATGCAATCTCGATATTGCTTTGAAGACTGGCTTCGGTAAATGGTTTAACAACATATCCTAAGGGCGAGGTGGTTTTAACTCTTGCGATCGTTTCAGGGTCGGTTTGAGAGGTTAGAAATATATATGGAATGCTTTTTAAATCAAGGTGTTTTGCTAAATCTATACCATCTTCATTTCCTTCTAGATTAATATCTACTAATACTAAATCGGGTTTAATTTTAGTGAGATCTTGTTTTATATCTACTACCGAATCTGCCTCTCCACAAATTGTATGTCCCATTTTTAATAGAATTGTTTCTATTGTGGCGACAATTATTGGTTCATCTTCAGCAATATAAATGTTGAGGTGTTTCAATAAATTTACAGATTTTACATATATATGGAAGGTAGCAATTTTAAGCTAAGGAGTTAACTGTTTTCATAAAATAATTAAGACATTAGTGTAAATCTTTTTATGTGAAGCGTTGCCAGGGTCCCTTCGTGCGAGGGGGATTCAATTTGTAATGTTGCTTTAAGTTTTTTAGCAAGAGCTTTCATTAATTTTATTCCGAAAGAACTCTCTTTTATGTCGCTCGTCATTCCTTGACCATTGTCTTGTACAAGTAAGTGTAATTCTTCTCCTCGACGATTAAACTGAATATTCATTTTACTCTTTTCGTCTACCTCATTAAAAGCGTGCTTTAGCACATTCGTTATTAATTCGTTTAAAATAAGCCCAATGGGTGTAATGGTTTCAATATCTAAAATCATAGGTGCAACATCGAGAGAGTATGAAATTTTTTTATCTGAAAACTGATGACTTTCAAAAATATCTTTGGTGAGATCTTCGAAATATTCTTTGGTGTTAATTCCCACTAATTGATCCTTATTATATAATTTCTGATGAATTAAAACCATGGAACGCACTCTGTTTTGAGCTTCTCTAATGGCTAACTGCGCTTCTTTGTCATGCATGTTTTCAGACTGGAGGTATAAAAGGGAAGATACGATCTGAAAACTGTTTTTTACTCTGTGATGTGTTTCTTTTAGCAACGTATTTTTTTCATCTATTGTTATTTCAAGCATTTCTTTTTGCTTTGCAAGCAACCTATTTTTCTTTCGGTTTTTTAGTAAAAAAAAGGAAATAAGAAGCAATAATGCAGTACCAGATGCTAGCAAAATGTAAAGTATTTTTTTGCTAGCTTGTTGTTTTTCCAATTCACGTTCTTTTCGTTCGGTATCGTATTTAACCTCATAATCGGCAATTTTAGAAATCATATTTTCTGAACGCAAACTGTCCTCTATAGTTTTCTGATGCGTAAGTACCTTATAAGCATTTTTATAGTCTCCCGCATTTACATAAGCTTGTTGCAATAATTCGTAACCTTGTGAATTTTGTAGGTTGTACTTAACGTTCTCTAATTTATCTATGGTGTGTTTTAAATATGGCAATGCTTCTGCTCCTTTATTATTTTTTATAAGAGCTTTAGCAAGAGTTAGGGTGGAGGCCGAGAGCGCATTGTAATTATTTAAACTATCGCTAAGTGTAATTACGCGTTTAAGGTCCCGAATCGCTTCGGGGGAATTTTCAGAAAGTAATACAGACTCGATGGGAAAATGATAATCTGGAGTATTGACCTTTTTTTCATTGTAATATTCGACAAGCAAACCTGTATAATACGTTTGCTTTTCAAAGTTTTTTTGTTCTCGGAAGAAATCTGTTAGTACATATAAAAGAAACCCTTTGTTTTTATTTTCGGGATATTTTGACATAGATTGCCATGCTTTTTCATAGAGTGCTGCTTGTGCTTCATAGTTTCCTAAAATATTTTGAATATCTGCTTTACGTTGAAAGATCTGCCAACGCAAATGACCAAATTCTTTGGGATATTCTAATGCGATTTTATCAGCTTCATTGGCATAAAAGGTAGCCGAATCGGGTACGCTTAAATTAATATACAGACTCGACAAACTTTGATTAAAGTCGTATTGGAAGTCGATGTTGTTAATCTTCTTTGCTAAACGAAGTCCTTTTCTTCTAATTTTTTTAGAACGTTCAACCATTCCATTATTGCTAAGGTTGGGGCCAAAAAAAAGGTATGAGGTAAGTAGCGCTTCTGGATCATTTTTTGTTAATCTTTCAATCTGTTCAAAATAGGTGAGAGCTTCAGGGGGATTTAGTCCTTGAATTTTACGCCCGAGTTCATGAAGTTCAAAGTTTTTATCTGAATTTTTTTTTGAAAGAGCAACATTTACAACACTATCTACATATGCTGAAGTTATCTCCTGCGCTGTTGAACCAGTAAAGAAAAGGAGCATTACTGAAATTTTCAGCACGCATCGAAACTGTTTCGTGCAATTAAATTTTGAAGGTAAAGTATTGTAATTCGCTCTACGCATTAGGTCGCTTTTTTACGGCAGCATATAAGCAGCAAGGTACATTAAACCAGTTAATTATAAAATTTTTTATCAGTCCAAAAATGTCCAATTTATACAAAAAGAAAAGCCACCACAGATGTGATGACTTTTCGCCCCAAATTTGATCGATCAGCTTAAGCTGAACAACCTACTTATGTAGACCAAAGTTACAAAATTTTTTGGATCAAATCCTAAAGAAATGTTAATATCTGTCTGATTTACTGATAAATAGCTGAAAGAAAATTCCTATTTTATGCGCATCCTAATGTCGAAGTATACTAAAAAGGCATTTAAAGTTTTTAAGTTTGTAATACGGAAATCTAGAATAAATGGTTTAGATAACTAAAAATTCAAGAATTTTAATGCGAATTAAATAGGTGGATACGTTTAAGTTATAAACGTTAAGAGGAATGGTGAAAATCTGATTTAACCGCTTCGTTAATTCCGTTTTGATATTTCATCATGGTAAACCCTTCGTGAATGCAATAGCTTCCTGTGCTTCCAGCTTTGTTTATAGCAATATATGCTACTTGAAAGTCTTTATAATTTTTATTCTTGGCAACCACTCGTCGAACAGCTTCTTCACAGGCTTCTTGAGGTGACATGCCATTTCGCATTAATTCGACAATAAGAAAGCTTCCAACCGTTTTAATAATTTCTTCGCCCATCCCTGTAGCGACAGCTCCACCAATCTCATTGTCGATAAACAGACCACTTCCTATAATTGGCGAATCACCCACACGACCTTTCATTTTATACGATAAGCCTGAGGTAGAGCACGCTCCTGCAATATCGCCATTCGCATCTAATGCAAGCATTCCGATCGTATCATGGTTTTCGATATTAATAATGGGTTTGTATTTGCTAGTTTTTTGCCATTCTAGCCAAGCTTCTTTCGATACTTCCGTAAGAAGCTTTTCCTTTTTAAATCCTTGCGAATATCCAAATTCCTCAGCGCCTTCCGAAGCAAGCATTACATGCGGAGTTTCCTCCATTACTTTTCGTGCAAGTGCTGCGACATTCGTGATGGTAGAAACACATACTACCGCGCCACAATCGCCTTGAGGATTCATGACACAAGCATCGAGGGTTACATTTCCTTCGCGATCTGGAGCTCCTCCTTTTCCTACCGTTGTGTTTTTTAGGTTTTCTTCTTCCACTTCACATCCAGCAATTGCTGCGGTTAGCGCATCGGCCCCTTCAGAAAGTGCTTTTCCAGCAGCTTCATTGGCTTTGGTAAATGCCCAAGTACAAATAGCTATAGGTTTAGGTTTAGTGGAGGTTTCTTCGGAAGCATTCATCGATTTATTAGTTTTTTTTGTGTTTATATCTGAATGTTCACCACAGGCCACAGTAACGGCAGCCATCGAAACACCAATTCCGGTCATTGCGGTATTTTGTATAAATTTTCGTCGTTTCATTTAAATAGGAATAGATTGAAAAGATACAAAAAGTTTGTCGTAGCGAACCGTTTTCTTATTTCAGCAAAAATGCTACTTTTAGACATCCCTATTTATCGATAAACTACATAACATTTGGAAATTAATATCTTTTACAGCTTTGTGGTAGCTGCTATTTTACAGGGATTGTGGTTAGGCTTTATGTTGCTTAATACAACTAAGAAAAGCACAAAAGCATCAAAGTTTTTAGGCTATTTAGTATTAGTAGTCACTATAACACAACTTTTATATTTTTTAGAAGAAATAGAAATTATAACCTGGCACCAATTTAATATTCTCTATTTCCCATTCGAATTTTTAGAAGCTCCCTTTCTATATTTTTTTGTTGCCTATTATTTGTATCCGGCTAAGAAGTTTCATCCCTTCGAAAAAGCACTATTTTTACCTTTTCTCCTTTATCTGCTGAATACCTTAACCTATAAGCTTATATCTCTGTACACAGGTAAAAACTGGAGCAACCACCCTGTTTTAAATGTACTTGCAGACCTATGCGATTATTATGGAGATCTTCTAAACATTCCGCTCTTTTTAATTGTATTGGTTATATCGCTATACCGAATTAGTAATTTTAAGAGAAATATCGGAGATAATGAAAGTAAAAATGTACGCGCCGAATTATTCTGGCTTACCCTATTATTTACCTTCATTTTAGCGACCTTGATTCCTTGGTTTTATTATGCTTATCAATATTTATTAGATGATAGTGCGTCATACTTACCTCTAGATATAGTGGTAAGTCTTTCTATTTATTTATTAGGATATATAGGTATGCACAAACTGAATGTTTTAAATCAACGAGAGCGTTTACGCGCCTATACGAATGCTACAATCTCTATTTCTACTGAAGAAAGCTCTAAAAACGGATATATATCAACCATAGAAAGAATAGCGGTCTTTGAAAAACGATTTTTAGATCCTGCATTTTCTTCTGAAAGTTTAGCCAAAGAATTACAAATAAGCAAAAGTCATCTTTCCCGTATTTTTAATAAGGAGATGAATGTAAGCTTTACCGATTATATAAATTCACTACGGGTTGCAGAAGCAAAAAGGTATTTACAGAACCCAGAATTTTCAAACTACACTTTAGTTGCTATCGGACTGGAGGCTGGATTTAATTCAAAAACAACTTTTAATACTACTTTTAAGAAAATCACAGGACAAACACCTTCCCAGTTTAAGAAATCCGCTTCAAATTAGTTCCATTTTTTGTGCTTTACAGTATTTGGAACACCTAAAACCTTCTCTGAAAGTAGTTTCGCTTCATAATTATTTAAAAACCATACATTATGAAATCGTTCAAAACCTTATTCTCGGCACTTGTACTATGTGCTATTTTTCAACTCTCTGCGTACGCCCAAACAAAGATCTGGGTGGGGCCAAGTGGTGGCACCTGGCATGAAGCCCTTCATTGGTCTCCTCAGGGAATTCCAGATGGAATGTTACAAGATGTTATTATACCAGAAAATTCTGTCGTAAATATTGGAACTTCGAGTGCTATTACTGCATTTTCGAATACCATAACCTTAGAAGCGGGTGCTACAATTAATAAAACTTCCAATAGTACATTATTTATGAATGAAGGAGGTGTTTTTGCTCCCACTTCTCAAATTAATTTTTTTGAAGGAAATATTGGAGTAGGTTCAAGTTCAACGGTAACTGTTAACGGAGCATTAAATATCTTAGGAGAGCTTCCTAAAAGTATAAGTAGCTCAAGCACTTCTACTACAAGTATCGATATAACTGGAACTATGTTTATAGCGTCGTCTCCCGAACCATTGTTTCTACAGGAGATTAGTATTCGCATTTTACCCTCTGGAATGTTAACGGTGGAAGATGCAACCTTGGACGTTTCTGCTTTCAATGCAAGATTGAGCAACGAAGGGCTAATTCAAAAAAATAGCGGAACAGGAATCTTTACCATAGACACCACTTTTGAAAATGACAACGGCACCATTAATGTTTCTAGCGGTGCTATGGAAGTAAGTGGAAGTTCTACTTTAATAAATGGTGAGTATAATGTAAATCAAGACGGTTATTTTGAATTAGGAGGCGCTGCACTTCACAACATTTCAGGGGTGGTTGCCGGGCAACTCGATGGTCCGTTTATCTTAAATTCTGGTGCTAGGACACTACCAGAAGATGATGCTATTTTTAATTTTTCTGGTCCAGCAGGTGTACAGTTTTCAGGCGGAGCATTAGCTGCAACGGGGACAACGAGTACAGCATTTATCAACAGGGGGCTATTTACAGTTATAAATATTGGAAGCGCCCAACAGCCTTTTATGGGGAGCGCTACCATTCTTAGAAACGAAAGTTTGGTAGTTTTTGATACAACTGTAGATGCTTTTGTTCTAAGTCAATCTGCTATTCTGGAAAACACCAATGAAGGTACCGTAACAATTCTTGAGGATACCGACATTTTTGGCCCTGTTTCAAATTCGGGACTAATTGAAAAAACTGGAGGGACAGAAGAAATTAATTTTGTGAGCCTAATCAATAATGAAGAAGGCGTATTTGATATTGAATCCGGAGGCGTTAATTTTTCATCCAATTTTGAAGGGAAAGGAGTTGTAACGGGAATTGGATCTTTTAGAACTAATACTTCAGATGCAATAGAAAGCATCATAGCACCTGGAAATGATGGTCCGGGAACGCTTACTTTTGAAAATCCCCTCCAATTTAATGCTACCACAGATTGTGAATATCAATTACAAATTAATGGTACTACGCCAGATACTGAATACGATGTTTTCGCCATTAATGCACCGGCAAGACTTAGTGGTACTTTTGATATTCAATTAGGGTTTGCTCCACAAATTGATGATGAGTTTGAGGTCATTACCGCTGCGAGTATTACTGAATGTAACCTCCCTACGCAAACCACGGGATTTTTCGATGGGATGGTATACATCTTTGATGTAGTATGTAATTTAGACAATGTAGTATTACGTGTAGTCGATATTACACTGGGTGTTACAGAAAATACATTAAGTAATTCTATAGCATATCCTAATCCGACAAGAGGTGCTTTTACGGTTCAATTAGACGCTCCTGTTACAGAAATTAATACAACCATCACAAATATCCTCGGGCAAGTAATTGCTTTTGAACGATTTGTAAATACCGACACCTTGAAATTTAACCTTCAGGGCGGCCCGGGGATTTATTTTGTTTCCTTAACTACTTCCGAAAGAGTTTCAGAAACAATTAAAATTATAAAAAAATAAAATTGTTGTAGTGATGTTAACGCAACCTATAAGTACGCTATTTCATAGTATCTTTGAAAAAAAGTTTGCTTATGCTCCGCTGGATTATTCCAATTTTAATTTATATAATTATTGATATTTATGCGTTTCAAGCTGTTAAAACACTAACAAAGAATGGGTGGCTGCATGGTTTATATGTAGTCACTTCTTTGCTTATATTAGGGCTACTTTTGTATGCACTTTCATCTGGGGAGGCACGTAGTAATCCACGAATGATGTATATTTTTGGATTTTTTCTTGCCTTTTTCGTTCCAAAACTATTGCTTATAATTTTTATGTTTGGAGAAGACATAGTTCGTCTTTTTGTAGGTGCATACTTTAAAATAACGAATAGTAACGAAAGTTTCCATTTGCCCTCTAGACGAAAATTTATAAGCAGCATCGCTTTGGGAGTTGCCGCCATTCCGTTTGCTTCTTTACTCTACGGTATGTACAAAGGAAAATACAACTATAAAGTACTATCATATACCTTAGAATTTGATGACCTTCCGGAAGCATTCGATGGATATACCGTAACACAAATAAGCGATGTACATAGCGGCAGTTTCGATAATAAAGAAGAGATAGAATACGCCGTTAACCTTGTAAATGAGCAACAAAGCGACGTCATTTTTTTTACGGGAGATCTGGTGAATAATGTTGCTTCAGAAATGAATGACTGGAAGGAAATTTTTGGAACGCTCCAGGCAAAAGATGGTGTTTTTTCGGTGCTGGGAAATCACGATTATGGAGATTATGTTTCTTGGGAAAGTAAGGAAGCACAAGAACTAAATTTAAAAACCTTAAAGAATATTCAGAAAGAAATGGGATGGCAGCTCTTATTAAATGAGCATGTATCGGTGCAGCGTGCAGGAGAACAGATAAAAATAGTAGGGGTTGAGAATTGGGGTGCTGGCGGATTTAAAAAAGCAGGAGATCTTTCAAAAGCTTCTCAAGGGATTGCGAAAGAAGATTTTAAAATCTTATTAAGTCACGACCCGTCGCACTGGCAGGAACAAGTGAAACAAAACGAACTTAATTACCATTTAACTTTAAGTGGGCATACCCATGGCATGCAATTCGGGATCGAAATTCCAGGGTGGTTTCGTTGGAGTCCTGTAAAATATCGTTACGAAAATTGGGCAGGAATTTATGAAGAATTTGGGCGATATATAAATGTTAATCGAGGGTTTGGATATTTAGGATATCCCGGACGGGTAGGAATCTGGCCTGAAATCTCAGTAATTACACTTAAAAAACGCAGCAATACGGTATAATATTCGGGAAATGTTATATTTGTATTACCATTATTAAAGTAACACTTTAGATAGATGTCAAAATTCGGAGAATTAATAGAAACAGCGGTGCCGGTCTTATTAGATTTTTACGCTGATTGGGATGAAGCTTGCAAAGGAATGCATCCTGTACTTCGCGATGTAGCAGCTGCTTTGGGGGACAAAGCGCGTGTTATAAAAATAGATGTAGAAAAAAATCATGAATTAGCGGAAGCCCTTCGTGTAAAGGGGTTGCCAACACTTATGATCTACAAGAACGGTGAAATGAAATGGCGCCAAAGTGGTGAGCAAGATGCCAATACTTTAATTGGATTGGTGAAAGAATATGTGTAAAAGTTAGATTTTAAATTCTAAACTGTACTGCACTGCCATTCTTTTTCTGAAATATAATCCAATACTTTAGGAAGGGTGTGCCGCAAATTTCTAGATGCTTTTAGGCTGTCGTGGAAAACTACAATACTTCCAGGTTGAATGTGGTTTAAAACATTTTGAAGGCATTTCTCTTCGGAAACACTCGCGTCGTAGTCGTAACTTAACAAACTCCACATTATAATTCTAAAATTTTTCTTGTGAAGTATTTTTGCTTGCCTTGAAGATATTTTTCCATAGGGAGGACGAAAATTTTTCTCTATAATTTCTGTTATCTTTTTATTTTGCACCACTTCTGAAACGACTTCGTACTTATTAGAAATCATCACTTCTTCGCAACGTTCAACAGTATCGATATAAGCTTCAGTCGTAGTTTTCCAGCCGTTTAAATGGTGATACGTATGGTTGCCAGTTTTATGGCCTTCAGAAATAATTCGTTTAAATATTTCGGGGTGCTTTTCAATATTATCGCCAATACAAAAAAAGGTCGCTTTGGCACCGTATTGTTTAAGAATATCCAATACCCAAGGTGTGATTTCGGGAATTGGGCCATCATCGAAAGTGAGGTAAACAGTGTCTTTAGAAGGCAATGCCCAGATTCGCTTCGGAAACATCCGTTTTACAAATTTGGGCACTGTAACAAATTGAAGTTTTAACACGGTTTAATTTTCGGGAACAAGATTTGTGTTATCCTGTACCACGGTATCTATTGGAATATTAATATCTGTTTCTACGGGAATATCCTGATCGGGATCGATGGCTTCATCGGCAGAATAAAAATGACGGAACATTTTTAAATAGTCGTTAAACTTAGAAGCTTCTTCCCTTCCAAATGCTTCATCATCTTTTACAATAACCACGTCGACCAATCCACGATAACGCTCCATATCACTAATAATTTCATCTGCAATTGGGTATTGGTTCTTTACCTTCATACCACTATAGTACGTTAGTTTTTCTTGATATTTTTTTGCTACTTTCTTATATAGTTCACGTCCTTTTTCTGGACTGCCAACCTCGTAATATCCTAAAACAAACGGTTCTAATAGGGAATAATATTCGAAGTATTCAACAGGCATTTTCTCCATCGCTAAATCTAATATTTTTTCAGCTTTGTCTTTCTTGCCTTCATTAATAAGTGTTTCAGCCAGACGGGCGAGATTGCTACGGTAAGTAATCCCATTTCTGCGAGTTTCAGTATCATGGTAAATATCTGGACTACCACTATTGCCCCAGTCCCAATCCATCACAATATCAAACATTTTGTCACCATCGATTCGTCCCATGTCAAAAGGATTTCTACGATCAATTGGCGTACGAATTGGCACTAATTTATAGACCACACCTTCTAATTGTAGGTAATCTTTCATCCATAAATAATCGTCGTCTCCAAAGCTTCCACCACTAAAATATATTGGACGTTCCCAATTGTTGTTTGCGATTATATCCAGCATCATCATACGGTTTTTATAAATTACATCGCCTTCTAATTGAATGTCGATATAAGGTACAATGAGATCCGCATCTTTTGGATCTACAATTCCATTTTTAAGTACAGATTCTTTATCAACAGGAACTCGAATGGTTTTAGAAGGAAACGTATTGGCGAATTTACCGCTGTTCAATTCTACTTTGGTCACTGGGCTATCATTCGCTACCCAGTTCATCCAGGTCTTGATATCGATTGTGTCCTGTTTTGTTGGTTGATAAAACAAGAAGTCACGGGAGCCCCATTTATATTTATCGTGTGTTAATTGCGAAGGGATAGGGTCACTATCGAACGCTTTTTTCTTCATATCATCAATGTACCAATCTGTAGCAAAGAGACTTGTATTTACTATTCTTACATCTTGGCGATAGCCTTCAATTCCTTGTGCATACCAAAGCGCAAAGGTGTCATTATCTCCAATCGTAAATAAAATAGCATTTTCATCGACAGAGTCTAGATACATTTTCGCCATCGACTGTGCAGTGTATTTGTTAGAACGATCGTGATCATCCCAGTTTTGAGATGCGAGCAATACAGGGCCTGCTAGTAATGTTGCTGCTAAAACTACAGGAATAGCTAGTTTGGGTTTTAGGTATCCTTTGGCAATGTCGTAAAGAGCATACGCACCATAACCTATCCACATTGCAAAAACATAAAAAGATCCTACCAGCGCATAATCTCGTTCTCTAGGTTCGAAAGCCCGTTCGTTTAGATATACCTTTAAGGCAATTCCGGTAAATAGAAAAAAGACTAACAACACCCAAAAGCTTTTAGGGTCATTTCTGAAATGGAATAATAGTCCAATAATTCCTAGGATTAATGGCAGGAAATAATAGGTGTTGCGAGCTTCGTTATTTAAAGCGTCACTTGGAAGGTTGTCCTGTGAGCCTAAACGTAATTCGTCTATAAATTTAATACCACTAAGCCAATTACCATGTTGGTTGGTATATTGTCCTTGAATGTCGTCCTGTCTACCAGAGAAATTCCACATAAAATAACGCCAATACATATACCCAAATTGGAACTCGAACATAAATTTCATGTTCTGAAAGAAGGATGGTTTTTCTATATCTAAGGCCGGTCCAAATTCTTGAAGAAATTTATGGTAATCTTCGCTATCTACCAATCCTTCATTGTAAGCCTGTTTAAATTTATTGAGTTCATCAATTAATTGTTGTTCTCCTCGATATTCTCTTTTAATGGTAAAGTCAAGACCGCCAGTGAACTCGAGATAGCTTGCGCTGTTTTCTGCACTCCACATTCTAGGAAGAAATGCTTTATGTACATCGTCTAGATTCTGTCCTGCATTTTCGTAATCATTTACAATTACATACTTGCCAGTTTTTTCGTCTTGTTCGTATTTTGGTTTATCATCCTTATATGGATTATCAGGGTCGAGTCCAGCATAAGTTTCAGTAAAAAGAGGACCGTAAAATAGATGAGTCTCTGGATATTGTTCCCGATTATAATAGGCTAATAATTCTCTTGCATTATTAGGGTTGTTCTCATTAATAACCGTTCCTGCATTGGCTCTAATAGGCAACATTAACCAACTGGAAAAACCAATAAAAATAAATAAGATACAAAGTAAGAGAGTATTAAGTTGGGTGTACCCTTTTTTGTGGGTAAATTTTACTAAATAGATGAAAAGTGCCGTAAATAATAGTCCCGCAATGATGGTTCCCGAATTAAACGGTAAACCTATACTATTTACAAAGAAGATTTCCGAAGCACTGAAAAACTTCAATGTCATTGGCAACAACAATTTAAAAATAAATAATAAAATCGCTACTACTACTAGGTTGGCAATTATAAAATTTCGAACAGTTACTTTTTCATAATTTTTAAAGAAATAAAGGAAGCCCATTGCAGGAATGGTTAGTAATCCCATAAAGTGAACTCCAAAAGAAAGCCCAATGACAAAAGCAATTAAGATGACCCAGCGATCACCGCGTGGTGTATTCATTTCCCGTTCCCATCGTAGCGCAAGGTAAAATAGTACCGACATAAATAATGCGGCCATCGCATATACCTCGGCCTCTACAGCATTAAACCAGAAACTATCGGTAAATGCAAAAGAAAGGGCACCTACGGCAGCACTACCAAGAATAGCAATAGAATTGTTTTTTGTTTGTTCGTGATGTTTAAGAATTAAATTCTGAAGCAAGATTGTAAGCGACCAAAACATAAAAGCGATGGTAAAAGCACTCGCAAAAACCGACATCAAATTAATGGTAAGTGCTATATTAGAAGGCTCCATAGCAAAAATGGAAAAGAAGGCTCCCATGATTTGATATAAAGGGGCTCCTGGTGGGTGTCCAACTTCAAGGTTACTGGCTGTGGTAATGTATTCTCCTGCATCCCAGAAACTGGCAGTAGGTTCAACAGTTAACCAATAGGTAATCAGGGCAATAGCGAAGACAAACCAGCCCAGAATCATATTCCATTTTTTAAAAGCAAAGGAACTCATAGATGCGTACAATTTTGATTGTGCGAATTTACTAATAATATGTATAGTGACCGTTCTAAAAAGATGCTAACGTATTCGAGAAGGGTTTTATTCTAAAAAAATAAAAAAGAGTTTATTTTTCTGTAAAAAATTTTTGCTCTTTCTAAAGAAAGTTTTAAGTTTGCATCCGCATTAATGTATTGGCCCATGGTGTAATTGGTAACACTCCGGTTTTTGGTGCCGTCATTCAAGGTTCGAGTCCTTGTGGGCCAACTAAATGTGAATCCCGATCTTGAAAAAGGTCGGGATTTTTTATTTGTACTCATTTATTAAAACAAATGTCGACCGCATTCGTAATTTCATGTACGTGTCGATGTTTAAATAGTTATTTCTTCGTAAACTCTTCTACTTACTATTTGTTCCCGAATCGGTAAAGGATATGTTAAAACTGGAAAATCGGTGGCAAAGTTACTTATGAAGAAAGCATTTTAAAAGCTTAAAAAAAAGATTCTAAATGATTAAACTTGAGCGCTGTCGAATTTAGTTTCGATAGCGCTCAACTTATTTTATATGATAGATTTATTTCGAAGCATCATCATTTTCTAAGTCGATTACATGTGCTACGGTTTTTATTAATCGATGATGATTTTTCACAAAGGGATTGCTTTTATCCCAAACATAACCCGCTAACACAGCACAAATTTGTTTTTTTATTTCTTGATTTTCAGGACGATGGAAAAATAATTTTTGAAGATTTCCAGTGTACCATTCCTTAACATATGTCGCGAATACATCAACTCCTTCTTTTATATATTCTGAATAGTCCTGTTCCCAATCAACAAAGTTGTTATTTAGTTCTTCTGAAGCTAATGTTGCGGCTCGCAAGGCAGATTCCGTAGCAAATGTTACGCCCGAGGAAAAGACTGGATCTAAAAACTCTGCACTGTTTCCAGTCAAGGCATATCCTTTTCCATACAATTGTGTGACCGATTTAGAATAATTTTTTATTTCAATAGGAGGGAATTTAAATTTTAAATCTTTAAACCGATCATAATAATGGGTGGACAACTTCAGCATTTGTTGTAGTTTTTCAGAAGGGGTCCCAGTATAAGAATCGATAAATTCCGAAGGGCCCACATAGCCCAAACTAGTTATGCCATTCGAAAATGGAATCACCCAAAGCCAAGCTTCATCGGTTACCACATCAAACGTAATAAGGGTGCCTTCTTCTTCTGGTGGGCGACGTAAATCGGTGACATGCGTGAAAATTGAAGCATGTCTTGGGAGGGCTGAAGGTTTGTCTAAACCAAGTAATCTGGGTAAAACTCTTCCGTAGCCACTAGAATCGATCACGAATTTAGCAGCGATATTCTTTACCTGCCCGTTTTTGTTTTTTATCGTTGTTTTTGAAGTTCCATCATCGCTAAAAATTACATTTGTTACTTCTTCTTCAAAAGAAATAGGCACGCCTCTTTTCTGAAGCTCATCGGTTAAGGTTTTATCAAATTCATCTCGGGGTACTTGCCAGGTCCAATCCCAACCCTTTGTGTGTTTTTTACTAAAGTCGAAATTACAAACTACATTGTTTTTTAAAAAACGAGCTCCCTTCTTTACTTCAAATCCTTTTTCTTTTATACAGTCCAAAAGATCAACGGCTTCAAAATGATCCATGCAACGGGGCAATAAGCTTTCACCAATCACAAAACGAGGGAATTTGCTCTTTTCTACAACTTGAATGGTGTGTCCCTGTTTATGTAAGTATGCAGCTGCAACACATCCTGAAGGACCTGCCCCAATTATTAAAACATCAACTTTTTCTTCAATCATTGATTCGTTGTACTAGGTTCTTTATTTATGTTATTTTTGCTATCCAAAATAACTACTTTACTTTTAGTTATTAAATGATAATTTATTAAATCTTTCGAAGCTATTTTAAATGGTAACACTCAAAGGGTCATTAGAGATAACCGATTTTTATAACATAGTCTACAAACAGGATAAGCTTCAAGTCGACAATTCGGTATTACAAACTGTTGAAAAAAGTTTCGATTTTCTGAAAGATTTTTCCGAAAATAAAACGATCTATGGAGTGAATACAGGGTTTGGGCCTATGGCGCAATATAAGATCAAAGAGTCTGAACGAATTCAACTTCAATACAATTTAATACGAAGCCATGCTGCCGGAACAGGAAATCCTATTCCTTCTGCGTATGTAAAAGCAGCGATGTTGGCAAGACTAAACACACTAAGTTTAGGGAATTCTGGAGTACATGTATCTGTCATCGAACTAATGACAAGCTTAATTAATAAAGATATTATTCCATTAATCTACGAACATGGTGGCGTAGGAGCAAGTGGTGATTTGGTACAATTGGCGCACATGGCGTTGGTCTTGATCGGGGAAGGTGAGGTTTTTTATAAAGGGGAGCGTAAAACAACTCAAGAGGTTTTTAAAATAGAAAATCTAAAACCCATTACTGTAGCATTACGCGAAGGACTCGCAATTATGAATGGCACATCTGTCATGTCGGGAATAGGTATTGTTAATTGTATAAATACAAAGAGATTGCTTAACTGGATGGTAGCAGGATCGTCTGCCATCAATGAAATTGTACAGGCGTACGATGATCATTTGTCTTTTGAGTTGAATGAAGCAAAACAGCATAAAGGACAACGCAAGATTGCTAAAGCGATGCGTGATCACCTAAGCGATAGTTCGCTTACGCGGAAAAGAGAACATCATTTATACAATGGTATTAAAGAAGGTGCTGTTTTTGAAGAAAAAGTACAAGAATATTATTCGCTTCGATGCGTACCACAGATTTTGGGTCCTGTTTTAGACACCCTTACAACTGTAGAAAGAATTCTTATTGAAGAGGTAAATTCTGCTAACGATAACCCTATTGTTGATGTAGAAAAAGGGCAGGTATACCACGGCGGAAATTTCCACGGAGATTATGTTTCTTTGGAAATGGATAAACTAAAAATTGTGGTTGCTAAAATGAGTATGTTAGCCGAACGACAATTAAACTACTTATTAAACTCAAAATTAAACGACATTCTTCCTCCTTTTGTCAATCTGGGAGAACTGGGTTTGAATTTCGGAATGCAGGGAGTTCAGTTTACTGCAACGTCTACTACTGCCGAAAATCAGATGTTGTCGAACCCGATGTATGTGCATAGTATCCCTAATAATAATGACAATCAAGACATTGTGAGTATGGGTACAAATGCAGCAATGATTACTAAAAAAGTTATAGAAAATGCTTTTGAAGTCGTTTCCATCGAGCTAATAACCATTGTGCAAGCCATCGAATATCTGAAGGTGCAAAACAAGGTATCTTCAAAAACTAAAAAATTATACGATGAGATACGAGCAATAGTTCCTGCATTTAGTGAAGATGTTGTTATGTACCCATTTGTAAATAAAGTTAAAGAACACATCAGTACAACTGAAATTTAAACCGTTCACATGAAATATGCATTAGTCACCGGAGGTTCTCGCGGTATAGGTAAAGCTATTTGTGTCCAACTCGCGAAAGACACCAAATACCATATATTAATTAATTACAACAATAATAAAAATGCTGCATTAGAAACTTTAACTGCTGTAGAAGAAGCAGGGGGTAGCGCAACGTTACTGCCGTTTAACGTTTCCGATATCGATGCAGTTAACAATGCACTCGACACGTGGCAGGAAGCCAATAAAGATGGGGTGATAGAAGTGATCGTAAATAATGCAGGCATCACCAAAGACGATCTGTTTATGTGGATGAAACCAGAAGATTGGCATAGAGTGATTAACACTAGTCTCGATGGTTTTTTTAATGTAACACATCATTTAATACAGAAAATGCTCGTAAATCGCTACGGAAGAATCATCAATATGGTGTCGCTTTCAGGATTAAAAGGAACTCCGGGACAAACCAATTATTCAGCGGCAAAAGGAGCTGTGATTTCTGCTACGAAGGCCTTGGCACAAGAAGTTGCCAAACGTAAGATTACTGTTAATGCTGTTGCTCCAGGTTTCATTAAAACCGATATGACTACCAATTTAAATGAAAAAGAGTTAAAAAAATTAGTGCCTGCCAATCGGTTTGGTGAAGCGGAAGAAGTCGCACATTTAGTTTCATTTTTAGCTTCGGAAAAATCATCCTATATTACAGGCGAAGTTATTAATATTAATGGAGGAATATACTCCTAAAATAATGCGGAGATGAGGCGAGTAGTAATAACTGGTATGGGGATTTATTCCTGTATTGGTAAAAATCTGGATGAAGTAAAAGAATCGTTATTTAACGGAACTTCGGGTATTGTTTTCGATGAAAAACGAAAAGAGTTTGGATACCGTTCTTGCCTTACTGGAATGGTCGATGATCCCGATCTTAAAAAACACTTATCGCGTAGACAGCGTGTTAGTCTCGGAGAAGAAGGAGCTTATGCGTATGTTGCAACCTTAGAAGCATTAAAAAACGCAAATATTTCTCAAGAATTTTTAGATACTAACGAAGTAGGAATTATCTACGGAAACGACAGTACTGCAAAATCTGTGATAGAATCTGTAGATAAAATACGCGAGAAAAGAGATACTACATTAGTAGGTTCGGGAGCTATATTTAAAGCGATGAACTCTACAATTACCATGAACCTCTCCACTATTTTTAAACTTAAAGGGATAAATTTTACTGTGAGTGGAGCCTGTGCCAGTGGATCGCATGCCATCGGTTTAGCATATCAATTCATTCAAACAGGACAACAAGATTGTATTATTTGTGGCGGAGCGCAAGAAATTAATGAGCTTGCCATGGGAAGTTTCGATGGACTTGGTGTTTTTTCAGTAAATACAGAAGATCCTTCTAAAGCATCTCGACCTTTCGATACAAATCGCGACGGATTAGTGCCTAGCGGAGGAGGAGCGAGCTTAATTGTTGAAAGTTATGAGTCTGCTATTAAAAGAGGAGCGCCCATTTTAGGCGAAATTATTGGATACGGATTTTCTTCTAATGGAGAACATATTTCGACACCTAATGTGGATGGTCCATCAAGAGCTATGAAAAGAGCTCTTAAAGGGGCAAATATTGAAGCTTCTAAAGTAGATTATGTAAATGCCCATGCAACCTCTACTCCTGTAGGTGACGCCAATGAGGCTAAAGCAATTTTCGAGGTATTTGGCAAAGGGGCTCCTTATGTAAGCTCTACAAAATCGATGACAGGCCATGAATGCTGGATGGCAGGAGCAAGCGAAGTAATTTACTCTATGTTAATGATGCAACACTCATTTATAGCGCCCAATATCAACCTAGATAATCCAGATGAAGATGCAAAGAAATTAAATCTTGTTAACGAAACGTTAAATAAAAAAATTGATGTATTTTTGTCGAATTCTTTTGGATTTGGTGGAACAAATTCAGCCCTAATAATTAAAAAATATGCAAATACAGATGGATAAAGAAGTTATTATTGAAAAAATAAATGACTTTTTGATTGATGAATTTGAAGTAGAAGCAGAAGAGATTACTCCTGAAGCGAACCTAAAAGAGACTCTTGAATTAGATAGTCTTGATTTTGTAGATCTTGTAGTAGCGATCGAAGCTAGTTTTGGTGTAAAATTAGTAGGTGACGATTTTGTTGGAGTTACAACACTTCAAAATTTTTACGATCTTATCGAGAAAAAGATAGGCTGAAACCGAAACGAATCGGCATGGCAGCAGAATGGGAAGGGAAATCACGGGGAACCGTCTTAGGGTATAAAATTTTTGTTTTCTTCATTAGTAAACTTGGTATTCGTGCTGCTTACTTCTTACTTTATTTTGTAGCATTTTATTTCTGTTTATTTTCTGGTAAGAGTACTAAAGCGATCTTTTATTATTTGCATAAAAGACGAGGATGCTCTAAGACTAAAAGTATATACGGGATCTATCGAAGTTATTACAAATTTGGACAAACCATTTTAGATAAAGTTGCAATTTCTTCTGGACTTCGAAATAAATTCACCTACGAATTTGATGGTATAGATTTATTACGAGAAACTTTAAAGCAACAAAAAGGTGGTATTTTAATTAGTGCTCATGTAGGTAATTTTGAAATTTCAGAATTCTTTCTCGACGAATTAGATGAGGAAGCTACTATAAGTTTACTAATTACCGATGCTGAACATCAAGCTATTAAAGAATATTTAGGGCGGTATGTAAGAAAATCTAAAACCAAATTTATTATTATTCAAGACGACTTATCTCATATTTTTGAAATTAATGCAGCACTTTCAAGAAACGAGATCATTTGTATTACAGGAGACCGTTATCAAAAATTATCGAAGCATCTTAGTGCGTCTCTATTTGGAAAAGAAGCAAAATTTCCGGCAGGGCCGTTTTTGTTAGGGTCTAGGCTTAAAGTTCCAGTTTTATTTGTCTATGTTATGAAGGAACGAGCAAAGCATTATCATTTGTATGCTCGTACCGCAAATGTAAAACATAGAGATGCTCAAGATTTATTAGAGAAGTATATTAAGAGTGTAGAATCGATTTTGCAAAAATACCCTTTACAATGGTTTAATTATTTTGACTTTTGGGAAGATTTAAAAAATTAACTAGATGAACTTATTAAAAGAAGAAATTAGGGATTCAGAATTAATAGAGAAGCTTATACCGCAGAAGGCTCCTATTGTTATGGTAGATAAATTGCTATATTACGATGAAAGTAAAGTAATTTCAGGATTAACAATTTCTAATAAGAATATGTTTGTTGAAAAGGGACATTTTACTGAGCCAGGATTAATAGAGCATATGGCTCAGACGGTTGCATTATTTACGGGTTACCATTTCTATATTAATAACAAAAAAGCTCCAGAAGGGTACATTGGCGCAATAAAAGGAGTAACTATTTATAGTCTTCCTAAAATTGAAGAGAATCTTGAAACAGAAGTTGTCATTCTGCAAGAAATTATGGGAGTCACGCTCGTTAAAGGTGTTACTCGATGTAACGGAGTTGAAATTTGTTCGGCTGAAATGAAAACAGTTCTCAAAACTGAAGTGTAATGCATAAAAAGAAAAAACCTTATACTCAAGTGACCAGTCTTACTACCTCACATGAAATCCGTGTTCGTTTTAATGAAACCGATCCGTTGGGAATTGTGTGGCATGGATATTACATTCATTATTTTGAAGATGGTCGAGAAGCTTTTGGAAGAAAATACGGTGTGTCTTACTTAGATGTCCAAAAAAATGGATTTGTAACTCCTATTGTAAAATCAAGTACAGAACACAAACTACCTTTAAAATATGGAGATGTTGCTACTATAGAAACAACTTTTGTTACCACACCGGCAGCAAAAATGATTTTTATATATACTATTAAGAACGAAGCTGGAGATGTAGTGTGTACAGGTGAAACGACGCAGGTTTTTGTAGATTCCACAGGAGAATTATCGTTGGTTACCCCCACTTTTTTTAAGAAATGGAAACAGCAGCATAAGGTTGATTAAAGAGGTATAAAAATGAAAAGAGTTTTTATCACAGCGAATACAATTGTTTCACCACTGGGCTTTACTAGTGATGAAAACTTACAGCAGATTAAAAATAATTCATCGGCAATTCAATTTTATAATAACACCGAAATACTTCCAAACGGCTTTCATGCAGCAATAATTAACGAAGAAAAACTAAATCAAAATTTTCAAAAGAGCATTGTTGCTTCAGATTATACTAAGCTGGAGAAAATGATGATACTTTCGCTACAAGATACTATGGCGTGCGCGAACTTTGAAATAACAGATAGAACTGCACTTTTAATTGCTACCACAAAAGGAAATATAGATACACTCAATACAAAAAGTAAAACCTCCGCTCACAAAGCATATCTACATGTTTTAGGAGAAACGATACAAAATCACTTTCAATTTAAAAACGAACCTATCATTGTTTCTAATGCTTGTGTCTCGGGTATATTAGCTGTGGCAGTTGCGAAAAGATTAATTCAAAACGGCGTGTACGACAACGCTTTTATTGTAGCTGGAGATGTAGTTTCGAAATTTACATTGTCTGGTTTTCATTCGTTTCAGGCAATGAGTGATAGTCCTTGTAAACCTTATTCAAAATATAGAAACGGAATCACTATTGGCGAAGCGGCAGCTTCCGTAGCCATAACATCTGGATCTACTTCACAAAATAGAATTGAAATTATTGGAGATGGTTCTTGTAACGATGCCAATCATATTTCTGGACCTTCTCGTACTGGTGAAGGGTTGTATAAGAGTATTGTTTCCTCTCTGGAGGAAGCAAATGTATCTGCAGAAAATATCGATTTTATTTCTGCGCACGGAACTGCAACACTTTATAATGATGAAATGGAGGCAGTTGCATTTAACCGTGCAAATTTACAACGGACACCACTTCATAGTTTAAAGGGCTATTATGGGCATACTCTTGGAGCTTCTGGTTTGTTGGAAGCTATTGTAGGATTGCATTCGATGCAGAATAATATGCTTTATACTTCTTTGGGAATGGATGAATTAGGCGTTTCTAAGCCTTTAAATATTATACAAAGAAATGAAAAGAAAAATATTAGAACCTTCTTAAAAACTGCTTCTGGTTTTGGAGGGTGTAATACAGCAGTTTTATTTAAAAAGTAGCATATTGAAGACTTCTTTACACATACAATCCTTTTGCAGTTTTCGGTTCAATAAAATTATATTGAACGGAGAAACTGTGGTTGCCAAAGAAAAAGGACTTTCATTTTCAGAGTTTTCAAAAACAGTCTATAAAGAGTCTGGAATAGCGTATCCAAAATTTTTCAAAATGGATAATTTGAGTAAATTAACTTTTTTAACTGCTGAGGTGCTATTAAAAAATTGTGCATTACCTTCCGAAGAAAAAGAAAAAATGGCGCTAGTGCTTTCTAACCGAAGTGCTAGTCTAGATACCGACAGAAAGCATCAATTATCTATACAATCAAAAGAAAATTTTTACCCTAGTCCGGCCGTTTTTGTTTATACATTGCCTAATATTGGAATGGGAGAAATTAGTATTCGACACCAAATTAAAGGTGAAAATGCATTTTTTGTGTTTAAGGAGTTTAACGCTAAATTTCTAATGCAGTATTCTGAAGCATTAATTCACAATAAAAAAGCTTCGCATGTGTTGTGTGGCTGGGTAGATATTGAGGAAGATGCATATCGATCTTTTATGTATTTAGTGTCTAAAAGGGGTACTTACATCCATTCTGAAGCAATAATTAATAAAGAATATCAAAATATATAATGGAAACATTACGACAAGAATTAAAAGAAAATATCATCGAACAATTAAATTTGGAAGACTTTACCGTAGACGATATTGCCGATGATGACAGATTATTTGGGGACGGATTAGGGTTGGATTCTATCGATGCGTTAGAGCTAATTGTAATGCTCGATAAGAATTACGGGATTAAACTTACCGATCCAAAGGAAGGGAAAGAGATTTTTGTTTCTATTGCGGTTTTAGCAGAGTATATTGCTACGCACAGAACGAAATAACCAACCCAAACTAAACTACAACGAAAACAACCCTTTATGAAACGTGGAGTTGCCATTACAGGAATGGGTATTATTTCGGCTATTGGAACAAATGTTGAAGAAAATATGACTGCCCTTCTGTTTTCTAAAACAGGTATTGGTGAAATTTCTAATATAACAACACGCCACCAAAAAGATATAAAAGTAGGCGAGGTAGCAAATACAAACTCGCAAATTGCCAAGAGTTTACAACTGCCAGAAAATACAATTTTTTCACGTTCTGCTTTACTAGGGAGTCTAGCGGCAAAACAAGCGTTAGAAAACGCGCAAATAGAAAGAATTTCTGAATACCGCACAGGACTAGTTTCTTCCACAACAGTGGGAGGCATGGATCTTACAGAAAAACATTATAAAACGTTTCAATCTAACCCCGAAACACTGAAGTATTTAAAAAGCCATCCTGCAGGTGATAGTACCCAAAAGATTGCGGAACAACTAGGGATTACAGAATTTGTCACGACAATTAGCACGGCCTGTTCTTCCGCTGCAAATGCAATAATGTTAGGAGCACGTCTAATTAAAGCAGGGAAACTAGACCGCGTGATCGTTGGTGGAACCGATTGTTTATCTAAATTTACGATCAACGGATTTAAAACATTAATGATTCTTTCTAATGAAAATTGTACTCCGTTCGATGCGAATAGAAAAGGTTTAAATCTTGGTGAAGCTGCTGCATATCTCGTATTAGAATCGGAGGCAGTGATAAAAAAAGCCAACAAAAAAGTGTTGGGGTATGTTTCAGGATATGCTAATGCGAACGACGCCTTTCATCAAACTGCTTCCTCTGCAGAAGGAGAAGGAGCTTTTTTAGCCATGCAAAAAGCATTAAAAGTCGCCAATCTTCAACCGGAGGAAATCGATTACATAAATGCACATGGTACAGCAACTTTAAACAATGACCTTTCAGAAAGTGTAGCGATTAAAAGGATTTTTGGTGATGCCGTTCCTGACTTTAGTTCTACCAAAGCCCTTACAGGACATACGCTGGCAGCTGCAGGAGCAATTGAAGCGGTATATTCAATAGTATCGCTACAAGAACAATGTGTGTTTCCTAATGTAAACTTTAAACAGCCAATCCCAGAATTAAATATACCTCCTGCGGTGAAGTTTCAGAAAAAAAAGGTTCGGCATGTAATGTCTAACTCGTTCGGCTTTGGAGGCAATTGTTCCTCTTTAATTTTTTCTTCGGAATGAAAACATGTTTTATACATAGCGCCATTTGCATTTCGGCTCAAGAAACTTTTTACAATAATGATTTTTTGAAGGAAGCTTCCGAAGTAACTACAGAATTTGCTTCTGCAATTCATCCTGTGTATAAAGATTATATTCCTCCAGCTGCAATTAGAAGAATGGCACCAGGAGTGAAAATGGGGGTGGTGGCAGCTAAGCAATCGTTGAATGAAGCCAATATTAATATTCCCGAAGCAATTATTGTAGGAACGGGAATGGGATGTATAGAAGATTCCGAAAAATTCTTAAATGCGCTTATAGACAATGATGAAGAGTTTTTAGCCCCAACCTCTTTTATACAGTCAACTCACAATACGGTTGGCGCACAGATTGCGTTAGGGTTGCAATGCAAAGCGTACAATATGACTTATGTACATGGCGCTGTTTCGTTCGAATCTGGATTATTAGATGCTCAATTATTAATTCAAACATCGGAGGCTAAAACGGTTTTAGTAGGGGGTGTTGATGAGTTAGGAAAAGAATTTAGTGTATTTTTTAATAAAATTGAAAAACAACAACCACAAGGAATACAGGTTCCGTTTGGAGAAGGAGCAGGCTTTTTTGGAATGTCTTCAGAGAAAGCTGGCGCATTTGCAATTTTAAAGGATGTGCAAGTATTCGAAACAGTTTCTGTTGCAGATATTACTTCTAAATTAAAAGCTTTTTTAACTAATAACGGACTTTTATTTCAAGATATTGATGCTATTTTAATGGGTGAAAATGGCGATGCTTACGATGTGTATTATCACGAAATGCAAGCCTCCGTTTTTTTAAAAACACCTCAAATTTCATACAAAAAAGTAAGTGGGGAATTTTATACGGCATCGGTATTCGGCTTTTGGGCAGGTTGTCATCTATTGAAAAGACAAGAAATTCCAAAGATCTTATTAAAAAATTCGATCGAGAAGAAGAACTATCAGCATGTTTTACTGTACAATCAATACAAAGGGAAAGAGCACAGTTTTACACTCCTAAGCAGATGTTAACCCACAAAAACATAACGTTATTGATAGGAGGGCTGTTAGTTGGTGTTTTTATTTTCGATATTTTTTTTCCGACACCTTTGTGGGTTTATTTTTCAGGAATTAGTGTGTGGTTTTTACTTACCCTATTTGGCTCTTTTATTATTTCGTGGAACTACCACGTAGCTGCATTCTGCGGAAACGAAACACTTTCAGAAAAGAAAATAGCGATTACTTTCGACGATGGTCCAAATCCAGAGTACACACCTCAAGTGCTTCAGTTACTGGCAAAATATGATGCCAAAGCTACTTTTTTTTGTATTGGAAAAAACATAAAACAACATCCTGAGCTTGTTGAAAATATTTTAAAGGAAGGTCATGCTATAGGGAACCACTCGTATAATCATAGTCCGTTTTTTGGTTTCTTCGGAAAGAAAAAAGTAGTAAACGAGTTAAAGCAGACCAACAAAGTTATTGCTTCCTTTACAGGAATACCCAATACGCTGTTTCGTCCGCCCTTTGGCGTTACCAATCCTTCTATAGCAAAGAGTGTTAAACAACTGAAGCTTCAAACAGTTGGGTGGAATATTAGGTCTTTTGATACTGTAATTAAAAACCCGGATCGAATAATTCAACGAATACGGCGACGCGTGTCTCCGGGGTCGGTTATTTTAATGCATGATACTCATGATCGTGTTGAATTAGTTTTGGAACATTTATTGCTATTTTTAAAAGATAATGGGTACCAAACCGTCTTAATTAAAGACTTAATACAATTAGAAAAAGATGCGTAATTATATAATTTTACTTCTTTTTATAGGAGTTTATTCTGCGAGTGCACAGCGGCCATTATCAGCATTGGAGGCAAAAGAATTTAAGCAAAAAGTAATTAAATCTGCAGAGCAAACTGAAACTATCGTTAGTGACTTTACCCAATATAAACATCTTAGTTTTTTAAATAATGAAATTAAGACAGAAGGAAAGTTGGTTTTTAAAGCCCCAAATTTTATTAAATGGGAATATATTGAGCCGTATCAGTATTCAGCAATTTTTAAGAATGATAAGCTGTATGTTGATGATAGTGGGACTAAAAGTGATATTGATCTTGGTGCGAATAAAACTTTCAGAAATTTTAATTCATTAATCGTAAATAGCATTAAAGGGGATATGTTTAATGAGAGTCAATTTGATATTACTTTTTTTAGCACACAAGATGAATACTTAGTAAAGTTTATTCCGAAGGATACTAACATAAGAGAGTATATAGCCATTTTTGAACTTACATTTACAAAGGAAAACCCAGATGTTACTTCAGTCAAAATGATAGAGCCTTCCGAAGATTTTACGCGCATTGTTTTTAAAAATAAGAAGTTAAATACCACAGTGTCCCATGCGGTTTTTAATCATTAGTCTTTGTATATGTCTTTTTTCCTCTTGTGCGCTACAGACCACAAAGGGATTGTTTGAAATTCCCGCTAATAAACAAGTTTATGTCAATAGTTATTTTTCGAATCTTTCGACAGACTATGTGTACAAAGCAAAGATCGAAGCCTTTAGCAATTCTTTTGGGGGAATTTTAATTATTAAAAAAATAGACACAAATCAACATAGGATAGTGTTTACAACAGAATTTGGAAATAAAATTTTCGATTTCGAACTGTTAGATGATGAGGTAAAGATCCATTTTATAATGGATCAATTAGACAAAGAGATAGTTATTAATACCTTAATCAACGATTTTAGAGTGTTAACTCACGAGAATAATTCAGTAGACAAGGCCTTCGAAAATACAGTAGAGAATATTTATCGCACCCCCTTAAAAAAAAGGTTTAATTTTTATTTTGAAAATAAAGACACGCAGAAATTAAATCAAATTCGCAACACAACTGCAACAAAAGAAAAAACGATTATTCAGTTTAAAAAAATCGAGGAAGCTATTTCGAAAGAAATTTCTATTACTCATAATGGCTTTCCGCTTTCTGTAAATTTGTTTTTTTTAGATCAATAGGCAGTTGTACCAAAGCAATCTGTTTTTTGGGAATGTAAATTTTGTTAGTATATATTAATGTATATTTTTGCCGAAAGAACTCCCCCTCTTTAGATGTATACTTATGAGGAAAACATTGCTTTGTAAATTTACCTACTATTGAAATGTTTTTGCTGCCATTTCGAACTTTAAAATGATGCTACAAGATTTTTATAAAATTATTGAACACCGCAAGAGCGATAAAAATGAGTTCGTTGTTGTTATTGAATTAAATAAAGACCATTCGGTTTTTGAAGGCCATTTCCCAGGAAATCCAGTGACACCGGGTGTTTGTATGATTCAAATTTTAAAAGAGATCACAGAAGAATTTGCAGCAAGTACTCTTTTGTTAGAGCGTATTTCTAATGTCAAATTTACAGCGTTGATTAATCCTTTTATTACTCCAATTTTGCATTTAAAAATGGAGATAACAACCGAAGGTGAATTCGTGAAAATAAAGAATATTAGTACATTTGAAGACGGTACCATCGCATTAAAATGCAATGGTACATTTGTGAAAAAATAGGTTGCAAATTGCTTTGTTTTAGAATAAAATTTGGAAGAAACAGAAACAGTAAAGACAACAGGTTATAATACACATTACTGTGTTATAATCCCGACGTATAATAATTGTAAAACATTACAACGAGTAATAGAGGGTGTATTACAACATACGAGTAATGTTATCTTAGTAAATGATGGAGCAACCGATGCTACTCCGCAGATTCTTGCTCAATATTCTCAATTAGAAATAATTAATCTACCTGAAAATCGAGGAAAAGGCAATGCGCTTAGAAAGGGGTTTAAGCATGCAGAAGGATTAGGGTATAACTTTGCCATAACGATCGATTCGGACGGGCAACATTTCCCAGAAGATATTCCCGTTTTTCTAAATACATTACAAGCATCTCAAAATAAAAATATAATATTAATCGGCGCCCGAAATATGGGACAAGCTGATGTGCCAAAGAAAAGTAGTTTTGGTAATAAATTTTCAAATTTCTGGTACTGGTTCGAAACAGGAATTCGCCTAACCGATACGCAATCGGGATTTAGATTATATCCTTTAAAGCCTCTTGGAAAATTAAATTTTTATACTCGTAAATTTGAGTTCGAGATAGAAGTAATTGTAAAAGCAGCATGGACAGGAACTGAAGTGAGAAATGTTCCAGTACAAATATCTTATGATGCTGATGAGCGCGTGTCACATTTTCGTCCATTCAAAGATTTTACGCGAATAAGTATTTTAAACACGTGGTTTGTAATAATTGCGCTGTTTTATATTAAACCTCGGGATCTTATTAGAAAACTAAAAAAAAAAGGCTTTAAACGTTTTATAGTCGAAGACTTTCTTGGTAATCAAGATTCAGCTCATAAAAAAGCCTTGTCGATAGCGTTAGGTGTTTTTATTGGTCTTTCACCATTGTGGGGTTTTCATACCTTAGTTGTAATTTTTTTAGCCATTGTTTTTAAGCTAAACAAGGTAATAGCCTTTGCTTTTTCGAATGTGAGTTTACCACCTTTTATCCCATTTGTTATTGCCCTAAGTTTTAAAGCAGGTAGTCTTGTGTTGGGCGAAGAGTTTAGCTTTTCGTATGAGAATTTAAACGAAAATTTTGAAGTTATAAAGCACCTCAAAGTATACATTGTTGGGAGCATTACACTAGCTATAACTGCAGCTGTAACTTTTGGGTTATTAGGCTTTGTGTTTTTAACTTTATTCGAAAAGAAAAAATTACAGCCTCATGGATAAGCTATTTCATAGTATTTATCTTTTTATTGCGAAGCGAAGACTTTTTAGCGCTTTCTGCTTATTAATATTGGTTGCCGTGCTTTCTCTTACAGCGTCTAATATTAAATTTAATGAAGATATTTCGCAGCTTATACCAGCAAATGCCGAAACAGAAGATATTCAGCAAGTTCTAAAGGCTGTAAACTTCACAGATAAGATTATCGTAAATGTGCAACGACAATCGAACGGTTCTATAACAGAACTTACTGAATATGCAACACGGTTTATTGATAGCACCAAAAAAAACTCCTCAAGGTACGTAGAAAGCATTCAGGGAAAGGTAAATGATAATGCCATATTCGAAACACTACATTTTGTGTATCAAAATATACCATTGTTTTTGGACGAATCTGATTATAAAAAAATAAGAGGTAAACTGCCAAAAGACAGTATTCTAAATATTACAAAGACAAATTACAAAACACTTCTCTCTCCCTCTGGAATAGTTGCTAAAAAAACCATAGTTAAAGATCCATTAGGGCTTTCATTTTTGGGTTTAAAAAAATTACAACAATTAGGGTTTGGGGATGGATTTACAATACAAGATGGTTTTGTGGTGAGTGAAGACGGGAAGAATCTTTTATTATTTATATCACCAGCTTTTGGTTCTAGTGAAACCGCCGAAAATGCCAAGTTTGCCACGCAATTGTATGCGTTACAAGAACAATTAAATTCGACTTATTCGGGTAAAATTAAAAGTGAATATTTTGGAGCTGCTCTTATCGCAGTGGCAAATGCACAACAAATAAAAAGAGACATTCAATTTACGGTCGGAATTGCCTTGAGCATCCTAATTTTGATTTTTATATTTTTCTATAAAAAGGTGACAATTCCATTAATTTTGTTTGTTCCTACCATTTTTGGAGGTTTGTTGTCGATCACAATTCTCTATGTATTGCGTACAGAGATATCAGCTATATCGCTAGGTATTGGCTCAGTCTTATTAGGAGTAACTTTAGATTATTCGTTGCACATCCTCACGCACATTCGAAATAACGAATCTATAGAGGCCCTTTTCGAAGATGTTACAAAACCAATTTTAATGAGTAGTCTCACTACGGCTCTTGCTTTTTTATGTCTGCTTTTTTTAGATTCTCAAGCCTTGCAAGATCTTGGAATTTTTGCTGCAGTAAGTGTGCTTGGAGCTTCAGTTTTTGCGCTTATTTTTATTCCTCAAGTTTATAAAAACAAGTCAAATAAAATAGTACAAGAAACTTTTTTAGATCGTTTAGCGGCATATCCATTTCATAAGAATAAATGGTTAATAGGACTACTTTGCATCTTATTTGTGCTCAGTGCTTTCACCTATAATAGGGTTGTTTTTAATAAAGATATATCTAAACTGAATTATGAACCGGCAGCAATGAAACGTGCCGAACAACATTTAGATTCTTTAACCAATAGTGCTTCTAAATCTATTTATTTAGCAAACTTCGGAAAGGATTCTGAAGCTGTTTTACAAGCAAATGATTCTGTGTATTCTAAACTGAAGCAGTTAGAAAAGCAAAATATTATTGTTGGCTTTAATTCTATAGGGGGAGTAATACACTCTAAGAAACAGCAACAGCGCAAAATTGATGCTTGGAAATTATTTTGGAAGCCAGAAATTCTTCAGCAAACAAAAGAAAATTTAATATCGAGCGGAAATGAACTCGGGTTTAAGCCTAACACATTCCAAACCTTTTATGACCTTCTAGAGACTAATTTTTCTACATTAAATATTCAAGAATACAATGCATTATCATCCATCCCGATAAACGACTTTATTGGATCTAGCACTCATTTTACTACTGTAACGTCTTTAATGAAGGTAGACTCTGCACATATTGCTACCGTAAATAAAGAGTTTGAAGATTTTCCAAATACACTCATTATCGATCGTCAACAAATGAATGAAACATTTCTTGGCGGGCTTAAAGAAGATTTTAATCGTCTTATTGGATATTCTGTACTGGTAGTACTTTTGTTATTGTTTTTGTATTATCGAAGTTTCTCACTTACGCTTGTTACGTGTGTTCCAATATTTCTTACTTGGTTACTCACAATAGGAATGATGGGGTTATTTAATATTGAATTTAATATATTTAATATTATTATTTCCACCTTTATTTTCGGATTAGGAATCGACTACAGTATTTTTATAACCAACGGGTTACTAAAAGAATATAAAACAGGTGAAAAAGCGTTAGGAACTCACAAAACATCTATTGTATTATCAGTATTAACTACAATTTTGGGAGTTGGTGTTTTAATTTTTGCAAAACATCCGGCGCTCTATTCTATTTCGTTAGTGTCTATTATTGGGATTTTTTCGGCTGTGTTAATTGCCTTTACCTTACAACCTTTATTGTTTACTCTTTTTATTGGAAGCAAAACCAAACGACCTATTACATTCCGATTGCTGATGCATTCAGTTTTCTCATTCGGATATTATGGTTTAGGAGGTATTTTTTTGTCCTTTGCAGGAAGTTTTTTACTTTGGATTATACCAGGAAAAGAACATATAAAGAAGAAAGCGTTTCATACATGGATGTCGAAATTTATGAAATCGGTACTATTTACTAACCCGTTTGTAAAGAAAAGAGTCTACAATAATCAGAATGAGACCTTTAAAAAACCAGCCGTAATTATTGCAAATCATACTTCGTTTCTAGACATATTAGCAGTGGGTATGTTGCATCCAAATATTATATTTTTAGTGAACGATTGGGTGTATAATTCTCCAGTATTTGGAAGAGCTGTTAGAATGGCTGGATTTTATCCAGTGTCGGGTGGAATTGATAAAGGGGTGGAAGTTTTAAGAGATAAAGTGGACCAAGGATATTCTTTGATGATTTTCCCAGAAGGAACCCGCTCTAAAACTAATAAAATACGAAGGTTTCATAAAGGTGCTTTTTATTTAGCAGAAACTTTTAAGATTGATGTGCTTCCCATTCTAATTCATGGAAATTCCGAAGTGCTTCCCAAAGGTAGTTTTGTAATAAAAGATGGAGGGATTTCGGTTAAAATTCTTCCGCGAATTGAAGCAGACGATGTTTCTTTCGGTGCGACATACCGAGAAAAAACTAAAAATATAAGTCGGTTTTTTAAAAAAGCCTTCAATACCTTCCGAAGTGAATTAGAAGATGCAACGTACTTTCATTCAATTGTTTTAGAAGACTTTCGTTATAAAGGAAAAGCTTTATATTCAGAAGTAAAAAGAGATCTTAATAAACACGCAAATTCCTATAAAAAAATCATAGACTCTATTGGAGAGAAAGATACGATTCTACATCTTTCCGAAGACAAAGGACAATTAGATTTGCTATTAGCACTGGATGCGGCCGACAGAAAAATTAGTAGTTATATTAAGGATAAAAAAACCCGGGATATTATAACAAACAGCTATATTACCCAAACTACTGGAAACATCACGATGATAAACTCCTTGGAGAAAGCATTAACATGTAAAGCAGATGTGCTCATTGTAAATATGAAGACAGTAACAGAAGAAAAAATTATAACTCAGTTAGAAAGCAAAGTTTCCACTGTAATTATGTTAAAAGAAAGTCGAAATTTATCTTCAGATTACATCGAGCAAATGGGGTATCATTGTGTATTTGCAACTAACGAATTAAGTATATTTAATGGGAAAGCACTCTAAATTAAAAGAGCAATACGATGTTGTTATCATTGGCAGTGGTCTAGGAGGTCTTGCTTCGGCTAACATACTTGCGAAAGAAGGATTTAGTGTTTGTGTGTTGGAAAAGAACAATCAGTATGGTGGAAATCTACAAACATTTGTTCGTGATAAGACCATTTTCGATACTGGAGTGCATTATATTGGAGGGCTTTCTAAAGGTCAGAATTTATATCAGTATTTTAGGTATTTGGATATTATCGACGACTTAAAACTCAAACAGCTTGAAATGGATGGTTTCGACATTATTACTTTCGATGGAGATGAAACCCAATACAAGCATGCACAAGGGTACGAAAATTTTATAAAAACACTCACTCACCAATTTCCTCAAGAAGAAAAAGCCATTCGAAATTATTGTACTAAAATTCAGGATACTTGTGATAAATTTCCATTATACCGCTTAGAGCATGCCAAGCCATTTTACGATGATATGAGTGTGTTTGTTCTTTCTGCTAAAAAATTTATTGAATCTTTAACCGAAAATAAAAAATTACGCGCCGTATTATCTGGAACCAATTTTTTATATGCTGGAGATAGTGAACGGACTCCTTTTTATGTACATGCTTTATCGGTAAATTCTTATATAGAAAGTTCGTATCGTTGTATAAATGGGGGAAGTCAGATATCAAAATTATTAATAAAACGCCTTAAAGAAAATGGTGGTGAAGTGTACAATCACAAAGAAGTAACCGCATTTACTTTCGAGGGTAAAAATATAGCTTCGGTCCTTACCAAAGATGGAAGAGAGATAAAGGGAACAAAATTTATTTCCAATATTGAGCCTAAAATCACTTTGCAATTGGTTGGGGAAGATAAGTTTCGGAAAGCTTATTTTAATCGCGTACAGAATATCGAGAGTGTTATTGCCGGATTTAGCGTTTACATTGTTTTAAAACCCGAATCTTTTAAATATCACAATAGAAATTATTACCATATTAAAAATCCAGATAAAGTATGGGATGCACAAGCATATACTCAAGAAAGTTGGCCGGAAGGATATATGGTTTCTATGGGAATAAATAAAAATATGACAGCTTGGGGCGATAGTTTAACGGTGATGACTTACATGCGGTATGAAGAAATGGAACCGTGGGAAGGAACTTTTAATACTGTAGCACATAAAAATGATAGAGGCCAAACCTATGAAGAGTTTAAGGCCGAAAAAACTGAAAAAATCATTGTAGAATTAGAAAACAAGTTTCCAAATATTCGCGAATGTATACAAGAAGTTTATTCATCTACACCCTTGTCATATAGAGATTATATTGGGATCGACAAGGGCTCTATGTATGGATATGTAAAAGATGTGAAGAGTCCGTTGCATTCTTTTGTTTCTCCCAAAACAAAAATTAAAAATTTATACCTTACAGGGCAATGTTTAAATATGCATGGGATACTAGGAGTTACAATAGGTGCCGTAATTACGTGTTCTGAAATTCTTGGAAGAGAGTATTTATTAAATAAAATACTTGAAGCCAACGCTTCAGAAAACTCAAACAAAAATTAAACTTGGATGGGACAAATTAAAACGATAGAGATCGCAAGGGTTAAAAATATTTCTAAAAAAGATTTTATTGAAAAATATTACAAACCTCAACGTCCAGTTTTAATCGAAAATCTTACCCAAGATTGGGGGGCGTATACAAAATGGAATCTTGACTACATTCAGCAAAAAGCTGGCGATCAAGAAGTGCCTCTTTACAATAACGAACCTACAAAAGGGAAACAAAATTCTGCAGTTCCAGTTAAAAAGATGAGGTTGTACGATTATATCGAAATTTTAAAAACACAACCAACAGATCTTCGAATGTTCTTTTATAATATTTTAGATAAAATGCCAGAACTATTAAACGATTTCACATATCCAGATATTGGTTTGAAATTTTTTAAACGTCTTCCGGTAATGTTTTTTGGAGGAGAGGGATCTAAAGTATTGGCACATTACGATATGGATCTTGCAGATCTTATGCATTTTCATTTCCACGGAAACAAAAGCATTACACTGTTTTCACCCGAACAAACAAAATACATGTACCGCGTACCTTTTGCAGTGCACAATCTTGAAACTATCAATATGGATGCACCCGATTTCGAAAAGTATCCTGCTTTGCAATATGTAGAAGGGGTTCGTGTAGAAATGAAACACGGGGATGCACTGTATATGCCTAGCGGATATTGGCATTACGTAAAATATCTTAATGGAGGTTTCTCTATTACTTTACGTGCCTTTCCTCGAAAACCAGGAAAGCTATTAACACTTATGTATAACGTATTCTTTATGCGTAATTTTGAAAACCTAATGCGTAATGTCTGGGGGCAAAAATGGGTTGATTACAAAGAAGCATTGGTGGTTAAAAGAACAGAAAAAAGATTGGACCGAAATAAAAAATGAAGCAATATTGTGAGCATGTAGAAAAGTGGTTTTTCACTTTGGCGATGATTTTAATTGTAACATCGTGTGGGGTTTCGAGATCAATTAACGATGTGCCAGAATTGACAGCTTACAACGCATTAATTCCAGAACGCAATAGCAGCTCAGACTCGAGTTATGTTGCGGGTAAAAATTTTCTTACCAAGAACAAACATGGTTTATGGGAGCTATATGTTGAGGGTGATCCATTAGAAAGAGGCTTGCTAACTGGAAGCCTTACTCAAGAATTAATGGAGAAACAAGAACGTATATTTTTTTCTAAAGTAAAAGAACTGGTCCCGTCTAAGTCTCGACAAAAGTTTCTTCGAAAATTTCTCGCATGGTATAACCGAAAAATGTACCAACATATTCCAGAAGAATATAAAGCAGAGATCTTCGGACTTGCCAAATATGCCTCTTCTACCTATAATTACATTGCGCCACCATATCTTCGATTATTATATCTTCATAGCGCTCACGATATTGGTCACGCACTTCAAGACCTTGCTTTGGTGGGGTGTTCTTCTTTTGCAGTTTGGGGTGATAGGTCTAATGACGGAAAGTTACTCATAGGGCGTAATTTAGATTTTTATGCTGGAGATGCCTTTGCTGAAGAAAAAATGGTTGCCTTTGTAGCCCCTTCTACAGGGTATAATTTTATGTCGGTAACTTGGGGTGGGATGATGGGTGTAGTTTCAGGAATGAACGATCAAGGACTAACCGTAACCATAAATGCAGGAAAATCGAAAATACCATTAGTTGCTAAAACTCCAATCTCATTAGTAACACGTGAAATCTTACAGTATGCCTCGACGATCGATGAGGCTATTAAAATTGCAAAAAAAAGAGAAGTATTTGTTTCTGAAGCTATTTTTATAGGTAGTGCTAAAGATAAAAAAGCTGCAGTTATAGAAGTATCTCCCAATAATTTTGGAGTATACGAAGTTGAAAACCAAAGCAAATTATTATGTACCAATCATTTTCAGAGTGATGCTTTTAGAAACGATCGTCGAAATTTGAAACAGATAGAAGAAAGTCATTCACAATATCGCTTCGATCGTATGGAAGAATTACTAGCAGAGAACGATGTAATTGGTCCTACTGAAGCCGTGAAAATATTAAGAAACAGAGAAGGCTTAAAAAATAAAAAAATAGGCTTCGGAAACGAGAAAGCTTTAAACCAACTTTTGGCGCATCACGGTATTGTTTTTCAACCCGAAGACCTTAAAGTGTGGGTGTCTACCAACCCCTATCAGTTAGGGGAATTTGTTGCATACGATCTCGATGAGGTATTTTCAAATCGAAGCGAAACCCCTTCATTAGTAACACTTTCTATCCCTTCAGAACTTATTTCAGAAGACCCTTTTACTAAAACGGAAGCATTTAAAAACTATGAAGCATATCGAATTCTTGAAAGAATTATAGAGGCGGCTTTAGAGGCAGACACCGAGTTAAATTCCTCCGAACTTTCAAAAGTAACTACATTAAATCCCGATTATTGGAAAGCTCATTATCTTGTTGGGAGATATTATTACAAACAAGAACAGTATAAAAAAGCTTCCGAAGCCTTTCAAAAAGCAAACTCTAAAGAAATTACAACGGTTCCCGACGCCGAGCGTGTAGTTAAATATTTAAAAAAATCGAACCGAAAAGCAAAACAATGATTCCTGAAATAGAAACAAAATCTTCCGTAGAAATTAAAGCATTTCAAGAGCAGAAACTTCGGGAATTGTTAGTGTATTTACAAGAACACTCTCCGTTTTATAAAGAGCGTTTTAAAGCCAACGGAATCGATATAACTACTATTAAAACCTTAGAAGACCTTACTACAATTCCAGTGACAACAAAAGGCGATCTTCAAAAAGATAATGATGCTTTTTTGTGTGTCCCTAAACAAAAGATTATTGATTATGTGACAACTTCAGGTACAATGGGAGATCCTGTGACATTTGCGCTTACTAATCGTGATTTGGAGCGTCTAGCTTACAACGAAGCGATTTCTTTTACATGTGCCGGTGTAGAAGAAGAAGATGTGTTGCAACTCATGACAACCATGGATCGTCGTTTTATGGCAGGACTGGCTTACTTTCTAGGAGCTAGAAAATTAGGTGCGGGGATTATTAGAGTAGGCTCTGGAGTTCCAGAATTACAATGGGATTCAATTCAAAAATTTAAGCCCTCATACTTAATTTGTGTGCCTTCATTTTTACTGAAACTTATCGAGTACGCTCAGCAACACGCAATAGATTTAAAAAATACAAGTATTAAAGGAGCTATTTGCATAGGAGAACCAATTAGAAATGAAGATTTTTCACATAATATTTTAGCAAAAAAGATCTTAGCCTCCTGGAATATCGAATTATATTCAACCTATGCTTCTACCGAAATGAGTACGGCATTTAATGAATGTGAATATCATATTGGAGGACATCATCACCCTGAACTTATTATTGTTGAGATTTTAGATGACTCTAACAAGCCTGTTGCAGAGGGGAATGTTGGGGAGTTAGTTATTTCTACACTTGAAGTAGAGGCCATGCCGCTTCTTCGTTTTAAAACGGGCGATTTGGTACGGGCACATTACGAGCCTTGTAAATGTGGAAGAAATACGATGCGACTAGGTTCGGTGGTTGGTAGAAAAAAACAAATGATTAAATACAAAGGAACTACACTATATCCACCAGCTATTTTTAATGTTTTAAATGAATTTAGTGCCATTCAAGCTTTTGTGATCGAGCTTTCCCATAACAGTTTGGGCACCGATGAAATTTGTATTAAAATTGCTTCGGAAGAAAATTCTGAAACCCTACTCGATGAATTGAAAGATCATGTTCGGGCGAAATTGCGGGTAACACCAAAAATTGAATATCATTCTTTGCCTGAAATAAATAGATTGCGTTTTCCTGCAATGAGTAGGAAGCCAATTACACTTATTGATTTAAGAAATTAGAAATTTTTATTCTCCAATAACGATATATTCAGTTCCATTGCTTTGTAAAGTGTACCTACTTCCAGGATTAATTTGAGTTACTGGAAGTCCTGAAACATCGTTGATAATTGTTGCACCACCTGTTACAGAGACATTGGTAAAAGTAGCTCCCGTTGTATTAGCTTTAATTAAAACGTAAATCCTTCCTCTACAAGTATTAGGGTTTGGCAAAGTTATCGTGGTGGTGTTTGCTGTAATTCGGGCTGTATAGTGCGAATCATTAAGTGCAAAACTTGTGTTGGTGCCAGTATTTACAAAAGATTTTGAAACAGATCCAGATACATCGAAAGTAGATCTTGGAATGTCATTATTCACTCCAATTTTCCCATCACTTTTTATCATCATTCTGGTTACTGTATTTAAGCTCCCTGCAGAAGTGGTTTGAAATAATAACCTTCCGGGAGCCGAGGTCGTGCTAAAATCTCCATCAGCTTCGGCAGAAACTTCTGCTCCAGCACCAAAAGAAAATGTGGAAGCTCTTGTAAGACCATTATAACGAAGACCTCCCAGTCGAGTTCCAGTTGTAACCAATGCTGGACTTGCAAGTGTCCCTCTAGATCTGTAAATATCAAGATCAAAATCATCCAATGGAGGATCTATAAATCGAAGAAACAGGGCGTCTCTTCCGTTAACTTCGGTAATATGAATGGCTCCAAGGGGATTGCTAGTTCCAATACCCACTCTTCCCATTGTATATATATTATCTGTGTTTAAAACAGCTTGATCGGTTGTTCCAGCTTTGTACCATGGCTCAATCGCTCCTGTTAAGGGAGTCCATGCATTAGACGAGGCGTTCCAGTAATGAAAACCTTTTGTAAACGAAGATATATTTTGGGTGAGAAAGACTAATTGTCCATCTGTATTTCCGTTCGTAGTAAGATTATTAACTCGTGGTACTAGAACTCCATCGGAAGCAGAAACGGTGCCAAGATGATTAGCAGCTCTAATATCTAAAGAACTTTCAGGATCTTCAGTACCAATGCCTACTTGAGAGATACCAGTGTTAAAAATTAAAAAAAACAGCAAAAAAATAGACGTATTTGTCCGTGACAAAAAGAGATTGTAAGTAGGTTTCATTAGAAAATGAGTTAATTAGGGCGTTCAAATATAAAAAAAATACTTTAATGGAACAATCATCTATTTTCTATAGGGACACTTTCCTCTAACAACCGCCACGTGTATCCTAACTTGCTAGTTTCATCTAAATCGAACACCGAATAATGCCTAAGTAAATGGTTTGCATTGTCTGGGTCTATGCGAATAGGAATTAATGTGTCGGTAAGATTATTTTTATGAATTGAAAACCCATTCATAACTGGTTTCCATTGTCCGTTTTTTAAAACAAATAAAAAATATTTATTGAAATTTGGATCTTTTAGCTTAGCTGTAATTAATAAAAGGTCTTTATGAAAGCCTTCCAAGTTGATGGTAGTTACTAAGGCACCATAAATTTCTGAAAGTGTAATTTCATGATATCTATTATTTTCGAAACCTATTGTGGTAATTCCTTGTTTGCGGTCAACTTTTTTAACATGTGTGTAAAAAGGAATTCCATCTCCATTAAAATCTGCAACGATAGCACCATTAGGTATTGTTGGAACAGTGGCAGCAGGAATATTTTCTTCAGGAATCGTTTTTGTGACGTCTGGACCTATAATCGATTTATTGGATTGTTTAGACGGTGTTCCACATCCTACCCATAAAAGTAGCGTAGCACCAAACAGAAAAATGTTAAAGGTTGAATTTCCTATCATTGTATTTTAAAGGTTATCACCGGCATGTTTGCATGATTTACTAAATCTTCAGAAATACTTCCATTAAAAAAATGAGACAATCCTTTTCTGCCGTGTGTACTCATTCCGATAAGCTGAGCTTTAGAATCTCTTGCAAATTGTAAAACTCCTTTTTCAACCGAGTTAGCATTGTAAATATTTAGCGTATAGTTTTCAGCACCCATTCCTTTAACGAAACCATTCATGATAGTATTGGCTTCTTCAGTAGTTTTAAAACCTGCGGGAGTATTTATATATAAGAGATGAATTTTAGCATCAGCAGCTTTTGCAAATTTTAAAGCTTCATTAAAACTCCATCGACATTCTTCAGTAAAATCTGTAGCAAATACAAAATCGGTAACCTCGAATGTTTTGTGTTCATTTTTAATTACTAATACTGGTACTTTAGAAGTGCGAACTACTTTTTCTGTATTACTACCAATAAACATCTCTTTAAAACCATTTGCACCATGCGAACCCATTACTACTAAATCAATCTTGCTTTTTTCCACTGCGAGTCCTATGTCATTATAAATCTCGCCGTGACCAATCGCTTCATGTATTTCTATTTCTTGAAGATAAGGTTTCTCGAGAAGTTCATTAAATTTTTTTTCTGCCAACTTTATAAAAAAGATGGCTTCGGGCTTTGCGCCACCATGAGTTGTTGCAAGATGCATGGGAATCTCCATAGAGTGTAATAGGTAGATTTCGCTATTGTGTTTTTGGGCCAATTGAACGGCTACTTTAAGGGCATTTTCGGCTTGCGAAGAAAAATCGGTTGGAACTAAAATTCTTTTCATAAAGAGTCAGGTTTAGGAAATGAAATGTATAGCAGTAAATTACAAAAATAAAACAGGGGGACATCATTTTTTTAATTTTAAAATAATTGGTATATTTGCACCGAAATTTATATGCAACTAGTGGAGGGGACGAAAAGTCCCCTCTTTTTATAGCCTTAAATGATGCAGGAAAAAGTAGCCGAATTAGTACAGCAGGCACTCGATGAGCGACCCAGTCTTTTTTTAATCGACCTTTCGGTAGGGACAGATAATAAAATTGTAGTGGTTCTTGATGGCGATCAAGGAGTGACAGTAGAAGATTGTATAGCAGTAAGTCGTGCGATAGAGCATAATTTAGATCGGGATGAGGTAGACTTTTCCTTAGAAGTAATGTCTTCTGGAGCGTCTGAGCCTTTATCAACCGTTCGGCAGTATAAAAAAAATCTTGGACGAAAACTTAAGGTAAAGACCACGAATGGTGAAACCATCGAAGGAGAACTTACTAATGTAAACGACGATGAGGTAACACTTGAGTGGAAGGCGAGAGAGCCAAAACCTGTTGGAAAAGGAAAAGTAACCGTTCATAAAAAAATGGTACTACCTTATAAAGAGATTGTAGAAGCAAAAGTGATGATAATATTTAATTAAAAATGACATGGAGAATTTAGCGTTAATCGATTCATTTTCAGAATTTAAAGATGACAAGCTTATAGACAGAGTAACGCTTATGGCGATACTTGAGGACGTTTTTAGAAACGCGCTTAAAAAGAAATACGGTAGTGACGATAACTTTGATATTATTATTAATCCTGACAAGGGAGATTTAGAGATTTGGAGAAACCGGATCGTTGTTGCAGATGGAGAGGTTGAAGAACCAAATGAGGAAATCTCATTAAGTGCTGCCCGTAAGATTGAAGAAGATTTTGAAATTGGAGAAGATGTATCTGAAGAAGTAAAGTTAATCGACCTTGGACGACGATCTATACTCGCCTTGCGTCAAAACTTAATCTCGAAGATACACGAACACGATAACACTAATATTTATAAGCAGTTTAAAGAATTAGAAGGCGAAATATATACCGCTGAAGTACACCACATTCGTCATCGTGCTATAATTTTGTTAGATGATGAAGGAAATGAAATTATACTTCCTAAAGACAAACAAATTCCGTCCGACTTCTTTCGTAAAGGAGATAATGTTCGAGGAATTATTGAAAGCGTAGAATTAAAAGGAAATAAGCCAACAATTTTGATGTCTCGTGCCAATCCAATATTTTTGGAAAAACTGTTCGAACAAGAAATCCCAGAAGTATTTGATGGTTTAATTACCGTTAAAAAAGTAGTTCGTATTCCTGGTGAAAAAGCGAAGGTAGCCGTTGATTCGTACGATGATCGTATCGATCCTGTTGGAGCTTGTGTGGGGATGAAGGGGTCTCGTATTCATGGAATAGTTCGCGAACTTGGAAATGAAAACATCGACGTTATTAATTTCACGAATAATCTACAGTTGTACATTACACGTGCGTTAAGTCCTGCGAAAGTAACTTCTATTAAAATTAATGAAGAAACCAAGCGTGCTGAGGTAATCTTACGTCCAGAGGAAGTAAGTAAAGCTATTGGACGTGGAGGACATAACATTCGTTTAGCAGGTCAATTAACTGGGTATGAGATTGATGTGCTTCGTGAAGGTGCCGAAGAGGATGTTGAGCTACGCGAATTTTCTGATGAGATCGAAGGGTGGATCATCGATGAATTTCATAAAATTGGTCTCGATACGGCCAAGAGTGTCCTTGAGCAGGATGTGAAAGATTTAGTAAAACGAACCGATCTTGAAGAGGAAACAATTCAAGAGGTCGTTAATATCTTAAAAGAAGAATTTGAAGAGTAGGTGAAAGTTTACTTACTTTTATACATATTATTACAGAAACAGGAGAAAGCATATTTATGGCTGAAGTAAAATCGATACGTCTTAACAAAGTATTACGCGAATTCAATATTTCGCTGGATCGTGCCGTTGAGTTCTTAAAGGACAAAGGTCACGAGGTGGACGCACGTCCAACCACGAAGATATCCAACGAAGAATACCAAGTACTTTTTGAAGAGTTCCAAACCGACAAGAGCAAGAAGATTGAGTCGAAAGAGGTTGGGGAAGAAAAGCGAAAAGAAAAGGAAGAACTACGATTGGAGCGCGAACGCGAGATCGAAGAGAAGCAAAAGAAAGAAGCAGCCCGAGTAATAAAGGCTGAAGCAAAATTAGACGGCCCGAAACAAGTAGGGAAAGTTAATTTGGATGCTTCTGGTAAAGTAGTTAAAGAAAAAAAGGCGGAAGAAATAGAGGCTAAAGAGAAAACGCCTGTAGAAAAACCAGCTGCAAAAGAAGTGGTTCCAGAAGAAAAACCTGAACCTCCAAAAGCTGAAAAGCCTCCTGTTAAAAAAGAAAAACCTCCTGTTAAAGTTGAAACTCCTGCGGCAAAAACAGAAGAAAAAGCTTCCGTTGAAACACCGAAGGAAAAGCCAGAAACTAAAAAAGAAGTTGTTAAAGAAACTTCCGAAGTAAAAAAAGAACCAACAAAAGAAAAACCTGCGCCGGCGGCTTCCGAAGAAACAAAAACCGAATCGGAAACACCAGAGAAAACTATTGTTGAAACCAAGTATAAAAAATTAGACGGGCCGAACTTTACTGGACAAAAAATTGACTTAACTCAATTTAAAAAACCAGAAAAGAAAAAGACCGAGAAAAAAGGAGACAACAAAGAGCGCAAAGGTCGTCGTCGTCGTATAAGTAAAGATACAACCGCTCGTAGCGGAGGAGGTGCTAAAGACAACAGAGCACGAGGTAAAACTGGAGGTGGACGTAGTAATACGCCTAAGGAAGAGCCAAGCGAAGAAGAAGTACAAAGACAAGTTCGTGAGACTCTTGAGAAACTTCAAGGGAAATCATCGAAAGGAAAAGGAGCTAAATACCGTCGTGAAAAACGAGACAGTCACCGTCAGAAAACCGAGGATGAACTAGCAGAACAAGAAGCAGGAAGTAAGATCTTAAAAGTAACCGAATTTGTTACTGTAAGTGAAATCGCCACGATGATGGATGTTCCAGTTACTAAAATTATTTCTGCGTGTATGTCACTTGGAATGATGGTAACAATGAACCAGCGTCTTGATGCAGAAACACTTTCTATTGTAGCAGATGAGTTTGATTATGAAGTAGAATTTGTAAATGCAGATATTGAGGAATCTATTCAAGTAGAAGAAGATGCACCAGAAGATCTTGAGGACAGAGCGCCAATCGTTACGGTGATGGGACATGTCGATCACGGTAAGACATCACTTTTAGATTTTATTCGTGAAGAAAATGTAATCGCTGGTGAATCGGGTGGAATTACACAACATATTGGTGCATACGGAGTAACACTAAAAGGAGGTCAAAAAATTGCTTTCCTAGACACACCTGGTCACGAGGCCTTTACGGCAATGCGTGCGCGTGGTGCTCAAGTTACCGACTTAGCTATTATTGTAGTGGCAGCAGATGATAGCATCATGCCACAAACAAAAGAAGCAATTAGTCACGCTCAAGCAGCGGGTGTCCCTATTGTTTTTGCAATTAATAAGATTGACAAACCAGATGCAAATCCTGAAAAGATTAAAGAGGGATTAGCACAAATGAATTTATTAGTAGAAGATTGGGGAGGTAAAATACAATCTCATGACATTTCTGCTAAAACGGGTCAAGGTGTTCCTGAATTGTTAGAAAAAGTATTGTTAGAAGCTGAGTTGTTAGAGTTAAAAGCAAATCCAAATAAATTGGCAAATGGTACTGTCGTTGAAGCCTTCCTAGATAAGGGACGTGGGTATGTATCTACTATCCTTGTGCAAGGTGGAACGCTAAAAATTGGAGATTATGTCTTGGCAGGTCAGCATAGCGGTAAAGTGAAAGCAATGCACGACGAACGAGGAAATGACATAGCTCAAGCAGGACCTTCTACACCGGTTTCGATATTAGGACTCGATGGAGCTCCTCAGGCAGGGGATAAGATCAATGTATTTTTAGACGAACGTGAAGCTAAATCTATTGCTACTAAACGAACGCAATTACAACGTGAGCAATCTGTTAGAACACAACGTCATATTACCTTAGATGAGATTGGTAGACGTATTGCGTTAGGAGATTTCAAAGAATTAAACATTATTCTGAAAGGAGATGTAGATGGTTCTGTAGAAGCATTAACCGATTCATTCCAGAAATTATCTACGGAAGAAATACAGGTTAATATTATTCATAAAGCAGTAGGACCAATTACTGAAAGTGATGTATTACTAGCTTCTGCTTCCGATGCAATTATCATCGGATTTAACGTGCGACCTATGGGGAATGCGCGTCAAATCGCTGATAAAGAAGAAATCGATATTAGGACATACTCAATTATCTATGCAGCTATCAATGACTTGAAAGATGCGATGGAGGGAATGTTATCACCGGTGATGAAAGAGGAAATCCTTGGTACGGCAGAGATTCGGGAAACATTTAAAATTTCAAAAGTGGGTACCATTGCAGGTTGTATGGTGTTAACTGGAAAGATTTTAAGAAACTCTGGTATTCGTTTAATACGTGAAGGTGTGGTTGTTTTCACAGGAGAACTGGAATCCTTAAAACGTTTTAAAGACGATGTAAGGGAAGTTGCAAAAGGATACGATTGTGGTATTCAAATCAAGAATTATAATGATATTCAAGAAAATGATATCATCGAATCTTTCCACGAAGTAGCAACAAAGAAAAAGCTGAAATAAATGCTTTAAGCAATATGCTTATAAAAAAAGCGTGATCTCAATTATATCGAGATCACGCTTTTTTATTTATAACAGTTTTTAGAAAGCTAGATAATTTACACAACGCCTACTTTCTCCGCTCTGGTTTCAGAATAAAGGCTGATTGAAAATTCTTTTGTATTTCCATAAGTGCACGATCGGCATCCAATCGAGAGCCAAAATTACCTACCCAAACTTTATAATTAGGTGTTTCATATTCTATCGATGCCGGCCAAGTTCCATAAATTCCCCTATATTTTTTTATAATACTATTTGCTTTACTTAATTCTCCATAGTATAGTTGTATGGTATAACCGTCTGATAGTTTATTTTCTTTCTCTAAATTCTTTTTTAAAGATAATAGCTGCGGTATTTTTGAATCTTGCTGTACATTAACTGTTCCTTGTTGAGCTAATATGCTTTCAGAAAACATAATAGCTAATAAACTGATAACAAATAATTTAAAGGTCGTGTGGCTTTTCATGTAAAAAAATGTTTATTGCAAATGTAAATTATAATAACTATAACCGATGGAATTTTATTATTTAGAATAATTATAAATTAAAGCTTAACATATTATTTGCATTTCTAAAATCGACTTAAAGATGTACTTTTGTGCCGTTATTATGGCAGGTAAAAGCAGTAATTCATTGCTTCAAATAGTAACCAATTACGTGCCAAACTATTGACAATAATTTAATATTAGTATGAAACAGGTACCATACCGAAATCTATCCTTAAGATTGTCACTTCTATCGTTAGCGATTCTGCTGACTTTTTCAACTTTTATGCATGCTCAAGATGTTGAGGCGCCTGCAGAGAATACCGCTGTCGAGGCAAATGCCGACGGAGCTGCTGGAGATGTAGCTGCAGGAGAGGCTTTGTTTAAAGCCAATTGTGCTGCTTGCCATAAGTTGGATAGAAAAGCGACAGGTCCTGCCTTGCGGGGTGTAGCAGATAAATACGACCGTGAATGGTTGTATGATTGGGTGAAGAATAGTCAGGGGTTAATTGCTTCGGGAGATGCGCAAGCAATTAAAATATTTGAAGAAAATAATAAATCTGTCATGACGGCTTTTCCAGCATTGTCAAATACAGATATCGATAATGTTTTGGCTTATACAAGTCAACCAAAACCTGAGCCAACAGCAGCTCCAGTTCCTGGAGGTGGTGGAGGTGAAGGAACAGGTGGGGGTGTGTCAAACAACCTTATTCTAGGAGCTTTGGCGCTAGTTTTTCTTGTATTAGTTGTAATGCTTTTCTTAGTAACTAATACTTTGAAAAAAATTGCCGAGGCCAACGGAGTCTCTTATCCTGAAAGAGAAAAACGCACACCACTTTGGAAAACTTTTGTTCAAAACCAGTTTCTTGTTTTGGTTTCTGCGGTATTTTTATTGTTAACAGCAGGATATTTCATGTATGGTTATTTTATGCAGGTAGGAGTTGATCAAGGATATGCTCCAGTTCAACCAATTCACTATTCTCATAAAATACACGCAGGAGACAATGAGATCGACTGTAATTACTGTCACTCTTCTGCTCGAAAAAGTAAAACTTCTGGAATCCCTTCTTTAAATGTATGTATGAACTGTCATAAGAATATTGCAGATTATAATGGAGAGGTAGATCCTTCTGAAGGGTATACAAAAGAATTTTATGATGGTGAGATTGCAAAATTATACGATGCAGTAGGTTGGGATGTAGACCAGCAAGCATATACAGGTAAAACCAAACCAGTTAAATGGGTGCGTATACATAACCTTCCTGATTTTGCTTACTTTAACCACTCGCAACACGTCACTGTAGCTGGTATTGAGTGCCAGAAATGTCATGGTCCAGTTGAAGAAATGGAAATTATGGAGCAATTTTCTCCCCTTACAATGGGATGGTGTATTAATTGTCACCGTGAGACAAATGTGAGTATGGCAGGGAACGAGTACTATGAAAAAATCCATGAAGAACTTTCTAAGAAATATGGTGTTGAGCAGTTAACGGCAGCGCAAATGGGTGGTTTAGAGTGTGGAAAATGTCACTACTAATTTTTTCTTCGGAAAGTAATTAGGTGAGAAGATATATAATATTAAACGGAAGAAATTAAAATTTTAGAAGTGTGATTTGCGAATGACGAATTAGTGGTAGTGTTGGAAAACGTTAACTAACCTCGTCAATAGTCAATCTAAAATTGTAAATAAATAATATGGCATCAAACAAGAAATACTGGAAAAGTGTTGAAGAGCTAAACGAAAATAGCTCTGTTGTTACATCGCTACGAGAAAACGAGTTTGTGGAAGCAATTCCTACAGATGAATTTCTTGGTGATAAGGAAACCCTTGAGGCATCCTCAACAACACGTCGTGATTTCTTAAAATACGTCGGATTTACAACCGCAGCAGCTTCTTTTGCAGCTTGTGAAGGTCCGGTTATAAAATCAATACCTTATGTGGTCGCTCCCGATGAGATTGTTCCGGGTGTAGCGAACTATTATGCTTCAACAATTGCAGATGGTTTCGACTTTGCGAATGTATTGGTAAAAACACGTGAAGGACGACCTATTAAGATTGAGAGAAATGATCTTTCAGAAACTGGTGTGAATGCTCGTGTGCATGCTTCAGTATTATCGCTTTACGACAACAATAGATTAAAGGCGCCTTTAGTAGACGGGGAAACAGTTTCTTGGTCCGATTTCGATTCGAAAGTTGCTCAAGCAATGAACGAAATGCAAGGTCAGAATATAGTGCTTCTTACACAGACATTTGCAAGTCCTTCAACTTCAAGGTTGATTAAAGAATTTACGGCACGATATAGCAATGTGCGACATGTAGTTTACGATACAGTATCTTCTTCTCAAGCATTAGATGCTTTTCAAAATAAATTTGGAACTCGTGCTTTAGCTGATTATGATTTCAGTAAAGCAGAAGTAATTGTTTCTGTAGGAGCAGATTTCCTTGGTGATTGGCAAGGTGGCGGATATGATTCGGGTTATGCAAAAGGAAGAATTCCGAAGAACGGAAAAATGTCACGTCACATTCAGTTTGAAGCAAATATGAGTCTTACGGGGGCAAATGCTGACAAGCGTATTCCTGTAAAGCCTTCAGATCAATTAAAAGTTATTAAAGCCTTAACTGGAAGTGGAAGTACATCTGGGTTGCCAGAAGGTGTTGTTAAGGCGATTACAGCTGCTAAGGCTCAATTGCAAAAAGCAGGAAGTAAAGGAGTTGTCGTTACAGGACTTGAAGACGTTGGAGCTCAGACCGCAGTGCTTAACTTCAATGCGAATAGCAGTGTAATGGATACAGATAAACCTAGAATGATCCGTAAAGGAAAAAATTCTGAGGTGATGAATGTATTGAATGGTGTTGCAAACGGAACTGTTAAAGGATTAATTACTGTTGGTGTAGATCCTGTGTATTCGTTTCCTAACCACAAAGCGTTTGCTGAAGGGTACAAAAATTTACAAATGTCGCTTGCCTTTGCAATGAAGAAAGATGCAACGGCTTCAATGGCGAAATTAGTAGCTGCAACTCCACACTATTTAGAATCTTGGGGAGATGTTCAAATGAAAAAGGGAACATTCAGTTTAACGCAGCCTACAATTCGTCCTTTATTTAATACCAAACAATTTCAAGATTGTTTGTTACAGTGGACTGGAAATACTAAAAACTATTACGACTATATAAAGGAAACTTGGACTGATGTGCTTGAAGGTACTTCATGGAATAAAGCTTTAGAGGCTGGTGTTCTAGTGAGTGGTGCTGATATTGATGTTGAAGAGGGGTCTGCTTCAAATAATGAGTTCTCTGAAACTTTAGAAAGCAACTCATCTAACGGAGCTTTTGCAATGACTTCGCAAGAAGGTGGTTTAGAACTTACACTTTATACAAAAACAAGTTTGGGGGATGGTCAACAAGCCAATAATCCATGGTTGCAGGAAATGCCTGATCCAATAACAAGAACTTCTTGGGATAATTACATTACTGTTTCGGCAGCCGACGCAAAAGCTATGGAGCTTGAGAATATTCATGTGGCTAATGGAGGACTTGATGGAAGCCTTGTGAATGTAAAGATGGGTGAAATAGTGCTTAAGAATGTTCCTGTGATCATTCAGCCAGGTCAAGCAAAAGGATCTGTAGGTTTAGCACTTGGATATGGAAAGACCCATGCAATTCAGAAAGAGATGCAAACGGGTGTAAATGCTTATCCGTTGTACCAAAATTTTAATACGGTACAAAAAGTAACATTAGAAAAAGTAAGTGGTATGCACGAATTTGCGTGTGTACAGCTTCAAAATACAATGATGGGTAGAGATATTATCAAAGAGACTTCTTTGGAAATATTTAATACCAAATCTGTTGAAGAATGGAATCCTATTCCGAAAGTTTCAAAAGATCACCAAGAAATCCCAGTTACATCTCCAGATGCAGATCTTTGGGATGGATTTGACCGTTCTATTGGGCATCATTTTAATTTGTCGATTGATCTTAATGCGTGTACCGGTTGTGGTGCTTGTGTTATAGCATGTCATTCAGAAAATAATGTGCCGGTTGTTGGAAAAGAAGAAGTACGTAAGAGTCGTGATATGCATTGGTTGCGTATTGACCGTTATTATTCTTCTGAAGAATCTTTTGAAGTTGATGAAGTTAAGAAAGAAGAGTTTTCTGGATTATGGGGTGATAATGGTTCTTTAGGCGGTTTTGGTGAATTGGAAGTTGCGGCAGCTAATCCTCAAGTGGCTTTTCAGCCTGTTATGTGTCAGCACTGTAACCATGCTCCATGTGAAACTGTATGTCCAGTGGCTGCAACATCTCACGGTAGACAAGGTCAAAATCATATGGCATATAACCGTTGTGTAGGTACAAGATATTGCGCAAATAACTGTCCTTATAAGGTTCGTCGTTTCAATTGGTTCTTATATAATGAGAATGATGAATTCGATTATCAAATGAACAACGATCTTGGACGTATGGTATTAAATCCAGATGTCGTAGTTCGTTCCCGTGGTGTAATGGAAAAGTGTTCTATGTGTATACAAAAAACACAATTGTCGATACTTCAAGCAAAACGTGACGGACGTCCTGTCGCTGATGCAGAATTCCAGACTGCTTGTTCAGCTGCTTGTGACAAAGGAGCAATGGTATTTGGAGATATAAACGACCATGATAGCGAAGTTTATAAAGAGAAAAAAGATGAACGAATGTATCACTTGTTAGAAGCCGTTGGAACAAAACCGAACGTATTCTATAAAACAAAAGTGAGAAATTCTCAAGAAGCATAACTAACTAAGAAATAGTAAATAAAGATATGGCGTCGCATTACGAAGCACCTATTAGAAGACCCTTAGTTTTAGGAGATAAAAGCTACCACGATGTTACGGTGGATGTTGCTGCTCCTGTGGAAGGCAAAGCCAACAAATCCTGGTGGATTGTATTCACTATTGCACTTGTTGCATTTTTATGGGGAATTGGTTGTATTATTTACACGGTTTCGACAGGGATCGGTGTATGGGGTCTTAACAAGACAGTAGGCTGGGCCTGGGATATTACCAATTTTGTTTGGTGGGTAGGTATTGGTCACGCAGGAACACTAATTTCGGCGGTATTATTATTATTTCGTCAGAAATGGAGAATGGCAATTAACCGTTCTGCAGAGGCGATGACCATTTTCTCTGTAATTCAAGCGGGATTATTCCCGATTATTCACATGGGGCGTCCATGGTTAGCATATTGGGTATTGCCAATACCGAATCAATTTGGTTCTTTATGGGTAAACTTTAACTCACCATTACTTTGGGATGTATTTGCAATCTCTACATACCTTTCTGTATCGCTAGTTTTTTGGTGGACAGGATTATTACCAGATTTTGCAATGATTCGTGATAGAGCTATAACACCTTTCACAAAAAGAATTTATGGAATTCTATCCTTTGGATGGAGTGGACGCGCGAAAGACTGGCAGCGTTTTGAGGAGGTTTCTTTGGTGTTAGCCGGTTTGGCAACTCCATTAGTACTTTCGGTACATACAATTGTATCATTTGACTTTGCTACTTCTGTTATTCCAGGGTGGCATACAACGATTTTCCCTCCTTATTTTGTGGCAGGGGCGATTTTCTCTGGTTTTGCAATGGTAAACACGCTTCTTATTATCATGAGAAAGGTTTCCAATCTAGAAGATTATATTACGATTCAGCACATTGAATTAATGAATATCGTTATTATGTTAACGGGATCTATTGTTGGTGTTGCTTATATCACCGAACTTTTTATCGCATGGTATTCAGGGGTAGAATATGAACAATATGCATTCCTTAATAGAGCTACAGGACCCTACTGGTGGGCATACTGGGCTATGATGTGTTGTAACGTGTTTTCTCCGCAGTTTATGTGGTTTAAAAAATTACGTACCAGTATCATGTTCTCTTTCTTTATTTCTATTGTTGTAAATATCGGAATGTGGTTCGAACGTTTTGTAATTATCGTAACATCGTTACACCGTGATTACCTTCCATCTTCTTGGACAATGTTCTCACCAACTTTTGTTGATATTGGTATTTTTATCGGAACGATAGGTTTCTTCTTTGTTCTATTTCTTTTATATGCACGTACCTTCCCAGTAATTGCACAGGCAGAGGTAAAATCTATTCTGAAAGGTTCTGGAGAGAAGTATAAAAAACTTAGAGCCGAACATGGAGATGATGTAAAACATTATACACCGATTGTACGTGAGCCAGCTTCGAATGCTCATCACGTTGATACGAACGATTCCGAAGGGCATAATGAAACAGTGAATGCAGATGCTCTTATAACCTCTGAAGTACAAAAAGATCAATTGGATGCCATGCTTAACAGACTTGGTACATTCAATCCAGCAACACAAAACGCAGATAATCTTAAAAAAATAAGTGGCGTAGGTCCTGTAATGGAGCAAAAACTTCATCAATTAGGAATCTATACTTTCGAACAGGTAAGCCGCATGAATGAGGGAGATTATGATCTGTTAGATGAAATTATTGGCGAGTTCCCTGGACGTGCAAAACGTGACGACTGGGCTGGACAAGCAGCTAAACTAAAAAATAATTAAGGGATGGCATCAAAAGTGATTCACGCTATTTATACAGACGACGACATTTTAATGCAGGCCGTAAAACAAGTACGTGCAGAGCATTACCATATTGAAGAAGTCTATACACCATTTCCCGTTCACGGACTAGATAAAGTGATGGGGCTGGCACCAACTCGTATTGCCATTACATCTTTTATGTATGGTTTGGTAGGGTTGACAGTTGCAACTTTAATGATGAATTTTATCATGATTGAAGATTGGCCACAGAATATTGGTGGAAAACCAAGTTTCAGTTACATTGAAAACATGCCTGCATTCGTACCTATTATGTTTGAGTTAACTGTATTTTTTGCAGCTCACTTAATGGTAATTACTTTTTATATGAGAAGTAAATTATGGCCTTTTAAGAAAGCTGAGAATCCAGATGTGAGAACTACAGACGATCATTTTTTGATGTCAGTAGATGCCGGAAATCACGATGTTGAGAAACTTTCAAAATTTCTTTACGATACAGGCGCTTTGGAAATTAGTTTAATTGAAAATGATGAAAATCATTAGTATGAAAAATATAACAAAGATAACATTCGTAATTATTGCTTCTTTGAGTTTAGTTTCTTGTTTTAATGACAACAAGCCAAACTTTCAGTATATGCCGAATATGTACGAGCCAGTAGGATATGAAACCTATGGAGAATACGATATATTTGAAGGAGAACAAGAAGCTATGTTGCCAGCAGAAGGTTCAATACCGAGAGGGTGGCAACCGTATGACTATGAAAATACTACACAGGGTCTAGAATTAGCAAGAATCGAATTACAAAATTCACTTCCTGTTACAGATGAAAATCTTGCAGAAGGAGCGAAATTATATACAATTTATTGTGCAGTATGTCACGGTGATAAAGGAGATGGACAAGGGATATTAGCTCAACGAGAAAAATTCTTAGGAATTCCAAGTTATGCTGATCCAGGACGTAATATTACGGCAGGAAGTATCTATCATGTGCAAATGTATGGTTTGAATACTATGGGGTCGTATGCTTCTCAAACGAATGAAGAAGAACGGTGGCAAATTACACAACATGTATTGAACCTTAAAGCTGCACTTAAAGGAGAAGCTGGACTCCAAACTGTAAAAGTTCAAGATACTACGACGACTGGATTAATGGAAATGATGGAAGAAGCTAATACAGGCGAAAATCAGAACACCAATACTACTGAAGAACCAACAACTTCAGAAGAAGAAACTAACTAAAGAATAAAAGAGAATACGAAGCTATGTATACGCTACCAAGTAAATTAAGACTGTTTTCTATCATTTTTATGGTGGTTGGTGGATTGATGCTTACAGCAGGGTTTTTGACTGCTCCAAGTACTACCGCAGAGGTAAAAGAAATGATGGCAGATCATCACGACGATGGACATGCGGCGAAAAATGATTCGCACGAAATTGAAACGTCAAATCATGAAGTGTCTGCGCAGACACATGGTGAAAATGTACATGAAGAGACTGCTCACGATAGTGAAGAAGCTCATTTAGAACATACGCTTCATCAAATGCAAAATAGACCTTGGTCTGCTTTGTATATTGCTGCCTTTTTCTTCTTTATGATCGCTTTGGGAACCCTTGCCTTTTATGCAATTCAGTTTGCAGCACAGGCTGGATGGTCTCCAGTGCTATTCAGAGTCATGGAAGCAATTACAGCATACCTAGTTCCTGGTGGGATAATAATGTTTGTATTACTTGCACTTTCTGGATTCCACATCAATCACCTATTTGTATGGGCTGATCCAGAAGTTGTCGCACACGATAAATTAATACAAGGAAAAGCCGGTTGGTTAAATGGAACTGGATTGTTAATTCGAGCCGCCATTTTCTTAGGTGGTTGGATTCTCTATCGTACCTATGCGGTTAAATTTTCAAGAAGAGATGATGATGCAGATGATAATAGATGGTTTAAAAAAACATTCCGTATTTCGGCTGCTTTTTTAGTGTTCTTTATTTACACTGAATCTATGATGTCTTGGGATTGGATTATGAGTTTCGATCCACATTGGTTTAGTACTCTTTTTGGATGGTATGTGTTTGCAGGAATGATGGTATGTGCTATCACTACTATAGCATTGGTTACTATTGTATTGAAAGGTCAAGGATATTTAGAATTTGTAAATGACAGTCACATTCATGATTTGGCAAAATTCATGTTTGGTTTTAGTATCTTTTGGACCTACCTATGGTTTTCACAATTTATGTTGATATGGTACGCAAATATTCCAGAAGAAGTAACCTATTTTATTACACGTATCGAAGATTATAAATTACCTTTCTTCGGAATGTTAGCAATGAATTTCTTATTCCCTGTACTGCTACTTATGAATAGTGATTACAAACGAGTAAATTGGTTTGTTGTACTTACTGGAATAGTAATCCTTGCAGGGCACTACATAGATGTATTTGTGATGGTAATGCCTGCAACAGTTGGAACATCATGGTTTATTGGATTGCCAGAAATAGGAGCAATTCTTTTATTCTTTGGATTATTTGTTTTTGTAGTTTTTACAGCTATGACGAAAGCACCTTTATTGGTGAAACGAAATCCTTTTATAAAAGAGAGCAAAAATTATCATTATTAATTAATAGTTAGAGACAGATAACGATGACCGCATTTTTAGTTGTATTAGTAATCATTCTTTTTGGAGTAGCTGTTTGGCAGATGGCTAAAATCTTTCAGATGTCCAAAACAAAACCAGCTAGCGATAATGATGATATCGCTTCAGATAAGGACAATAGAGTCAACGGATATTTAATGTTGATGTTTGTTCTATTTATCTATGCAATTGCAATTGTTAGCTTTTGGAAGTGGAGTGACGTTTTATTGCCGAAATCAGCCTCGGAACACGGTGTTGAAATTGATCAATTATGGTTAATTTCAATGGTTCTTATTTTTGTAGTAGGAATTATAACACAATGGCTACTGCATTACTTTGCATTTAAATACAGTGGAAAAAAGGGACAACGTGCCACATTCTTTGCTGATAATGATAAACTTGAATTTATTTGGACCATCATTCCTGTAATTGTTTTAGCAGGATTAATTATCTATGGTTTATTTACATGGACAGATATCATGAATGTAGATACCGATGATGATCCTATGGTTATTGAATTGTATGCATACCAGTTTGATTGGAGAGCGCGCTATAGTGGAGAAGATAATGCACTTGGAAAAGCAAATGTTCGTTTAATCGAGGGTGTTAATCAATTGGGTGTGGATGGGTCAGATCCCTATGCACAAGACGATATTGTTGTAAATGAACTTCATCTACCAGTTGGAAGAAAAATATTATTTAAAATGCGTTCCCAAGATGTATTGCACTCTGCATATATGCCTCACTTTAGAGCGCAAATGAACTGTGTGCCAGGAATGATTACTCAATTTTCTTTCACTCCTACGGTTACCACCGAAGAAATGCGCCAAGATGAAGAAGTTGTCGCAAAAGTCACTAAAATCAACAAAATAAGAAGAGAGAAAAGCCTCGATCTAGCAAAGAATGGAGAAGAGCCTTTAGAAACATATGAGTTCGACTACCTGCTTCTTTGTAATAAAATTTGTGGTACGAATCACTACAACATGCAGATGAAAATCATAGTAGAATCACAAGAAGACTACGATGCATGGATAGCAGAACAGGCTACGATGAAAGAAGTATTGAAAAAAGAAGAAGAAAGTAAATAAAATCGCGAAGAGATATGTCAGCACACGCAAACGAACACGCAGTAGATCATCACGACGATCACGAGCATCATCATAAACAAACGTTTATAACCAAATATATCTTTAGTACAGATCATAAAATGATCTCTAAACAATACCTTATTACAGGGTTGTTTATGGGAATTATCGGGATTGCTATGTCCCTTTTATTTCGATTACAATTAGCATGGCCTGATGTACAGTTTTCTATATACGACATATTCTTAGGAAAATGGTCTGAAGATGGTGTAATGGATCCAAGTGTATACCTTGCATTGGTAACTATTCATGGAACCATAATGGTATTCTTTGTTTTAACAGCAGGACTAAGTGGTACTTTTAGTAACCTTTTAATTCCATTGCAGATTGGTGCACGAGATATGGCTTCAGGATTTCTGAATATGATCTCCTACTGGTTGTTTTTTATCTCAAGTGTGGTAATGGTCTTGTCACTTTTTGTTGAGGCTGGACCTGCGTCCGCAGGGTGGACTATTTACCCGCCATTAAGTGCTTTGCCTCAAGCTATTCCTGGATCTGGTGCTGGTATGACATTATGGTTATCGTCTATGGCAATTTTCATTGCTTCCTCGTTATTAGGATCTTTGAACTATATTGTAACCGTTATTAACTTAAGAACGAAAGGAATGTCTATGACACGTCTTCCGTTAACGATTTGGGCATTCTTTGTAACAGCAATTATCGGTGTGGTTTCGTTCCCGGTTCTTCTTTCAGCAGCATTAATGCTCATCATGGACCGTAGTTTTGGAACTTCATTTTTCCTTTCAGATATTTATATCGCTGGTGAAGTATTGCACAATCAGGGAGGATCACCAGTTTTATTTGAACATTTATTCTGGTTCCTTGGACACCCAGAAGTATACATTGTATTACTACCAGCTTTAGGAATCACCTCCGAAATTATCGCAACTAATTCAAGGAAACCAATTTTTGGGTATCGTGCGATGGTAGCTTCAATACTTGCAATTGCATTTTTATCAACAATTGTTTGGGGACACCATATGTTTATCTCAGGTATGAATCCATTTCTAGGATCTGTATTTACCTTTACAACATTATTGATTGCAATCCCTTCCGCAGTAAAAGCTTTTAACTATATCACAACATTGTGGCGTGGAAACTTACAATTTAATCCAGGTATGCTATTCTCGATTGCTTTGGTTTCTACCTTTATTACAGGAGGACTTACCGGAATCATTTTAGGAGACAGTGCCTTAGATATTAATGTGCATGACACTTATTTCGTAGTTGCTCACTTCCACTTAGTAATGGGTATCTCAGCATTATACGGCTTATTCGCGGGTGTTTATCATTGGTTCCCGAAAATGTTTGAAGGAAAGATGATGAATAAAAATCTTGGATATGTACACTTCTGGATCACAGCTGTAGGTGCCTACGGAATTTTCTTCCCTATGCATTTCATAGGAATGGCAGGGTTACCAAGAAGATATTACACGAATACAAACTTTCCATATTTTGACGATTTAACAGATGTAAATGTAGTAATAACTGTATTTGCATTTATTACAGCAGCAGCTCAATTAGTTTTCCTGTACAACTTTATCTCATCTATGTTTCATGGTAAACTTGGTCCACAAAACCCTTGGAAATCTAATACATTAGAGTGGACGGCAGATATGAAACATATTCATGGAAACTGGTCTGGTGCAATTCCAAGTGTATATCGTTGGCCATACGATTACAGTAAATTAAATGAGGATGAAACCGATTATGTGATTGCAGGTCAAGATTATATTCCACAAACGGTTCCACTTCAAGAAAATGAAGAAGAGCTCAATCACTAAGAGATTTAAATATTAAAAGTATAAAAAAACCCTTGTTCTACAGAACAAGGGTTTTTTATGTTTAAAACAATCGAATTACGTATTTATACGTATTGTAAACATTGAAGAACCCACTTACTTTTGGGTTATACTTTTAAGTTAAGTTAGCAGAAGTATAACTTCTGCTTAAAAAGCTGCGTGCTACGAGCGTGGCTTTTTAAAAAACTTTTAAAATAAATGTTTAGTTAATTTATGATTAAGCATTTATAAAAACAAAGTTGAGTAAGATATTTCTTACATTTATACTTTGTAATGATTAAATTGGTAAGAATTGAGGAGCTTATCAATTTATAAGCCGCACATCTAGTGCGGCTTTTTTATATAATTCTATTTTGTACCTCTAGCGGGATAGGATTCTTCTAAAACAAAGTCAATTGATTTTAAAAATTTCTCAAGATCGGGTCTGGCAAAAGGCATAGTTTGAATAGACGAACAATATAAGCTGCCGTCTTTTTTAATAAGGAATAGTCCTGGTTCTGAAAAAACATCTGGTTCTGCATCTTTTATAGCTTCAGAAATGTATAAGCCCCATTCTCTGGCGGTTGCTTCAGAAATTCCATACGCTAGCGGTAAGGTCTCTATATCCCATTTTTCAGCAGAAATTTTTGCTCTTTTTTCAGTATCCATACTAAGCGCTAGAACATTTACACCACGTTCTGAATAATCATCTAATAAAGTAGTAAGCTTCTCTAAATACGATTTGCAAACAGGGCAATGCAAGCCTCTATAAAAAATTAATAGTGTGAAATTTTTAGGATCTTGTTTTGCTAATTCCCATTTTGTACCATTTATTAAATCTACTTGTAAAGACGGAACTTTGTTCTTAGGTTGTATCATAATTTTTTCTTTTAAAGATAAAGATATGATGCGCCAAGCAATCACAATAGGCTGCTAAAACTTGTTAAACTATTTGTAAATGATGTATAGTCTCTCTTATGTTGGCTAACTACATAAAATTAAATTTAGTCTTTAACCGGGTATCCTAATTTTCTTCGGAGTTCATTTTTTTGCTCTTCAGTTAATCCAGGATTGTTCCATGTAATATCATATTTAAAATCGGTAATTTTTAAGGTCCTCTTTAACCCATTTTTATTTTCAACAATAATCTTTTTTGGCTCACAGTTTTCCACATAAACTTCCAGATTATTTAAAGAGGAGAAATCATTAGCATATCCTTGAGCTCCATAATTAAAATTTCTGATAACGTCAAAATCAGTTTTTCGATAAATCTTGTCTACACAATATTTATAAGTTCCATTGGCCACTATGGTGTAGGTGTCTAGAATATTTCCAGAATTTAAATAGCCATCGAAAATGGATTTGGCTGGAATTTTTTCTGAATATTTTGATAACCCATTATTACTGTTATTTAGGTAAACAGTATACATTTTATCGAAATCACTTTTCGAAAATTCTACATAATCATATTCTGTTACTCGTATTTTAGCTCCTTCATTTTTATAATGTGTATTTTTTATTTGGTATTTGTTGCTTGTGAAACCAGGAGTTAGCACTTTTATAATATGCTCTAAATGGGAACCATCTTTATAAGCTAAGGAGTATATCGGACTGTTGCCGTTGGTAATACCTTGATAAAAGTATTCGTCTGTAATTTCGTTGCTGCTTAATTTTTTTAGCGCAAGATTTCTCCCTGTGTCAAATTCAGACTTAGATTCCTCTCGGTATAAACGATTGTAAAGCGTTAAGAAATTGGTGCTTTCGGGTTGAAAAGTCAGATAATATCCATAATAACCCATCATTGTTAATTCTATGTCAGAATCAGAATACAAATTGGAAGCCGCCATAGTAACCGCATACAGATCGCTAGTTGCTATTGGGCTATAATCAAAGAAATTAGTTTTTAATTCCATCAAGACTTTTATCGATTTTTCACTTCTTTCTTCGTTATCAATTTCTTCAAGCCGTGAATTGGAAGGTCTGTTGTGTGTAAGGAATGGATAAAATGCTATAAATCCCGCCAGACTGGTAGTGGTGGTACAATCGCTGTCGTTTAAGGAACACACGCGAAACCGATGGTAGTTTTTATCGAACCATTTATTAAAAAAATCATAGTATGCATCCAAATTATCTTCATCGTAGGCCTCGGGATGTTCTACATCTATCACATCTTCAATAAACTCTTCGAACGTATATAGTTCCTTAAATATATTAGGTTGGGTTCCGTTTACGGTAATTAGCAATGTTTTATCCTTTTCGTAACTGGCTCGTGACAAAGGATTGTCTAAAAATTGCGCTAACGTTGGAGACTGACCTGTCGCATTGGCGAACATAAAAAGAGAAAAAAAACAAAGAAGATAATTCCTGCTGAAATTCATAATTGAATATTTAATAGTTGAACCTTATAAAAGTAAACATTAAATTAAGAATAAGAGATCATGAATTTGAATGTATAACACTTTGTATATTTGTGATATGAATGAAAACTTAGATGCAACCGGTGAAAATTTTACGCCACAGGATCTTGATGTAGAAAAAAAGCTGCGTCCTATTACTTTTGAAGATTTTACAGGGCAAGATCAAGCATTAGAGAATCTTCAAATATTTGTGCAGGCTGCTAACTTGCGAGGGGAAGCACTAGATCATACCTTATTTCACGGACCTCCCGGTTTAGGAAAAACAACATTAGCACACATTCTAGCTAATGAGTTGGAAGTTGGAATTAAGGTAACTTCTGGTCCTGTTTTAGACAAGCCAGGAGATCTGGCAGGACTATTAACCAACCTCGAAGAAAGAGATGTTTTGTTTATCGATGAGATTCATCGGTTGAGTCCCATCGTGGAAGAGTATCTGTATTCTGCTATGGAAGACTACAAGATCGATATCATGATCGAAACGGGACCCAATGCGCGTACAGTACAAATTCATTTAAACCCCTTTACTTTAGTAGGAGCGACCACCCGATCGGGATTATTAACAGCCCCAATGCGGGCACGATTCGGAATTGCTTCCAGACTACAGTATTACACCAATGAGCTGCTTACCACTATTATTCAGCGTAGTGCTGGTATATTAAACATGCCTATTACGATGGAAGCAGCTATCGAAATTGCAGGAAGAAGTAGAGGAACACCGCGTATTGCAAATGCTCTATTAAGACGAGTTCGTGATTTTGCGCAAATTAAAGGAAATGGCACCATCGATATTAAGATGGCGAAATTCTCATTAGAAGCACTCAATGTAGATGCTCATGGTCTCGATGAAATGGATAATAAAATTCTTCGTACGATCATTGAAAAATTTAAAGGAGGACCTGTTGGAATTACCACAATTGCCACGGCTGTTTCTGAAAGCCCTGAAACCATCGAGGAAGTGTACGAACCCTTTCTAATTCAGCAAGGGTTTATTATGCGAACTCCACGAGGTAGAGAGGTTACCGAAGCTGCGTATACTCATTTAAAAATAGTGAAAGGACCAACACAAGGAGGGTTGTTTTAAGATGAATAAAAAAAGCATTCCTACCGTATCTTCATTTCGATTTGTACAAAATGCACTCCGAATTCTAAAAAATCCGTTGCCATTTCATCACGAGAATTTTGAAAAACATGGCGATACTTTCAGATTGCATTTGGGGTTTGGTAAATATGTGTATTTCTCCCGAGATGCCGGTTTGGCGCAATATGCCCTTCAGAAAAATCAAAAGAATTATACCAAATCAAAGATTCAAACCAAGAATCTGGCAAAATATGTAGGAAAAGGGTTGCTTACTTCGGAAGGCAAACATTGGAAAAAACAACGAAAATTAATTCAACCTGCCTTTCATAAAAAACAACTGGCACAACTTATCGGCACCCTAGAGGAAGCCATTTCAACAGAACTGAACAGGGTCACCACCGAAGCCCCTTTAGATATCTTTCCACTATTTAATGACCTTGCCTTTAAAACAGTGGTAAAATCACTCTTTAGCAATGCAGTAAGCGAAGAAAAAATAACAAAGTTGCAGCACATTACTGAAGCTGCACAACGAATGTTGGTTAAAGAATTACGACAACCGTATTTATTATGGTGGTTTCGTATAAGTGGTAAGCTAAAAAAGAACCTAGACGGCACGCTTGAGGCCCGTGAAATACTACGTGAACTTATTCAAACAAGAAGAGAAAGTGGACAACGGCAAGACGATCTCCTTGATATGTTGTTGGATGCAGAGTATGAAGATGGTTCTAAAATGAGTGAGAAACAACTCATCGACGAAATTCTTATTCTATTTACAGCTGGACACGAAACCACATCGAATGCCCTCACGTTCTGTTGCGAATTGCTCGCCCGTCATCCCGAAGCACAAGAAAAGATAATTTCTGAAGTACAAAAGGCAAGAAATACAAGTGAAACACTTATCGAGTTTATTCAGACGTGTCCGTATACGAAACAGGTGATCGAAGAAACCATGCGTTTATATCCACCTGCCTATTTTATAGACCGTTTAAATCTTGAAAGTGATACTTTTAAAGAAATGAAAATTCCAAAAGGAACCAATCTTCTGTTTTCTATCTTTGAAATTCATAGAAATCCGAATTTGTGGGAAAGTCCCGAAGCATTTAGACCCGAACGTTTTGCAGAAGGAAACAGCCTGTTGTATTCGGCAAATTACTATCCTTTTGGTGCTGGTCCTAGAATGTGTATCGGAAACAATTTTGCTATGTTCGAAATGATTTTAGCTATCGCGATGTTAATGGAGCGTTTTAAAATAAAGCCTAAAGAAACATCCATTCAAATTTTACCGCTTATTACCTTAAAACCAAAAGAAGCGATTTTAGAATTTCAGAAGAGATAATTTTTATTTTTAAATTATTACCTCCCAAATGTTTGTAATGAAAAATACTGCAAAACATACACAGCTTATTAAAGCAGAAGCGAAACGCTTGGGTTTTCTCTCTTGTGGTGTTTCGAAAGCAGGATTTTTGGAGGAAGAAGCACCGCGATTAGAACGCTGGTTAACAAACAATCAGCATGGAGAAATGGCGTATATGGAAAACCATTTCGATAAGCGATTAGATCCTACCAAATTAGTACCCGACTCTAAATCAGTAGTGTCTCTTTTACTGAATTATTTTCCTTCGGAAGTGCAGTATGAAGATTCGTATAAACTTTCAAAATATGCCTACGGAACCGACTATCATTTTGTGATTAAAGACAAACTGAAGCAGTTATTAGCATTCATTCATGATGAGATCGGAGATGTACACGGAAGAGCTTTTGTAGATTCTGCTCCCGTTCTCGATAAGGCTTGGGCAGCAAAAAGCGGACTAGGATGGATTGGGAAGCACAGCAATTTGTTGACCAAACAAGTAGGCTCGTTCTATTTTATAGCAGAACTTATCATCGATCTAGATTTGGAGTATGATTCTCCAGTTACCGATCACTGTGGAAGTTGTACTGCCTGTATCGATGCGTGCCCCACACAAGCCATCGTGGAGCCTTATGTGGTCGATGGCAGTAAGTGTATTTCCTATTTTACTATTGAATTAAAAGATGCATTACCCAATGCTATGAAAGGAAGTTTCGATGATTGGATGTTTGGTTGCGATGTGTGTCAAGATGTATGCCCTTGGAATCGTTTCAGTAAAGCACATAAAGAACCACTTTTTAACCCAAATCCTGAATTATTATCTATGTCGAGGCAAGATTGGGAAGAAATCACGAAAGATGTTTTTCAGAAATTATTTAAAAAAAGTGCAGTAAAGAGGACTAAATTTGAAGGCTTACAACGAAATATCTCGTTCTTGAAAGATTAACGATGAATGTTTTCCTATATCGGGGAAGCTGCTAACTTTGTAACTTATAAACCAACTTCACTATGAGCAAAGAAAGAATGCGCCGCGAGGCCTTGCTATATCACGCCAAACCGAAACCGGGAAAAATTCAGGTAGTTCCAACCAAAAAATATGCGACACAAAGAGATCTCTCTCTGGCATACTCACCCGGAGTGGCAGAACCTTGTCTTGAAATTGAAAAGGACGTAAATAATGTTTATAAATACACAAATAAATCAAATCTAGTAGCCGTAATTTCTAACGGTACAGCTGTACTTGGATTAGGAAACATAGGTCCCGAAGCTTCCAAGCCAGTCATGGAGGGGAAAGGATTGCTTTTTAAAATCTTTGCCGACATCGATGTATTCGATATTGAGGTGAATACCGAAAATGTAGAAGAGTTTATAGCAACCGTACGTAACATTGCACCAACTTTTGGCGGGATTAATTTAGAAGATATCAAAGCACCAGAAGCCTTTGAAATTGAAAAACGGTTAAAAGAAGAATTAGATATACCTGTAATGCACGATGATCAGCATGGTACAGCAATTATTTCTGCCGCTGCGTTATTAAATGCATTAGAATTAACCAATAAAAAAATCGAAGAAGTACGAATTGTTATTAGTGGCGCAGGAGCAGCTGCTGTTTCGTGTACTAAGTTATATAAGGCATTTGGCGCAAAAGCTGAAAACATTGTTATGCTCGATAGCAAGGGAGTTATTCGAAAAGACCGAGATGAACTTTCCGAAGAAAAATCTGAGTTTGCTACCGCTAGAAAGATCGATACATTAGATGAAGCGATGAATGATGCCGATGTATTTGTAGGACTTTCTATTGCAAATATTGTAACTCCAAAAATGTTGCTTTCTATGGCTGCGAATCCCGTGGTCTTTGCGATGGCGAATCCCAATCCAGAAATAGCGTACGACCTAGCGATAGACACGCGGGAAGATATTATTATGGCAACTGGTCGAAGCGATCATCCAAATCAAGTGAATAATGTTTTAGGGTTTCCGTTTATATTTCGCGGTGCCTTAGATGTGCGTGCTACAAAGATCAACGAAGCAATGAAGATGGCGGCTGTAAAAGCGCTAGCAGATCTCGCAAAAGAAATGGTGCCTGAGCAGGTAAATATTGCTTATGGGGAAACCAAACTAAATTTCGGAAGAGAGTATATTATTCCAAAACCTTTTGATCCTAGGTTAATAGCAACCGTTCCGCCAGCTGTAGCAAAAGCAGCTATGGAAAGTGGTGTCGCTACCGAACCGATTACCGATTGGGAAAAGTACAGAGATGAATTGTATGAGCGCATGGGAAGTGATAATAAGATCATTCGCTTGCTTATGAACCGTGCTAAATTAAATCCGAAGCGAATTGTTTTTGCTGAAGCTGATCATCTAGATGTATTAAAAGCCGCTCAAATAGTGCATGATGAAGGTATTGGTATTCCAATTCTATTAGGTCGCAAAGAGATTATTTTAGAATTAATGGCACAAATCGAGTTCGAGGCAGAGGTAGATATTATCGACCCTAAAAGTGATGAACAAACAGAGACCTTAAATGCGTATGCTCAAACGCATTGGGAGAATAGAAGAAGAAGCGGAATTACGTTATATGATGCGCAAAAGATCATGCGAGAACGTAATTATTTTGCATCAATGATGGTTAATGAAGGTGATGCCGATGCCATGATATCGGGCTATTCTCGCTCATATCCTTCTGTTGTAAGACCAGTACTGGAAACCATTGGTAGATTTGAAGGAGTAAATAAAGTGGCAACAACCAACTTGATGTTAACAAAACGAGGGCCTTTGTTTATATCAGATACTTCTATTAATATTGATCCTACCGCAAAAGAATTAGCCAAAATCGCTCAAATGACTAATTATACAATGAAGATGTTTGGTCTTGAGCCGGTAATCGCAATGATCTCTTATGCCAATTTTGGTTCTTCTAAAGATCCACATGCTACAAAAGTGCGGGAAGCGGTTTCTTATTTGCACCGTTCTAATCCGGATATGCATGTAGATGGTGAGCTTCAAACAGACTTTGCTTTAAATCCAGAAATGCTTCGGAAGAAATTTCCTTTTTCTAAGTTGGCAGGAAAGAAAGTCAACGCATTAATTTTCCCAAATTTAGATTCAGCAAATAGTAATTATAAATTATTGAAAGAGCTTAATAATGTTGAATCTATTGGACCTATCATGTTAGGAATGAGAAAACCTGTTCATATTTTGCAGTTAGGTGCCAGTGTGGAAGAAATCGTAAACATGGCAGCGGTTGCAGTAGTAGATGCTCAACAAAAAGAGAAGCGAAAAAACATTGCAGATTTGCAAGAATAATCCCTTTAAATATTAACTATTTTCAAGGCTCGTGTCTCTAATTATTTATGCTATATTTGACCCTTTAACCTTTTGTTAACTTATGATAACCCACATTCAGGGAAGAGTAGTCGAAAAAAACCCCACTCACGTTGTTATTGATTGTAATGGAGTAGGCTATTTTATTCATATTTCCCTTCATACTTTTTCTCAACTTTCAGATAATGAAAACCTTCGTTTGTACACACATCTGCAAGTTCGAGAGGATGCACACACGTTGTATGGTTTTTCAGGGGTAGCAGAACGTGAAATATTTAGATTGTTAGTATCGGTTTCTGGAATAGGAACCAATACAGCAAGAACGATGTTGTCTTCTTTGTCACCCGAGCAAGTGAAAGAAGCGATTGCTTCGGGGGATGTGGCGACCATACAGTCGGTAAAAGGAATTGGAACCAAAACAGCACAGCGGGTTCTTATCGATCTAAAGGATAAAATCTTAAAAGTGTATGGGATGGATGATGTTTCTGTTTCTCCAAGCAATACGAATAAAAATGAAGCGTTATCAGCTTTAGAGACTTTAGGGTTTGTTCGAAAACAAGCAGAGAGAGTCTGCGATGCAATCGTGAAGCAGGATCCGCAGGCATCGGTAGAAACAATTATTAAACAGGCTTTAAAAAAATTGTAAAAATTGGGCGCAAAAAATTACGTTTATAACACCGGCTTTTTCAAGCATTTTTTCATATTAAGTATAATTTTAGGAGGTTTTAATCTCGCATATGCGCAGGATTCTACCAGTACAGGTGTCTCAATGGGACGTATCGACCTGCCTAATCCACCAAGTATTCAGGATTCTTACGAATACGATCCTATTACAGATAGGTATATTTATACACAGACCTTAGGGGACTTTAATATTTCATATCCCATAATTCTAACTCCAGAAGAATATCAGGCACTTATTCAGAAGGAACAGATGAAGGCGTATTTTAAAAATAAGATCGATGCTGCAGATGGACGAAAAGAAGGATCGGAAGAATTACAAAAGAATTTGCTACCTACCTTCTATGTAAATTCTAGCTTTTTTGAAGATGTTTTTGGCGGGAGTACTATCGAAGTAATTCCTCAAGGTTCTGTAGAAATGGATCTTGGATTGCTCTTTACAAAACAAGATAACCCTGCTTTTTCTCCTAGAAACAGAAGCAATCTTTCTTTCGATTTTGATCAACGAATTAGTTTAAGTTTGTTAGGAAAAGTAGGAGAACGTTTACAGGTAAATGCAAATTACGATACACAATCTACGTTCGATTTTCAGAACCAAATAAAATTAGAATATACCCCTACAGAAGACGATATTATTCAAAAAATTGAAGTAGGTAATGTGAGTCTTCCATTAAATAGTTCTCTTATACAAGGAGCCCAAAGCTTATTTGGAGTTAAAACGGAGCTTCAGTTTGGTAAAACCAGAATTACAGGAGTTTTTTCTGAACAAAAATCAGAAAGTCGAACCGTTGTTGCAGAAGGTGGGGCAACTATCACCGATTTCGAATTATTCGCTTCAGAATACGACGAAAACCGTCACTTCTTTTTGGCACACTACTTTCGCGACAATTACAACAATGCCTTGACGCAGTATCCATTTATCAATTCCAACGTACAGATCACACGAATGGAAGTGTGGATTACCAATCGTACCAATCGCACCGATAACGTTAGAAATATTGTTGCTATTCAAGACCTTGGAGAATCGAATGGTGAAAATATTGGTTTAGACGTTATTCCGCCTGGCTTTATTAATACCGCTCCAGGAGCTTTTCCAAACAACAGTAATAACGATTTTAACCCACTAGGGATCGATGGTCCGCAGCAAAGTGTTTTAAATCCTGCGATACGTGATATCGCTACAGTACGCCAAGGATTCGGTTCGGTACAGGTAAATGAGGGAGTCGATTATGTATCGCTTGAAAATGCACGTCGTCTAGAACCTTCAGAATATAACCTTAATTCTCAATTGGGGTATATTTCCTTGAATCAGCGACTTACCAATGATGAGATTTTAGGGGTATCCTTTCAGTTTACTGTAAACGGTCAAGTATATCAGGTAGGAGAGTTTTCTACCGATGGTGTCGATGCCACAGGGGAATCAACCCCTAATCCAGATCCTGATGAACCACCTATTGGAGGATTGCCACAAAACTTGGTGGTTAAAATGTTAAAAAGTAATATCACTAATGTGCAGGAGCCAATTTGGGATTTGATGATGAAAAACATTTATTCGTTAAATGCTTTTCAATTAGAAAAAGAAGATTTTAGATTAAACCTTTTATATACCGATCCGTCACCCATAAATTATATTACGGCGGCCGATGGAAGTCCAGCTTTTCCAGCGCAACCTTTGCCCGACGATGTAGACAATACCATCTTACTTAATGTATTTAATCTTGATCGCCTAAACTTCAATAATGATGTACAACGAGGGGGAGATGGATTTTTCGATTTCTATCCTGGCATTACGGTCGATACACAAAATGGGCGTATTATCTTTACCAGTGTTGAACCCTTTGGAGAATACCTTTTTAATAAATTAGACAACGATACAAATGGTGGGTCTTATGACATGCCAGCAACCTATAATGCCAACCAGAACCGCTATGTTTTTAGACAGTTATATACTACTACAAAAATACAAGCAGAGCAAGAAGCAAGTGATAAAAATAAGTTTCAATTAAAGGGACGTTATAAGTCCACCGGATCAGACGGAATTCCAATTGGAGCTTTTAATGTACCACAAGGTTCGGTAACCGTAACTGCCGGAGGCCGACAGCTGGTAGAAGGAGTAGATTATACGGTAAATTATCAATTGGGGCGCGTTCAAATTCTAGATCCTGCGTTACTAAACTCAAATACTCCAATAAATATTACTACCGAAAATACCACGTTATTCGGTCAACAAACAAAGCGATTTACGGGATTAAACGTAGAACATCAATTTAGCGATAAATTTCTTATTGGTGCGACTTATTTAAATCTGAATGAGCGTCCGTTAACGCAAAAATCATCCTACGGAGTAGAGCCTATCAATAACACAATATATGGGTTAAACTTAAATTATTCTACTGAAGTTCCTTTCTTAACAAGGTTAGTGAATAAGCTTCCTAACATTGATACAGACGTTGAATCGAATGTGTCTCTTCGAGGGGAATTTGCTTATTTGCAGCCAGGGGCTCCAAAAGTGTCCGATTTCGACGGAAAAACGACCGTATATGTAGATGACTTTGAAGCATCTCAGACATCTTTAGATATAAGCTCGCCTATAACGTGGTATTTAGGAAGTACCCCTTTAGAGTTTTACGATGAAAATGATTTTAGCAATCCGTTAGCATATAACTACAACCGAGCAAAATTAGATTGGTATACAATTGATCCTATTTTCTATAGTAGTCAACGCCCAGATGGAATTACCGATGAAGACCTGTCTTCTCCTTTTGCTAGACGGGCTTTCAGAAATGAAATTTTTCCATTACAAGACATCGTACAAGGACAAACACAGGCGTTATTTACCTTAGATCTTGCGTACTATCCAGGGGAAAGAGGACAGTATAACTTTAATCCAGAAGCGCTACAAGATGGTGACCCAAATACACTTCCAAATCCAGAAGATCGATTTGGTGGAATTATGCGACAGTTAACCACAACAGATTTTGAACGTTCTAACGTAGAATATATTCAGTTTTGGGTATTAGATCCTTATTATCATGATGATACAATTAATGATGATGGATACATTACTTTTAACTTAGGGAACATTTCCGAAGATATTGTAAAAGACGGGAGAAAACAATATGAGAATGGATTGCCGCAAGATGGTGGAACCACAAACACCATTCGAACCGAAGTTGCCCGCGTTCCTACAAACCAGTCGTTGGTGTATACGTTCGATACAGAGGGGCAGGAGCGAATTAATCAAGATGTTGGTTATGATGGTCTTAATGATGCACAAGAATCCTCGAATGGAAGTTTTCCAGGAGTAGATGCTATTTTATCTGGTTTTGCAGGTACTCCCGATCCTGCTCGTGATAACTACCAGTATTTTCTTCAAACACAAGGAAATATTGTTGAACGCTATCGGCAATACAATGGTTCGGAAGGAAACTCTCCAGTGGATGTAACGAATAACGATCGAGGGAATTCTGCACAACCCGACGTAGAAGATATTAACCGTGATAATTCGATGAATACCATCGAAACCTATTTCGAATATGAAATTCCGATCTATCGAGGTATGAGTCCATTAAACAATACACAAGCAAATGGAGCTGCTCAAGATTATATTACCGATGAGAAAATACTAACCGTTACTACCGAAGATAATCAAGAATTACCCGTGCACTGGGTACAATTTAAAATTCCAATTAGTGAACCGGATAATGCAGTTAATGGAATTTCAGACTTTAGATCTATTCGTTTTATGCGAATGTATATGTCGCAGTTTGAACAACCTACTGTATTGCGTTTTGGTACATTAGAATTAATTAGAGGTGATTACCGTCGTTATACGCAGACATTGCAAGATAACATGGAAGATCCCGATAATGATGATACAGTTTTTGAAGTAGAAGCGATTAATATTGAAGAAAATAGCAATCGTGTGCCTATTCCTTATGTATTACCTCCGGGATTGGTTCGAGAAGAACTAAATAACAATAACAATATTATTCGACAGAATGAACAATCATTATTACTTCGGGCTTGCGGTTTAGAGCCAACCGATGGTCGTGGAGTGTATAAGAATTTTAATGTGGACATGCGTCAGTACAAAAACCTAGAAATGTTTGTACATGCCGAAGCGATTGCAATGGAAACATCCCTCATGGATGATGAAATGGTTGCGTTTATTCGATTAGGAAATGATCTTTCTGAAAACTTCTACGAGATTCAATTGCCGTTAAAAGTAACTCCTGCTAATGCTTCTACCCCTGAAGCTATTTGGCCAGCAGAAAACCGGATCAATTTACCCTTAGAATTACTTCAAATCGTAAAAACAAGATCACAAGGAACAGGAAATGGTGGAACTCTAGATGCTAATGGAATACGTTTCTTTAATCAAGATGATCCTGAGCTTGATCCTGATTTCAGTGGACCACAAAGTCCAATGCGTATAGGAATTAAAGGAAATCCAAGTTTTGGAGCGGTTCGAACTATTATGCTAGGTGTTAAAAATACAGATGCAACGAACGGTGATATTTGTGGAGAGGTATGGTTTAATGAATTGCGACTTTCAGAATTAGAAAATCAGGGAGGTTGGGCTGCTGTTGCAAGTATGGATGCCAATCTTGCTGACTTTGCTACGGTTAGTGCTACAGGAAGACGAAGTACTGTAGGATTTGGTTCTATCGAACAAGGTCCTAATCAGCGTAGTCGTGAAGATGTGCAGCAATACGATGTAGTTACCAATGTGAATCTTGGACAATTGCTTCCGAAGAAATGGGGAATTCAACTGCCTTTTAACTACGGAAGATCTGAAGAACAAATTACACCAAAATACGACCCATTCTTGGATGATATCGAATTAGATACCAATATCGATAATGCAGATCCGGAAGATAAAGACGAGATAAAAGAACGAGCGATCGATTATACAAAGCGGCAGAGTATTAACTTTATTGGAGTTCGTAAAGAACGAACAGGAGAAGCAAAACCTAAATTGTATGATGTTGAAAACCTAACGCTTTCTTATTCGTACAATCAAACCGATCATCACGATTTTGAGATTGAAGATGCGGTCGATCAAAATGTTCGAGTAGGTGCAACTTATGCCTACGGATTTACACAAAAACCAGTTGAACCTTTTAAAAAGAACGATTCTTTATTTACTGGAAAATACTGGCAATTTTTGAAAGACTTGAACTTTAACTATGTACCAACAAACATTTCGGTAAGTTCCAACATTATTCGTCAGTACAACGAACAGAAATTCCGTGAGATCGATCGTCCGGATGGATTTATTCCTACCCCGGTCTTGTACCAACGAAATTATTTATTCGACTGGCAGTATACCATTAATTATAACCTTACAAAGTCGCTTCGATTTAACTTTAACTCGGCGAACAATCGCATCGTTAATAATTACTTGAATCCAGATCTTACTGTAGATAACGAAATTGGTATTTGGGATGGCTTTTTCGATGTAGGTACTCCAAATCAACACTTTCAGTCCCTTCAGTTAAATTATGATCTTCCATTTGCGAAGTTTCCATTCTTGAAGTTTATTCGAGCCACTTATTCGTATACCGGTGATTTCCAATGGCAAGATAGTAGTGATCTTTTTGATAATATCACACTCGAGAATCCGAACGGAAATGGAACTCGAACCTACGATCTCGGAAATTCAATTCAGAATGCGAATACACATCGTATCAATTCTAGCTTCGATTTAAACAACCTGTACCGTTATATCGGTCTTACTAAAATAAAAAAGAGTAAAAGAAATACACAAGGTGAAAATAATGGCGGCTCTTTAAATGGAGCTAATAATGCAGGCTCATTAAAAGGGAGAACTGGTGGCGATGATAAGGAGATTAATGCTGCTAAATCAAGATTGTCATCAAATAGCGATATTAGTGCTGCTAAAGATCGCGCACAAGCAGGCGCAAATTCTGAGGTTGGATTAAGTGGTGGAGATCAAGCTATAAATACTTTAATTGGATTAATAACTTCAGTGAAGAAAATTCAATTAAATTATCAAGAAAATAATGGTATTTATCTTCCGGGATATACTCCATCTATTGGTTTTATTGGAACACTAAAACCTACTACAGCATTTACCTTTGGAAGTCAAGCAGATGTACGTGAGATGGCAGCCAGGAAAGGATGGCTCACAATATATCCAGCTTTTAATGAACAGTATACTGAAGTAGAAAATAGACAATTAGATGTTCAAGCTAATATTGAGTTATTGCCAGACTTGAAAATTGATCTAAATGGAAGCAGAATTTATTCTGAAAATTATGCAGAAAACTACATAGTTGTTAACGGACTTTATAATTCTTTAGCTCCTAATACCTTCGGAAACTTCAACATTTCAACAATGCTTATTAAAACAGCATTTAGTCAAAGCGATGAAGAAAGTTCGGCTACGTTTGATGATTTTAGAACAAATAGATTAACAGTCGCAAACCGTTTAGCAAACGATTTTTACGGAACTTCAGATTTCCCTACAGATGAAGATGGCTTTCCTGTTGGTTTTGGTAAAACAAGTCAAGATGTTTTACTTCCAGCATTTGTATCTGCATACAAAGGAAGTAATGCATCGAAAGAAAAAACAGGAATATTTAGAGACATACCGCTACCCAATTGGGATATTAAGTATACAGGTTTAATGAAATTGGAATGGTTTAAAAAACGTTTCAAGAGGTTCTCTGTACAACATGGATATCGTGCTGGTTACACCGTAAATCAGTTTCAAACCAATTTAGATTATAATGAAAATGCCCCTGAGGAAGTAAACCAAGCTGGAGATTTTAAGAGCAGATTAGTATTGAGTAATGTAAATTTAACCGAACAATTCTCTCCACTTATACGTCTAGATTTTGAAATGAAAAACTCTATTAAAATTCTTGCAGAAATGCGAAGAGACAGAGCTCTTTCTTTAAGCTTTGCGAATAATTTACTAACAGAGATTAGAGGTAACGAGTTTATCGTAGGTCTTGGATACCGTATTAAAGACCTTAAGATTGGAACCAATTTCGGTGGAAAGAAAGCGATACTGAAGAGTGATCTCAACTTTAAGCTAGATCTTTCGAGAAGAGATAATATTACTATAATTCGCTATTTGGATATCGTAAATAATCAGACAACGGCAGGACAAACCATATATGGACTTCAGTTTACAGCAGATTATGCATTAACGAAGAATTTAACTGCATTGTTCTACTACGATCATACGTTCTCTGAATATGCAATATCAACAGCATTTCCACAGACTACGATTCGAAGTGGATTTACCTTACGATACAACTTTGGAAACTAAACAAAACACTTAATTACGCATCTTATTATGAATGTACCAGCCAATTTAAAATACACAAAAGACCACGAATGGGTGGCGATCGATGGTGATATTGCTACTGTTGGAATTACAGATTTTGCTCAAGGTGAACTTGGGGACATCGTTTATGTAGAAGTAGAAACAGTCGATGAAACTATGGATATTGAAGAAGTTTTTGGAACGGTTGAAGCCGTGAAAACTGTTTCAGATCTGTTTTTGCCGCTTTCGGGTGAGATCATTGAATTTAATGATAGTTTAGAATCTGAGCCCGAAAAAGTAAATACCGATCCTTATGGAGAAGGTTGGATGATAAAAATAAAATTATCGAAACCTGAGGAAGTAGAACAATTAATGGATGAAGCAGCTTATAAAGAACTTATCGGCGCCTAAATTCCTCCTTTTTTCTGGGATTGTATATACCCTCTTTATTACCTATTCTTTTCTCACTTCCACCAAAGGAATGCCTGTGATCCGCTTTTTTCTAGCAGATAAAGTAGTACATGTTTTAATTCATTTGGTTCTTGTATTTCTATGGTTGTGCGTATTCGCTAGATACAAGGGAGGCATACTGCGAAAGAAGAATTATGCTCTAGTTGCGACTTTTTGTGTAGGTTATGGCATAATTATTGAGATTTTACAAGGGATATATACCGTTTCCAGAGAGGCAGATATTCTTGATGTGTTAGCCAATTGTATTGGTACAGCACTTGGAATTATTCTATTCTTGCAAATAAGACAACGGTTTTACAATATAAACGTCTAATCGTTTTAAATTATAATTGTTTTTCTATATTTTAGCAACACTAAAAATACTCTATTATGAAACCTAAAAAGAATCCGAAGGCAGATCTAAGCCGGAGAAGTATGCTGTTCTTTCAGCTTGGGATGATCTTAATGCTATTCTTAGCATGGAGAGCCATCGAATATAAAACCTACGATCGTTCGCTAGCTACCGATACATTGGAAGTTTCTGATGAATTACTAGAAGAAATTCCAATTACACAGCAAATAACACCACCACCGCCACCGCCACCGCCACCACCAGCTCCTGAAGTGATCGAGGTAGTAGAAGATGAAGTAGAGGTGGAAGAAACCATTATAGAGTCTACAGAAACCAATCAAGAAGAAGAGATTGTTGAAGTAGAAGAGATTGTTGAAGCAGTTGAAGAAGAAATTGCTGATGTACCTTTTGCGGTTATTGAAAATGTTCCGGTATATCCTGGATGTGAAAGTGAGCCAAATAACTCAGCTAAGAAAAAGTGCATGTCTGAAAAAGTTCAGAAATTTGTACAGAAAAAATTTAACACAGAACTTGCTGGAGATCTAGGATTAGAGGGAAGACAACGTATCTCTGTTCAATTTAAAATCGATAAAAGTGGAAACATTGTAGATGTAAGAGCACGTGCACCACACCCAAGATTGGAACAAGAAGCAGTAGATGTTGTGAAAGCACTACCTAAAATGACTCCTGGGAAACAACGTGGAAAAGCAGTTGGTGTATTATATGCACTTCCGATTCTGTTTCAAGTTGAGTAATATTACATCCTAAAAAAATTTTTTTAAAACGCCTTCAATTTTGAAGGCGTTTTTTTTTGGCATAGCCCTTGTTATTCATAAGTAGTAGTAACCCTTAAACACCATGTCTTATGAAACCATCAGCACACGAAAGTAGCAACCACCAAGCAAACGTTCTTTCACCAAGGGAAGAAAAAAAGAAAACCAATATTGTCTGGAATTCACGATTGTTTTTTCAAATTGGATTAATAATGGGACTTCTAGCTACCTTTTTTATTATGGAAATGGATTTCGAAATTAAAAAGCGTACGTACACAGCCAAAGAGGGAATCACTATTGAAGAACCTGGTGTAGTACGATATACGCTCGAAAAACCAAAGCCAGTTCCTGTTAAAGAAAAGCAAGAAATAAAACCAAAACCAAGGAAGAAGGAAGTGGTTCTATCAGAAGTGATTAAAGTAGATCCTACTAACAGTAGTGAAACTGTAGAAACCGATGTTACAACCACAGACCAATCTTTAGTAGATACAGACGTGCCTGTAATAAATGCTCCAATAGTTCCGGAAGTATCTGAAAAACCTGGAAATATAATGGGAGTTGAATTCGCACCTGTGTTTCCAGGTTGTGAATCTGCTGCTACAAATCAAGAAAAGATTGCCTGTATGTCGTCAAAAGTGAGTGCGTTCATTTCTAAAAAATTTGATACTGAAAAGTTTAGCGGTTTAGATTCGGGGACAAAAAACATCACCGTACAATTCACCATAGACGCTTCGGGGTACGTAACCGATGTAAAAGCAAAAGCCGATAATGCATTGCTACAAAAAGAAGCAACCCGTGTGGTTGAAAAATTGCCTAAAATGCGACCGGGAAGACAAGGTATAACCAATGTGCCTGTTTTGTATTCGATTCCTATTCTATTTCGGATCGAATAAATAAGTATAAATACCTGCGAAAAGACATTCATTTCTTCGGAAGTAAATGTCTTTTTTATTTGTTTTTCTTCGGAAGGTGATTGCTATATTTACCTTGATAGGAATGCGTTGTAAAAAAACCGTATCTTTCGTCCTTAAAAAATGCCCTTTGCCCGATGAAGAACTTTCCCTGCCTTCTCTTTTTACTAGGCTCTTTTGTTGTTTTTGCTCAGAATCCAGTTTCTGAACTGGAAAAATATCCTGTTTTTGAAAGATGTTCAGAAAGCAGTATTAGTGACCTTGAATATTGTTTTAATTCGACGCTTCAGCAATTTGTTTATTCTAATTTTAAGGTTCCCGAAGTTGTTTCCGAAGAAACGTATTCTGGAAGCCTTACCGTACTTTTTGAAGTTTCAAAAGAAGGAGCTTTTAAAGTGCTGTATGTCGATGCCTTTTATGATGAATTAAAGGATGAAACAAGACGTGTCTTCGGGTTGCTTCCGAAGATCACTCCTGCTACGTATAATGGAAATCCTTCGTTTGTACAATTTACAATGCTTGTTTCTATTCCTCTAGTAGCTCCAGGAACGAAACCTATGGTTATAGAAGAAGTGAGTGAAACACATTCCGAAGAGAAAAAAGTGGATTCGCTCACAAATGAATATGACTCCCTAGAGAAATTTCCGTACGAAAACGAAGCATACTCGAGTAATATAAATATTCCGTTGTCGCACGAACAATATACGAGATTCGACCCTGCTTTGAATCGTGTAGGAATTAATAATCATACGGCTCAAAAGCCATACATTTATAGTGAAGTTAATAAATATTATGATTTTGAAGCTGAGAACAAACCCCTTTTAAAAAATAAAACAAGTTGGTTTGGGAGAAAGCTTTGGAACGAACACATGGTTACTCTTAAAGGAAAAGACTATTGGCTAACATTAGATCCGGGAGTCGACCTTCAAGTTGGTAAAGATACCGATGCTGATATTTCTACCTATAATAACACCCGACTGGCATATCTTCAAGGAGGGTTGGGGAAGAACATTAGTTTTTTTGCTGTAGTGTATGAAAGTCAAGGATCTTTTGCGGAATACTTTAATAGAACTACAAGATCGTTACGGCCCGATGGTGGAAATCCGGGAATCGTACCGGGTCGTGGAATTGCGAAAGAGTTTAAAGGAGACGATTTCGATTATCCGGTGGCGACGGGACATATTTCTTATTCACCTTCAAAATGGTTTAATGTGCAATTAGGACATGGAAAGAACTTTATTGGCGATGGATACCGCTCCTTATTAGTAAGTGATAATGCGAGTCCGTATCCTTTCTTTAAGCTGAATACTACTTTCTGGAAATTAAAATACACCAATACTTGGATGTCTCTTCGAGATGTTCGCCCAGAAGTAACGGAAGATGGTTCGTTTCGCACTAAATTCATCGCAAATCATTACTTAAGTTACAATGTGACGAAACGATTAAATATAGGTCTCTTTGAGTCTGTGATCTGGCAAAATGATAACGATCGCGGGTTTGACTTCAATTATATTAATCCGGTGATTTTTTACCGCGCCATAGAATTCTCAACAGGATCGCGTGGTGGAAATGCATTAATTGGTTTGAGTGCGAAATATAAATTTACCGATCAAGTGAATGCGTACGGACAATTAATCATCGATGAATTTTCTTCTGTTAATGTCTTTAACGGTGATGGAAGCTATAAAAATAAAACGGGTTACCAGATCGGACTTAAATATTACGACGCATTTAAAGTGAAAGGGCTTTACTTACAAGGTGAATACAATCGCGTGAGACCCTATACCTATTCGCATAATACTATTGTGCTGAATTACGGACATAACAATCAGTCGCTTGCGCACACCTTAGGAGCTAATTTTTCTGAATTTATTGCCATCGCACGATACAATCGAGGAAGGGTTTTTGGTGACTTGAAACTGATCTTCGCAAAACGTGGGTTCGAGTTTAATAATGATAAAGACGACTTTTTCTACGGAGCAGATATTTATGGGGATGAAGATAATAGAGTGAGAGATCTTGGTAATGAAGTAGCTCAAGGAAATACGACCGATTTCTTTCACGCAGAAATTGAAGCGGGGTATTTAATTAATCCGGCAACAAATTTAAAGATTTACGGAAGTCTTATTGTTCGAGATTTTAAACCAGAATCTTTTACCGTAGAAAATTTTAAAGACAATACTACTTGGTTTAATTTAGGGATTCGTACCGATCTTTTTAACTGGTATTACGATTTTTAAAGAATGTGTGTTAGTTCGCAATCTCGTTATAAATAACCTTTATTATTTTTTCGGTAGAAATAAATCCGTTGCCATACTCTTTTGCATCAAACTCAGCTGTAAGATCTTTCATGGCTAAAACCTCTTCTTCTGAAGCTCCAATTTCTACCGCTTCTGCAATTCTCGTTTTAATAGTTTCGAGCATATTCGCTGAAAACTGTACATCTGCCAACGTACCCGGGTCTCCATGTCCAGGAATAATCTTTGTGTCTTCATTACCGACCATAGCGATCTTTTTAAGAGCAGCAATGTATCCAGAAACACTCCCGCCATTATTGGTGTCTATATAGGGATACTTGCCGTTAAAGAAGACATCTCCAGTATGAATAACGTTGTTTTTGGTAAAATATACCACGGCATCACCATCGGTATGTGCGTTGTGTACATGGAATATAAAAATTTTATCTCCATTGTAATGAAACGTAATGTCTTCGGAAAAAGTAACAATTGGAAGCCCTTCTGAAGCTGTCTTTTCTGAAGCTTCTAAACGTTTTCGTACATTCTCTTGAGAAAAAATAGTCGTTCCCGTTTTTGCCATTTCAGTATTTCCTCCCGTATGATCTCCATGATGATGTGTGTTTAATAAAAATTCGACTGGTTGGGAGCTAATACTTTTAATAACCTCCATAACGCTGGGAATTCCTTCAGAAAACTGATCGTCTATCATAAAAACGCCATCGTCTCCAACGCTGAGCCCGATGTTACCTCCCTTATCTTGATACATAAAGATCGTTTCAGTAATAGGGATTAAATTAAATTCATTTTTTTCAGAAGGAATAGGCTGAGAAAAACTTGAAATAGTGCTACAGGTAACTACAATTAGAAAAGTAATTAAAGAGTATATGTGATTCATAATTAAGAATATTTAGTTTAATAAAGATACAGAAATTAAACAGGAAGATTGTGTAATATATATTGTGCAAAAAAGGGAGGAAACGTATCTTTGCACCCTCAAATAGAAAGCAGTAACGAGTGTAACTAACTGTTTTTTAAATTGAATAAAAAAAAACGAGTTTGTCCACAATCCAAACACCACCTATACAGACCTCCTTAGTTCGTAATTTTACCGATATTACGAAGATGCGCCTTTCGGTAAGTGTTGTTTTTTCTTCTGTTGCTGGATATTTATTGGGTGCTGAAACGATCGACTTTTATATTTTATTTCTTCTGTGCGTGGGAGGGTATTGTATGGTAGGAGCCTCCAATGTCTACAACCAAATTATTGAACGAGATCTGGACGCCTTAATGGATCGAACGAAAGATCGGCCTATTCCTGCAGGTCGTATGAGTGTTCGTTCGGCTTTTGTGGTAGCTAGTATCTTAACTGTTATTGGACTTGCAGTACTCTATAGTATTAATCCACAAACTGCGATGTTTGGTGCGATATCTATTTTTATGTACGTTAGTTTGTATACGCCCTTAAAGACCCGCACTCCACTTTCGGTTTTTGTGGGAGCTTTTCCGGGAGCGATTCCTTTTATGTTGGGGTGGGTTGCTGCTACTAACGATTTTGGTATTGAGCCAGGAACGTTATTTATGATACAGTTTTTTTGGCAGTTTCCACACTTTTGGGCGATTGGTTGGTTTTTGTTTGAAGATTATAAAAAAGGAGGTTTTTTTATGTTGCCCAATGGAAAACGTAATAAAGGCACCGCAATTCAAGTAGTGTTATACACTATATGGACAGTTTTATGTTCATTAATACCAGTTTTAGGAGTTACAGGAAGGTTGTATTTAACACCAGTGTCGGGAGTAATTATTGGACTCTTGGGAGTGGGATTATTGTATTATGCCATTCGGTTATATAAAGAACAAACCGATAAAGCTGCGAAACAATTAATGCTCGCAAGTGTAAGTTATATAACACTCTTACAGGTGATATACGTTATCGATAAATTTGTAAGATAGATACCTTCTGAAGTATTCGTGTTCAATGTGTGAAAAATTTTCAGAAGAAAAAATACGTGTTAAGACAGGAGCAAGAGTTTTTAAAAATTTAGAGAATCCTTTTAATGACAGGGTTTAGTTTGTAGAATACTAAGGAGTAGTGCACTTCTTTTTAAGATAGAAACATAATTTTAAAATAGAAGTATAAAATTATAGAAGTAACATGAGCATGGATTATACGCAAGGAAGTGAGGAGTTAAAGAATAACCGGGCAAAAAAAATGATGCTTTGGTTTGGTATGATAAGTTTAGGGATGAGCTTCGCTGGTCTTACCAGTGCGTATGTTGTAAGTAAAGAACGTCCCGATTGGTTGACCGATTTTGAAATTCCACAGGCATTTTATATTAGTTTAGTAGTGATATTACTTAGTAGTGTAACTATCCACTTGGCTAAAGGTTCGGTTAAAAAAGGAACTAATAAGATGGGGATGTGGCTTCTAATTGCTACTTTGTTGCTAGGAATTGCTTTTGTGTATTTTCAATTTGAAGGGTTTTCTCAGATTATTGAAAATGGATATTATTTCACTGGAAGTGAAAGCACGATTACGACCTCATTTATTTATTTGGTAGTATTAATGCACTTAGCGCACATTGCAGCAGGGCTTATCTGCCTTTTAGTTGTAATTTATAATCATTATAAACAAAAGTATAAAAACGGTAAAACCCTTGGAATTGAACTAGCTGCGACTTTTTGGCACTTTGTTGATATACTGTGGATTTACCTGTTTTTGTTTTTCTATTTTGTGAGATAAAAAAATACCGTATTTTTGAACCTTAAATAAAACCTAATTCTTTGTATGGAAGCTACTGTTGCTAAAACAGGTACCGAAGGAAAGACCTGGGGTGGTGGAAACCAGCCGTTAAGAGCCAGTTATGGTAAAATGATGATGTGGTTTTTCATCGTTTCTGATGCCTTAACTTTTTCTGGATTTCTTGCCTCTTATGGATTTTCAAGATTTAAATTCGTTGACGCCTGGCCAATTGCCGATGAAGTGTTTACTCACTTTCCCTTTTTACATGGAGTAGATGCTCCTATGTATTATGTGGCATTCATGACCTTTATACTTATTTTCTCTTCTGTAACTATGGTGTTAGCTGTAGATGCAGGACATAAAATGCAACAGAATAAAGTAATTATCTATATGTTTCTTACCATTATTGGAGGAGCGGTTTTTGTTGGTTCTCAAGCTTGGGAGTGGGCAACTTTTATAAAAGGTGATTATGGTGCGGTTGAAACAAAAGGTGGACGTATTCTTCAATTTTTAGATACCGAAGGAGAACGTGTAGCGATTGCAGATTTTGCAACTAATATTCCTACTTCTAGAGATGCTCATGTTGCTAAGAATGGTGTTTGGTATGAAGCTGAAGATACACAAAGCTCTTTTTCAGTAGAGGAAATTAAGGCGGGATTTTTAGCAAACGATAATTTATTGGTTAGAACCCAATATAAAGATGAAAACGGTCATCAAATCGTACTTTCGAGAGAAGAGTCGGTTCAGAAAATTATTAACGAATCAGCGTTCGTAGTTGAAGGAGCGAACTTAAAGCATAACGAATATGGACATCCGTTATTTGCAGATTTCTTTTTCTTTATCACAGGATTCCACGGTTTTCACGTATTCTCGGGAGTTCTAATTAATATTATAATTTTCTTTAACGTGGTAATAGGGACATACGAACGTAGAGGTAGCTACGAAATGGTAGAGAAAGTAGGTCTTTATTGGCACTTTGTCGATTTAGTTTGGGTATTTGTATTTACCTTCTTTTATCTTGTATAAGCAAAACAGTATTTAGAACATCATGGCACACGATCATAATTTAGCGATATTTAGAGGTACACTTAAATTTAAAAGTAACGTAGCAAAAATTTGGGGGGTATTTGTTTTTCTTTCCATTGTAACTATTATTGAGGTTGCACTAGGAATTGTTAAACCAGCATTCCTTATGGATCAAACCTTTTTAGCAATGAAATTGCTAAACTGGATCTTTATTATTTTAACATTGGTAAAGGCCTATTATATTACTTGGGACTTTATGCACATGCGAGATGAGAAATCTTCTTTACGACGCTCTGTGGTTTGGACAGCAATCTTCTTAATATGCTATTTAGTTCTTATTCTTCTTATTGAAGGGGACTATATTTATGAGGTATATAGAAACAACTATATAAAATTTAATTTTTAAGCAAAATTTGAAATAAGTAAGCCCTCCTAGTGAGGGTTTTTTTATGCGTGTAAGTGAATAGAAATCTCTCTTCAAAAGAGCGTATACTACGGGATACTTTATATTATAAAATTTAACGCTCAAACATTGCTTTTCCTTGCAGCCTCACTTATTTTTGCATTTAAATTGAAGCCTTCGTTATGAAAAAATATCTGGTGCTTGGTGTACTGTTTCTGCTTCCTATTACAGCATATATTTTTTTTGCTTCTGGAGTGAACAACTTTGCAAAACTACCTGTTGTTACAGCGAATGTTTCTGAAATTACTTCTTTTCAGACTTCCGAAGGCAATAAAGTGCAGTTAAAAAATAACATTACTGTCCTAGGTTTCTTCGGAAAAGACCTTCTGGCTAATAAAGCATATGCCTTTAATTTAGCTCATAAAATCTACGTGAAAAATCATCAATTCGAAGATTTTCAATTTGTAATTTTGTTGCCTGAAGGAAGCCAAGCTCAAGCAAAAGAATTAAAAGAAAAGTTAAGTGAAATTGAAAGTATGGATCGTTGGAAATTTGCTTTCGGTACTTCTGAAGAAATTGAAAAAACATTTAACTCGTTAGACACTAAGTATTCTTTAGACAACAATACTGCATCACCATTTGTATTTATTATCGACAAAGATCGCAATCTCCGCGGACGTAGCGACGATGAAGATGACGGGACACTCTATGGGTTCGATTCTAGAGATATTGCAGAAATTAATAATAAAATGACCGACGACATTAAAGTAGTGCTAGCCGAATATAGGCTGGCATTAAAGAAGAATAACAATGCAAGAAGAAAAATCTAACTCTTCAAGTAACTAGGTACAATGAAAAATAAATATTCATACATCGGGCTGTCCTTCATTATTTTGGTTTTCGGAATTATCTTTATTCCAAAAATCGTAAAACGTTTAAAAGGGCATAGCGTAGTTGAAGATACACGAATGAGTAATGTAGGTAATTACGATTCACCTACAGACTTTGAAGAAGGAGCGATGGTCGTTATGAATAAAGTGCCAGAATTTAAGTTTGTGAATCAAAATAACGACACCATCACTAATTCATTTTACGATGGTAAAGTTTATGTAATCGATTTTTTCTTTTCAACATGTCCAAGCATTTGCCCTATCATGACCGATAATATGCTCGATGTTCAAGAAGCGTTTAAAGATAATGATGACTTCGGAATTGCATCATTTTCAATCGACCCTACTTACGATACATCAAAAGTACTTCAAGCATATGCAGAAAGCTACGGCGCAAATCATCCTAACTGGAATTTCTTAACGGGCAATAAGTCGGATGTAATGACCCTTTCTAACGAAGGATTTAAATTATATGCGGTTGAAAATGAAGAGGCGGAAGGTGGTTTTGAACATTCTGGTATGTTTGCTTTAGTTGACAAAGAAGGAAATATACAATGCCGTATCGATGAAAATGGAAACCCCATAATTTATTATAATGGGTTGGAAGAATCGGGAATACAAATGCTTATTGAAGATATTAAAAAATTACTGTAACCATGTCACAAACGCTGCAGAACAATTCAAAAAAATATAAAATTTGGATTTGGATATTATCTATCGCAATTCCAATAGCAGTTGCGATTCTCTTTACTGTCCGAATTCCAGGAGTAGAACGTTTAGGCTTTTTGCCTCCTATTTATGCTACAATCAATGGCTTAACTGCAATTCTATTGGTAGCTGCAGTTATTCAAATTAAAAGTGGGAATCGTAAGAACCACGAACGGTTAATGAAAACAGCAATAATTTTATCTGCATTATTTCTTGTAATGTATGTTGCTTATCATATGACTTCAGATTCCACTTCCTACGGAGGAGAGGGAGCATTAAGATATATTTATTTTTTCATTTTAATCTCTCATATTTTACTATCAATTACTGTAATACCTTTTGTATTAATAACCTACGTACGAGCAATTTCTGGAGATTTTGTAAACCATCGAAAAATTGCCAGAATTACATTCCCGCTATGGTTGTATGTTGCCGTAACAGGTGTAATTGTGTATGTAATGATTTCCCCATATTATTAATAATATGAAAAAAAGTTATTTCATTTTTGCGATTCTTCTAGTAATAGTTATAGCTCCTGCTGAAGCTCAATGTGCCATGTGTCGTGCAGTATTAGAGAGTGAAGAAGGTGGGCAAGCGGCAAAAGGGATTAATAATGGTATTATATATCTTATGATTTTCCCTTATCTATTAATTGGAGGTATTGGGTATGCAATATATAAAAGTCGTAAGAAAGCAAAAGCCGAAGAAAATTAACAGTTTCTTCACATATTAGTTGTAACAAATTTCCCCGCAATTAGTCTTATGTAAAAGACTTTCACTAACCAGCTAAAGTAAGTCGTATAATAAGTATACAAAAACTCAGATTTACTGCAGTTATTTTGTTTTAAGTAGCCTATAATGATAGAAATAAAAGACTTACATAAATCGTATCATATGGGGAGTAATTCCCTACACGTATTAAAAGGAATCAATTTTTCAGTTTCAGAAGGTGAAATGGTTTCCATTATGGGTTCGTCCGGTTCGGGAAAATCTACTCTGTTAAATATACTTGGTATGCTTGATGAAGCAGATGAGGGAAGTTATAACCTTGACGGAAAGACAATAAAAAATCTTAATGAAAAGGTAGCTGCCAAATATCGAAATCAGTTTCTTGGATTTATATTTCAATCATTCAATTTAATAAACTATAAAACGGCCGTCGATAATGTTGCTATGCCTCTTTATTACCAAGGAGTAAAACGAAACATTCGAATGGAAAAAGCTATGCACTATCTTGAAAAAGTAGGGCTAGCAGAATGGGCAGAGCACCATCCTAATGAATTGTCTGGGGGTCAAAAACAACGTGTAGCCATTGCTAGAGCGTTAGCGAGTGATCCTAAAGTTTTACTCGCAGATGAACCTACAGGAGCGCTAGACACCAAAACTTCTTACGAGGTTATGGAACTCATTCAAGGTATTAATGATGAGGGTAAAACAATTTTAGTAGTAACTCACGAAGATGATATCGCACACATGACCAAACGAATTGTAAATTTAAAAGATGGATTAATTATAGACGATTCTGTAGTATCGCAAGTTCGGGCAAAAGAAGCCAAAGAAAGACAAGAGCAAGCCAAAAGAGCAAATCATGTTTAATATAGAACGTTGGCAAGAAATTTTTGAGACAATTCGTAAAAATAAGTTACGCACTTTTTTAACGGGACTTTCTGTCGCTTCAGGAATTTTTATTTTAGTGATCTTGTTAGCTATAGGGCAAGGCATGGAAAATGGAATCGGTCAGCAATTTCAAAATGATGCCGCGAATAGAATTAGTGTTTGGACGGGAGTTACTTCTGAAAGTTACAAGGGATTAAACCCTGGGCGGCGCATAGAAATGGACAATCAGGATTACGAACTTGCCGAACAAAAAAATGAGGATCAATTAGAATATAAATCTGGGCTATATAGTCTTTGGGGGCAATTAACGACCTATAAGAATGAGAACGGAAGCTATCGTGTAGAAGGAGTAAGAGGAGATTACCAATTTTTAGAAAATGAAACTTTAACTGCTGGGAGATATATAAATCAGCAGGATCTCGATAATTATGAGAAAGTAGCTGTTTTAGGAAATCGCGTCTATTTGGATTTATTTAAAGGCAGCAATGCAATTGGAGAATATATTCAGGTTAATAGCATTAAGTATAAAGTGATAGGGGTCTATACCGATCCTGGAGGAGAACGTGAAGAAACTCGAATATTTATACCATTAACTACCGCGCAACGTGTGTATAACGCTGGTGAGAAATTACGTTCTTTAGTGTTTTCCTTACAGCCACAAGACAAATTTGAAGATGCACTAGCGGCTTCGGAAGCATTTTCAGCTCAATTAGAGACCGATTTAAAACAAAAACACACAATTTCTCCAACCGATGAACGAGCGATAAATATTAATAATACCCTCGAAAATGCCAAGCGATTTTTTGATCTAATTGCTATGATTCGAGGTTTTTTCTGGGGTGTTGGTATTTGTACTATTATTGCTGGAATAGTTGGGGTAAGTAATATCATGCTTATAATTGTTAAAGAGCGAACCAAAGAAATTGGAATTCGCAAAGCCATTGGTGCCCAGCCTATGTCTATAATTGGGATGATCTTACACGAATCGATTTTTGTAACTGCGATCGCGGGATTTTTCGGACTTATTTTCAGTCTTTTCTTATTAGAAATTGTAGGGCCCCTTATAGAGAGTGAATATCTGCTAAATCCTTCAGTCGATTTTGGAGTTGCTATTACTACTGTCGTAATATTAATTATAGCAGGTGCTTTGGCAGGATTTTTCCCAGCGAGACGAGCCGCCAATATTAAACCTATAGTAGCCTTACGTGATGAGTAAAATTTTCAGTAGAGATAGTTGGTCAGAAATTATTGAAGCGCTAAGTTCTAATTGGTTTAGAACACTTCTTACGGCATTTGGGGTACTCTGGGGAATCTTTATACTAGTAATTCTTCTTGCTGCTGGAAATGGTTTAGAAAATGGAGTGAAACAAGGCTTTTCTGGGATGGCTACAAACTCCATGTTTATGTGGTCTCAAACTGCATCGAAACCTTATAAAGGGCTTCCTAAAGGACGTCGTTATAACTTTAAAATTGGTGATGTGGAAGCTATTAAACAATCGGTTCCTAATCTTCGATACGTATCCCCCAGAAATCAGTTAGGAGGCTTTCGTGGAGCAAACAATGTGGTACGTGGTCTAAAAACAGGAGCCTATAATGTGTATGGAGATTATCCAGAAATTATTCAACAACAACCTATGGATATTACTTCTGGGCGGTTTGTGAATTATTCAGACATTAAAGAGAATCGTAAAGTTGCCATTATTGGGGAGTCTGTAAAAACAGGTTTGTACGATCCAGGAGAAGAGGTGTTGGGTACGTATATAAAAATCAATGGTGTTAACTTCATGGTGATTGGAACATACAAAAAGAAAAGTCAAGGAGGCGGAGATGCTGAAGAAGCACAAAAAGAAATTTTCGTCCCTTTTACAGCCTTCTCTCAAGCGTTTAACATGGGAGAAGTTGTGGGCTGGATGGCAGTCACAGCACAAGATGGTGCTTCTATAACAGAACTTAAAAGTCAGGTGTTTGATGTTATTAAAACAAGACATTCTATACATCCCGATGATGATCGCGCTGTAGGTAATTTCGATTTATATGAAGAATTTAGTAAAATTAACGGATTGTTCATAGCGCTAAATGCAGTAGCATATTTTGTAGGGATCTTGGTGTTGCTCTCGGGTATTATTGGAATAAGTAATATTATGCTAATTGTTGTAAAAGAACGTACTAAAGAGATAGGTATTCGAAGGGCACTGGGAGCAACTCCTTGGGCAATTAGAGCACAAATACTCTTAGAATCTATTTTTTTAACAATCATTTCAGGAATGGCAGGAATTGTTTTGGCTTCTGGTGTTCTGGCTTTGGTGAATTCGTTAATGGCGGGAATGGATACAAGTGAAATGATGTTTTTAAATCCTTCGGTCGATATCGGAGTCGTATTTGTAGCGCTTATTATTTTAATTGTTTCCGGGTTGCTTGCCGGTTTAATTCCGGCACAGAATGCAATTCGTATTAAGCCCGTTGACGCGTTACGAACAGAATAAAAAACTAACAACTAATTATTGAATACGAATAAAATGAAAAAAACAGGAACTATTGTAATACTCGTTGGTATTTTGGTGCTTTTCGCAGGGTCTATGTATTGGCTTTGGTCAAAGAATTCTGAGGACCCTATAGTATATACCACAGAAAATGCATCTATCGGATCTATCGTTAAAAAAACAGTAGCTACCGGGAGTATTGTACCAAAAGAGGAGGTGTTAATTAAACCTAACATTTCGGGAATTATCGATGAGATATTTGTTGAAGCAGGCGATATTATTAAGAGTGGTGACCTTATTGCAAAAGTAAAAGTTGTACCCAACGTATCTTCATTAACCAGCGCAAAGAACAATATTAATAGTATTCGTACTCAAGTTGAAACTGCTCGATTAGCATTCGAAAATGCAAAAAGCATCTATAATCGCCAGAAAGGACTTTTTGAAAAAGGAGTAATCTCTGCGAACGAATTTGATAATGCGCAGTTATCTTATGACCAAGCACAACAGCGGTACAAGCAGGAACAAGTTTCACTTACGGGAGCTCGACAAAATTACGACATAGTAAAAACTGGGACAACTAGTGGATTAGGAGCTTCAGCGAATACAGAAATTCGGGCAACTGTGTCGGGTATGGTGCTAGATGTTCCAGTAAAAACAGGAAATCAAGTTATCGAATCGAACAATTTTAATGACGGAACAACTATCGCAACGATTGCTGATGTAGATAAAATGATTTTTGAAGGGAAAGTGGATGAGAGTGAAGTTGGAAAAATTAAAGAAGAATTGCCGTTGGAAATTACCGTTGGAGCTATTGAAAATATGAAATTCGATGCTGTTCTAGATTATATTGCACCTAAAGGGGTTACCGAAAATGGAGCGATCCAATTTGAAATTAAGGGGACTTTAAAAAAATTAGATACAACAACATTTATTCGAGCAGGTTTAAGTGCAAATGCATCTATTATTCTAGCCAAAGCGGATAGTGTATTAACAATTAAAGAAGGTTTGGTGCAATACGATCCAAAAACTCAAAAGCCTTTTGTTGAAGTGGAAACTGGAGATCAAGAGTTTGAACGAAAAGATATTGAATTAGGAGTTAGTGATGGAATTCATGTGGAGGTAATAAGTGGAATCACGAAGGAAGATAAAGTAAAGGTCTGGAACCAAATAAAAGCTGCTCCAGGATTTTAACAATTCAAATCTTTAAAATTAATTTTCTTTTAAGTGTAACACATTCAGTAAATAGAATACAAATGAAACAACCAACAGGAATTATGAAGCCACTAGGAAGTTTACTTTTTTTCCTTTTTATAGGAGTACAGCTTAATGCGCAAACCAAGCAATGGACATTACAGGAATGTGTTGCCTATGCATTAGAGAATAATATCTCAGTTAAGCAAAGTCAGTTAGATACTGAGGAGGCGGATATTGAAAAACTAACTGCAATTGGAAACTTTCTACCCACAATAAATCTTGGTGGTTCTGTTTCTCAAAGTACTGGACTTAGTTTTAACCCAATTACCAATAATGCACAAACTACTACTTTCCTTTCTGGAACAGGGAATATAACCGTAGGGTATACTCTTTTTGATGGGTTGCGAAATGTTCGTCAAGCCCAACGTGCAGAAATATCTCAATTGGCAAGTCAGTATCGACTTGATAAAATGAAAGACGATATCGCATTGTTGGTTGCAAACACTTATTTGCAAGTATTGTTAAATAAAGCAAATTTAAAAGCTTTACAATCACAGAACGAGGTAACGCAGGCACAAATAGATCGCACTACGCAACTAGTTGACGCAGGAGTATTACCAAGAGGTGATTTGTTAGAAATACAAGCAACCAATGCACTGGACAATCAAAATATTGCGGTATCAGAAAATGCAGTTCAAATCTCACTTATTAGTTTAGCACAGTTACTGCTCATTAAAGATTATGAAAATTTTGATATTGCTGAAGATGATTACGAAATTATAAGCGAAGAAATACTAGACAACTCTGTTTCAAAAATAATTAATAATGCTAAAGAAACACGAAGTGAAGTAAAAATTGCTGAGAGCAATGTATCGTTAGCGGAAAAAGATATTCAGATTGCTAAAGGAGCTTATTTGCCTACCTTATCAGCCTTTTTTGGGTATGACACTCGATATTCGGATGCGAGCTCATTTATTCAGAACTTAGATCAAGACAATCCATTTACAATCGAAGAAATTGGTGTTGTTCAAGAAACAGGACAAACAGTTGTGGGCCAAGTTCCAAATACCATCTCCCAAGAAGTTGGGGCAGACCCATTGTTTGATCAAATCTATCAAAATGATGGTATTGGTTATGGATTACGTTTAAGTATTCCTGTATTAAATGGATTTCAAACTAAAGCAAGTGTAAAACGAAGTAAAATCAATTTAGAGCGCAGTAAATTTCAATTAGAGCAAGCCGAATTAGATTTAGAAAGTAATGTATACCAAGCATACGTAGATGCAAAGGGGGCGTTAAAAACATATGAAGCGGCAAAAGCGGCCTTGGATTCTCAAGAATTAGCATATCAATATGCAACAGACCGTTACGATGTAGGGTTAACAAATGCATTTGATTTCAGTCAGAGTAAGTTACGATTCGATAATGCAACCATAGAACTGAACAGAGCGAAGTACGATTATATTTTTAAATTAAAAGTTTTAGAATTATATTTTGGAATATCGGCTACTGACTTAAAATTTTAACTATGAAAAAAAATACACTTATCTGGATTATCAGTCTTGTTGTCCTTGCGGTAATTCTACTTATTGTTGGAAAAAAAGCAGGTTGGTTTGGTAGTGGGGGTGATTTTGAACAAGTACAAATCACTAAAATTGAACCTATAGATATTATCGAAAAAGTTGCTGCTACTGGTAAAATTCAACCTGAAGTAGAGGTAAAACTATCTTCAGAAGTATCGGGAGAGATCATAGAGCTTCCTGTTAAAGAAGGTCAGCAAGTAATGAAGGGCGATCTTTTGGTAAAAATTAATCCTGATCTAATTCAAGCAGCGGTAAGCCAGTCACAAGCAGGGCTGCAAAATGTTCGTGCACAACAATCTCAAGCGGAAGCAAGTTTAAAAAATGCCAAGGCAAATTACGAACGTAATAGCTCTTTATTTGATAAAGGAGTAATTTCAAAGTCTGAATGGGATCGTGCCATTGCAGATTACGAAGTAGCTCAAGCTAATGTTAAGTCGGCATATTATAATGTTCAAAGTGCAGCCGCAAACGTTAAGCAATCCCGCGATAATCTGTCCCGAACAACAATTTTTGCTCCTATGAGCGGAACTATATCGAAACTATCGGTAGAGTTGGGAGAGCGAGTTGTTGGAACTGCTCAAATGGCAGGAACCGAGATAATACGAGTAGCCAATTTGCAGAATATGGAAGTTGAGGTAGACGTAAATGAAAATGATATTGTAAAAGTTTCTGTAGGGGATTCTACCATAGTCGAGGTAGATGCTTATCTAAAGAGAGAGTTTAAAGGAATTGTAACAGAAATTGCAAATTCTGCAGAAAGTACCCTTACTGCTGACCAAGTTACCAATTTTAAAGTAAAGGTTCGTATTTTACCTGAGTCTTACATTGATTTAATTGAAGGTAAACCTGAGAGTTATTCTCCTTTTCGTCCTGGAATGACCGCAACTGTCGATGTTATCACCAATAAAAAAAATAATGTAATTGGGGTGCCCATAAGTGCAATCGTTATTAAGACAGACACTACTGCAACAAAAAAGAGTTTTAGAAAAGAGAAAACAAATGCTGCTTCAGAAAAATTTGAATGCGTATTCGTTAAGGATGGGGGCAAGGCTAAGCTTCGTGTTGTTACTACAGGGATTCAAGATGATTCGAATATTCAAATTACCTCTGGGTTATCTGAAGGTGAAAATGTTATTACAGGACCTTATAACACAGTAACTAAATTACTTACTACAGGAGATAAAGTAGAAGTTGCTTCCGAAGAAACTAAAAAAGAGTAAATATATGGCAACCATATTGTGTCTTGAAACAGCAACTACAAATTGTTCTGTAGCGCTTTCGGTAAACGGAAGCGTTGTTGCTTTACGTGAAGATACGAGCAAACAGTATTCACACGCCGAGCGTTTGCACCTATTTATTGAGGAGGTTTTAAAAGAATCTGGAATTAGCAAGAGTAAACTCGATGCAATTGCTATTAGCAAAGGTCCTGGTTCGTATACAGGTTTGCGAATTGGAGTTTCTACAGCAAAAGGATTGTGTTTTGCGCTCGATCTTCCGCTCATTTCTGTGCCTACATTAGCGTCGCTAGCGCATCAAGTTGAAACAACCTCTGGAGTTATTATTCCCATGTTAGATGCGCGTCGTATGGAGGTATATTCGGCAGTTTTTCAAAGTGATTATTCAGAAGAAAGAGAGACGCAGGCAGAAATTTTAACTGAAAACTCTTTTTTAGAATATCTTAAACAAGGCAATGTTCATTTTATAGGAAATGGGATAGCCAAATTCAAAGCAATTTGTAAACATGCGAACGCCTTGTTTATAGAAGAAGCAATGCCTTCGGCAACCCAAATGGCTTCATTAGTTGAAGCTAAATTCGGTCATAAACAATTTGAAGGCGTAGCTTATTTTGAGCCCTATTATCTTAAAGACTTTGTAGGGGGATAAAAGGATTATTATTCTGACAAAGAATTTTCAAATAAACTAGTAGCCTAACGCTTACCTATTTTGTTAGTTGATTTATAAAGTTAACTAACTTAGTTACATCTTGTTTTTCATCGAAATTGATATCATTTTGTTTGAAGAACTTTTTCAAATCAGATTTATGATTTTCAAATAATCGAAACCACTTAGATTTTGAAGTTGGGGCCGCAGTCATAGTGCCGTCCGTGTTTAAGAGGTAGTAGGTTTTGATTTGTTCGAAAAACGCATCTCGCTCTTCGTCATAAGGGGTTTTAGCAACAATTTCAGGTCTAAAAATCACATCATTTTTTTGAAGTAAAGTGTAAGGAGCGCCTTTATTTATAATTATTAAATAAGCCCCACGAGCTCCATTAGATTCATTGTCGAAATTTGGAAAGTACTGGTATTTTTGAAACAATATTTCTGCAGATACAGATTCGTCTTTAAAAAGTGCACTGTATTTTTCTTTAGTATCTCCTCGAAAAGGAGCCTTTACCTCCATATCATCAGTATAAATATTATGTCTTAATAAAACCCGTTGTTCTACCAAAGAGTCGTTTAAATAAATTTTTCCTTCAAGAAAATTATCATTCATGTATGGGGAGCCATCATAGGTTTCTATTGGATTGTTATTGTACGTTAATCCTGTAGCTAAATGGACTTGGTTGAATATATCTAAATTAGAATTGGTATAATTTTGCCCACTAACTGTGCATAGTGTCATGCAGCATAGTAAAACTGTTATAAGTTTGAAATACATAAGATTATTGTTTTTGTAATTGATTATCTAAATTGTAATGATGCACATCACGTTGCGGGAATGGAATCGTAATTCCGGCGGCTTCTAATCTGGACTTTCCTTCTTCAAGAGTATACCAACGTATGTTCCAAAAATCATCGTTTGAAGCCCAATAGCGTAACGATAAATTCACCGAGCTATCGCCTAATTCTGCGAGTACAATCATCGGCATTTTGCCTTCTATCTTCAAAACCGTTTCCTGTTCCATCACTAAATTTAATAAAATATCTTTGGCTTTACGCACATCATCATCATAACTTATACCAAAGATGAGATTTTCTCTTCGAACACCTTCTACAGTATAATTTATAATTTTATCGTTGGATAATTTTCCATTGGGTATCACAGCCTCCTGATTTCCAAACGTATTAATTTTTGTATTAAAAATAGAAATCTCTTTTACCGTTCCATCTACTCCTTGGGCAGAAATAAAATGTCCAACCTTAAAAGGTTTTAATAATAGTATTAGTACCCCTCCTGCAAAATTTGCTAGAGAACCTTGTAAAGCAAGCCCAATTGCTAACCCAGCTGCTCCTATTATAGCTACTAGTGAAGCAGACTCAACCCCTAATTGAGTAATTACTAAAACAAAAAGTATGATATTTAATGCCCAACTTATAAGACTGGCTATAAACTTTTCGAGGGTAACATCGTATTCTTTCTTTTTAAAAAATTTATTTACTACTCTATTAATCATTTTAATAAGCCAAAATCCAATAACGAGCATTAAAATAGCTGCGACGACGTTCGGCAGAAAATCGATTAATTTTTGTCCATATTTTTCGATGTAAACATCAATGTTATTAAACTTTTCCATAAAATTTTAATCTGTGTTTTTTAGTGTTTCTAAAGCAATTTTAGTTTCGGTTACGGGAAGGTTGCATGTGTTGTTTACACAAACATAAATAAATGTTGTATCATCCACATAGCGGCTTTTCAGTAAAGGTTCGTCAGTTTCAGTGGTGCTTCCAGCAATAATTTTGTTGGGAATATAGTGCTGATTTAATTCTTTAATTTTTTCTGAAGCATTTTCGCCTACCACCACAACTTCGTAAAAATCATGTTGATAGTTGGCTAATAAGTCCATCCAGTTTGAAAAACCAGAAGGATATTTTTCTAGTTCAGGAAGTATATTTTTTAATTGTTGTTTGGCTGTTTCTGCATACATTTCATTTTCGAAATAGCGAGAAAGTTTAAACAAATTTTTCGCCATGATCGAATTGGAAGCCGGAATTACATTGTCGCGGTATTCAAACGTGCGAGTTACTAATGCAGCATCCTCATTAGAAGTAAAATAGAACATCCCTTTTTCTTCATCATAGAAATGTTGAAAAGTGTATTCTGTTAGTGATTTAGACTTCGAGAGCCAAGTAGCATCTAAAGTCACCTCGTATAACGCTATGTAGGCTTCGATAACAGTAGCGTAATCCTCCAAAAATCCGTTTATTGATGCAGTTCCGTTTTTGTAATTATGAAAAATCCTTCCGTTAGTATTGGTTAGTTTTTCAGAAATAAACCGGGCATTTTTAATAGCTGAAGTAAGATATTCGGGTTTTTGTAACGCTTTATATGCATCCACATAACCCTTTAGCATAAGGGCGTTCCAAGAAGTAAGTGTTTTATCATCGAGTCTTGGTTTAGCACGTTGCTTCCGGTGTGCAGTTAATATAGATTTCCAAGATTTTTTTTTCTTCTGAAATCCTTCCGAAGTGATCGCATATTCCTTGATAATTTCAGCATCCGTTTTATCGCGAATTAAAACATAATTGTTATGCTCCCATTTTCCGAAGCTATTTACATTATAATACTCTGCAAACAAAGGGAAATCATCTCCGAGTAGTTCTTGCAATTCTAGTTTTGTAAAAACGTAGTACGCTCCTTCTTCTAATGTTCCTTCTAAATTTTTACTATCTGCATCGAGAGAAGAATAAAAAGTGCCTTCATTGGTCGTCATCTCTGTGGCTATGTAAGAGAGCGTTTCTTCAATAATTTCTTTATATAAATTTTTATGCGTCACGAGGTAAGCATCACTATACAAACTTACTAGTTGAGCATTGTCATAGAGCATTTTTTCAAAATGAGGTATATGCCATTTTTCATCAACACTATATCGTGAAAATCCACCTTCTATTTGGTCGTAAATACCACCGTACGCCATTTGGTCTAACGTAACTAACACCTGTTTTTTTACTTCTTCATCGTTATTTTGAACCGCATACCGCAGTAAAAAATGCCAATTGTTTGGCATCATGAATTTTGGAGCTCGTTTAAATCCTCCAAAACGAGGATCGAAATTTTTAGACCAATTTGATACAATTTCATTCGTAGGAATTTTTTTAAAAGAAACTGTCTCTGTGTTTAAAGCAATAAGATCCATGTTTTTAATTCCCGCCTCTAATTTGGTTGCATGCTCTTCCAGCTTTTCAGGTTGCTCTTTGTATGCTTTTTGTAGTTGTTCCAAGGCATCGATCCATTGTTCCTTTTTAAAATAGGTACCTCCCCAAATAGGCCGACCATCGGGAAGGGTGACTACATTGAGTGGCCATCCCGCGTGCCCAGTCATAAGCTGAACGGCGTTAATGTAAATTTGATCAATATCTGGGCGTTCTTCTCGATCTACTTTTACTGAAATATAATCTGTATTCATGACCAACGCCACTTCCTCATCTTCAAAGCTTTCGTGTTCCATTACATGGCACCAATGGCAAGCAGCATACCCAATACTAACAATCATTAATTTTTGTTCTTCTTTGGCTTTCTGAAGCGTCTCTGCATTCCAGGCTTTCCAATCTACTGGATTGTGAGCATGCTGTAACAGGTACGGACTTGTTTCAGAAATTAAAGCATTGGTATGTGTAGGATTGGTAATAGACACAGGATCTTTTTTAGGACTCGTACAAGAAGTGAGTAGTAAATTAATTAAAAAAAATAAGTGGAAAGATCGATACATATAAAAATAAATACGCCCTTGAAAGTTCAAAAGCGCATTTACAATTTAATTTGAAACAGATTAACTTACTTCGAATGAGATTTTCACGTTCACACGATATTCGGTGACATTATCACCATTTATAATACAGCTCTGTTCATTAACATATGCTGAACGCATATTCTTTACGCTTTTTCCCGCGTGTTTTACAGCTTTTTTTGTAGCATCCTCCCAACTTTCGGTAGAATTTGCCATTACTTCAATTACTTTTATAACTCCCATTGTATCAGGTTTTTTTAAGTTAGAAATTCAAGATACGGGTTTCAAACACGAAAATATCTCAAAATATCGTTAAAGGTTTCCGAAGAAAGGTAGATACTCCAATAAAGTAAAACGATCTTATCCGTTTATAGCTTCCACAGAAGCAACACGACCATTTAGCATTTCAACTAACATAGTTTCAATACCATTTTTAAGCGTGACTGTAGACGAAGGGCAACCACTACAAGCTCCTTGAAGTACTACCCGAACCGTTTTGGTTTCTTCATTAAAAGAATCGAAAGCAATATTACCACCATCACTAGCTACGGCAGGTTTTACATACTCATCGAGTATCTGCATAATTTCTTTGTCGATATCACTATAATTAGTTTGAGTTGCTTCGGAAGAAACTCCAGTAGTTTTTTTCTCTTCGGAAGAAGAAGTAGAAACATCCCCTTTCTGAAGCAGTGAATCGTTTAAAATTGTTTTTCCGTTTTCGATATACACACGTATAAATTCACGGATTTCCATAGAAATTTCCTGCCATTCTGCTACGTTGTATTTCATTACTGAAACATAGTTGGCGCTAATAAAAACTTCTTTTATAAAAGGAAAATTAAAAAGAGCTGAGGCTAGAGGAGCTTCGGCTGCGTCATCAATACTTTTAAACTCAAAAACACCAGTCACTAAAGGCTTATTAGCAACAAATTTCATTACCGAAGGGTTCGGAGTGCTTTCTGCATAGACCGTAACGGGAACTTTTTTAGTAACTACCCCTGCGTTAATTACTGGTTTTCCGCTATTAAGATATTCTAAAATAGAAGTGGCAACTTCTTCCTGAACATCGTTCCAGCTAACAATATTATAGCGCTCTATGGCAATAAAATTTTGAGAAATATAAACCGTTTTTACAAAAGGTAGATAGAACAATTGTTGCGCTATGGGACTGTCTTTTGCGTCATCAATATTTTTAAATTCGTAACTCGAAGCTTGTGTTAAAAAAGAATCTGCAACAAATTTTATAATATTTTCGTTTTTTGTAGGTTGTATGGTAATGTTAAATTGAGACATGCTATAGCTATTTTTTGCAAAATTATAAAAATAAAGCTAAGGTATTCGATATATTTGGGTGCGTAATTGTTTTTTATGAAGAAATTAATACTCTTAATATCTTTTTTAATTTGTTTTGTGGGGTTTGGGCAATCGATTATAGTAAATGATGCTGCTGCACCTGAAACTAACTTTACTCCCGAAGAATTAATAACCGAAGTTTTAATTGGGGGAGAAGGTTGCGGTGATGTTAATTTCCAATTGCTTCAAGAGAATCCGGAGGGTACAGCAAATATTGCGAACAGAAGTTGGGGTTATTTTGATGCGACTGGTACTAACTTCCCATTTGCTTCTGGAGTAATTTTGTCAACCGGGCTATCCAAAGATGCTCAAGGTCCTAATACAGAAACTGGAACTACGGGTACGGGTATTGGATGGGGAGGAGATCCTGATCTAAAAACCATCCTTGACCTACAAAGTGGCGATAACGAACCCACCAATAATGCAACCATCTTCCAATTTTCTTTTGTACCAGTAATTAGTGAAATAAGTTTCGATTTTATTTTCGCTTCAGAAGAATATGAAAATGATTTTGAATGTGATAGTCAATATCGGGATGGATTTGCTTTTTTATTACGAGGTCCGGGCATTCCAAATGATTCAGGAACTGTTTTTGGTGGAACAAATATAGCTGCTGTTCCAGGCTCTGATGGAATTCCGGTGAGTACACTTTCCATCCATGATGGGTCTTTTACCTGTGGAACTGAAATTGAAGGCACTAATTTTTTCCCCGAGCTTTATATTAGTAATAGTGGAACTAACAATGCGAACGAAATTGAATTTGACGGATATACGCAATCGCTCACTGCACAGGCTAATTTAACTCCCGGTGAAACCTATGAATTAAAAATGGTAATTGCAGATCGAGGAGATACTTCTTTCGATTCTGCTGTTTTTTTTAATGCGGGTAGTTTTAACATTGGAGTTAATCTAGGAGATGATTTTACTCTTAATGCAGGGAATGCTCCATGTGAAGGAGAAGATTTTGAAATTGGCGTTTTACCGTCATTAAACACGAGCTATCAATGGTATTTTTTAGATCCGGTTACAATGGATTTTAACATATTGCCAGGAGAAACCTCAAGTACTATTACCATCAATAATTCTGGAACGTACCAACTTGAAGCATCTATAGATGGAGGATGTATTGCAACAGATGAAATTATTGTCGAATTTGCTCCGCAGCCTACTGCTGTTGAGCCCGACTTAATAATTGCATGCGACACCATTCCTAACGATGGTTTTGCCGAATTCGATCTTACGATCCGTGATGCGCAGATTCAAAATGGTCAACCCAGTACTACTGTGACCTATTTTCGAACAGAAGCTACAGCACAATCGGGTAATTTTCCAATTACCAATCCTACGATTTTTGAAAATACAGAGCCAGATATTCAAACTATTTATGCTCGTTTAGAGGAGACAACGTATGGTTGTTTTGATATAGTAGAACTAGACCTTCGTGTGGACATGGCTCCTATGATCACAGATCCTATCGATTCTTATTTGGTATGCGATACCGATCAGGATGGTGTTGAGGTTTATGATTTACGAAGCAAAGATGCTGAGATTCTCAACACTCAAGTTG
>NZ_LRXL01000027.1 GCF_001637325.1 Cochleicola gelatinilyticus
TAGTATTGAAGGGTGACACTCAAGTTCCCTCCAGTGATCTCTGTACGTTTGCTGGTGAGATCAAATCGCTCGATCTCATCATTAGGTCCTGTGATCTCTTCCGAGTCACATAGTTCTAAAGGTGTTGGAGCCGTTAGTACGGGTGGAAGGTTTACTTGCAATTCAAAAGTAGTCTCTGCCGTACACATCGTATTGCTATCGGTCACCACCACATAGATCGTTTGGGGATTGCTCTGATTTGGATACGCCGTAGGGTTGGTAATGGCAAT
>NZ_LRXL01000028.1 GCF_001637325.1 Cochleicola gelatinilyticus
GGTTCTAATTTGGGTTCGAGCTATTAATTCTGCGGGCTGTGTTACGGTCGGGAGTTTTTCGTTGGTATTGGGACAAGTTCCATTTACGGATATTCCAGTTGCTTATACAGAATGTGACAATGATGGTGATGGAATGGCAGATTTCGATCTCAATGCACAAAGTAGTGAGATTTCTGGTGGAAGTCTTGGAGTGAGTGTCACGTATTATGCGAGTCAAGCAGATGCTGAGCTTCCAGGAACCCCTTTAGGCAATCCATATACAAGTAGCGGAGAGTTGGTGTGGGTACGCGTGGAGCATAATATAACAGGATGTTATGCTACAGGTTCTTTCGATCTGGTGGTGACGCCCCCTCCGGTAATTTTTGAACCTTCTGCTTTGGTGTATTGTGATGATGACAATGATGGCTTTGGTAGTTTCACTCTAACCGATGCTGATAGCCAGGTAGTAGGTGGTAATCCTTCAGGGAGTTTAGTGGTAAGTTATCACTATACCCTTCCAGATGCACAAAATGGTGTTGAACCCTTACCAAGTCCGTATTTAAATGATGTTCCTTTTTCTCAGAGAGTGTATGTTCGTTTGTTTGATCAGTCCACGGGTTGTTACAGCACTACAGAATTACTTTTAGAGGTAGTAGAAAG
>NZ_LRXL01000029.1 GCF_001637325.1 Cochleicola gelatinilyticus
TTCCCTGCTCCTGTTTGAAATACATCTGCGTCTGAATTATTTCCATCCTGCTCAACATACGACATCTGTCCTGTACCTTCTTGTTCTACACGGGCATTGTGTCCAGGAGAACCGTCTGGTGCAGAATTCTGATCGATCTTGGAAGCATGTCCGCTACCTGCTTGTAATGATAATGCTTCATTATTATCATGTCCTTGAAAGATCCATGAGGAATGTGTGTCTCCACTTTGTACGACACCTGCATAGTTGTCCTCAGCATTTAAGACTCCTTGTTGAATGTAAGCGATCTGATCGTCACCCGATTGTTGCATTCCAGCAGCGTTATTATCTCCACCTTGATACACATACCCTTCATTAGAAGTTCCGCTTTGGCGCACATCCGCCGCATTTGCTTGTCCGCTTAAGCCAGAATTTCCATTTACATCACCCGCTTGAGCCACATAGATAAGGTTGCCCTCATCGGTTCCAGCACCCCCGCCAGATTGATCGATAAATACAGAAGAAGAAGTTCCTTCTTGTCGTACGAGCATGTAGTTTTCGGTACCTGATTGTGTGTTTTCAACACGGTTAGCAGCTGCGTCACCACTTAAATTATCTGCTTGCTCCACATCCGGTGCTGCAGCATCTTGGCTTGCTTGCGCAAATACAAATGACCCTACCATGAGTGCTAGGGCACTAAGAATTACTTTTTTCATAATTTGAAATTTAGTTATTAATTGATTTATTTGGTTTAAAAAAAAATAGATCATCCAAAGTTGTCGGACGATCTATATAATTTATTTTAACAATCAGCACATAATCCCGGTACTGTAATATCCGGAATCATTAGGTTTTCCATTTCTGGTAGCGGCATTGGTCCCATTGGATCAGGAATGTCACAGTCAATCGTTTCAAGAAGATTTCCTGCAGGACCAACTTGTAATACTTCCATTATGTTCTGAAATCCACTTTGATCACCGATAAAACTTTGTCCGCCGCGTTGTGCAGCGAATAGGTCATTAGCCAAACCTTGTTGTCCGATTTCCATAAAGTTAGTTCCTTCATATTGCTTACTTACTAGATCATTTTCTCGACCTGCTTGAACAGCAAGCACGCTATCATCACCATCTTGTATCATCCAGGCATTCTGAGTATTACCAATTTGAATTAATCCGGCACTATTATTATCGCCCGTTTGTACCTGTAAGGCACTGTTATTGTCATTATAAAGTTGTGTGTCATCGAAGGCATTTTGTACAACCAGCGCTGTGTTATTATCTCCAATTTGGACTTGCTTAGAATAC
>NZ_LRXL01000030.1 GCF_001637325.1 Cochleicola gelatinilyticus
TCAGCGCCGCAAAGTAACATCGATATTTTTGTATTAATTACTGAACTTTTAGGCTTATAAAACTAAATAACTCTCTCAACATTTCCCGTTTTCAGTAATCCGACCATTGAATTAAATGTACTGTCCAATCAGTTTTATAAGTCGTGTTGTCTTCATTAAGTTTCCGCTTCCGTTTCGCTGCGAACAATTTTTATTCAGAAGTTTTATTTAGCGTTCAGATTTCGTGCGGCTTGTCAGTTCAGCGTAATTTTATAGTTTCAGTTGCGAAATGCTTGGAGAATTTTTGCATTACGGGCGCCATTACTTGTAACGGTTTGTGTATGAGTAGTGCGGGAGGGAAGTTTCCTAAATTTTCAATCCAACACTAGCCAAATCTACTGTTTTTCTTTTTATTTTTTTGTACAAAAAGCCAAATCAGAAGATTTGGCGGTCATTCTAAATATACCGAAACTTTCTATTAGACGATATAGCCCGTATTACTTATACACGGTGTTGGCAACTGGCTTTATTTATAGGTTAATCTAATTGGATTATCTTTTATTTCCATTGTATAATATTGGAAATTTTCACCCTTTTCATTTAATAAATGCAGTAAAATAGCTTTCGTTTCCAAACTGCAATTTATTCCAAAATAGACTGCTTTTAAATTCTTTAATTTGTAATGGTAATAGGTTGGTTTCTTTCTCCATATTCTCAACTCTTTTTCTTTTTTCCATAAATGAGCTTTAATAGAAATGTCAGATAATAAATATTCTAAATATTCATCTTCTCCATTTAAGAATTTAGCTAATTTTTCTGTTCTGAATTCAGGTAATACTTTAACATATTTTACCTCTTGAAAGTTGGAATTAATTTCTTCTTCTCCAAATTCAAATTCTAAAGCAAAACCCGAGTGACCAGAAGCATAATGGGACCACATTAAAATATCATCTACTGATTTACTAAGTGAGCAAAATGCAAATTTTTCTATGGTGATTTTGCGTTGTTGATTAATAAAATCAGCTATTTTGTTATCATCACATTTCAATAAGTTTTGTAACGTTTTATTTTTAACATCCAAGTGCTCTTTAAAATCAGCTATTTGTTTTTTGTTAAATTTCCTGTCAATATACCCTAAACAATCAAAAGGGTCATTCATTTTTTTAGGATAATGACACCATAAACCTTTCATAGAAAGAGATTTGTATGAATAATTTGTGTCAGGATAATATTTGTAAAGTTTCATTTTTAGCTTGTTGCCAACGTGTTTGTATATGGTTTGATGCGTGGTTTAGCACGTAATTTAGCAAATAAAAACCGAATAGAAAATCCGCGAGGATTTTCGTAAGTTGGCTAGAACTAGCAATAAATTATATACGGTGTTGTACACCGTTTTTTATTCGGTTATTTCTTTTTTGTTTAATTCAAAAATCCAGACTCCCAAAACTATCGTTAAGGAATATATTAAAACCCAAATTGTTTGTTCCGACCATCGTGTTATAAATCCATTATCGACGATATAAAATGTAATCCAAACCGATAAAAAGGAATAAAGAGATAAGATTATTTTCTCTTTCGAATTTGAGAATTTACTTTTTAAGCTACTTTTAATAATCCAAAATATTATCATCGCAGGCATTGACGAAAGCAATCCAACAATAATCATCACGAATATTATTTCGTAAGAGCTTAATATGCTGTTGAAGCTAGAATCATTTATTATTGCACCTAAAATTAATGCTATAAGAAGTGGCGATAATATTACGGTGAACAGCCAAACTTTAATTATATAATTCATTCAACCTTTTTTATTCTGCACCAAAATAGTCGTCATAGTGATGTTTAAATTCCGTTTGCATTAATTCAGATGTAATTCCTCCAAATTGAATTTCATATTCTTCGTTATCCATTCCAGTTATTGCTCCACCCCAACCATTTAGTTCGGTTCCGTTTTCCAAGTAAACTTTCAGTTCGGGAATTACAACAGTATCAATCAGCTTTAATTTAGGTTCGTCATCGTTTATTTGAACATTATGTTTTTTACAATGCTTTCTAAACAGTTCATAAGGTGATTCCACGTTTTCAAAATTGATTTTTCCGTGGATAACGCCCATTGGCGTGTCAGCAAATTCAAAATCAGTTGTTCCGATTTTTACTCCGTTTAATTCTATGCTATATGTTTTTCTCAAATGGTGTACAACGGTTTGCATAAGAACAGTAAGCTGCAAAACGGACCGACTGTTCGATTTAACTTTAAAGA
>NZ_LRXL01000031.1 GCF_001637325.1 Cochleicola gelatinilyticus
TGTTTTTATGCGTTGTTACGTGTAGTGGCGACCCATAATCTTAGCACGCTTTACTTAAGTGCTGCCTCAACGATTGCGCAACACTTCGCAGCGCCGCAAACATAAATCGATGCTTATGTATTATAAAACTAACACTTAAGCTTATAAACCGAAAATAGTCTCTCAATAATCCCCGTTTTCAGTAATTCGACAATTGAATTAAATATAATGTTTTTTCGGGTTTATAAGACGTATCGTTCTCATTACGCTGCGTACTATTCAGATCAGAAGTTTTTTAGAGTTCAGATTGCGTGCGGCTATTCAATTCCGAACAGCTTTTTAGAGTTAGATTTCCGTAATGATTGCGAATTTCCCACGTTTTAGGAGCCATTACATGTAACGGTTTGCATAAGAACA
>NZ_LRXL01000032.1 GCF_001637325.1 Cochleicola gelatinilyticus
TAAAATTAATTCGAACAGTTAGTCCGTTTTGCAGCTTACTGTTCTTATGCAAACCGTTGCCCACAATACGAAAAATACTAATCTAAAAATTAAACACTTTGAAAAAAACATTACTTATCGGAATTGGAATTGCATTATTAACTGTTGGATGCGGTGCGCCAGCTTCGGTTTCAAGGACAGTTAAATTTAGTCCAAAAAATGATGAAATTACGACAACACCTTCTCTAAAAGAATATCTCGAGACTAATCCAAATCCAAAAATTGTTTTAAGAACAAGCTCAAGACTCAATACGGATAATGTTACGGAAAAAGAGCAAAATAGTTATCTGTATAACGCCATAGAAAGTGAATTGCTAAAAAGCGGATTTATAGTTCGTGACAGACAATTATTCGATAAAATTGTTACAAATTCTGATAACAATAATAACTACGAGAATTTAAAGGCAAAATCTGATACGGATTTGATTATTGAATTAACCAATTTAGATAGAAGTATTGAATACCAAACTAACAAATATTATGACAGCAAAGGGCGAGAAAAAACTTCATCGGTATTGGCTGGAAAAAGATATTATGGAGCAACAATCGAATTTAAGGTTATTATGATAAATACTAATGAATTTGCAGGTATTTATAAATTCAATTATGTTCCTTGCGTAAATGGCTGCGATTACGGTCCAACGAAAAGATATACGAGAAGAGAACTTGACGAAATGAAATCTTACGAGGCGGTTGAGGAGAATAGATTGATTGAGTTTGTGAAAAATGCAACCAATCAATTAGTCTCGGAAATGAGAAACTAAGCGGAGAAGTACTGTGGGCAACAATGTATATAAAAAATAGCGCAAGTCATTGCTAACACTATGGCTTGGGCATTTTTGGAAAGTCGCCAAATTTTTAAATTTGACGATTTCCAATAAAAAATAAATAGTAAAATTTAAAAATTTGGCTAGTGTATAATCCGAAAAGTAACCGCTTATTTTCAGCGCTACTTTTCATATACGGAGCCGTTAGCAAACATTTGATGACTACTTCAGAAAAAATTATAATTCTCGTCAGAAATTATTGTTCAGACCTTTACGAAAATGGATTGAGCACTCAGCAACATATTGCAAAAGCACTGCTAAATGGTGTCCTCTATTTAACTGGAAAATCATATGATGATTATGAAAAACAAAAATCCGACATTATTAAACTTGGAACTGAAAACTTGAAGAATGAAACGACTGCATTCAGCAAAAAAGGACATTTGAATAAAATTGAATCTAACAAAAATAACTTTGTCCAATTTGTATCGGAAATAAAGCCTAACGAATTAAAAAACATCTCGCCTATTAAATATAAGCGAAGGCTGACAAACGAAGAAAGTTTTAAAATTAAAACAGCGTTAAAACAAAAATGGGAATTTAATGGTTGGGAATTTGACAATTATTATTGGGAACCATTGGTCAAAACTAAGGCTGAAAATACTTTCTTTTTTGACGTTGATTTTTTAGACGATACCGACTATAAGAAAATCGCAGAAATTATCTCATCCGATAGCGGAAAAACCATCTATCATCTAAATGAAGACAAAGTTGATTTCGAATTAGATCCAGCCTTATTTAATGATGATTATTGGGAATCAGTATTCACAGATAAAAATCATAACTGGATAATCTATTTTTCTCACGAAGGGACAGTTGCTTTTGGTGGCAAGAGCTTGATTGATAAAATTGACTTGAAACTTCCAAAACTAGTAGAAATAAAAAATACGTGGAAATAAAAACGTTTGCTAACAATGTATAACCGCAATTACGGCGGATCCGACTACGTCCGAATCCACTCGGAATTGCTAACATTAGTGCCAAACCGAAGATTAACGCTTATTAACCCGTAACTGACGGTTATACGAGACCGTTACACAAAATAGCTCCAGCAAGTTTCGGCGTTCGCAATCTTTACGGAGCAAAACGGCAAAATGTTGCTCGGACTCTTACTCAGCCGTGCGCAATCTAACTCAAACTAACTGATCGGAATAGAACGCAGCGGAACGAGAACGGAGCGTTTTAGAAGCTTAAAACGACAGTAATTCTAACATAATTATCGATTCACTTTTATGGCGCTGCGGAGGAGTTCGCAATCATTCGGCGAAACGTAAGCAGAAACTGCGCACTGTGGTTGGTCGCTACTTCGCGTAACAACGCATAAAAACAATAAGCCTACTTCTGAATTCCTTCGGAATTCAATAGTTCTTAGTATCTTTAGAATCAATTCGAACAGTCGGTCCGTTTTGCAGCTTACTGTTCTTATGCAAACCGTTATGCACGATGGCTCCCGTGACGTAATATTCTCCAAGCATTTCGCAACTGAAAA
>NZ_LRXL01000033.1 GCF_001637325.1 Cochleicola gelatinilyticus
TGCAGCCGCAACGATTACGTAACACTTCGCAGCGCCGCAAAGTAACATCGATATTTTTGTATTAATTACTGAACTTTTAGGCTTATAAAACTAAATAACTCTCTCAACATTTCCCGTTTTCAGTAATCCGACAATTGAATTAAATGTACTGTCCAATCAGTTTTATAAGACGTGCTGTATCCATTAAGTTTCCGCTTCCGTTTCGCTGCGAACGATTTTAAGTCAGAAGTTTTATTTGGCGTTCAGATTGCGTGCGGCTTTACAGTTCAGCGTAATCTTTTAGTTTCAGTTGCGAAATGCTTGGAGAATATTACGTCACGGGAGCCATCGTGCATAACGGTTGGGTATGCGCAGTGCGGGGAGTGGCTTTCACTTTATGTTCAAGCCGGCACTGAGCCAAATCTTTTTATTTTGTTATTAT
>NZ_LRXL01000034.1 GCF_001637325.1 Cochleicola gelatinilyticus
TTCTTATGCAAACCGTTACAAGTAATGGCGCCCGTGACGCAAAAATTCTCCAAGCATTTCGCAACTGAAACTAAAAATTAATACTGAACTGACAATCCGCACGCAATCTGAACACTAAATAACACTTCTGACTAAAAAAATTTTCGCAGCGAAACTGAAGCGGAAACTTAATGGATACAACACGTCTTATAAAACTGATTGGACAGTACTTTTAATTCAATGGTCGGATT
>NZ_LRXL01000035.1 GCF_001637325.1 Cochleicola gelatinilyticus
TTACGCAACACTTCGCAGCGCCGCAAAGTAACATCGATATTTTTGTATTAATTACTGAACTTTTAGGCTTATAAAACTAAATAACTCTCTCAACATTTCCCGTTTTCAGTGATCCGACAATTGAATTAAATGTACTGTCTAATCAGTTTTATAAGACGTGTTGTATCCATTAAGTTTCCGCTTCCTTTTCGCTGCGAAAAATTTTTAGTCAGAAGTTTTATTTAGCGTTCAGATTGCGTGCGGCTTTACAGTTCAGTATAATTTTTTAGTTTCAGTTGCGAAATGTTTGGAGAATTCTGCGTCACGGGAGC
>NZ_LRXL01000036.1 GCF_001637325.1 Cochleicola gelatinilyticus
CACGCTATATGTTGCGTTTTCTGTTATCCTGAAATTGAATTAAAAGTACTGTCCAATCAGTTTTATAAGACGCGTTGAATGCATTATGTTTCCGCATTCGTTTCGCTGAGAACAATTTTTAGTCAGAAGTTTTATTTAGGCTAAAGATTGCGTGCGGCTTTACAGTTCAGTATAATTTTTTAGTTTCAGTTGCGAAATGCTTGGAGAATATTACGTCACGGGAGCCATCGTGCATAACGGCTCCGTATATGAAAAGTAGCGCTGTAAATAAGCGATAACTTTTCGGATTAGATACAAGCCGAATTTTTAAATTTTACTATTTATCTTTTTGTTTGGAAATCGTCAAATTTAAAAATTTGGCGACTTTCCAAAAACGCTCAAGCCATTGTGTTAGCAACGACTTGCGCTATTTTTTATATACAATGTTCTACGCAGTTTTTTTTTCGCTCAATTGTAGCCTTCAGCTCGATGTCTGTCCGAAATTGTCGGTTCTGCGTAACCTATGATTTCCGCGTTTTCCATTCGGTCAAGTTCCTTTTTAATTGGCTTGTAATCTAAATTTGAAGGAATTTCCATTGAGAAATAACCTTCATTCGCTTTTTCCGATTCGCAACCTAACTTATAAAATATATCTCGAATAGTATTTGCTTTAGTTGTCTTGTCCATAATTACAACTTGGACAACAGTTCGCCCAGAATATTCATAAGTTTTTCTGTAAGTCAGCATTTGCTCTGTCTCGTCAAATTCCGCAAATACAATATCTTCCGAAGCAACCAATGGAATATAAAAAGGGATATTATCAATTTTATATAATCCTTTCTTTTTATCAATTTCATCTGCCCAAACGGTTTCAACCATTTGCTCGTCAAAAATGTTGCTGTGGAAATTAAACAATATTTTTACTTGGTTATTCATTCGTTTCTAAATACTTTCTTGCATCTCTCAAATTTAATTCCGTTTCGTTAAAAGCAGAACTTCCATTTCTGTCGATGTTAAAAATAGGTTCTCCTAAATTTCCTAACGCAATCATTAATTGATAAACAGTATCTGCATTTTCGTTTTCAAGTTCAATTTTTAACCATTTCTTAAAGTTCGGAATTAATTCGGTTTTGTGAATTTTACTTAAAGACCAATAAGCACTTATCCGTTCTTTTGAGTCCGAGTAAAGTCCGTTGTCTATTCCATTGACAATTCGAGTTTCCAGTTCAATCGGTTTCAGATTGTTTAATCCAGATTCGGCAATTACTTGTTCCTCGTATTCCGATTTTTTATTTCCATTTGCTTTTTCAAATATATAAGCAGAAGCCTCAAATTGGTCGTTTGTCAGTTTCATTTTCTTTTAAGCACGATGTTTTTTTCAAATTGCGTAGAACGGTCTAGTGTATGATTTCGTTGCGTGTTTAAGCAACTAATTTAGCAAATAAATCACAGATAGAAAGTCCGCGAGGACTTTCGTAAGTAGGCTATAACTAGCAATGGATTATACACATTGTTACCTGCTGGCTTTATTCAGTTTCCTATCATTTATTTTACCGAAACTATATTTTCCAATTCGGACTAAAATCAGAACGATTGTAACTACTGCTGAAAACCAAGCCGTATTATAAACTCCGTAATAAAATTGGTCAATTGGAATAAAATCCGAAAATGTAGTTCCTAAAATTATACAAACTAAAAATATTCGGATTATTGTTTTGAACCAACTTGGTTTAGTCAACATTTCATAAAATCCAATTATACAAACGAAAATAAAAAGTGAAGTATAGGTAGTATTATAGCAAATCAGACCAAAAAGTTCAGGGTCAGTTTTTTTCATTTCTTCAGTCCATTTGATATGTTCATAATGATGTTTTAAAGACAACATCAATTGGATAAGTATTGTAATTATTGAAAAAAAAGGTTTATAGAATTTCATTGAATTAGTCTATTTTAATTTCAATGTTTTTGTTTTCTAAATCAATCTCAATCCATTCAGCTTGAGATTCCAAATCAGGAATGCATTCGGTCAATTCCATTCCTTTAGCGTATTTACTCAATGCTTTTTTTCCGAAATGAACTGTCGCTTTAAATTCCGTTTGTCCAGTTTTTCCAATCCACGCTTTAGTTTCTATTTTTCGTTTATCATTCACGTTTTTTTAGTCAACTGATTTTCTGTCGGAAACCAAGAAACTCCATCACACCAAAACCCTTTTAATTCAGGGTCAGTCGATTTTTCCAATTCGTGACAAATTCGGTACTCAAGTCGAGTGCAGAATTCTTCGTTAAATGGTGTTTCGATATTTTGTTGTGCGTTCGTCATTTCAGCTTGCAGGTAACGGTCTCGGCTATGAGTAGTTGCGTGGGTTAGCACGTAACTTTGCAAGTACACACCAAACTGAAAATCCGAGAGGATTTTCAGAAGTAGGCGAAAACAAGCAATTACTTATAGCCATTGTTGGGCACAGTTTTTTAATAGTTCGTATTTCTAAAGTCCAACCAAATTTTTAATTCGGATTCTTTCAGCTGATGTTTTTGGGAATACTTTGATACTATTCCTTTGTATTTTTGAAATTGGAACGAGTCAAGCCTTGGATTCGCAATCAGCTCAAATTCCAATTCGTTTATATTAGGTAACTTGAATTTAAGTCCAGGAATTTCGAGTATTTCTTTCATAAACCCAATAATTCGGTATTCTGTTTCGTGATTAAATGCCTGATGTTTTCTAAAAGCAGAATATTTAATTAAAGACTCTTTCTCTTTAAATAACATCTTATCAAAATTCTGATATTGAACAACTCCAGCTACGAGTAAATCAATTTTATTGGTTGGCTCAGTCTGTAATTCAATTGATTCTCTTATTAACTTTTGAAAGTATTCACGCTCAAATCGAATAGCAAAACCTGCTTTTCCATAAATGTCCCACATTGCGAAGGATTCCGTATCGTTGAGAATCCAACAGCTGACAAATCGATGCTTTTGCTGTTTAGTTAATTTCGCTTGTATTGCACTTAATTCGGCTCTATTATTTTTAATTATTTCTGCCCAATGGTTTTCGGGTATTTCAGGATTAGCATCTTCCGGCTTTGATAAAGTTTGAGTTCTAAATTTAAGTTCGTTAATGTCATAAGGTTCAATATTTTCTAAATTGTCCTCAAATTTATCTAATCTGGATAGGAATAGACTGTTGGTGTCCAGAAAGTCAACCAGCTTTTCAATTGTTACATATCTATATACGTACTTTTGATTGATTCCTTTAGTATGGTATGTTTCCCAAGTCATTTTTTAAATTGTGCCCAACGGTTTGCATAAGAAC
>NZ_LRXL01000037.1 GCF_001637325.1 Cochleicola gelatinilyticus
ACTTCAAAAATTAATACTAAAAGAAACTCTTTTTTTTGTTGATTTAAACCACTAAAAACACGCTAATCACAGCATTATTACTGAACTTGAAACAGAGCCGTTTTTAACCGTTAAAACGTTTTAAAATTTATATTAAACGTATCGCTAGGTTAAAGACCCGATAAAATGTCATCTTTTGTTATAGGATTATAATTAGTTGTAATTTACTAGGTAAATCAAGCTCTACTCCCTCAAGGGTATCAAACAGGACGTTTCGCAGTGAAGCTTTTTTGCGAAATGAGGAATTGCATCAAAGAGTAGGTACAAGGTGATGCCTATTGCGCAAAGATCAACTTGCAATACGTATAATGTCATACTGATTTATACTTTCATATTTAAAAATCTCTACTATCTTAAAACAATGTTTCCCCATAGTTTATGTAGGAAATGATGCCAATTTTTTTTATTTCCATAAATGTTTAGTTAAATTAGTGTCACAAAATCAATACGTTATGAAAAAAACTACTTTAATTATTCAGAAATCAATTTCTTTATGTGTCATATTCATGCTGTTTGCAGTAACAACATTGCAGGCATAGTAAGAACGAACTGCTGTAATTCAAGAACCATTTTTAATATTATTAGATCCCGATGATGGTTCGATAATTGATCCTGCATTTATAGATTTAACACCATTAAGTCAAGGAACTCCCAAAGATATATTACAGGTTGGAGAAGAAATTTGGATTTCAGATCAGCTCGAAGATCGTATCGATCGTTTCGATTTGGAAGGTGTCTATGTAAGTACTATTGAAGGAGTAGATGTGGGGCTAGATAATATAAGGGTGCTTGAAATTGTAGATGGTGAAATATGGGTGACCAATGCAGGCTCTAATAATGGTGCTCCCGAAAATGCCATCGTTAGGCTTGATTTTGATGGGGCTCTTATCGGGTTTTATCCTACTACCGACGACGGGTCTATTTTTGATATTATAGATGTAGGTGATGAAGTATATATCTCTTATATAAGTGCAGATACTAAAATTGAAAGACGCGATTATGACGGTAATGTTCTCGGGAATATTGTTGGAGAAGGTGTGGTTAGTTTTATTCAACAAATGGAAGTAAATTCCGAAAATAACTCAATATATGCTGCAGTTTTTAGTTCCTTGGGGTCTAATGATTCTGGTTTGTATGAATTTTCAATAGATGACGGTACTATTCTTAATTATTGGGATGAAGGAGCATTGCGTGGAGTTATAAGTGTTGGTGACGCAGGAAATTTATTGATTTCTTCTGATGCTGGATATCGTCTTTTCGATCCTTCTACAGGGACGAGTACTCCTATTGGTATGGCTGAATCTACCCAATATTTTGGCAGATTAAACCTTGCAGCATGTACGCCTCCAGACACTCCCACTGGTGAAGCTATGCAAACATTTACAGAAGGAGCAACTCTTGCCGATATTGTAATAAGTCCGACCGATGTTACTTGGTTTGCTACGTTAGATGATGCAACGACATTAACTGATCCTCTAGATATAACAACAGAATTAGTAAATAATACCACTTATTATGCAGTTAATATTGTAGACGAGTGTCCTAGTGCTCCATTTGCGGTGACAGTGAATGTGGTTTTAGGTGTAGATGAGTTCGATGCCAGTACTGTAATTATGTATCCTAATCCGGCAAATTCTACTGTTCATATTCGCCATCAAGGGGATGTTATAGAAAATCTGTCTGTATATTCTTTGCTAGGACAAAAAGTGATTGACCTGTCTGTGAATTCTAATGAAATCGATCTGGATATTTCTAGCCTAGCAGCAGCCGTTTATTTAGTGAAATTACAAATTGGCGCGACGCAAAAAGTGGTACAGGTTGTAAAGTCTAATTAATTGAAGCTATTTAATTGTCACCGAAGAGGGAACGCATTATAATTTTTATTCCATTAAAAAGAAGGTAAATTGTTACTATCATAAATGCAATTCCAGGTATTAGTGCGATGTAGATTGGAATTGTGGCTTTGTTCAAGAAAGCAAAGTTGAGAAGATATGTAGTTACTACTAATAAGGGTAAGGCTAGGACCAAGCGTTTTAGCCCCCTTATTAATAGTTTTTGATCGGTGTGGTTATTTGGCATTATAATACGCATTTATTGCTGCTCGTACAGTTCCATTTTTATCTAAAAGTTCCGCAGCTTTATCTTCAGAAATTTGTAATTCATTCATAATCATACGGGTTCCTCGATTCACTAATTTGTGATTGCTTAATTGCATATCCACCATTTTATTTCCCTTAACTTTTCCTAATTGAATCATTGCAGTGGTACTGATCATATTAAGTACTAACTTTTGGGCAGTACCAGCTTTCATGCGAGAGCTTCCTGTAATAAACTCGGGACCTACAACTACCTCGACAGGAAATTTTGCTGTTTTGCCTAACGGACTTCCTTCGTTACACGTGATGCATCCCGTTGCAATATTATTTTTATTACATTCTTCTAAGGCTCCAATTACATAAGGAGTAGTTCCCGAAGCAGCAACGCCAATAACAATATCTTTTGAAGTAATTTTATTCGACTGAAGGTCTTTCCAGCCCTGATCCTTAGAGTCTTCTGCAAATTCCACAGCTTCACGAATGGCGGTATCTCCTCCAGCAATAAGCCCGATGACCATTCCGTGTGGTACGCCAAAAGTGGGTGGACACTCACTAGCGTCAACAATTCCGAGTCTTCCACTTGTACCTGCGCCTATATAAAATAATCTTCCCCCTTTTTTTAAGGTTGATGAAACAATTTCGGTAAGTGCTATTATCTGCGGCATGGATCTTTCAACCGCATCAGGAACTGTTTTATCTTCAGAATTTATATTTTTTAATACTTCCGAAACGTTCATTTTTTCTAAATGATCGTACTTAGAGTCGGCTTCTGTAGTTTTTATAAAAGACATCATACAAAGTTACATTATTATTGAACAGTATAGGATAATACGGAAACTTCAGAAATTCTAAAATATCCTAGAGGGTAATTTTCAAGATTTGTTTCGTTGACGATATTTCCTTTTACGGTTGCGGGTTGTGTTTCGAAAGGACCACCACCGCCAGTTTGTTGTAGTAATAAAGACATATAATTATAAAATTGCTCGTTTACTCCGTATAAGTAAAAATATACATCATCTCCAATTGCTAAATCTTCAGTAACGTATAACGCAAACACTTGATTTCCATTTGTGAACTCATCATCAAAAACGTCACGAACATTTCCTGGAGGTCCTAAGCCTTCAAAAAAGTAAAAGTTTTCTTCACCTACTGGATCGGTATAGAAAGCTTTAAGTTCTATTTCATCTCCTAGAAAACCACCATCGTTGTCTTGTTCTATATATTCTAAAGGAACTACAGTTTGTAATAATTCAGTAGCTGAATATATTTCGGTATTATAAATAACCTGAAGTGTGTAGGCAGTATTCACTTCAGGATTAAAATCTGGAAAACTGTAGAATCCGTCTGAGGTATTTTCTAACGTAAAAACAGCTCCGTTACTGTCTGTTATAGTTACCATGGCATTATTAATAAAGGCGGGTTCATTTTCAAAAAAGGGTGTGGTCAAGCTTATTCTTACTCGCGCAACAGACGAATCATTTTCAACGCTTTTAACAATTTCTGCATCAATTACTAATCTAGGTTCAGCTTCATTTAAATCTAGATCTATTACATCTTCACAAGAAACAAATGGTAAAAAACAAAATACGATAGCTAAAAGTCTCTTCATAGCTTAAAATTTAAAGTTATAGGTTACCGATGGGATAATTCCGAAAATAGACAATTTAACTGCTTCATTTTGATTAATATCTGTGTTTTCTGAAAACGAAATCGAACTAGCATTTTTACGGTTGTAGAGGTTATAAATACTAAAAACCCATTCTCCTTTGAACCTTTTTTCTCTTTTATGTTTAGGTGTCCATGTAGCAGAAATATCTAAATGATGGAACGCCCCCAGTCTACTGCTATTTCTAGATTCATACACTGGAATCGTTAAATCATTATATTGATATTGCCCATTTGGAAACGTACCAGGGCGCCCGGTCTGAAAGATAAAATTCGAGCCAAACGTCCAATGGTCGTTTAATTTATATTGGGATGTGATTGAGATATCGTGTGTTCTGTCCCAAGCAGAATTGTACCACTCTCCATTGTTTATTCCCGTTTCCACTGGAGTTCTTCCGGGGGTTCGTTGCTCACTTTTTGCCAATGTGTAAGCAATCCAACCCTGTAGTCTTCCCGTAGTTTTTCTTAGTAAAAGTTCCACACCATACGCTCTTGCTTCTCCATTTAATAGAACTTGTTCAATAGCATTGTTGGCAATTAGATCAGCTCCATTAACATAATCCAACCGATTTTCAACCTTTTTATAATAGGTTTCTGCTTCAAAAGAAAAATTTTCAAATTCTCTAAAATATCCCATTGCGACTTGATCTGCTAATTGTGGATCTATAAACTGTCCACTTGGGGCATAGATGTCGAATGGAGTTGGAGAACTTGTATTACTTATTAAATGAATGTATTGAGCCGTTCTATTATAACTTGCTTTTAGTGAAGAAACATCATTTAATTGATACGAAATGGCAAATCTGGGCTCTAAGTTTCCAAACGATTTTATAGTGGTATTTCTATCAACTGCAATGGTGTCGATGGGTCTTGCTTTACTGTAGATATCTAATATTTCGTCGTATAGAATAGGATTGTCGTCTTCGTATACATTAATAGCATTTTGCCCCAACCGATTGAACGTTGAAAACCGAATTCCCGCCTGAATTTTTATTTTTTCTGAAACTTCAATTTCACTATCTAAATAAATACCATTTTCAAAAGCAAATTTGTTTGTAAGTTTGCTCGGATTAATACCACTCGTTTCTGAAGTTGGTGTAACCTCGCCAGGATTAAATCTATAATAAATACTATTTAGTCCGTATTGTAATTTCACTTTATTGGTTAGATAGTGCGTGAAATCATATTTTAAATTAAAATTATTAATACCGCTATCGAATTGAAATTCCACAAATTTTAATTCAAGACCGTAATAGTAGTCGGAGTAAATTAAAGAAAGATTGCTAAATAGTTGATTTGAAAATAAGTGATTCCAACGTAGATTTAGCGTTGCGTTTCCGAAGCTATTTGAAAAACTATCGGAAATACTAAAAACATCTCTGCCGAAATATCCCGATAAAAATAATCGATTGTTCTTATTTACATTGTAGCTAACCTTAGTATTTAAATCGTAAAAATAGGCTACATTATCATTATCGAATAGGGGAAGAAATAAATGCGCATAACTACTCCGACCTCCAATAAGAAATGAAGCAGTATCCTTTTTTATGGGACCCTCCAGTAGCAATCGACTTGCGACTAATCCGATTCCTCCAGTGGCACCAAAGTTCTTTTTACTACCATCTTTTTGATAAATATCTAATACGGAGGAAATTCTTCCACCGTATCTGGCGGGAATACCCCCTTTGTAAAGTGTGAGGTCTTTAATAGCATCTGGGTTAAATACCGAAAAGAAACCAAATAAGTGCGACGAATTATATAGTGTAGCTTCGTCTAATAGAATTAAATTTTGATCGGCTGCTCCTCCACGTACATTAAAACCACTCGCGCCTTCACCTGCACTTGTAACTCCTGGTAATAAAGTGATAGCTTTTATAACATCTGCCTCTCCCAAAACTACGGGGATTTTCTTTATAGTACTCGATGATAAAGTGTTAGTACTCATTTGTGGATCTCGAATATTCAACTTTTCTCCATCAGCTTTTACAATAACTTCGCTAAGTTCCTCTGTATTGGTTTCTAGAGAAATATTTAGTGTAATATTTTCAGAAAGTACGACTAATTTCTTTTCAGAAGTGAACCCGATACTTTGAAAATAAATATCATATTCCGCTTCAGGAAGCGTGATAGAATAAAATCCGTATTCGTTGGTAATCGTTCCAGTTTCCAATGCTGGGATAATAACATTAGCTCCAAATAACGTTTCGCCCGACCCCGCTTCAGAAACCGTTCCACTAATCGTAAATTTGCTTTGTCCATAGGAATATAGACTTCCGAAGAGAAAAAAGAAGAGTATTAGATTTTTCAAATTGCAATATCCTTATTAATCCAAAAACATAATTGAGTTGAGTGTTTAAAAAAAGCCTTCAAAACAGAAGGCTTTTTTTAGTTATTTAATCTCAGAGAGAATAGAATTGAGCGTTTTACTTGGTCTCATTTCTTTAGAAACCAATGCTTCGTTAGGTTCATAATAGCCGCCTATATCTACAGAATTTCCTTGTGCAGAATTTAATTCTGAAACGATCTTTGTTTCATTTTTAGCTAATTTTTCAGCAATAGGAGTAAAACGTTTTTTTAAGACATCATCTTTATCCTGATTAGCCAAAGCCTGTGCCCAATAAAGAGCAAGGTAGAAATGACTTCCACGATTGTCTAGTTCGTTTACTTTTCTGGATGGCGATTTACTGTGTTCTAAGTATTTTTCGGTAGCATCGTCTAACGCTTCTCCCATTAAAGTGGCTTTCGGATTATTAAAGGTTTCTCCTAAATGATCCAGAGAAACTGCAAGTGCTAAAAACTCCCCGAGCGAATCCCATCGTAAATGACCTTCTTCTACAAATTGTTGTACGTGTTTTGGAGCAGAACCTCCCGCACCGGTTTCGAATAATCCTCCGCCATTCATTAATGGAACGATCGATAACATTTTTGCACTAGTGCCTAATTCAAGAATAGGGAAGAGATCGGTAAGGTAATCACGTAAAACATTTCCTGTAACAGAAATGGTTTCTTTCCCTTCTTTAACTCGTTCAAGTGTGTATAAAGTAGCCTTCTCTGGAGAAAGTATTTTTATCTCGAGCCCTTCTGTATTGTGGTCTGGAAGGTATGTATTTACTTTTTTAATTAATTCAGCATCGTGAGCACGGTCTTCATCTAACCAAAAAACTGCTGGACTTCCAGTCGCTCTTGAACGATTAACGGCTAATTTAATCCAGTCTTGTATTGGTAGATCCTTTACTTGACACATTCTCCAGATATCACCTTCGGCAACAAAATGTTCTATAAGCGTGTTTCCATTATCGTCTATCACGCTAACAGTACCATTAGAATTGATCTCGAATGTTTTATCATGTGACCCATACTCTTCAGCTTTTTGTGCCATTAATCCTACATTAGGGACAGTACCCATAGTTGTAGGGTCGAAAGCACCATGCTCTTTACAAAAATTAATAGTTGCTTGATATATGGAAGCATAACTACTATCTGGAATTACAGCTTTTGTATCTTGTTGTTTTCCATCTGCATTCCACATTTGTCCAGAAGTGCGTATCATCGCTGGCATCGAAGCATCGATAATTACGTCGCTTGGTACATGTAAATTTGTGATGCCCTTATCGCTATTTACCATGGCTAGATCTGGTTGGTCGTCCATGATCTGTTCGATATCTTTAAGGATAGCTTCTTTTTTATCTTGGGGTAATTCTTCGATTTTAGTAGTTAGATCTCCAAACCCATTATTTACATCCACGCCCAATTCATCAAAGGTAGTTTTGTGTTTTGAAAATAATTCTTTAAAATAGACTTTTACCGCATGACCAAATATTATTGGGTCACTAACTTTCATCATGGTTGCTTTCATGTGAAGTGAAAAGAGTACATTCTTCGCGGCAGCATCTTTTACTTGATCTTCAAGAAACGATAGTAACGCCTTTTTTTCCATTTTGGTAGCGTCTATAATTTCCCCTTTTAAAACAGGAATTGCGTCTTTTAAAACAGTTTTATTACCGGTTGTATCAGTATGGATAATTTTAACGGTATTTGCTTCTTTAAGAGTGACAGAAATTTCGTTATTTCTAAAATCACCATGCCCCATAGTCGCTACGTGCGATTTAGAATCACTATCCCATGCACCCATTCTATGTGGATGTTTTTTCGCAAAATTCTTTACTGCTTTAGGCGCGCGACGGTCACTGTTTCCTTCACGTAGTACAGGATTTACAGCACTCCCTTTCACTTTATCATATTTTGCTTTTATGCTTTTTTCTTCATCGTTCGCTGGATCTTCTGGATAATCGGGTAGGGGATATCCTTTCGTTTGTAATTCATTTATCGCAGCTGTGAGTTGTGGCATCGACGCACTAATGTTAGGTAGCTTTATGATATTTGCATCCGGTTGTTTCGCCAATTCTCCCAATTCACTCAGGGCATCGTTTACTTGCTGTTCTTTTGAAAGAAGATCTGAAAATTGAGCCAAAATACGGGCTGCCAATGATATATCTCTTGCTTCGACAACAATATTCGACGGTGTTACAAATGCTTCAACAATAGGTAAGAATGAATGCGTAGCTAAAGCAGGGGCTTCATCGGTTTTCGTATATATAATTTTGGCTTTTTTTGTCATAAGATAATTTTTTTCAGAAATGCAAATATACATAAATGAGAAGGGTAATAAAAGGTGTAAGTTTTAGTACCTGGAAGTTTATGTTTTTTTTAGGAAACAGTGTTATTAATTTAAGGGAGGAGCTATTATAAGTAAAAACAAGAAAAGCCATAATATGGTATCGCTACCAAACTATGGCTTCTTGAGAAACACATCGTTGCCGACTCATTAGCCGAAGCCAATGTATGCAAGTTTATTAAACCCTTGCAGTCGTGATTTGTTTCTACACTGAATACATGCTGTTATAAAAACAATAACGAAAAGTTATTCTCTATTTTTAAAACATCTGTATTCAACCTTTTTTAATCTCAATCCCAACCATTCAATGAATCGTTGGCATTTCAAACAATTATAAAAAGGGATCTAAAGAACGTTACTTTATAATATCTTCATGATGTTTCCATCAATTTGATAGTATAAATATAAGACACATTTTTAAAATAACAACTATGCGTAATGATTTAGATATGAACCATTTGTGAACATCGCTTATTAACAATTGTTCATAAAAAAAGCGGTTCTATAAGAACCGCTTTTTTTAATATGTTGAGAAAGAGTATTAACTTCTCTTCTCTCTAATTCTTGCTTTTTTACCAGTAAGACCTCTAAAGTAGTAGATACGTTTTCTACGAACGCTACCTTTTTTATTAATTTCGATCTTTTGTAACGCTGGAAGATTCATTGGGAAGATACGCTCTACACCAACAGTTCCAGACATCTTACGAATAGTAAATGTTTGAGTCTGTCCAGTACCTTTAATCTGGATCACCACACCTCTAAAAAACTGTGTTCTTGTTTTTTCACCTTCACGAATTTCGTAGTACACTGTAATCGTGTCACCAGCTCCGAAGTTCGGAAATTCTTTCTTTGTTACAAATTCGTCTTGTACAAATTTTATTAAACTTTCCATTGTTTTAATTTGAAAGGGTTTTGTTTAAAACAACATTCACGTACATCGCCAGAGGTTGGATTAAATCGAGTGCAAAAATAAGTAAATTCTAAGATAGCACAAGTTTTTCACGATAATTATTCGTCTTTTCAAGAATTATCTTTCATAGTGTAACAAAATTTAGGGCGTTTCCCTTAAAAAAGGGTCGGGCTTTCACTACTCGCTTTCTTTACGCTGTCGCTTCAAGAAGAGCTTAAACACACCGTTCAATCCCTAACGCACAAATTATTCGCTACAGTTTTTCCTCAATCCATCGTTCAATTTTATCTTCGAGTAGCGCTAAAGGAACACAGCCAGTAGCCAATACCTGATTGTGAAATTCACTAATAGAAAACTGGTCTCCCAAGGCTTCTTTCGATTTCTTTCGTAACTCTTGAATCTTTAGTTGTCCGATCTTATATGATAAAGCCTGTCCTGGATTCGCCATATATCGTTCAATTTCCGAAGTAATCCCAGCTTCACTTTCAGCTTCATTCTCTAGCGAATACTGTATTGCTTCTTCCCGAGTCCAGCCTTTGCTATGAAGTCCAGTATCGACCACCAATCGAACCGCTCGGTGCATCTCGGCACCCAACATTCCGAAGTACTGATACGGATCGGTATAAAGTCCTAATTCTTTTCCGAGTGATTCACTGTACAATGCCCAGCCTTCTCCATACCCACTGTACCAAAGTGTTTTTCTGAACTTTGGAAGTTTTTCGTTTTCTTGTGTTAATGAAATCTGATAATGATGTCCTGGAATGGCTTCGTGTAAAAATAACGATTCGTCGCTATAGACATTGTATTTGGTCGCGTCTGGAATAGGAGTGTAGAAAATTCCTGGTCTTGTCCCATCTACAGAGCCAGGATTGTATTCTGCACTTGCTGAATTTTCACGAAATGCTTCTGTTTGTCGAACTTCAAACGGAGTTTTAGGCTTTTGATCAAAGAGGACATTCAACTTTGGTTTCATTGTTTCATGAATTGCATTGAAATTGTCGATGATCTCTTTCGGGGTTTTATACGGCATCAACTCTTTGTTATTCCGAACGTAATTAAAAAAGGATTTGAGATCGCCTTCATAACCCACTTCATTCTTCACCTTTTCCATCTCCATAGTAATACGGGCTACTTCATCTAATCCCAGTTGATGAATTTCTGCCGCAGTCATATTAGTTGTGGTGTATAATTTAATTTGGTGCTGGTAATACGCTTCTCCTTCTGGTGTTTCAGCAATACCACTACTTTCTCTTCCAGCCTCCAAATAGTCAGTAGCCATAAAATCATGCAAACTTTGGTAAGCCGGAATTAATTTGTCGTTAATTATACGGGTGTACGCTTCGGTGAGTTCTTGCTTTTCAGTATTAGAAAAAGAATCGGGAAAATTTTTAATAGGCGAATAAAATAAATGATTGTCCAGATTCGGCTCGGTCATTTCCTTTAATTGTGGCAGCACTTTCACGATCAAAGATTTTGGAAGTACATACCCTTGTTGTATCCCTTCGCGCATATTGGTTTCTGCATTTTTCAACCATTCTAAATATCCTTCAAGCCTTTGTAACCAATTGGTGTAATCTGCTACTGTTTTAAAAGGTTGCGCACTTGCACCACTTGCTAATTGTCCCATGAATAAGTTCACCGACCACATCTGATCGATCGGCAGGTATTTATCTTTATTAAAAGACATGGTTTCTAGGTTAATGTTGCATTCCCATTCCAGAATTGCCTTACTCATTTGTTCGGTTTCCGAAAGATCTTTAGAAGAGAATGCGTTTAATTTTTCTTTATACGAGGTGTAATAGGTTCTTAGTTTAGTGCGATACGCTTCCGAAAGAGTATTTGGAAATTGATCGTTAAATCTAGAATCTCCCGCTGTAGTTGCGCTCACCGGATTTAGTTGTAAACCTTCTTCGTAATAATCTTCTAAAAGGGTTGAAAAAGCGGTATTCGAAGTCATGGCAGTTTCAGGCTTCGTTTCAGATTTCTTTCCTTCATTACACGCTGAGAAACTAGCGGCAGTAAGAAGTACTAATAGTATTTTTTTCATGGGTACAACGGGTTCGTGTATATTAAATTAATCTTCTAAAAGGTCTGGACGTAATCGCTCCGTACGTTTGTACGCTTCGTCTTCACGCCATGCTTCGATCTTTGCAGTATGTCCACTTAATAATATTTCAGGAACTTCCCATCCTTTGTATTCGGAGGGGCGGGTGTAAATTGGAGGTGCTAGTAAATTGTCTTGGAAAGAATCGGTTAGGGCACTCGTCTCATCTCCTAATACGCCAGGCAGTAAACGAATTACGGCATCGCAAACAATTGCAGCCGCTAACTCACCGCCACTTAGCACAAAATCTCCCACAGAGATCTCTTTAGTGATAAACTGATCGCGCACTCGTTGATCCACTCCTTTATAATGTCCACAAAGGATAATGATGTTTTCTTTTAATGATAATTGATTGGCAATAGTTTGCTTAAAGGTTTCGCCGTCGGGTGTCATATAGATTACTTCGTCATAGTTTCTTTCAGATTTAAGTTTGGTAATACATTTATCGATAGGCTCGATCATCATGACCATGCCTGCACCACCGCCAAACTGATAATCGTCTATCTGATTGTAATTATTGGTGGAGAAGTCTCTAAGATTATGCATGTGTATTTCCACAAGGCCTTTTTCGATCGCACGTTTTAAGATGGATGCTTCGAAAGGACTTCTTAATAATTCGGGTAGTACGGTAATAATATCAATGCGCATGAGCTGTCTCGGTAAGTATGAATTTTGAGATGTAAAAATAAACTATTTATCTGAACTCTGAATTTCCCAAGCATAATGTTGCACGCCTATATCTTTTTTCCACCCTAGTCGTTTGTATAATTTTTGCGCAGGATTTTCCACGGCAGTTTCAAGTATTAGTCCTTTGCTTCCTTGGTGAATAGCAAATTGTTTAGCGTGTTCTAAAAGAGCCTCGCCAATTCCTTGCTTTCTAGCTTCAGAAGCAACATATAGATCGTTGAGAATGTAGGTGCGCTGCATGGAAACAGACGAAAAGCTAGGGTACAATTGTGTGAACCCTACAAGTTGCTCTTCCGAAGAAAAGGCAATAAAAATTACAGAATCATTTTTCTGAAACCGCTCTGCAAGAAATTTTCGGGCCGCATCGATATCTGAAGTCTGCTTATAAAACACGCGATACGCATCGAATAAGGCAATGAGTTGTTCCAAATGCTGCGAAGTTGCTCGAAGTGTTTTCATAAAAAATCCGTACTTTTTTGAAAGGTACGGATTTAATTTTTTTATCAATTATTGCTTAGTGTTCAGGTTTAGTTTCGTCCGTATTTTCTTGTTTCTGTTCTCCCTCTTTTAATGTATCATTTTCCTCTTCATCTTCATTTCCATCGAACAAGCGTTTAAAAAATCCATCGGTAGTGTCAGCTTTACGTTCGGCGCGACGTTGTTCTCGGCGTTTTTTTCGTAGTTCTCTCTTTTCTTCTCTTGTAAGATTAGGATCATTAAAGGCATCTTCGAAATCGATGTCGTTATCCACCTCGCCTTTGAATGCACTAATCCAAGCGTTTTCAAAAATATTGAATACTGTTGGCCAAACACCCGCTTGTACATTATTCAAGTCGCCTTCAATAGGAACGCGTGTTGCAATGGTGTCGGTCCCTTGATTTTTCAGAATAAATTTAAAGAAACCCACAAATCCCTCCCAAAGCACTCCGAGAAAACCATCTTCTTTACCAATAAGTTTTGAGTTGGTAAGTAACGGTTTCATATACCCTTTCATGTATCCATCGGCAATTGCGATCTCACTATATACTCCCATAGTTCCTTCTTTAAAATCTATTCCGGCATAATGGCGTGTAAAATTGTTAATTGCAGTAACGTCAGCGTCTTCCAAAGAAAAAGCAATATCCATATCGGGAATTTCTTTAATTAGGTTGATGTTACCATCGAGTGATACATTTCCGTTTCCGATAGAAACTCCAGTTGCTTTGACAGGAGAGGGGAGAATGCGTTCTTTTTCTACTACATTTCTTAGGTTGTCTGCGGTAAGTTGAATCTTATTAATTTGGAGATCGATATTAGGATCGGACTCTAACACTACGTAGGCAAAAGTTCCGTCGTGAACTTCAAAGTGGTTAATTTCGAGTGGGACAATGTCTGTAAGGGCTTTGGTCCAGTCGTCGATATCGGCTTCCCCTTCGGCAGGAGTTGTTTTTTGATCTTCTAATACGTAGATTATTTCTGGGCTCATCATTACTACTTCGGCAACGATCTTTCCTTTTAATAAAGACTTCCATTCAACTGAAATATCATTCTTTGGAAAATTGAGAAACGGAACCTGTGTTCCAGCATCGACTTTATTAAGATACATCCCATTAATAACATAAGCACCACGCCATAATGAAATATCTATGTCACTTACTTGTCCATAATACCCTGGGATATCAGCCAATACTTCATTTATATAGTTCTTTGCATAGATAGGTAAGTAGAGTCTACCGGCTATTAGTAAAAGTAAAATAATGATTGGTATTGTATACCTTTTCTTTTTGTAAGGTTTCCTTTTTTTTCTTTCAGTCATAGTTAAGTCGTTGAGACGAAGTAAATTTCGAGGAAATTGTATGTATAGAGGGTTAATGAAGTCATAAAAAAAAAGGTTCGATCAATGACCGAACCTTTTTTTGAACTGATTTTCTACTATAAAAGCTGCTTTCGCACTCAATTAATAATAGGTAAATCGACGTACTTTAGAGATGTATTTAGCTAAGCGAATAACCTGATGGCTATACCCATACTCGTTATCATACCAAACATATAATACAACATCTTTACCATCTTTAGTTACGATAGTAGCGTTACTGTCGTAAATAGAGGGAGCAGAAGATCCAACAATATCGCTAGATACCAATTCATTATTAAGTGAATATTTAATCTGCTCTACTAAGTTGCCTTCTAAAGCATATTTCTTCATAATAGAGTTGATCCCATCTTTAGAGGTCTTACCTTCTAATTCTAATTTTAGAATTGCTAATGAACCGTTTGGCACTGGTACACGAATCGCATTAGAAGTTAATTTCCCTTCAAAAGAAGGAAGTGCTTTAGAAACTGCAGATCCTGCTCCTGTTTCGGTGATTACCATATTTAATGCAGCAGCACGACCTCGACGGTATTTCTTATGCATATTATCTACAAGGTTCTGGTCGTTTGTGTAAGCGTGAATAGTTTCTAAATGACCGTGAACTACACCTAACGAATCCTCTACTGCTTTAAGAATAGGTGTGATTGCATTAGTAGTACAAGAGGCTGCAGAGAAAATATCTACTTCATCTGGGTTGTATTCGGCGTGGTTTACCCCGTGAACAATATTTGGAATTCCTTTTCCAGGTGCCGTTAATAACACTTTTGAAACCCCTTTAGCAACTAAATGACGACTCAAAGCTTCTTTATCTCTAAAAGCACCAGTGTTGTCTATTACGAGTGCATCTTCAATTCCGTATGACGTGTAATCGATATCTTCGGGAGCATTGGCTGAGATAATATGTACTGTAGTTCCGTTAATTACGAGCGCTTTGTTTTCAAGGTCTACACGTACTGTACCTGGAAAATCCCCATGTACCGAATCGTACTGTAGTAACGACGCTCTTTTTTCTAATACTGTTTGGTCGATTGTGCCCCGAGTCACAATTGCCCGTAGGCGCATTTGGTTTCCTTGACCTGTTCTCGTCATTAGTTCTCTGGCTAATAATCTTCCGATTCTTCCGAAGCCATATAAGATAACATCTTTAGGAACAATGTTTTCTTTGTCTTTTGCATCTTTTAATTTTTCAGAAACAAATGCAAGAGCATCGGTATACTTATTGTCTTCTAAGTGATACTCGTAGGTTAATTTCCCGATGTCTAATTTTGCAGGAGGTAGATTCAATGTTTTGATGGCTTGGGCGATCTCAACAGAATCGAAAATCGAAATTGGTTTTTGAACGAACTCACCTGCATATTCGTGAAGATTAAGAATCTCACTAACGTTGCGGTCTATTAATTGATTTCTGAAAATTACCAATTCTATGGACTTGTCGTACCAAAGATCACTGATAATATTAATAAATTCGACGGTTGCCTTGCGGCGATCGGTTTGAAAAGACAGTTCTTTTTCATAAACGTCATCAAAACTCATAGTGGTGTGGATTTAAGATCTCTGCAAGCAAAAATCAAGGTTTAAAATTTTGCTGCAAAAGTAACGATTTCAATCGTTTTCGGGAAGTAAAACTGTAAAATAAATACGCCTCTGAAAGATTTGTGAAAACAAAAATAGGGCAGTCTGATATAGTATGAGTTTTAGATAGGGTGCATTAGAATAAATAAACGTGTTTTCTGAAACCAAAATAACCCTGTTTATTGTAAAAACAGGGTTATTGAAGAATTAAATCTTTTTTATTTTATCTAAAAATAAACGTATTAGCTTCTCCTTTTTCAGTAATAAAAGACATTTTAATTGGAGCAGAAAAATCTCTAGCTGCCATTACTCTTTTTACATCTTCGATATCTTCAATTTTCTGATCATTTATTTTCGTAATTAAAATGCCAGAAAGGTTGTATTGTGCAATATCTCTAGTTAATGGTTTTGTAACAATTACTCCATTAGAAACTCCTCGACTTGCAATTTCTGCCTTAGTAGCGTTTTTAACCTCCAAACCTAAATAGTCAATCTCGTAGGTTTCTAATTTGATTAATGTTACAGGAACTGTCTTTTGTTTTCCATTACGTAGCAAGGTAACATTTACAACATCGTTAGGTCTTTTAGAACCTAAATATCCTGATAGGTCAGAGAATTTACCTACCGTAATACCATCTAATTCTTTAATGATATCGCCTTTCCTAATTCCACTTTCATCAGCGCCACTTCCTTTTTCTATTCCACCTACATAGACTCCTTCAGTTTCACTAATTCCTAGGTTCCTAGCTCTTTCTGAATTTAAATTACTTCCTTGAATTCCTAAAATTCCACGTTGTACATTACCGTACTGCATGATATCTTCAATAATTTTTCGAGCATTATTCGAAGGTACAGCGAAAGAATAACCAACATACGATCCAGTTTCACTTGTAATAGCAGTATTAATCCCTACTAGCTCTCCACGTGTGTTCACTAAGGCACCACCACTATTTCCTCGATTCACAGCGGCATCGGTTTGAATAAACGATTGCGGGTTACCATCAAATTCATTTAGATCTCTTGCTTTAGCACTCACAATCCCTGCTGTTACAGTTGAGGTAAGATTAAATGGGTTTCCTACGGCTAATACCCATTCTCCTAGTTTTAGCATGTTCGAATCACCAAACGCAATAGAAGGAAGATCTACTTTAGCATCAACTTTAATAAGAGCAATGTCCGATTTTGGATCAGTGCCAATAAGAGTGGCTTTATATGTTTTGTTATTATTCAAGGTAACTTCTAGCTCGGTAGCATTGGCGATTACATGATTATTGGTAATTATGTGACCGTCTGGAGAAATAATTACACCACTTCCCGAACCAATTCGTGCTTTGGGTTGCCCTGTACCATAAATATACTCCATCATATTAGTAGGTTGTTCTGTAATCGTCATGTTTTTGACGTGAACGACAGCATTTACAGTTTTTTCTGCGGCTTGAGTAAAATCTATATCAAGTGCCTCGGTACCGTACGAATCGTAGGTAGTAGGTATAAATGAAGTTGTATTGTTTTCAGGAATAAAAGAAACTCCCTCTTCTTCAGTGAAAAATTTATAACCTCCTAAGGTTACAGCACCTGCTAAAAGTGCGACAACGAATAATCGAATGGTCTGTTTCATATACTTTAATTTTTTAATTATACATAAGGTAACAATTATTAGACGATACTATTTTAAAAATATTTCAGTTTTAACGTCCATTTAACAAGAGCGAAATGAAACAAGTCCACATGGCTTTTTATACCTTTGCGGCTATGGAAATCCCATTTCACAAATATCAAGGCACTGGAAACGATTTTATCATCATAGATAATCGCCAAATGTATTTCCCCAAAAATGATACCAATCTGGTTGCCAGTATGTGTGACCGTAAATTTGGCATAGGTGCCGATGGTTTGCTGTTATTGGAAAACCATGATAGTGCCGATTTTAAGATGGTGTATTATAATTCTGACGGAAACTTGAGTACGATGTGCGGGAATGGAGGCAGATGCATAGCTCATTTTTCTAATTATCTTGGTATTTCAAAAGAAAATGCTTTTTTTGAAGCCGTTGATGGTATGCATGAAGCATCTATATTAGGTAATACTGTATCACTCAAAATGAACAATGTTACTAAAATTGAAACTTCAGAAAAGGTAGCGTTTTTAAATACTGGATCACCACATCATGTACAATTAGTGGAAGATGTAACCAGATATGATGTTTTTTCAGAAGGAAGAAAAATTAGAAATGATCGCTACGGAAAGGAAGGTGCTAATGTAAATTTCGTTACGCAAACTGATACCGATACATTTTCAGTAAGAACGTACGAACGGGGAGTAGAGGATGAAACATTGTCCTGTGGCACGGGAGTGACTGCAGTAGCTATTGCTATGTTCGAAACAGGAAAAACAACCCAACAAAAAGTAACGCTTAATACACAAGGAGGTGTGTTACAGGTTTCTTTCAGTAAAGAAAATGGAATTTACAAAGAAGTATTTCTAGAGGGGCCTGCCATTCGAGTATTTAAAGGAACGTGGGCATGAGTGTTAGTTTAAAAGCAGATGGGGTAGTGTTAAGAGCTCTCGAGCCCGAAGATATTGATTTCTTATATCGACTAGAAAATGATGAAAAAATATGGGAGTTGAGTAATACTATGGCGCCCTATTCAAAATTTATTTTAAATCAATATTTGGAGAATGCGCATCGTGATATTTACGATGTAAAACAACTGCGCTTAGTTATATGTTTAGAAGCAGTGCAGGAACACCCTATAGGATTTATAGATTTATTCGATTTTGACCCCAAAAATCAGCGAGTGGGTGTCGGAATTATTATTTATGACGATAAAGACCGAAATAAAGGCAATGCCCGAATTGCATTAAATTTAATTATACAATACGCATTTAATCGATTAGAGCTGCACCAAATTTTTGCAAATATTACTGAAGACAATACAAGGAGTATGCTTCTTTTTGAAAAAGCAGGATTTAATAAAGCTGGAATAAAAAAGGATTGGGTTCGTTTCGAGACCGGTTTTAAAGATGAACATATGTATCAATTAATTCGCAAGTAAATTTTTTACAAATAAGTTAAAAGCATGTATTTAAAAAAAATAGTAGTTGCCGTTGCTTTACTAGGGCTAGTTATCATGGCAGGGTTTGCTTGGTATGTTTATAACGCAGTATTTATCCCTAATACTGCATTTAATAATACGGAAGCACACATATATATTCCTAGCAATGCATCATTTTCTGAAGTTTTAGAAGAAGTAGCGCCGCTTTTAGAAGATATTGATTCTTTTGAAGCTGTTGCAAAACGAAAAGGGTATAGCACCAATATAAGACCCGGACACTATATTATTAAAAAGGGAATGAATAATAATGACCTCGTTAACACCTTACGAAGTACGAATGTTCCGATTCAAGTAAAATTTAACAATCAAGAACGTTTAGAGGATCTTGCGGGGCATATTTCAAGACAGATTGAAGCGGATAGTGCTTCGTTGATTCAGACAATGCGAGAGTCTAAATTTCTTTCAAGCAATGGATTTTCTGAAGCGACTGCTCTTGCGATGTATATTCCTAACACCTACGAGTTTTATTGGAATAGTAGTGCTGAAACTTTTCGTGATAAAATGAAAACTGAATATAATCGCTTTTGGAATGAAACGAGAATAAATAAAGCTAATGCGTTGAATCTTACTAAAGTTCAAGTTATGTCATTGGCTTCAATTGTACAAAAAGAAACAGCTAAAACCGACGAACGTCCACGGGTTGCTGGGGTTTATATAAATCGTTTAAAAAAAGGAATGCTTCTGCAAGCAGACCCGACTGTTATTTATGCAAAGAAAAAAGCAGAAAATGATTTCGATCAAGTGATTAAACGTGTGTTATATAAAGATCTTGAACTAGATTCTCCTTATAATACATATAAGTTTACAGGAGTTCCTCCTGGACCTATCGCAATGCCCGATATCACCTCTATAGATGGGGTGCTAAATTATGAAGACCATGATTACCTTTATTTTGTAGCCAATGTTACAAATTTTGGATATCATAAATTTGCTAAAACATTAGCGCAACACAATCGTAATAAAGCCGAATATGTGCGTTGGGTGAATGCAAACGGCATTAACCGATAGAAATTTTTAAAACACATCTTCAAAATTTTATTTTATAAGATGTACAAAATGCATATAGTCGTTTTAATTTATCCATTTATCGGAATAATGATTGTTCATGGTTAAGATGTTGATAACTATGAAGTTAAAAGTTGTTAATCTTCAATTTTAGAATCAAATCCTTTTTTATTTTTGCGCTTAACTTTATGTAGGAATTCCCCTCAATACGGGTGTGTTCTAATATTAACATTTTTTAACGGTCTGTAATTCAGATTTATAAAAAAAGGTGTATCTTTGCACGCCGAAATTTAGGTATGAAAATTCTCACCTAAAAGCAAAAATAGATATGAAACGAAATCTTTTACAAGCAGTAGTTCTTCTTATCGTTACTATAGTAGTAGCTTCAGGATTTACCTATAAGAAGAAAGTAGATTTGTCACGGTTTAAAATAACCGAAGATGTGTATGTGTATCATGTTCCAACAGAAGAAGAGGTTTCTTTGTACCCAGAACCTGTCGCATTGCCACAATATCAATTATTTCTAGGTAAAACTTATTTGGGCTTTAAAGAAGCACTAGGGTTTAAAGAGTCAAGAGGTGATTACAGAATTGTTAATCAATTTGGTTATTTGGGAAAATACCAATTTGCACAGACAACTCTTCATATGATTGGTGTTTATAACACAGAAAATTTTATAAACGATACTAGTTTACAGGAGAGCGCCTTCGAAGCATACACTTCAAGAAACAAATGGATCTTACGTCGGGATATTAAAAGGTACCGGGGAAAATATATTGGAGGTGTAAAAGTGACAGAATCTGGAATATTAGCAGCAGCACATTTAGCTGGAGCAGGGAATGTCAAAAAATTTCTTCGCAGTGGAGGAACTATTGGGTTCAATGATGCTTTTGGAACTTCAATTAAATATTATTTAAAGAAATTTTCGGGATACGATACGTCTCATATCCCTGCAAATCAAAAGGCAAAAGTATTATAGCATTTTTACTTTTGAAGAATGAATAAGGTCGGTCTTTTATGGAGGTCGACCTTTGTTTTTTTCCACGTTTCTGCAGTAGCCGTTTTTATGTATTCTGAAGGCAATGTAATATCACAAGCCACACAGATCTTAGTTTGTGGATGTAACGTAGCAACTAAACTTTCTAGTAACTGATTGTTGCGGTACGGAGTTTCAATAAAGCTCTGCGACTGGTCTTCTTCGATCGAACGTCGCTCTAATTTTTTAATAGCTGTTTTACGTTCCGATTTATCGATTGGCAAATACCCATTAAAAGCAAAATTTTGACCGTTAAATCCACTCGCCATCATTGCCATAAGAATCGAGGAGGGGCCAACTAGTGGTACTACTTTAATTCCTTTTCGATGTGCCTCAGCAACCACACCAGCACCAGGGTCGGCAATACCAGGACAACCGGCATCCGATATTACACCAACATCATAACCCTCTAAACATGGTGTTAGCATTTTGGGAATATCTTCTTCATTAGTAAACTTGTTAATCATTTCCAGTTTTAAATCTGGTTGTGATTTACGTGGAACGATACTCTTAATAAAACGTCTTGCATTTTTTTCATGTTCTACAATGTAATAATCGATGTGTTCCACTGCTTTCTTAACCAAAAGCGGTAAAACTTCTAGAGGTGGAGTTTCTCCTAGGGTGCAGGGTATAAGATATAGATTTCCTTTTTGGGGCTGCATAAGTACGTTATTGAATGAGTAATTTCTTCACCTGCGTGTCTCCAGCTTCGGAAGTGATTTTTACCAAATATATTCCATTGCTAAAACCTGACAGAGAAATTTCCTTATTAGTTGTAGAAATTGCTTCTTCAGAAAACAATAAGCTCCCTTTTAAGTCGAAAATTGAAATAGAACGAACACGCTCATTTTTAAAATTCAGTATAACCTTATCTGAAGCTGGGTTAGGAATAAGTGAAAAGTCTTCTGTTGTAAATTCAGAAGTGGATAATGTTTCCGAAGTAACTCGATAAATAGTTCCGCCAAGGCTTAAAATGTATAATTCCTTATTTACATCCTCTCCAAAGGATACCCAGTTGTTTCCTCCAAAAGTTTCTTGTTCAGTTAAATTGCCTTCAGCGTCTACAGTCCCTATAAGTCCACTGCAATAATCTGCGAAAAAGTAGAGTCCGTAATTTTCGGGAAATGCACTTCCTCTATAAACATAGCCTCCTGTAATAGAACAATGAGGGGATCCGCCTGCAGAAGAATATTGTGCAATAGGAAAGGTGAGGGTGCTGTCATCAGGGCAATTGGCTGTATTAAATGGGGCATTTCCTTCATAGCATCGCCATCCATAATTTAAGCCTGCTTGAGTAGCTGATGCTCTGTCTATTTCTTCTACAGCACCTTGCCCTACATCTCCGATCCATAAATCATTTGTTTCAGAATCGAATGAAAATTTCCACGGATTTCTTAATCCGTACGCCCAAATCTCGTTACGTCCGTCTGGATCTGCTATAAACGGATTGTCTGCAGGTATTCCATAATTATTTCCATCGGATGGGTTATCCACATCAATACGTAATAATTTCCCTAAAAGTAACAAACGATTTTGTGCGCGATTATCTGTGTCTCCACTACCTCCACCATCTCCAGATGATATATAAAGATATCCGTCGGCACCAAAAGCCATACATCCTCCATTATGATTTCCAGAAGGTTGGATGTAGTCTATAATATCTAATTCTGAATTAGGGTCGGCTATATTTGCATCGCCAGCGCTTACATTAAAACGGGATACTTGGGTATTGCCATTTGTATCGATATAATTCACATAGAAAAATCCATTTGAAGCATATTCTGGGTGAAAGGCAAGTCCTAGTAATCCACGTTCGTTTCCAGTTGAGATCTGACCGCTGAGGTTTAGAAACGGTGTTGGCAATACAGATCCATCGGCATCAATAACTTTAATTAACCCTCCTTGTTCCACGACAAATAGACGTTCATCTCCAGCATGTTGAAGGTTGACAGGGCTATTAAAATCACTTTTAAATAATTCTATAGATATTTCTTGAGCCAAAAGAGAGTAAAAGGGTAACATGCATAATAGCAAAGGGACTAATTTTTTCATAGCGAGAAGTATTTTTTTAAAAGTAATGAAATATTATTACAATCTGCGTGCAATCGATTCACAGGCTTGATCTAACATATTGTAAACATTTGCAAAACCAGCATCTCCTCCATAGTAAGGATCTGGAACATCGACATTCTCTCCAGGAAAAAGTTCGTCTAAAATGCGTTGTACCTTTTTCTTTTCAGCTTCTGTGTTTGCTAATTTAATAACGTCTTTGTAATTGCTGTTATCCATCACAAAAATATGATCATAGATCTCAAAATCGTAAGTGGAGAATTGTTTCCCGCGTTGATTTGTGATATCAAGACCGTTTTCTTTTGCAATTTCGATACTTCTTGGATCGGGAAGATCGCCTACGTGCCATCCGCCAGTTCCAGCAGATTGCACTTCGAATTTAGAAAGGTCAAGTTTCGATTTTAAAATGCCTTCAGCTAAAGGAGATCGACAGATATTTCCTAAGCATACCATAAGTATCTTTGTTTTCATTTCTGAAAAGTACAAATTAAAATGAAAATTTCCGAAGGAATAAAAAGGTTAGAGCGTCAATTTTTTATTGAGGTCTTCTACGTATTTTCTGAATTGCTTATCGGTACTTGAAAGATTGTCAACTGTTTTACATGCATGCAAAACTGTTGCATGGTCTCGTTGCCCAATTTGAGAGCCAATTGAAGCCAAGGATGCTTTTGTAAATTTCTTCGCAAAGAACATTGCTAACTGACGCGCCTGTACGATATGTCGCTTTCGCGTTTTAGACTGAAGCGTATCCACATCCATTTGAAAGTATTCACTAACTACTTTTTGAATATAGTCGATAGAGACTTCGCGTTTAGTATGCTTTACATAATTGTCTACGATCTTTTTAGCAAGTTCGATCGTAATGTCTTTTTTGTTGAAAGAAGAATGAGCGATTAAAGAAATAATTGCGCCTTCTAGTTCACGAATATTTGTCTTAATATTATTGGCTAAGAACTCAACAATATCTTCTGGCATTTCAACACCGTCACGATATAGTTTGTTTTTAATAATTGCAACACGTGTATCGTAATCTGGGTGATTTAATTCTGCAGAAAGCCCCCATTTAAATCGAGATAATAAGCGTTGCTCAATGTCGATCATATCAACCGGAGCCTTATCACTAGTTAAAATAACTTGCTTTCCATTTTGATGTAAATGGTTAAATATATGGAAGAATACATCTTGAGTTCCTGCCTTTCCTGAAAGTAGTTGAATGTCATCCACAATTAGTACATCGATGATCTGATAAAAATGAATAAAATCGTTTCGATTGTTCTTCTTAACCGATTCAATGTACTGTTGCGTAAATTTTTCAGCAGAGATATATAAAACGGTTTTCTCTGGGTATTTATCTTTAATTTCTACACCAATAGCATGTGCTAAATGCGTTTTACCTAAACCAACGCCTCCAAATATAAGCAATGGATTAAAAGAGGTTCCCCCTGGTTTATTTGCTACTGCGAGACCAGCGGAACGTGCCAAACGATTCGACTCTCCTTCTAAAAAATTATCGAAATTATAACTCGGGTTTAATTGCGATTCGATTTTTACATTTCGAATGCCAGGTATGATAAAAGGATTTTTAAGTTCTGGACTTTTATTCTTCAAAGGAACATCAACTTCTTGAGAAGATTGATAATTGCTCCGATTCGAACTTGGAATTTTTTCTGTGAAAGGTTGTTTATTTCCGTAGGTATTTTCCATTTTGATGATGTACACCAATTTGGCAGAAGTACCTAACTCTTTCGTTAATGCTACTTTTAATAATTTCACATAATGTTCTTCGAGCCATTCGTAAAAAAATTTACTGGGGACCTGAATGCTTAACGCATTGTCGGTAAGCTTTACAGCTTTTATTGGTTCGAACCAAGTTTTGTACGCTTGTGAAGTTATGTTATCTTCAATAAAGGACAAACAATTGTTCCAAACCGATTCCGCAGTTTTGCTCATAGTAATTATTGAAATTATTAGTTAGTTTTTTGAATTGATCAAGAAATAAAAAGTGCAGACACTAAACAGTTTCTTAATGGTGCAAATATGTGAACAAAAAAATGAAAAAAAAAACGGTTTGGGTATTGAATTTCTTATTTTTTTTACGCATACTTCATTATCGTTAAAGCTACGAAAAAAGTTCCTTTTTAAAGACCAAACGCCGTGAAAAAAAATCTTACAAAATTAAGAGTTAGATATGCAGAAACCGACCAAATGAGAGTTGTTTACCATGGAAATTATGCACAATATTTAGAACAAGGACGCACCGAATGGCTAAGAGAATTGGGGCTTTCGTACAAATGGATGGAAGAAAATAACATACAACTCCCAGTAATAAACCTACAAATTAATTTTAAGCTTCCAGCACGGTATGACGATGTTATTTGCATTACAACTAGGCTTAAGGAAATTCCTACAATTCGAATTTCATTTGAGTATGAAATTCATAATCAAAGCAATGAACTTTTAGTAACCGCATCTACCGATTTAGTATTTATAAATACCACTACAAATAAGCTCATGAGAGCCCCTAATTTTTTGTTAGAAAAACTAGTAAAATAGTTAAACAGATTTTTAAATTAATAAAATAAATTATGGGGGATCATTTTCATTTTATCCTCACATTATTTAAAGATATTGATCGATTCCTTTGTCAATGTAGGTGAGTTGCTTTTCGGTTGTTTCTTTTTCAATTATCCGGTTTATCTCAATGTGACTTTTATTTTGCTCATGATGGTAAATATGATAGGCGATTCCTTTAAATTTTAAGCGTTTTCCCTGCACCCCATTATTTATCATTCGCTGGATCATTTCACTATCGTCGATACCCCAACCCGTAAGCGATTCGTTAAAACCATTCACTTTTATAAAATCTTCTCGCCAGAACGACATATTACAGCCACGTAACTTTGAGGAGCGTTCGTTTTCTTTTTTGCGATTATTGGCTAGTAATGGAATACGAAGGGTACGTCCTCTTTTTTTTATCCCACTGGAAAACAAATTAAAATGAAGTTGTTTTTTTTTGAAAAGTGTTTCCAAGTACGATTCTTGAATATTCACTCGGCTTCCGTATAAAAAAGTATTCTTTTCGGCAAGCGAGAGATGGTCTTTAACAAAATCCTTATGCATGATTATATCTCCATCGATCTCTACAATGTATTCATAGTTTGCACTAGCAATCGCCTTGTTCATGATTGCAGGCTTCTGATTTTTGTTGTCCTCATGCCATATATGATGGAGTGGAACCGGAAAATCTTTTTGAAATTTTTTAATCAGTTCGGTGGTTTCTTTCCGGGAGCCATCATCGGCAACGATCACTTCATCGGGAAGGTGTGTTTGGTGTTTGGCACTTAATAATAGCAATTCTAAAGCCTCAGGCCAATTGTACGTTGGAGTAACGAGCGAACATTTCGGAAAGGCAGTGTCAGATTTCATACGTTTCAAAATTAGTTTAATTTTCGGTACAACAACCACAGATTTACGTACCGTTTAAAAACTCCAAAAGCACTCACATACGCCAAGATAAATCCTTCTTTTCCGTCTAAAATCCCTAGTTTTATAAAATACTGATGCACAAACCGCCACCAGGGACGTACAATAAAATGATAATAAGTTGGTTTCTTTTTCTTTTCGTACAGCATATTGCCTTGCAGTTCGCTGTAACGATGGATCTTTACGGTATAGGCGTCAAACGATTTGTACGTATAATGCGGAAGTGATTCCCGAAGCGTTGCAGTAGCACCATCAACTTCAAGGGTTTCGTGGACTAATTGATCGTTGTACCGACCGTGTTTTTTTTGAAATACCCGAATCACCGAATCATTCTGCATCCCGCTGTATTTAATACGTTTGTTCATAAAGTAGAAGTCACGATCTACGAAAAATGCAACTTCTTTGGGGTTAGCGGCAATCGTTGTCTGAATTTCTTCGGAAAGCGCCGGCGTTACAATTTCATCGAGATCAAAAAAGATGATCCAGTCATGACTTGCTTTTGAAAGTGCAAAGTTTTTCTGTGCAGAAAAGTTATCGAAGGTCCGTTGGAAGACGGTTACATTTTTATAAGCAGCGGCAAGTTCTACTGTTTTATCACTACTATAAGAATCTACAATCACGATCTCATCCGCAAACGAAACGCTATCAATGTAACTTTCAATAGAAGCTGCTTCATTTAGGGTAATGGCAAGTGCCGTAATTTTCGGGATGGTTTTCAATCGGTTTTATTCGTTTCAGCAAAAATACGTAATTCAAGATTCAGAAGGGGATTCATAGTTTTAAGATTCAGTACAAAAATTAATTACAGTTTTTTTATACTGCACACGCTATCGCATGCCTTTATTAAGTAGCATTAATTTCACATACCTCGAAAAAACACCATACGCATTTACTGCGGCAACCGTCATTCCCGGGACGCCGTCGCGAAAGCCTCCTTTTAAAATAAAAGAACTAAAGAAGCGATACATGGGTTTAAAGAATAAATGAAACCATGTGACCTGCTTATTTTTATTCTGTAACTGCTCCGCTTGAAACCAAGCATACGATTCTTTTTTAGCGATGTAATTGTTCAATCCTTTGTAGGTATAATGAAGCATTTTGTGGGTAAGCTTTCCAACGCTTCCTTCACAATGCAATTTCTCATGAACCAATCCTGAAAAATGAGCATTTTCTCTTTTTACCAGTCGCAATACATCGTCGCTATGATGATAAAGAAAACGATTCATATAAAAATGCGGAAAATTAATTTTGTACCCGCCGTGTTTGGGAGCTGCGATGGTCGCTTTTATTTCTGCTTCCAACGAATGGGTAACACGCTCGTCTGCATCTAAAAAAAGTACCCAGTCACAGGTTGCATGCTCCAAGGCATAATTTTTTTGATTGGAAAAATTATCAAATTCCCGTTGCACTACTTTCGTAACCAAAGGTGTCGCAATCGCTACAGTCTCATCGGTACTATACGAATCGATTAGGATGATCTCATCGGCAAAGGCAACCGAACGAATCGCATCTTCAATAAAAGCTGCTTCATTAAAAGAAGGAATAATAACAGATAACGTCGCCATGATACAAACTTAGGAAATGTCTTCCATATAATCTTCGTGCCTATTAGAACTTTCCGTAGTGCATTTAAAAGCCAACGAATGGAAACAACCGAAATACTACTATATTTGTACCAATGAATGCACCCGATACTTCCATTATAATTAGTACCTACAATTCTCCACAGTGGCTTGAGAAAGTATTGTATGGGTATAATAACCAGACCTACCGCATGTTCGAGATCGTCATCGCTGATGATGGCTCTAAACAGGAAACAAAAGAATTGATCGAACAGATGCGGACTGTTGTATTTTACCCGATTATACATGTCTGGCATGAGGATAACGGGTTTCAGAAATCTCAAATTCTTAATAAAGCCACCATGCAATGCACTACGCCTTATATTATAATGAGTGACGGCGATTGCATTCCCAGAAAAGACTTTGTAGAGCAACACGTAAAGTACAGAGAAGAAGGCTATTTTTTAAGTGGGGGATATTTTATGTTGCCTATGGAACTCTCTACAGCAATTACAAAAGAAGACATTTATACCGAACGTTGTTTCGATGTAAAATGGCTTAAGCAACACGGATTAAAAACATCTTTTAAAAATAATAAGTTGTCTTCGGGCCCTATAAAAGCAGCTGTTTTAAATACAATTACCCCAACCAATGCCAGCTGGAACGGTCACAATGCTTCTGGATGGAAAGAAGATATTGTCGCTGTAAACGGGTTCGACGAACGCATGCAATATGGAGGGCAAGACCGTGAACTGGGGGAACGATTGTTTCATTACGGAATTAAAAGCAAACAGATTCGTTACAATGCAGTCGTGATTCATTTAGACCATCCAAGAGGATATAAAAATCAAGAATCTATCAATAAAAACCGCGCGATTCGTGATGCTACCAAAGAGGAGAAAAAGAAATGGACCGATTTCGGAATTGTAAAACCCACCTAATTTGACTACTTCGGTTTCAGTAATTATCAGTACCTATAATCAACCCGAATGGTTGCAGAAATGCTTGTGGGGATTTGAGCAGCAGACCCACACCGACTTCGAAATTGTGATTGCAGACGATGGTTCTTCGCAAGCAACCGAAACCCTGATAAAAACATTTCAGAAAAAATCTTCTTTAAAAATAACTCACGTCTGGCAAGAAGACGACGGATTTCAAAAAACAAAGATTCTCAATAAAGCGATTGTCGCTTCAAAAGGTACCTATCTTATTTTTACCGATGGCGATTGCATTCCGCGAAACGATTTTATAGCCAAACACCTTCGCTTGCGAAAGCCAAACTGTTTTTTATCGGGTGGCTATTTTAAACTACCAATGACCGTTTCCGAAGCGATTTCAGAAAAAGACATTAAGGAGCAAAATTGCTTTAACGCCTCTTGGTTGGTGGAAAAAGGTGTAAAAAAAACCTTCAAAATAAACAAGCTCACCTCTCACGGAATTAAAGAAAAACTATTAAATACCTTAACTCCAACGAAAGCAACTTGGGACGGAAACAATGCCTCAGGCTGGCGAAAAGAGATACTTGCCGTGAATGGTTTTGACGAGCGCATGCGTTACGGCGGAGAAGACCGCGAACTGGGCGAACGCATGATGAATAACGGAATTAAAGCGCTTCAAATTCGATACAGTGCGGTGACGGTCCATCTCGATCACGAGCGCGGTTATGTCACACAACAAATGATCGATGCGAACAAAGCAATACGACACACTACAAAGCAGCAGAAAAAAGTGTGGACAGAATTTGGCATCGATAAAGGTTAATTTTAGTGGTTGGGCAAGCCCCTAGGTCGGGTCGGGCTTTCATCGCTACACGGTAGCATCTTCAATCCCTCTTGCAAATAAAATTATTACTCAGTAGCTTTAGTAAGCTCCCTTCCTTTAAAAGAAAACTGGGGAAGGATGTTCTACACGAAATAATTCCAATGATACTTTTCTATAAAAAGAGATTTTTAAAAAGAGATTTAGTAAGCTCCCTTCCTTTGAAGGAAGCGCTGGGGAAGGATGTTCTTCTTAAAATAGCAGCAACTCAATCATGAAGTCCACACCACTCAACTATTTCTCAAATCCTTTTAAATGATGTTGAAGGAACGGTATTAATTTACCAAGAATCAGTTCCGGGGTGAGTTTTCTGTATAAAAGTTCCGGATTTTCTTCAATCTTCTTGGTCTCTTCCCGGCTGAACGATGTATAGAGATCGGGTTGTTCTTCTAGTAAATGAATAGATTCATGAAATTTTCCGTCTTCAAAACTATTCCAAGCATCTTTATCTATGTAAGGAGAATAGATTGTAAACGTGGGCTTGTCGAGAGCCTTTGTAATGTGCACGCTACCACCTTCATTAGAAACCAATAGATCACATTGATTCATAAGCACCGCAAAATCACGAATCGAATCTGCATACACATCGAGGTTGATCTGCGCTTTATCATCACATAATTCATAAATTTTTTGCGCTTCTGTTTTTTGATGAGGTGCATAATTAAAAAGCAGCGTTGCTCGATACGTTGCTGTGATGTAATTAATTAATTCGGCAATATATTCATATGGCATCGATTTCTGTGGCGTGCTTCCTAAAACCCCCAGCATGATCACAGGCTTTTCTATCCCATTTAAAACAGCACTATTCTGTTCTTCCGAAGTGAGAAAAATTTTAGGCACGGTATCGGGAGTTGGGAGTTCAAAAACCGATTCCACCAAATGAATACGATCTTCAATAGCCCTTCCGCAAATGAGCGTTGCTTTTTTCTTAAAATTAATTGGGTGCGTATAGAAAGGAAGTCGTAGTTTTTTTTCAGCACGTTTAAATCCGATGCGATACTCTGCTTTGCTAAACAAACACATCATTCGGCTTTGAAACTTCGCGTAGGGATCGAAAATTATATCATAACCCGCACGACGAATGCCATCGATGGTCTCTATAAGAATGTTAATTTTCTTAAGCTCTTTCTCTTTTACACGAATAATATGGTCGATGTTCGGATTGTTTTCAAGAACTCCGGTGGTATAATCGTAGGCAAAAAAATGTACTTCGCTATCGGGAAATACTGTTTTAATATTATTGGCGATCACTGAACTAAGCAGCACATCACCAATTCTTTTGTTTTGTATTACGAGTATTTTCTTCATTAGCGTTACCTTCGCAAAGTACGTTGTTTTTAAAGTTTTTTAAAATTTATAATGAAAGAAGTTTTTGTGGTTCATCCAAAATATGAGGCATTCCGAAAGGAGTTACAGCACCTTTTTCATTCTTTTGAGAATAGCGGTGAATACGTTACAAAAGGGGAGCGCAATGTCATTAAAAAAGTGAATTTGAATGACACAGTAATCACGATAAAAAAGTTTAAAGATCCCAATTTCATTCAACGCTTTGTATATCAGTTTCTCAGGAAAAGCAAGGCAAAACGTTCTTTTGAATATGCCTCGAAATTAATCGATTTGGATATTAAAACCCCGTTTCCTGTCGCGTATGCTGAAACCTTTTCCGCAGGACTTACCACTAGTTTTTACGCCTGTGAGCATATTAATTACGATTTCGATTTTAGAGTATTAATACATCAGCCGAAATTTCCCAACCGAGAAGAAATTCTAAAACAGTTTACTGCATTTACCTTTAAACTTCACGAAAATGGGATCAACTTTTTAGACCATTCTCCTGGTAATACCCTCGTGGTTGATAAAGGAACTAACGAATACGAGTTTTATCTCATCGATCTAAACAGAATGCGTTTTGAACCAATGGATTTCGAAAAGCGAATGCATAATTTTCGGCGTTTATGGCCTTCAAAAACAATGATCACGATCATGGCTGCAGAATATGCGAAACTTTCTGGTCGTTCGTTTGAAGAGGTGCATAGTAGTATGTCTTCGCATGTTAGGACCTTTCAGAAGAAAAAAAACGCAAAAAAAATCCGAAAGCAGACGTGGAGACGAAAATAAGTGTGTGAGCTACTTCTTTTTAATTGTACTTATTCAGCTTCGTTCAATTCCTTCATAATTTCAGCAAACTTAGTATAAGAATACACCCGATCGCTGTGATCATAAATATTAGTGGCGGCAATAAGTTCGTGCACATTGGTTTTTTCTAAAAACTCTTTTATTTGTGTTTTTACAGTGTCCTTGCTTCCAATAAAAGAATACTTCAGCATTTTCTGTACCGCTGGATGCTGCATGACTTCTTCTAAATCGGGAGTCATTTCGACGGGCGCTTGCACATAACCTCTTTTCCCAGTTAAGATACCTACGATCATTTTAACGAAAGAGGTGGAAATTTTTTGTGCGGCCTCATCGGTGGGTGCTATAATGATATTTACGCCAGCTATGGTATATGGGGTTTTTAATGTTTTAGAAGCGGTAAACTCATTTCGATAGATCTCTAGGGCATCAAATAAATGCGTTGTTGCAAAGTGACTTGCAAAAGCGTACGGCAAACCTTTCTGTGCAGCTAAATGCGCACTGTCTGTACTAGAACCTAAAATATAAAGCGGGACATTAACACCTTCAGCAACAGTGGCTCGAACCTTTGCGTTGCTATTTTCAGAAGAAAAATAGGTTTCAATTTTTTGAATTTCAGAAGGAAACGAATGTGCTGCCTGCATAAAATCGGAACGAATTGCCTGAGCCGTTTGCGGATCGGTTCCGGGGGCGCGTCCTAATCCGAGATCGATTCGGTTTGGATACAAAGCTCCCAACGTACCGAACTGTTCTGCCACGATCAATGGCGAATGATTGGGAAGCATAATTCCACCAGAGCCTACTCTAATCGATTGGGTTTCTTGCGCTACATAGCCTATAAGTACGACGGTGGCACTACTTCCAATAGCGATAGAATTGTGATGCTCAGCAAGCCAATACCGTTTGTACTCGTTTTGGTCTGCAACTTGAGCCAGTTCAAGAGAATTATTAAACGTCTCTTTTAAGGAACGTCCTTCTGAGATAAGTACAAGGTCTAAAACTGAATATGCCGTTTGTTTCGTATTCATAGTTACACAAATTCAAAGTAATGAGGAATTTCAGCACGTTATAAGTACGGCTGATTTATTAAGTTATAAAGCAACAAATTATTAAACGGCTACATTGTACTCACGCAAGGCATCATTGAGCGATGTCTTTTTGTTGGTGCTTTCTTTGCGGGTTCCAATAATCAATGCGCAGGGTACGTTAAATGTTCCCGCTGGAAATTGCTTGGCGTAGCTTCCAGGTATTACCACCGATCGTGCTGGAACAACTCCTTTTTTCTCCACTGGTTGTTCTCCCGTAACATCGATAATTTTAGTGGAAGCAGTTAATACAACGTTTGCTCCTAGCACAGCTTCTTTTTCTACACGAACGCCTTCAACCACGATGCAACGGGAGCCAATGAATGCATTGTCTTCAATAATTACAGGGGCTGCCTGTAATGGTTCTAATACACCGCCAATTCCAACGCCGCCACTCAAGTGTACCTGTTTGCCGATTTGCGCACAACTACCAACTGTTGCCCAAGTATCTACCATCGTCCCTTCATCGACATAGGCACCGATATTGACATAACTCGGCATTAGAATTACTCCTTTCGAGATATAGGCGCCATGGCGTGCAACTGCGTGAGGCACTACTCGAATTCCTTTAGCTTCATACCCACGTTTCAGAGGAATTTTATCGTGATATTCGAAAATACCAGCTTCCATCGTTTCCATTTTCTGAATCGGGAAATATAATACGACTGCCTTTTTTACCCATTCGTTTACTTGCCATCCATTTGCGGTAGGTTCGGCACAACGTAACGTTCCTTCATCACATTGTTTTACTACTTCACGAATGGCCGCAATGGTTTTAGGATTGGTTAAAAGGGATCGATCATCCCATGCTTTTTCTATGGTTTTTTGTAGTTCGTTCATGGATACTTGCTTCAGATATAGTTAAAAACAGAAAGCATTAGTTCGTATTTAGTAATTGATAATAAACGAGAGGAGAATTTCCCGTTTTCGATGTACTTTCCGTAGTACAAATATAACGCTCACTACCGAAAACAGAATACATTTTAGCATACTATTAAACATTCACTTATTTTTGCACCGAATATGGGAAGAATTTTAGCAATAGATTACGGCACAAAACGAACAGGCATCGCAATCACAGATGAAATGCAGTTGATAGCGTCGGGTTTAACGACAGTTGCTACGAACGAATTACTTTTATTTCTGAAACAATATGTAGCTACTGAAAAAGTAGAACTATTTCTCATGGGAGAACCTACCCAAAAAGATGGTTCGCCGTCTGATGTGGAAGAAGAAATTAAACCCTTTCTGAAACAACTTTCTGAAGCCATTCCCGATATTCCCGTTAAAAGAGTGGATGAACGGTTTAGTAGCAAACGCGCGTTTCAAACCATGATTGACAGCGGATTGAAAAAAAAACAACGCAGAAATAAAGCATTGATCGATGAGATTAGTGCGACCATAATTTTGCAAGATTACCTTTATAATAAGTGATTATTAAGGAATCTTGTATGCGATACTTTATGCTAAAAGAAAAAAGTATTCAAGAAGCAAGTACAAAGAATAAAGAAAAATAATTTACACAGATGATATTACCCATTGTAGCTTACGGAGATCCCGTTTTACGAAAAGAATGCAAAGCGATCACAGAAGACTATCCAAACTTGGATGCATTACTCGAGAATATGTTCGAGACGATGTATGCCGCACATGGTATTGGTCTGGCGGCACCTCAAATTGGAGTTCCAGTGCGTATCTTTATTGTTGATGCAACTCCATTTGAAGACGATGAAGATCTGTCTGAGGAAGAACAAAAATTTGTTTCAACCTTTAAAAAGGTATTTATCAATGCCACGATCATTGAAGAAAGTGGCGACGAATGGGCATTTAATGAAGGATGTCTTAGCATCCCAGATGTACGCGAAGATGTGTTTCGTCAACCAGATATTGTGATTGAGTATCAGGATGAAAATTTTAAAAAACATACCGAGAAATTCAGTGGTATTGTAGCCCGGATCATTCAACATGAATACGATCATATTGAAGGAATTTTGTTTACCGATAAACTCTCTCCTCTTAAAAAACGACTCATAAAGAGTAAGTTGACTAATATTTCGAAAGGAAAAACAAACATCGATTACCGTATGCGGTATCCAAAAGCTAAAAAGAAACGTTAACGCCTTTGGATTATTCATACAAACCCTGCATATTTGTAGCCTTTTGAAAAAATACATGCCGTTCTAAAAGGGACTGGCGTACCACTAATATTGAATTTTATGAATTTAGAGAAAATATTATCGATCTCCGGAAAACCGGGTTTATACAAATTAACCACACAAACACGTGCCGGTTTTTTAGCAGAGTCGTTGCTAGATGGTAAGCGTATCAGTGTCGGTGGACGTCACAATGTAAGTCTATTAAGTGAGATCGCTATTTATACTTTAACTGAAGAAGTGCCTTTGCGAGAGGTTTTTGCAAAGATTTCTGAAAAGGAAGATGGAGGAGAGGCTATTAATCATAAAGTGCCAAAGATCGAATTAGAAGAATATTTCTTTTCTGTGCTTCCCGATTATGATGAAGATCGCGTGTATGCGAGTGACATTAAAAAAGTGATACAATGGTATAATCTTTTAGTGAAAAACGGATATACAGATTTTTCTGAAGAGACTGCTGCAACAGATAAAAATTCGGAGGAAGCTTCTGAAGAAAACGAAGAAAAAGAAGGAAAGACAAAAGCTGTAAAGAAAGCACCAGCAAAAGGAAAAGTGAAACCTGCTGCAAAAACAGCTACTCCTAAGGCTACTTCAGCTAAAAAGGGAGGCGCTGCTAAAAATACTTCCGCTAGGAAAAAGTAGAATCTCTTTCTATAATCATACAAAACCTGTTGTCTTTAAAGCAACAGGTTTTTTTGTTTACGCTTTTTTATAATTCTTTTAATCTCTGTATATGAATTATACTAGCTTTGTGAAAACCCATTTGGAAATTAGCACACTATGAATTCAAGAAAATCCCAATTAGAAGCCTTTGACCGACTCCTAACAATAATGGACGAACTTCGGGAGCAATGCCCGTGGGACAAAAAGCAAACGATGGAAACTCTGCGCCATTTAACCATTGAGGAGACTTATGAGTTGGGCGATGCGATTCTCGAAAAAGACCTTCAGGAAGTAAAGGGCGAGTTGGGCGACCTGCTGCTTCACATAGTTTTTTATGCTAAGATAGGGAGCGAGACCAACGATTTCGATATTGCCGATGTCACAAATCAGATCTGTGAAAAACTTATTTCGAGACATCCACATATCTACGGAGATGTTGAAGTTGCAAATGAAGAAGAAGTAAAACAAAACTGGGAGAATCTTAAATTAAAAGAAGGAAAAACCAGTGTACTTCAAGGAGTTCCAAAATCACTTCCAGCACTGGTAAAAGCAAATCGTATTCAAGATAAAGTAGCAGGTGTCGGCTTCGATTGGGAAGAACCCCAACAGGTATTCGAAAAGCTTCAGGAAGAATTGGAAGAATTGCAGCATGAAATTTCCGAAGAAAATACCGATAAAATCGAATCTGAATTTGGAGATGTCTTATTTTCAATGATCAATTATGCGCGTTTTCTAAATGTAGATCCAGAAAATGCACTAGAAAGAACTAACAAGAAATTTATTAAACGATTTCAGTACCTTGAAGGAAAAGCAGCATCGCAAGGAAAAGCAATGAAAGATATGACGCTCGCAGAAATGGATGTGTACTGGGAAGAAGCGAAGTTATTGTAACATCTCAATACATATTAAATATATTAATAGTGATGTAGCTATGAAAACTGTAACGGTTGTTGGTTCTGGAATTATTGGTTTAACCACGGCAATTGCCTTGCAAGAAAAGGGTTTTCAAGTAATGATTCTGGCTAAAGAATGTTACGAAAAAACCTTATCCAGTAAAGTGGGCGCAATATGGTTTCCCTTTGAAATTTACCCTTTAGAAAAAGCAAATCTATGGGCAGCAATGTCTTACCAACGATATAAAAAAGAAGCCAGGAAAAAGAGTGGAGTTACGTTCATCCCATTTATATCGGCATATACAGTTAAAAGTAACATAGATTGGATTCAACAATTGCCTGAAGGAGCGGTGCGGGAAGCAACTAAAGAAGAACTTCCTTCAGGAATGAGAATGGGACATGTAGCATGTGTTCCGTTAGCCGAACCTCCTTTCTACCTTCCTTATTTATTCCAGTTATTTTTAGATAGTGGAGGAACATTTAGAAAGCAAACTATTACATCGATCGAGGTATTAAGTAGATTGGATGATTGGGTAGTAAATTGTACAGGGTTGGGGGCAAAGATCCTTTGTAATGATGATGCCATGTACCCTATTAGAGGACAAATTTTACGTTGTGCTAAGCTAAATACTATGTCTTTTGCAGATGGAACCCGAAAGGGTAATTTATGTTATGTAATTAACCGAAGTGAAGATGCTATTATTGGGGGTACTGATTACAAAAACGACTGGAATATAAACACAGATATGGCCGATACAGATTTAATTTTAAACAGATTAAATGGATTTAATGTTAGTGCAGAAGTTCCAAAAATAAAAGAAATCGTGGTAGGATTACGTCCGGGGAGGACTGCTGTACGTTTTGAATTTGATCCTGTGCATGCAAATTTATTTCATAACTATGGTCATGGAGGAGCAGGGTATACAGTAGCCTGGGGATGTGCTACGGAGCTTGCGACAATTATGAGTAGCAAATAGCTTTTTAGGTTACTGCTTTAAAAAAACATTACGCTACACATTTAAAATCACATTATTCTCCTGTTTCCCGAACCGATTTAATTTTAGACAACTTCGCTTTCCATACTTCAAGTTGTTCTTTATGGCGATTAATATTTTTATGCACTTCTTTCACCATTGGATTGTCATCGGGAACATGTTGGAAAAACCCTAAGTTGTTTTCCAATTGCATAATTTCTGCTTTCGTTTCTTCAATTTTTTTGGAAATAAAGAAATGTTCATTTCGTAATTTGCGATCATCGTCCCGATTTGTAAGCGTATTTAATTTGTTGTCGAATTTTATTAATTCGGTTTCTTTTTTATCGAGGTCCAATTTGCCGAACATTCCATCAAGCGCTTTGTTAAACTTTTGCTCAACAGATCGTTTATTATAAGGTACACGTCCTATTTCTTTCCAAGATTTTATCTGTTCTTTAATTCCCTTAAGATCTTCTTTATGATCTCCGGTAAACTTAAAGTCATCTAGCTTCTCTAGGAGTGCAATTTTTGCTTCGTAATTTGCTACTTCTTCTTTGTTAGCTTCATTTTTTTGCGCATGTAGGCGATCAAAATAATAATTACAAGCAGCTTTAAACTCTTTCCAAATGGCGTCGCTATCTTTTCTTGGTACGTGTCCTATTTGTCTCCAATCGTTTTGAATTTTCTTCATTAAAGGAGTGACCGTGTCAAAATCTTCACTGTCTTTATGTTTTTCAGCAACTGCTACAAGCTCACGTTTCTTTTCTAGATTTGTGTATTGTTCTTTTTTCTGATTTTTATAAAAAGTGTTTTTGGCCTTATTAAAATTTCGAGTGGCTTCTTTAAATGTATTCCAAGTTTCTTTATTATGAGATCTTGGTACTTTTCCAATTTCAAAGTAGGCGTCTCTCATTTTTTGTACCTCTTTCATTGCACTCTGCCATGCCTTATGGCTCGACCCTGTGTTTTCTGTAACTTCCCCAATTTTAGCAATTAGGTTTTTCTTTGCAACAAGATTTTCTTCGAATTTAGCTTCTTGTTCCTGCAGCTGTGCTTGACGCTTATCGTGTATAACAGAGGTGGCAGCACTAAATTTATCCCACACTTCATCACGGTATTCTTTAGCGACAGGTCCAATCTCTTCTTTCCACATTTTATGAAGCATTTGTAACTCTCTAAATGCTTTATTGAGATCTTTTTGTTCTGCCAGTTCTTCGGCACGAATGATGAGTTTTAATTTCTGATCGAGATTGTGTTTAAAATCTAAATCACGAAATTCACGGTTTAAATGCAGAAAATCGTAAAAGTTCTCGACATGGTGGTGGTAGGTATTCCAAACAGTATTGTAAACATCTCTGGGAATCGCTCCCGCCTCATGCCAACGACTCTGTATGTCTTTAAAATGTTTGTACGTAGTATTTATGTTTTCTTCAGCACTTAGTAAGCCTTTCAACTCTTCAATAAGTGCTTCGCGCTTTTCTAAATTGGCTTGTAAGTCTTTCTTTAAACTCTTGTAGTAATTGTTTCTTTTCTCTTTGTAATCGAAATAAAGCGTGTTAAACTCTTTTTTAATAGGGGTGGAGTAGTAAAAATCGATGATATTTCCACCTTCTGCTAAAAATTCTTCTTTTTTCTGAGCAAGTTCCTCATTAAACTTTGAATTAAATTCTGAACGTATTTCTTCAACGTCATTCTTAATGGTCTGAATAGGTTGATTCTTCAACAGGGTTTCCAATTCCTTAATAAGATCTTTTTTAGACAACGTACTGTAATCTTTTTCATCTTTATCGTCTGTCTCGCTTTCCTCTTCATCGTCAGACGAGCTTACTTCCTCTTCGTCCTCTTCGTCTGAATTGTTCTCTTCTTCTGAATTGGGCGTATTCTCTTCTTTTACTTCAGAATTACTCTCTTCCTTTTTTTCTTCTGAAGGGGCAGCAACTTCTTTTTTAGAGGGTTCTTTTTCATCTGAAGGAGTTTTGCTTGAAGCCTCATCTAGCATGGCTTTTGGAAGGTCACTAGTCTCTTCTGAAACTGCTTCAGACTTAGAAGTTTCTGATGCTTTTTCTGCTTCTTCTTTCAATCCTTTTTCAAGGGGGCCAGTTGCTTCTGGAGAAGGAGTTTTCGGAGTAGTATTTTCTGTGTTTTCGGGAATTTTGTTGTCAGACATTTTTTTCAATGTTAAAGTTCGTCGTACTTGCTGGGTCAAGATACTAACAACTGCTTAATTGGCAAAGCCTGAGTGGTTTTTTCGGTAAAAATTAAGAATTCCAGATCTTCCACGATCTTTTGGCTTGAAATTCCAGCATTTTAAGTCCGTTGGTAACTCTAGCCCCTTTGGCAAATCCTCTTTTAAGGAATTCGGTTTCTCTAGGATTATAAATAAGGTCGAAGAGTAAATGATTTTCAGTAATAAAGTGATAAGGAATGTCTGGGAAGTCTTGAATGTTAGGGAACGTTCCTAATGGAGTACAATTTATTACAAGGCAGTGTTTATGCATTATTTCACGAGTTAACTCCTTATACGTGTAATTGTTTGGTGTTTTTGTGCGCGAAACAAATTTATAATCGAATTCAAGCGTCTTTAATACGTAAGCTACCGCTTTAGAGGCACCTCCGGTACCCAAAATGAGGGCTGTTTTTTTATGTAAAGGAAAAAACATGGCAAGGGCTTTTGCAAAACCATAATGGTCTGTATTGTAGCCTGTAAGTTTTTTATTGCGCGAAATTTTTATTGTATTTACAGCCCCTATTTTTTCCGCCTCTTTTTCTACGTTGTCGAGTAGCGGAAGAACAAGTTCTTTGTAGGGTATCGTTACATTAAGTCCTTTAAGATTCTCTTCTTTTAAAACGATATCTTGCAATAAGTCTATATTTTCAAGATCAAAGTTGTGGTAGCTGTCTTTTCTTTTTTCATTTTCAAATTTTATACTAAAAAAAGTCTTTGAAAATGAATAGGATATGTTTTTGCCAATTAATCCGTATTTAGCCATTTGAGTTATTTCTTGCTTTTTGGTACCAATCTAAACTCAGTACGATAATAATTCCTACGAAAATAAAGAAAATGGCCAAAATCGTGTCGAGCGAAAATTCTGATGGAAAGTAACGGTCATACCCCTTAATGATCTCTCTTCCATTGGCATCGTATTGTAAATTACCTAGCGCATCGAGCTCTACTATTTTTTCTTTCCAAGGCCATACTACTCCTAAAGAACCCGCTATAAAACCGATAATTACTGCATAGGTTGCTTTTTTATATCTTTTTAACACATAGGCCAATAAATGAGATAACGATACAAGTCCCGTTAAAGACCCTAATGAAAATACGACCAGCACTTTTAAAAGCTGTAGCCGTTCAGTATTTTCCATAAACGCTAAATCTCCTTGTAAAAGATCGGCTACTGTGTCATACAAAGCGTTTACTGAGTCGACCAGTAATAGCACATAATTTCCTAATAAAATAAGTATGAACGAGCCTGAAAGCCCTGGAAGTGTCATCCCTGAAACACCAATAATTCCACATGCAAAAACGAAAATTAGATTGGTGTTTTCTTTAGCAGGTTCTAAAAAGCTAATGCTTACTCCAGCTATAATACCGCAGAGCAAATAGGCAACATATTTACGGGACCATTCGCCAAAATCTTTTGTAATAAAATAAATCGAACCAATAATCAAACCGAAGAATCCCGCCCAAACATACAATTCGAAATTTACAATAAGGTAATCTAAAATTTTAGAAACACTAAAGTAACTTATAATCATTCCTAGAATTAGGAGTCCTAAAAAAGAACCATTAATGTATCTGTAAAAACTTTTAAATCGACCGTTTATTAATAAGGCAAATGCTTTCCTGTTTACTTTTTGAAGGGAATATATAAATTCTTCGTAGAACCCTGCTACAAAAGCAACGAGACCACCCGAAACTCCCGGCACTTTATTAGCAGCGCCCATGCCAAGTCCTTTTAAAACAAGCCAGATCTTATCGTTAAAAGAACGATTTTCCTGCATTCGGTTTTGTGGTAATATTTTGGTTAGTGATTCCTGTTACTTAAGTCGCATAAAGCTATTATAAATTTAGGGAACAAATAGTTGAGACTATGTTAAAAGCAGTAAAAACAACTTTGAGAAGCTTTATTTAGAGTGTTTCTTTCTTTTTTGCAATTCGTTCTAGGATAAAAATACTTAAAAACCCAAGACTCATAAAGAGAATAGCCAAGCCTATTTGTGCTTCATCGGGATAGTTTCCGGGCAACACACTTTTTTCTAAAAATGGAATTTCCTCTCCATTGTGATTCACTCGAAATTCTAAAACTTCCTTCCAAGGCCATATTTTATTAAGAGCTCCTATCATAAACCCTGTAAGCACTGCAAGAATAATATTTTTGTGATGCTTAAACATCCAATTTAAAATACCCGAAAAAGACTTTAAACCCACAATAGCTCCTATTCCAAATACACACAACTTTAAAAATGCTCCAGAAAATAAATCCCAGTTCATTTTTGAAACTCCATCCCCTAATTGAGATAAGGTTCCTATAACAGCTTCATAAGCCCCTAAAAGTAACAGAATAAAAGCTCCTGAAATTCCAGGGAGAATCATAGCAATAATCGCTACAAAACCAGCTAAAAATAAAAACCAGGTACTGTCGGGAGTACCAATAGGTTTTGCAAGTGTGATGGCGTATGCAATGGCCGCTGCAATTATAATTGAAACGATTACTTTAAAATTCCAGGAAGTAATTTGTTTTCCAACGTAAAGAATACTTGCTATAACCAATCCAAAGAAAAAAGACCACACTAAAATAGGATGCTCGGTTAACAGAAACGTAATAATTTTTGCTAATGAAAGGATACTTATAGCAACTCCCAAAAATAAAGCAACTAGAAAAGAAAGGTTGTACTGCTTCCAAGCTTTTTTAAATCCATCTTTTTTCCAAAGACTAAAAAAGCCTAGATCGAAGTTGTGAATGGTTTCAATAAGCTCTTCGTAAATACCAGAAATAAATGCGATGGTTCCACCAGATACACCTGGCACTACATCGGCAGCACCCATGGCAAGCCCTTTAGCGGTAATTAGTAAATACTGTAAAAACGAGCGAGATTCAGGCATAGGATTAAATTTCTAAGCCTCAAAAATACATAAATTATAAGGATGCTTTTTTGAAACTTGCTATAATTTCCTGTACCGGTTTCATCGTATAAACGGTTGGGAATAGTTCTTCTAAAACCATTACAAAATCGAATTCAATTTTTAATCCGTTTCTTAAGTGAAAACGTCCCTTTGTAGCTTCATTTAAAAAGTAATAAATTCCAGCTAAACGAAATTCAATTTCTGCACATTCCGGGTAAAATTCGGCCGACTGATTTAAATTATTGATAGCCGCTTCAAATTCCCCTAGTTTTATAAGAATATCACATCGTGTGAGCCAAGTTTCTAACTCGTAATTACCCAGTTCTAAAGTTCTTCGGAAGCCGTGCTCTGCCTCTTCAAACAGATTTAGGCGGTTGTTGATCTTTGCATACCGTTTCCAGTACAACACATTTTCACTGTCTATATTTATCGCTTTGTCAATAAAATATAACGCCTTTTGGTAATCTTTGCCTCTAAAATAAAAATCGGTAATTGCGATCCACCCTTTATCAAGAAGCGAATCTTCTTCAACACATTTGGTATAGAATTGAAGCGCCAACTCTTTATTTCCTAACTTTTCATGACATTTTCCAATACGCAACAATGCAAACGAAGTAGGATCGTCTAACCCTAACGTAATGGTATAGCTCTCAATTGCTTCATTATACCGTTTCATTTTTTCGAGTACTTTCCCTTTTTCAAGGTAGGCACCTATAAAACTATCGTCGCTAATAATAGCAAAGTCGTATGCGGCCAATGCTTTTTTATACTCTTTTAAAGCAAAGTATTGCTTTCCAACTTGATGCCACGCGACTTCACAATAAGGATTTTTATTTAAAAAATCATTTAAATATTCAATCGCTTCCTCATGTTGTTCTAAATATTCAAAACAGTAAATAATATTGTACAATGCCGAATAATCCATCTCGTCATCTTCCAGGCATTTTATAAAGTAATACTTAGCATTTTCAAAATCTTCAAGGAAAAGATACTCCATTCCTATAAGAGAAAACACATCGGTCACATCGTCGGTGATTTTTAGAGCCATTTCTAGCAACTGAATCGCCTTTTTATGTTCGTCACGACGGGATAAGATATTCGCTTTCTGAATATAGATTTCCTCATTAGATTGCTCTAATACATATAAGGTATCTAGCAATTCATCTGCCGTGTCTAGTTCATTTTCGAAAATATGCATCTCCACCTGAAACAACTTTAAGTTGGTCGATGAAGGATGTTGCTCCAATCCCAGTTTTACTGCCTTTTTCGCAAGGGCGATTTTTCCACTTTCTAAGTAATGATGAATGATATTTTCGAACTCTTCAGAGTCAAAAAATAGCACATTATTCGTCTTTAACATGGATTCAAATCGGGAAAGGGAGAAATTGTTGTTGTGCTCGTTCGGGCTTAATTGCATACGATGCTTTTTAACTGTTTCTTCTTAATTAAAGATACTAATGTAAACCGAAGTTCAATAAATATGCCGCTATTGTTGTTAACAGGCTTATTAACACGATTTTTGGTCTTTATTTTACTGAATTGAAGGCGTTTAGTAAGATGCTATTAACAGGAAATGCTATCGAGTATTTTTGTCAAGATGGCACAACCTTCTTTTATTTCTTCTTCAGAAATGGTTAGTGGGGGAGTAATTCGAATGGCGCGAGGCTCAAACAAAAGCCAAAACAGTATCAAACCGTGATCTTTACATTTTAAAATTACTTCGGAAGCTATTTCGGCAGTTTCAACCATGGCTGCTAACATGAGCCCTTTGCCGCGGATTTCTTTTATAAGAGGGTGTTTTAATTCATTTCTGAAGATTTTTTCTTTCCGAAGCGTTTCAGAAATCAAATCTGTTTCAATTAATTCTTGTAATGTTGCGAGCGCTGCTGAAGCTATCACGGGATTTCCGCCAAAGGTGGTAATGTGTCCCAACTTCGGATTCTCTTTCAGTAATGCCATGTGCGCTTCCGAAGCTGTAAAAGCACCAATGGGGAGTCCGCCACCCATTCCTTTACCCATTACAAGAATATCGGGGACGATTCCGAAGTGCTGAAATCCGAATAATTTTCCAGTCCGACCAAAACCCGGTTGAATCTCATCTAAGATCAAGAGAGTACCAGTTTCATCGCAACGTTCTCTAACTTTTTTTAAATAGTCATTTTTCGGAAGAATAAATCCTGCCCCGCCTTGAATGGTTTCCATCACCACGGCAGCAGTAGCGGATGTAATCTTTTTAAGATCATCTACAGCATTAAACGTGATTTCATGACAGTCGGGCAGCAACGGTTCGAAGGCTTTTTTTCGTTCTTCATAGCCCATAAGACTTAAAGAACCCATCGTATTGCCGTGATAGGCATGATGCATATATAACAATTCGGTTCTTCCGGTTGCGCGTCGTGCCAGTTTCATTGCGCCTTCGATGGCTTCTGTACCACTATTCACTAAATAGGTAGTTTCTAAAGGGCTTGGGAGTTGCTCTGCTAATAATTTAGTAAGCGCTATAGCGGGCGATTGAATGTATTCGCCATAGACCATGACATGCATGTATTTTTCAACTTGTGCTTGTATAGCTTTCACGACTCTCGGATGACTATGTCCTAATGTACACGCGGAAACACCAGCGACGAAATCGAGATGTTTGTTTCCATTCGTGTCGTAAATATAACTTCCTGTAGCGTGTGAAACTTCCATCGCTAAGGGATGTGGTGTGGTTTGCGTCTGGTATTTTAGAAAGTCTTTTTTCATGCAGCGTACCGTTTAAGCGGGAATTAATTTTCGAAGTAATTATTTATTTTCTTCGGAATTATCTTCCAGAATGCTGTCGTTTTTAATCTTGCCTTCTTGCTGTTCTTCCGATTGTCGGGTACGTTGTTTGGGATCGTCTTCCCGGTTCTGAAGATCTTCCGGTTTTAGTTTAGATTCGGGGGGTAAATCAAGTTCCTCCTCATCCATTTCTTCAAAAAATTCTCCTTCGTCTTCAGGTAGTGGAATGCCGTTGATTTTTGGAAGTACAGGGCGTGGTTTCCCCTTAAAAAGGTCTTCTACTGTAAGCAATCGTTCTTCTCCGCGCCAATTAAAACCAGGGAGAATTCGGGCGTTTTCTGGAAATTGAGATGGCGGATATACTTTTCCTTTGGCTTGTTTTATAAAACGAATACCGCGTACTTGTTGGTCTTCCAAATACATCTGAATATTACTGGAGGTAGTGTTGTTAATACCTACCAGCTTTTGTTCTTCATCTCTGGAAAAGAAAATGACCTGTGCATTTTTATTAATGTTCACAGTGTCAAGTTCATTATTGTGAAACAAACCGATAAGTCGTTCACCCGAAGTTTGATTGTAGCCGGTTCCCAAAGTATCTTTCTGAGCTAAAAAAGCATTATTAAAAACTTTTAGAGTATCGAGTTTTTCTGTGACGGTGTTCGATAATAAATGAATGGTGTCGCCAGTCATTTGATTGTCACCAGTCCATAATACAGGATTTCGTAGTAATTTTGTAATTCCTGATTTCTGATCGACAAAGATCGAGTCACATTTTCCGCTGGTAGGCTGCTCATTACCTAATCCTCTTTTAAACAAACGTGCTCGATAAAATCCTTTTATAATTCTGTTCTCCGGTTTTCCTGTCACTTGAAGGGTGTCGGCATGTACATAAATTGAATCGTTGTCGCGTAGAGTTATAGCGACTGCACGTTTAGTAATAAATACAGAATCTTTGGCGCGAAAAACTTCTGCATAATGCCCTCGTATGATGCTTTTGTTTACAGTATCTAAGACTTTAATATTGTTTGTAGCGGAAGCAAAACTTTTTTCCTGATCGAAATAAATACTATCTCCGTACAAAATTCTGTTTTCGTAGTCCACTCTTGAATTTTTTACGAAATGTCCAGTTTTCTTGCGAGTATCATAATAGCCGCGATCACAATACACGGTGCTATTATCAGATTCTATAGTTGAAGCACCGTATAAGTATGCGCCTCCCGTTTCAGAATAAAAATCTAATTGTGGAGAATTTACGATATAATCTGGATTGGTAATGACAACATTAGAAAGAAACTGATACTTCTTGTCTTTTGCGTAATATCTTCCAATACGACTTGTAAGTGTGCTCGCGGTATCGATGACAGTTCCGCCAGTTCGGTAGAATGCTTGTTGTTTAATTCGGTCGAAGTAAAGAGTATCTGTTTTTAGTGTAGTTTTGGGTTCTTTCATCACCACATCTCCACTTGCAAAGGCAAATTGTGTATTCCCATTATACTCAGCGTATTTACTGCGCATATTAATGGTATCGGCTTGCGTAATGCGAACACTTCCGTAGGCTTTTACAAAATTTTCCTTAAGATAAACATAAGCTTGATCGCACCACATCTCGATGCCTTCGTGAACAATATAGACCTGTCCCGCTTCATCTTTGGTGTAAATAATGGCATCAGGAAATTCAGGTTTTTTTTCTAAATATCCTGATTTAATATCTACTTTCTGTTTTTCCTGTGGAGTTTGTGCAACTGCAAGGCTTCCGAAGAAAAACAGAATTAAAAATATGTAGTTAGGAATCTTCAATAAAATGAATTTATACATACGATAACGACCACTACAACAAAAACGTATGCTTACCGATGAATGGTCTGTTTTCTATCGGGACCTACTGAAACGATTTTAATAGGCACTTCCAGTTCTTTTTCAAGAAAATCGATGTACGCATTTAAAGCCTTTGGAAACTGCGAAACTTCTGTCATTTCCGTAAGGTCTTCTTTCCATCCTTCCATTTCAGTATAGATTGGCGTCACATTTTCAGCTTCAATGTTATAGGGTAGGTGATTTATTTGTTCCCCTTTATAATTGTATGCAGTACATACTTTTAATTTTGGGAAGCCGCTTAAAACATCGCCTTTCATCATCATTAACTGCGTAACTCCATTTACTTGTACAGCGTATTTTAACGCTACCAAGTCTAACCAGCCACAACGTCTTGGACGTCCTGTAACTGCACCAAATTCATTTCCGATCTTCGCCATTTTTAAGCCGGTTTCATCGAAAAGTTCGGTAGGGAAGGGGCCACTTCCAACGCGTGTTGTATAGGCTTTAAATATCCCAAATACTTCGTTAACTTTATTAGGTGCTACTCCTAAACCTGTGCAGGCTCCTGCAGCTGTAGTATTGGAAGAGGTTACAAAAGGATAGGTTCCAAAGTCGATGTCTAATAAAGACCCTTGAGCTCCTTCAGCTAAAATGGTTTTTCCATTTTTTTGGGCTTGATGTAAGTACTCTTCGCTATCTATAAATGTAAGTCTTTTTAGTGTTTCGACCGCCGCGAAGAATTCTGCTTCTAAATCGGCTAGATCGTATTGTACATCTACATTGTAGAAATCGATCATTGCTTCATGCTTGTTTGCTAAAGCACGGTATTTGTCCTGCCAGTTTTCCAGTTCAAGATCTCCTATACGAATTCCGTTTCTTCCAGTTTTGTCCATATATGTTGGTCCAATTCCTTTTAAAGTGGAACCAATTTTCGCCTTTCCTTTTGATGCTTCACTAGCCGCATCTAATAAACGATGGGTTGGGAGAATGATATGTGCCTTACGTGAAATAATAAGGTTTTTCTTATAATCTAAATTGTATTTATCGAGTCCCTCTAATTCTTTAACGAAAACCACTGGGTCGATAACGACACCATTACCAATTACATTTATGGATTCTTCATGAAAAATACCTGAAGGAATGGTGCGCAATACATGTTTAATTCCATCAAATTCGAGGGTGTGACCAGCATTAGGTCCTCCTTGAAAACGTGCAATTATATTGTAATTGCTGGTAAGTACATCAACAATTTTTCCTTTTCCTTCATCGCCCCACTGGAGCCCGAGTAGTAAGTCTACTGCCATAATTTATTTAGTATTGGTAGATTTTTTATTTCCGTAGAAATAGAGTGAGTGGTTGGTGATTTCTATATCGAAAACTTCTTCGATAGTTTTTTTAATGGATTGAATTCTAGGATCACAGAATTCGATTACTTCTCCGTCGGAGAGAATTACGTGGTCGTGCTGTTTATCGAAGTATGATTTTTCATAATGTGCTTGATTTTGCCCGAATTGATGTTTTCGAACAAGCCCACACTCCAATAATAATTCGATTGTATTGTAAAGGGTAGCACGGCTTACACGATAGTTTTTATTTTTCATATTGATGTATAGCGACTCAATATCGAAATGAACTTCTTGATCGTATATTTCTTGAAGTATTGCGTAGCGTTCGGGAGTTTTACGGTGTCCTTTTTGTTCTAAGAAACCCGTAAACACATTCTTTACAATAGCTTGATTATTTGTATCTGTCTTCGTACTCATATAGCGTTGCAAAGTTACTCATTTATACTCGTGTAACTTTATCAATTCCATTTATTTTTTTAATGTTTTGAACAAGATTGTCTAAAATGTTCTTATTTTTTACGACTACCGTAATTCTACCAGAGAAAACCCCGTCATTACTGTCGAAATGAACACTTTTCATGTCGATGTGTAAATTGCTAGAAATCTCTTTAGTAAGTTCGTTTACCAATCCAACAGAATCGATACCCGTAAGGATTAACTCCGACTTAAATTCTCGTTGTGTAGAATCAATCCATTTTGCTGGAAGCACCCGATAGCTCATGTTCCCTCGTAATTGAACCGCATTCGGACAATTTTTTTTGTGCACTTTAATGCCTTCATTTACGGTTGTAAATCCGAACACATCATCTCCTGGAATCGGATTGCAACAATTGGCCATTTTATAATCTAACTTTTGCTCGTCTTTTCCGAAAACAATTTGGTCGTATTTCTCGGTGATTTCATCTTTGTGGATGTCTTCGGGAGTATCGGGTTTCCGAATTCTGTTTTTAAAGAAACTTACAAAAGCGTTACTTCTGGAGTTGGCAAAATCTTTTAATTTCTGATTATCAATAATGCCAGCACCAACACGGTAAAAAAGATCGAGACTCGTTTTTACTTTAAAATAAATCACCAGTTGATTGATCGTTTTTTCGTCTAATGTGATTTTTAACGATTTTAATTTTCTAGCAAGGATAACTTTCCCTTCTTCGGCTAAGGTTTTCTTTTCATCTTTTAATGAAGATTTTATCTTAGACCGTGCACGGCCAGTAGTTGCATAATCTAGCCAGTTGGCAGATGGCTTTGATTTTTCGGACGTAATTACCTCTACTTGATCACCACTTTTAAGTTCATAACTTAGTGGAACTAATTTTCCATTTACTTTGGTTCCCCTAGTGTGTGAACCTATTTCTGTATGGACATGGAAAGCAAAATCTAAAGCAGAAGAACCTTTTGGTAACGAATACAGATCTCCTTTAGGAGAGAATACAAATATTTCTTTAGCGTAAAGATTTAGTTTAAATTCTTCAACAAAATCTATTGCGTTTATATCTTGGTTTTCGAGTGTTTCTTGTAATTTATTTAACCAGTCGTCTAAACCTCCATCTTCTTTTTCGTTGTTTTTATATTTGTAGTGAGCAGCATAGCCTTTTTCGGCTATTTCATTCATTCGCTGGCTTCTAATTTGCACTTCAACCCATCGTCCTTTTGGTCCCATTACAGTAATGTGTAATGCTTCATATCCTGTTGATTTAGGAGAAGAAATCCAATCTCGCAATCGAATTGGGTTGGGGCGAAAATGATCTGTTACGATTGAATATATTTTCCAAGCAACAAATTTTTCATTTTCCGGATCACTTTTATAGATAATTCGAACCGCAAATTTATCATAGACCTCATCGAAACTTACGTTTTGAGCAAGCATCTTTCTTCGAATTGAAAAAATGGATTTTGGACGGCCTTTAATCTGGTAGTCTAAATTTTCAGCGTTTAAAGAGTCTTGAATGGTTTTCGAAAATGCCTCGATATAGGCATCCTGATCCTCTTTACTTTCTTTTATTTTACTGAGAATATCGTCGTATACTTCAGGTTCTGTATATTTTAATCCGAGATCTTCGAGGTCAGATTTTATATTATAAAGACCGATACGATGTGCCATCGGAGCATAAATATAAAGGGTTTCTGAAGCTATCTTTACTTGTTTATGAGCCGGCATAGAGTCCATCGTTTGCATATTGTGCAATCGATCGGCAATTTTAATTATAATTACACGAATATCTTCATTAAGCGTTAAGAGCATTTTTCGGAAGTTCTCCGCTTGAAGAGAAACGTCTTTATCGTAAGGCATGTTCGAAATCTTCGTCAATCCATCTACGATACGAGCCACAGTTTCTCCAAACATTCGTTCGATATCATCTAATGTGTAAGAGGTGTCTTCTACTACATCGTGTAATAAAGCGGCAGCAATAGAAGTGGCGTCTAAGCCAATTTCTGAAGCTACTATTTTTGCTACAGCTATGGGGTGAAAAATGTATGCTTCACCACTTTTGCGCCGTTGATCTTTGTGGGCATCAACAGCAATATCGAATGCACTTCTAATTAGCTTCTTGTCTTCCGTAGAAAGCATTCGGTAGCTAATTTTAAGTAATTCTTTATATTCTTTGGCGAGTTGTTTTTTCTCTTTTTCTAATACTTCCTCTGTCATACATTAAATGTACGCTAATAGGTTAAAACAGCCAAGTGTTATTTCTAGATTCTTAATCTTAAAATAAAACTTTATTCTATTTCAGGGGATTATAAATTAACAGTTCATTAACATCAAAAAAAGAGTTGTAATTGCTATTAATGATTTAAAATTTCTGTTCTATTATTCATCAAAAAAATAGCATATCTATTTATTGTAAATAATTAGAAGGCAGTAAATTATAAGATTTTTAACAATAAATAGTGTAGCAGTGGTTAGCTTATATAAAAACCTTTTCACTAAGAAGCATTTGTCTGTGAAACGTCAATACGTTCTCTCGTAAGGTAGATGCCTTCTTCCAATTCACAAATATAGGCCACTAATTCTTCCCTTAATTTGCAATGAAGATTCCAAGAGGTGTTTGCGTCTTTAGCGCTACACAAGGCACGGAGTTTTATAGATTTGTCTGTAGTATCTACCACTTGAAGAATGGGCGGGTTTTCTTCATCCCATTCGTCTGCATTTTTTAATAATTCCTCGAATTTGGTTCTTATTTTTGGAACATCAATTCTGTAATCAGCGTGAATAATTATTGGGCGTATTTGGTGAGAACTTGTCATCGACCAGTTTTCAAAAATATTGGAAATGACCCATCGTAGGGGTACTACTAATCTGCGAAGGTCCCACGTTCGTATCACCATATAAGTAAAACCAATTTCTTCTACATTCCCCCAATCGTCGTTAATAATCACCGTGTCTCCAATTCGTACGGGTTTGGTAAGTGCAATTTGTAATCCTGCAAAAATATTTCCAAGGGTATTTTGTGCTGCAATACCTAAGATCACTGTTGCAACCCCTGCCGATGCTAGAATCGAAATCCCGAATTTTTCAAGCGATCGAAATTGAGAAATTATCACGTACCCTCCAATAATAAAAATAAGAAAGGTTACAATGCGTTTTGCAACCGAAATGTAGGTCAGCATTTTTCGTGCTTCTTCATTTTCTTCTTCAGAAATATCGCCTACTTTGTTTTCGGCAATGTAAGTCATTAGATAATCTACAAGGCGTGTTACAAACCAAGTGATTGCAATAATCATGAGTATGATAAGCCCTGTATATACAATGGAGGCAAATCCACCAGACAGCGAAATTAAATAGTTTAGTAATATATAGAATAGAAAGCTTCCAAAGAGAATACCTGCCGGTTTCGCTAGTTTATCGGCAATGCTTTTAATCCATATTTTTTCCGATCGTCGAAACAGCTTTTGTGAAACACGAACCACTCCTATTCCAAATAAATAAGAGATAATAAATAAAAGTATCGTGCCTGCAAATTTCCAGACTGGAAATCCAAGAAATTCAAATCGCGCCCACTCCGGCATCATGGTATCTAACTTTCTTGGTCCGTAAGCTTCGTACAAAGGTTCAATGTTTTCAACCGTATTTGCGGAAATAAGCCACAATGCTCCATAATCTTTATACCGTACCCTTTGCACTCGTAAAACGATATCGCGTTCATCAAGACCTACCTCTCCAAAGACCACACTGCGTCTAGGTTTTCCGGCAATGGCCTTGTTGGTAGAGGTGCTCATGTCGATCTGACCATCGGGTCTGTCTGAGAGTCCATCCCAGTTTATAGATACTCGCTGGTCGATCACAAAATATAATTTTTCTGCTAGGGTAATGGCTTGTTCTTTGGTGAGGTCCGTAGGTAATAAATTAAGATTTAGTGCATGCATGGCGTCTTCATAACGACCATTACGCGCACTCATAACAAAATGTTCAAGGGCTGCCTGCGGTGTCCTCAAGTTAAATTTGGTGGGAGGTAACCCTATTTGATCGTTGAGTCTATTAACCAGATAATACGCTTCGTTATAATCTCCAAAGGGATTGGAGCCGTAGAGGGCATCTTCTTTTACAACAAATTCTTTAGAAGGAAGTTCCTTTCCTTTTTTCTGTGTAGAGTCTGTTTCTGTCTGTGCTGAAAGAGGTGTTGTAGTAGTTACTACTGAAAACAATAAAAGTAAGAGGATAGCGAACGATTTCATAGTTTTCAAAATAGGTAATTTTTAAAGAATGTCCTTATTATTTCTGAAGATTCTGAAACCGTTGTAGCAGCGTAGGATGCGAATAATGCACTGTAACAAAAGCAGGGTGCGGCGTGAGATTACTTAAACTGTTTTTTGAAAGCTTCATAAGGGCGGTAATAAGTGGTTTTCCAGCATAGGTTTCTTGCGCATAATTATCGGCTTGATATTCAAACGTTCGAGAGAGGTAATTCATAAAAAGTCCTGTAATTTCAGAAATGGGACTGTATAAAACACCAAAAGCAATAAGACCAATATGAAAGGAAGGTTCTGAAACGTGCAAGGCTTCAGAAAGAATTGGATTGCCAACAAGTAGGGAGAGAATCCAAAGAGTAATTCCAATGTTACCAATAGATAGCAATAAGTTTACGATAATATGATTTTTTTTATAATGCCCTACTTCATGAGCCAACACAGCAACTATTTCTTCTTCTTCAAGGTCGTTAATGAGGGTGTCGTATAAAGTGATTCGTTTTTCGCTTCCGAAGCCTGAAAAATAAGCATTCGCCTTGGTGCTGCGTTTAGAGCCATCGATCACAAAAATCTTGTCTAGAGTAAAGCCCACTTTTTCTGAATACGCTTCAATTTTAGTACGTAACGTTCCTGCTTCTAAAGGGGTTTGTTTATTGAATAAAGGAACAATTAAACGAGCGTAAAATAAATTCAGAAAAACAACAAAAACGGTGATCATTCCCCAAGCATACAGCCAAAAATTAGATCCTGCCGTTTCATAAAACCAAATTAATGCGGTCATGAGAATACTGCCTAAAAGTGCCATCATTCCCCAACCCTTCAGTTTGTCTACAATGAAGGTCTGAAGATTTGTTTTGTTAAATCCGTATTTTTCTTCGATCACAAAAGTACGGTAGTAGCTAAATGGCAAGGTAAGCACATCACTGGCAAAGAGAATAATTCCGAAGAAAATTAAAGCAACCACAACAGCGTTCTCTGAAATAGATCGTGCCACACTGTCTACATAGGCAAAACCGTCGAAAAAGAAAAAGGCAAGCGTTGCACCAATAGATACACTAGAAGTAAGTAAGCTAAAGCGGTAGGTTTCTTTTTTATACCGTTGCGATTTTTGGTATTCGGCAGTAGCGTAGACTTCATTTAAGGATTCGGGAATGGGATCGTCGAAATGGCGTGCATTTAAAAAATCGAGGAGGGTGTCAATCACAAAATTGAGAACAAGCAGCCCGATAATGAGGTAAAAAACTTGATTTGGAGTCATACGGTTGGGTATTATACTTGTTATGCGGCTTTATTTACAAAAAATTGCGTTGTCGTTTGGCTTCAAAAATAAGGATTCCAGCTGCCACCGAAACATTCATTGAGTCTACCTTTCCGAGCATGGGGATAATGATATTCTGATCGCTGTTTTCGAGCCATTCCGTAGAAAGTCCAGTAGCTTCTGTACCCATGACAATCGCTGTTGACTTTTCGAAATCACAGGTATGATACGCAACCGATGCCTGTAACGCGGCACAATATATCGTAATTTTTTGCGCTTTTAAAAATGCAATAATTTCTGAAGTAGTTCCCGTCGCAACAGTGTTTGTAAATAAACACCCCACGCTACTTCGAATCACATTGGGGTTGTACAAATCGGTTTTCATATTTGCGATAAGAACGGCATCTACATTTGCCGCATCTGCAGTACGAAGTATCGCTCCAATATTCCCTGGTTTTTCAGGGGCTTCTGCTACCAATAGTAACGGATTTTTATTTGAAAACTCTAGGGAAGATAGCGCTTGTTCTTTCGACTGGACTATAGCAATAACGCCTTCGGTGGATTTCCGATAGGCGATCTTCTCATATACTACTTTAGTAATTTCGATAGCTTCTAAAGCTGTTGTAACTTTTGCTTGTACTTTAGAAAGTTGCGCTTCGGAAATTATCTCTGAACAAAAGAACAGCGTTTTTAATAAATAACCTCCTTCAAGAGCTAGCTCAATTTCCTGTTGTCCTTCTAAAACAAATACGCCGCTTTTTTTTCGCTCTCGGGATTTCTCCTGAAGCTGCATCACGTGTTTTATCAATGGATTCTGAAGGCTGGAAATGTGTTTGTGCATGTTGCAAAGGTAAAAGAAGTTTTTGAGAGGTACATCGTGCGGAAGTAGCATTAAATTATTAGCATTGAAAATAATGCAGCCACTTTTTTTACCTCCTTATAGAGGAAGAGTAGACTCGCAACAATAATTTTAAGAAGACCTCTTTTTTTGAAGGGAAGGTGTTAGAAAAAAGATTTTAATAGAAGGTGTGTTTATATTTTATACTGTGTCAATTTTTTAAAATAAGTTTTTAATTGCCATTAACATAGCTAATTTACAGCACGTCAACTTTTCATTTCGTATTTTATTCCTGATTCTGCGCTCTTTCCTCGTCATCTGCCTCTCTTTTTACATTCACCTTATACGTTGTATTAAAAATTTTAAAAATACGATCGGCGTCTTTTTTTCGAACTGAAAGAATGATTTCACAATTCAATTCCATTGTTTGTGATGTAATGTTGAGGCTTTCATCTTTAATAATACGCATTACCGTATTCATCTCGGGGTATTCAAATTTTAAAATCAATTCTTCATCAATGGTTCGTTGCACTATTTTTGAACTTTCTAATGCTATTTGTGCAGTGGCTTTGTAAGCTTGAATTAACCCGCCAACGCCTAATTTTGTTCCACCAAAATACCGTACCACCACGACCAGAATGTTAGTAACATCAAAAGATTGTAATTGACCGTAGATTGGCATTCCAGCACTGTTAGAGGGTTCTCCGTCATCATTAGCCCGATAGCTGTCGTAAGATTTCCCCAACTGCCAAGCATAACAAAAGTGGCGTGCTGTATGATGCGTTTTCTTTAAAGCTTCAAGATGTTCTTTTATCTCATCTTCGTTGGTCGCCGGAAATGCATATCCAAAAAACTTACTTCCGCGGTCTTTAAAAAGTACTTCCGAAGAAGGTTTTACGATAGTTTTATACGTGTCTCTTTCTTTCTCCATTACCATGTTCCTAAAGCTACTAAAAAAATGCTCACTACAGCTAATACAATGCCTAGCCAGTTTTTTGGAAGTAATTTTTCCTTAAAAAAAAGAATTCCTACAAACGTTGAGATCATAACGATAGCAACATTGTTTACGGTAAAAATACCCGAACTGTCTAGAAGATCGCTCCGTAATGCTTTAACGATAAAATAGATTGAAAAGTAATTTGGGATACCAAGGGCTATTCCACCAATAACATTTTTAAACTCAAATTTAAACTTTCCCTGTATTGCTTGAGTAATTAGCACTAGAATTCCAATAAATGCAGCAGCAGAAAAGATGGTAGCAGAAAATAGAGGAACGTCTTGCTCTGCGACAAAAGCATCTTCCAAAAATTTAATGCTTGTGTCTATAATTCCACTTCCTAAAAATACCAATAGCGGAAAAATTAGATTCTTCTTTTTAATAGCGATTCCATCTTTCGTTTTAATTGAAGCAAGATAAACAGCAACCAATGCGAGTAAAATTCCTGCACTTTTTAATATCCCTAAACTTTCTTTGTAATAAAGCAGTCCAAAAACGATGGGGATCCCAACGCTCATTTTTGTTGCTACAGATACTACCGAAAGTCCACTTCGTTGGGTAGTTATTGCCATTAAATTAAAAACAATTATAAATAATGCTCCTAAAACAAGAGTATAATAAAACCAAGGGTAGGTGGGAATTTTCGAGATGGTTATGGGTTCCGAATAAAAAAAGAGCCCACAGAGACAGGCGGCAAAATAATTTATTATAATCGCTTGCATCGTGTTCACTCCGTACTTACTAAAAAGTTTAAAGATCACAAAGATCAAGGTAGAAGCGAAAACGCTAAGAATAAGAGCCGTCAATTCGTTTGGTTTTTATAATAGGTTAAAAGATCATCTTTTAAAATGGTTTCTGAAACGAGTTCTTCTGAAAGTAATGGTGCGCTAATTCCAGTTTTAAATTGAGTTGCTCCGGTAAAGACAAAAGCTTCATCCCAAAGATTTTCATCGATGAACGTCTGAAGCATTTTAGCTCCACCTTCTATTAAAATAGATTGAATGTTGTGCTTATAAGCAATAGCGCAAATTTGTTTCGCTAATGTTTCTGAAAACACGATAGTTTCGAACGTAATATTTTGTACTGCTTCTCTTTTTTGCTCCGTAATTATGAGGGTTGGTGCGTTGCTATCATAGATTGCCGCATCTTTTGGGATTTTTAATGTTCGATCTAAAATAACTCGAATAGGAGAGGTTCCGTGCCAATCCCGGGTAGTTAAAGATGGGTTGTCCTGCAATACCGTCTGTGTTCCCACAAGGATGGCTTGCTCCATTGCCCGCATTTTATGGGCATGTTGGCGTGAAAATCTATTGGTGATCCAAAAAGGTTCTTTTGCAATGCCCCTATTTTTAGATAAAGGTGCGATAAAATGATCTTTTGTTTCCGCCCATTTTAAAGTAATAAAAGGACGTTTTTGTGTGTGGAAGGTATAAAACCGTTTGTTTACAGCTTCGCATGCTTCGGCTAATACTCCTACAATGACATCACAACCTGCTTCGATAAGTTTTTTAATACCGTTCCCGGCCACCTTCGGATTGGGATCGGTGCCGCCAATCACCACTTTTTTAATACCACTCGCGATAATAAGGTCGGCACAGGGAGGGGTTTTTCCGAAGTGACTGCAGGGTTCTAGGGTAACGTACAAAGTGGCCTCCAATAATAGACTCGTATTAGACAGATTTTTAATTGCATTTACCTCGGCATGAGGACCTCCATAAGCACTGGTAAATCCTTCCGAAATAATTTGTCCATTGTGAACCAACAAGGCACCTACCGACGGATTAGGCATTGCTTCTGGTAAGCCGTTTTTCGCCAGTTGTATGCAACGCAACATATATTTTTCGTGTATCTTCACGACGTAAAAATACAAGTTCTAAAGGAGATGAACGAGCCAATAATACGTCCGATTCAAAAAAAAGATAATCCTCATATAGCAAGGGTGATACGAAGTGTTTTAATCGATTTGGGTGTTCCAAAGGTGGGAACTGCCTACGAAGACGCTGCACTCGATTGTATGTTCGAAACATACCAGTCTAACCGTATGGCCTATTTTGTAGTAGAAGAAAATGGAGAGCTTATTGGTGGTGCTGGCGTAGCTCCTTTAGCGAATTATGAAGGAAATGTTTGTGAACTTCAAAAAATGTATTATTTACCACAAGCTCGGGGAAGAGGCATTGGGAGTGCCATGATGCAAAACTGTTTAGCGAAAGCAAAAGAGTTTCAGTTTGAAAAATGCTATTTGGAAACCATGCCATACATGAAGGCAGCCCAAAAATTATACGAACGAAGCGGATTTAGTTATATCGATGGTGCGTTGGGAAATACTGGACATTATTCGTGCCCCGTGCACATGCTTAAAGATTTATAAGTAGCCATGACATTAAGTGAACTTAGAACCCAGTTTTTTGAAAGTTTAAAAGACGTGTATCCTTCAGAAGAAACACAGGCGTTCTTTTATGAACTCACGGGACATTACCTTCAGTTGCGTCGCATCGATGTGGCACTAAAGCCCAAACAGGAAATTTCAACAGAGGTTTCTAATTTGTTTTCTGAAGCTATTTCAAAACTAAAGCGACATCAGCCAATTCAATATATCACAGGGATTACAGAATTCTTCGGATTGCCATTTGGTGTAAATGAACATACGCTCATCCCACGACCTGAAACTGAAGAATTGGTTGAATGGATCCTTAAAGATCTTCAACAGCAGCCTTTACAGCATGGAATTCTAGACATCGGAACAGGATCGGGATGTATTGCAATTTCTTTGGCGAAACACCTTCCAAAAGTCCCTATAACTGCGTTAGATATTTCGCAAGAAGCTTTGCAAATAGCAACTAAAAATGCTGTAAGGAACACTGTGGAAATCGATTTCCTCAAACATGATATTCTTTCTAAAACACCACTTCCAAAAACGTACGATATCATTGTTTCCAATCCGCCCTATGTTCGTGAGTTGGAAAAAAAAGCCATGCATCACAATGTTTTAGACTACGAGCCTGGGACTGCATTGTTCGTTTCAGATTCCGACCCACTATTATTTTATCGAAAGATTGCTCAAGTCGCTAAAAGCCATTTAAGCCCTAAAGGAATTCTGTATTTCGAGATTAATGAGTATCTTGGTAAAGAGATGAAAACCTTACTGGAAACGGAAGGTTTTTCAGAAATACAACTAAAAAAAGATCTCTTCGGAAAAGATCGAATGCTAAAATGTCGCTGGTATGAATGATTTAAAAAATATTTGTGTTTTCTGCGGAAGCAGCGATGGAAATGACAGTGCTATTACGGAAGCTGCTGAAACTTTGGGAAAACGATTCGCAGAACAACACATTCAATTGGTATACGGTGCTGCGAAGATAGGAGTTATGGGCACGCTGGCAAAAACAGTACTCGATAATAAAGGAAAAGTACTTGGTATTATACCCGATTTTTTAAAGAAAAAAGAAGTAGTTCACTTGGGTTTAACAGAGCTTGTTACAACACAGAACATGCATGAGCGTAAATTAAAAATGCAAGAACTAAGTGATGGATTTATAGCACTTCCTGGAGGCTTCGGCACGTTAGAAGAATTATTTGAAATTATTACGTGGCTTCAGTTAGGGTTGCACAACAAACCAATTGGGCTTCTTAATGTAAATGGGTTTTTCGATGATCTTCTTAAAATGCTTGAAACGATGGTTCGTAAAGGATTTGTCTCTATGGAGAACTATAATTTATTACTTGTTTCAAATTCGGTCGATATTCTGCTTCAGAAAATGGAAGACTTTAAACCGCCGCAACTTCCAAAATGGCTCAGTGAAGAAAGAACCTAAAAGAGCGTTAAGATCTAGAGTCTTACTTTTCTAAATGAATTCTCTGAAAGTCTATTAAATCCTTATTCATTTTAAAAGAAGCGCAAGATAAAATTTTATCTTTGTGGTATGACTACGGAAGAAAAAATCACACAACTTCGCAATGCTCTCCGGGAGCATAATTACAATTATTACGTATTGGACAACCCCACGATATCCGATTACGATTTCGATATTCAACTGAAGGAGCTCCAAGCCCTTGAAGCTGCACACCCCGAATTATACGACCCCAATTCACCTACCTTGCGAGTAGGAGGTGAGGTGACAAAAAATTTTGAAACCGTTCCGCATACCTATAGAATGTATTCACTGGATAATTCGTATTCGAAAGAAGATCTTTTAGATTGGGAAAAACGCATTCAAAAAATGATCGATGGGCCCGTGTCGTATGTGTGCGAATTAAAATACGACGGCGCTTCCATGAGTCTCACCTATGAGAAAGGAAGTTTGGTGAGAGCAGTAACACGTGGCGACGGCTTTCAAGGAGATAATGTAACAGCGAATGTAAAAACCATCCCGTCGGTACCACTACAATTAAAAGGGGATTATCCCGATTTTTTTGAAATTCGTGGTGAGATCGTTCTCCCCTTTGAAGGTTTTGTGAAAATGAACGCCGAACGTGTGGAAGCAGGAGAAGAGCCGTATCGAAATCCTCGTAATACCGCGTCTGGGAGTTTAAAACTTCAAGATAGTAGTGAAGTGGCAAAACGACCTTTAGAGTGTTTGTTATATAGTTTAAAAGGAGAAAATCTTCCGTTTAAAACACAATTTGAAGGTCTTGAGAAAGCACATACATGGGGGTTTAAAGTACCTCAAGTGGCAAAGCTTGCAACATCGATCGATGAGGTGTTGGAGTTTGTAAATTATTGGGACGTTCATCGTCACGATTTGCCATACGAAACCGATGGCGTGGTAATTAAAGTGAATAACCTGCATCAACAAGACGAATTGGGCTACACCTCGAAAGCGCCGCGATGGGCAATGGCGTATAAATTTAAAGCAGAACAGGTCGCTACCGTTTTAGAACATATTAGTTATCAGGTAGGTCGAACAGGAGCGATTACTCCCGTGGCAAATTTAGTGCCTGTGGAGCTGGCGGGCACAATTGTAAAAAGAGCATCACTGCACAATGCAGATCAAATCGCTAAATTGGATATTCGGGAAGGTGACACTGTTTTTGTTGAAAAAGGAGGGGAAATTATCCCAAAGATCATCGGGGTAGATTTTACGCAAAGAGATCCCAATACCGAGCCAACAATCTATAGAACCACTTGTCCGGAGTGTGATACACCGTTGGCACGTGAAGAAGGCGATGCAAAACATTACTGTCCGAATACCGAAGGATGCCCTCCACAGATCATAGGAAGGATTCAGCATTATATTTCAAGAAAGGCGATGGATATTGAAGGGCTTGGAGGGGAAACCGTTGCACTGTTGGTCACCAACGGACTTATAAATAACTATGCCGATCTTTATGAACTAACTGCAGATCAGATCATTCCTTTAGAGCGAATGGCTCAAAAAAGTGCTGAAAACTTAGTGGCAGGAGTAGCAGCTTCGAAAGAAATTCCGTTTGAGCGTGTGTTGTTTGCTTTGGGAATTCGGTATGTGGGAGAAACCGTCGCAAAGAAACTGGCAAAACACTTTAAAACAGTTGCTGCACTTGCAGCAGCTTCAGAAGAGACGTTGATTTTGGTGGATGAGATAGGGGAGCGAATTGCACAAAGTGTGGTGGCATTTTTTGCTTCCGAAGAAAATAAAAAAGTCGTCGAACGCTTAAAAAGGTATGGAGTTCAGTTGGAGATTTCAGCAGAGAAATTGGCAAATCAAACCGATACCTTAGGAGGAAATACCTTTGTGGTTTCAGGAGTTTTTGAAAAAGTATCGAGAACCGAATTAAAGAAACTTATAGAGAATAACGGAGGGAAAGTTTCTGGATCTATCTCGGGGAAAACCGGATACCTAGTTGCAGGAGCGAATATGGGGCCGAGCAAAAGAACCAAAGCAGAATCGTTGGGAATTCCGATTATTTCGGAAGCAGAGTTCCTTGAAATGATTTCGTAATCTTGCCTTCGAATATCTCACGAAAATTGTATTTTTACATGCGATACGAGTCACCAATATGTTTAGAAAAATAAAGCTGAGATCGCTTCGGAAAGTAACCGATCGTTATTTAAAATCACGGGATACATCTCAGCGTAATGCACGTGTTAAGACTATTGGTTTTTTAGTGAATGAAGCCGATTTCCAGAATTTTGAAGCTTTGTATGAGATTTGGAATGAGCTAGGCATTCAAAGAAAAGATGTGAAAGTTTTTACGTTTATCGAAGTGAAAAAGAAACTACCGTCAATGCGTCAAAATCAACTTAATAATAAGGATGTAAATTGGCGCGGAGATATTAAAAACCAAAACGCAACCGAATTTTTAAAAACACCCTTCGATGTTTTGGTAGGATATTATAAAGGAGCTAATGAATATCTAGACATGATGGTAGCACAGAGTCAGGCAGGATTTAAAGTAGGAGTTGCCGGAAGTGACGAACGTTTGTTCGATTTATTGATCGATGTCGCTGTTTCGGAACCAAAAAAAATTAGAACAGAGATTGCCAAGTATCTTCGAATTTTAAAAAAGATTGAGTAATATAAAACTTCCGTAGTAAACGGATTGAACCATGAAAGAATTAAGAGGCACTGGAGTAGCACTAATCACCCCATTTAAAGCAGATTTTTCTGTAGATGTTGCAGCATTAAGAAAGGTGGTGAACTTTAACATTGAGAACGGAATAAATTACTTGGTTGTATTAGGTACAACAGCAGAAAGTGCTACCCTTTCAAAAAAAGAAAAGCAGCTCGTAATCGATACTATTATTTCTGAAAACAAAGGAAGACTTCCTTTAGTATTAGGTATTGGTGGGAATAACACACAGGCCGTGATTGAAGAAATGCAAGAACGCGATCTTTCTGAATTTACAGCAATTCTTTCAGTTTCTCCATTTTACAACAAACCTACCCAAGAAGGAATTTACCAACATTTTGCTGCTATATCGAAAGCGGCTCCAAAACCTATTATTTTATACAATGTGCCTGGAAGAACTGCCTCTAATGTGCTTCCTGAAACTGTATTTCGATTGGCAAACGATTTTAAAAATATTGTTGGAGTAAAGGAAGCTGCTGGAGATATCGTACAAGCCATGCGCATGATTGATGGAACACCTGATGATTTTTTAGTGATTTCTGGAGATGATATGATTACTTTGCCAATGGTATTAGCTGGGGGTGCTGGCGTGATTTCGGTGATTGCACAGGGATTTCCTAGTGAATTTTCTAAAATGGTTCAATTAGGACTCGACCACGAGGTGAACAAGGCATACGCTATTCATTATAAAATAGCCCCTTCTATCGATTATATTTTTGCCGAAGGGAACCCTGCAGGAATTAAAGCGGTTTTTAAAGAAAAGCAGTTGTGTGACGATACAGTACGTCTTCCATTGGTTGGTGTTAGTGATCAACTTCGACTGAAGCTACGTTCATTTGTAGCGGAATTTTAATTTTACGCATACTTCTTTGTGTTAAAGTTTTCAGAAACAGCTATGAATAGTGCTTTGGTGGACAATAAACATGTGCGGTAATAAGTTTTTATAATAGCACATAATTCACTACTTTTGCACGATGTTTTTTAAATATATGAGAGCAAGTCTATTACTTCTTTTTTTTAGCGTAATTTTTTTTAGTTCATGTAGTGAGTATCAAAAGGTGCTTACTGGTGACGATATAGGGAATAAATATGCTATGGCAGATTCACTATACCGTAAAGGCAAATACAAAAAAGCCCTGCGTTTAATGGAGCAAATCGTACCGGCATATCGAGGTAAGCCACAAGCTGAGCGTCTTATGTATTTGTATGCGAATACTTTTTATGAGTTAGGTGATAACTATTTAGCAGGATACCAATTTGAACGTTTTGCAGATACGTATCCGCAGAGTGATAGTGTAGAAGTTGCAGCGTATAGATCTGCAAAAAGTTATGCTAAACTATCTAACCGATATTCTCTAGACCAGAAAGAAACATATACAGCACTTGAAAAACTTCAAGGATATATTAACAAGTATCCTAATTCAGACTATAGGGAGGAAGCCAATGCTTCTGTTGCTGAACTTCGATTAAAGTTAGATAGAAAATCATACGAAACAGCAAACCAGTATCTTCGTATAGAAGATTATAAAGTTGCTATCGAAGCGTTTGAAAACTTCATTGTAGATAATCCAGGGTCTAAGTTTAGAAGTCAAGCATTTTTAGGAAGACTAGAAGCGGGATATAGATTAGCGATAAATAGTTTTCCAGCTTTGGTAAAATTACGTTTGTTAAAAGCAAAAGAGTATTATAACAGCTTTAATAAATATTATAAAGATTCTGAATTCAGTCCACGTGCGAATGAAATTCTGGAAGATATTAATAAACGGTTAGCAGCGTACCCTACTGAAACCGAAACTGAGACTGAAACAACACCATAATCCTTACATTATGACAGATATTAAAAATTCTGAAGCACCAATCAATACAACAACTATTGATAAAAACTTGGTTGATGCACCAACTAATAACATCTATGAGGCAATCTCTATTATTTCTAAGAGAGCCAATCAGATTAATGGCGATATCAAAAAAGAATTGCTTGAAAAGTTAGATGAGTTTGCTACCTATAACGATAGTTTGGAAGAAATTTTCGAAAATAAAGAGCAGATCGAAGTTTCTAAATTCTATGAGAAACTACCTAAGCCACATGCGCTAGCAGTTCAAGAATGGTTGGATAATAAGATCTATTTCCGTAATACAGCAGACGAAGATATCGAAAAATAAAAATGGGAGTTTTAAGCGGTAAACATATTTTACTAGGCGTTACAGCCGGTATTGCTGCTTATAAATCTGCCTTTTTAGTTCGATTGCTTGTTAAGAAAGGTGCGGAAGTAAAAGTTATTATGACTCCTTCGGCTAAAGAGTTTGTAACTCCTTTAACCTTATCAACACTTTCGAAAAACGAAGTACACTCTTCTTTTACCAATGAAGAGAATGAAAATGCCCAATGGAATAACCATGTTGAGTTAGCCCTTTGGGCAGATTTATTTATTATAGCTCCCGCCACAGCCAATACGCTCTCGAAAATGGCTCACGGAACTAGTAATAATTTGTTGCTAGCCACATATCTTTCTGCTAAATGTCCTGTATATTATGCGCCAGCAATGGATCTAGATATGTACAAACATCCCTCCACCCTCGCGACTTTTGCCACGTTAGAATCGTTTGGGAATATACAAATTGAAGCAGATCATGGAGAGTTGGCAAGTGGTTTAATAGGGAAAGGTAGAATGGCAGAGCCAGAAGCTATTGTGTCATTTATTGAAAAAGAACTTTCTAAGAAATTACCTTTTCGAGGAACAAAAATTCTTATCACCGCAGGACCAACGTACGAAGCGATCGATCCTGTTCGATTTATTGGAAATCACAGCAGTGGTAAAATGGGATGTGCTATAGCGGAAGCAGCTGCGAAACTGGGAGCTGAGGTCGTACTTGTGTTAGGTCCATCGGCCGTGAAAGTAACAGAAGAGAGCATGACGGTAATACGGGTAGTTTCAGCTCAAGATATGTGTGAGGCTGTGCACGATCATTTTCGTACATCACATGTTGCTATTCTAAGTGCGGCAGTAGCCGATTACAGACCTTCCGAAGTAGCTTCAGAAAAAATTAAAAAGAAAGAGGGTACATTAACGCTCCATCTCGAAAAAACAAAAGACATTCTTGCTTCACTTGGGGCTATTAAAAAAGATCAATTTTTAGTTGGTTTTGCTTTAGAGACCCAGAACGAACTTGAAAATGCAAAAACAAAGCTTCAAAAAAAGAATTTAGATTTAATTGTTTTAAATTCGCTAAAAGACAAGGGAGCAGGGTTTCAAAAAGATACAAATAAAGTGACTTTTGTAACTAAAGACAATAAAGTACTTCCGTTTGAAGTTAAACAGAAGTCGGAAGTAGCTACCGATATTTTAGATCATATTTTACAATACATACATGCGTAAATTTTTACTTTTATCTAGTCTTATGTTTATGGTTTTTGCAGCACAAGCTCAAGAACTAAACGCTACAGTTACCATAGATGCAGAACAAACAGGACAGCCAAATCAGCAAGTATTTCGAACGTTGCAACAACAACTTACCGAATTTGTAACCAACACCAAGTGGACAAATAAAACATTTAAGAACCAAGAGCGAATCGATTGTAATTTCACCTTAATTCTTACAGAGTATAACGGAGATTCTTTTTTAGGATCCTTACAAATACAAGCTTCGAGACCTGTTTTTAACTCCACCTACGATACACCCATTTATAATTATAACGATAAACAATTAGGCTTTACCTATAAAGAGTTTCAACCATTGAACTTTAATATTAATACGTTCGACTCTAACCTTATTTCTGCGATCGCTTTTCATGTGTATACAATCTTAGGGCTCGATGCAGATACTTTTCAATTAAATGGCGGTGCCGAATATTTCGAGACGGTAAAACAAATCGTAAATACAGCAGCAGGAAGTAATTCTGTAGGTTGGAAAGCGAGCGACGGAACCCAGTCGCGCTACCGCTATAACGATGCTCTAATTTCGAATGTATACAGTGAGTTTCACGATGCTATGTATCAATACCATCTTCAAGGATTAGATTTAATGTCTGAAGACCAAAAGCAAGCGAAAGAAAATATGATCGCTGCGATCGGGAAGTTGAAAAATATTAATGACCGTCGCCCAAACTCGTATTTAATTCGTACTTTTTTTGATACGAAGAGTGATGAAATTCAAGCAGTTTTTAGCGGAGGTCCTTCCGTAAATATTACCACGCTTCTCGAAAACCTTACTCGTATGGCACCTACTAAAAGAGAAACTTGGAGTAATATAAAGTTTTAATTCTATATCGTATTTCCCTGTAGATTTTTTAAAAACCCGTATCTTTCAAACTCCTTTCCGAGGGGTGTCTCTTCGGAAAGTTTACATTGCTAATTGTAATTTTTTTCTGAATTGATCTCACAACTTGCCATAAAAAATTATGCTCTTATTGAAGACATCCGCGTTACTTTACAACCCGGACTAACAATTATAACAGGAGAAACTGGTGCCGGAAAATCTATTCTTTTGGGAGCACTTGCCTTACTTTTAGGGAAACGCGCAGACCTTAGCAGTGTAAAAGACAACTCAAAAAAGTGTGTGATTGAAGCTGAATTTACGTTAAAAGGATATGGACTTGAAGCCGTTTTCGATGAGTACGATTTAGATTACGATCTACATACCATAATCCGCAGAGAAATTCTACCAGGAGGAAAATCCCGAGCTTTCGTGAATGATACTCCAGTTAATCTTTCACAGCTACAATCGCTAGCTCCTTACTTAGTCGATATTCACAGTCAGAATGAAACACTATCGTTAGCGTCAGAGGCTTATCAACTCGAGGTGATCGATGCACTTGCTGGAAATGCTGAGCTACTACAAGAATATACCTCACAATTGTCTTTATATAGAACGGTTACCGAAACATTAGAGAAGCTTATTTCTGAAAAGGAAACCGCTACAAAAGAACTCGATTACCATACCTTTCAACACACAGAATTAGTTGAAGCTAATTTAAAAGGAATGGATCAACAAGAATTGGAGGAAACTTTTGAAACATTGAGTAATTCTGAAGAAATTCAAGAAGGAATTGCACAGGGCTTAGAATTATTATCTGAAGAAAATGTTGGAACAATAGAAACAGCGAAACAAGTACGAGCTACACTGTCAAAATTAAAAAATTATGCCAGTCGTTATGAAGATTTTTGGGATCGTATTAACAGCGTAATAATTGAATTAGAAGATATATTCGAAGCACTTTCTGAAGCTTCAGATACCGTAGAAGCAGATCCATCCACCTTATTCGAATTAAATGCAAAGCTTCAAACACTTTATAAACTTCAGCAGAAACATTCCGTAGCCACTGTTAATGAATTGATCGAAATTCAAGAGTCTCTTGCTGAAAAAATCGATACAACTCTTCATTTAGATAGTGCTATAGATGCCGCTAAAAGAGAAAAAGCGCATGCGGAAGAAATTGCCTTGCAAACAGCTTCCGAAATACATAAAAAACGTATCGCTGCTATACCCGAATTAAAAAAACAATTGGAAGCGTATTTAAAAGAATTAGGGTTGCCAAATGCAACGTTTCAGTTCGACTTAAATGCCTCTAAAACTTTTCGAAGTGCTGGAACCGATACACTCGAATTGTTGTTCACAGCGAATAAAGGATTAGCACCGGCACCTTTAAAGAAAGTTGCTTCTGGAGGAGAAATGAGCCGGATTATGCTAGCTGTAAAGGCGGTGCTTGCTAAGTACAAAAAGTTACCCACCATCGTTTTCGATGAAATTGATACAGGAGTTTCGGGGGAGATTGCAAATAAAATGGCAAAAATCATGGCGGAAATGAGTGTCAGTATGCAATTAATTAGCATTACCCACCTTCCACAAATCGCCTCTAAAGGAGCTCATCATATAAAAGTGTATAAAGAGGATGTTAATGAGCGCACGGTGACGGGATTGAAAATTCTTACGGAAGAGGAGCGCATCGTCGAGATTGCACAAATGATCGGGGGAAAACACGTCACCGATGCAGCACTTGCAAATGCAAAAGAATTATTAAACTAAAATTGATTTTAAAATATTAGCACCATGTCATACAATTTACTAAAAGGAAAACGAGGAATTATATTTGGAGCATTAGATGAAAATTCTATTGCTTGGAAAACAGCTGAGCGAGTACATGAGGAAGGTGGAGAGTTTGTATTAACGAATGCGCCAATTGCAATGCGTATGGGACAAATTAAACAATTGGCAGAAAAAACGGGGTCAGAGATTATACCCGCAGATGCTACTAATTTAGAAGAACTTGAAAACCTTGTTGCAAAAGCGCAAGAGATTCTTGGAGGAAAATTAGATTTTGTGCTGCATTCTATTGGTATGTCTGTTAATGTTCGCAAAGGAAAACATTATACCGATTCTAATTACGACTGGACTCATAAAGGATGGGACGTCTCTGCCGTGTCATTTCATAAAACGATGAGTGTGCTTTATAAACAAGATGCGATGAACGAATGGGGAAGTATTGTAGCGCTTACCTATATGGCGGCACAGCGCGTATTCCCAGATTATAATGACATGGCGGATAACAAGGCGTACTTAGAATCTATCGCACGTAGTTTTGGCTATTTCTTTGGAAGAGATAAGAAAGTTAGAGTGAATACAATTTCACAATCCCCAACACCTACCACAGCAGGGCAGGGGGTAAAAGGGTTTGATGGCTTTATTTCATATGCCGATAAAATGTCTCCACTAGGAAATGCTACCGCCGAAGATTGTGCTGCCTATACGGTTTCTTTATTTAGTGACCTTACAAAACGAGTTACGCTACAGAACCTTTATAATGATGGTGGTTTTTCTAATATGGGAGTAAGCGATGCTGTAATGGATGCTTTTACAAAAGAATAGTCCCTTTATATATTATGAGTCGAATGTATTCTTTTATTATTCCTGTCTTTAATCGTTCGAAAGAGATCGAAGAACTTTTAGGCAGTTTTATAAAAATGGAGTACAATGAACCCTATGAAATTGTTATCGTTGAAGACGGCTCTTCGGAAACTTCTGAAGCGGTGGTGAAGCGTTTTGCAAATAACTTACCTATCACTTATTACTTTAAGCCGAATTCGGGTCCCGGTGCTTCCAGAAACTTCGGAATGCAAAAAGCAAAAGGGAACTACTTTATAATTTTAGATTCAGACGTATTGATGCCTCCACATTATTTAAAGACGGTCGATGCATTTTTGAAGAAAACGTATTACGATTGCTTTGGTGGGGCAGATGCGGCACATGATAGTTTTACACCTTTACAGAAAGCAATTAATTATGTAATGACCTCCTTTTTTACAACGGGAGGAATTCGTGGAAGTGAAAAAAGCGTACAACATTTCGAACCGCGAAGTTTTAATATGGGGATTTCCAAAAAAGCATTTGAAGCTACTGGGGGTTTTGCGAAGATACACCCTGGAGAAGATCCCGATTTATCTCAACGCATCTTAAAATCTGGTTTTAAAACGACATTTATTCCTAATGCTTTCGTCTATCATAAAAGGCGTATTTCTTGGAACAAGTTCTATACGCAAGTGAAAAAGTTTGGAATGGTGCGACCTATTTTAACAAAGTGGCACCCTACTGCGGCGAAGGTTACTTTTTGGTTTCCAAGCTTATTTGTGATATTCACCATAGCATCAGTCTTAGGCGCATTGCTATATCGATGGGAACTTATTATCCCACTTCTCGGATATGTACTTTTAATTTTATTTCATGCTTCTTTCGTTACTAAGAGTATAGGTATTGGAATTTTGTCTGTCGCAGCTGTTTTTGTTCAGTTCTTTGGCTACGGGATTGCATTTTTAAAATCTACCTTCTTTATACGTTTGCTTCAGAAAGACCCTGAAAAGAAGTTTCCAAACTTATTTTTTAAGTAAATTTAGAAGCTGAAAAGAAGCCATTTGTATGTCTAAAATTTCATTTCCTGCATTAAAAAAGTCGAAAATTAAAAGTTTTCTGCTCTTCTTATTACTTGCAATGCTTTTCTGGACTCTTACAAAGTTTTCAAAAGAATATACAGCTACTGTAACTGCTAAGGTTGATTATTATAACCCACCGAATAATACATCTTTGTCTAAAGATCACCCAAATGAAGTTTCGTTCGATCTCACGGGAAATGGATTTGGTTTTCTTTTTTATAAATTTAAAAATCCGGAGGTGCGCATCGACCTAAGTGAATATTTTAAAGAAGGTGCCAGCGAAATTGTAATTCCTAAAAGTGAACTTATAAAACTTACTACGGCACAATTAAAACAATCTATTGCAGTAAAGAACATTTCGCCCGAGCAATTGCATATTCCTTTAGATGATATTGTTTCTAAAAAAGTTCCCGTTATTGCAAGAGCTACCATATCGTTTGAGAATGGATATCAAGCTTTAGACAGTTTACATTCTGTACCAGACTCTGTGATGGTTTCAGGGCCTTCAAAATATGTAAATGTTCTTGACTCTATTGTTACCGAAAATCGTTCTTTTAATAAGGTTCAGGATAATATTTCGGCTGATGTTTCTTTAGTAGTGGCAGACTCATTAACATTAAGACTTTCACCTAAAAAAGTACGTATTGCTATCACGGTTGATGAGTTTGCCGAAAAACAAATTAGTGTTCCTATAGAAGTAATTAATATTCCAGATGGAACTACAATTAAATTGATTCCGAAAATGATTACGGTTACGTTTAATGCTTCCGTCCAAAACTTTAAGACTATTAGCAGAGATAGTCTTCGTATAATTTGTGATTTTAAAGAACGAAATTCCGAAGAAAATTTTATGATTCCTAAGCTAATTAAATCTCCAAAGGGAATTGTAAACGCTGAATTTAGTACAAAAAAAATTGATTATCTTATTTTTAAATGAAAATACTAGGACTTACAGGCGGTATTGGAAGTGGTAAAACCACTGTGGCTAAAATGTTTATGGAGCTTGGAGTGCCAGTATATATAGCCGATGATGAAGCCCGTGCACTTACTAATAGTTCGAAACTAATTAGAGAGCAACTCATTAAATTATTAGGCGATTCAATTTATACTAAATCTGGACTAGACAGAGCTTACGTTGGGAGCATTGTATTTAAAGATGCTCAACTCTTAGAAAAAATGAATAAGATTATACATCCCGAAGTTGCAAAACATTTTCAAAGTTGGGTTGAAAAACAACATGGGACCTACTGTTTAAAGGAAGCGGCAATACTTTTTGAAAATGGAGGTTATAAAAGTTGTGATGCAACTGTATTGGTAACTGCACCAGTAGCTATGCGATTAGAGCGTGTAATGCAGCGTGATGCTACTACTAAAGATGCAATTCTTGAACGTATGGACCACCAATGGAGTGATGATAAAAAAGCAAAAATGGCCGATTTTGTTATTGAAAATATAGACCTTCAGAACACAAAAAAGAGAGTGCTAGAATTACATCAGATATTTTCTCAAAAAACTACTTTTTAATTACACTTTTCTTTTTGTTAACATTTGGTTAAACAGAAAGGAGAACAAATGTTAAAATCATACTTTTGGGGTATGAACAAACAGCTATTTGTATTACTCATAGCCCTAATGATACTCTCATTATTGGGAATCGTTTTTGTTCAAGGATATTGGATATCTAATTCGTATCAAACAAAAGAGGACCAATTCAATTTTAATATTAATCAAGTGATGCTTGATACTTCTAAGGAATTGACCACTAGAGAAGTAGAGGAGTATTATAATTTGTACAGTGGTATTGTTGATAGTTCACAGACCAAAGATGGAGAAAGTATAAGTGAACTTATTTACAAAATTAAAAGTGACGAGACGAACGAAACCTATATTTTTTCGGATGGAATCTATGAAGAAGACTATAAATTAACCTCTAATTTTTTCGATACACAAGTTGATAGTATTCGTTTTAGAAGATTAACAAATAGAAAGACCACCACAAGAATAATAGAAGGGGTAGATGGAAAGAGCGAAACCCAAATAAATTCGGTAGCCTTTAGTAGATTAAAAGATTACGAACGCAAACAGTTTGAAAATTCGTTTAATAATATTTCAGCAAAAATTCCAATTCATAGAAGAGTTTCTGCAGATGAAATACAGAAATTAATTTCAGACGAATTATTTGAAAGAGGGGTAGATTCTAAATTTGAGTTTGCAATTTACAGCAACAACCTTGCAACTAAAGTTAGGTCGGACAAGTTTCAATATGATCCAGAATCAACCTACTCGGTGCCAATTTTTGTAAACGAAGAATTTAATAAACAATACACATTGTATGTTAATTTCTCAGAAAAACAACAAGTAGTACGAAGTTCTATTTTAGGGATGGCAGTACTTTCATTATTGTTTACGGCTGTAATTGTATTTGCATTTTATAGTGCGTTATCACAGTTGTTTAAGCAACGACAAATCGCACAGATAAAAACAGACTTTATAAATAACATGACCCACGAATTTAAAACTCCTATAGCAACAATTAACCTTGCGTTAGATGCTTTAAATAATCCAAAGGTAAAAGATAATAAAGAGTTTTTGGCACGGTATCTAAAGATGATCCGTGATGAAAATAAACGAATGCATGCCCAAGTAGAAAATGTACTCCGCATTTCTAAATTGGAAAAAAACGAACTAGACCTACCAAAAGAACGTTTAAAATTACACGACTTGATCGACGATGCGATCACGCATGTCAGCTTACTTGTAGAAGATCGTGGAGGATATATAAAAACACATTTCGGAGCCTTAAAATCTTCTATTCTGGCAAACGATTCTCATTTTAGTAATGTAATCGTTAATATGTTAGATAATGCAATAAAGTATTCTGAAGACGAGCCTAAAATAGACATCTATACAGAGAATGTAAAGAATTCTATCATCTTAAAAATACGGGATCAAGGAATGGGAATGTCGAAAACCGTACAAAAGAAAATTTTCGATAAATTTTATCGAGAACACTCTGGAGACATACACAATGTAAAAGGTCATGGACTTGGACTCGCATACGTTAAAAGAATTTTAGACGATCACGATGCAGAAGTATACGTAGAAAGTGAAAAGGGAAAAGGAAGCACATTTATTATAAAATTACACTTAATATCTTAACATTATGGAAACAGAAAACAAAAAGATCTTGCTGGTAGAAGACGATCCGAATTTCGGAACGGTACTTAAGGACTACTTAGCAATGAACGAATACGAAGTTACACACGCTAAAAACGGAATGGAAGGTTTCGAGAAATTTAAAAAAGACGATTACGATCTTTGTATTCTCGATGTGATGATGCCGTATAAGGATGGATTTACATTAGCAAAAGAAATTCGTGAAAAAAACGAAGATGTACCTATCATTTTTCTTACAGCGAAAGCGATGAAAGAAGATGTGTTAAAGGGATATAAAGTAGGGGCAGACGATTATTTAAATAAACCTTTCGATAGTGAAGTATTGCTCATGAAAATTAAAGCAATAATTCAACGAAAAGCAACAGATTCTCTTGCAGATAGTAAACAATTCGAATTTCAAGTTGGTAACTTCCACTTAAATTCTAAGCTTCGTTTTCTTACGTATAAAAAAGAAGATCCAATAAAACTATCTCCAAAAGAAAACGAATTATTACGTCTACTTGCGTTGCATAAAAACGACTTAATGCCACGTGAATTAGCACTAACCAAAATATGGAGAGATGATAACTATTTCACCTCTCGTAGTATGGATGTTTACATTGCTAAATTGCGTAAATATCTTGGTAAAGATGACGGTGTTGAGATCATTAACATTCACGGGGAAGGATTCCGTTTGGTTGTTAAAGATGAAGTAGATAACTAAGAATTAAGATACATAAAGTGTGAAAAAGCGCCCGGTTATTGGGCGCTTTTTAGTTTGATAAAATCTATTATTTCTGAAGGTTCTGTCTCAAAATCAAACCACTGAATTTCTTTATTTTTTCTAAACCAAGTACCTTGTCGTTTAGCAAACCTCCGGGTGTTTTTCTTTATTTCTGAAATAGCTTCATCTAAAGATAAATCACCATCGAAATACTCAAACAACTCTCTGTATCCCACTGTTTGAAGCGCATTAAAATGGCGGTGTTCCTTTAGATTTTCTGCTTCAGTAACTAACCCCATGTCCACCATGATGTCGACCCGACGATTAATTCTATCGTAAACGATTGGTCTTTCTGCAGTAAGCCCTATGAGCAGTGTATTAAATTCACGTTCCCCGGGATCTTTTTTCAGAAATGAGGAATACGGCTTTCCAGTACCACGGTACAATTCTAATGCGCGGATAAGGCGATGTGGATTTTCAAGATCTACAGTCTTATAGTAAGTGGGGTCAACCTCTTTCAATTCACGCTGCAGAACTGCAATCCCTTCGGTTTCGAGAATATTATTTAGTGTTTTGCGAATGCTATCTGGTACTTTAGGAAACGAATCTAATCCCTTTACAACTGCATCTACATATAGACCAGAGCCACCAACCATCACCACAACTTTATACTGTTCGTATAATTGGTGTAGCTTCAGAAGGACTTCTTTTTCAAAATCACCCACACTATACGGTTCAAAAATACTCTTGTTCTGTATAAAATGATGCGGTACTTCCCTTAATTCTTCCGAAGAAGGAACTGCAGTTCCAATCGACATTTCTTTATAAAACTGTCGCGAATCGGCCGATATAATTTCAGTATTAAACGCTTTTGCAATAGCAATAGAGAGGGAGGTTTTGCCAATGGCAGTAGGACCTACAATACAAATAAGTAATGGTTTTTTAATCGGCATTGGGAACTATATCTTCCGGATGCAAATTGTTTCCGCATTTATGACAAAACTCTGCATCATCGCGATGCCTTGATGCACCACAATTACGACAAGCTTGCGAATTTACGTGAACATATTGATCGCTGTCTAGATCTGGTTTTTTACCGGTGCTTCTTGCATACTCAGCACTCACAATACCCGTAGGAACTGCTATAATTCCGTATCCCATAATCATGAGTACAGCTGCTATAAATTGCCCTAATGGCTTTACAGGAGCGATATCTCCAAATCCAACAGTAGTAAGAGTAACTATAGACCAATATACGCTTGCTGGAATGCTCTTAAATCCACTTTCTTCTCCTTCCACAAGATACATAAGGGTCCCCGCGAGAATTGCTACTATTAGAACAGCAAATAGAAAAACAAGTATTTTAGGGCGACTGTCGTTTAATGCTTTTCCCAGTTTATTTGCCTCTCCTATATAGCGAGTTACTTTTAAAATTCGAAATACTCGTAACAAACGAAGTGCGCGAACCGTTAGTAAATAGTTACTTCCTACTAAGATAAAAGATAAGTATAGAGGAATGGTCGATAGAAAATCGATGACTCCATAGAAACTAAAAATGTAAGAAGACGGCTTTTTTACGGTTATAATTCGTGCAATATATTCGAAGGTAAAAAAGATTGTGATAACCCATTCTCCATAATATAAATAATCGTATACCCAATCTGGTTGGCCTTTTACACTTTCAACCATTACCAAAATAACACTTAATAAAATGAGAATAAGTAACACAATATCAAAGAGTTTTCCCATGGGGGTGTCAGCCTCATAAATGATCTCGTGTAATCTTCTTTTCCAGATGCTCTCTTTTGGTTTCGGCAACGTATTGTTTTTAGATAGGTATAAAATTACGCAACTTTTGTTACATGGGGGCTTCCTGTGGAAGATTTACTATTTTAAGTACCTTATTGCGTCGTAAGTAACTTTGTATTATATGCTGGGCGTCCCGATTATTCTGCATTGGATTAATAATTGAACGAAGAATCTCGGGGTTGTTAATCTGATAATTCAAATTATAATAGCCATATCCTTTGTAGTTTCCGTTCTCTATAAGAATAACAGAGCGTTCATCGATGTCACGCCCCTTATCGATAATAAGCATGTGTTGATTGCTATAACTGTTTTTGTCTAAAAATTCTCGTACTCGTTCATTGTATGCCTCAGCAGATTCTTTTTGTATACATGCCCCCAGGCATTCTTTAATAGTATATTGAAAACACGCTCCATCTGTTTTATGTAAACCAGTTAATTTCTGGCACAACTGGTATTTTTCTGTGATGAGAAATAATGCAGATTTTGCCTGTTGGTAATTAGTAAATGTAGTGACAGGCTTCTTACGCGCATCCGATTTTTCGATTTTTAATTCTAAATAGCCCTCTTCGTTTTTGTGAACGGCGAGCTGATACTGGAATAAGGTTTTGCGTAATGCTCGATTGTATCTAGGTTTGTTATGTTTTATTTCTTCACTTTCTTTTAATTGCGCAATAAGATCATTTCCTGTTTTTTCGTAGGTCACCGCTGTAACTTCTAACTGGATTTGTTTCGATTTCTTATTGTCGTTGGTAAAATGCTGGGTAAGGCGTTTTTTTATATTCTTGCTTTTTCCAATATAAATTATGCTACCATCTGCTTTGTGCATGTAATACACTCCAGTATCGGTAGGTGCAGCAGCAATCATATCGATAAGTTTTGGCTCCAACTGCCGCTTTGGGTCTTTTTTTATAGAAGTACTTATAATCTCTTTATTGTTGTCTTTATTCAGCAACATTTTAAACAATGTTACAGTTGCCTTTGCATCCCCTTGCGCTCGATGCCGATCACTTAACGGAATGCCCAACGATCTCACTAATTTTCCTAAACTATACGAAGGAAGATCGGGAATAAGTTTTTTTGAAAGTTCTACAGTACACAGGGTGTCTTTCTCGAAAGGATATCCCAATCGATCAAATTCTGTGGTTAAGATCCGGTTATCGAATTTAGCATTGTGTGCTACAAGAATACAATCGTTCGTAATTTCAATAATGCGTTTGGCTACTTCATAGAATTTAGGAGCGTTCCGAAGCATGTCGCTATTAATACCAGTAAGGTTTACTACAAAAGGTTGTATGGGGCGCTCCGGATTTACAAGGCTGCTAAATTGATCTACCACTTCATGCCCGTCGAACCGATAAATAGCGATTTCAGTAATCCCTTCTTCATTGTATTTTCCTCCCGTGGTCTCTATATCTAATATTGCGTACAAATGATAATTTTAGGTATTATTTATTTGTTGTTTTTACTATTCATTTGAATAGTTACGGGCACCAAAAATTGCACTTCCAACACGAATTAAGTTGCTTCCGTTTTTTATAGCAAGTTGGTAATCGCCGCTCATGCCCATCGATAAAAATTTAAAATTGTAGGTTTCCTGTAAAGTATCGTACAGTTTTTTTAATTTCTGAAACTCTCTCGATACCTGTTCATTGTCTTCGGTAAATGTCGCCATTCCCATAAGGCCTACAATGTTAACGTTATGAAATGTTTTTGTTGTTTCTGAAGCTAATAATTCCCTTGCAGAATCAGCTTCGAGTCCAAATTTAGTGTCTTCTTCAGCAATCTTCACTTGTAGCAGACAGTCGATGACACGGTCTGAAGCTTTCGCTTGTTTATTAATTTCTTTAAGCAACCTCGCACTGTCTACCGAATGGATTAAAGAAACAAAAGGAGCCATGTATTTTACTTTATTACGTTGCACATGCCCAATCATGTGCCATTCGATGTCTTTAGGCATCTCCTGCCATTTGGCTTCCATTTCTTGCACTTTATTTTCACCAAAAATGCGTTGCCCTGTGTTATAGGCTTCCATAATTTCAGAAACAGGCTTTGTTTTCGACACGGCAACTAACGTAACGGTGTCTGGTAATTTCTTTTTAAATGTTGTTAAATTCTCTGAAATACTCATTTTTGCATATCTAATTTTTCACTACTCTCTATTCAAAACTCATAAATCGTGACACCACTTCTCAGTTTTGGTTCGATGTAGGTGCTTTTAGGAGGCATTTTTAAACCTTCATCTGCAATTTGCTTCATCTCATCAACTGTGATAGATAGCAGGCCAAAACCTACTTTGTATTCCCCCGAATCTACTGCGGTTTTAACATATGCCAGATCGTTTTTTCCGTGCGAATATCCTATGCGAATATCATTTCGTACGTCTTCAATACCCAGCATTGGTCTTAAAATAGTTTTATATAATATTTGAGTGTCTAAAGCATCGAGTGCATTCGAAATTGTATACGTTCCCTTCCGAAGGTATAACGAATAAAACTCCCCGTCAAGATACATGCTAAAATGATGTTTTTTTGAAGGCTTATAATATTCTTGTCCACGGTTCTCAATTCGAAAAACCCCGTCCAATTGTATTAAAAACTCCTGTTTTGAAAGTCCGTTAAGGTCTTTAACTAGACGATTAAACTCATAAATCTTTAGATCACTTTCAGGAATTAAATAGCTCATAAAATAGTTATAAGGCTCTTCTCCTGTATGCTCTTTATTTTCTTCCTTTAAATGTGTCGCTAATAGATACGATGAAGCCGATCGGTGATGGCCGTCTGCAATATAGAGAGTTTCCATTTTTGCGAATAGCGCTTCAATTTCTATAACAATTTTTTCATCATCGACATTCCATAAATAATGCGTATCGCGATAGGTTGTGGTAAATTCAAATTCTGCCCTCGTTTTCATTATTTTTTCAATAATAGCTTCCAAATCGGGAGAATCTGGATAGGTGAGAAGCACTGGTTCTGCATTAAAACCTACCGTATTTAAATATTTTTCGAAAATCACTTCTTTATACTCGAGCGTATCTTCGTGCTTTTTAATCACATCATTTTCGTAGTCTGCTGCACTGGTAGCAGCTACAATCCCATTAAACTCTAATCCGTCGCGATTCACAATTTTATAAATGTAATAAGAAGGTTTTTCGTCTTGAATAAAGATTTCTTCTTCTTTAAATTCTTGATAGCGATTTCTTACTAATGTATAGCGTTGTTCCCCAGAAATTTCCTGTTGGTACTTATAGCCAGGGTTTACGATATGAAGAAACGAAAAAGGATTGTCCCGCAACCGTGATTCAACTTGTGCAGGGGTGTAGCTATCGTACGATCGTGCTGCGATCAAACTTACTTTGTCGCGTGTGGGACGCACTGCTTTAAAAGGGATGACTTTTGCCAAGTTTTTACTTCAGAATTATTATTTATTTTTTTGTTTCCAGTCTATTTCGCGAACATTTTTGAAACAGTTTCGGCCTTTCGATTCTCACTGTAGTCATAGAATCCTTCGCCACTCTTACTACCTAGTTTTCCTGCCATGACCATGTTTACAAGCAAGGGGCATGGAGCGTATTTCGGATTTTTAAATCCGTCGTACATTACATTCAGAATAGAAAGGCAAACGTCTAGCCCTATAAAATCTGCTAATGCGAGCGGTCCCATTGGATGCGCCATTCCCAGCATCATTACCGTATCTATTTCTTTTACACCTGCAACACCATTATATAAAGTTTCTATAGCCTCGTTGATCATGGGCATTAAAATACGATTGGCTACAAAACCAGGATAATCGTTTACTTCTACAGGAACTTTACCTAGTTTTTCTGAAAGGACTTTTACTAAATTATACGTTTCGTCGCTAGTACTATATCCTTTAATAACTTCCACCAGTTTCATGATAGGCACTGGGTTCATAAAGTGCATTCCAATTACTTTTTCGGGTCGTGAGGTAACGGAAGCGATCTTTGTAATAGAAATTGAAGAAGTGTTACTCGCTAAAATAGTATCGTTAGCACAAAATGAATCAAGATCACGGAAGATCTTTAATTTTAAATCTAGATTTTCGGTAGCGGCTTCAACGACTAACCCTACAGAGTTAACGCCATCTTCTAAACTGGTGTGAGTGGTTATGTTGTTCAAAGTGCGCTGTTTGTCTTCCTCAGAAATCTTTTCTTTCGCTACCATGCGATCAAGATTTTTAGTGATGGTAGTCATCCCTTTATCTAAAGAGGTCTGTGAAATATCGATAAGTTGTACGTTGTAATCGTATTGTGCAAATGTGTGGGCAATTCCGTTCCCCATAGTTCCTGCACCTATCACTGCTATATTCTTCATGTAAAATTGTTTATTTCGGCTCTGCTTTATATAAATTTTTGCAGAGATTTTTTTTAATTAATGCTTATATATGTTTAAAATTTTCTATGATTTGCATGGCCACACGTAAGGCTTCAGCACCCTGCCGTAAGCTTACAATCGGAGTTGTATCGGTAGCAATAGAATTTGCAAATGCTTCTAATTCGTCTAGAATAGCATTATTTTCTGGCACATTAGGATTATCAAAATAGATCTGTTTTTTTACTCCTTCGGCATTGGTAAGAATCATGGCAAAATCATCCGGATCTTTCGGGGCGTCCTTCATTTTTACTACTTCACATTTTTTAGTAAGAAAGTCTACAGAGATATAGGCATCTTTCTGAAAAAATCGAGCTTTCCGCATTTTCTTCATTGAGATTCTACTTGCCGTTAAATTGGCAACACATCCATTCTCAAATTCGATACGTGCATTGGCAATATCGGGAGTTTCACTTATTACGGAAACACCACTCGCATCAATGTTTTTCACTTTCGAATTAACAACGCTAAGTATGGCATCGATATCGTGAATCATTAAATCGAGCACTACCGAAACATCGGTGCCCCGAGGATTAAATTCCGCCAATCGGTGAGCTTCAATAAACATCGGGTTTTCGATCATTTTATTCACTGCCATAAAAGCAGGATTAAAACGTTCTACTTGTCCCACCTGTCCGCGCACTTTATATTTTTTTGCCAAATCACGAATTTCATTGGCCTCTTCAACGGTATGCGTAATGGGTTTTTCTATAAAAAGATGCTTTCCTGCCTCGATTACTTTTTTAGCACAAGCATGATGATAGATGGTTGGAGTAACCACATCGACCATATCACAGGCTTCAATTAAAGCGTCCATCGAAGGGAAACTTTTATATCCGAATTCAGCTTCAATCGCTTTTGAAGCCTCGGGATCTGAATCGAAAAAACCAACCAGTTCGTATTGGGTGGATTGTTTCAGTAATTTTAAATGAATTTTTCCAAGGTGACCGGCACCTAAGACTCCGGCTTTTAGCATTGGTATACGTTTTTCACAAAGGTACGGGTTTCAGAAGAACATTAAAAGTTAATGATTTATGAGTTTTTCGTATTTCTGAATTTTTTAATTGGCATTGGAGGTTGTTTTAAAGACCGTATTTTTCTTACTTTGCAAACACAAAAAAATTACTGTTGAAGGATACATTTACCCACCAAGGAAAACGAAAACAACTTGTAAAAACCTTAGAAGCCAAGGGTATAAAAGATGCATTAGTTTTAAAGGCGATTAGTAAAATTCCACGACATCTTTTTATGGATTCTGGTTTTGTGGATCATGCTTACGTAGATAAGGCCTTTCCTATTGCAGCAGACCAGACCATTTCGCAACCTTATACGGTAGCACGACAAACGGAGTTGCTCGAAGTAAAACGTGGTGATACCATTCTTGAAATTGGAACGGGTAGTGGATACCAAACTGCCGTCTTGCTCGAAATGGGGGCGAAAGTATATAGTATTGAACGGCAGAACGAATTGTTTAAAAGAACAAAATTATTTCTTCCTAAAATTGGCTATCGTCCTAAGAAATTCATTTTCGGAGATGGCTATAAAGGATGGCCAACAGAAGCTCCTTTTAATGGGATTATTGTAACCGCAGGAGCCCCTTTTGTTCCCGAACCACTTTTAAAGCAGCTTGCAATAGGAGCGAAACTCGTAATCCCCGTGGGAGATGAGGTGCAAATAATGACCGTTTTTACCAGAAAATCACCTTCAGATTTTGATAAAGAAACTTTCGGAGAATTTAGGTTTGTTCCTTTACTTGAAGATAAAAATTAATTTACGTTACTTCAAGAGCATTTTTAATTCTTCTTCGGAAACATTTAGCAACCCAACTTTAGGAAGTCGTTCTGTAAGCAAACGCCAGTTAGGATCTTTTGCATAAATATGTTGCAACATTTCTTTTGCTTTCTCTATGCTTTTGTCGTTAGCTAATGTAATCGCTGTCCAATATTTCATTTCTAAATTTTCGGGAAAAAGTTTCATGGCGTTGTTATACGATTCCATCGCCTCTTTCATAGCGCCCGTTTCTACGTGAAGATCTCCTTGATTCATAAATTCGTAGGCTCTGAAAACTTTTAGCAATCTACTTAATTCTTGCACTGGAGATTGAGCATCGTCTACTCTAAGGTCGATCAATTTGTCGTTCCAAGGCTCTTCTGAAGCTTTCGGCGCAACTACTAAAAGGGCAGCCGATTGCCTTCCCCGGATATCTCCTCCTTGATCTTGAGCTGCTTTTAAAACAGCAACCATTCGTTCGGCTAGCGGTAATGTATCGTTATTTTTCCAAGCTTCTTCCATAGCAGGTATTACCTTGTCATTAAGCATCATATTAGCTTGTACCGAGAAGTTTTCTCCATTTGCATGTCCTGCTTCCGCAATGCATTTAGCACCTGTATGAGTAGCTACACGGCCTTGGGCGTCGAGAATGGCAACTTGCCGAAATGCTTCACCATCATCATCGCTAAGTAGGTGTTCTAATGCTTGGGAAGGAGATTTACCTTCTTTGAGTAATTTTAATCCACGTACTCCGAACGATTTATTGGTAAACGATTGGGTTGCCACAACTCCAACTCCCGCTTCTCCCCAGGATACAGCTGTACCCACACTAAACCAGTGACTTTGAACCGCTACGGCCATTTCTCCAGTTTTTGCATCACGTGCAACAATAGAATAGGTATGTGCTAAAGGATCGGAAGGTTTTTTAGATTGAGACATGGCTGATAAACTTAGTAAACATGTAAGGATGAGGATGGTTTTTTTCATTGTAATAATTGTTTGAGAGACACCTTCAGTTAGAATTGTAGGCTAAATGTAAGCAAATGCCTAGATATAAAACGAAAGAATATATAACCTCTCTCTCCTTATTTTTCCGAAGCACAATTAATTAATAAACCCTAGAAATTTTAAACCGAAAATAAAAGCACCTTCGCTTTCGCCATTATAGTACGAGCGTACATAGTCTAAACGTAACAAACGTAACTTTCCGAAGCCAATATTATCAAGACCTATTGAAACTTCAGAATACGGTTTGTTGCTGTCAATAAGCAGCGTATGTGCTCCGGCGACAAGATTAAAATTTAACTGATTCACTCCAGGGATTTTTCCCAAAATCCAACCTCGAAAGTCGTGTTCAACATGCCCTTCGAAATAGCTTTTATTTGTGCTTAAACTGTAGTAGGGCAGTAGGTTAAAAACATTGGTGTAATTGGGAGAGGTGCCGATGCGCGTTTGATTTCCGTTAAAGTGTTGGTAGTCTACAAAAGAAATATTGTCTCCATGAAAGAATGTTCCTCCTTTAAGATTGTATATAAATTGTCCCTTATTACCAATATCTATTGCTTGTCTAAGTCCTGCCCGTAACTGACTGTAATTGTAATCACTGTTGGAAGCACCGAGTCCGTTCTCGAAAGTAACGGATAGTGCTGGGTACTTTTCATTACCGAGGTTGAATTTTCCATCGGGATAGCTCATGTATTTTTGAGCAAATGTAATGTTTGCGGTCACCGAAGTTTTAATAATATCGTGCGCATCGATCACAGCAGTATCAAAATTGTCTGGTTCGACAGGGTTATTCGAAGTGTAGGTTACATCGTCATTTGGTATGGTGACGTAATCGGTGTTATTAAAAAGTGGTTTTCGTTCTTCGTATCCTGTTGAGGTAAAGATGCGTAATCCGTTGAAAAGTTCTTGGCTGTAGCCAAAACGGGCGTAATTTAATTCGTATAATTTCATGTAATTACGCTCAAAAAATAAACTTGAAACAGTATTTACCAATGGAGATATAGGTTGCAGTGCATTAAATTGTACGGCTTCACTTCCTGCAGTTATAGACAATCGAAGACGATTGGTTCTATTAAAATTCTTCGTGATTCCTCCGCTAAAACGAAGTCGATCTTCAGCAATGCCATACGTAGCTTGCACGTTTGCCGAGATCCATTTTGTTTGGTTATCGTCGTACCATTTAAAATAAGAGAGACCTGCTTTTCCATTCCATCCCTGTACGGTATTATAAGAAATATCTGGACTTACCGGGCCGTCGTAGCTCACACGCCATTTCTCGTAGCTGTTTTTGTAACTGTAGCCTGTTGCAACACTAAGCAAACCAAATTTATTAGACACCCCATCAATAGAATCGAGATAAGTTTTCGATTTCCGTAATTCTTGAATGCTATCTTTCTTAATATAATCATTTAATTCTTCATTTGTAAGTGGGACGGGTCGTGTACCCTTCCAAAATAAGCTGTCTTTTTTATTGGCCTCCGCTTCGAAAGATAATACCTCGTTGGTAAAAGAACGTTTGGAAAATTCTGGATTGAAATCGTAATTACTATACACAGCGATAAATCTTCCGTCCCCGGTGACACCAAATAATCCGAAGCCAAAATCAATGGTTTGGGAGATCTTAATCCAATGGTCTGAAGCTTCATCGAATTTAAAATTCTGTTTAAATATTAATTTTGAAATAAAAGGAATTTGAATGGCTGCCCCCGTGGTTTTTAACTCAACACCATAGAGTTGCCAATCATCTTCTGCAATGTAAATCGACCCTTCCCAGACTCTGTCTTTAGGACGTTTAGGGGTTACTTTTATTTTATTAATAAGTTTCGCTCCTTCATAAAAAACACCGTCTAATTTATAGGTATAATAATTAAAGGCATTGTTTGCTATTGGAGATACAATAGCAGCGTTGAGATCTATAGTGTTTTCATAAAAAGAAAAATTGGCGTCTTGAGCACTATTAAAACTGAATCCATTATCGTTTCCACTTACTTTGCTAGCAATAATTTTTTCTTTAAAATCGTCAGGTCTTTGGTACGAGATTTTCGAAATTGTTTCTGAAAGATAAATAATTCCGCTTCGGGTAGAATCGAGTGCGCCATCAAAATCACCTACTTCTTGTCCTAGGATTTTTTCGGGAATATCTTCCACACGCCACAAGCCACGAGAGTAAAAGTCTGCAGAGTACGCTGCAATTTTTTCTAAATTTTCTTTTCGTTTGGCAATGGTTTCTCGAATAATGCGATATGCAGGATCTTCCGTATTAGAAATAACAACTTCATCTAAACTTACAGATTCTTCTTTTAAAGAAACATTTAAAATGTGTGGGAAAGAGGAAACAGTTACTTCTTTACGTGCTGTGGTATAGCCTAAAAACTGAAAAACAACAGTATAACTTTTTTTTTCTGAAACCTCTAACTGAAAATTACCATCGTTGTTAGATGTAGTTCCCGTGTAAGATCCATCGAGATAAATATTTACAAAGGGTAAAGGTTCTCCTTGCGTATCGGTTACTTTACCAACAATTTGGGCTTGCGCAATTATTGTAAATAAGAAGAAAGTGAGTAGTAATAGTTTTTTCATAAAAATATTTCTTACTCTTAAGACGCTTGCAAGTAGCTAATTGTTACGAATGCATGGCGGTTTAACATTTTAATTATTAAATGCTTTTTTAATACGACTAAGATTTCGTTTGCTATCGCGATCTTTAATCGATTCTCTTTTGTCGTATTCTTTTTTACCCCGCGCTAGGGCAATTTTTAATTTAGCCAGACCGCGATCGTTTGTGAAAAGCAGTAGTGGAATTATAGTTAGTCCTGAGTTTCTAACCTCCTTTTCGAGTTTTTTAAGTTCTTTACGATTGAGTAATAGTTTTCGTTCACTCTTTGGGTTGTGACTAAAAGCATTGGCATGAGAATATTCTTGTACGGTCATGTTTACAATAAATAATTCTGAATTCTGAAACTCACAAAAACCTTCCGCTATGGAAGCTTTACCTTCACGAATCGCTTTAATTTCGGTTCCTGCCAATACAATACCAGCCGTATAGGTATCTATAAACTCGTATTCGAATTTAGCTTTTCTGTTCTTTATTACTACATTTTTCTGAAGCTGTGCCATAAAACAAAAATACTATTATTAGTGAGAAATAATTTTAAAAGAATCATAAGATTTAAAGGGGCTTCCGTACTTTTGAATGAAATAATAAAAATATGAAAACCGTTTTTTTTCTTGTAATAATGTTATGCTTTTGGTCTTGTGTAGAAGAAGAGGCACCACTTACAGCTGAAGCTATTGTAAAAAAATCAATTGAAGCACAATGTAACGGTAATTGTGACCATGCAACAATCAACTTTACTTTCAGAAAAAATAAATATACTAGTATTAGAGATGGTGGAGCATACCGACTAGAGCGTATTATTCTAGATTCTATTAGTGAGACAAAAGATGTGCTATCAAATAAAGGATTTCAACGACTAATAAATAATGAAATGCAGGAAGTTGCAGATACTACAGCAATTAAACTTGGGGATGCGGTTAATTCGGTTCATTATTTTGCACAAGTTCCTTTCGGATTAGAAGCCCCTGCGGTTCGTAAAAAATTATTGGGAAAGACTAAGATAAAAGAACAACCCTATTATGAAGTAGAAATTACTTTTTCTGAAGAAGGAGGTGGAACCGATTTTGATGATGTGTTTATTTATTGGATTCATACCAAAAAATTTACAGTAGATTATTTGGCCTATAAGTATGCTGTAAATGGTGGAGGAATTCGTTTCAGAGAAGCGTATAATGAAAGAAGGATAGAACAAATACGGTTTGTAGATTATAATAATTTCAAGCCCGAGAGCTTAACTGTATCATTGCAACAGCTTCCAAAGTTATTTGAAAAAGGGGAGTTAAAATTGCTTTCAAAAATAGAAACAGAAGATATCTCGGTACGATTTCCGAAGCATTAATTAATAGTTTTTATAGCTACCTCTTTTTCATCTCCTACTATAGTAACGATATATAACATTCCGTTTTCATTGTCTGGAATGTCTTTATATTTAGATTCTCCAATAATTTTGTTTACGAAAAATGGCGTTGTATTACTGTGCCCTACAATTAGCACTTTTTTCCCTGCTGTATCATCTTTAAAAGTTTTATTGTAAAGGTTAGTAGGATCATAGGTTTGCACGTTAATACTTTTTTCTGAAGCGGTGTATGAGGCAGTTTGTTGTGTACGAGTAAGGTTCGTGCTATAAATCGCATTTAAAGGGATATCTTTAAAATATTCAGACCAACTTTTAGCACGTTCGACTCCTGTTTTAGATAGGGCAGGATTTGAATTAGAAGGGTCACTGCGATCTTTTTCAGCATGTCTTATTAAATAATAAGTTGTTTCCATGAGCTCCTCTTTAACCCCAACATCATCTTTTTTATGTTGGCTGTTGCACGAGGTAATTGTTAAAATTAAAATAAGAATGTAGATATTTCGCATGATGTAGGGTGATTAAATGTTAAAAGTACTAAAAGCAAAAACCATAAATGACCTCTTGACGTAAATTATTATATAAGTTTTTATGAATGTGAGGTTTATAAGAGCTATAGGTTTTAGATTAATCTATTTGAGCCCTTCTTTTAACTATAAAAGAAGGGCTTATTTTCTTTTTATCATTTTTTAAGATGTCTTGGCAAAATAATAACGAATATGTAATTCCTTTTAATATTTTTTTATCATATCATCGATGAATTGAATCGTATCTTTAATATCTATTAATCTTAAAACAAAAATGCTATGAATTCTGATCAATTAAAAGGAAAATGGAAACAAATTAAAGGTAATGCAAAACAACAATATGGTATTACATTTAATGATGATGAAGCTTTTACTGAAGGTAAGTATGACGAAATGGTAGGTAAAATCCAAGAGAAAACAGGAAAAGCAAAAGAAGATGTAAAAAAAGAAATTGAAAGCTGGTAAGCATTAAGTTTCTTAAACTAAAAGCCCTTTTGAATTTCAGAAGGGTTTTTTTTATGCTTTAAATTTTAGAAATTAAAAACCGTCCGCAATCATTATAATTACGAACGGCTCTAACTAACAACCAATTATGAAACGAACTTTTTATTCTCTGAAGCCGATAGCAATAAAGGATCAGATCACGAGGTAAGTTCAAACCTCTATTTTTATTCTACATCAGAAACCAAATCACTCTGATTTCTAAAGACAAGTTTATCATCAAAACTATCTAAGAGAATTATACTATCGGTAGAGATTTTACCCGATAAAATCTCTTTAGAAAGTTGGTTAAGCACTTCCCTTTGAATAACACGTTTCACAGGTCGTGCTCCAAATTGTGGGTCGTAACCACCTTTTGCGAGATGCGAAATCGCTTCATCGGTAGCATCCATAACAATTTGTTGTTTCGCCAGCATCTTCTGTACTCCTTTTAACTGTAGCCCTACAATTTTAGTAATGTCTTTTTTAGTTAGTGGTGTAAACATCACAATATCATCGATTCGATTAAGAAACTCCGGGCGTACTGTTTGTTTTAATAAACCGAGCACTTCTACTTTCGCAGCTTCCATCGCAGTATCTGGGTCTTTCACGGATTCAAATTTCTGTTGAATGATATCACTTCCCATATTGCTCGTCATAACGATAATAGCATTTTTAAAATCGGCTACTCGACCTTTATTATCGGTTAGTCTTCCTTCATCTAAAACTTGTAAGAGAATATTGAAAGTATCTGGATGTGCTTTTTCAATTTCATCTAACAACACTACAGAGTAGGGTTTTCGACGAACAGCCTCAGTTAATTGTCCCCCTTCGTCATAGCCTACATATCCAGGAGGAGCTCCTACTAATCTACTAACACTATGACGTTCTTGATATTCACTCATGTCGATTCGTGTCATCGAATTTTCATCGTCGAATAAATATTCGGCCAGAGCCTTTGCCAATTCAGTTTTACCTACTCCAGTAGTACCTAAAAATAAGAAGGAACCGATGGGTCTATTAGCATCTTGTAAGCCTGCGCGACTTCTTCGAATAGCGTCACTTACGGCTACAATTGCTTCTTCTTGTCCTACAACACGTTTGTGCAATTCATCTTCTAGTCTTAAAAGTTTTTCACGATCGCTTTGTAGCATTTTAGTCACTGGAATTCCAGTCCATTTTGCAACTACTTCTGCAATATCTTCATTGGTAACTTCTTCTTTAATAAGCGAATTCGCACTTTGGTTTTCGGCAAGTTTTGTTTCTAGATTAGATAATTGTTCTTGCGCTTCTTTAATTTTACCATAACGCAATTCGGCAACTTTTCCGAAGTCTCCATCACGTTCGGCTCGCTCTGCCTCAAGTTTAAACTCTTCAATAGAGGTTTTATAATTTTGAATAGTATCAACGACCTCTTTTTCGCTCTTCCATTTCGCATTAATTTCGGTGCGTTCTTCTTTTAAATTAGCGAGATCGGACCGTAGACCTTTTAATTTAGCTTCATCTTTTTCTCGTTTAATTGCTTCAATTTCAATCTCTAGCTGCATAATCTTTCTGTCGAGTACATCTAACTCTTCAGGTTTTGAATTGATCTCCATGCGTAACTTTGAAGCTGCCTCGTCCATAAGGTCGATCGCTTTATCGGGTAAAAATCGATTGGTAATGTAGCGTTGTGATAATTCTACTGCCGCAATAATCGCTTCATCTTTAATGCGTACTTTATGGTGTGTTTCGTATTTTTCTTTGATTCCACGAAGTATTGAAATAGCACTTTCGGTATCGGGTTCGTCTACCATTACTTTCTGAAAACGACGTTCTAGTGCTTTATCTTTCTCAAAATATTTTTGATATTCATCTAGGGTAGTCGCTCCAATAGCTCGTAATTCACCTCGGGCTAAAGCAGGTTTTAAAATATTGGCAGCATCCATGGCTCCTTGTCCGCCACCTGCTCCAACTAAGGTGTGAATTTCGTCGATGAATAAAACAATATCTCCATCGCTTCCTGTAACTTCTTTAATTACAGATTTTAATCGTTCTTCGAATTCACCTTTATATTTTGCTCCTGCAATAAGTGCCCCCATATCTAGAGAATACACTTCTTTGGTCTGAAGGTTTTCTGGTACATCACCATCTACAATACGATGTGCAAGTCCTTCAGCGATCGCAGTTTTACCCGTCCCCGGTTCTCCCACAAGCATCGGATTATTTTTGGTTCTTCTAGATAATATTTGAAGAATTCTTCGTATTTCTTCGTCACGGCCTATTACAGGGTCTAACTTCCCATCACGTGCCAACTGATTTAAATTGCGCGCGTATTTGTTAAGAGAATTATAGGTTTCTTCGGCACTTTGTGAAGTAACCCGATCTCCTTTGCGTAATTCTTCAATAGCTGCTAATAAAGATTTCTCTGTAACACCTTGATCTTTTAAAGCTTGTGCTACACTACTTTTTGACTTAAAAATAGCAAGTAATAAATGTTCTATTGAAACAAACTCATCGTTCATTTTTTTAGCAATAATACCTGCCTCTGTTATTGTTTTGTTTGCTTCGCGGGATAAAATAATATCCCCTCCCGAAACCTTTGGGTACGTTTCCAGTTGCATATCTAATATTTGAAGCAACAGTGTATTATTTACATTTAATTTTTTTAGAATAAACGGAGTTACATTTTCATCGATCTCAAAAATGGCTTTTAAAATATGTTCATTTTCGATTTGTTGATGACCTAAACTTTGAGCAAGCTGTTGAGCTCGCTGGATAGCTTCCTGTGATTTTATAGTGAAATTATTAAAGTTCATTGTGTTCAATTTTTGAGATACTATAGTCAATAACTGAACCAAGTGAAAATCAGGACATTTTGACTTGTTGCAGAAGGTTTTCAACAGACATTTTGTCAAAATGCATTAAAAAAATAAGCCGCCCAATGGGCGGCTTATCCTACTATATATATGATTTAAAAACTTACTTAGTCCTTAATCACTTTATGTGTATACGAATTACCATTAACAGTAGATTTCATCATATACGTTCCACTGCTTAGGTCTGTAAGATCTAATACGGCATCTAATGCATCTGGACGAAGTTGTAATACTTGCTGTCCTAAGATGTTGTACAATTCGATAGACTCAATCGCAGATTTCGCATTTACATTCAAGATCCCTGTCGTTGGGTTTGGATGATAGTTGAAATTAGCAAAAGTAAAGTCTTCGATCGCAAGAGGTGCACAGGTAATATCTGCTAACCATCCCGTTTCTTGTACAGTACCATCTGATGTAAATACAATAGTTAATGTACCATCTGGATTGGTAGCTTCGAAAGAATCTCCAACCGAAAGTAAACTTGTTGGAACTGAAGGAACTCCTCCATCACCACTTTCTTCACCGCATAAAGTTTCAGCGATTACAGGTGCTGAAGTATCAGAACCATCATAGATCGTTAAGTAATCCCAACATCCATCTTGTGTTCCTGCGCCAGTAGCAGATTCAATATCTACATAGGTAAAAGTAATAGATACTGAAGTACCATCATCTGGAGTTAATACAGTAGTAGTTACTTCATTGGCTGAATAATTACCATTCGTATTTCCTGAATCAACAAACTGACCGTCACATTCTTCTGGAAGTGCATCCGGGAATAATGTTGTAAAGCTTAATGTAACCGCTTCAGACAAACCACCTGCATCACAATCTGCAACTAAATATGCATCATATGGTGTTCCTGGAAGAAAAACATCACCTGTAGAATAGGTAGTTGTTCCAGCAGCAATAGCCTCGTCAACAATAGGATCTGTAGTAGTTCCTGCAGCAAATACAGTTAATTGGTATCCGTTATCTGCATTCGCAAGTGGGTCCCAAGAGAAATCTGCAGCTGTTTCTGTAATTCCAGCAACCGCAAAGTTTTCAACTTCTGGACAATCTGGTCCTGTTTGTACTTCTATACAGAATGTACCGTTGTTTCCATTCCATCCACTTACTTGTACATAGTAAGTTTCTCCAGGCGTTAACCCTTCAGCTTCGATAATAGAGTTAAATATAATAACATCACCACTATCTTGATCACAAGCTAGAGCAGGATCGAAAGTAGAAAGATCTGTACAGTCTGTTGGAGCGCTATAAAGTGCGATCTCAGTATCGGTATGCGTAGCAACACCTGAATCTAGATCGGTGGTGATAACAACGCTACCATTATCTGGCGCTTCAAACGTAAACCATACTGTAAATTGAGGACCTCCGAAAAAGCAATCTCCTTCTGGCTCGCTATCTTCTACTGTTGCAGCAATGCTAGTGTAAATTGCTCCAGTACATTCTGCATCTACAGTTAATGCGATGGCATCACAAGCATCATCATTATCTGGTGGTGTAGGTGCTGTCATGAACGTTTCCATTATTGTAAATCCTTGTTCGTCACCACAATCTGCTGTTACGTATACATCGTATGCTGTGTCTGGATTTAACCCAGTAGCATCATATGTAAGAGTTCCTGCAGCTATTGTTGCGTCGAACTGTGTTGGGTCTGTATCTGGATCATCACCAGCAAAGTACCCTTCTAAAATGTACCCATCGGTAGCTGTTGGAGAATCATCCCAGCTAATTGTAGCAGAAGTATCATCAATATCGGTTACAGTTAAGTTTTCAACCGCTAAACATCCATCTACTAATTCACAATCACCAATAATACTGAAAACGAAATCTTCTCCTGTTGGAGTCCATACGTCTACAGCGTCATTATCGAAAACCCCTTGATTTCCAATAATACTTGCTGTAGTGCTTTCCCATGCTGTTTGTGTACCTGCAACAGTTGGTGTTACTGTAACCTGCATCCAATAAGTAACTTCTTCCATCCCAGTTCCTGGGAAGTCGATAGGTGTGTCAAAATCAATAATGGTTTCGTGGATATCGAAACCAAACATTTGTCCAATAACTTCTTGGGAAGTAGGTACAATTCCTGAAACTGTTTCAAGTTCCGCCCCTGGTATACCATTGTTGTCGTCATAGAAAACGAGGTCAACACTATCCATTCCACCTTGCGTGAAAATGTTAAGGTTTAGACTACTTACACTAAAATTAATTGTATTAATAGAAACAATAAAGTCATCTGCAACCATTTGGGCTCCACCTGCTTCATTGAAAAGACCATTTTCAAAAGCATTACTAACTTGTGTTTGGTCACAACCTGAAGGCTCTACAATCTCTTCAGAAGTGATTGAAATATCAAAAGCGTCTTCTACATTATCGAATGTGCTCCAGTGTCCTACATTAATATAGTAAGATGTTCCTACTTCAGAAGTAAATGTGATTTCTTCAGCACCACCACTAAGACCTGAATCAGCGTTGTCTACGCATACGAAAGTACCACAGTCTCCGCTGTAAATTCCTAATTCGCAATCCCATGCATCTGGTGTTACCGTTACTGTAATTTCATTTCCATCTCCTGTTAATGTGTACCAAACTCCGTCGTTCATTCCAGAACCACAATCGGTAACTATGATGGCTCCATCGTTGTTTGTAGCTCCTGCGGCATCTTCCTGAGTAAATGTATAAGGAAAAGCTGTAACTTCTGTAGCATCTACACATGCATCGTTTGCAGGAGGTGTAGCATTTGTTGTAAAGGTAACTGGTGCTGCATATTCAGTTTCACAATCTGATTTTATTAAAAAATCGTATTCTACTTCAGGTGCTAAACCAGTAATACTGGCCATTCCTTCTGTTGTGTTTCCACTGTCTACAACGCCATCACCTTGGTCGTTACCTGAGGGAACAACTTCCCAATCGTAATTATCGACATTAGGTACAAGATCCCAACTAACTTCTGCAGATACGTCTGTAGTAGAATCTACTGAAGGATCAGGATTTGCACAGTCTGGTGCTGGAACGAAATCTAAAGTCCAGTCAAAGGCAGTATCTTCAGATCCAGCCCATCGGTCAGTCCATTGAATATAATAATTCGTTCCTGCTACTACTGATGCGTCTTCCAGCAAAGAGTTTAATCCAACAGGAGCATCACAGCCATCATCATCATTGTCTTCATTAACTAGTGCATCACAAGTTCCAGAAAGTAAAAATAATCGTGTATCCATTCCGGTAGCATTCCCACAGGAACTAATAGTTATCGTTCCACTTTCAGCAGGAGAATATAAGTACCAAATAGCATCTCCGGTATTATTTGTCCCACCAGTGTCGGTTATTAACGCACCCGTTATAGATCCGGGGGTCACTGTGACAGCATTATCACAATCGACACCACCATTTTGCGCATGTCCCTGCCATAGACCGGCAAGGCATAATATCGCAGAAAAAAGTAAAGTAAATTTTCTCATAATTAGTATAGTTTTATTTATTAAATGATGTATAAATATACCAATTTTAAGAGTTTTTAAGAGTTTATTTCAATTTTTGTTATAGATTTTAACAGCTTTTAGATAATGTGTAGATATATTCGACGTAAATGTTTTTTACAATTTTATTTTTTAACAAATTTGAATAATTGTTTTTCAAATTTATTTTAGCTGATATCCATTATACTAAGTCGTTTAACGTTAAATCCAACTTAATTGATTGTAATTATTAACAGATAAAATTTTTAGGTTGTAGTTTTGTATTAACTAAAATTATATTCTATGGGACTGTTTGATAAATTTAAATCACAAAGAGATATTGCGAAAGAAGAGATAGTGGAAGTGCCGTGGCATCTTATAACATCAAGTGATCAAATTGATGAATTAGTTGCAGAATCTTCAAACAAGCCAATTGTTATATTTAAACATTCTACTACCTGTGGTATAAGCAGAATGGTATTGCGTTCGTTTGAGAAAAATTATACATTTTCCGAAGAAGATATTAAATTATATTTCCTTGATCTTAAGAAATATCGATCTATTTCTAATGAAATTGCCGAACGTTTTCAAGTACATCATGAAAGCCCGCAACTTATTGTGATTAAAAATGGAAAAACTGTACATCACGATTCACACCAAGGAATTGATGCAGATCATTTAAAGCAATTTATATAGCAAACTAATTTAAATTGTAACATAAAAAAAGAGCCAAAATGGCTCTTTTTTTATTACTAATAAACTATGTGGATTAAGTTGAGTGATTTTTTACAATCTCTTTTAATCGCAATTTAATATCATCACCTGCATCAAGTAAAAGTTGAGCATTATTTGGGAAGGGTACAAACCGGTTATTAATCCAGTTAAGGTCATTTCCTGATAAGGCGCGTCTATCTCCTCTATAGATGGCGAAGATGTTCTCAAAAATAAATTCGGTCGAAAGAGGAAAGCTATCAATATCTCTTCTTCTTAAAAGATCTCGGTATATAACCTCGCCAATCACACGAACAGCTTTGTTTTGCTCAGTAATTTTAATACGTGCTTCTACAGTTATGTAAGTGTCAATTTTTATAGGGTTACCTTCTCGGTCTTTTAAGATATTTCCCTCTCGATCCTTCTTATAGGTAGAACCGTCAATAATTCGTTGAGTTCTTTGGAATTCTTTCTCGGAAATACGCTCTGGTGAAAATTCGATCGATCTAAAATTTAAAGCGATTCCCTTAGTGTATTCGATATTTGCTTCGCGTTGCGTATGAAACTCGGTCCAAAAGTTATCCAGTCCGTAGGTGTTAAAATCAAGTAATTCTTGTTCTAAACGTTGTGGAATAATTTGTCCGCTTCGGTTATTAATTGAAACAAAAATAAATTCTGTTCCGTAGAAATGCGCATCATCTTTTAAAGTACTTACATCTTTATAATTAGATCGTAGCTCTTCTAGCTCACAATATATATGGTATGCAGTACGGTAATCGGCAATGGTTTGACGATTCATGTAAATCGCTCCTTCATCGTATAAATAGTGAATGTAATTTTCTTTAGCGGCGATTATCTCATTGCTATAATCCTTTACATCGAAAAAAGCATCTCTTCGATGTGATGCACTGTATAATGGTAATAAAGGACGAATAAGGTTTTGTCTATATTCTAAGTCACGATATAGGGTGTAAATTTCTTTAGACGTTGCTGGATCGTTTTGTTTTTTTAAGAAAGCAATTCGTCGGGTATCTTCTTCCGAAGCCTTTTTAAAAGCTTCTTCTAACAACACAATATGTGTATCATTCTTGTCGGCCGTTTTGTCTTTTTGTAATTTCTTTACAGCTAGTTCAATAGCGCGGTCGTAATCGCCTTGAGCTACCATTTTCTGATTTCTCTTCACACTGCTACATGAAAGTAACAGTATGGCAATACTGAATAATGTAATAGTATTTCTCATAACGAAAGGTATTGGTTACAAGAGTGAAAATACAATTGTAATGCCAAAAATTAAAAAGGGATGGCGGGTAGGATCTTTCCGCTGCATTCACCAAACCCTATACGAAGTCCGTTACGAGTGCAATGCGCACGCATAATTACAGTATCTCCATCCTCAATAAACTTACGTTCACTACCATCATTGAGTTTTAAAGGATTTTGCCCACGCCATGTTAATTCTAACATAGATCCATACGAATCTTTTGTGGGGCCCGAGATGGTTCCACTTCCCATCATGTCACCACTTCGTACATTACATCCATTTACCGTATGGTGCGCCAATTGTTGCGCCATAGACCAATACATATATTTAAAATTAGAATTTGCAACAACAGTTTCTTCCCCGTTTTCTGGTTGAATAGCTGCCTCTAAGTGAATATCAAAATTATTCTTTTTCGATTGCTGTAAATAGGGTAGTGGTGTAGGCTCTTGTGCAGGTCCTTCAGTTCTAAACGATTCCAAAGCATCTAAAGTTACGATCCATGGAGAGATGGTAGAAGCAAAACTTTTACCAAGAAACGGTCCTAACGGAACATATTCCCATGCTTGAATATCACGAGCACTCCAGTCGTTAAAAAGTACCAATCCAAAAATATAATCTTCTGCTTCTTTTACCGAGACTCTTTTACCTAAGTCATTCGTGTCGGTGGTAATAAAGGCCATTTCCAACTCGAAATCCAATAATTTTGAGGGACCAAATCCAGGTGTGCCATCATCGCCAGGTTTGGTTTGTCCTATAGGTCTGCGAATCGGTGTTCCTGATGGAATAATAGAAGAACTCCGGCCATGATATCCAATAGGAATGCGAAGCCAGTTAGGTAATAATGCATTTTCCGGATCTCTAAATAAAGACCCTACATTGGTAGCGTGTTCTTTACTGGCATAAAAATCGGTATAATCGCCTATATCAACAGGAAGTTGCATCTCAATTTCATCCAATGTGAATAAGACTTGTTTTCTGTGTTCTTCGTTATCCCGAAGTTTTGAGTTGTCTTTTAGAAATATATCAGAGATTCTGTTACGCACTAAACGCCACGTCTTTTTTCCGTCGCTGATAAAGTCATTTAGACTATCCTGTAAAAAAATATCATCTGTAAGTTGGATACCTTCAAAATATCCTAGTTGATGCAACGCACCTAGGTCGATGGCATAATCACCAATGCGAGTTCCTATCGTAATAATATCATCACGGGTTAAAAACACTCCAAAAGGGATGTTTTGCATGGGAAAATCGGTATGGGTTGGAATATCAAGCCAGGAAGTACGTGTGGGGTCGTTAGCGGTTAGTGGCATAGTTTTCTTGTTTGTGTTTATTAAATGTGTATCAAATATATAATTTCTGAAGGACTAACCATATGGATTTACTATTTTTGGTTTTTATTAACTTTTGAACTCCATTTATGCAACGTGATCAACAAATTTTTGAACTAATTGAAGCAGAAAAACAACGCCAATTAAACGGGTTGGAATTAATTGCTTCTGAAAATTTTGTAAGTGAGCAGGTCTTAGAAGCTGCTGGTTCGGTATTAACCAATAAGTATGCAGAAGGATATCCTGGAAAACGTTATTACGGTGGCTGCGAAGTGGTGGATGAAGTTGAAACACTAGCTATTGAAAGAGCAAAGACTCTCTTTGGAGCCGAATATGTTAATGTACAACCTCACAGTGGATCGCAAGCAAATACTGCAGTGTTTGCGGCATGCCTTAAACCTGGAGATAAATTTCTCGGATTCGACCTTTCTCATGGTGGACATTTAACACACGGGTCTCCGGTGAACTTTTCCGGGAAATTATATAATCCAGTATTTTATGGAGTTGATAAAGAAACGGGGAGAATAGATTATGACGCTGTAGAGAAGATTGCATTAAAAGAAGAACCAAAGATGATCATAGCAGGAGCTTCTGCGTATTCTCGCGAGATCGATTACAAACGATTCCGGGAAATTGCAGATAAAGTTGGAGCTATTTTAATGGCAGATATTGCACATCCTGCAGGTCTTATAGCAAAAGGAATTATTGGCGACCCCGTACCGCATTGTCACGTATGTACTACAACCACACATAAAACACTAAGAGGTCCGCGAGGAGGAATGATCTTAATGGGGAAAGACTTCGAGAATCCGTTCGGAATCAAACTAAAAAATGGGAATCTTCGGAAAATGTCTTCGCTTCTTGATAGTGGGATTTTCCCCGGAAATCAAGGAGGTCCATTAGAGCATATTATTGCTGCCAAGGCCATCGCATTTGGTGAAGCATTAACCGACGAGTTTCTACATTATATGATACAGGTTAAAAAGAATGCTGCCGTGATGGCTGAAGCTTTTGTCGCTAAAGAGTACAATATAATAAGTGGGGGTACCGACAACCATATGATGCTGATCGATCTTCGTAATAAAAACATAAGTGGAAAGCAAGCCGAAGAAGCGTTAGTAAAAGCCGATATTACGGTAAACAAAAATATGGTTCCTTTCGACGATAAATCACCCTTTGTAACAAGTGGAATTCGCATTGGTACAGCGGCAATAACTACACGGGGACTTTTAGAAAACGATATGGGGAAAATAGTTGACCTTATCGATGAGGTCATTATAAATTTTGAAGATGAGCAAAAGCTGGAAGCTATTTCAGAAAAAGTAAATAAAATGATGGCGGGAAGACCACTCTTTACTATGTAGGTTTTAATAAGAATCGTATCTTTCTGAAGCAAATAATTACACGATTACTATGAGCAGAGGATTTGTAAAAGAAGACGATCAAGAAGAAGCACCCTTTATTCCCCCTAGAGCAGCATTGCCCACTGGTGTTACAAATTATGTAACTTCTTTTGGAAAAAAAGCCTTGCTTGAAGAACGCACGCAATTGGAATCTGAAATCCGTGAAGTACCTACAGACAACGATTCTGAGCGACGGAAAACCTTAGCGGTACTTAATGGAAAGCTTCAATTACTTAATGAACGAATTGCTTCCTCTCAAGTTTTATTGCCGCAAGATCAACCACAAAATGAAGTTCGATTTGGAGCTACTGTATCAATAAAGTATACAAACACTCCTACTAAAATGAACTTTCAGATTGTGGGTGTCGATGAAGCAGATGTTAAATTAAATAAGCTTTCTTTTGTTTCACCTATTGTTAAAGCGATTACTGGGAAAAAAGTAGGCGATCCTGCCGTTCTTGAATTAGGTAGTGAAGTACGTCAAATAGAAATTATCGCTATAACATACTAATTTTTAATTATGTTACAAACCGATCGTTTGGAGTTAAAAAAAATTAGTCTTATGGACGCTCCTTTTATTTTAGAACTTTTCAATTCCCCTGGTTGGAAACAATATATTGGAGATCGAAATGTACATAACATAGAAGATGCTGAAAATTACATTAGAGATAAATACCTTCCCTCGTTTAAAATTAATGGATACGGATCTTTTGTATGTGTATTAAAAGAAACTGGTGAGATTATTGGAAGTTGCGGTCTTTATAAAAGAGAAAATTTGAACCATCCCGATATTGGTTTTGCTTTTTTACCACAATTCTTCGGAAAAGGATATGCCTTCGAAGCCGCATCAAAATTAATGACGTACGCCAGAACCACATTAAAGATTCCTAGAATCTTAGGGTTTACTACGAAAAATAATAAAGCCTCTATTGCTTTGTTACTTAAAATTGGATTGGTAGAAAATGGAGTATACCAATTTGAAGACGACGACGATGAATTATTGTTATTTTCAACGTAGGAATTTTTAAATATTTCAGAAACTATTAACGCATTTTGGAAGGTGGTTTTTTATATATCGATTTTATCTGCTTTACGTCGATAATAAATTGTAGGAATTAAAAAAGACTTTACATTTATATCGCATTAAAATTCTGCTGTTGTAAAACAGGTATGCACCAACCCAATTTATTCCTCATCATATCCCTAACATTCTTAAGGGTTTGCTATTACGTGTTTTTCATCGGTACTTAGAACAACTAACTCAAAAATGATGAAAAAAACGATTTTATTAATTTGTATTGTTATCCTCTGCATTTCTTGTAAGAAAGATGATGATGCTTACGAACCGGTTCCAAATGCCTTAGACCTCGAACTAGTAGCCTTGTTGGAGAATATTTCAGAAGGGCAGGGAATAGCGTATTTTGAACTCCCTTCTGAAACAGATTTCGCCAATATACCACAAGATCCACTAAATCCTATTACAGCAGAGAAAGTAGCTTTAGGACAATTACTTGTTCATGAAACAGCAACGGGAGGCAATCCCAAAATGGAAATTAATAGAGGAATGTATTCTTGTGCAACCTGCCATCCAGCTGCAGCAAGTTTTTTTTCAGCGGTACGAAAAGGAATTTCTGAAGGGGGATCTGGTTTTGGGATTAAAGGCGAAGGACGTGTAAAAATGCCTAGCAATCTCATGCCTAATGATTCTATCGATGCATTACCTGTAAAAGTACCTACCTTACTTAATGTAGCCTATCAAGAAGTAGCTCTTTGGAATGGTTCACTTGGTGGAGCAGGTATTAACGCACCTTTTGTAGCACAAAATGCAGAAGATTTTCCGGAAAACCTTTTAGGATTTCAAGGTCTTGAGGTGCAAGGTATGATAGGGCAAACTGCACACCGGTTAAAAATAGATGAAGAGTTTGCAACGCAATTTGGTTACAAACCGCTATTCGATGCCGCTTACCCTGAAGTTCCTGTATCTGAACGATATTCTAGTTTAAATGGTGCTTTGGCTATTGCTGCTTTTAATCGTACCGTATTGGCTAATCAAGCCCCTTGGCAAGAGTGGTTACGAGGGAACTCTAATGCCTTAACAGATAAGCAAAAGAGAGGTGCTGTTGTGTTTTTTGATAAAGGAAAATGTTACGAATGCCATACGGGACCTGCATTAAAATCAAATGAGTTTTATGCCTTCGGAATGGGAGACTTAAATTTAAATAGTGATATTTCAAAAAGTTTTAGATTAAACCCCACCAAAGGCCGGGGTGAATTTACTGGGATTGAAGAAGACTTTTTTAAATTTAAAGTTCCAACATTATACAATTTAAAAGACACACCTTTCTATGGTCATGGAGGAACATTTAATACGATCCAACAGGTCATTGAATATAAGAACAATGGAGAGAAAGAAAATAATGCAGTGCCTGATAGTCGTCTAGCTATTCAATTTGGGAATTTAAATTTAACAGAAGCCGATATAAGTAACCTCACAGATTTTATCGAGAATGGCCTTTTCGATCCCAATGTAGCACGATATGCACCAGAATCTGTACTTTCTGGAAACTGCATTCCGAGCAACGATGCTCAAGCTAGAATTGATCTAGGTTGTGATTAGCAAAAGGTCCTATATTTATTTTAAAAAGCGTTTTCTTTGAATTCACTTTTTTTATATTACCTTGATAAGTGTTTAAAAATGTGAACTATGTGTTTTAAAATTCAATTGCTTCCGAAAGAATTTCTATTAATAATTATAACAATGTTTGTATTAACCTCATGTACTTCGAACATTAAAAAGGAAGCTCCCGTAGGAGAGAATAAAACTGAACTTAGAGAAAAGCGTCAAGCTGAAATTGAAGCAAATTTCACGAAACGACTCCAACAGCATCTTGATGCAATAAGTGCCCGTGATTTGGAAACTTTGGAGCGTACTCTTTCTCCCAAAGGAAACATGCTATTAATTTTACCACAAACTGAAATGACGACCACGGTTTCTGAGTTTATGGATTATCATGTTGCTTGGTTTAAAGAACCCAACTGGACATTAGAGTCTAAAATTATTGCTACTGAAGTGGAATTAAGAATGGGAATGGCCATCGTTGAAGCTACCTATAGAGAGCCCAATCGAAATGGAGAACCTTATTATAATAAAATGATTATAAGCTACGACCTCAAAAAATATAACGGACAATGGTACATCATTAAAGATCACATGTGTTCTATCGAAAAATCAACAGATAATTAAAACAAAGATTTAATCCTCTGGGTCGGGGAACACCGTACTTTCATAAGCTCCAGCGTCTGGTGCAGTAGTGCTTCTAGATGCACCTGTGATATCCTGAGAAGGACCTATAGAAGGGTTGGCAATACCATCTGCTGCTGAAGTTCCAGATTCAATATTAAAATTGTTAAGATTTGTGTTCTGAAATACAGGATCCAAATTCAATACGACATTCGTGTACAATTGTATGTTATCTTCAAATTGATACAGCGGATTATCAGAAAAATCATCTTGTGGATCTTCAAATCTAATTAATGAATTGCTAAAATTAAATGTAAAACTGGCCGATGCATCTTCAGAAGCAAAAAGTCCTAATTCACGTAGTTCGTTTCCGTAGATAATACAGTTATTAAATTCTGCTTGAAGGGAAATCCCTTGGGTTTCATTTAAAACATTGTCTAAAGAAACGGTAGGAGTGTTTCTAAAACTGTTCGTCCAGTAATTGGCAAATGTACAGTGATTAAAAGTATATGTTCCACCAATAGAACAGGCTAATGAAGATTCTCCACTATTGTTAATCACCACATTTTCTCCATAGATATTCGCTGTTCTTGCTAAAATTCCATAATTCGCACTATTGTAAATCTGTACGTTTTCTAAGCGCAATGTTTCGTCACCATCGTTATTTTCCATTAATAATCCTACGGTTCCGTTCTTTATGGTTGTATGTCTAAATTGGTTATTGGTACTCCCAGAGGTAAGCCAGATAGCTCCCCATTGCCCTACGATGTCCGAGAATTCTGGCTCTAGTCTATCGCCTTCAAAAATAATCTGATTCTCTAAGGCTTCAGGATCTGTACTTGGAAGTCCGTTGGCGATCATAGTTCCACCGTTTGCAACCAAAATCCCACTATTGCGATGAAAATGAATTCTTGCTCCAGCTTCCACATTAAGAGTTCTTCCAGGAGGAACTGCTGCATACCCATAAATTACATAAGGCTTTTCGTTTGTGAAAATAAGTTCGCTGTCGTCAAGAAAAAATCCTTCAATTAAAATATCGTTGCCTTCACCATCGGTACCTAAGTTTAATGTTTCGACCATTCCATTTCCTAAATCGTCGGGAAAAAGAAATACAGCATCTTGAACCAAAGTAACCAACTCTACTTCTTGCTCACTTCCACCAGCATCAAAAACAATTTGATCGGTGTACAGAAAATTATTTGTTTCGGTGGGAAGTTCATTAATATCGGCAGTGGTTTCCACAAAAATAAATATACTGTCCTTTGCCATGATCTGAATATCACTAAATGTTTTCCCTGGCAGTCCGTCCACATTTAATCGGTATCGAGATGCTTCTCCTTGTGCAAGACCAACCGTAGGGATGTTGATGTCTTCATCGCTTCGGTTATATACTTTTAAGTTATACGTGCTCGAACCAATATTGGTAAATATAGTATCTAAGAAAACAGTGTCTCTCGAAAACTCAAGGTTTCCGGTGCTTGGCACACTTTCAAAATCGTTGCGACATGAACTCCACAAAACGATGCTACAAAGAATCGCTAAACCGTATACATACTTCATTCAGAAAAAATTTCAGTAAAAATATAACTTTTTATGAAGGAACTTATTGTAATAGACATAACTTTTATATCACAGACAGCGTTACGCTTAATTTCTTCTTTTAGCACGCTTTTTTAATCGCTCCATTTTTTTACGTTCTTGTTTCAATTTCTGGAATTCTATTTCATTTTTATATGCGGATTCTCGTTGAAGTTTTTTAGCGGCTTTTTCTTCTGTAGAAAGCTGAGGAGGTAACATAGGCCCTTCGTTGCCTATACCTCCCATGATTACTATTTCTCCTAGAATATTGTACGATTCATTAAGTTGTATATTTAACACAGTGTCGATATTAGAAATGGTGGCTCGACGTTCTTCATACCCTACGTATGAATAAACAAGTTGAGATCCTGGCTGGGCTTCAATTGAGTAGAAACCATCGAAATCTGTTTGTGTTCCTATAGTGGTGCCATTTACAAGTACATAAACTCCTGGAATTGGTGTGTTCTGGGCGTCGGTAAGAGTACCTTGAATAGTAACTGTGTTAATTTCTACAGGCGTTGTAGCGATCTTACCAACGATATTTTTTAAAGAATTAGCTTGGGAACCTAATACAATGTTTTTTTCTTCGGAATTTTTTGAGGTACGTATTTCTACGGTTTCGAATCCTTTCTTCTGAAAAATCAAGGTTTGGTGATTCAGTAAAGAGATCTTATAGTGCCCGCGTAACCCTGAAACCACAGAAGCTCCCGTTTCTTTAACTGAAATCTTTACATTAGAAACTCCGTGGCCATTTTCATCTCGAACAACTCCCGAATACTGTATTTTCTTCTGTTCTAAACCAGCATCGCTATACCGACCAATTCCTAACGAAACAAACTTACTTTTTGAAGAATTTGAGGATGTAGGCGTACTGTTCGAGTTTCCTAAAAGTGTTATGGGTAATAGGAGGGAAGCTGCATAGGGAGCCAGATGGAATCCCGATTTTCGTTCCATTTTTAATTCGCGTTCTGTCTGGTTCTTTTTAAATCGTCCACAAACATTCGAATTTTTAGCAACAAAAGCAACAATCTGTTCATCGCTTTTATCGGTAAAATCGAAAACTTCTTTTGCGCACGAATCACAGAATTTTCCTTTTTGGGTGGGCGTCATTTCTTGCCAGTCTTCGTGACAAGGTTCCTGAATCGAAATTGTGATGGTTTTTTTCATGGTGTTGGATTTTGTTCTCCAAAACAATGAAAAAAGAAAGCATTATAAAACCTGAAATGAGCGAACTGCCTATTTTAATGAGGGAACTATAATAAATTACAGCCTATATTTATATGAAGATTTTTTGCATCATATTTTATGGATATGTGCAATTAGGTCTTAGTTACTTTTTTACTACTTCCACTTTAAATAATTTATCCCAGTTTTTCCCAGTTATATATAAGGTGTTGGGTTCGCCATTGTAGGCAATACCATTTAACACATCTAAGGCATCATGTTGTGTTACTTTGTCCTTTAATCCTTTAAAATTAATAACTCCTTCCACAGCACCATTTTTAGGATTTACAATGGCAACTGCATCTTGCTGATAAATATTTGCATAGATCTTTCCATCGATCCACTCCAGTTCGTTTACACTTTTAATACGGCTGGTGTTGGTGTAGATCTCAATATAATCTTCTTCAGCAAGGGTTTCAGGATTTAAGGTCCAGATTTTTTCGGTCCCATCGCTTTTATAAATGGTTGTGCCATCGTTACAAAGTCCCCATCCTTCGAGGCTGTTTCCGTAGACAAAGGTTCCTATTTTATCTAAGGTTTTAAGGTCGTAGATAAACCCAGTTTTTCTTTTGTAGGTAAGTTGATAAATTTTGTCATTTAAAATAGTAAGTCCTTCCCCAAAATATTCATCAGCCAATGGTACTTTTTGCAGCACTTCTCCAGTTTTATAATTGGTTTTTCGAAGCGAAGATTTCTTTCGAAGTCCGGCGCTTTCGTATAGCGTATTATTTTCAAATTCAAGTCCTTGCGTATACGAATCCATATCATGCGGATAGGTCTCAATAATTTTATAGGTGTAAAGTTCTGGTTTTTCTGAAGCTAATACTGTAATATTTTCTGCAGCAGCAAAGTGTTCGCCATCACTATATATTTTTGCTTGAAGAGTACGTACTCCTAGTTTTACTTCTGAAAGACTTACCGTAGTAGCTCCTTTAGAATTAGCGGGCATGAAACGATCATTATCCAGATAATAAACAACAGAATCGACTGCCTTGTTTTTTTTGTTGTTCAACGTAACTGAAAGTGATTCGGAGGTCTTATATCCCTTTTTTGAAGGAGCGATCTGAAGTGAAAAAAGGTCACTGTCTTTCGTGCTGGAGTCCCCACATTTACTACATGCAATAGCTAATAGTGTCACTACTAATAATTTATACGTCTTCATGTACAGTCTAATTTTTAAGCAAGATATTTATTATAATTGATAACTAAAAATCCTTGTAATATATCTAAAATCCTGTATCTTTGCAGCGGCAAGTCCTACACAACCAGCTCCTATTGAATCCCCCAGGGCGGGAACGCAGCAAGGGTAGATGGTCGTAGCGGTGTGATGTAGGTAGCTTGCCATTTTTTATGCGCTAAAGTGAACGATTTTCTAGGCATAAAAAAACACTTCTTTACCACGACACTTTTGGCACTTGCAATTCTTTTTTAAAATCTGTTTGGATTATTAATTAGGTAACTGCATCTTTGCCCTTACAACAACATGTATGTCAAAAGTTATACTTATTACTGGAGGATCTTCAGGTATTGGAAAAGCCATTGGTTGCTACCTTTCAGAAAAACAATATACGGTATATGGTACCAGTAGAAACCCTTCAAAACTAGCCGAAACACTTCCTTTTACGTTACTTCCAATGGATGTAACTATTCCAGAAACTATCGATAATGCGATCGCAACGATTATTTCTTCCGAAGGAAAACTCGATGTATTAATAAATAATGCAGGAATCGGTATTACCGGCCCCGTAGAAGAAACCCCAACCGAAGAGATAAGACAAGCTTTTGAAACTAATTTTTACGGTCCTATTAATGTAATGAAAGCTGTGTTGCCGCACATGCGTCGACAAAAGGGAGGTCTTATTGTTAATATTACCTCTATTGCTGGGTATATGGGACTGCCGTATCGTGGAATTTATTCTGCCACTAAAGCGGCTTTAGAAATAACTACCGAAGCTTTTAGAATGGAAACCAAGCAATTTGGAATTCAAATGGCGAATATTGCTCCTGGAGATTTTGCAACCAATATAGCTGCAGGAAGGTATCATGCACCAGTTTTAGAAGGGTCTCCCTATAAAGAAGCCTATGGAAATACTTTAGAGATGATGAATGCACATGTTGATGCGGGAGAAAATCCTGTGCAAATGGCAAAAGTTGTACATGAGATTATTACGAGTAATTCGCCTAAAATTCATTACAAAGTAGGAGCGAGAATGCAGAAATTCTCGATTGTCTTAAAACGCATCTTGCCCGATAAAATGTACGAAAACATATTGCTGAAACATTATAAGCTGAAGTAATTTGTAAACTAGGTATTAGGTATTGAATAATAAATATTGAGTATTGAGCAATGAATATTGAATATTTAACCATTTTTGATATTCTCAAACCCAATTTATATTTATAGTTTTCTCTTTCTGGGTTTGTTAACAATCGCTTATAAATAAATAGGTGGAAGCTTCGCACTCTTTTTAAATCTTACTTACTTTTGTGAAAACGTAAAACAGCACCTATGAAATTTTTTATCGATACCGCTAATTTAGATCAGATTCGTGAAGCTCAAGATCTTGGAGTACTTGACGGAGTAACTACGAACCCTTCGCTTATGGCTAAGGAAGGAATTACAGGAAGAAATAATATTTTAAAACACTATGTCGATATCTGTAATATTGTTGATGGAGATGTTTCTGCGGAAGTGATTGCGACCGATTTAAAAGGAATGATTAAAGAAGGGGAAGAACTGGCAGAATTACACGAACAAATTGTTGTAAAAGTACCAATGATTAAGGAAGGAATTAAAGCCATTAAATATTTTTCTGATAATGGTATACGTACAAATTGTACATTGGTTTTTTCTGCAGGGCAGGCTTTATTAGCTGCGAAAGCAGGAGCAAGCTACGTATCTCCATTTATTGGCAGGTTAGACGATATTTCTACCGATGGACTCAATCTAATTGCAGAAATACGATTAATTTACGATAATTATGGTTTTGAAACTGAAATTTTAGCTGCTTCTGTACGCCATACCATGCATATTTTAGAATGTGCGAAAATTGGCGCCGACGTAATGACAGGGCCTCTATCTTCTATAGAAGGTTTGTTAAAACACCCCCTTACCGATATTGGTCTAGAGAAGTTCTTAGCGGATTATAAGAAAGGGAATTAAACTTCAATGCTTTTTGTATTGAGTATATACTAATAAGAAGAATCCACGAATAGCGCATTGGTATTCGTGGATTTATTATATATGAGGATGGTTGTAAGATGTTAGATAGTAAAAAAGGTCTTTATTTTTTAAAATCTTTTAACTGTTTTTCAATATTAGGATTAAAAAGATTGGTGTTTCCTGTTAAAATAATCCCACTACGGTCTAAGATCATTGTTTTGTTAGCCGAATTTAAAACCAGTTGCTTTTCTGCTTCAATAATGTTTTCAAATTGAAACTCTTGGCTGGAATCATACCCTAGTGCAGTGACAAGATCTCTCCACTTTCGAAAATTGGTATCGGTATTAATTCCAATAAAATCGTATTCAGGAAATTTTTCTTGTAATAATTCAGCTTTTCTATGAATGTCTTTATAGTGATTAACAGATTGTGAAGACCAAAAATAAAGTACGGTAGGTTTTTTTATTAATGCTGCTAACGATGCTGCATTGTTATCTACGGTAGCTAGGGTTAAATCGGGAATTTTATTTCCAGGAGTAAGTTTAAGAGTAGCGTCAACTAAATTCTGAATCGCATACTGATGCGATTTATTGGTGTCCATTTTTAAAAACAGTTTGCTTATTTCCTGTTCTTCTTCAGCATTATTTGCTCGATTCAAATAACGTCTTACATTATTTTCTAATAATGCATTTTTTAAAACGGGGCTTTTAATAAGGCTATCGATCGTTTTTAGTTTATGATAACTATGCTGATAAGAATACCTGCTAAACGAATCGCTCGCTTTATACTTTTCGAACGCTAAGTTGTCTGAATATGCATTTAAAAATCTATAATAAGGAAGGTATACTTTTAAAAAGGTTTTTTCTGTATTTACTTTATCTCTATAATCGTAAAAAGATGCTGGGAAGTCTAAGGTTTCTTTTCTACGGTAATTGGCAGAAGTATATAGCTCTTTTTTTAGATAATTACCGTAATTAATATCGGCAAGGGCAACTTCTTCAAAGGCATCATTAATTGTATGGTTACTTTTAAAACGCTTCAACATCGTTGTTTTAATAAGCTGAATAGAATCTAATTCTCTTTCAAATTCTCTTGGAGGAAGTTGATACAGTTTCGGCATGTCACGATTTACCTTTTCATTAAAAAGGTACAAATCCATTAAAAAATTGTTTTTTTCAGCTCCTCTTCCTGAATAGGTGAGGGACTCGTCGAATTCGTAAGTATTTACTCGTAAAAGAAGACTATCTCCAGGTGTGAGGTGCATGATTTGGTATTCGTTGTGATGAAAAGTGTACAGTCCTTCAGAAAGGGTGTCCGCTTTGTACAAAAATGTATTATCACGCTCTAATAAAATGGTGTCGATAGTTTGATTGTCTTTCTTTAAAATAATATAATCAGACTTAGGTGCGATAATTTCTCCACCTATCCAAATAGTATCCACGTTAGTAGAATCGTTTTGCTGGCAGGAGGTAATAAAGGTTACTAGAAGTAAGTAGAGTATTGTTCTGTTCATACGGGGGTAAAATCGATCGATAATAACAAAAATAACCACTAATCAAGCCCACAATGTTAATTACTAGTTAAAAGGAATATATAAACGTTAATATTTCTTTTGTCCCTGTTATTTGGCTATTTTTGCAAAAATATTTAAAACATATAAAGAAGCATGCTTTCAGTTTCTAATCTATCCGTTCAATTCGGAAAACGTATTTTGTTCGACGATGTTAATACCCAGTTTGTAACAGGGAATTGCTACGGAATTATTGGTGCCAATGGTGCCGGAAAATCTACATTTCTTAAAATTATCTCAGGAAAACAAGATCCCACTTCAGGACATGTTCATCTCGAGTCTGGCAAACGCATGTCTGTGTTAGAACAGAATCACAACGCTTATGATGAATTTAGTGTTTTAGAAACAGTAGTGCGAGGTAATAAAGAACTTTTTTCTTTAAAAGCTGAGATCGATGCATTATATGCTGATTATAGCGATGAAAATGCCGATAAAATTGGGGAACTTCAAGTTAAGTTTGAAGAGATGAATGGTTGGAATGCCGACAGTAATGCAGCTGCAATGCTTTCAAACCTAGGGATAGATGCGAGTCATCATTATACCTTAATGGCAGACCTTGATGGAAAACAAAAAGTTCGCGTATTACTAGCGCAGGCTTTATTTGGAAATCCCGATGTGCTTATTATGGATGAGCCAACCAACGATCTGGATTATGAAACGATTACCTGGTTAGAAAACTTTTTGGCCCATTACGATAATTGTGTGATCGTAGTTTCGCACGACAGACACTTTTTAGATTCGGTATGTACGCATATTAGTGATATCGACTTCGGAAAAATAAATCACTTTAGTGGAAATTATACGTTCTGGTACGAAAGCAGTCAGTTAGCAGCAAGACAACGCGCGCAACAGAACAAAAAAGCTGAAGAAAAGAAGAAGGAGTTAGAAGATTTTATTCGAAGATTTTCTGCCAATGTTGCAAAGTCGAAGCAAGCAACTAGTAGAAAAAAGATGATCGATAAATTAAATGTTTCAGAAATTAAACCTTCTAGTAGGAGGTATCCTGCAATTATCTTCGAACGCGAACGCGAAGCAGGAGACCAGATTTTAAATGTAGAAAACCTTTCTGCATCTATCGACGATGAGATATTATTCAGAAAAATTAATATCAACTTAACGAAAGGGGATAAAGTGGTGGTCTTTTCGAGAGATTCGAGAGCGACTACTGCGTTTTATGAAATTCTTAATGGTAATGCTGTTGCCGATTCGGGAGAATTTCAATGGGGAATTACAACGCTTCAGAGTTACCTTCCTTTAGATAATGAAGACTTCTTTAAGTCTGACCTTAGTTTAGTCGATTGGCTTCGTCAATACGCAAAAACTGAAGAAGAACGGGAAGAAGTTCATATTCGGGGTTTCTTAGGAAAAATGCTTTTTAGTGGTGAAGAAGCCCTTAAAAAATGTAGTGTATTATCTGGAGGAGAAAAAGTTCGTTGTATGTTAAGCCGAATGATGATGATGCGTGCTAATGTGGTAATGCTCGATGAACCAACCAATCACTTGGATTTGGAATCAATTACAGCATTTAATAATTCTTTGAAGAACTTTAAAGGAACTGTACTTTTAACCACACATGATCATGAGTTTGCTCAAACAGTAGGTAACAGAGTAATCGAATTAACCCCTAATGGAGTAATAGACCGTTACATGACTTTCGATGATTATATGAGTGATAAGAAAATTAAAGAGCAACGAGACGCTATGTATGGTGCTATAAAGGCATAATTTTATTGCGATAACTTTAAAATCCCAAACTCTTACACTAGTAAGAATTTGGGATTTTTTTTGTAATAGAATGCTTAAAATTTTTAACTATTTCTCTTCTCCAGTCTCTTTAAAAAAAGCTTCAATCATAGGTTGTGCTTGTGTCATTTCATCGTTTCTAATAAATACTCGAACTTGTGAGGTGAGATTTGGAGCATTGCCAAACATTATTCCGCTCTGTTGGTCGTCTTTCACAATTGGGATAATATCTACCGATTTTAATCTACCTACCAAAGCTTCCGCTAAAATGGGAGAGCCGGTATAAATTCGGGTCATTTTTTCATCTGTATTCATAGTTTTTTGTTTTATTAAATATTCATTTGTAAAATGTGTTATTTTCTTTTCTTCGGAAAATTTATTCCTGTTATAAATGTTCGAATTACCCTTTGGGATTGAAAGCGACTCCCAGCTTTTTCCTTTTAAAATTTTGCCTATACATACCATTTGTCCCACATGGTAGGAATAATGGGCAAGTTGTCTATTAATAGCTTCAATTACCGTATGCCCTTGATTTCTTATGTAAATAATGGTGTTTAATTTTTCCGAAGATATCAATTTTAACGCGGTAAAAAGACACTCCCATCCAGCTTCCCATTTCTGTAAAATATCTTGTCTGGATTTTAATACAGATTCAAATTCAAGATCCCGATTACGCCATGTTTTTTCTCCGTCGGTTGTAAGAAAATTGGTCCATCTAGAACGCATATTTCCCCATAAATGATTTACAATAATTGCAATAGAATTCGTCTCTATATGAAATTGATAAAAAAGGTGTTCATCCTCTAGTTGATCGATAGTCTTGTCACCCAGTAGTTTATAATACGCAAACTGCTTTGTTACACTTTCTAAATAATTTGTTTCCATTGGGGTTGTAGGCTCGTTCCATTTATCTTTTAAGCATTGTAATATTTACTTCGCCAAATCGCAGTAGTAAAGTTTTTTCCTTTGGCAAAACCGTAAAATAGAACAATCCCCGCTACTGCTTTAAACATGAAAAGAAACATTAACACATATTCTTGCATAGCAACGGTGTGTATGAATAATTGCATGGGTGTTATGTAGGTGAGCAAAATACTAATTACAAAAATGGTTAGTACTAGGTTTTCAAAAGTTTTGTACGGCCACATGAGCCATTTTCGTAACGGGTGCAGATCGTTTCCCCATTTATGAATTAAATAAAAATAATCGTTTCCCATGGGAGCGAATAATAAAGGGTCATCTGCATTTTCAAGTTTTAATAATTTCGCAGGTGCTACAATTTTTAAAGAAACTAATTGGGTTTGATGTTCTTTTTCTAGATGTCTTATTTTCGAAATCGCTTCTTCTGGAAAATCTCCTTTAAAGTAATGCGCATCCAAAAAACGAAGACGGTAGGTGACGCATAGTTTTTCAATATCTGTAAGATGATAAATCTGTTTTGCTTGCAACAAATCAACATTGAAGGTATTTGTAATTTCTTTAGTTATTTCAGTAGCTTCAGAAAGGGTATGGCGTATTTTCTTTCGTTCTGTATCTGTTTCCGAAAAGATATTTTGCACTTGTTTAAGGATCGCAGCTTCAGAAATACGATTAGATCTTGCTCGTATAAGTTTGGTTTCGATATTAGTTCTTTCCAACATAGTCGTGCCTCTTTTTGTATAAAGTTACATAGTACGGTTCAGTCAACCAATTATTTAACACTTTCCGAAGTAAATATTTAACCACTCTTTTCGTTCTTATTATTTAGTATAATAATTATGTACCTTTGGTTTATAAGCACACATTATGAAATTGAAAACACTTTTTTTAACACTATTTTTTTGTAGTTCATTATTACAACTTACGGCTCAAAAATATACTAATACACAATCTGTAGCGACAACAACTCAATGGGAGGGAGCTACATTTAATTCAGCCAAAACAATTGCTGAAAACTTAAAAACTTCGGAAAAATTTTCTTTTCTGAATACGATTCTGAAAGATTCTACCATTACTGAAACCCTTGCTAATGAAGAAATGGTCACCCTTTTTGTAGCAACAAATAAAGGGTTTGAAACCATGCCAGAAGCTCAGAGAGATTCTATTTTTGCTCATCCAAAATTATTAAAATCGTATGTTACTTTCCATGCGGTTCCAGGACGTTTAGATGCAGGAGTTATTGAGCGTTCTATTAAAGATAACAATGGGACTGCTTATTTTAGAACGTTAGAAGGAACTAAGTTAGGGGCAACAATGCGCAATGGAAAACTAACCTTAATCGATAGTGAAAATCGCACAGCAACTATTACCGAAGCTAATTTCTACCACAAAAACGGTTTTTTTCATATTATAGACGGTATTCTTTTTCCGAGATCTAATAAGGAGTAGCATACGTTAAACTAAAGCCAAAAGGGGGGTGTTGTAAAACCACCGGAAAATTTTTCTCGTTTGTATGCATATAAACCTAAAAGAACATAAAATGAAAAATTTAAAGAGTATTGCACTTGTTGCTGGAATGTTAGTATTTGGTACAGGAGCATTATTGGCACAGGACAAAAAAATGATGACGGAAGAAAAAAAGGACATGAAAATGAACGATATGTCTAAAAAAATGAATCCGGAAGTTGGTGGAGCTCCTATGTATGCAAATAAGAACATTGTAGAAAATGCAATTAATTCTAAAGACCATACTACGTTAGTAGCAGCTGTAAAAGCAGCTGGACTTGTGGAAACTTTACAAGGTGAGGGACCTTTTACCGTATTTGCCCCAACCAATGCAGCTTTCGAGAAATTACCAAAAGGAACTGTTGAAACCCTACTAAAACCTGAAAACAAAAAACAATTACAAGAGGTGCTTACGTATCATGTAATTGCTGGTAAGATGGACGCCAAGACTATTGCGAAAGCGATTAAAGATAATAAGGGTACAGCACGTTTTACAACTGTAAACGGAGGAAAATTAACTGCGATGATGGATGGAAAAAATCTTGTGCTTACCGATGAGAACAAGAATACTGCTACAGTAACTATCGCGAATGTATACCAATCTAACGGTGTGATCCACGTGGTAGATACAGTGGTGCTTCCAGGAGCTAAGATGTAATCTGTAAAGAATTTAATGAAATAAAAAAAATCGGTCGTACTAGGTGTGCGACCGATTTTCTATTTAATATATGTAGTAACTTTATCTCAAACTTGCTCCAAAGTCTTTTTCGAAACGTAGTTGCAACTTGTTCATGATCTTATCGATTTGTTTATCGGTAAGCGTTTTGTTTTCATCTTGAAGGGTAAAACTTAGTGCGTACGATTTTTTTCCGTTCGGTAGATTTTTACCCGTATACACATCGAATAATTTCACTTCCTTTAAAAGCTTCTTTTCGGTTTGTAGGGCTGCTTGTTGTAAACCTTCAAACGTAACCGATTCGTCTAATAATAAGGCGAAATCACGTTTTACGGTAGGATACTTTGAAATAGGTTTTACTTCGAAATTTACAGTAGGCAATTCGGTTAAAATTGCATCCCAGTTAAAGTCTGCTTGTAAAGTTTCCGCTTCAATATCGAAATGCTTACCAATTTTTTTAGCGATCACTCCAAACTCGACCAGTGTTTTTTTGTTTTTAACGAGCGAGATCCCTTCAGCAATAAGATCGTTTTTTACAGCTTTTTCAGAATATCCTTCAATCCCTAATCGGTCTAGTATTGCTGAAATAACACCTTTTCCGTAGAAAAAACCACTTTTAGCTTCCGAAGTAGCCCAACTATTCTCTGTTTTATTACCAGAAATTGTTAAAGTTAAATGCTTCTTTTCTTGTCTTCCGTCAGGGTAGTTGTGATACGTTTTTCCGAATTCGAAAAACTTCACATTTTGCATTTTACGGTTGCTGTTGTAGGATAACGCTTCTAACCCTCCAAATTGTAAAGATTGCCGTAAAACTGAAAGATCTTGACTTAAAGGATTCAACATTACCACATCATGGCTGCTGTCTAAGTGATCGCTTAACGTTACATAAATTGGGGTGGTAAGTGAATTTCCTAGAATTTCATGAAATCCAAGTGCTGTAAGTTGTGCTGCTACTTTATTTTGAACTTGATAGTCTTCGTTTTTTTGAGTCACCGAGATTGAAGCGTTGAGTTTCTGGGTGACATTAATTTTGTTGTATCCATAAACCCGAAGTACTTCTTCAATCACATCCGCTTCACGGGTTACATCATTTCGGTAGGCAGGAATGGTCATCCCGATCCCGGTTTCTGTTACATTATTTACGTGTACTTCTAACGAATTAAGGATGTCTTTAATCGTTTCTCGTGGAATTTCTTCCCCAATAAGTTTTGCTGTATTTGCAAAGTTAAGAACTACTTGATGGTCTTCTATTTTCTTCGGATAAATATCTACAATTTCGCTGGTAATTTCTCCTCCAGCAATATCCATAAGTAAAATCGCAGCTCTTTTTAAAGCATACTCAACACTATTAGGGTCGATGCCACGTTCGAAACGGAAAGATGCATCGGTATTTAACCCGTGCCTTTTCGCTGTTTTACGAATGCTTACCGGATTAAAATAGGCACTTTCTAAAAAGATGCTTGTAGTTGTTTCGGTAACGCCACTATCGATGCCGCCAAACACACCTGCCAAGCACATAGGTGTTTCTGCATTACAGATCATTAGGTCTTCTTCGTGTAATTCACGCTCTATACCGTCTAACGTAGTAAATTTTGTTCCCTTCGGAAGTGTTTTAACGATTACTTCATTACCCGTTATTTTTGCTGCGTCGAATGCATGCAGCGGCTGCCCCATGTCATGAAGTACATAGTTGGTAATATCAACAACATTATTAATTGGAGCGACGCCAATTGCTTTTAACCTGTTTTGAAGCCATGCCGGAGAAGCCTCAACTTTTAATCCACTAATGGTAACCCCGCAATATCTAGGTGCTAAATCGGTGTTTTCAACTTCTACATCCATTTTCAGCGTTCGGTTCTCGATTCTAAAATTCGTGGTAGAAGGCGTGATCATTTCTAAAGAAATATCCTGTTGTAACAACCCCGCTTTTAAATCTCTAGCAACACCCCAATGACTCATTGCATCGGCGCGGTTTGGAGTTAAGCCAATTTCGAATACAATATCGTTTTCGATTTCGAGTAAATCTGAAACCTTGGTTCCTGCTACTACCGAATCATCTAATACCATGATCCCATCATGACTTTTTCCAAGACCTAATTCATCTTCAGCACAGATCATCCCCATACTTACTTCCCCACGAATTTTTCCTTTGTTGATCTTCCACGGTTTTCCATCTTCATCATAAAGTGTTGTACCAACGGTTGCCACGGGTACTTTTTGCCCTTTTGCAACATTGGGAGCTCCACACACAATTTGTACAGGCTCTCCGTTTCCAAGATCGACCTTGGTAACTTTTAGCCGGTCGGCATTGCTGTGTTGGTCACATTCTAATACGTGACCAACGACCACCCCTTCCAGTCCGCCAGGAACCGATGTAAAGGTTTCGATACCTTCAATTTCGAGTCCAAGGTCTGTTAAAAGCGCTCCAGTTCGTTCTGCTTCCCAATCGAGGTTGATAAATTGTTTAAGCCAGTTGTATGAAATCTTCATTCGTATATTTCTTTTCCGAAGTGCAAAGATACTATTTACTGCCTTTTTTGTAAGTTATTTTAATACTTTCGTTCTAAAGAAATTTAATTTTTTAAGATGAAACAATTCCTTTTACTTTTTACGATTATAATATGTAGTTCTTGTGTAAATGAAGCGTCGAACGCACCAAAAGAGGGTCCTTGGAAAGCAGTATTGCTTCTGAAAGATAAAAAAGAACTTCCATTTCTTTTCGATTTTGCCGAAGACACCACGATGACAATTATTAATGCCGATGAGCGTATTGAAGTGAAGGACATTCGTTTGTTTGGGGATTCAATATACATTGAGCACCCTGTTTTTGAAGGAATTTTTAAAGGAATATATTCGAAAGATTCTATCTACGGAAGTTTTATAAAACCAAGCTTAGACCGTGTAGTGCCCTTTAAAATGGAATATGGAAGAGCTGCTCGTTTTGCGGTAAATGAAGCTCCACATGTTGTTGTTACGGGCAATTGGGAAACAGTTTTTAGTCCCGATTCTGAAGCAGATCGCTATATTGCTAAAGGTATTTTTGAACAAAAAGGAAATCGTCTTACCGGAACTTTTAGAACCACTACTGGAGATTACCGTTATTTAGATGGGGTAGTGGTAAACGATTCTATTAAGTTGTCTACCTTCGATGGGGCCCATGCATTTCTATTTGAAGCCGAATTAAATGATAGTATAATGACAGGGCTTTTTTACAGTGGAGATCATTGGAAAGAGCCCTTTACAGCAAAACGGAATGATACTTATGAGCTTCCAAAAGCTGAAACACTCACTTATTTAAAAACTGGATACGACTCTCTAACTTTTGCATTTCCAAATGTGAAAGGCGATACGATATCATTAGACGATGCACACTTTAAAAATAAAGTTACAGTAGTACAAATAATGGGTACGTGGTGTCCCAATTGTCTTGATGAATCTAAGTATTATAAAACGTATTATGATGAGAATAAAGGGAATGATCTCGAATTTGTTTCGCTTGCGTTTGAATATGCTCCAACGAAAGAAAAAGCGATTGCCTCTATAGAGCGGTTTCAAAAATCATTGGGAATTCAGTATCCCATATTATTAGCACAATACGGATCAAGCGATAAGAAAAAAGCCAACGAAAAACTCCCGATGTTAAATCATGTATTGTCGTACCCCACTACAATTTTTATAGATAAGAACGGAAAGGTAAGAAAAATTCATACTGGCTTTAACGGTCCCGCAACTGGAGAGAAATACGATGAATTTGTGTTAGAATTTGAGGCGTTCGTTGCCATGCTTCGTAAAGAGTAATAAAGCACAATATCATTATATCTGTTGAAATTCAGTGCCAATTCGCTGTAATTCTTTTTCAGCTTTCCTAATACCGATTAAACCACCAGTAAGTTGTGGCGTAGTATTTTACAGTTCTACCTCGTACGTATCATTTTCTTTTTCAGTCGTAATTACTCTAAAGGTATAATACGCTACAAGAGCACCAAGTAGCATACGTAAGGTTTTATCTCCTTTTGTATAGACAAGATCGCCATGACTGCCAGCCGATGTTGTATATCCAGAAGTATGAAAAACTGTGTCGATTTTTTTAGCTAACTCATCTCGACTTGGACCATGAAATAAATAATGATGATTGTATTTATTCTCGTTTAAAACTTGTTTGAAATAATTCATATTTTATAAAAATTTATGACAGGCTCATAATCAAGGAACTAAATGTAATAAAAGATTATTTTTATACATCTAATTATTTTTCGGAAAGACGTACATCTTATTTTAAGTTTCGGAGAGTCGATTTTATATTTTAATAGCTTTTTTGTAACATTTGCAATAGATTGAAGTCTATTAAGTTATAGATAGTAACCAATAACCAACCTTTATGAAAAACAAGATCATCCTGCTTCTTTTTTTAGGAGTATGCTGTTTTAGTTGCGATACTAAAAGCAAGCAAGTTTCAGAAGAAAATTCTGAGGCTGTTAGTACGTTTCAAGTACCAGTAGAATATTATACGTTAGACAACGGATTAAAAGTTATTTTGTCACAAGATAAATCTTCTCCCACCGCCATTGTCGCAGCATATTACAATATCGGTTTCCGAATAGAACCTAAAGACCGAACAGGTTTTGCACATCTTTTCGAACACATGATGTTTCAAGGCTCTAAAAACCTTGGAAAGATGGAATTTATTAAACTCGTACAAAGTAACGGTGGTGTGCTTAATGGGTCAACTCGTTTCGATTTCACCAATTATTTTGAGATTGTTCCAGCACACAAACTGGAAACCATGCTTTGGGCAGAAGCCGACCGTATGCGAGGACTAGACATTACGCAAGAGAACCTTACCAATCAGCAAGGAGTTGTGAAGAATGAAGTAAAAGTAAATGTGTTAAATCAACCGTATGGTGGGTTTCCTTGGCTTGATATGCCACAATACGCAAATACTAATTGGTACAATGCACACAACTTTTACGGAGATTTAAAAGATCTAGATGCTGCAAACCTAGAAGATGTTTCGAGTTTTTTTAAAACATATTATGCTCCAAATAATGCTGCTATTTCTGTAGTAGGCGATTTCGACATGACCGAAACAAAAGCATGGATCGAAAAATACTTTGGGAACATCCCTTCCGCAGAAATACCAGACCAGCCAGATATTTCAGAACCGAGACAGGAAGAAGAAAAGAGTTTTGTAAAAGACGATGCTCTAGCAAATAAACCTGCTATTGCAGTAGCCTATCACATGCCAGAGCGAAATACTCCCGAGTTTTATGCTATGGGATTACTTGACCAAATTTTAATTCAAGGAGACAATGCCTTGTTACAGGAAAAATTGGTAAATGAACTTGGATATACCTCGAATGTTAGTGGAGGGATTAATTACCTCGGAAATATGTTTAATTACAAAGGTCCTATGCAAATTATGTTCGATCTAACATACGATACAGAAACTTCTAAAGAACAGGTGCTTACAGCGATCGATGACGTTATAGCAACCGTTTCTGAAGGAGTAACCCAAAAGATGCTCGATCAAGCCGTTGTAAAAATGAGATCTAGTTTATACGATAATATTGGAGGAAACTCTGGTTTTGGCCGTGCAGACTTATTGTGCAGTTTCGCTTTATTTGATGATGATCCAGCGCGAATAAATTCGTTGGAAGATGAGTTTAAAAAAATAACCCCAGAAATTGTCAATAAAACCGTTTCAGAATATCTGAGGAAAGGAAATAGAACGATTCTAACGGTGAACCCGCTATTGGCTACTAACACTAAAAACAGCAACTAATGAAAACTTCACTATATATCTTTATACTAAGCTTGTTTCTAGCTGTGCCTGTAATAGCACAAGAAAAAGAAACTCCGCCAGAAGGTGGAACTCCAAAAGGATTTTCACTTCCTGAAAAAGAAGTAATGACATTCGATAACGGACTTAAATTGGTGTTGATCCCCTACGGAAGCATTCCAAAAGCAACCTTAAATATTACCGTTAAAACAGGGAATATTCACGAAACGGAAGACCAAACATGGCTTGCAGATCTCACTGGAGAACTAATGAAAGAAGGAAGTGTGGCAGGATATTCTGTAAATGATACCCTAGCAGGGATGGGAGGAAATTTAAATATTAATACTGGTGTTCATACTTCATCGATTAGTACCAGAGTACTTTCAGAATATGCTTCCGATGCAATGTATGCACTTACCGATGTATTAACCAACCCTAAATGGCCTGCGTCTGAAGTTGACCGTCTAAAAAGTAACATGAAGCGGAATGTTACCGTATCACTTTCTACACCAAGTTCACAGGCACGGCAAGATTTCTTTTCAGAATTATATCCCGATCATTCTTACGGCAGAATCTATCCTACCAACGAGCAGATCGATTCGTATACCTTAGAAGATATAAAAGATTTTTATGCAGCAAATTACGGGGCACAACGAACCACTGTATATGTTGTGGGTAAATTTAATAAGCAAAAAATTAAGCAAATTGTTGAAGAACAAATGGGCGATTGGCAAAAAGGACCAGAAGCATCCTATCCAGTTGCTACTCCAAATTCTGCCAATACCGTTCGTGTTATTGATAGACCAGGAGCTCCACAATCTACACTGTATTATGGTTTGCCAGTAGCAGATCCTTCCAACGAAGATTATGTGGCATTAGATGTCATGAATTCACTGTTAGGAGGCTCCTTCGGATCTCGTATTACGAGTAACATTCGTGAAGATAAAGGCTATACCTATTCGCCACGTAGTATTTTAAATAACAATTATAGAACTGGAGTATGGTATGAAGTAGCCGATGTTACGACCGAACATACGGGTGCATCTATCGATGAAATTAAAAAAGAAATTACACGCTTGCAGAACGAACCACCAACAAAAGAAGAGTTAAAAGGCATTCAAAATTACGAATCGGGAATTTATGTGCTTCAAAATTCTTCCCCGGGAGGAATCATCGGACAGTTAAATTTTTTAGACGTGCATGAGCTACCCGAATCTTTTCTTGTTGATAAAGTAAAAAATATTAATGCTATTACTCCCGAAGATGTACAGAAAATGGCAACGAAGTACATTACTCCCGAGAATATGACACTTATCGTGGTTGGGGATAAGGAAAAAATTAAGAATCAAGTACAGGAAACTATTAAAGAACCCAAAAAAGAAGGGCAATAGTATCTTTAAACGATAGTTTAAAATTCAACATAACCACAAATGAGCAAAGCCTTCAACGTTGCTCATATGTGGTTTTTTCTTATAAATACCAGATTTAGAATTAAGTCTAAATGGTCGTGTTTAAAAGGGATACAACGTCTTTTTTATAGCTACGACTTATAGGTATTGCATTGTTTTCTATTTCGATAACTTCATTTGTAAAAGAATTAATTTGCAAAAGATTTACAATATAAGAACGATGGCTTCTCACGAACAAAGATGTGGGCAATCGAGTTAGAATATTTGAAATTGTTTCACGCGTGGTAATTGTTTTTTCTGTTGTGTGAATTTTCAGATAATCGGAAAGGCTTTCAATAAATAATATTTCTTCAAACATAATTTTTATCATCCTTCTATCGGCACGAACAAACATATAATTGGTTGCTTCAGAAGTGATTTTAGATCGTGTTTTTTCTTCTGGCACAATATGTTCTCCTAAAAATTTGTTGATTGCTTTAACAAGTCGTTCCAATGAAATAGGTTTCAGTAAATAATCGACTGCTTGTAAATCGAATCCATCAACAGCGTATTCACGGTATGCAGTAGTAAAAATTACCTTTGTTTCTTTTTGAAGCGCTTTTGCGAAAGAAAGTCCAGAGATCTCAGGCATATTTATGTCTAAAAATATAAGATCGACCTGTTGTTTGCTGAGGTGTGTAAAACCCTCTGATGCATTTTTACAAACACCCACCACCGTAATTACATCAATTTTCTTTAAATGTGTTGTGAGAATTTCGCGCGCAGCTGGTTCGTCGTCGATAATAAGAGCTTTGTATGTGGTTGGTGTTTTCAATATTATAAGTGGATAGTTAATTTAATAGAATAGCTGTTTTTGGTTTGTTCTGAAACGAGCGTAAAATTGTTTTTGTATAGTAATTGGAGCCTTTTTTCTATATTCTGAAGTCCTAATCCTATGGGGTTTGTGTTTGAATTTAATTTCGACGCTGTGTTTGTAACTTCAAAAAAAATGGTTTCTTCTGAAGCCTGAATCTGAATAGCAATTTCTAGAGTTCCTAATAAAATTGTGCCGTGTTTAAAAGCATTCTCAATAAATGGAATAAACAGCATTGGGGGGATCTGAAGGTTTTTAGACTTCAATTCTTTTTTAAAGGTGACCTGCAAAGTATCTTTAAAACGAATCTGTTCTAAAGAAATGTATTCTTCGATATGTGCAAGTTCTTCTTGCAGCGGCACCAAAGGTTTTTGTACTTGATAAAGAATGTAGTCTAATAGATTAGAGAGTTTTAAAATTAGCTCTGGTGTATGTTCGGAACGTGCGATAGCAAATCCATAAATTGTATTTAATGTATTGAAGAGAAAATGTGGATGAATTTGTTTTTTTAGGTATTGTAATTCTTGATCTTTTAGCCTTAAATTACCTTCTAAGAGTTTATTCTCTAGGCGTACATTTTTTGCGATCGTTTCAGAATTCTTCTTAAGTACTCTTATAAAACTTACTAGACCGACAACGAGATATACCAGTATGAGTACAAAAATATAATTTCGGCTCATTGGAGGTACGTTTGTCACCTTCAAATTGGTTAAAAAAATGAAATTTCCAAAAATGGTAAGTAAAATTCCGTAGGTAGAAAAAACGATTGCGAAAATTCCGTAGATTATAAATAGTTTGTAGTTACTTCGAAACACATACTTCGGAATTAAAAAATAAGCAAAAAAGTATGTCGTCCCCATAGTTATTGGCAATAAGAAACTTGAGAAATAAAAGACGTACGAGGAATTGGTGGAATTATAACTGAAGAAATACACAAAAAAGAACCACACGCCAACCCAGAAAAGTATGTGAAGTGGTACAAACTTAAAATTGCTGAATTGGAAATCGTTCATTTAACGAAGATGGTGATTTTTTTATGGAAATCGAATTTTTTGAGACGAGTAACCAATTTTTATAGGCGTTTAAATATTTAGTCTGTTACATTATATATTTTTTCAACGTCTTAAATATCTTAGTCGTAGTTAGATTTGTCTAGGCTAGGTTGAGAATATTCGATTTCGTAATCGTCTATAAAAAAGAGGTTATGCTATTTATTTAATGCTTTTTTTAGGTAATTGGTTTTGCTTTTCTAGAACATGAATTATGTTACAGAATTAATAATTTAAAGTCCGTTATTTAATACATCATCGCCATTTTTAAATTGCTTTAAATTTTTGAAAACATCTATCTTTTTATTGGTTGATCTACAATAAATTCCTTTCTCCAATCAGAGATGTCATCACTAATATCAAAAAACTCATCAAATTCTTCGGCAGGTGTTTCGTCATAATATTGATTCATCTTTTTTATAAAACCCCTAAGACTTGGCGCAATTACGGGCCTGTCATCATATTCATTCCAATATGCTACCAGTTGCCCTTTTTCTCCGGTAAATACGCCTTCCAGATCATAGCAGATAGAACTGCCACCTCCGTTACCAAAAATGGGTAACCAGTTTTTGTTCCACCAATTTTCAATAGTAAAATCATGGCCTATCATATCCGTAAATTCTTTATTTGCTGATAAGACTTCTTCTAATGGCTCAAATAATGAATTATTTACCAAGGCTTCATAACAGTTAGGTGCTTGGCCGTTTTTCCATAAATAAAGTTGCTTTAGGTCACTTGGCAACTTGATGTTAAATTCAATTTCTAACTTTAAAATTTGCGCTTCAGACAAAGGTTCTTGAAGCTTAGTATAATAGTCTGGACGTTTTTCTCTTAAATGACTGTCAAGTTTTTCTAATTCAATTTTCATTCCTTCATTATGATAAGAATTTATAAAAAAACCTAAAGTTATAAATATAAGAAAGAATCTCATTTTAGTGTGTGATTACATAATTAGGAGATGCGTGAATTTTGATGTAGTGTGTTCTTGTTCCATCTTTACAGGGAAATTTTATGTTTTAAAATCTATAGGGATAATTAAATTTTTTCTAAACAATTTAAATTAAAAGGGTAGTGGCTAATTCAAATATACTATAAATAACTCCTGTAGAAGGGTTCGCAATAATTACAAACAACTAGCATAAGTTATCTTGTTATCTACCGCATTAAATAAGTTGCTCATCGCAAATAAATAATAAAACATACAAATTTACTTATGTTTGATAGCATTATTGAAATAGATTAAACAAACTGGATGAAAAAATTAAAACGAATCTTTCTGCCAATAGTAGCAATTATACTTTGGACTGTTTTTGTAGCGGCAGGTTTTATAAATGGATTTCTTTTGAGACCAATTACCTCCGAAACTTCTTCGGAAGAATTTATCAAAGCATCAAAAGAGGAAATAAGTGCAGAATTCGTAGGGAATCTTGCTATGATACTAATAGAAAATGGGGTCCCTTCTGAAAGTTATTTCTATGGCATCGACAATGAAACTATAACCGAGAATACCGTATTTCAAGTGGCCTCTATAAGTAAATGGGTGACCTCTTGGGGAATTTTTAAACTTATAGAAGACGATAAATTGGCTTTAGATACGCCTATAGAACACTATTTAACGAGATGGCATCTCCCAGAAAGCGAATTTGACCACGATGAAGTGACGGTTCGATCTTTATTATCACACACCTCTGGACTTGTGGATGGATTAGGATACGATGGTTTCTATTCTCAAGAAAAAGTGCAGACGATAGAAGCCTCCTTAACGAGAGCCGCAGATGCCCCTTATTCTGAAGGAATAGCAAAAATAGGTAATGAACCCAACACGCAATATCAGTATTCTGGTGCAGGATATACCATTCTTCAGTTGCTAATAGAAGAAGTGAGTGGGCAATCGTTTCAGCAGTACATGACCGAAAATATTTTCGAACCATTACAAATGAACAATTCAACCTTTATACTTTCAGAAAAGCCAAGTGTTCAAGTTGCAACTTGGTATAAAGATGATGGCAGTGTTTCAAAACCAGTATATTTTACAGCATTGGCAGCGGCGTCTTTATACACGAGTGCTTCCGATTTATCGAAATTTGTAATAGCTAATAGTGCTAAAAATAATGTGCTATCTATAGAGACACTTGAACAAATGCATGCTCCAGAGGCATTTCAACATTCGTATGCAGTTCATGCCGCCGGTCCAGCAATTTATGGAGGAACGGAAGGAAATGCTCCAGTAATTGGGCATGATGGAAGCAGTGATCGACCTGTAATTAACACCGCAGCACGACTTATCCCAGAGACTAAAGACGGGATTGTAGTATTAGAAATGGGAAATCATGGCATGGCATCTAGGCTCGCGGATGAATGGATGTTTTGGAAATTAGAAATTGCAGATTATGTAGTGATGCAACGAAACAAATCGTACCTCATCACTCTTTTAATTATAGGGTATTTAGTTATTATTTTTGGAGCGGTAGTTATTATTCGTAGAGCAAAGGCGTAACACTTATAACTATTAATATTCTTAAAAACACAAACGATGTTTAATAGACTACAAGAAGGAGGACCAATTTTTATGTACCCTATTCTATTTTTATTTATTGTATTGGTAGTGCTATTTGTGAGAGCGCTTATGGTATCTAAGGTGCGTGTTGAAATGATAACATTATTAAGCTCAGTAGGTCTTTTAGCCCTTGTCTGGGGAGTATTGGGTCAAGTGCTTGGGTTGATTAATGCATTCGATGCTGTCGAGGGACACAATGAAGTTACTATTACTATTCTTGCTGAAGCATTAAAGCTTACATTTTTGCCCGTTTTATTTGGCTTAGTAACGTTTTTATTCGCAAGAATCGGTATTTTAATATTACAGGTAAAAACAAAGAAATAAAATGGCTACTCTAGCTGTATGAAATAAAAATCAGATAGTTCTGATAAAAAGAGTTGTCCTTCAGAGTTTATCGAGAAATTAGATGTTTCCATTTCTTCCCCGAAATTTAGAGTTAATGTATTTTCTTTAGTTCTCCAATTAAATTCCAAGGCGGAGGATGTTAGTGGTCCAGAACCATCTAAAGGCCCGATTCGCTCAATTATCACACCTGTATTATCTGCGTTAAAAGTGATTTTATATTCAAATTCATCACTAAAATCACTTCTTTGCCATTCACCAACTAAATCTAAATTTTGAGTCACCTCATTGTCATCATCGCTACAAGATAAAACTGAAAAAGCCACGATAAATATGAGTACTGATTTTAAAACTCCAAAGGTTTTCATAGATACTAAACGTTGTAAATAATTAATAAAGGTAAAGATATAAGTAAAAGGGGGTGAGAATAAATTTGGAGCTTTGTAAAGATATAAAAAATTATGAAAGAACTATTACATAAACATAGTTACCCCAGTGGTTACGAAATGTAGTTCCAGATATTTTTGTATTTCGTTAATTGAGCAAAGGTGTTTTGTATGGTTTTATTCTCAGGTTTTCTAAGTACTGGGTCGTCTTTGAGAACTTGAATGGCATAGCTTCTAGCTATTTTTAAAATTTCGGAATCTTTAATTATGTCTGCAATTCGTAAGTTTAATACACCACTTTGTTGAGTGCCCATAATATCTCCAGGACCTCTTAATTTAAGGTCAACTTCTGCAATTTCGAATCCGTCGCTTGTACGTGTCATGGTTTCAAGACGTGTTTTAGCATCTGCAGAAAGCTTATGGCTCGTCATTAAAATACAAAAACTTTGTTCGGCACCCCGACCTACACGACCCCTTAATTGATGCAGTTGAGATAATCCAAAACGCTCTGCACTTTCAATTATCATGACACTTGCATTGGGAACATTTACCCCAACTTCTATAACTGTAGTGGCGACCATAATTTGAGTTTCTCCTCTTACAAAGCGATCCATCTCAAACTCTTTATCGGCAGGTTTCATTTTTCCGTGCAAAATAGAAATTTGATATTCCGGTTGCGGAAATTCACGAACAACACTTTCGTATCCATCCATTAAATCTTTATAATCTAAAGCTTCACTTTCCTGTATTAATGGGTACACCATATAAACCTGTCTACCCTTTGAAATTTCGTCTCTAATAAAGCGAAAAACCTTCAGTCTATTAGCGTCAAAACGATGCACGGTATTAATGTCTTTTCTTCCCGGTGGAAGTTCGTCGATCACACTAATGTCTAAGTCGCCATACACGCTCATTGCAAGAGTTCTTGGAATTGGGGTAGCGGTCATTACCAATACATGTGGTGGGTATTCATTTTTATGCCAAAGTTTGCTTCGTTGGGCAACACCAAAACGATGTTGCTCATCGATAATTGCAAGTCCTAAATTTGAAAATTTTACTTTATCTTCGAGCAAGGCATGCGTACCAATAAGCACATCTAAAGAGCCATTTTGTAATGACTCGTGAATTTTTCTCCGTTCTGAAGCTTTGGTTGAGCCAGTAAGAAGTTTAATACTGGTGTTGAGTGGTTTACATAATTCAACTAAACCGTTATAATGTTGTACTGACAAAATTTCAGTCGGCGCCATTAAACAGGCTTGAAAGCCGTTGTCAAGTGCTATTAATATTGACAATAGCGCTACAATGGTCTTCCCGCTTCCTACATCACCTTGTAAAAGGCGATTCATTTGAGCGTTACTGCCAAGGTCATTTCGAATTTCTTTCACTACCCTCTTTTGAGCATTGGTTAATTCGAAGGGTAAATGTTTGGTATAAAAAGTATTAAAATTCTTTCCTATTTCTTTAAATGGATACCCTTTAATTTTCGCTTTATGAACCAAATTTTTACGGATCAACTGTAGTTGAATATAGAACAATTCTTCAAATTTTAGGCGGTATTGAGAACGTGCCAATTTTTCCTGACTCGTAGGAAAGTGAATGTTGAATAAAGCCTCGCTTTTTGAGAGTAGCTTAAGCGAGTTGCGTATGCTTTCAGAAAGGGTCTCAGAGAAGCGATTTTTCGAGGCCATAAACAACTCTTGCATAAGCGTATTTATCACTCGATTTGTAACTCCGCTATTGGCTAATTTCTCTGTAGAAGGATACACAGCTTGCATGGCAGAACGCAAACTTTTTTCATGGTCTTTCTGTAATTCCATCTCGGGATGAGGCATCGAAAAGGTACCGTTATAAAAATTTGTTTTGCCAAAAATCACATAAGGAACATTTAATTTTAATTGTTCCCGAATCCATTTTTGTCCACGAAACCAAACCAATTCCATGACCCCAGTATCATCTCTAAAAGTAGCCACTAAACGCTTGCCTCTTTTTTGTTCTACCGTTTTAAAATGAGTAATTTTCCCTGTAATCTGTACTTCGGCATTGGTTCGTTGTAATTGTCCTATTTTATAAAATTGTGTACGATCCAAATAACGGTTCGGAAACAAATTTAATAGATCTTGAAAGGTATGAATGCCCAGTTCCGATTTCAACAAATTAGCGCGATTTGGACCGACGCCTTTGAGATATTCTATAGGTGTTTGCAGAAAATTAGCATTCATAAAACGAAAATACCAATTTCTTTGGAAGGGTGAATCCACTTGCCTTAAAATTTGTAATTTGCAACAGAGAACCCCACTCCAAATAATTCCATGATAAAATACATTTTTTTATTGTTCATCTGCAGCACTGTTGGTTTCGCACAACAAACCGATGTAGTAGATTTTATTACTATTGAAGCAATAGTACAACCCATTCCTTCTGAAGAAAAAATAAAAGGAACCATGCAAGTTTCATTTAAAATGCTTCAGTCGACCGATTCTATTTATTTAGATGCACATGCTATGAAGCTTACCTATCACGATGATGTAGCAGGTATTCGCGAGATATCTTCATCTGCTTCCGAAGATAAGATTTGGTTAAAAGCTAACTTTAAAGCTGGGAAAGTTTATAAAACATTTATTTCTTTTGAAGCAATTCCGAAACAGACGTTGTATTTTACGAACGATCAAGTCTGGACGCAGGGACAGGGGAAGTATACTTCTCATTGGCTTCCCAGCATCGACGATATGAATGATAAAATAGAATTCGATCTCACCATTGTTGCTGCGCCCGAAAAAACAGTCATTGCGAACGGCAAACTGCGTTCAAAACGCACCGAAACAGAATTTTCTTATTGGAAGTACGACATGCAGAAGCCTATGTCGAGTTATTTGGTGGCATTTGCGATTGGTAATTTTGTAAAGAAGGATATAAAATCTGACTCTGGAATTCCTATCGAATTGTACCTATCTAAAATTGATAGTGCTCTTTTTGAACCAACCTATCGGTACACAAAAACCATATTCGATTTTTTTGAAAAAGAGATCGATGTTCCGTATCCGTGGCAAAATTATAAACAAGTTCCTGTACGTGATTTTCTATATGCGGGGATGGAAAATACCACAGCCACTATTTTTTCTCAAGCCTTTGTCGTGGATAGCACCGCTTTTAAAGATCGAAACTATGTTACTGTGAACGCTCACGAATTGGCTCACCAGTGGTTTGGTGATTTGGTTACCGAAACCGAAGGAACACACCACTGGTTGCAAGAAGGCTTCGCAACATATTATGCGCTGTTAGCTGAAAAAGAAATTTTTGGAGACGACTATTATTATTGGAAATTGTTTCAGTCTGCCGAGCAATTACAAGCGTTGAGTGATGACGGAAAAGGAGAAGCTCTTTTAAATGCCAAAGCTAGTTCTCTTACGTTTTATGAAAAAGGGGCGTGGGCATTGCATTTACTTCGGGAGTTAATTGGTGAGGAATCTTTTAAAAGTGCCATAAAAAATTACCTTCAGAAATACGCCTATAAAAATGTAGAAACGTCCAATTTTATTGATGAAGTAAAAGCGGTTAGCAATGTGGACCTTGCGCAATGGGAAGCGGATTGGTTGCATCAAAGTGCTTTTAAAGCGGAACAAGCTTACCAATCTTTGAAACAATCTGAATTTATAAATAACTATTTTGAAGTTGCAGCCTTACGAGGCGTTCCGTTACAGGACAAGAAATCTCTACTAACTACAGCGCTTACCTTTCCAAATGATTTTATTGGGCAGGAAGCCATTTATCAATTAGTGGGAGAGCCGCTTACAGAAACACTTCCATTATATAAAAAGGCGTTTGAAAGTAACAATCTCTTTGTGCGACAAGCAATTGTTATTTCTACGGAAGAAATTCCAGGACAATTAAAAACCAATTTCGAATCTTTACTGAAAGATGATTCGTATGTCACGAAAGAAGCTGCGTTATACGGTTTGTGGCTTCAATTCCCAAAAGACCGCACTGCGTATTTGAATGAATTGAAAGATGTAATAGGATTTCAAAATAAAAATATTCGTCAATTATGGCTAGCGCTTGCATTGGTTACCGAAGGATACGAAACCGCTTTTAAAGAGAGCTTTTTAAACGAGTTAAAAGGCTATTCCTCATCCGATTTTAGTTTTGAAATTAGAGAAACTGCCTTTGGGTATATTCATGAGCTTCAGTTGTACGATAAAGAAATATTGAAAAATCTTGTTTCTGCTTCTGTACATCATAATTGGCGTTTCAGAAATTATGCAAGAGGATTGCTTTCCGAAGTATTTAAAAACGAAGCGTATAAAGCAACTTTATCAGGATTAATGAAGGAACTTTCAGAAAAAGAAAAACGATATTTAAATTCAAAATTTTTAGAATAAATGCGAGCATTGGTAATTAGTGGTGGAGGTAGTAAAGGGGCATTTGCAGGTGGTGTTGCACAGTATCTCATGGAAGAATTGCACCATGATTACGATATTTTCGTAGGTACTTCGACAGGAAGCTTGCTTATTTCTCATTTAGCTTTAGATAAGATCGAGAAAATGAAACAAGTGTATACATCTGTAAATCAGAACAGCATTTTTAGCAATCGTCCATTTTCAGTAAAGAAAACAAAATATGGCGGCAAGGAAATTGGGATCGATCATTTTAGTGTATTACGAAATTTTCTACGAGGTAGTAAGACTTTCGGAGAAAGCCACAATTTAAGAAAACTGATTAAAGAAAATTTTACGGAAGTAGAATTCAATCAATTAAAACAGAGTAATAAAGAAGTTGTGGTAACAGTTTCTAATTTGTCTTTAAATCAAGTTGAGTATAAGTCGATCAACGATTATGATTACGACGATTTTTGTGACTGGATCTGGATCTCTTGCAATTATGTTCCGTTTATGAGTTTGGTTAAAAAAAATGGATGCGAATATGCTGATGGTGGCTTTGGAAGTATGGTCCCTATAGAAGAAGCTATCGATAGAGGAGCCACAACAGTAGATGTAATCATACTTGAAACCGAAGTTGCTTATTACAACCGCCTACCCTCAAGAAATGTTTTTTCGTTGCTCACCAACATGCATGCTTATATGCTGGACAGGGTAGAAAAACAAAACATTCGCATTGGTAAATTTGTAGCAGTAAATAACAATGCGATCATTAATCTTTATTATACACCCACTGTACTTACAACGAACTCCTTGATTTTTGATAAAGTAAAAATGACCCAGTGGTGGGAGAGTGGTTTTAATTACGCAAAACAAAAAAATATAGAATTGAACGAAATCAAAGAGCAAGACCAATAATTTATATTTTGTTAATTTTAACGTTATATTATATATTGTAACCCTAAAATCCCAAACGATGTATAAAATTCTACTTATCTTCTTTACTACTACGCTATTTTCTTTTGCTGCTCCTATCGATTGTCCAGTAGACTTAGGACCCGATCAAGAAGCATGCGACGGCGAAACGTTACTATTATTTGCAGACACTGGCGGTGGTGATACGTATCAATGGTTTTTTAATGGTGAGTTTCTACCCGATGAAACTACTAGTACCTTGCAGGTTACACAAACAGGAACGTACTCGGTTGAAGTGAATGATGGTGGAGGTATATGTATAGACGATGTAATGGTTTCATTTCTTCCATTGCCAAGCCCTATAACACCGACACCTTTAAAAGTGTGTGATGTAAATAGCGACGGATTTGCTTCTTTTAATTTGGCATCAAAAAATAGCGAGATAATTGGTGGTGAATCCGACATTACTATCACGTACTACGAAACTGAAGCCGATGCCCAAGCTGGTGTGTTTGCGCTTCCAAACCCCTATGTAAATGTAACGCCGTTTACTCAACTTATTTATGCGCGTGCCACCAATAATACTACTGGTTGCTTTACAATTGTAGAATTAGAACTAATTGTAAACCCCACCTTAGTAATTCCTGCACTAGACAGTATTTTACTTTGTGATGAAGATCAAGACGGACAGGAAATATTCGACCTTACAATTCATGAAGCTGCTATTTTTGGTTCTAACCCTACCGGTGATTATGCGTTATCTTATCATGAAAGCGAAGCCGCGGCTGTAAACAATGAACTTCCTATTCTCAATCCCATCAATTATGTGAATAGTAGTAACCCACAACAAATTTATGTGCGATTAGAGGATGTTAATTCGGGATGCTTTGCTATTAATGTTTTTACGATTAAAGCGGTAGCACTTCCAGTGGCCGGAATCCCTAATGAAATAATTGAAGTAGATACGAACGATGACGGAATGGCGCTTTTCGATCTAACAGAAAATACACCTCTTATTCTTGGTTCACAGAATCCAGCAGATTATTCAATAGCGTATTTTACTTCGGAAGCCGATGCAAGTTCCAATGAAAATCCTATCGCAACGCCTGAAGCATTTACGAGTGCTACCGCAGTGATTTTCGCACGAATAGAAATCGTAAATACATCTTGCTTCGCTACTACCAGTTTTTCTCTTATCGTTGAAGAAAATGCAGAAGATACCGATAATGATGGTATTGCCGATATGGACGAAGACCTTAACAATAACGGAAACTTAGAAGATGACGATACCGATGGCGACGAAATTCCTAATTACTTAGACAGCGATGACGATGGAGATTTAGTAGAAACGATCGACGAGATTACTGGCATAGGCGCGGGATTTAGCAATACGTATGTTTTTATAGATACAGATGAAGATACTATCGAAAATTATTTAGATAATGACGATGATGGTGATATGACATTAACCATCGATGAAGATTATAATGGTAATGGAGACCCGAGAGACGATGACATGAACCAAAATAACATTCCCGATTTCCTTGATGCCGATGTTACCTTAGAGGTTTCAGAAAACATAGTTACCGACTTACAACTGTTTCCGAACCCCGCTTCAGAAATGGTAGTTATTAAATCGCAATTTTTCACTTTGGAAACTACCTTCGTTCTGTACGATCTTCAAGGGAAAGAAGTACAACCTATCGTAGTAGCTTCCGAAGAAAATAACTTTGTACTCAACGTAGCATCGCTTCAAAGTGGTGTGTACTTTCTTAAAGTTACTTCGGAAGCAGCCTCGATAACGAGAAAATTTATCAAAATGTAAGGCGTAAAATCATAAAGGTTTCCAAAAAGCTTCCGTCACTTGCGGGAGCTTTTTATCTTTACAATTCACTTAAAACCAACCACCATGAAGTATTTTTCAATATTTGCTTTTGCTGTATTCGCCCTTACTAGCTGTAAGAATGAAGTAAAAACCGATACCGAATCGGAAGCAAACAACGAAACTGTTGAAGTTTCAGAAACAAAAAAAGCTACCTATCCTAAAACCGTATCGGGCATTTTAACCGCGCATGGTGGGATCGATACATGGAACAGTATGAACAATCTTTGTTTCGAACTGGATGGTAATAATGGTAAGGAGATTCATACCATTTCTTTGCGTGACCGAAAATCAAAAATCGAACATGAAAAATGGACGATTGGGTACGACGGTAATGAAGTTTGGTTGTTAGAAAATGAACCCGGAGCGTATGAAGGAAATGCTCGATTTTATCACAATCTCATGTTTTATTTTTATGCAATGCCTTTTGTACTGGCAGATGACGGAATAAATTACACTGCAATGGAACCTCAGGAACTCGATGGCAGTATGTACAACGCCACTAAGATTTCGTATAATGCCGGAATAGGAGACGCTCCCGATGATGAATATATTCTGTATTCGGACCCTTCCACGAACCAGATGGTGTGGTTGGGGTACACTGTAACTTATAGAAGTGGTGAAAAGAGTGATCAATGGAGTTTTATTAAATACGATAAATGGCAAGAAGTAAACGGATTGAACTTACCAGAAAAACTAACTTGGTACCATGTAAAGGATGGAAAACCTACGGGAGAGAAAAAAGACAGACGTTTCGATAAAATAACAATGACCGAAACCATGCTAGATAATGATGTTTTTGCAAAACCTGAAGGAGCTGTGGTTGTTCCGAGATAAATACAAAATTTAAAAAAATAGAGATTAAAATAAGAACCACGAATGCACTAATAATTGAGGCATTCGTGGTTTTTTAGTGCTTTAATAAAAAACTTTTAAGGAGTTTTGTTCATATTTCTAATGCCTTCGTACACGACAATAGCAACCGCATTAGCCAAATTTAAACTGCGAATATGTTCACTGAAAATAGGAATCTTATACAGGGAATCGGCATGTTTTTCTGTTACTTCGGAAGGCAATCCAACCGACTCTTTTCCAAAAATTAGAAACAGTTCGTCTTCAAAATCAATTTCCCAATGGTTTTTAGTGCCATGGCTTGAAAAGAATGCCATTTTTTTATCAGAATGTTTTTTAAAAAATTCCTCCTTATTTTCATAAATCGTTACTGGAAGGTGTTGCCAGTAATCTAATCCAGCGCGTTTAAGACGTTTGTCGGTAAGTTCAAATCCAAAGGGTTGTATTAAATGCAAATGCGATCCCGATGCCAGACTTAAGCGACCTATATTCCCAGTGTTGTTAGGTATTTCAGGTTCTAGTAATACAATATTATATGCCATTATTTAAAGTGAAGTAAGGGTGAATGAGTAAGGAATAAAGAAAAATAGTAAAAACTAAGTTAGACCAATATAATAGCAAGATGAGTTAAGAGTTATCGAATCGATTTTAAATACAATCGCTCCACTTTTTCTCGTGCCCAGGGGGTTCTTCTTAAAAACTTAAGACTTGATTTTACAGAAGGGTCGTGTGTAAAACAGCGAATATTGATCCTGCTACCTAATTCTTCCCAACCGTATTTATCTTCCAAGTACGTTACAATATCATCCAGTTTTACGCCATGCAATGGATTGTTAGGTTGAGAATTACTCTTGAGTTCTGATTTGGCATTATTGTTATCGGCGTCTGTCATGTTTTTCCTTAAGAGAAGTGCTACTTCAAAGATTTATTTAATTTTCAATACTCAATACTGTTTTTACTTTCTCGAATACTTTTCCATATATCGCTTCCATAATTCAGTTTGGTGAGTTTCTAAAGAAATTTCCCGACCGTCGATAAAAGCGTGTGTTAGCTGGTTGGTTCTCATGTCAAGTGCATCTCCTTCAGAAATAAATAGTGTAGCACTTTTACCCACTGCAAGAGTTCCGTAGTTGGCATCGATGCCAAGGATTTTAGCTGTATTTCCCGAAATTAATTGCAAGGCAGTTTCTTTGTCCATCCCTTGTCCAGCCACTTGTCCGGCATAGAAAGGAAGGTTTCTTACTTGAAAGTTAGACGTCCCTGAATTTTCTAATCCGACGAGCAATCCGCCATCTACTAGCAGTTTAGGAAGTTTATAAGGAAGATCGTAATTATCATCATCGCGGTCTGGAAGGTTATGCGTATGCTGCACTAAGACAGGAATATTATTTTGCTTTAAAAAAGGGATGATTTTATAGGCTTCGTAACCACCTACTATGACAACTTCCTTTATACCGTTTTCTTTGGCTGTTGTAACAGCATCAATAATTTCTTTTTCAGAATTTACATGAACGTATAATTTTTTAGAACCGTCGAACAATCCTTTCATGGCTTTCATAGCTTCGTTCGTTTCGGTTGCATCATTTTGGTACACATTCGAATTTACAACAAACTGTTTGAGTTCATCGATCTGTTTGTTGTACTCTTTGTTTGGCTTATAGCCACGTTCTTCACCTTCCCACCAACGGCCCCTACGAAAGCTACTCGGCCAGTTGAGGTGAATCCCATCATCCACTTTAATGGCAGCATCTTCCCAGTTCCAGGCATCGAATTGCACAATAGAGGAACTTCCGCTAATGCGCCCTCCCTGTGGAGTGATCTGACCTAATAATACGCCATTTGGTCGCAGTGATTCGACAACTTTACTTTCAGCATTATAAGCAATAAGGCTTCGAACCTGTGGAATCATGCTTCCCAATTCATCTTGATCGTCACTTGCACGAACGGCATTTATTTCAACCAGTCCCAGCGGTTTTGCGGGCGCAATAAAACCAGGATATATATGTTTCCCTTGTGCATTGATCACCCTTCCTTGAGTGGCTACCTCTGTTCCTCCCATTGCAGTTATGGTTCCGTTTTCGAAAACGATGACGCTGTTTTCTATCACGTTTCCGTCCCCTGTGTGTGCCGTAGCGCCAGTAATCGTAATAACTTCTTTTTGAACTGGTGCTGGTGTTTGTTGCGCGAATGCAGTAATCCCTAAACTAAAGGCTGCTGCAAGTAGTATGTTTGTTGCTTTTTTCATCTTTCGTTTAGTTTATAGTTTCACATTCAAGATCACGACGTTCTTTTTTTGTAGGTGGTTTTGTTTTTCCACCTCCATTTTTTTCAGCAAGCATCATATTTATTAGTTGGGTGCGTTCTGCTTTTACCGCTTTTCTTTTTTGAAGATCTGTTTCTTTATCAAAATAAGGAATTCCTTCAATCAACGTTTTTTCAGCTTTAGCATATACCGAAAGAGGATGATCGCTCCACAATACCAAATCGGCATCTTTTCCTTCTTTTATACTTCCCACTCTGTTATCTATATGCAGTAATTTTGCAGGATTAATAGTCACCATTTTCCAAGCTTCTTCTTCGGTCATTCCTCCATATTTTACACTTTTGGCGGCCTCTTGATTTAAACGGCGGGACATTTCACCATCATCACTGTTAATTGCTACGGTTACTCCTTGACTTGCCATGATCGCAGCATTATAGGGAATGGCGTCATTTACTTCAAATTTATACGCCCACCAATCACTAAAAGTGGATCCGCCGACACCGTGTTCTTTCATTTTATCGGCAACTTTATAGCCTTCTAGAATATGCGTAAAGGTGTTCACTCGGAAACCAAATTTTTCGGCTACTTTCATCAACATATTGATCTCACTTTGTACGTACGAATGGCAACTTATAAATCGTTCTCCATTTAAGATTTCAACAAGGACCTCCATTTCTTCGTCATAGCGAAAAGGTTGCCCGTTTTTCTTTTGTTCATCATAAGCTTTCGCACGGTTAAAATAATTTACATACAGTTGTTCTACCCCCATTCGTGTTTGAGGAAAGCGATCGTAACTTTCCCAATTCGATTGTTTTACGTTTTCACCGAGAGCAAACTTTATAAATTTTGGTGCGTCTGGAAATTTTAATCCTTCGGCATCTTCCCCCCATTTTAATTTGATGATTGCCGATCTTCCTCCAATCGGGTTTGCCGAACCGTGTAAAATTTGAATGGTGGTAACCCCTCCGGCAAGATTGCGGTAAATATTCATGTCTTCAGGATCGATCACATCTTCGATGGTTACTTCTGCCGAGGAGTTATGTCCGGCTTCGTTTATTGCCAACGCAGCAATGTGCGAATGTTCATCGATAATTCCTGCCGTAAGATGCTTTCCTGTGGCATCCACTACTGTAGCTCCGCCTGCCGAAAGGTTTTTACCAATGCCAGTAATTTTTCCATTTTTTACAAGAACATCGGTTTCGGTTAAAATTCCTTGATCTTCACTGGTCCATACGGTTGCATTTTTAAAGAGTATGTTTTGAGCTTTAGGTTTGGTGATTGCTCCATATCCTACATTCGGATACATAATAGGAAGGATTTTTGGTGGTGCATCGGTCTCTTTTTTGTTTTCTTCGGAAGACGCTTTGGAATCACTTTTTCGAACTGCATTAAAACTACTTTCGCTACCGTCGGGTGCTACAAGTCTTCCTGAAAAGTTTCCTCCTTGCTTCGGAATGATCCCCGTAGTACGAAACACTTCTTTCGTTTCTTCATTAGAAAATGAGAGAGTAACCCAATTTTCTGAATATTCAAGTTTTGAAGGATATTCGGTTTCCCCAATAGCCACATTTGAAACAAGTTTTGAAGGTGTTCCAGTAACATTAAAATCGTACGTTTTTCCAGCGGCAGTAAGTGTATAGTTTCCGCGTATATCGGTCTGATCTTTCGTGTTAATTATGTTTTTGTTTCCCTGTACCCAGTTTTCATAAAGTGTGGTATCCTCTTCGAAAATAGGACCCGAGGTGATTAAAAAATTGGCATAACGTCCGGGTTGTAAACTTCCTATTTCGTCGCTTTTACCAAGTAATTCTGCTGGAACCGTTGTTAATGCCTCTAGTGCTTTGGTTTTATCGAAACCGTAAGCAAATGCTTTTTTTAGGTTGTCTTTAAATTCTGATACTTTTTTTAATTCGTGCGTTGTCAATGAAAAGATGATATTGTTTTCAGTGAGCTTTTTAGGATTCATCGGTGCCTGATTCCATTTACGCATTTCCTGTAACGAAATATATTCAGCAGCATACGGATCGCTCACATCGTAAGCTTCTGGGAAATTTAGTGGGATGATATACCGTGCCTGTGTAGCTTTAATTTGTTCTATGGCTTCATATTCATCTCCGCCACCAACTATTACATAGTTAATGTTAAACTGATCACCAATCTTGTCTGCACGCAGGTTGTTGGTTTTATTTCCTGCTTCAAAAAAGGAAACTTTATTTCGATTGGCGATAAGGGCTTCCAGCGAACGGTCTTTAGTTTTGACCTTACCTTTCTCGTACCAGTCGGCATCGTAATACACCTGACGTAACAATGCCATAGCTCCCATGAGTGAAGTGGGATAAGACTGACGGCTGGTGACACTTTTATTGAAAGAAAAGAATTGTCCTGAAGCATCCTCTATAATTCGTGCTGCATCACCGTCATCATCATTTAACGCAACCAAAACTCCGGTTCCACGGGCAATACCGTCCATGAGATGCGTGTTTACTACTCCAAATCCGGCTTCTCTGAGTTCTTCTGCATTTTTTTTATCGTATTTAAACGTATCAATACCGTTGGTTTCGGGCATGATGTGATCGTTCCAGTAAAAGCCTTCCCGACTTGCTTCGTATTGTGGAGAGCGGCGGCCTCCTTCCGGTCTTTTTGGTTTTTCGATTCCAAATCCGGTATACGGATCTATAAAAGAAGGGTAGATGTATTTTTCCTTTAGATCGATCACTACTGCATTCTTTGGAATGGTGACCGATTTACCCGAAGCAATAACTTTTCCCTCATGAATAAGCAAGGTTCCCTTATTTATTTTCTGAGTGGGAGTAATGAAGAGGGTAGCGTTTGTAAAGGCCGTAAAATTTGAATTACTTTCTTTAACACCGTCGTTTTTTGGGAAATAATCTTGTGCGTTTACAGAAATGGTTGCCGCACAAAGAAATAATAGGAGTAGATATTTTTTCATGTATAAATAGTTATTAATCGAAATCTAAAGATAGAAATGTTAGGATGTTTCACATTGTTTTTGGAATTCTTTAACATCTTGTTGTGATTTTAGCTAGCGCTTCGACAGGCTCAGCGTGACCCAGTTACTTTGATTTGTGTTTTTGGTAGTTGTTTCTTTTTAGAAGTCAATCATGAAATGCTATAGTTTGTTTGAGCTTTTCGAAGAGAGATGGTGCGCACTTCGACAGGCTCAGCGTGACCCGGTTACTTTGATTTGTATTTTTTGGTCGTTGTTTCTTTTTAGAAGTCAACTATGAAATGTTATAGTTTGTTTGAGCTTGTAGAAGACTGGTTGTGTGCGCTTCGACAGGCTCAGCGTGACCCGGTTACTTTTATTTGGGTTTAGTATTTTTTCTTTAGAATTCAACTATTATATGCTATAGTTAGTTTGAGCTTTTTGAAGATGGATTGTGCGCACTTCGACAGGCTCAGCGTGACCCGGTTACTTTGATTTGTGTTTTTTGGTAGTTGTTTCTCTTTAGAAGTCAACTATGAAATGTTTTAGATGGTCGAAGATTGCAAGAGGGATAGAAGCTGGCTACCGTGTAGCGCGGATAGCCCGACCCTCGTAGCGAAGCGAAGAGGGACTTGCCCAAAGTATTGCTATACGAGATGTGTTTAAATGAATTTTAGAACGGCTTGTCTTCGAAGTAATTCACAACCAAGGCTACCATATAACTATAACTCATTAAGCCTTTAGATTGATTATTTGCTTTTAAAAATATGTTGTAGAATCCTTTAGAAAACTCTTCGAACGGGTTGTCGTAACTGTCCCAAAAATCTCGCATTTCTTTATAACTGGCAAGGATTCCAGGGTTTACGGTTTCGAGTAATTCGTTGTAGGTTTCCATATCACGTCGGGCGATCTCATTGATGCAATATCGTAAGGCGAAAATATAACCTGAGTATTGTATATAGGTGTCGTCGTTATTAATGGTGGCTAGGGTCGCAATAAAATTGGCTTCATTTTCTGCGGCATACCCTATTTGGTGAGCTTGTTCGTGACAACTTACTACGGCAAATTTGTAAGTTTTAATTAAATTGTTAACCTGTGCTTCTCCAGAAAACGGATTAAGATATCCACTATATCCCATGTAGGTTAACCCGAGACTCCATCCACTTTTTTTTATGCTTCTTGGGGAATAAGCTAGGGTGGGAAATTCCTGTTCGAGGTTTTTATAACCGTTTATCGATTTCTGAAAGATTTCTTTTTGGGAGTAGGGAAGATCGATCTTTATACTATCGGCAAATCCTAGTTCGCGATGCATTGTATTCGATTTTTGAATGAGCCTTTTTGTGGTAGCGACTAATTCTTCGGTCGTGTAATCACTATCTAAATCTAACGAAGTGTGTAGCGGAAGACGGTAATAATTAAACCCCCAAAGCATGTGAAACATAAAATATACTACCGAAACTGTAGCGGCTATATCTACAATAAATCGAACGGGTTCGTACCGAAGGCGGTGAAAATTTTTATAAATCCACCGAAGCGCATATAGGCCTATTAAAATATAAAAGACATCCCCTATAGAGAAAGGCATCCAACCAAACAGAGTGCGTGAAATTTTAGAAATTACGGGGTAGATTCCGAGGCTGTAATACGTTTCTACGAATTGAGGAAATTGCTTTAAAACCTGAAGTAAAATAATCTGTACTAATAACAGCAGGGTAAGAATTAGGGGTGTTTTTTTCCGCATATGTCAAACATACGAAGAATTCTTTTACGTCTTAGTTTTTATAGCGAATCGAAAACCGTAATTTTGTAAGGAAGGGTACCGAGTTCAACTATATTGAGTGTGTAGCCTTACCTATTAAACGCTATTCTATAACTAATACGATCCCGTTTTCGGGAATACACTATGAACGAAGCCATAAGAAATCTAAAACCCAAAGCCCTCTGGAATAAATTTGCCGATTTAAATGCGGTTCCACGACCTTCGAAAAAAGAAGAGCGGGTGATTGCTTTTATGAAAGATTTTGGAGAAAATCTGGGCTTAGAAACCATCGAAGATGAGGTGGGAAATGTGATTATTAGAAAACCTGCAACCAAAGGAATGGAAGACAGGAAGCCTATTGTTATGCAATCGCATTTAGATATGGTGCATCAAAAAAATAATGATACCCAATTCGATTTCGATACACAAGGAATCGAAATGAAGGTCGATGGTGACTGGGTACGTGCCAATGGTACTACACTAGGAGCCGATAATGGTCTTGGGGTTGCAACAATTATGGCGATATTAGAAAGTGATACCATTGCACATCCTGCGATGGAAGCACTCTTTACAATCGATGAGGAAACTGGGATGACAGGTGCAATGGGTTTAAAAGGTGGAATTCTTCAGGGAGAAATTCTTCTTAATCTAGATACTGAAGAAGATGATGAGATTGGTGTGGGTTGCGCAGGAGGTGTCGATGTTACCGCAGAAAAAAAATACAAACAAGTAGAAGCGCCCGAACACACGAAATCCCACATTATTACCGTGAAAGGATTGCAGGGTGGTCACAGTGGAATGGACATTATTAAGGGGCTTGGAAATGCGAACAAACTCATGAATCGTTTGCTTTACGCTGTAAACGATATAGTACATCTTGTAGAATTGAAAGGAGGGAGTCTTCGCAATGCGATCCCACGAGAAAGTGAAGCCATTGTTTTAGTTTCTGAAACTAATGAGAATGCTTTTTTGTCTGAAATTCGAAAACTGAAAGCAGAAATTACGGAAGAATTCAAGTCACTAGAACCAGAACTTTCTATAACTACTGAAAGAGTTAATAAAGAGTCAACAAAAGTACTTTCTAAGAAAGAGCAAAACCTTTTTGTGCGATCCATTTATGCCGCTCATAACGGTGTGTATAGAATGAGTCCTGAGATCGAGGATCTTGTAGAAACTTCTAATAATATTGCTAAAATTACTGTAGAGAATGGTAAGATCGAAGTATTGTGTTTAACCCGTTCTTCGGTTGCTTCTTCTAAAGAGGACCTAGCAAATGCATTACAATCTGTTTTCGAGCTGGCCGATTTTAAAGTTTCTTTTTCGGGAGAATATCCGGGATGGGCACCTAATATGAATAGCTCCATTTTAAAGGTTTTAGATGAATTGTATGAGAAAATTAATGGGCAAAAGGCACATGTTGCAGCGTGTCACGCCGGACTAGAATGCGGAATTCTTGGTCAGAACTATCCGAACATGGAAATGATCTCTTTTGGTCCCACAATTAAAGGAGCACATTCTCCCGATGAGCGTGCAAGTATTTCATCTGCGCAGAAGTACTGGGAATTTGTTATAGAGATTTTAAAAAATATACCGAAGAAATAATTATTTATTTTAACAACATATTACCACTTATTACAAACGAGACTTTGGGATTAATTGTAATTTAGAGACTTAATACCTAACATAAAACTAAAAACAATGGGATTATTTACATTTATTAAAGACGCCGGAGCTAAAATTTTCGGAATTGGAAAAACATCTGCAGAAAAGAAGGCGGAAGCAACTGCCGCTGCAAATGCTAAAGAGGCAAACGAAGACCGACAAGCTGAACAACATTTGCGTGAAGTGGTTTCAGACCTAGGTCTTGAAGTAGAAAATTTAAACATTTCTATTAAAGATGATATGGCCACAGTTACTGGAAAAGCTGCGAATCAGGCTACTCGCGAGAAGATTGTATTGGTCGTTGGTAACTCTGCAGGAATTGCAAGTGTTCAAGACAATATGGAAGTTGAAGTACAGGAGCCTGAGGCTACTTTTCATACTGTTGAAAAAGGGGATACGCTTAGTAAAATTGCAAAGAATGTGTATGGAGATGCTATGAAGTACCCAGTAATTTTTGAAGCTAATAAGCCAATGTTGAAACACCCAGACAAAATTTATCCGGGACAAGTACTTCGAATTCCAAACCTGGATTAAGTATTTTACGATAGATATTATTAAAAAACCCGCTTACAAATAGTAAGCGGGTTTTTTTTTGAAAGTTGATTTATGTTATTCTACAACTTCTACAAGTTCTAGTTCAAAAATAAGATCTGCATTTGCTGGAATTACAGGTGGATAACCACGTTCTCCATATGCTAGATGAGCAGGAATAAAGAGCATCGCTTTATCACCTACATTAAGATTTAATAGTCCTTCTCTAAATCCTGGAATTAGGCGAGCATCTTTACTATAAGACGTAGGGACAGGAGCGTATTGATTGGCTGCTTTGCGTGCTTCGTTAACTGCTTCAAATTTTTCTGCAACATCAATATAATTGGTGTCGAATAAGGTACCATCTGTTAAATATCCTGCATAACTCATAAGTACTTTGCTTCCTTCAGCTGGTTTAACACCATCTCCTTTATTAGTATAAAAGATCTTTAAACCTGAAGGCAACTCTGTTGCTTTCTCTTTTAGTGGTTCAAACTCAGATATAGTAGATTCTTTAATTTTTAAAAGTCGATCTTCTTTCTCTTTTTTCTCTTTTTCGATAGACTCCATTTCTTCTGTGAAGTAAGGTACTTTAACGTCTCCCTTGGTAATAATAGCTACTTTTTCAATAGTTATGGGGTTAACAGGCTTATCTCCTGGCTTGGTTGTTTCAACAGCACCAATAGAATCTACGATTTCTTGTCCTTCGACAATCTCTCCAAAAATTGTATGCTTTCCGTCTAACCAAGGGGTCTCTTTAAGTGTAATAAAGAACTGACTTCCATTAGTTGCTGGGCCCGAGTTTGCCATAGATAACAGCCCTTTTTGTCTGTGTTTTAATGAGTCTACAATTTCGTCAGGGAATCTATATCCAGGATTTCCGCTTCCATCACCTTTAGGATCTCCACCTTGAATCATAAAATCTTTAATGATCCGGTGAAAGACCAATCCGTCGTAAAATCTTTTACCTTTGTATACAGAGTCTACCATTTTGTTGGTTCCTTCTGCAAGTGACACAAAATTAGATACTGTTAGTGGTGTTGCCTCATTATATAATTTAGCTACAAAGGTTCCTTTATTCGTGGTAAACTCTGCATACACACCTTCTTTTAAATCGGGATATTTTTCTTGGCAAGAAGTAAAACTTAGCGTTAGGAGTAATACTAAAATTGATAAATTTTTCATAGGTTTTTACTTAATTTTCTTGTGATTGTTTTATTGATTTGAGTGTTACGGTGCTTTGAACTGGAGTATTCGCACCTAATTTATTTTGAATGCCATAATAACCAAATGCTTTGTAAGAAGGAAATAAGAAGGTTACTGTTTCCCCTTCCTTCATAAGTTTTAAGCCATCTCGTATCCCCGATATTAATTCTTGGTTGGTTTGATCTATTTTGTAATTCTGTAGTCCATTTTCAGTTTCAGAAACAACCGTCTCACCATTTAATTTTCGTACATTATAAGTAAAGGTAACTACATCACCAAATACTGGTTTTTGAGTTGAAATAGAATCTTTCTCATTGTAAAAATACCAGAATCCGCTATCTGAAGATACATAGGAATTTAGGTCATCATTCTGAATGATATTTTGAATCTGTTTCTTTTCTTTTTCGTAGAGTTTTTTATTTCTATCTGCAGAAGCTTCAATAAAAGTTCCGGAGGTTTGTTGTACAGGTTGCCGTGCTTCCGGACTTTTACAAGCGGTGTAAAAAGTGCTAGTAATTAAAATAAAAATTAGAAGATTACGCGTCATCATTAAGTTCCTCTGTATAATCTGGCAATATACTAATAAAATGGGTAATGGTTTTGTTAAGGGATTGCAAACTTCTTCCGCCAGCAGCATTGGTATGACCCCCACCATTGTAATGTTTTCTTGAAAATTCATTAACCGAAAAATCTCCTTTACTTCGAAGTGATATTTTTACAATAGATTCCTGTTTGTTTTCAATAAAAATAACGGCAAAACGAACTCCTTTTACCGATAACGCATAGTTTACAAATCCTTCGGTATCTCCCTTTTTAAAATTATGAGTGTCGAGTTCTTTCTGTGATAAAGTGATAAAAGCTGTTTTGTATTCTGGAAAGATCTGTAAATTTTTTAGTGCAACACCCAATAGCCGCATGCGATCTGGACTGTTGGTATCGTACACATTTTGATGAATCGCTGCGTTGTTAGCACCTGCTTCCAGTAAATGAGCAATTACTTTGTGGGTGACAGGTGTTGTAGATGAAAAACGAAACGAACCTGTATCGGTCATTATTCCCGTATATAACAATGTAGCAATCGCTTTCGAAATTTGCTGATTACCCCCCAGAGCATCGATAAAATGATACACCATTTCGCAGGTAGAACTCATGCGAACATCACTATAGGTTGCAACGGCGTAGGCATCGGGTTGCTGGTGGTGATCGATCATAATGAATTTAGCAGTGCTTTTTTCTAGCAAAGGCTGTAGGTCACCCACTCGATTTAGGGCATTAAAATCTAACGTAAAAATAAGATCGGCGTTTTCAATACGTTCTGTACTTTTTTCTACTTCTTTTTCATGAATTATTAGGGTGTCAATTCCAGGCAGCCATTTTAGAAAATCTGGAAAATCGTTTGGCATAATTACCTGCGCGTCATGCCCATTGGCTTTCAGAAAAAAATAGAGTCCTAAACAAGATCCAATAGCATCTCCATCGGGGTTCTTGTGTCCAGTAATAACGATTTTTTTTGGGGTACTTAAAAGCGTTTGTACCGTAGCTGTAGTTTCCAAATTCATAGCTGCGAAGATACAATTTCTTAACAGTTCGTATAAAATAGATTCGTATTTTTGAAATTCCTAAAACAAAATGAGATGCGCGTTATTTTTCTATTAGTTTCAATAGCTTTTATTTTTTCTTGTAAACCCAAAGCATCAGTTTCTTCGGAAGAGATGAATTCTTCGGAAACTGTTTCCGAAGCAATTACAGATTTTACCATTGTTTTTGCGAGTTGTAACGACCAAGACCGACCGCAACCTTTGTGGAAACCTATTCTGAAGCATGCTCCCGATGTTTTTATATGGGGTGGCGATAATATTTATGCCGATACAGCCGACATGGAAAAAATGCAAAAGGATTATAATAAAGTAAAATCGAACCCAGAATATGTTGCGTTAGCCAATACTACAGAAATTATTGGAACGTGGGATGATCATGACTACGGAAAGAACGATGCAGGGAAAGAGTGGGAAATGAAAGCACCTGCGCAACAATTATTTTTAGATTTTATAGAGGTTCCAAAAAATGATCCGCTACGAAAACAAGAAGGAATTTATTATTCAAAAAAGTACACAATGGCAGAGGGAAGCGTTAAAGTAATTCTTCTCGATACTCGCACATTTCGCGATGCACTTAATCGAAGTCCAATAAAAGGAAGACGCTACGATCCCTGGCCAATGGGGGAGGGTGGAACAGTTTTAGGAGCGACTCAATGGAAGTGGTTACAAAACGAATTGAACGATAACACCACAGATTTTACGATGATTGTAAGTAGTATTCAATTTCTTGCAGATGAACATGGTTGGGAGAAGTGGGGCAATCATCCGTCTGAAGTTGAAAAAATGAAAACATTGCTCCAAAATGCCAAAGCGAATAATATCTTTATTGTAAGTGGAGATCGACACTTAGCTGAAATTTCACGTACAGAGGTTCCGGGCTTATCGTATCCATTAATCGATTTTACGACCAGCGGATTAACACATACATTTCCCGATTCGGCCGCACCTGCAAATAGCTATCGGGTAGGGAAAGTGATACAGGACCTAAATTTTGGTGTACTACAATTTAATTTTAAGAAGGAAACGGTTACATTCGAAATACGAGGGGAGAACGATGTAGAATTTGTAACCTATGTGCAACAATTTTAGAGAAAGTTCTTTATAGCATTGCAATTAAACATAGAAGTTTTAGTCTTACTCAAAGGATAGTACAGTAGCCTTCAATACACTCAAGCTGACCATCGTTTTTGTGACTGATAATTGATCCTATCACTACTGCTTTATTTAACTCAAACATTAATGTGTGTCCCGCTGAGTCTGTCCAAGCATGTAGGATTAAAGTCTTCAATAAAAAAAAAATCCTAATTAAATAAAGGTAGTTTATTAATTGCTTGTCATTTGTTTTTATTCAGAAATACGGATTGAATTAAAAACAGCTTAAATTTCCACTTGTTATTGAAAAGTAAATACCTACTTTTGCACAAAATTTTAAAAAATTATGAGAACAGATAGAACGTTTACCATGTTAAAGCCTGATAGTGTTGAAAAAGGACATATTGGTGCTATTCTTGAAAAAATTACAGCTTCAGGTTTTAGAATCGTGGCGATGAAATTGACGCAAATGACAAAAGCAGATGCGGAAGAGTTTTACGCGATTCATAACGAGCGTCCGTTCTTCGGAGAGTTAGTGGAGTACATGACACGCGGACCAATCGTTGCAGCAATTCTTGAGAAAGAGAATGCAGTTGAAGATTTTCGTACGTTAATTGGTGCTACCAACCCGGCAGATGCTGCTGAAGGAACAATCCGTAAATTATATGCAGCTTCTATAGGAGAAAATGCAGTACATGGAAGTGATAGCGATGAGAACGCTGCAATTGAAGGTGCTTTTCATTTCTCAGGAAGAGAGATGTTCTAAAACAACATACATTTTGTATTAATTGCAAAAAACGTCTTTCAAATTTTTGAAGGGCGTTTTTTTATGTGTGTCATTCAAAGATTAGCGTAACACCAATTTCGAAATAAGTGGCTTCCCTAGCTCATTATTTAAAAGCGCTATGATCTTCTCTTTTCCGTAACTTAATTCCTCTCGCAATACCGAAGAACTTAGCTGCACATGTAGTGTATCTCGATCCAGTTTTAAATCGGTTGTGTATTTTGAAATGGCAGTTCCCATCACATTATGCCACACTTCCTTTACTTCAATTTTATCCAGTCCTTTTTCGAGTCGGTTGGTAGCAATAAAATCTTTTAATACGTCACCTATTGTGCTTTCTTCTCTTTTTCTTTTTTTCAAATTTTATATTTTAAATGTTTTTATCTACTAAAAAATCCATAAACCGGACAGTTTAAATTTTGTCTAAAAATTACTTTCGAAATTAATATCATTTAAATTCCTCAAAATTAGTGAACGGCGTAAATTTTTTATAGGTATATCGTTTATTATCTCGGTTCAAGATTTGTAAGGTACTGTCTTTTGCTATTAATACAGTTTCTTTCCAACTATCGAACGGAGTTGTATAGTATATTCTAAGACTGTCTTCTTCAATGCGAAGTGTGAAAGGCTCAACGGTGCCATTATTTGTAAATGTTCCATCTAATTTTGGATTTACTTTGGTACGCATCCCTGTCATTTCATTAACTTCTATAAAATCTACAATAGCACTTATACTAAATTCTTTTTTTGTTCCATCTGGCAATGTGACCGACTCAATTTCCCAATAGCCGTCGAGATGTTCAACCTGCTCTAAAGGATCTTGTTTGTGACAAGAAATACAGACTAAGAATAGTATGATAGAATAAATTTCTTTTTTCATTTAATAATATGTTGTTGAGGTTGAATACGCTTGTTTGTTTAAATATGGTATAACGTTAAGCAAATTCAAATAAAATTTAATCAATTTTTCAGACTAAAAAGACTCATTTAATTGAATGTTTTTTTGCTATAATCAAAGATACTATAAATGACACTTAGAGAATTCTGGGAGCGGTAAAATTATAAGTAGTTTCTGTTTGAGTATGATTCTCATGTCTACTGTATACGTATGTTTTATGTTTATTCTATATCAATTTACTAATTTTCATTTTCCTTTTTATCCATTATAGAGATCCTACAGGAAAAACCCTTTTTTTGAATTTATAATTAACCCTTCTGTAAAAGTATTTTACCCTATTATAATACTGAGTGTTTTTTTACTGAATCTAAACCACTACCTTAGTTCTTTAAACGTTTAATATCGAAGTTGTTACCTTGTTTCGGCTTCAGTAAAATAGTTATAACTAAAACCAACTTTTATGAAAACCTCTCAAAAATCACTTTTATTAGTACTCCCGCTATTGTTTCTTTTTTTAAGCCTATCTTCCTGTGAAAGCTGTGAAAATCAAGATCCTCAGGATGATGATACATCACAAAATGATGATGACGGACAGAACACCGACGATGAACCCGATTACGAAGGGGCGCCAGATAATATAATCTCACTTGAGCAAGCCAAATCTATTTACGACAGTTATACGGAGCGCCGTATTGGACTAATTCAGCAAACAGAATCACCTAACGACGATGGCTCTCCATTTAATCCGTCACGTTACGGAGAATGGGATTTCGAAACTATTAAACATTGGATTGCCTATGTAAAGCAAGAAGCCGAAGATGTTGAAGTTGAGGTCTCTGGCATGCGTTTCTACTTCGCCAATTATCCCGATAATTCCAATGGTGATTTAGAGCGGCATAACACCATATTTCTATTGCCTACAACCAATATTAACGGACAAGACCAAGGTTTTTTAACCCAAACTAATGAGAATGGGCAAAAAGAATTAGTACTTATCGCAGATATTCTTGAAGGCTTTGGAAAAGGCCAGCAATTACAATCTTCTCCTACAGGAATGAATACGAATAAAAATGGAGGACATCCTAAAATGTTGATGTTGCCATTAACTACGGTAACGCCTCCTACATCCTCGAATGTACAGCAAATTAATAGTCTAATTTTAAATGAAGCGCATATGATTCCTCCTCCAAATCAAGCTACCGAATTTGATAACTAACAAGAAGAGAGGTGAAAATAGATGTTTTAAATGCATTCTTATCGCACGTTGTAACCTTTGTTGAGGGACTTTCAGCGTTATTAGCAATTGTTTTTTATTTAAAATATAAAAGCACGCCCTTAAAATACTTTCCCATTCTATTAGTATATGTTTTTATAACAGGACTTTTAGGAGTGTACATTAGTAGAAACATGGGACCTAATAATGTGGTGATCTATAATGTGTTTAATGTCATCTATTTTCTCTTTTTTTATTACGTATTCTATAATGTAATTCGTAAAATTCGCTATAGAAACTGGATTGTAATTGGAATATGCCTTTTTCTGCTCTCGTCTATTATAAATCTCTTCTATGAAAATTTTTTATTTGAATCACAATTGTTATCGTATGCTATTGGTGCGGTCGTGCTTCTTTTCTGTATTATTTTATACTTTATCGAAGTACTTACAACTTCACGTATCTTGTTAGTAAATCAAGAAATAGTATTTTGGATTAGTATTGGATTACTACTTTTTTATGTAGGCTATTTACCCATTAAGTTTACTAGAAACGTTTACGCATTTGAATCGGCAAATACATATTCGACCTTGCGAATGGTACATCTTATATTAGTTATCCTTATGAATACCTGCTTTATAATTGGATTTTTATGGACGAAAAAGAAGTAGTTACACTCATAACAGTGCTAGTACTTTTAGTGTTGGTTGCTGTAATCATCACCCTTTTTTCGGTATTTGTAAAACGAAAGAACAAATTATTAGAAGAGCAAAATCAAGCGAAAGAAGCTTTTAATAAAGAACTTTCTGAAATACAAATTGAAATTCGGGAAGAAACTCTTCGGAATATTAGCTGGGAATTACATGACAATATCGGGCAGTTAATGACCCTTGCGAAGATACAGGCGCAAATGGCGGTCGATGCTCCAGAAAATTTTGAAGAAGTCGCGGGTACAATCGGAAATGCGATTCAAGAACTACGTGCGTTATCGAAACTTATCAATCCGGAAGCACTTAAAAGTTTAAGTCTGAAGGAAGCGCTGCAATTGGAGATCGAACGCTTTAATCGGCTCAATTTTATTAAAGCGACTTTGAAGGTTGAAGGTGTTCCTAAGCGATTAGCTTCAGATAATGAGATTATTTTGTTCCGAATATTACAGGAGTTTTTCACCAATACCATCAAACATTCGAAAGCTTCAAATTTAATGGTCACGTTAAAATACCTGAATGATTCTTTGCATATTGAAGCCAAGGATGACGGAGTTGGTTTTAACGCTACTTCAAATTTTGCGGGAATTGGGATGAAGAACATGAAGAATCGGGCTAAAGTAGTTAAAGCAAAATTGAAAATTCATTCAGAAAAAGGAAAAGGAACAATGCTTCAGTTAAGCTATGATTTTTAATAAAATAAATACCTCATAGTTTTTATTATCAGTTATTTACGTAAATTTATAAGATGCAATATTCAGTAGTAGTAGTAGACGATCATAATTTGCTTTCAGAAGCGATCGGGAATCTTGTGAACGATTTCGATCATTTCAATTTACTGTATACTTGCAAGAACGGACAAGATCTATTAGAAAAACTTAAATTTCCCGATAAAATTCCGAATATCGTTCTAATGGATATAAACATGCCTATCTTGAATGGCATCGAAACTACAAAAATCCTCACTGAAAAATATCCCGATATCAATGTTTTAGCACTTTCTATTGAAGAAAATGAAAATACCATTCTGAAAATGCTTCGTGCTGGAGCAAAAGGGTATTTAATGAAAGATACTAAAAAAGAAGTACTGAGAGAGGCATTAGAACAAACGATGGAAAAAGGATATTACCACACCAATACCATTGCACAAATCCTTGTGGGGTCACTCACCAAAAAACCATCTGAAGTACAACTGAAGGAGCGTGAATTAGAATTCATGAAACACGCCTGTACTGAAAAAACATACAAGGAAATTGCAGACATTATGTGTTTAAGCACGAAGACCATCGAAGGTTATCGGGATTCCATTTATGAAAAGCTCGAAATTAAAAATAGAATTGGCTTGGTGCTCTACGCAATTCGCAACCGTATTTGTGTGCCAGAATAATTAAATATAAGCGATTACTTAATAGGATTGTATAACTTTCCTTTATTGACAACCAAAAAAACGTCGTTTATATTATTAATATCTTGGGTTGGATTTTCATTAACTATAAGCAAATTAGCTCTTTTACCGACTTCTATACTACCTTCAGAATGAGATGCCCCAATAGCAGAAGCACTATTTTCTGTGGCAGCAATTATTGCTTCGAGAGGGGTAAAGTCACAAAGATTCACCATTAGATCCATTTCGTGTTGTACAAATGTTTTTTGATCAGTGTCGCTTCCAGCCGCTATTCGAACACCATATTTATTTGCATTCTTTACTATTCTTATGCCGAGTTCATATTTCCAACGATTCTTAGGCTTGTCCTTGTAATTTTCGAGCACACTAATTGTGGCGTCTAAAATCACATTATTTTGAATCATTAGATTGTATAATGGCTTAAAGTCTAATTGGTCGAACTGCTGGTCCCAAAAAGCATTATCATTTTCTGAGTTTTGATGTTTCTCCCATAAAGGAATTAGATCCGTGTTAGTATTTGTAAATTCATCGAGAAGCATATTTACATGCGATATAGATAAAATCCCTGCAGGTATTATACTAGAGGGTTTAACGGGATACAATGAAGCGTGGGCCCATACTGGAATGCTTTGTTGCTTCGCTTCCTTACTAATTGCAATTATTTGATCTTCCGATAATTTGGCGTATAGTTTAATTCCAGATGCTCCAGAACCTTTTGCCTCGGCAATTTCTAAAGGAATGTTCGAGTCGTCATCTATAGCTTTCATGTAGGACATTTGCCCACTAACGCCTCCTTGTGCTGTAGCGATAGTTCTTGGATCAGAAAAAAAATCTGTTCCAGCCATTAAAGCCGCGTAATATATAGTTGGGGCTTCTATGTCACCTACTAAAGCATTTCTTGACAATCCTGATAAAGCTCTTGCATCTCCCGCCATATCTCGTACTGAGGTGATACCACTTAAAAGCATTTGTTTAAGAACCATCTCAGCGTTGTCTCTTCTCTCTAGGGAAGGATTAGTAGCGAAATGTACATGAGCATCAATTAGTCCTGGAACTACATATTTATTTTTTAGTAATATCGATTGTATACTGTCATTTTGAATGTATTCGTTAGTAGGTACAATTTCCTTAATATAACCTTCATGAATAATTATTGTATAATTACGAAAGATATTTTTAGTCTTTACATCTACGATATTGAGATGATGCAAGGCATAATCTGTAAAATTGAATTGGGCAGAACTCTTTAAAGTAACTAAAATGAGAAGGATAAAAAATACTTTTTTTTTCATAGCATTAGAAGAATATTAGTTTTTTTAGAAGTAGTTCTTTTGGTATGTTAAAAACCCTCAATAGGGTCTAAATTAACTCACCTTTACCAAAAGTTGAGTTGCTAAGTACGCTATTAAACAAACGATTTATAAATGATCTGAGTAGTAAGACTAATTAGATAATACTTTAATCTCGCTGCGAGAATTTTTATTTGTTAATTTATTTAATAGATACCAGATTAAATAACTTTAGAGTAACTACAGCTATAGTCTCAATTTAGCACTTTTCTAAAACAATTCAGCTACCTCTTTTCGAACGTATGTAAGTGCTTTTTGGGAAGGAGTAATTTCTTCCATAAAATTACGTAATAACCACTCTCTCATTTTATCGGATGCCCCTTGTTTTTCATGCATAGCCGCCTGTCTAATAACGTGAATAGTTGCATTCTTAGCTGCATTTACAAGATTCCAACATTCTTGAGAAACGTAAATTTGCTGCGTAAGATTGTGTTCGTATTCTTGTTCAATGTTTTTAATTAAAAGATTCTCATAATCCTCCACCGATTCAGAATAAGGCTTTACTCGAACCAATAATTTATTTGGGTCCATACGTTCTAAAAATAATGTGATGCGTTCATACGACTGCAAGCGTAACGGAAGAACTTGCCCTTGCGCCTCTTTTTGAATTAAATACCGACGTCTTCCTTCTTCATTAGCGGTATGTCCCTTGAAAAAATAATATGCTACAACACCTACAACAATCGCAGGCAACAAATAAGCAAAATAGTTAATTATCTGAGTTATTTCCATAAATTAATTAATATCGGACTTTGTCCTTTTGTTTCATTTTATTGACTTCCTTTTTCTCTTCCTTTTTACTGTAGTTTCCTCCCAAATAGGGGCAGTTCTGTAAAGCTTTAACGCTTTTAAAGGGAACAGCTACTTTATGATAGGCGAAAGAATCCGCTAAATTTTTGATCAGGTTTTTATCACCCAAACTAATTTCAACATCATCCATCGTAAATTGTGATGGATGCTCATATCCACAGGCATGTGTCATTTCAAGCAGTTCTTTTCTAAAGTTCTTAAAGTAAAAATGAGTACGGACCGCTTTATCTTCAATATTAATACCTCGCTGTAACCACTTATTCTGTGTAGCCACTCCCGACGGACATGTATTGTTGTGACAAACCTTAGCTTGAATACATCCCACTGCCAACATTGCTTCACGAGCCACATTAATACAATCTACACCCATAGAGAACGCCATGGCAGCTCGTGCTGGAAATCCTAGTTTACCACTTCCAATGAATACAACTCGTTCACATAAGTTGTGTTTTTTAAAAATTTTATAAAATTCGGTAAAACCAAATACCCAGGGGAGTGCCACGTGATCTGCAAAACTGGGAGGTGCGGCACCAGTACCTCCCTCACCACCATCGATGGTAATAAAGTCGGGACCTTTACCAGTTTCTTCCATTATACCTGCAAGTTTATTCCAGTCTTCTAATTTTCCGATTGCAGACTTTATTCCTACAGGCAAGCCAGTAGCTTCGGCAATGTCTTCTACAAATTGAAGTAACCCCTCAACGCCATCGAATGCTGAGTGTGTGGGCGGACTTAAAACATCTTTGCCCATAGGGACGTGCCGTATGCTCGCGATTTCTTCGGTTATTTTTGAAGCTGGTAAAACACCGCCTTTTCCAGGTTTGGCACCTTGTGATAATTTTATTTCAATAGCGCGAATCTGTGGATTGTCATTTACTAATTGAATCATTTTTTCCATGGAAAAACCACCATCATCATCTCGCACTCCAAAGTATCCTGTTCCGAAGTGAAAAACGATATCGCCGCCTTTTTTATGGTAGGGTGAAAGTCCGCCTTCACCTGTATTATGATAGGCATGTGCTTGGGCACATCCTTTATTTAAAGATTCTATAGCCCTTGCTGAAAGAGAGCCAAAACTCATGGCAGAAACATTGATTATTGAAGCAGGTCGAAATGGTCTTCGTCGCTTATTGTATTCCCCTATAATTTTCGCACAAGGTAAAAAATATGGATCTTTTGCATTTGGGTGATCTTCGGTTACTTTAAACGGAAGCATTGCATTATTAATAAAAATATAATTCGCTTCATAAATATCACGATCGGTACCAAAACCTTCGTAATTATTTTCGTTTTTAGCAGATGCATAAATCCAACCGCGTTCAATACGGTTAAAGGGAAGCTCTTCTCTATTATTTGCGACGATATATTGTCGTAATTCGGGACCTATACTTTCGAGCATGTATCTTATATGCCCTACCAAAGGGAAATTATGAAGTATGGTGTGGCGCTTGTTAAAAAAAATATCTCTAATTGCGATGAAGGCTAATACGAGAAGTATCCAAGCCCACCATGGGATTTGTCCTAAAAAATCGAATACAGGTTGCATTTAGTTTGCGTTTAAATAGTCTATAGAAAGTTGTATCATTGTTTGTACTCCCAAAAGCATTCCTGCATTATCTATTAAAAAATCGGGCGTATGATGTGGATAGGGAGTCGTGTTTCCAGGTGTCATACCGCCGAGGAAAAAATAAAACCCAGGCACTTTCTCTTGAAAATAAGAAAAATCTTCCCCTCCAGTAGTGGCTTTTACAAGTTCGACATTATCGGCACCAGCTACGTTTTGAAGTGTGGGAAGCATTTGTTCTGTTAATGCAAGATCATTGTAGGTAATCGAGGTGTTGTTTTGAAATTCAATGGTTGCACTTCCGCCATACGCTTTTGCAATGGTTTCAGTCATTTCGGTCATACGTCTAATGATCATTTCTTTCATTTGTGGATCAAGTGTTCTAACAGTACCAATGAGTTCTGCAGTTTCAGGAATAATATTAAAGCGAACCCCACTCGTAATTTTTCCAACAGTAATCACAGCAGCTTCTTGCACTAAGGGAGCTTCTCGGCTAATTATAGTTTGGAGGCCGTCGATTATTTTAGCTGAAATAAGTATAGGGTCCACTCCAGTCCAAGGTGCAGAACCATGAGTTGATTTTCCTTGTACATTTATTACAAAGCGCTCTACAGCTGCCATAGTTCCTCCAGGTTTATACCGAATAGTTCCCACCGGAGTTGCCGAGTTTATGTGGAGCCCAAAGATTGCATCCACGTCTGGATTTTTTAAAACGCCCTCTTTAATCATTAATTTCGCACCTCCTTCTTCACCAGGTGGTGGACCTTCTTCGGCCGGTTGAAAAATAAATTTTACTGTGCCATTAATTTTATCTTTGTGTTTACTTAATACTTCGGCAACTCCCATTAAAATGGCAATATGTGTGTCGTGTCCACAGGCATGCATTACGCCTGTTTCAGTATCAAGGAATTTGGATTTCACTTCGCTTTTAAATGCGAGATTATTTCTTTCTGTAACGGGAAGTGCATCGATATCGGCACGAAGAGCTACTACTTTTCCAGAGTTATGTCCTTTTAAGATGCCTACTACACCTGTCTTAGCAACTTCTGTTTGTACCTCAATACCTAAAGAACTGAGATGTTCAGCGATTTTTTCGGCCGTTTTAAATTCCCGATTAGAAAGTTCGGGATGTTGGTGAAAATACTCCCTCCATGCAATTACTTGACGTTCAATTTCGTTAATATCATCTTGTAATTTGTTGTCGCTCTGCGCAAAAGTAGTTACACTTACAAATAGTAATAGCGACAAGAGTTTGAAGGGATTCATAGGCAATTTGTTGTTTGCGCTAAGATATTCATTTTTTAAGCAAACTTAAAACCATTTCCTTGTTTATAAATTCTGAAAAATCTCCCTTTTATTGTTCATCATTTTCAGTAATTTCACGCTTTAGATCTTTTCAGAAAAAAATCTATGAAGCTTTCAGATCAATCTGAAGCCGAACTCAAAACTCAAAACTTTGCAGAATTATTTAGAACAATTAAACGATGCCCAGCGCGCACCTGTATTACAGAAAGACGGTGCTATGATTGTAATTGCCGGTGCTGGTTCTGGTAAAACTCGTGTGCTTACGTTTAGAATTGCATACCTCATGTCACAAGGGGTAGATCCTTTCAATATTCTTTCCTTAACCTTCACAAATAAGGCGGCAAGAGAAATGAAAAAAAGAATTTCTGAAATTGTAGGAAGCAGCGAAGCAAAAAATTTATGGATGGGTACATTTCATAGTATTTTTGCCAAAATTCTTCGTTTTGAAGCAGATAAATTGGGCTATCCTTCTAATTTTACCATCTATGACACTCAAGATTCGCAAAGTGTAATTCGTGCGGTCATTAAAGAAATGAACCTCGATAAAGATGTTTACAAATACAAGCAAGTTTATTCAAGGATCTCATCCTATAAAAACAGTCTCGTAACGGTAAAAGCCTATTTTAATAATCCCGAATTAATGGAAGCCGATGCTATGGCGAAGATGCCAAGGCTTGGAGATATTTATAAAAGTTATGTCGATAAATGTTTTAAGGCAGGTGCGATGGATTTCGACGATCTGCTTCTTAAAACAAACGAGTTGTTAACCCGTTTTCCGCAAGTATTGGCTAAGTATCAAAACCGTTTTCGTTACATTCTGGTCGATGAGTATCAAGATACCAACCACAGTCAATACCTAATTGTTCGTGCTCTTTCCGATAAGTTTCAGAACATCTGTGTAGTAGGAGATGACGCCCAGAGTATATACGCTTTCCGGGGAGCAAATATTAATAACATTTTAAATTTTCAGAAAGATTACGACGATGTAAAATTATATCGTCTGGAACAAAATTACCGATCTACAAAAAACATTGTCCACGCTGCTAATAGCATTATTGAAAAAAATAAAACCAGATTAGAGAAAGTTGTTTGGACCGCGAATGATGAAGGAGCAAAAATAAAAGTGAACCGAACCATGACCGATGGGGATGAAGGACGCTTTGTGGCAGGTAATATTTTTGAAACCAAAATGAATGAGCAAGCACAAAATGGTGATTTTGCAATTTTATACCGAACCAATGCCCAATCTAGGGCTATGGAGGATGCCCTTAGAAAGAAAGACATTCCTTATCGAATTTATGGGGGATTGAGTTTCTACCAACGAAAAGAGATTAAAGATGTATTGTCTTATCTACGACTTGTTTTAAACCCGAAAGATGAAGAAGCGTTAAAACGCGTTATAAATTATCCAGCTCGAGGAATTGGACAAACTACTATTGAGCGAGTTACAGTTGCGGCAAATCACTACGAACGTTCTATGTTCGAGGTGATGCAAAATATAGATAAGATTGACCTTAAGATTAATAAAGGAACCAAAGGAAAGCTTCAAGATTTTACGACGATGATCGAAAGTTTTCAGGTGCTTAATAAAAGCTATGATGCTTTTCAAATGGCAGAGCATGTTTCTAAGAAAACTGGATTGGTTCAAGAACTTAAAAAAGATGGTACTCCAGAGGGGATTGCTCGTATAGAGAATATTGAGGAATTATTAAACGGAATGCGTGACTTTGTGGAAGAGCAAAAAGAGCTTGCTGATACCACGGGGTCACTGTCAGAATTTTTGGAAGATGTAGCTCTAGCAACCGATTTAGATAACGACAAGGGAGACGAAGATCGTGTCGCCTTAATGACGGTACATTTAGCAAAAGGGTTAGAATTTCCATATGTGTACATTGTAGGAATGGAAGAAGAACTTTTTCCAAGTGGAATGAGCATGAATACTCGTGCTGAACTTGAAGAAGAACGTCGCTTATTTTATGTGGCACTTACCCGAGCAGAAAAACAGGCGTACCTTACCTATACACAATCGAGATATCGTTGGGGAAAATTAATAGATGCAGAGCCGAGTAGGTTCATTGAAGAGATTGATGCTGGGTATTTAGAATATCTTACCCCAATTACAGAACACAGGTATCGCCCATTATTAGACGCTGATATTTTTGAAGATGTTGATAAAAGCAAATTACGTCTTCGGAAACCACAAGGAGGAACACCGCCAAAAGGACCCACAGAAGATCAACTGCGAAAGTTACGTCGGCTACGACCTGTTGCTAGTGATACCGATAAGAATTTTAATGCAAAAGACGCCAATCTTCAAATTGGAACGGTGGTAGAGCATGTACGCTTCGGAAAAGGAAAGATCCTTAAAATTGAAGGCGTAGGAGCCGATACTAAAGCCGAAATCAAATTTGAAAATGGCGGTCTTAAAAAATTATTACTTCGTTTTGCGAAACTGAATGTTATATCGTAAAATGTTCTTTTAAGAATCCAGTTAGTGTATTAGAAACATGTTCGTTAGTTTCTGTATTCCAATCATTATGTCCTCCTTCGAAAACATTTAATAGAACGGGTACTCCTAGGAAGTTTAATTTTTCTTCTAAATCGTATGCATTCTTCACAGGAACGGTAGTATCGTTTTTCCCATAAAAAAGTAGGGTAGGACTACTGTTTACGCTTGCTTGATATAACGGACTTAGAATTTTAATTACATTAGGTTTTAAATTCATGGCTCCTATCGAGCTTGCGAAATATGCGTTTGAGTCGACGAGAATATTTAGTAAGTGTGTATAATTTGGATTTTCAGAATAATAAGGATGAGTAAAGTCTGTAGGACCCACAATACTTGTCACAGATTTTACACGATCTTCTAAATCGTACATATAATCATATTGTAATGCAAGATGTGCTCCAGCACTTTTGCCAATGAGAGCAAATTCTGGAAGGATTTGCAAAGATTCACTTTCGGAAGTTAGATGATCTAACATTAATCCAATGTCATGAAATTGGTTTGGAAAAGCTGGTGTTGAAGGGGCTGCTGCTAATACATAATTCATATTAACAATAGCATAATCTGGATTTGATTCAGAAATGCTTTGCACGTAATTATTCATTCCTGCTTTGTCTCCATTCATCCAACCACCACCGTGAAGAAGAATGATAACCTTCGTTGTTTGTGTTGAACGATTAGCAGGCAAGTAAACATCGAAAATTTGTTGTTCGTGATCTCCATAATCAAGATCCGTGAAGACTGCAGATTCTAATTCTGTACTTACTTTATATACGAGATCGGTATCGTTTATTGTAGAATCGATAGATTCTTTTGAACATGCTGTCGATAAAAGACAAGCTACAGCCAAAGCTGCCATTTTAATGTGATTGGTTTTCATAAGTAGGTTATTTAGGGGCAATACAAATGTATATAATATCTTACATTCTACGACACTTAATCTGTAAAAATATACACTTAAACGGAAAATTTAACATTTTTTAGGTTCTGAACGCTAACCAAATACGTTTTTTTTGATAGATTTTAGCCTAAATAGAAACGTTAGCTAACGTTTCTATTTATGTTATAGAATAGAGAATATGTATAGGGGAGTATCTACATCATATTATACCAAGCTAGTGTCAGGTATTAAATACCCCCGATTTCCGTCGATTGTAGGTATTTGGCGATAGTAACGCAATGAGTTTAAATTTTCAATGTAAATCAAACACAGCGTGCGACACTTCTAATCGGAATTTAGATTTAATAATCTGGAATTCTTCACACTCGGAGCATCTAGCTACTATGAGAAGTATTTAGTAGGCTTTTTATTCTAATGAACTAACGAGATATGCCTAATAATAATGTAGCGTGCTTTAATAATAAAAAAAATGGTAGTTTTTATTTTTGTAAAGGTTAATTAATTTGAAATTGGTAAATGTAGATTTATAAATTGTTTTAACTGAAATTGAAGGTCTGTGAGACTCGTAAGGTCCCAATTTCCATGTCCTCCCTCATAAACGGTGAAATTATGAGTAACATTCGATTCTGAAAGGGCATTGGCTAAGAAAGTTCCATTAGATAGCGGAACCAACGGATCTTGATCACCATAAAATAATATTGATGGACTACTCCTCTGCGATACTTGAAGTGCAGGAGAAACTGCCGTAGCAAGATCTGTATTCTCTGGATACGCAGCCGCATCGGTTAAAAAGTTTAATAAAATTTCAAAATTTGGATTTTCGGTATAAAAAGGGTCATTAAAGTTGGTAGGACCTACAATGTCACACACAAATTTTACTTGGTCATTTATATCGTATACATAATCATACATTAATGAAATATGCGCTCCTGCACTAACACCAATTAGTCCGAAATCATCTTTTATTTGAAGGGTTTCTTTTTCTTCGGAAAGTTTTCGAATTACCTTCTGAAGGTCTAAAAACTGGTTGGGAAATGCAGGTGTTGAAGGAGGTGCTGCCAACACATAATTTATATTAACAATAGCATGATCGGGATGAGATTCTTGCAGCAGCGTTACATATCCATCCATATCGGTCTTATCACCTTCGGTCCATCCGCCACCATGCACGAGAACAAGAACTTTTGTTTTTTGTGTATTGCGCCCTTCAGGAAGATAGAGGTCATACTTTTGTTGTGCATGCGTACCGTAAGAAATATCTTTAAATACCTCGGCTGCTACATTGGAAGAAGCTTCAGTAGGGGGTGTATCATCAGATGTGCAACTGCTAAAAGAAAGGCAGTAAAAAAGTGTAAAAATGGACAGCTTCAGAAATTGCATATAAATTGTTTTTAGAGCTAACGTTATAATTTCATTTTTATGTTAAGAATTAGTTACAAATTAAATAGTTCCGAAGAAATCGCTTAACTTTCAGTAAAAACAAAATCGATGATTAAAGAAGGTACAGAAGTCCAATGGAAATGGGGCACTGGTTTAGCAACTGGAAAAGTAGAGGAAACGTTTACTAGAAAAGTAACACGTACTATTAAAGGTAATGAGGTTACTAGAGAGGGCGAAGAAGGGAATAAGGCTTTATATATTATACAAGAGGATGGGGACGCTGTTCTCAAACTAGAAAGTGAAGTTGAACGAATACAATAAAAAAAGATGGCAGAATTAATACGCATTTACGAAGAAAATCCGAATCCAAAAGATATAAAACGGGTTGTTGATATTATTAAAAAGGGAGGGTTGGTAATTTATCCTAGTGATACAGTTTACGCACTGGGGTGTGATATTACTAATAACCGTGCATTAGAGCGCGTTGCACAATTAAAGGGAGTGAAACTCGAAAAAGCGAATTTCTCTTTTGTTTGTGAAGATCTTAGTAATCTTTCAGATTATGTAAAACAAATTGATAGTAGTACGTTTAAACTACTAAAACGCGCCTTACCAGGTCCTTATACTTTTATACTTCCGGGAAATAATAATCTTCCAACCGTATTTAAAAAGAAAAAAGAAGTGGGGATTCGTGTTCCCGATAATGCGATTGTTCGCGCAATCGTAAATATGCTCGGTAATCCTATAATCTCTACGTCTATTAAGGATGAGGACGAAGTAATAGAGTATACCACAGACCCAGAACTAATTTTTGAAAAATGGGAAAAATTAGTTGATGTTGTAGTCGATGGTGGATACGGTGATAATATTGCATCTACTGTAATAGACCTTACTGGAAATGAGCCTGTTCTTATTAGAGAAGGTAAAGGGAGTTTAGAAATTTAATAACCGATTAACACACTGCGTTAAAAATTAATTAAACAGGTTCTAAAATTTTTTCTACTGTAGCCTTCATCGTACTTTAAATAAAAAATTATTATGAGCTATATTAAAACCACATCAAAAGAAAAATCGAATCCTATTCATTTATATTATGAAGACTATGGCGAAGGACAGCCAGTAGTTTTAGTTCATGGATGGCCACTTAGTGGTGCGATGTTCGAATATCAAAAAGAAGCTATTGTTAATGCGGGTTTCCGTTGTATTACGTACGATAGAAGAGGTTTTGGTAAAAGTGATCAACCTTGGAATGGTTACGATTATGATACCATGGCAACAGATCTTAATGATCTTATAAATTCATTGTCATTAAAAGACGTTATTCTTGTAGGTTTTTCCATGGGTGGAGGTGAATTAGGTAGATATGTTAGAAACTTCGGAACAGCGCATCTTTCAAAAATTGTTTTTTTAAGTTCGATTGCACCATTTATGCTTAAGACTGATGATAATCCAGATGGTGTATCTTCGGAAACATTTGAAGAATTTAAAGAAGCAATTAGAAAAGATCGAGCTGGATTTATGGACGACTTCGGAAAGAACTTCGTTAATTATGAAGATAATAAAGATAAGGTAAGCGCAAAACAACTGCATTTTTGCTGGAGTATAGCAATGGGAGCTTTACCTAAAGGAACGTTAGATTGTATCGATGCTTTCGGAAAAACAGATTTACGTGAGGATCTAAAAAAAATAGATATTCCGTGCTTGTTTATTCACGGAGACAAAGATGAAGTAGTGCCAATAGCCCCTACAGCCAAACAAGGTCATAAGATTGTGAAAAACAGTTTGCTTAAAGTTATTAAAGGCGCTCCACATGGTTGTGTATTTACACATACAGAAGAAGTTAATTCTATCTTATTAGACTTTTTCAACTCCTAATAATTTTATAAATATTTGAACAAATAATCCACTCGAAAGAGTGGATTATTTCTTTTTAATCTAAAAATCAATCATTTGTAAGATTTTTCTTTCTATTTATCGATTTTATATTCAATATGTATTTTATTGTTTTTCAGTTATATAGTCTGAATGAGTTAAAAGAAAGTTGCATTAACGTTTCTGTAACATAAGTTTAACATATTCAGTTTTTAAACGAATTTATGTATTTGAACTTCACTTAATTACGTAAAATCGTTGAATTAAAAATTTGTTGTCAGTTAAATCCTACACGATTTTAATAATCTTATTTCAATTCAAAACTCCTATTGTATACGTAGTTTAAATTTCTCACTTTTAAAGTAGTTAAAAATGTGATCACATTGTTGACGAACTAACTCAAACTCAAAAAACTGCTTTCTAGTTTTATAGAATAACAATTCTATTTTTAGATTTTTCCAATTTTTTCATATCCCCTCAATTTTAAAAATGATTTTGTATAGCACTTTTATACATGCTTTAGCGTGCAATAAATACTGCTTACGAAATGACAATTACTAACAGTTAAAAATTAAATCATTTATGAAAAAAGTATTATTTAGTGCAGTTTTATTATTCGGGGCGACCGTATTCGCTCAGCAGAATAATAGTAATGTTGATCAATTAGGAAACGACAACGTATCAACAACAGATCAAACCGGAATCACAAACGACTCTAATACCATTCAAGACGGGTTTTCGAACGTTTCGAGCGTAACTCAGTCTGGTACTACCAATGTTTCAGAAGTTTCTCAAACTGGAGAAGTTGATGGGGATGGAGAAAATGCAAATCACGAAGCTACCGTTAATCAGAATGGAACTCTAAATACTTCCGAAGTAATTCAGTTAGATGACGATAATATTGCAAATGTTACACAAAGAGGAGATTTAAACGAAGCTTCTGTAAATCAAGATGGTTCTTCTCAACTTTCAGATATTAACCAACGAGGAGATGAAAACATGGCGGTAACTACTCAAGATGGAGATGCTGGAGACAGTGAACCAAACAATAGTAGTGCTATTAATCAAGTAGGTAATAATAACGTAGCTACTACCACTCAATCTGGTGAATTAAACGATGCTTCAACCAGACAAAATGGAAATAGTAATGAAACTATAACCAATCAAACAGGTACAGGAAACATGGCATCAACGTCACAATTTGGTGGAGACGACGGTGAGAACAGAAATCATGAGGCAACCATTACCCAAAATGGAATGGAGAATGCATCAACCGCAACACAACGGGGTGACGATCAGATCTTAGTGGTAGATCAAGATGGAACTTTAAATAGTTCGGATGCTTCACAAAGAGGATCTTCTAATCTAGCAACTATTACTCAAGATGGTATGGGTAACGAATCTGTGTCGGTTCAAAACGGAGATGCTGGTACAGCAGAACCTAATAATAATTTAGATGTAAATCAATTTGGTAACGGAAATAGTTCAGATGCAACTCAGTCTGGAAGTCTTAATACAGCGACTGTTGCACAAGGAAATCCTGCGAGCTCATCAGCTAGATCAAATGATAATGGAGCTGTAGTTTTTCAATCGGGTAATGAAAATAATGCAGTTGTTAATACTATTGGTAATGACAATACAGTAATGCAGTCACAAAGAGGTGATGGTAACGATGCGAATGCTAAGCAAGGGAATTCAAGAGAGCTATTTCCTGGTTTCTTTCAAAATACAAGAAGTAATAATAATGACATTGTTCAAGATCAAAGAGGAACTGGGAACGATGCTGATGCTATTCAAGGCGGATTAGGTGCAGGTGGAAATCTTATCGATCAAGGTCAACGTGGAACAGAGAACGAAGCAATCGCTAATCAAAATGCGGGAGCAAGCAACAATGTGATTACACAACGTCAACAAGGAACTTCGAACCTTGCGGATGCTATGCAGGGATCTGGTGGAGGAATTAGTACGTTCTCTAATGAAATCACTCAAACACAGACTGGAAACGGAAATAATGCAAAAGCAAGACAATTAATTACCACGAAGAACTCTACAGCTACTCAAACGCAGACAGGAAGAGATAACGTAGCAGATTCTAAGCAGCAAGGTGATAACAATACGACTACTCAAACTCAGAATGGAAGAGAGAACAATGCGGTAGTAGTTCAAGAAGGAACATTTGCAGGAACAAGCTTTGATAATGTGGCAACACAAACACAAGGTGGTTTCATGAACGTAGCAGATCTTAATCAGAAAGGTGCTACGAATACTGGAACACAAACTCAAGATGGAACGATGAACAATGCTACTGCAATGCAACGTGGTGATGGTCATACTGCATCTCAAACACAATCTGGACGTGAGAATTTAGCGGATGTAATCCAGAATACAGAAGTGAACGATGCTTCTCAGCCAGGTGCAAATACAGCAACACAGTCACAAACAGGTCGTGAAAATGAAGCGTATTCAATTCAGACGTCACCTTTCGGAAACGGAACAAATAATTCTTTAGTTTCTCAAACACAAATTGGACAAATGAACTTTGTAAGAACAGAGCAACAAGGTAACAACCATACTGCTACTATCTCTCAACAAGGAACAGGGAACGAGGCGTATGACCTTCAAAAAGGAGCAACTGAAACTTCTACAGTTACACAAAGAGGAACAGAAAACCTTAGTGAAGTAGTTCAAAACGGATTTGGACATACGTCTACCGTAGATCAAGTTGGAACTGAAAACATGAGTGATGTTTTTCAAACAGGTGGACAAAATAGTTCTATGGTAAGCCAAAATGGACTTATGAATATGAGTACTGTAAGTCAGAACGGTAATGGAAATAACGCGTCTGTTAATCAGAACTAATTTTCTATTGCTAATTTGATATAATGCATAAAACTGCCACTTATTACGAGTGGCAGTTTTTTTATTTAGTAGTGTGGCGAGTTAAAGACTTTTAATAACAAACTCACAACGTCTGTTGGTTTCGTGTTGTTCTTCGTCGCAGGCATCTTCGGTAGCACATTCTTGAATGGGTTGAGCTTCTCCGTAGCCTATGGCGGTAATTCTATTGGCTTCAATACCTTCTTCAATAAAGTATGCTAATACAGAGTTTGCTCTTTTTTGCGATAATTCTTGATTGTATTTTGCCGTTCCGCGAATATCGGTGTGAGTACCAATTTCTAATACCATCTCAGGGTATTTTTTCATCATGTCTATTACCTTTTGAGAAATCTTTTTAGAATCTCGACGCATGTACCAAAGGTTGTAATCGAAACGCATATTCTCAACGCGAATCATGAGTTTATCATCGCGCTTAACAATGTCTTTTTCTTTTTGGATGATATTTTTCACTCGGTCTTTTTCTTCCTTTACTTTCATTTTTTCAGCAGCAACACGTTTGGCTTCTTCTTGCTTTCGAATACTTTCTAAAGAGACCAATGCCATGGAAGCATCGTTTGTCTGATTTCGTCTTTTTCCGAGGAAAATTTTCTTCTCATTATTTTGATAGCCTGCTTTAGAAGCATTTATTACAATAGATAATTCGCAACCTGCGGGAAGTTTAAATGTTCCATTTTCGTCGGTTGTAATTTTTCCTGCGATGGCGTTTCCGTCTGTTTCATTACTAATTTGTAAGGTTACGTTTTTAAGAACTTCATTAGTAGCCGCATCGGTAATAGTTCCAGCTATAAACTGTCCGCAATCTTCAATGTTAAGATCTTTAGTTTCAGTAAGAGAATAGATGTCGTCTTTTCCTTTTCCACCAGGTCGATTCGATGCAAAATAGCCTTGTTTTGTAGCCTGATTAATATTGAATGAAAAATCATCGAACCCACTATTTACAGGAGTTCCTACATTGTCGGGTTTCTGAAAGGTGCCTTTTTTAGTTTCAGAAATAAAAACATCTAATGCTCCAAATCCGGGATGTCCATTCGAAGAGAAATAAAGACTTCCATCTGAAGCCACAAAAGGAAATTGTTCGCGTTGTGGGGTGTTGATAGTGCTTCCCAAATTCACAGGTTCACCATACATCCCATCTTTTTTTATTGCTACGGAAAAAATATCGAAAGACCCATTTGTTCCCGGCATATCTGAAGCAAAGTACAAGGTTTTCTCGTCTGGGCTCAATGCAGGATGTTCAATCGAAAAATTTTCACCATTAAAGGGGAGTACCGTGATATTTGTCCAAGTATCGTTCTCCCATGTCGCTTTGAACAGTTCGATATGTACTACATCATTTTCGTCGGTTTTTTTCTTTCCGTCAACATAGAAATTACGTGTAAAGTACATGGTCTTGCCGTCTTTAGTAAATACAGCGTTGGCTTCGTGTAGTTTTGTATTAATTTTTTCTGAAAATGGTTTTGCAACACTATCTCCAAACTTCATCCTATCTTTTTCTGCTGAATAAAGGTCTAGGTACGCTTCACCATTCCATCCGTATGTAAAAGTTAGCAGTCCATTCTGTTTTTTAGGTGCAGCAAAAACTACTTCACTACCGTGTTCGATCATTCCAAATTCTGAAAACTCGGTATTAATTTTTAAATTTTCTAATGCATAGCGATCACCGATGGCTCTTACATTTTCAAGGTATTCAAGGTCTTTTTCGAAGGCAGCAAGAGCTTCGAGGTCGTTGATCGATTTTAAATAATTCCGTTCTATCTTATTGGCGTCAGCATAATTGTTGTTAGCCTTTAAAGTTTGTACGTATTTAAAACGATAGTCGGCTTCGAGATCGTTTCCATATTTATTTGCCAAATAGCGATACCATCGAGATGCCGATGTAAAATCACCAATATTATAATAGCTATCCGCAAGATTTTTTATGACTTCAGTGTTGCTGTTTTTCTTTGTAATTTCTTTATATAATGGAATGGCTTGAGCGTAATAGGCATTTTCGAAATACCGATTTGCGCGCTTTAGATCTGATTGTCCGTAGGTTATGGCAACACATCCAAGAAGGATTATTATAAGGGAGCTAAGTTTTTTCATAGTAGGTATTTTAGAAGAATCTTGGGGATTTATTGAAGCCTTTATTTAGTTTCATTAAATCAAGATCGTAAAGAAGAAAGATCTCATGCGATCCAGAGTTGTAGTTTCCGAAATTAGTCACGGTATAATCGTATGCATATCCTACTCGTAGCTCTGGGGTTATTTTAAAATTTACCATTGCACTCACGGCATCATCAATGCGATATGAAAGTCCTAGTTCAAAACGATCGTATAAAAGGGCATTCATAGAAACATCTACCATAAAAGGTGCATTTGCTACACCTCGTAAAAGAATACTTGGCTTTAGTAAGACAGTTTCATTGAGTTGATAAACATATCCACCAGTTAAGAAAATGTGTATTTCTTCAGAGCCTAATCTTTCGATGCCATCACTACTTTCAAGATGTTTTGTACTTAGTACATTTGGAGTTGAAAGTCCGACATAGTAAGTGTCTGTGTAATAAAATGCACCTACTCCAATATTTGGAAATGTTCTACTCTCTCCTGGACCGAAAGCTACATCGGTTCCTGCACCACCAGATTCTAATTGAAATCCTTCAAAATTAGTGTCAAACAAAGTTACTCCTGCTTTTAATCCTAAAGAAAGATGATGGCCTGTATTATTTAGTTGGAGTTTATAGGCAAAATCTCCATAGATATTATTTTCGCGAAGTGCTCCATCACCAATATCATCGGCAACAAATGAGAGTCCTAACTCTACTTTTGTGTTAAATGGAACATGAGCAAATGCGGAGAATGTAGTGGGGCCACCAACAGCACCTACCCATTGGGAGCGATGAAAGCCACCAAAATTTATAACTCCTAGATCATCTGTTGCATAGGCGGGGTTTACAAGACTCATATTATACATGTACTGTGTATATTGTGGGTCTTGTTGAGAAAAACCTGTACAGCCAATAGCGAATATTGAAACTAATAACAGATTTTTTATAGTACGTAGGTATTTATTCATCATTAAGTGTTATTCGGGGGTTAACGGCTTAAGTATAATCTTCCTTGCTTTGGGGCGAGGTTGTCTCGGTTAAAATTCACGACATAGAAGTAAACTCCAGCGGGTACGATATCGCTTCCTAAGCCACCAGAACTACTTGTTCCGTCCCAAGGGCCTGTAGCGGAATTTCCTTTAAAGAGTATTTTTCCGTAGCGATTATAAATTTCTAATGTGTAATCTGGAAATATAAATTGAAAGTTTACTAAGTTGTAAGTATCATTAACGTTGTCTCCATTAGGAGAAAAACCATCCGGGATAAGCGAATCGTAATTTGTAGGATCGCAATTATCTAGCATAACAATTATTGGAATTCTAGCGCTATTACAACCAAATGTTGGATCTGTAGCTCCTACATAATAAGTTCCTTCTTCTAAGAGGTCATCGGTATCTAACGAGGCAGTGCCTGTAGCTGAGGCGAACCAAACGAGGTTGTAAGAAGCGTTTATTGTTATGTTTTCTTCAAGCTCTGCAATAGTAGGAAGATCGATAACACAAAGTTCAGGGTCACTTGACAAAACAGGAGCAGGAACGGTTATAACTGTGGCCGTAACAGCTAATCTATTAGGGTGCTCACAAACCCCTACTTGTTCAGTAGCGTAATAAGTTGTTCCATCCACAAGGAGAGTTGAAGCAGGAAGTCCAACACCTGCCGAAGCATCTGTGTACCAGATAATAGTGCCACCATTTTGAGAAGAAGCATTTAAATCTGCTACGGTAGGCATATCTTCAGCACAAAATACTGGATTTGCATTGTTTGTTATTGGTGTTTCAGTTTCAATTAAAGAAACTACTACCACACTTCTGTTAGAACTATTACAGTCATTTTCTGGATTTGTCGCAGTTACGTAATAATCTTCTCCGTCGATAAGCGGAGAGTTTACAGCTAATTCTTCTGTTGAGTCTGCCGTATCATACCATTGTAGACCTTGCCCACTAATTACTGTTATGTCTGATATTCTTGGAACATCGGGTTCATAATCTCCTAAACAAAACGACTGAGAGGCATCTAGGTTTGGAACATCAGGGATTCCATCAATTGAGAATGTTTCCGATTCTATAAAATCAAATTGCTCTCGGCATAAGGTGGTATCATTTTGAGTACTTTCAACAGTTACAATGTAATTGCCAGCAGGGAGTGTATTAATATTGATATCGTAGTTGGCAGTTCCTCCCGAAAATACGATTGTGTTTTGGGTTAAAACAACAGAACTTCCTACTTCCATAACTTTATATGAAACCGTATACTGTCCATTATTTAGTTGAGGAGCATTAATAGTCACCATAACACTAGCAGCATCACAGGAATTATCGATAATAAGATCCAATTCAATATTATCGGGTCTTGGGGTGACTTCGAAAGTTGTATCTATTGGTGCTATGGGACAAGGAGGAGCAAAATTTAATGGCTCATTAATGACAATCGTATAAGTTCCTGTTTCAGTGATAAAAGCAGCGTCAATAATAAAACTACCGTCTCCATTAGTAAAAGTAATTTCTTCTGAAGTTAGCACTTGCATGGTTCCTGAAGGAGCCGTAAGTTCGTAATTTAGTGTATATTCTTCATTAGACTGTTGTATAAGTGAACTGTCAACCACATTCGAAAGATATGCAGTAGTAGCTTCTCCAAAGCATATATCATCTGCAGTAAGTGTAGGTTGTTCAACCTCTAATATTGTAAAACTGTCTGTGGGAACATCTATAAAACTTTCGCAGAGTGAGGCTGGTCCCATATCTGTAATTTCTACTACGATCTCTACATTAGTAGGTAGGGGTTCATTTAAAGTAAAAGACGTATTACCATTCGAAAACTGTATTCCTGGAATTGAATATGTTTGTGATACACCACCCGAAAGTTGGACAGTTACCTCATAAATGCTATCAACTAACAAGGAATCATCGTACACGACATTTACAAGAGGGGGACCATTCCCTTCACAGTAATCATCTATTGATATAGTACCAACAAGGCTGAGTTGTTTTTCGATAGTTATTAAAACGGTAGTAAATTGATCTGGACACACCCCTTGTGTGGAGGAGACTTTATAAAGAAAGTTGAACATTCCTGGACCAAAAGTATCGTATATTTCTTGGAGGTTTATTATTGTATCGGCTGGAAAAGTTAGTTGTCCAGTTTCATCCATGTCGATCCAAACCCCATCTTCATCTTCATCTTCAAGTAAATCATGAAGGTTTAGATTGGTATAGTCTGAAAAATCATCTGTTTCACAAAACTCAAGATTTTCTGGCGTACCCGGATTGGGGAGTCGGTGAACTTCTAAAATTACCATAGATGTTCTTTCTGGACAATTTCCAACGGCAGGAGTCGTGTACTGAAAAGTATAAAACCCAGGCTCTAATCCACCAGTTGTAAACATTTCGCCCGATAAATTTCCAGTAGCGTTATTAGGAACTTCTTCCCAAACTCCATTAACATCTGTGTTTAAGTTATCTGAACTACTATCTAAAAAAGAAAATAAATTTACAGTATCTCCTTGACATGCATTGGCACCACCACTAGTATTACTTTCGCCAGGATATCCTCCTAAATTAATCGTGACGGTTGCGGTAGAGTTATCGCATGACGAAAACGAATATGTGAAAATATGAATGTTCGCTCTATTTATTGCCCATAGATTTACAATTCCACTAGCCTCATCAAGGGCATTGTTGTTTAAAGGATTCTCAGCGATCCAAATACCACCGGGTTGTGGCGTACCACCTAGTTCGTCAAAAAGATTGAAAGTTTGGTTGGCTGAGTCAAGATCTTTTTCGCACACCTCCACAATTGAAGAAGTACCCGTACATTGGGCGTTCGTTTGGAAGTTGAAGAATAAGAAACTAAATAATACTATGCTAAATACATAGTGTTTACCATAAAAGTTTAACATAATCGATTCGGGGGTTAAATTAAGTTTTCTTTAGGATTTGGACTACAAATATATATTTTAATATAATTAAAACAACGTTTTAGCGTAAAAATACGTGTTTTATCGATGTTGAGCTATTTTTTTTCGTGTAATTCTTACAATTATTAATGTTTACATTAATTATTGGGTATAAAAAAAGCCGATCCTTTTAGGATCGGCTTTAAAGCTAGGCTTTATAAAATTTAATTGATCTTAGGATCTTTTAATCCGTCTTCGATCATATTATAGAATTGATCAATTTTTGGTAGTACTACAATTCTCGTTCTTCTGTTTTTAGATCTTCCATCAGAATCAGCATTAGAAGCTACAGGAACATATTCTCCACGTCCACCAGCAGTCATACGAGCAGGAGCCACGCCAAATTCATTTTGTAAGATTCGAACTACTGAAGTAGCACGTAGTACACTTAAATCCCAGTTATCTTTAATTCCTGAAGTCTTAATTGGCACATCATCTGTATGTCCTTCAACTAAAAATTCAAAATCTGGTTTGTTATTTACTACTTTAGCTACTTTACCTAATACTTCACGTGCTCTCGAAGTTACCTGGTAACTACCACTGTTAAATAAAAGCTTATCACTTATGTTTACATAAACAACACCTTTTTCCACGCTAATTTCAATATCTTGGTCATCTAAGTTCCCAATAGCTCCTTTTAAACTTTGAACTAAAGCAAGGTTTACAGAATCACGACGTGTAACCGCATCTTGTAACTTACGAATAGTGAGATCTTTTTCTTTTAAGCTTTCTAACGACTTTTCAAGATTATCAGCTCCTTTTCTAGTAAGGTCTGTAAAGTTTCCGATCTGTTTAATAAGATCCCCATTGGTCGCGTTTAAAGAAGCCACTTGACTCTTTAATGAATTATTTTCACTCTCAAGCCCCGACTTATCACTTAAACAATCATTTAATTTAACGGTTGCAGTGTTTAAAAGGTCTTTTGTTTGTTTTTGTTGTGCTTCTAATTCTGTGAATTTCTTCTTTGAAACACATGAAGTAAGCGCTAAGCTGGAACATACAGCTAATATCAAAAGTTTTTTCATAATTGTGTTTAAGGTTTAAATTGTCATCCAAAATTATTAAAAGGATGATTACTTACAGAAGGATTAACAATACTTTAAGCAAAAAAAAATCACAGGCTATTAAAATGACGTTTTTTGTTTATAAAGTATTGATAGACAATAGATTTTAAATTGAAATAGGAAAAGGATGTAGCTTCTGTTTTTCTCTTCTTTAAGAATTTTGGCAACAAGCTATAAAAACTTAAGTGCGCCTTAAAAACAGCTAAGAAATGCATAGGTTTACCTTGAAAAATAAACTGAACTGCCGCGACTCCATCTAAGATCATTCTAATAAAAAGGAGCAACCAAACTTTATTTCCAGCAACATTTTTAATTAAAGCAAGTAGTGTGTTTCTGAAATTATAAAATGTTTTTTTAGGATTTGCGGCGCCAAGGGTCGCTCCTCCAACATGAAATACTTGCGAAGCTCCAACATATTTTATACTGCCTCCTTGAGCATTTAAACGCCAACAAAGATCGATTTCCTCTTGATGTGCGAAAAAATCTTCATCGAATCCCCCAATAGTTTTAAATGCTTTTTTAGTAACAAACAAACAAGCGCCTGTCGCCCAAAAAATAGGAATTGTATCATCATACTGCCCAATATCTTCTTCAATTGTATTAAAAATACGACCGCGACAATAGGGATACCCAAGAGCATCTATAAACCCTCCAGCAGCCCCTGCGTACTCAAAATAGGAGTTGTTTTTAAAGTCTAATATTTTAGGCTGTGCAGCTACAAGTGACGAGTCATTTTTAAATTCAAATACGATAGGTTGTAGCCAATTTTCGGTTACTTCAACATCACTATTAAGGAGTACAAAAAGATCTTCGGAAAGAGTAGAAAGGGCATCATTATATCCTTTGGCATACCCTCCGTTGATTGAATTTTTAAGGATGGTTACCTTCGGAAAATTTTCAGTGACAAACGCTATCGAATCATCGGTGGAAGCATTATCGGCTACGTAAATAGTAGCACCTTTAGAATAGCGCATTACTGAAGGTAAGAATTGGGTTAACAATGCTTTTCCGTTCCAGTTAAGTATGACTACTGCTACATTCACGAATGCAAAGAAACAGTTTTTTAACCAATCCAATTGCACGAATCTTTCTTAAAAAATAAAGAACTTGAAGTTTGATTCGTATGGTAAAAAACTTCAGAAGCAATCCGTTTATTAAAAGGTTACTTTATTTTCAGAAAAAAGGAAGGAGCGAGATACTTAACGCTCTTTAGCAGGTAATTCTTTCAGAAATATATAACGTTCTGCCTCCATATCCATTTGGCAATAATAATGTTCTATTCCATTCGTAACCATGAGGTAAGTGGCGTCAAGTGTGAGATTGTAACGAGCAATCTGATCGAAAGTATGTTGTGTAATTGAAACTTTGGGACGTTTGCATTCTACAATGAGATGAATGCTTCCGTCGTTATTATAAACTACAATATCGTACCTTTTTATAGTGTTGTGAAGTTGCAACTGCTTTTCTACATTAATGAGAGAAGCGGGATATTTTTTTTCTGAAAGTAAAAATTGGAGCGTATGTTGACGTACCCATTCTTCTGGGGTAAGTACCACGAATTTTTTTCTAATCACATCAAAAATCAACGGTTTGTTTTCGTTACTTTTGAAGCGAAATTGATATTCAGGGAAGTTTAATTTCAACATACAGCAAAGAAACTGTTTCCTTCAATGAATACAAAATGCAGAATTCAGAATTTAATTCGATACATGCGCTATCGTAATCGCAACTTACAATGCCTCTAGATAAAGCTAAAACCATTATAAACGATATAAAATCCGGAAATCTGAAACCCGTCTATTTTTTAATGGGTGAAGAGGCATATTATATCGATGGGATCGCTAAATATATTGAAGATAATGTGCTTAGTGAAGAGGAGAAGGGGTTTAACCAAATGATTTTGTACGGTCGTGATGTAAGTATCGACGATATTATAAGTCAGTCGAAACGCTATCCTATGATGGCAGAACGACAAGTGGTGATCGTTAAAGAGGCGCAGGACCTTTCCCGAACTATTGAAAATTTAGTCCCCTATGTTGCAAATCCCCAACCCACTACTGTTTTAGTGATCTGTTACAAATACAAATCGCTAGACAAACGAAAGAAACTCGCAAAAACAATCACCAAAGAGGGGGGGGTTGTGTTCGAGAGTAAAAAACTTTATGAAAATCAGGTGCCAGATTGGATTCGCAGGGTTCTTGCTGGAAAAGGTTATACCATTACTCCAAAAGCAGCACAAATGCTGGTCGAATTTTTAGGGAACGATCTAGGAAAAGTGAATAACGAATTAGAGAAGCTACAGCTTATAATTAATCCTGGAGAACAAATTACGCCTCACCTCATAGAAGCTAATATTGGAATAAGTAAAGACTTTAATAATTTTGAACTTCAAAATGCAATAGGAGAACGCAATATTAAAAAAGCATACGCAATTGTGCAGTATTTTGGTCAAAATTCAAAAAATCATCCTATTGTAATGACGGTGGCCTTGTTGTATAGTTTCTTTTCGAAGCTCTTAAAATACCATGCCCTTACCAATAAAGGTGATGCCGCTAGAGCTCTTGGTGTGAGTCCGTACTTTATAAAAGATTACGAAAAAGCTGCTCGTAATTATCCCATGAAAAAAGTAAGTGCGATCATTGCTACCATTCGTGATACCGATATGAAAAGCAAAGGAGTGGGGGCCGCAAATATTTCTCAAGGAGATCTTCTAAAAGAGCTCTTAGTTCATATTTTTAATTAATCAAAAAATTAGCTGAGACGGAAATTTAATTTTCTACCGAATTTTATCTTCTACTCACCGAATACCTTCCAGCACCAAGCAGCGCAATAGCTACAAAGGCAAATAAGTATAATAGAGCCAATTCTTTTCTTGCCAAAGGATCATTTCCGTGTACTACAAAAGCAGCAACTCCCATTACAATAATTGAAGGAATTGCACTAAGGCGTACTCGAAATCCTATAATTAAAAGTAGCGGACAAATAACTTCTCCAATCACTGTGAGTATTAAAGACACCGTCGAACCAATGCCAAGCGGATCACCAAAATCCAAATTTCCTTGAACAAGATTCATAAGTTTAGGGATACCATGCGTAAGCATCATGGCTGAAAAAGTAACACGTAGAAAAAGAAGACCGAAGTGATAAGTAGGATTCATAATAGTAGTTTTGGTTTGGACTTCGAAAATAAGCAAAGAAATCTAATTGAAAAGTGTCGAATAACATTTTCGTTACATTTTCTTAAAATCTACTATCAAATTGAAGCATTTCGTAAGAATTGTTCATACTAATTTAAAATTTAGATAAAAGTAAGGGTGCATCGAGAGGCTACTTTTATACGAAACTAAACAACTAAATTATTATGACAAGAATTACCTTACTAATTACATTACTTTTTAGTAGTGTCCTTTTTTCACAAATTGAAACCATAAGCCTTACAAGTTTCGAATCGCCAGAAGTGATTTCTGGACAATATACAGATCTGGGAGATCCTGCGGTAGCTCATGAGCTTTTAAGTAATGCAGACGAACCGATAATAAACTTCACAGCAAATAATGAAGAGATGGGATTTTCGGCAAGTTATTTTCCCTACGATAGTCCTTCCAACGGACTTACAGATGGAGATTTTGTTGGCGTTACCAATTTTACTTCTACTGTAGGTATGTACACAGACGGTGCGAACGGCTACCAAATATCAGACACCGACGGAACAATGGTTGTAGAGTTCGATGTTGTTGATTTTGCAGGATTTACCAACACCAATATTTCGATAGATTACTTTATTGCAGCAACAGGGTACGAAGGTGATGGGACTGAAAATACCGAAGAAAGCGACCGAATGCGAATGTATGTTAGGGACCTAACCAACATGACCGAAATAGATATTTTTAATTCTGAAGGCACCGATATCAACGATCTTATGGTAGAGGGTGCTTGGGTAACGGGAACAGCTTTACTTCCCGATGGAATTGAAGCACAACTCGTTGTTGAAGTACGTGTGAATTCAGGAAGTGAAGCACTATACCTTGATAACATCCTAGCAGAAGGAGAACCTGCAACTACCGAAACTTCAGAACTCGTAATTACTGAAATATTTGCAGGGCAAGAAGGTGCCGATCTTACCGCAGATTGGTTCGAAATTACCAATAATGGAGATACTGCATGGGTTTCCGGAGTAGATGGAGATTTGTATTACGACGATGAATCTGCTTCCGGATCTGAAGCTGATATTATTACAGGCATTACTGAAATTGCTCCCGGTGCTTCAGCCATCGTTTTAGTGACAGGGACAACCGATGATATAGCAACCTTCACCAATGTATGGGGAACCGTAATCGATTTAACAGATGTTCAAATTGGCACAACCGATGGTGCAGGACTTGGTGGTGGAGGAGACACCGTAACCCTTTGGGTGGGTGATCCACTTACAACTACTCCCGTGAATAGCGGAACCTATCCTGATACAGAATTAAATGATGGACAATCATACGACGTGGAACTGGCTGCTTTTAGCGTAGTAGGAAATGCAAATGGAGCTGTTGAGACTGTTCAAGGAGGTGGAGACACTTCAGACGTTAAAAACATTGGTTCACCCGGAAATGGTATGGCAATCCCCCTTACTTCCGATTTAGTTATCACTGAAATATTTGCAGGACAAGAAGGTGCCGATCTTACCGCAGATTGGTTCGAAATTACCAATAATGGAGATACTGCATGGGTTTCCGGAGTAGATGGAGATTTGTATTATGATGATGAATCTGCTTCCGGATCTGAAGCTGATATTATTACAGGCATTACTGAAATTGCTCCCGGTACTTCAGCCATTGTTTTAGTAACAGGGACAACCGATGATATAGCAACCTTCACCAATGTATGGGGAACCGTAATCGATTTAACAGACGTCCAAATTGGAACAACTGATGGTGCAGGACTTGGTGGTGGAGGAGACACCGTAACCCTTTGGGTGGGTGATCCACTTACAACTACTCCCGTGAATAGCGGAACCTATCCTGATACAGAATTAAATGATGGACAATCGTACGACGTGGAACTGGCAGCCTTTAGTGTGGTAGGTAATGCAAATGGAGCTGTTGAGACTATTGAAGCCGGAGGAGATAACGCGGATGTAACCAACATAGGTTCGCCCGGAAATGGACTTGAAGTGAATACAGTTGCCATTGGATTTGACGGGGCTTTTACTTCTGTAGTAGAAAATGAAGGAAGTGTAACAGTTACTGTTCAAATTTCAGCAGCACCTACAACCGATGTAATGGTAGACGTAGCATTACTTTCAGGAGGTTCGGCGATCGAAGGAACAGATTTCGATTATACCACTTCCACAGTGATTTTTCCTCAAGGAAGCACCACACCACAGACGGTTACAATCCCTATAGCCGATACTGCCGATGACAATAGTGATGTGTTCTTTGTAGTGCAGCTTCAGAATTTGGCAGATGCACAACTTACTGGAACTGGAATGTACTCGGTCTATATTTTAGATGACGATACTGTTGTACCCGAAGCAAATGCTTCAGAATTAGATGTAAATTTCTTAAGCAGTTATTTAGTAGATGCCAATGGTACAGCAGAAATTACCGCATACGATGCTAGTACGCAACGCCTATATGTAACCAATGCAACAAGTGTTGAGGTACTCGATTTTTCAGATCCACAGAATATAACTTCATTAGCATCGGTAGATCTTCCTCCGGGAACTTCAGGAGTACAAAGCATTGCTGTTAATAACGGAATAGTTGCTGCTGCTGTAGCTGCTGATCCTCCAACAAATAACGGATTTGTAGTATTTACCGATTTGGATGGAATTAACACAACCATTGTTGAAGTAGGGTCGTTACCCGATATGCTTACGTTCACACCAGATGGCTCAAAAGTGTTAGTTGCAAATGAAGGGCAACCTAGTAACGATTACACAATCGATCCGGAAGGAAGCGTTTCTGTGATCGATGTGTCTGGCGGATTAAGTACCATTTCTCAGGCAAGTGTAACATCCTTAAATTTTAATGCATTCGATGCTTCTGACGCTTCTCTAAAAGCAGCTGGAGTTCGTATCTATGGTCCCAATGCATCCGTGTCGCAAGACATGGAACCAGAATACATCGCTGTGTCTGATGATTCATCAATGGCATACGTAACGTTACAAGAAAACAATGCCTACGCAATTGTGGATATTTCGGCAATGGAGGTTACCAACATACTCCCTTTCGGACTAAAGGATCACAGCCTGCCAGAAAATTCGTTAGACCTTAACGATGAAACCGATTTTATCTTTAATGCGTCTTGGCCAGTTAAAGGAATGTTTATGCCCGACGCGATCGCTTATTATGAAACTAACGGAACCGCCTACATTCTTACCGCAAACGAAGGAGATGCACGTGAGTACGATGCGTTCGAAGAAGAGGTAAATATTGGTGATGATGGATATGTGTTAGATCCTTCTGTGTTTAATAACGAAGACATTTTATCGCTAGGAACCAATCTTGCGAGAATAAAAATAAGTAGTGCTTCTGGAGACAGCGATGGGGATGGTATGTACGAAGAGATTCATATTTTCGGCGGAAGGTCTTTTAGTATTTTTGAAGCTGAAACAGCAACTTTAGTGTATGATAGTGGAAACGATTTTGAAGTAATTACAGCTGCAGATCCTGTATATGGATCAATTTTTAATGCAAGCAATGAAAACAATAATTATAAGAACCGAAGCGACAACAAAGGTCCCGAGCCAGAAGGGATTCTCGTACAAACACTAGGTAGCAATACCTATGCTTTTATTATTTTAGAGCGAATAGGAGGGATGATGATTTATAACATCACCGATCCAATTAATCCCGTGTTCCTTCAATACGTAAACAATCGTGATGCTATAGAAGGAGGAGAAGAAGGTGGAGATCTAGGACCAGAAGGAATTCTATTTGTAACGGCAGAAGAAAGTCCGACAGGAAGTCCACTGCTTGTAGTGTCTAATGAGGTAAGTGCAACAGTAAGTGTGTATTCGATCGATGCTGAAATTCTAGGCGTAAACGAGTTTAATGAAATGGCTTCGGAAACATTTAGTTTGTATCCAAATCCAACACAAGGAATGGTGTTTATGAATAAGCCAGGTGACTATAAAATTTACGATAGCTTAGGAAGATTATTACAAGATCTTAAAAATGTAGCCTCTATTTCTGTTTCAGGATTAGCCTCTGGAACTTATATCGTTCAAGATAAAAACGGAGTTTCTAAAAAATTACTTGTGGAGTAAGTTTGTTTAGTTTTTCAAGAAAAGCCGCTTCTATCATAGAGGCGGCTTTTTAATTTTAATGTATTTTTGCCGAAGTAAAAGTACGATATGATCAAAATAAAAGCTTGGATTTCTGCGGCTCGTCTGCGAACATTGCCTTTGTCACTTTCTGGAATTATTACTGCGGCAGCAGCAGCTTTAGCGGAAGGTGTTTTCTCAAAACTTATTTTTATTCTGGCGATCCTAACGACGCTGGGTTTTCAAATCCTATCTAATTTTGCGAACGATTACGGTGACGGAGTAAAAGGAACCGACAATGCAGATAGAGTGGGGCCGGCTCGTGCGATGCAAAGTGGATTACTAAACGCTAAAGAATTAAAAACTGGAATGATTATTACAGCTGCGATCACGTTATTGATCGCAAGCATGCTTATTTTTGCTGCCTTCGGAAATGAAAATTTTGTCCTTTCTGTCATCTTTTTTAACTTAGGAATAGCTGCCGTAATTGCCGCTATTACGTATACGGTTGGTAAGAATGCCTACGGTTACCGTGCTATGGGAGACGTGTTTGTATTTATATTTTTTGGTCTGGTCGGAGTGGTTGGATGCTATTATCTATTCGCTCAACAAATAGCAGATTTTATCTTACTTCCAGCCATTACTATCGGACTTTTAAGTGCAGCGGTACTTAATTTAAACAATATGCGAGATCGCCTAGCAGATCAAAAAGTGAATAAGAATACATTAGCGGTAGTGCTTGGAGAGCCGAAAGTAAAACACTATCATACAGCTTTGGTGCTGGGAGCTTTTATTTGCGCTCTTGTTTATTTTCTTCTAAAGGCGACACATTGGACACATTTTTTTCCTTTACTAGCATTTCTTCCATTATTTGTGCACTTGGTAACTGTATACAAAACCACATCACCTCCCTTGTTAGATCCCGAATTAAAAAAAGTAGCATTAAGTACTTTCTTATTTTCCTTACTGTTCTTTATTTCGATGTGCTTTTAAAGTGAAGTTTTAGAATTTCTTAACGCATTACCTGCCACCTCTACATTATCTTTAAGGCAAAACCAAAAGATATGAAAGTTACTTTTTACGGGCAGAATAGTCTGTCATTAGAAATAGGAAATAAACACATTATTGTCGACCCCTTTATTACAGGAAACGATTTAGCAAAAGATAAGGTAGATATTATGGCCCTTAAAGCAGATTACATCTTATTAACACATGCCCATCAAGATCATATTCTAGATGCAGAAGCTATTGCAAAAAATACGGGAGCAACGATTGTAAGTAATTTTGAAATTGCAAATCATTACGAAGAAAAAGGATTTGAAGTACACCCAATGAATCACGGGGGAAATTGGCAATTTGATTTCGGAAATGTAAAATATGTTAACGCTATTCATACCAGCTCTTTCCCTGACGGAAGCTATGGTGGACAACCGGGAGGTTTTGTTATTGAAGGAGAGCATAAGAATATTTACATCGCTGGTGACACTGCATTAACAATGGATATGAAATTAATTCCTTTACACACCAAACTCGATCTTGCAATATTACCTATTGGCGACAATTTTACAATGGGTGTGGATGATGCAATCATTGCAAGCGATTTTGTACAGTGCGATAAAATATTAGGCGTGCATTACGATACATTCGGGTACATTGAAATTGACCACGAAGAAGCCAAGAAAAAATTCTACGATGTGAATAAAGATCTCATGTTGTTGGACATTGGAGAAAGTATTGAGTTGTAATGTTCTAATAAATACAATTATGAAAATAAAGGTCCGTCTGAGCGTGTCGAAGACTTTTTTAGTTGAAGCGAAATTCCAACGCGCTTCGACAGGCTCAGCGTGATTTTAAGGCGATAAATTGGCATTATAGTACAATGAGAAGTATGTTCCGTAATTGGAAGAATTTATTTCTTATTTAGAAAATACAACTATGAAAACAACGGTCCGTCTGAGCCTGTCGAAGACCTTTTTAATTGAAGAGAAGTTCGAATGCGCTTCGACAGGCTCAGCGTAACTTTAAGGCGATAAATTGACATTATAGTACAATGAGAAGTATATTCCATAATTGGAAAAATTTATTTCTTATTCAGTAAACACAACTATGAAAACAACAGTCTGTCTGAGCCTGTCGAAGACCTTTTTAGTTGAAGAGAAGTTCGAATGCGCTTCGACTGGCTCAGCGTGACTTTAAGGTAGTGAATTGGCTTTTCAGTAAAACGAGAAGTTTGTCCCGTAATTGGAAAAATTTATTTCTTATTTAGAAAATACAACTATGAAAACAACGGTCCTTCTGAGCCTGTCGAAGACCTTTTTAATTGAAGCGAAGTTCGAATGCGCTTCGACAGACTCAGCGTGACTTTAAGGCGGTGAATTGACTTTTCAGTACAATGAGAAGTATGTTCTGTAATTGGGAAATTTATTTCTTCTTCAGAAAATGCAACTATGAAAACAACGGTCCGTCTCAGCGTGATATTAGAGGTTTCATGTACTATTAATAGATACCATATTACCGAATCCGTATCTTTGCCGTAATGAAAGCGACCTACAAAAAACACATCCTCGAATTTAAACGTCCCGGCGGTACCTCCCGCGGAATCTTAAAAACGAAGGAAACTTGGTTTCTCATTTTGAAAGAGGGAACACGTCTGGGAATAGGAGAGTGTGGCATTTTACGCGGATTAAGTGTCGACGACCGTCCCGATTATGAAGCGAAACTACAATGGGTATGTGATAATATTCAGCTGGGATTTCAACAATTATACGAAGCATTAAGTGAATTTCCGTCGCTTCAGTTTGGGGTAGAGATGGCGTTTCGCTCGTTGGCATCAGATTCACCTTTTAATTTATTTCCTTCAGCATTTACAGAGCACAAAGCAGCAATTCCCATTAATGGATTGGTTTGGATGGGGGAAGCCGATTTTATGAAACAACAGATTTCAGAAAAAATTGCAGCCGGATTTACCTGTATTAAAATGAAAATTGGCGCGATCGATTTCGAGACGGAGCTTCAGTTATTGAAAATGATTCGTAGGGAGTATTCGCCCACAGATATCGAATTACGTGTGGATGCCAATGGAGCTTTTTCCCCTTCCGAAGCAATAGAAAAACTGAAGGTACTTTCAGAGCTACACTTGCATTCTATAGAACAACCCATTCAACCGGGACAATGGTCTAAAATGGCTTTGCTTTGTGAAAATACTCCACTTCCTATTGCGCTCGATGAAGAACTTATCGGGGTTTTTTCCGAAGAAAAAAAACAAGCCTTACTTACAGAAATTCAACCTCAGTATATTATTTTAAAACCTAGCTTAATTGGTGGTTTTCAAGGAGCTGACCAATGGATCCGTTTGGCCGAACAAAGCGGTATTGGATGGTGGATTACATCGGCACTTGAAAGCAATATAGGATTAAATGCAATTTCACAATACACCTTCACAAAAAATAGTATATTGCCGCAAGGATTGGGAACCGGAAGTTTGTTTACTAACAACATTCCATCCCCTTTAGCGGTTCGAAACGGAACTCTGGAGTATCATAAAAATAACGAGTGGGATATCAATTTGATTACCAGCTAACGATCGGCCACTCTTAACATTTTTTTGTAATGTATATAGCACAAGCATTTAGATATAAACACGATTGGTGGCGATACGCACTACCTTTTTTAGGTTTTTTAGGATTAATTGGGGCTAATTACTTTGTAATTGAACTACTTAATCTCGATGTAAATGAAATAATGAAAAGTGAATTGGAAAGAAAGGGCTCAAACCAATTCTTTTTAGAAAATTTAATCCCATTTGCTATTTTTCTAGCTCTATTGTTTTTGTGGATTTACTTTGTACACAAACAACCTATTAAAACAGTTACAACATCACGTAAGAAGATAGATTGGGGACGTTTTTGGTTTGGTTTTGGACTTATAGCAACCTTTACTATCTTAATTACAGCAATAGATTATTATTCTAACCCTCAAGATTATGTGCTTCAATTTGATTTAGAACCTTTTCTTATTCTTGCTCTTATTGTCGTAATTTTTATTCCACTTCAAACTAGTTTTGAAGAGTATTTATTTCGAGGCTATTTAATGCAGGGCATAGGAGTCCTTTTTAGAAACAGATGGATTCCTTTAATTTTTACTTCTGTAGTATTTGGAGGAATGCATTTCTTTAATCCTGAAGTTGATAAAATTGGACCAACTATTATGGTGTATTACATAGGTACCGGGTTCTTTTTAGGGATTATGACCTTAATGGACGAAGGCATGGAACTGGCACTTGGCTTTCATGCGGGAAACAATTTAGTGACCGCATTACTAGTTACTGCAGACTGGACGGTGTTTCAAACCAATTCGGTTTTAAAAGATATTTCAGATCCTTCTGCAGGCATCGATATATTGGCGCCAGTGCTCATTATTTATCCGATCTTTCTCGGTATCATGGCGTGGCGTTATAAATGGAAAGGCTGGGGAGATAAGCTCTTCGGAAAAGTGACACCTCCAATAGAAACGATTCAATAAAACCTTGTAGCTTCCCCATATAGTTGAATGTAACCTCATACATACTTCATCCTTCTTTTACGCTCAACGGATTGCAATTTGAGACGGAACAAGAGCTATTACAATTTGCTGAAAAACTTACTACTGAAGGTGACGATTATGAAATTGAGATCGGAGTTTTTATTCGACAATGGTTGCAAGAAGAAACAACGATTACAGTTAAAACGTCTGGCTCTACGGGAAGTCCGAAGAAGATAAAAATTGCGAAAAAGCACATGATAAACAGTGCGAAGGCAACAGGTACTTATTTAGAATTACCCAAAGGAACTGAAGCCTTGTTATGCTTGCCAGCCAATTATATTGCCGGAAAAATGATGTTGGTTCGAGCCATGGTGTTAGGATGGAACCTTCATGTGGTCGCTCCCGAAAAAGACGCGCTTTCTCAATACGATAACGACTATGATTTTGTAGCTATGGTTCCGTACCAAGCCTTTCATTCGTTAGATGTGCTACATAAAGTAAAAAAGCTAATTATTGGAGGAGGCGCAGTTTCTGAAGATCTTGAAAATGCACTGCAAGCGCTGCCTACCGAAGCGTATTCTACCTACGGAATGACCGAAACCATTTCGCACATTGCGATGCGTCGTCTCAACGGAAAAGATCGCTCCAAAGCATATCACGCACTTCCAAATGTCACTTTTTCTGAAGACGATCGAGGCTGTCTTGTCATTAAGGCGGATAAAATTTCAGAAGAAATTGTTGTCACGAACGATACAGTCCAATTGCTTTCATCAACTTCTTTCGTATGGTTAGGACGATACGATAATGTGATTAATAGTGGTGGTGTAAAAATTCACCCCGAAGTAGTGGAAGATAAATTACGTTCAGAAATTCAATTTCCATTTCTTATTGCTTCAGAAAAAGATGAAGCGTTAGGAGAGAAAGTCATTCTGGTTCTAGAGAACAAAGAAGCGCTTAAAATTCCTAACTATACAGAAGCGTTTCAGAAGTTATCACAATACGAACGCCCAAAAAAAATATATACACTGTCGCAATTTCCGTATACTGAAACTGGAAAGATAAAACGCGGCGATGTGCTTCAGATCTTAAAAAAGTATAAATAGTTTTTATCGAATACTTTTTTAATTTTCCTTATTCCTTTCACATTCACGCTAATTCATATTCCTCGCTCCCTAGCTGAAACCTGCTGTTTACTCAAAGGGCTTTTTATTACGATGTAAATCCCAATAATTTTATTTCATAATTAAAAACCACACGATTATGAAAACACTACTATCTTTTATGGTTGCATCACTTTTACTGGTTCAACTACATGCGCAAAATGTTACAATAACAGGAATTGTCACAGATGAAGGTGGACTTCCGCTTCCCGGAGCCAATGTGATACTAAAAGGAACTACCAACGGAACCCAAACTGATTTTGATGGAAACTATTCAATTAATGCTGCCGTAGGACAAACCCTTGTGTTTAGTTATATAGGATTTAACAGTGTTGAAAAAAAGATTAAAAAGAACCGTACCGAAATAAATGTATCACTAAAAGTAGGAGCTCAATTAGATGAGGTTGTGATAACCGGATATGCACCTTCCAGAGAGAAAGAAGTAGTAAGTTATTCTGTAGCCAAAAATCATCGTGCTTTACAGGGAAAAGTTGCCGGTGTTCAAGTAACAAACTCGAACGTTGCCTCCCCTCAAGCCATGCATATTAGAGGCAAAGCCAGTGTCGCTACCGACAATGAATCGTACCAACGTATCGAAGAAAATAATTTTAAACGAGTAAAAACTGCGCCGTTATCTACGTTCTCTATCGATGTGGATAAAGCAGGATATAGCAATGTGCGAAGAATGATTAATAACGGTCAAAAAATTCCACAAGATGCAGTAAAAATTGAAGAAATGATTAATTACTTCAGTTATGAGTATCCAGAACCTAAAGGAGATGAGCCTTTTTCAATACGTACCGAAATGGCAGCTTCTCCTTGGAATAAAGATACAAAGCTGGTGAAAATTGGATTAAAAGGAAAAGACATTCGCACTGCAAATCTGCCAAACAGCAATCTTGTTTTCTTATTAGACGTATCGGGATCGATGGATTCTCCTAACAAATTAGGTCTGCTTAAATCCGCCTTGGGAGTGTTGGTAGATCAATTGCGAGAGCAAGACAAAGTATCGATCGTTGTATATGCTGGAGCAGCAGGACTGGTATTAAAACCAACCTCTGGAGCTAATAAAACTGCAATCATGAAGGCGATCGAAAATTTAAGTGCTGGCGGATCTACAGCAGGAGGTGAAGGAATTCAGCTGGCATACAAAATAGCTCAAGAGCATTTTATCAAGAATGGAAATAACAGAGTTATTCTCGCAACCGATGGAGATTTTAATGTAGGTGCAAGCAGCGATAGAGCGATGGAAGATCTTATCGAAGAAAAGCGTGAAAGTGGTGTTTTTCTAACCTGCCTTGGTTTCGGGATGGGGAATTATAAAGATTCTAAAATGGAAACCCTTGCCGACAAAGGAAACGGAAATCACGCGTATATCGATACGATGCAGGAAGCCAAAAAGGTTCTGGGAACTGAATTCTTCGGAACCATCTATACCATTGCAAAAGATGTGAAAATTCAAGTAGAGTTTAATCCGACTAAAGTACAAGCGTATCGATTGATTGGCTACGAAAACCGTTTGCTAAACGACGAAGATTTTAACGACGATAAAAAAGATGCCGGTGAATTAGGAAGCGGACATACCGTAACTGCACTCTACGAAATTATTCCAGTAGGAGTGAAGAGCGCCTACGTGAAATCGATTGATGAATTAAAATATACCCATCCGAAACAAGCCTCCACAGGAAACGAATTACTTACTGTGAAGTTTAGATACAAAGATCCTGATGGAACGACTAGTAAATTATTGGTGCGCACCTTAGAAGATACAAATACATTAGTACGCAACACCTCTGAAGATTTTCAATTTTCTGCAGCAGTTGCCTTATTTGGTCAGCAGCTACGAGGATCAGAATTTATTGAAGCTAAAAGTACCAAAGATGTATTGCGATTAGCAGAAGCAGGTCGTGGAAAAGACAAAGAAGGCTATCGGGCAGAATTTATTCGATTGGTAAAAAGTTATCGCTAAATTAATGTAAGGTATTTCTGTAGTGGTTGATGTATAGAAATACATTCAAAAAGTGATAGAATGAAGGGCTGAGAGATCGGTCCTTTTTTTATACGCTGAAAATGAGTAGGTTTATAGAACTCAACTAACCATTGAATTATGAAAACACTTGTATTGCTACTCTTGGTAGCCAGTTCGGCTATGGCACAAATTCTTCCTGAAAAGGATCGCGCCACTTTAAAAAATGAATTATTAATCGATCGTTATGAAAACCTGTTGCCCGATCTTATGCAACGAACAGGTATCGACATGTGGGTGCTTATTTCCCGGGAATACAACGAAGATCCTGTGCTAAAGACGATGTTACCTGCGACTTGGTTAAATGCTCGAAGAAGAACAATTTTGGTCTTTTTTAGAGATCCGGTTTTTAATACGGTAGAACGATTTGCAATTTCTAGGTACGACGTGGGAGAACACATTAAATCGGCATGGGACAAAGAGACCGAACCCAACCAATGGAAAGCACTTATAGCGTTAATTGAAACCTGGAAACCTAAAACTATTGGTATTAATATATCGGAACATTTTGGAATTGCAGACGGGCTCGTTCACACCGATTATCAAGCTTTAAAAAAGGCACTTCCGCAAGAAATGGAAGATAAATTGGTCTCTGCCGAAGCGTTAGCCATTGGATGGATCGAAAGCAGAACTCCAAAAGAAATGAAGTTGTATACAACGCTGGTTCGTATTACGCACGATATTATAGACGAGGCTTTTTCAAACGCAGTGATCACTCCAGGAGTTACTACTACCGAAGATGTTGTATGGTGGATGCGCCAAAAAGTTACCGATATGGGATTAGAGACATGGTTTCATCCTACCATTGATCTGCAACGGTTTAAAGAGCCGTTAGTTTCAGAAGAGGGGGGAATAGAACAAGAAAATTCAGAAATAAAAATTTCAGAAAATATAATCCGTGAAGGTGATTTGTTGCATTGTGACTTCGGAATCACGTACATTGGTCTTAATACAGACTGCCAGCAACTCGGGTACGTGCTTAAAGACGGTGAAATGAAAGTGCCTACTTTTTTAGATCAAGCACTTCGGAAAGGAAATCGGCTACAAGATATTTTAACCACTAATTTCAAGACTGGGCGCACCGGAAATGAATTATTAGAAATCTCCCTTACTGAAGCAAAAGCAGAGGGATTGCAACCAACCATTTATACACATCCTTTAGGTATGTATGGCCATAGCGCAGGTACAACAATCGGAATGTGGGACGCGCAAGAAGGCGTTCCTTTTACTGGTGATTATCCCATGCATCCCAATACGGTGTATGCCATCGAACTTAATACCATTGTCGCTTTAAAAGAATGGAATCAAGACATTCGTATTATGTTAGAAGAAGCTGGATTTTATGGAGAAGAGGGGTTTCGCTACGTAAATGGACGCCAAGAAAGTATAAAAGCAATTCGGTTTTAAGAATACGTGGCTTTTACGCTTCATTTTGTTTCAATTCCCATTGTACTAAGGTGCTATTTGTTTGATGTTGTAATTTTCTTCGGAAAAAACCAGTGCCACCCAAAATGAGTCCTTTAATACCCAATGCCTGTCTTGCCCATGTGTGTAAATTGAAATTGTCGGTATGGGTGAAGATCTTTCCGTCTTTAAAAGTAAAAGAAGCGTCGATTTTATTATGCACCTTTCGACCGGTCGCTGAAAACGGATATACAATATCCCAATGCGCTTTCCCTGTTTCTTGATCACTTTCAATCCCAGACACAGCTAAAGTAAAATCAGCACCTTTTAATTTTTCAGTAAGCATACGCCACATGTTTCCTGCATGCTCTCCCTGTAAGGTTCCAAAAGCGGGATCGTGGAAAGTAACCTCAGGATGGTATTGAGCTGCCATAGTTTCCCCATCACAATGTTTAAAAGCTTCGTAAAATGTTTCAATAACGTGGTTCATAATGTCATGCTTTAAAAAATATTATTTAGTTTCTTTTGGCGATTCTATAATAGCTTACAGAGGCGATTAAGCCTATAAGAGAAAAAATTCCCAGCATTACGAACACATATTGATGTCCAGTTTCGCCAGGATAGGTATCTAGTAAATATCCCATTACGGGACCCGCGAAAATATCTGGGGTATACCCCACAAGTGACATGAGTCCGACGGCGGTTCCAGTAATGGCTAACGGAATTTTTCCTTCCCGCATGGCTGCAAAATATAATGTTCTATACGCATACACTCCGGTCGCCGTAATTACTAAGGAAACAAAAAACAAGACACTCATATTGGGGCCGATGATACCAGAGGCAAATAACATGGCCCCAATAAAAATAATCACAAATCCGATGAGCATTAGAAAAGAGGCTTTTGTTCGGTCGGCAAGTAGTCCTATACCAACACCAACTACGGGACGAATATAGAGCATAAAAGCACCCACTTGTGCTGAGTCGATTTCATTAAATAACATTACCTCATTGGCATAGAGTGAGAACACATCGGTCACTTTGTAGCCAACGTATGCGCATAAAATGATAACCATTAGTAACCATACCGAAGGTAATTTTAATGCGGTTTTATATAAACCAATGACTTCTTTACGATTTTTTCTCACTTCGGAAACTACATCGTTTTGTTGCGGCTTCAGAAATAAATAAATAAGAACACCTACGGAAGCAATAATTGCGGAAGAGATTAAAATTACGTAGCGAAAAGCTTCCTTGCGTTCGCTAATTGTAGCGACTGAAATTTCAGAAATAATAAACAAAGAAAATATAAATACACCTAGAGAGCCGAATGCTGCTGCGACCAAACCTCTTCCGCCATCGAGTAATCCGTAAGCTATTCCTTGTTTGGAAGCACCACCCCACACGCGGGTCGCTTTAATCATGGCTGCCCAAAACAGAAAAATTGTAGTGAAGCCCCAGTATCCATACAGCACTTTTAAAAGAGTATAGGAGGGAAATGTTGCATAGACCAAACCTCCTAGTGCGGTGAGTAATAATCCAGCAGTAAGGAGTATTCTAGGTTGAAATTTATCTGCCAGCGTACCTCCAAGTGGGTAGGAGACAAAAGCAACAATCCCATAGATCGAAAAACACGCACCTAATTCGAAGTTTGTAAGTTGAAACAGATCTAAAACTGTGGGACGAAAAATTCGCGCTAGTACAAAGGGTAAAATAAACACAGCTTCTCCGGCAAGAATGAGCAGGAGTAGAATATAAAATGGTTGGTGCTTCTTTTTCGGTGCTAACAAGACATCACTTTGGCAATCAAGATACAGAAATTCAAGGCAATTTTTAAACGACTTTCATTTAACTATGTTACTGCTCTACTAAAGATATTTCTAATAATCTTTTTAATGTATAAATTCTGCTGTATCCTATCTCTAGCCTTCCGTTTCCGCTTAGACCTGAATCACTCCGAGATTAAATTTCTTTTCGATGGGCGCGTGATCGGCTGCTTCGATTCCCATAGAGATCCATTTTCGAGTATCCAATGGATCAATTACAGCGTCGGTCCAAATTCTGGAAGCAGCATAATAGGGTGAAATTTGTTCGTCATAGCGTGCCTTAATTCGGTCGTACAATTCTTTTTCTACTTCTGGTGTAATTGTTTCTCCCTTTTTCTTTAGAGAAGCAGTTTCTATTTGTAGCAAAACTTTAGCGGCACTGTTACCGCTCATTACCGCCAATTCGGCACTTGGCCAAGCAACTATGAGTCTTGGGTCGTAGGCTTTTCCGCACATGGCATAGTTTCCTGCACCGTACGAATTTCCAATAACTACCGTGAATTTTGGAACCACACTGTTACTTACCGCATTTACCATTTTAGCACCGTCTTTAATAATACCACCGTGCTCACTTTTACTACCTACCATAAATCCAGTTACATCTTGTAAAAAGACCAATGGAATTTTTTTCTGATTGCAATTGGCAATAAATCGCGTGGCTTTATCGGCACTATCACTGTATATCACACCGCCAAACTGCATTTCGCTGGGTTTAGTTTTTGCTTTGGTGGTTTTTACAAGCTTTCTTTGATTGGCTACAATTCCCACTGCCCATCCGTCGATACGCGCATAGCCTGTGAGGATGGTTTGACCGTAACCTTTTTTATATTCTTCAAATTCGCTGCCATCAACAAGACGTTTTATAATTTCCCGCATGTCGTATTGATCGGCTCTCGATTTTGGTAAAATGCCAAAAATTTCATCAGCCTTTTCTTTTGGCTTTTTTGGTTTATCACGATTAAAACCTGCTTTATCGTAGCTTCCAATTTTTGAAACGATATTCTTTATGGTATCTAATGCATCTTTATCATCTTTTGCTTTATAGTCGGTCACACCGCTTACTTCACAATGTGTAGTTGCACCACCAAGGGTTTCATTATCGATGCTTTCGCCAATGGCTGCTTTTACCAAATAACTTCCTGCCAAGAAAATACTTCCTGTTTTGTCCACAATTAGTGCTTCGTCGCTCATAATAGGCAAGTACGCACCTCCAGCCACACAGCTTCCCATTACCGCAGAGATTTGCGTGATTCCCATACTACTCATTACCGCGTTGTTTCTAAATATGCGTCCGAAGTGTTCTTTGTCGGGAAATATTTCATCTTGCATCGGCAGGTACACCCCCGCACTATCTACTAGGTAAATGATGGGTAATTTATTCTCTATAGAAATTTCCTGAGCACGAAGATTTTTTTTCGCTGTGATAGGAAACCAAGCACCTGCTTTTACTGTCGCATCGTTTGCAACTACAATACACTGAGTTCCCTTAATGTAGCCAATTTTTACTACAACACCACCACTGGGGCATCCACCGTGTTCTTTGTACATGCCTTCGCCTGCAAAGGCACCTATTTCGATACTGTTCTTGGTGTCATCCAACAAGTAGTTAATTCGTTCTCGCGCGGTCATTTTACCTTTTGCATGATGTTTCTCAATGCGTTTTTCACCGCCTCCTAGTTTTACTTTGGCAAGACGTTGTTTTAGGTCTGATGCTAATAATTTATTATGATCTTCGTTTTTGTTGAAGTTGATGTCCATGAATGTATCGAATTTGCTCAAAAATACAAAATGCGGCGATTTGAAAGCGTACTGATCTCAAAAAATATAAAAGTTACTACGTTCTCTTCGGAAACTATTTTTAATTAACGATATTTGTGTTTCGTTTTTTGGGAATCTGAACCAGTTGAATTATACGATTAAACTCTCATGATTCTTTTGAAAACTTTGCGTTAGGGATTGCAGTGGCATCCTCGCCGTCGCCTTTTGGGGCGATTCGGAGAGATATAACGAAAAGCCCGCCTTTTGAAGCGATAGCGGAAAGAGGAACGCCCAAAAATAAACACATATGATGAATAAAAATACAGTACTGGCTTGGGCCACATTTATAATGATCTTAGTAGGATGTGCCTTAATTGCTTTAGGAGCGTTTCGGTACGATGATGTTGCCGGATGGGGATTTGCTGCGGTAGGAATTGGCTTCTTTGCGATCGCATGGGTATTTAATGCGCTGAAAGGGCGTATGTAGCTTAACAGAAATAACAAAAAAAACACAAAAATGGCAGACGATAAGAAAGTAATCTTTTCAATGTCCGGAGTAACTAAATCGTTTCAAAACGCGCAGACTCCGGTGCTTAAAAATATATATTTAAGCTTCTTTTATGGAGCGAAGATCGGTATTCTTGGTCTTAACGGAAGTGGTAAATCCACGTTGCTTAAGATTATTGCGGGGGTCGATAAAAATTTTCAAGGCGATGTAGTGTTTGCTCCCGGATATAGCGTAGGCTACCTGGAACAAGAACCGCAGTTGGACGAAGATAAAACTGTTTTGGAAGTGGTGAAAGAAGGAGCTGCCGAAACCGTAGCAATCTTAGATGAGTATAATAAGATCAACGATATGTTTGGTCTGGAAGAAGTATATAGCGATGCAGATAAAATGCAGAAGCTCATGGACCGCCAGGCGAAACTACAGGACCAGATCGATGCTTCAGACGCTTGGGAATTGGACACTAAATTGGAAATTGCGATGGATGCACTTCGCACGCCAGATCCCGATAAAAAAATTGGGGTATTATCGGGTGGGGAACGACGTCGTGTTGCATTGTGCCGTTTGTTATTACAAGAGCCAGACGTGTTACTCCTTGATGAACCAACGAACCACTTAGATGCAGAAAGTGTACACTGGTTAGAACACCATTTAGCACAATACAAAGGAACAGTGATCGCGGTAACGCACGACCGGTATTTCTTGGATAATGTGGCAGGTTGGATTTTAGAACTGGATCGTGGTGAAGGAATTCCTTGGAAAGGGAATTACTCTTCGTGGTTGGATCAGAAATCGAAACGTATGGCACAGGAAAGTAAAACGGCTTCGAAACGTCAGAAAACATTAGAGCGTGAATTAGATTGGGTACGTCAAGGTGCGAAAGGAAGACAGACCAAACAAAAAGCACGTTTAAAGAATTATGATAAATTATTAAGTCAGGACCAAAAACAACTGGACGAAAAGCTGGAGATCTACATCCCTAACGGACCGCGTTTAGGAACCAATGTGATCGAAGCAACAGGTGTGAGTAAAGCTTATGGAGATAAACTACTCTATGAAGATCTTAACTTCAAGTTGCCACAAGCAGGAATTGTGGGAGTGATTGGACCTAACGGGGCTGGTAAAACTACAATTTTTAGAATGATCATGGATGAAGAAACTCCCGATAAAGGTGAGTTTACCACAGGGGAAACGGCAAAGGTAGCCTATGTAGATCAGGCGCACTCTAATATTGATCCCAACAAAACGATCTGGCAGAATTTTAGCGATGAGCAGGAGTTGGTAATGATGGGCGGACGACAAGTGAATTCACGAGCGTATTTAAGCAGGTTTAATTTTAGCGGAAGCGAACAGAACAAAAAAGTATCGATGCTTTCTGGTGGTGAGCGAAACCGTTTGCACCTTGCTATGACCCTAAAAGAAGAAGGAAACGTTTTGTTACTCGATGAGCCTACGAACGATTTGGATGTAAACACCCTTCGAGCATTGGAAGAAGGTCTGGAAAATTTTGCCGGTTGTGCTGTAGTAATTAGTCACGACCGTTGGTTCTTAGACCGTATCTGTACACATATTCTTGCTTTTGAAGGTGACAGCCAAGTATATTTCTTTGAAGGTGGTTTTAGTGAGTATGAAGAGAATAAAAAACAACGTTTGGGTGGAGATTTGATGCCGAAACGTATTAAGTATAAAAAACTGATTCGATAAATGATGTTGAGAAATGTGATGGTGCTTCTTATTGCTGTAAGTCTAGCATCGTGTGGCGCAAAGAAAAATGTGGCTACAACTGAAAACACTACTGTAGCTACCGAAATAAAGGAAGTTGAGACCGGGACGAATCCTACTATTGCGTATAAAAGTTTAGGGAATGGAGTGGCTTCGATACAACTTGAATTGTTTGAAAACGATTTATTCATCTTCGAGCTAACCAGTATTCCACAGCCGGAAGATGGGGGCGATGCTATAAAAATTTCAGAAAAAGGAACTTTTACTTCTGAAGGGAATTTAAAAACCTTGAAGTTTAGAAATCCGAAATTTTCTCTATCAGCTTTGTTCGATGCTACTTACGGGGGCAGTAATGAGTTTAAAGTGATCGATGATCGTACGGTACGAATAAATACCGATAAGAAAACAATTATGATCTGGGGTGTTGCGTGTGAACGACTCTAAGTACTAATTCTACACCTTATTTTTAAGGTTAGTGGTTATTTATGCGAAAGCACCCAAAGTTCAACTTCTTCGGAATCACGCCAATGTTGATCGCGTTTTGTTTTTTCTGAAGCTGTTTGTACTCGCTTTTTGTAACATCGGTCTAATTTAAAGCGTCCTTCTTTTAGTAACTCTGTTTCTATAGGATGCGCTTTCGTTTCGTTTGTTATATGTGCTAGATTCGAGAATAAGAGTATTACTTTTCCCTCTGGTAACAAGTGTTTTTTAGCTGCTTCGAAAAAGTCTGGAAATAATTCTTCGTTGTAATATATGGCTGCATCGATACCATCTGAGTCTTGTGTTTCTGGCAACCAGGGTGGATTAAAAACAATGAGTTCGGTCTGTTTTTTGAAATTTCCAAAGAGGGAGGTATACTCTAATTCTATTTTTCGTGACAGTTTTGTGTTTCCCATAAACTCGGTTAACCCTACGATGGCATTCGGATTTATATCGGTGCCAAATACTTTTTGAAATCCGTGCTGCACTAATTGTAATGAAAGAATACCACTTCCGAAACCAATATCAATAGCGTTTTTTTTAGCCCCTTCGTACCGCTTTAACCACTTATCGAAAAGTTCTAAATGATCGAAACGGGTAGGGAAATAAGTGCCGTAATAGGGATGAATTTTATTTCGTAAAACTGGAATCGATATTCCGTTCTCATACCATTGCCAAGAACTATTTAATCCTTGTATTTGAGGAAAGGGGAATAAAAAATTGCTGAGTTCTGGATACAATTTTTTAAACCAACCAATTTCGGGTGCTTTTTTTACTATTAGTTTATGGTCTTGAATTTCTGCTAATACACGATTAGACAGTGTGTGATATTCTGCGCGATATGCACGTTGCTCTTGGAAAGATTTGTTTGGGAACTTCTTTTTTAAGTGCGTCTTTAATGCTTTAAGGAGCACTAAACCATTACTATAATAAGCAGTTATTAAAACCGGTTTTTCAGCTTCTAAGAGCTTTATTGTTTCTGCGAGCTCTGTTTCTTGATTATAAACAGCTATTTCTGACTTAAGTGGAATAGGTGCAGGTTTATTTATTTGGATGTCTAATGCCATAAGAAAATAGTGTTGATGTTTGTTTAAATGAATTTCTCTGCTTCAATTACAAATAATTTGCATGAGGGATTGTAGTGTAAATCCCGCAACCCGACAGAGGAGGAGTGAGGAATTGAAACGTAAAGCCCGACCCTACAGCTTTTTGTATAACAAAGCTGTAGGGTCATGCCCTAAAAGAACAGACCCATTAAGATGAAAAGTTATTTTTGTTTTCAAGTTGACTGAGTTTTCTTCTCTCTATTATCATTTTGTCAACGTAGTAATTACATGTGGGTACTTGGAGTTTCGATTCTGAAACCGCAAAATCGTGTCTTTTACGATGACTCCTTTATCGATATTGATAGCATTTTTTAGGGTTGTATTTTTTTCCCAGCTTAGGCGTCCTTCAATAACAGAAGGTAGGTGTACAATTAAGGCGGCAGAAATAGACCTTGAGGCGCTTTCCCAAAAGTAGCTCGGTGTATGATCTACTGCATAGTAATCTATTTTGTCTATTGCTATCATGGGGTTTTTGAACGTAGTAGGTTTAGCGAAATAGAATCCCATACCTTCATCGCAACTTACGTCTATAATTAGTGTGCCAGGTGTAAGCATGTTTTTATCTTCTTCTTTTATATAATCGATGGGGTTATCTGTATCTTGATAAGTTCCATTAATAATGATTTCTGATTCTTTAATAAGGTCTATTAAAGGACGTTCGGTTCCGTCATGTTCGACCACAATTAGTCTTGCTTCATCTTTATTTCCTTTTCTTAATCTGGTATAATGCACATCTAATACTTCTTCTCTAACCTCATGATCGGGCCTTTGAATACATATTGTTATATCTCTAAAACCATGTGCTTTTAACGCATAAATTGCGCCTCTGCTTACAGCACCAAAACTGAAAATAATTGCTTTACGTTGGTTTCCGTAATGTCCGTCGATACCTTTTAATTGAAGCGCATGTATAACGGCAGCATACCCTGCTATTTCGTTATTTTTATAAAAAGTATGCCTTCCTTTTTGTCCGTTGGGACTCCAGACATACATATCTTCAAAGGCAATTAGTGTTAGCTTTTTATCGATAGCTATTTGGGTAATGTCATTTTGTTGAGCACAATGAGGATATCCCCAAATAATACCGCCTTCCTTTAGGTCTTTTAAATCGGAAAGTATGGGCTTGGCAATGATAGCAGCGCCCATATCGGCTAGTATTTCCTGTCGAGAGGCAACGCCGCCAGTGAGCTCTGAAATTTCTTCATCTTTGATATGAAAAGGTTTACCATAACCTTTTTCGAAAATAAGTTGTTTACGAATAGATTGAGGAAGTCTTTTTAGGTGTTCGGGGTGAATTGGAACTCGTCGTTCATCTACTTTTCTTGAAGTTCCGATAACTCCCATTTTTAACAAAGCCATTTTTTTCTTATTGAAACGAATTGCAAAATAATGAGATCGGCAAAGCGTAAGATTATTAGTACTAAGTGATAGTTACTTTCCAGCAGTTAGGCATTAATCTACTCACTGGAGTTTCATAAATCAGAATAGTGGCTTTGAAGACGACTGCAAAGAGAAGCAGAAGGAATGCGAAGAGATTATTAAGATGAATAATACAGTGTTAAAGATACTTCATTAAGAACTAGTAATCTCATGATTAATAAGTTAATTAGGCTGCTTGCTTTTTCTTAAGAAAAGGACTTTTAAAATTAAATCGTCTTTTCTCTCGTATTTATAGAAAATAAAAAACAGCTTATTTAAGTAAGCTGTTTTTAGAATTCTTCTATTCGGTTTTTAGAGAGGTACGGGATGCTACTCTTTTTCGGGATACCAATCTAATTGTATTACTTCGATATTCGTATCGCCATTATTAACAAGTTCCTTAAATTTAGAAACATCGCTTAAACCGTCGGTTCCTCTGTAGTGATATGGATATATTTTAGCTGGTTTAAAAGCCAGTACACCATCTGCAGCGCTCTCTACCGTCATTGTGTACGGAAGGTTCATGCAAACAAATGCCACATCGATATCGTTTAGATTGCGCATTTCTGGAATGTCTTCGGTGTCTCCAGAAATGTATACACGCATGCCGTCTTTTTCAATAATGTATCCATTTCCACGACCTTTCTCATGAAACTTTAGCGCTTCTTCTCGTAAATTGTACATGGGGATCGCTTCGAATGTAAATCCGTCGAAACCTTTCATATTGGTATTTGCTCCGTTATTTAGTATAGTTGTTACAGACTGTAATTCTTCTGGCAGTTTATCTGCAACGGCTTTAGGCGCGATAATTCCTGTACCATCTGCAATGACAGCCGTTACCGTTTCTGCGTTTAAATGATCTCCGTGTATATCGCTAATAAGGATAAGATCGGGTGATTCCATTCCGGCGAATGCTTCAGCGCCACCTACGGGATCTACATATATCGTTTTTCCCTCCCATTCTAATACCATGGTCGCATGTGAAATAGGGGTTATATTAAAATCTGCTACTTCCATAGAAGTATCCTCAGTATCTGAAGTTACAGTCGCAACATCATCGTTTTCTGATGCGTTTTTATCTTTTTTCGAATTACAGCCCAATAGCATTAATGCTACTGCTGCGAAGTAAAGTACTTTTTTCATAATGGTTATTTTGCTCTAAAATACTAAGAAATAACACAAGAATTATGAGGTTTTACAATACTTTAAGAGAGTTGTAACTCCATTTTTATATTGCTTCGCTCGTACGGACTGTCTGTTTCTACTGGTACTTCAATGAACCCGTATTTTCGATAGATATAAATTGCATTTTCTAATTTGGTATTAGAATACAGAAACAATTTTTTAAACTCATTTTCTTTGGCAAAATTAATACAGTGTTGCATGAGCAATTGCCCTACATTTTTTCCACGTTGTTTTGGTGGAACAGCCATTTTAGTAAGTTCGAATATTCCTTCACCTCGCTTTAAAAGAGCTACCGTACCAAGAATTTCATTTTCTTCTTTGGCAAAGAATATGTGTCCACCAGGACCTAAAATGTGTTCATCGGGATTGCTTAAAACTTCTTTGTCGTAGTCTTCGACGTAAAAAAAAGTTTCTAACCATTCTATATTAAACTCATAGAAAGCCGATGCATATTTAGGATCGAAAGAGATTATTTCTATTTGCATACGATGTCACTTATTAAATATGATATTGCTTTCCCCACCTGATTAGGAAAAATACCCGCCGAAGGAGCGCCTTCGCAGATGTGAATGTAAGTACAATTTGGGTGTTTTGAAAAATACGACAAAAATTTTCGAGCTTCTGTAAGCGTAAATCCACTAGGTGTCATGGCACTACTTCCAAAATTTTCAATAGCATCTAAGTCCAGTTCGAGTCCGAACTTTTTGTTACAGCAAAAGGTTTCTGCTTGTTGAAGAGCTTCAGAAAAGGTATTTTCTTCTGAAATAGATATTCCTTCAAACAATATATATTGGATACGTTTTGCATGTTTCTGAAGCTTCTCGAAAATACTTTCAGAAGTATAGTTGCGATGCAGTCCGAAGATAAAATAACGGTCTAAATATCCATCTTCGAAAGCATATGTAAATCCGTTGCCGCTATGGCGATGTTCTAACGATCTAAAATCGGTGTGTGCATCGAAGTTGATACAATTTACGGGGGATGTAAGAGCTTCGCTCGCTCCTTTTAAGTTTCCGTAGCTGTTGTTATGTCCACCGCCGATTAGAATAGGAATTTTTCCTGTGGCTACAATCTTTCCGATCACTTCTGAAACCATATGATCGATCTGCGTGACTAGTTCTCCTAGTTTTTCGGCATAGTGTGTGTCATCTTCCGAAATGGATGCCGCCTGTTTCATTTGTTGATCGCAATTGATTGTTCCCAGCAATATAAGACCCTCCTGATTTATGTAGTAGTTTTTCTGAACGTTTACAAATGCATTCAATGTTGCCTCCCAAGCTTCCGAAGCACCTTTTTTTCCCAAGTTAGCCCGCACCCCGATATCTTCAGGAATTCCTAAAAGAACATATTTCGCTTCCGAAGTATTAAGTGCATCCCACCCTGAAGCTACTTCGATCACCTCGCCCAGTTTTGTCTCACCTTCTCGTTTGTTTATACGTTTTTTATACTCGCTTTCAGAAAAAAAATGAATGGTTTTCATGGTGCTATTCACTGTTTTATTTCTTTACCGTTCAAAATAACCATTTCAATATGGTTGCTTCCGAAGGAATAGGGGAGATATCCGTAGGAAGGGATGGGTTTTGTTACGATGAGGTTAGCAACTTTACCTTTGGTAATGCTACCGTGGGTTTCACTTAATCCCATGGCGTATGCCCCGTTAATAGTCGCTGCATTTATGGCTTCTTCGGGAGTGAGGCGCATTTTAATACATGCGGTACTTACTACAAAATTCATGTTTCCGCTTGGTGTGGAACCCGGATTATAATCGGTCGCGAGTGCCAACGGAAGTCCAGAATCGATAATCTTTCTCCCGGGTGTATAGGGAATACTTAAAAAATAAGAGCAGGAGGGAAGGGCTACCGGCATAGTTTCACTTCCTTTAAGAGCAGCAATGTCGTCGTCTGTTAAAACTTCTAAGTGGTCGACGCTCAACGCCTTGTACTTAACTCCAATCGCTACACCGCCAATCGCATTAAACTGATTCACATGAATCTTTGGAATAAGATTGTATTTTTTTGCTTCGGAAAGGATACGTTCTGTGTCTGAAACTGAGAAATAGCCTTCTTCACAAAAAACATCGACATAACTTGCGAGTTGCTGTTCTGCTACCTTCGGAAGCATCTCGTTGCATATTAAATCAAGATATCCATCTTTGTTATTTTTAAATTCGGTAGGGATGGCATGAGCACCGAGAAAGGTGGTTTTAATGGTAATGGGATAATGCTCAGCGAGCCGTTTTGCTACATGAAGCATTTTTAATTCAGCTTCGGTGGTTAATCCGTAGCCGCTTTTAATTTCTATGGCTCCAGTTCCCAAACGCATAACTTCTTCGAGTCGTTTTGCTGATTGTTTGTAGAGGCTATCTTCAGAAGTTTGTTGTAATTTTTTTGCACTGTTTACAATGCCACCCCCTTTTTCGGCAATTTCTTGGTAGGAAAGCCCTTTAATACGATCTACAAATTCCTGTTCTCTGTTTCCGGCATACACCAAATGAGAGTGAGAATCGCACCATGCGGGTAGTACAATTTTTCCTTTGCAATCGATGGTTTTAAATCCTTTAGTTTCCGGCATTTTAGTCATCGATCCATAATCGAAGATCTTACCATCTTTCACTAATAGCCACGCATTTTTTAAAGTAGGAAGGTGATTCATTTCTGCACCACTTAATTTTGCAGGTGCATTGTCTCGAACTTGTAATAGTTCTTTTATGTGTGTTAATAGTAGTTTCATCTTGTAATTTCTAGTAAACCTTAAAAGTAATTAATACCTTAGTACTTTCAGAAAAAAACACAGAATGAATTCAGAAAAAAAAGGAATTAATACTATTTGTACACATACCGGCGAGGTAGAAGACACTCAATACAGAGGGGCAATTTCACCGCTATTTATGGCGACTTCTTACCAATACGATGGGATGGATGAAAAGCGCTATCCGCGTTCGTTTAATTCTCCCAATCAAGTTGCCCTCGGAAAAAAGATCGCTGCATTAGAAAAATGTGAGGCAGGAATGATCTTCGGAAGTGGCATGGCAGCAATTAGTCATTGCTTGCTCGCATTTCTGAAGCAGGGAGACCATATAATATTACCGGAAACCTTATATGGAGGAACGTATAATTTCGTGGTAAAAGAGCTTCCAAAATTTGGAATCGAATTTAGTTTTGCCAAGGGTTTTTCGGAAATAGATTTTACTTCAGAAATAAAAAAGAATACAAAGATCATCTATATAGAAACTCCTTCGAATCCGCTGATGAAAATCACAGACTTAGAAATGATTGGGCGGATTGCTAAACAGCATAATTTGTTGAGTATTATCGACAATACTTTTGCGAGCCCTATTAATCAGACGCCAGCCGATTTTGGTATCGATATTATAATTCATAGTGCGACCAAATACATGGGTGGACATAGCGATATTAGTGCTGGAGCAATTGCTTGTTCTCAAGAGCATAAGGACAAAATATGGGAAACATCTATTAATATGGGAGGGCATTTAAGCGATTACACCGTTTGGTTGCTGGAACGAAGTTTAAAAACGATGGCACTTCGTGTAAAAGCGCAAAGCAAGAATGCGAAAAAAATGGCGAAGTGGTTGGAGCAACACCAATTGGTTTCGAAAGTATACTATCCAGGCTTGAAATCGCATCCTGATCATGCGTTGGCGAAAAAGCAAATGAAACGATATACCGGAATGCTTTCATTCGAATTACTCCCAGAATTAGATGCTATCGAATTTATGCGAGCGTTAAAACTGGTAAAATATTCGATGAGTCTTGCGGGTATAGAATCGACCATTCTTTCTCCGGCGGAAACCTCTCATTTTTTGTTAACTAAAGAAGAACGCAAAAAACAGGGTATCTCCGATGGATTGCTTCGTTTTTCTGTGGGAATTGAAGAAACCAACGACCTTATCTTTGATTTTGAACAGGCCTTTCAGTTGGTCACAAAAAAGCAACTCGTATGAAACTTGATATATTAGCCATAGGTGCACATCCCGATGATGTGGAATTAAGCTGCTCGGGTACTATAGCCAAAGAAGTCGCTAACGGAAAGAGGGTAGGAATTCTAGATCTTACTCGTGGAGAATTAGGAACGCGGGGAAGTGCCGAAATTCGCGATAATGAAGCGGCGGCAGCAGCAGAAGTTTTAGGAGTGTCTGTTCGTGAAAATCTCGAATTTTCTGATGGTTTTTTTGTAAATAATCCAGCATCGCAATTAGAAGTTATAAAAATTCTTCGAAAATACCGTCCCGATGTCGTACTCTGTAATGCGATAGATGATCGACATATCGATCATCCTAAGGGTAGTAAATTAGTGAGCGATGCCTGCTTTCTTAGTGGTTTACGAAGAATTGAAACAATTTACGAAGGAAACCATCAAAAACAATGGCGACCAAAACATGTATATCACTACATTCAATGGAAAGATATAACTCCAGATTTTGTTGTTGATATTACTGGTTTTATGGATAAAAAAATAGCTTCGGTTGAAGCTTATGGGAGTCAGTTTTTTGATGTCGACTCTAAAGAGCCTTTAACCCCAATTGCAACTAATAATTTTAAAGAAAGTATTTCGTATCGTGCAAAAAATCTAGGAAGATTAATTGGTGTGGAATATGCAGAAGGCTTTACTGCAGAAAGATACGTTGCGGTAGATTCAATTTTTGATTTAATCTAAAAATTCTTGCAATTAGTTATTGTGCAACCGTAGTAAATGATTTATATTTGCATCCTCCTAAGCGATACATCGTATGGTGAAGGGGTATTTGGAATAAAATCCAAGTATAAATGGTGGTTGTAGCTCAGCTGGTTAGAGCGCTGGTTTGTGGTGCCGGAAGTCGCGGGTTCGAATCCCGTCTTCCACCCAAAAGACAAAGCTTCATGGAAACATGAGGCTTTTTTTGTGGCTTAAAGTGAGGTAATTTTTTATTACGATTACGTCCATACTTTTTTGGCGGAGTTACAATTTCAGCTGTTAAAAGCATTGCGTTATGTTAAACTTCTTTATGTACGTTGTAGAGCAAAAAAAAGCCTTTCATTTCTGAAAGGCCTTTTTTGTCGATTTTTATAAAAAACTTAGATATCTGTAGATACCTAAGAAGAGGTGTGTTATAACCTAATTTTAATTACAATTTGTCTGCAGTAATTCTTCCTTCACGATTGGCAAGTTCCCATGCTGTTTGAAAAATAAGCTGAGTTCTCTTTGTCATTAATTCGTATTCGATTTTATCTGGTGTATCACTTATTTTATGGTAATCTTCGTGAGTACCGTTAAAATAGAAGATAATAGGAATATTGTTTTTTGCAAAATTATAGTGATCACTTCTATAGTAAAAACGATTTGGATCGTTCTCATCGTTGTAAGTATAATCGAGTTCAAGATTAATGTATTCTTTGTTTATAGCTTCAGATACATCGTGTAACTCTTGACTTAGTTTGTCGCTTCCTATGAGATAGATATAATTTGGAGTGTCTATTTTATCGGGATCTATTCTTCCAATCATATCGGTATTTAAGTTGGCAACCGTATTTTCTAGAGGAAAGATAGGGTTTTCAGTATAATACCTAGAACCATACAGTCCTATTTCTTCACCCGTTACATGTAAAAATAGAATCGATCGCTTTGGACCATTGCCATCTTCTACAGCTTGTTGAAAGGCTTCAGCCATTTCTAGCATGGCTACGGTACCACTACCATCATCGTCAGCACCATTAAAAACATTCCCATCATTATCTTTCCCAACATGGTCTAAATGTGCAGAAAGAATAATAATTTCATCGGGTTTTTCGGAACCTTTTATGTAAGCAATTACATTTTCAGAATCGCTGGGCTCTTTTAATCGGTCTAAGAATTCTGCAGGGACAGTTTGGTAATAATTTGTTACTCCATCGGGAGAGGCAATATTATGCTCTTTGTAAAAATTCCGAATAAATTCTGTAGCCATTTTTTGCCCTTTGCTACCAGTCATTCTGCCTTCCATTTTATCACCGGCGTAGGTGTACAGTAATTCTTTTAATTCTTCCGAAGTAATGCTATTTGCATAATCGACCCGAGTCATTTTTTGTTTTGAAGTGTTCTGAGCTGAGTTACAGGAAATAGACAGTACACTTAGTGCGGCAATAATAAAATATTTCATTAGTTTATATTTAGTTCTTGGAATTGAATTTCATGATTCTGTGGTTTAACGATCTTTTTAATCGAAAGATTCTAATTCGTAATCTCTTTTGGCAAGACCGTCTTCACCAACTTTTAAATACACCAACCGATGTTTTTTTTGGACAAGTTCACCTGCCGCATCTTGGGATTTAACAGTAAATGTAACTATATATTTGGCACCAATGTTCTCAAGATCTGAAGCAGTTTCTTTAATATTAAAATCTGTTTCACTAAACTTAGTCTCCTCTGGAAGCTGTAATTGAATTTTAAGATCGTCTTTCGCTCTTTCTAATACTGTTTCCATTTGTTTTTCATTCGATGAACAGGAAACTGCCAAAACGGTGAGTAACAGTAAAATGATTTTTTTCATTGTATAGTCTTTGGTTGCCGATAAAGATAAGTCAACTTGTAGGGGAGTATGTGAAAATTTTGTGAAAATTAATATCATATCATTTTTCTGAAAGTAAGAAAGCGCTTTTAAAATTACCAAGCGCTAACGTATGTATGTTAAAAATTTTATAGCAATAGTTATTAATTCGGTTTCTGAAGCTACTCACAATTGATGTCAATTAGTATCTTTACAAAAAATTAAAAGAATGACTGTAGAGCAGCTTTATACTGGATGCCTTTCGCAAGGAGCATACTATATTGAAAGTGATGGAGAAATCGCTATTATAGATCCATTGCGAGAAACCAAGCCTTATTTAGATCGTGCTAAAAGAGATAATGCCACCATTAAATATATTTTTGAAACACATTTTCATGCCGATTTCGTGAGTGGTCATGTGACTTTAAGTAAAGAAACGGGTGCACCCATTGTTTTTGGTCCTAACGCAAATCCAAGTTTCGATGCTTTGATCGCGAAAGACGGACAAGAATTTAAAGTAGGGAATGTGACTCTTACGGCGTTACATACACCGGGACATACGATGGAAAGTACGACCTATTTATTAAAAGATGAAAACGGGAAAGAGCATGCCATTTTTAGTGGCGATACGCTTTTTCTTGGGGATGTAGGAAGACCCGATCTTGCGCAAAAATCTTCGGAAGTAACACAAGAAGATCTCGCTGGAATCTTGTTTGAAAGTCTTCGAAATAAAATTATGCCATTACCCAATGATGTGATCGTTTATCCGGCACATGGAGCAGGATCTGCATGCGGAAAGAAAATGATGAAAGAAACGGTAGATACGCTAGGCAACCAGAAACTGATGAATTACGCATTACGGGCGGACATGACTAAACATGAATTTATCGATGAAGTAACAGATGGCTTATTGCCACCCCCAAGTTATTTTCCATTAAATGTTCGTATGAATAAAGAAGGATACGATGATTTAAATGCTATTGTAGCTCGTGGTACTAAGGCTTTTGCTCCCGACGAGTTTGAACAGGTTGCAAATACCACTGGTGCTATTGTACTTGATGTACGTCATCAAAGTGAATTTATAAAAGGACATATACCGAATTCGATTTTTATAGGACTCGACGGCGGATTTGCTCCATGGGTAGGTGCCTTAATTGGCGATGTAATGCAAACCATTCTTCTAGTTGTGGAAGAAGGAAGGGAAGAAGAAGCGATAACGCGCCTGTCTAGAGTGGGGTTTGATAAGACTCTTGGTTTTTTAAGAGGTGGTGTTTCAGCTTGGGAAAAAGCAGGAAAGGATGTCGATACCTTAGAATCTGTATCCGCTACAACCTTAAAGGAAGCATTACGTAGCAATGCCCCTGTATTTGATGTAAGAAACGACACCGAGTTTGGAGGTTCGCATATCCCGAATGCAGTGCATACTCCATTAAATGCATTAAACACTTACTTAAAAGAATTCCCGAAAGAGACTCCTTTCTATATTCATTGTGCGGGCGGATATCGATCTGTGATCGCAGCATCGATACTAAAGAGCCGTGGCATACATAATGTAATTGATGTTGCTGGTGGTTTTAAAGCCATTAAGGAAGCCGAAATCTCTGTAGTTTCTTAAAAAATACATATATAAAAAAAAGCCTAAGATTTTAATCTTAGGCTTTTTTAATTACAGCTACAGGAAATTAATTCCAGTTATCTGCAATATCTTCTAATCGTTTTACTTGAGATACCGTATTACGGATTTCAGATAATTGGTTGTTTAAAACAGATTGAATTTGTGGTGGAAATCGGTTGTCTTTTAGAGTTTCTTCGTACTCTTCGAGACTTGCTTTTTCACCGCGAATACATTCTTCTAATACAGCTTCATCATCACTACCAGTAAATGCTGTTTTAACGTCGATCCATGTTCTGTGTAATGTACCTGTAGCACTTCCACTTTCTTTTGGTTTTTCGTTAAGATTACGAATCTCATTATCTAATTCTGTTGCAAATCGATTTCTTGTAACCGCTTGATGCTTTAGAAAATTCTTAAGACTACTGTCCTTCGCATTTTCAAGCGCTTTTTTAAAACCTTTTTCTGCATCATAATTTTTTTCGAGTAACCCTTGAAGGTTATCTACCAAATTATCATGAATATTTTCTTTTGCTTCTTCTCTTGTAGTTTTCATAGTTATAGTTTTTTGTTATCCTAAAGATAGTACTAAACTATATCGAAGGGTCTTAGCATTTTGCCAATTCGCAAGGGTTTAACACATCTTGTTAAGGAAGCTATAATTTCTATGATTCGTTTGTCCTTAATGAGTTAAGAGCTAATTTAATGAAGATAAATCAATGTAATTAAACTTTAATTCTCCGAGATGTTCTGCTTCAATAGAGGATTCGTGTAATGTCGCCCAATCGAAATTTTCGTCTACTTTATTAGCTCTATATTGAGACAATAATGTTTCAGAAATTAGAATATATTCATCGATATTAATATCGTTTTTTAATAGGCGATGTGCAGTGATAACATCTTCACCCATTAATTTAATTCTATTTCCAATTTGCACCTTTCCAATTTCATTTCCGAAGTGCAAAATAATTTTTAGTCCTAACATTTCGGGAAGGTCTGTACTTTGTTTGTTGTGTTTATGTTTTTCTGCAAGTGACTTTATCTGCTTATAGAATTCTTCGTAAAAACTTCGGCATTGATCTATAAGTTCTCTTAGAGAGGGAAGATCACCGGTTCTATAAAATAGTACTGCATCTCCTTCTATTTCTGAAACTTTTAAATTTAGTTCGTTAGAATAAATAATATTATTAAGAAGGGCAGGAATTACTTCCGAGCTAAGTTTAAAATCTACATCACGCATAAAACGGGTAAATCCGCTAATGTCTGGAATACAAATTAATGTGGGTTCTGCTTTTTGCATAGGTTCTAAGTGATGTTTAAGAGTGCTGTATAAGGCTCTGTAAATTTAAAATCTTCAAGCCAATACTGCGAACTTATAATTTTTAATTGAATGCTTTTTTCTTGTGAATCTAAAAGATGAATTTGCCATAGAATAGCATCTGCTTCAGAAATGACCTCTTGTTGTAATTGATCTGTATATAATCGGTTAATAATTGCATTGTTTGGAAGACCTTGTGCGAGTAGTTTCAGAATTACAGATGGATCAGCATCTCGGAGTTTTTTAGGCAATGGTTCTTTTTCCGAAGAAAATGTTACTAATATTTCTATCGCTTTAGCCATAGGAAATCCTTGACCATTAAATGCCTTGTACAAGATTTCACCTACATTAAAAAATTGCTCGTGTAATTGGATGTCCGCATATTCTTCCCATACTTTCTCTTCTTGCATCTCATGTGAAAGGTTTTGTATTTGCCCTTCGTTTAAATGAGATTTAAAAACATAGCGCAATACTTTTTGGGCGGCCTCTTCTTTTTCAAAATCGGTAAGAGATAAGAGGCAAAGTTCTTCTAATTCTTCTGTCGATGCTTCTTCAGAATCGTATTCCATTTCTTTTAATAAAGCACTATAATCTGCTTGAGACCAAGAATTAGGAATCCGTTCTAGCGTTTTAAAAGAATTTGGAGTACAATTTATTGTTTTTTTCACCTGTTACTATTTAGAACTGTGAAGATACATGAAGTACTTTCATGCTGATATAGGTTTAACAATTTGTAGGCAATTTTTATTAAGTAAGACAATAAAAGATAAGGCAATTAGTTATTATATAGTCTACTTGCAATACTTAAAACTCTTACCTATTATATACCATTACTTCTTAAAGACTGTAACAATTTAAAACTTGGATTGTCTTTAAATTAACCTAATAAATGTTGATTATGAAAAAAGTAATGTGTGTTATATTGTTAGCAATGTGTGTAACGGGTTATGCCCAAAAAGGAGGTGGATTCGGAGTAACCGGAGGATTAAACTACGGAAGCAACGGCGATTTCGAGAATGGGGCTCAAGCAATTATTGAAGATCCTTCTAAAAATGTTGGGTTTCATATTGGTTTTTTCGGAAAAATAGATCTTGGACTATTATACCTAAGACCTGAAGCGGTTTACACAAGAACAAAAAGTGAGTATAGAAGTGGGGATCTTTCAGTAAGCAAACTCGATGTGCCTTTATTAGTGGGTATAGATGTTTTAGGACCTATTACCGTCTTTGCAGGTCCTTCGCTTCAATATATTTTGAAGAATGAGTTTGAAGATTTCGATCTGGAAACTGCTGAAAACGATTTTACAGTAGGAGCACAACTAGGGGTAGGACTAAATTTTGAAAGTTTTGGAATTGATGTTCGTTACGAACGAGGACTTTCTGAAAATGAAGTGGATTTCTCGAACATTCCTACTAATAGAATAGACACCCGTCCAGAGCAGATCATATTGGGTCTTTCGGTACCTTTCTAAAACAATAATAAAATTTTTAAGAATCTTAATGAAAGCGTTAAGGCACTTTTAACAACTGCTGTTAAGGTTTAATAATTTTGAAGGATGAATGTCTAATTATCGTTACTTTTAAGTGAACTTTAAAATCAACTATTATGAACGATGAAAAGAAAATTCCAAATCAGAGCAATCAAAGTGAAGAAGAGATTGCTATAAATAAAAAAGGAAGAGAAGCTGATGGTAAAAAAATAAACCATCAAGTTGAGCAAAAAAGAGAACAACATCAGCCACGCGATAACGCTTAAAATCACATATTATGAGCGATAATGATAAAAAAAACAAAGACAAACAATCGGAAGAGAGAGATAGTCTAAATCCAGAGCGTATTAAAGGTCCACAAAAGGACGAACATACAAATCAATATGGAGATCAAGACGATTCGAAAAAACCGAGTCGTTAATAGTATATAGTGCAAACATAAAGTCTGAAGTAACATTCATAAGATGTTGACTTCAGATTTTTTTTGTGCTTTTTTTAAAAATTAATCTAAAAGGTTTTAAAGAGTGAAAAAAGGTGTTATATTTGCACCCGCATTCAGGGAATACCTGATGAGGCACTCAAGGAGAAATGGCAGAGTGGTCGAATGCGGCAGTCTTGAAAACTGTTGAGGGTTACACCTCCGGGGGTTCGAATCCCTCTTTCTCCGCAAAAAGCCCCGTTATCGCAATGATAACGGGGCTTTATTTTTGTAGTTGACAGGATAGTTACTCGTAGATGAAATAAAATGCTCGATCTAATAAATTATAGAGCAAATTTAGCGTTAATTTCATAACAGTCATCTTTGTGCAACAACTCTCATCGTAATAATGAATTGGTTAAGATTTACTATCGTCAATTTCATTACATTTTAATTCATATTGTCTTTTTTGATACGATTTACATTGTTCAATAAAATCTTTTGGAACAATAGTCCTAAAAGCTTGGTTATCCTTAGGGATTACATCGACCATTTCGTCGATCATTTGTTGCGGATCAAATTGGTTGTCTAACAATTCTTTAGAAGCTTTAACAATGGTTTCTTTATCTGTAAAATAGAAATCTTCATCATACCATTGCTCAAATGTTTCATACATACGATCATTAAATCCTGTTTCGAAGGGTCCTGGATTAATAGTTGCTACATGTACTCCAAATTCATGAAGTTCATCTCTTAAACTTTGCGCAACCGATTCTAATGCATGTTTCGAGGCATTATAAGCACCCAAAAATGGAGAGGTTGTAAGCCCAGCAATTGATGATACAAAAACAACTTTTCCAGTTCCTCTTTCTACCATTTGCTTAATAAATGGTTGTGAAAACTCTAATGTAGAGAAGACATTCGTTTCCATTACTTCACGTAAAAAATCGACAGGCATTTCTCCTACAGGACCTGAATGTCCCATCCCTGCATTATTCACTAAAATATCAATCTCATATTTAGAAGCATTCATACAATCCAAATCATTTAAAATATCGAGCTTGATGATTTCAATGTTATCCTGCAACTTGTTCGCTTTAATTTCTTCTAGCAATTTAGATTTCTGTTCCCAAACATGAACTCCCGCAATAATTTTATGGCCTTTTTTAGCAAGTCCAATTGCCGTTCCTTTTCCTAAGCCAGATCCGGCTCCTGTAATCATAATTGTTTTCATGGTAGTTTTTTAATCAAAGCTAACAGGATTAAGGCTCGCTTGGTAGTTAATTATAATAACATTAGCAGTTTAAGAAATTGTACGGAAGTTTTCTAAATTAGTACTGAAGGCGATTCTGTATCGACCTGTTCTTGTAAATTACCGAAAGTGTGTATGTGTAGCTAGTAACTACATTAGAAATTTAGAAGATAAATGAGACATATTCCAAAAATAACATGTGCAATGACCAACTGAATAAAATAAACTACTTTATTAATTTGTGGAGGATTGGGATGAATTTTAAGTATAAATCCCCAAAAACCAACACCAAATATTCCACCTAAAAATCCAAAGATCGATCCAGATAAAAGAGTTAATGTTACAATCGAATAACCCTGTAAAATTTTAAAAACTCCTACAAATAACATCCCTATTAAAAAATGAATCGTCCATCCCAACACATGCTCTCTACAAATAGTCGTTGCAGGCCCTTGATACCTTCTAATTAAAATATTTAGAAGTTGAGGTTCTTCAAATTTACTATTTGAAAAATAAGAAACAAGATAACTAAAGGCAGTCATACCTAAGGTTGCTATTATTCCCACGGTAATAATTTCTGAAATAAGTTCCATATAGCATTTTCAATTATGTGCCTGTCAAGATAGCTAATTATTTAACTGAAACATTTTTTAGTTATACTTTAAAAAGAGCTTTCTTATATAAAGTAGTATAATTTGTTATGTCGAAACTATAACTATTAAAAAAGGTTATCAGTTTCAGAAGAAAAGAATAGTACCATCAGTTATTACTTAGTATATTAAGTAGACTAGTTTTATCTTTTTCCGTATTTAAACTGTCCCTTAAAAAATGCTTTTTCACATCTAATGTAAGTCTATCATCTATCGATTTACGTCTATTCGTAATATGTAGATACACTTTTTAACGCGTCGAATTTGGGTAATGTTAGGTGCGGGGTAAGAGTTTATAGGTGGTGCAGAATTAACTGTGAAGTTTTAATTACAGTACCTTTGTACTTTAAAAATTACGTCTTGAGAAAATACCTAACAATCATCGAATTGTTTTTAAGAAGTTCCCACTTTTACAGTGGTGTTAGGCTTAGCTTTGCTGTAGTTATTCCCTTAGTAATTTTAAACTTTTTAGGACTTTTTGAGTATGCTCCCCCCATCGTAATTGGGGCTTTTTTAAATGCCCCTGGAGATATCCCTGGAAGTTTAAAACGTAAAGTAAATGCTATTTTAATAAGTGCAGGTTTAACAATGCTCATTACGGCGATAATTTTATTTTTAAAGCCTTTTGCATTTATACTCATAGGAGCACTTGCCATAATTTCTTTCTTTATTTCTTTCTTATCAATTTACGGATTTAGAGCTTCATTGGTATCTTTTTCGGGATTATTAGCGATGGTACTTGCTTTTGCTATTCAAAAAGAAACTGCCTTCGAAATATGGTCTCATGTTCTCTTGATGGGAGTAGGGGGGCTTTGGTATTTAATAGTTTCATATGTTTTTCTGAAACTAGCTCCCAATAAAGATGCAAATCAACTCCTTTCTGAAACGCTCCATACTATTGGAGAATACTTAAGGCTTAGAGCTCGATTGCTTACAAAAAAAGCAGACAGGGAGACGCTAATGCAACAATCTATAGTACTACAAACTCAAATTACTGAAAAACAAGAAACCTTACGAGAATTACTACTTCTAGAGAGAAAACGATCTGGACGATCTCATTACGATGAAAAACAGCTTCTTATTTTTATCTCTACTATTAACATTGTAGAACTTATTGAAGCAAAACATTTAGATTACAGTGAGATTGATGCTCTGTTTGAAAATAATAAAGGATACTTGAAAGCATCAAAAAAGTTAAATAAGAAAATGGGGAATCATCTTATTACGCTTTCAGAAATACTTATTCAAAAAGATAAAATTCCTAGCAAAGATCTGTTATTAGAGGCTTTACAAAAGGCTCGAGGTGTAATTTCGACCTATGTTGAGGATGTTACACTACCCAAAGCACGAGAAGGTGCACTTATCTTAAAAAACCTTTTCGATTATCAAGAGCAATTGTTTCAAGAAATAAGGGCCATTCGAAGAGTCATGGCAAATGTAAAGCATGCTTCAAAAGTATCTGTTAAGCGTCAAGAGGAAAGTAAGTTCTTAACTCTCCAAGAATACCGCTTCAACGTAATTATTCAAAACTTCAGTTTACAATCTACCTTATTTAGACATTCTTTACGGTTCACTGTTGCTATTTTATTTGCGTATGTACTAGGAACGTTACTCGGAATTCATAACGGTTATTGGATTCTCTTGACAATCGTTGTGATTATGCGACCCAATTATGGATTGACGAAAGAACGGTCTAAAGACCGCATCGTGGGAACGCTTATTGGTGCCGTGATTGCTATTGGAATTGTACTTGTTACCCAGAATACGATTATCTACTCGGTATTGGCTATTATATCGTTAACGATGGCATTTGCCCTTATTCAACAAAATTACAAGTCGGGAGCTGCTTTTATTACACTGAATATCATATTTGTATATTCACTTATAAATCCTGATGCATTAGAAGTTATACAGTATCGTGTAATTGACACTGTGCTTGGTGCAGGTATTGCGGTAATTGCAAACTATACTTTATGGCCAAGCTGGGAAGCTTTAAATATGAAACACGTTCTTTTAACGATGCTGCAAAGAAATACCGAATATCTCATTGCCACTCAAAAGTTATATCACGATAAAACTGAAGCAGAACTTAGTTATAAAGTAGCGAGAAAAGAAGCATTTCTAGCGATAAGTAACTTAAATGGAGCTTTTCAAAGAATGACCCAAGACCCCAAATCGAAACAAAAAGAATATCGTTTACTTTATGATATGGTTACCTTGAACCAAACAATGATCTCTGGGATCGCTTCGATTGGAACTTTTGTAACCAATCACCAAACCACTCCTGCTTCTAAAGAATTTGATACTATTATTCTTAAAATAGTTAATACATTACGGGCTGCAACCGCTATATTAGAGGATACAAATTTTACTGAAGAAGTGTCTGTTGCGAGCGAAAGTAGCAATGCTGAAAAAAAGATCATGGAGGCATACCAGCATTTATCTGAACTTCGAGATCGTGATATTAAGGAAGGAAATACAGAGATCGACACCGAAACGTTGCATCACTTGCAAGAAGCTTACTTAATGGCGAACCAGTTAGTTTGGATGAAGGCTCTTTCAGAAAATCTTAAAAAAGCTACATTAAAATACGATGCAGTATTAAAAGAGCGTATGCATGCATAGAATAACAGGTCGTTACAGAACACGATATTCTTTTTGTGACGATGAAGGTTTAATGAAGTATTAATTGAATATTTATGTTACTATGAGTACTACCGATGAAGCTTTAAAAGAACGCATTAAAGAGCTTAGATGCCTCTATGAAGTATCAAGCATTATAGTGAATGCTGATGCAGAATCGATATCGAGTATGGCACAGGCAATAGCACTAAGTTTGAAAAAGGGGCTTCAGTTTCCCGACCGAACCGAAATTGTGATTCGAACTAATTTAAATGTGTACCAAACAGGAGCTATCAACACCGATAACTGCATCTCTTCAGATATATTAGTTTTTAATAAAGTAAGTGGGAGTATTAATGCATCGCTTCAAAATAACCAAGATACATTTCTTACTGAAGAGCAACCATTGTTGGACAATGTTGCGCTAAAATTGGGAAATTTGATTGAAAGAATTGAGATTCAGAAGAACGAAACTTCTTTAAAACGACAAATGGAACGTGCAGACAGACTTAGTATTTTGGGAGAAATTACTGCTGGAATCGCACATGAACTTAATACTCCACTGGCTAATATTTTAGGTTTTTCAGAATTAATAAAAGAAGAACTTGAAGCCAATAAGCAAGATTCAAAAGACATCGAAAAAGTAATTAGCAATGCAATTTTTTCTCGTGAGGTAGTAAAAAAACTTATGTTCTTTGCTTGTGAAATGCCCCAGGAAATGCAAGAAGTTAATATTGTACCCAGTATTAAGAACGCGATAGCATTACTCGATGCATCTTTTAAAAAAGCTCAAGTGAATTATGTCATTAAGATTGAAGATGAGGTATTAATGTTACGAGCAGATACAATTCAATTAACTCAGATAATATTTAATTTAATAATTAATGCGATTTATTTTTCTCCCGTAAATGGATTGGTTACCATCGAGGCATTTCAGTCGCGTAAAGATATCGTGCTAAAAATTATAGATGAAGGCACAGGACTTTCTGAAGAAGCCTTAGAAAAAGTATTTCAGCCATTTTTCACTACTAAACCTACAGGAGATGGTTCTGGATTAGGATTAAGTGTTGTTCATGGAATTGTTGCAAGTCATAATGGTACTATAGTGGCGGAGAACAATGAAAAAAAAGGGGCAAGTTTTACTGTAAAACTTCCTAAATCTTAATTACTTTGTAATGGACATGCGACTAAAAAATGAAAACATATTAATTGTAGATGATGATATTAATATATTAGAGTTGTTGCGACGCCATTTGCAATCTTGGAATTTTCATACCTACAAAGCAGTTTCGGTAAAAGAAGCCGTTCAGATCTTGCGAGATACCCACATCGATTTGCTTATTACCGATTTAAAAATGCCGGGCATCGACGGATTTGAACTTATTAAATTTGTTTCAGAGCATTATCCGAAACTTCCCAAACTTGTAGTTACAGGATATCCTTCGGTTCAAGATTCTCTCTCAGTGATTAAATCGGGAGTAGTCGATTATTTAACCAAGCCCTTTACTAAAGAGGAGTTAAAAACCGCGATAGATAAATCTATTGGGGAAAGAACAATTATTCCTAAGGCAACTTTTTCCGAAGAAAAAAACAAGGGGTATGGAGGCATAATTGGAAATTCAGAAAAAATTAATAATGTTATTGAGATTATTGAACGTGTAAAGAATAATAAGGCCACTATTTTTATAGAAGGAGAAAGTGGTACTGGAAAAGAGCTTGTAGCACGGGCAATACACTATGAAGGAAAATTCTCAAGAGCGCCTTTTATCTCGGTGAATTGCGGAGGCATTCCAGAAAACTTATTAGAGTCTGAACTGTTTGGATATACTAAAGGGGCTTTTACAGGAGCCGATCGTAATCGCGACGGATTTTTCCAAGCGGCAAACGGGGGAACGATATTTTTAGATGAAATAGGCAATGCTTCTACGGCGGTGCAGTCAAGATTATTGCGAGTGCTTCAAGAGAAAGAGGTAGTAAAGGTAGGGGCTCAAAAAGCTGAAAAAATCGATGTGCGAATTATTGCAGCTACTAATAGTGATCTGCAGGAGATGATTAAGAAGGAAACTTTTAGAGAAGATCTATTTTACAGACTTACTGTTGTTGAGATTGAAGTCGCTCCACTTCGCGAACGGAAGGAAGATATTCCGCTATTGGTAGAAAAATTTCTGTTTAAATATGGTGTGGAATATAAAGATCGTTTTGTAAAAATAACTGAAGAAGCTTCTAGTGTGTTACAACGATACCATTGGCCTGGGAATATCCGCGAATTGGAAAATGTAATACAACGCGCAGTAATTATGTGTGATAGAATAATTGGTGTCGAACATCTTCCGCAGTCTCTAAAATATACAATCGATTTCTCCAAAGATCAACTCGTTCCCTTAAAGGAAATAGAGAAACAGTACATTAGAAGGGTGTTAAATGCTACCAATAATAATAAAACTAAAGCTGCAGAAATTTTAGGAATTGATCGAAAAACCATTCGACAAAAACTTTCTGAAGACGAACTTTAAAGCGATACTTTTTACCCCAGTTGGGTAGTATTCTCCCAATTTAAAATTTAGACTCTTTTGCGATTATCCACATAAGCCCTTTCTACCACTGGGTTTCTACTGTATAAGGCATTTTTTTGGTATGCTATGGCATATAGATTGCCCTTAGGTATATAAAAATAACCATGTTCTATAAGACAAGCTCAATTATTATATGTCTTACTTGTATTTGTGTAAAAAACTGATTGTTAGCGCATCATAAAGAATAGAAATGGTCATTTTGCGATTATGAAGAAACTATTTATAAAACAACGTTTCAACAAGCGCAGGAATTTAATATAAATACTAAGTGCCAATTTGAATTGGTTTTGGCTTAAATAAATTTTAAATCAAATAATTATGAATTTACATGCAATGGTAACCGCTAAGAAGCTTCAAAAGCTAGGTAACAAGAAAAGAAAAAGCAATTATGTAATTGAAAAATATCACGAAAGAAGCATAGCAAATCGTCTTTTTAGATAATTATTTAAAATAGCCGCATGAGCGGTTCACAATTATGACAGCAATCACAGCAGAATTAGATACAAAAACAAAAAGAACTCCTGTAAAGGGGATGATGGATAATGTAATGGAGCAGTTCAACAGTGCTGCAGAACAAGTAAATCTACACCCTAACATTCGGAAAATATTGAGTATAACTAATAATGAAATCATCGTTCATTTTCCCGTAAAAATGGATAATGGGGATGTAGAAATTTTTACTGGGTACAGAGTACAACATAATAATGCATTGGGACCTTATAAAGGCGGTCTTCGATATCATCCTACCGTAGATATTGATGCTGCACGAGCATTAGCTATGTGGATGACATGGAAGACATCTTTAGCAGGCTTACCTTATGGTGGAGGTAAAGGAGGAATTCAACTAGACCCTTCAAAATACTCTCAAAACGAATTAGAACGCATTACGCGTAGATTCACGTTTGCACTGGCAGATAATATTGGACCAGAGCACGACATTCCTGCACCAGATGTAAACACCAATAGTCAAACTATGGCATGGATTGCAGATACGTATATGAGTACGCGTCCACCTGCAGAGCGTACTGCAAATCAACACGTGGTGACTGGAAAACCTGACGGAAGTGGGGGACTAGAAGGTAGAGATCGTGCTACAGGTTATGGAGTATTTCTGAATATTAAATTTTGGGCAGAACGTAAAAATGAAAGTTTATATGGAAAGAAATTTATTGTTCAAGGATTTGGAAATGTTGGGTATTGGGCAGCTTATTTCTTAGAAAAGGAAGGTGCCAAGTTAGTTGCAGTGCAGGATGCTTTTGGAAGTATTCAGAATGCAGACGGAATTAAAGTAGACGACCTATTTAATTACACTAAGGTAAATAATGGAAGCATTGTAGATTTTCCAGAATCGGTTGTTTTAAATAAAGAGGAATTTTTTGGAACTGAATGTGACATATGCATACCGGCGGCTTTGGGGAATCAAATTACCGTAGAAAATGCACATACAATTAAGGCAAAACTTATTGCTGAAGGTGCTAACGGACCTACCAATGTAGAAGGTGAAAAACTATTGTTGGAGCGAGGTGTTACCATCCTTCCTGATATTCTATGTAATTCTGGAGGTGTTGTAGGTAGTTATTTTGAATGGCTTCAAAACCGGAACGGAGAGCTTTGGCAATTAGACGAAGTAATGGCGAAGTTGGACAAAAAAATGAAAGAGTCTTTCAATAAAGTTTATGAATATTCAGAAAAAGAAGGAATGGATCTGCGTACAGCTGCCTACTGTATCGCTATTAAGCGTATAGAGAAAGCATACATTCAAAGAGGGATTTTTCCTTAATTATTAAATAAAAAAAATAGATTATGAAATACGGTAGTTTATTGCTAGAAAAAAAAGAATATGTGTATCTAAAACGTATTCTAAATATTTCGGGATATGCAGAAGATTTTCAAATTCAGAAATCACTGCATCGGCTCAGTGAAGAGTTAAAGAATGCTCAAATAATGGATGCAGCTGAAATGCCCGATGACGTTATTCGATTTAACAGTAAGATCACGGTTTACTCTGAAAAAGGATGGGAAAAATCAATCCAACTTGTAACTCCAGGAGACAAAGATGTGAAGCAAAATAAGATTTCTATCTTAACTCCTATGGGAGCAGCCCTCTTTGGATATTCGGAAGGAGATACCGTAGTTTGGGATTTTCCGAAGGGAGAAGAGAAAATTAAAATTGTAGCGGTAACACAAGATATTATGCATAAAAAAATTGATGTACCGATTTAAAACAAATGCTATGGAAATACTTCAAAAAGAAATTTACAATCACGACACCGATGTAGATGTAACACATAAGATTAACAATATTGAATTAGACAATTGGATTAATCATTTAAAATACATTAAGAAGGAGCTCATGAACCTAATAGGACTTTGTGGAGAGGACCTATCTAGTAAATTAGAGGATGAAAGTATTCTTGAAAGATTTCAAAAAAAGAATGCTGAAAATGATAACCTGCTTCAAGTACTATATAAATACATGAAATCTAGAGTAGATATCGCAGAGTGTGAAGACACGCATTGTGATATGGTGTATATAACAGAACACGAGACGTACCGACGAAGTTATTTATATCACTTAGATAAATACAGAAGGTTGAAGGATGAATTTTTTAGCAAAGTAAAAGGAAAGTTTATAGTGAATAACCCAGTACAATAAATAACAAACATCTTATTGGAAAACGAATTGTTATATAAAATAGATGCGCATAGAAGATTGTGTATTAAAAAAGATCTCATTGAATTAAATATGTGGATCGATACGTTAACAATTCTTAATACTGAATTATCACAGTTACTAGTAATTGAAAAGCAACTTCTTCAAAATATTACGATCGAGACGACGCTTTTGGGAGTACGAAGAAAAAATACTTTAGTGCTGGCAGCTCTCTGCAAGTACGAACAAGGATTAAATAGTGAATATGAATATGGAAAAGTAATATACGACGTGAAACGTGCGAAAGAACACGAGAAAAAACGAGATAGTTATATGGAGCTAATGCATGATTTTTATGCGTTGAGAAAATCGGTCTATACAATGCTATCCACATATAAACGAAACTAAAACCACGATGCCATGAAAAAGATTTTAATTCCTATCGACTTTACCTTTAAAAGTTATGACGCGATTGATTATGCAGTTTCTTTTTTTAAAAGGGAGAAATGTCACTTTTACTTCCTTAATACGTATTCCTACGATATTGAAGGGCTTAATGCAGTAAATCTACTTCAGGCAGGAGATGATTTTTTTGAGAAACCAAAAAGAGAATCAGAAATGAGTTTGGGACGCGTCATTCAGAAAATAACTTCAAAATGTGAAAATAAAAGGCATCAATTTAATGCAATTTCAGAATATGCAAATCTCATTGAAGGTGTTAGAAAAGCCATTAAAGAACTTGATATTGATTTAGTAGTGATTGCTGGGAAAGTGCAAACAAAACGAGCTACAGATACGTACAGTAAAAACACAAAGCGTATTCTTGACAATATTAGGGAATGCCCGGTTATGATTATACCAGCATCGACTCCTAAACAGAAAAAACCAGAATTTGTATTAGTTTCTAACTTTGAAGTCCTTCTTTCAGAATCGAAGCTTAAAAATTGGTACGAATTTGTAGAAATTTCGAGAGGAAGCGTTAAGATTTTTACGTTATGCGAAAAAGATAAGATGACAAAGCTTCAGAAAGAAAATCAGAATAAAGTGCGTTTTCAAATTGAAATGCTCTCAAAAAACCCAGTAGGTGTTGAATATATTGAAACTGCTCCTGATTTAAAAAGTTTTGCAGATTACCATTCAGATTATATAATTTGTGTTCTAGACCGCAAACCAGATTTTTGGCAAAAATGCGGGTTAACACATTCAAGAATTACCAACATGGGACCTCTGCAAAAAACTCCTCTAATAGCGCTTCATCCCTAAATGTAAAACTAAGTAGCGCAAATAATTTTTAATATAAAAAGCCTTGGCATTAATGTAATGACAAGGCTTTTTCGTAAAAATAACTAATTAATTTTATTGGTTGAATTTTACCTGAACAATAGTGGCGGGTCCATCGCCAGATTCATTCGAAATATATAATGTACCATCTGGACTAAAAGTTATTCCTTCTGGCTGCGAAAATTCTTTGGTATCTAATTCATGTACCTTTTTTATAGTTCCGTCTGCATCGAGAATCACTAATTTAGGTTTTATACCTTCAAGAACATAATATTCTCCTGTTTTTGGGTGAATAGAAACATCTGAAGGACTAAATGTTTTATACACCTTTTTCTTTTTAAAATTTTTAAAAGCAATATCGTTCATATTTATTTTAATAGTGGGGACTGCTTCCATTGTTTTAGATTCGATGGGAATGGTGTATAATCCTTTAAAATCATCTTTCTTATCCCGGTCTTTGGGAGCGATTAGTAACGCTTTATTTGCTGTATCGAAAGCAAGGGTTTCCATGTTGTTTTTAGATGAAAAGTCAGTCTCGAAAGTGGTTACTGATTTATTTTCATTTAAAAAGTTTACAACCTCATAGATCTTACCATCACTTCGAAGCACATAGGCATTATCATTATGTACCGTAATACCTTCATAATCGCCAGATCCTGCAAATTCGATCTCTTTAACGACTTTCTTTTTTTCAAGGTCATAAATAAATATTACACCATCTTCATCTTGTACACTAGCAATGGTGTTGTCTGAAATCCAGGCAATACCGCTTACTTCGTTTAGATCTTTTGGCAACTCCCATGTTTTCTCAACCGAATATTCGGAAGCACCATGCGTATGTTGCAATTTGTTTGTTAATGGCTGCGCAGTTACTGCTAAAGTAGCTGTCACAACTATTACCGTAAATAATCCGAGTAAAAAATAGTTTAGCGTTTTCATAGCTTTAAATTTAGAGTACAAATATCTATGCCAAAACTGTAAACAATTTGGAATTTTGACTGCTGGTAACTAATTTGGAAAACTTTAACTGTTGAGGGGTAACGCTATATTAAATGTATGAAAATCTTTAAAATTATAGCCTAGTTCTAAAGAGTATTTATCGGCGACAGCTTTTGCGATGGCAAGACCTAAACCTGTAGATTTTTTTAAATTTCCAGTTTTCTTGAAACGACTAAATAATGTTGTTTTATCCAATTCATTAGTGATACCGTAATTGCTAATTTGCCAACTATTTTTTTGCAGTGTAATAAGAATTTCCTCTTTTTTCTTTCCGTGGATCAGCGCATTTTTTATTAGGTTAGTTAATAAAATAATAGCGAGGTCTTCATTCATATTTAGTTTGAATGTTCCTTCAGAAATAAATTTTATTTCCATTTGTTTGTGATGAGCAAGATCTTCAAAATCGGAGATAATTCTTTTGGTAAGTGCCGCAAAATCTACCAATGCTTCTTCTTCAAATTGCTGATTTTCTATTTTTGAAAGCAATAATAGTGATTTGTTCATTCGGGTTAATTTCCCAAGATTGTCCAGTACGGTAGCAAGATCTTTCGATTGCTTTTCATTTAGTGTATTATTTTCTAAAAACAGCTCCAATTTGTTAATGCTAATAGCTAGTGGCGTTTGTAGTTCGTGGGATGCATTTTCAATAAATTGTTTTTGTGCTACATAACTCCCTGTAGATTTTTTTATAAGCTTGTCTACCGTTGTATTTAATAAATTAAATTCTTCAATAGTAGTGTCTGGAATTGCAATGGTTGTATTTTTTTCAATTTTAAAATCTCTTAGTTGTGCGATAAGGTTGTAGAAAGGTTTCCATATTTTTTTAAGTAATAAATTATTCAGTAATAAAATGCTTGAAATAAGTATAATGTAGAGCCCAATAAGGTATACGGCAAGATCTTGAACTAAATCATCCTCTTCAACCATAGAGGTAATGATTTTTAGTTTATAATGATCATCACCATATGCTACCGCACTTTCATAGATTCGAACTGGTTCAAAGTCCTTTTCGTTTAGCATAAACATAGAGGTGTCTCGGTAACTCTCTTTAAAGTTGAGGTATGTTTTTCTTGAAATAGGGGTAAAATTATATACGTGTTTTTTAAATTCTGGATCATCTTGAGAAAGAATGGTTGGGTCTTCGGCAGCCCGTTCGACCATAAGAAGTTTTTGATTTTCTAGTCCGTCGTCTAAACTATCATAAATTTCATCCAGCATAGCGTAATAAAACAATACTGCCCAAGAAGTGATGAGCAATAGAAGTACCAATGCTAAATATTTAGAAGTGTAATTAAGTAGCTTCATGAATCTATTTCTAGCTTGTAACCAACGCCGTATACAGCTTCTACTTGTATAGTTGCTTTTTCTAATTTTTTACGCAGGTTCTTTATTTGCGAATAGATAAAATCGAAACTATCTGCTTGATCTATATGGTCTCCCCAAACGTGTTCTGCAAGAGCTGCCTTAGTAACTAGTCGTGTTTTATTGGTTATAAGATACATGAGAATGTCATATTCCTTTCGATTTAAAATTACTTCTTCGCCTTCGATTAAGACGTTTCTGCTTTCGGGATCTATAGTTACATTTCCTGCTTCAACCAGTTTATTTCCTTCAAAATTTCGGCGTCTCACTACAGCTTTTACACGTGCATGCAATTCAGCCATATGGAATGGTTTAGGCAAATAGTCGTCTGCACCTAAGTCTAATCCTGTTAAACGATCATCTAGCGAATCTTTTGCAGAAACTATAATCACCCCATCTTCTTTACCTTGTTTTTTTAAATTCTGAAGCAATTCTAATCCGTTGCCATCGGGTAGACCAATATCCAATAAGATGCAGTCGTATTCATACAGACCAATTTTATCATTAGCATCTTTAAAGCTTGATACGGCTTCTACGGTATAATGTTCACGTACTAAACTCTGGCGCATATTATCCAGCATTTGGGGTTCGTCCTCTACAATTAAGATTTTCATTTCAGTTGCAATTTCTACAACAATATAACGGAAATCTATAAAGAATTGGGAACGATTCTAAAATCTCTAGTATTCAGCATTCAAGTTTTTAAAAAAAGTCTAATACCATAGAAAAGACAGATTACCAATTTATTACAGAATTCTATAGTTTATTTACTATTGGGAAAATTAAGACCGCTGCCATGATACGTAAAAAACTACTAAAAAAAGTTAGGGAATATTGTTCAATTGTAATGAATGAGGGTAGATGTAGTACGTTGCCTTTTCATAATTGGGAGCATACGCTCGACGTTGTACACTATGCTAAACATATTGCCCAAGGTGAAGGATTGAGTGAAGCAAGTATTTTTGAACTTACTATAGCAGCATATTTTCACGACCTTGGTAATGAGCAAGGTGCTGCGGGACATGAAGCGTTAAGTTGTAAGTATGCTTATAATTTTTTAAAAAAAGAGGGGTGTAATATGGAACAAATTAATGCAGTTATAAAACTTATTAAGGCTACTGAAATATCGAAAAAACCAACCACTGTTGAAGAACAAGTTTTATGTGATGCAGACCTTATTCATTTAGGAACTGAAAATTTTAGTACTAAAAATGCGAAGCTGCGAAAAGAATGGGCAACATTTGGCGATGCTCGCTACACCGATGATGAATGGTTAGCTAAAAATATTACCTTTTTAAAAGAACATTCATTTTACACTACGTATGCTAAAGAAAAATTTTCACCTCAGAAAATTAAAAATCTAAACATGTTAAAGGTACAAGCAGACCAAAAAAGGAGAGCTCTGGCCGAATAATTTTTTGGAAAGTATTAACCTTTTAAGACCCTAGATTCCCAATTTCTTACAGCTTTGGCTCATTACTTTGTAGCATAATTAAAAAATAAACGACATGAAAAATTTAAAATTTAAAATCGCGGCATTAGCCTTATTTGGAGTTGTTGCAGTACAAGCACAGGATTTAACAATGCAGGAAGTTCCTGCCAATTTAAATGAAAGTTTTCAGAAAGCATATCCTCAAGCTACCGATGTAGAATGGGAGAAAGAAGGAACCACATATAAGGTGGAATTCGACGCTAACCGAATGGAGCATGAAATCTGGTATTCTGAAAATGGAAATATAGTTAAAACGGAAAAAGAACTTGCCATCGCCGATTTACCGGCAGCAGTAACTACCGCTTTAAAAACGAACTACTCGAAACATAAAATCGATGAAGTAGAAATGACCGAAGAAAACGGTAAGAAAATCTACGAAGTTGAGCTTGAGAAAATGTTTAGTAAAGACATAGAGTTATTTATGTTAGACGATGGTAGCATTGTAGAAGAAAGAATGTAATCTCAACTTAATATTTAAAAGTTGTCGGGCTAGGAGCGGAGCTAAGTTGCTCATGTATTCTAGCTAGACATTACTTCCCTTTTAAGTAAGGTCCTCGTTGTCGATTAGATGACGGGGATTTTTGGTTTAAAGCATTTGTTAATAGGTTGCTGCAGCTAACTTTTGTTTTAAGATTATTTCTGTTTTACTTAAAATGATATGCTATAAACGTTCTCGACTCTTAATATATTCACTAGTAGTAATTAGTATAAAAAAATATAGCTCCGTGGTACTTCCACAGAGCTATGTTTCTACATAAATAATTGTGAGGAATTAGTGAACCAATAATTTTTTGAAATATGTTTTATTTGAATCTGTGGTAACCCGAACAACATATATGCCTTGTGCCAATTCGGAAATGTTTAAAGTATTAATGGATCTCAACTCCATAACTTTTTCACCAGTTACAGAAAAGAGTGTTACCGTATGTATCGATTCGTTTTTTAGTTGAATTGAAACTTGATCTGAAGCAGGATTAGGATACATTATAAAGGAAGCTTCAGTATTGGTAAAATCTTCATTGTTTAGTGTGGTCAAGTCTATCGTATATTCTACTAGACCTACATCATAAGATCCTATATAGGCTCTTACTGAGGTTTCATCAAAATAGAATTCTGTGTTGTTGGCAGCAATACCTAACAACTCAGTATTCGTTAATGTATCCCAGTTTTCACCACCATCGGTCGAATAATGTAAAGCGTATTCTGAAAATTGCGAACTATAGGTTGCGGCTGCCATAGCTCCTTCCGTTTCAGTAGAAAAGGCAACTGTATATACTAACGAGGTTGTTTTTCGCTCCCAATTTTCTCCTCCATCTTCAGAAATAAATATTCCTTTTGAAGAGGCCAATGCATAGTTAGAACTATTCAAGGGGTCGCGTTGTATATCGAAAATAAGATCGTTTGCAGTTAAAACTTCAAGACCAGTACTGCTGTTTGTCCAAGTCGCTCCTTCATCTTCCGAAGTATAAACACTGATTCCAATTGGAAGTACAATCTTTCCAGATCCATCAATTGAGATAGCATTAATTATATCTAATTCTGGTAAAACCAAATCTGTGATTACTATATTATTGACATCAGAAAAATCGATATGTTGTAGCTTGGTTTCACTTGGCTGAAACCCTGCAAAAGCGGTTAGTATTTTATCTGGTGATTCTGGAAACGAAGCTACAGCTGTGAAAAAATTCGTAAAGATATTCTCTAACTGTATCTTAGTCGCACCATGATCGTTACTAAGCATTAAATTAGATCCTAAAAAACTAGATGTGAACGTGTACACACGACCTGCAGTTTGTTTATCAGCATATTGCGTTTGCCCAGGGTTATTAGAGAAAATGTTTAAAGGAACAATATCGTAAGGGGTGTCGACACCAGTGGAAACATCCCGATGTACAAATCCGAATTGAACCCCGTAATATAAGTGCGTTTCTGTTTCATTTCTGAAAAGATCCATTGTTCCGGTACTTACAAAATACGGACTTTTTAACCATGAAAGTGTAACACCACCGTCGCTTGAAACTAAAGGAATATAATTAGCACTTATTAGAATTTCTTCTGAATTTTGAGGATTGTACGAAGCATTTAGTCCATAATAATAACTTTCAGGATTTTCATCAGGATAGACTATGTTTTGCCAGGTGGTACCTCCGTCTTCAGAAATTGCAATTTCATTTTCTTCTAGAACGATAAGTTGTGAAGGATTTGCCTCATTGTATGTTATAACATTAATGCTATTTAAAATTCCTTCGGTCCATGAAATATCAGCCGTACTAAATGTACTTCCTCCATCTTCAGAAACGTATAAATTTTCTTCTGTAGCCCCAAAGCTAATTCCTGTTCCAACCCAAAAATGTTGGGCATCTTCGGGGTTAAATGTGATTGGGTCTAGAATAATACCTTCTAAAGTTTCGGTCCAAGTTTGCCCAGCATCATTCGAAATAAATAGACCACCATCTACATCGGTGCTTCCATTACCACGAGATAAATAAAGTGTATTGGGGTCGGCAGGATTAATAGCAACATCGTTTATAAAGACAGTGTCGTAATTGTTGGTGTAATAAATTTCATTCCACTGGTCACCTCCATTAGCGGTATAATACGTTTTTCCTTCGGTACTCACGCCTTGTGGAAAGTTAGTATCTAGCAAAAGTACATCTGTAGATCCTTCATAAAAGCGATAGGATGTAGGGTAAGCAAAACTGCTCTGATTTGGCAGAGGGAAGTTTTTAATGATAGTTTCACTCTGTATGTCATAAATCATAATAGCACTATTTGTAGAGCCTGGGGCATACGCGGCAAAGCTAAGTCCTGTTGCGTCTGGAGTAAGACGAAGATCTCTTATGGAAGCTCCCTGCCCCACTAATAAGCTATACAATAGGTCCCAACTTGTACCATTGTCTTCAGAGACTACGATGTGATTTCCTAGTGTTACAGCGTATATTTTATTTGGAACCGTGGTGTCGTAGGTTAGATCAAATATTCTTCCAAAATCATCAGATCCGGTTGTTTCGAATTGAGATAATGCTTTTTGTGTTCCTAATAGACTTAGTATTAAAACTAAGAGGGTAGTTGTTTTTATCATGGTGCGTTTAGTTTTTTGCTTTTTCAATATTCAAAATATTTATTGACAAAAAATTATTTGTTCAGATAATTACTGAGACATTATCAAGAAAAAACGTGACATCAGTAGCTATATGCTTGAAATATAGTTGTATAAGGAAGTGCCGTCTTTTAAGTTTATCTTGCTGCTAATTCGCTCTTTTCGTTTGCGAGTCGCTTCTGGAGTTATGTTAAAAAGGGACGATATTTCCTTTAATGTAAGATTCATATACATATAACTTAAAAACCGAATATCGTTGGAGGTAAGTTGGGGATGTTTTTCTTTTAAGTTAGACAAGAATCCATGGTTTACTTCTTCAAAATGAGTAAAGAAATTTTCCCATTCAGAATCATTTTTTAGCAAACTTCTAAGCTCCTTGATTTTTGAGGATATTAAAGCATTTCTAGTAATTTCTGTTTGTCCAGAAAGACTCTGTATAATATCTTTTACCAATTCGTTTCTGGTAGACAACTGCAATGCTTTGGCAGCTAGTTTTCGGTTTCTTGTTTCTAGTTCATTTTTAAGGCGCTCCTGTTCCAACAAACTCATCGCTTCCTTTGCGTGTAATTGTTTTTCTAATAAAAGATTGTCACTTTCTTTTTTCTGAAGTTCTAATGCAATAATCTCTTGTTTGCGTTTATGTAGAACCTTACGTTGTTTGTTTTTTATATAGCTGTTTCGAAGTGCCCAAGTAATGAGAAGAATAACAAGTAATAATACAGCTAATACACTATAAAACGTATTGCGTTCTTTTTTCTGAAGCTGTTGATTTTCTTGAAGCTGTCTACGGAAATTAGCGATTTCAAATTTTACTTTATTCGCTTCAAATAACCTCCCATTTTTCATTTTCTGAAGGGAATCTATAAGTGCTATTACAGAATCTTTGGCAATGAGAGCCTGCATGGGTAGGCCATTATCTTTGTAAATTTCGGCAAGTTGATTAAATACTGAAATCCTATTTGCGGGATTCACTGCACTCTCCAAAGCTTGTTGTGCATAAGAAGTCGAAGCCTCATAATTTTTAGCTAATTTTTCGATATTTGAAAGAAGAATAAGTAATGCTATTCTCTCTTCAGAAAAAGAAACCGATTGTATTTTTGGCAAAACTTCTAATGCCTTGCTCTTAGCTTGTGTATACTTTTCTTTCTGAAAATAATTCTCAGCCATTGCAATTTCAGCTAAGAGATAAATATTGGGGTGATCGGTTAATAGAGGCAATGCCTGCTCTAAATATGTGAATGCAAGATCTGGTTTCTTCAACTCGTTCGCAACAATACCTAAGTTCACAGAATAGAGTCCGATCTTTAGGTTGTCATTGGCTTCTTTTGCTAAGGTGTATGCCTTTTCAAAATATTCGGTCGCTTTTTCAGAATCTCCTTCTTTAGAATATAAAATGGCAATATTGTTTAAAACAATCATTTCTTCATTCTCATCCAGCCTTTTTATCGCAATAGTATAAGCTTCTAGATAATTATCGAGTGCTTCGCCGTAATCAAGCATCGAATAGTAATAAGCACCAATATTATTAATAGCGAGAAATTCCTGTTTATACCATTGTTGTTCTTCGGCAATAGCGCGAGCTTTGGTGAGATATTCTAAGGATTCGGTAAACTGCTTCTGCTCCCGCGCCAATACGGCTTTTAATAAAAGACTATCCACTTGCGATGGCGTTTGAGCAAACATGCAAATGGAGGTGAAAAATAATAAACTAAGAGTACGTAGCATGTACGGTAAATATACAGTGCGGAATTAATTTTACGATACATCCCGGTAAAATTTTTAATGATTTGAATTAGGGATGGTTTTTAAATGTAATCCATCTCAATAAACTGTGAAGGAGACTTTATTTTAAAATTTATATAAAAGGAATGTATCCATATAGGGCATAACGACTCGCCATTGGTTATGAACCTGCAAATAGTGTTATATTATTTATTGAATTACTAAAATATTTTCCTTCTTAATTCTCTTCTTTAATTGATCGATAATACGGGCTGTTTCGTAATTGTTCTCTTGGTGAATCATGTTGCTAAGAATGTCATTATAATTTGAAATATTCTCAGACTTGTCTATATATCCATACCCTTCATAGATATCATTTGCTACAAAGACAAAAGCATCTTCACTCGCGTCACGACCTTTCAATTTGTATATTTTTTTTGTTTTTTTTCTTCGGAAAGTATCTAAGGCTGTTTGAAACCGAGCGTTGTAATCTTTAATAGGTTCTCCACCAGAACAAACACATTCGTTATGGTCTTTAGTAACATTACTACAGGGACCCTTAACTCGTTCCAGATTACAATGTTTTTTACATAACTTATATTCTATGCAGAATTCCCTTAATGAATGTACCACCGATTTTCTATTAAAATACCGTTCGGGCAAGCTGTCTACAAACGCTTTTCGTGTAATATTAATTTTAGAAATACCCGACGCCGTTGTACCTTGAGTAATAATAAAGGGGGCAGAATTATTTATTTGTTGAGAATTATAAGGAGGTTTTGTCTTTTTAATATGTTCTGTTTCGACCAATTGCGCAATGCTATCATTTCCAGTATAGACAACATTTATATAATGCACATTCGAATAGTTAATATTGGTTTGTTGGTATGTAGCAGAGAAATGACTCTGTAAACGTTTTCGAATGTTTTTGGCTTTTCCTACATATACGATTGTGTCATCTTTGTCACGAAAAAAGTAGACTCCAGGCGTTGTATTGTATTGAGACAGATCGAAACGATGTGTTTTTTCTTTGCTTGAAATGTGACCTTCGATTTTTGTTATTTTATTTGCTACGGAAACAACCATAACATCCAAGAACTTTTTTGCAAATTCGAGACTAGTCGGATGAAATTCTTTAGAAATTGAACGAATTTGCTGGTCTAAATCTGTTTCCCGTTTCACGTTATGCCATAGAATTTTCGGACGAACATTAAAATTATATCCAATCGTTCTAAACTGGGATTTTAAAAGGTTAAACTGTTCTTTCTCAGAAAAAACCAACGTTCTATTTTGAAATAATTCAATCAATTCATCAGCGCTATCACAAAATGGAGTAGCGGATAATATAGCTAATCTGTCAAGTTGGTTTTGTACATAAAGCTTAGAGGGAATAGAGCTTTCGGGTCTAATGTTAAAAACAGCATACGAGTGTTCTGCTTCTTGAAATTTTAATACCAACCGAAACGGTATTTTTTGCGTTTTTCTTAAGGTGATTGTTTGAAGATAAATGAATACCATAACCGCAAAAATAGGAATTATTCCCGATATTGGAATTATTCCAAATTAGTTTTTTATTGATATCTTTACAAAAAAAGAGCTATTGAAAAATCATATTTTAAACGCACAACAAAAAAAAGCTGTAGAGTTTGACGGAAAACACGTATTAGTGCTTGCTGGAGCAGGGACAGGTAAGACACGGTGTATCGTAGGTAGAGCCGCCTTTTTGATAGACCAAGGGATGGAACCCGAAAAAATACAGATCCTTACCTTTACCAAACGTGCAGCAAACGAAATAGTAGAACGTGTAAAAGCATCTTTGACCGACAATCAGGCGCAAAGTCTTAATGGCTCAACCTTTCATTCGTGGTGTAACCAATTAATTGTACGCTATCCAAATCTATTCGGCGCCTCTGGATATACCGTTATCGATCCCGATGATCAGCTGAGTGTCATGAAAATGGTATGTGGTGATCAACTCGTTGAGTATAAAGGAATACGTATTAAACCACAGCAATTGCTTGACATTTATTCCTATGGTAGAAACACACGTAAAAATCTTTCTAACTCCATTCGAGAAAAGATTTTTAAAGGAAAAACCGACGAGGAAACTAATGATGAGATTGATATTATACGCCCAAAAGTTGAAGTGCTTTTAAGAGCCTATCAAACAAAAAAGAGTGAGGGGAGATATATAGACTATGATGACCTTCTTCTTATTGTCGCCAATAGATTGAGAAACGATGCTGAAGCAAGAAGAATACTCTCTCATCAAGTTAAGCACCTATTAATAGATGAGTTTCAAGACACCAATCCCCTTCAATGGTATCTGCTTGAGCCTTTTTTAGAGATTGCCAAATTCTATTGTGTAGGTGACGATGCTCAATCTATTTACTCGTTTAGAGGTGCTGATTATAAAAATGTCCATTTGTTTAAAGAGCGGGTTCCTGAATCTGAGATTTTAATTTTGAATAACAATTACAGATCAACTCAAGAGATTTTAGATCTTTCAAACTGGTTGATAGAAACATCTCCTTTGGAATATAAGAAAAAATTAGTGGCGACTAGAGGAAGTGGTACTAAACCTAAGCTAATAAATATTGCTAGCCAATGGGAGGAAGCGAATTTTATAGCGGAGAATATTCTTGAGAATTTTACTGAAAACAATAAAAATTTTATCGACCATTTGATTCTTTCCAGATCTACCTATTACACCAAACCGCTTCAGGCAGTTTTTATTCAGAAAAAAATACCTTATGTCACCTATGGCGGAAGAAAATTTATGGAGGCAGCTCACATTAAAGATATTGTCTCTGCGTTGCGCGTGGTGAATAATATATATGATGAGATAGGATGGATGCGTTTTTTAACATTTTGGGACGGTATTGGGGAGATAAAAGCAGGGAAGTATATTTCAAAAATTCTCGAATTTAAAGATCCGCTCGATTGTGCTCAAAATTTAGAGGATGCTATAGGGGGGACTGAAGGGGAAAAGATAGCCGATATTTATAATAGTATTTTTATGAATTCCGGAAATGTAAAAAAAGCAATTCAAGAGACCTATTCAAAAATGGAACTTCAGCTCGCCTTTAAATACAGGAAAGATTGGGAAGAAAAGAGAAAATCGGATGTTCCTGTCCTAGAGATGCTCGGAGAGAATTATGCCACCATCGGACAATTAATTTCTGAAGGAATTTTGGAAAATGCAAAGCAGTTAAACGGAAACCCCGTACTTGAAGGCTCTCAGTTAAATGATAGTGAGATCAAGGACCATGTTATTATATCTACGGTACATTCTGCTAAAGGGTTAGAGGCTGATGTATGTTATGTATTAAATGTTTCGCCCAAAGTATATCCAAGTGCTTGGAATCTAAGTAGCGATGAAAATATAGAGGAAGACAGGAGGGTACTTTATGTTGCACTTACAAGAGCGAAAAATGAATTGTATATCACGCGCGATACCAATTCGATTACTACGGTTAATTCTTCCGAAACTTCAGAAGTAACTTCCAAATATTTTCTAGAAAATTTACCCGAAAATCTTACAGAACAATTTGTAAATCCATACACGATCGTAAAACCCAGAGATATTTTAACTCCCAACAAAATTGACCTCTCGGAAGGAATGGATTTTTCATAAATAGCAAACTACTATACCCTTACAGAAAAGTAACAGACGCTCTTTTTAAAAGCATAGAAAGTAGAATAATTTAAAATAAGATTTTTTGTTCAGCATTAAAAAAGCCGACACACAATTTGCGGTCGGCTTTTTAGTATTTATGAGATGATAATTTTAATATGCTTTAAATGCATAAAACTTAATTTGTTCACAACGCATTATCGATAATATCCTGAACACATTCCGGATTTAACAAGGTGCTGGTGTCTCCCAAATTGCTGGTGTCTTTTCCTGCTATCTTCCGAAGAATACGACGCATAATTTTTCCAGATCGGGTTTTCGGAAGTCCGTTGGTAAACTGAATCTTATCCAGTTTGGCAATGGGTCCTATCTGCTCGGTAATTATTTGATTGATTTCCTTTCTCAAATTATCATGCTTTCTACTTTCTCCTGTTTCCTTCAAAATAACATATCCATACAATGCATTTCCTTTTACATCGTGCGGAAAACCTACGATAGCACTTTCTGCTACTGCGGGATGTTCATTCACGGCATCTTCAATAGGTGCGGTTCCAAGATTATGTCCCGATACTATAATAACATCATCCACGCGACCAGTGATTCGATAATATCCAACTTCATCTCTGAGAGCACCATCCCCCGAGAAGTACATGTTTTCATACGCCGAAAAATATGTGTCTTTATAGCGTTGGTGATTTCCCCAGATGGTTCGTGCCATCCCAGGCCATGGAAACTTTATACATAAACGGCCATCTGCTTGATTGCCTTTAATTTCTTGAGCATTCTCATCCATGAGGGCAGGTTGAATGCCAATAAACGGTAAGGTTGCGTAGGTGGGTTTGGTTGGTGTAGCGTAGGGGATGGGGGTAATCATAATACCACCCGTTTCAGTCTGCCACCACGTATCTACAATAGGGGCATTCTTTTTTCCAATATTATCATCGTACCAGTGCCACGCTTCTTCGTTTATAGGTTCGCCTACCGTTCCTAATACTTTTAAAGAAGAGAGGTCGTGTTGTTCTACATGTTCAACTCCTTCTTTTGCTAAAGCCCTAATGGCGGTAGGTGCGGTATAAAACTGAGTGACTTTGTGTTTTTCAACAATATCCCAGAAGCGTCCATAATCGGGGTAACTTGGAACTCCTTCGAACATAACAGTGGTAGCTCCATTTGCTAAAGGACCATACACGATATAACTATGTCCTGTGATCCAGCCAATATCGGCAGTACACCAGTACACATCGTTTTCTCTATACTGAAACACATTTTTAAAAGTATAGGCGGTATAGATCATATATCCCGCAATAGTGTGTACCATTCCTTTTGGGGTTCCCGTAGAGCCAGAAGTATATAGTATAAACAAAGGATCTTCTGCATCCATTACAGTTGCCGTGCCTTCTTCTGAAGCCTCATCGAGCAGGGGCTGTAACCATTGGTCGCGGCCATCTTTCATATTAATTTCAGATTGAATGCGCTTCGCTACTAACACGGTCTTTACGCCCGGACAGTCTTCTAGAGCATCGTCCACAATTTTCTTAAGATCAATGGTTTTAGCACCTCGATATGATCCATCTGATGTGATCACTACTTTACAATCGGAATCGTTAATTCGGGTAGCCAGTGCATTTGCTGAAAATCCGGCAAAAACCACCGAGTGTATCGCACCAATTCGAGCGCAGGCTAATAACGAAACGGCTAATTCGGGAATCATTGGTAAATAAATGCATACTCGATCTCCTTTTTCCACGCCTTGCGATTTTAAAACATTCGCAAATTTGTTTACGCGTTGATACAATTGAGTATACGTGATATGTTGTGTATCTTCCTTGGGATCGTTTGGTTCAAATAAAATGGCTGTTTTATCTCCTCGTGTTGCGAGGTGTCTGTCCAGACAATTCTCTGTAATGTTTAACTTTGCACCTTCAAACCATTTAACTTCTGGTTTTTTAAAATCCCAGCTTAATACGGTGTCCCATTTTTTTCGCCAGAGAAAATGTTCTTCGGCGATCTCTTCCCAGAAATTCTCTGGATTGCGAACCGATTTTCTATAGACTTGGAAATATTCTTCTAAGTGTTTTATGTGGTAATTGCTCATTGTAAAAGTGTTTTTTGTTATAAATCCCAATATTTTGGACTTGATAAATTAATTTGATGTTTATTTAAATCGCTGCATCATTTATATGTTACTGAAATATAAGTACGTAGTGATGGCTCGTTTTTCATAACCCTTACTGTTTGTTCGCTGCATTTTGAAATAATTGTTTTTGAAGCTTGAATCCATGCTATTTTTGGACTGAAACTGCATAGGTATTTCTGAATCTGCGAGACTTTTAAAATAGAAAGAAGGGTAGTTCATGGTTTCGGGGTTTTACTTTTAAACAGCCCGAACCAATTGGGATTTAGTATTTTTAATTTGATGAGAACCCAAGGCATTACCACTAAGCATAGCCCAATTACAAGAGAAAGTAACGGACTTACACCTATTTCATTTTCATATTTTATTCTGAAAAATAAAGTTACTACCACATAGACACTAATTAGAATGTCTGAAGCTTTTGGATTTAGTTGTAAATTCATGTCTTAGTTTTTAATTAAACATTGTTTGTTTGCACACAAAACCAACATTTAAAAGACTTGTAAGACAAATTTCAAGTCAGAAGTTCCATGATTTCTGAAACTAATTTTTTTACTGAAAAAGGTTTCGTTACATATTTATCTGCTCCAAGCTTTAAACCCTTTTCAATATCTGAAGCTTTGTTTTTCGCGGTTAAGAAAACTACTTTACTAGCTTCTAGACCGGATGTATTATTAATATGTTTAAGCGTTTGGTATCCATCTACATTTGGCATCATGATATCGAGTAATACAATATCTGGAGTTTGTTCTTTTAAGATCTCTAATGCTTCGCTACCATCCCTCGCTATAAAAACCTCAAAATCTTGTTTCTTAAAGGCATATTCCAACGACATTACGATGTTGGGCTCGTCATCAACAATTAAAATTTTGTGTTTCATAGAATCAATCCACAAGTTAATTAAATGGTAAGGTAAAAACAAGTTTTGCTCCTTTTTTTCTAGCCTTATCCGCCCATATTTTTCCGTTGTGTTTTTCAATAATTTGTTTGGTGATCGCCAGTCCTAATCCGCTGCCTTCTGGTTTAATGGTATTTTGATGTTGTGACTGATAGAATTTATCAAAAATATAGTCGATATCTTCAGGAGGAATTCCTTTCCCATTATCACTTACTGAAATCTCAAGCACAGTACTTCCTAGCTTATAATCGATCTCGATAGTTCCCGTTTCCGGTTCACAAAATTTTATAGCATTTGAAAGCAAATTGTACAGCACTTGAAGAATTCTATCTTCATCGTACTTGATTTTAAAACGATGCACATTTTTTACGTTGATTTGAATTCCTTTTTTAGCAGCAATATGCTGGGTACTTGCCACTGCTTTTTTAATGGTTTGCTGAATGTCAAGTTGTGATATGGTTAAATTTAAGCGTCCAGTTTCAAGCTTTTCAAAATCCAGAATATTATTTATAAGTCGTCCCAAGCGATCAGAATCTTGAAGAATGTTGGTTAGAAACTGGTTTTTAATATCGTTTGGCATGTCATCGTCATCGTCCATGAGTAATTCGGTGGCAGCGCGAATTCCAGTAATGGGAGTTTTTAATTCGTGTGCTACGGTATCTAAAAAGTCATCTTTTTGCTTGTCTTTGGTGATAAGTTCATCATTCGCATCTTTTAATTTTGAAGTGAGCTGTGATAATTCTTCAGATTTTTCAATTAAAACTTTGTTGCTCACAATGGTCTCTTTCGATTCCTCTAAGATTTTCAGTACTTCGACAAGACTTATTTGCTCCTCTTTAACAACACTTGCAATCAGTATTTTAGCGGAAGCACTTCCAATACTACCAGTGAGTAATTTTTCAGAAAAATTAATTAATCGGGCATCTGCCAGTTGTGTGTCTGGGGATAATTTATATTTAGTAAAGAAAATTTTTAGCGCTCGGTTTGCCCGGTATTCTCCTAAAAATCGAATAAGTACATTTTTAATGTCTGCAACATAGGCTTCTCCTTTCCACACTAATGCACTGTCTTGAAGGGTTGTAAAGTTTTTACTATCCACGAACATTTCAGCATAATTTCGTTCTCTGTAATTTCCTTTCGAAGTGAGTGAAAAGGTTAAGTAGCACAGCCCATTAATAGACATACTCCAAAAAAAGGCGTGCATGGGAGGACTTAAAAAATCGATTCCGAAGAGGGCGTATGGTTTTAGTGATGAGATATTAAACAAGCCATATTGCACAAAATCATCTGTGCCAGTGTAGGCTTTTAATATAAATGGTACTACTAAGGTGTAAATCGTAACAGCAAGTCCCGCAACCATTCCTATTATTGCTGCTTTCGAAGAACCTCTGTTCCAGTATAAACCAATAAAAAAAGAAGGAGCCAGCTGTGAAATAATAACAAACGAAATTAATCCGATGGAGTAGAGGGATAGTTCTTTAGAAAAGGATACATAGAAGAAATATGCGGCAATAATGATGGTGAAAATGGAAATTCGACGAATGGTCTTTATATATTTTGAATTGCGTTCCGGCAAATTTTTAATAAACTTATCTAAAAACCCATAAGGTATAATCAAGTTATTACTTACCATCGTAGATAATGCTAAGGTAGAAACCACAACCATTGAAATTACTGCTGAAAATCCACCGAGAAATACCAGAGTTGCTAAAAATGAATTTCCATTTTTTAAGGGCAATAAAAGCGTGTAATACTCAGCATTTACTGAAGCATCAAATGTGAGTTTTCCTGCCCAAGCGATAAAAATTACAAATACATTAAAGAGAAGTAAATACAACGGAAACAACCAAATAGCTTTCTTTAGATGTTTCTCTCTGTTATTTTCTAATACTGAAACTTGAAATTGTCTAGGCAGTAGAAAAATAGCTATAAATGAGAGAGCAGTAGTAAAAAACCAATTAAAACCTCCTTCCAGCCCATTCACTGTGGTGAGTTCTTTAAAGTTCGCTGAGGTTGAAATCTGATTGTAAATATCGGTGGTTCCATCGAAAAGGTAGAAGGTGATATAAACTCCTATAATTAAGAAAAACAATAGTTTTAAAACCGATTCGAAGGCGACTGTAGCAATAATCCCTTTATGTTTTTCGGAAGCATCTGTATTTTGAGTTCCGAAGAACGTAGCGAAAACAGCAAGTAACAACGCAACATAAAAGGTAGAATCGTCTATGACATAAGTGGAAGTATAGCTGGTTTCATCGGCCATAATTTCGAAAGTTTCAGAAACCGCCTTCAGTTGTAACGAAATGTAAGGTAATGTTCCGAAGAGACAAATTAGGGTGACCAATGCACCTAAAAAACGGTGGTTTCCGTAGCGAAGAGAAATAAAATCTGCTATGGAAGAAATTTTATGTTGTTTCGATATTCTAATAATTTTCCGAAGTAAGACAATCCATAAAGGCGCTGCAATTACAGGACCCAAGTAAATAGTAAGAAAGTTAATCCCCGAATTAGCCGCGATACCAATGCTTCCGTAGTAGGTCCATGCCGAACAATAGACCGCTAAAGAGAGGGTGTATACATACGGATTGTTCACCCATTTGCTCTGTCGTTTTTTTTCAGCAAAAAAAGCTATGTAAAATAACACCGAGAGGTACACGACAATGATAACGATTAAGGCGTAATTACTCATAATGTCTCTTTAGAACAATGAATGAAATTACAACAGACAGAAGCCACACCGAAAAAATAAAAAAGTAAAAAATGGGGATGCCGAACAAATGACCGGTACCATTAAAAATTAGGAGAAATGGAATGTTTAAGACCACAAACAAAGCGATAGAAAGCACGATTAGTTTTTGTTCATGACGTTTTTTCATTTAGAATATATTAAGTGCTTGTTTTGGTTTGTGAAAAGTAGTGTAAAAATATCAATTTTATAAAGTAGTAAAAATCAGCACTGCAAAAACTGCACTGCTGATTTCGTACTAACAATTTGAAAAACTGCTGTTATTTCTGAAAAATATTATGAAATAACAATTTAATGTCCAGTAGCTTCCCCCGCGCCTGAAGGAATTCTAATATTTTCTACTATATCTTGGACATGTTCTGGTGGTTCAGGTGTCATTCTTGAAACCACAACTGAAATAACAAAGTTTACTACCATTGCGATCGTTCCGAAACCTTCTGGAGAGATGCCAAACCACCAGTCGTCTTTTAATCCGGCGACAGCGTCTTTTCCTCCATCAAAAAGCCCAAATTTAAATTTTAGCATATAGAATAACATTAAAGTCAACCCTACGATCATCCCTGCAATGGCCCCTTCTTTATTCATCCGCTTATCGAATATTCCCAACACAATGGCAGGGAAGAAGGAGGCGGCTGCGAGACCAAACGCCAGGGCGACGACGGCTGCTACAAATCCCGGTGGGTTTATCCCGAAGTAACCTGCAATAACCACGGCTACTGCAGCACTTAAACGTGCAGCTATAAGTTCTCCTTTTTCGGAAATATTTGGCTTTATAATTTTTTTGAATAAATCGTGAGAAATAGAAGATGCGATTACTAATAATAATCCGGCTGCGGTCGATAATGCTGCGGCTAATCCACCAGCACCTACTAAAGCAACGACCCAATTAGGTAATTCTGCTATTTCTGGATTTGCCAATACCATAATATCTCGGTCTATTGTTAATTCGTTGGTGGCGCTATCTTCAACATAGGTAACAATACCGTCATTGTTTTTATCTTCGAATTGTAGAAGCCCGGTTTTTTCCCAATTTGATACCCATTCTGGTAGATCTGCATATTTTTCATTGCTCACTGTTTCTATAAGATTTACTCTTGCAAACACTGCCACAGCTGGGACTGTTGTATATAAAATGGCAATAAATAATAACGCCCATCCTGCCGACTTACGAGCATCTTTTACTCTTGGAACCGTAAAGAAGCGAACTATTACATGCGGCAATCCTGCTGTTCCCGCCATAAGCGCAAGAGTAATTGCAAAAACATCCATTGTAGATTTACTTCCGGAGGTGTATTCACTAAAGCCGAGTTCTTGTTGCAGTCCGTCTAGTTTATCTAATAGATATACACCATCCTCTCCTACACCACCAAACCCTAATTGCGGAATTGGATTTCCTGTCATTTGTATTGAGATGAAAATAGCAGGTACCATAAAGGCAAAAATAAGGACACAATATTGTGCTACTTGCGTGTATGTAATTCCTTTCATTCCTCCCAATACAGCATAGAAAAGAACGATCGCCATTCCAATGTACACTCCGGTGTTAATATCTACTTCGAGATAGCGGGAGAATACAATTCCTACTCCTCTCATTTGACCAGCTACGTAAGTAAACGATACAATTAAAGCTGCTATTACAGCGACAATACGTGCAAAATTTGAGTAATACCGGTCGCCGATAAAATCGGGTACAGTAAACTTCCCAAATTTTCTAAGGTAGGGAGCAAGTAACAATGCTAAAAGCACGTACCCTCCGGTCCATCCCATTAAGTATACCGATCCGTCATACCCTCCAAAGGATACAATTCCAGCTAATGAAATAAACGATGCGGCAGACATCCAATCTGCTGCAGTAGCCATACCATTCATAATGGGGGGAACCCCACCACCTGCTACATAAAATTCTTTTGATGATCCTGCTCTGGCCCATATTGCAATTCCTATATAAAGTGCAAAAGTGACCCCAACGAGTATCCAAGTCCAAGCTAATATTCCCATAATATGTTTTGTTTTGTTTGGTTAGTTTTATTCGTCTACTCCATATTTCTTATCCAGTTTATTCATCAGCCTTATGTAGACGAATATGAGGATAACAAAGACATAGATTGATCCTTGTTGTGCAAACCAGAAACCTAGTTTAAATCCACCCATTTTTATGGTATTTAACTGGTCTACGAGTAAAATTCCGAAGACATAGGAAACCAGAAACCAAATGGATAATAAAATGGCTAAGTACTTTAGATTTTCTTTCCAGTACGCCGTTGCGTTTTTTTGTTTTTCAGTCATAATTGATTGTTTTATAGATAAATCATAGCTTGAAGTGATATGATGCTGGAGTCTACTTCTCCAAATGATTGATTATTATATTCTAAGGTTAGTTTTGAATTATGACCACTTAAATACGCATTTACGCCGATACCCAGCGTGTTCCTGTTGTCGCTTACCGCGTCGTAGCTATGAGTACCATAACTTACATACGGTTGAAATCTGGTTTTACTAAGGTCTCCTTTAAAAACATACCCCACATGTCCATACAACATACTTCCAGTTCCATAGGCACTAAATAGATAGTCTTTTCCATAATCGCTGGATTGAAATACAGCATAAGCCGTTAAGGCACTCCCGTCATCTCCTAGTGGGGTGTCATAAAAAGCATCTACTGCAAAAATGGACACATCTTCACCTTCCAATACTGGGGCAATCTCAGAACCGGTGTCTATAACAGCACCTTTAGGATGTAAAAAAAACCCTGCTCCTACATTAAAAACCTTTTTACCACCCAGATACGTTCCTACTTTATATGGTAAAAAATTTGATTCTTGGTCTAAAAAGTTATAATCGAAATAACCTGCATAGGTTTTTCCGGCGTCCTTAGACCCTAAAGTGGCACGGCCATTATAAACAGCATCTCCGCCAGGAGTGGCCACGCGACCATCCAACGAAGAAACAGCAGCATCATTAATGGCTACTCTATATTGAAGTTTATCGAAGCTTCCTTTAGCAAAAACACCAAGATGACGTGCAAATTGATCTGATAATCCAATCGTAGCCCATGATTGACGGTTGTTATCGAGAGTCATCATGTTTAGTGTACTCTGGCTGTTTAACCTTGAAATTCCATTAAAATAATGCAATCCGCCACCTACTGTGTGGTTTGTAGCCACATTGTACTGTGCCCAAACATCATGAAAGAAAATCTGAGAACCGTCTCCTTTACCCGTAGGACTCAATTGTGAACTATTTAAACTGTTAAGTCCGAAATGAGTAAGGATCATAAAATCCTTATTAATTTGAGCAAACATTAAAATACGGGCACGTCTTAAATTGAAATTTAAAGCGCTGTTTTCGTTCCCATTTGCATCGAAGGTGTCATCGGTATTGTAGTTAGCTTGTACTTGTGCCCAGGAAATAATTCGAAGGTATTTTGAACCATCCTCATTAAATTTAACTTTTAAACCACCAGAATAATCGGGAGATCCTTGGGCATGCATAAATTGAAAGGACAAAACAAAAAGTCCGATCATTATAAGAGTTTGTTTTCTCATTGTTTAAGAGGTTAGTTAGTGAGTAATTGGTCTTGTGTGCACTGCTAAGCTCTATAAAACAATTTGTTAATTAAAAATTAATATAGTTATTTGTTAATTAACTATACTTAATCTTTGAAACGCTCCCATTTTATAAGCATAAATTTGTCACCTAATTCTGTGACTACAACTCCAGCACCATGTAGATTTTCGGTGTTTTGAAAATATGCTCCTAGTTCTTTGGAGTTTAATATTTTATAAGTAGGGTGATAGTTCGCGTTGTAAGGTCGCTTTATATTGTATTTCTTTACCCAGTTCATAATACTAACATGAGAAATTCCAAGGATGCGTTCTATCTCTCGATACGTGAGCCCTTCTAAATAAAGCTGAAGTGATTTGTTGACATAATAGTCATCAATCTTTTTTCCGATCTTGTTAACTGTAAAGAAATAATTGCAGCTCTTGCATTTATATCGCTGGCGATTATTAACAATTCCGCTTTTAATATGCTTGGTTGATCCACAATTAGGGCAAAGCTCGATTTTCATATATAGTATTTTAGCACAAATATATCAATTTAGCAAAATATTATTTAACGAAAAGCTCTCTTTTCTGAAATTTCTATAACATGTTCGCCCCACAAAAGCTTTGAAGTCTAATACAGGAACAGTTTTTTATTATGTAGTAGTTGATCTAAAGATGGGGTTTCTTCGGAAATAAGATTTATTGTAAGTGATGCTATCTAGTTGAAGTAGGGATTTTGATATTCGGGGATGGTGATTCCTCTTAAATTGAAGATAATAAAATGGTTTAAAAGATCAGTTTGGTGATATTTTTCAATCAAGTTACTATTTTTAAAAGCAATCTCTTCGAAACGTTTAAAATAGAGATCACAAAAAAGCTGCACATTTACCTTTGGAAGTAAAATTCCTTGTTCTTGTGCTTTTTGAAGTAAACCAAAAATGATTTCATTAACGAATTCGTTTCTAAAATCATCGAATATTAAATTGGCTTTGGGATAGTATTTCTGAAGCCCAAAAATAAAAGAGGGTTTGTAATACTGAAGGTGTTCGAACGCTTTTTTATAAAAGATGATAATATTGGTAATGGGATCGACCTCCTCCGATTTGATATTGTCTTTCATATCACTTTTATAGGCTTCAATTAAATACTGAACACATGCTATAACCAATGCCTCTTTACTTCCGAAGCATTTATAAATTGTTTTTTTTGAAATACCCAACGAACTCGCCAACTCATCCATGCTATAGCGTTTGCTGCCGAACTGGGTAAAATTAGCGACCGAATATTCTATTAATTCTTCTTTACTAATCATTGTTTATTTATTGCCATCCACCACCTAAGGCTTCGTATAAATCGATAATGCTGATTAACTGCTGAAATTTATTATCTATACTATTTAACTCTGCATTTAAGGCACTTTCACGAGCTGTTAGAAGGTCTAGATAAGTGGCATATCCATTTTTCAGTAATTCTTCAGAATTGTTTTCAGCATTTCTAAGTGCGCTTACTTCGTTGCTACGAAATTCGAATTTTTCGGTTTCTGCTTTATAATCGTATAATGCGTTAGAAACTTCATTTCCAGCAATTAGTAGCGTTTTTTTGAAATTTAAAAATGCCTGTTCTTGTTCCGCTAAAGCGACCTCATGTTGTGTTTTTATAGCACGTCTATTAAAAATTGGTTGCGCTAACCCACCTAGAAGATTAGCAAATAGGGAATTTGTATTTAATAATTCATCTAATTCTAAACTTTGAAATCCTGTGGAAGCTGTAAACGTAAGTGACGGATAAAAACTACTTCGAGCTACATTGGTAAATTCGAAGGCTTGTATTAGTGCATATTCTGAAGCGATTACATCTGGGCGATTTGCTAAAAGAGTTGCCGGAACACCAAGTTTTAAATCGGATTCTAAGGTCTGATTTTCTAATTCATTTCTACGTATTAGAGCACCAGGCTTTCCTAGAAGCAAATTTAATGCGTTTTCAGTTTTAAAAATTGCAGTTTCAAGATCAACTGCAAGTGCTCTTGCATTGTTATATTGTGCAATGTTTTGGTCTACTGCAACTTGTGTGACTTGTCCTGCATCCTTTAAAGCACGAATGGTAAAGACACTACTATCCCGTGCAATAATTGTTTTATTTGTTATTTCTAATTGAGCATCTAGTGCAAGCAACTGATAATACGTGGCAGCAATGTTGGCTACCAAGGCAGTTTTAACGGCTTTATGCGCTGCAACCGATTGTAAATATCTCGCTTCTGTTGCTCGTTTGTTACTTCGTATTTTACCCCAGATATCTGCTTCCCAAGATAATGATCCAGAAAGTTCAAATTGATCGATATGGTCGGTACCTAAACCTCTTAAAATTGCACCTTGTTGTCCGTTTTCAGACAAGTATGATCGGGAGGCGGATGCATTTGCCGAAATTGTTGGGAGGTATCCTGCTTTCCCTTGTTTTAAGTAGGCTTCAGCGGCAGCCATTTGTTGAAGAGCGACGCGTATATCTAAATTGTTTTGAAGCCCCTCGTTGATATACTGTTGTAGATAGGTGTCTGAAAATAAATCTTTCCATGATACCATTGCCATCGAAATACTATCGGTAGGCAAATTATCTGTTCTGTACAGGTTTTCAGTTTCAGAAATTTCGGGTCGTGTGTATTCTTTAGCTACAAAGCAACTTTGCAATAAAAAAAGCATGATAACGCCAAATCCAGTTCTATATAAATAAGGTTGTTTGATCATTTTCATTTTACAATTCGTTAGTTTCATCAATTCTTTTACTGGAGACTTTTTCCTGTAACCATTGGAAAAAGATGAATAATATTGGGATTACAAAAACCCCGAGAATAGTTCCAATTAACATTCCACCCGCTGCCCCCGTACCAATAGATCGGTTACCTTCCGCACCTACACCCGAGGCGAGTACCAATGGCATAAGCCCTAGTATAAAAGCAAATGAGGTCATTAAAATTGGACGTAATCTAGCTTTGGCACCATGTATAGCAGCATCTACTAGTCCTTCACCGTTTCTTCTTCGTTGTAAGGCAAACTCTACAATTAAGATGGCGTTCTTAGCCAATAACCCTACCAACATGACCAATGCTATCTGGAAATAAATGTTGTTTTGTAGTCCGAACAGTTTTGTCGAAATAAAGGCGCCAAAAATTCCTACTGGCAAGGAAAGCAATACCGAGAAGGGTAATAAATAGCTTTCATACTGGGCAGCCAATAAGAAGAATACAAACACTACACAAAGAATAAAAATAGTAGTTGTTTGATTCCCTGCGTTAACTTCTTCTCGTGAAAGTCCCGAGTATGCTACTTCTAGATTGGAAGGTAATTTGGAGGCTTCTTCATTAACCACCGCAATGGCATCCCCAGAACTAAAACCAGGATTGGAAGCTCCGGTAATTTTTGCTGAGTTATATAGATTAAATCGAGTGACCGATTGCGGTCCATATACACGTTTTAGGGACACAAATTGAGTAATAGGTGCCATTTCACCACTTCCTGTTCTAATAAACAATCCATTTAGTGAATTTTCATCGGTACGATCTTCTGGTAGCGACTGAACATACACTCGATATTGTTTACCAAATCGAGCAAAATCTGCTGCGTAAACCCCTCCAATATAACCTTGAAGGGTAGAAAAAATACTGCTTACTGAAACACCTAATTTCTTTGCGACTGGAACATTAATGTCTAATTCAAATTGAGGATACTTAGTGTTAAAAGCAGTTTGCCCATATTGAATTTCAGGATGTTGCATTAAATTTCCAATAAACTCTTGTGATGATGCATCTAATTCCCTAACATCACCACCCGATTTGTCTAAAAGATTCACTTCGAACCCAGAGGATAATCCGAACCCTGGAATGCTTGGAGGGGCAAAAAATAAAACTCTTGCTTCAGGTATTCCGGCTGCCATTCCAAATAGCTTTCCAGTAATAGCAGCTAATGATTGATCGTCGTCTTCCCGTTCACTCCAATCTTTCAGTTTAATAAAACCAAATCCGTAATTACTACCCCCACCGTTGATAAGACTTCGGCCGTTTACAACAGTAACAGCTTCCACACCCTCGATCTGAGAAGCATTTTTATAGACAATATCTGTAATTTCTCTAGTTTTATCCATCGTAGAGCCTGGCGCCAATTGTACATCTAAAAATAATATTCCACGATCTTCATCGGGTACAAAACCGGTAGGAGTTGTCGTTGCCGACCACCAGATTCCAACCCCAGCGAGAATTAGTATAATAACTGTAATTGCTTTGTTTTTATATAAAAAACGCAACGACCGTCCATATCGCTCGGTAGTGGCATGAAACCCACTGTTAAAAGCACTATAAAACCGTTGTAGAAAATTCTTCTTCTTATGTTCTTCGTCATGCGATTTTAAGAATAAAGCACATAGCGCCGGACTTAAGGTTAGGGCATTTAAGGCGGAAATTAAAATCGCCACAATTAATGTCACCCCGAATTGTTCATAAAATACGCCGGTAGGACCTTGAACAAAAGTTACCGGAACAAATACAGCAGCCATTACCAACGTTATAGAAATAATAGCTCCCGATATTTCATGCATCGCATCGAGGGTTGCTTTTTTTACGTTTTTCTCTCCTTCATCTATTTTAGCGTGCACAGCTTCAACTACTACAATGGCATCATCGACTACAATACCAATGGCGAGAACTAATGCGAATAAGGTGAGTAGGTTGATGGAGTATCCAAATAAATTTAGAAAAAAGAAAGTTCCCACAATAGATACTGGAACAGCAATCGCTGGGATTAGAGTCGATCTAAAATCCTGTAAGAAAATAAAGACTACTATAAACACGAGAATAAATGCTTCAATAAGGGTGTGAGTCACTTTTTCGATAGAGGCATCTAGAAATTCATTCGTATCGAAAGGAATTACTACTTTCATTCCCTTTGGGAAATCTTGTTCTAGGCGATCTAATTCAGATTTTATAGTTTCGATAATTTCCTGTGCATTCGAACCAGCGGTTTGAAAGATCCCCATATTCACACTTGGATAGCCATTGGTGGTCCCGCTGGAAGCATACGATTGTGCATCGAGTTCGATCCCTGCCACATCTTTAAGTCGGAGATATTCACCATTTTCTAACGCTTTAATAATGATGTTACTGTATTGTTCTTCGGTTTTAAATCGCCCACTATAGGTGATCGAATATGAGAATGTTTCTCCAGCATTTTCTCCTAAAGAACCTGCTGAGGCTTCTAAACTTTGCTCCCGTAAAGCTGCTGTAATATCTGAAGGATTAAGTCCGTACGCTGCTAATTTTTCTGGTTTTAACCAAATACGCATCGCATAATCCTGTTGTGAAAATACGTTCACATTTCCCACACCATTTACACGCTGTATAGACGGAATTACATTAATCTTTAGATAATTTTGAATGTACGTCGCATCGAAATCTTCGTTTTCAGAATAGAACGACATAAACATTAAAGCAGAGGTTTGTTGCTTTTGGGTAAGAACACCAGATTGCACCACTTCTTGGGGTAATAAAGGGTTTGCTCTTGCAACTCGATTTTGTACGTTTACAGCTGCAATGTCGGGGTTTGTGTCTTGATCGAAATACACAGTAATTTGCGCTGATCCAGTATTGGAGGCGGTAGATGTTATATAAGTCATTCCTTCGACACCATTTATTTGCTCTTCAATAGGAATGATGACACTCTCCATTATAGTTTCTGCACTAGCACCAGCATAATTAGCTGTTACCGTAATCGTAGGAGGTGCAATATCGGGATATTGTTCTATGGGCAACGTGGTTAATCCCAGAACCCCTAGAATCACAATAATGATCGATATTACTGTCGATAGAACAGGTCTTTCTATAAATGTTTTTAACATACCGTAGGTGCTTTAGATCTATTTAAATAAGGTTTTAACAGGTTTTGCAATACTGTCGAAAGGTACTTCCTGTGGTTGTATCGGGGTATTGTTTCGTAACTTCGTTATTCCTTTAACAACAATTTTATCTCCCTCTTCTATACCCGATTTAAGAACATAAAGATTACTTGTCTTATCGCTAATCTCAATAAGTGATTGGACGGCTTTATTGTCTTCGCTAACCTTATACACAAATACTTGTCCTTGTTGTTCGTACGTCGCAGATTGGGGTATAACAAATGCATTTTCGTAGACTATAGGCACTTTAATCGTACCACTATTGCCATTGGTAATTAACTGATTGGGATTGTCGAAAACCGCTCTAAAGCTAACTGTTCCTGTATTAGGATCTATTTGTCCAGTGACCGTTTCAAGGGTTCCTTGCTGCTGAAATGTTTGTCCATTAGCTAACAGTAATTCTACATTTGGAAAATTCTCTATTTTCTTCTGAAGATTTTCTCCATCGGTATTTTGTAAAAAATCCAAATAATCTGTTTCATTCATTGAAAAATACGCATAGACTTTAGCAATGTCTGAAACCGTTGTAAGAGGTTTGGCACTAGTAGCACTTACTAAAGATCCCTCTCTATAAGGGATAGCACCAACAAATCCGTCGACAGGACTTTTTATAGTTCCATAATTAATAGTTGCCGAAACACTGTTATATCCTGCTTTCGCTTGTGCAAGCTTTGCTTTAGCAGTTTCTAGTTGCACATTGCTAATAATATTCTTTTCGACCAAAGGTATAAGCTTGTCTACTTCAACTTGAGCCGCGTTAACATTCGCTTTGGCTGCGGCAGCGTCTTGTGATAAGGTTTGCGTTTCTAATTGAAACAACCTTTGTCCTTTTCGTACTTTCTCTCCCTCATCAACCAATACTTTTTGAATGTATCCCGATACTTTTGCGCGAACCTCACTATTAATAACGCCTTCAATGGTGGTTGGGTAGGTTGTATATGCCGTGACAGTTTTTTTAGGCACTGTAGCCACTTGGAAAGGAGCAGCTTCTTCTTGACTAGACTTGGATGCTTCTGCATTTCCATTGGCGCAACTACTCAAAATGAGTATAAGCATACCGAGTACCGAGAATTTGTATAAATGGTTTAATTTCATAGCGCTATATTTATTTATTTTGCTCTTGGTTTGATTGTTCTATTTTTTGCTTTAAAATGGTGATTGACCGTATGGCATCATCGAGGTAATTAATATAACTATCATGAAGATCGAGGTTAAATTGGTCTTCTTTACTTAAATAGTTATTGGCATTTAACTTGTATTCTTTTACTTCTGTGTGTAATTCTTTTTGTTGTTGCCATACGAGCAACATATCATTAATCCCTTGTAGAAAGGAGTCATTGTTTATTGTGAAATATTTTTTTCGATCTCCGGTTTTTGTAAAATATTCAATTTTCTTAATTCCTTGTAGATGTGTTAAGTGAGTAGATATCGTACTTTTACTAGCACACAACTCAGAAACAAGATCTTCGAAAGTTGTTCCTTTTTTTCCTGTAAGAACTATGTAAGCTAAAATACGTGCAGCAACAGGAGCGAGATTATCTTTCTTTTCGAAATGAACTCCCATCTTTTCAACTAAGATATTTTTTTGCGCTACTAATTTCTTTTCCATGATTTTTAAATATTACAACACAAAGATATGATCGGTTCTGAAAAAACCGAACTTATCGAAGTTAAATAGATGTTAATTGTGAAATGTCTTCATTATTGAATAAAAAAATACTTCTTAAGTGACTGATGCTTAAAAAGTAAATAAGTATTAGTGCTGAATGTATTTTATGTAAAAAGAACCCGTCATATAGAATAGTGAATAGAGTTAAAGGTTCTATATATCTGGTGTTACTAACTAATAGAAAAATTAAAAGCCTGTAAGTTTTATACATACAGGCTTTTAGTGTGGTAATTATTGCATTAATTTAAACCGCAATAGAATCGGCAATTTTCATTCGATCCCAATTTCTATGTTTCGAAATAGCGGAAACAAAATCTTCTGGTTTTTTACCAATAAATATCGCTTTATCATCTTTATATTCTGCTACAGCGGTCTCATCTATTAGTGATTCAGCTTCAGAAGAAGCAGCAATCGCTTTGCAGTGCTTAAAGGCTTCATTAGTAAACTTAATGTATTTAGAATGTTTCAGTAATTCGGTTACAGACTTCTTTCCACCTGGCACATATACAGCATCGAATAAAACACTTTCCGTAGTCATAATAGACGCATCAACCTTATGCTCCATATCGGTATCGCACTTAATAGTTCCCCCATGTGGTGCAATTAGTTGTACTACAGCTCCTTCTTTTTCGAGGGTAGTTTTCATCTTTTTATACTCTTTCATAGAAAATCCATCTGCAACTAGGAACGCAATCTTTCGAGTAGCAATGCTGTCGAATTTAGTGTTCGACTGGCTCAAGGCAGGGTCTTTATCTAAGTAATTCTTTTTCTTGCCGGGTTGGTGTTTTTTAACATCTGCATCGGCGCCTATTGCTTGATTAATAGGTTGATCTATCTTACTAGGGATTTTCATTCCCAGACCTTTCGCTACTTTTTTAGCCAAATCTTTATCGATTTGTTGGATAAGCCACAACATTCTTTCTTTTATATGATCATGCATACATTTTCCAAGTTCGAACGTATAGGCATCGGCAACGTGTTGTTGTTCCCAGTCTGCTAGACTACGGTAAAATAGAGCAGGTTGTGAGAAATGATCACTAAAACTTTCACTTCTTCCGCGAATTTTTTTAGCGTCAATTCGTTCTTGATACGAATCGAAAGCGCCTTCAGAAATCTTGGATAAATGTGGACATCCTCCGCTTAATGTATTTGGAAAATAGGCTGTTTGACCTTTTGGGATATCCATCTGCATATGTCCGTCACGTTGATTATTATGCGTAGGAGCTACAGGTCTATTAATTGGGATCTGGTGAAAGTTAGGCCCTCCTAATCGTGATAATTGAGTGTCTCGGTACGAAAATAACCGTCCTTGTAATAAAGGATCGTTTGTAAAATCGATTCCCGGCACAATGTGTCCTGGTAAAAACGCAACCTGTTCGGTTTCAGCAAAGAAATTTTCAGGGTTTTTATTCAAGGTCATTTTCCCGATGATCTTTACAGGAACCATTTCTTCTGGAATCAATTTCGTTGGGTCGAGCAGATCGAAATCATATTTATGTTCGTCTTCTTCGGGAACAACTTGAATTCCGAATTCCCATTCTGGATACTGTCCTGCTTCAATGGCATCCCAAAGATCACGTCTATGGAAATCGGCATCGGCTCCATTAATACGAACCGCTTCGTCCCACGTAACTGAATGCACTCCCAATACTGGTTTCCAATGAAACTTCACGAAATGCGCTTTTCCTTCTTTGTTTATTAATCGAAATGTATGAATTCCAAATCCTTCCATCATTCGTAAGCTACGAGGAATAGCCCGGTCACTCATCGCCCAAATATGATTGTGTAGGGTTTCGGTAGCATGCGAGACAAAGTCGTAAAATGTATCGTGAGCTGAGGCAGCCTGCGGAATTTCTTTATTAGGCTCTGGTTTTACCGAGTGAATAAGATCTGGAAATTTCATGGCATCCTGAATAAAGAAGATTGGCATGTTATTACCAACTAGATCCCAAGTTCCTTCTTCGGTATAAAATTTTACAGCAAAACCCCTTACATCACGAGCCAAGTCGGGAGACCCTTTAGACCCCGCCACGGTAGAAAAACGTACAAATACGGGTGTTTTTCGTTTCGTATCTGTAAAGATTCCGGCTTTACTATATTCTTCTATGCTTTCATATAATTCGAAATATCCATGTGCCCCGCTTCCTCGAGCATGTACGATTCGCTCTGGTATACGCTCGTGATCGAAATTGGTGATTTTCTCGCGAAGAAGAAAATCTTCTAATAGAGTAGCACCGCGTTCTCCCGCCTTTAAAGAATTATTAGTATCGTTTACCTTTAATCCTTGGTTGGTTGTTAATGTAGTATCTTTTACTTCTTTCTCAAACTGTTTTAGATCTTTGATCTTTTGTGTTTCTGTTGTCTTTTTCTTGGTCTGTTTTTTCATAGTTGTATAGCATTTTCCTTAAAATTAAATGAATTATGCAGGATTTCTTAACGCTTTGATAAAAGTTTAACTATAGTAGATTATTATAGCTTGATTAAACACAAGTAGACATGTATTTGCGCTAATCCTAATCGTAAATGAAACATTGAGTACGGATTTTAGGACCATTAAATGTTCATTAACAGGCAAGACTTAAGTAAAGTAAAAAGAGAGTATTGTTTTATAATTACCTACCAAACTTATAAAAGTCTAAAAACACATGCGGATCGTTCTCTATGCTAGGTAGTATCGCTTCCATGCCCATTACACTAAAGGTAATTCCATTGCCTCCAAAACCTAAAATGTAATGTTCGTTTTTATCTAATTCGGGTCGTCCCATATATGGAAGTCCGTCGTCGGTTTCGCCAAAAGTGCCCGCCCACGAATAATCTAACACAAATGGGATGTCTGGAAAGCATTTCTGAAACGATTTTACTAATGCTTTTTCTTTCTTCGGAAGGAGTGCGTCTCTTTTCGTAGCATTTTTAAAATTCTCGTCACCGCCTCCCATTATAATTCTGTTATCTGCGGTGGGGCGAAAATATAAATAGGGACTATTGGTATTCCAGTAAATGATATTTTTAAATTGCTTCGGAAGGGTTTCGAAGGCTTCTGAAGCTAGGGCATAGGTGCTCTTTAAAGAAACAATGTCTTCTTTTAATGTATTGGTACTTTCAAAACCAGTACAATGCACTACATGATCTGTTGTTATTTTATGTCCTTGGTTGGTTGTTATTTCAACCGATTCTGAAGCATGATGAATAGTATGTACTTCTGTTCTATCATAAATTTCAAGTCCTTTTTCTGAACAATATTTTAAAAGATCATTAGCTAATTTATAGGCATCCATAACCGCACCCGATTTGGATTCAATAGCTGCGTAGGCTTTAAGCCCTCTTTTATCCAGTTGTTTTTTGTCGATCCATTTTACATTAAACCCATGCTCTTTGCGACATTCGTATTCTTTCCGAAGAAACTCCAAATCTTTTTTGGCAGAACAGAAGTATACACTTTTAGTAAATTCAAACTGACAGTCTGATGCTATGGTATCGATAATTTCCTTGAGCTTTGTGATGGAAGATTCACATTCCCGATAACTGGAAACAGCACAGGTAAGTCCGCGTTGTTCGATAAGTTCGTGCAAGGGAACATCTATTTCATATTGAAGCATCGAAGTGCTGGCAGCGCTGCTTCCGTTACAAATATCTCGACGTTCTAAAAGTATAACCTTTTTCCCTTCTTGTAAAAGTTGATAGCTTATTAGTGCACCAGTGATACCTCCTCCAATCACAACAATTTCTGTGCTTTTTGATTCTCGCAATGAGGGGTAGCTTTTTGGAAGCGCATTTTTAATGAGCCAATAAGGCTCGTTGGAGCGTATGTCCATATGTTATTAAATTTATTAGTTATGATAGTACAGTTACGCTTTTCTTCTTTTAGAATCTATTTGAGCGCAAATCAAAACAAATTATTTTCAAGCTTATGACAAATAATTTTACATGTTCTTCATAGTATACAATAATAAAACAATGTCCCTTTAAATAATAAAGATAGGAGGGTACCTTCTTTAGTCAACGTTCAAACTGAATTAAATGTAGGAAATACAGTGTTTATTACCATTCCGCCAAATTTTATTAAGCAACTTTATTTACATGAATCATACTTATTAGTTCGCCGTATTTTTAAGTTAAGGTACGTAAAGTTAAAGGGAGTATGCCTCTTGTTTATTGCGATTTGTTTTATTTAACAATCAATTATAAATTTTCAGAAATTGGAATATGTAATGTCTGCTTTTACTCAGGTTAATTGGTATTTGTAACTTTGAGGTTCAATACACGATTATGGCATCAGAAATAATAGAGAAATTGCAATGGCGATATGCCACGAAAAGTTTTGATACCTCGAAGAAACTTTCCGAAGAGAAAATCCAAATAATTAAAGAGGCTTTTAATTTAACCGCAACCTCCTATGGTTTGCAACCTTTAAAGTTAGTAGTTATTAGCAATCAAGACTTAAAAGAACAACTTGTGTCGTTAACGATGCAACAAAAACAAGTAGCAGAAGCATCGCATGTATTAGTTTTTTGTACTGAAACTGCTGTAACATCAACTTACATTAAAGAGTATTTTGACGCTGTCGAGAAGGCACGTGATACCCCGCGGGCAGTATTAAGTCCTTTTGAAACTTTTTTAATAGATTCTTTTTCGGGCAAATCGCAAGAAGAAATAAACGAATGGGCGGCGAGGCAAGCTTATCTAGCCATGGGAAATTTACTTACAGTTTGTGCCTTAGAAGAAATTGATGCCTGTCCAATGGAAGGATTTGAAGCAAAGAAGTACGATACTTTTCTCAATTTAACCGCGCAAGGGTTGCAATCGGTATTAGTAATGGCGATTGGCTACCGTTCTCAGGATGATTTCTTTTCATCGATGAAAAAAGTGCGACGTGGAGTGGAAAAAGTTGTTTTAGAGATGAAGTAACATTTTTTTACAAATCGTCTTCGTATAAGCGTAGTCTGTTTTTTAAAGCAGTCATTTCAGATTGCATTGTGTCTACTCGTTCTAATAAATTAAATATTACGTCGATGCCTTCAGGATTAATATTAAGATCACGGTGCATACGAATCATTTTTTCTACAGTAGGTACTTCATCTATATGAATATAGAATTCTTCTTTTTGTCGTGTAAGAGCAATCAATCCAAGTTCTTTTAAAGTAGCTACAAAAGAAACTTCTACATTATAGGACGTACATATGGGGGTTATTGCGATTAACTGTTTAGTGCTCATGGTCCTTTATATTTTTAAGTGCTTCAAATAATTCTTTTTCTTTTTCTGAAAGCTGTGTTGGAACTTTCACTTTGTAGGTGATGTACAGATCTCCAAATTGTCCTTCTTTTTTATACTTCGGAAACCCTTTCCCCTTTAACTTTATTTTAGAGTCGGTTTGAGTACCAGGCTTAACGCTTAATTTTACTTTTCCATCGAAGGTAGAAACTGTAATGTCTCCACCTAAAACTGCTGTAACCACATCTATAGATACATCACTATAAAGGTCACTTTTTACTCTTCTAAATCGTGTGCTATTTTTAATAGCGAACGTAATGTAGAGGTCTCCTTTTGGTCCTCCGTTGATACCCGCACCCCCGTGGCCTTTAATTTTAATTACTTGTCCGTTCTCTACACCCGCAGGGATGGTAATACGAATATTTTTACCATTCACTGTAAGAGTTTGTTTTTGGGTAGTATAAACTTCCTTTAGATCGAGTTGTACTTCAGCATTGTAATCTTGGCCTTTAAAGGTTGTACTACTGCGCGAACCTCCGCTAGTTCTCCCACCAAACATCGACTCAAAGAAATCTGAAAAATCTCCACCGCCAAAATCGGCTCCTGTAAATCCTCCTTGAGAGGAATATTGCCTTTGCTGTTCTTGCTGTTGTTGTCTTGCTTTTTTTATATCGTCTGCATGTTTCCAATCTGCTCCGTATTCGTCGTATTTTTTTCTATTTTCAACATTTCCGAGCACTTCATGCGCTTCGTTGACCTCTTTAAATTTTTGCTCTGCTGTCGAGTCATTTGGATTTACATCGGGATGGTATTTTCGAGCCATTTTCCGATATGCTTTCTTAATGTCACTCTGACTTGCGGACTTAGAAAGACCTAGGATTTTATAATAATCTATATATGCCATTGGTTTTTTTGCTTGTCTTTGAAAGTTACAAAACAAGCCTAGGAATTAAAATCAATTAAGAAAAATTTAGCACCAAATGACGATGCTTTTAAAACTGAAAAATTGTCACTTATAAATTGATTATGAATGAAATAATGTCATTTAGATGGGTTGATAATTTATGTTTTTAACCAAAAATATGTCATTTTTAACTTTGGTATTTCATTTGCTTTTTAACAAGTGTGCTACCAAGCAGCACGATTAAAATTAAGTTTAATTTAAAACTAGTGTAATATGAAACTTACAAAAAGAAACAGCTCGTTGATGCCGAATGTCTGGAATCAATTACATGATGATGATTGGTTTAGACTCCCCGACACTTTTAAACAAGGAGCAAGTATGCCTGCTATAAATATTAAAGACAATGAAAACGAATTTATAGTGGAGCTAGCAGTACCCGGAATGAAACGGGACGATTTTAAAGTAGATGTAGATAACGATTTGTTAACCATTTCTGCGGAAGAAAAAAATGAGCGTATTGAAGAAGATGCAACGTATACTAGAAGAGAATTTAGTTATAGCTCATTTAAGAGATCGTTCAATCTTCCAGAATTGGTTGATGAAGATAACATCACTGCGAATTACAAAGATGGTGTATTAGGAGTTGTTATTCCAAAGAAAGAAGAAGCAAAACCAAAACCACCAAAATCTATTGAGATTGCCTAACAAAAAGCGGGATACTTCCCGCTTTTTCACTGTTGTTTAAAATATAAAAAGAGTTGAAATGAAAACACTATTTTTTATGGCAGCTTTTACAGCAAGTCTGGTTAGCTGCACTGCACAAGAAACAAAACAAGACCGAGATGCCTCACAAAACAGTCAAGTTGAAGCTTCAGAACCTCAAGGAAGTTGGACTGTTAACAAAGAATTTGATGAACAAGGAAATCTAGTTAAGTATGATTCTATATATTCTTATTCATATGGGAGCGTTAATGGAAAACCGATGCCATCAAAATCGATGGACAGTATCATGAATTTATTTCAAGATAATTTCAATCAAGGCTTTCCATCTATTAGTGAAGACCCTTATATGAGTTCATTTTTTAATGGGCCTAAAAATTTAGGGGGAGGTTTCGATATGAATGCACGTTTAAAGCATATGGATTCGGTTCAGAAATTATTTATCGATCGTTTCTTTAATAATCAGATGCCACATTCAAAACCTGTAGAAGATCCAAAATTGGAACATCAGAGAATCTAAAAAGAAGACCTCCCATTGTGGAGGTTTTTTTATGTCTAAATCTATCGTTTAACACTTTTCGATACCATGCGCAACCCTTATCTTTGTGATGTATCTATCAAAAGAATAAGTATTAATTATATATAGAAAGTATGCCAGGATTCGAAATATTTGGAGCAGAAGAACGCAAACAGGTTAATGATGTATTAGAAACAGGAGTACTAATGCGGTACGGTTTCGACGGAATGCGTAACAATCATTGGAAAGCCAAAGAGTTTGAAACTGCCTTTGCGGAACGCATGCAATCTGCCCACTGTCAATTAGTATCTAGTGGTACTGCTGCGTTAACTATAGCGTTGGCATCTGCTGGAGTTGGAGCAGGGGATGAAGTAATTATGCCCACCTTTACTTTTGTAGCCAGTTTCGAATCGATTATGATGTTAGGAGCTGTGCCTGTTTTAGTTGATATCGATGATACCCTTACCTTAGACCCAAAAGCTGTAGAAGCAGCCATTACGTCTAAGACTAAATGCGTAATGCCTGTACACATGTGTGGTTCCATGGCAGATCTAAAAGCTCTAAAGTCAATTTGTGAGGCACATAATTTATTACTCTTGGAAGATGCGTGTCAGGCAATAGGAGGTACCTTCGAAGGAAAACCTCTAGGGAGTTATGGCGATCTCGGATGTTTTTCGTTCGATTATGTAAAAACGATTACCTGTGGTGAAGGAGGAGGTATTATTACCAACAATGAAAAATATGCGATTAATGCAGATCAATATCAAGATCATGGACATGACCACGTGGGCAACGATCGGGGTGCCGAAACACATCCTACTTTAGGATATAATTTTCGTATTTCTGAATTAAATGCTGCGGTCGGTCTTGCACAACTCGATAAACTTGATGGGATTTTAAAGCTTCAGAAGAAACATTATACTTACATGCGGGAAGCATTAGAATCTGTCGATGGAGTTACTTTTAGAAGGGTTCCCGAAGGAGGCGTAGAAAATTATTCTTTTCTGAATTTCTTTCTCCCTACGGAAGCATTAGCCCAAAAAGTACACAAAGCACTTTCTGAAGCGGGGGTAGATGCCTGTTTTTATTGGTATACAAATAACTGGCATTACATAAATGGATGGGAGCACCTTCGTGATTTAAAAGCGATGGGTAATCTGCCTTCAGAAATAAAACAACAAATGCAACAGCTAAATGAAACCGATTTCTCTAAAAGTGATGCATGGATGGGCCGTACTGTTTCTTCTTTAGTAAAGATTGGTTGGAAAGAAGCTCAGGTTAAAGAACGTGCTGAAAAAATGAAACAGGTAGTTTCAGAAATTCTTAGTACCGAACGTATTCAGTAATTTCAAGTCCATAGCCAATCATCCCGACGCGTTTGGTTTGCTCACTATTAGAGACAAGACGAATTTTATGAATTCCTAAGTCGTGTAATATTTGGGTTCCAATACCAAAGTCTTTACTATCCATCATAATACCAGGAGCTTTAGCCACTTCGTTATCTTTCTGAATTTCTTTTAATGTTTTTAAACGGCTAAGTAAATTGAAAGATTGACTTTGCTGATTTATAAAAACAATGGCTCCTTGTCCTTCCGAATTTATTACATTAAACATATCGTCTAATTTTTTATCGGCATCGTTTGTCAGCGTTCCAAGGATGTCGTTATTTACAAGTGTAGAGTTTACGCGTACTAATACAGGTTCGTTTGCTTTCCAGTGACCTTTGGTTATGGCAATATGTACTTGATCGTTGGTAGTTTGTTGGTACGCCCGTAATCTAAACGCTCCAAATTTTGTATTAATATTAAAATCCTCCTTCTTTTCGATTAAGGAATCATGCTCCATGCGATACGCTACAAGAGCTTCAATAGACACCAATTTTAAATCGAATTTTTGTGCTACTTCTACTAAATGAGGAAGTCGTGCCATTGTGCCGTCTTCATTCATGATCTCAACGATTACACCCGCTGGTTTTAAACCTGCCAAGCGAGCAAAATCAATAGCGGCTTCGGTATGCCCAGTTCTTCTTAATACTCCGCCGTCTTTAGCTTTTAGTGGAAATATATGTCCTGGTTTGCTTAATTCATGCGGCTTTGTTTTTGGATCAATAAGAGCTTGCACGGTCTTTGCTCGATCGGAAGCTGAAATACCGGTAGTAACTCCCTTGCCCTTCAGATCGACCGATATTGTAAAAGCCGTCTCCATAGGGTCGGTATTGTTTCCAGTCATCATTTCTAACTCTAATTCTCTGCAATGGGTTTCAGTAATAGGAGCGCAGATAAGTCCGCGGCCATGCGTCGCCATAAAATTGATAATTTCGGGGGTAACCTTTTCAGCAGCAGCAAGAAAATCACCTTCATTCTCACGATCTTCATCGTCTACTACAATAATTACTTTTCCGTTTTTAATATCTTCAATGGCTTCTTCAATAGTATTTAACTGAATAGAAGTACCGTTTAGCGTTGCAGTCATAGCTTAGAATTAAGGGTGCAAAGATACGCAATGTGTTTAGAAGTAGTGGTTGTGTATAAAAATTTAACCCGCTTTTTAAAAATGAATTTCAGAAGGAATTAAAAATAAATAGGCTGTGCTTATGGAAGGGTTTTATCTTTTTTCTTAAACCACTTTGAGAAGCGTTGAAAAAAGGCGTCGAAGTCTACAATTCCTTGGTCTGTTGTAGCGCGGTAGGTTAACCAAATTCCTAATGGGAGCATGATAACGGTACTAAGCCAAGTGGCAATAAATGGATGTAATGTACCATCTTCGGCGCTATTTTTGGCGAAAATTCCTATAAAATGATACGTTAAGAACAGAAGAATGGCAATAACCATAGGAAGTCCCATTCCCCCTTTACGAATAATAGCCCCCAACGGTGCTCCTACAAAAAAGAGAATGATACAGGCTGCCGCAAGTACCCATTTTTCATGTAGTGCCATTTCATATTTATTGAGTCTTTTGGTTTTAACCTGAAACTCTTTCTTCTTTGCTTGTACCGACTGAATGCTACCTCTCACGTTATTTAATGCCATCGAAATCACACCCGATTGTTTGTTTTCAACATCGAACACATCAATGACCGATTGTATGGTATCTACTGCGACTGTATCTTTAAGTTTTGTCATTTTAAACTTAGAAACCCCACTCCGATAATACATGTTATCTGAAAAAGCAGAAATATCCTTGCTGTAACTTTTTGATAACGAATCGATCTCTACAAAAAGTTCGTTGATCTTATACATATTCTGGTTTGTAAGCTCGTTCTCTTTGTCAACATCGGTATCGTTCAAGGCCGTAAGGTCAATGTTTATTGCGTAGGTAGAGAAGTAGCTTTTAGCGAAGGGTTTAGATCGTTGTTTGGCAGCAGTAGTTGCTTGAATATCTTCGTAGTAGTTTCCATCTTTTAAAATTAGGGATAGCGTATTGCTTCCCTCTTCACTAGCAAGTTCCCCATCGTTGGCTATAATTACCGTATAGTTTCCGCTAGGACGTTTTGGGTTCTTTTTATGAATTACAACGTCTTTTAAAAACTGATCCCGATCACCACTTTTTTCCGAAACTTTAATATTAAAATCATCACCTATCTGGCTAAACTGCCCTTCGGCAATTACCATCGACGGACTTACTTGTGCAATATTTCTACGTAAATTCAGCCATTTGTATTCAGAATAAGGAATTACATTGTTTGCAAAAAAGAACGCTGTGACACTCAATAAAAGAATAAAGACCATCAAACTTCGCATGGCGCGCTGTAAAGAGATACCATTCGCTTTCATGGCAGCAAATTCGTATTTCTCTGCAAAGCTTCCGAAGACCATTAATGAGGTGACAAGTATTGTTAAAGGAAGTACCAGTGGCATGAGTCGCGGGGAGACATACCATAGAAATTTTAGAACGATCCAGATGTCGAGTTCTTTTCCAGCCAATTCAGAAATGTACAGCCAGATCGACTGCAGGACGAAAATAAACATCAAAATAATGAAGACGCTAAAAAACGTCTTCAAGTAAGTGGTGAGTATATATCGATCCAGTATTTTCACTAGTCCAGCGAATTAATGTAGTAGCCGTCTTTTTTGTATTTAGCCTCGTCAAAGGTAAATAAGGTTTTTGAAACCGGTTGATTTGTTTTAAAAGAGTTTACTGTAAATGTATATTTTGTTCCTTTTGCATCTGTTTGAATAAGTTTATAGATGTGCTTGGTCTGAACGTCAACACCCAAAAGAATGTCTTTTATTTCAGCATTTGAGTCGATAGGAATTAATTTTACAAACTGAATTTTGCGTCCTTTTACATTCTGCTCAATATCCATTTTATAGGTATATCCTTTTTCATAGAAGGTAAGCATTTTTGAAGGTGTGATCTCTTTATCGTCTTGAGCATTATAATTCGATATCGTAACTTCTTCATCTTCTGGTACGATCGTGTATATTTTTTTTCCGTCGAACATTCGTGTCGTACCCAACATATTTAAAACATATTTATCGCCTACTAAGGTTACGTCGCCTCGAGTTTCCTGATTTACATTTTCTTTAGTGTTGTTCAAATTATATTTAAAATCGATAAAAATATTATCATAGCTTTTTGCCTTTGCAGACACTTCTTTTAAAAAGGTCTTGGCATCCTGAGCTTGGAGTAGCGTAGTAGCAAAAAGTGCGAAACAAATTAGTGCTATTTTTTTCATTTTAAAGTTTTTAATTTTCGTTATCTAATAGTTGGTTTAATGCTTCTAAGGTTGGAACGAGTACTTGTCTGGCTTTACTTCCTTCAAACGGTCCTACAACTCCGGCTGCTTCTAATTGATCAATAATTCTTCCTGCTCGGTTGTAACCTAATTTTAATTTTCGTTGTAAGAGAGAAGCAGAACCTTGTTGAGCAATTACTAATACTTCGGCAGCTTCCCGGAACAACTTATCTCGTTCGTCGATATTATTATCAAGATTTGTGCCACCTTCTTCCCCAACATACTCGGGAAGTAAGTGTGCATCTGGATAGGCTTTTTGTGATCCTATAAAGTCTGTAATGTCAGCAACTTCGGGAGTATCTACAAAAGCACATTGAATACGCGTAAGATCATTTCCTTGGGTATATAACATGTCTCCACGACCAATAAGCTGATCGGCACCCGAATTGTCTAGAATGGTTCGTGAATCTATTTTACTGGTCACTCTAAACGCAATACGGGCAGGGAAGTTGGCTTTAATGATCCCTGTAATTACATTAACCGAAGGTCGTTGCGTGGCAACAATTAAGTGAATTCCAATAGCACGGGCTAATTGTGCCAAACGGGCGATAGGTGTTTCTACTTCTTTTCCAGCAGTCATAATTAAGTCGGCAAATTCATCGATCACTAATACGATATAGGGCAGGAATCGGTGTCCGTCGTTCGGATTTAATTTACGGTTGCGGAATTTGGTATTGTATTCTTTAATATTTCGACACAATGCATCTTTTAAAAGATCATACCGTGCGTCCATTTCAATACAAAGTGAGTTTAACGTATGTACTACTTTGGTGGTGTCGGTAATAATGGCCTCATCAGTGTCGGGTAATTTTGCGAGGTAGTGACGTTCAATCTTATTAAAAAGGGTTAACTCTACTTTTTTAGGATCGACCAACACAAATTTTACTTCTGCAGGATGTTTTTTATAAAGTAAAGAGGTTAAAATAGCATTCAGCCCAACCGATTTACCTTGTCCTGTAGCACCCGCCATTAATAAGTGAGGCATTTTAGCAAGATCGACCACAAAGGTTTCGTTGCTAATTGTTTTTCCCATAGAAAGGGGTAATTCCATTTCTGCGTTCTGAAATTTTGGTGAAGCAATCACCGATCGCATCGATACAATTTTAGGATTCTTATTAGGAACTTCAATACCGATGGTTCCTTTTCCGGGAATAGGTGCAATAATACGTATTCCTAATGCCGAAAGTGATAGTGCAATATCGTCTTCTAGGTTCTTAATTTTTGAAATCCGTACACCGGCATCGGGAACAATTTCATACAGGGTAACCGTCGGTCCTACTGTCGCTTTTATATTTGCAATACCAATCTTGTAGTTATTTAGGGTTTCTACAATACGGTTTTTATTCTCTTCTAGTTCTGCTTGATTAATGGTGATTCCCTGTCCTTTAGTATAATCTTTTAAAAGATCGATCGTTGGGAATTTATAATTGCTAAGTTCTAGGGTTGGGTCGAATTCTCCGAAATCTGAAACCAATTTTTTGCTTAGATCACCTTCTACAGTTTCTTCTTCTACGGTTTGCTCAACCTCCATCTCCACATCGTCTTCGGAAGATTTTAGAATGAGTTTTTCTAGTGGATCATTTTTAATTTCTTCTGAAGTAGTTTCAGAAAAGGGAGTAGGTGCTTCTGAAGCTTCAGTCGTGGTATGAGCTTCTACGACTGTTTTTTCATAATCGGTTTGATCGATGGTTGATTCCGAAGCATCTTCCGAAGAAAAATCGGAAGCGATCTCTGTTTTCTTTTTATTAAAATACGCAATCACTTTTTCGGGTGTGATTTTTAGGCGTACCACCAAATAAATGATTGCTAAAAATGCCATAACTAAAATGGCGCCAATAAGCCCTAAGTAATCTTGTAATAGATCGTTAATTTCGAACCCGATCACCCCACTTAAAATAGAATTTGTGGTGGTGAAAAATCCGAAGAATACCGAAATCCATATCATTAATAAGACACCCCAGAACCAAAATCGTTTAAGAGCCGTCTTTGTATAATCGAAAAAGAAATAGATTCCAGTAAGTGCTATAAGTACTGCTAGAATAAATGCGGCAATTCCGAAACCGTCATAAATAAAAAAATGTCCCACATTGCTACCAAATTTATTAAGCCAATTTCGGGTTTCCAATTCTCTTTCAGAAAGATTTCCCAGCGCACTTTGATCTGCCTGCCAGTTAAAAAAGAATGAAATAAATGAAAAGAGTAGTGCGGTTCCTAGCAAAAATAAAAAACTGCCTAAAATAATCTTTTGCTGTTTGGTAAGAGCAAAGGATATTTTCTTAGCAGGCTTCTTGGTTTTTTTAGATGTTGATTTCTTTTTTTTCGCCATGAAAGTGGGTTGTAATCTATCGCAAAAATACAAATATAGAACGGGACAAGCTACATAAAATTTTGTAAAACTGGCTGCTTTTTCTTGCTGAAATGAACAGATGAAGGTACTGGTTTTTTAATCTCTAATTGGCAAGCAATACGTTGTTATAATGGTTTAAACATTATAAAATTACCGGTTAATTTTATGCTGCTTTTTATAGGAACCCGTTAAAATTTAGGGATATAAATAATGCAGGCGATAATTACAGCAGTTAATGCTGCTATAAATACCGCACCTGCAGCAACGTCCTTTATATATCCTATTTTGCTGTGATAGTCGGGATGAACAAAGTTCGCAATTTCTTCTGCAGCTGTATTAAGCCCTTCTATACTCATAACAAGCCCTATAGCGATAAATTGAAACATCCATTCTGTCGTGGAAATATCGAAATAAAATCCTGCGATGGTAACAATCACTGCGATGACAGTCTGCACTTGTATACTTGCTTCGTTTTTAAGCAGTAAATAAGCACCTTTAAAAGCATATTTAAATCCTTTAATTCGTTTGCCTAAAAAGGAGTTCCACATGTTATAGTAGTGTTTTTAGCGCAGAAAGGTAGTCGGGTTCTTCTCCTATTTCTGGAACTTGTTGCGAATGAATCACGGTACCAGTTTCATCTAATACGACTACAGCTCTAGAATGAAATCCCTCCATAGCGCCAGTCGTCATTTGCAGTCCGTAAGTTTTTCCAAAATCCCCTGTTTTAAAGTCGGATAGGTTTGTCACATGTTCAACACCTTCATCGTCTGCGAAACGCTTCAATGCAAATGGTGTATCTCGAGAAATGCATAATACGGTGGTATTTTTAAGTCCGGTTGCTTTCTCATTAAATTTTCGTACCGAAGTCGCACATACGTTTGTATCGATACTGGGAAATATATTAAGAATCACTCTTGACCCTTTATAATCTTCGAGTGTTTTAGTTGATAGATCGGTTGCTTTAAGTGAAAAGTTTGGGGCTTTATCCCCTTTCTTCGGAAGTGTACCGTTAGTTTCAACGTTAGTTCCGCTAAGTGTTATGTTTGACATTGCTGAGTTTTTTGTGAAAAGTAAAAATACAGATTCCTTTCTGGAAAGAATTATAATAAGATGCTAAAATATACCCGTTACTTAAACTGAAACTGTTTAAGCTAAAATTGAAAATAAAGATGATTGCATGAAGTAACAAGGTTATTAATATGCGTACTCTAAAATAAAAAATCCCTTTCCATACATGAGGAAAGGGATTTTTAAAGAATTTAAAAACTGTAGTGGTACAGTTTAAAATTAATTTAAGTGTTGTGTTAGATATTCAGCAACGCCTTCACGGTCTGCATTCATAGCGCTTGAACCTTCTTGCCAATTTGCTGGACAAACTTCACCATTCTTTTGAACATGTGTATATGCATCGATCAAGCGAACAAATTCTGCAACGTTTCTTCCGAGCGGCATGTGGTTTACACTTTCATGAAATACAGTACCTTCTTCATCGATAAGGTATGTTGCACGGTATGTTACGTTATCTCCATCGACCATAACATTTCCTGTTTCATCATCGTAACGTTCATTAGTGATGTCTAAAATACCCAATTGCGATGATAAGTTCCTGTTGCTATCTGCAATTATAGGGTACGTTACTCCTTGGATACCACCATTATTTTTAGGGGTGTTTAGCCATGCAAAATGTACCTCTGGTGTATCACAAGAAGCACCAATTACGAGCGTATTTCTTTTTTCGAAATCTGCCATTGCAGATTGAAACGCGTGTAATTCTGTTGGACAAACAAAAGTAAAATCTTTTGGATACCAGAAAAGTAATACTTTTTTATTCTCTTTTTGAGCAGTTTCTAAAATATTAATTTTCTTCGTGATGCCTGTTTTATCGGTAACATCGACTGAAATATTCGGAAATTTTTTTCCTACAAATGCCATAAATTTTTATATTTTTTAGTTCTTGTTTTCAGCGTGCAAAATTACTTATATATAGTGGGAATTCAAACCAGATCTACTTCAAATATTTATATCGTAATAAAGAAAATATATCGGAGTGATTTCCGAAGAAATAAAAAGTAAAACGTAATCTTTATGTGACTATTTCTAGGCTGTTTTAGAAGTAATTGTCTGTCGGATCTTTATTTTAAACGCGGCAAATAGTAACGTCATGAACGGACTAAGCCAGTTGAAAATTGCGAAGATAAAATATTCTCCGACACCTACGCCTAAAACTCCGCTTTGGTAGGCACCGCAAGTATTCCAAGGAATTAATACCGATGTAACCGTTCCTGAATCTTCTAATGTACGCGAAAGATTTTCGGGAGCTAAACCACGATCTTTGTACGCTTTTTTAAACATTTTGCCAGGAATAACCAATGCGAGATATTGGTCTGAAGCGATAATATTTAATCCTAGGCAACTAATTACCGTACTAGCAAACAAACCAAAAACCGATTTGGCGTAGGAAAGTAATACTTTAGTAATACGTGATAATGCACCAATGGCATCCATAATACCTCCAAAAACCATAGCGCACATTATTAAATATATGGTCCATAGCATACCTTTCATTCCGCCCGAAGAAAAGAGATCGTTTAATTTATCATTTTCAGTTACAATTGCCGTGTCTGTAACTATAGCATTAAAAATAGCAGAAAAATTTGAATCACTAAGTTGTTGTAAAATCTGTGGCTGATAGATAAAAGCCACAACAATAGCGGCGAGAACTCCAGTCGCTAATGCGATTAATGGTTTTGTTTTAAATAGTATAAGTACGATTACTATGGCTGGGACAACAAACAGCCATGGGGTAATGGTAAAAGTTGCAGCGATAGTTGAGAGCAAATTACTTATATCTGCATTTCCACTGGTATCTACAGAAAAGCTCATAATTGTAAATGCAATTAAAGTGATCACAATAGTTGGCACCGTAGTAAATGCCATATACCGTATATGGGTAAAAAGATCGGTTCCTGCCATAGCAGGTGCTAAATTGGTAGTGTCACTTAAAGGTGACATTTTATCTCCAAAATAGGCGCCCGATATTACCGCACCAGCAATCATTCCACCAGATATTCCAAGTGCAGTACCAATACCTATTAATGCAATACCTACAGTCGCTGAAGTTGTCCAGCTACTTCCAGTCGCAATAGAAATAATTGCGGCAATCACCACAGAAGCAGGTAGAAAAATTTCTGGACTTAATACTTGTAAACCATAATAGACCATTGCTGGAATTACACCACTAATAAGCCATGTTCCTGCAAGTGCACCTACGAGAAACAAAATCATTATAGGAACAAAGACGCTTTTTAAATTTTCAAAAATTTCTTTTAGCATAATTGCAATAGAAATCCTATTAAAAAATCCTACAACAGCAGCTACAGCACCTCCTAGTAATAAGATTAATTGATTAGAGTATTCACCTAGCCATTCTCCATCTTTGAAGAAAATATTATAAGCTAGCATTGCCATTAAGATAACTACGGGGACAAGAGCTTCCCAAATACTTAATTCGTTATTGTCTATAATCTTCTGATCTTCAATATCGATTTCTGAAAGATTCTCTTTATCCTGCATGTGAAGTATTTTAATTCGAAATGTAATGTTACGATTTTGTTAACTCGTATGCAAATGCGTGTTAAAGAAGTGGTGCCATTTGGCACAACAGATAATCGATTCAATAATACATAAGGAATCATGGTTTAAAATAGATTTATTTTTATCAAGATGCTTTTAATCGTTTGTTTTATAGATAATTACAATTAATTATCCGTTGTATTACACATGTTACATATCTCCTGCTTTCCGTTACATACGTCCTTATGAAAATGATAGGTTGTAATTACTTTGCTTGCTGAAAATAAGCGTGTTAATCATTTAATGAAAACCTCATGAAAACAATTTTTACTTTACTCGTAATATGCTGCATTGCTACTAGCAGTCTTTCGCAAAACGGTATCAATTACAAAGCTGTTGTTAAGGATGGTGACGGTAACATTGTAGCAAACGATTTAATTGCGGTTCGATTTACTATTAATGAAGGTGCTCCTGAGGGTACAACAGTTTATCAAGAAGATCATTCGCCGAGCACAGACGAAAATGGTCTTGTAATAATAAATATTGGAGAGGGGAATCCATCGATAAATTTATTTGAGGATATAGACTGGGCAGCTAATCCTCATTTTCTGAATGTTCAAATTAATACAGGCGATGGGCTAACCGATATGGGAACAACCCAATTTAAATCGGTGCCCTATGCTCTTTCGGCACCCGATACATCTAAATGGGAAGATAATGAAAATGGAATTTACCGACTTAACGGTAATGTCGGTATAGGTACAAGCAATCCAATTAGAAAGTTCGATGTGTATAATGAAGATGAAGATGTTACTGCACTATTCCAAAACTTTTATGCCGGGAATCAGGCGAAATATGGAATTTATAATTCATTAACCCCCGCAGGTACTTCAACAAAATATGGCTTTTACAATACAGTAGGGGCGACTAACTCTACGAGTTCAGCGTTTGGAATTTACAATACTTTATCCACTACGGGAGCAACTGGAAATATGTACGGTATTTATTCTTTAGTTTCTGGTAATGGTACAGGATCTCATTATGCGCTTTATGGATATGCCACAGGTGCAGGTAACTACGGGGTTTATGCCTATAATAATAGCCCAGATGGTTATGCGGCTTATTTCAATGGAAATGTAAGAGCTACCCAAAGGTTGGTTGTGGGAACAGGTGTGCCTCTCGATGGTCTTACCATTGCAAGTAAAGATCTGTTCCTAAGAAATACAAATTATACTACAATTAGAGGGAGATATTCTGGATCAGGAACTGGTGGTGAAATCGAACTGTATATGGGAAATAAGCCTTCTCCTACCAATAGTGAGAGTGGGTTTAGAACACTTCAATTACAGGCATCTGAAACTTCAAGCACAGGTTCACAAATAAATTTGTATAAGGCCGACGGATCATTGGGTATTTCCTTAGATGGAGATTTCTTAGGATTAGGACGTGTCATCACTCAGGAAATTGAAGTTACCGGAGGAGATCTTGCCGAGTTCTTTAAAGTCAATCCAGGAAATGCTCACAATAACCAATTAAGACCTGGAGTGTTGTTGTCAATCGATGAAAGCAATCCCGGTGACATGATCATAACCACCGAAGCATACGATAGAAAAATCGCAGGAATTATCAGTGGAGCAAATGGAGTTAAACCCGGATTACTCATGGGTGGAAGTCTTGCTGAAGAAGAGGAAAGAGCAATAGTACAAGCAAATCAATTTCCAATTGCACTTGCTGGTAAAGTATATGTTTATGCGAACACCGAAAACGGAACCATAAAGGCAGGGGATATGCTCACATCGTCTTCGATTCCCGGTTATGCAATGAAAGTAACTGATTACGAAAGAGCCCAAGGAGCCATCATTGGTAAAGCCATGACTAGTTTAGAATCGGGTAGCGGTTTTGTATTGGTTCTCGTAACCTTAAAATAAATTCAGTTCATTAATACAAAAAACTTGCGATTATGAGAATGAGATTAACTTTAATAGGTGCGATTTTAATCTGCGGTATCTGCTTTTCGCAGCAAGGCATTAATTACAAAGCCGTTGTAAAAGACGGTAGCGGAAACATTGTCGCCAACGATCTTATCGCTGTTCAATTCACCATACTGGATGGAGCAACCACAGTGTACGGAGAAACTCACACCCCAACGACCAATGAGAATGGAATCATCATTTTAAATATCGGCGAAGGGGCACCAATTGGAGCAGGAGACTTTTCGACCATCGATTGGAGCAGTGCAAATCACTTTCTTAACGTGCAGATTAATACCGGTGACGGATTAACAGACATGGGAACTACGGCATTTAAAACAGTTCCCTACGCTAAGGTCGCAGATGTCGCCAAATCACTCGAAAATCCTCTTTGGATAAAAAATAGTGCAGATAGAATTTCCTATAACGCTGGAAATGTAGGGGTAGGAGATTCAAATCCTTTAAGTCCTTTCTCAGTGATTCAGTCAACTGGAATTGAAAATACCATGCGCTTGGAAAGTCGGGACCATCCGGCAGGAAAAGATTTATTAGAGTTACAGATACCATCAGGCTCGCCGGCTACCTCTCAATTTATAGAAATGCAAAATGGTAGTGAAATTGTTGCTGCGGTCAACGCTGATGGCTCGGCTCGATTTAAATCTGTGCAATTTGAAGATAATTCGGTTCAAACCACCGCAGCTATCGGGCCGCGGGCATTTGGTTTTATCCAGTCTAGTGGGAACATCACTTCAGGATCAGGCAATTTCACTGTAGAATGGGTTGCAGCATTAAATCGTTATGAAATAACCATATCTGGTATTAATTATTTCTATCGCAATTTTTCAACGTTTATAACAACAGTTACTTCTAATGTTGTAAGAAGTCGGATAACCAGCAACCTCGGAAAAATAGTGGTGTATTTATACAATGCATCTGGAGCACCACTACAAGGCGAATTTCAATTTATAACCTTTTAATACGCTTTATAAACCAACTAAAAGTTACCTCTATGAAAACCAACCTCACATTTTTTTTCTTGTTCATTTTTTCTGCTATAACCGTAGCCCAGCAAGGAATTAACTACAAAGCTATTGTTAAAGACGGAAGCGGAAGCATAGTCGCCAATGATCTTATTCAAGTGCAATTCGCAATTCTTGAAGGAGCGACCTCAGTATATTCTGAAACGCATTCACCAACAACAGATGCCAACGGACTCATTATTCTCAATATTGGGGAAGGGACTCCCATTACCGGAACCTTCGACGCCATCGACTGGGCGAACGATGCACATTTTCTTAATGTACAGATAAATACAGGCGACGGATTAACTGATATGGGAACCACCGAGTTTAAGACAGTTCCCTATGCCATTACATCGGGAGATGCTGTGTTTAAAAAAGACGGTGATAACGCCTTTAAAGAAGATGGGAATATAGGTATTGGAACTGCAGATCCGACGGAACAACTTCATATTAATGATGATACCGATGCCAGAATGCTGTTAAGTGCTAATAATACATTTAACAGAACTTCGATGCGATTGGAAAACGGAGATGCCGGAGGCACTCATTCTTATTTTAAAATCGAAAACTTTAACGATCAACTTCGTATTGGGGTCGATAGTGATTTAACCGCAGGAACAGGTTATAATGATATAGTAACTATTTCAACTTCGGGTAATATTACTACAGATGGTGCATTACGATTGGGAACTGGACCTCTAATATCTGAATTTTCAACAGACGGAACACTCTCTGGGAACAGTTCAAATGCAGTTCCAACAGAGAGTGCGGTTAAAACTTATGTGGACAATATGGTAGGAACAGAAGAAAAGAGTATTATTATTCCTGCCACCGCTTTTACAGGTAATACTAACGTAAACCCGATAATCCTACAAAATTTCGGTGCGTTCGCTCAAAAAACGACTGGAAATGGTTTTTTAGTGGCGCCCTTAATATTACCTGAAGGCTCCACGGTCACGTCGATGCGGTTTTTCTTAAGGGATGGAACGTATTTAGGAAATGAAAACTTGCAAGCTTCCTTATTGAGAGGTCTGCGAACTTCCACCATTTTTTCGATTCAATTTTCTGTATCCACTTTTGGTGGATCTACCTCTGGGTTTATAGAAACCTATGATACAGACTTTACCATTCTCAACGATTATCAATATGTTATTAGAATATCACCAACTTCAACCTGGACACATCCAGATATGGGAGTTTGTGCAGTAGAAGTGACCTACATTGATTAATTAACGAAATTATTAAAACTACTAAAATGAAAATACAAATCACATTATTCAGCATATTTCTATTCTCTTTCTTCGGAAATGCACAGAGCATCGAAAAATTCAGCATCGATAGCGGAGGCGCTTCCGAAGCAAACGGAAACATTCAAATTCTTTACACCTTAGGGGAAGTGAATGTACAGGAACTTAGTGCAGGAAATATTCAGATTTCTGAAGGGTTTATCACCTCGGTTTCGTTACAACTTTCTATAAACCCTAAAGTCTTTTTGCAAGGTCCTCTTTTGGCGCCAACAACACCAAGTCTTATGAATGATGATCTACGTATCGCGACGGTGATCCCCACTACAAGTCCGTACCCCGATGGATTAACCTGTAATGCTTCAGTTTTTACACCAACAGGCCCTAATGCGATTGTTGATTGGGTTTTTGTAGAATTACGAAATGCTTCAGACAGAACGAATGTAATTGAAGCGCGATCAGCCTTACTACAAAGAGATGGCGATGTGGTTGATGTTGACGGTACCTCCGCAGTATCATTTACATCGGCTGCTGCAAGCTATTATGTTTTAGTAAATCACCGAAATCACTTAGGGGTTCTAAGTGCAAATCCGATAGCGATTTTAGGAACGACAGCTGTAGATCTTAGTTCAAATCCTTCAGATGTATTTGGAGGCACTAATGCGGTAGCCAATATGGGCGGCGGGAACTATGCAATGTTCGGAGGGGATGTCAACGGCAATGGGCAGGTTCAGAATAGTGATCTTACGGCGATTGTACTACTATTGGGAAGTTCGGGATATTCCGAAGGAGACCTCAATTTAAATGGTCAAGTTCAAAACAGCGACATCAACAACACTGGAAATCCTAATCTAGGAAAAGGAGAACAATATTAATACTCATTTAAATACATCACTAACCTTAAAAACTAATTTTATGAAAACTAAAATACTTGTAACATTAATAGTGCTGTGCAGCTTTGGGCTGGCGGCTCAAGACATCCATTTTACGATGGATAATGCCCGAATAACAAATGACGGGGTCGACGACTTTTATGAAGCCGATATTTATATGGAAAGTAGTATAGATTTTAAACTGGGATCGGGACAGATCTACTTTACCTATAACGAAGCTGCCTTTGGTCCTAATATTTCAGACAATGGTAATTTTGATTATTTGCAACCAGATGGTTCGATCTTAGCGGAAGCTTATGGGTTTCCAGCGTACAAAGATTTTATTCAGAATGATAATACCACTTTTAGAGTTTCAACTGCCTTTCAACAAGGAGTGAGCAGTGGAACCATTACAGAGAACAATGTTACTGCTATGCCAAAGCATTTGTTCAGTATTAAAATTCGCTATATTGATGCGGCACAGGATCCAACTATTTGTTTTGAAACACAACCCGTTTTTCTAGACCAGTTTTACACTGCCTGCGGACCAGAAACAACTGGATTTCCCAATTGTACTAATGAGCCTGGTATTCAGTTATTCAATGATACATTCGACTGTGCTGGAGCAACTTTACCTGCTGGTTGTGCCGGTGTTACTACCTATACAATCGCGGGAGGGTGGGACAACGGAACTCCCGATTCCACAATGGAAGCTGTCATTTCTGAAAACCTTTCAACAGGCGGTCTTTCTATTGAAGCATGTTCCCTAACGGTTATGGAAGGAGCTATTTTAACAATACAAACAGGAGATTATCTAAGAACTGAGAATGATATTATCGTAGATGGAGATTTACGTGTTGCTCATGGAGCCAGTGTAGTGCAGGTTGAGAATAGTGCTGTTGTAATAAACAATGGTTCGATTTTGGTTCAGAAAGATTTAGATAATATTGAGAACAGAGGCTTTGCGTTAGCATCAAGTCCTATGACCACTGAGACACAAGCTGCTTTTGGAGCACCGATTCAATTCAGAAATCATATCACAGCAAATTTTAGTCCGAACGAAGATGTGGAAGCGAATTTTCCAGGCGCTGGAAACTTTGCTGATGACAATGGAAATAACTGGATGACTTACGATGGAATGATGAATCCAGGGGAAGGCTATCTTGTCATGCCCCAACAAACGGCAGAAATTCCTGCACCGGCAGATTATACTGCAAACTTTGATGATGGAACTCTCAACAACGGAATCATATCTTTTGAAGTTGAATACAACGGAACCCAAAACGCAAGTATGAATGTGTTAGGAAATCCATATCCTTCTGCAATCGATGCCGACCTATTTATAGCAGAAAACGAGATGATCGAAGGCTTGTATTTTTGGGAGCACCTTACCTCACCAAGTACCACTTATGAAGGTTACAATCCAAGTAATTATAGTATGGGAGATATCTCCATGTATAGTACGGTAATGGGAGGTAATCCTGCAGCAAACGGTGGTGCTACACCTAATGGATTTGTACCATCGGGAGAAGGTTTTGCGGTAAAGGCACTTGTGGCGGGATCGGCAGAATTTAATAATGCAATGCGTGTAACTGGAAATAATGATGTTTCAGGACGTCTATCTTTAGTGGAGCGTGATCGAGTTTGGCTCAATGTTTTTAACGAGACCCATGGTTTGGGGAGTACTTCATTACTTGGTTTTTCTGAGATTACTTCGGAAGGATTCGATCCAGGCGCTGATATTATACGGTTAGCTACTCCGGTATCTTTATATCAAGAGTTGGAAACAGGGGAACAATTGGGAATTCAGGGACGTGAAGCATTTACTTCGGAAGCGATTGTGCCTTTCAGTTTTGCAACTCAAGTGGAAACATTAGAATCGTACCGTATATCGATCCATGATTTAGATGGAACTTCTATATCTGAAGCTACTGTGTACCTCATCGATCATACCGCAGACATCATTACAAATTTAAATGAACAATCGTATGCATTTACGGCTACAGCAGGAACGTACAGCAATCGATTCTCTATAGTATTTGAAGATAGAACATTAGGAGTGTCTAGTGGTACTTCTGAAGCTGTTTTGATATATCCAAATCCAACCCAAGATATCTTATTTATTAAGACACCGAATACGCAAATTAAAACGGTTGAAGTATTCGACATTCGGGGAAGAAAAGTGCAACAGAACTCTAATGTGATAGATCAACTCAATCTTTCTAATTTAAAATCGGCAGTGTATTTTGTAAAGATCACGACCGACACCGAAACCCTTATTAAACGAATTATAAAAGAATAATAGGTGGTTATTTAAATGAGGAAACCGCTATCGGAAGTAATTCTGGTAGCGGTTTTATTTTAACCTATGTTGCTATTCGCAAGAGATGGAGGATCTAATAAATTAAGTTAGCACAGCCATAATAAATTAATTTTCCTGTTGAGACAAACATGTAGATTGTTTATAAGTCTTATGCTTTTAAAACTCCAACCTCTACCATGCATTCGCGCATCATGTTAAAGGTGCGTTCAATATCGTTATCCAATCCGATAGAAAAACGAATTAAGCCATCTGAAAGCCCCATTTCGGCTTGCTCTTGCTCTGGTATTTCCGAAGAAGTAGAAGATCCCGGTGCGCTAAATAATGTTTTGTAGAACCCTAGACTCACAGCTAAATAACCGAGATTACGTTCTTGCATTAACTCCATTAACTCATTTGCTTTGTCGAGGCTTCCTACGTCGAGCGTTAACATTCCGCCATAACCATATTCTTCATTCATCATCGATTTAAATAATTCGTGTCCAGGATGTGATTTTAAACCAGGGTATACGGTTTTAATTTTTTCCTTTTGAAATCTTTCAGCTAAATACAAAGCATTCTTACTATGTTGTTTAATTCGTATATGAAGCGTTCTTAAGTTTTTCATAATAGATGCCGCTCGCATACTGTCCATGGACGCGCCCAAAAGCATACTGGCTCCATCATTTACATTCCGAAGGGTATCTATTAATTCTTGTGTGCCGCAAACAACACCTCCCATGGTATCACTGCTTCCATTAATAAATTTAGTTAAACTGTGTAACACCACATCAGCACCTAATTTTGCAGGAGAAATGTTTAAGGGTGAAAACGTATTATCAACTAATAACTGAAGATTGTACTTTTTGGCAATTTTAGCAAGACCTTTTATGTCTGCAACCTCAAGCAACGGATTACTAACAGATTCACAGTATAAGACTTTTGTGTTCTTGGTAATTGCAGCTTCAACAACATCGAGCTTAGTAATATCTACAAACGATGTGTGGATGTCCATTCGAGGGGCAAAGTTTTTTAAAAAGGCGTACGTACCCCCATAAATCGTTCGGCTGGAAACCACATGATCGCCCGCTTGGCAGAACTGTAAGATTGTGGGGGTGATAGCTCCCATACCACTAGCTGCAACATTAGCGGTTTCGGTTCCTTCCATAGCGGCCAAAGCTTCCCCTAAATATAGATTAGAGGGAGTAGAGTGACGAGAATACAAATAACAGCCGTCCGCATTCCCTTCGAAAGTATCGAACATGGTCTTTGCACTTAAAAATGTGTAGGTGGATGAGTCACTAATCGAGGGATTTACACCTCCAAATTCACCAAAATATTGAAGGTCTTGAATGTTGTCTGCGGGATTGAAAGCCATATCTTTAAAAAATTTAATTTTGTTTGGTAAAACTACACAGGCGTAGTCTGTTTATCAATAGAGATGGTTATTTTTAGTTGATAAAACTAGAATTATATATTATTTACGAAATTTTATCTAAACTAATATGGTTTTCCGTATTTTTCAGAAAAATTTTCTTTTATGCAATTAGATGCTATCGATACGTTGTTGCTTCGTTATCTTCAGATAGATGCAAAGCAGACTAACAAAGAATTGTCTTCAAAACTAAATCTTTCGGTCACTGCAGTTTATGAACGTATTAAAAAATTGGAACGTAACGGTATTATTAAGAACTACGTAACGCTATTAAATTCAGAAAAAGTTGGATTAGGTTTTATGGTGTTTTGTCATATTAAATTAATTCAGCATTCAAAAGAACACCTTACAAAGTTCGAAGCTGAGGTAAATACTTTAGATGAAGTGTTAGAATGTTTTCATGTAAGCGGGGAATACGACTATCTTTTAAAAGTGATGGTTCGTGATATGGCGCATTTCCGTAGCTTTATGGTGACAAAATTAACTACCTTACAACATGTTGGAAGCACTCAAAGTTCTTTCACAATTAATGAGGTTAAGAACACCACAGCAATAACGTTCTCATAATAATGCCAACCAAAAATTATTTACTTACAGAGTTTTTTCTGCTTTTTGTAGTACTTCCAGTGAGTTTTGCCTTGCCATATGCATTTTGGATAAAGGCAGGGCTTACCATTGCAGGATTTGTTTATATCGTGTTTATCTTAAAGCGGTCTAAAAATATTCAGTTTCGTGTAAAAAAGCATCTTCCGTGGAACCAATTTTGGAAAAGGATCGGCATAACATTTTTATGTGTTATAGTGAGTACCACTTTGTTCGTTTATTTTACGGAGTTTAACGCACTCTTCTTTGTTCCTCGCAACCACCCTGGACTTTTTGTGCTCATTCTTTTAATTTATACATTTCTATCGGTGTGGCCGCAAGAGATTATTTATAGAACGTTCTTTTTTGAACGGTATGAGTTGTTGTTTCAAAGTAAAGCGCTCCTTGTTTTTATAAATGCTATTATCTTTTCACTTGCACATTTATTTTTTAGAAATACACTGGTACTTGTATTAACGTTTATTGGGGGACTTATTTTTGGTACTACTTATTTAAAATATCGTTCTACAACTTTGGTGAGTATTGAACATGCACTTTATGGAAATTGGCTTTTTACAGTAGGTATGGGACAAATGTTGGCTTTTCCAGGAATGGAGGCGTAATTGTATAAAATTTATTCAATCTGTTTTTATGTAGTGAAGGAAGCTATGATAATATCTGTAAACATAATTTTTAAACTCTTAAACAGTATCGTACCTTTGTGCTCTAATTCTAAAACTTCAGTAGCGAAGTTCACTTTTAATTAAAAATCACCACTATGTCAAAATATGATGTTGCTGTAATAGGTTCCGGTCCTGGAGGATATGTAGCTGCCATTCGTTGTGCCCAATTGGGAATGAAAACTGCTATAATAGAAAAATATAATACCTTGGGAGGTACGTGTCTCAATGTTGGATGTATTCCAAGTAAGGCCTTGTTAGATTCTTCTCATCACTACGAAGATGCAATCAAGCATTTTGAAGACCATGGGATTGAGATTCCAGGAGAAGTAAAGATCAATTTTAAAAAGATGATCGAACGAAAAGGTGCTGTGGTAGAACAAACCACCAAAGGAATCGAATTTCTTATGAATAAAAATAAGATCGATGTTTTTACAGGAGTTGGTGCTTTTAAAGATGCTACTCATATTGAAATTACCGGAGATAAAAATGAAACCATAGAAGCTGCTAATACCATTATCGCAACTGGAAGTAAGCCGGCAACGCTTCCGTTTATTAAAATTGATAAAGAACGTATTATTACTTCTACCGAAGCATTAAGCTTAAAAGAGATTCCGAAGCACATGATCGTGATTGGAGGTGGTGTTATTGGTCTTGAATTAGGGCAAGTATACCGTCGTTTGGGAGCTGAAGTTTCTGTAATAGAATATATGGATCGAATTATCCCTACAATGGATAGTGCGCAAAGTAAAGAGCTTACTAAAGTGATGAAAAAACAAGGAGTGAAGTTTTATCTTTCCCATAAAGTTTCAGCCGTTTCGAAAAAGAAGAATGAAATTACCGTAACTGCAACCGATAAAAAAGACAAAGAGGTAACCTTTACAGGAGATTATTGTTTGGTTTCTGTAGGACGTCGTGCTTTCACTGAAGGATTAAAACCTGAAAATGCCGGAGTAAAAATAACCGAGCGTGGACTCGTGGAAACAAATGAGCACCTACAGACTAATGTGAAAAACATTTATGCTATTGGAGATGTTGTGAAAGGAGCAATGTTAGCACACAAGGCTTCAGAAGAGGGAACATTGGTTGCTGAAATTCTAGCGGGACAGAAACCCCATATCGATTATAATTTAATTCCGGGAGTAGTATACACGTGGCCTGAGGTTGCTTCCGTAGGGAAAACAGAAGAGCAATTGAAAGAAGCTAAAGTTTCATATAATTCTGGTCAGTTTCCAATGCGAGCTTTAGGAAGAAGTCGTGCTAGTGGTGATACCGACGGATTTGTAAAAATTCTTTCCGATAAAGAAACCGATGAGGTTCTAGGGGTACATATGGTAGGCGCACGAGTTGCCGATCTTATTGCTGAAGCGGTTGTTGCTATGGAGTTTAGAGCCAGCGCTGAAGATATTGCTAGAATGAGTCATGCACACCCAACGTATGCTGAAGCTGTTAAAGAAGCTGCACTTGCTGCAACGGGAGATCGTGCACTACATGTATAAGTTGTAAATTAAGAGTTATTAAAAATAAAAAAGCTGGTTGAAATTTTTCAACCAGCTTTTTTTATGTGCGGGGGGTATTTTTAAAAATCGATTACCGAAAAAGTAAATTCTAGGTCAATATCTTCTTTGGCAGTACCACCATTATCACTATCTCCTATATTCACTCGAAAGCCAGTAGTTTGTCGGTTTAAATAGGTGATACCTGGGTCGTCATAATCACAGTCTCCAGCATCATTACAATCGGCCGATGCTAAATTAATAATATAGTTATTACTACTTCTTGGACTTGAAAAAGTTACTTGGTAATTTCCTTTGTTTATTCTTGATACAGTGGCTCCATAAATTTTTAAGGCATTTCCATTACCTTCCACCAATCCTGCAGCAACTGTAATAGGTCCCATAGGTGCATTGCTGATATTTCCGTGAGAGTCACTATATAAGGCACCACTACCTAAATTACGAACTCGAATATTTCCTGCTACATCCAATATTTCGGTAGGTTCTTGTGTTCCAATTCCCATCTTTCCATCATTCTTTACTACCACCCTTGTTAGCTGACTTGTAGAACCTGCAGGTGTTGTATTTAAGACAAATTTTGAAGGGGCACTTCCTGGTGTTGCCAGTCCATCGATATAAAAACGAAACCCTCCTGTTTCTTTAATCCCTGTTCCGTCATGGGTTTTAACGATGATAGACCCTATTTCTTGATTGGCGTTTGTAAATGCAGCGGGTGCGTCTAATGTTCCTCCAGTATTGAATAAAATTATGTTTGGAGGATTTGTATTTGCACTAGTAATTTGAAAGTCGTTATCTCCTGGCCCTTTAAATTCAAAACGTTCTACAGGTGTATCGGTACCAATTCCAACTTTCCCGGAATCTGTAATAATAACATCTGTACCGCTTAATTTTGCTTGAGAAGCATAGATAAGAGGTTCTCCAGTTGAACTGAAACCATCTTTCCACTCTTCAGCACCAACCGAGATCCAACGATTTTCTGGAGCATGCCAGTAATGAAATCCTGTATTAAAAGTTCCCACAGGAGCTGTTAAGTATACTAACATTCCATTTTGATCATGTCCTGGATCTGTTTCTGGAAATTTAGAAACTCTTGGGATTAAGATTCCATCATTGCTTGCAGGATTTGAAGGGTCGGAGGCTTGAATATCCAACATGCTCATTGGAGATGTATTTCCAATACCAACTTGAGCTTTCGTTAATGTGGTAAAAAATAATGTAAAAATAGCTAGAATAGCAAGAGTAACATTTTTCATAAGTAGGTGTTAATTTGGGTTAACAATAGCAAAGGTAATTTTTATTCCTATATCAAATCAAACCTTAACACTACGAAAGACTATATATTCGTTTAAGTGGATTTTTAAATCGATGAAATGCATAATTATGTAATACTTTGATTACAAATACTTTGAAAAAATCACATTTTAATCGTTTAAAGTATGTTTTTGCCGTTTAATTAAAACGCCTTTTTACTTTATTATTTTAATATTCCAGTTTCGAGTGCTTGGAGAAATTGCGGAAGAGGATTGTCTAATATTAGAAACACGAACGGTAACTGTATTGGGGGCGCTTACATAACAATTCCAAACTAAATAATCTTCCATTCCACCGTGTGGTGAACAATTACAAGCATCTCCAACAACAGCATTACTAACAGCTACGTCTACATCAGCAAAACGTCCTTTGTTAATCGGTGGAAAACTTAAGGGGATTGTTACCGAAGTCCCTTTCATAACAACTTCGCGTAAGGTTCCAGCAGTTAGATAAAAGTTATTACCGTCGTATTCAATGGTACCTGCTTCTGGGGTGTTTAATACGGGGCCTGCCGTAAATTTTAAAGGAGCATTATTGGTAGTTCCCCCTTTTAACTGCAGCACGGCTTTTGGATCTTCAACACCAATACCTGTATTTCCGTTACTACGAATGGTCATTCGTGTGCGTTGCTGTGTAGATCCTTCTGGAGTTGTATTTACAACAAATTTTGAAGGCGTACTACCTGGAGAAGCCAATCCATCTATATAAAAACGAAATCCACCTGGTTCTCTAATTCCAGCGCCATCATGTGTTTTTACAATTACCGATCCTATTTCCTGATTCGCATTCGTAAAAGCGGTAGGGGCATCAAGCGTACCTCCGGTATTATATAAAATTACGTTTGGAGGATTGGTATTGGCACTTGTTATTTGAAAATCGTTATCTCCAGGGCCTTTAAATTCGAAACGTTCTACGGGAGTATCGGTTCCAATTCCTACTTTTCCTGAATCTGTAATAATAATGTCTGTTCCACTTAACTTTGCTTGAGATGCATAGATAAGAGGTTCTCCTGTACTGCTAAATCCGTCTTTCCACTCTTCGGCTCCTACAGAGATCCATCTGCTTTCTGGAGCATGCCAGTAGTGAAATCCCACATTAAAAGTTCCAACAGGGGCTGTTAAAAACACCATCATTCCGTTTTGGTCATGTCCTGGATTTACGGCTGGAAATTTAGAAATACGTGGAATTAAAATCCCGTCATTATGAGACGGATCTGAAGGGTTGGATGATTGGATGTCTAACATGCTCATTGGTGATGTATTTCCAATACCCACCTGGGCTTTTATTTGTACAGAACCTAGAAGAGTGACAACTGCTATAAGAGCAAACGCAATAGTTTTCATAAGTAGAAGTTAATTTGGGTTTAACTGCGGCAAATGTAAAAAGTACTTCTATGTATTCTCAAAAATTCTAAATGCTAATTTTAAAATAATCGTTTAAATGAAAATTATTTTAGATTAAGTGTAAAAAATTGTAATATTTTAATTACAAGATTATTGTTGAAATTCAACAATAGTAGATAAAATGCATAATTTATCGGCAAAATACACCTCATTTTGTTTAATAGTTAAGTTTTTCCATTGAACATTAAGGCCAAAAAGGAAGTTGATTCAATTCTGTTTATACTTCCTAAATTTTAAATACTTTTGAGATGGTTTTTAGTCGCTACATTCCAATACTATTTATGAGAGTCGTCAATACCTATAAGATACCCTTTTCTAGTCAGCTTACTGCTAAGATTCTTCTTTGGGCACAACAGTTTGAAGAAGTAGTTTGGCTCGATTCGAATGCCTATCAACAATCACATGGTACGTATTTGGCAATACTTGCTGTGGATGCACTTACAGCAATTCAGACCGATCATTTTGGAGCTTTCGATGCGTTGAATGAATATCAAACTAAGACGAACGATTGGTTGTTTGGATATCTCACATACGATCTTAAAAATAGCGTAGAACAATTACACTCTAAAAATCACGATGGGCTTCAGTTTCCCGATCTCTATTTTTTTCAACCCAAAAAAGTGTTTTTGTTTTCAGAAAATGAAGTCGAATTACACTATCTAAATATGGTTGATGACGAACTGGAAACCGACTGGAATGAAATCCTTTCAACCCAATTGAAAAACCCTTCAGAAGAATTTAATAGTGAAACACCAGTAAAAATTAAGGTAAGAACTTCGAAAGATAGTTATTTTGAGAAGGTCACTACCATGCTTCAGCATATTGAACGAGGTGATATTTATGAAGCAAATTTTTGTCAAGAATTTTATTCCGAAGCAACAAAAATCAACCCATTACGAGTCTTTCAGCATTTAAATAGTATTTCCCACCCGCCCTTTGCTGCTTTTCTTAAAATTAAAGATAGATACGCACTTTCGGCATCACCAGAGCGATACCTGCAAAGAAAAGGGGATGTAGTTATTTCTCAGCCTATAAAAGGAACTGCACCGAGATTGAACGATCCCGGTGAAGATGCTGCGATGGTACAGCAACTAATTTCCGACCCTAAAGAGCGCAGTGAAAATATTATGATCACCGATTTAGTACGAAACGATTTGTCTCGAATTGCAAAGAAAGGAAGCGTTGAGGTAGAGGAACTTTGTAAAATTTATTCTTTTGAACAGGTGCATCAAATGATTTCTACTATAACATGCAAAGTAGATCCGGAAACTTCGTCGGTTTCAATTTTAAAAAATACATTTCCTATGGGAAGCATGACAGGAGCCCCTAAGGTTTCTGCTATGAAAATAATTGAAGAGTTAGAAGACGCCAAACGCGGTTTGTATAGTGGAGCAGTAGGATATTTTGCTCCAAATGGGGATTTCGACTTTAATGTAATTATAAGAAGTATTCTTTATAATGCCGACCAAGATTATGTTAGTTATTCGGTAGGAAGCGCTATTACGGCAAAATCGATTCCAGAAAATGAATATGAAGAATGTTTACTGAAAGCAAAAGCGATGCGGGAAGCTTTGATGCATAAATAAACAAAAAGTCTAGAATTTCTTTTGTTACTCTTTTTCCTTTTTTAATTCGTTTTTAATTTCCATTTCGCCTTCCCCTTCCATTTCGTACCTTTACTACTTTTAATAAAAAAGATTGCAAGCAAAATTAACGACCCATCTCGCTAAAAATTTTCTTTTTCTGAAAGGAAAAAAACTTCTTATTGCCTGTAGTGGGGGTGTGGATAGTGTGGTGCTTGCACATCTCATGCATCGGGTTGGTTACGTAACCGGAATTGCGCATTGTAATTTTTCATTGCGCGGAAAAGAAAGTGACGGAGATGAGGCATTTGTTCTTGATCTGGCGGAACAATTATCAGTACCTGTTTTTACTGAAACATTTGATACCATAAGGTACGCAAAAGACCAGCATCTTTCAACCCAAATGGCTGCAAGGGAATTACGCTATCGGTGGTTCGAAGAACTTCTGAAAGATTTTAAGTACGATTATGTACTCACCGCACATCATGCCGATGACGATCTGGAAACATTTTTAATTAATCTATCACGAGGAACGGGCCTTCGCGGGTTAACCGGAATTCCAGCAATAAATGATCGCATTATCCGGCCTTTTTTACCCTTTTCATCTAAACAGATTTTAAATTTTGCTAAGAAAGAACATTTATATTGGCGAGAAGATAGTAGCAATGCAGCTACAAAATACCTTCGAAATGCATTGCGTCACGAGGTAATTCCTAATTATAAGAAAGTCACAAAAAACACGTTGCAACAAGTTCAAAAAACGCAGCAATATTTAAAGAACAGTCAGTCATTAATAGATGACTACATGGTCTTGATTTATAATTTAGCAGTAACTGAAAATTTTGATGGGTATACGATACACCTTCAAAAATTAGAGGAATTACCAAACAAAGAAACGGTATTATATGAACTGCTTCAGTCGTTTGGCTTTACAGATCACAAAGCTGTTATCGATCTTTTAACAGCACAAAGCGGAAAGCAAGTTTTTTCAAAAACCCATCGACTTCTTAAAGACCGAGGAGTGTTTATTCTTACTAAAATTAAAGCTTCAGAAGACATAGAATCAAAATTTAATGAATCGGATAATAGGAGTGAGCATTATTTTATTCAGAATTCAGAAAAAAAAATAACGCAGCCCATCGCATTAACCATTATTCCTACCGATAAAGTGGGATACCTTGATACAAATACGATATACATAGATCAAGATAAAATCGACTTCCCTTTAGTGCTTCGAAAATGGGAAGAAGGAGACGTATTTCAGCCTTTTGGAATGAAAGGAAAAAAGAAATTGAGTAAGTTTTTTAAAGATGAAAAGTTATCTTTGGTAGCGAAGGAAAATGTTTGGCTGCTTTGTAGTAACAATCAAATTATTTGGGTGGTTGGTTACAGAGCCGATGAACGTTTTAAAGTAAGTACAACCACCCAGCGAATATTAGAAATTAAACTTTTAGATACTTAATTTTATGAATAAAAATATAGTCTCTCTATTTCTCACGCTATTTACATGCCTCTCTGTTTTTTCTCAAATAATTGAACCCGTTAAATGGAGTTCAGACATAAAAGAGCTTGGAGATAATACCTACGAATTAATATTTAAAGCAGAGATTGAAGATGGATGGTATCTTTATACACAGAATGTGCCTGAAGGTGGTCCCATTGCCACCTTGTTTTCTTTCGAAAATGAAAATGATGCGTTTAAATTGGTGGGAGATGTAGTTGAGAGTAAATCGAAATCAAAATTCGATAAGATTTTTGAGATGGATCTTTCTTATTTCATGGACAGTGCCACGTTTACACAAAAAATTGAGGTGTTAGACCCATCCTTGGCGTTGATTAAAGCATCGGTAGATTTTCAGTCCTGCGATGATGAAAAGTGTATTTTTGAATTTTCAGAGTTTGAAATACTATTGCCGAATTCAGCAGCTTCTAAAGGTGAAAATATTACGCAAGATAGTAAAGATAAAAAAGGAACGCCTTCTAAGGCGGCCAGTAGTACAGATGGCGATGCAAGAGGATTGTGGACCATTTTCTTATTGGCATTTATCTCTGGGTTTGCAGCCTTATTAACACCCTGTGTTTTCCCGATGATTCCCTTAACGGTAAGTTTTTTTACCAAGCAAAGTAAAACCCGTGCAACCGGGATTCGAAATGCTATTATGTATGGTCTCTTTATTATTGTAATCTACGTGTTATTGGGGACTGTTGTAACCACGATATTCGGGGCAGATTCACTAAACGCACTGTCGACGAATGTATGGTTTAATATTCTTTTCTTCCTTCTTTTAGTAATTTTTGCGATCTCATTTATGGGAGCGTTCGAGATCACACTACCACAATCATGGGCAAATAAAGTAGACAGTAAAGCCGATAAAGGTGGGATTGCTGGTATCTTTTTTATGGCATTGGCTTTGGCAATTGTGTCTTTTTCGTGTACCGGTCCTATTGTGGGCGGGTTGTTAGTAGAAGCAGCATCGAAAGGCGGAATTGCTCCTATAATCGGAATGCTTGGTTTTTCATTGGCAATAGCGCTTCCCTTTACATTATTTGCCATATTCCCGGGGTGGTTAAATTCACTTCCTAAAAGTGGTGGTTGGCTAAATACTGTAAAAGTTGTTTTAGGGTTTTTAGAACTCGCTTTTGCTTTTAAATTTTTATCACAGGCCGATCTAGTTATGCAGGCGCATTTATTAGAGCGAGAAGTTTTTATAGCGATCTGGATTGCTGTTTTTGGCGGATTGGCTTTGTACTTACTGGGTAAAATAAAATTACCTCACGACGGTCCTCTGCCTCATATATCGGTAGGAAGATTAATGCTAGGGTTGGTAACGCTTAGTTTTGTTTTTTACCTTATTCCAGGTCTCTGGGGGGCACCACTAAAACTGATCAGTGCTTTTCCACCACCGTTGGAATACAGTGAATCGCCTTATGGTGTAGGATTTACAAAATTAGGGACTTCGGGAACTGCTTCAGAATCGGAACTTCCAGAAGGGGCACATTTAATGGCGCCACACGACATACTTTCATTTCACCATTATGATGACGGACTTAGATACGCAAAAGAAGTAGGAAAACCGGTTATGATCGATTTTACAGGTTGGGCTTGTGTAAACTGTAGAAAAATGGAACAGAATGTATGGCCAGATCCATCGATCTTACGAATTTTAAAGAATGATGTAGTATTAATTTCTCTTTATGTAGATGATAAACGAGAACTTCCCGAAGAAGATAAATATACTAGCCTCGAAACAGGGAAAAAAATTAAGACCATAGGAAACCTTTGGAGCGATCTGCAAATAAAAAGGTATAAGGCTAATGCCCAGCCATTTTATGTGTTAATGGATCATAATGAGAAAAACCTTATAGAACCCGTAGGATATACTCCCGATGCGGAAGAATACGAAGCATGGTTAACAGAAGGAATTAGTAAATTTAAAAAATAACAAATGAAGAACATTGCTTTTATACTAGCTTTAGTAGGTTGTTTCAATTTCGTAATAGCTCAGGATGCAGATGCAGACTACGCAAAAAATAACTACACCAAAACCGAGACATATATAACGATGCGTGACGGTGTAAAACTGTTTACAGCTATTTATACGCCAAAAGATACTTCAAAAAAATATCCAATCCTTTTTCAACGTACTCCGTATAGTTGTCGCCCCTATGGAGAAGATCAGTTTCGATCTAAAGTTGGTCCAAACGAATTTATGATGAAAGAAGGAAATATAGTTGTTTATCAAGACGTACGTGGACGTTGGAATAGTGAAGGTGTGTACGATAACATGCGAGCTTATATTCCAAATAAGACTGGGAAACAGGTAGATGAAGCTAGTGACACCTACGACTCAATCGAATGGCTTGTAAATAATGTGCAGAATAACAACGGTAACGTGGGTATCTGGGGAATCTCGTACCCAGGCTTTTACTCAACATATTCCTTGTTAGACGCTCATCCCGCATTAAAAGCAGTATCGCCGCAAGCGCCCATCGGTGATTTCTTTTTCGACGATTTCCACCACAATGGAGCCTACTTATTAAGTTACTGGAGAGCGACTACGGTTTTTGGATATGAAAAGACAAAACCAGTAAAAGAGGCTTGGTATTCAAGTCCCGAACTTGGTACTGAAGATCAGTATCAATTCTTTTTAGATGCCGGTCCGTTATCGAATCTTGACAAATATTACAAAGAAGATAATGTGTTTTGGCAACAATTAAAAGAACATCCAAATTACGATGAATTTTGGCAGTCACGTGGCATTATTCAGCATTTAAAAAATATTAAACCAGCTGTAATGACGGTAGGAGGGTTGTTCGATGCGGAAGATCTTTATGGTCCGTTTGAAACCTATGAGAATATTGAAAAAAACAGTGACACTTATAACACCGTTGTTTTTGGTCCGTGGAGTCATGGAGATTGGGCGCGTGATAAAGAACGACAAGCAATTGGGAATGTTTATTTTGGTGATTTTATTTCTAGAGACTTTCAGCGTGATATCGAAACCAAATTTTTTAATCATTTTTTAAAGAACAACGGAAAGGGAGAAACGGGTTTGCCAGAGGCATATATGTACGATACAGGAAGCAGAGCTTGGAAATCGTATACAGAATGGCCTCCAAAACAGGCAGAAAAGAAAACATTTTACCTTCAGAATGGTGAAGATCTTTCAGAACAAGCGGGTAGTGCCACGGCTTTTTCAGAATTTATTAGTGATCCTAAGAAACCGGTTCCGTATTCCGAAGACATTAAAATGGTGTTTACACCAAGAAAATTCATGACCGATGATCAACGGTTCGCAGCTCGACGTCCCGACGTGCTTACATTTGAAACACCGGTGCTTACGGAAGACATGAAAATGACCGGGGATATTATGGCAAAATTAAAAGTTGCTACTACTGGTACTGCTGCCGACTGGGTGGTAAAAATAATAGATGTGTACCCGCACGATGCACCCGATTACGAAGAAACCCAAGAGTATTTAAAAATGAGCAATTACCATATGTTAGTACGCAGTGAAGTGATGCGAGGTCGATTTAGAGATAGTTTCAGCGATCCGAAGCCTTTTACTCCAAACGAGAAAACAAATGTAACGGTAAAACTACAGGACATTCATCATACTTTTCTGAAAGGACATAAAATTCAGATTCAGGTGCAGAGTACATGGTTTCCGTATATCGACTTGAATCCGCAAACCTATGTTCCTAATATTTTTGAAGCGAAAGAAACCGACTTTAAAAAACAAACACATAAGGTATTCGAAGACTCTTCTATAGAGTTTATGATGCTTAAGCAGTAATTCGAATTTTATGCTATGAAAAAAAGCACCTCGATTATATTCGGTTTTTGTTTAATTATTATCCTCGGATATGGATGTAAAAATTCTACCAGAAAAGATAGTAAAGAAGCCAATAGCGCTACATCTAAAATAACCACATATTGTTTTCGAAATGAATTCCCTTTTAAAGAGGAGCCTTTAAAAAAGGACATTCAGGAATTAGTATTAACGGTCGAGGGAGATACTGTAAAAGGAGATTATAACTGGTTGCCTGCTGAAAAAGATCAACGCAGAGGAACTTTAACTGGAAATATTGTAAATGATATTATTGAAGCCGAATACATTTTTATGCAGGAGGGGATGAAAGATACGGTGGAAATAAAAATCTTTATTACTGATGAATCTGCAGAAATTTCTGGGGGAAGCCCTGAATTGGGATTAACTGCATCTCTTAGAAAAGTTGACTGTAACGAGTAATTAAGTTAACGAGTAAATATAATAGGTTATATAACTTCAGAATAAATAAAGCTTCGTGCTGTTATAGTGCAGGTTTTTTAAACAAATCTACGTAGTGTAAAACAGGTTAAAAAAATAAGCGTCTCAATTTTCATTGAGACGCTTTTAACAAACCTAACTTAGTAAATTTTATAATGTATTGATTAAACTTTCTATCCCCACAAAAAATTAACCTCAATACATATTCACTAATTCATGAATCAAATATAAGGTGGTATTTCAGTTTTTACTATACGTACTTACACGTATTTTATTTTTCACTATTGTTTTATAAGCTTCAAAACGTATGTAAAGCCTTCATTTTTAAGATGTAAAAAATACAATCCTGTTGAAAGACTTTCTATCGAAATTTCAGAATTTAATGAGTAATCTTGAATTGATTTAATTAAAGTTCCCAAACTGTTATATATTTTTACTTCAGAAAAATTTCTTGATAGATAAATTTTATTTTTAGCAGGGTTGGGATATAAAGTAAAATTAGCTTTATTTGGTTCTGGAGTTTCAAGTAATGAAGTTTCATTAGCAAATAAAAGATATTCACCGGGTTCTAATAAAATAGGTGCGTTTATATTGGTTACCTCAAAAGTGCTTCCGTCGTACATATTGTGCCAAGTACCCGTTTCTTGAAATTGAGGATCGATCGATTGCGGAACCACACCAAAGTTTCCTAAAATAGTAACATATTTTATTTCGTCCCCAGTGGCAGAAAGATCCTGTAACTGAATTTTTTTCAAGCCATTATCATTGCCAACATCTAATGTGAAATCTGTTGTCCTAAAGATGGAATTAAGCTGTGTGATTTTAATAAACTGGCTCCAAGCCGTGTAAACTTTTCTACGGTTGCTTCCATTAGCATATCCTATTTCAAAAGGAATCGGTTTCGGATTCACGCGACACCCTGGATCAATGGTTCCGTCTTCACAATAATTAATACTAAAATCGTAGCCTAGTTCTCCAAACTGCCAGATCATTTTAGGTCCGGGAATGGTAAAGTAAAAAGCACCGGCTAATTTTAGGCGATCTAGAGCGGTTTCCAAGTTTTTTACGTTGTAACTTCCATTGCTGTTTCCAAATTCCAAATTTTTATAATTAAGCCGTTCTTCATCATGACTTTCCATGTAACCCACTCCAGAAGGTGTTTCCCATCCTCGATTTAGATACGATATTGAAGAGAAATCTGAAGTTGTATTGTACCCCATCGTAGCTTCGTTGTAATTGTAGTTATGATTGGTCCAAACCAACATACCCGGTTCGTCGGGAGCTGTGGTGCTTCGGTATTCAATAAGTTCTGTTTCTTCGGAATTAGGAGCAAAATGTTCAAGAATGACATACGCTGAAGGATCTTCGGTACGAATTTCGTCGTACATGCGTTTCAACAAAGCAATTCGAGCAGCGTCGTAAGCTCCTCCATCTCCAGGTGTATTTGTAAACCCTTTTGTAAAATCGAATCGGTATCCATCGATCTTAAATTCCTCCAACCAGTACGCATTCATACGGTCTACATACGCTTGTGTGGCTTCCGATTCATGATCCATATCGTTAAAGAATTGAAATACGGGATTTGGATCACTTACGTTAAAAAACGGATTTTCCGCTGTTGGTGTTCCGGTATAACACCCATTACAATCGTTCCACATTCTAAAATACGGATTTTGTCCTGTGGCATGGTTATATACCACATCTAGAATTACTGCGATTCCGCGCGAATGACAATCATCGATAAAAGCTTTAAAACTGTTTTTAGTTCCGTAGTACTTATCCAGCGCCATGTGAAACGATGGGTTGTACCCCCAACTAATATTGCCGTCGAATTCGTTTACAGGTAGTAACTCGATTGCATTTACATTAAGGTCTGCAATATAATCTAAACGGTCTGAAAGTGCTTCATAACTGTGCAGAGCATCGAAATCACGGATTAATAACTCATAGATTACAAGCTCTTCCTGTTTTGGACGCTCAAAGTTGGTAGTTTGCCATTCGTACGGCGTTTCATTAACCACAAACCAGCTTACCGCATCGATTGTTTTTCCGGCAGGGTATTCCGGTCTGTTGGGAAAGGTAGTCTCAGTGATAAATACATCATTAAATTCATCTAAAATAGCGGTAGAGTAGGGGTCTGCTATTTTTATTTCAGCATCTACTACGTACTGAAAAAGTACATTTGTATCCCCTGCATCAAGATCGTTTAAAGTGATCCAGAAGCGGTCTGTTGTTGTGTCTTTATTCAGAAGAAATTCATTAGTTAACCGCCAGTTATTATCATTAAAATTTCCTGTTACATGCACAAAATCTTTAAAGGGCGCATACAGCACAAGTGTTGCTGTGGAAGAGTCGTTTGGGTCGAGATTAATTCCGTCTTTCATACCTGCAGGTACTGGTAATTCCTGTGGATCTGGGGTAAGTAGGACGTTGAATGTTTCAGAAATTACTTCTCCGCTAATAGGTTCGGTAATTACAAGTTCAAAAAAGATATCTTCGGAAACAACATACGAATTAGAATAGTTTGTAATTCCATTTTGTGCGGGTTGCGCAGTACCATTGGCTAGTAGCTGAAAATTTGCCGGTACTGAAGAAACCGCTTCGATTTGAATAGAAGTTCCCGGATTCACAATTGTGTTTTCTTCTGAAGGTGTAATAAGCGAGGTTTGAAACGTTCCTACTTCTACCAAATGATCTTGTGTTTTTCGGTCTCCGTTGCCCATATTACTTCCGTCTTTCGCTTTGGCGAGCATTCCCATCCTGCCAATAGCTGAATCGTTATAAAAATCGGAAGGAGTTAACGTATAGGAATAGGTATCGTTTCCATTATCGGTAAATTTCTGTACTTCATTCGAGTTCGTCCATTCGCCATTGGTAGGTGAATCTCCAGCAGGTTCATCGTTTTCATCGAAATACCATGCCCATAAATAGATATCGGTTTCACCCCATATGGATGGATCAATATTAGATACAGTAATGGTGATTTCCTCATCTGCATTAAATGTAGCTGGTGTGATCGTAAACGTTGCATTTTGAACCTGTGCATTCCCCATAAACGGAGCAAGTACAAAAAGAATATAGAGTATATTTTTCATAGAAAAGTTGGATTAAAATAAAAAGAGGAAGAGATCAATATGAACCTTCCTCTTTAAGCTTAACAAAATTATGAATTAGCAATTTTTTATTGTAATTCGAGGGAGTAGGTATATGCTCTGGGATTGCTTAGATCGATTGTGATTAAATAAGTTCCACTTTCAGGAACAGCAATATCACCTCCGCCAAATACAAGATTATTATCGTCGCCTTCACCCATATTAATATCCCATGCATCATTCGCTCGGAATTTAATACGTAATACATTTTCTGCATCATCAGGGTCTACTCCTGCAACTAAATTGGTTGTGATTGTCCAAATTCGGGTAGTGGTATCAAAAGACATAGGTACACTAGCGTTCCATCCCGAACCATCTCCGGTTAGTCCGTTCCCAATAATTCCCCAATCTGTTTTAGTTGCAGAATAGGTAAGGTCGGTTGTATTTGCGTTGAGTAAGTAATATCCTTCACCATCTGGCACACCACAGTTTCCTTCGTCTTCAAGTGCCAATATTTGTGTGTAATTTCCATCAATTCCTGAAGCGTCACCATAATCAGGGTTCCCCCACATAAACGCACCATCGGCATTCGGTTCAACCAGTTTAAACATGTCGATTAAATATACGAACCCTTCATAATTAGTGTTTCCAATGTCTTCAGATTGTAAATAAGGTACAAAAGGTACTCCAGAGTTTTCGTCAGGGTTCCAATCTTGGTGTGGTCCTGGTACTGCTAATCTTGGTAATGCAGCTTCTTCATCTTCCGTAGTTTCAGGAAGCACCAGTACTAAACCTACAGCATCTGAAAATGTTTCAAGACCACCGGCACCTACATATCCTCGCAAGCGCATGTAAATCGTTCCAGTGTTAGGTGCATCGGTAGCAGGATCATTATCTAATCCGATTTCCGAAGCATACCCTAATAATTGTCCTACAGTTACACCAAGCTCGGTTGAAGTGGTGGTTCCCACCGAAATAACTTCGGTAAAATCTGATGTGTTTGATTTTTCAAGATCATAAGAAACATTTGTTTCTGTTCCAAAATCGGCGGCATTCCAAGTAAAACGCTCGGCAAGGTTTCCGGCAGTAGCATTGGTTAATACATATTCTGAAGAGGTCGTATTGGTGAAGGCAAGTCCATCTGCCTCTTGCGCTGTAAATATAACATCATCCTCTGTTTCGCATGCATTGAAAGCAACTAAGGCAACCAAGGCACATAGTATAATTGATATTTTTTTCATTTTATTTTTACTTTAAATTATATTAATAACCTGGGTTTTGTTCTAAGTTGGTATTTACACCAATATCTGTTGCCGGAATAGGCATCACGTCTCTAAAAGCTTCGGTAGTTGCTCCTTGTGGTACGTTTCCTTTGAAAGGCCAAATACCTTGATCTGAGAATTGTCCAAAACGAATAAGATCGGTTCTTCTGTGACATTCCCAGTGTAATTCACGGGATCGTTCCGAAAGTAGAAAATCAAGTGTAAGATCTGAGTTAGTTATGTTCCCGTCGGTATTTCCGTAGGCTCTTTCACGAAGTTCATTAACATAGTCTACTGCAGTACCAAGGCTTCCACCACCACCGCGAACTACTGCTTCCGCATACATTAAGTATACATCTGCCAATCGGAACATTGGGAAATCGGTGTCGGGATGATCTCCCGGATCACTTCCCGGGTTTCCGTCTACATCAACATTTCGGTATTTAATTACAGCATATCCATCTGTAAAATCTGATATGTCATCGATCTCTTTTGTTTGTCCGTCTGTATAAAAATTAGCACGTCCATCTGCAGAATTTTCTTCCCCTTCAAATTGCTCTACAAAAGTTGATGTGGTTCGAACTCCTGCCCAGCCACCATTGATTCCGAAAAAATCAGGATCCATAGAACCTCCTACGGGGGCGTGTACCATAAATGTCATTCCTCCAAACGATTGTGTGTTTAAACCATCAAATGGAATCGCAAAAATTGTTTCCTGTTGTGAACCATTGCTGTCATTGTCTGCAAGAAAGAGGTTTCCGTAGGGAACCTGAGCAATACTATATCCTGCACCAATTGTTCTTTCGGCGTACGTTATTGCATCATTATATCTAGCAGAGCCTGTATAGACTTCCGCATTTAAATATAGTTTGGTTAGCAAGGTCCAGACAGCTGCCTGATCTGCACGACCGTATTCATTTTGTTTTGCTCCAATGATCTCATCCTCTATGGCTAATAATTCACTTTCGATGTAAGTAAATAAATCGGCTCTTTGAATTTGCTCTGGAAGAAAAGCTCCCACAGGATCTTCTTCAGTAACAAAAGGAGGGTTTGCATATAAGTCCATCGTATGCCAATAGGTGAGGGCTCGCATGAAACGCGCTTCTGCACGGTAATTCTCTATCTGCGTTCGTAATTCACCAGTTACGCCTCTCCCATCTAAAAGGTCGGGGGTGGTTTGTCTAAGGAATTCATTACACAATGCTACCTGATAAAGAAATCGAGTATACATGGTTCGAATAAATTCATTACCAGCCGTCCAGTTCTGGTAGTGTAGATCACGAAGTGTTCCATCATTCCAGGCGATGAGTGCTTCGTCTGTAGTTAATTCTTGCATCGACCAATATAGGCGCATGTAGTTGGAGAAACCTTCGTCCAGTCCTTCAAGATCGGGATTTCCCGCTGGTCCTTCTTGACCGCTTAATGACAATCCTGCGTAGATCTTAGCTATAAAGGCTCTGTAAGAAGCCGGATCATTAAAAACATCGGCAGAAGTATCTCTATCGTCTTCCGGTGTTAGTTCTAGGTCTTTTTCACAGGACACAAATACGAGTGTCAAGCAAAAAACAAAGAGTATTTTTTTAATAGTGCTCATAGCTTATACTTTTTATTAATACGTGAAATTTAATCCAAGAACAAATCCTCTTGGTCTTGGGTAAAAATTATTGTCGATCCCATTACTAATCTCAGGGTCTAGACCGTCGTATTTTGTAATGGTAAATACATTTGTTGCTGTGAATGAAGCTCTAAACTGAACTTCTTCCATTGGAAATAGGTAACCAATAGACATGTTGTCCATTTTTAAGAAGTCTGCTCTACTAATATAATAATCTGAAAACAATTGCGGATCATTAAAATTTGATTCGAGAAGATTTTTACTTCCGTTTTTATAGAAATTTCCAGGAGGGCTTAACAATTCTTCATAGAAAGCCGTATTAGAATCTACATTGTTATACACGTAGTTTCCTAAACTTCCACGAAGTGTAAATCCGAAATCGAAATTTTTATAACTCATGTTCGAAGTAAATCCTAAGTACACATCGGGAGTTGCTTTTTTATAGGCTTGTCTATCAGCTTCAGTAATTTGATTATCTCCGTTTACATCAACGTATGCCCCTTCAATAGGATTTCCTTCCGAATCGTATACCTGTCTGAAAACAAAAAATGTAGTTGGGTCAAATCCAGGTCTCCACAATTGAATGTTATTACCTACCCCTCCGGCAATTCCCCCTTGTGGGATAAAGAAATCTGGGTCGCCACTTAAATTCAGTTTTGTGATTTCTACTTCCTGAAGTGTTGCATTTGCGTTTAAATCCCAGTTAAAATTGTCGTTGCTAACTACCGTAGTGTTTATTCCTAATTCAACTCCACGACTCAATGTCTCTCCTACATTTGTGGTTAGTAAGTCGGAAAGGTTCGACCCTGCTGCCGTTGGAATTCTAGCCAAAAGATCTTCAGTCTCTCGGTAATATCCATCGAGCGTTACATTAAAGGCATTGTTTACAAAGCCAATATCAAGACCCACATTATATTGTGTGGTTTCTTCCCATTTCAGATTCTCGTCGAATTCTTCTGGGCGTAAGGTATTTTGGAACGTATCACCAAACTGTACACTTGCAGAAGATTGTCCCGGAGAGTAAATTCCAAGATACCCGTAATTTGTTCCTATTTCTTGGTTCCCTGTAACTCCGTATCCGGCACGAAGCTTCAGATTAGAAACTGCATTCGAATCTTTTAAAAATTCTTCATTACTAATTTTCCATCCTATAGAGGCTGCGGGAAAATTACCCCAACGGTTCTCTTTTTTAAAACGTGAAGATCCGTCACGACGATAACTTGCCGACAGTAAATACTTATCTGCGATATCGAAACTTACCCTTCCGAAGTATGATTCTAACGAATTTCGGTTTATAGTAGTAGGATCGGTTTCTAGCATGCCATTTCGTGTTTCCGTAAGATCGGAAAGCACATAAAACTCCTGATAAGAGTGCCCTGCGGTAACATCGTATTCGGTATTTGCAGTAGCAATTGTGTTTTTATAATTTAGAATAAGGTCTAAGTTGGTGTTTCTGTTAAACCCGGTATAGTATTTTTGAAACTGTCCATTTTGCTGTGTTGCAGAACGACCCTCAACAAATTCACGTCCATCGATCTCAGAATAATCAAAACCAGCGTTCGAAATAAATTTCAATTCGGGTAAAAAGTGAAACCGATACTCGGTATTTAAGTTCGTAATGTTTCGTTTATTTCGAGCTTTTTCATCATTTTGTTCTAACAATGCTACAGGATTTCGAGGAGACAGGGCTTCTGGGTTACCGTTGGGTTGAGTAAATTCAAAATAACCTCCAAAGGCTCCACCTTGTCGAATGGGTTGCGTAGGATCGAAAACAATTGCATTTCCTATAGCTCCGGTATCTGCATAAAAATTGTCATCGAAACTTCCTTTTGTAGTAAGGGCGAATTTAAGATGATCGTCGAAAAGACTTGCGTTTAAGTTTACATTTAAAGCATTTCTACGGTAAAGGTCTTTCCGAAGAATCCCTTGTTTGTTGGTATTGTTATAATTAATGCGGTAGGAAAAATTCTCGAAACCTTGCGAGAAAGTAAGGTTGTGAATGCCACCAACTGCGGTGCGATATATTTCATCCTGCCAGTCGGTAGTTGCATTCCCTAATAACGAAGGATCTGCTCCGTTTTCATTTATGAGGGTTCTAAACTCATCGGCAGTAAACACATCTACATAATCGATTGCTTCATCGATAGAAACTTGAAAACCGTATTCAATTTTAAACGGGGCTCCTTTTTTTCCTTTTTTAGTGGTAATTAAAACTACTCCGTTAGAAGCTCGAGAACCGTAGATTGCAGTTGCAGAAGCATCTTTTAAAATTACAAAATCTTCAATTTCGTTTGGGTTGATCGAATTTAACTGGTTTCGAACCCCTTGAACGCCACGCTGATCTAATGGAATACCATCTACAACAATAAGTGGAGAATTATTTGCCGATAACGACGAACCTCCACGAATTCTAATTTCAGATCCTTCTCCAGGAGCACCACCACTACTGGTAATACGTACTCCGGCAGACTTCCCAGCTAGTAGTTGATCGGGAGATACAATCGCACCTTTATTAAATTCTTCCGAAGAAACTTTTTGAACCGCGCCGGTAGCATCTTGTTTGGTAGTAGACCCGTATCCAATTAAAACAACTTCGTCTAATAAAGCGGCATCTTCATTTAAAGCAATAGATAAAGTACTTTGCCCTGAGAAATTAATTTCTTGAGGTTCAAAACCAACATAAGAAAATACCAATACATCGCCGGTAGCTACTTCCGATAGTGTATAATTTCCGTCGAAATCGGTAGAGGCTCCGTTCGTAGTTCCCTTTACAACAACGTTTGCTCCTGGAATTGGTAACCCTGATGCACTTTCAGTAATCGTCCCTGTAACAGTAGATTGTGCAAAAAGGCTCAATGGTAGTAAGAACAATACAAGCAGAGCGCTTTTTAGAATATGTTTCATGTGTTTTTAAGTTGTTAATTTGCAATAAGTTATGCACTGTATTTATACTTCCTTGGAATCAAATTTAACGTAATTTAAATAAGAATTTAACAGTTTCTTAATACGAAAGCTTACGAAAACGTTTTCGTGTTGATAAGTTTATAAATTTTAACATATTGCTCGTATTTAGCGTAAATACTTGCCTTATGAATAATTTTAATATTTCAATTTTACTAAATCCTTAATTTCATATATCTTTCAAAATGAAATTCACCCATACCCATGCAGAAACTAACGTTAAAGAAAATTGCTAAAGAACTAGATGTTTCAATATCCACAGTATCAAAGGCTTTAAGCGATAGTCACGAGATTAGTAAGGACACCCGACAAAAGATCCAAGCGTTCGCAAAATTGTACAATTACCGTCCCAATAATATTGCACTCAGCCTCAAGAATAAAAAAACAAAGACACTGGGAGTCATTATTCCCGAAATCGTGCATCATTTTTTTACAACCGTAGTGAGTGGAATCGAAAAAGTAGCAAACGAGCGCGGATACAACGTAATTATTGGGCTTTCGAATGAATCTTTTAGTAAAGAAGTTATTAATATGGACATGCTCGCAAATGGGAGTATCGATGGATTTATTATTTCAGTAGCTAGAGAAACACAACTTAAAAAAGACTTTCACCATTTACATGAAACAATTAATCAAGGAATGCCTATTGTTATGTTCGATAGAGTACTGCCCGAAATAGCGTGCGATAAAGTGGTGGTAGATGATGCCGAAGGTGCCAGAAAAGCCGTTCTCAATTTAATAGATGCGGGGTGTAGAAATATAGGAATTATTACTACGGAAGACCATGTAAGCGTAGGTAAATTACGAACTGGTGGATATGAAGCCGCATTAAAAGAACGCAACATTCCTTTAGATGAAGGGTTTGAATTAAAACTGAAGGATGAATTAAATGAAGAAGAGAACATTGAAGAATTAGCAAAAGTAATTGCCACCTACCTGAAAGATCATCCTGCAATCGACGGAATTTTTGCTGTCAATGAAATTTATGCACTCTCGGCTATGAAAGCAGCTCGTTATCTTGGAAAGCACATTCCTAAAGACCTTAAAGTCATTGGTTTTACCGACGGAATGCTATCTAAATACGCAACCCCAAGCCTAACCACGGTTAGTCAGCACGGAAAATTACTCGGTGAAAAAGCCGCTTTTTTACTTATAGAACGACTTGAAAAAGATCATTTAGAGCCACCTTTCGAAACCATCATCGTAGAAACCGAACTCGTAGAACGCGAATCCACTAAGCAATTTTAACATACAATTTTTAAAAAAAAAGTATATCTTTACACCTTCGAAATATCAATAACTGTATTTATACTTCCTACCCTAATATAGTTTTGATATCTCATAATAGCTACTTTCGGTAGCCATTTCGAAATATCGAAGTCTTAAAAAACTTTCGGTATGCAAAAACCTAAATTAAAATTTTGGGACATCTGGAACATGAGTTTCGGATTTCTAGGTATTCAGTTCGGATTCGCTTTACAGGGATCTACCATGTCACGAATTTTCGAAACACTGGGAGCCGATAAAGACAGCATTCCATTTCTTTGGATCGCTGCTCCATTAGCTGGATTGCTAGTACAGCCCATCGTTGGTTATCTAAGTGATAACACTTGGCATAAAACACTGGGACGTCGTCGTCCTTTTTTCCTGCTAGGAGCGATTTTAAGTTCGATTGCACTCTTGGTAATGCCGTATTCTTCAGAAGTTTGGATGGCCGCAGGTTTACTTTTAGTACTCGACGCTTCAATCAATATAAGCATGGAGCCGTTTCGTGCTCTGGTTGCCGATAAACTTCCCGATTCACAACGCAGTTATGGTTTTGTGGTGCAAACACTTATTATTGGTGTTGGTACTTGGGTTGCGAGTAACCTTCCGAAGTTTGTAAATAATACCTTAAATGTTTCTAACGAAGCTGCGCCAGGAGTAGTTCCTCCCAGTGTAAAAGTGGCGTTTGCTATTGGTGCTGTTGTATTTATTACGAGTATACTGGTTACTATTTTTACCACCAAAGAATATACTCCCGATCAAATGACTGCCTTTGGAGAAGGGGAAGAAGGGGCTGAAAAGAAAGGAATGATCGCAACTATTTTAAGTACTTATGCGCTTATGCCAACGGTAATGAAGAAATTAGGAGTAGTTCAATTTTTTTCTTGGTTTGCATTTTTTGCCATGTGGACCTTGGCGAATCCCGCACTCACTACACATATTTACAACGCAGGAAAACCAGATATCGCTCAATTTGCCCAAATCGATGACGAAGGAACTCCATTAGTAGATACCGAGCGAGTAATACTATTTAAATCAGACCAATCCAAACTCGAGTACACAGAAAAAGATAAAGCCTATAATGAAGCAAGTGACGACGTGGGGTCTAAAATGGGAATCTACGGACTTACCTCTATGCTCTTCGCGTTATTACTCACATTTTATACGGCGTATAATAGTATTAACCGCAAATACGTGCACATGGGATCGCTAATTCTGGGAGGCATCGGATTTCTAATTATGTTCTATATTCCTGGACAGCCAGAATATCTATTTGTTTCTTTCTCCCTTATAGGAATTGCATGGGGAAGTATTCTCTCGATGCCTTATGCAATGTTGTCAAGTTCAGTAAATCCCAATAAAATGGGACTTATGATGGGAGTTTTTAACATGTTTATTTGTATTCCGCAGATCCTTGCCGCAGTAGGAGGTGTGGTTTTTCTACATAAATTAATAGGCGACGAAGCCATTCATGCTATGACCATAGCCGGAATCTTTTTAATACTTGCAGGACTTTCTAATTTATTGATCGTCAATAAAAAAGCAATAACCTATCAACCTTCAATAGACAATGAATAGTAAGGGATTTATATTCGATCTAGATGGCGTGATCGTCGATACAGCAAAATATCATTTTTTGGCGTGGAAAAAATTAGCCGAAACCATTGGTGTAACATTTACTGAAACAGAGAACGAACAATTAAAAGGTGTGAGCCGAGTGCGTTCCCTAGAAAAGATTCTTGAATGGGGCAACAAAACCCTTGATCAGGATACCTTCATGGAGCTAATGGCACGTAAAAATAACGATTACTTAGCCTATATAAATACCATGAACACCTCAGAGATCTTACCAGATGTTACACGGGTATTATTATTTCTGAAAGAACAAAACCAGCGAATTGCTTTAGGATCGGCGAGTAAAAATGCCAGGGCGATACTTAAAAAGGTAGCTCTTTTTTCAAATTTTGAAGCCATTGTAGACGGCACGAATGTGACAAAAGCCAAACCCAACCCAGAAGTATTTCTGAAAGCTGCCCAACAATTAGGAATCAATGCTGAAAAATGTATCGTTTTTGAAGATTCGGTAGCAGGAATTCAAGCCGCTAATACTGCAGGGATGATCAGTATCGGAATTGGAAACAAAGAAATTCTTTCTGAAGCAACCTATGTTTTTAAAAATTTCACCGAAATGTCCAACGAATTTTTGCTGGAATTAATCGTATTAAGTAATGAAAAACACCTCGATTCCCCAAAGAGGTAATTCAAACAAACCAATAAATACAGTACCCATTAAAAAGGGCATAGATATGAATCAGGATTATATACAAACAGACGAATGGTCGATCCTCGAAGAAGGATTTGATGTGAATCACGTAAAAGCTTCAGAAAGTCTATTTAGCATTGGTAACGGTGCGATGGGACAACGGGCCAACTTCGAAGAAACGTATACCGGCCCGACCTTTCAAGGAAGTTATATTGCGGGTGTGTATTACCCCGACAAAACGCGTGTAGGGTGGTGGAAGAACGGATATCCCGAATACTTCGCAAAAGTATTGAATGCCCCGAACTGGATCGGGATCGATGTAACGGTCAACGGTGAGTCGTTAGATTTGTATACATGTAAAAATGTTCAAAATTTCCACAGAGAGTTGAATATGAAAGAAGGCTTTTACCTTCGTTCTTTTGAAGCTACCTTGCAAAATGGTAGTTCGGTACGTGTGGAAAGCACCCGAATTTTAAGCCTGGACCTGGATGAATTAGGAGTAATTTCTTATAAAGTCACTCCCTTAAATGGTTCTGCTACTATTACCCTTTCCCCATACCTAGATGCCGGAATCACCAATGAAGATACCAACTGGGATGATGCATTTTGGGATACACTTGAAGTAAAAGAAGCGCAGGAGCAAGGCTTTATTCGTTCGCGTACCATGAAGACCGATTTCAACATCTGTACCTTTATGCAGTCGAAGTTGTTCCTCAACGACAAAGCGATCGAAGCTTCAAAAGCTTCAGAAGTAACCGATACTAAAATAGGCTTCAAATATGCTATAAAAGTTTCAGAAGGAGAAACCCTTACGCTTCATAAATTTGCGGGATATGTAACCGATATGAATCATAAGAAATCGGAACTTATTTCCGCAGCTAAAAAAACCTTAGAAAAAGGAGTGGCGCTCGGGTATTCAGAAATAAAAAAACTTCAGAAACAATCCTGGGAGAAGATCTGGGAAATGGCAGACATTACCATCGAAGGAGATTCTAAAGCACAACAAGGAATTCGATTCAATATTTTTCAGTTAAATCAGACCTATTTAGGGAAAGATGCCCGTTTAAATATTGGACCGAAAGGTTTTACTGGCGAAAAATACGGCGGAAGTACTTATTGGGACACCGAAGCGTATTGCATTCCTTTTTATATGGCAACCAAAGATCAGGAGGTGGCTCGAAATCTTTTGGTATATCGGTACAATCATCTGGAAAAAGCAATCGAAAATGCGGCAAAACTAGGCTTTAACAAAGGTGCTGCATTGTACCCGATGGTAACGATGAACGGGGAGGAAAGTCATAACGAATGGGAGATCACTTTCGAAGAAATTCACCGCAATGGAGCTATTGCGTATGCGATTTACAATTACATTCGATACACGGGAGATACCGCATACATGCACGAAAAGGGGTTGGAAGTGGTCATTGCGATCGCACGTTTCTGGAAACAACGGGTTACTTTTTCTGAAAACAAAGGGAAGTATATGATCCTAGGCGTAACCGGACCGAATGAATATGAAAATAATGTAAACAACAACTGGTACACCAACTATCTTGCTAAGTGGTGTTTGCAATATGCTGCCGAACAGGTAGTAGCGACCGAACGAGATGCGGCTTCTGATTTTGACCGTATTCTTAAAAAGGTAAAGCTTACTTCGGAAGAAGTTTCAGAATGGAAAAAAGTAGCTGCTAATCTATATTTTCCGTATTCTGAAGCACACAATGTATACCTGCAGCAGGACGGGTTTTTAGATAAAGAACTGGTGCCTGTTTCAGAGCTTGACCCCTCGCAGCGACCTATTAACCAGAAGTGGTCCTGGGATCGTATTTTACGTTCGCCTTATATCAAACAAGCCGATGTATTGCAAGGATTCTATTTTTTTGAAGATGATTTTTCTACAAAAGCGATCGAACGTCATTTTAATTTCTATGAACCTTTTACGGTGCATGAATCTTCGTTATCTCCTTGTGTTCACAGTATTCAAGCAGCCAAATTAGGGCGAATGGACCAAGCATATAACTTTTACTTGCAGACGTCTCGTTTAGATCTTGACGATTACAATAAAGAAGTAGAAGAGGGATGTCATATTACCAGTATGGCAGGAACTTGGATGAGTATTGTGGAAGGATTCGGAGGCATGAGAATTAAAAATAACATGCTTTCTTTTGAACCTAAGATCCCGAAGCAATGGAAATCGTATTCGTTTAAAGTGAATTTTCGGGGACGCATTGTTACAGTTTCAGTTTCACAAGACGGACCTTCATTTACGGTATGTCCGGGCGGGGCATTTCAAATTTTAGTCAACGGAAAAGAAATGGAAATTTCGAACAATCAAACACAAACAGCCTAATGAACTATTATATCACATTTCTTATTGTATGTATTTCAAGTACCGTTTTTGCTCAGATTGATCGTCTGGAACCTCCATTTTGGTGGGCAGGTATGGAACATAATGAAGTACAGTTGGTTTGCTACGGAAACAACATCGCAGCGTACGAAGTAGCTTCCGAAGATTTAAAAATCCTCGAGGTGAAGAAGGTTGAAAATCCGAACTATCTTTTTATTACTATCGACTCCAAAGACAAAGCAGCGGGTACCTATTCGCTGTATTTCGATAATGGAAAGAATCAGCCGTTCCGAAGAAATTACGAACTAAAAACAAGAACAGCGAATTCCGCACAACGAGAAGGCTTCGATTCGAGCGATGTAATATACCTTCTCATGCCCGACCGGTTTGCGAATGGAGATTCATCAAACGACAGCACATCTAATACTGTTGAAAAAGTTGACCGTTCTAAAAATGGCGGAAGACACGGAGGCGATATTACTGGAATAATTAATAACCTCGATTACCTAGAAGACTTAGGAGTAACAGCACTTTGGAGTACGCCTCTTCTTGAAGATAATGAACCCACATATAGTTATCATACTTACGCACAGAGTGATTACTATAAGATCGACCCACGCTTCGGCTCGAATGAAGACTACAAAGAGCTCGCAGATAACATGCACAAACGCGACATGAAATTAATCATGGACTACGTCACCAATCATTGGGGCAGCAAACACTGGATGATTCAGGATCTCCCAATGGAAGATTGGATTCATTATTGGGAAGACGGAGATCGTTCCGGTTTTAAACGAAGCAACTACCGAATGACCACACAGTTCGACGGCAATGCTTCTGCAATAGATGCACAGGGCTGCATGGACGGTTGGTTCGATACCACGATGCCCGATATGAATCAGGCGAATCCGTTGGTTTTAAATTATATGGTTCAAAACGCGATCTGGTGGATCGAATACGCGGGACTCGACGGGTTTCGAGTGGATACCTACTCCTATAACAACAAAGAAGCGATTGCAACATGGACCAAAGCGATTATGAACGAGTATCCCAACTTTAATATTATGGGAGAGATCTGGATGCACGATCAGGCACAGATCTCCTATTGGCAAAAAGACAGTAAAATAGGGGCGATCGATAACTTTAATTCCGGATTGCCCACGGTGATGGACTTTACCCTACACGATGCTATCTCAGCGATGTTTAATGAAGATCCAGCATGGGATAAAGGCTTTATTCGTGCCTATGATAATTTTACCAACGATTTTCTCTATCCAGATACGAACAATCTCTTGGTTTTCGCCGGAAACCATGACACCAATCGTATTAATGAGATCTACAAGAGCGACCTCGATACCTATAAACAGATCATGACACTCATTTTTACTGTACGCGGTATCCCTCAAATTTATTACGGGGACGAGATAGGAATGACAGGAAACAAAGAAACGCTGGGCGACGGCGATATTCGAAGAGATTTCCCTGGTGGCTGGTCTGGTGATGCACAAAATGCTTTTACACAGCAAGGAAGAACAGAGTCTCAAAACGCCTATCATAATTTCACGAAGAAACTACTCAATTGGCGAAAAGAAAAAGAAGTTATGCATACAGGTGAATTCCTGCATTACATTCCGTTCGACGATGTATATGTATATTTTAGATACAACGATGCAGAACGTGTCATGGTTGTTTTAAATAATACTTCGGAAGAAAAAACAATAGCGTTAGATCGTTTTTCGGAAGGATTAAACGGTGCCACCTCGGGATACAATATTATTTCTGAAACAAAGATCACCTTTTCTGAAACCATGACAGTACCAGCAAAAGGAAGTATGATTATAGAACTCAAATAAAATACGATACGTTTAAAAATTTAGAATTTAAAAGTGAAGATCATTCGAAAACCTCCCGATACATCGATTTGATAGTCCATTTACACTATTTATTTAAAAAGAAGGATCATGAAACTAACGACCACGCTACTAGTACTGAATATCCTATTATTCAGCGCTTGCAAAAAAGAAACTGAAATCGCAAGTTTCTATGAGCCCTCCATAATCGACGGAATGGCCACTCCGGTGTACCTCAATGAAAACAGCGGAGACATTTTATTAACCGACTATTTTTTAGATACCAATGCGATCGACTCTATAGCACCAAGCCAATATTACGATGCGGTCTTGGCTTCCGATAAAAAAACGGTACGGTATAAAATGGGGGATACTACGCCTTATGTAACCAATTTAAGAATCTGGACGGGAAACATTCCAAATGATATCCCTTTATTTAAAACCGACAAGCGATTGTTGGAAATTAGTGTTCCTGATGCTGATAAAACGTATACCGATTTAAAAATTAAAGGGCAATTTAGCAATTGGGAAACACAATCCATGAGCTATAAAGAGGGGGTCTGGAATTTCTCGATGCAGGCAACTCCAGGAGAACACCAGTATGTATTAATTAATGACGGAAAAGAAATGAGCGATCCTTATAATGATCGTTCGGTTTCTAATGGAATGGGTGGAACCAATTCGGTGGCTTCGTTACCAACAAACGAGGACAAGATTCCCGCTATAGAAACCCATAAAATTACTGAAGATGGATTCACTCTCACAACATCGGCCCCTACCGATCATGTGATTGCGTATTTAAATAACCAATTAATTCCTTCAGAAAAGGTTTCAATTTCTGAGAATTCCATATCTATTACAATTCCTTCAGATACCAATCCACGCTCTCACGTTCGTGTATATGCTGGAAATTCCTTCGGAAGAAGTAACGATGTATTGATCCCCCTTTCCGAAGGGAATATTGTTACCGATGCTTCCCAATTAAACCGAAGCGATTTTAGAACACAGATCATGTATTTTTTAATGGTCGATCGTTTTAAAGATGGCAATCTAGAAAACACACGTAAAGTGGCTAACGACAGTATTTTGCCAAAAGCGAATTATTACGGAGGGGATCTACAGGGTGTTTTAGACAAGATCAATGAGAATTATTTTTCAGATTTAGGAATTAACACCATTTGGCTGTCTCCAATCACCCAAAACCCAGAAGGTGCCTACGGCTTGTGGCCCGATCCATTGACCAAATTTTCTGGATATCACGGGTATTGGCCCATTAGCAATACGAAGATTGATGATCGTTTTGGTGACGAAACCGTTTTTAAAGAACTCATTGCAAAAGCGCACGCTAAAGGAATGAATGTTATTTTAGATTACGTCGCAAATCATGTTCATGAGGAGCACCCATTATACAAACAACATCCCGATTGGGCAACCGAATTGTATTTACCTGATGGCAGTTTAAATACCGAACGTTGGGATGACCACCGTTTAACCACTTGGTTCGATACGTTTATGCCTACACTCGATTTCAGCAAACCGGAAGTAGTAGAAAAAATGACCGATTCGGCAGCCTATTGGGTCACCAAATACGATTTAGATGGTTTTCGGCATGATGCCACCAAACACATTCAATTAGAATTTTGGCGCACGCTCACCAGGAAAGTAAAAGAGCGAACCGATCGTCCCGTGTATCAGGTAGGGGAGACTTATGGAAGTCCGGAGCTAATACGAAGCTACATCAATACCGGGATGCTCGACGCACAATTCGATTTTAATTTATACGATGCAAGTGTCAATGCTTTTGCAACCGGCGATTCTTTTGAGCGTCTCGGCAATACCTTGGAGCAAGGATTACGCTATTACGGCGATCATCACATGATGGGAAATATTACCGGAAACCAAGATCGGGCTCGTTTTATTAGTTATGCATCTGGTGATGTGCGGTTTGATGAAGATGCAAAAAAGGCGGGTTGGACCCGGGAGATTAAAATGAGTGATACCACTGCGTATAACAAACTAGCCATGTTACAGGCTTTTAACCTCACCATACCTGGAGTTCCTTGTATTTATTACGGCGATGAATATGGAAGCATTGGTGGAAACGATCCCGATAACAGAAAGATGATGCAATTTGATGGATTAGACGAAAATGAAGAAAAACTTAAAACCACAGTCACACAACTAATTGGTAAACGGAGAAACTCCATGGCCTTACAATACGGAAGCACTAAAGTAATGAGAGCGGATGACGCTATATTGATCATTCAGCGTCATTATTTTGATGATTTTGTAACTGTGATCTTCAATAAAGGTGATAAAGAAATTACTTTTGATGATACAACGGTGCCAGCTAATTCGTTTGCTTTAGTTGACAATACAACTATAAATTTTCAGAAAAAATAAACAAATAACTATGAAAAATATCACGCTACTTGTGGCTACTATGCTAGCATTCTGTGCATGTAAGAATGAAAAAAAGGAAGTTGCTTCGGAAACACCTTCCGTAGAAAAAACAATAACGATTACCGATGATGTATTAGAGCATGCAGTGATTTATGAAGCAAACATTCGTCAGTATTCCGAAGAGGGCAGCTTTAATGCATTTACTGAAGACATCCCTCAATTAAAGGAATTAGGGGTAAAAGTGATCTGGCTCATGCCGGTTTTTCCTATCTCTGAAACAAAACGAAAAGCTACCGGAGGTGATTTTGCCAGTTTAATTGAAGATGAAGCTGAACGAGAAAAAATGCTGGGGAGTTATTACGCCGTTACCGATTATACCCAAGTAAATCCGGAATTCGGTACTATGGAAGATCTTCAGAAATTGATAGACGTTGCCCACCAAAACGACATGTTTGTAATTCTTGACTGGGTTCCAAATCATACTGGTTGGGATCATGTTTGGATTAAAGAACATCCAGAATATTATACAAAAAATGAAAAAGGAGAAATTACAGAACCTATTAATCCTGATGGATCACTAGTGGGATGGGCCGATGTCGCAGATCTGGACTATGAAAATAAAGACCTGTGGAAAGAAATGACCGAAGACATGAAATTCTGGCTTACCGAGAATGGAGTTGATGGTTTTCGATGTGATGTAGCAGGATCGGTACCCGTAGAATTTTGGCAGTATTCAATTCCGAAACTTCGGGAGCAGAAAGATGTTTTTATGCTAGCCGAAGCGTGGGAACCAGAATTATTAAAAGATAATTTATTTGAAATGGCATATGCATGGGATGGTCATCATTTATTCAATGAGATCGCACAGGGAAATAAGAATGCTAATGGGTTCGATGCGTATATGGATAAAGTAGAAAAAGACTATGAAGATAATGATATTCTCATGAACTTTATTACTAATCACGATGAGAATTCATGGAATGGAACTATTAACGAACGAATGGGAGATGCTTCAGAAGCACTGTTAGCATTAAGTTATACTATGCCGGGAATGCCGTTAATATATAGCGGACAGGAATACGACCTCGATCACAGGTTGTTGTTTTTCGAGAAAGACGAGATCCCGCACACCAAAGGAAAGATGTGGCCTGTGCTTGAAAAATTGGGAACACTAAAAAATAACAACCCTGCCTTAGCCGGAGGAAAAAAAGCAGCGGGATATCTTCGAGTTCAGACATCAGCAGACGATGCGATACTTGCCTTCCGAAGAGATAATAAAGGAAAGGAATTGATCTATATTGCGAATCTCACAGAGGAACCAAGATCGTTTACCATCCCAATAACAGGAAGCTTTACAAATGCAATGACCGGAGAGGTTATGGAACTAAAAGAAGAGCAAAAGAATAATTTTATTCCTTGGCAGTATCTAATTTTGACGCGTGAAACAGATTTTTAAAATGTGATTACCGTTTCATTTTAAAAAAACCAGACTTAAGTGTGCTGGTTTTTTTGTTTTATCGCACTAAAATGCATGCTTTTAAAGGGATTAAAATAATATACTTATCAACCGAAAACGTTATAGTTTTTACAACACATTGCAGATATAAGGTTAAGGTTCTATATTTACATGAATGAGTACAAAATTAAAACGAATCGCAGTGCTTACCAGTGGTGGTGATGCTCCTGGAATGAATGCAGCCATACGTGCAGTAGTACGCTCTTGTGCCTATCACAAATTAGAGTGTGTAGGTGTTTTTAGAGGATACGAAGGGTTAATAGAAGGTGACTTTAAAGACCTCGACGCCCGTTCGGTCAAAAATATAATTAATCGAGGTGGAACCTTTTTAAAATCGGCACGCTCTAAGGGATTTCATACGAAAGAAGGAAGGCAGAAAGCATACGATCATCTCAAAAAAGCGCAAATAGATGCTTTGGTAACTATTGGCGGGGACGGAACATTTACTGGAGCCATTGTATTTAATGAGGAACATAACTTTCCTATTGTTGGTTTACCGGGTACGATCGATAATGATATTAACGGGACCGATTATACTATTGGCTATGATACCGCTTTAAATACTGTGGTTGAAGCCATCGACAAAATTAGAGATACCGCAAATTCTCATAACCGCTTGTTTCTTGTTGAGGTGATGGGGCGTGACGCTGGTGATATAGCGTTGAACGCAGGTATTGGAGCGGGAGCTGAAGAGATATTAATTCCAGAGCAGAATTTAGGGAAAGACCGACTTGTTGACTCTTTAAAAAGAAGTAAAAAATCTGGAAAATCTTCGAGCATTGTTGTAGTTGCTGAAGGCGACCAAATTGGAAAGAACATCTTCGGACTAGCAGATTACATTCGTGAAAATTTAGAAGAATATGAAGTTAAAGTAACCGTCTTGGGACACATTCAACGTGGTGGCGCACCAAGCTGTTACGATCGTGTGCTCGCAAGTCGTTTAGGAGTAGGAGCGGTAGATGCCTTATTGGCAGGAGAACGTGATGTAATGATTGGTCTTGTACATAACAAAGTGGTTTCAGTTCCTTTTAAAGAATCGTTAAAAGGTTCTAATAAGATTGATCTTGAGCTTATTAGGGTCGCCGATATTACTTCGATATAAAATAACTAAAATGTAATTCTGTTTTAATGTAAAACCTGCTTAAAACAGATAAAAAAATAAAGTTTTTATGAAAACAAAAATTGGAATTAACGGTTTTGGCCGAATAGGAAGAATCGCTTTTAGAATAGCATCCCAAAACGACGATGTTGAGGTAGTTGCAGTGAACGATCTGCTCGACGTGGAGCATCTTGCTTATTTATTGGAATACGACTCGGTACACGGGAAGTATCCTGGAACTGTTGAAGTAAAAGAAGGGAATTTATTGGTTGATGGAAAAAAAATCCGAGTAACATCAGAACGGAATCCTGAAGATTTAAAATGGGACACAGTTGAAGCCGAAATTGTTTTGGATTGTACCGGAATTTTTAAAGAAATTGATGATGCAGAAGCACATCTTAAAGCAGGGGCGAAGAAAGTGGTAATTTCAGCACCTTCAAAAACGGCTCCTATGTTTGTGATGGGGGTAAATCATTCCGAAGTAAAAGCAACAGATTCGATTGTTTCAAACGCATCTTGTACCACCAATTGTTTGGCACCACTGGCAAAGATCATCGATGATGAATACGGAATCGAAGAAGGACTTATGACGACCATTCACGCGTTGACAGCGACACAGTCAACAGTGGATCAACCCTCAAAGAAAAACTACCGATTAGGAAGAAGCGGTATTGCTAATATTATTCCCACCTCTACAGGTGCTGCCGTGGCTGTTACAAAGGTAATTCCAGCATTAGAAGGAAAGCTAACAGGAATGGCATTTAGAGTACCCACCGTAGATGTTTCTGTAGTAGATCTAACCGTGCGCACTAAAAAATCTGCCACTTACGAAGACATAAAGAAATTAATGAAAACAGCTTCAGAAGGTGCTTATAAAGGCATTGTCTCTTATACCGAAGAAGAAGTGGTGTCGATGGATTACAGAAGCGATCCCCATACGTGTAATTTTGATGCTGGTGCTGGTATTGCGCTTAATGATAATTTCTTTAAGTTAGTAGCTTGGTACGATAATGAATACGGCTATTCTGCTAAATTAGTAGATTTGGCAATTCATGTTGCAAAACTCTAACAATGCTCTTAATAACAGATGGTGGTTCTACAAAATGCGATTGGATTTTATTAGATAATTCAGGAAATGTAGTACTTCGAACCCGTACATTAGGTCTAAATCCCGCCGTAGTTCCCGAAGAACAAATGGAACTAAGAATAAGGAATAATAAAGACCTACATTCCCTATTTGAAAAGGTGACACAATTAGATTTCTATGGAGCTGGATGTGGTACCAGGACACCCCGAAAATTATTACAGAACATATTGGAACGTCTTTTTTACAATGCTACCATCACTGTGAACGAAGATACGGTTGCTGCAGTTCATGCTGCGACTACAACTCCTGGTATTGTTTGTATTTTGGGTACAGGGTCGAATAGTTGCTATTTCGATGGAACCGAGATTCACAATAGCGTATCGTCGTTAGGCTATACGCTTATGGATGAAGCCAGCGGGAACTATTTTGGAAAACGCCTTATTCGTGATTATTTTTATAATAAAATGCCCAGTGTTCTCGCAACAGAATTCGAACGTCGTTTCGAACTGGATCCCGATGTTATAAAAACAAACTTGTATAAAGAACCGAATCCGAATATGTATCTGGCCTCTTTTGCCGAATTTATTTTTAATCCCGGAGAAAACAGACCTACCTCGGCACAGGATATCAATGGGTATTTCTATAAATTAATTAGCGAAGGAATGCTTAAATTTATTGAATATCGAATTTTGTGTTATAAAGAAGCACAGCACGTTCCCATTCATTTTATAGGAAGCATTGCCCACTTTAGTGAAGATATTATTCGCGATTGCATGAAGCCTTATCATCTTGAGTTGGGTAAAATTATACGAAGACCTATCGACGGACTTATCGCATATTACGCAGCCAAAATGAACTAAATTTTATCAATTTTTAAAAATTGTTTGTAGTGTTGTTGTTTCGTTGTTGATTTGTATCACGTTTTTATAATTTCATTATTCATTATTCATTATTCATTTCCATTTTCTATGAGTTTTCCGAAAGTAAATCCCACCCAAACAACCGCTTGGAAAAAGTTACAATATCATTTTGAAGCGCTTAAGAAGGTGCACATGATGGACCTGTTTTCTGAAAACGTTTCTCGAAAATCAGATTTTAGTTATCAATGGGATGCTTTTGAAGTAGATATCTCAAAAAATAGAATTACTTCTGAAACGCTTTCGTTACTGTTTCAGTTAGCCGGTGAAACAAAATTGAAAGAGGCGATTGAAGCTCAATTTTCGGGAGTGGCCATTAATGAAACCGAAGATCGCGCAGTACTGCATACCGAGCTTCGAAACTTTAAGACAATGAAGCCTGAAGTGACTGAAGCCTTATCGCAAATGAAAGTGTTTTCAGAAAAAATAATTTCAGGAGTGTGGAAGGGGCATACTGGCAAACCTATTACCGATGTTGTAAATATAGGGATTGGAGGAAGTGATCTTGGTCCCGATATGGTGACCGAAGCGTTGGCATTTTATCGAAATCACTTAAACCTTCATTATATCTCGAATGTAGATGGCGATCATGTTATGGAGACGCTTAAAAAAGTAGATCCAGAAACAACTGTATTTCTCATTGTTTCTAAAACCTTTACCACTCAAGAGACACTTACCAATGCAAATACTGTACGAGAGTGGTTTCTCGAAACAGCTTCCGAAGTAGCAATCGCAAAACATTTTGTTGCAGTAAGCACTAATTTGGAAGCCGTACAGAAATTTGGGATTGCTTCAGAAAACATTTTTCCGATGTGGGACTGGGTAGGGGGGCGATTCTCACTGTGGAGCGCTGTAGGATTGTCTACATGTTGCGCAATAGGCTATAAAAATTTTGAATCTCTTCTGAAAGGAGCACACGCAATGGATATTCATTTTCAGGAAACCGATTTTTCTGAAAATATCCCAGTATTGTTGGGGTTATTATCGGTTTGGTATGCAAATTTTTTTAAGACCGAAACCGAAGCAGTAATTCCGTATTCACAATATTTAAATAAACTTGTCCCGTATTTGCAGCAAGCATTTATGGAAAGTAACGGAAAAGGAGTAGACCGCAACGGCAACGAGATTGAATATCAAACAGGGAGCGTTATTTGGGGAAGTACTGGGACCAATGCGCAACATGCGTTTTTTCAACTGCTTCATCAAGGAACTAAATTAATTCCAACAGATTTTATTGTTTTTACAGAATCGTTGCACAAAAAAATAGAGCATCAGAATAAACTATTATCTAATTTCTACGCACAAACTGAAGCATTATTATACGGTACAAAAGGGGAAGAAATGGAGACTCCATACAAAGTGTTTCAAGGAAATCGCCCAACCAATAGTATTGTTATTAAAAAGTTAACTCCTTATTCATTAGGAAGTCTGTTGGCTCTATACGAACATAAAATATTTGTTCAAGGCGTATTGTGGAATATTTTTAGTTACGACCAATGGGGTGTTGAGCTTGGAAAAAAAATCGCAGTAGAAAAACTAGCAAAACTTCAGAAAGAATAATTACACACAAATACCACACTTAGTACAAATTTTTCCTTTTCGAGAAGGTATAACATATTCTTTTACAAAAAATTAAAAAAATAGATATGTAATTACCGTTGGGTTGGTTACTTTTAAAAACTCAACCAAATAAACTCAATTATGGGAAATCCAACCAAAACGATTTCTTTAGATACAGCCCAGAAATGGACAAAAGTCTGGAGAAAGAAAGAAAGCAATTATAATAAGCACCATGAGTGCAAAGCGTTTTTAATTCCTACACAAGACCTTAAAGGAGTACTCGAAGAATTACATGAAGAAAAAGGACAAACGTACATTCGAGCCTATTTAGGAGTAGAAGTAGATCCTAATGACACTTCAAAAACCACCGAAAAATTAATTATTGTTGGAACAGAGAAGGTTACAAAAGACGGTAAAACGTATTACCGCGATTTGATTCCAAAAAGTGCTACATCGTATAAGGATCTAGCAAACCCTGACCCTAGTATTTGGGACTTTAGCCAACCGTGTCCACCAAAATGTGATGATATAAGTCCGTTAAATGGGGGGTAATTTATGGAAAACTTTACAGATCTTTTAGGAGATATTACTTTCTATCTGAGTATTTGTTTGCCATTTATATTCTTTATTAAATTCAGAAATAATGGATTAGCGTATCGGTCTTTTACATTATATCTTTTAGTAGTAGCAATTATTCAAGTAGGAATGAAATTATATGTTGCTCATATCGATCCCACCAGCAATCTTTTGTTCTTTGTTTACTATTTTGTATTGCAATTTATATTACTATCTATTTTTTATAAAAAACTACTTACATTTAAATGGGTATTATGGGTTATGATCGGGGTACTAATCTTTATTGGGTATCAATATTATAAGGATCCACAAATGTACTTTAGATACAACCCTACGGGAGTAGTTGTTACTCAAAGTATTCTTGTGTTATACAGCCTATTATATTTTTATCGACAGCTAATTACTAAAGGGAAATTTTTAATAATTAATATTGGATTGTTTTTTTATTTACTGTCGAGTATGCTCATATTTTCTTCTGGAAATCTTGTATTCAATGTCGATATTTCCAAGGAAGTATTAAGTTTATTAACAAATACAAATTTAGTTCTCTATTTCATTTTTCAAATTCTCATCTTACTAGAATGGTACATTAATTATTCAGGTTTCAATAGAAAAAATAAAAATGGATTCCTTAATTTCGAGTGAAGAGCAAATAGTTAGTATAGTTTTATATGCCGTTGGCGTCGTCATTTTTATGGCATTGGCAATTATTTTGTTTTTTTTCTTTTCTAGAAAACGTGTTATTAAAATTGAACTAGAGAAAGCGAACCTGCAAATAGAGCATCAAAAAGAGGTAATACAAACAAGTATTATTACCCAAGAGGAAGAGCGAAAACGAATCGCTCAAGATCTGCACGATGCGATTAGCTCTAAATTAAATATTGTTTCGTTAAATGCGAATTTATTAACTGAAACAGACATTACAACTACAGAAACCAATGCACTTGGAAAAAGTATTTTAAAAGTAACCTCAAATGTGTTAGAGAGTTCTCGAAAGATTGCTCATGCGTTACTTCCCCCAACGTTAGACAAATTTGGGATGGTGGCAGCTTTAGAGGAGCTATGTGAGGAAGTAGAAGAATCGGGTAGGTTTCAATTACATTGTAATTTTAAATATGAACTTGGATTGTTAGCTTCAGAAATGGAATTGCATTTATTTAGAATAGTTCAAGAGCTTTTCAGTAATACGATTAAATATGCTGAAGCAACTAAGATCTCAGTTCAGTTAACTTCAGAAGAAAAGATGGTATCTTTAATTTATAAAGACAACGGAAAGGGGTTCTCTGTTTTAGAAGCGAAAAAATCGAAAAGTTTAGGAATGACTGGAATCGAAAACAGAGCAGCCATTCTCAACGCCAATTGCACCATAGAATCGAGCCCCGGAAATGGAATGAATGTACATATACTCGTAGCATTATGAAAAATCAGATCCAAGTAGTCATTGCAGATGATGAAGAATTATTTAGGGTGGGACTTGCCCATATTCTTTCTCGTGATGAAGAAATAAATATACAATTTGAAGCTTCTAATGGTAAAGACTTGTTAGAATATTTAGCTTCTATTGAAAGCCTTCCCGATATTATTATTACCGATATTAAGATGCCCGAACTTAATGGAGTAGAAGCAACAAAAGTAATAAGTAAAGCATATGAGCAAATAGGAATAATCGCGCTAACCACCTTTAATACCAACCCTTTTATTAGAAACATGATCGATGTTGGAGCCAGTGCTTATTTAGTAAAAAATTCCTCTCCAGCTAAAGTACTTCATACCATTAAGCAGGTTTACTATAATGGATTTTACTACGATAATCACGTTATGAAAGTTTTAAATAATCGGTACGTAAGCACTCAAGATGCAGCGACCTCGGTGTACGATGAAGATTTTTTAACCCAACGTGAACGGGAAGTTTTGGAGCTTATTTGTAAACAATATAAAACCACCGAGATAGGAAAAAAACTATTTATTAGTCCACGAACGGTAGAAGTGCATCGAAAAAATTTACTGGATAAAACTGGTGTTAAAAACATAGCTGGATTAGTGGTATTCGCTATTCAAAACGACTTGGTACCTCCAATTTTTATAGATTGATTTTATTGCTTCGGAAAGAAAAGAATGAAATATTTTTATTTCGTAAAGAAATAGAACATCGAGACAAATAGAATGTTGCAACTTCTAATGGTACTCTTTGTGTTAATTAATTAGCCCTCCCTTCAATCTACATTTGTACAACAAACCATTAAAATGTGCTTTTTATCTAATTAATGAGATTAAAATAGGAATCACATATAGGATTTTAGTAATTTTAAGAAATTAACTTCTGTAACCAAAAATAATTTCATGTATGGGCGATTATACGCTTTCTGAAAAAGTAAAACAAGTTATTCATATCTCGCAGGCAATTGCGAGAGAATATGCACATCCAGAATATTCATCTGCACATCTTTTAAAGGCATTACTGCATAAAGATATTGGAATGCTTAAATATTTAGAAAGTATAGATCAAGATGCGTATTATGTAGAAGAATGGGCGGAGGTTCGTTTGGAGGCGCTCCCAAAGACCTCTAAAATACCTGAAAGTCCGGCAGGAGATGATTCGGTTGAGGCCGTGTTTTTTGAAGCGGATAACATTAAGTTAAAATTAGGCGATGATGATGTTACAGAGCACAGCTTGCTTATTGCGCTGTGTACTCCTGGGGTTGGATTTTCTTTCGAACAATTAAAAACATTTCCACTTACTCCTAAGGAACTGCTAGAAAAACTGGGAGGCGGAAAACAACCTGCTACTGGTGCTAGAGCTTCGGTTCCCAGTATGGGCGAAAGTGATGGAAAAGCTACCGGAACTACTACGCTTCAGAAATATTGCATCGATAAAACTGCCGAAGCACATGCAGAAACCCTTCTTAGAATATCGGGTCGGGATTCTGAAATTAAAATGATTACTGAAATTCTTGGAAGGCTCTATAAATCGAATGTCCTTATTCTAGGAGATCCCGGTGTTGGAAAAACGGTGATGCTGAATGCTTTGTCGTATGCCACAATTAGTGATAACATTCCGGCGCATTTAAAAGAAGCAAGGGTGTTCGAACTTGATTTTATAAGTCTTGTTTCTGGAGCGGGATATAAAGGAGAAATTGAAGATAGATTTCAAAAAGTATTTACCGAGATAAAACAATTTAGCAAACCCATATTGCTTATTGATGAGCTGAAAAACCTAACCGATAAGAATGCAGGTAATCAAGGGCTGGTTAATATTTTGAAGTCGGAGCTCATGAAAGGTGCTATTACCATAATCGCCACCGCAACCAACGACGCCTTTAGAAAACATATTGAAACAGACGAAGCTTTGTCAAGGCAGTTTGAAATTGTTCGCTTGTTAGAGCCAAATGAAAAAGATGCTTTGCGAATGATTAAAAATACGGTAGAGCATTATACCGGCCATCACGAACTAGACATTGATGATGAAACCATTTCTGAAGCCATACGACTTGCAAAACGATACAATAAAGAAAGAAGCCTTCCCGATTCTGCCGTAGATCTTATTGACCGTACCATGTCTGCTGCAAAATTTATGGTAGAAACTTCGCAACCCGAGATCACCACTTTTAAAAAGAATCTTGACGACCTTAAAAAGGAAAAGCGGGAAGAACATCTCGTATTAAGTGAACAGAGTTGGATGTACTCGCAATTAAAAGATAAGTTAAGTTATCTCCTATTTACTGAACTTGGAGAAGAAGATCATTTTGAAAATGTGACCACCTCTAAAGAAGGTTTTACGACGCTGAAAAAAGTATTATCAGGATTAGAAAAGGTGGCGAAAAAAGAAAAGAAGAATGTTAATAAAAATGACATTGCAGCAACCATAGCTAATAAAACGGGTATTCCTACTGGAAAACTTCAGGCAGATGAAAAAGAGAAGCTTCTTAATATGGAAGACCAACTTAGAAAGCGAGTAATTGGTCAAGATCATGCCATCGCCACTATTACTGAAGCTGTTTTAGAATCTCGTTCTGGATTAAGTAAACCAGGACTTCCTATTGGGTCGTTCTTTTTTTCAGGACCAACTGGAACTGGAAAAACAGAACTTGCAAAAGCCTTAGCAGAGTTTTTATTTCAAACTGAAACCTCGATCATTCGTTTCGATATGTCCGAATTTAAAGAAGAGCATTCTGCCGCATTACTATATGGAGCACCTCCAGGATATGTAGGGTACGAAGAAGGTGGTTTGCTTGTAAATAAAATTCGTCAAAAACCGTATTCGATCGTATTATTCGATGAAATAGAAAAAGCGCACCCTTCGGTATTCGATATATTTCTTCAGATTCTTGACGAAGGGAAATTACATGACCGTTTAGGGAAAGAAGGTGATTTCTCTAATGCAGTAATTTTGTTTACTTCAAATATAGGAAGTCAACATATTGTAGATTCTTTTGCGAAAAAGAAAATTCCTAAATCAAGTGATTTATTGGAAATGATGGGAAATCATTTTCGTCCAGAATTTTTAGGAAGATTAACAGAGATTATTCCATTTTCACCTATTACAGAAGAACATATCGTTAAGATATTTAATATTCAACTAAAAGATCTACTCAAAGCATTAGACAAGCAAGAAATAAGTTTAAAGCTTTCAGAAAAAGCTACAAAACATTTAGCAAAAAAAGGATTTACTCCGAAATACGGAGCACGCCCCCTTAGAGGTGTGATTAGGAGTGACTTAAGATCACCACTTTCAAAAATGATTATTTCTGGAAAAGTGGTGAAAGGAGCCGATATCTCTGTCGATATTGACAAAAAGAATGAATTAAAATGGAAGATTACCTAATTTTTTAGGTAGTGCACAAAAAAAATGAATATATTTATAGTTAAAATTCACTAGTTATGAGCGATACATATGGATTAGGGGGTACCGAAGTAAAAACTGACGCAAATGAAGCGATACAGGAAATTCCTCAAAATAGAACCCTTTTAGTTGAAAAATTAACACACGACCAACCTCTAAAACCCGAAGTTGTAACAGGTTTAAAAACGATCGATGAAGTCTTCGAACATTATAAGCCGAATGTAGATGTCGAATTCGAGGATGCCGACGGTGTTAACAAAAAAGAGAACTTAAAGTTTAGTAATCTGGGAGATTATGGCGAGAAAGGAATTACACGTCAAAGCGAGTTTTTAAAAGGGTTACATACCGAAAAAGACCAATATGTAAAGGTAATGAAGCAGTTAAAGACCAATAAAATTTTAAAAGCTGCCTTAACAGACCCTGATGCAAAACAAGCATTACTGGAATCCATTAGAGCATTACTAACCGAAATTGAAGAAAACAAATAAAAGATATGGCTAAATCTGCTAACAAAGAACAAGCGTTTTCCCCGGTAGCTAACCCTACCAAACATTTAAAAGAAAAAAGTGATGAACTTGCCAAATATGGTGGATTCGATTTACTGGAAGCTAGTATTGAAGGTGTTCAAAATATGAACCCTGATAGAAAAGCTCGAAAGAAAATTTTCTTAACGGAAAATAATAAAAAGGAAGGTCGAGATACACTAAAAAAGACTTTAGAAATATGGTCCTCTATATTGTCCAGTTCTGATAGTATTTCTGAAATGGTAGAAGAATCTGAAAAAAGATCTAAATCTGCAGGTGTTACTTTAAATAAAAACTTGGGTAAAGCAATTAATGAAACCAGAGATTTAGAACGTTCTTATCGTTCTATGGCTTTATTTTACAAGAATACCGAATCTGATAAAATTAAAAATATTTCGATTGTTAATGCAGAATTAGAGCAATTAAAAGATTTGGATAATACACGATTTATCGATGCTATCTCTTCTGAATTAAATGCAACTTACGATCGATTAGATCTACGTGAAAATTACGGAATTTTAGTAATCCCTGGATATTTAGGGTCTAATAAGGTTGTTGAAAAGTGGGCGAAAATTGCCCATGAGAACAAAGTAATGTTAGTAACAGATTTTGAGCATTTAGACGAGCCAGACGATGTTATGGAAATGTTTGAAGCTGCTAATTTAACGGGTGGTGATAAATATCGCTCTAATGTAATTATGGGCTGTAACTGGCTTGTAGGCCGTGGAAAACATGACGAAGTAGGTGAGGAAGACGATTTATTTGTTCCTCCATCTGGAGCTTTGGCAGGAAAAATTTATAATACATTAATGTCTCAAGTAACTGCTGGTAAGAAATTTGGTGGATTAAATGAAGTAGACGGTGTACGTTTCGATCTTAAGAAAAGTGAGATTGCACAATTGGAAAAAATGGGCTTGGTACCTATGGTGAACGAATATGGTAAAGTAATGGCATTTTCTGCTAAAACTTTATTTAACGGAGATAACCTTGGACTGCAAACGTATTCGGTAGTTCGTGTATTCGATTATGTAACCAAAGTATTAATGGATTTCTTAAACCGACGGGCTTTCGAAAACTTTAATGCCCGTACTCGTAAAGAATTAATGGGGCAAATTGTGAAATTCCTTGATGGAATTACAGGACCAGATAAGTTAATAGAAGATTTCTCGATTCGACGTTTCGAACAGGATCCAAATCAGAAAGATCGTGTGTATTTAGATATTCATATGAAACCTTACTTCCCTGCGAAGAACTTTATGATTAAAATGGACGGTCAAAAAGGAGATGATGGTAACGAATGGGATGCAGAATACGAACAACAGAAATAAACTTTCCTACATATCCTATTTACAAAAAGACAGTTATTAAATTAACTGTCTTTTTTTATGTCGTTTCGAGCCTTCATCATTTTAAGTATTCTTGGAAGCGAAAATACGATGACGAGAACAATAATGATATGCCATGTATATCGTTCTAAAAAAGAACCACCTTGACTTTTTACGAAATAAGGATTTTCTCTTTGATACACTACTTTTATAGAGTCACCCACGTCTTTAAATGAGCCTACGAGAGGGATGTGAAGCAGTTGAACCTGATTATCGATGGTGTCACCATCTACAGTAACATAGCGAACCTTAGCGGTTTCTACCGAACGTCGGCTTTTCATTTCTAAGTTTATCGCTGTGATAACAGCGTCAACTTCTACATATTCGGGTTCTTCCTGTGCAACGATGTGCGTGGTTATTAAAAGAAAAAAAAGAAAGAATAATGAATTTAATTTCATGATAAATAAAGATTGATAGGGAAGTCAACTATGAAGATACAGAAATTATACTAAAAGTAATGCGTTAAAATTGATTGACTGTTGTTTATAAAACCAAAAGAGAGATGCTTTCTAAACTTGAGCTAATGTACGAACCTTCCCATGTTTTTTCGCCAGCTTCGTTGTACCCACCAAAGGCGGGCAGGCATTTCTACAGGTGTGCCCAAATAATCGGTGACAATCGAGTAGGAGTGACCATCTATAATTTTTGCGGCAGGTTTAATTCCTACGCGCCATCTCGCCCCTCACTAAAATAGTCCACAGAACTATTTCTTAACGATTGGTCGCATCAAACACCCAAGTTACCAATTTATCTAATGGCTCAGGGCGGTCGTTCTCTAGTACTCCATCTTCATTTACCACGAGCTGTGGTCGGTCGTTTAGATTGTACTTCCATTCGTGGAGTGGCGTATTTCCGTCCCAAATAAACCGTGTAATTTTAGCTCCTTTATGCGTTGGTTTTATTTTGGCTGTTCGACGACCTATGCGAGAGTAATCAGATCTATTATTTGAAAATATATTTTAATGAACATCTATTGGTCTAAAAAATATATCCTGAAGTAAAGAGATAATTTAATAAAGTTCTGGTAAATCATATTTTTCTTTTAATCTTTGATTCTCCACTACTATAATATCCCAAAGATTATTCAATTCTGGTTTAAAATTGTAACATAACCAACCATTGTTATTTTTCAAGCTATTCTTGGTAGTCTTTAAATTTTCATATAGCTTTTGAGTTGGTAAAAAATCAAGTTGGTTATTTTTAAAAGATCCTATGTAATAAATAATTAGCCATGACCATTTTTCGTCGTTACTTATTTTAATCATTTCATTAATGATTAAATTAATATCGAAGTTTTGTTCTTTTAAAAGGTGTTTTTTTATTAGAAATGTTGCAATATCTGTATCGGTCGGCATATAAACATATTCTGTTCTTATCTCATATTTACCTTGCCCAGTTAAAAACTCGAAAATATCTTTATTTTTTTCAGCATCTCTAAAAAGATTATCTATATCATTTCTTATCATAAAGTTATAATATTTTACTAATATTAACTTGATCAATAGGTACTTGGTTTATAACTGCTTCAGGAATACCACCAGATGTAACTCCTCTAGGTACAAATAACTCATTAGCTCCTGACATATCAGAATTAGGAGCTCTCAAGTTATATTTTTGAGGATTTGGAATATCAATTCTATGAACTCCTCCTTTGTTTTGCCAACCTCCGTTTGGAATACCTAAGGCTTTCTCAATTTTTGAAATATCTCCTGCAGAATCAGTTAGTAAATTGTCAATATGATTACTTGGAGCAACAAACTGACCATCTGGTCTCCCAATTTTTTTTGCATTCTTTATAAATTTTTCATAAGCATCACCAGTAACCAAATATGAAGCTCCAGTTTTAAAATCCTTGTGAACGTTGCAATCAGATAAACCAAAGGGGTGTTTCCTAACTAAAGAATCTGAGGTATATGCATAAAAATTCGGATTATTGCCTCTTAATCGAATCGGATCTTTACTCAAATAAACCCCTTCATCCGCAGAGTAAAAGCAAAACCTATTATAATAAAGCCCCGTCACCTCATCATGATACTGTCCCTAATATCTATACGGGCGAATCGTTAAAGAAAATATTATAGATTTTTTTGTTCCACTTCGAATTCAGACTTTTAATACTTTCATAACCGAAATAACCTATTCATTATAGATTAATACTTTTTTGCATCTTTACCCAAAAAGTCATAATAGTCTTCAAATATTGAAAATTCGTTCCCAAAAGGATCTTTTAAGTAAAACATAATACCTAAAGGGTGCTCAATAAATTCATTTCCGTTAGGGAAAGGGGATATTCCAGAATTATTTGAAAACTCTATTTTTTTTATTCTTTCAAACTCTTTTTTACAATCTTCGACTTGAATGGCAAAAGAATTCGCATTTGGGTTGTCAATGCTTTTCTTCAAAATAGTTGATAAACAAATTGAACTTTTTTTATGCTTCAATAAAATATTACCATTTCCAAAATTATGTGAAAAATCAAACATTTTAAGTTCATTTACATAAAAAGCGATAGTTTTTTCAACTGACTCAATTTCCAAAAATATATCGAATCTCATAATTAATTTTTTATTTACAAGAAACTCGAGCTCTCATATCGGCTACTGTTTCACCGTTTGCAAACTTTTTTAATTTTATTCTTTTTGTTCCAGTTTCTTTTACAGCTTCGAGTTCTACTTTATAATAGTCACTTCTTACCGCTCTTCCATCTGTACCAATATCAACAACTTTATAGCCCGCAGCAATTTTATCTTTTAACCATTGTTTGTTCCAATCGACTGCCTTTTGAAAATCTGTATCAGGCATTCCACCAGCCAACCCAATTGGATCCTGACTCAAATAAACCCCTTCATCGGCACTATAATACCGAAACCTATTATAATACAGACCAGTATCTTCAGCGCACCTGCTCGCCCATCACTATGTGATTTCCACCGGACATCAAATGGTCGTTCTGTCGCGTACTGGCCTTGATATCGAAACGGACAATCATTGCCAACTCGAACCTTCTCTGAAGTAGACCATGTTGATTATTTGTTAATAGTCGGTCCAATCAAGTTATTAAACTAGTTATCGGCTTTTAGATGGTCTTTTTAATACGGAATATGGGAGTGTCGTTGAATTCGATTTTTTTTGATGTTTTATAGCATCAAATAGCAATGTCAAAATAATTTGCCCCCATAATTTTGGCTTTTTAATATTCTATCTATTGATAAAGCAAAATTTTTGCACTAAAAATTGAATTTTAGTTAGTAATTTCGTTATACAATTTTTTTCTTAATTTATCAAGTTCCACGTTTTCTTTATAACAAAGACGACCTTCTCGATAGAGCACCAAATCATTAAATGAACCCATACCACCGTAAATCTTCAAGATTTTTCGCTTCAATTTTTTTTTATCTGAAACTTCAATCTCCTTTAGAAAATTATCGAAAACAGATGTCCATTCTCTTTCTCCCACATTTCTGAAAATTTCTAAAATGTTTTTTAAAATATCTTTTAGATTCATAATTATAAAATTAATGGATAACTATCTAAAATTTCAATACCTTCTATTAACCAAGGTTTTTCTACAACTATTTGTTGTGTACCTCCTAAAAATATTCCGCCTTGAGGCCCTACGGTACCCGTATGAATTGTAGTTCCGGCAGGTATTTTAACTTTGTAACCTGTATCTAATATAGATTTACTTCCATCAGGCCATTGTGGTAGGATGGCTTTATCGATTCTAGTTTGTAAAACACTTTTTGGAGCGTCTTTAGAAAAGAATTGACCTAATGGTATTCCTTTTTTTCCAGCTCTATATAAAATCATATCTTCCTCAATTACTCTAGAAGTATATTTACCACCTAAAAAGGTAGATGACATTTCATCACTTAATTTTGAACACTCTGATAATCCTAATGGGTCAATCCAAATATTACTGTTATGCGTATAGGAATGAAGAGTAGGGTTGTTACCTGCCAATCCAATCGGATCTTGACTCAAATAAATCCCTTCATCGGCACTATAATACCGAAACCTATTATAATACAAACCAGTATCTTCAGCGCACCTGCTCGCCCATCACTATGTGATGTCCACCGGACATCAAATGGTCTTTCTGTCGCGTACTGGTCTTGATATCGAAACGGACAATCATTGCCAACTCGAACCTTCTCTGAAGTAGACCATGAGCACTATTTGTTAATACTCGGCCCAATCAAATTATTTAACTAAGTATTGGCTTTTAGATGGTCTTTTTAATACAGAATATGGGAGTGACATGGAATTCGATTTTTTTAATGTTCTATAGCATTAAATAGCAATGTCAACTGTAAACTAAATTATATTTTTGAGTTTTTTTAAATATAAATTCTGTTAGATTTAATATTTTTTAGTTAAGTAACATGTTAGGAGAATTATTTTTTTTATATAATTCAATAACTTCCCATGTTTTTTTTGTCAAAACAAATTCCCAATTCCACGAATCAGCAGACCATCTTAAAATTTTTTCGATTTCTTGTGAAATATCATATTCATTATTTTCTCCAATATTCAGTTTCATTTTCTCTAACATTTTTATTGTTAAAGCAATTTGTAGATGAGTAAAACCATTTACTTTCATTAAATATTCATGCATAGATAAATTTGACAATTCTAAAATTAAATTTTCAATTTTCTCTATTAAATTTATATTTTTTGATATCATTAAAATAAGTTTATTAGCGGATTATCCACAATGAATTTTTGAATTTGACCACCAGAAAGATTTCCTTGTGCGGCGGCAGTACCCTCAAACATCTGTGTTCCTTCTTTGATTTGCCATTGTTTAATTGCCGTCATATCATTCCAATCTGGCTTGATAGCCAAACTATTTCTATTTGCTGGGAATGTTTCAAATAAATATCTTCCGTTAGCATCGGCTTTCAATCCATTATCGTGAAATCTAATTCCAAACTCATCTGCACCTGCTTTTCTAACTTTAATGGATTGTTTGTTAAAAGGTTCTAAGATACTTTTTCTTACATTTCTTGGAAGACCTCTATCTTTTAATATTTGCGACGCTTCTTTAATTCCGTTATATGAATCCTTTGGCTTAAAACTACACTCACTCAAACCGAAAATATCAACTAAAATATTTGAATCTCTTGTGAAGGCATAAATATTTGAGTTATTCCCGAGTAAACCTATCGGATCCTGACTCAAATACACCCCTTCATCGGCATTATAATACCGAAACCTATTATAATACAAACCAGTCTCTTCATCCTCATACTGGCCTTGATATCGAAACGGACAATCATTCAATGAACCTTTGGCTAAAGTACGAACCTTCCCATAAATATCGTATTCAACCTCCCATGTTTTTTCACCAGCTTCGTTGTACATTTCTACAGGTGTGCCCAAATAATTGGTGACAATCGAGTAGGAGTGACCATCTATAATTTTTGCGGCAGGTTTAAACGTACCTTCATCAAACACCCAAGTAACCAATTTATCTAATGGCTCAGGGCGGTCGTTCTCTAGTACTCCATCTTTATTTACCACCTTTTGGAGTTAATTTTATATAGTGATGCTGCGGCTCTAAAAATCGTATGCAAATTCGATTTTTATAGTGAACAATTGAATTTTTACTTTTGTATTGCAATCTAATTTATTCCGATAACAGTTCAACAATTTTAATTACATCCAATAAAGTATCTTGATCTATAAAGAAATCAACATTAGAGCTGTCATATTCTTCTCTGATTCTTTGAGCTGATTCAATACTTGTCTGAGTATTTTTACTAAAAGACTCTTTAATTTTGACAATTTTATTAAAAGAAGCATCTTTAAGGGTAAGGTCGCATTTTACCTGCCCGCCTTTTTCAGAAGAGGATAAATATATATCAAGGAAAAAAGATTTGACCTCGCTTCTATATCCATGAAAATACTTTCCTCTTCTCCCAGCGTTATCCCAAATTTCTAACTCAGGTTTATAATATAAACAGATGGCATTATCAAGTGTACAATAGTATTTGTAAAATTCATCACCAATTAAAGAATTAATTTCAATTGCTGTAGGTTCATTTATAAAGAACTTATATTTGGTTTTCATAATAGTCTTACCATTTTTTTCCAAAGGCAATTTGAGTTTCCATGCTATAAAACGCGCCTTTTGTTTTGCTTCCAGGCCCTCCGAGATTAACATATTTTGGATCTAATCCAATATCAATAACTGTATTTCCTTCTAAAATTTTATCTTCCAACCACTTTTTATTATTAGCTAAATTTAATTCATCAGGTAGAGTTTCATCAAATCCTTTCCAATAATCAGCGTCTATATTTTTTGCAGAAGGAATAACTCGATCTCCCATATTCCGGCCTATTACAATTGATTTCCCGTTTGTGCCAAGTTTAATTCGTTTTACTGTACTTCGTGGACCTATTTTATGTCCCACTTTTACGCTACAATCAGAAAGTCCGAATTTGTCTACATAAAAATTAATGTCCTTTACGTATGAATAAAGCGTAGGCATTCCACCTGCCAATCCAATCGGATCTTGACTCAAATAAACCCCTTCATCGGCACTATAATACCGAAACCTATTATAATACAATCCGGTCTCTTCATCTTCGTACTGGCCTTGATATCGAAACGGACAATCATTCAATGAACCTTTGGCTAAAGTACGAACCTTCCCATAAATATCGTATTCAACCTCCCATGTTTTTTCACCAGCTTCGTTGTACATTTCTACAGGTGTGCCCAAATAATCGGTGACAATCGAGTAGGAGTGACCATCTATAATTTTTGCGGCAGGTTTAAACGTACCTTCATCAAACACCCAAGTAACCAATTTATCCAATGGCTCAGGGCGGTCGTTCTCTAGTACTCCATCTTCATTTACCACGAGCTGTGGTCGGTCGTTTAGATTGTACTTCCATTCGTGGAGTGGCGTATTTCCGTCCCAAACAAACCGTGTAATTTTACCTCCTTTATGCGTTGGTTTTATTTTGGCTGTTCGACGGCCTAAGGCATCGTATTCAAATTCCACTTTTTTTCCTTCCGAAGTAATTACCGAACGCAACATGCCATTGCCAAACCACTCATATTTCCAGTTTCCTTTTGGAGTGATCTTTTTAATAAGATTTCCTTCTAGGTCGTACTTAAATTTGTTACCGTCGGCTTCGAGCAATTGCCCACCTTTACCGTATTTTCGGTCTTTCTGCCCTTTACTTCGGTATAAATTCCCTACTTCATCGGGTAACTTATAATCCATTTGCTTGTCTTCGTATTGCGCCCATGCGAGATTGCCGAATTCATCGTGCCCATAATTTACTTTTCCACCACTAATCTCGTTCACCATTTTTCGAAGTTGGTCGTTGGCATCCCAAGTATAACTCCGATTGCGAAGCTCCCTGTTCTGTCGACTCACTTTTTGTGCAATGGGGCGACCAGCGTGGTCGTATTCCATTTTTGAAACGATGCCACCGGGAAGCGATCGCTCCACTTCTTGCCCGATGGAGTTGTGTTTAAAGGAGGCGGTCCATAATCCATCTTTCGTTTTGGCATCGCCTTGCATTCCTTTATCCAAAATGGGCTCATCGGATGCAGATAGTAGGGAATTGTTAGTGCTCGTAGCAGATGCAGATACACCATTAATAAACCCAAATTTGTTTCGGTCTATATTAATGCTAGCGTCTAAGCTACTAGTCACTTTGGTGCGATTGCTCAATTTGTCGTATTGGCTTTCTACCGTATGCCCATCCTGAGTTTCTTTAATAATTCTACCGGCGTTGTCGCGCTCTAGAATAACATGGGTGTTTTGGTTTCGTGCTTCAATAAGGTTTCCAGCACGGTCGTAACTATAGGTTTCCCAGGTGCCGTCGTAATATTCGGCACGGGTTATTTTTCCGTTCAAGTCGTATTCATATTCCGTAAAGCGTTCTTCGGGGCGTTGTACCTTCAGAACTTTTCCTGCACGATCTCTAAAATAGTCACGTCGCAGACCGTCGAATCCGGTTTCATTAATAATCTCACCCTTGGCATTCCTTCCGAAGTAATAAAACTCTTCATGCTCGTTGTTTATCGCAACAAGTTCTTCTTCGGTATTGTATTTAAAATGAACCTTAGCACCATTCTCTTCTCGCAACTTTAAGCTTCCTAAAGGCGTATAATCGAAATGTATTTTGTGTCGTTTAGAATCTACAGTTTCAATAACTTCATCGTAGGCGTTGTATTTGAGTTTGATCGTATTTTTATCTGCCTGCTGAATTTTCTGTATCCGGTCCAGTTCATCATAGAAAAACTGTTGTTTGTGTTTTTCGGGATTGGTTGTTTGAACGCATCGCCCCCAAGCATCGTACACCCATGTGGAAGAAGCACCGTTGGGTAATTCCATCTCTTTTAGGTTGTGATCGGAATCGTATAACAGATTGGTCACATTATTTGCATTATCATGCACAGTATTAATGAGTCCTTTTTCGTTATAGGTGAATGAAGTTACTCCACCATCGGGCGCAATGGTCGCATGTAATCGTTCGTTTTTATACGCTCTAATTGTTGCTCCTCCAATGGGGTCTTGTGTAAGGATAAGTCGGTCTTTATCGTCGTATGCGAAAGTAATAATGCTTCCGTCGGGTTGGTGAATGCCAGTAAGATTGCCGCGTGCGTTGTAAGTATAGCCTGTTACATTTCCCTCTTGATTGATATCTCGATACGGCTCCATGAAATCGGTATATTCATGGAAAATATGTCCTCCTTCGGCATCGGTGACTTGAGTACATAAATGTAATGAATTGAAATAATAAATAGTTTCTGCACCTAACGAATTAGTCACAATATTATGTCCTTTTCGATAGTCGATATGTCCCGCTAAAATTCCATCGTCTCCCCAGGTTCGAATACACTTTGCTCCAGTAGTTTTTCCATCGTATTTCCAATAAAAAGCCTGTCCGTTACGATCAGTCTTTTTTACCATGAGGTGGTTTTCGTATTCCATCACGGTAGGTTGCCCTAAAGCGTCGATAATATGTGTAAGGTCACCCTCGTCGTTGTATCGGTACGAAATTAGCTCTCGCACATTACCTTCATGTGTAGCGGTGATCTTAGTGGCACGCCCCTGTGAATCTGTTGCAATATCGATCAACCTTCCCGCCGTATCGATAATGCGTTCTAGAACATGGGCAGCGTTGTGTACAAAGGTGACCTTAAAACCATCCTCGTTAGAAAGACGACTAGGCTTAAAAAGGGTATCTGTTTTTTTCTTAAAGGTATAGATTAGATTTTCATTGTGATCCTCAACGGTATAAGTATGACTATCAATGCACGTAAGGGTCATTTTTTCTGAACGGTCATAATACGAGTTTCCTTCTGCTATGAGGTACGGAAATGCCATAACGCGACCATCGGGCAATCGCATCACTATCGCATCGTCTGAAGCTTCAATGTGTAGTGCAACATCGTAGTTGCAATGAAAACCATGTCCCATTAATCCAGAATAATCTGAATCTGAATACCAATTACGCTCCCAACGCACTGGAATAATTCCTGGAATGCTAAAATCTTCTCCGTCGTACACCATTCGGCCTGTCACCAGATCGACAGGCTCGAAGCCCATTTTACACAATTTTTTTTGAAGTCCTTTAGTGGCGGGAAATTTCTTTAGGGCTTTGTTCAGCATTTTGCCTCCCTTCTTCATCAGCTTGCCAAAACCAAATCCAACTGCCATCTGCATGAGCATACCCATTACATCGGGCACATACGGTCCACCTACCATTACTGGTTTTCCTCCGCCCATGGGTAGGGTTGCAGAAGTGGGTAAATACCGACTTAAATTGGGTTTTTTGGGTTTTTTTCCTGGTGTTATTATAAGTGGAAGTCCGAGGTCGTTACACGTCATTAGCATAAAACCTGCCGCTGAAAAGTAATTCCCGTCAACGGCGACCCGATTGCTTCCGAAGAAATTCAACGAGTCGTGACCAATTAGGGGAGCCATTGCGAACGGACCACCCATGGGAATATGAAAATAGGTTCCAAGTACTCCCGAAACGCCACTATTTCCCCTTGGTACGGCATTCACATTGGTGGTAGAGCCTATATACGGAATATAATCCATAGGGTCCATAACCATACCAATAAATGGGTGGGGGATCGGTGTAGGTACTCCAGGCGGGATGATTACGATATGGATATCGATACCTAATATGGGGGTGAAATGTTTATTCGCTAACATCATAACCTTAGAATAAATTTGCTAAAGAAAATTTTCGCTTCTCTAATTGTTTTCGCTGTGCTTCGGTTTCCTCTCTCCAATTATCATTTTCGACCGTTTTCATAAAGGTATCTACATTTGTCGCTGCTTCCATATCGTTGCTTCGATCTAAGATGTTGTAATAATCGGCGGCGATAAATGGCATGCAACTGGCCTTAAGTATTTCTTTGTCTTGTTTTCTTCCGAAGTGATAGGCATCTTTAACCAACATGTTATATCGCTCTTTATCTTTCTTTTTAATTACATTATACGCCATCCACCACGCAGTAAGCGGTTGCTGAGGTTGGCCCATTTCTACTGCCGTATCTGCTTGTTTACAAAAGAGATCGGCTGCTTCTTCTTTTTTCTTCTGAAGCTGTTTGCTCGTCGCCATATAGCCGTAATACTGAATAAGCAACGTGGTGCATATTTTATCACCTGCTGTAATTCCTTGGTTTGTAATAGCAAGTCCTTTTGCAAGTAATGTGTCGATGGTTTCAAAATCTTTAAAACTGAAAAGCATACCAGCGTAGACAATGTGAGCAGTGGCAAAGTTGCTTTTACTGCCCGTTCGTTGCATGACTTCCATTCCTTTTTCTCCCCATTTGTGTACTTCGGCACGTTCTTTACGTCCCATTGCTTCAGACATATTTATAATGCAATGTCTAAACTGTACCTCGGGGTCGTTCGGGTCTCCAGCACTTGCTAATTTTGAAGTAGCTCCAGCAACGTCGAGTGGTACTTCCAATGATTTACAACACGCTGTATTTTTACTGAAGGTAGTATCGAAAAAACGTTCCTCAGCATAATCGAACAGCATAATACGTACATACTTCGGAATTTCTTCTTTAATTATATTCCGAATCCATTTGTCAAAGTATTTTGAATCGGAAACCAAATGCGGATACAGGCAGAGTGTTACAAATTGTTTCGGGTCTGGAAGTGCTCTTTGAAAATCGGATAACATCTGAAGCAGTAGAGCGTCGGCAGGTGTTGTCATTTCAGTGGCTACTTCGGCTTGGGGCGTGATATCCCAAGCGAGTTGTTTTGTGATATCAGCATCTCTTTTAAAAGCTTCCGCCCAATCTTTTATAAGCTGCTGACTATAGGTTTTCTCATCTTCGAAGTGGGAGAGGAGCACAAAGGTCATATCGGGAAGACTCCCATGCGCAGTAGATTCCAATTTTAAAAAGCCTTGATAAATACGTGCCTGTTCAGGTTTAATGAGCCAACGAACAACTTGAAAATGGTCGTTAGGGGTTACCTCCCGATTCCAGGCGTGCTGGATCTGACTTACTAATTGCGCTATAGGGTTGTGCTCGTTGCTCACAGAATTATTTTAGTTTAAGTTGACCATTCCACCTTTAACATTGGTTATCGCTTCTCCGTTAATGTCTACTAGCTTGCTTGATACAGTAACCATGGCTTCTCCAGCAACAGTTGTTTTAGGAGAAGTCATATCTGCAGTTGCACCTCCAGTAAGCTCGAGCTTTGTGCCAGCCGATCCGCTGAGTTCCTGTCCCGCAGTAATATTGCCGTTTTGAGTAGCCGTGATCATAATATCTTTTCCCGCGTTGAGTTCAATATTTTCGCCTGCATTAAGCGTAATATTTTTTAAAGAGGTGATCGTAATCCCATCATTTTTAGAATCGATGACCAGCGAGTTCCCATTTTTATCGACAATGGTAATAGTTTCATTTCCATCCTTGTCGTCGAATTCTATTTTGCTTCCGCTTCGGGTCTTAATGGCTTTTAAATCATTATTACTATTTGAGAAACTTCCCGAACCTGCGCTTTTATTATACAAACTTCCCATGACAAATGGGCGTTCGGCATTACCGCCTTCAAACCCTATAATGACTTCTTCTCCCACTTCGGGCATAAAGTGAAAACCTTTATCTCCACCGGCATGGGGTGCCATAACGCGAATCCAAGGTGTGGTCTCGCCTAGATCTTGTTGCCACGGAAATTGCACTTTTAAACGTCCCATACCATCAGGGTCGCTATTTTCCTTTACTACGGCAGTTTGCATTTCACTTTGAGGTGTTGCTGTAATATTAGTGAACGGATAGGCTTCAATTTCTGAAGTAATTGCCTCAAATTCATTTACATAATCTCCATTTTCATTATTGGTATGTGTTATTTGAGTAACTCTAAAGCTTCCTTCAGGAATTTTAACAATACTTCCTAATCTAATTCCTGGATTATCACTTATACCAGTAAGTACTACTTCTTGAATTGCAATTGCTTTTTTCTGTGCCTCTACACCACTTTCTAAGCGCTGTTTCGATTTTGGATCGTTAAATAAGTTGTTCCAGATTTTAGTCTCTTTACTGAAAATATCTTTAGACTTGTTAGAGACAAACGCATTAAAACCATTCGCACTAATGGATACTTCTTTGGCATCCTTTTCATGGATCTCATCCAGTAAATAATCGTTGGTGTAGAACTTATAGTTATTCGACTTCGGCATGAGGTTGATGTTGTACTCTTTAAGGTCGAAATTATATTTTAGAGAGAGTTCTTCTGTATCGGGTTTTCCGAAGATCAGTTTTTTTCCGTCGTAATAAAACCATTCTCCGTATTGGGCTGCCAATCGTGTAGCGTATCCAAAGCAACTTTCTTGTTGTTGCACCGAATAATGCAGAGAACTATCGGTAGCCGGTTGAACGGTAAGTTCTAATTTTGACTGATCGTATTCTTGAAAGGTTGTATTAATAATATCTGATAGTGATTTATCGAGATACGAAGCATTGTGTGGACCATCATCGGATAGAAACGTAGGACTTGAGGCCTTGATAATTACTTTATCGCCATTTCTTTGTCCGAAGCCCTTTGCATTTTTTACTCCTGTTACAATACCTTTAAACTCTAACTCCCCATATCCATCGTAATCATCGAACGAACCAATCTTTAAAGTGAGGGTTTCTCCAAGAAATTTTTTAGATTCTTCAGCAAGTGCGGCACTTAGATCTTCTAATACATCCATTCTACAAACGATTTCCAGTTCGTGATGACTTGCCAATTCTTGGGATAGAGTTAAAAACTGGAAAGTAGGAATTTCGGTGCCTCCTATAAATAATTTGGTAATTGATTGAAGTGCCATAATAATGTATTTATTCGTTCCTAGTAAGTATTTTGTTTCAGAAAAAATATTTTCAGAAAATTCTTTGCTTTTTAAAATTCGAGTCCTTTTTCCCATTCCATGGTGTGGACGGGCAGCCATTCGTTGTTCGATTCTTTATACCACACGGTAATGTTGGTGTCCTCATCTTTCGACCAAGTTGCTTCAAAAAGGTCGACATCTTCGTTTTCATCAAACAGTTCGTACAGTTCCATTCTAAATTCTACCACCCCCCCTTTCATATTAAATCGATCGGTTTCAAAGGGTTCTCCATAAGCTGCATTTGCTTGTGTGACAGACATTTTTTTTATTTCTTCAGTTTTAATTGTTTTTTTTTGCATGCTGTAAGAATTACTGTTGTTGGCGGTATTGCTTTGTTTTTCCTTTACTTGATTGCAGGATAAGAGACATGTTATTCCGAAGAAAAAAAATAGTTTTATATAAGAGCTGATTATCCTCATAGTAGTGCATTAAAATGAAACGTTGTGTTGGGTATTAAGGTTTGTAATTCTCTTAAAACAAAATCTAAATGTCGTTGCCGTAATTGGGCGCCATGATTCATGATACTTGCCCGATCTCTGAAAAAAGTATTTCCAGAACGGTATTCATCTCCATGACTTCCTCTAAACGCAAATGTTGAATTTCCTATGGAATGTCCAAATTCGTGTGTTATTCCTCGTTGCCCAGTAATACCGCTTAAGGTTTTAACACGTGTATCTAGACTATCTAAATTCATTACCCGTCTATTCCAGTTTACACTACTTACGGTTCTTGGGTTCGTTGTTTTGGTCATGTTTACCGTCCAGTGTTCACTAGTTTGCACCCATTTAATATCGAAATTGATGGTAAATACTGTACTTCTATTGTCTCTAGCAAAGACGGATGTTCCGGTAACATGGACTCTATAGTGACCCGCCCATTGTTGCCAGATTAAGGCATCGAGAGAGTGATGCATGTTTCTTTTTTGTTCTAAGGTCCATGGTGTCGTACCTGATTCGTTTAACCAGTTATATTTCCATTTTTGTTGCACAAGAACGGTATTATTCCGAGTATTCAGAATAAAATCCATACGGTCCGTATTTTTCCGATACAACATGTAATATGTATTAAATGATAAAACAAGGCACGAAACATTTCTGTTTGTGCTTAAAAATGAACGTTTTAAAGGTATTAATTTTCTGAGTAGCATCAAAGGTGAAATGCCGCAAATTGGAAGGGGGAAACCCCTTTAATACCAGATGGGAAAAAAAATCGGATGAGTGGTTTAAATAATTGGGTGAAAAGAAAATCAAAGCATGATTGTGAAAATCTAAAGCTGATTTCATCTTTTCTGTAGAGGTCGTAGTTTACCTGATGCATTTTAATAACTTCAGTTTGTTTATTAAAATGAAATGAAACTGAGTTTCAACCATAATTTTTATTCGTGTTCACCCTATCAGCTAGATTAGCATTTTCAAAATTTAATAGTTCATTTGCCTAGATTGTATAGCAATCGCTTTCTTCTCGAATTGCTGAAACTTTACTATCTCATTCAAGTTCTTTTGTTACAACTGAGTTGATTTTTTCAGTAAATTTTATAGTACTTAAATCGAATTTATTTTGTGAACTACAGGACATAAAAATGAAAAGTATCGAAAGTGTGTAAAAAACGCTTTTCATAAAGCTCGTTTGAAAGAGATTGAACCTAATAAGAAATATTCTTTTATATCTTTTTTTTTGAATGTGATGCTAAAACTTTCTTTTTTTGAATAAAAATAAAAGCAATTTTTTATATAAAGAGTAGGTAGCTTAACTAAAGAGCTTATTGAAAAACCCTTTTTTGCCTTCAATTTTTTCTTCGTTTATATCTTCATCTTCAGCAAAACTTGTTATTTTCTCTGAAGTTTGTAACGTTTGTAATAACAAATCGAACGCTCTATTATTCCTAGCAGCATTATAATAATCCTGAACTTTATTTGGACCTACTAATTCAATTAAAATAAGTTCATCAACTGTTTTAACTATTGAAATTCTAATAGATCCCTGAAAGTTTTTGCTCTTATCGATTATTGTACCAATAGACTGCCAATGTTCATTATAGTAATTATTTGCGGAAAATTGTGAGTTTTTTTCTAATTCAGATAGGTTTAGTGTAATATCGTTTGAAGTGAACCTTTCAGTTATTTGATTATAGAGTTTTTCTTTCGTTTCCTTTAACTCGGATATAAAGATATTGATTGCACCTTTAGTCTCTTTATTATCATTTTTATTAAAAATAGCAACTCTTTCAGGGTTTCCGTCTTTCGGTATAAATTTTCCTCCATTCCAAGAATTTGGGAAATAGAAGGAGAGATTATTTTTTTTTTTTGTGTCCAAGCGTTTTAGATCTTCTCCTAATTGGTAGTTCGATTTATTTATAAAATTCCACCCTGTAGCTATCGCCATAATTTCTTCGGAAAGATTTGGATAATCTTTTAAGCTGCAACTCACTTTTACTGAAACTATATTGAGCGTTTTAGTTGCGGGATCGTAATTTTTTTGAGCTGTTGATCTGGAAACAACTTTTTCTCCGTTAGGAAATTCTTTTATACTCAATGCGTCCAAATAAATACCAGCATCACCTTTAATCTCTCTTTTATCAATAATGGTTTCTTTGGTTATATCTAATAAATTATACAACCAATCACTGGGGTTTATTTCATGTTTAAGAGGTTGATATACTACTTGAACCTCTATATATGGAGTATCGTCTATGCGTCTATAACTTGCTATTTCTTTTATAGTATCTATTCCGGCGATGTTTTTTTCAGTAAGATTCGTTGGTTTTACATTATTCGGAATTTCAAGATAATAATGTAGAGAGCTATCCGACTTAGAATCGTCATTACACTTCCAGAAAGATTCTTTAAGTTTTGCATTTAATTCATCAGAATATTTTATAGGAAAATCAAGAGTTACATTTTCTTGTTCTTTGTTCATTTGTTTTTTTTTGTCATTCATATTACAAGAAATTATCAGTACTGATAGTATTACAATAGTAATTTTTAAATTTTTCATTTTTTTTAATTAAGCCATAGTCCGTACAAACCTAATACTACGCCAATAGTAAAAATTACATAGAAGGCCCAGACTATTTTCGATTTATTAACTATAAGCGTATTGATGAAAGAATTATTTTCATTATTTATTTTTTTCTGAAAGCCAAGAATTTTAGACCAAATAAGAGATACGACATATAAAGCAATCGTGTATAATAAATAGCAAAGAAAACTTGCATATATAAGGATTAGGGGATGATTTTCTCCCTGAATATTTCCTGTCTTTTTTAAAATAAAAAACAATAAGGTCAGAATAAAATACCCGATGATACTAAAAATAATTGTTTTTTTTGAAATCTTATCTTTCAAAAATAAAATCCCAATTATTATAAGAATACTTATTATAAATCCAATTTGTTCCATTTATTCGCCAATTAAAACTTTAGGTGTTCCAGAGATTACAGTTCCTGCATATATAATAGGGGGTGGAGGAGGTATAGGGGGCTCTTCATCATCATCAACTAACCATCCCCATTTTAAAGATACATCTAAATCGAATCCAAGACCTAAGAACAAAGCAACTTCTCCTGCTATCTTAAACCGTACATAATGATCATCGGTATCGACATATAATAAACCATCTCCTGCTGCACCTGCACTGGCAGCTGTACCAGAGATTTTTCCAGAAGCATCAAACAAAGGATTGCTAATACCTCCTTCTAGTTCTCCTTTAACTACTTGTGCTTCAGCACCAGCACCTGCACTAAAACCATAACGATTTTCACTCCCCCCTGTATATAACTCTGCATTTGCCTTAGCTTCAGCACTAAGCACCTCACCTGATGCTTTTCCATCTGCTCTCAAAATGTCTGAGTCACCCAATGACATATTCACATTTCCTTTTGCCATTGCCGCCGATGCATTTGCCTCTGCTCCATAAATTCCATTACTGCCATAAGCTCCAGCAGCACCTTGAGCCTTTAGAAATTCCATACCCATTCCACCGCCAATCACATCGTAACCACTTTCGGTAGTATACATTCCTTGTAAGGTAAAGTCTATGACCTCGGCTTCAGCAGATACATAATCGTAACTTCCGTCCCCTGTTTTATCTTTCATTGCGGCTTCAGCATAAAAAGCTTTTACTTTCGCGTTATCGGGACGGGAGGTTTTTACAGTTTTATCCTCATTCGTATTTTTTGCCCATGTTGCATTATAAATTTGATCTTGTGCTGCCCCACTAACTACTGGTGCTGGTGAAGGACTTGCAGCACAATCTGTTTTATCTCCCATTCTTGCTGCGGGAACTCCATTAATTAAGACAGATTTAGACCCTGCTACAATTGTACCGGAACCACCATGTTGAGGATCGGTACAAGTGAAAGGATCCCCCTTTCTTGCAGCGGGAGCACCACCAATTAATACATTGGGACTCCCCACAGTAATTGACCCCACATGTCCTGCAGTGTCTAATTGAGATCTGGCTGCTGGTTTACTCATCTAACTGTTTATTTTAATTAAAGAAGCAACAAAATCGGCCAATTGCCCACCATCGAGATTAAGTTTCTCAGTTGCTTTAATATCAATAGCTTTCGATTTTATTTCTATTTTATTTTTAGAACTAATTGAGGCAGCAGTTTTCTGACTTTCAATATTTAGATCATTTTCGGCACTTACAATAACTTGTCCTTCACCACCACCATCACCTGGTCTAGCACTAAAAGTCGCAATATTTCCTGCAATAGCAGATAAATTGTGGCGCGCAATAATTTCTATGTCCTGGCCCACCATTTTAATTTTTTTGGAAGCATTTACTTCAATATTTCCAGCTCCGTCGAAGAACATTGTACTCCCGTTTGAATCTGAAATAAAAATACTTCCATCTTTATCATTAAATAGAAATTCGTTTCCACTTCGGGTTCGAATGGCCTTTATATCGTTATCGGCATTCTGAAAAGCTCCGGCTTTCCCTGAACCATTATACAAGCTCCCCATTACATAAGGTCGCTCCGCATTTCCTCCTTCAAACCCAACTAATACTTCCTCTCCGTTTTCGGGAATAAAATGAAATCCTTTATCACCTCCGGCATGGGGTGTCACGATACGAATCCATGGTGTCATCTCACCTAAAGGTTTTTGCCAGGGTAGCTGAACCTTTATTCGTCCTAAACCTTCAGGATCTGCGTTTTCCATCACTACAGCAGATTGTGATTCACTGTGCGGATGCGTGCTGATGTTAGTATTCGGATAGGCATCAAAATCAGCTGTAATGGCTTTAAAGCTATTTTCGTAGTCTCCATTCTCATTTGTTAAATGTTCGATGCTGATGATACGGTATTTTCCGCCTTCAACCGCTACCACATTACCTATAGAAACACCGGGGTTGTCGCTCACTCCTAATAATGTTACCTGCTTTATTTCAATAGCTTTTTTCTGAAGTGCTACACTGCTATCTAAACGTTGTTTTGTCTTTTCATCGGTGTAGAGGGGGTGCCAAATTTTTGTTTCCTTGTTGTACATGGTGTTAGCCATATTACTTACAAAGCCACTGTAGCCATTAACGCCGGAAGTTATTTCTTTTGCGTCTTTTTCGTGAACAGCATCGGAAATATAATCGTTTGTAAAGAATTTATAATTGTGGGATTTTGGTGTTAACTCCAAATCATATTCTTTTAAATCAAATCCATAAGTTAATGCAAGTTCTTCAGTTCCCGGGGTTCCGAAGATAAGTTTTTTTCCGTCATAATATAACCACTCTCCATAACGTGCTGCAAGTCTGCTAGCATAAGCAAAAGAACTTTCATGGTGTTGAACAGCGTAGTGCAGGGTAGCATCGTCCTTTGGTTGAATAGCAATTTCTAACTTAGAAGCATCATACCCTTGAAACGTAGTATTGATAATTTCTGAAAGTGACTTGTCGATATAAGAAGCATAGTGCGGTCCATCATCTGTCAGTATAGTTGGGCTTTTTGCCGTGATAACTATTTCATCACCGGTATGATGGTTGAAACCTTTAACGGTACGTACTTGTGTTACAACACCTTTAAATTCTAGTGCTTTATATCCTGAAAAGCCATCTAAGGAGTTAATTTGAAGGGTGATTGTTTCCCCAAGAAAATTTTTACTTGTATCGCCAAGTGCACCCGATAGTGTTTCAAGCACGTCCATTCTACATATCACTTCTAATAAATGATGTGCGTCTATATGCTGCTGTAAACGAATATTTTTAAACACCGGAATTTTAAATCCACCAATAAATATCTCTGTTTTAGATTGTAATGCCATAGGATTTGTTCGTTAAAGGTCTGTGTTTTGTTTAAAATTTTGTGCTTCTATCATATTTATAGCTGTCTACAAGAATCCATTTTTCATTTTTAAGTTCATACCAAACCTCTATGTAATCGCCTTCTTTCTCTTCCCATTTTACATCTCTCATTGGGATACGTTGTTTGAGCTGCTCTTCAGAATAAACATTTCTTAACCCTACGGCAGAGCCATGAGGAATTCTATCATTTAAAAAATATTCTTCGTCTGTAATGGTAGTCTTACATGTTTTTTTTTGCTCGATCATAAGTTAGTTTCGAGAGTATTTCGAACGTTAAAGAGTCTACATTGTAGTGATATAAATTCTTTGGTTTTAAAGTTAAATTATTTGGACTGTTAACAGAATGTCTATTTTCATTATCACACCCTATAACTATAAATGTTATTATAAAAAAGCACGTTAGTATACATATTTTTTCTATTAAAATGCGTTAATTATATATTGTTGATTTTGAAAATTTCAATGCATGAATTGGCTTCCAAACATTTTCTATTTCTTGGTACCAGACGTCAATATAATCGCCGTCTTTTCCTTCCCAACTTACAAATTTGATGGGAATTGGAAGCTTTTGTTGTTCTTCAGAAAAAATTCTACGTAAACCTGAAGAAGTTCCACCTAGGTAAACCTCGTTTAATATAAATTCTCTATTGATGATAGTAGTTCTACAAGTTTTAATTGCTTTAGGATACGGTAACTGTTTTAATATTTTCATTGTTAATGAGTCTACATTACAATGATAAATGGAATCCGTATAGATTATATCATTTTCCTTATTTAAATTGAATGTATTTTCCTTTTTTTTACACGAATTAAATAAGACCATAGAAAATATAATAATCCGACACATTCCTAAATCTACTTTCCAACCCGTATAATTATTTCTTCTGTGTTTCAAGTCTTAAATATTGGAATAAACTTTACTTTGTAAATAATTGAGTCTATATACTTTTCAAGATTGTGTAGATACCTATATCGTAACTCGTTACCAATATTCATTAAACCATGAACATCGTGCACGTATGTGCTAATTTCTCTACCCCCATATTTTGGATGATATTCGTCGTCATTAAATATGATATGACCAAATTCATGTTTAATTGTATTTTGGAATACATTGGTTTCAAATGAGTTGTAATTTAGGTCGTGATAATCTAGATTAAGTGTTTTTTTATCAAAATTAATATATGAGTCAAAACGATTAAGTGATTTCGTTTTTATAATTGACGCTGTCCAATGTGGATTACTGGTGACCCATTCAATATCAAACTCTAAATTAAACGTAGTCCCATTATAGGAGTAAAATGGGTGGCTCTTTTCTTTAACTGAAACAATCATATCGAATTGATTTCCCCATTGTTGCCATATAATAGTATCTGCTTTGCGATGCCATTCTTTTTTCTCAGCATAGGTCCATAGCGAAGTTCCAGGTTCATTTTTCCAGATATATTTCCATTTCGACCTAACTACGATAGTTTTTCGAGCAGGTTCGATGTAAATATCGAAGAAGTCTGTTTTTTTACTGTAATTCATTTGGGGTGCTAGATAGAGGAATAAAATATACCAATAGAAAACATGCGATTAAATATGATTTAATCGTAATTCTATAAAATAAATTTAACGGTTTATACCTTTGAAGGCCAGTCGTTTCTGAACACTGTATCTTTAACAGAAACTTCTTTTGCTGATAATAAAATACGGGTTTTTAATGGTTGACTGTCAATTGAATTGAAATCTTCATTGTATTTTAAACAGTATGCATCTGAGAATTCTACAGTTTTAAGACTGGACATATGATCTCTTTTGAAAAAAGTAATTTTTCCTTTTTTAGTCATATTTGGGGAAATCATCCATTCTAGAAAATCTGTTTTATTGGTAGATTCTATAAGAACACTAATTTGTCCTCCACGAGGTTTTTGAGATGGTCTTCCTGTATAATCTGATCCTTGTTCAAAACCAAAGGAACATTCCAATACATTCATCTCATCATCATCTATATTGAGTTTAGCTAGAAACGACATAATAAGTAAGAATAAAATTGTTGAAAATAGGTTTGATACTAAAAAAGGGAGTGCATAATTGTACACTCCCTTTTATTAGAATTTATTAAGATGAAGTGTATTACACCCAATCGTTAATATGCTCACCATTACCAATGCTAATAGATTTAGCAGAAATAACAAATGACTCAGACATAGGGTTTTTACCTGTAGCATCAAAATTTTCTAGATACTTAACCATGTATCCTTCTGTAAATTTTAATTCTTTAGAGGTAGCATCAGTATCTCTTTTAAGGAATACGATAGATCCGTCTCTTCTTTCGAAATTGTTGAACATCCAGTCAGACAAACTAACATCTGCTGTTGACTCTACAGTTATCTTAATCTTACCACCTCTAGTGATAGAAGAAGGACGTCCTGTAGCGTCTGTTTCTTGGTGTAACTCATAAGAACAACTTAATACGTTGTACTCTTTTCCACTTACTTTAAGTTTTGACTTAAATGACATAATGTAAAAATTTTAATTAATAAAAAATTAGATATATAATAGATATTTATAAAAATATATACCGTAAAGTTAAGTAGTTCATTTCTAAAAAACAAATAGAATTTTAGCGGCTAGAAACTTGTAGATCTATTTTTTGTAGTTAAAAGAAATTTTTACGCTGATAATCCTATAATTTGCTAACTCTTTCAAAAAAGAAAAATAAAGATTAACATTTTTTTTAGTTTTTATCAATGGTTGATATGTAGTGAATTAGAGTTTTTTAGGTAAGTTATTTTTAACTTTGAATAAAATAATCACTTTGTATTATATCTATTTTAAACTACTAATTATGATTACTCATAGCTTTTCTAATTGCGATAGTCTAAATTGCTTAGAAATGTATATGAACGTGAAAGGTGATGATGACAATGACGAGGGATATTCCTTTTATTCTAAAAAATAGAGAATCAAAATAGTACATATGAGATTCTTCAGAATACGTTTTAAACTAGGTATTACAAAAAGAGTATATCAGTAAAACTAGTTAAAGAATGTATTGTTCAAAAAAATTATAAACGATTTACCATCTATTAGTGGAGAGACTTTTGAATTTTTATATATAAATGGTTTTAAACAAAGTCAAGTTTCAAAAATTCTAAGCACATGTCTTGAAAATGTAAAAGTGAGATTAAAAAGAGCTAAAGATGCTTTGAAAATGAGATTTAGTGAACGTTATAAAACGAATTTGATCAAATAGAAGGCTTTCTGGGGAAGAAGATAGCATTATATGTGATTTTTTATAATGCTGCAGTAGTAGCCAGTTGAGAAAATTAGAGAAATGAGGTGCTAATATGCGCCAGTGTATAAGTAAAACTTAAATTTTAATTTAACAGCCTATTGATAAGTTGTAATAGGTAAAGCGAATTAATCGATTATTCGTTGACATACAATTACATTATCTTCTCTAATATTATTTCCCGCAATTGTCTTTGCAAAATTAATATGACGTATCCCGCTCCACCACTTAGGCTTTACATAGAATATCCAGCCTTGAGGTTGTTGTGAGTTCGCATCGAGAAACGCTATTTTGCTTTCAGGATGTCTTTCATTATAATCATTAATGAAGAAATAAAAGAGTTTTCCAAACTCCATTGCTTCTGGAGCTTTCACTCTAAAATTAGTAATGTCACTTAACTCTTCTTTCTTTTGAAACTCGAAACTTATCACCAAAGGGTTTTCTAATTCTTTACTAGTTGGATCTTTAATGTTTTCATTTAGCGGATATAGCCATTTTTTGTAAACAGGAATAGGAATTAAGGTAGCAAATTCATAAAATTTATATACCATAATAGGAATGATGAAACAAAATCCTGCAGCTAAAAAAGTAAAACTCAGCAAAGGTCGAAAGTATCCTACTACATTAAAAAATGCAAATAGGCCGATACAAGCAAAAGCTATCGTAAATAGAAATTCAGAAAAATAATCTGATTTCTTTTTTGAAAGATCCTCGAAATATTTACGCATTATGTAAATGTGTAGTATCCCTAAGAGAAGAAAAATAAATTGAAACCCAAAAAAACTATTTAAAGGAGTGTCATTAAGTACTTTGCTTGAACTTAGTAGACCGGTTAAGGCAAATGTTAATAGAATAAATAAAACGTACAAGATTGCCCGTTTCTTATTTTTAGTGAACATCTTTCTAATAGATGTCATTAAAAGCATCAGAATCGATCCAACGACCAGAAACAAAATACTAAGTTTAAGAATATTACCGTTTGTTAAGTTTGTTATTGACCCCATTATTTGTCAAATTCGTGTTGAAATTCCCATTAGCGGTTCATTATCAACATCAATTAAAAATCCATTTTTATTTATAGCTTTAAAGGAAGTTTTAACTTTGAACTCTAAAGGTATAAAAAAGTCGTAAAAAATTTCAATAAATTTTAAAACACCATTTTTTTCTATATACGCAGGAATTTTTTCGTTGTCTATTGGTCCAATTTCTGCTTCAATTACCGGTTGTAAAACTTCAGTTTGTTCACTATGAAGAATCATATTGACACCTAAGTTAGGGGATTCGGTTTTAAAGCGTTCTTCTTTTTCAAAAATATTTTCATATGTTTTTTTAAAAACAACTTTTTCATTTAGTATTCTTTCCAGACACAGCTTTGTTAACTCCAAATCTCCTGCAATTTGGTAACTGTAAGGTAAAAGCTTAACGAGTTTAAGAAGGTATTCTCGAGGAATATTTTTATCAATCTTCCAAAAATTGATAAGAAAATCTTCTTTTAATGTATAAAAATCATTAAGAAGGCTTCTTTCATTCTTTTCTATTTGAAGCCGTTGAAAAAACAATTCATTTTCAATCGGGGAGAAGAGCGATCTAGCTTCTTTCTCTTGATCTTTATAAAGTTTTCTTTTACCTGCAAATGATGTCGCTTTTTTATTAAGTGATTCACTATGAAAAAGACCTTCTGGTAGTAGATCGTATAATCCATTACGCGAAAGGTTCAATCTTAGTTTTCGACTTTCATTATCTATATTTTCAATGCCGATAATGTCACGACGATACGGTCTATTAAACGTGCTATTATTATTTATAAGAACATCTTCAATAGAAAGTTGGGTTTTCTCTTGAAGTTCGGCAACAATAATTTCCGCTTTCAGGTTTTGAAAGACGGAAAGTAACTCCGAATAAACTTTTTCAAAATCATCTTCATTCATTCTCTTTAGATGTTCAGAATGCTATTCATTATTTATTCTTTTTCCACCAGCTAAGAATCTATTTGCCCAATTCGAGTCTGTAAGATCACTTATTTTTACACCACTACTACCAGATTTTCCAATGCGAGCGGTAGCGTGAACGAATTTATTATTTCTTAAATAAACCCCTACATGATTTACTGATTCACGATTTTTACCGAAAAAAATAAGATCTCCTTCTTCTAAAAATTGTCTTCCTGTAAACTCATCGGTATATTTTGAATTGAACTGTTTTTGAGCGGTACGCTCTATATATAGATCATATACTTTTGTGAAAAGTCTTTGGGTAAACGAAGAGCAATCTATCCCTTCCTTGTTCGCACCACCCATAACGTATGGGGTTCCAGTCCAATCTTCAATAAATTTATATAATTCAATATTTATAATGCTTGAAGGTTCTACTCCTAAAATTGCAGCATATTTAACTTGTACTGGATCAACATCTGGTACGATTGGGATTTCTTGAACAGAAGTGTTTTCAATAGGATCGTACGAAATAACAACGTCACCACTTTTGTTTTCCAGCTTTTTTCTTTCTTTCGCAAGTCTCTTTAGTTCGTCTTCTTTTTCTTTACGAACATTTTCAATCATTTCTTCACGCTCTTTAGCTAATTTTTTAGCTTCTTTTTCGCGTTCTTTCTTAAGTTTTCTACGACGTTTACTTTCTTCTCTTGTGACTTCTAGCTCAATTTTGTCAGTGACAATTCGTTTCCCGCTTTCTACAGTAATTATAAAATACTTTGTTTCATATCCTTCCTTAGACACGGTAACAATTTGCTCTCCTACTGGGATGTCTTCGAAAAAAGAAAATTCTCCAACTTCATTTGTTTTTTGTGCAAGAGCTGTTCCTTCAATTACGACTATTGCATTCATAATTTCCACGGTGGTCTCTTCTTCTAATACAACCCCTGTGAAATTCTGAGATATAGCCAAAAAAGGAGTAAAGATAAAAAGTAAAATATTGAAGAGGAATTTCATAACATAAATGGGTTTTACTACAAATCTAAGAAAATTTTTCTTTCAAAGTAACTAAATAAGGAGGCCAAAAAAACATTAAATTTTAATATCCGATAAATAATTCGTTATAATGCAAAATAAATCTACAAAGGGGCTTTCAAATAAAACTGTTAAGCTATTTTTTATATGTAATTTGCAAATGGAAATATAAATTAAATTAAATCAAATTATAGTAAAGGGCTTAATTTTTCTAAAATTGCAGTTTTATTATGAGTAAAAAATACTATTCACTGCCTTTAAAAGCGAGCGACTTTATCTCTAATAAAGAGCATAAAACATGTAATATTAACGAGTCTATAGCACACCATATTCATCTTATCACAACGTCATATTTTGGAGAATGTACTTTCGATGATACCTTTGGATGTAGCATTTGGGAAATTGATTTTGATAATTTAAAAACTACGAATAAATTAAGGGGGTTAATCAAAGAATCTTTAGTAGATTCTCTAGTGCGACATGAACGCAGATTGGCAAAGATTCAAGTAAAAGTTAGTATTAAACAGGAAGAGATTTTTATTCGAAAAGGGGATAATATCATAAAAAAAAGAGTTGATATTAATGTTATAGGTAAAGTAAAAAAAACTAATGAAGATTTTTCTTATGTTGAATACTTCTACATTGGGCCATTATCGTATTAAAATTTATGAAACAAGAAAGTAAAGAGCATATTAAAAATAGGATGATTAAGAAAGCAGCGTCTTTATGGGGCGTCGCTCCCAATGAGATAGAAATGTCTTTTGATCCTATTGTATCCTTGCTTATCTCTGCATGCGCCTCAGAAATCGAAAAAATTTCGGGTGATATAAGTGAATCACAAATGAGAGTTACAGAAAAGCTTATTCAGCTTATGACTCCAGAAACGGTCTACGGACCAAAACCTGCACATGCAATTTTATATACAGAACCCTCAACACAAACTACCAAGATTAAACCGGAATATTTATTCTATTTTAAAAAGAAAGTAACCTTTAAAAATACTTCGGTAAAATTTAAAAATTTATACTTTTCTCCTTCACAAGAGTTTAAATTAGTAGACGCTAAGGTGACGCATCTAGCGACGGGTAATATGATTTCTAGTATTAATGCTCAAAAGCAAACAGAGGTTTTATATCGAGATTCAAAAAAATCGATTTTGCCAGATGCGACGCTTTATTTAGGTGTTTCAAGCAAAACGACCGATCTATCTATGGAAGATGTTTCGGTATATTTTGAATTACGTGATGTTGAAGATCGTGAACTATTTTATCACCACCTACGTAATGCTATTTGGTTTGCTGGGGAGACTCCTTTAGATACTGTACCCGGATTTTATAATAAAAATGAAGAACGACGTCTAGATCTTGATGCTATTTTTGAAGATATTTCAAACAAAACAAATAATATTTCTAAGCAAACAAACAACAACTATAAAAAGCATTACGTCACATTAAAATCTAAAGAGGCAGCTTCAATACCAGCCAATACATCGTATGCAGAATTAGATTCGTGGATTCAAGAAAAGAAAATTAAAATTGAAGATAACATATGTTGGATTAAAGTAGTTTTTCCGACGATTATAAATAATTCTTCTTTAGAAAATATTTTTTGTTCCTTAAATACATTTCCGGCTATCAATAGAGAATTGAATGAGTTTTCATATCAAATGAAACAGTATATCCATATTGTTCCTGTAAAAACAGAAGATTTATTTCTAGATATGAAAACTATAGAGAATACCGATGGAAAAAAGTATCGCGTTCGGAGTAAGAACAATTTAAGTGAAGAAAAAGGCTCATTCGTAATACGTAATAATAATATTGGAAAACTAGACCATCGAAAAGCAAGGGAGTATCTTGTAAACCTTATAGAATTACTTAAGGATGAAAGCGCTTCATTTTCGTTTTTTAATAACGATTTTCTTCAAAGTAATTTAAAAGGTCTTAATCAATTAATATCTTTATTAGAGAAAAAGGTTTCTGAAACTTCAACCCAAGTAACCGAGACTAATTATGTTGTGTTAAAGCCTTTCAAAAAGAAAGAACATTTGCTTTTGGAATATTGGACGACTAACGGAAGCTTAGCAAATGGAATTAAATCTGGAAGTCCTTTAGAAATTTATAAAGGAATCGATATTAAACAAAAAAGCAGCTTATTAATCACTCCTAGCTATGGGGGAAAAGATGAGTTAAGCATGGAGGAGCGATTAAATTCTTATCGACGTTCTATACTATCTAGAGATCGAATAGTAACTAAAGAAGATGTGAAAGCAATATGTTATGAAATGTACGGAGATAAAATCACTTCTGTACAAGTTCAAAAAGGATTTACGAAAGCTATTGGTCTTACAAAAGGAATGATTCAATGTATAGAAATAATCTTACAGCCTAACGCATCGAATGTTACTACTACCGAAGAATGGGGAGCTATTCAAGCCAATTTATTGCTATATTTAGAAAATAACTCTATTAATGTATTCCCATATAAAATAAAAATATTAAATTAAAAGGTTAAATAATTACCTTTAAATAGAACGTATCATATTAAAAAAGTGACAAATGGAAAAGAAAGCAAAAATGACACAACACATTGATAAGAATGTGATCTATTTATTTTTAGCCGCATTCTTAATCTCAGCGAGTACTTTGGCATATCGTTATATTAAGATGGCTCCATGCGATGAAGTTGTATTTACATCTGTAGCAAAAGAGTATAGAGCTGGGGAACTTATTAAATTTATAGATAAAACTGAAGGAGCTAAATTTTGGGAATGGAAGTTTGATGATAGTACCAGAGTATCGACCGAAAAAGAACCGTTGCATATTTTTAAAGAACCAGGCGAGTATACGGTCACTTTAATGGTAAACGACCTTTGTATTAAAAAAGAAGTTATTACTATTAAGGAAAAGAAAGAAGTTATCGACCCTTCAAAATTACCCGTATTCGAAGTGCCTAATAGCATAGTGCTTGGAGAACCTTTAAAAGTCATAGACAAGACCAATAATGCTTCTACATGGGAATGGCGTTTTGGAGAAACAGTAAGAGTAGATGCCGATACAAAACAAGCAGAATATATTTATAAAGAGCCAGGCTTAAAAACTATTTCTTTGGTAGTAAACGGAGATTTAAAACATATAACAAGAAAAAAGATAAATGTACTACCTATTGAATCTGATGAGGAACCTATAACACAAATTTCTATACCAGATAAACCAAAAGGATGGAGTATCAAGCACAGTCCTTTAGAAAAGAATATTAAAGAAGCTCCATCTACTGTAGAGCCTACAAAACCTAAAACGGTTCCATATATTAGCGAAAAGGAATTTACGCGTAGAATGATAATGGTTTCAGATGAAGAAATGGATGTAAAACAATTTACAGAGTATTTTTGTGGTGACATTAATAAACCCGTAATCTCGAATGGGAAAAACACGACATTTTTGGTGCTGTGTGAAAAAATAAGAGGAAGAAAAATTAAAATTAAAAAATTGGACTTATATCGAGATAAAGGATCGAATTGTATTAAAAATTTAATTATCGATTACAGAAAAAGTCTCTTTTAAAATTAGGAAGTATGAAAGGCGGAAATAAAAAGCATAGGGTTAATTGGGTCGATGGAATGAAAATCAATAAGAATCACTTCATCGAAATGGAGAATTCTTTGGTACATATTGTTGCAAACTCTGAAGTAAAAAATTTAACTCCAGTTAATTTTGGCTTGCTTCCTGAATTAAAAGATAATGAACCATCTATAGATGTTAGTGTTTCACTTGATGGAACTGACAGTATTGAAGTAGTTCTACACGCTTGCAGAGCTGTAACTCTAGGAGGATTTCAAATAGATATTTCTAAAGAAACCTCTGCTTTAATGGAGCAATCGGGATATATATTGAAACACCAGTATGATATTAATAAGGAAGAAACAGCGTGGTTTGTAGTCGTATCGGTAAATCCTTATAAGCGTATTCCAGTAGGAGAGGCAAATCCTAATGAAGAACCCCCCAGACACCCATTTGTATTTTCTGAATACAAACTCGATGTGTTGCCGCAAAGCGAAACGTCTAAAAAAGAACTAGGGTTGTATTATGTGACTTTAGGAAAAATTATCTTAGAAGATGGTGTTCCGGTATTGGAAGAAGACTTTATTCCTCCATGTCGATCTATTCAAAGTCATCCAGATTTAAAATTCACGTATACAGAAATAGGTGCTTTTTTAAATCAGATGGAAGCCTATTCAATGCACATCATTCAAAAAATTTATCAGAAAAAACAAACAAACGATTTAGCACATATGGCCTTACACCTGTCGCAACAGGTTTTGTATTATTTAAGCCAAGCTATTTCTGAATTTAGATTTAAAGATAAGTACGAGCCACCAATCGCTATGATATCTAAATTAGTTAATCTTGCGAGGGTTATAAAAAGTAGTTTAGATGTATATGTTGGTACTGGGAAAGAAGATTTTCTTAATTATTTAACCGACTGGTGTGATTTAAACCAAGGAGCTTTCGAGAATGTTCTTGTTGAGATGATCGATGTAGAATATGTACATACAGACATTAATGCTGCTTTGTATAAAGTATCATCTTTTACTAGATTAATGCTTTCGTTATTTAAGCAATTAAATGATTTGGATTATATTGGTAAAAAGAGTGGTTCTAATATATTTGTAAAAGAAAAGGTCGTAGAAGAAAGTGAAGTTAAAAATAGAAGAAGCTTTCTTTTAGATTAAATATAACCGTTACTAAATAAAATTTAAGATGAAACCTAAAAATAGTAAAGAGAGAAAATCTGGTTTTTTAAAATTCCTTTTGCTTTTTTTTGTCACTACAGGGACAATCGTCGGAGCAGTATATTTTAATTTTAAAGTTCCCACTCGTGAGAATGATCTTTTAAAAGAACAAGCTAAATTAATTGATAAAGAAGTAGAATTTCAGAATGAATTTTCTGAAAAAATGGCTAATGTAAAAAACTTATTAGATTCATTATCGGTGCCAGGGACGAATACACGTTATATTAACTCTTTAATTGGTAAAGAATTGGTCGATCTTCAGAAAACAATTCCTACAAAAGATGATACGTATCGGTATGATATGTATACACAAATTGTAACACTTTACACAGAATTACAAGATTCAAAAGAAAAACTTGATGAGTTAAAAGATTCTGAAGGCACTATTGCTGAATACAAAGAAGCACTTGAAAAATGTAGAGATGATCTTAAAACAGCAGAACGCGAACTTTACGTGGCACGAAACTCAAGATAATTTTGAAAAAAAACATAGCTAAGAAAACCTCACTGGTTTCATTTGGTAGGTCTCTGTTGCTTTTAGCAACATTGTCGTTGCTATTTAATTCAAACTACACTAACGCTCAAGAGGAAAAGGGCTATTATAATTGGTTCGATGCAGTAACTGGAATAGATAATACTGGTCTTTTTAATGGTGTAGAGTATATAGAAAATTACCGCACTATAAATAACAAACATCCATTTTTAGATTCTCCCGATTTTTTACAAGGAACTTTAACTTATAGTGGACAGACATACTATAATCAAGCACTAAAATATCATGTTTACGATGATTTGTTAGTAATAAAATTAGAAAACAGGGGAAAAACAGCCATTTTTCAGCTCATTTCCGATAAGGTTGACAGGTTCTCTCTTAATGGACGGTCATTCGTACATGTTAAAGATGCTTCAGAAGAGTTGCTGTCTGGTTTTTTTGAAATTCAGAACGAGAAAAATGAAAAAGTACTTTTAAAAAAACATCGTAGAAAGAAAAAAAGTCGCCTCGACAAAACGAGTACTTATTATGAGTTTAGTAAAGAGGATGGATACTACTTACTTAAAAGTAATGATGTCTTTTACAGTTTTAATTCAAAAAAAGAGCTTCATGAATTATTTCCGGAAGCAAAAAAAGAAATTAATAGCTTTTATAACGAAAAACGTGCGCTTCAAAAAAAAGATAGAGAAGCGTTTGTAAATTCAATTTTTTTGAAACTTAGCTCAATACCAATTAATAGTATTTAAAAGTCTTCTATGCTGAAAAATTATTTTTTCCTTCTGTTCCTTTTAATTGCAAATTTTGCAGTTTTTTCGCAGGAGGATCCTAAAGTTTCAATTCGTCCAGGAACTACCGAAGTATTAGAAGTTATAAATCAAATAGAAAATCAAACTTCATTTAAATTTTATTATGTAGCCGAATGGTTTGAAGATCAGAAAGTAAATGATGTTTATACCAATGTAGCAATCTCTGAATTGTTAGAATCCCTTTTTAATGAAACACTTATAAATTATTATCAATTAACAGATAATAAAATTGTTCTTACTAGAAACAATTATATTTACGATACACTACCTCAAGGGTTTTATCCCGAAACAACTACCAAAGATTCGGTCATCCCGAAATCTTCAACTATAGTAGCTCCCGTATTTTATAAAGAACAAACAACAAGACAACAACAAAATGTCGAAACGGTTAGAATTGGTAAGGAAGATAGAACAACGAGTAACAAACAATTTACAGTAGCCGGTAGAATTACAGATTTTAATTCGGGAAGTCCTTTAGCAAACGTAGCGTTGGTTGTAATTGGGAAAAATATTGGGGGTGTCACTAATGAAGATGGGTATTATGAGCTTGAACTACCAACAGGAGCAAACCTTATTGAAGCGCGATTATTAGGATTGTCTACAGTTCGAAAAAGAGTTCTCCTCTACAACAGCGGAATACTCAACTTTAAGATGTCTGAAAGTTTAGAGAGTTTAGGGGAAGTTTATCTCGAGGCTAACAGCAATAAAAACGTAAAGGAAGTAATTGCAGGGGCTGAAGTAATCGATGTGGAAGAAATTAAAAATATTCCATTAGTCTTAGGAGAGCGAGATATTTTAAAAGTGGCTACGACCTTACCGGGAATTACTACAGCAGGTGAAGGGGCTGCAGGTTACAACGTACGGGGAGGTAAAACAGATCAAAACCTTATTCTCTTAGACGATGCAGTAATTTATAATCCAGCACATTTCTTCGGAATCTTTTCTGGTATTAATCCTTTTACATCGGGAAGTGTAAATATCTTTAAAGGCAACATTCCAGCAGAATATGGAGGAAGACTCTCTTCTGTATTCGACATAAAAACCAAAGATGCAAATACCGAAAAAATTGCGGTTGAAGCATCCGTAGGTCCTGTAACCAGCAACGTTGTTGTGGAGTTACCTGTAATTAAAGAAAAATCGGGTGTTTTGGTGGGGGCTAGAACCACATATTCAAATTGGATTTTACGTTCATTAGATGAACCTGAACTTCAGAACAGTAAGGCCTCATTTTTTGATGGGATCGCAAAATACAACCATAAATTCGACGATAAAAATACTATTAAAGCTTCAGGATATTTTAGTAGAGATGCTTTTAGTCTAACATCCGATTCGGTATATAGTTATACGAACCGATTATTGTCTTTACGCTGGGATCATACGTTCAATGAGAAGAACAAAGCTAGTTTTATTCTAGCGAACAGTCGGTATCAATTTAATATTGAATATGACGATAATGCTGTGGATGATTTTAAAATTAATTATAGCAATACCGAAACCGAATTTAAAGCAAAGCTGCAGTATCTTATGAATGACGTACATAAATTCGACTATGGACTTTCAGCAAAACTATATACTATCCGCCCAGGAGAAATACAGCCACTAGGTAACGAATCAATAATAACACCTATAGAAATTCCACAAGAGAAGGCTATGGAAGGTGCGCTATTCTTTTCAGATGAATATACTGTAAATGAAAAACTTTTGGTAAATGCAGGGCTTCGATATTCTTTTTACGCTGCTTTAGGAGAAGGAGTACAGCGAATTTATAATTCGAATACGCCTAAAAGTACTGCTACATTACAGGAGGTTGAACAATTTGGCTCAAATGAAATTATAAAAACATATGGAGGCGCAGAGGCGCGGATTTCAGCACGCTATTTACTGAGGCCAGATCTTTCATTAAAAGCAAGTTATAGTAATACCCTTCAATACATTCATACCCTTTCCACAAACACTACAGTCTCTCCTACAGATACCTATAAGCTCTCTGATAAAAATATTGAACCACAACGTGCCAATCAATATTCATTAGGATTATTTAAAAATTTAGAGGATAACACTTACGAAATAAGTGTTGAAGGTTATTTTAAACGTTCTAAAAATATTCTTGATTATAAGGTTGGTGCCGAATTATTGCTCAATGAACAACTAGAAACAGAAGTCCTTCAAGGTGATGGACGCTCTTACGGAGTAGAGTTTTTAGTACGAAAAACCAAAGGAAAGTTAAATGGGTGGTTAGGATATAGCTATTCAAAATCTCTAATAAAATTGGATGGAAATTTTCTTGAAGAAAAGGTTAATAACGGAGAATACTTTCCTGCCAATTACGACAAGCCACATGATGTAAGTATCGTAGCGAATTATAAATTAACTAAAAGATTTAGTTTGTCCGCGAATTTTGTTTATCAGACAGGAAGACCAGTAACTTTCCCTGTAGGAACTTATGAGTTGGGAGGAGCAGATTACGTTCTCTATAGTGATAGAAATGCATTTAGAATTCCAGATTATTATCGATTGGACCTTAGTTTAAATATTGAAGGGGATCACAGATTACAAAAATTAGCCCATAGTTTTTGGAACATATCGGTTTACAATGTATTAGGGAGAAACAATCCGTATTCTGTATATTTCGTTACTGAAGGCGGAGAAATTAAAGCATTTCAAAATTCAATTTTTTCAATACCTGTGCCTACGATTACTTATAACTTTAAATTTTAACAAGATATAACTCTATATAAAAAAATAATTATGGCATTTAAACAAGTCAATAAAATAATTTCTTTATTACTGATTGTAGGGTTGATTTCTTGCGTGGATGAATTCGATTTTGAAACTCAAGCCGGTTTTGAAAGTGCTATTGTAATTGAAGCTACTATCACAAATGAATTTAAAACTCAAGAAATAAGATTAACACGTACATTTCGTCTTGAAGAGGATGGTCCACAAGCAGAAGCCGACGCAACTGTAACCGTTACAGAGGGTGAATCTGTCACCTATAATTTTACAGATATGGGAGAGGGGGTTTATCTTTCAACAGAAGAGTTTAAAGCACAACCTAATCGCGACTATCAATTAAATATAATTACAAGTGACGGAAGAACATATGCTTCAGAAATTATTCAATTAACAGCTTCAACAGAACTAGATGCTATAGTACCTACGCGACAAACAAATGATAATAGTGTAGATGGGGTCGCATTATTGGTAAACAGTTATGACCCTACAGGAGCATCCAAATATTACAAATATGAATATGAAGAAACATATAAAATTATATCTCGTATAAAAACAGATTCAGTTTTTAAACTTGTCCCAACTAATTCTGGGGAAGATTTAGTGACCGTTGTACCTCGTGAAATAGAAGAAGATGTTTGTTACAATACAAGAATTTCAGACGCACTAATTTTAACAACCACTAGTGGCTTGGAAGAAGATAGAGTAAGTCAGTTTCCAGTTCGATTTATTTCTAAACGTGATCCTATTGTTGCAAATGGTTATAGCATACTTGTTAAACAGTACACGCTGTCATTAGAGGCATATACTTTTTATGAGACGCTTCGGGATTTTTCAGGATCGGGAAGTATTTTTTCTCAGACACAACCAGGTTTTATTAGAGGAAACATTAAGTCTACTCAAAACCCAGATGAAAAAGTTATAGGCTTTTTTAATGTATCAAGTTTTTCGTCTCAACGTGTGTTTTTTAAATTTTTAGATGTTTTTTCATCGACCGATATTCCTGGTACTTTTTCTCCAGAATGTCCAGAAACACGACCAGGATTAGATCTTAGAATGCGAATTAGGGCAAATACGATCCGTTTTTTAAGGACAGCCACAGCAAGTGAACCAGCAGAAACTGGGGAGGGACCTTATTTTGTAGTGCCAAGATTTTGCGTCGATTGTCGATTTTTTGGTTCATTAGAAGTTCCTGATTTTTGGGAAGATTAAATACATAATATGATCAGACAGCTTATACTCATTTTTTTTATTTTAGTAGTATGCATATCATCTCATGCGCAATCATTTCCTGCATCAGAACTACCATCTACTAATAATGTATCATTTCCTTCCGAAGAGGTATTTGTACACTTTAACAGTACACTATTATTTGCTGGCGAATATTTATATTATAAGGTGTACGTACTTAAAGGGAAACAACGAGAACTTAGTGACTTCAGCAAAATAGGGTATGTTTCTCTGGTAGACGAGAACTTTACTACTGTTTTTACTCATAAACTTCAATTGAAAAAGGGAATTGCGCAAGGTGATTTTTTTATACCTACAGAACTACCATCTGGGAATTATAAATTAGTAGCTTATACCAATTGGATGCGCAATTACGATACCGACTTGTTCTTTCAAAACACTGTAACAGTTATAAATCCATATCTTGGGAACCAAAATGCACTTCGTGCGACAGGGCTTTCAGAAACACAAATAAATAAGCCAGACATTCCCATACATACTTCACGGTATCTTGCAATTAAGAACCTTCAACCTGTATACAAAAAACGCGAGAAGGTATCTTTTACTTTACAGTCTTTAAAAAATATAATGGGCATGAGTACCTATTCTGTTTCCGTTAGAAAAATTGATGCTATTGGCCATAATCCACAAACTACTTTTGAAACATTTGAGCGAATCTCGGCTATAAAAAATCCGTTAAAGAATCGTTCTGCTGCCCAATCGATCTACTTACCAGAGTTAAGAGGAGAATTACTCACAGGCCGTTTAATAAGTAACAATACTGGTCAATCTGTTGCGGGTAAGAAAATTTCTTTTTCAACACCTGGAAATAATTACATAGCAAAAGTAGTTACCACCAATTCAAAAGGGGATTTTATCATTCAGATAGAAGGACCTTATACATCCTCTAAAGGTTTAATTCAACTTCTTGAAGACGATAAAGAAGGTTATGAAATTCAAATTAACAAACCTACTTCACCAAAATTTACTTCATTGAAATTTGAAAAGTTTGCATTAACTCCAGCTATGAAAGATGAAATCATAACACGCAGTGTCTACAATCAAATAGAGAACGCATACTTTACGGTAAAGCCAGATACAATTCGTTCCTTAGAGCAACAAACGAGGTTTTATGAAGGACGGGAAGTTATTAATTTTACGCTCGATGATTATACCCGTTTTAGAACCATGCAAGAGACCATGATAGAAATTGTTGATTTTGCTGGAATACGTACCGATAGTAAGGGACAAGACCATTTCTTTGTTAGGCCGTTCGAACAGAGTGCAAATTCAACGTTGCCACCACTCGTAATCGTTGATGGATTGGTCGTGCCAGATCACAGCCTGCTTTCAAATTATGATCCATTAAAGATTGAGAAGATCTCAGTGATTCGCGACAAATACTACTATGGTTCCCAAGTGTTTCAGGGAATCATAGAAGTAACTACTATAGAAGGAAATTTTCAACTAACCGATTATAAACCCTATGAAAAATGGGTAGAATTAGATGCGCCTCAACCCGTTAAAAATTATTTTAAACAACACTATTCTGAAAATGATTCTTCTTTAGATCGCATTCCAGATTTTAGAGATCAATTACTATGGATGCCCAACATTTCTATTACTTCTGAAGAAAAAGAAATTACATTTTATACGTCAGATAATAAAGGAACATATCAAATAACTATTGAAGGAATTTCAGATTCTGGGTTTCCAGTTTCCATTTATGAAACATTTATAGTAGAATAGTCCTTCAGAAATCTCATTGAGTTTTTATAAAATTATAGTATCTTCACTACTGCATCAACTCCCATTTATGCAAATAGAAAATGCTCACAAAAGTTTACGGGAGTGCCGTCTTTGGCGTCGAAGCAACAACCATCACCGTTGAAGTTAATGTTGATATTGGAGTAGGTTATCATTTAGTTGGTCTGCCCGACAACGCTATTAAAGAAAGTAATTTTAGAATAGCTGCCGCGCTTCAAAATAACGGATTTAAAATTCCAGGGAAAAAATTAATTCTTAATATGTCGCCCGCAGATCTGCGCAAAGAAGGCTCTGCATACGATCTCACACTCGCAATGGGAATATTGGTAGCCACCCAACAAATCGAGGAAAAACATTCACTTTCGGAGTATATCATTATGGGAGAACTCTCTCTCGATGGAAGTTTACAGCCTATTCGAGGCGCTTTACCCATAGCGATAAAAGCAGCAGAGGAAGGTTTTAAAAGGTTTATTCTCCCCGAGCAAAATGCAAAAGAGGCAGCAATTGTTGAAGGCATTTCTGTATATGGGGTGAAAACTATTAAAGAGGTTATCGATCATTTTAATGCAGCCACTTTATTACAAGAAACCATTGTTGATATGGAGGCGGAATTTTTTAATCACCTAGAACATCCTGAATTCGATTTTGCCGATGTAAAAGGACAGGAATCTATTAAGCGTTGTATGGAGATTGCGGCTGCTGGAGGACATAATATTATTTTAATTGGTCCACCGGGTTCAGGAAAAACAATGCTAGCAAAACGACTCCCTTCAATTCTTCCACCCATGACGCTTCAAGAAAGCCTTGAAACCACAAAAATTCATAGTGTGGCAGGACGTACATTAGAGAAAAGTGGTGTAATGACATCTAGACCCTTCCGTAGTCCGCATCACACCATAAGTGATGTTATGCATTATAATGTGTGGGTGTGTTCATTTTAATTTTGATTAAGCATTTCCAGAACCAATTTTGATTTTTGTTGAAAGTCATTAAAATTCAAATATGGTTTATATTTCTTACTAGGATTTATAGGGTCTTCCTTAAATCTTAAATCTCTTTCTTTAGATTTTTCAAAATATCTCAATATTTTAAATACATCATTATCTATAGATTGTGCGAATATAAAAATCAACTCATCTTTATTCTCATCATTAATATTTGATTGATGTAATAAAGTCTTAATTAACCTTGACTCGTTAAACATTCGATTTATAATATATTTATAAATCGAACCATAAGTCCATACTAAGAAGTCATTATCCCTTATTCTTAACTCTTTTATTTGAGTACTGATAGACTCATCCAATTCTGGAATAAATTCGTTTGCGATAAATTCGAGACTTATATTCGGGCTTGTAGATTCCAGATTATAATCTTTATTATATTGAATTATATAATTATTAATGTCATTATTAATAGACTCATATTTCTTAAAAATTAATGTGGTCAATCTTGAATATTTAAATTCTTCACGTGTGTCTTTCAAATCTTTTTGCTGTAAAATTATAGTCAAGATTATACCAAATAAGGCAAAGCCAGAAAACAAGGCATTTATTGAGCCAAACATATCACCAAATGTTCCTCTATCTACAGAGCTTAAATTGTTATAGAGGATTAAGGCAGTACTAAGCCATAAAATAATAATAATTGGAATACCAATAGAAATCCAAAATTTAAAATCTTTATAATTATTTTTCATATTCTAGTATCATACTTTTTATTAGTGTTACTACTAATTGTGGGGGTAATATTATAATTACTATATTTGAATTGTCAAACAATTTAAAATTACACATTATGTTAGCTATCTACACACGATTATCAAGAGAAGATGATGATTCAACTTCTATCAAAAACCAAATTAGAGAAGGTAAAGCATTCGCTAAACTTCATAATAACAAATCCTTTGAAATTTACAATGAAGGTGAAGGAATATCCGGAACACTTTCAGTTGAGAATCGACCTGCATTAGACCAACTTATTAAAGATATTATATCTAAAAAAATTACCGTTATCTGGATGCGTAATCAAAACAGATTAGAACGTTCCACCTACACATATCATTACTTTATCAAATATGCAAAAGAAAACAATATAAGCGTTTATTTTGGAGATAAGGGCAAGTTAGATTACAATGACCCAACTACTTATTTACAAGGCTCTATACTCTCTGCTATTAATCAATACGCAGCCGATTTACAATCACATCAAACAAAAAAATCATTACTCGATAATGCAAAAGAAGGAAAGTTCCACGGAATACCACCTTATGGTTATAAAAAGAATGAAAATAGGGTAGTGGTAATCGATGAAGAAGAAGCCAAAGTAGTTAGGAGAATCTATGCATTATCATTAGAAGGTAATGGTCAAAGTAAGATAGCTGAATTTCTCACAGCAGATAATATCCCAACTAGATATAATAAAATTGGAAAGGGAACACTAACAACCACAAATAAATTCACAAAAGAAAAAACCACTACCAAAAAATCTAATATAACTTGGAGCGGTAACACTATCCGGGGAATTATTACCAACACAGTTTATAAAGGTGAGAAATTATATAAAGGAGAAATCTTTAAGATTGAGCCAATTATATCTGCTGAATATTGGCAACAAGTAAATGATAACTTAAAGAATAATAGAAATACTAGCGGAGCAAAAACAAATACTTATAATTATCTTCTCAAAGGATTAATTAGATGTGGAAAATGTGGTAGAAACTTTTACGGCAGAACAAGAAAAGATAAAAAAGACCATTACTATATGTGTTCTTCAAAACGTATCAAAAATGAAAACTGTGGCAATAGAAGTATTAATATTGATTTTATTGAAAATTTTATATGGAATCAGTTTTTTACCAATGGTTTATTGAGAGATAGGATTGAAGCATATTATGATAATTCAGACGAAAAACAACTTCTAAAACAATTCGCCGGGGAATTAAAAAAACATAATACAGATAAAGAAAACTTACTTAAAGAAAAATCTCAAACGACAAAATATCTAGTTAAAGGAATTTTGGAAGAAGATGAAGCAGACCAACAATTAATTAGAATAAGAAAACAATTAAATGAAATTGAAACTAAAATATTAAACACTGAAAGTAACATCGATTTCTATAAAAACAAATCCCAATCAGTAGAAGAAATAACAGCAGACTTAACAAACATAAAAAAGGATGCGACCTTTAATGATAAAGAAATATTGGTGAATAATTATATTCAAAATATCAAAGTACTATTCCAATACGATAATTATATAATCGATGTGGAAGGTTACGGTTTAAATACTAGAATAATTTATGAAGTAGATAGAAACTACAAATATATATCTGAGGTTGATAAATTATATTACAGATGGTTGGAAGAAAGAAAGAAAGGAACCATAAAACTCAAATTTGAAGAATATATTGATAATGATATTAATAACTCCAGTTTTTACCAAATGCCGGGGGAAAAGAAAATAACAATCAAATAATTAATATGTCACTACCAATAACGCCATCACTACCAACAGACAATCTATATAAGTTCCTAGCAATATTTGGATTAATACTTGTGATATTCTCATTGTATACATCCTTTTACAGCGTAAGAGATAGCTTAAAAGAATCTGAAAATTTAGTAGATGAAACCTATTATAAAATTATAGAAGCAATGGGTAATAGAAATCTTACTAAATCAAATGAAAATTACAATAAAACTATTGAAACAGATTCATTAGGAAATGCATTATTGGTACAAGTCAAAGAGGGAAAAGAAGAAATTGCAAGAATAAAGTCAAAAACAATAGAGAGAAATAATAAAGCATTAAATTATATATTCTTCTTGGGGATGTTAATGATGGTTTTTGGATTTTATTTATGGTATCAAAGAGTTCAGAAACCTATAGATAGTTTAACACAATTACAATTAGCAAAACTGAAAATTGAAATACTTAATAATGTTCCATCTGATACAGAAGAAGAAAAATAAAATAAAGAGTAAATTTGTAATACTTCATTAATTTTTAATAGTGTAATAATTATTAAATTGTTTGACGACAAAATGAAGTAAGGGGTAATCTTAATTGATTGCCCTTTTTAAATTAAATCAAATTATGGCAAAAAAACTAACAAAAGAACAATTGGAAACTCTTAATAGAATCTTACAAGATTACTCAACAGACTTTAAACAAGATAAAGAACATCCTACAAAAAGGGTTGATATATTATTAAATGCAATTTGTGGCGGTGGTTTATTTCTAATATTTAATTTTTTAAAGGAAGTAGATATTTCAGAATTAAGTTCTATCCAAACCAATTTAATTATTATTAGTGGAGTTGGTTTTATGTTATCTATATTAATGAATTACTTTGCTTTGGAAACAAGCTTATTTCAAATAAATACAGAAGAAAAATTATTTAATGATGTTGCTAATACTTTAAAAGACCAAGGAGACGGGTGGAGAGAGAAATTTTTAAAAAAGGAAGAAGAAGCAACCGAAGAAGTACATAGATTATACTATATAAAAAGCAGATTGTACAATACTTCAAAATTGACAATGACTCTTTCTGTGATACTTTTAGGAATATTCTTCGTTAAATACGTACTTAACTAAATGTTTAAAAACTGAGATGTAGGGCAATATAAAAAGGGAGTATTTATATAACCCCTGTGAACGTAATAAATGAGTTAAAAGTATATCCACTACGCTCATCTTAGACCCCTGCCACCCCTATTTCAATTTTCTTACTGTTATATCGTGCATATCTCCATTATTATCTAAAAGTTGCTCTAATTGAATCTTACTTCCATCCGGTGCAGTAATGAATTGAATTAAACTTCTAACATTATAGTTCCCTCTACCTATTGTTGCAGCAGCAGATTTATCATTTATTTCTGTTTCAACAGTCCAACCGCTATCCTGTACTTTTTTCATAGTAGTAATTTTAGATTTATTTTACAAATATAAGAAAAATTTATATATACTAATTTTAGTATAAATATACGTTATAATTGTATGTATACGAGTGTATTTAAAATGTTCACTTACTATATAAATGAAGATTATGAGTAAAAATAATGCTTCAAAACACACAATGTGATAAAAAAGTTCGTTTATTATTTTTAAATCTCATAAATGAACATTATCTTTGAATTGTCAAACAATTTAAATTATTACATTATGTATAAGATTGAAACAATTAAAAACGGAATTAGTGGGTGTGGTGCCTATAATACTTCAGACGTGACAATATTAACTGAATCATTTGAAACTCTAAAAGAAGCTCGCAAGGCAATAAGATTAAAAATTAAGAATGATGGGTTCATTAAGTATGCAGATTACACAACCAATTTAATTGATGGCTTAACACTTCACACTAACTTTTAATATAAAATCTTTAGTAGGGGGGTAACACCCCCCATAAATTAACTTCAATAAGGGTGTGACACAAGTACGCAAAATAAATATAATATTATGACAGGTTCAATATATATAGATTATAACAAAGCATTACACAAAGGTTTAAAACTAATTAAATCAAAAGAGAATCCAAACTTCGGACTATTAATTATCTGTGGTATTAATTTAGGATTACGCATCGATGATTTATTACAACTAACTTTTGACCAATTGAAACAAGATAGTTTTACTATAGAAGAAGGTAAGACAAAGAAGAAGCGAACACTAAAAGTAAATGATGCGATTAAGAATGCTTTAAAGCACTTTGAAGATGATATAACATATCAGTTAGGTGGTAGTCCATTTACATCTCAAAAGGGTTCTGTGTATTCTGTACAGCACATAAACAGGTTAATGAAGAAATATTTTAAGGGTAAGGTAAGTTCACATAGTTTGCGTAAATCATTTGGAAGAAGGGTTTGGTTAAATGATAACCAAAGTGAACGTGCATTAGTTTATTTATCTCAGTTACTAAATCATTCATCTACACACACTACCCGTACTTATTTAGGAATCCAACAAGAAGAATTGGACAACATATATATGAACTTATAGAAAAATTTATATGTTTGACCCTAAATTATATTGATTACTAATAACCTACAAATAAAATTATGGAAGACCAACGCAAACAATTTAAAAAAGATTTAGACTTCTTACTTTCAAAAGGATATAATGCCAAAGGTATTATGATTATTAATAACGAAAAAATATTTAGGTTTGATAATCAGCAAGAAGCAGATGAAGTTACAGAATTAGGATTTAATGCTTATCAAACAGAAAAGTATCTAGAAGTATTAAATGACCATATAGATACTTTACAAACAAATGAAGAAGGTAAATTCTTGAAAGGTCAAGAACCTTTTTTCAATTCTAATTTAGGAAAGGGATATGATTCAATTAAAGATACATTTTAACTTTTTTCAATATATTTGTCCTTCAATGGGTAATTGATACTTTCCTATTGTTATTGATTATAGAAGCCTTTAGATAAATCTAAGGGCTTTTTTTATTTTTTTCTTCCCGTAAGTACCTGTGTCTACCTATATCTTACGTTGTCTTCCTGTAAGTAACCGTGTCTTACAATGTTTATTATTTACTACGTTATTTTACATTTACTAAGTTGATAAAATTAATCCAACACTGTTGGCATAAGTTTTTATTTAAAGTTTAAATATTTGGATGAAATGTAACAATGTTATCATATAGATTACTCCAATATTAGAATCTTTGTTTTTTAAAACTTAAAAATAATATGCTGTAGCTGTGTCCTTTTAATTGGATTGTTAACAAAAAATAGGTGGTTATCAACATTTGTATTGTTGATGCGCTGTTAACATCGTAATTCAATTTCTAGAAAACAATTATTTAATTCAATTTAGCTTTGTATTAAGTCATTCACGAGTATATGTTGTGGTTTTGTAATTGTCACAATGATTTGAAATGATGTTTTGTAGGTTTGATTTGTTTGGTGAAACTGGAGGGTTTCAAGTTAAACTATATATAAAGTAAAATATAAAATTATTGGTGTAAAGAAATAAATGTTTTAAATTTGTATCTGGAAGGAACACGATAGCGTAAAACCTACAATTTCAGATTACTTACCTACTCATAATGTCATTTATAAGGCAAGCAGAAGGGAAAACTTTAGAACAATTTGTTTCTATCCACTAAGAGTTTTTCAGCCATTATAGGCTACCTAATGTTTCGACCCGTGCGGTCTTTAAACCTTATTTAAATGATGGAAAATATTAAATGGTATTACGGTTTTATTATCCCTATTGCAATAGCGATTGTAATGGTTGTTCCCAGAACTTTAGAAGTATTAATCAAATTTATTCAGACTACTTGTTTTTGGTTTGTGGCACTTTTATCTCCTAACAGTGCGGAAAGAGTTATCGGTTTACTTGAAAAATACAGAAATAAGCAAATTTCAATAGATAAATCAGTATTTAATAAAATAGATGATACTTAAACTATTCTCAATTAATTGAAACCTATATACAGTAACACGTTTATTGGTGTATAAATATCAATTAAATTCATTACCAGTACAGCTCTTTCCAATCAAAGTTGATTATCTCACAGACAGGAGAAACACCCTTCCAATCTTTCTTATAATATCCCGTATCAATTCCACTATTGAATATTGGGTCATATTCAGTTTCTTTTAAAAACTTCTTTACTTTTCTACTTGGTTCTAATCCATTTGGATTATATCCTTTGGAATCTAATCTTAAATCACAGAAACCTTGTTTGAAGGTATCATTAGAGAATTTAAATGGTGTACTGTTCTGTGGTATTAGAAAAGTTCCATAATCGGCTATTTGTTCACCTATTTCAATTGTGATAAATTCAAATTCTTTTCCCTTATATTTGATTTCTTTAAGAACATCATTATCCAATCCAGTTTTAATCTTTCCAAAAGGTGGGTTTGAAATTACTTGGTCAAAGTGACCAAAGGATTTGTAATCAAATATTGATGCATTTAACCAATTTGCTTCTGGAAGTAGTTTCTTTCCAACTCTTACATACTCTGAATTGAGTTCTATACAAGTAACATCACATTTTTTATAATGATATGCGAAGAAAGATAGTATTCCGATTCCTGCGCATAGGTCTATTAGTTTGCAGTCATTAATTATTTCTAATGAGAAATCTTCTGCTAATCCCTGTGGGGTGAAAAATGCACCGGCTTGTGAATTAATGGAAGTGGCTGATTCGTTCCAGTTGTTATATACAAATAATTTATCATCCCACGTTAGGGTATCTTTCTTTAATAGTTCTTCAGCTTCATTATGTGCTTTAAATTGTGCTTTTGTAAGTTTTGCCAATGTATCATAATTCTTTATTTTGTGGTGGGTAATCCACCATTATTAATTATCTCTTAACTTATTTAGAGCCGTTTTAAATGCTTCATTTTTTTGTAGCTTCTCAATTGAAGTGTGAAAGATTTGGTTTATTCTTTGGTGAGATAAACCATATTTAGAAGCCTGCTGTTTATGTATTATAGGCTTCTTCATCCCCAAACCTAAGGTTTCGATTACTACAGTTGCATACCTTTCTTTTTTTAGATTTTTTTTAATCAATTCAATTAAGTAATCTTCATTTTTTTCATCGATATAATCTTTGGAAGTATCTTCAATTGAATCCTCAAATTTTGTTTTCCCATCTTCATTAACCATTATTGATAAATCGCTAAAATGTGAAGTAAATGGTACATCTTGTTTTTCGTAATTGGTTTGCATCTTTCCAATTAATGCATACGGTCTATATCTTATCCAATCCCAAACATTTCTTTCCATACAGATTTTTGCGTAAGATGGGAATGATGCAGCAGCTTGAACGTTATAGTTTTTGATAGCAGGGATTAATCCACCAAGTGCCGGAGAGAATAATTCATCTGGACTATATTGTGATGTGGTTGCGTATTTGGTGGCTACTTTTAATGCAAGTGGTAATTGTGAGCAAGCAATTTTGTTTTTATTCTTATCTCTATCTATGAATAATTCATCTATTTCTAATTGAGATAGTTTGACATAGTTTTCTGTAACGTATTGGTTTAAGTTCACTTTTCATTGTGGTATTATTTTGTGATGTTTTGGTTAGCATCATTATTTACTCTCAGAATATTATTTATTCTCAGTTCTGTATTCTTTTGTTCAGCTCTCAATTGGTCTAATTTTTCTAATACTTCTTCCATTATGCTGTTTTATTTTTTAAATAAGTTATTATTTTGAATCTATCATTATTTGAGTAGTTTACACCTTGCTTAAATTCTCCAATTTGGATTAGGTATTTATCTATCATCTCTATTTTCCCAAGATTCATCGGAAGGTTCAAAATGTCCATATTAATCTTATCAGTATTTTCTACTTTGGTTTCATTTTTAAATGTGAAACTATCATCCACCATTTTTCGAGGTCTGTTTATTGGGATTACTTTTTCATCATATCCATCTTCAAATGGTAGTAACTTTTCTTCTTTAATTTCTTCCGGTAAATTTGGAATTATGTTACTTACATCGGAAATTATTTTTTCCCATTGCTTTTTTACTTTTCCAACGCTCGATAGTGCTTTTTCTTTTTCAAAGTTATAAGTTCTAAATTCTCCAGATAAAACACCATCTTTAAGAAATTTGATAATTTTTTCTTTTTGATTTGGGTTAGCACACTCAAAACGTTTCAATTCATTGAGGTAATTATTTATAAGTGCAAATAACTCATCTTGAAGGACTTTATCTTCTTCAGCTTGCTTTTTCTTTTCCCTATTTGCTTTTGCTTCTTCTCTTAGCTGTTTTCTTTTAGCTTCTTCTTTTTTCATTTCGACTTTTACTTGTTCAATGGTTGTACAAGATTTAGCGAGGGTATCTATAATTCCTTCGTAATTTGATAGGGTAGAAGGATTAAATGACCTTTTAAGGGCTATTATGTCATCTTTAAGGGATGGTTTCTTTTCGATTATCTCGGTTTCGGTTAGTGTATTTTGCTTAATGGTATTTCCAAAAGGTTCATTTTGAGCTATCTTGATTTTCGTTGACGTTTCTTTCATTGACTTGGTCTTTTTTCTAATTTCAGAAGGCTCATTTTGAGCTATCTTGAATTCGTTATAAATAGTTGCTTTTCTGTTTTTGTATTGCTTTTTCTTTTGGGTAATATTCTTAACAAAATCGGTTTTTATAATCCCTTTCTTTTCGAGTTGAGTAATATTTCTTTTTATGGTTGAGAATGGTGTACCCAATTCTTCAGCTATTTCCTTTTGTGTCTGATAACAATATTTTCCGTTAAGTTGAAAGCTTAATAAATAGCCTAATATTACTTTGTGTGTAGTGGTTAAATCCTTCCTTTTCCTTAATTCGGTAGGAATCTTGATGAATGTTTCTTTTTCTTGTGTCATAGTTTTTATTTTTATCCAGTATTATAAATTTTCCAGTTTTGCTTTTCGGGGTACTGGAGTAGGTTAGGAGCTTATCCCCAACCTACAACCCCTGTAACTGAGTAATGTTACATATATAAATAGTCCTTTTTTACAGAAAGTATGATTTCCAATTGTTAAATAAAAGTTAAAATGTATTGTTTCCTAACCAATTTTACAGGTATAATGCGATAATAGTAAGAAAATCGATAAGTTGCAAGCCAAAATGAAATTGTTTTAAAAAAAATTGGATTTGATTAAAATAAATTGTATGTAGCTTTTTAAACCAATGTAAGAATTTATAATATGCTCACAGAGTTAATTTAAAATACTTTTAATGGATTTTAAGTCAAATATGGTATATTGATATATTTGAGTGTAAAATAGTTTCTTAAAACGCTTTAAAATGAATATTTTATTTAAAGGGGTTTAGCGGAATTTGGGGTTAGTTCGCTTGGAAGCGTTTGTTTACTTGGATATTTTCTTATTCTGTGGGGGTGGAGCGCAATCGGGGGTTTTAAATTAAGAAGGGTTGAAGGTGTATTTTCTTTTGTTAAATAATATTATTCAAAATATTTTAGTAATGTTTCCGGTTGGAGATTATTTATTTTAAAAAGATTTATTATAAAAAAAAATATTTATTGAAATAATAAAATATAAAAATTAGGATTGGAAAATGAGAAAATATATTTTTATTAAAATTAATGTTACAGGTAAAATAAAATATTAAATTTTTCAATCATATTTTTTCTTTATACTTTCTTTTTTATAAATAATATCTTTATAATTATATTACTTTATTCTTCTTTAAGTTATAATCTAGTTATATATAATCTAGTTAGATTTAATCTAGTTAGTTAAGAAGGCTCAAAATGAGCTATCTAAAAAGGCTCAAAATGAGCCATCATAGAAGTGTCAAAATGAGCTATCTGGATTTTAAGAAGGCTCAAAATGAGCTATCTGGATTTAGAATATTCTTCAACCAATAATCACCAATTTTAAATTAAATAGAATTATTTTCTATCAATATTGACTTTTTTAGTTTTTTGAACTATTTATTATAAATAACAGATAAGTATATACCAAAATGAATAGTGCCAGAATCAGAAAAAAAATTATTAATCAATAAAATAATATCCAAATTCCCCAATCATTTTAAAGAAGATTTGTTCAATGAATGTTACATCGAATTGGATAGTATTTTAAAGCGATTTGACCCAGAAAAAAGTAATATAAATACTTTCAGTTACAAACATCTTTACTTCAAGTGTAAACACTTTATAAATAGTCTCCAGATAAATAATGAATCGTTAGATGAAATAATATTCGATGAAGAAGGGAATGGAGAAAGTAAAGTAAATTATTTGGAAAGTGTTGAAGATTTACAACTTCGAATAGAAACTACAGATTACATTCTTCAACACAATAAATATTTAACTGAGGTTGAAAGATTCATTCAAGATAAGTACTACAAAAATAGAATGAGTGTGAAAGAAATAATAAATGTTTTTTATCCTTATCACCTTATAAAGAGCAAAAAAACTATCTACAAAATATTAAAAAAGTAAATGACCAAATACGAACTAATTAATAACCAACTAACCAACCTTGTAAAACTTATAAGAAACAATATTAAAGCCGATAGCACAACGATACAGCACCTAATGATATATGAACGCTTTTACAAATTAGAGGGCAGCAAACAGCAAAGATATGAGCAATTAGCGAAGGAATATAAACTATCTTCAAAATGGATTTCCCAAATAATATTAAGACTAAATAAAAATGCAAAATGATAACCATCAAAAAACTAAATAATTTAATGTATGATGTTTCGATAGCTATATTCGGAACTAAGAAAATTGAGTTTGAGAATGAAGAATTAGCCAAAATGATAAAGGAAGATGTATTAAGTTATTTCTGGTCAATGGATAAAATGAATATAGCTATTGACATCGAAGAAATATCTGACGAAAGAACAAATAAGAAAGTTTATCTATTAAGATGTGAAGCTTTGTTAGTATTTAATGATGGACGTGATGATGATGCTAATACAATTGGAAACTATATTTCCAATTCTTTTTTAAATAAATTAGAATAAAACGGTCGTTTTTGGTTTTTCTACATATTTATTATAAAGAACTAATATGAAAACATTTACTGAACACATCAATGAAGAAACAGAAACGATAAAGCAATTCTTAAAAACTCAAAATAATATTGAAATCAAAGAAATTAAAAATGAAGGATATTCCAGATACGATTTCGATTTCATTTCTGGAACAACCGGAAACCCATTCAAGATATATGGAGTATGTGAAGCCAAAACACGAAATTCAAATAGTAATGATTATGGAGATACAGGAGTACTAATAGAATTGGATAAATTAAATTCCATCTGTAAGGAAGTTACAAGTAAGAAAGAAGAAAATATAAATGGAGATTACAGACCGTACTATCTTTCAAAATATAATGATGTAACATACCTTTTTAATTTAGAAAAATGTCAATTGGGAAACATAATATTTAAAAGATGTCCAAAAACATCATCAATTGATGGAAATACAGAATGGATAGACAAAGCTTGTTTTCTTCTTAATCCTAAAGATGCAATAATAAAAATCTACAATGATTAACTAACTACCGGATGTTAAGTTAATATAAAACCACCTCAAAAGGGTGGTTTTTTTATTCATACGTGAAACCGTTAGAAAAGGTAGCTCGCCACTTACCATATTACTAAAATACCTCTAAAATGGCTCATATAATAATATATGAGCAAAGCAGTAATTTTTATTGAAGGAGAAATAGGTGTTGATGTTGAACTAATTGATGTGGTAAGACAATACAAATCTTTTTCTAATCCAACTGAATTAGAAGTTATCGTTAATAGTCCGGGTGGATATGTTAACGTAGGTAAGTCTATATTTCAATACTTAAAAAATCTTCAATTACCTGTAACCACAATTGCAAAAGGAATGTGTGCTTCAATTGCATCATATATATTTTTTGCAGGGGATTCACGTAAAATTTATGAAGATGCCGAAATAATGATTCACCTACCTAGTGGTGGAGTGAGTGGAACAGCTCAAAACATAGAAGATTATTCAAAAGAAATGAGGGCTTTAGAATCAGAATTAGCTGAGTTCTATATGCCTTTTTTCAATTTAGATAAAGAAACAGTTTACAGCTTATTAGAACAAGAAAGCTGGATAAACAGTGATGCAGCGATGGATATGGGTATTGTAGATACAATCATAATACCATTAAAAGCCGTTGCAAAATTTGATAATAAAAATATAGATAAAAAAGAGAATATGAATAAAAACGAGAAGACATTATTCAAAGCAATCAAAGATTATTTCACAGGTACGATAGAGCCAAAAAATTTAATGGTTCAAGATGCCAATGGTGATGAAATAAATTTTCCAGAATTGTCTGCTGATGAAGTACCAGTCGTTAGAGATGGTGAAACAGCAGGTAGTAAAGCAGTTGACGGTGAAGGTAAGCCAATCGAAGGAGAAAGAACAGCAACTAATGGGGATGTTTGGAAATTCGAAGCAGGTGAATTAGTAGAAATAGTAAAAGCTGAAACTGAAGAAGAGGTTACCGAAGAAGCAACTGAAGAAGAAACTGTTGATGTGGTTGAAACTGAAGAAGAAACTGTTGATGTAGAGCAGGTAATTAACACAATAATCGATGGTGTAACAGCGAGATTGGAAGGGCAATTTAATGACCAATTCAAGACAATCAATACAGAGATAACAAGTATAAAAAAGAATGTTGGAAGCGATGAAGCAGAGGTGGAACCAACCAACAGAGTTAATAACACATCCGTAAACAAAAGAACGGATATGGCTTTCATAATGAGAAGCAAAAAATAATAAAAAAGGAAAAAATTAATTTAAAAAATGAGTTTAGATGTAACAAATTTTCAAGACATAGTTGTAAGAGAAAACAAAGCAATATTAAAGGCTTTATTCTCACAATCAGCAAATAAATATGCCTTATACCAATACGGTAATAAAGGTTCAATGTCAATCCCTGTAGTTTCTAAAACAGGAAGTTTACAACAAGGTAAATGTGTAGGTAAAAACGGTACAGTTGTAATGGAAGAAGTATTAGTAAATGTACTTCCATATACATCATATTTCGATATATGTGCTGATGACTTACAAGCAAAATATAATCAAGTATTAGCACCCGGTTCAAATAATGAAGGTGATATTCCAGATTCAGTAGAAGAAGGAATAGTACTTACAGAAGTTTCAAATATAGGTGAAGAATTATCCTTCAACGCTTGGCAAGGTGATACAGCAGGTAGTGGATATACTTTTACAGATGGTTTCATTAAGATGATTGATACTAAAAATGTTTCAATCGATGGTAACACCTCAAATGCTACTGAAATAACAAAGGGTAATGTAATTGGTTTAGTGGATGATATGATTGTAGCAATGCCGCAAAAAGTTAAAAGAGCAGGTGATGCAGTATTACTTGTTGGTTCAGATGTTTTTGAATTGTATATACAAGCATTAAAAGCTGCAAACTTATACCACTATGACCCAGAAATGGCAATCAACGGTATGTACAAGGTTCCCGGAACTAAAGTAACTATGATTGATGAATATGGATTAGAAGCTACCGATAGAATGTTCGCAGGATTTGGTGGAAATTTCATTCTTTCATCTGATGTTGAAGGTGAGCAAGAAATAATGGAAGTATGGTATTCAAAAGATGAAGATAAAGTAAACTTCAGAACAAAATTCAAATTCGGTTTAGGTTTAGCGAATGCCGATGAAATAACAGAATTTACTCTTTCAGCATAATAACTGAAAACTAATAATAAAATAGGTGAGTAGGTGGTGTAAAATGCACCACTTACATAACCTTCAAGATATAAATAATAATACAAAATGGCTTGCAATAATAAATTAACAAGTGACATATTACAAAGTTGTGATGACCTTCCAAAAAAAGGATTAGCAAATAACAAAGCTGTTATCGTTAATGTTTCAGATGTGGATTGGAGTTCAACAACTTCAAGCGGTGCAACTGTTACCTCACTTACATTAAAAAGTGGTAACACAGGTTATAAATTAGAAGATTTTAAAGACTTAGCATCAACTAATAGTAGTTTCGCTCCCAATGCTGAAGATGTTGATGGGTTTACACATTCTTGGTTATCGAGAATATTAACCACAAAAGCGGAAGATGCTGAATCAGCTAATCAACTTAAAAACGGTCGTTTCATAATGGTTGTGGAAACCAATTATGGTAGAGGTACTACTAATTCTTATAAAGTTTACGGATTTGAGAACGGTTTGAAATTGGCTGAAATGACCAATGGTTCTAAAGACAATAGCGGTGCTATCTTATACACTTTAACTAGTGAAGAAGGTACTGTAGAACAATATCCTTTTATGATTCTTAACGAGGGTGACTATGCAACTACAACTGCTTCATACGAAGCTTTATTTGCAGAAGTGTAATAACTTAAAATAATTAATGAAGATGCGGTTGGAAGGTGTAATAACTAACCAACCTTTTCTTCATATATAAACTATTTTCCAATGACTATTTCAGAAATACTACAACTCCCAAATAAGCAACTGAAAAAACATATAGATACATTGGTTATTGACTATAAAAATAAGACTGGTTATAATGTCTGTAAAAGCTGTGCAAGCGATGTGCAGAATATGTTATCAGCCCTAAAAAATATATATAAAATGACACAATTTCAATTAAAAAAACCACAAGTGATATATAAACTTGAAAAGGGTTCTTCAATCACAATATCTAATTCTAAAATGTCTGATGAATTAGCAATAGCATTTTTAAAAATAAATCCAAACAGATTAGAATTATTCTCGAAATATCCGGAGAATGTGAAAGAATTAATTGGTGCCGAAGAAACAGGAGATAACACTGAAAATGAAGAGGTTAAAACGGATAAGAAACCGTGTAGCGATTGTAAGAAGAAATCAAAGCTTTTAAACACGAATATGAATGATTTAAGAGCGAAATATCCAGAAATAATGGCAACATCTAAGAAAGATTTTGTTGACCAAATATTAACCCTTAAAAATGAAGATATATAATGCAGAAGTAGAAGACAGTATTTTATCTGTAAAGTACGATAAGAGAAACGGAATATATAATTGGGGATTGGATAACCTTCAACCACAATTGTTAGAAACATTAATAAATATGTCCGTTTCTGCTACTGCCTGTGTTAATCTTGTTGCAAAGCATATTTATGGCAAAAGTTTTGGAGAAACTGGAAATAAAATTGTTAATAATGATAACCAAACTTTAAACGAAATTCTTCGTTGTGCAGCCAGAGAATACGCTAAACACAATAACTGCTTTATACATATTTCCTACAATCTTTTACACGAAATAACATCGATAAAAGTACTCCCTTCGATGCATTGCAGATTAGGAGAAAAAGATGACTTGGATTTTCACGGAAAGATAATCTATTATGACAATTGGGATAAGAAAAATGGAAAAGTAGATGAATCAAAATACAGAATCTATGACCGCTTCAATCCTAATATAAATGTAATTAATGCGCAAATACAAAAAGCAGGTTCAATAAGTAGATATAAAGGGCAATGCATCCATTTACAGAAGGATAGTAACAGTATTTATTCATTAAGCAATATGAATAGTGTTATGGGTGAATGTATTGTAGAAAACAACTCTATGACCTTTAGAAGAAGGGGTAGTGAAAAAGGGTTTTTGCTTAGTAAAGCAATCTTAACAGCACCGATGACTAATGAAGATGATAGGAAAAATTTTCACAGAACAATAGACGGTTTACAGGGAGCAAAAAACGCTGGAAACTTTATACATTTTGAAGCACCAAATCATTCAGATAATTTAGATTCTCAAATTAAGTTACAGGATATATCTTCAGAGTATCAAGATAATATTTTTGAGTATTCAGATAGAATAGGGAGAAAGAATATTGCCTTAGCTAATGGTGTTCCTTTAGGATTAATAGATTCATCCGAAAGTTCATTATTTGGAAACAGTGGAGCATTATTGAAATCTATGAAACTCCAACTTTGGGAAGCAAAAGAGGAAGAAAGAGACATCCTAGAAGAAGCATTATCGATGCTTATGAACAGATTCCATATTCCTATTGAAGGAAAGTTAGAAATCATTAATCCTTATGAGCAAATAATAGAGAGTGAAACAACTGAAATATAATGAATCAATTAATTACAGCAGAAGAATTTGCGTCCAATAGGGATATTGGAGGTTTAAATAACAGAAATGGAAAGTTGGATTCTAATAAAATTTATGAATGTATTAAACTCGCTCAATCAATAGATTTATATGACATTTTAGGAGATTTTTTATTCGAAGTAATTGAAAATAAGGATGAAGAAACTTACAAAGACTTATTAAGTGGTTCAACATTCATAACTGAAGGAAAAGTATACTTTCAAGAAGGAATTAAGAGCATTTTAAGCGACCTTACATATAGTAGATATGTAGTAAGTGCAAATGTAAATTTTACTTCATTTGGTGCGGTTACTAAACTTACTGACAATTCGCAACCTGTGGATAGGAATTTACTTCGAGATATTCAAAAACAAACAGCGATAGATACAAGAATTAAGTTCAAATTCGTGGACAAATATTTAAGAGCAAACAGAAATCTATTTCCAAATTATGTAACTGGAAATAACCCAGATATAAATACCGGTAATGTGAGGTTCACATTAGTAAGATAATTAACAAATAAAATAGAATATTAACCCCAAATTTAATATGAGTGCTTATGAAGAAAGTATTAAAAGAATATTTGAAAAGATAACTAGAAAACAGGCATTTATAATGGCAATTATATGTGCAATCTTAATATTCTTATTCTTTTTCACTCCAATATTAGTTGATTGGGATGAAAAGAGAGCAGAAAGAAGAAAGGAAGTTCATTTAGAAGAACTTAAAGCTAAAGATGAAGCTAAAAAGTTAATGGATTCTATACGTTTTGAAAGAGCAAAACTAGAAAACGAGAAGTTCTTATATAAAAATGCCCAGATTGAAAATTTATTACAACAAATGGGTATGAACATTTTAGCTGCTTCATCAATATCAATTGTTTCAGTTCACAATGGAGGTGAAATAATGCTAACATCATCTGAATCATTAATTACAGTTCTATATACGAACGAATTTATCAGAGATGTGAATTTAAAAAAACGATATGATAATTACACCTTACATAGAGGGTATGGAAAATATTTTCTTATGATGTTGGAAGCTGAAGGGAAATCAATTTTCATTGAAGATGTTAGAAATTACCCAAACATTTATAATGGTAAGACCAAATCCAATATGGATTTTTTAGGTACTAAAAGTATTATTGGGGCATATATTAAAAGCGGAATAAAAGGCACTTATTTTATTTCAGTAAGTTTTCCCCACTATTACACAAAAGACAATATTTCGGCAGTATCAACACAAATTGAGGTTGAGCAGGCAAGAGATAGATTAGTTCAGTTGTTGGACGTTAAATAACAGATAAGTAGAATAAATATGAATGGCAATAATAATTAATACGGTAAATGATAAATATTTTACATTAAATAATGTCCAATATGCAAAAATTTATACCCCATTAAAACAGGGCTTAGAATACATTGCAATTTATAATCAATACGATACTAGACAACAAATATTAGGTTCAACTAAATACGATGAATTTATTATTAACGGGAATCAATATAATTCTCAATTCCTAACTATTGAAGCATTATTGCCTGTTGTTTTAAATAATCAATCAGGTGGTCCAGTTGTAATTGGTGGTAATTCAAATACAGGTTTATCAGCTATTAATGAAGGTAATGGTATTGGATGGAGATTAAAAAATAGAAACCCTCTTTTTTACGGTTCGATTGGTCATAGTGCAACAGATTTAAGCACTAGCGGTACAGATTCTGATTCCAAAGGGGCTACAGGAAATAATTCGTTTGCTAGTGGAAACAATACTATCGCATCAGGTACAAACAGTCACGCACAAAATAGTGGTACAGAAGCCAGTGGTAACAACTCTTTTGCACAGGGAGCAATAACGGTTGCATCCGGTGCGAATAGTCACGCAGAGGGGAATAATACTATCGCATCAGGTACAAACAGTCACGCACAGGGTAGAGTGTCTAAAGCTATTGGTAACAACTCTTTTGCAAGTGGTTTCAATGCTATTTCTAGCGGTGATACATCTACTTCAATAGGTGTTGATAATATTGCACATTCATTTGGAGAGGTTGTTACAGGGGTTTATGCAACTGATTATGTACCCAATTCACCATTTACTGTAAATTCAAATGATAGAATTTTTAATGTTGGTAATGGATTAGATAATGATAATAGAAGTGATGCATTAACCATATTAAAAAATGGACTAGTAACAGTACCTTCACTTTCAAATTCTTTAATTGAAGATGCAGCTGATGATGTAGTAGTTACAAAAGGCTATCTAAATAATATTATAGTTAGTGGTTCATCGTTTGTAGATGTTTCAAATGATTTATCAACTGAAAATCACTTATCAGATGCTTATCGAAATGGTAAAACAGGTTTTGGAACAAATCTAGTGAACGAAACAGTTGAAATAAGTGGTAGCACTAAATCTACCTATGAATATAATAATGGAACAACCACTAGTTTTCAGTTTGGCGGTGAAAACATTGCATCCGAGTTAGGTATTCCACAAAATGCACTTAAAGGGATTGTTTTAAACTATTATAATGACCCTAATTATCCAGACCTACGAAGTTTTATTTATTCTGGAAATTTTGAAGCAATTGGTGGTCAAAAAAATATATCATTAACACAAGGTCTTCAAAACATAAATGGAGATGCTTATGCTTTAGGGTTTTATCATCCACTTATTGAGGATAATTCTAACGATTTTCAAATTAAACTTAAAGCTAGGAATGCTAATACTGACCAATCCTATATACATATTAATTCTCTTGGATATAATGCTGAACAACCAATTTTGGGTAAAAGTTTAGAGTCAGATATTGAAATGCAGGCAAGAAATAATGAGGGGGAAAAATCCACAGTTTTCTTAACACCGCATACTTTTGAATATGATGGTCTATTAAAACTTAAAGGCTATGGAAAAATTTTTACTAAAGGATATACTCATCGTGATTCTTTATCTAAAACCGGAACAGATGCTACAACTATAGGTGATGCACAAACCATTTTAGGATTAGATGATGATGGAAATGTAATGGAGATTCCAACTAGTGATATTTCAAAAAAATATGCTTCAGATTCACATTTAAGTGGAGTATATACACAAATTGGTGGACAAGGAATTAATGATTTAGGTATGAATGGTATGTATGATAGATGTGTTACAACCGATGCTGATTTAAGAGGGGGTAGTATAAGTTTTAGTGCAACTACCGGTACTGCTACAATTCCAGATTCTAGTAAGAATTTAACTATAAACGGTGAATCTGACTATTTAACCATTAATGATATTTCTAATGATTGTGAAATAGAAGTTGTTATTGATAATGGTGAAAATGTCGAGGTATATGGAAGTGGAAGATGGCAACCATTTTTTCAGAAAAGAATTAAGGGAAATATTTATGGAAGATTTAGAAACATTAATGTTTCCGTTAGTTATGATAAAATGAATTGGTATGAACCTGAGAATGATAATTGGAAAACAACGGATTTTAGTGATTCAGAGGGAGAGTTACCAACTGTTTGGTTCGGTGGAAATGGTGCACCAAGTGTTCCCGGCACTACTTGGAGATATGTAAGATTTCAATTAAAGGACTTTGCTGAAGGTTCCAATAGTAATTTATCAAATAAAGCAACAATTGTTCAACTAGGTATGAGACATTATTCTGAAAAGTACGCACAGCAATATATCAAAAGAAGAGACGTATTTGGTTCTTCAGCACCTTTTACAGCAACAGATTTAGGTACTAAAGGTGAAATGAGAGTAACACAGGATTATATTTATGTATGTACAGCTACCAATACTTGGAAAAGAACAGCTCTAAGTAGTTGGTAAATCAATAACAGATAAGTAGAAGAAAATATGAATGAAACTATCAAACAAAGGAATTGATTTAATAAAAAAATACGAAGGATTTAGAAATAACGCCTATTTATGTCCGGCAATGATTTGGACTATAGGTTATGGAAATACATACTATCCTAATGGTAAAAAAGTAAAAGCAGGTGATATAGTCACTCTAAAGGAAGGAGAAGAATTATTACTTCATACAGTAAAGCGTTACGAAGATTGTGTTAACCAAAAAGTAACATCAAACATAAATCAAAATATGTTCGATGCCCTAACAAGTTTCACATACAATTTGGGGTGTGGTGCATTCTTAAAAAGTACATTATTGAAAAAAGTTAATTTAAATCCGAATGACCCAGATATTGCTTATCAATTTACACGATGGAATAAAGCAGGGGGTAAAGTTTTGAAGGGATTAACCCGAAGAAGAAATGAAGAAAGTTTCCTTTACTTCAGCGAATAATATAGTATAATTAATTAACCAAATGGCATTTAGCAAAGCAAAGAATTTTTTAGATAAGATGTACGAGGTAATGCAAGGAAATGAAAATTCGCTGTTATCCGAAAGGCAAATATTTCTTATTACCAATAATGAACTACCGGAAGAACAGAGAATATCTATGAGTTATTATGAATTCTTAAAAAGTGAGTCTCAAAATAATAAAAGAAGTATCAAAAATAGCCCTCAATTCACCGAAGAAGAAAGGGAACATTACTTACATATACTTGAATTAGGTAGAGCAAAACAGATTCAGAATTTAACCAAAGGCGCAACGGATGATGTTAAAAAGAATGCATATCCATATCTGGAAGTTTTAAAGATGAAATGTCCAAAATTTAGGAATAGTGGAAACAATATTCAAATAGGAAATGGAAACACTACAATTCAAATTACCGCTTCAAATGATAACCATAAAAATCTTATTGATAATTTAATTAATGGTGAAATAATGGATGTTGATTATGATGAATTAGAACCAGAAAAAATAGGAATAACGAAAAGAGATGAAGATATGGGATAAGTGAACAAGTACAGTACAACAACGGCATTTGAAAAGATATTAAGATTAACTAAACCTGTATGTATTATACAGGGTGGACAAGCCAGTAGTAAGACTATTTCAATACTGATGATATTCATTTATATAGCAATCAGTAAAAGAAATAACACAGTTTTAAGTATTGTAACTGAATCATTACCTAACCTTAAAACGGGAGCTATAAGAGATTTTGAAAACCTGCTTAGAGATATGGGTTTGTATTCAAAATTTGAGATAAACCAAACGGATAGAACGTACAAATTTGGTTCTAATATTATTGAGTTTTTTAGTGTTCAAGGTGAAAGTAATAGGTTAGGTTCAAGAAGACAGTATTTATATATAAATGAAGCTGACAGCATCACTTATGATACTTTTTTAGCACTTAAAGCAAGAACCGATAAAACCTATTTGGACTTTAACCCAAAAAAGAAGTTTTGGGTTCATACTGAATTGGAAAATGATGATAAAGTTGATTTTATAAAACTAACCTATTTAGATAATGAATTTATACCAAAATCAGAGTTAGAATCAATTCTTTGGTATAAGAATAAATATGAAGAAACTGGAAGTAAATATTATCTGAATAAATGGAAAGTATTTGGACTAGGAGAATTAGGTGTTGTAGAAGGTGGAATATTTGAAGAAGATAAAGATTGGTCGATAATTTCAGAATTGCCAGAAGAAGCAAGGTATATCGGAAGTTCCTGCGATTTTGGATTTTCGCACGTTACAGCCATTGTAAAGCTGTACAGATATTATGATAAAATAATTATCGATGAATCTTTATTCAAAAGTAGTTTAACAACTCCTAGAATAGCGAAACATATTAAAAATGATTCAGAGTTATTATCAACAGCTATCCCCTGTGATAGTAGCAGACCAGAACAAGTAAAAGAATTACGTTCATACGGTATTCCCTGTATCTCACATAAAAAAAGGGATGTATTATCCGGTATAGATTTAATGCATTCATTTGAAATTCTAATTACTTCAAGTAGTGAAAATGTAATAGATGAATTTAGAAACTACTGTTATGCTACAGACAAAAACGGTGTTTCATTAGGTGTGCCAAATAAGAGTATGGATAAGGATAACAGTATTGATGCAGCGAGATATGGATTTGAATACTTCTTATCAAATACCAGAAAAAATAACGGTGGTTTTAAGGTTTACAGCTTTGGATAATATCAAGAATTATAAATTAAAAGATTTTTTAAAACAACCGATTGAGAAAATAGAAAAGTATTTACAGATACTTCAATATATCGCACCAATTGAGACGGAAAGAGAAGTTTTTTATTTAAAGCTAAAACACGTTGAATTAATTAAAAGAACTATTAATTCTAACGATGATAAAGAAGTAATTAAAATGGTTTCTAAAGTTCAAAAAATTTCTAAAAAGGAAATATTAGAACTTGGAATAATTGAATTTTTTGGTATTGTCAATTCTATTAAAAATCAAGTAGAAAAAATAGTAGAAGCTGAAGAAAAAGCACTTCAATCAGAACATACAAATGCAAAATTTGAATTAGTGGAAGGTGGGAAGCGATTAGAAAAATTTGGGTTTTATAATGTATTGGATTCCCTTTCCGATGGTGATGTACTTAAATGGAAAAAAATAGAGAATCTTAGTTATGATATAGTTTTTACAAAGCTGTATTTGAACAGAGTTAAAAGCGATATACAAATTGATATGAATAATATAAAAAGTAAAATATAAAATGAATGTACGAATTTTTAAAACAGGTAGCAGAAGATAATAAGTACCCATTCCTGTATGCTAGAACGGATTATCAAAACCTATATAACGAACTGGAACAAGTTGATACCCCACACATTTTTTTAGACCCTGTACAGATAGATGAATCCTTTGGAGATTATAACGAAGTTGAAGAAACTACTTACATAGGTTCTTTTACAATTTTGGTTTCTTCTGATATTGATGAAGATTATGATTACAAGTATTTGAATCACATTAAACCTGTAGCAAAAGAAGGGGCAATTGTTATTAAAGAAGCATTGAGATGTGAAGGGAAATTTACTATTAATAATTGGCGTGAAACAGAAGTAGTTAATGCTTTTGATTACAATTTAGATGGGCTAGTTATCAGATTTAATATCACAGAATAATGGCAGCTTCAGAGCAAACAAATGATACCATTATAAAGGAAGAAATTCAATCGATTTTAGATGATATTTTAAAAATTTATAACCAAAGTGGTAAAAGAGTATCAGGTGAGTTTGAAAAGGGTTTAAAAGCTACTTACAAGCCTAATGAAGCCGAGATTGAAGGTTACATATACTTATCTGGTAGAGGTAAGACTCAACAAGGAAATAAAGGTGAACCGTATTTAGTTGAAAGAATCGAAGAATGGATTAAAAGTAAAGGAATAATACCTATTGAAGAAAGTATGTCTGTGACCTCTTTGGCGCACGCTATCGCTACGAAAATTCATAAAGAAGGAACTAATAAAGAGAACCATATAAAACCTTATGATGGGGTTATAACACCTCAAAGGATTGACAAAATAATAAAACGTGTATCACAATTCAATGTAGGATTATTCATTGATTCAGTAAACACCGAAATAGCAAAATTACAAAAGGTATAATGGCAATTACTTTTACTAAACAACCTATAGGAATATACCCTGCATATAATAACTCTTATATAGAATTCACATCATCTTTAGTTGGTGATAATAAAGCTGTAATTAATGTTGTTGATGTTGGAATTCTTTCAATATACAATTCAAATTCATTTACTATATATCCTAATGTAAGTGGTAAGTATTTATTTAATTTAAAAGATATTATAAAAGCAAAATTTAATAAATATGGTTTCGATGATTTGTATTCTGAAACACCTACAGCAGATGCAATGGATGGATTTGGAGAATCAATAGAGGGTACTTATTTACAGCAATTAATTTCAATTACTGTCTCAAATGATTCACAAACAGATACGATTAATAAAACTTACTATTTTTTCAAAGGTGTTAAACAATTTTCTGAATTAAGTGATGAAATAACCTTTAGTCCAGAGACACAAATTATAAACTCTAATCCAGAAATATTAAATATATCGGAAAACAATATTGATTTCTCATTGACCTATTTTGAAGGGTTTCCATTTGCATTCGATATAAAAAGAGTTCTGCAAAATAATGAAATAGTAATCAAAAATCTTAATACAGGTGTTATTGCTGATACATTGGAAGCTAATTCTAACAATGCATTTAGAATTTATGTCGATACCGGAACAATAAATTGGAATACCACAGAATTCTTACCATTAACAGATACATTAAATAGGTTGGAAATCTATAAACTAGATGGATTAAATAATACTTCCAATAAAACCAATCTGAACTTAAAAAAATACCCTTCAAAATGTGGTGTTTATCTAAAATGGTTCAACAATCAGGGAGGTTATAGTTATTGGCTTTTTGATGAATTCACAAAATATAGCCTGTCTGCAAAAGACCTAAAATCAGTAGCTTCAAATAACTTTAGGAATGTAAATGAAGGATTAGTAGCTCCAACTAAGTTGATAGGTAAGAAAGGTTCTGAAAGTGTAAGATTAAAAAGTAGAGTAGATGCTAATGAAGATAAATTAATTCAATCTTTATTCACATCACCTTCGGTACAAATGTATTCATCCAGTCAACCCTATGTTAATGGAAAATGGATAAATGTAGAAGTATCAAATAAATATGAGAATAGCAATAAGAAGTTAACGAATAACGTAGAGGTAACAATTGATTTACCAGATTTAATAACCCCAACTTTATAATGAACAATTTAACCGTAAATGGTTATAATTTGGATTTGTATGATAAAGAATTAATCAATCTAAACTATAGCATAAATGACATTGGAGATGTAAGTACAAGAAATAGTACATATTCAAATACCATAACAATTCCCAGAACTGATAATAATTCATTGGCACTCGATGGATTGGGTTTTATGGGTAATACTTCCAGAATACCATATCAAAAAGTAAGATGTTCATATTCACAAAACACAATCCCATATATATCAAATGGGTATTTAGAGGTTACAGATACTACATTAGATTCATTTAAAATTGTTCTCTATGATGGTATCATCGATTTAAAAGAAAGGTTGAAAGAAAAGAAATTAGAAGATTTAAACCTTACAGAATATAATCATATACTAACACAGCAATACTATTTAGATAGCTTTGAGAATACCGAGGGAATAATATATGCACTTGCAGATTATGGTGTAAAAACACCCTTTACATCAATAAGAATTGATTACCAAGTTCCAAATCTATATGCGCATACGTTATGGAATGAGATATTAACACAAAACGGATATACTTATTCTGGAAATATTTTTCAAACTGATGATTTTAAATCCTTAGTTGTGAGTCCAACAAATGGTTTTAACGTTATTGATAGTGCAGCATCCCTAAATTATTTAATTGATTTTTCAACTGATGATTTATTTATTAATGAATCAAACAATAATTATTTTACAACTATCCAATCATTAACCTTTAATGAAGATAGTACAAGTGTTTCGAATTTTTCGATTAATGGAGATGGAAACATATTTATTAATGAAGATGGTAGATACAAACTATCAATAAATACTTCTAATAATATTTTATACGGTGAAGCATTAATAAGATTGCGTAAAGATGATGGTAACATTTATACTTTTTATTATGATGAATCAGGTGCTTCCAACTCTGAGGTGGTAATACAAGCTAATGCTGGAGAAATTATTTCTGGTGTTGTCGAAGCTAAATCTGAGTATTGGGAACCAAGAGATGAAGAAAGAATTGTAATGACCGTTGATGTTTCTATTGAAGTCGAAGAATTATCCGGTGGTCAAATTATTGACTTGAATGATTTATATAAGGATGTCAGCCAAGAAAAATTAGTTAAAGATATTATGCAACATTTTGGAATGATTGTAAAATCAGCTACTGAAAACCATCTACACTTTATCACAATGGAAGAATTACTATCTAATAAAAATGGGGCTGAAGATTGGAGCAGTAAAATTAATGAAATTAGTAATGAGAGTTACAAATTGAGTAGCTACGGAGAAAATAACATATTGAAATATAATTATGTCGAAGATGCTGAAGAATTGTATAACGGAAGTTTCCAAATCGATAATGAACATTTAGAAAATGAAAAAACATTATTCACTTCAATATTTGAAATTAAGAAATCAAATTTCAATGTTGCAAATAATCCAGTTTACACCATACCATTATGGAGTGAAGAAGAGGATGACAATGATAATCCAATTGATGTTAGCGGTACTACAACAGTATCATTATTCAATATAAAGAAAGTCATAAAAGATATAGGGATTGTTCAATATAGTAATGGTGACTTAGAACTGTTAGATGATATTGAAGTTCCTTTTTTAACCTATAACAATACTGATTATCAGTACTTCATTGATAATTATTATGAAGAATTAAACAAGCTATTAAATACTAATAAAATATTAAGTGTTGAAGTGAATCTAAACCCTATTGACATTCACAACTTAGATTTTTTCAGATTAAAATATTTAAAACAAACAGGGAAATATTATTATCTCAATTCTTTGAAAACTGCTTCAAATGGTATTACCAAAGCACAGTTAATTGAGATAAACTAATACCATATTAATAATGGTGCATTAGCACCACAAAATAAAGAACTATGGAAAAATGGCAGAAACATTTAAAATTGCGTCACTTAAAATCGATGTCGATGATGTTTTAAAAAAATCAGCGCAATTAAAAACCCAAATCGATAATTTAAAAGCTACCCAAAAAGGACTTAACACTTCAACTATTGAAGGTCAACGTGCATATACAGAAGCAGCAGCCAAATTAAAGAATTTAAATAAGAGTTATAACGATTCTCAAAAGTTAGCAGCTTCACTTCTTACAGTTAATAAAGACCTAGAAAAAACACTTCAAGTTGAAAATAAAACTACACAAGAATTATTCGATTCCAGAAGACAATTAAATGAAGTCGCTAAGAATCTTAAAGGAGATTCAGAAGAAGAAATAGCTTTAAGAACTAAGGTTAACAAAGCTATTGATGAACAAACTAAACAAATAAGGTCACAACAATCAGAATTTAATTCTTCAAAAGATAAGATTGGAGAATATGAACAAGCCATTAATAAAGCTATTCCGGCTAACTCATTTTTAGGAAAATCTATTGCAACTACAAAAGATGCCTTAAATGTTGTTACACCAGTTTACAATAAATATAAAAGTTTAGTTAGTGAATCTGTTTCTGATATTCGTAATGCTGCATCATCTACCGAAGGACTAGGTAAAGCACAAAAAGTGATGGCAGTTGCTACTTCAATTGGAAGTAACGCATTAAAATTATTTAGAGTTGCACTTATATCTACAGGAATTGGTGCCATTGTGGTTGCTTTAGGTAGTCTTGTGGCATTTTTAGGTTCAACACAGAAAGGTATTAATGCTGTAAATTCGGTGCTAATCCCACTTAGAACAGTATTTGAATCTTTATTTGGATTACTTCAAAAAGTAGGTGAAACATTATTTGATGCATTCAGTAACCCAAAAAAAACTATTCAACAAATTAGTGATTTAGTAAAATCTCAATTGATAGATAGATTTGAAGGATTGAAGAAGATATTAAAAGGAATATTCACTTTTGATTTATCTAGTATTAAAGAAGGTGTTGACCAAACAAATAAAGCTAATAAGGTTATTACAGATGGTATTAAAAGGACTGCTGATGTAATTGGTGGAACAATTACCGATGCAATTAAACGAGGTCAAGAATTGGCAAAATTACAAGCTGAATACAGTAGAGGTGAAGCAGATTATATTGTTCAAGTTGCAAAGCTTAAAGAAGAATTTAAAGCACAAAACAAAATTGCAGAAGATACCAATGGAACTTTTGAAGAACGTGAAAAAGCTGCAAAAGAAAGTATTGAAACTCAAAGAAAAATCAATGCATTGGTTAATGAAAGATTAGACCAAGAAATAGCAATTCTTAAAAACAAACAATCCAACAATGATACATCAGATGCTGAACGTGCTGAATTAGCAAAGTTAATTGCTGCAAGAAATGAAGCAAATGCAACAGCATTGGAAGCCGAAACAACCCAAAATAATAAAGTTAATACTATTAGAAAAAGTGCTGCTGATGCTGCTAAGAAAAGAAGGGATGAAGAATTAGCAGCTAAGAAAAAATTAGCTGATGAAGCTATAAGACTACAGGAAGCAGAATTAAATCTTTTTATACAACAACAGGGAATAAAGTCAAAAACATTAGAAGAACAATTAGTAACTGAAAAATATTTAGCTGCTAAAAGTGAAGAAATACTTAGAGCCAAATTAGAAAATGGTAATCTGATTCAAGAAGAATATGATGCAGAACTTCTAAAGATTAAAAATAACCTATCTACCAAATTAGCTGAAATATCAGTTGATAATGCGCAAAGAGAATTAGAAGCATACATTTCAGCGAATCAATCTAAGATAGATTCAGAGCAATATTTTTCTGATGAATCATTAAGAATTGAACAAGAAAGATTAGATGCAATTGCAGAAAAAAGGAGAGAATTCGCACAAGCTCAATTAGAAGCAGGGGCAATTAATCAAATAGAATATAATGATTTAATCAATGAAATTAATGAAGAAAATAGAATTGCCAATGAAGAACTAAAAATTGAACGTGATGAAGCTGAAAAGGAACAAAAGTTAATTGATGCTGAAAACCAATTAGCAATCGATGAAGCTAATTATCAAAGTCAATTTGCTTTAGAATCTGCAAGGTTAGAAAAAAAGAGATTAGCTGAAATAGCCAATGCAAAAAAGACAGGTGCAGATATTACCCTTATCAATCAAAAGTATGCGGTGTATCAGGAAGAAATTGATAATGCAAAATCGCAAGCTAAAGTAGATAATGCTGCAACCGTATTTGATGGTATTGCAGGGCTTTTAGATAAAGAAAGTGCAGCAGGTAAAGCTGTAGCACTTGCACAGGCAGGTATCAATGTAGCACAGGGTGTTACAAAAGCAATTGCCGATGGTGGTATATTAGGTATTATTACTGGGGCTATTGTAGCAGCAACGGGTGCTATTTCAATTGGTAAGATTTTAAACACCAAGAAACCTGAGAAACCATCCAGAGGTTCAACACCAACATTTGCAAGAGGTGGATTATTAAAAGGTAACTCACATTCACAAGGTGGAATACAAACCCTCTTCGGAGAATTGGAAGGTGATGAAGCTGTGATTAACAAAAGGTCAACAGCTATGTTTATGCCATTGTTAAGTGCTATAAATGAAGCAGGTGGTGGAAGAAGATTTGCTGATGGTGGTTTATTAAATAATGCTAGTATATCTACCCCAAAAAGTTTTATTGACTATGATTTATTAGCTTCAAAACTATCGGATGCAAATAGAAGTTTACCTAATCCTATAGTTGGTGTTGATGAGATAAGTAGAGTAACCAATACGGTAAGTGTTATTGAATCATCAGCATCATTCTAAACACTTATTCATTTAATATAATTAAACCCTTTAGAATTTCTCTAAGGGGTTTTTTATTGATTCGTTTTAAATGCTAAATAACTTGAATATTTATCTAATAATTTACCAGAATTAAAAGAATTTATTTCTTTAGTAGCCAATGTTTCAGAATCACATATTATTTCGATAAAGAAAAAATTATTAGAATATAATCCGTGCTTTTCATTTCCAACGGTGTGAACATATAAAAATTCCGATTGTTGAAAAATAACATCTTCCTTTTTAGATATAGATAAATTATTAAATTCTGTTATAGTCATTAATTTCAAAAGTAATTAATTTCTTTATTGTTTTTAGTTATATATATTTACAAAGCTTGATTAACTCCCCAGTTCAATCAAAACTCTTTTATGACCGAAGTTAATATATTGTCGATTACACAAGCATACAAAACGCTTGATGAATCCCTTTTTAAAAGATATTGTGACTACCTCAAAATTAATCCCAAAAAAAGTGAATTAGATGATTTAGCAATTTTTGTTGAATACATAAATACAAACTGTTTTCATTATGACCATCTGGATAAATATTTTTACAGTTATAACATACCCCAAATAAGTAAGGAATTCGACTTACTTAGATTCGGTACAGAGTTCAATATTAATATTGAAATTAAAAGGGAAAGTACCGAAAATAAAATCTTAAAGCAACTAATAAAGAATAGATATTATCTAAGTTTTTTAGATGGAGATACCCAATGTTATACTTTCATCTCAAGTGAAAAAAAGTTGTATAAACTTAATAATGATAATGAATTAATTGAGTTTGGTATATATGATTTAAGAGAAATTTTAATTCAACAAGAAGTTAAGTATATTTCTGACATTGATAAACTTTTCAATCCGTCTAACTATTTGGTTTCACCGTTTAATTCTACGGAAAAATTTGTTAAGGGTGAATACTTCTTAACTGGTCACCAACTCGAAATAAAAACAAAGAGTTTAAAAATTTTAGGTGATAATACAATTCCTTCATTTGTTTCAATTATAGGTAAAGCAGGTACAGGAAAATCACTATTAGCATATGATATAGCCAAAGATTATATTGAACTTAACAAATCAGCATTATTAGTCCACTGTGGTATTTTAAATAAAGGGCATTTTAAATTAATTGAAGAATATAATTGGACTGTTACAGCAATTAAATATTTACATAATTATGACTTAACTAATTACGATTTGATTGTAATTGATGAAACCCAAAGAATATACCCAAGACAATTGAATACAATTATTAAAAAAATACAGGATAATAATTTGTCGTGTATTTTTTCTTATGACAAAAAGCAATGGTTGAGATTAGGTGAAGCATATAACAACATTGATGATTTAATTAAAACTAAAACATCTTGTAAAGAATTTAATCTAACTGATAAAATTAGAACCAATAAAGAAATAGCTTCATTTATAAAGGCATTATTTAATAATAGTGTAGCTGTACATAAATTAAATAGGTCAAATATTGAGTTAAAGTATTTTAAAAATTCGGCTGATGCTAGGGAATATATTGAATTATTAGGTGAAGAAGATTGGAAAATTATTAACTATACTTCATCGAGAAGTCATAGACTACCTTATGATAATTTTGCAGTTAATGAACAGGATAATGCACACGGTGTTATAGGTCAAGAATTTGATAAAGTTATAGCTGTTCTTGATTCTCATTTCTATTATCACAACAACGAGTTAACTACCAAAGCATATCAGAACAATTATTATTATCACCCAACCAAAATGTTATTTCAAATAGTAACAAGAACGAGAAGAAAATTATGTGTTATCGTAATTAATAATAGTGTGATAATGGATAGGTGTTTAAATATTCTTAACGTATAAAAATTATAATATGAGTTACTATTTTTACAACGAGGTAAAAGTTGATTTAATGAGAGCAAAACTGCACGTAACCATTAATGATAATTGGTGGCCCGATGAGATGCACAAATTAATTGAATCTATTGATTTCCTCTATAATGTACAATTGGTATTAAAATATATTAAAGTTAAAAAAAACGAAAGCGGATTCCCATATTATGTTTTGCCGATAAATGTTTTGAAAGAGGATGATAAAAACATTAATCAGGTGGTAGAACTTATTTCACACAGTTTAATGAATAAATACCCTAAAGTTCAACCTGAACTATTTAATGTATTAGCAAAAAGATTTAAAATTGAATATCAATTAGATTTAAAATTATTAAAATATAATTCTCCGGGGTCACTTGACTTTTTAGGAATTGGTAAATGCTTAGAAGTCATTACAAACTTCTTTTTAAAATTAAGACAGGACAATCGTGAAAAAAGTAGATATTTAGATGGAGAATATTTAAGAAATATAAGGAAAAGAAAAGAGTACGAGGAATTGAAAAATTTAGTTTCTCAAAACGAGTCTAAACGCCAACTAGATAAAATAAGCCTATCTCGTGCAGAAGAAGAATTGAAATCTTTAAAAATCAGAAATGTTCAAGAATTTTTAATTTTAGTTAACAAATTTGATGACTTGCCTTTATCTAAATTTTCCTTAGTTCGTGAGAAGGTGGAATCTTCTTTAGATTTATTAGATGAACTAAGAGTTTTTGATAAATTAGATAATATACAAATTGTACCAGATGATGAAAATGATTATTAAAACCCTCAATTTTAACAACTAAATTAAAGAACAAATTATCTACTAGAAATATGTGTTAAAGTTTCAGGATAAATATTTCCTTTTAATTATTTACCACCACAAATAATAGAATAACAGATGTAGCGTTAGTCGGAGGAGGTACGTATCCACAGCCAGGAGAGATCTCGTTGGCACACAATGGAGTATTATTCTTAGATGAATTACCCGAGTTTAAGCGTGGTGTTCTGGAAGTAATGCGGCAGCCCTTAGAAGATCGAGACGTAACAATCTCCAGAGCAAAATTTACAGTGACATATCCATCAAGCTTTATGCTGGTGGCAAGTATGAACCCCAGTCCAGGAGGATATTTTAATGATCCCGATGCACCGGTAACTTCTTCGCCCGCCGATATGCAACGGTATTTAAGCAAGATTTCGGGACCATTATTAGATCGTATCGATATTCATATAGAAGTTACGCCAGTCCCTTTCGAAAAACTTTCCGAAGAACGAAAAGGAGAATCGAGTATTGCAATACGGGAACGCGTGACTACGGCACGGAAGATCCAGGCAGAGCGGTTTAATTCCTTCGGAAACATACACTACAATGCACAAATGGGAGTCAAACAAATTAGAACCTATTGCAAACTAGATGCTCCTTCTTTAGAGCTTCTAAAAACTGCGATGGAGCGCCTAAGCCTATCTGCGCGTGCGTACGACCGTATCTTAAAAGTGTCCCGCACCATTGCAGACTTAGATGCTTCCGAAGCAATTACCGGTACGCATATTTCTGAAGCCATTCAATATCGAAGTTTGGATCGCGATGGGTGGTTTGGGTGATTCATATGCTATAAAATGTCCTTTCTAAATACTTAAATAATTGATTTTCTGAAAATTACGTATTTATACGTAGTTTATAACTAGCAGGTTGTTCCTATTTTTATAGAAGCAAATACCTGCAAGTCATTCTAATGTGATAGGAGGTGTTGCAATAAAACTTAACACTAAAACATCTAAATTATGAAGACCTGTAAAGTAACTATCCTATTAATATGTGCTTTTATGTTTTTCATAGCATGTAAAGATCAACCAAAAAAGGATTCTAAAATTAAAGAGGATACAAAGGAAATGGCTGTAAACATTCCTTGTTCCGCACCTTCAGACTGGTTTGGAGGCAGCATACCAGTACCAGCACCAGAAAAATTTCCACAGATAGATGTCACTAATTGTGATTTTCATCAAATCTCATGGCAGTATTTTCTCTGGCTTACAGAAGAGGTAAATGGAACGCCAAGATTTGAGTCTTTATATACCGATAAAGCGATTCTCCCAGAATTTAAAGATGATCAATACCATATACTCGATCTTATTGAACAAGCTCTTTCCAAAGGGATATTGATCGATAAGAACAATAGAGCTGTTTATGGAAATATCATGATAAATGAAATTTACCGTGATTATATTCTTGACAATAAATTGTACGATCCAGAGACAATGAATGGTTTCGATCCAACGGCAGATTTTCCAGTAGGAGCACTTTCGGCAAAGGCCACTTGGAAAATTGTACAACCCGATGAAGATGCAAGTAATTTATATACGAAAAAAGCAGATATTGAATTATTAACACTTGTGGACGGATTTCCGAGAGTGCCTAAAAATAACCCTAAAATACAAAAGAACGTAGAAGTTGCTCTAGTTGGGTTTCATATAGCAGTTGTAGTAGAAGGGCACTCAGAATTTATATGGGCTTCTTTCGAATTTAAAGACAATGCTCCCAATTTTGCAGCTAACCAAGATCCTAACGGGATTGTATCTGATAAAGATTGGTTGTTTTATGATGCTAATACTATTGCCCGACAAACAAATAACGACAATGTAGGTATAGCAAAATTTATAGATGAAAATGCACAAACCGTTTCTCCCGTAACACAAGTAGCCCGACAATACATTAATGGAGGTGGGGATGAAACGAACCAAAAAAATATTACCAACCTAAATGAAAATGTTGCAAGTCAAATTTCTGCACAATCTGTATGGCGAAATTATTTTGAAGTCGGCGCTGTGTGGTTTAATACCTCTAAAGGCACACTAGCACCAAATTGGAATCCTAATGTGGTAGATAGTATGGTAACGGGATCAATTAAACTTTCTAACGCAACGATCGAAACCTTTACCCAAAAAGTACGATCACAAAACCAATGTTTCAGTTGTCATAATTCTAATGCAATGACCAATGTACCAACGGGTATGAAACTTTTAGGAGGAAAAAATATAAATCTTAGTCATATCCTATTAAACAATTACAACGATGGTAAAGAAATTCCTTTACCTAACTAGTCACACCTAAAGCATATAATTATGAGCAATACAACACTTAGAATACATCCCGCAATTGGAATGGCCAGAGTAGGTAATAGCAAAGAATATTATTTAGGTCCCGAAACAATGGCGGCCCAACCCCAAGAAGGAACAGTAATAACTGGAGGGCTTCCAATTAAACCAGGCACAGATAGTACAACAATTACTAGTGCCGATTTACGAGATAGTGATGGAAGATTAAAACGACAAGCCGCTCGATTTAAAATATTTCAGTATCCAGAAGAAGGGGATGTTTATAGCTACCCTGCACCTGCTGGCAAAGAGGTTCTAATAGGTTCTATGATAGATGGAAAAAAGGTGATCGATATTATATGGACAACTCATTTAGCAAATAAAAAAGCCAATTGTTGGGAGATTGACGAAGATGCAAATCAAGGAATTGCATTGTATAAAGAGCATGAAGCGACGTACGATGGACAAACATTTCAGGTAAAAACACCTCCGCTACGCAATCCAGACTTTGCTTCCGAAGAAAAACAAAATCCTTACAAAGTAAATGCTTCAGATCCCATACGGTTATCTAAATTAATAATAGATGCAGGTCCTAGAGCTATTAAAGCTAGTGAGGGAACTTCAGCAGTACCTTTCGATAAAAATTCGATAGCAAGTTATTATGATAGTGTTTCAGAAGGAATTTTAATCAATGAAAAGTATCCCATTCAGTTTCCAGCTTCCGAAGGAATTAGTAGCGACGGTAGTGATCCAATAAGCTATTTGGGAGAGCTACGTACCGAACCCAACGGGCGACTATTAGTGTTAGGGGGTCACGGACTGGCATGTGCATTTGATGATAAGGGAAATTTCGATGCCACTCAAGGACTTTGCAAAGACGTAGATAATAACAATTGGTTGGACGATACATCCGATGGACCCGTGACAGCAGTAGTAGTATTCGAAGATGGCACGAAGCAGCCTATCGAAGGAAGTGCATGGGTTGTTGCTACAGATCCTGCCTACGCGCCACAAACATTAAATGTGGTTTCCTTATGGGATGATATGTATAATACATGGTTAGAAAAATTTAATTTACAGCCAGATGTGTATGCCAATGGAAATTATATAGCTTCATATATACCATCGTTTAAGGAGGATGTTTTTCCCACCTTAAATGCAGCCCACATGCAAATGTGGAACACCAATTTACCTGAACAGGCAATTTCTGCACACCAAAGAATGAAAAGTCTAACACTTTCAAAACCAGGATTCGATATTATGCAATTTATTCGTAATCCAGATGGTTCTCAAGAAGATGTTGGTGCTCCTTTAATGCCACTATCACTTGGAGATGCTGCTAAAAGTTTTCTAACACTTTCACCACAACAATACTTTTTTCTGAAACAATGGAATGAGGGGAAATGCAAACAAGAAACTAATACACCATTAGGTGAAGGAGAATTACTAGATAAAACTATTTTGGTGAATTGTTTGGGAGGGCGATTTAGCCCAGGAATCGATCTAACTTTTATTGTTAGAGATCCACTTTTTTATAATAGTGACTGGAAGAATCCAGCTATTGGAGCTTTTAGAGTAAATTACCAACCGCAAAATTATAATACTGCAACTACTGAAACCCCATTTTTAGGAGTGGGATACATTCCTTTACAATCGGGAAATGTAGAGCCAGGAGATCTTTGTAAGTTCATGGCAATACCTTGGCATACCGATTATAATTCTTGTGCAACACATACCCCAGATCCAAATCCTGGAGGAAAACTAAATAAAGAGAATTTATATTCTGGAGATGTAAACACTACCTTATTTTGGTCTTGGCCCGCGCAACGACCCGTTGCCGTGTATACTTTTGAGGATCTTATGGCTAATACCGATATAGGAAAATTACCCGAACAACGCTATTCTTTGCGAGGAAAAGGTACTGGAGCAGTAGAAAATATGCCGCCACCCCCAGGTTGCCCAATGCACAATCCGAAACCTTTCGATATGAAAGCAATGAATGTGGGACGCTATCAAAATAGAAGAGATTTTCTTACCAAATGGATGGATATAGGGATTATCATGCAAGGACCAGCAATAGAAGGATACCCTTCAGATTTTGACACCGATTATTTTCTAGAAGTGGAAAGCGGTTTCATTACAGATGAAAGCAATAAAGTAATTTTTTGGCCAAACGTAGTTGACGACGAGGTATATCCTCCTAAAGATTAATATTAAAGCTAATACCAATGCATAAAATTATTATCGTAGGCGCAGGTCCAGCTGGATGTGCTTGTGCTATTTCCTTGCTTTCTGAAGGGTTTAAAGTGCTATTAATTGATAACTCTAAAGAAGGAAAATTTAAGATTGGTGAGAGCATTCCACCGTACATGAATTTTTTACTAAAAAAATTAGGGGTGTATCAATCTTTTCTAAAAGAGCAACACGAACCTTGTTTTGGAAGTTGTTCTTATTGGGGAGGTCCGTTGCGTGGTTATAACGATACCGTTTTAAGTCCGTATGGTCATGGATGGCATTTAGATAGAGCTACATTCGATAACAGTTTACAAAAAGAAGCTACAAAAAGAGGTGCAACCATTTTAAGGGACACTCGTTTTCTTTCTTCGGAAAATTTACCTTCTGGGCACCGTATTTTTATGAAGACTGAAACCAATAAAATTGAATTTATAGATGCCGATTTTGTTGTAGATGCCAGTGGTAGTAATGCTGTGTTTGCAAGTTCCCAAAAAAGCAGAAAAATAAAAGGACAAGAATTAATATGTTTAGGGATGCGTTTTGAACGAACGATAGAAAAAGAAATTTCAAAACTTACGTTCTTAGAGTCGGTACCAGAGGGGTGGTGGTATGCTGCACGAATTCCAGGAAACGAATTATTGGTTACGCTCTATACACTACCCGAAATTGTAAGAGAATTAAAACTGAATGAAATTCCGAATTGGATAACATTAGCCACGAAAGCTCCAAATATCTCTAAACTAATAGCAGAAATGAAACCAAAAGACACTAAGATAGGAGGGTTTACCACAAAATCTTTTTGTTTAAACAAAGTGGTAGGGAATCAATGGCTTGCTATAGGTGATGCGGCAACTACATACGACCCTATTACCGCCCAAGGAATTACGAAAGCTGTTACACAGGGCATAAGAGCTTCAGAAGTAATAACTCAGCATTTTATGGGTTCTAAAATAGCTCTAAAATCATTCGAAGATGAAATACAAAAACAGTATAACGATTATAAAAAAGCACGCACCTATTTTTATAGTCTAGAACAGCGTTGGACGCATGCTCCTTTTTGGAAAACTTTTCAGAAATCAAAATCATTTCAGACAATTTTGAAACCTTTTAAGACTAAAATAAAAATTGAAGCAAATGATTTTAATTGGTGAGTTAAAATTAATCATCTATAGTTTTAATTACAATCATGATGTACTAACGATATGTAGTAAAAATATCATGGTGAAGTGTTGTAGCACCATCTATAAATTAGAATTATAAAATTGTGGAGTTATTATTTTCCTTCGCAAGTCGGGTAGGAGATTTTTGTGTTAACTTTTATTTGGCAGAAATTTTTATGGCGAATTAGTGTGTTATGTGGTGTTTAGAGAGATGATTTAACACTTTTTTAAGATTTGTCCTAAGCGGCAATTGTATCTTAGACGCTTCAAAACAAATAACTAAAACATGATAGCCAAAAGACCTTTAAAATTTTCGGTAATTGTACTCTTTGCACTTGCCAGCGTTTTTGTTTCTTGTGATTCCAAAAAAGAGGGAGCAAGCAAAGAAGAAAGCGCAAAACTTTCAGTAGACTTCGAAAAATATGAATTGGAAAACGGACTTGACGTTATTCTTCATCAAGATAAAAGTGACCCTATTGTCTCGGTAGCCATTCAATATGGAGTAGGATCTAATCGTGAGAAAACAGGAAGAACTGGATTTGCTCATTTATTTGAACACATGTTATTTCAAGAGTCTGAAAATGTTCCACAGGATCAATTCTTTAAAAAAATTCAAGATGCTGGTGGTACGCTAAATGGAGGAACTTGGAAAGATGGTACAATCTATTATGAGATCGTTCCAAAAAATGCCTTAGAAACTGTATTGTGGATGGAGAGTGATCGTATGGGATTCTTGATTAATACTGTTACTGAAGGTGCTTTCTACAACCAACAAGAGGTAGTTCAGAATGAAAAAAGACAACGTGTAGATAACAATCCTTACGGACACACCAGTTGGGTACTGGATAAAAACATTTACCCTGAAGGACATCCATACAACTGGCAGGTGATTGGTGAACTGGAAGACCTTCAAAATGCTACTGTAGAAGATGTTAAAGAATTTTACGATCGTTTTTATGGTCCTAATAACGCCACCTTAGTGCTTGCAGGTGATTTTAATGAAGGAGAAGCCAAAGAATTGATCGAAAAATATTTTGGTGAAATTAAGCGTCGCCAAGAAGTGGAGCCACTTAAGCCACAACCAGTTACTATCGCAGAGACGAAGCGTTTATATCACGAAGATAACTTTGCAACCGCACCTCAATTACATATGGTATGGCCAACCATTCAGCAGTATACTGAAGATGCTTACGCACTCGATGTTTTATCTGAAATTCTTTCTGAAGGAAAAAAAGCCCCGCTATATAAGGTTTTGGTTAAAGAAAAAGATCTTACAGCACGAACTAACGCGTATAACAGATCACAAGAAATCGCAGGAGAATTTCATTTAGTAATTACTGCCAACAACGGAAAAGACCTAGATGAGGTTGAAGCGGGTATAAATGAAGCGTTTGCTTTATTTGAAAAAGAAGGCGTAACCGATCGTGATATCGAACGAGTTAAAGCCGGTTTAGAAACTCAATTTTACAATGGTATTAGCAGCGTACTTGGAAAATCGTTTCAGTTAGCACAATACAATGTCTTTGCAGGAGATCCTGGTTTTATTGAAAAAGATATTGAAAATATTCAGAAGGTATCTAAAGAAGATGTTATGCGAGTGTATAATACCTACATTAAAGATAAGCCTTTTGTTATGACGAGTTTTGTTCCGAAGGGACAATTAGATTTGATTGCAGAAAATTCAGAAAAAGCAGAAGTGGTTGAAGAAGAGATCAAAGAAAATGTTGAAAAGAAAGTGGAAGAAGCAAATACAGAAGTTGCAAAAACACCTTCAGCATTCGACAGGTCTATAGAACCAACACAAGGTCCAGCTCCCGAACTTAGTTTACCAGATACATGGACAGCCGAATTAGCTAATGGAATGAAAGTGTATGGTATCGAACAAAACGAGATTCCAACAGTAAACTTTAGCCTTACGATTGAAGGTGGACATCTTCTGGATGATAAGAATAAAAATGGAGTTGCCAACTTAATGACCGATATCATGATGGAAGGAACTGCTACTAAAACTCCAGAGCAGCTAGAAGAAGAAATCGAGTTATTGGGCGCTTCTATTAATATGTATACATCTAAAGAAGCTATAACTATTAGAGGAAATACGTTAACTAGAAACTTCGATAAAACAATGGATCTGGTAGAAGAAATTCTACTTGAACCACGTTGGGACGAAGAAGAATTTGCACGTATTAAAACGAAAACGATTAACGATATCGCTCGTTCACAATCGAATCCTAATGTAGTTGCAAATCAAGTTTATAACAAATTATTATATGGCGAAGATCACATTTTTAGCTACCCAACAAGTGGAACAGAAGCTTCGGTAGAAGCGATCACAATCGACGATTTAAAAGCATATTACAATAATAATTTCTCTCCATCTGTAAGTAGTTTTCAAGTAGTTGGAAAAATTAGTAAGAGTGACGCTTTAGCGCAGCTTGACGGGTTAAAAGAGAATTGGAAAGCAAAAGAAGTAAAGATTCCAGAATATCCTGTAGCTAACAATCGAGATAAAGCTTCCTTATATTTTGTAGACATTCCGAATGCTAAACAATCTGTGATCAATATTGGGTATATTTCAATGCCAAGAACCGACAAAGATTTTTATCCTGCAGAAGTAATGAATTACAAGCTAGGAGGATCTTTCTCTGGAAATGTAAATCTTATTCTACGTGAAGAAAAGGGATATACCTATGGAGCACGTTCAGGATTTAACGGAAGTAAGATCCCGGGAACTTTTACTGCATCATCAAGTGTACGTACTAATACCACTGGTGAGTCTGTAAAGATTTTTAAAGACGAGATCGAAAAGTATAAAGAAGGTATTTCTGAAGAGGATCTTGAATTTACTCAAAATGCTTTAATTAAATCGAATGCACGTCGTTTCGAAACACAATTTTCTCTATTACAAATGCTTCAAGAAATGAGCAGCTACGATCTACCTGCTAATTATATTGAAAGTGAAGAAAAAGTAATTAAAGACATGACCTTAGAACAGCACAAAGCATTAGCTAACAAATACCTTGATGCATCTAAAATGGCATATCTAGTTGTTGGTGATGCCGCAACCCAATACGAACAATTTAAAGACATGGGCTTTGATGAAGTAAAACTTCTTAACAAAGAAGGAGAAGAAGTGAAACTTGAAGATGTTAAAATGTAGCAATTTTGCTAATTCATATTTTAAGGGACACCCATTTTTTGGGTGTCTTTTTTTTATATCCATTGTCTGTTTTTTGCAAAACAAGTTGTTTTTAAATGAGAGAGATATCAATCCTGTTAGAAACTTTGTATTTTACCTTTTATAAACTCTCAAGTACGTTAAATAGTGAAAACATTTTTTAAAAATATTGGGCCTGGGACACTTGTCGCTGCAGCATTTATTGGGCCTGGTACTGTTACAGTTTGCACTATGGCAGGAGTGAACCACGGTTTCAGTTTATTGTGGGCAATGGTTGTTTCAATCTTTGCAACAATAGTACTTCAAGAAATGGCAGCACGACTTGGTCTAGTTTCAGGGAAAGGACTTGCTGAAACAGTGACACAACAAGTAAAGCATCCAATTCTTAAATATGGAGCTATATTTTTAATGTTATCGGCAATTTTAATAGGAAACATCGCTTATGAAGCTGGAAATATAAGCGGAGGTGTATTAGGCATGCAATCTTTAATATCTAAACCTTTTATTGGCTTCATGGGAATAGAAATCAATATTCTAAGTTTATGCATTGGTTGTATTGCTTTTAGTATTTTATTTATAGGGAATTATAAAGTCATTGAACGTACTTTGGTAACTATGGTTGTACTTATGAGTATCTCTTTTATAATTGCGGCGATCCTTACCAAACCTGCGATAGGTTCTATAATAAAGGGTCTTTTCGTTCCAGTGATTCCAGAAAAAGATTGGCTTACTGTTATAGGGTTGGTAGGGACTACGGTGGTTCCTTACAACTTGTTTTTACACGCTTCTCTTGTAAAAGAAAAATGGAAAGGAGTTTCAGATTTAAAAACCGCAAGAAAAGAATTATACGTTTCGATTATTGTTGGAGGGTTGGTGTCTATAGCTATAATTATTTGTGGAGCAGCCATACAGGTTTCAGAAATTAACAATGCTTCAGATCTTGCGCAAGGATTAGAACCCCTTTTTGGTAATCTTGCCACCTACGTGCTCAGTATAGGATTATTTGCGGCAGGAATAACTTCTGCTATCACTGCACCTTTAGCAGCTGCCTATGTGGTAAAAGGATGTTTTGGTTGGAAACAAGGAATTGGTAGTTTAAAATTTAGAATTGTCTGGATGTTAGTACTAGGAATCGGAATTTTATTTTCATCCACCGGAATAAACCCGATTGAAGTAATCACTTTTGCCCAAATTGCAAACGGCATGTTACTACCAATAATTGCAGTATTTTTATGGTGGGTGATGAATAAAAAGAAAGTCTTAGGAAGGTATCGAAATTCAAAACTTCAAAATTGTATGGCAGGAATTATTGTAATAACTGCTATTATTTTAGGAGCTAAGAGTTTATATACGGTAGTATTCGGGTAAAAAATCTATTGTCGTTTAGAACCTTCATTACGTCTAAAAACTGCCAGAATTGCTAATAACAAACCTACAATAAGACAACTGCATTTTAAGACGATATTGTTATCAAAAAAAAGCATTCCAATAATAGAAAGAGTAATTCCAATCGATGCAAAGACAGCTCCGTGTTTCACAGGGACATAAGTATATTAGGTTAGCGAATCGAGTTTTTTGTTATAGTAAATGTATATTTTTAAAGGGAAACAAAAAAATGATACCACCTCTTTTAATCGATATAAACGCAGATTTAGGTGAGGGTAGTGGGCAAGACATTGAACTCATGCCGCTTATCTCATCGTGTAATATTGCATCTGGCGGACACTACGGAAATATCGATTCTATGCGAACAACAATTCAACTCGCAAAAGCAAATAAGGTCTACATTGGAGCCCACCCATCTTTTCCAGATCCTGCTAATTTTGGCAGAAAACGTTTAAGCATGACCAAACGTGAATTGACAGAAACCATTTACAATCAACTCATGCATTTTATAACCATTTGTAATACGGAAAGAACTTCAATGCATCATGTAAAACTTCACGGAGCCCTATATAATTATGCAGCGATCGATGCTCCAACTGCAGATGCAGTAATAGAAGCAATTTTAGCCACCAACACAAGACCTCAACTTGTAGCACCTTTCAATTCCATTTTAGCAAAAAAAGCTAACAATTTATTACCGCTAGTTTTCGAAGCTTTTATAGATAGACGCTATACAGATGATTTATCATTAGTGTCCAGATCTAAACCTAATGCGATTATAACTACAGCCGAAGAGGCTTGGCATCAATTTTATCAACTAATCAACAAACAGTCTGTTACCACAGTTCACAATACGATACGAAGTTTAAAAGCCGATACTTTTTGTATTCACGGTGATCATGAAAACTCTATTTCAATTTTAAAATACATTCATTCACAAATGAAAAAATTCAACATTCATTTAAAAAAGGATATAAACAATGTCTAATCTGGAGTGTCTAGAATTCTTTTTTTAAATTCATTATTAAATGATGCAACAACCAACGTTTAAATCCTTCGGAAAACATGCTGTTCTACTAACTTGGAAACTGGCTATTACTGAAGATATTCACCTTGAAGTGGAACAATGGAATGCATTTCTTTCTGAAATTTTTTTTAATGAAATTGTTGAAACAGTACCAACCTATCAAGCATTGGCGATATATTTAAAGCCATTTTACACTTCTGAAGATTTTATCCGAAAATTTCGAAAACTAGATGTTTCTTTTAATTCGATTATTTCACCTTCTAATTTTACATATAACATTCCTGTATGCTACACAGGAGAATATGCACCAGATATTTCTGAAGTGGCCAAACAGCATCATGTTTCAGTTTCTGAAGTAATATGTCATCATACTGCCCCAGAATATCTAGTCTACTTTCTCGGTTTTTTACCTGGTTTTCCTTATTTGGGGGGACTTTCAGAAAAATTATATACTCCGCGAAAAAACAAACCAAGAAGGTTAGTAAGAGCCGGTTCGGTGGGGATAGGAGGAAAGCAAACTGGTATTTATACACAGAATTCTCCAGGGGGATGGAATATAATTGGCGCAAGTCCTTTACATTTTTTTAATCCTTTGCGATCCTCTCCAGCACTTTTAAAATCGGGAGATCGAATTAAATTTACAGCAATTTCAGAAATAGAATTTAAAGAAATCGAAGAGGCTGTTAAACAAGATAATTATACCATACAAAAAGAAGTGCGTAATGATTAAAGTAATTACATCTGGTATGTATACGAGTATTCAAGATAATGGACGTTTTGGTTACCGAGATATAGGAGTTCCCATTAGTGGTGCTATGGATGCTAATTCGGCTACATTAGCAAATATATTAGTAGGAAATATTTCGACAGCAGCTGTATTAGAATGTACTGTAACTGGTGCTTCATTATTATTTAAAAAAGAAGTGAAAATCGCAATTACTGGAGGTAATTGTGACGCCTATGTAGATAAGAAGCAAATATCTTTTAATACTGTTATTTCTATCCCTGAAGGGAGTACGCTTACTTTAGGACGAATTACTAAAGGTCTTAGAACGTATATTGCAGTTCGAGGTGGAATTGCTTCAGAAGTAATTCTAGGAAGTAGGTGTCAGTACAAGGGAATTACTTCCGAAGAAAAAATTAAAAAAGGTACTATACTGCCAATAGCTTCCGAAGTTTCAGAAAATTTAGATACATCTATAGATATCACTCATTCAACACTACTTGAAGCGGGTATCATAAGTGTTTACCGAGGACCTGAATTTGAGGAGTTAATACCATCATCTCAAAAAAAGATTTCCGAAGCAGATTTTATAATTACTTCCGAAAGCAACCGAATGGCAACATTTTTAAAGTCTAATTTTTCGTTTAGTGCTCCAGAAATTATCACTTCTCCAGTACAACCAGGAACGGTTCAATTAACACCCTCGGGACAATTTATCGTTTTAATGCGAGACGCTCAAACCACGGGTGGATATGCACGAATTTTACAACTTTCTGAAATAGCGATTTGTCACTTGGCTCAAGTAAGGCCGGGTAAATCAATTACTTTTAAATTACTAGAATAGCTCTCTTTGTACTCTTTTAATAGCGGTTACATGATAGGCAATTATTTTATCCCTACCAGCACGGGTCATGAGAACATTATCGAATTCTTCGCGATTATCCATAAAAAAATTTTCTGTTAGGATAGCAGGCATTTTGGTTTTAGTAAGTACGTAAAACCGCTGTTCCTTATCTAGATCTCCATCGCTAAAATCGGGTCTAAACTTTCTGTCTGGAAATTCGGCAATATATTCATGGCCAAAAATAGTTGCGATTTTATCACTTTTTGTATTTCCGGGAGAGGTGAAAATTTCACTTCCGGTACCTCCTCCTGCATTAGAATGAATGCTAAGGTAGAAACTGTTTCTAGAAGAGTATTTATTGGCGCGATTTACTCGGGTTTTTAAACTTACATCCCAATATTCGGGAGCGATGTTTACATAATTTATATTCGAAAATGTAAGCTCCTGTATAATTCCATTAACTATAGCGCGATTAAACTCACCTTCGTAAATCACCGAGCCGTTACTCCAATTTTTTCTTTTACCAGGTGTTTGGTATTGTCCGTTAATTAAGGCTCCATGTCCGTTGTCTAGTAGTACTGTCATTTTTAATAGTTTTAAAAGTTTGTATTTAGTTTAAAACATTCGGTCTTCTTTTAAAAATTCCTTTTTTATTCCAGCTATTAATATAGGGAGCGTGAGGGTAGTGCTTTTATTATTTAAGACATGGAGGCTACAGTAGTGAATAATATTTAATATGTTAGAACCTGTTAGTTCGTATTTTCTTGAAAGCATCTCAAGGTTAATGTCGGGTCCAAGTGTAAGTGCTTTTGGTAAGTTGGTTTCCCAAAGGCGTTTTCGTTCGGAAGCTCCGGGCATTTCGAAAAGCACAATCGATTGAAACCTCCGTGTAAACGAGTCGTCTATGTTATCTTTAAAATTGGATGCAAGAATTACCAATCCAGGATGCGTTTCGACCCGCTGTAATAAATAGGACACTTCCTGATTTGCGTACTTATCGTGAGCATCTCTTACACTCGTACGCTTTCCGAAGATTGCATCTGCTTCATCAAAAAATAGAATCCAGTTTTTAGTGGCGGCTTTATCGAATAAGCTGGCGAGATTTTTTTCGGTTTCTCCAATATATTTTGAAACTACGGTGCTTAGATCGATACGATATACGGGTTTGTTTGTGTATTTGCCAAGAAGACTGGCCGTTAGTGTTTTTCCTGTACCCGGTGGGCCGTGAAATAAAACCCGATACCCGGGCTTAATTCGTGACTCCATTCCCCATTTTTTTAACAAAGTATCGTTGTGCGCTAACCAGATTTCCAGTTCTTTTATGTGCGAAAGTGTTTTATTACTTAGTATGAGATCCTCCCAACCAAGACCCGTTTCTAATTTTTCAGCTGGGAAATTTGCAGTACGTTTTGGTAACGGAATTGCTCCTGTAGTAAGTAGGTGTAGTGTGTCTTCAAATAGTACAATTTTTCCGCTCATTTCCGGTTCTCCAGCTGGTACATTAGAGAGAAACAACACACGGTTTCGATACAATTGGTGTGCCTCATTAAAAAGGTTTTGAAATTTAATTCGCTTCAGAATATTTGTTCCTCCCAATAAAAACAAAGCAGTTTCCCCGGTGGGTAAAATCCCACGATGGTACTGACCTTTTACCCCTCCAAACTGCGGAAGGTCAGTTCCATTGGGAAACGTTTCGGTAATAACATCTTGAAGAAAATTTGGAATAAGGTGAGGTGTTATCCCTAGTATTAAAACCAAACTTTCTTCTTTAGAAAATCCCTGCTCGTTAATATAACTTCCTAGTAAAGATGCTCCTAAACTTTCGAGCTTAATCTGTGGTCCCTTAGTATGAATATCATCCTCTGGATGTTGAATACGCCATACAATGGTTGCTTTCAGGAAGTCGAAAAGCATTTTTAATTCGGTATGTTCTTTTGTAAGTTTCATACAAGTATATTACTTTAAAATGCTGTTTCTGGATTTTTGTTTTCTTCAATCACTTGTGTATTCACGAGTGTTTCAATTTCTTTAAACTGGTCTCGTAGTAAAGGGTGATTTAAAATAGCATGTACGTAATTAAGGCTACTTTTACTGAGGTGCCGGGAGAGAGTTGGTTCGTAAAACTCCCAAGGATCGAAAAACGATTTTTCAGGTTTTTCTGTAAGATTTAGTATTACGGTATTCTTTTCAGCTAAAAATCCTTTCAGTAAGGTTGCTTTTTCGGCATCTGTTATCTTTCCGCCAAAAAAAGATTCCACATCGTCCATCGATACTTTATGTGGCATAAAAATTTTGAAATACCGAATGTTCCCCCCTTGCGATTCTTCCCAATTGTTAATGTAATCGCTAAGGTATCCCGGGATTTTATCAAGATTTAGCCCGGTTTGCAGGTCTACTACGATATTGTCGGTCTCATTTTCATTCTTTGGAATGTTATCGAAATTGTTTTCGGTTTTAAAAAGTTCTACTAAATAATTGATGTATAGAGTTTTACTGTTAATAATTTCAATGTAGGCTATTTGTTTATCGCGTAGTATTTTTCGGTTGGTTTGCAAATAATTTTGAATGTCGAGACAGCCTAGTAACCCACTATTGTCTATTGCTCCAGCATCTATATAATGGCCGTATCCCTTTATTTTAGCTGCCGGACTAAAAACTGGAAACCGATTGGTGGTAGACACGGCTTGATAATACGGAAGGGTTTTATTGTTCTCAAGATCTGCCAGATTTTCTGCATAGGGAAAAATATCATTAAAATTTTCCTGTTTTACAGACCATAATATTCCTCTGTTCCCTTTTGTTCCTGCAGTGTTCATTATTAAAGAAGGGAAATATCCATGCTTAGTAAATGCCGATTTCCAATAATCACGAAAAGATACTTCGGAAAGTTTTTCATGGGGTGTATTCTGAATGTTATTCTGATATTTTATCATTGCATAATACGGGCGATCTTTTAGGCCAATACGTTGGCTAAGCGGCCAGATTTTTCGGTAGGTGTCGAGTCCGAAGGTAAGTGAGAGATCCAGCGAAGTGTAATTTTGCCGGGAGAGAACATCTATTTTTTTCTGAATTTTATCAAAATCGAGTCCGTCTTCTTTATAAAGTCCCGTATAGAGTGCTAATCCTAAGGAACCACCGGAAGCTCCGGAAAGGGCGATGGTTTGATTTAACAATTTTCCTTCAGTACTTTTCTGAAGCTTGTTAAGTACGTTTAGTGTCCATACATTCGCTTTTAGCCCACCTCCGTGCGATGCAATAAAAAAGAGGGTATTATCTTGTTTTGCTTTTAAACTATCGAGGAAAACCTGCTCTGTAATTTCAGATTTTGTATTCTCGACCAGATCGAGTTCGTGAGTTGTAACCTCTACATTCGAAAAATTAGTAATAAATATCAGTACCACTGCAATGGCTGTCCCTGCAAGAAAAAGTTTGTATCGTTTGGTTTTCTGAAGGTTGTTTTTACGAGCCACAAAAAAATACTTTCCTAAGCTAGCAATGATGAAATAATAGAAATAAAAGAAGGCTAATAAAATAGGAATTCCATTAACGAGATGTCCCCCGTTAATGCTTGAAAGCGTAGAAAATAATAAGAATACAAAAGCTATTAAAAAATTGAAGTAGAAAAGGAGCATGTAATTTTCAGACTTTTGCATGCCGCTAAAAATTCCTAAAAATAAATTTACGGGTAATGCAACCGCACTTGTAAACATTGATTTTACAAGAGTTAACTTCGTTCTTAGAAGTCTAAAGAATAAATAATTAAAGATAAAAGCATACGAGGTAAGAATAATAAGGAAAAATCCACCGGGACTAAAATTCCCTATGAATATAGTAACAATTAACAGGAGTATCATAATTAAAGCAATGATGAAATAATAAATACCAAGCCGCTTATATAGTGCACGTAGTTTCTTAATGTTTTCTTGTTGCACTTGCTCTGGAATAGGCTTGTTCTGTTTATCTTTTACACGTTTTAATCGTACTTCTTTTTCTTTAATGTAGATATACAGCACAAAGGGTATTACCAAAAACATATAAATGATCCCTTTTACGATGGCAAACGGAAAATTTTCAAAAATGAGGTTGGGTTTAAAACTGCTAATAATAAAGTGGATCCATACCCCATGAATTAAGAGACCAATAAAATACCGCAAATAATTAGCCCAATTATCGGGTACATAGGTAGTGTCTTTTTTTGCAGTGAATACGAAGATGGGATATCTTTTAAAAGGCCAAAATCGAATTGGGTTTTTCTCATGCCACTCGGTATAATCTCCAGAGTTATTCAATCCTGAGGCATAGTATGTATAGATGGGATAATGGGAAAGAGCAATAGCGAGGGCATTAATAAAAAAGAATGCCAGTAATAATGAAAACCAACCCCCTTCAATAAGATCTACCATCATGGTAAACGCTTGATCCATTTGCGTGAGTAACAAAAGGATAATTGTTATAACTAAAAGACTAAGAAATGAAGATTTAAAAAAATTTTTAAACGATCGAACAAAATGATGTAACGCATCGATACTGCTTTCAATCCATGATTTATTTTTAGTATTAGGTTTCATATGATTTTATGTAAAGGTCTAAAATACAGCTATTAGTATGATTTTTAAAAAGGATTTTCCCTAGTATGTAAAGGGGGCATTATGAAAATCCTTCATAACATAGGATTTTTAAATGCAATATGGGGTAGTAATTTTGGCAGCATATTTTCTATTAATTTACTGGCAAGTGATTGCTTCGGAAAGAGCGATGCTAATTGCCAATGATGAATGCATTTTAAGCGATAGGCTTCCTGTAGGTAAGCTTTAATCGTCATGTTCATTGAATAAATTTTTTGGGCATCTGAATCTACAAGCCAGATTTCATCTTCAATGCTATTATTAACTTTCCGAAGGCAAGCGGTAAGGTTCCAAGTAATGTCTAAAGGAAAAAAATCCTCCTCATTTTCGGGCATGGATTGTAAGGTGTAATAGAAGGATTGTTTTTTCAGAAACTCCAAATTAAAGATGTCTTCTGAAGGGGTAAGATTGATAAAACCACTCAACCATTCATGGATTACCGACCATTCATACCCTTCTGGAATCATATTTTTTAGAATCCAGGGATCTTCTTGAAATTTTTTTATAGTTTCAGAATTGTTCTTATCTAAATGCCACAAAATAACCATGTTATTGGTTTGATTATACACAGATTCTAAGGCATCGGGTATTGTTATTCCGTTAAGATGTTCTATTGTGCTAAAGCTTATTTTTTGTGGCGGCTTTAAGACCATTTTGGGAATAATTATCTGTACACCATGTTTTCGGCTTCCGCCCAATTCTTTAAAGTACATCTCTTTTTCAAAAACAGTTTTAATATCAATCATAACTTAAAATTTCTGCACTGGTTAAAGCTCTAAATTTAGTGTAAGCCGCTTCAAAGGCGCCTTCATCTCGGTAAATTTCAGAAACAATTTCATGCACGTGTAAATCATCGGTATAGCCATTAGAAGGTCTGCCTTGAACTAATTTAGCAAAGAATCCGGAAAGACCAGTACCATTGGTTCCACCTTCTGCCAATGCTTTGTTATTTAAGGCTCCCGAAGTTGCAGTATTAATTGTAACAATCGTTACCGTGGACGGAGGATTCTGAGTAAAAGATTTTGTTTTTTCAGCAGCACCTCTGGCATTGGTAGTAGGATCGAATTCACCAAATTCCATATCAACTTGAGTTGGTATATGCTCGTTGGGAGCACTGTTTCCGTAGTGAACATCCACATCGTAATAGATTATTTTTTTCTCATCCCAAACAGCAACCTTAGCAAAATGCTCGACTTGATTTTCCATATCTCTCAAGTTCATATCTCTTGTTCCTGGAAACAAATTATTAGAAGTACCGGGACCATGCAGTCTATGGTTCAACATGTGCGCTCTTACCCAAGCTCCACTTGATCGCAATGTCACTGGAATGCTACTCCAGCCAATGGGGTCTTGAGTAGGAGTAGAGCCTCTCGTATTCCCGGCAATATGAGTGATAGGTTCTCCACGTAATGTAGTAGCTCTCCCCATTCCGTCTAGCGCAAAACGGACTCTTGAAACTGGCATTTCAAAATGATCTTCTGTGATACCAACTATAAGTAAATCCTGTGATATAATTTCAAGACTGCCCTGAACTAAAATGTACGCCTCCCTTACCGGAGTGTTTCCACCGCCCACACTGTATGCATTATCTACCGCTCTTTTATAAGCCCCGATGTTACTTCCTAAAGTTCGTTTTTCAGAAAATAAACTGGTAATGGCAATTTGTTTAGCATCGTACTCCGGATCTGCATTTCCATTATCGTGAATCTCCTGTCGTTTGTTATTTAACAGGCTGTTCAGACTTTGTTTGTCACTATAAACATTTATTTCAACGCGCTGTAAGGTACCTTCTAATTTTAAAATATGACCTCCATCTACAGGAACCGGTTGTTGCATCCCAATAATATCTGGAAGTTCAGAGTTATTTTCTTCTGAAGCAGCTTCCTCGCTCGTAGGAGGTATTGCTCTAAATCGTATGGGATTATCCCGATTAGAAATATTCGGCATCGTCGCATCAACATTCCATTCTTCACCTCTGGGTGAAGCGGTAAGCGATGTAAATTGATGTCTTCTCTCTAAAAGAGTAAGCTCAGAAGTAACCTGAGTTTGACTCAAAGGTGCATTTTGAGATCGTACGGCAACTTGTTCCAAGGCTTCCATTCCTCGTCCCCAACGTGCCAAAACCTCTGGAGTAGGAGGTGTTGCGGGAAGATTTTCCTGTTGCCCTTGGGCAGGTTGACCGGCATTAGGGTTTCCTTCAGTATCTGTGAGTTGCGGGGTTTCACTGCTTTCTCCAGTCGAATTTTCCTCAAACGTTCCTTGTTGTTCCGCACCCGAAGATTGAGGTGGAGGCACATGATCGTTCATAAGGTCGCTCATGAATTTATCTTTATTGAAATCTACCTCTCCAAATGAAATCTCAGGAAGCTCACTAGATCCCAATACATAATCGAAATCGGCCCCTACACCAAATTCACCAGGTAATGGATATTCTAATTCTCCCAATGGCCAAGTCCATTTATCATCTGGTGCAGGAGACCACCACGGACTATCCAGTTCCACAAATAGATCTCCTCCCAATCCTAAAAATGGTTGAGCCGCCATTTCGGCGTGGCCTTGAATATAAAATTCTCCTTGGCGACCCGATTCGGGACTAGCAGTTTCCCGATATCCAATTCGTGGTGTGGCTTCCACATATCCGCGAATTCCTGCTAATGCATTTACGCCAACGCCAACTTTTACATCGTGACCTAACAACTCTACACCCAGTCCACCCTCTGCTCGTAATCGAAGTCCGGCAAACATCGAAAGGTTAAAAGTAGCTTCTAAACTAAACTCATTAAATATTGCAGGATCTGTAGAATACGTACCTATAGCCCGAATGTTATAAATTTTCGCAGGTCCTAATTTTGCTAAGGCATCCATTCCAATGTTAGCAAACAGAAATACATTTCCTACCAAAGGAACTCCATACAGCGTTCTTGCCTCTAATGTAAATAAATTATGAATGTAATCACGTTGCGGAAATAGCTCTACTTCAGCAGGGGGAGTTACCTCTCCTTGAATTGTAACATGACCTTCATTGTCGATAATTACTTTAGCCCGTCCAGTCATCCATTCGGTAAAACTGAAATCAACTTCTCCCCACCCAGCCATTGCGCGTGGTCCTGGAGTAGGTGCTGTGTTTGCTTCTGGAATACCACTAGCTTCTCGGGCACTCTCGTCTATTAGTGATGGTTCTAACTGACTTATTGCTACGTTTCTTGCTGTGGCAGCATCGGTGACCAAGAGTGTGATTTCTCCACTCATTTTATCGGTTCGATAGCCAACAACACCTCGAATATCTAAGGTGCCATTTATAAACGCAGCATGAATACTTCCATTAAAATTGGCAATATTTACTGCTAAGTCGGCTTCACCCCGTAAAACTCCTTCTTCATTTCTTTCAATAGTAATCTGTGCTGGATCGAGGTTTGGAACAGTGATAGTACCGCCAGCCCTAAAAGTCACATTTGTTCCTACTATCCCAAAATCTAATGTTCCGTTTATAAAACCACCAATTTCAACCGGAATCGAATTTGCAGCCAATCGCAACGCCCCTCCATCTATGGTATTCTCAACATCTGGAATTCTTGAGACATCGATTCCCAACCAGCCCATTTCATTGCTGTGCTCTTTTAAACTTTCTACAAGACCTTTCGGATTGGCTACAAGTCGGTCGCCCACTTGTACAGTGAGGTATCCAGAAATGGTATTTGCGTCAATTTGAGTGACCAATACCGGAGTAATGTTTAGGTTTTGTAACGGACTTAAATATCCAAGCGATACAGGAATAAATTGGCGGTTATTTCGAGTACTGTAGGTGTCATCTCTATTTTTCTTAACTTCAATAGTTCCAGTAGCTAATTCACCAAATGACACTGGAATTTCTGTTCCGCGACTTCTACCTGCTTCTATGGCGGTAGCAGTACCTTCGGAAGGTGAAAAGGTAGCACTTTGTAACGACGTGGTCTCCATAGTTGGAGTAGGGGTGGCAGTAGGTGTTTCACTTACGGAACGTTGAATTTGTTTTGGTTGTACGGAAGCTCCTTGTTGAACCGTATGCGTTAATTCATGTGCCAATAAATGCTGTCCTGCTTTTGAAGACGGATCGTGCTTCCCTTGGTTAAAATAAATATCATTCCCGTGGGTGAAAGCCTGCGCCCCTAGCGAATCGCTTAAGGATGCTGCTTTCGAATCGGTATGCAAACGAACGTTGCTAAAATCACGTCCAAAACCAGATTCCATCGTGTTTTTTGTGGTTGAGTCCATGGGTGATCCACCACCTTTTGTGCTTTGTAGTTCGTGTTCTAGTGCATTCGATTGAGACGGAGTGGAGTTGGTTTCTTTCTTCTGAATATCTTCAAAAGGGACTCGCTGTACTACGAGATCTTTTTGAGTGTCAGTGAGGGGTTGTTCTTGTATTTCTTCTGTTTCTTGTTTTTGCTGAATGTCTTCAAAAGGAACTTTTTGAACGGAGGGAATTTTTGCAGATGGAAAGAACGAATTATTTCCGAAGAAACCCTTATTTTGATCTTGCTTAGCAACTACTTTATCTGCTACAGCATCGGCCTCCTTCTCATAGCGATCATTGGGTTTACCTACCGTAAGCTTTGCCTGAACACCAAAAAATGAGTCTTTCCCCTGACGCTGATGCAACGAACCGGGATGCCCTTTTTGTGTAGTACTGGTAGCAAATGCCTTCAATAGTCTGTATTTTTAGTTAATTAGTTTTGAGTTGTGAGATTAACACCTTTCATCTTTTTCTCATTTCTTCAGCAACACTTCGATACGCTCAGTGTGACGGTATCGAGCTCATTGTATTTTTTTATTTAATCCTCTTTCTTTTTTACAGCGCCTTGTTGCAGTGTATGTGTAAGTTCGTGCGCTAGTAATCGTTTTCCTTCAGAAGAATTTGCATTGAATTTTCCTTCGTTAAAATAAATGTCATTGCCATATGTAAAAGCTTGTGCTCCCAATTCCTCACAAAGTTGAGCTGCTTCTTTATCGGTATGAATTCGTACCGAACTAAAATCTGCATTAAAACTTTCGTTCATTTCTAACCTTAATTGCTTCGGAAGTGATCGTCCGTTTCCTTTTTTCTTTTTAAGGCGTGATTGTAACGAGTCGGTTTTCGTTTTCTCTTTCATTTGTACGGATTCTTCTTCTTCCGTCGCAGCTTTTTGCTGAATCGACTCCTCTTCTTCACCTTCCTTTTTCTGAACAGATGGTTCTTTTTCTTCGAGTGCCGCTTTCTTTGAAATTTGTAGTGGTTTAGACTGTACCTCTTCCTCTTCAGCCCCTTTTTTCTGGATACTAGAGGGTGCATCTAAGGTGTTTTTAGTAACAATACGGTTTGCCATAGCATCTGCCTCTTTTTCATGAGCATCGTTGGTTTTTCCAACAGTTAATTTTGTTTGTACCGATGGAAAAAAGGAAGTTTCAGAAGCATTCGAAACTATGGGGTTCGGTTTTTTCTTTTTTAATCGTCTCATAGTATTTTATTTTACCAAGTAGTATGTAGCAGTTCCTTATTCCACGGAAGTTTACTCATACTGATTGTCCATGGAAGGGTATCTATTAATATATCTTGCGTTTTTCGTTCTATATAAAGTTGATGTTGGTCGTTATTCTTATTTAATTTTCCCTCTCGCATTAAAAATTCGTTTCTAAGAAGAGCAACCGAATTTGATTTTAAATTTCTCCAATGAGTAAGCACTGCTGTTAACAATTCGTCACAGGCATCTTTCTGCGCTAAGGTTAATGTTACGTGTCTATTTATAGGGAATTCGCTTGGCACGTTACACAGGTATTTTTCGAACCTTAAAACGTGTTCATAAGCATGTTCTTCGCGACATGCCAGATAATGTAAGGTGTGCACTGCTTCATCTATTTTCGAGGGGATGATGCTTATTTTTTTTTCTTCGGAAGGAGTGGATAAAAATTCTAATTTCTGAAAGAGCGGTTTTAAAAATGGATGCACTAGTATCAATCCTGCATTTTGAACAATCATCCCTTCTTCAGTAAGTTCTGTTTGTGGTTTATTTGCAAAAGAATCAAGAGCTATTGTGGCGTTTTCTTCGGAAAGTTTTGGAAACAACTGTTCTTTTTCTTCTTTATTTTGATGTTTTATATCCCCAAGATTTTCTTTTTCTTCTGAAGCAGTTTCAGAAATCACTTCCATTTTGTTTAAAAATTTATGTGTTGATTGTAAGCCAATTAAAGCCGTACTGAAGCCGATAATTTGCTGCACTTTCTTTTTAGATTTTTTAGTAGCAAATAAGGTTGTTAATGGTTCAATTATTTGTTCTGTAGGGGTATTATTAACTAAAGAAGTGAACATAATTTCCCAATACAATGATCTTTCGGTGCTCGTAAATAAGGACTTCGGGAAAGTATGTAAAAAGACTTTTTTACTTTCTTGAGGAGATTTAATACCTTGATAAATATGTTGAAGCAGGGGAGTGTTAAATTGAAAAATAAGTCATTTTCTGGGAGTTGAATCCTGAAGAAGCTGCTTCAGTCGTGCTTGAAACTTTTCCGAAGTAAGCATCTGTATCACTTCCTTTTCAGTAAAAATTTTAGCTTCTGAAAACCACCATGGATAGTTGCCTGTTTTCAAAAAATAGAGAAATGCATCTGCCAATTTCCCGGCTTCCGAAATGCGCTGAACGTGTTGCGATGGTAATTGTATTTCCGAAGCAATCTTTGATTTAATTTGTTCTTTCACTTTTTTTAATAGGATGGGTTGTAGATCCCGAAGTGCGTCTGTAGCGTTTATTGAAAGGTCGAGCTCTAAAGTAGAAAAGCGTAGCGTATGTGCCTTACTTTCTTTAGCGAGTGTCTTAAAATAATGTTCCAGCTCAGGATAGATATGTGTTTTTAAAAAAGATGGGAGGTCATCCTTAAGTTGCAGCCCTAAACTCATAGAATTCGTGTCCACTTCGATGGTCATTTTATGAATAATATTTTTTGCTGCAACCATTTGGTTTTTAATTTTTTATGTGTATATTAGTAGCTTAGATTCAGAGATGAATTACTGGGTTTAATAAGTAAGAAACAGACAAGTGAAAAGTCAAGTAGCGTAGTTGGTTTACAACAACAAAACAAGATAATAACAAGAAAGTAGAAGACAGTAGCCCATAAGAGTATCATTCGGAATGCATTTATACCGACTGATACTCTTCTTTTTTTGTCTATATTTTTTAGTTGTAGTGTTTTCATCTTACATTGTTATTTCTCTTTTTAAACTGCACTTCGACAAGCGCAGTGTGACAGTATCGAGATAGTTGGCTTTTTCCTCACTATTTTATTCTTCCTTCTTCGTTAATACTTTTTACTTTATTGCACTTCGACAGGCTCCGTGTGACAGGATGGAGGTAGCTGGCTTTTTTTCCATCATTTTAATATTCCTTATTTATTAATACTTTTTACTTTATTGCACTTCGACAGGCTCAGTGTGACAGTATCGAGATAGTTGGCTTTTTCCTCACTATTTTATTATTTCTTATTCATTAGTACTTTTCATTTTATTGCACTTCGACAGGCTCAGTGTGACAGGATCGAGATTGTTCGCTTTTTCTTCACTATTTTAGTAATCATTATTCCTTAATAATTAATCTTTAACTACTTATATCGCAATTGCATTCTCACCCCTTGGAGATCCAAAATAGAAATCTGCTAAACTGTTGTATTGTTCAATAGCGGCATCGAGTTCAGGTGTGTAGGGAGTTCCTGTGATATAAACAGATAGTTTTGTTACTCCCGTTTCGTTGTGAAGCTCTTTTCTTTGTTTAATAAACAATACGATTTGATCGTGAGTGTTGCTTCTATTTTGGCGCTCATAGTCTAACATCGTTTCATTTACCCAAACACCATTTACCCAATCTCCATCTAATTGAAAGTTGAGGTTCACATCGGAAGTAAGCGCATTTCGAAACGCCGCTTTCATTTCGCGTACTTCAGCGGCAATTTCTTGTGGAAGTTGTTCCACATTAGTAATCATTCGAGTAAGTCCCATTTCTTCGATGTCGTTATTGGTGATAAGTCGATCACGTAAATAATACCAACTCGCCCATTTCGTTTTATAATCTCCATAATCATCATCTTTCCCAATAGGGGCAATTTGTTTTTGAAGTTTTTCATAAAACGACGGATTGTACCCTTTAAGATCTCTGCATCGCATCGCATCGGGTCTAAAAATTAAATTGTTTCGGAACATCCCCGAATTGCTATAGGTGTAGATTGCATTCGAATTCGCCTGTGTAACATCGCGCAATCTTAGTACGAACGTATCGTCTTTCGCACGTGTAATAACAAACCGTTTCTGACTTTCATTAAAATCGAATACCAGCCCTTTGTCAAAACGTTTGTTAAGCGCATCGGTAATGGCGTGCATTCTTCTATAATAAATCTGCCGTAATGGAATTTCGATCGTTGTCGTTGTATTAATAAGCTTTTCTCGGTTAATTCGATATTCTATAACCTGAAGGCGATATTGCTGGGGCATGGGGACATTATTACTTTGTGTACCATCCAAGCTTCGTGATAGATTATTAAGATATTTTAAAGAACTAATCCACGGATAGGTACATTCCATAAGGGAACAACAATTCTGCTCTTCGGCGGTAGTTGCAACTTTATAGGAAACACAAAAATCGGCTACTAGCGTGTCATTTTCAGTAATTAAAATAAAGGTACCTCCTTTAGGAACACCCCCTCTGTGCGTAATGGATGGGTGTTCTCGTACAAAAGCTGTAAAGGCTTGATCATCGGTTTCCAGATCGTAGATGCGACAATCGAAATCGAGTCCGAAGCTGTCCCGTTCTTCTGTGATTCGATCTCTTGTTTCTAACCCTTCCAATCCCAGATATCCTTCAATTCGGTAGAAATCATGACAATCAAGTTCAAATTGTAAAGGCGTTTGCACCCAACTATTAGGAGCTAAATTATTCCGATGGAAACTGGTGTTGTAACGCTGTTTGTAGTTTTCAGTTTTAAAGAAATCCCAAACGTTAAGTAACTCATCGTTCACATGATAATAAAACGGAATCGCTTTTTCACCTAGAGTTCCACAACTTTTAGATGGAGTAATTGCAGGGTCGAAAAGAGGCGCTGTTTCTCCTTCACCATCAGAATTATTTCCACTTCCCAAATTAAAATTATCGAGTAACACCGCAACTCGCTGCATGAGGTTTTTTGCTTGTTGTAGGTAGGCATTGTAATTGTTATTTATGGGAGAATGGTAAAATTCGTGTCGTAGTTCGGGATATGCTTCAGAAGGTGAGAGGCAGCCCAATAATAAATGTTTTGGAAAGGCAGCAATATCTGGACAGCACTCGGTTTTCAGTTTTAATAATAAGTTGGCAATTTCGTTAAAGGTATCACTCACATCGCGAACAAGATCATATCGATATTGCATTCCGAAGTTAATTTCAGAATCATCTAAATTGTCAATCTGATTTAGCACCGTATTTTGAGTACCATTTGGAATAAAAAGAAGCTCCCCAAAACCTTCAAATAAATCTGAATATGCTGAGTGCAACCTATCTTTCGTGGTCGTAATTGCAGTTTTAAATACGTTAGCAATAGCAGCATACGAACCAATATTATTTAATCCTCCCAAACCCGCATGCAGCACTACTTTTTGTACTGCAGTTTGCGGAAGATTGGTCATTGCTTCGTACACATTATGTTTCGTGTAAATACTGTCGTGACCGTTTACAATTTCTTCAACATCCGATTTATTTGCTAATAGCACACGTAGATTTTGAATGTTGGGTTGCCCTTGATTATCGCAGTTGGTGGTATTGCAAATGGTAGATTTCTTCGGAAAGCTTTCGAGATATAACAGCGCCACTTTATCTGAAAGTTCTAGATTCGAGAGTAAACCGATACCTTCTCCTGAAGCATTTTCATCTGCAACAAGCTCCCATAATGGAATGCTATCTCCGTCTGTAAGAAAATGTTCGTAATTGGCATTCTCGTCTTCAAAAATCCTGAAATGCGAATAGGTGACCTGTTCTAGCGTGATCGATTTGTCTTTAGAATCTTCGATATCCTTCTGAAGCTTCAGTAAATCGCCGTCTGTAGTAATTCCGCATCCCTGAGAAATGCTAATTTCAGTTTCCTGTGTGTTCATTTCTATAGTAAATCCACAAGCAATACCTACGCCTGTAAGGCACACACGCGATAAGCGATCTTGATCTTCAAAATAATTGATAAATTCATTTAACTGTCCCGAGGTTAAAACTTGGTCGTCTACAAAAGAGCGGTAATGCGGTGTAATTTCCAGTAGCTTGTTCATAACAGTATGCTTTAAAGTTTACCTAGGTTAGTTCTGCCTAGAATGATATCTTGTTGTTCCTCGTCGTTCTCACAATTGTGTAGCTTGCCCTGTGTGTAAATAGTGTGCAGCGTGCTTACAATTTTGTTGAGACGTTTTAAGGCATTTGTGTCTTGTTTTTGTCCTTTATTGGTTTTTAATTCGAGCCATGCTTTGTAGGCTTCTTCCAATTCGACCATTTCATTTTCCTCTCCTTTGGTATCGTAACTTTTAGGATACCCAATCCAGCAGATCTTTGGAAGAATGTGTGCCGGTAATTCTTTCTGAATAAGATCTTCCATGAATTTTCTAAAATCTACATTCGAATAGCGCTCTGTCCATCCCGGAAGCACGATCGAAACTCGAAACGAATACGGGTCGATACCCTCGCAAGCTTCTTCTTCACAATTCTCGGCGCAAATCGGCATAAAGGTTTCTTTTGCAGCACCAATGGTCGTAACATCGGGACGCAATAGAATATGCTCGATGACATACATGCCTTCGTTGCTGTCGAGCGTTCGTATAAATTCAGCTACTTCCTTAATGGCGGTTTTTGCTTCGGCTTCAGAAGTATAGGTTTTAATTTTTCGAGCAATAATATGGGCTTCATCTTTTAGGTCGGGTACATTCGGATTGGTAAGATTAAAAAAGTGCTTTCCGTTCTTGTCGCGCTTAATTTCATAGTTTTCGGGAAACCTTCCGTAGTTTTTCACAGTAAGAATTTCAGCATATAAGGATGCTAACGAGTGATAGTGCTTGCTGGAAGAGGATAAAATGGTATCACCTTCATTTCTGAAACGAAAGCGGTATTCGATAATGTCATCATCATCAATTTCTTCATAGATCTCTAAAGGATCGTCAGAAAAATTTCTTCGGAAGTAATTCTTGTTTCCTGTAAGCAATGCAATTCGTTTTTCGAACGCTGAAACATTTCCCGTGTCCCACAATGCGGAAGCTTCCTGTTCAAAATAATTGAAACTGCGTGGACGTTCGCCACCAATCATGTTGTAACTCTGAAGAAATAATTCTTTTGTTCTAATTACAGCGGCATCTTTATTCGACCCGTATAGCTGTTTCATTAAAAAAGCGTATTCGCTAAAATTTTCAGCAAACCGAGCTAACAAATGATCCAGTATTTCATTGCGTCGTAGCACGGGATCATCAAGGTCTGAAAGAAGTAATTTAGTAACATCTTCATTGGCGGAATAGGCATTTGAAACCAACTCGTCACCGTTTTTAATATCGGTCACCAATTGTGTTACATAACTTTCGCTGGCAGTTCCCTGTATGCTGAATAATTCTTTTACTTTATTGAGATGTGCGAAATACGTTGCGAATATTTGATCGAAGAAGAGTAAATATCCTTTTAATTGTTTCACTTTAGCACGAGTAGCTTCTGATGCTGGAAGTTTCACCCCAAGTTCCCCAATTCCGTATACCTCTGGAAAATCGTTTTGAATGCTATTGTAATTCCCCACATCCTGAAACCGCCCTCTTGGTAGCTCCAATTTTTTACTCGCTAGAGCAGTTTCAATTAACGCTTTATCACGTGCTTCATCTGCAATACGCTGATAGGTTGCTACTTCTTGATTACTAATATTTAATGGGAGAAATCCTTTGTAATAGCTAAACGAACTTTTATCGCAGCGAGTAGGTTTGGTGTTTGCTGGAACGCACAAATTCCATATTTTTTTTGCGGTTTCAGTACCATCGCAATTATTGATTGTAATGTCTCGAATTACATCGATCCCTTCAATTTCCTGTAATAACTGTATAAGATCACTTAACCGGATCTCTTTCCGAAGCTCCGATTTCTGTAAGGCTTCTTCTTCAATAAAACCATTCCGAAGTAAAGGACCGTTAAAAATAACATCGGAGGTATACCCTTTATCTAACATTTGTTTTAGGGAAAGAAAAGGCAAAGTGGGAGATAGGTATTCATCAACCACTCGTAGTACTTCGGCATGGACTTTTTCTTCATCGGCTTGAGGCAGTAATTCGATTTGAGCACAAATGGCTACAGGATGCTCGGTAACTTCGGTAATTCCTACCAAATCTTCACAAAGGTTTCGATGTGCGTGATAGGTTGCTCGAACCTCTTTTTTAATGCGGTTGATTTCTTTTTTCCGCTTTGCTGCGGTATTAAATTGAGTGGAGTTTAAAGTATCAAGCTCAATAAGAATATCGTATAATCCGTTAATTACAAATTCTTTTCGGTACCCTTTTTCGATCGAGGGAAAAGGTTTATAGGAGAGTTCGTTGTCTTTGCAGTTCACAAAAACTGTTTTTTCATGTTTTTTGAGCCAAGCATTTTTTACTCCGTCGATATCGATACATAGCTTTCGGTAATCTAAGAGACTTACAGGTGAAACGGGTAATGCTTTTTCAGCAGTAAGAAATTGTTTGCTAAGATGATCGATTGTTTTTTCTTCTGCTAGCAGGTCTTCCATTGGCAATGCAATTCTTGCACCTAGATCGGTAATGGCATAACACAATACTTCTAAAATGGTAATTCCCGGATCGTGCGAATTATAGTCAGACCATAAATCGCTACCCATTGCTTCAATGTACTCGATGCCTTTCTTCCGAAGAAATTCGAAGTCCAGATCGTCTTGCGTCGCAGTATTTTTCGACAAGGTGCTATATGGAGTTACGGTAGACATTGAGTCGCTTTTTTAATTGATTTAGAACCGCAACTTGAAAGAATTGCCGTAACACTATGTTTTTTTGCTGAAACCAAAATGGCTTTGGCGCTCGACGGAATAATATTTGTCTGATCGGTAAGCAGGGTAGTAGCATTAATGCGGTGATCGATCCATACCGAATCTAGATAATCTACATACGGCATTTCTTCCAAATAAGAAATAAGATTACTCTTATGGAATGTAACTCCAAAATTAAGCTCGGCCGTTTCTACAAAAGCCCACGGAGACAAAAACCGTTTTATATCTTCTTCAATTTGCTTGGTGTAATAATTAGCATCGAAACCGGCATTAAATTTTACCCCAAGTGAAACAACTACTTCTTCATAATCGGGATTCACTATAGCTGCAGTAACAAAGAAGGAATTCAGCTTATTTATGTAAGTTTCAATTTCATTGCGTTGTGCCGTACTTACGCGTGGCTGATATACATCGAATGCATTTTTATGAACGATATCGGGAATCACCACAAGATTTACATTACCGGCCGAAAGAAATCGATTGCCTTGCGTATGATTTAAACATTTTACTTTATGAATATCTGGAAAATGCTGCAAGATAAGATGCTCATAATCCCATAATGAAACGGCTCGATCGCGGTGGCGAATGCGTTCACTCACACGTTGATAATAGTGCGAATCACTTTCTTCTGGAGATCCTCCAAACGAATTATATGGCTGTGATACCCCTTTTACATTCGCTTTTCGCTCGGTAAGTTTACTAATCGTTCCGGACGGAAGTCCCGTTTTTAGGTGGTTTAACGAATTGTTTTGATCTAGAAATGAAGCCGTTATTACCTGTGTATGCACATCAAGAAATCGGCATATCGAATCAAATTGTTTTACATTTCGTGCGCGTAACCAGATCATTCCTGAAGGCAATAAAGTATTGTCATCGTTTGCTTCCGGTGGAATAGTGATGATTACAATTCCAGTTTTTAAAAAGTTATCGGTCGTATCTCCAATGAGGTAGGTACTGTCTAATGGAAACCATTTATTTTGAATTAGTATGGCATACTCAATTTTTTCTGAAGCGGTAAAAGGAGGCGTGTCTGGATTTTCAGTTCCTTCTAGTAATTTAAATAAAAATGTCACCTGTTGAAGCGGTTCTGTACCAGTAAGTCCGATGTATAATTCACCTCCCGAACAATAGGTAGGCAAGAGGGTTTCATTAGCTGCGGCTTGTCCAAACGGATGTTCATGAAATAATTGAAGCGTTTCATTTTTTTCTGAAGCTGCGATAAAAGCAGTGTCACTCGCCTGGTAGGATAAAGAAATCGATTCAATTACGGGTAAATACGGAGCGTTGGGAACAGTGGTTACCGGGTCTTTTACCAACGCTAAGGTTAATGTTTTGGGATAGATTTCGTGTAAAAAAGAATGCTTCAGTCGTACCTTTAATGGTCCGTCGTGAGTTTTCGTGATTCCCTGTTTTGAAATCCTAAATTCTACTGCATGCCCTTCCGAAGTAGAAGAAAAGAGTGGAAGATTTTCAGCAGGATTTTCAGTAGGAATTACCGTATTGCTAACTGGCTGAGAAGGGGATGGCTTAAATACAGTAACTGCGGAATTCTTTACATCGGTAAAGGTGCCATTTTGCTCTAGCAGTAATTTCGCTTTAAAATAATCTTGTGTCGTAACAATGGCATTTTTTGAAGCATTTTTATATTCTGAATAATGAGATACGAATGATGCGGGCGTGTTTGCCCAAATAGCTTTTATTCGAAAACTTTTCCAAGGTTTTTGAAACAATTCCGGGTAATCGATGTAAAATGACGAATGTTTAGTAGGCTGCGTTCCAAAAGGTGGGAACGGTTTGTCGGAAGCTACTGGACCAAGATCATTTTTAAGAACTAAAGAAGTAGCTTCCGACACATCAACACTTACCGTTACTTTTTTTACTGTTTTTTGAAGCACCTGTGTATAAAAGGCATATCCCGTTTCTGAAGTTGTGTTTAGTAGAAAACGAAGTAGTGGCTTGGAGGTTGAGTACGAGGCTTCGTGAATTTTTTTCTGAAAAGGAACAATGGATTTTTCCGTTTTTTCGACCACCAATGTGAAAGTAAGGTGCTTTCCACTAAGACCAATCGTGGCAGTATTTGTTGCTATTTCTGAAGGATATAATGCCAGCCAACCTTCTTCTCCCGTTGCGGTAATCGTAAACGCCTCCATAAGCTTGTTGAGGTTGAAAGCTGCGGTGATGTTCTTTTCAAATTCAAATTGAACAACAATAGTCCGTTTTCCTTCTTGCAGGTTAAGTACCTCTGCGGCTATGGTAAAACCGATGGTAGGTGCTGGCAGCGGAGTTTCCGGTCGATACGGTGATGGATACCCAAAAGGCAACCAATACGGATCTTCTTTAAATTTAGCTCCCATTCCGTCTGCAGAGTTCACCATGGGCGCCACGTACAATCCATTTTTGTAGGGTTGTAGGCCTGTTCCTAAATTGCGATGGTGGTATATACTTTTTAATGCGCCTATTCCGGTTTTATTAAGAATACGTTCTTCGGTGGTTTGGTATTGCATTCTTTTTCCTTCGGAATCTTTTCCGCCTTCGATGAGCGTATTTGCTTCAATTCGCGCTTCTGAAGTATTTTTAGCGAGTTCAAAAATAAGATGAACACTATCTTCAATCGGAGCTTTTTTCGCTATCTGAAGCACTTTTCCGTAGTAAAAATCTAAATGTCGTTGCGTTAATGTATTGAAACGCCTTTTAGAAGTTTCGAGTAATTTCAGAAAGCATATAAAAAGCGTTAGATGTGGTGTGGTTTTTTGCGAAGATTGTAGATTTTTAATAAAAGCATCGATGGCTTCGTTTTCTATAAAAAATTGTTGCCAGTTGCCTTGCGGATTTTTTGCGTTGGTTGTATGGAAATAATGTACCTCGTTTGCAAAAGTGTAAGCGAATTGCATCCAGTCTTTTAGATCGAAATCGTTTAAATTCAGATTTTCTGGCGCAAGCGATGCCCGGTACCGTTGTTGTTGCTCGGTACCTTGATGTTGTATTAAAAAAGGATGTTCACAATTCTTTGCCATTTTGTTACAATTCAGATCCTTCTACTTTATAAAAAGGGAATACCATATTCGATCGGGAATTAGTGATTCGTATGCGGTATTCAATATTAATTCGTATTTCTCCATTTAATTCGTTGGTAGGGTCAAGGGTTATGTTGTTGACGTCGATCCTTGGTTCATGGTAAAGAATCGCAGTTTTAATAAGGTCTTTGATATATGTTTTAAGAGTGATGTCTAACGGCTGAAAAAGTAACTCTTCCAGATTGCATCCATATTCGGGAAGCATGATTCGTTCTCCCAAACGAGTAGACAAAAGAATCTCTAGACTTTTATGAATATCTACCTCACCAGTTGTCATTGTCAACTCGTTGGTATTGCTATCGAAATGTGGAGGAAAACTCCAACCGACTCCTAAAAATGTTTCTGTTGCATCCATATTATCCTCCTATTAAAACAGTGAATTCTCCTGCCATAATGCTTCCTCCATGTGCTGTTGCATCTCCTAATCGTGCGGCGGGCATTCCACCAATAAATACACTAGATGACCCAACCACAATGCTATCTGGAGGTCCCGCGCAGGTTGCCATATCTCCCATTCGTGCGGCGGGCATTCCCCCAATTAAAACCGTGGGTTCACCAGCAGGTAAGATGGGACCGCCCACATGCGGTGATGCATTCGGATTTAGCATGGGACAAACGTGAAAATCTGTGACTCTGGCTGCTGCTGGCATAGTAGTATTATTTTTTTTTTTGCATTAATCATTTCAACATTACTTCGACAGGCTCAGTATTAAGTCGTTAAAGTAGTTGGCTTTTTCTTCAATTTTTTTTATTAGTCCTTTATCATTTTACATTCGCTATTTTACCTCACTTCGACAAGCTCAGTGTGACATCATCAAAGTAGTTGGCTTTTTCTTCAATTTTTTTATTAGTCCTTTATCATTTTACATTCGCTATTTTACCTCACTTCGACAAGCTCAGTGTGACATCGTCAAAGTAGTTGGCTTTTTCTTCATTTTTTTTATTAGTCCTTTATCATTTTACATTCGCTATTTTCCTCACTTCGACAAGCTCAGTGTGACATTTTTCTTCAATTTATCTTTATCATTTTTTTAAATTTTACACTTACAACTTATTATTCACCATTCACTACTCAATTTATCTGTACCAACGATCCTTTTAATACGGCTATGGCACTGGTAGAAACTTCGGCTCCAGCGCTTCCTTCTGCTTTAAATTCGGCATTAGCGATAATTGAAACATTGGTTCCTTCTAGAGTAATATCTCCACTTGCTTTTATATTTATATCTTTCCCACTATCAAGGGTAATTCCATCACTGTCGATCGTAATTTTATTGGAGTTTTCATCTTCAATGAGAATACTTTCTTCATCTTCATCGATGACAATTTTCTTTCCTGCAGGCGTTTCCAAAGTGATCGATTTTTTCTCGTCATCGAACAGAAATTTTAGTTCACTGCGGGTGACAAATCCTTTTTCATGATTGTCGTCGGTAGCCGAAATAGGTGATGGGCGTACGCTACTGTGAAGCATTCCTAATACTACGGCATGATTAGGATCATCATTTACAAAACCAACGATTACTTCGTCACCAATTTCCGGGCGAAAAAAAGCACCCCGATCTGCTCCCGCATCTAAACTTGCCACACGCGCCCAGATTCCTTGCTCGTCTTTGTTGATAATGGGCATATTGATAAGGATGCGATCTTCTCCTTCGGGATCTTCTTCCAGCTGTGACACAACCCCAATTTGCAATCCGTTGATAGCGGGTAATAAACCTGCTGCAGGAAGATCATTTATTTCATAGGTTTCACTAAACCAAGTAGGATTCATTCCAAATTCTGCATCGACCGTCCAATTTCCATTGGCAATTTCGTGACGCACGGCATTTACAAATATGTTTCCGCTAAAGCGATCGCCTACGCCTTCCAGTTTTAAAATTGTATTTGGTTTTACCGAAGGAATTCCCTGAAACTTTACACGTCCCCGAATTTTAGATAGCTGTTGAAATAGTGCTTTGGCATCACTCCATTCTTGAAGCTGCGTTGTAGCATACGAACCTCCGTGTTTTAATTCTAAATTTTCAATTCCAAAGACATCCGCCAGATCGGAAGTACTGATGTTTCCATTTAGGGTGATGTTTGGATTGTTAGCTTCTGTTTCTACGATCGCTCCTTCCGAAGGACTCCATCCATACGAGGTAATGGTGTTGTATTGATTACGCGCGTCCATTTCTCCATCGAACGCCAATAAACTAGCTCCGAATGCCACAGTTTCAACAGGTTCTTGTGTTACATTGGGTTTCGACACAACAAGTTTTCCATTTTCAACCACACATATTTTTCCATTTGCCTGTGCGCGGGTCATGATAAAGTCCCAGTCGGATGCACGATATTGTACCAATTCATTATGTGTAAAAGAGGTGGTTTCTACGTCACTTTCTAGTCCGTTTTTAGAAATAATTTGCTCAATAATATCACTATCGGTACTATCATAAAAATAACCACTTTTTCTTCCGAGCGTCATTTTTACAGCTTCATCCCGGCATTCTACCAATAATACAGAGGTATTCTCCCGTACCTTAATGCTTTGCTTAATAATAACTCCTTTAAAAATGGATGCCTCGTCATTGTGATAACCAGCAGTAATTTCAATTTTTTTTCCAGGAATGAGCAGCTCTTCATTGCTTAGGTTAAAATCTTGTGCCGAAGCTTCCCCATCGAAAAAGACTAATTGCGCAAAAGGAATTCGATTTACTTCTTTTTCAACCATAATATTTTTCACCTGATATATAGCAGATAGTGCTTCTCCTTCAATTAATATATTGAAGGTAGTAAGGTCTGGACTTTGTGAGGTCCCTATGGTTCTGGAGTTGTTCATTAAGATACTTTTTCAATAGGTGGAAAATGAATTTTTTGTCCGGGTTTTAACCTTCGGAAATTGGTTAGTTTATTAGCAGCTGCTACCTGTAAATAATACTTCGAGTCTCCATAGATTTTAAAGGTCATTAATGGAAGCGTATCTCCTTCCATTACGGTACGAACATGTGTAAGGTCTGGAGAATTATTATTTTCTTTTGCAACTCTTAGGTCATCTTCAACAGTTCCTTTAAATTTTGCTCTCGCAACAGCCCGAAGGGGAGTGCCGTCGGGAGCGAATAGTTTAAATTCGATAGACATTTCAAGCAACGATCCTTTAAAGAGTAAAGTTCCCCACCCAATCATCACATAAAAAGGTTTGTGTTCGTCCCCGTCATAGTCGAATACCACTCGTCTAAATTTTTCAATATCGTCGATAATTCCGTCGCCATTCTTATTATCCTGTCCCTTTAGCACTCCAGTACGATCGAATAAGAATTCAAGGTCCAAATCTTCGGGAACGGTACGTACAAATTTTGGTGCCGTCGCACTGGTTCCTTGTCCTTGCGCTTCACTATACTCCACCTTGTATTTAAAAATGTATTTCTCCGGATTCAGCAGTGATGTAAATTCTCCATCTCCCGCTTTTTCGGTGAATTTATCATCTTTATACGCGGTGATTCGCAGCTTTTTTAATTCTCCTTTGCTCATTATCGTTCGTTTTTACGTTGTTGGATCCTCATAACTTGTTCCACACACGATTCGATTAATTTTGAAGTTTTGTCACCCGATTCCTTATTAGGAGTTGCATTGGTTTGTGCATAGTCGTTGACTTTGATTTTTATGTTCAGTTCTTTAATTTCAATAGGCATGTTATACGAGTGTGAAATAGTTATAGGCGAGTTCTATGGTCTCAACGGCTAATTTGTTTTCTTCGGCATTAAAATCTTCCACGGTCCATTTTACTGGATAGGCATGAACAACATTCCAAGTCATAAGAGGGTCGTGTTCTTCATTTAATAGTTTTACCGTAAGGTCGGTAGGTTCAAACTGAAAACTTTCAATAGCATCACGACACCATTGAATTACTTCAGAATCGATTACCAACCCTCTTTTTAAAACCAGATTCGGAAACTTGGTGCGTACCGGAAACTTGTGTTTAAATCGGTTTTCTCCTCCTTCCGCAAATTCTTCGGTTTCTATGTCTACGGAAAGTCCAGAAACAGATTGAAATTGCGTATCGGTTGCTTGCGATGAAATCCCGGTAAACTCCACCATGAAATGAAAACTAACCGGGGGGTAGTAATTGGCCATTAATCTCCGTTTTGAATAATTAGCCCTTCATGAGCGATTTCCATAGATTCGATGGCTGTTTCGTTACCATCCCCTTTTAGATCGGTCGATTGGATCTTAATTGGAAATGCATTTTTTACTTTCCAAACAATCACCGGTTCGTGTTCTTCATTAAGAAGTTGAATGGTAATATCTCTTCGCTCTATGGTATTCAACTTTACGGTATTCCACCATTGAAAATATTCGTTGTCATTTTTAAACGAACCTCTTTTTAAGGTGATGTTGCTGTATTTTTGAAGTCCGGGCATTTTAATTTTGCTGTATTCTGGACTTGCACCATGGCGGTATTCGATCAATTCGGTTTCTACGTCAAGTCCGGAGACTTCTGTGAATCCTATATTTGTTCCTCCCCATTCTACCGAGAAATGAAACTTTACTAATGGATATGTTTCTGCCATTGTGATGTGTTTTTAATTGTTAGTATTAAGGTTTCAAATTTTAGTGATGTATTCCTGTTCATAATTCATTAAAAATTATGCTTCCTGCATTTTATGAGAGAATTTCAATACGATAAACTCTGCCGGACGCACTACTGCCATTCCTATTTCCACGATCATGTTTCCATTAAGAATATCATCGGCAGTCATGGTCTCGCCCAAACCGATGCGCACATAAAACGCCTGATTCGGTTTTGCTCCGGCTAACGCACCGGCTCTCCATTGCAGGGTTAAAAAGTTTTCGATCATAGCCCGAACTTTTACCCAAGTGTTGGCATCGTTGGGTTCGAAGACAAATTGTTCTGTTGCTTTTTCAACCGATTCTTCTACCATATTAAAAAAGCGACGCACTGGAACATATTTCCATTCATTATCATTTCCTGCAAGGGTACGTGCGCCCCAAACGAGAATCCCTTTACCTGTAAAAGATCGAATTGCATTGATCGATTTTCCAGTGGTATGTACGTTGAGGTCTTTTTGTTCGTCATGGGTTATTTTTAAAGAAGGTTTTACCACATAGTTAACGCCCACATTTGCAGGTGCTTTCCATACACCTCGGTCATTATCTACCCGTGCGTAAATACCCGCCATAGCACTACTGGGCGGCATGATCACAGGCATCGCATTGATAGCAGTTTTTATTGCATTATACGCGGCACTGTCTGTTCCTTCAATAGCACTAAGCATCATTCCGTCGAGAGCACCGTTCGTGTCTACTCCCTGTGCTGCAGCAATGGCATCGATAAGTGTAGGGTCGATGAGATCGATCACACTTTGTAAAGCGGCATTTATTCCTGCAACAGTAGCAAGTGCTGCGGTAGATTCATTTTTTACATCAGTTCCATTTCCTGCACCTTCAATTGTTGTAATGTGTCCTTCTAAAGCGGTAATGAGGTCAGGTAGAGGCTGTCCACCTGCGGTAATCGCTGTATTAACGGCATCGGCGGCTGCAGTTGCGGCAGCTGCTGTGGGTCCATCTTCATCGGCAGCAGTTGCCGCATCATTTCCCGCGGTTACGGCATTGTTGGCTGCAGTAACAGTATTATTTAAAGCATCTACAATAGCTTGTAGTGGCGTAACAATAGAATCGGAATTGGTTAGTGCATCTCCGGCGGTCATTGCCTGTAAGGCTATATCTGCATTAGAAAGGTCTGTAGTTAAAGCGGGACTATCATTCTGTACCGATTGAATATCTAGCAATGCGGAATTAGCAGCTTCAATTTCGTCGGCAAGTGCTTGAGAATCTTCAGAGTTGTGTGTAATGGCAACAGTAGTTTCGTTGTAATGAAAGTCTAAGATTGTTTCCAAATACGGGTAATAAGCTGCTCCGTATTTTAAATAATCTTTGCCAAGACTAATACGATCTCTTAATACGAAAGAGTCGTCTTCTACATCTTCACTGGTATGGGTGTCGATAATCGTGAACCGATCCTGCATGTCATTGCATTGTAGCAGTGCATTCTGATATAAAGTGTAAAATTCTACTTCCCCTAGGATTTTAGCATCGGGAAAAAGTAGCAGTGTAGGTTCATCTTCTTTCCGAAGCGCATCTAAACCGTCATTAAGGTCATCGAAAAGCACATTGTTAGCACCACCAGTGTCGTAATTGTTTACCGAGACAATGTAACAGGGACCTCCTCCGTTCGCAAAATATAATTGCATGGCGTAGTACATGATATAAGGGGAGGGAGTGGAAGGTTGTGCCGGAACAATGGTGCGTTCTATGGTGCCATTTACAATCACATCATTGATAGTAACTGCAATGGTTGTTTCCGGTTTTGCACTTCCGAAATACGTTTCGTATTCCAGCAAGGAACTTATTCGTGTTGGTTCTCCAGTAATAGAAGCTCCCTTTTTAAGCGCAAATTCGGTGTATCCGATAAATGCCGGGATCGCTGTTTCTACCTGAGCGACAGAGGGAGGGAACTTAGATATTTCCTCCACATAAACTCCGGGTGTTTTGTACATAGTTGCCATAGTTTCGATTATTAGTTAATATATATTTCTGAAATTGTTTTTATTATAGTTCCGCCGCCATCCTTTTCGAATATGAGACGTTTGGGGGAGGCTGCCGGAAGTTCTGTTCCGTTATCTGTATATCCCACTATTCCGTTCTTAACAAGCGGCAAGGTCGTGGGATCTGTAGAATGAAGGAGTGCATTGCTAGTTGCCTGTAAGTAATTCCAAATTGTACTTCGATTCTTCAGTTGAATTTTAAATTCGGTCGGGGTTACCTTTAGTGTGTTATTTCCATTCAAGATATTCCTAGTGCCTTCATCAGCTTGCATTTGGAGGGAAATAATACCGAAAAGTCCAATCTTTTCACTGGCGGAAAGCCCTTCAGAAACAGCTTCAAAAGTCGTTTCAGAAATTGTAAAACCGGATATCGCAGTGGTTGTATTTTCTATATCTATTGTTGGAAATGAGTTTGCTTCCGAAGCAGGTTTCCGATTTGAAAAATAAAACGGTATGCTTGGAGTAGCTTTTATGGTTGAATAATTTTCGAAAAGCGGATCGGTAGTATACAGTAAAAATACTAGCGTTTCAGATTGAAGCAATGCTATAAAGGGCTCGTAAATCCCCGAATCGGGAGCAGTTTCTTTCGCTTTTGCAAATAGTGAGATGCCATGTGAGTGATGCTTAAGATGTATTTTCTGATTGTTCAGCAAGTGCTGGGTCCTTTCAGAAGGAATAATGCGCATAAACTCGTTTAATTCGTATTTCTCTAGTTGAGTTTGTTTTAGTGTTGTATCACTATCGAAAGCTATGGTGCCATTATCTAAGAAGTAATGGTGGTAGAGGTTTAAATGAAACAAAGGGCGGTATGTTATTTTAAAACTCATAAAGTCTTATTTTTAAGAGTAGCTTCAATTTGTGTGATGGGGGTTCCTTTATCGGTAATGGTGTCGCTTTCTACTTTTACGATGCTTACCTTATACAGAATGCTGGGAAGGGATTTACCACCAAGTGTTCCCCAGATATAGTTTAATTGTTCGAAGGTTGGAGTAAAGAGAGAGACGTTAAATTTGAATTCGGTTATGTGATCCAAGGTCGTAATTGTTGGATTTAGAGGTGTGTTAGTTTGCGTAAATACATTTTTACCTTGAAAGAATTCTAGGATATAAGAAACCGAGGTAATTGATCTTGTATAAACGGTTCGATTGGCAGAAAACAGAATATACACATTAAGGTGAATGGGCTTATTTTTATAGACCGTTTCCCCGTTTTTAATTCTAATATTCGGATTATTTTTTAGAGAAATCTCTTCTTCAATATTCACAAGACTAAGAACAATCTTGTCGTTCATGGTAGTAATCTCGGGGTCATCTATTTTTGCTACATTCTCAAGCACTACTAAATTGGCTTCAGATTGTTTCAATTCTAGATACTCCGAAACCTGATCTTTCAGTATTTCGAGTGTTTCGTAAATCATTACGATGAGTCTATTTGTTAGTATGTCTGAGGAGGAAGTGATTCAAAGATAGGAAATAAAACTACACGAAAATATAGGTAATTTCCTGTTAATTAATAAGTTATATATTTGGTTTAATGTGACAAACCCCTTTTGTTGTTACAGGGAAAACCCTATGTGTAGAAAGTATTTTCCCTCTTTTCGATATGAATAATAGGCGATCCAATTCAATTGTGTATTTTTATTCGCACACTAAACAACCAAATATTTTAATTATGTCTAAACCTAAAAACTGTATAACTCCTACTGAGGCCAAACAACTCCAAGAGAACTGGATGGATACACGGGCATTATATATAAAAAATGAAACGGGATCTGAAGATGTTTCGAATGTTTTTTACACTGTAGAGGAATTAGAGGAATACCTAACGTATGTAAAAAATGAATCGAAAAAGCAGGGGATCGATTCACCTGGAATACGAATTTACTTTGCAGCTTACAATGATAGTAAGTCCAAAAAAGCTACTGTATTTTTAGCTCCTACTGAAGGTGATGCTGCTTCTTCTAATACAAATTATAAATTAGATCCTTTGAATAAAGGAGTGGGTGGATGGCCTCCTGCACCTTATAAAAATTAAACCTTACCTTTGAAAGATTTTCTATTAACTGTTGTACCGATTGTTTCAGTCGAATTATTAGCGGCACTCACAGGACTTTATTTTCTTTTTAGGGCAAAAAAAAAGATAGAAACTCCCATTCGTTTTTTTATATTTTTTCTTTGTCTTACGGTAGTTGTTGAAATTACCGGAACGTATTCACCTATCGCATATTTTACGGATTATGAGTATTTTGGATTTATTAAAAATACATGGTTAGAAAAAAACTTTTGGATTTATAATATTTATTCGATTATTTCTTTTGCGGTTTATATTTCATTTTTTCTTTGGTATTTAACTAATAGGAATCAAAAAAAAATTGGCTATGCTTTACTTGTTGTATACATAATTACCTGCATTGTTAATTTAGTTTTGTCTGACGTGTTTTTGAATGCATTTTCATCTTATACCGAAGTTGTAGGAAGCATTTTAATTCTATTTGCGATTATACTTTATTATTTTCAAATGTTATACAGTGATGCAATTCTTAATTACACGAAGATGCTTCCCTTTTATATTTCGTTGGGAGCGATGTTATTATCCTTTGTATTAACACCCTTGGTTATTTATGGCCGCCATTTTGATGTTGACCGAAGTCCCGAATTTGTAGAATTGTATAAAACGCTATTGGTAGGCACAAATGTATTGGTATATTTAATCTATACTATTGGTTTTATTATATGTCTAAAGAAGAAAGACTCTTAATACTTTATTTTATAATTATCTTAGTACTGGCTGGGCTGGTGCTTGTAATTTTTTTTATTGCGTTCCAAAAGCGAAAAAATAAAATGCTTTTAGATCGTTATGAGGCGCAACAGAAATTTCAAAAAGAGATCGAACGTTCGAAATTAGAAATACAGGAACAAACCTTTAAAAACATCGCTTGGGAATTGCACGATAATGTTGGACAGTTGCTTTCGGTAGCAAGTATGCAATTAAACAAAATGCTTCAAATTACCACGGTGGAGAACCAATTGCACCTAAAAGGGGAGTTAAATGAAACTAAAACAGTCGTTAGCGAATCGTTGCAAGAAATTAGAAATCTTTCTAAACTTTTAAATAATGATGTAGTTCTTAAAAACGGACTAATAGCATCTTTAGACTTAGAAATAAAACGTTTTAATAAGCTTAATTTTTTAGAAGCTACTTTCAATATCAAAGGAGAATTGGTTGATATAAAAAGTGAACATGAAATAGTAATATTTAGAATCTTGCAGGAGTTTTTTTCGAATGTGACAAAGCATGCAAAAGCAAGTAAATTATTTGTACATTTAACCTACGAGGAGCAAGCACTTGAAATTATAGCAGGTGATGATGGTGTAGGATTTGATCTTGAAACTCAAAATTCTAATTCAGGAATGGAAACAATGAAAAGCCGTGCAGAACTGTTAAAAGCAACCTTTTCAATTAGTTCTAAACCAGGACAAGGAACCTTACTAACGCTAACTTATCCATACCAATATGAGTAATACCAAATCGAAAAATGTGGTAATTGTAGATGATCATTTGCTTTTTGCGGGATCACTTGAACAACTAATAGATACTTTCGATGGATATCATGTGCTCTATCATGCAAAAAATGGAAAAGATCTAATACTTCAACTAAAAGCGGTGGATCAATGCCCAGATATTGTGTTACTCGATATTAATATGCCTGTAATGAATGGTGTGGAAACTATGGAATGGCTCACAGCGAATTATCCCGAAATTAAAGTTTTAGCTCTTTCAATGGAAGACGAAGAAACAACAATCCTAAAGATGTTGATGAATGGAGCTAAAGGCTATTTACTGAAAGATATTCATCCCGAAAAATTAAAAGAGGCCTTAGATGAAACCATCGAGAAAGGATACTATCATTCCGAAAAAGTTTCGGCGACCTTATTGCGATCTTTACAACCGAATGTTCCCAGTATTGAAGACAGTTTTAAAGAAAATGAATTAATCTTTATGAAGCTGGCGTGCAGCGAAATGACATACAAAGAGATCGCAGGAAAAATGAATTTAAGTCCGAAAACGATCGACGGTTATCGACAGGAATTATTTAACCGACTTGAAATAAAGAACAGAGTAGGATTAGTGATCTATGCATTAAAAAATAATTTAGTCAGCATTTAAACAGGCGTTCCAGATCGCATCGTTAGGGGGCGGTGCTGTAATAGTAAGTGGTTCCTTTTGTACCGGATGTACAAATGTTAATGATCTTGCATGTAAATGAATACTCCCATCTTTATTACTTCTATCAAAACCATATTTTAAATCTCCTTTAATGGGGCTGCCAATAGCCGATAACTGCGACCGGATCTGATGATGTCGTCCAGTTTCTAGGTCAACTTTCATTAACGCATACCGATCTAATTTTTTTTCTACGGAATAATGCAAAATTGCTTTTTTACTGTCGGGTACTTCGTTACTATGCGCATACGATTTATTTTGTTTTGCATTCCGCTTCATATAATGCACTAATGTTCCTGATGTTTCTTTTGGAATTTCCTGTACCACAGCCCAATAAGTCTTTTCAGTTTTTCTTTCTGAAAATAATTTATTTAAACGTGTAAGCGCTTTTGAAGTTCTTGCAAAAACTACAATACCACTCGTCGGGCGATCCAGTCTATGTACTACACCTAAATAAACTGCGCCAGGTTTGTTGTACTTTTCAGAAATGTAAGATTTAACTACTTCAGAAAGTGGTTTGTCTCCTGTTTTATCCCCCTGTACTATATCGCCGGGACGTTTGTTTACAATGAGTAAATGGTTGTCCTCAAACAATACCTGAAGGTTGTCTTTGGTACTAAATATTTTATGTGTCGGTTTTTTTTGGATACTTCAAGAATTACGATGAACAGACAGAAGGTATTTTTTTGAATACTTTGTTTTTAACTACTAGTATTGCTCCTTGTCATTAGGGAAATCGCTGCTTTTTACATCATCAATGTACTGCTTAAATGCGTTAGTCATTTCTGCATACATATCGAGGTAGCGACGTAAAAATCGGGGATTAAACTCGTAGGTCATTCCTAACATATCATGTGTGACTAATACTTGCCCGTCAACTCCATTTCCTGCACCAATTCCAATAATTGGGATCGTTAAACTTTTGGCTACTTCTTCTGCTAAAGCGGCAGGAACTTTTTCAAGTACAATTGCAAAACAACCGGCTTTTTCTAAAAGTAATGCATCAGCTTTTAATGTTTCGGCTTCCTCTTCTTCTTTAGCACGTACTGTGTAGGTTCCAAATTTATAGATCGATTGTGGCGTGAGTCCTAGATGTCCCATTACTGGAATACCTGCGTTCAGAATTCGTTTAACCGATTCTTTAATTTCTTTTCCACCTTCTAACTTCACCGCATGGCCGCCACTTTCTTTCATAATTCGAATGGCAGAACGAAGCGCTTCTTTAGGATCGCTTTGATAACTTCCGAAGGGAATATCTACAACCACTAAACTGCGCTCTATAGCTCGTACCACCGACGTAGCATGATAGATCATTTGATCTAATGTAATAGGTAGAGTCGTTTCATGTCCTGCCATAACGTTCGAAGCCGAATCGCCCACAAGAATGACATCAATGCCTGAGCCATCTACTATTTTTGCCATGGTATAATCATAGGCGGTAAGCATAGAGATCTTTTCTCCTCTTTTTTTCATATCTACCAATGTTTTTGTGGTGATACGCTTATATTCTTTTTTGGCTACAGACATATTATAATGAATTAAAAAGTAAAAGTACTAAATTTGACATTCACTCTTTATGCTAATCTATTATGAAGTATCTGTTTTTTTTAATTGTTACAGGAATTAGTACCCTTAGTTTTTCTCAAAATGAACTTTCTGAGGCAAATGCAAAGTTGTTTATCGATGTATTTTTCGATGGTTTTCATAGTGGCGATACGTTAAAAATGAAATCTGTAATGATGCCAAACATGATGATGCAAAGTGCCTATGTTCAAAGTGATGGAGAAAATAAGGTGCGTTATTCCCGAGGTAGCGATTTTCTTAAAGTAATAGCTGCTAGACCTGAAGGTCAAGTTTGGGACGAACAAATTCTTGGTTACGAAGTACTTTCAGACGGGAATCTGGCACATGTCTGGACACCGTATCGATTTTATGTGGACGGAAAATTTAGTCATTGCGGAGCTAATTCGTTTACACTAGTATATACCGATGAAAGTTGGAAAATACTTAATATTATAGACTCTCGTAGAGTGGGAAGTTGTGAAAAAGAGGAATAACTTTTACATGAATTTTTTCGTCTAAAAACGGATTAATTATCAAAGTTAATTCCGGCAACAGTATGTAGTGCTTCATTCTTTTTTCGTTGAAATGCAGGCGATTGTTCAAAGAGTATTTTTATTTGGTTATCCCAGTCGTTGACAATATCAAAATAACTCGAATTTACTTTCGACATAATAATTCCACAATCATTGCAAACATGTTCTGTATACTCTAAGAAGTAATGTGCAAATTCATGATAAGCGACAACTTTTACAATTTCTTCATCTAAAAGTGTAACCCAATTAACTACAATATTTTCAATATTGCCTTGTTTATTTCGTTGCACCATTCCTAGAGTGGAGCCATGAAGAGAGGTCTGTAATGTATCGACAATAGCAATGTTTTTTAATTTAAATAATTTCTCGTGGTAATCAATATTATATTCTTTACATAACTCAAAGAAATTGTCTAAATGACTTTTTAATCTACCATCAATGGAGACGTTTTGTGCACTTAGATTTTGAATAGAACAAAGAAATACGAGGGCTAAAAAAAGTATTCTCATAAGTAGGAATTTAGAGTGAAACATAAGATTTGGGGAAATCTCTTACCTTAAATTAACTAAATGCCTTCTAACTTATTGCAGACTAAAGTGTTAAATGTGTGATTTATGAAGAATATTCTTACATTTTTAAAGATAAAAATAGTTTTTTGTCGATTATTTACGCTTTTAAGCGGTAAAATAAAGATATTTTATAATTTAACTGTAGTCGTTTATATGAATTATTAACAATCACTCATATTTACCTGTACCGCCAATCCACCTTCACTCGTTTCTTTGTATTTACTCGTCATATCTTTAGCAGTTTCCCACATGGTAGTGATTACTTTATCAAGTGGAACCTTTGCTTTGGTAGGATCATTATCTAAAGCCATTTCGCATGCATTAATTGCTTTAATAGCGCCCATTGCATTGCGTTCAATACACGGAATTTGCACCAACCCGCCAATAGGATCGCAGGTAAGTCCTAAGTGATGTTCCATGGCAATTTCAGCAGCCATTAATGCATGTTCTGGAGAGCCTCCCATTAATTCGGTTAACGCACCAGCCGCCATAGCAGATGATACTCCAATTTCTGCTTGGCATCCACCCATAGCGGCAGAAATCGTAGCCCCTTTCTTAAAAATACTACCAATTTCTCCAGCAGTTAATAAAAACCGTTTAATATCTTGAAAGTTTGCATCGTGATTTTCAATAACGAGGTAGTACATTAATACAGCAGGGATTACTCCAGCACTTCCGTTGGTAGGTGCTGTTACAACTCTTCCTAACGATGCATTTACTTCGTTTACTGCGAGGGCAAAGCAGGACACCCATTTAAGAATTTGCCTAAATTTTACTTCTGTATTGCGAATGGCGCTTATCCATTCTACAGCATTTGTATATTTTTTATCTTCTGGAAGCAAATTCTTATGTACATTATATGAGCGTCTTACTACATTAAGGCCTCCAGGTAAAATACCTTCTGTGTGGCAGCCTGTGTACATAGAATCTAACATTACATCCCATATTGCTTTAAGTCCGTCATCGATTTCATCATCAGAACGCAAAGAACGTTCATTGGCTAAAACTATTTCAGAAATAGATTTTCCTTCAGACTTACAATATGCGATGAGTTCGGTTGCTTTCTCTACAGGAAACGGAAAATGCGAAAACTCTTCAATTTTCTTTTTTGCTCTTTTTCGTTCTTTTTGTACCACAAATCCGCCACCAATAGAGTAGTAGGAAGCTGATGTTTTTTTGCCATTTTTCAATAAGGCTCTAAATGTTATGCCATTAGGATGAAACTCTAGAAATTTTCGTTGGAATGTAATGTGTTCCTTCGGAATAAAAGAAATTCGTTTTTCACCATTTAGCATAAGAACTTTATGTTCGCTTATTAGGTCGATCTCTTTCTGAAGGTTTTCTATTGGAAAGGTAATTGGATCGAACCCTGAAAGTCCAGACATAACAGCAATGTCTGTTGCATGCCCTTTCCCTGTAAGTGATAAAGAGCCATATAGATCTACTGAAATCGATTCGATAAGGTCGAAATTCCCATTCTTTTTTAAATGTTCTATCCATCGCCCGGCAGCTCGCCAAGGACCTAATGTGTGAGAACTAGAAGGGCCTACACCAATCTTTAACATGTCGAAAACGCTGATACTTTCCATAGAATTTTGCTTAATTCAAAGATAGTATTTTCTTATACAGGAAAGAAAGAAGAAGAACGCATTTCTACGGGAAAAAAGAAGAGGTGTATCCATAGAGTTTAAAAATGAAAAGGCAATGATGTGAAGTTGGAAGAAAGGGTAATACCTCATGACGAAGAAGGAGTTTATCGGTCTAATAAATATGTAAACATGACACGAAAGTTTCATAAATGAAAAATCATGTTCATATCTTTTATTGGAAATATTCCATAAATATGGAAATAATCCTATTTTTGTAATATGAATATAACTGCATCAGGAAAATTACAAAAAGTACAAAGTCGACACACTGCAGAAGTGTCAAAACAGACAGGGTTTCCCAGTGCTGCAACGCATTATTTAGAAGCACCTATCGATCTTCATAAAGAATTGATTTATAATCAGGATGCTACGTTTTTTATTCGGGTGGACGGAGATGCTTATAAAGAGTTTAAAATTTTAAACAAAGATGTATTAATCGTAGATCGATCACTTTCGCCATCGCAAAATCGATTGGTATTAGTTACCGAGAATGGTACGTTTAAAGTTAAACGAGTCGTCACCCAAACAGAGGAAGAAACGTGTATTTTTTGGGGAGTAATTACGTATATAATACATAATGTCTTATGATTGCAATGGTAGACTGTAATAGCTTTTACGCTTCGTGTGAGCAAGTATTTCGACCAGACTTGCAAGGCAGACCTATTGTGGTTCTTAGCAATAATGATGGGTGTATTATCGCAGCTAACAAAGAGGCGAAAGCGATTACCAATATTCCTATGTTTGAGCCAATTTTTAAAATAAAGGACCAGTTAATAAAGAATAGGGTTGTTTTTTTTTCTTCAAATTATACGTTGTACGGTGAAATGTCACAGCGGGTGATGAATATTTTAAACACTTTTTCGCCTCATGTAGAGGTGTATAGCATCGATGAAGCTTTTTTGGAGTTAAGCGGAATGAAGTATATTTCTTTGCAATCGTATGGACACACTATAAAAGAAACCATCTTTAAAAATACAGGGCTTCCGGTAGGTGTAGGAATCGCCCCTACGAAGGTATTAGCAAAACTTGCCAATAGAATTTCAAAAAAGGAACCAGAAAACAATCATGTATTTGTGATAGATTCTGAAGAAAAACGATTGTACGCTCTTAAGTGGGCAAAAATTGGAGATGTGTGGGGGATTGGCCGAAAGCATGCGGAACGGCTAAAAAATATTGGGGTGTTTACTGCGTATGAATTTACACAGATTTCTTTAGCTTGGGTTCGTAAAGAAATGACGGTAGTGGGAGAACGTATTTGGAGAGAGCTTAAGGGAGAACCGTGTATAGAGTTTACAACTATGCCTAAACCTAAAAAGGGGATTGGTACAGCAAAGTCTTTTGGAAAAAAATTAGAAGACCTAGAGCGTATTGAAGAAGCTTGTGCTTATTATATCAGTGAAGTAAGTGAAGTGTTGCGGGCTCAAAAATCCTGCGCTACTTATATTCAGGTATTTATTATTACGAATTACCATAGTGAGGTGGATAAACAATACTCAAACAGTCGTACGGTCACGCTGGATATCCCAACTAACGATACGTTTACTTTAATTTCTGAAGCAAGAAGAGCATTGCATTTAATTTATAAACCTGGATATCGGTATAAAAAGGTAGGAGTAACTTTAAGCGGAATTATTCCCCAAGAATATGTACAGGGTAATTTGTTTGTAAAGCCTTCTAAATTAAATAAAGTAGAACTCATTAATACCTTTGATAGGATCAATGCTAAATACGGAAAATCTACAGTAGCTTCGGCAATGATCGGTACCCGCATGAGCGAATGGGAGTTAATTAAAAAAGAACGAAGTCCGAGGTTCACTACACAATGGAGTGAATTATTAACGATTTGAAATAGGGATTTATATCGGCCTTAAAACAACGTAGGAACACGAATTTATCGGTGTATTTGGTTTAAAAGAATTGTTATGTGTAAAAAGCATGCTTGTTGAAGTTCCGTTTATAGTGAATAAACTAAAATAAAATGAAAAGGTGATTATCAAATTGATTTTTTTCTTTTGAAGAAAGGGTGAAAAAAGCGGTTTTTTAAATTCCTGATATCTTTATTTACTATATAATATAAACTCCCAAAAGTCTTTACAACACGAATTGCTGGGTGAGGGTAATTCTAACTCATGCAATAGTTAGTTCGCAAGAGGGATAGAAGCAGGCTACCGTGTAGCGCGGATAGCCCGACCCGAAGGGGCTTGCCCTATCTAAAACTGCCAATAGAGAGTTGTTTATGTTTCAGTTTCTGCCAGCCTGTCAGTCTCTTTTGCTTGGCATAATGATTGACTTATAGAGAGCGTAAGTAAAAATTGAACATCAAAATATAAACTATAACATTATGAGTAAAATAATTGGAATCGACTTAGGTACAACCAACTCCTGCGTTGCTGTAATGGAAGGTAGCGAGCCAACGGTTATTCCTAACGCCGAAGGAAAAAGAACGACACCCTCTGTGATCGCATTCGTTGAAGGCGGAGAGATTAAAGTGGGGGATCCTGCAAAACGACAAGCGGTAACCAACCCAACGAAAACGGTTGCATCGATTAAGCGTTTTATGGGGAACAAATATTCGGAGTCTAAAAAAGAAGCCGATAGAGCTGCTTATGAAGTAGTAAAAGGAGACAATGATACCGCTCGTGTTAATATCGACGGGAGAATGTATACGCCTCAGGAATTAAGTGCGATGATTCTTCAGAAAATGAAGAAAACCGCTGAAGACTATTTAGGACAAGATGTAACTCGTGCTGTAATTACAGTGCCTGCATACTTTAATGATAGTCAGCGTCACGCTACAAAAGAAGCGGGTGAAATCGCAGGATTAAAAGTAGAACGTATTATTAATGAGCCTACAGCGGCTGCATTGGCATACGGATTAGATAAAAAAGACACCGATCAAAAAATTGTAGTATTCGATTTTGGTGGTGGTACGCATGATGTATCGATCCTTGAACTAGGAGACGGTGTATTTGAAGTATTGTCTACCGATGGTGATACACACTTAGGTGGTGATGATGTAGATGAAAAAATTATTGACTGGTTGGCAGATGAATTTCAAGCGGCTGAAGACATGGATCTTCGTAAAGACCCAATGGCGTTACAACGTTTAAAGGAAGCTGCTGAAAAAGCGAAGATCGAATTATCATCTTCTGCACAAACAGAGATCAACTTACCGTATGTAACTGCAACGGCAAGCGGACCAAAGCACCTTGTTAAAACATTAACTCGTGCGAAGTTCGAACAATTGATCGACGATTTAGTAAAAAGAACGATAGAGCCTTGTCAAACTGCATTAAAAGCGGCAGGATTAAAAACAAGTGATATCGATGAGATTATTTTAGTAGGTGGTTCTACACGTATTCCTGCAGTACAGGAAGCGGTAGAGAAATTCTTCGGAAAAGCACCGAGTAAAGGTGTAAACCCAGATGAGGTTGTAGCAATTGGTGCTGCGATTCAAGGGGGTGTATTAACTGGAGATGTTAAAGATGTATTGTTACTAGATGTAACGCCACTTTCTTTAGGTATTGAAACGATGGGTAGCGTAATGACGAAACTGATCGAAGCAAATACTACCATTCCTACAAAGAAAAGTCAGGTATTCTCAACCGCGGCAGACAATCAGCCAAGTGTAGAGATCCACGTATTGCAAGGAGAGCGTCCTATGGCAAACGACAATAAGACAATTGGTCGTTTTCACCTAGACGGAATTCCACCAGCACAACGAGGCGTACCGCAAATTGAAGTTACTTTCGATATTGATGCCAATGGTATTATTAAAGTAAGTGCTACCGATAAAGCGACTGGAAAATCTCAGGATATTCGTATTGAAGCTTCTTCTGGACTTACTGAAGAAGAGATCAAGAAAATGAAGCAGGAAGCAGAAGCAAATGCAGAAAGCGATAAAGCGGCTAAAGAAACTGTTGATAAAATCAACGAAGCCGACGGAATGATCTTTCAAACGGAAAAGCAATTGAAAGAATTTGGTGAAAAATTATCTGATGATAAGAAAAAACCAATCGAAGATGCTTTAGAAGAATTGAAGAAAGCGTACGAAACGAAAGACGTTGCTCAAATTCAACCTGCGTTGGATAAGATCAATGAAGCGTGGAAAACAGCTTCGGAAGAAATGTACAAAGCTCAGGCTGATGCACAAGGTGCTCCAGGACCTGATGTTGATACAGAGGCGAATGCTTCTACTGAAGAAGAAGGAAGCGACGTGGAAGACGTAGATTTCGAAGAAGTAAAGTAAGCAAGAAGTTGGTTTTGCGATAGCAAAACTCTACGTATCGCTTATCCCGAGCTTGTCGAGGGATCTTTACGCCAAATTATATACATATTAAAAACGCTCTACAGCAATGTGGAGCGTTTTTTATTGTAGCTTATAGATGGGTAATTTCTATATTTTTAAGTAAATAAATTGTATTCAATTCTTCTCGTAAAAATTTGAAATATTACCGAAACTAGCGATATTTCTACATAAAAGTATGAGTTTCTCAAATTTGATTTTTTCAATTCATCTTTCTAAAGTGTAAGAGGATTCTCCAAAATCTTGCATTAAAAGATTGAGCGATTCTGTAGTGTCTGTAACATTAATTAATTTTTTGTAAATTAGTTTACACTCAAAAAAAATCATTTATGAAGCTGACTATCACTTTTTTACTTCTGTTTCCGATATTATGTATGGCGCAAAATAAATCTAAAATATCTGATGCAAAAGAAGATAAATCCCAAAGAAATTCTAACACAATTAGTGTAAATACTAATTCTCCAACAAGCAGCGATACCAACATTGTGACTTTAGAAATTAGTGGAATACTTGATTCTAAAGATGTGATTATAACGGGGCCTATTGGCTGGGAAACTAATATAAATGAATTTCGTCAAGGTGCTGATCGTGTCATGCGGGTAAAAGGAGGAACTACTATGGAATTACCTTTTATTTTTGAAACATCTAATCCTGACAATATAAGGGCTATTCAAAAATGGTATGCTATGAAAGATACTCGTCAGAAACCAACTCCAAAAAACATGGTAATCTCTGTCGCGAATTCAAATGGCAAGATTATAACTAACTATAAATTATTTAGTTATATACCCACACAAATACGTACCAAAAATGAGGGGCGAACATCATTTACGTTTGAAAGTAGTAAAGAACCCGACTTAAAACTCGCTGTTGATATTCCGGATGATTTTGGTTCCGCTTCATTATATAGTTCCACTAAAAATAAGCTAGTAGAAATTAGTGGTGTTACACATTCTAATTTTAAACCAGTCGTTGAAATTGATTATTCAGAAAAAATTATAACCTTAGAAATGTCAATCCGCGAGGGTAAAGGTTTAACCACCTTCGTTAAGAACAGTGCAAATGGTATTAGCGACCAAAGAGTCATGAAGATATCTCAGCTGTCAAGAAATGGAGCACAAGTGGTATCTTCTGAAAGCTTTACCGAAATACTCCCCTTTAAATATGAATTATTCTTTGAATCTGATTTAAGTATAAAGGCAAGAACATCATTTAGGTATGTAGACAAAAAATAATTTGTACAACAGAACGTATCAAGTTTATACTGCACTCATATAAGTAAACCTCATTTTTTAAATAATCGCTCTTGTTATAAATATATTATAGCAACATATTTTTGTGCTCTTTTAGTAAAATTAGCCAAGCAATAATTAAATTTTACTTAGCTTGATGGGAATTTGTGGTTGCAAATTGTTATTGATACGATTATGTTGTACTTTTTAGATTGCATAAAGATTTGTGCATCACCTTCTGCTATATCCAAAAACAACTGTGTTATGAAAAAAATAAAATTCCGAAGAAATCTTACTTTTTTGTATTATTTCATATTTCTTGTTTTCTTTATTCCGAAAACGGGCGCGCAGGAGCTTGAAAATTTTAGAGAATATTCTGGTACGGTTGTAAATGCTGTTACAGGCGATCCGGTAGAGGCTGTAAGTTTAACCATAAAAGATCATAACATTAGTACCATCACAAATACCGACGGAGCATTTACTCTTAAAATTCCAAATGAAATTACTTCGGAAGTATTACAAATTGCAGATTTGGGGTTTCAACTGAAGGAGATTTCGTTATCTCAGCTTTCACAGGATATTGAAATTCGTCTTACGCCAGCGATCACTACATTACCCGAAATAAGCATTTTAGGATATAAAGATGCTGAAGCTTTAGTTCGCAAATTATTCAAAGAAAAAGATAATAGTGATATAAATACTCCGTTACTTATGACGGCTTTTTATCGGGAGACTATAAAACGACGAAATCGCGATGTTTCATTAACAGAAGCCGTTGTAAATCTTTACAAGCAGCCTTACGCTTCTTCAAAAAAAGATATGATCGAATTGCATAAGGCCCGAAAAAGTACAGACTATAAAAGGTTAGACACAGTAGCACTAAAACTTCAGGGAGGCCCTTTTTCAACATTGTATTTGGACATGATGAAATATCCAGATTTCATTTTTACAGATGAATCGATCGACTATTACTCATTTAATTTTGAACCTAGCTCTACAATAAATGGAAAACCAGTATATGTAATTGGTTTTCAACCCAAAGTAGAAGATGGACTTCCAAGTTTTAAAGGAAAGCTTTTTGTGGCATCAGATCAATTGGCATTGGCAGGTGCAGATTTTTTTATGGAATTAGGAAATACTGATGAGGCAAGTAAAATCTTTGTGAAAAAGAAACCTAGAGATATTATTGTAACCCCAAAAGAAGCCACCTACCATATAGACTATCGGGAAAAGAATGGCAAATGGTATTATGGCTACGGAAGTGTTTCGTTATCCTTTAAAGTGAATCAAAAAGGAAAGCTTTTTAATTCTAATTATACTATTTCTTCTGAAATGGCGGTAACCGATTGGAAACTTATTGAAGAAAATCAGAAGCCAGAAACAAAAATGAAACCAACTGTTGTAATGACCGACGAAAAATTTGGGTTTGCAGACCCCGATTTTTGGGGACTTTATAATGTAATAGAGCCCGAGAAATCGATCGAGTCTGCAATTAATAAAATTCAACGGAAGTTAAAGCGTCAATAAATATAGTACGTTATAGATGCATTGCTTATAAATTAAAATAATGCTTGTTACAACGTCACAATAAGTAACGTTTATTTAATTCCAATAAATAATTAATACCTTTCGGCTGCTAACTAAAAAAGTTTCCATGGATACTATTTCAACGATCATATTAGCAGGAGGGCTTATTGTTATCATGCTTGGCATGGGATTAAGTTTACGATCTGAAGACTTTAAACGTATTTTTTTATATCCTAAAGCTATTTTTATTGGTTTAATAAATCAACTTATTTTTCTTCCATTAATTGGTTTATGTATTGTATTATTATTTCCACTTCAACCTGAGATTGCTGTAGGAATATTAATTCTATCTGCTTGCCCAGGAGGACCTACTTCTAATTTAATTACACATTTAGCGAAAGGAGATTTAGCACTTTCGGTTACACTAACAGCTTTTAGTAGTCTAATCACAATTTTGACAATTCCATTTATAGTTAATTTTGCCTTGCTAAATTTTTATAATGAAGGAACAATTATAGAATTAGATATATTTCAAACCATAGCGCAAATAGCAATTATTGTTGTGATTCCAATATTAATAGGAATGTTTGTTAGAAATAGAAAAGAAGAATTTGCAAATAAAATGGGAAAGCCGGTGCGTATTGCTTCAGGAATTTTGCTAATCGTTATTATTGTCGGAATTGTATTAAAAGAGCGCGCACATTTCGCATCTTATTTTGAACAAGCTGGTCTAGCAACACTTGTTTTAAACATAGCTACTATGCTAGTAGGGTATATAACAGCAAGAATGTTTCGTGTAAAGAAAGAACAGTCTATTTCTATTGCTATAGAATCGGGGATTCAAAACGGAACACTTGCTATCACTATTGCGGTAATATTGTTAGGGAATTCTGCATTTGCAATTGCACCAGCAGTGTATAGCTTATTAATGTTTTTTAGCGGTGGACTTTTAATCTATTGGGGAAATAAACAGACATAAAATTTACAACTCATCATTTCAATCTTTCTAGATTTATAGCTTTTACATTGTAATTATTTGAGAGGGTATTTGTTCCGCGTACCTTGAAAATAGTTAACTACCAGATCTATAAAATATTTGGTAGGTTTTAAAGTAATGTTTACAGTTTACTATAACCAAGAAGCGACCCCTTGTGGGAGTCGCTTCAACCAAATAAATCAATTATTAACTAAATAACAATTAACTTTCCTTTTTCGCTATAGGAGCGATAATTTTTTATATAGAAACAAAATATATTTCTAATTATGGTACAATATTATTAAAAAGATACTTGGTTGCAATATCCTTTACGTTAAATTTAACGTTATTTAATGTACTTATAACGAAAACATTTTTAAATGTTAAAAATATAACAGGTGGTTATATACTTAAAAAAGGAAATTAATTTTCGTCATCTGGTGTTTCGATAGCGATCACTGAATTGCCAACTTTTTGAATGGCAGGTTTTTCTAAATCCAATGCTACGCCAGAGTTGGAGAGCATTACAATAGAAAATATGTTTGTATTATCGAAGTTGTTTTCTGCAATCATAACCTCTCGTAAGCTTTGTGTTGTCGCTAGATCTTCTGGTAAAGAACCATATAGTTTATTATCGAACACATTAAATACAATAATGTTTTTTAAATTATTTAATGAATAAGGTAAAGTGCCAGTTAATTGGTTACTGCTTAAATGTAATTGCTTTAAATTAACTAAATTACCAATCGAGCTAGGGATAATTCCAGTTAGAAAGTTTCCATTAAAAGCTAATAATTCTAATTTAGTTAATTTCCCAATAGATTCTGGTAAGCTTCCGCTAATTTCATTAAATGAAAGTTCTAATACTTTTAAATTTTCAAGATCGCCAATAGATGCAGGTAGCGTACCTTTTATTTTATTAAATAAAAGACTAATACCCGTTACTGTATTATTCTCAACTGTAACCCCTTGCCAATTTTCTACAGGTTCATTGAGCTCCCATGTGTTGACCCAATTTTCACCATCGGTGGCAATATAAAAATCAATAAGAGCTTGTTTTTCTTTTTGAGGAACTTCTGCATACATAAGTGTGGAAGCTAATAATGCAACAAGGGTAAGTAGTGTGTTTTTCATAATTTGGAGGCTAAGATTATTCTTACAATTTAATGTAAAATAAAGCGTTTTACCTCTAAAGAACAAATATATTCGATGAAATACACAAATTTGTAGTAATTTTATTACGCTATTTCATTAATGTAGGCTACGTTAACTTCATGTACACCCTTAAATACGCGAATTTCCAAGCGGTCTGAGAACAAATGAGTTGCTTTTAAAGATTCTTCTGTTTTTTTAGCTTCTGTTATATATTCATCGTTATCTCCATACAAGTAGGTAACCGTGGTAGTAGTATCTAAATGAGTAAAATTCTTGGCGGTTAACTCTATGGGTATTCCGCCCGAATGAAGAACTAGGTGATTGCACAAAATTTTTCTGCTTGCTATCCAACGTGTTGCGATCGATACTCCTTGAGAATACCCAAGAATAATAAAACGAACGGGTTGCTTTGTAATAGTGGTTTCATAAACTCGGTCAATATACTCGAGTACATTATTTGTTTCAGTTTTAGTGTTTTCTTTAGTTAACCAGCTTGCACCTACATGTTTAAAGTTTTTACCTTGATAATATTTAGACGGAGCCTGAGGAGCCACAATGTAGTTTTCTTCAGGATTTAGATTAGAAAAATAACGAATAAAATACCGACTTAAATATCCCATTCCATGAAATACCAACCAGACATTCTTAGTTTTATCGGTATAATTATTTAATTCTGAATAGGTATTAGTAGAAGTATAAGAAACTTGCTTTTCTGAAGCCATTGTATTTGGGGTTTTGTATTTTTACAAATGTAAACGAAACCTATGAAGTATTCTAAATCTGAAATTCTTGATGCATGTAAAAAAATGTGTAAGAACACTTTAATGGAAACATTAGATATTGATTTTATTGATGTTACAGACGATACTATCGTGGCGAGAATGCCAGTAACTCCAAAAGTTCATCAGCCAGACGGTGTATTGCATGGCGGTGCAATGGTTGCATTGGCAGAAAGTGTAGGAAGTGCGGGAGCTTTTATTTTTTTAGATTCTAAAAACATAAATATTCGCGGCATTGAAATTTCTGCGAATCATGTAAAAGGGGTTCGAGATGGTTTTGTATATGCAACGGCACAGGTTCTTCATAGAGGTAGAACGACACAATTATGGCATATAAAGATTACAAACGAAGAAGGAGCACTTGTATCTATGGTAAAATTAACAACTCTTACGCTTCAAAAATAATATGAATTACAACTCTTTAGTGCAGCAGGTTGAAAATCATTATAAAGATCGTAAACCATTCGTACTTTTTTGTCCACCAGAAAGTGATAATATACAAGTGTATCTTCAAAAAGATAGTACTTTGTATACAACGAACGATTTTTCAGAAAATGGTTTTGTATTTGCTCCTTTCGATTTTAATGGAGAAGCAATTTGCATGCCCGTTTCTAAATGTGACTGTAGTGAAGTTTCCTTTCAGAAAGAAACTATTGAAGAATATACAATAACAGCTTCTGAGGACCATATAGAAAAAGAAGCCTACCTCGAGTTAGTTCGTGCGGCTATGACTGAAATTAGTGGAAAAAAGGCTAAAAAAATAGTTACTTCTCGACCTCACACTCTTAATTCTAAACCGTTACAATTATCACTTTTATTAAAACGATTATTGCAATTATACCCCGGAGCTTTAAGGTATATATGGTTTCATCCTAAAACCGATTTATGGTGTGGTGCCACGCCCGAAACATTATTAGAAACAAACGGAATTTCGTTTAAAACAATGGCACTTGCTGGAACTCGAAAAATTAATGAAAAAAGGCCGCCCGATTGGACTCATAAAGAGATCGATGAGCAACAATTGGTTACCGATGCCATAGTGCAGAGTTTACAACGGGTCACTTCTGTTGTACGCCTCTCTAAAACGTATACTCAAAAAGCAGGATCTCTCGCTCATTTAAAAACAGACATAACGGGCGTATTAAAAAATGGTAAAACAAATCTTGCAACCATTGTTGGGACCTTACACCCAACACCTGCAGTTTGTGGAACTCCTCAAAAGAAAGCCAAATCTTTTATTCTTGAAAGAGAGAAATACCAAAGAGAATATTATACGGGTTTTTTAGGGCCAATCGATCAACTTTCTCAGAGCGGACGACTATTTGTTAATCTACGATGTATGAAGATTACAGATACCACAATAACTATTTATGTAGGTGGAGGAATTACTGCCGCATCGATTCCAGAGGATGAATGGAATGAAACACAACATAAACTTGGCACTATGATGCAGGTAGTACAACCAATGCTTTAATCTTTCTTATTCTCTTCGTATTTTTATAGCCTATGACTTTTTCTAATAAAGTATTGTCGCAAACAATTACCCAACTTTGCTTAATCAAAGAGATTGATCACATTGTTATTTCACCTGGTTCTCGAAATGCACCGCTTACCATAGGTTTTACAGAACATCCCGAATTTAAGAACTTTAGTATTATCGATGAACGTTGCGCCGCTTTTTTTGCAATGGGAATGGCACAACAACTAAAAAGACCAGTCGCATTAGTATGCACTTCTGGGTCGGCATTACTAAATTATTACCCTGCAATCGCAGAAGCCTTTTATAGCAATATTCCCTTAGTAGTGATCTCTGCCGATCGACCACAACACTTAATCGACATAGGTGACGGACAAACAATTAGGCAGGAGAATGTGTACGCCAATCACATTTTGTACAGTGCCAATTGTATGGAAGGAACGGAACATCAAATTAAAAACGAAACTGAAATAAATATCGCCCTAAACACTGCTATTGAATTAAAAGGTCCTGTGCATATTAATGTTCCATTTTCTGAACCTCTTTATCATACTACCACAGAACTTTCGGTACGGCCACAACATGTGCCAGCAAGATTAGAAAAAAATACGATCGACCTTTTAGAAACAAAATTATTAGATACTTGGAATGCTGCAAATCGAATTATTGTTTTAATAGGTGTGTTAGATCCTGAAAGTATCGATGAAGATTCACTAGAAAAATTAGCAAAAGACCCCAGAGTGATTGTATTTACTGAAACGACCTCTAATGTATATCATGAGAATTTCTTTCCAGCAATAGACCAATTAATAGCCCCGTTAAATAACACAGACTTCGAAAGATTACAACCAGACCTTTTACTTACGTTTGGAGGAATGGTAGTTTCAAAGAAAATAAAAGCTTTTCTTCGAACCTATAAACCAAATAAACATTGGCATGTGGATATAAAACGTGCGTTCGACACTTATTTTTCACTTACGGAACATATTAAATTAAACCCTGGTGATTTTCTTAAAGCCTTTTTGCCCAAAGATATTCAACATACTAGCACTTATTTTAAAACCTGGGAACAAGTAAAAATACACCGCCTTAAAAAACATGAAACCTATTTAAACTCGATCCCATTTTCAGATTTAAAAGTTTTTTCTGAAATAGTAAAAAGGTTGCCAGATGCCATACAGCTTCAGTTAAGCAATAGTGCTACAATTCGTTACGCACAATTGTTTTCAATTAAGCCATCAATTAAAGTATTTTGTAATAGAGGAACTAGTGGTATCGACGGAAGCACTAGTACTGCGGTTGGAGCTGCTTTTATAGCTTCAGAACAAACGGTTTTTATAACAGGAGATCTTAGTTTTCTCTACGATAGTAACGGACTTTGGAATGCTTATATTCCGAAACATTTCAGAATAATCCTAATAAATAATGGGGGAGGAGGTATTTTCAGAATTCTTCCGGGAGCTAAAAAAGTAAGTCAGTTCGATACTTTTTTTGAAACAAAACACAATTTTTCAGCCAAACATCTTTGTGAGATGTATGATTTTAGATATGAACATGTAAATAGTTTGGAATCACTTCAGAAATCTTTAGCAACTTTTTTCGATGCCTCTGATGTTCCTAAATTATTGGAAATAGATACTTCTAAACAGAACAATGATGAAATACTAGTAACTTATTTTAGTGAAGTACGGTAGTGGATTTTGAAATTAATTGATCTGCCCAGATTTTAGCTTCATCGAAAGTAGAAAATGAGAGAATAGGTTTTTTAAAGAAGTTTTCTTCAAGCTTTACAGATTCCTGCGCCATTTTTGTATATCCTACTACAGCAATTCCTTTTAAGTTAGGAAGTCTTTCCAAATATTTATAATCGATAGGATTAACCGCATAGTTATTTATTCTATGAGAAATATATACCATTGGTCTAGATCCAACTTCAATTAGAGAACGGGTTAGTAAAGAAATACTTGATTTAATAGTTACCAATACATCTGGGTTTGCTTCAAAAACGACGATATTTTTGCAAATTGTAACTGTAGCTAACTCTGATTTTATAATTTTTGGAAATTTCTTGCTCACGATTTATTAATGATTTGGTTAATTCGGCTGGCAAAAGTAGGAAAAATCTTATATCGAGCTACTAGGTAATTTTTATCTCGTGTATTATTCGACGAAAAGCTGTTATTTTCCGAGTAAGAACAAAATTATCGAGTGATTTCTTCTAGTTTTGTGTTTTAATTATAAATTTCTTGTGCTTTATTTTAGAAAAATTTTGGAGCAGCTAAATTTTCATGATAAAATAAATGATGTTTTTTTTCATCTTATAGAAGAATGGTATTTTCCTTTTCTGAAAGTTGTACCTTTGTAAAATGATTCAATTAGGACAATACAATACCCTTGTTATATTAAGAGAAACCGAGCCAGGCCTATATCTTGGTGATGCGGAAGGAAATGAAATATTGTTACCACACAAGTATAAGCCCGAAACTTTTGAGATCGGTGATGATATAGAGGTATTTGCCTATTTAGATAACGAAGAAAGACCTATTACGACTACATTAACGCCGTATGTTACCCTTAATAATTTTGGATATTTACATTGTAGTGATGTAACAGAATTTGGTGCTTTTATGGATTGGGGTCTAGAGAAACAATTATTTGTTCCTTTTAAAGAACAGGCCCGTCCCATGAAAATAGGGAACTGGTATATTGTTTATTTATATCTTGATGAACTAACAAATAGATTGGTGGGTTCAAGCAAAACAAACCGATATTTAAATAATGATACCGTAACTTTAGCACAATTCGATAAAGTAGATATTTTAGTTACACATCTTACAGATTTAGGGGCGAATGTGATTATTAATGGTGTACATAAAGGGCTAATTTTTATTGATGATATTTTTGAAGACATTCGTACCGGAGATCGAATGAAGGCCTACGTTAAAAAAGTACGTGATGATAACAAGATCGATGTTGTATTACAACCTCCGGGATATAAAAGTATAGAGCCCAATGCAAATTTTATCCTTGAAGAATTACAAGCTGCAGGGGGATACTTAGCATTGCATGATAAAAGTGATCCCCAAAAGATTAAAAATGAATTGGGAATGAGTAAGAAAAGTTTTAAGAAAGCAATAGGGACACTTTATAAAGACAAGCAGATTGTTATTAAAGATGACGGTATAGAGCTACTTTAATAAAACGAATAAAAAAATCTTAGTTCTAACTTACTAATTAATTAATAACCCCTATTAACCCTGTAAGGAGCACATCGCGCACAAATACCGTAAGGTGGGCAGTCGCCCAATAAGTCTAGTCCTCGTACTTCTTTGTAAACACTGTTATCTACACCACTTGCGGCATCATCTGCATATCCACTAAATCCATTTAAACCATATACCTTAGCATTCACCGGATTAATTTCTACTTTACTACTAATAAATTTTCGGGATTCTCCTATTGCGCCAACCATATCTACTGGTTGCCAAAAAGTGGTTCGGGTCATTAAATTAAAGGTGGGTAATTTTTCAGAAAAAGCAGGTCCTTTTTCTAAACTGAAGTTAGTAAGCGATTCTATATCGGGTAATGCGTCAGCTTCAATAGTGAAATAACGAGTGTCAAAGTCGTATTGCGCTAGTGCAAAAGACGGAAGTAATAGAAGTAAAAGAAGCAGTTTTTTCATTGAAATAAATGTAACAACAAATGAACCAAACATGACTATAGGCTTAATTTTTTTAGAGTACTCTTCGGAATAGCATCTTTATGTACAGTTATACTAATCGCTTTCAGTTTCATATATGCTTCGCTGAAGTAAACAAATCCACCGTTAGCATTTCTAGACTCATCTGTGCCCCAACTATTTTTAACCTTATAATACTTTATACCGTTTTGGTCGCGTAACATTCCAGTAACGTGCATTAGATGATCATCGGTGGTATCGAAACTCTCAAACTTATCTTGTCGATATTCTTGTGATATCATCATTTCTGGATAAACGCCTTGCAATGCTTTAATATTGTTTTCTGAATGCTTCGGAATAACCGCTACACCATCTTTTGAAGAAAAAGTGCGTTCACTTACATCGCAATCTAGTTCTACCGTATACCCCTTCTGAAGCGCATGATCTATCGTTGCAATCATTTCATCGAGAGGAACGTTATAAAAACTTCCGTAGCTCCAATTATCGGGAATGTTCAAAATAAATTCAGAATAAAAAGGCGCATGTGTAAATGAAGTTACCGAAACATAATCATCAGGATTGATTTTGGTCATTTTTAAAAAACTCTCAGGGGTATATTGAACACCTTCAAAAGAAAAAGACATTGCGTTTTTATTTGTCCCAAGATATACGTCTAATACAGCATTTACAGCCGTCCGCCATTTTTTACTGAGCTGTTTTCCTGGATTGTCAATATATGTGTCTAACATTGCATTTAATATAGCGACTAACTCTGCATGATTGTGTTTTGTTTCTGAAACTTCTAATCCACTATAAGCACTTTGAGGTACAAGACCAAACTCAGCAACAGAATTTAGTACATCGTGTGCCAATCCTCCTTCACTAAATTGAGCCTTACCTTGTCGCATCACGTAATTGTCGGCTTTTTTCGGGTACGTATGGCGTACTGTATACATTTCAGATAAATCGATTTGCTTTCCGGTGAGCCTTATAATTTCAGACTCCAGAAAAGAAGAAGTAGAGAAACTCCAACAAGTACCAGTACGTCCTTGACTAATAACAGGAGTAGCCTCAAGGTCGATTTCGGTAGTAAATGTATAAGGTTGTTGTGCAGAGACAGTAATTGAAATCATAAAGATTCCGAAGAGAAAGAAAAGATTTTTCATTGTATAAGAGTATAAAATGTGTGCATTCGAGGGAATTAGTATCTTTGGCTAAAATTACAAAATATGAACGCACCTGAGTGGAAAACAGTTAAAGAATATTCAGATATTACGTATAAAAAGGCTAATGGGGTGGCCCGTGTAGCATTTAATAGACCAGACGTAAGAAATGCATTTAGACCTAAAACAACTTCAGAATTATTAGATGCATTTCACGATGCGCAGGAAGATACAAGTATTGGAGTTGTATTATTGTCTGCCGAAGGTCCTTCTTCTAAAGATGGGGTGTATAGCTTTTGCAGTGGGGGAGACCAAAAAGCTAGGGGACATCAAGGATATGTAGGAGAAGATGGGTATCATCGTTTAAACATTCTTGATCTTCAACGAATGATTCGTTTTATGCCTAAAGCTGTGATTTGCGTAGTTCCTGGTTGGGCTGTAGGAGGTGGACATAGCTTGCATGTGGTGTGCGATATGACTTTGGCAAGTAAAGAACATGCAATTTTTAAACAAACCGATGCCGATGTAACTAGTTTCGATGGTGGCTACGGAAGTGCTTACTTGGCAAAGATGGTAGGGCAGAAGCGAGCTCGTGAGATCTTTTTCCTCGGAAGGAATTACAGTGCACAAGAAGCTTTTGAAATGGGAATGGTGAATGCCGTAGTACCACATGAAGAATTAGAAGCGACCGCTTTCGAATGGGCACAGGAAATTTTAGCGAAATCGCCAACTTCTATTAAAATGCTAAAATTTGCAATGAATCTTACCGATGACGGTATGGTTGGACAACAAGTTTTTGCTGGAGAAGCTACGCGATTGGCATATATGACAGAAGAAGCAAAAGAAGGACGTGATGCTTTTCTAGAAAAAAGAAAGCCTAATTTCGATAAAAAATGGTTGCCTTAGTTTCTATAATTAGTAAATAAATTCGTGATAACATGTGAAATGAATTTACTTTACTAAGCAGCTAACTTAAGCTCTTTACGAATCTGTTTTATGGTTAGTGTACTTCCATCATGACTCCACCCTGGAGGTCCAAAGATGTACATGAATTTATGGTACCAATTTCTAGACTTTTTAGTGTCCTCCCAAATATTCTTATACTCATGAGTTAAAATAACATAGAGATTATAAGAATTTGGTGGAGTAGATACTCCATACGAAATCGCTACATTCTCGTCTAGCTCTTTCCATGTACCAAAAATTCTGTCGAATATGTTTAAAAAACCACCATGATTTTTATCCATATACTCGATATTACTAGCATGATGCACTTGATGCATGGTATGGGTATTTACAAAGTGCTCTAAGAAACCAAGGTTTTTTATATATTTTGTATGAAGTTGAAATTGCCATAATGCTTCAATTCCTAGACACACTACGAGCATTTCGGGTGGAAAACCAATTATAACGATCCAAACATAAAAAAAGGGTTTGTAAAAAATTGTAAACCAACCATTACGAACTGCCGTCCCTAAATTAAAATTATCTGAAGAGTGATGCACAATATGAGCGGCCCATAAAAAGCGAACCATATGGTTTTGTCTATGAAACCAATAATACGTAAAATCATCTAAAAGCATGCAAAGTATCCAAATATACCAAGCGTAACCAAAAGACTCATATCCTAAAATGTTAGTTCGAACTCCATCCACAAGTGGATTAAAAATTTCATAAGCAAACACAAAAATAAAGATCATAGAAACTGCCTTAATCAATGCTCCGAGAAAAACAGAACCAATTCCTAACAATAAGCTGGCAGTTAGGTCTTTCCATTTGTAAAGATATTTATCGTCAAATTTTTTGCTGTAAGTAAGTTCTAAAGCAATAAAGCCTAAAAAACAAGGAACGCCGTAAACTAACGGGTTGGTAAAATCCATAAGGTATTTTTAAATGCGCCAATGCCAAAATTGGTTAAGGTCGCTTCGGGTAAGATAAAAATTTATTTTGCAATACCTAACTATTACATCATAAAAGCACTTTAAAAGTATTTGTGCTTTTTTAATTATTGGTATGATTTTTTTTTTCGTTACCGGATAGTTTAATAGTTTTAAAAATATCAGAATTTTTAAAGTAAATAAATGATTAAAAAAAAGTCGAAAACAAGAAGGCTTTCGACTTTTTTTTAAAAAATTGAGATTTATGACCGGACCTGGAATTCTTCTACCGCATTTTCAATTTTATTTTCTCCAGATAGTATTTCGAATGCCTGATTTTTTGCGACATTCATGTCTAGGCTTTTAACCAAAGTACGTGCTACATCTTGTCTAGGAATACTTCCTTGTTGGTTTAGTTTTTGTTCAAGTTGAATCTTTCCTGTTCCTTCTTCATTAGTTAAAGATCCTGGTCTCACAATGCTGAAGGTCAATCCACTAATATCTAAATATTGATCTGCATTTTGTTTTGCCTGTAGATACTCTTTAAGTTCTCCTTGAGGTTGATCTGCTCCCATAGAACTTAACATAACAAATTTTGAGATTCGTTCTTTTTTCGACGCATCAATTAATTTTTTAGCACCTTCCTGATCTACGTTAACAACATCGCTACCACCAGAGCCTGCTGCAAAGATTACTTTGTCTATTCCTTTTGTGGTATGTGAAATATCTTCAGTAAGATTTCCCATCACCGTTTCAATTCCTTGCTGCTCAAAATCCTTTTTCTGAGAATCTTTTCTAATCATTGCTACAGGAGCGTAATTCGATGAATTTTTTAATAAGGTGATTATTTTTCTTCCGGTAGTGCCTGTTGCACCTGCTACTAATATTTTTTCCATATTAGCAAGATACTGTATAAAGAGTTTTATAAGTAACTGTTTAACGTGACCTTAATACTACTTTAATCATTATTAACAGTAGGTTCTTACACTTGTACTTAACTAGTGTTGGTTGAGTAGTTATCGCTTTAAAAATTAAATGTAGGAATTGTATTACAGTTTTGTTTTTTTAATTAATTTTGCATTTTATCTATTTAATTATTATTTAGCATTGAAAAAGCATTTTTTCTTAGCGATACTATATTCTATATTAATAGTTTATGTATTGGGGTATCTTTCAATAGAGTTTTTTGAGAACTATGGGTGGACCTTGTTTTTATTAGCTCCACTATTATTAGGTTTTCTTCCTTCATTTATAGTGTCGAATAGAGTTACAGTTACTAAAAAGGAATCTTATATGATGGGATTTATAGCTTTATTCATTGCTTGTATTGCACTTCTTGTGTTAGGTATTGAAGGAATTGTATGTATTTTAATGTCTCTTCCGCTTTTCATTATTTCAACGCTCTTGGGTATTGTCTTAGTTCACCGCGTCAACATTAGGAATATAAACAACCCTAAAATTATATTAGCACTTATAGTAGGATATATATTTGCTTTTTTCACACTCGATTATGTAAATTATACAGAAGATCTTATTCCAGTTACGTCAACTATCGTAATAGAAAATTCTATAGAGAAAGTTTGGGGCAACGCAATAAAAGGCTCCCAATTCTCTAAACCCGATCTATTGTTAGATAAATTAGGAATAGCGTATCCTAAAAGTTCTCAATTTAAAAGCGAAGGTATAGGTGCTATTCGTGAATATAATTTTACTACGGGAAGTTACTTACAAGCGGTTTCTAAATGGGATCCCCCTTATATAGTTGAGTTTAATACCAAAGAGGCTCCTATACATATGACAGAAAACAATCCTTTTTGGGAAATTTCTCCAACACACTTATTTGGTTACTTTGTTTCAATTAAGGGAGCGGTAAAATTAACGGAGCTTTCGTCCAAAAAAACAAAGGTTGAAAACACTACATGGTATCAAGTACATATGACTCCAATTCCCTATTGGAAATTATGGTCTAATGGGGTTGTTAAAAGATTTCAGAAAGCATTTTTAGAAAATTTAAAAGACGATTCTGAAAACTAATTCCTAATAAAAATTAAAGCAATATACTTTCAGAAGAATTCATATAAAAACGGTGCCGTTAATTTCTACAACACCGTTTTATAAAAATTATTTAGCATATGCTTCATCATGAACATTTGCAACAGCCCGTCCACTTGGGTCGTTCATGTTCTGAAAACTTGCATCCCATGCCAATGCTACAGGACTACTACACGCTACACTAGGTACACTAGGTACACTTAGCGCAGCTGCATCACTCGGGAAGTGCTCTTCAAAAATAGAACGATAATAAAATTCTTCTTTACTTGTGGGTGTTTGGATAGGGAAGCGGTATTGTGCATTTGCCATTTGATCATCACTAACCTGCTGGTTTACCATTTCTTTTAATGTATCGATCCAACTATAACCAACACCATCACTAAATTGCTCTTTTTGTCGCCATGCTACACTTTCAGGAAGCATATCCCCAAAAGCTTCTCGTAACACCCACTTTTCCATAGCTTGCTTGGTTTTAGGTCCATCTGCTTTCGCTCCTGTAACAATCATTTTATCTTTAGGATTTAAACGCATTGCGACATCCATAAATTCTTTATCTAAAAAAGGCACACGTCCCTCAATACCCCAAGAAGCTAGCGATTTATTTGCACGAAGGCAATCGTACATGTGTAGTTTATCTAATTTCCGAACGTTCTCTTCATGAAAATCTTTTGCAGAAGGGGCTTTGTGGAAATACAGGTACCCTCCAAATATTTCATCGGCACCTTCGCCACTTAAAACCATTTTAATACCCATAGCTTTAATAGCTCTCGCAAGCAAAAACATAGGTGTGCTGGCACGAATCGTAGTAATATCATACGTCTCGACATGATAAATAACATCTCGAATGGCATCGATACCTTCCTGAATCGTGAACTTCACCTCGTGATGCACCGTACCTATATGATCTGCCACTTTTTGTGCAGCGGCAAGATCTGGAGAACCCTCTAAACCAATAGCAAAGGAATGTAACTGTGGATACCATGCACTATCTTTGTCGCCAGTTTCAACTCGTTTGTCAGCATATTTTTTAGCCAGAGCAGAGGTGATAGACGAATCCAGACCCCCAGACAGAAGTACTCCATAAGGTACATCGCTCATTAATTGTCTGTGAACTGCCGCATCTAATGCGTCTCTAAGATCTGAAATACTAGTTTCATTTTCTGCAACGTTGTCAAACTCCATCCAGTCACGTTTCCACCATCGTTTTAACTCACCATCCCGACTGTGTAAATAGTGTCCTGGAGGAAATAATTCTATTTTGGTACATACTCCTTCTAGTGCTTTTAATTCTGAAGCCACATAAAATGTTCCATTTTGATCCCATCCCATATATAACGGAATAATACCCATATGGTCACGAGCAATTAAATATTCATCTTTTTCAACATCGTATAATGCAAATCCAAAAATACCATTAAGATCATCTAAAAAATCAACACCCTTTTCTTTGTAAAGTGCAAGGATTACCTCACAATCTGATTTGGTCTGAAACTGATACGGTTTTTTTAATTCTTTTCTTAATTCCAAATGGTTATATATTTCGCCATTAGCCGCCAAAACAAGATTTTTATTTTCCGAAAACAAAGGTTGCTTCCCCGATGTTGGATCCACAATAGCCAAACGCTCATGAGCCATAATGGCTTTTTCATTATTAAATATTCCACTCCAATCTGGTCCACGGTGACGAATACATTTAGCCATTGATAACACCTTAGGTCTTAGTTGTTCACTAGATTCTTTTAGCTGAAAAGCACATACAATTCCACACATAATTCTTGATTTTATTTGGTTAAAGTTGATTTTCTAAAAAACATTTTCTTATAGCTACAAAAAAAAAGCCTGTCAAGAAAAAACTTGACAGGCTTATATATCTCGACAAGTTTTTGTTAAGGCATATAATTATTATTATTTGATACGTTTACTAACATCTACTTGTTTTTTTGTTGCTTATTGAATTGCTAATGTAGGAAAATAATTTAAAGGATCTGTTTTTTTTTGAAACTATTTACCCATTTTGTTTTTCTCTCGCTCAAAAAGTTTCCTTCTAAATTACTGAATGCTATCTTAGTTTAGGAAAACTAGAAGGGTTCGTTTCATGCATAATACCATAAACAGTTTCAAAGACATCCTCGATTGAAGGTTTAGAAAAATAATCTCCATCGGTTCCATATGCTGGGCGATGTGCTTTAGCAGCCAATGCCTGAGGCTTACTGTCAAGATATTTATAGCCACCCTGAATATCTACAATATGCTGTAAAATATAAGCAGAAGCGCCTCCAGGTACATCTTCGTCGATTACTAATAAGCGGTTTGTTTTCTGCACACTCTTTACCATCTCGTGATTTAGGTCTAAAGGAAGTAGCGATTGTACATCGATAACTTCAGCGTTTATTCCTACCTGTTGTAATTCTTTGGCAGCTTCTAGAACGATGCGAAGCGTACTTCCGTAGGAAACTAATGTAATATCGGTTCCTTCTTTAACGGTTTCAACAACACCAATAGGAGTTCTAAATTCTCCTAAATTAGTAGGCATTTTTTCTTTGAGTCTATATCCATTTAAGCATTCGATTACCAATGCTGGTTCGTCGGTTTCTAAAAGTGTATTGTAAAATCCAGCTGCTTTGGTCATGTCCCGAGGTACTAAAATATACATACCACGTAATAAATGAATTAGACCACCCATTTGCGATCCACTATGCCAGATCCCTTCCAATCGATGTCCTCGTGTACGAACAATTAAAGGAGCTTTTTGTGCCCCTTTGGTACGGTAGCGTAAAGTAACCAGGTCATCGCTCATAATTTGAAGGCAATACAATACATAATCTAAGTATTGTATTTCAGCAATAGGGCGTAAGCCACGCATAGCCATTCCTAGTCCTTGACCCAAAATGGTAGCTTCTCGAATTCCGGTATCACTTACTCGCAACTCCCCGTATTTCTCCTGCATTCCCTCAAGACCTTGATTTACATCACCAATTTCTCCTGCATCTTCACCAAAAATTAATGTATTGGTATGTTTACTAAAAATAGCATCAAAATTATCTCGCAATACTACTCTTCCATCTACCTCTTCAGCATCTTCGTCGTATGTTGGTGTTACTTCGGAAACTGTTGTCGCATTTTCTTCGGCTTCAGAATAAAGATCTGATGAGTATTTGGGTTGAATGATCTCAAAATAATTTTCAATCCATTCTTGAAGCTGTTTCTTTTCAGTAGAATTTTCACCAATTACATAGCGTAACGCTTTTCTAGCGGAAGAGATTACGTCTTTACGAAGCGGTTCTTTTTCCGAAGCAAGTTCATTTTTTATTTTTTCAATAAAATTTTTATTCGGGGAGCTTTCAGCAACATTTCCTAATAATGTAACGGCTTCCTTTTGTTCTTGCTTTTGAGGAGCTAGAAATTTTTCCCAAGCTGCTTTTTTACCTTCACGAACCTCTTTCTTAATAGTTTTTTCTATTTCGATAAGTTCCTCTTCGGTAGCCATATCGTTGGCTAGCATCCATAAGCGCATTTGTACATTACAGTCGTATTCGCGTTCCCACGCTAGACGATCTTCGCTTTTATAGCGTTCGTGCGATCCACTGGTTGAATGTCCCTGTGGTTGTGTAAGTTCTTGAACATGAATTAGTACCGGGACATGCTCTTCCCGAGCGATCTTTCCGGCATTCTGATAGGTTTCGATAAGGGCAGGATATTCCCAACCTTTTACGCGCATGATCTCATATCCGTTTTCATCTTTGTTGCGTTGAAACCCTTTTAAAATCTCCGATATATTCTCTTTGGTAGTCTGGTGTCTCGCATGAACAGAAATTCCGTACGCATCATCCCACACACTCATCACCATAGGTACTTGTAAAACCCCTGCAGCATTGATAGTCTCCCAAAATAATCCTTCACTAGTACTTGCATTCCCAATGGTTCCCCACGCTACTTCGTTTCCATTAATTGAGAAGTTTGTCTTGTTTTCGATGCCTTTAACGTTTCTAAAAATTTTAGATGCTTGCGCTAATCCAAGTAAACGCGGCATTTGTCCTGCAGTAGGGGAGATGTCTGCACTACTGTTCTTCTGATTTGCAAGATTTTTCCAACTTCCGTCAGAATTTAAACTATGTGTTGCGAAGTGACCTCCCATCTGTCTTCCAGCACTCATAGGATCTGAATCTAATTCGGTATGACCGTATAAACCAGCAAAAAATTGTTCGATAGTTAACTTCCCAATTGCCATCATAAAGGTTTGGTCGCGATAGTACCCACTTCGCCAATCACCGTTTTGAAAAGCTTTCGCCCAAGCAAGTTGTGGCACTTCTTTACCGTCTCCGAAAATTCCAAATTTAGCTTTTCCCGTTAGCACCTCCCGACGCCCTAATAAGCTACATTCACGACTGGTAACAGCGATTTTATAATCGGTTATCACTTGTGCTTTAAAGTCTTCAAAAGAAAGTTCGGTATTGGTCTTTGGGTCTGTTTGCATATTCGGAAGTATTTGTTGTAAAAATAGCTAAAAACACGAAGCAAAGCAACGTTAAAATTTTAGTTAATTCTTAGTGAAATTTATAGTTTACTGATAATATAAAAAATAATTTAGGCTTAATGTACCTTTTTCTAAGAATCGAAAATGAGAATCCAGAAATTAATAGTAATATTTCAAAAAAACTAAGATGCTCTTTTTAACTTGTTATAATTTAAAAGAATCCATCTTCCCAATAGTAAAAAAGGAAATCCGTGTCACATTACATCGAACTAGTCTGCAGCATCCATACTGTTCGCGCCTCCCACGATCCATTTTAATTTTGCCCAGATAGGTGGCCCTGGGAAAAAAGGAGCAAACCCTAATGTTACACTAAGAAATATAATTAGCTTTATATTGTTTATTAGAGCATTCACTTAGATGCTTTAATACCACTCTCTTGTAAAAAGACTTAAAAGTGTTTTTGGACTCAGAGTAACAATAAATCTAATTTTTTGATCATAATCGGGAAGGTTTGGCTCGAACCCTAGATTTGAATACATTGGGAAATACAATTCGAAGTAATCGGCCACTAGGCTTAGACGAATCCCACTGTCAAAAACTGCTTGTGTCCCTGTACCTTTGTTGTGAATTAAACCTGCATCCCCATAGGCATAGATCCATTTCCATATATTGGTACTGGCATTAATTGTAGTGATCCAACTATCTGCGAAAGCAGGCTCCAGTTGCGATTTAAATCCACCTTCCGCTACAATAAGTTGTTGACTAAACAACCCAGTATCTTCACTTCTTCCGTAGTAATTGTAATCGAATAAATAATCACTTGGGCGGTCTAATGCAAAATTAAAGAAGTTGCCATCTTTTTGAGTGTCATTAAAGATGAAAGCCCCTGCGTACATTCTTAGATTTAATTGTCTATTGTTGTTAAACAATTTACGGTACTCAAAAGTTGCAGAAACTTTACTGAATTTAGACGAAACTTGATAATCAACTTCTCCTCGAAAATAGTTAATAAGATTCGGATTCGAATAAACATATTGCACATCGAGAACGCTGTAATTAGGGTCTTGATCTGGATCATTAGGATTTTCATCTCGCAACACATTAATATTTCGAATATTAATAAACTGCTTTTCGTTATCACGGAGATCACGATTGCGAAAGGCGAACGTCATAAATGGAGTAAAACGTTTGTAAAATAAATTCTCATCGTAACTATAATAACTACCTGAAAGTCCGTAACGCATTGAATACAATCGGTCTTGATCTAGTCGCTGAGTATAAACGACCGATCCGTTTCCTACCAAAGTTTTAGAGCGGAACCCAAATTGAGGTTCCAGTTTGTAATGAAGTCCTTTTGGTAAAACGGTTTTATTGTATAGTTTAACTCCTGCGGTAAGTCCGTCGTATAAATTATACTCAAAGATTGGCATAAAAAACAATTGGTTGTATGCTGGGTCTTCCACATCTTGAAACAACCTAAATTGTATGGGGCGATTCAACAATCCTTTTACGGCTTTGTAGTTATTTCTTTGGTTAAATTCGGTGATCTTTCCTTCGTAATTAAGAACTAACTTTCTTACATCTTTAGCGGGAACTGTAATTATTTCATTGTTTGAAATAGGACGCGACCACGTTTTAAAAATGATGCTGTCTTTGTTGATTCCATAGAGGGAAACGGGCAGCGTATTGCCTTTTAAGTTTTTAATTTCAACCTCTAAAGAATCTCCTCTGCGAGCTACCTTCTTTATTTTAAAATCTATCGTAGTTCGTGATGCGGTATAATCTTCAAAAAACCAATCGACAGGTAATGTGGTATTTTCTTCAATAGCACGCTGAAACGCATACGATTTAATTGGAGTTGTTTTATTTTCAGAAAAAAATGATTTTATACTTTTATCGAGCGTGTCTCCTCCAAGATAATCTGCAAGGTAGATCAACCCCGAACCTCCATAATAATCGTTGGCAATATTCTTGTTGAATTTTGTCAACGAATCACGCGGCGTGGTTATCTTTTGGTGCAAATTATTACGCGCCATATTTAAATAAAGCAGCGGGTATTGATCGTTGAATTCTAAATCGGCAGCATGTGCCCACCGAATGATCCAAAAGTCACTTAAATCCCCGATAATCTTCATTTTTGGGTAATGAACATCTACATAATTGCGCATTAAATAAATTTGTAAGGCACCAATTAACCAAGCATCTTCCCGTGGGTGCAATGCGAGTGTATTTTCTAAATAAGAGCGAGTAATGGTTTTAAGTTGCTCCATATCATATTCAAACCCGTCGGGAAACGGACTAATAAAATCGGGCAATTGATTAAGACCATAAACGGGGCTATTTCGGTACGCCTCATCACTTACAATTAATTTTTTAAAAGGATAGCTGCCTAATTTTTCATCTAAGAAATGAACCACTCTATCTGTAAACAAAGCTTGCATTTCACGGGATACCTTCGCATCTTTTCTGTTAGTTACAATAGCTACTTTATCTGTTTTAATAGTTTCAAAAATAGGTTGTTTATTTAAAAACAAAATCGCTTTCATCCGGTCGTTTCCGCGAAGCTGAGTAGTTCTCATTCCCTTGTTTACTTCCTGAGAAATCTCATCCAATTCTGAAGTAAGTAAATAGCGTTCGGGAGCGGTAAATGTGATATTAAATTCTGAAGGTTTTAAATAAAGATCATCTGTATTTTTATTGCTGTAGGCTTCCCAACCATAGTCGTATTCGGCAGGAGAAATATACCAATACCGAAGCCTATAGTTGTTATCCTTGTCAACCCCAAAGCGTGTAAATTTAACATCGGGAACTTTTACAGTATACGATATCGTAAACGTTGCTTTTTCTCCAGGCATTAATCCTTTACGAAGCGCAATTTTTAAAATGTCTACCTCGTCGCCACGCTCCCATACCAAAGGACTATTGTTGGTATCGATTACAGTATGTATGGTTGTATTTCCACGATCATCGTTTTTTTCAAAATGAAAAGAACTATCGTAATTTTCACCAAAGCGTTTCGCTAGTGGGGTTTTTTTGTTAGAGAAACTATTCGCCCAATCATTAAAATAAAGTGTGTCTAAGACTACGGTAGAATTATTTCTGAAAACAATTTCTTGTTCTATCGCAATTGTCTTAGAGTCTGGATCTAATACCGCGTTGATCGTGATGGGTTGTTGCGCCGATACAGAGCATGCAATACCACAAATAATAACAAATATGTATGAGGTTAACTTCAAAAAGATTTTATGAATTTTAGGGTTTGCTGGTTGGGAAGGTTGGTGTGAATATAATAAACTCCTTCTGCAAAATGTGAAATATCGATCTTAATATTTTCTGAATGTACTGAACTTCTTTTTAATATACTCTGTCCTAGAACGTTGTAAATGGTAGCTGCAATAGGTTGTGTTACTTCTGAAGGGATTTCAATTTCTACTTCTGTAGATACGACTGAAGCTCTTAGTTTGACCTCAATTTCTGAACCTTCAAACGCAATGGTACTTAATAAAATATCTTCTTCAGTTTCCAACTGCATAACCACTGGAAGATGATCACTCATGCTGTACAAACTATTCCGAAGAGACTGCGAAAATTCTCCTACGCAAGAACTATCACTAATGTTATTGTTATAACAATTACCGTTGTTTCCGAAGGCTTTATAACTACCTTCCACATAACGTAATTTCGGATTCGAGGTCATGTTCTGTGAGATGGTGATAAAATCGAAACGATCGTCTAGACCACCCCCAGCACCTGCGCCAAAAGGCCCCGAACTTATACGAGTACTTTGTGTATGAATGTCTTGAAAGTCGATATTATTATTCCAGGAACCGGGCGTATCTATGGGGTCGATCATTACAATCGTATTGGTAGGATCGAGTAATTCTTGATAGGCGGGCTCGTTAGAAGTATAGACATTAAAATCTCCTGCAAATAGTACAAAAGCGTTGGGGTCTAGGGTTTCTAATCGTTGGGTAAATGTATTTACCATGTCTAAACGTAGCGCTCTGTTATCTGGACCTTGACTTGATTTTAAGTGGCTAACAAATACTTAAAGAAAAACAGGTTCGGCTTGTTGATTTGCAGTATTTAGCTTCAGTTGGTAATGATTAATATCTCGAACAGAAGTTTGTAATATTTCAGAATTTTCTAACGAAAACACATCGTTCTTAAAAAATATTAATTGTTGCAGATTTGCTTCCCCAGAAGTATTCGGCACAAATGAAGCTCGTGAATATCGGTTTCCCGAATCGTTTAAAGAAGTATTCAATATTAGGTTTGCTCCTTGTGAACTTTGCAATTCACACACCATAAAGAGATCGGGTTCGTATTGGTTTAAAATATTTTGCAAAATCTGTTCTCGTGCCCCTGGTAGTGCTTCCGGAAATTCGAGCAGGTTATAGAACATGGTATTGATCGTATCTTGCGCACTTGCAGAAATGGAAATACCTAAGAATAGGGTAATTGCTATATTTTTAAACATACAGGGGAGTAGTCTTTTTTAAAAGTTTGGACTGTGATTATATTCGTCGTAAAAATCATTTAAAATTTCAAGAACTTCATCTTCATTATCAACCACGTGAACCAAATCCAAATCTTCGGGGCTTACATTGTTATTCATTTCAAGCAGTGTGCTTTTAATCCAATCCATGAGCCCTTTCCAAAATTCTCTTCCCACTAGGATTAACGGGAATTTATCGATCTTGTGTGTTTGTATTAATGTGAAAGCTTCAAAAAATTCGTCTAATGTTCCAAATCCACCAGGCATCACTACAAAACCTTGTGAGTACTTCACAAACATCACCTTTCTAACAAAGAAATAATCAAAATCGATACTCTTGTCACTATCTATATAGGGATTATCATGCTGTTCGAAGGGTAGTGTAATATTTAATCCAACCGAAGTTCCTCCAGCAAGATGTGCTCCTTTATTACCCGCTTCCATAATACCGGGACCACCGCCAGTAATAACGCCATATCCGTTTTCGGTAATTTTTTTCGCAATACTTTCTGCTAATTTGTAATATTTATTATCTGGTTTGGTACGTGCTGACCCGAAGATAGAAACACAGGGACCAATTCGGCTCATTTTCTCATATCCATTTACAAATTCCCCCATGATCTTAAAGATCGCCCAAGAGTCGTTTGTTTTTACTTGATTCCAGTTTTTTGGTGTAAGCTCATTTCTCATGTGTACAATTCAAAAGTTTAATAGTTTAAAAGCTAAGTTTCCTAAAATGGTTTTACAGTTTAGGATTAGAATTAGCGGCAATTGGCTAAAGTAATTCTTTTTTAAGGAAGCGTGCCGTGTAGCTTTTTTTGTTTTTAATGATTTCCTCTGGGGTTCCTACAGCCATTACTTTTCCTCCTTTTTTTCCACCTTCGGGACCAATATCTATAATGTGATCAACGGTTTTAATTACGTCGAGATTGTGTTCAATAATAAGTACTGTATTTCCTTTGGCTACCAGTTTATTAAGCACAAGCATGAGTACGCGAATGTCTTCGAAATGAAGTCCCGTAGTGGGTTCATCAAGAATATAAAATGTATTTCCAGTGTCTCTTTTAGATAGTTCGGTCGCTAATTTTATGCGCTGTGCTTCTCCACCAGAGAGGGTTGTAGATTGTTGTCCTAAGGTAATATAACCCAGTCCTACATCACGAATAGTTTTTAATTTTCGGAAGATCTTCGGAATAGATTCAAAGAAATCACATGCCTCGTCGATAGTCATTTCTAATACATCGTAGATCGAATTCCCTTTGTAGCGAATCTCTAGTGTTTCTCGGTTAAAGCGTTTTCCTTGGCAGGTTTCACATTCTACGTATACATCGGGAAGAAAGTTCATTTCGATCACTCGCAAACCACCACCTTTACACGTTTCGCATCGTCCCCCAGTTACGTTAAAACTAAATCGTCCTGGTTTATAACCGCGAATAAGTGCTTCTGGTATTTTAGCAAACAAGCTACGTATTTCTGAAAAAACACCTGTATACGTTGCAGGGTTCGAACGGGGTGTTCTTCCAATGGGTGACTGATTGATATCGATTACTTTATCAAGATGTTCTAACCCTTCGATCTTTTTATAAGGCATGGGTTTTTTTACACCATTGAAAAAATGTGCATTTAGAATAGGGTAGAGGGTCTCGTTGATTAAAGTAGATTTCCCACTTCCTGAAACTCCAGTGACCCCAATCATTTTTCCTAAAGGAAGGTCGATCGATACATTTTTAAGGTTGTTTCCAGTAGCGCCTTTTAGCGATAATACCTTCCCATTTCCTTCTCTTCGTTGCTTCGGAATTTCAATCTCTCGGGTTCCATTTAAATAATCTGCGGTAAGAGTATTATGCTTTTTTATTTCTGAAGGCGTTCCTTCTGAAACGATTTCGCCACCGTGTCTACCTGCCGCCGGACCAATATCGAAAATGTAGTCGGCATGTTCGATCATGTCTTTATCGTGTTCTACCACAATGACCGAATTTCCAATATCTCGTAACTGCACCAGTGATTGAATTAATTTTTCATTATCCCGTTGATGCAAACCAATACTGGGTTCGTCTAAGATATAAAGAACTCCAACAAGCTGCGAACCTATTTGAGTGGCCAACCGAATGCGTTGTGCTTCTCCTCCCGAAAGAGATTTCGAACTGCGGTCGAGTGCGAGATAGGTAAGTCCTACATCCACGAGAAATTGCAATCTACTTTTAACTTCTTTAATTATTTCTGAAGCGATCTTCAATTGGGTGTCGCTTAATTCTTTTTCTAATTTCTGAAACCAAGCCGCTAGTTCTACCACATCCATATGTGCGAGTTCGGCGATGTTTTTTCCGTTTACTTTAAAGTAAAGTGATTCTTTCCGAAGGCGACTTCCACCACATTCTGGACATGAGACCTTATCCATGTATTCTTTTGCCCATCGTTGCAGCGATTTAGATTCATTGGCTTCAAACGTGTTTTGAAGAAACGTCGCGACGCCTTCAAAATCGATGTTATAATTTCGAGTAATGCCTAACGTTTTCGACTCAACTTCAAATTTTTCTTTTCCTCCAGAAAAGATCATTTCTTTTGCTGCTTTTGGAAGAGTAGAAAATGGATCACTTAGTTTAAAATCGAATCGATCAGCGATTAACTGTAATTGTTTAAAGACCCAGTTGTTTTTTTGAGGTCCGTGTGGTGCTAAGGCTCCTTGTTTAATAGAAAGAGTAGGGTCGGGAACGAGTTTATCTAGGTTTACTTCGTAGAGGGTTCCCAGTCCTTTGCAATTGGGGCACATTCCCTTTGGAGAGTTGAATGAGAAGTTATTAGGTTCGGGGTTTGGATACGAAATTCCACTCGATGGACACATAAGTGATCGACTAAAATAACGTGTTTCATCAGTATCATTGTCCAGAACCATGAGTACATCATTACCGTGATACATGGCGGTATTAATAGTTTCGGTAAGTCGCTTATCGCTATCGATCTCCTGTGCTATTTTTAAGCGGTCGATGACGATCTCGATATCGTGATTTTTATAACGATCTACCTTCATACCTTTTGTAAGGTCTTTTACTTCTCCATCTATGCGAACTTTTAGAAACCCTTGTTTTGCTATTTGTTCAAATAATTCGCGATAGTGTCCTTTTCTAGAACGAATTACAGGAGCCAAAATACTTACTTTTTTTCCGTCGAAGTCGGATAATATAAGCTGTTTAATTTGCTCATCGCTATAACTTACCATTTTGTCTCCCGTATTGTAACTATAAGCATCGCTTGCACGTGCGAAAAACAATCGGAGGAAATCGTAAATTTCGGTAATGGTCCCTACGGTAGACCGTGGACTTTTGCTGGTTGTTTTTTGTTCGATTGCAATGACAGGGGAGAGGCCTTCAATTTTATCAACGTCGGGACGTTCTAGACTTCCTAAGAATTGTCGTGCATAAGCAGAGAACGTTTCTATATAACGACGCTGCCCTTCGGCGTATATGGTATCGAATGCCAGCGAAGATTTTCCACTGCCAGAAAGACCCGTTATTACAACCAGTTTTTCTCTTGGTATTTTTACATCAATGTCCTTTAAATTATGAACGCGAGCGCCCAAAACTTCAATAAAACCTTCATTTTCTGCCATAGTTTGCAAAGGTACTCATTTGGAATGAAAATTTAGAAGAGATGTCATTGTGTAAAGAAGGATTTAACTAATTTTATTTTAGCGAGGCAACATGTTCTGTGTTATGGATCTACCTCTTCAAAAATAAATTGGAAAAATGTAGTACTTAGAAAGAAAACAGTACTAATTATAAATGAAATACTAAGAATTAATACTTGTACTGGAACGTTAAAGAGAAGATACACTAGAGGGAGAATTATTCCCATACACGTTATTATTACAAAGAGAATATTTAAATACAAAACAGAAACAGGCAGTTTTGCTTTGTTCTTTAATCGTTCGGATAAAAGATTAGGTATTATTTTTTTAGTAGCATATTCTCCAAGTTTCGATAAAAACAGTTCGTTAAATGAAGAATCCTCAAAAACTTGAGGGTCCATTTTACTGGCGAGCTGTATCATTTTATCTTGTTTGTCTTCAGAAATACCTTCAATATCAAGAGACTCTTTATAGAGTGCATATTTGTAACCAAAAAAATACCATAATCCCGAACCACATTTATGGGTGTGCCATTTTTCGACCAATTTTGGTTTGTAATTTTTAGGGTATATTGTAATGCTTGGAGTTGCTTTTTGAAGAGAGTTTGTAAATAATAGAGATTTTAGTTCAAGGTATAGGTTTTCGGTATCTCCATAGTGATGATCCTCTTGAAGGAATTCGATCGCTTGTTTCGATTTTCCTTTATAGAAATCTTTTACATCAAAATAAGTGAGTCCTTCAAATTCGTCATCAATATAACTTTTTAGCCCCGGCAACCATAACTTAGATTCTAATAAAATAGTGACAATTTTTCTAAAATCATGCATTTTTTGAATCACTATATTGTAAGAACCACTAGAATCATCTACCCGATTTCTCCATTTAGACATTGTTTTTACAACATAAAAATAGATGAGTAATAGTAATACAATGGAGATCGCTATAAAAATATAAAGTAATCCTTCTAATTGTTTTTCAAATTCTAAACTTACCGTTGCCTTTTGATGAAACACGAATAATAATATTCCAAAAAGACCCAAGCTAAATACGAATGGAATTAGAATATAGAGTTGTTTATGATTTGATCTATTTGGCATTAATAGGTTGTTCATCTCTTAAAATGAAGCTGAAAATTTTTAAAATTTAGTTAGACTGAAAATAAAAATACTACTAAAATTTTTCTGAATTTTTAATTAAAGTAGACTTTAAAGATATTTTAACGAGTCTAATATTATGATAATTTCTTACAAAAAGTAGTATTTATCTTACAATTCGTTGTTGTGGCGAATTGATTCGATAAACGGTGCTTTTAAATGTGGTTATTTTAAAAACCCTTAGCAGTATCATCGCCTCTAGGATCGGCTCCGCCTTCTAATTTTCCATTGGAAAGTCTTAAAATTGCATCTACCTTTCCTATAACAGGAGCAGAACTTACGTCTGTTGTATAGTTTAATTTTTCGAGTTCGCTCAAGGTCTCTTCAGAGAATCCATTAGGTTCAAATTGGATCACGTCGGGTAGCCATTGATGATGAAAACGGGGTTGATTTACGGCCTCTTGCATATGCATGTCGTATTCGTATACATTTAAAATGGTTTGAAGTACAGAGGTAATAATGGTAGATCCGCCAGGAGTTCCTAAGCTCATCCAAAATTCATCGTTTTTTTCAACAATAGTTGGTGTCATGGAGCTGAGCATTCTTTTTTGTGGAGCGATAGCATTTGCTTCTCCTCCAATTAAGCCAAACATATTGGGTTCTCCAGGTTTTGCACTAAAATCATCCATTTCGTTATTGAGAAAAAAACCAAGTTCTTTTACATATAATTTCGATCCGAAAGCTGCATTTAATGTTGTTGTTACAGCAATAGCATTTCCTAATGAGTCGACAATAGAGTAATGCGTGGTTTCAGTACTTTCATTTTTATACGCTTCGAACCCTTCAATAGAGCCATGCTTTATTTTGGAAGAAGCTGTAGCATTATTAAAACTAAAATTTTGCATTTGTCTGGCAGCGTACGTTTCAGAAAGTAAAGAGTCAACGGGTATTTCTACAAAATCTGGATCTCCCAAATAGTAACTTCTATCTGCATAGGCTCTTCGTTCTGCTTCTGTAAGTAGTTGTATTGCTTTCGTACTGTTGTGTCCGTATTCTTTTAAGGGATAAGGCTCGATCATTTTAAAGATTTCACCTAAGCAAATTCCACCACTTGAAGGAGGTGCCATGGAAATTATTTTTAACTCCTTATAATTAAAAACGATGGGGTCACGCCACTCTGCTTCATAAGCGTGTAAGTCTTCAATAGTGATAATTCCATTTTTCTTTTTAATAAATTCAACAAGTTGTTGTCCTGTTTTTCCACCGTAAAATTCCGCATGTCCGTTTTCAGAAATTCGTTGTAACGTAGCAGCTAATGCTTTGTTTATAAGGGTGTCGCCAGCTTTGTGTTGTTTAGTAAATATGGAGGTTTCTCCATTAACTTCAAGAAAAATATCTGCATAAAAGTTAAAACGTTCTGCCTGTTGTTCTGTTATAATATATCCTTGGTTCGCAAGATCGATAACAGGTTGTAAAATTTCTTCAATAGGGAGACTTCCTAGTTTTTCATGAACCGCAAAAATACCTGCAATGGTCCCTGGCACTCCCACGGCAAGAGCTCCTGTTTTACTTTTTTCAGAAATAAAAGTTCCATTTTCGTCGAGATACATATCTTTTGTTGCTTGTAATGGGGCTTTTTCTCTATAATCGATAGTTCCTAATTCACCGTATTGGGTTCTATATACAATAAAACCACCACCACCCAAGTTTCCAGCATACGGATAAGTTACAGCCAGGGCCATTTCGGTAGCAATCATAGCATCGAAGGCATTACCTCCTTTTTTCATTATATCTGAACCAATTTTCGAGGCTTCCATTCTGGCTGAAACAACCATAGCATTTTTTGTAATGACCCCTATTTTAGGGAGTGGTGTTTCAGTTTTATTTTTTTCTTTTGTCGCGCTTGTATTGGTTTGTTTGCAAGAGGCGATTAGAAACGACAGTAAAAGATAGAGGAGGAGTCGATTCATAATTCTTTAAGTTTGTTTTTAGAATATGTAATAAGTTCGGCAAAAAAATCGGTAAATTCCTTTTCGAAGTCGGTGTAAAATTCTTCCAGTTCGGCAACGGCTAAATTCATTTTTGAGATGCCTTTTGTTCGAATGTTCATTTGTGCTAAAATTCTACTAATTCCTGGAATAGTAGCATAACTATGTAACCAATTATCGGCAATCATATGTGGCATTATACGTTGAATACGCGTGGGGAGAATTTCAAAATTAGAATGAAGCATTTTGTAAAATGTATCCACATATATAGCAAGTGGTTGCTCATGATAAAGATTCCAATTTTTTGCTAAAAAATGATCGTATAAAATATCTACGATTACCCCACTATAATGTCCGTAATTTTCGTGCAATCGAGCAGTACTTTGACGTACAATAGGGTGTGCATCTGTGTAGCTGTCTATAGCGCGGTGTAGTAAAATACCTTGTTGAATTTTTGGAGGATATTTTAAGTACTTTTTTCCTTTAATTCCATCAGCGATAAAGTTACCAATAGTAATACTTTCGTCCTCATTAGAAAGGTATATGTGTGCTAGATAATTCATTCCGCACAATTTACGAAATAGCATCGAAGAAAAATAGCTGAAAAAAGTATCTTTGCACAAAATTCATTTCATGACATTAATAAAATCTATTTCGGGAATACGAGGAACCATTGGCGGCGCTCAAGGTGAAAACTTAACGCCGATTGATGCGGTAAAATATGCAGCAGCCTATGGTAGTTGGGTTAAAAATCAACTGGATAAAGAACATTATAAAGTAGTAGTTGGACGTGATGCACGGATATCAGGACACATGGTGCAACAATTAGTAATGCAAACCTTAGTGGGTATGGGGATTCATGTGATCGACCTCGGATTGTCTACAACTCCCACCGTAGAAGTGGCAGTTACAATGGAGCATGCAGATGGAGGTATTATACTTACAGCGAGCCATAACCCTAAACAGTGGAATGCATTAAAGTTACTTAACAACAAAGGAGAGTTTTTAAATGCAGCTGCCGGACAGGAAATTCTGGATATTGCGGAACAAGGCACGATACAATTTTCTGAAGTAGACGATCTAGGAGAGATCTCTATAAATGATGCGTATATAGACCTTCATATAGATGAAATATTAGATTTACCTTTAGTAAATACCGAAGCGATTAAGCATGCTGGATTTAAAGTAGTTGTTGACGCTGTGAATTCTACTGGAGGTATCGCAGTTCCATTATTGCTAGAAGCTTTAGGGGTGACACCAGTGAAATTATATTGTGATCCTACAGGAGAATTTCCACATAACCCTGAGCCTCTAAAAGAACATTTAGGAGATCTTATGGAACTAGTTAAAACCGAAAACGCTGATTTTGGTATTGTGGTCGATCCCGACGTAGACCGCCTTGCTTTTGTAGATGAAAAGGGGAATATGTTTGGAGAAGAATACACACTCGTAGCAGTTGCAGATTATATTTTACAGCATAAAAAAGGCAATACGGTATCTAACATGTCCTCATCGCGTGCATTACGTGACGTGACCGAAAAGCATGGAGGAACCTATACTGCAAGTGCTGTTGGAGAAGTTAATGTGGTCGAAAAAATGAAAGAAACACATGCCGTAATTGGAGGAGAAGGCAACGGCGGAATTATCTATCCTGAATTGCACTACGGAAGAGATAGCTTGGTGGGAATTGCTTTATTTTTAAGTCATTTAGCTGAAGAAAAAGTCTCGGTTAGCGCACTTCGGAAAAGATATACCTCGTATTTTATGAGTAAGAAAAAGATTCAACTTACTCCGCAATTAGATGTCGATGCACTTCTGAAGGCAATGGAAGTGAAATATGCTTCAGAACAAATAAATACTATCGATGGTGTAAAAATAGATTTTGCTGAAAACTGGGTACATCTTCGAAAATCCAATACAGAACCCATTATTCGAATCTATACGGAAGCTAAATCACAGGAAGAAGCAGATGTGCTGGCAGACAGAATTATTTCAGAAATAAAAGAAATAGCAGGAATTTAGTGTGAATGAAAAAGATATAATGAAGAAACCCTCATTAGTCATTAGTCATTGCTTTTAAATATGCTGTTTCCCCACCAACAATTGGAAGGGTAATTGTGGTTGCATCTAAATCTATAGTTAGTTGTGTTCCAGGTTTTGGTAGTAGGGTAAATTCTTTATCACTCGAAAAAATCATGAGTGCTAGTTGCTGTCCTTTAGGAATAATCTGATCATCGGGCATGAGGTCGAAGTTCACTTCATAAAATTGCTTAGGAACCAACGGACTACTATCTGTTAATGAGTTATGATTTTGTGGATCTGCCCATCCACGGGTAATAATATTATCGGTGATTTTTGCATCTTTTGCATCATTCCAAGGAAGAGATACTAACCAAACCGATAGATTGGCAGCTGGTTTACTACTCGACATAGTGATAGATACTTTTGGTACTCCCGAGATATGTAAAGCTTCTTTTAATACAGGGGTGGTATATACCAATCGATGTTTACTAGTTTCAGCAGTAACTAATTCTTGTCCAGAAATAGTGGCATTATCTGTGAAATTTTCGGTCTCTTTCTTTTTTGTATTTTTAATGCTTAATGTTCCTTGTTTCGGTGCTCCTGAAGACAAATGTAATGTTACAGGGTTCGAATTAGGGTTTGGGTATTCAGCATAGGCGGTAGGCTTGTCTCTAGAGTCATTTTCGCGAACAATCCATGCGTGTGCATCGTTTTCTACTCCATTTTCTATTCCATGCAGATATCTTGTAAACCAACGATTCATTAATTTCATAGGAGGCGGTCCGCCATGTCCATTTTGATGGTAATAAATCTGTGAGGGAATTCCTTGCTCTTTTGCTGCTTTATAAATTCGATAGCTGTGCTCTGGCATTACATTCCAGTCATTAAACCCATGTGACATTAGCAATGCTGCCTTCATAGGTTTCATATCATTCAGATAATCACGTCCAGCCCAGAAATCGTTGTAATCTCCGGTAACCCGGTCCATCCCGTTTTTCATTTCGGTATCACGTACGGTTTGATTGTTATAAGCTCGTTTCGCTTCATCACCACTGTGAATAAAGTCATACAGTACATCGATATCTTCACCTAAATAGCCTCCAGGAGAACGTACGAGTCCGTTAGATCTGTAATAATGATAATAGGAAGTATTTGGTGCAATTGGAATGATGGCTTCTAAACCTTCAACTCCAGTTGTGGCAGCTGCTAATGGAATGGTTCCGTTATAAGAAGTACCTGTCATTCCTACTTTTCCAGTAGACCAAAACGCTTCTACTTTTTCGTGGCTGTCTGGTTCGGTGTATCCTGCAGCGCGGCCGTTCAGCCAGTCGATCACCGCTTTTGGAGCCAAAGATTCATTATCACCTCCTACTGTAGGTGCTCCTTGTGAGAGTCCGGTACCTGGTGATGAAGAGTGAACAACAACATATCCTCTTGGAACCCATTTATTAATATGTGAATTTGAGATTATAGGACGCTTTCCCATTCGTTTAACTTCGGGATGAACACGCTCTTTAGCAGTCGCTCCTAATTCATGATTCACATCCCAAAAAAGACCTTCAACGTTAGGGGCAACTCCGGCAAAATAGGGACTTGACACATAAATTATTGGGAGTTTAAGACCATCGGTGTCGGTTTGTTTCGGTCTTGTAACACTCACATGCATTCTGTCTGGCTTGTTATCACCGTCGGTATCGAATTCGGTTTCTACCCACAAGTCGTGTCGAATCCATTGGGATGCATCTTCAAAAGCAGTAACTATTTGTGCTTCTCCATCTTCAAAAATAGGCGCAGCTTGAGTAGTGCTTTGCGCATATAGATTGGGTGTTGCAATAAGAAAAATTACAAGCGACAAAAAGGATAACATCTTTTTCATAATACTGTATTTTAAGTAAAAAGGTTTCAGTAGTAACGTTGCCTTTCAGAAAAAAAAAAGGCAATCAAGTGTATAAAAGTAGAGAAACTAAATGGATATGTACACTTCATTCATTACACCAAAAGATTTACTTCCGAAGAAAGAATCTATACATAACGTATCATTAAATTTAATTAAGCTTCTATTTTTTTTAGTTCCTTATAATTTCGGTTTAGACGTTTCAGTAAGGTTCCATAGATCAGCCAATAGAATAGCATTAATAATCCAAGAAATGCAAGCCCTACAATCAGCTGTGTTATAATGAAATATGTTTGAAATTTCTCTTCAGAAAGTGCTTGTTCTCCTAGATCGACCACTTCGTACAAATGATGCATGTTGAAATAGAAAAATAGATTGACAGCAATGGTTGAAAGTACAAACATGCCAATATTGTAATATACAAAATAGCGAACTGTTTTTCGTGTTCTTAAAATATTCGCCATTAATTCACCAATAGTATCGGTCACACGAATGCGTTTGTAGTTTTTATAAAAATAGAAGATGAAAATAGCGACTACTACATAATGCACTAAATTTACGTAGATCGAAATTTTATGCAATCCCATTTCAACTAAGATTTTATGTTGAGAATCTGGGATGAAAAATAAAATAGCAATCCAAAATAGCATTTCAGCAATACCAATAAAAAAGATCCACTTTACAATAGAAGACGATTTTTTTAATAGCATGCTATAAATAGCTGCGTACGACAATTTGGGTAACTCTTGCTCCCTTTTCTGCCATTCTTTTTTTAATACCTCTAATTGATCCATAGGAGGAGGGTTAGGGATTTAATACTTTTCGTAATTTTTCTTTAATTCGATTCATTTTTACTCGGGCATTCACTTCGGTAATACCGAGCGTTTCTGAAATCTCTCTATAATTCTTATCTTCTAGATACAAAAACACTAATGCTTTATCGATATCGTTAAGATCTTTTACTGCACTGTACATTAGCTTTAACTGTTCTTCGATCGTGTCATCATAATCTTCCGAAGAAATTTTAAAACTAATTTTTTCGTAATCTTGTGTTTGTATCTGTCGTTTTGACTTTCTATATAGCGTTATAGCTGTATTTAATGCTACGCGATACATCCAAGTACTAAATTTCGCATCCCCTCTAAATTTTGGAAACGCGCGCCATAACTGTATGGTGATTTCCTGAAACAGATCGTTATGTGCATCGCGGCTGTTTGTATACAGTCTGCAGATCTTATGTACGATGTTCTGGTTGGCCTCTAGCTGGGTTACAAAACTATGTTCAAGGTCTTCGTTCAAGGATGGATTGTTAGTTGTACGATTAGTAGAAAACTTTTTAGGTTTGTTACAAATTTGCTAAAAATAAGATAATTTAAGTGCTTTTTGCCTTGTAAATAGTACCTTTATAACACACAATAAGCGTATGAATATTCCCAAATCGAATGCTCCTAGAATCATTGTAATTGGTGGTGGTTTTGGAGGGGTTTCTCTCATAAAGAAACTTCAGAAATTAGAGGTGCAAGTAGTACTATTTGATCGCCATAATTACCATACATTTCAACCCTTATTGTATCAAGTCTCTACTGCAGGACTAGAACCAGATTCGATTGCGTATCCGCTTCGGAAAATTTTCAGAAAAAATAAAGATTTTCATTTTCGCTTGGCTGAAGTTGAACGGGTAGATACAAATGTAAAAGAAATTTATACTTCCATCGGAAACCTTACGTACGACTATCTTGTTATTGCCACAGGAACTAAAACTAATTACTTCGGAAACCAAGCGATAGAGACTAACAGTATGCCGATGAAAACAGTTCCGCAGGCATTAAATATTAGAAGTTTAATGCTTCAGAACATTGAAGAAGCAGATATAACGAGCGACCCAGAAAAACGGAAGCGATTGCTAAATTTTGTAGTTGCGGGAGCGGGACCCACAGGGGTTGAATTAGCAGGTGCATTGGCAGAGTTTCGAAAAGGAATTCTAGAACATGATTATCCCGAACTAGAGGAGGAAGAAATGAAAGTGCATTTAATTGAAGGTGCCGATAGAGTTCTGCCTCCAATGAGTGAAACTGCCTCTAAAAAAGCAGCGAAGTTTTTAGAAAACTTGGGAGTACAACTTCATTTAAAAACCTTTATTACCGATTATGATGGAAGTATTGTAACGACCAAAGATGGAACCACTTTCGAAACCGAAACGTTTATTTGGGCGGCAGGAGTTACCGGAGCACCCATTGGTGGAATCGATGGAAATTCTCTTATCGAAAAGGCCAATCGATATAAAGTGGATCGTACCAATAAAATTGAAGGTCTTGAAGCTGTTTACGCCATAGGCGATATCGCTCTTATGGAAACAGAAAACTTTCCGAAGGGACACCCACAAGTAGCACAGCCTGCCATTCAACAAGGAAGCCATTTAGGGAAGAATTTTAAAAAGATACTGGAAGGGAAAACACCAAAGCCTTTTGTGTATTTAGATAAGGGAAGTATGGCAACCGTAGGAAGAAATAAAGCAGTAGTCGACTTTAAAAAAATGCACTTTGCAGGTGCCTTTGCTTGGTTTCTATGGATGTTTGTGCATTTATGGTTTTTGGTTGGTTTTAGAAACAGAGTGATCACATTCTTCAACTGGACCTACAGCTACATTAATTACGATCGTGCTGCACGCTTAATAATTCGTCCGTTTACAAAAAAGTAATTTCCCTAATTAGGAGCAGCCATCACAAAACCCAGATATATCGTTTTCTAGACACGCTACCTTACCACATTCGAGGCATCTAAAATGGATATGGTTATGGGAATTGGCAAAAGATATTTTTGCAGCACCTACTAATTTAAGATATTAGTTTATAAAATAATTAAAATTAATCTGCATAAACTCCAACCTAATTAAAAATTTTAGGCTTGATTTCGTGTGTACGTGACAAGCTCCATTTCTTCAGCCTTACCTTTTAATTTCTCTTTTCCAACGGGATGTTTTACGACTCGTTTTGGAAGTTTATAAGATAAATCTCCAAATTCTTTTGAGGCTAAAATCTCAACTCCAAGTTCATTACAAAGCGATTGAATTCTCGAAGTGGTATTCAATACATCTCCCGAAAAAGCGATATCCCTTTTAATCTGTCCAATTTCACCTACCATGACATTTCCATAATGATAACCAGCTTTAAAGACAGGAGCTACACCGTATTTTTTAATATACTTAGGAGATTTGTATGCAATAAGTCGTTTCATACTGTAGAAACATTGTAAGGCATTACCGTGTTTTAAACCGTGCTTCATTTTCCAAGAAAGCACTACTTCATCACCTACGTATTGGTAAACTTCAGCACGTGTTTGAACAATTGCTGGAGCGATGTCCCTAAAGAAATCCTTCAGAAAATTAAAATATTTTTCTTCGCCAAGTTCTTCTGCAATTGTTGTAGCGTCTTTTATGTCTGCGAACATAAAAATACGACGTTCATTTTTAGGCATAAAATAACGCCCCATAAGATAATCGGGGAATACCCCTGGCCCGTACTTATCGTTTACCATTAGAACAATTAACGTAACAATTACTATAAGTAACCAAAGAATAAAATTTTTAAGAAATAGCCACGTAGTAAAAAAGTATCCTACTGCTTGAAGTACTTCAGGGTCATAAAAAGGCAAGCCAAGTGCATCACTTTTAAAATAAAGCATCCCAATAAAACTAATTAATATAGCAGTAGTTATATATGCAATGGTAATATATAGCAATGCTTTCCAAAAAGCATGTTTTCGCAGCCAACGCTCCATAAGGTTTACCGTAAATATCCCACCAATGAGCCCAGCAAGTACGGCAACAATCATATTTGCTGTAAACGAAGACTCAAAATCAAAAGCAGAAGTAAGTCCGCCATTGCTTTTTAAAGTGAAGAATTCATAGAAAAATAATACATTCGAGATTAGTACCCATGCAAAAAGGATCCAAAAGGCTCTTTTACTATAGAACCAAATTTGGCGTTCGTTGTATCGTTTAAATTTTGGTTTTTTTGCCATTAACAATTTTTATATTTATCGTGTAAGCCAACACCTTGAAGAATCATCGGCTTTATTTTTTCCAACCGATTTTGTTTGGTCGCTTCACGCTTAGCAGAATTAATATGTTCTGCATAATCTTTTTGCTTTCCAAGTGATAACGCTTTAAAAGAAGTTTCTAATTTCTTGTCCAGTTTAAACACGTCTTTTAATAATTGTGGTAGTACTACCTCTTTTGTACGTACAGGCTTGTATTCTTTTCCTTCACGTGCATTTTTAATGGTTTCGTTTATGTATTTCAAGACTAATGAGGTGTCGATAACGTCTTCTTGATGAAATCGCCATTGCCTAAGTGCTTTAGTCTTCTCCTCCTGTGCATTTAAAAGCTGGTTTTCTTTATCCTTTAAAAAAACTCCTTGATGAAACCAAATGCCCATGTGGTTTTTAAAAGCACCCAACCCTATAAGAATTTTTCCATTTAATGTATAAGCTGGCGCTCCCCATTTCACTTCTTCTTTTAGGTCGGTTGAGGTAAGCAGAGTTCGCAGCTTTTGTAATTTATCTTTCCAAGTAAGATGCTTTTCTAGATACTCTTCAATTTTTTCTGCGTCGGTCATATAGAAACATTTTAATACTTCAAGATAGGGGTTTTTAAAAGGTTGCGCAATTAAAGAAATGTTATAATTATAGAGCGCTAGATAACAATTGAGTAGGCTAATTTAACAACTGAGGGTTTTTTCTTCGGAAAGGATCTACCATCTCTTCATCTTTGAAGTGAACAAAAATACGACCATGAAATCACTCACCACACTTTTACGCTCTAAACTATTCTTTCTTTTTTTAATTATCATATCAGAAACAATCACGGCACAAAACATTATCTCGGGTATCGTAACACAAAAAAATGGGGCTCCCATTGCTGGAGCAAACGTGTATCTGGAAGGAACATACGATGGAACTTCTACTGCCTCCAACGGATCATTCGTTTTTGAAACTTCTGAAAATGGTGTACAAACACTAACCGTGTCTTTTGTTTCTTTCGAACCTTTTCTAATGGCTGCCGATGTATCGCACCTTACAAACTTAACTATTGTATTACGAGATGATGTAAATTCACTAGACACTGTAGTGCTCTCTGCGGGAACTTTTGAAGCCAGTGACAACAGTAAGGTTTCGGTGTTGAAGCCTTTAGACGTTGTTACCACGGCTGGCGCTGTTGGAGATTTTATTGGAGCTTTACAAACCTTGCCAGGAACCAGTACTGTTTCGGAGGATGGAAGACTTTTTGTACGGGGAGGAGATGCATTAGAAACGCAGATCTTTATCGATGGCATTCGTGTATTTACACCGTATACCCCTAGCACCAATAACATTCCTTCGCGCGGACGGTACAGTCCTTTTTTGTTTGATGGTATCACTTTTTCAACCGGAGGATATTCTGCTGAATATGGGCAAGCATTATCATCGGTCCTTTTACTAAACACGATCGATGAACCCGATCAAGAAAAGACTGAAGTATCAATTATGAGTGTAGGGGCAGGGATCGGAAATACGCAGAAGTGGGATAAAAGTTCATTAAGCGTTAATGCCTCTTATATTAACTTAGCTCCTTATAACGAAGTGTTTTCAGATCGCAACCAATGGCACAAACCATTCGAAACGCTTTCGGGTGAGACTGTATTCCGAAAAAAATTCGACAACGGACTTTTAAAAATTTACAATGCCTTCGATACCACAAATTTCGAACTTACGCAGCAAGATATTAATACACCAGAAGGAGTCCGCTTTCAGTTAAAAAACACCAATTTTTATAGCAACGCCAGTTATACAGGAAGCCTTTCAGATTCGTGGAAACTGATGGGTGGTGCTAGTTATACCTATTCTAAAAGTAAATTCGATATTGAGGAGCAAGCAATTAAAGATGTAGAAAATTCGGCTCATTTAAAATTAAAACTTCGGAAGCGTTTCAGTAACCGCATAAAGCTTCAGTTGGGAGGAGAACAATTTATAACCAAATTCAATGAAAATTTTAATGGTCCAGATGTGACTGAAGGGTATGGAGTTCAGAATAATATTTCGGTACTTTTTTCAGAAGCAGATTTTATTTTTTCTAAAAAGTTTGCAAGTAAAGTAGGAGTTCGGGCTGAATATAGTGCTTTGTTCGATGCGGTGACAATAGCTCCAAGAATTTCATTAGCTTACAAAACAGGAAGAGACAGTCAAGTGTCTTTGGCATACGGGGATTTTTACCAACAACCCGATATGGGAGTGCTTAAATTTGAAAGTGATCTACAAGCCCAAAACACGAAACATTTTATTGCGAACTATCAATATGTAGCGAATAATAGAATTTTTAGAGCCGAAGCATATCGAAAAGAATATAATGATCTTGTACGTTTTGACACACCAACCGAAACTTTTAACAGCAACTATACAAATGGAGGAGACGGTTATGCTCAAGGAATCGACTTTTTTTGGCGTGATAACCAAAGTTTAAAAGAGATTGATTATTGGATTAGTTATTCGTTTCTAGATTCGCAACGACAGTATCGTAATTATCCTATAAAAGCGACACCTTCGTTTGCCAATACGCATAATGTTTCTGTAGTAGCAAAATACTGGATCGAAGACTGGAAAAGTCAAGTAGGATTCAGTTACCAGTATGGAAGTGGTCGCACGTATACAAATCCCAATCAACTAGGATTTCTTCAAGAGAGAACAAAAGGATATAACAGTTTGAGCTTAAATTGGGCATACCTTATTTCTCAGCAACAGATATTGTATGCCTCGGTAAACAATGTACTCGGATTTAAAAACATAAACGGGTATCAATATGCTGACACACCAAATACAACTGGTGATTTTGCTAGACAAACGCTTCGTCCAGCTGCCGACCAGTTCTTTTTTGTTGGCTTTTTCTGGACCATTAGTGAGGATAGAAGTGACAATCAGTTAGATAACTTATAATTGATGCTATTTCTTTCCGAAGAAAAAATCACTTATTTACAATTCAGTCAAGAAATAATACAGTTCAGAAAGAACTTTTTAAATAAACCTTACTTCTCCACGATATTTGACTGGTAATAAATATTAAACTTTTAATCATGCAAACAGTACTCACATATTTAGCTTTATTACTTACCACTTGGTTTTTAGGAGCGCAAAATTCGGTAGCAGTTACAATTACAGGATTCGACTCTAATAACGGAAATGTAAAAATTGGGTTGTATAATTCGGAAGATAGTTTTCTTAAAAGTCCATTTAAAGCGGCTACTAAGCCTGTAGTCGGTGAGAAAGTACAAATAACTTTTACTAATATCCCTGAAGGTGTATATGCAATTTCTGTTTTTCATGATGAAGATGCAGATCATATTTTCGATATGTATTTGGGGTTATTACCTGCGGAAGATTATGGCACATCAAACAATGCTTTTAACCCTTTTGGACCTCCTCAATGGAAGAATGCTGTTTTCGAAGTGGGTACAGGAGACGTTGTACAACAAGAAATAAGAATTAGATAAATACACGAACAATAGTATTATAAACGAATAATTAAACACTATGAGAACACTCTTCATTTTAGCAACATTTCTTTTTTCGGTTTCAGGAATAAGTCAAACAAAGTATGAACAAGGAATGCAAAAGGCTTTCGATCTTTGGAAAAATGAAAAGCCTATGGAAGCGGCAAATCTTTTTGAGCGTATCGCACAAGCAGAAACCGATAATTGGTTGCCGCTTTATTATGTAGCAAAAATTAATATAATTTATAGCTTTGGGGAGAAGGATGCTACTAAATTTAGTGCACAACTAGAAAAGGCACGAGATTTTATAAATGATGCCACGGCGATCTCGAAAGACAATCCAGAAATTCTTATTTTAGATGCGTTGTGGTATACAGCATGGATTGCATATGATGGTCAAAAATATGGGATGACATATTCGGGGAAAGTGACATCGTTGTATGAAAAGGCGATACAGTTAGCTCCTAAAAATCCACGCGTTGTACTAGGAAAGGCAGAATGGGAAATGGAAGCTGCACAATATTTTGGAAAACCAATTACTCCCTATTGTAAAGATGTTGCCCGTGCCCTTTCCCTTTTTGCTACCTTTAAACCAGAAAGCGATTTCCATCCTAATGACGGTGAAGGTCGTGCCAAAGAATTACTAAATAACAGTTGTAGAAAAAAATAATGAACTTATTAAAAGAATTTGGAAAAGCATTTTTTATAGGGGTACTTATTTTTATAGTGGTATCACTTATCGAGTATGCAAATGGATTTAATGTTTTAAATGCGGGGAATCTCTGGGAGCGTTTTTTATACAACCAATTATTTTCTGTAGGGTTGTATATGGCAAATATGGGCTGGTTCTACTATACCATTAAAAAGTATCAACAGGATTTATTTAAAACGAAACCTTTGTTACGAGGTATAGCAGGTGCCATAGTAATTACCCTGCTCACGATTCTTCTAATTCGCTTTATTGCAGCGGTTGTGTTCTCAGGGATAGCATTTTCTGATTTTGTTTTAAATGAACGCCCCATAGAATACATTATTTCTTTCGTAATTGCGATGGTCGTAATCACTATTTTTTATGCGGTGTATTACTATCGTTACAAGCAAGAACGGAAAGTTAAAGAACAAAAGTTTATTGCTGGAGCAGCGTCGGCTCAATTCGATGCCTTGAAAAATCAGTTAGATCCACATTTTTTGTTTAACAGCTTGAATGTACTTACCAGCTTAATAGAAGAAAACCCGAAAGCTGCTACAAAGTTTACCACCTCCTTGTCTAAAGTATATAGATATGTTCTAGAACAAAAGAATAAAGAGCTTGTTACCGTGACAGAAGAGTTAAAGTTTGCAAAACTGTATATGGCACTTATCGAAATGCGTTTTGAAGATAGTATTGTTTTTACAATGCCCGAGGTACTTCTAAACCCTGAAGCGAAAGTAGTGCCGTTATCGCTTCAGTTATTGCTAGAAAACGCGGTAAAACACAATCAAGTGATGCCCTCTAAAAAATTGCACATAACCATTTCCGAAGAAAAAGGAAATCTTGTTATTACTAATACGATGCAACCTAAAGAGGTGATTAAAAAAAGTACAGGTGTAGGACTGAGAAATATTGTGCAGCGCTATCAATTATTAACAAAATTACCCGTTTCGATACAACAGGATGAAAAAACATTTCGTGTAGCAATCCCAATGTTGACTAAAGAAATAACAATTATGAATACACAAGAAACGTATATATCTAATAAAAAATATGCCACCGCTAAAGAGCGCGTAGAAAAGTTAAAAGGATTTTATATTCATTTAACCATTTATTTACTCTTTGTGCCAGTGTTTATATGGCTAAATTATATTTCTAGAGCAGGTTTTCCTTGGGCTGCTTTTCCTATTTTGGGTTGGGGCTTCGGAGTATTGGGGCATGCTTCAGACACTTTTAATTATAATCCTTTCTTCGGAAAAAACTGGGAACAACGCAAAATAAAAGAACTCATGAATAAAGACCAATAACAGTTCATCTTGCTAAATCTACAATTGAGTAGCAATGCTTTTGAAACATTGAAATTAGCTGTTACATTTATATTATTATAAAAATCAAGATTATGGAACCAACACAAGAAACTAAATATTTAAAGGCAAAAGAACGCGTAGCAGAGATAAAAAAGTTCTACTCTGGACTTATTTTCTATGTGATATTTATAGGCTTCCTCGCTGGACTTAATTACTATGTTAATGAGTTGCGCTATCCATGGTTTTTATGGGCAGCATTCGGCTGGGGAATCGGATTGTTTTTTCAAGCAGCAAAAGCATTTAGATGGAATTTTGGAATTGGAAAAGACTGGGAAGACCGTAAGGTGAGAGAATTTATGGAACAAGAAGATCGAAAAGACACTAATCTTTGGAAATAACCTGTACTCATGGAACAAGAAAATAACAAAGCTTATCTCAAAGCAAAGAAAAAAGTAGAAACGCTAAAGGCATTTTACAACCATTTAGCAGTGTATTGTATCATTAATTTAATACTCATTCTTATTCATGCAAATGTGTTTAGTAAGAGTCCAGTAGATTTTACAAGCTGGGGAAATTATGTTGGTGCATTCTTCTGGGGTATAGGATTAGTTTCACATGGCCTATACGTACTATATATTTTTTATGCAAAACAGAATGTTTTCCAGAAATGGGAAGAAAAGAAAATTCAAGAATTATTAAACAAACAGGATGAGGAACTCAACAATACCCAATATTGGGAGTAACTTTTTAAATTCAATACTAATTTGCGAATCATATTAAAAAAGAATATTCTATAATGAATGTATTAATTATCGAAGACGAAAAGCCTTCAGCCAGACGCTTACAACGAATGTTAGAGGCATTAAATGTTACTACAGATAAAATGCTGCACAGTGTTGAAGAAGCGATCGAATGGTTTCAAAATAATGAGCATCCAGATCTTATTTTTTTAGATATTCAGTTAAGCGACGGACTTTCGTTCGAGATTTTCGATGAGGTTGAGGTACATAGTGCAATCATCTTTACCACAGCTTTCGATGAATATGCTTTAAAAGCTTTTAAGTTGAATAGCATCGATTATCTTCTCAAACCTATAGATGAAGAAGAGTTAGAAACTGCTGTAACTAAGTACCAAACATTAAGTGCTCCGGCAAAACCATTGCAGCTTAATTTTGAAGACATTAAAAATCTGTTAACCAATCCCATTGAGCGTGAATATAAAAAACGATTTACGACTAAGATTGGGCAGCATATTAAAATGATTCCCGTAGATGAGATCGAATGTTTTTATTCTGAAAATAAAGGAACATACGCACATACCATCGATGGAAGAAATTATTTATTAGACACCACTCTTGAAAAATTAGAAGAAGAATTAGAACCAAAAACCTTCTTTCGTATAAGTCGGAAATACTATGTAAATATACATGCCATTAAAGATATTATCTCATACACAAATTCACGGCTTCAGTTAAAACTAAACAGCTACAGAGACCAAGAGGTTATTGTTGCACGCGACCGTGTAAAAGACTTCAAGGTATGGATCGAGTAATTAATAGGAGTAAAGAGTGTAATATATAAGGAATAATTTTATAGAGAATACCATAATGTGCCATTAGTACTGGCTTCAACTAGTCAAAGAAACTAATCCTTAATCATTTCTTTCTTTTTCCTTTTTCACTTCAATTCTATTCTCATGAAAAGCAGAAGGAAGTAATTTAGGAATAAACTTTACTAACAAGGGTAATAATAAGGTGCCTCCTGGGAGCAGAAAAATTGTAAGTGACGGAATACTTTTACAAATATCCAGCAGTTGTTCTTTAACCTTGTTCTTTTCCTCTTTTGAAAGGTCTCGAAATGTAGATTGCCCTAATAGCACCATTAATTCGCCACTTTCAGACAACTCTTTAACGAGTCGGTTTTTATTCCGAAGAATTAATGTTTTTACTGTTTTTGAAGACTGCTTGTAAAATTGTTGTACTGGGTTAGAATACTTAAACAGCTGAACATTCGTGGCATTAGTTTCTGCAAAATGTTTAATTGCTTCAATGCTTGTTTCGATGATTCCTTCAGGTTGTTGTAACGCCACTGCCAACTGTTGAAGAAATTGAAATTCTGAAGTATTCATTTCTTTATCATCCCAAATTGCCAAGCAACACAAATCTATAATATACTTCTTCACAACATCATCTTCCTTTTTAAGGTACGAAAGATGTTCTAAGGTATCGATTGGTGATTGGTCGGTTTGATGGTGTAAATAATCAGATGAAGATTCGAATAACTCCAATAATAATAAATCGTATTTCTTTTTATTTTTTTTAGACTGTAAGGCAAGAACGCATGCATTAATAATTGCCAGCTCCAACTGGCGCGCATATTCTTTCACCTCGTTGGGATTTGTTAAATAGTATCTAAATGCTTGAACATCTGCATACAGTAGGGCATAGGTAAGTAGGGAGGCGGCGTCTTTTTTTAAAACAGAATTTCGTTCTTGAATTCGTGCGGAAAGAATTTTTTCGAGATTTTGTTCTGTACTTTGCGACAGAGAGAGCTTGTGTAAAAAGCGTTTTTTTCCTTTATCTAACTGTTTATAGAATTGTATGATGTGTTCTATCGATTGCTTCGGAAGGAGAGTAGGATCATGCTTATAACTTGTAACGAGTAAGGCTTGAAACAAATTAACCTTTGTAAACTCTTCATTTGAAAGTTGAAGCGTACTTATTTTTTTAAGAGAAACTGTGTTTACTGAAATACCGTATATAAATCCGCATGCCAGTAGTTGCTGGTAGAATTCGTTAGACGTTGCTTGCTTAAATGCAGTAAGTTCTGAATCATATACGTTCAAAAATTTTAAGATCCATCCTGCGGCTGAAGGGTTCATAGGAATTAATTTAACGTCTTTTAAGAGTATTGATGGCTATTTATCACTTGTTTAACGAACATGCATTTTTGCTTAACAAATAATTAACGTCTTTATAAAAACCGTACTAGTAGGTTTGAACGTATATCATTATATAACACGTAAAAATAACAATTAATAACAATTACAATTATGAAAAAAACAAAACTTATTGCAGCTATTGGAGGTATCGGTTTAGCCGTGCTTTCAGTATTTTTAATAGCTGCCGATCACGTAGACGCGCCAAATGTGGCGGGTACTAGTAGTGACATCGCCGATTTATATGCTTTTGAAGGAGCAAATCCTGAGAATACCGTATTAATAGCAACGATTCAAGGACCGTTAATGCCGGGAGAGCAAACTAACAATGCTCAATTCGACGAAGATGTACTTTTAGAATTTAATATAGATAATACTGGAGATTTTGTAGAAGATTTAGTTATCCAAGCAATAAAAAGAGGTGACTCTATGTACTTTTTTGGACCTGTTGCACCAGACGCACCAGGATTATCAAGCACTATTCAAACAAGTGTAGCTCCTATTGCTGTTAAAATATCAGAATCTAACGAAGAATTAACCGCATCTGCTAATGGTATGACAGTGTACGCTGGACCACGTAGAGATTTATTCTTTTTCGATTTCAACCGATTTAATATGGTTGCAGGTGGAGAAGTAGCTCCTGAAGGATTTTTACCTCCAGAACAAGCAAGTGATTTCTTTGAAGATTTAAACGTTTTAGCCGTGGTTGCTGAAGTTCCAAACACATTGTTGGGTACTGCACCTACACACGTAGCAGTTGCTGCAGGGTTATTTGAAGAAGGCGCACTGCCAGATTCCTATAATGTTTGGGTATCGACAAAAAGAAAGCAATAAATTATACACTACAAAAAGAAGATAAAAAATGAAAACATATATAAAAATATTAGTATTTGCACTTTGCACTACGACATTATTCGTACAGTGTAAAGACGACGACGATAACGTAATTGTTAACGCAACTTGTGATGATGGAATTCAAAATGGAGATGAAGAGGGATTAGATTGTGGAGGAACCGCTTGTGAGCCATGTGCCGTGGAACCAACTTGTGAAGATGGAATTCAGAATGGTGACGAAGAAGGAGTAGATTGCGGTGGTTCATTTTGTGCACCATGTGAAGAAGATCCAGATCCAATAGATTTTTCAGGTACGTATGTACAAGAAGATGTAATGGGACGTCCAGGGATTAACACCGTATTTGGTGGAACCGATGAGGTTAAAAATAACTTTAATGTTTCTGTGGTTTCAGATAGAGCCTCATTTCAGCCAGGATTTCAAGCGCAGCTTGAAGCATACCATGATGTATATGGAGCTGCTTTAGGAGTTGAGATTGATTATGAAGAAAATATTCTTGGATTAGATGCAGCAACATTTACAACTGTATTAGCACAATTCGATGCGTTGCAAGTTGCAGCCGATGGACCAACTACATATTTTGATGGTACAAATGCTTTAACAGGTAGAAACCTTCAAGACGATGTAATTGATATATCATTAACGTTAATGTTTGGTGGTACAACGGGTACTCGTTTCGACGGTAATAACGGAACACCACAATTAACAAGTGATGGAGTAGATGCTGGTGACAGAATGTTCCCATCTGCATTCCCTTACATGCCTACCCCTAACTAAGAAACTCTTTTTTAGGATATAAGTTAAAGAAAAGAGCAAGCAATTGCTCTTTTCTTGTTTATATTAGTGATGTACACCTTTTATTTTAAAAGCTTGAAACATCGATTTTTAATATATAAAGTAATAATAAATACCCTACTAACAATGAAAAAAACACTCATCATTTTAAGCATACTAGCATTTTTTTCGGCATGTAAAGAAAATACAGAGAAGTCGAAATCTATTACGAATGCTTCAGATTATAATAAGTATTTAACTTCCGAAAACAAATCTTCTTACGAAACTGCTCTTTCAGAAAAAGATTTTTGGTCTAAAAGGCTTGACGCTGATACTACAGGAGTAGGAGATATGGGACCTTTAGCTGGTGCCTACGGAAAACTTTTTGCCACAACTGGAGATGGACAGTATCTTTCCAATGCCGAGACCATGTATAAGAAAGCGATGGATATATCTGCAAATAATAAAGATGGATATGCGAGAGGATTGGCTCGAACATATATTTCACAACACCGTTTTAAAGAAGCACAAGAGCTCCTAGAGGAATCTTATGCTGGTGTCTCTAATAAAAAAGAAACCGAATTCATGTTATTCGATATCTATATGGAAACAGGAAATTATGAAAAAGCCAATGAGAATTTAGAAAAAATCAAAAATAATGGAGATTTTAATTATCTAATTCGCCAAGCCAAATGGAACGATTATAATGGAGAACTAGATGCCGCTATTCGAAATTTAGAAAAAGCAAAGGAGATTGCAGAGTCTAGAAAAAGCAAGCCTTTAAAAATATGGACGTATTCTAATTTAGGAGATTTCTATGGCCACGCAGGAAGAATAGAAGATGCCTACCAACACTATTTAATGACACTTGAATTGGAACCTGATAATGCCTATGCAAAAAAGGGTATTGCTTGGATTAATTACTCTTATCAAAAAAATACCAAAGAGGCCAATCGTATTCTCGATTCAATTTTAAAAAATCATAAAGTACCCGATTATCATTTACTAAAAGCTGAAATGGCTGAATTTAATAATGATACTTCGGAAGCAAACAATCAAAAAAAGGCATTCATCAAAACCATTTCTGAAGGTAATTATGGAAATATGTATAATGGATATCTTATTGAGTTATATGCCGATACAGACCCTCAAAAAGCGCTAAAACTTGCACAAATGGAGATTGAGAACCGGGCTACTCCAGAAACCTACGATTTACTAGCGTATGCTCAGTTAAAAGCGGGTCAAAAGGAACAAGCCTTAAAAACTATAAAAGATCATGTAGTGGGCAAAACTTTCGAACCTACTGCTCAATATCATACAGCTCTTATTTATAAAGCCAATGGTATGAATGATGCCGTCACGCCTTTAAAAGAGGAATTAGAAGAAGCAGCCTTCGAGATTGGACCTGTTGTCTTAAAAGATGTTAAAAACCTATAAAATTAAAACCGCAGATATAAAAACTGCGTAAGTAATTGTAGAAAGGTTGGTTATCTATCGATTCGATAGATATTCCAAAACTGGCGAAGCCGGTTTTTTCAGAGTTTTTTTGTTAGTTGAAGCGCCCTTGGAGAAGGGCGCTTTTTTTATGAGCAATGTAATTTAATTATTACGCTCTTCATATATTCTAATATCGTATATACTACATTAAAAATAGTATAGCAGTAGGTTATTTTAGTCAACCTTTTAACTTTAGTATATGCTTTACAGATAAATATTATTGGTTGGATTTAAACCGGTTTAAAATATGTGAAAAAGGCCATTTCATAGAAGGAACCTGACAGTAGATAAACCTAAGGCAGTGATGAAAATATTAAATAAAAAAAGCGCTTTGAAATATATTTCAAAGCGCTCTATAGTCTGTTTATAACAAATTATTGTCCCACAGTTCCCAAAGTATATAATTGAGAAAGTGTAGGCCCTTCACTTCCGCCTTCTGGCTCTAGTGTAATTCCAAAAGCTTCTGGATCTGGTACATTATCAAATCTGTATATTCCTTCTTCTACTTCGGTGCCAATTGCTAGTAAACCAACATTTCGTGGTGTAAGAGGTTCCATAAGTAGTGACCATACTTGATATACCTTTCCACGAGGTGCTTCGGGAAGTCCCTTTGCATCTATATAAGCAACTTTATCTTTCTTATTGAAATATACTTTTGCAAATGCTTCAGGTGCTACAGCTTGATTTCCAGGTAGGGTATAACTACTGTAATCTTTCGATCTAATAACATCTAAAATTGAATTAGTTTCAGCCAACTGCTCTTCAGTAGTAGTTATTTTATTTTTCAACTCTGTATTTTCCGTAGAAGTAACTTGTAAATTATCCTCTAACTCATTGTTTTGGTTAAGCATCCAAAAGAGACCACCTACACATAAGATCGCTGCTGCCCAGCCTGTAATGGCTGCCCAATTTGTTTTGTCTTTATCGACACTTCGTAGGGTTCTTACCTTTGAGATTGCGGTAAGGATATGAGACCAAACCATTGCTGGAATTGGTGGAGCTACTGCTTCTGCTAACTCAATTAAGGTTGCTTCTATTTGTTCTAATTCTCTCTGTACTTCGGGAGAGGTACTTATTGCTTCTTCTATTTCTGCGTGCTCTTCTTTTGGAAGTGCTCCGTATATATAAAGCTCTAGTTTCCCCGATGCTATAATTTCTGCTGCTGTCATAAGTTATCCCAATACAATTGTTCTTAAATCCCGTAAACATGTACGGTTCCTTGTTTTTAATGTTCCAAGGGGTATGTCTAAATCTTTTGCGGCGTCAACCTGTGTAAAACCTTTAAAATATAATAGGTCAATTATTTTTATACATGCAGGTTTTAAAGCATCAATAAATTTCTGAATACCAATGGCGTTGGTTTTTTTGTTGAGACTGTCAGTTGATTTTATTATATCTACGAAATTTGTTGTAGAAAGGTTTTTCTTACTGTTCTTATATGCCTTCGAGCGAGTCTCATCGATAGAAGTATTCCTTGCTATATTAAGGATCCAAGTAAAAAATCGACCTTTATTTATATCGTAAGATTTTGAGTTATCCCAAATTTTAATAAAGACATCTTGTAATACTTCTTCCGCTACATTATTATCCAGAACAATACTGTATATTATACCATAAAGTGCTTCCGAATACATAGTGTATAATGTAGAAAAAGCTTTTTCATCTCCATTTTGCATAGCGATGATAAGCGAATTTGGTTGTTCCATAAATCAGTTTTTTATTGATATTAGCGAAGTTAATAAATATTTTGACTATTTACTATTTTTATAGTTTTTAGAGAAAATCTAACAATTCTATCATAAAATTGAATAAATGTTAAATTTTTATCTATTTATAACTATTTGTTTGAAAAACCTTCAGTATTCGATAGATTTACGTTTCTTAATAATTTAATAAATAAAAATTTATATGAAAAAAATTACTTGGGCTTTAACCTCGCTGCTTTTTATTTCATGTTTTGTCTCCATGTATGCACAAAACGATTCAAAAGCAATAGATCAACATTTTCAACAAGTTCTTGAAAATAACGAATTACTACCTACTGATGTTAGATGGAAAATAACCAGCAGCAATAGGAGTAGATTAAGTGGTGTAGAACATGTCTATTTTAGGCAAATTATCGAGGGACTCGAAGTTTATGGAACCGAATCTGGTGTTCATTCTTTATCAGATGGAACTCTTCTTTCTGCTGACAATCGATTTATTAAAAATGCCATAGGTAAGACTATTTCTGGCGCAACAGCTTCCTTGTCGGCCGCACAAGCAGTAGTTTCTGCAGCAAGTAAATTGGGATATTCAATTACAGAAGACTTAAATATCCTAGCTACCGAATCAGCAAGAAACCGAGTTACTCTTAGTGGAGGTGGAATGTCACAAAATGATATTGTAGCACAATTAATGTACGCTGCAAACTCTGAAGGAGCACTTGTGTTAGCTTGGAATTTTTCAATAGATGCTATAAATGACACACATTGGTGGAGCCTAAGAGTCGATGCAAATTCTGGTGAAATAGTTTCAAAAAATGACCTTATTAGTAGTTGTGGATTAGATCATGATCATAGCAATGATGTTTCAGAATTAGATTACAATGCAAATTTATACGACATTCCAAATTATAAAACTACGGTTAGAGAGACAACGTTAGGGTGTAATGAATGTTATGAAGTAATCGCACTTCCATTCGAAAGCCCTTATTATGCTGCTCGTTCTATAGAAAACCAACCTGCTAATACAACGGCTTCTCCTTTTGGGTGGCATGATATTGATGGTGTAGACGGTGCTGAATTTACGGTAACACGCGGAAATAATGCCAATGCATATGAAGATGGGGATAATGTAGGGTTTCAGCCTGACGGTGGTGCTAATTTAGAATTTACTGGATATCCTTTCGATTTAATCTATTCAAATACCAATCAGTATGAATCTGCAGCAATAACAAATTTATTTTATTGGAATAACGTTATTCATGATGTTATGTACCAATATGGTTTTGACGAAGAAAGTGGAAATTTTCAGGAAAACAATTATGGAAATGGAGGAGCCGGAAGTGATTCTGTAAATGCGGAAGCGCAAGATGGATCCGGTACCTGTAACGCAAATTTTGGAACCCCATCTGACGGTCAAAATCCGAGAATGCAAATGTATGTTTGCGGTAATAAAGATGGTGATTTCGATAATCTTGTAATAGCTCACGAATATGGACATGGAATATCTAACCGGTTCACAGGAGGTCCCGGAGCATCAGGATGTTTACAAAATCAGGAACAGATGGGTGAAGGATGGAGTGATTTTATAGGATTAATATTAACCATGGAGCCTGGCGATGTGGGTACAGATGTTCGTGGAATAGGAACCTACCTAACTAATGAAGGAGCAGATGGCGAAGGATTTCGTTCATTTCCTTACAGTACCGATATGAGTGTTAACCCGCAAACATACGATTATGTTAAAACTGAAGTAGCTCCGCATGGAGTAGGTTCTGTATGGAGTTCGATGCTTTGGGAAATGACATGGGAATTAATTGGAGAATATGGATATAGTGAAGATATGTATACTGTTACAGGAGATGTAAATCAAGACGCAGGGAACGTTATTGCATTAGCTTTAGTGATGGAAGGAATGAGATTACAGCCTTGTAGTCCTGGATTTGTGGATGGTAGAAATGCAATCTTAGCTGCCGATCAAGCAATTTATAACGGAGCAAACGAATGCTTTATTTGGGATGCTTTTGCAAGAAGAGGATTAGGAGTAAGTGCAGATCAAGGATCTTCAGGAAGTAAACAAGATGGAACAGAAGCATTCGATACCCCATCTCAACTAGCTTCAATTACAGCACCAGATGACATATGTGCAACCTCAGGAGAATTAACTAACATTGGCGGAGGAAGTCCAGCTGGTGGAGTGTATAGTGGTCCTGGCGTAACAGATAACGGAAACGGAATAACCTATTCATTCGATCCAGCTGAAGCAGGAGTTGGAGTACACACTATTACGTATGCTGTTCCCGCAGGAGCATGCTCGGTAGCATCTTCGGCAAGTGATACAATTGAAGTATTATTCGTTCCAGAAGGACCAGAAACAACAGGTGTATCCGACGTTTGTGGAGGAGAACCCGTAACAGTGACCGCTACATTAAATGATCCGGCAAATGTAATTCGTTGGTTCGATGCAGCATCTGGAGGAAACTTTCTGTTCGAAGGGACTGAATATACTTTCTCACCTAGTGATGATATTGATTTATATGCACAAGAAACTCCCCCGGGAATACTATCGCAATTGGTAATTTCTGAAATTACTTTAGAGACACCCGATCGTATAGAAATTCAAAATGTTGGGGTTGCTACAGATTATACTGGATACACCATTGCAGCAAGTGAAGAGCCTTACGATAATATTAATACAATTAATTCAAGTATGCCAGATATCGGAATGATGGGTGAAAACTCTGTTATTGCTTATAACGATGATGGTGGTTCAGGATATTGGGGAAGTAACTTATGGTGGGATAATGAAGGTTCAGGATGGGTTATTATTATCGACCCTAATGGTAACGTTGTAGATTCTTTATTTTGGAATTATACTGCCGCTGAAATTGCAACTTTGAATGTTCAAATTAATGGATTTACAATAACAGGAGCCGACCTTGATTGGACTGGTGATGGAGCCCAATTATTAGCAGAATGTTCAGGTTCTTTCCGAAGAGTAGGAGAGAGTGATAGCGCAGCAGATTGGTCGGGTACATGTGACGATTCAGATTTCGGAGTACCTAATTCAGATATTGGAGTAGGTTTCCAAGGATGTCTTGCAGAACGAACGCTTACACAAGTACTAACCGAAAATGAACTCCCAACAGTAACCTGTCCGGAGGATATGACAGAAGTTATAAATGAAGGAGATGCATTTACTATCCCAGACTATACAGCGTTGTCAACAACAACTGATAACTGTGCTGTTGCACCTACACTTTCTCAAGTTCCAAGTATTGGTGATGAAGTAGCAGGAGGTGTGTACGAGGTAATAATAACGTCAACAGATGCTTCTGGAAATGAAGAAACGTGTACTTTCATGCTTACTGTCGATGAAATTTTAGGAGTAGCAGATATTGAGTTAAGTACAACCATACGCTTATACCCTAATCCAACTAATGGAGATATTACATTGTCTAATAAAGGATCTCAAGTGTTAGTAGATGCTACAATTTTCGATGTAAATGGAAGATTGATAAAATCGTTAGACCTTTCTAATGCAGGTGTTGAAACAAACGTTTCTATATCAGATTTAGCTTCTGGAATGTATTTTATGAAAATTACTTCGGAAGAAGGAAATATTGTAAAACGTATTATCAAGCAATAGAAATATTTAATAGGTCAGCTTAAAATAGGGTGACAAATTCATAAAAAAAATCCAGCGAAATTACTTCGCTGGATTTTTTGTTTTTAAGTATAAATCTTCTATTTTAACTAAGGAAACCTTAAATCCCAGTATAGTTACCAGGTGTGATTTTAAGCATTTCATTTTTTACTGAATCATCCACATCGAGCGTTCCAATAAAATCAGCAATCGATTTCTGATTGATCTTTTCATTAGTTCGGGTGAGTCCTTTTAAAGCTTCATACGGATTTGGATAGGCTTCACGACGTAAAATGGTCTGTATTGCTTCAGCCACAACAGCCCAGTTATTTTCTAGATCTTCTTCAAATTTCGTTTTGTTGAGTAATAATTTTCCTAAGCCTTTTAGGGTGCTTTGCATGGCAATTAGCGTATGGCCCATAGGAACGCCAATATTCCGAAGTACTGTGCTATCGGTTAAATCACGTTGTAAACGACTTATAGGAAGTTTTGCTGAAAGATGTTCGAAAAGGGCATTGGCAATCCCTAAATTTCCTTCACTGTTTTCAAAATCGATCGGATTTACTTTGTGCGGCATAGCACTACTTCCCACTTCACCTTTTTTAATTCGTTGCTTGAAGTAATCCATCGAAACATACGTCCAGATGTCACGATCAAGATCGATCAAGATGGTGTTAATTCGTTTTAAACAATCGAATAAAGCTGCCATATGATCGTAATGTTCGATTTGTGTGGTAGGGAAGGAGTGATGTAATCCGAGTTTGTTCTGCACAAAATTCTTTCCAAATTCTTTCCAGTCTGTTGTTGGATACGCCACATGGTGTGCGTTGAAATTTCCGGTGGCACCTCCAAATTTTGCAGCACTTTTAATATCATTCAGTAAATCGAATTGTTCTTCAATACGCACTACAAATACTTCAATTTCTTTTCCCAGTCGTGTAGGGGATGCTGGTTGTCCGTGAGTACGTGCAAGCATTGGGATATCTGCCCATTCTTCAGCAAGCTCTTTCAGTTTACTCGTAACTTCTTTTAATTGCGGCACATAGGCTTCATTCATTGCATCTTTTAAAGATAATGGTATCGCCGTATTGTTTATATCTTGAGAGGTGAGTCCGAAGTGAATAAATTCCTTGTATTTTTCTAGACCAAGTGCGTCGAATTTTTCCTTAATAAAATACTCTACCGCCTTTACATCGTGGTTGGTCACTTTTTCAGTTTCCTTGATATGAACCGCATCCTGTACAGAAAAATCGGTATACAATTTACGGAGTGATCCAAAATGTTCGCTGTCGAAATCTTTCAGTTGTGGTAAAGGTAATTCTACCAAAGCGATAAAATATTCAATTTCTACCAATACCCTGTACCGTATAAGGGCTTCTTCAGAAAAGAAAGGAATTAAAGAAGCTGTTTTTGAAGCATAACGCCCATCAATAGGTGAAATTGCTTGTAGTGCATTTGTATACATAGGTTGCGATTTTAAAGGTGCAAAGATACGGAAGTAGGAAGAGTTAGAGGATAGGAGTTCTAACTTTTTATAAAGAATACGAACCGTATGATAATTTTAAGAAAATGGGATTAAAAAAGTTTTTTAAGAATTCGTTTTCCTCGTACTTTATAAGCGGCGGAACTTGTATGTATGTGCTGTTCTATAATTATTTTTAGCTCTGGATGAATCCATGTAAACTCCAAGCCTAAATAATAAAGTGATTCCATAGCATAGACTTGACATGCTACTTTTTGATTGGTAATGAGCCAATCGAAACAACATTCGGTCATTGCATCCCTATGTACGACAGTAAGTGCTTCCATAACATTTTTATCCTTATTTATATAATAGTCAATGGCGAGCATTTCACAGATCTTGGCTAAAGGACGTAACGATTGGTCGCGCTTTATTTTTGGAAGGTTTTTAAAATAAAAATCAAGATGTGGCAGTAATAAATCTAATTGTTTTGCACATACAAATTCTAGTATCCATGCAGCTTTGTAAGCAATATCAGAGGGGTCTTTGAAACAATACGTTATAAGTGTATGAAACGTTTCGGGGTGATCTATAACCCAATTAGCAACGTCAAGTCGGGTTTGCCGATATGCTTTGGTATATTGTAATTTTTTTAGAAGTGCTTCAGAAGTGTTCATTACAAAGCTTTAATAGCTGAAATTACTTTAGGGACTCCCGTTGTAGCAGATTCTGAAAATACTGTAACGTTATTTGAAGAAGTTATTGCCGGAGCAGGATCAACGAAAAAAACAGGTGTTTCATCCTTTGTATATTGTAGTAGACCTGCGGCAGGATACACTTGCATAGAAGTGCCAACAATTACTAATACATCTGCTGTTCCCACCACATCGATTGCGTGGTCCATTAAGGGCACTGCTTCTCCAAACCAAACGATATGTGGACGCAGTTGGTGATTGTGTTCACAAAAATCTCCAACCATAAGATCTTCTCTCCAATCGAGTATAAGTTTTTCATCGAAGGTGCTTCGTACTTTAAGCAATTCGCCATGAAGATGAATCACATTGCTACTTCCGGCACGCTCATGTAGATCGTCTACATTTTGGGTGATAATAGTGACATCGTGCTCATTTTCTAATTCTGCTAACGCTTTATGGGCTCTATTAGGTTCTACTTCTATTAACTGTTTTCTTCGTTTATTATAAAAATCGAGCACTAATTCAGGATTATTTGTAAAACCCTCGGGAGTAGCCACTTCCATAACATCATGCCCCTCCCACAAGCCATTACTATCCCGAAATGTTTTAAGTCCGCTCTCTGCACTAATTCCAGCTCCAGTAAGTACTACAATTTTCATATTATTGGGTTTGTGTACTAAAGTAAAGATGTTTTTTTAGATGACAAATTCTGAAGCGAAAGTTACATGGATTTTAGTTTAGAAAATTAAAGGTACAGGTTGTTTACAGTATAATATTCCATCTTTTATTTTAAACTACTAACTCTCCAAAATTCATTTCTTCTAATCTTTGTACTTTAGCCGAAAACAACTAATATGGATGAAGCGCTGCTGGCTCATTTACAAACTTTTTTAACCGATAGACGTCGTAAACTTTTTAAAGAGATTCTGGAGAAACGAACAAGACACTTTACTGTAGCGACCGAAGATGTGTATCAGTTGCACAATACCAGTGCAGTAATGCGTTCCTGTGAAGTGTTTGGAATTCAGGATATTCATGTTGTGGAGGAATCGGTAGGAAAGCAAATCGATAAAGAGATTGCGATGGGCGCTCAGAAATGGGTTAACTTACATCGGTACGATTCGGTTCAAGATTCTATAAATTCCTTGCGAGATCAGGGATATAAGATTATAGCAACCACGCCACATACTAACGCAACGCTCCTTCATGATTTTGATGTAAGCCATAAAAGTGCATTTTTCTTCGGAAAAGAACGAGATGGGTTAAGCGATATCGTAATGGAACAAGCCGATGGGTTTCTTAAAATACCGATGTATGGTTTTACTGAAAGTTTAAATCTTTCGGTTTCTGCAGCAATTACTTTACAAAGTGTCGTTACAAAATTGAAGCAGACCGAAATTCCCTGGCAATTATCTGAAACAGAAAAAAAAGAACTAGAATTAGACTGGACCAAGAAAACCATTAAAAGTATCGATGAGATTATCGAAAGATATTACGAACAGAAAAAGCATCACTGCAACAGAGGTTAAAGTTATTTTAAATATAGTGCCATTCACAACAGCTTCGCATTAAATAGTTTTATTTTGTAGGGAACCAAATTACGAAACGATGAAGTTTTTGCTATTTTTATTTTTAGTGATTGCAGCAAATGGTTGTACACAAACCGATGTGCAAACAATCGAATACACAGAAATTACTAGAGGATCGTATTATACCATTACTGCTACAGAAAGCTCTATAACCGTCGTTAAAAACCGGGATGCTTCAGATCCTTTAAAAGTACCCATGAAAGCATCAGACTGGGAAGAATTAACAGATTTGCTTTCAGACATAGAGCTTGCCAGTATTCCTTCGCTGGACGTACCTTCAAAAGCACATCAGTTTGATGGAGCAGCTCTAACCAACATAAAGGTGCTTACTTTAGATGAAGAAATCGTTTCCCCCACATTCGACGATAACAACCCGCCTTCAAGATTAAAACCTATCATAGATAAATTGACCGAGCTCGCAAATGCAGCTAAATAATTATCAAAAACATGTTACAGTAATTAAATCTATTCATAAAACCTTTTAAACACACCTCAAAATGAAACTTGTTTTTGCAACCCATAATATGAATAAATTTAAGGAAGTAAAATTATTACTTCCAAAGCACGTCGAATTGTTGAGTCTCAATGACATAGGATGTACTGAAGATATAGAAGAAACCGCAGACACTATTGAAGGGAATGCTGCACTAAAGGCAAGCTTCGTAAAACAGCGCTATGGTTTCGATTGTTTTGCAGACGATACTGGCCTTGAGGTCTCTGCTTTAGACGGAGAGCCAGGGGTTTTTAGTGCACGTTATGCAGGTCCCGAGAAAGATTCGGAAGCAAACATCGCCAAACTTCTTATAAAATTGAAAGGAGAAAAAGACCGCAGTGCTAGATTTAAAACGGCAATTGCTCTGGCACTTCATGATGAACACACCATGTTTCTTGGAATTTGTGATGGAGTAATTACCGAAGAAAAAAAAGGAGTCGATGGATTTGGATATGATCCTGTCTTTTTACCAAATAATTTCACAACTACGTTCGCAGAAATGTCAATTGCCGATAAGAATGAGATTGGTCATCGTGGAAAAGCGATGCGCCAACTCATTGAATACCTCACAAATTGATTTTAAATAGAGAGCACTTTTTTGTATCTTTAAAAGAAAAAATGATGAAAATAGCAATTAAATTAGGCTCCCTACTGATGCTAGGTTTGATGATGTATGGATGCTCTTCTAAAGATGATATTACTACAAATAATGAAAATCTTCTATTTGGTAAATGGACCCAACCGGTAGAAACTGCCTGTCCCACAATACCGACAATTTTCTTCGGAAAGAACAAAACCTTTTCATGGAATATTCCTGAAACATCCAATTGCGAAGATAGTAACTTATCGGAAGTGCAGGTTTCCGGAACTTATGAAGTTTCAGAAGAACGACTTATGCTTGCGGTAGAAAATTTTAGAACCGTAAATGCTGAAGACACACCATTTCAATTTAACGAAAACACAACTTTTTCAGCAAACATTGAATACTTAACCGAACAAAGTCTTCAGTTTAAGGTCTTTTTAAATGGAGATAATGCTTCAGAAAATGATAATACGTTCACGTTTTTATTCAGCCGTACCCGATAAACAGTACGTTGCTTTAAATAAACATAGATAGTAGCGGTTAGCTCGATGTGAAACACTACCTTTGCAGCTTGAAAAATCCTCAGGGTGAGGAGTGTTGCAGGAAGTAATGGTTATATGTCGTCCACTTCAAGTCAGCACATATAATTTTTATACTATTTTATGTCAACATTTAAATCGTTAGGCCTTAACGATGCTATTCTCCAGGCCATTACTGATATGGGTTTTGAAACCCCTTCAGAAGTACAAGAAAAAGCAATTCCAATTGTATTAGAACAAGAAACCGACCTCGTTGCGTTAGCACAGACAGGAACGGGAAAAACTGCGGCTTTCGGATTTCCGATGTTGCAAAAGATAAATTTAGACAGCAGAACCACACAAGGGCTTATATTATCTCCTACACGTGAACTCTGTCTGCAGATCACCAATGAGCTTATTGCCTACGGAAAGTATATGAAAGGACTTAATGTTGTTTCTATCTACGGAGGTGCGAGTATTCAAGACCAGGCAAAACAAATTAAGAAAGGTGCGCAGATCATTGTTGCAACTCCAGGTCGTATGAAAGATATGATCGGAAGACGCATGATCGATATTTCTAAAATTGAGTATTGTGTGCTTGATGAAGCTGATGAGATGTTGAACATGGGATTCTTTGAAGATATTACCGAGATCCTTTCACATTCACCAAAAGATAAAAGTACGTGGTTATTTAGTGCTACCATGCCAAAAGAGGTAGCTACCATCGCAAAAAAATTCATGAACAACCCGGAGGAGGTAACCGTAGGTTCTAAAAACGTAGGTTCTGAAAATGTTTCGCATGAATACTATCTTGTAAACGCTCGTGATCGTTATCAGGCTTTAAAGCGTTTGGCAGATGCTAATCCAGAAATTTTTTCGGTTATATTTTGCCGAACCAAACGGGATACTCAAAAAGTTGCTGAACAATTAATAACCGACGGCTATAATGCAGGTGCCATACACGGAGATTTAAGTCAGAATCAACGTGACATGGTTATGAAATCGTTTCGAACTAGACAGATTCAAATGCTAGTTGCCACCGATGTAGCTGCTCGAGGAATAGATGTAGATGATATTACGCACGTAATTAATTATCAGTTGCCCGATGAGATCGAGACGTATACGCATAGAAGTGGACGTACAGGTAGAGCAGGGAAAACGGGTGTTTCTATGGTGATTGTTTCTAAAAGTGAAGTTCGTAAAATACGTACAATCGAGAAAATGATCCAGAAGAGCTTCGATAAAAAAGATATTCCTTCAGGAATGGCGATCTGTGAAAAACAATTGTTTCATTTAGCCAATAGTATTAAAGACACAGAAATCAATCACGAGATTGATGCGTATCTTCCTAACATTAACGAAGTTTTAGAAGATTTCAGTAAAGAAGAATTAATTAAGAAAGTGTTTTCAGTAGAATTTACACGTTTCTATAATTATTATAAAAAAGCAAAAGATCTTAATATCTCAGCTGGAGACCCGAGTGGTAGAGGTGAAGAATCTGCAGATAGCACCCGTTATTTTATTAATATTGGTGGGAAAGATGATTTCGATTGGATGAGTTTAAAAGATTTTTTAAGAGATCTTTTACAACTTGGGCAAGACGATGTTTATAAAGTAGATGTTAAAGACAGTTTTTCTTTCTTTAATACAGATAAAGTGCATGAGGCATTAGTTACTAGTGTTTTTGAAGACTTTCAATTAGAAGGAAGACGTGTATCTGTTGAAATTTCTAAGGATACGGGAAGACGTGGTCGCAGTGGCGGTGGCGGAGGAAAATTCCGTGGAAAAGGTAAAGGTGGCGGAGGTCGATCTAAAGGCGGATTTAAAAGACGTAGTGATGATTTTGGTGGAAATAAACCAAAATTTGCAGGAAAACGGAGAGGAAAAAGTAAGCCAGAAAGTGGTGGTACAGGTGGTAAAAGAAGAAGAGGAAGAAGTTAATTCTCAACACATGTATTTTGAGTATATTTTAAAATCTCCCTTTTTTAGGGAGATTTTTTATTTTTTATACGGTAAGATATTCTTCACCGAGTTTCTACAAAAATTAGAATTACCATATAATGGTGTTATAAATAGCTATTTATTTTAAAAAGTTGCATTTGGTTTGAAACTTTCACTCGATTTTCTCGTCTATGATATGTATATTTACACCCCATTTACTATGAAAAAGACCCTATTCATTCTTTTAGCATGTTTTGTAGCTACTGTTTCGTTCGCTCAAGAAGAAACGGAAGAAGCTACCGATGTCGTAATTGAAGGGAATGTTCTAAATGATGCCACCGATGCGCCGCTAGAAAATGTGAACGTAGTTAATCTCAACAGCGTTCGAGGAAGTACTACCGATAAAGTAGGAGCATTTTCGATTCGTGCGAGTGTAAATGATACCTTATATTTTAGTTATTTAGGATTTAAATCAATTCGGGTTCGTGTAACCAACGACTGGTTAAAATTTGGTGACATTAAAGTGAAAATGACCGAGTTGGGTATTGCGCTGGAAGAAGTAGTTGTACGCCCTGTTCAACTTACAGGTTATGTTGAGGTAGATGCTAAGATTATTCCAATTTACGATAATTACAGGTATCGCATCTCTGGACTTGGGAGTGGATATGAAGGAGGAAGTCAGCAACCGGGTGCCATTACAAAAGTGTTGGGTGCAATTTTTAACCCTGCCGATTTTCTTTATAATGTCTTCGGAAAACGTCCCAAACAGATGCGTAAACTTCGGAAAATGAAGGAAGATGACGAAATACGAAATTTGTTACACAGTAAGTTTGATAGAGAAACGCTTATGGCTGTATTGCAGTTAGAGCGAACCGATATCGATGAAATTCTTAATAAATGTAGTTATTCGAAAGATTTTATTACCACTGCAAATGATCTTCAAATTTTAGATGCTATTAGTGAATGCTACGAAGAATACAAAGTACTGAATCGTGATCGGGGATAAATTTATAACCGAATGAGATTAAGGTACATTTATACAATCTAATAGTCTATTTTTTAAAATAGCATATTCTTCAAATTTTAGTATAATCCTTTCTATTTTCTTTAACATTAGTCTGTAAGGTTTCTCTTATTTTTACCAAGACCGGACTATTTCTTTAGATGGAATAGCGTTTGGTTCCCAATTAAAATGAAATTATGCAAACCATTATATCCCTTCAACGCGCATTTTATAATTCACAGGCTACTAAAAAAATAGCATTTCGTCGCGAACAATTAGAAACCTTAGAACGCATGCTTACTGAAAATGAAGCTGCACTAGACGACGCCATTTACAAAGACTTTAAAAAAAGTGCTTTCGAAAATTATGTGAGTGAACTTGCTTTGTTATATCATGATATTAAACAGGCCAAGAGAAATTTAAAGCGTTGGACGAGAAAGAAAAAAGTAAGCACTAATTTAATGAATTTTCCAGCTTCTAGCTACATGCTTTCTGAACCTTTAGGAGTATGCCTAGTGATGGGTGCGTGGAATTATCCCTATCAATTATCTTTTGCGCCCATAGTAGCAGCAATTGCTGCAGGAAATACAATTGTCTTAAAACCAAGTGAATTACCTGCAAACACCTCCTCATTGATGGCGAAACTAGTAGCCGATTATTTTAGACCGGAGTTTTTTACAGTTATAGAAGGCGGAATTCCGGAAACTACAGCATTATTAAAACAAAAGTTCGATAAAATTTTCTTTACTGGAAGTACGAAAGTAGGCAAAATCGTTTATAAAGCAGCCGCAGAGAACCTTACTCCAGTTACGCTCGAAATGGGAGGGAAAAGCCCCACGTTTGTTACTGAAGAAGCCAACATAAAAATGACTGCGAAGCGAATGGTTTGGGCAAAATTTTTAAATGCAGGACAAACTTGCATTGCTCCCGATTATGTTTTAGTGCATGCTTCAATACAAGAAAAACTTCTTGAAGCACTTAAAGCTGAAATTATAGAGGCACATTATGCTTTTGAAAATAATAATTACCTGCAAATTATAAACGAGGATCATATGGAACGGTTGCAGAAAATGATGGTTCCCAAAAAAATATATTTTGGTGGCGAGATTCATAAAGAGACTCGCTATATACAACCCACAATATTAAAAGATGTTACCTTTAATGATGTGGTGATGGAAGAAGAAATCTTCGGTCCTATCTTACCAGTGATTCCATACGTTTCTTTGGAAGAAGCAATAGAAAAAGTAAACACATTACCGAAACCACTAGCATGTTATGTTTTTACTGAAAACAAAAAGCAAAAAAGTCAAATTTTAAAATCGATCTCTTTTGGTGGAGGTGCCGTAAATGATGCAGTAATGCACATTACTAACCCTAATCTTCCTTTTGGAGGAGTAGGGGATAGTGGTATTGGTTCATATCATGGCAAAGCTGGTTTCGACGCATTTACACATTATAAGAGTGTGCTTGAAAAACCTACCTGGTTAGAGTTTCCTTTAAAATACTACCCGTATTCAGCTTCAAAATTAAAGTGGTTAAAGCGGTTGATGAAACTTCAATAAAGTGTGAGATAAAATATAAAGGGGTAGCGACATTGCTACCCCTTTATATTTTATCTTACTAAAACTCGTTTTTTAGAATTTTAAAAATTTTATTGTTTTACTTCCTTTTAGCGTTTTAATAGAAGCAATATACATTCCATCAGGTACATCGGAAATATGTATAACAGCTGTGTTTGAATTGTTATTTATGCTCTTAACTAATTGTCCTGAAGTAGAATACAGTGTTACTTGTTCTATAGTTTCTTTTGTAGAGGCTACTGTAAGTTCTTTATTGGTAGCTGTATAAAAGGATGTGATCGTTTCTGTGATAGTATTTTGATCTTCGATACCTAATAAGACGTCTTCAAATTTTAGCATGGTTCCCTGAGACCCACACACAAGACCAGAATTATTTGCAAATAACTGAATTTCATAAAATGTAGAAGTCCCTTCACCGTCATGAATTTGTGTCCAGTTTTCCCCGTTATCTTCAGAGATGTAAAGATCTTGATCGGTTCCTGCTGCTAATAATTTATCTGCAGTATAATACAAACCATAAAAATTATGATATCCAGTGGCGAATTGATTCCATGTTTCACCGCCATCGTGTGTAATTTCTAGTTTTCCATCTTCCGAAGCTACAATTCCATTATTTGTATCTTTAAAGAATACTTCCAAACTAAAAAATTGTGGCATTCCAGTTCTAACAGTTTCCCATGTATTTCCACCATCGATAGATTTTGCAATACGCTCATTATTTCCTACTGAAAAAACGGTAGTTTCGTCAGCGTAATCTAGACTAATTGACCCTACATTATCTATACTATCTGTAATAGTCCAAGTAGAACCTCCGTCGTTTGTAGTATAAATTTCGAATCCAACACCAGACGTTACAAATGCAGTCACTATTCCAACATTTTCGTTAAAGAAATTTAAGCTTACATACCTATTAACATTATCGGCAATAGTTATTTCTTCCCAAGAATCTCCGCCATCTTCAGTTTTTAAAACTATATTATATCCTACGGCGAAGCCCTTGTCTGCAGTTAGAAATTCAATTTTTTCAAAACCTGGTGATTCTCCTGTAATAGGATACACGGTTTCCCAAGTGTCACCACCATCTTGAGATCTAATAATAACCCCTGGTGAATTTTGAGTGTTTTGTGCCCCTGCAGCAAAAGCAACATTGTTTTGTCCAGAGGGAATAGACATGTCGTATAATATAAAGTCGGTTCCAGAGTCTTTATATTCAAAAGTCTGTGCTTTCAAAGTGATTGTAGCACTAAATAGTGCGAGAATACTGAAAGAAATTTTACAAAATGAAGTGGTAATCTTTTTCATAACATACTAATTAAGGTTTATTTGGGGTAAAGAAAAAGTTTGTATTCGTATTTTCAAAAAAAAGCGATTCTGTTAACCCATCATTAACCTTTGTAATTAAAACATATTTCGTAAGGATATAAGGATAATTCTTAGCTCTAATTTTTTTGAGTTTTTTAATTTTAGTTTGTGTATTTTAGATAGTCATTTTAACCAACTTTGTATTGCTTCAAACTATATTTCATTATTCATTTCATTTTTTACTCCCAGGTGCTATCGCCTGGTTTTTTTTCAGAAGAAATTGGAAAATTGCTTGGTTAATCATGATTGCAACAATGTTAGTAGATCTAGATCATCTTTTGGCGAGTCCTATTTTTAAACCTAATCGATGTAGTATTAATTTTCATTTATTGCATACGTACCCTGCGATAGTAGGGTATGGGGTTCTATTTTGCTTTAAGAAAACCAGAGTTGTTGCAGTCGGACTTCTATTGCATATGGTTACAGATGGGTTGGATTGTCTTTGGATGCGATAAACACATAGCTATTTCTAAATTTTTGGCATTGTTTCTGTATTAGCTTGGTAGAGGAGAATGTTAGAAGAAACCCTATGTTAGTTCGGTTTTAAATTATGCTAGAAATGCTTGCTTTTTTGTTTCGATTTATTATTTTCGTTGTCCTCCTACTTAAAATTATATAAAATGTTTAATTTGCGACACTATTTGTCGTTAGTGCTATGGCACGGACCAAAAACGAAATTGCCCTTTCATGAAAAAATTTTTATTTCTTTTTTTAGTTTTCTTTATATGCCAGTCGGTATTCAGTCAGAACCTAACAGTCACTCAATTCTTAAACCTTAGTGAAAAAACAGTAGGCGAGGTGGATGAAATGATGACTGCTAACAATTGGTATTTTTATAAAGCGACCGATGAAACTGAAGATACTTTTGCTAATACTAAATATGTTTTTAATCAACCAGATTACAAGCTAGGTGGACCAGCAGATTATTTTATTACCTATTATTTTTCTGAAAACACCAAAGCGCAGGCGATTGAGATCATCTTTTTAAAGCAAGAGTTTTATGAATCTTTGAACAATCAGATAAAAAACCTGAAATTTAATTTAGAATCTTCGAGCACCGAAAATGGAAATATCGTAAAGATTTATGCACACAAACGCGATATAATTAAAGTAACGATTCCTCCAAATTTCGATAATTATAAGACGTATAAATATCAGTTTATGTCTAAGTCAAGCTATAAGAGAATGCAATAGCGTTTGTAGTCTCGCCCGATTGTCTTCTTTACGGGAATTTTATTTATGATGGTAGGGTTCATTTTTAAGTATCGTAAATCCGCGATATACTTGTTCTACAAAAAATAAGCGTATCATTTGATGTGAAAATGTCATTGAAGATAGTGCAATTTTTCCGTTGGCACGCTGATATATTTCATTGCTAAATCCGTAAGGACCTCCGATTACAAAAATTAATTGTTTTAATCCACTATTCATTTTCTTCTGAAGGTATTTAGAGAATGCTTCAGAAGTAAACGATTTCCCATTTTCATCTAACAAAATTAGTTGATCTGAAGGTGTAAGGCGTTTTAAAATTTCTTCTCCTTCCAATTTTTTTTGTTGATCTTCAGAAAGGTTTTTAGCATTTTTAATGTCTCGTATGATTTCAAAATCGAAAGACACATAGTGCCTTAGCCTTTTAGTGTAATCTTCAATTAAGGTTTGAAGTTGCTTATTGTCTGTTTTTCCAATGGCTAAAAGAGTAATTTTCATTTCGTAGATTATTCGTTGTAAAAGTAAAAAATATCTTGTCTTTTGGGAGTAATTCATTTCAAAATAATCCCTGTATTCTAACTATATTAGACGATATAAAGCATCTTTTATTTAATTTAGCTGAAATTTCTAAAAGTTATGATCTCAAAGAAACAATTCGAAAAAGAAATAGATATAATAATTGCGAATGCCATTCGTGAGGATGTTGGTAATGGCGATCATAGTTCGCTAGCCTGCATTCCTGAAGAAGCCACTGGAACCGCAAAGTTATTGGTAAAAGACGAAGGGATAATTGCAGGGATCGATTTTGCGAAACAGGTCTTTGAGTATGTAGATACAGGTTTGGAAATGGATGTTAAAATGAAGGATGGAGATAAAGTTTCTTACGGGGATATCTGTTTTTATGTTTCTGGTTCGTCGCAATCTATTTTAAAAGCAGAACGTCTTGTATTAAATGCTATGCAACGAATGAGTGCGATTGCTTCTAAAACAAATAAATATGTGCAATTGCTTGAGGGCACTGGAACTAAAATACTCGACACTCGTAAAACGACACCTGGGATTCGAGCTCTAGAAAAATGGGCTGTAAAAATTGGTGGAGGAGAAAATCATAGATTCGCATTGTACGACATGATTATGCTAAAAGATAATCACATTGATTTTTGCGGAGGAATTACTAAAGCAATTGAAACAACTAAAACATATTTGCGAGAAAACAGTTTAGATCTAAAAATTATAGTTGAGGCGCGAGATCTTTCAGAGATTGAAGAAATTCTTAAAACGGAAGGTGTGTACCGCATTCTTATCGATAACTTTAACTATGAAGATACTCGTAAAGCGGTTGATTTAATTGGCGATACTTGTTTAACCGAATCGAGTGGAGGAATTACCCTCGAAACGGCACGTAAATATGCAGAATGCGGTGTAGATTTTATATCGAGCGGAGCATTAACTCACTCGGTTTATAATATGGATTTAAGCTTAAAAGCGGTTTAATGTCTGAAGAAAAATCGCAAACTAATATTCCCGTAATTGGAAAGCCTATTCGATATATAAAAGAGAAATTGTATTCTTTTTTTCAATATCTTATTGGAATTAGTAAGCGAATTTTAATTCCAGGAACTAACGGTTTGTCTTTATATAATCTATTAGATATTTATGGAACAGGAATTATAAAAGGTACTTTCTCTTCGCGAGCTAGCTCTATTGCGTATAGTTTTTTCGTCGCCATATTTCCTTTTTTACTATTTATTCTAAACCTTATCCCAATTGTTCCTGTAGAAGGATTTCAAACACGATTCTTAATTTTTATTGAAGGATTATTGCCTCCCCAAACTGCAGATTTTTTCTATCCAGTAATTGCAGATATTGCCGTAAACCCAAGAGGGGGATTGTTATCTGCTGTTTTCTTTTTGTCAGTGTTTCTTACAGCTAATGGGGTTAATGCTATTTTTAGTGCATTTGGGTATTCGTTTCACGTTACAATGAATCGTAGTTTTTTTAGACAATATATGGTTGCGCTGGTAGTTTCTATTTTCTTGGCATTGTTGTTGTTAATTACTGTTGGCGTCATATTATACGGTGAATACCTAATAAATGACCTTACTGGAAAAGCGTACATTCAGAATGATCTGTTTTGGATTTCTGCGTTACAAGTAACGATCTTTGTAATTATGATTTACATTATAACCGCAATTTTGTATTATTACGGTACAAAAGAAGGAAAAGAATCCAGGTTCTTTTCTTTAGGTGCATTGTTAACAACCCTATTGTTTATCTTAACAACGTATTTATTTGGAGTTTATATAAATAATTTTTCAAATTACAACGAGTTATATGGCTCGATTGGTGCACTTTTAATAATGTTATTATATATTTGGATTAACTCAAATATATTGTTGTTAGGATTCGAATTAAACATTTCTTTACAACGATTACGAGATAAGTCTCAACATGGAACACTAACTTAATTATAAATAAAAATGAAAAAAGTCTTATTACTTTGTATTTCAATTCTTACTATTGGTACCGCTGTTGCTCAAACTCAAGTAGGTAGTGTAACGCTACCAAATACTGTAAACTTTGGTGGGCAAGAATTAGTATTAAACGGTGCTGGAATTCGAAAAAAAGCAATGGTTTTAAAATTATACTCAGGAGGTTTATACCTTACTGAAAAATCTAGTGATGCAAAAAATATAGTTAATGCTGATGAATCTATGGCGATTAAATTGGTGATAACTTCTGGATTTGTATCAAGTGATGCTATGAGTGAAGCAGTAGAAGAAGGATTCGACGCTTCAACAAATGGAAACACTTCGGCAATCTCAGCAGAAATTAAAAAATTTATGGGTTTCTTTAGCGCTGAAATTGTTGAAAATGATGTCTTTGATATTACCTACCAAAAAGGAAAAGGGACTGTCGCTTACAAAAATGGTAAAGAATTAGGTACTATCTCTGGTATGACCTTTAAAAAAGCACTTTTTGGAATCTGGTTAGGAAACGATCCTGCAGATAGTAAACTTAAAAAAGCAATGCTTAATAAATAAAAAAGTATGAAAAAAATAGCACTCCTCTTAATTATATGTGTATCATCGACAACACTATTCGCTCAAGGCGTAATGGGCGATTGGAAAACAATAGATGATAATACTGGAGAAGCCAAATCGATCGTTACAATTTACGAGCGTGATGGTAAAGTATATGGAAAGGTAAAGGAAATCTTTAACGAAGAACGACGCGATGTGGTTTGCGTAGAATGTACAGGGAAAGATAAAAACAAGCCTGTATTAGGACTAGAAATCATAAAAGATTTAGAAAAAGATGGTGACGAATATACCGACGGAACCATCACCGATCCTGAAAACGGAAAACAATATAAATGTTATATTACCTTAGAAGAACCAAATAAATTGAAGGTACGTGGTTATGTAGGTTTTTCTTTATTAGGAAGAACTCAATATTGGGTGAGACAACAATAACATCTTGTGTATAAATTAATGTAAAGGCTGTTCAATAGTTGAATGGCCTTTTTTACTTTTGTTAAACCAAGTAATTTTTATTCATTTTTTTTACATAGCTACTTGTACTTCATCGATGTCATATTGCCCATTCCATTAAAGCAAGCATTTACTTATCAAGTAAATCGTGATGAAGCGGTATTTTTAAAACGTGGTATGCGGGTCGCGGTTCCCTTCGGAAAATCGAAAGTATACACAGGTATTGTTTATGGAATTTATAACGATAATCCACCTGGGTACGATACCAAACATATTGATCAAATTTTAGATGAACAACCCATTGTTACAGAAACTCAGTTAAAGCATTGGGAGTGGATGTCTGCCTACTATATGTGTACTTTGGGGGAAGTAATTCGTGCCGCATTACCAGGAGCTTTTCTATTGGAAAGTGATACCATGGTTGGACTTCGGAAAGATGTGTCGAAACATAATATTGATGAAGCTTCAGAAGAAAATACATCGGTTTCAGAAAGTAACACAATAGATGAGTCTGAATTTACAGATGATGAATTTCTGGTATATGAAGCCTTACAGCATCAGTCGCAATTACACATTAACGACATCCGCTCTATTCTCGATCGAAAGAACGTAGTAAAGGTTCTTGAAGGGCTTATTCAGAAAAAGGTGATTGAAGTACAAGAAGAGGTGCACGAACAATATACACCAAAATTAAAACGATATCTTCAATTAGCACCGCCATACACTTCCGAAGAAAAACTTAAAGAATTATTAGATTCACTTTCAAGAGCACCAAAACAACGGGAAGTACTTATGAATTTGTTTATGCTCTCAGCACAAACTAAAAAGCCTGTCGATGCGATACTACTACAGAAGAAAAGTAACACTTCTGCCGCCGTTGTAAAGACTTTGGTCGAAAAAAAAATCTTAGAAGAATACCTTATTCAAAAAGATCGAGTTGAATATACAGGAGGAGCAGTTTCAGAAACCAAACAACTAAATGAAGCACAAACACTGGCGCTTTCTGAGGTAAAAACACATTTTGAAACTAAAGATGTCGTGCTACTTCACGGGGTTACTTCGAGTGGAAAAACCGAAGTGTACGTACGGCTTATTGAAGAAATGATCGCGACTGGAAAACAGGTGCTGTATATGCTTCCTGAAATTGCATTAACCACGCAACTTATTTCAAGACTCCAAAATTATTTTGGAGAAACAGTCGCAGTATATCATTCTAAATATTCGGTAAATGAACGGGTGGAGGTCTGGCAAAATGTACTTGAGAGTAAACCTAAGGCGCAAATTGTAATTGGTGCTCGCTCGTCGCTGTTTTTGCCTTTTAGTAACCTAGGACTTATTATTGTAGACGAGGAGCATGAGCCTTCGTTTAAACAATACAATCCATCTCCTCGCTATCATGCGCGAGATAGCGCGGTAGTGCTTGGGAATATTCATAATGCAAAATTGGTGCTAGGGTCTGCAACACCTTCATTAGAAAGCTATCATAATTCTGAAACGGGTAAGTACGGACTGGTGCGACTCACAAAACGGTTTGGAAATGTTTTGATGCCAGATATCTCGCTAATAGATATTAAGGAAAAACATCGTAAAAAATTAATGACAGGGCATTTTAGTGATACTTTGTTAGAAGCTATGAGAGAGGCAATCTCTAATAAGGAACAGATTATTTTGTTTCAGAACCGAAGAGGCTATTCTCCCGTTGTAGAATGTACAACGTGTGGTGTGTCTCCCCAATGTCCCAATTGTGATGTGAGTTTAACATACCATCAATATAAAAAACAATTACGATGTCATTATTGTGGCTATCATATGGCAATGTTGCGATCTTGCATGGCATGTGGTAGTGAAACTCTCGATACCAAAGGATTTGGAACCGAACAGATAGAAACAGAACTAAATCACCTATTTCCAGATAAAGTTGTGGCTCGAATGGATCAAGACACTACACGTGGAAAAAACGCATATGGAAAATTAATTGAAAGATTGGAAAATGAAGAGATTGACATTCTAGTTGGAACTCAAATGCTTGCAAAAGGATTAGACTTTAGAAACATTGGTCTTGTAGGAGTAATGAATGCCGATACGTTGTTGTATTTCCCAGATTTTAGAGCGCATGAACGTAGTTTTCAGTTATTGCAACAAGTTTCTGGTAGGGCAGGACGTACCGAGAAACGTGGAAAAGTGCTTATTCAAACTTACAATCCTCACCATTTAATATTACAGCAGGTAAGTTCTAATGAGTATGAAGCGATGTACAAACAGGAGGCTGAAGAACGATATCAATACAAATATCCTCCCTACTACCGTACAATCCGAATCACTTTTAAAGACAAAAGTTACGATAAGATGGATAAAGCATCTATATGGTTTGGACGCGCATTAGAACAAAAGTTAAAAGAGCATGTTCTTGGTCCAGAAACACCTCCCGTGGGAAGAGTAAGAAACCTTTATATAACAAATGTATTGGTGAAAATTCCGAAGCAACAATCGCTGGCAAAGACCAAAGGCTATATTTCGAATGTACAGCGAAGCTTTAATACGATCAAAGAGTTTTCTACAGTTCGAGTGAGCATCGATGTTGATAATTATTAGAACTTAGATGTTCTTATTATAAACTTTATGACTATTTATTTTTTAACTTAATCAAGAAGGTCTTGTTCTCCCCATGTGTCTAAACTTTTTAAAATCAATTCTAAAGAGCGGCCTCTTTCACTTAAGCCGTATTCTACTTTAGGAGGTACCACTGGAAAAACTTTTCGGGTTATTAATCCGTCCTTTTCTAATTCACGAACAGTTTGAGTGAACATTTTATTCGAAATACCTGAAATCTTACGTTGTAAAATTCCCGAGCGTAAGTTGTTATCTAGCAAATGAAAAAGGATTAGAGGTTTCCATTTTGTGCCTATTAGACCCATGGTATAATGCAGGGGGCAGTGATTTTTTTTATTCAATTTTTTAGTTGTAAATAGTTGATAATAAGTATAATACTCGTTTAGGTAACTATCTTACTTTTAGGTAAGTTATTGCCCAAGAGGTAAATATAAATTAATTTTGAATGCTAAAATATAAATTATGAACACAAATAAAACATATCCCAAAACCTTTTCACATATTGGATTAACCGTCCCAGATATACATGAAGCTGTGAAATTTTACAGGGAAGTAATGGGATGGTACGTTGTTATGAAACCATCTAAAGTGAAAAAGGAAGCCGAAACGGCGATTGGTAAAATGTGTATTGATGTATTTGGAGAAGATTGGACTTCGTTCGATATTGCTCATTTGGCCACATCAGACGGAATAGGTATAGAACTGTTTTCTTTTCCAAATGGGGTTAAGGAAGCACCAGAATTTAGTCCATTTAATACAGGTCTATTTCATTTTTGTATTCAAGACCCTAATATCGAAGACCTAATTGAAACCATTGTATCTTATGGAGGAAAGCAGCGCATGCCAATAAGAGCATATTATCCCGAGGATAAGCCTTTTAAAATGTGTTATGTTGAAGATCCATTTGGAATTGTTTTCGAGATTTACACTCATAGTTATGAGTTAACGTATTCTTCTGGAGCATATTCTAAATAAAATATCTAGTAACTAATTTATGAAAATTGGAGGAAATAAAATACCCTGATAATTACAGTAATGTAGCTATCAGGATATTTTATTTTAAGTTTAAACGAACTATTTCTTAGTTGCGCATTGTAGCGGCTAATGCTTCTACTAAATCAGATTTTCTATTACGGCTTAATGGTAATTGTTCTTTATCAAGTTCAATTACTTTACTATTGTAGCGTTCTACTTTATCTAAATTAACGATATACGATTTGTGAATTCGTAGAAATCGTTCACTTGGTAAAAGAGCTTCAAAAGCTTTCATTGTTGAAAGAACTACTAAAGCATCGTGTTCGGTAACTAGTTTTACATAGTCTCCAAGAGCTTCAATGTAGCGGAGCTCATTCAAGAAAACCTTTCTTTTTTTCAAGTTACTCTTAACAAAGATGAAATCTTCATCGTCGAAGCCATCATCGTTTTTAAATTTATAATTCGTGATCGCTTTGTGAACCGCATTTAGAAACCGTTCTTTAGAGATAGGTTTTCTAAGATAATCCACAGCATCGTAATCGAATGCTTTAAAGGCATATTTCGTTTTACCAGTTACAAAAATAATCTGTGGTTTATTAGTAAGATCATCGAGCAAATCGAAACCAGAAAGTATAGGCATTTCAATATCGAGAAAAATAAGGTCAATCTCGGTAGTAGCCAATCCCATTTTTGCTTCAATAGCATTATTATATTCTGCTACTAAATTTAAAGAGGGGTGATTCTCTATAAGCTTTACGATAGAAAGTCTTTGTAGGGTGGAATCATCAACGATTGCACATTTCAGTATAGGTTTATCCACAGTAATAAAAGTTTTTCTTACAGCAATTATAGACATTAATTCGATGAAATGCAAGTTTTATTAACATTTATCGCATTTTTTTATCCTTTAATCTATTTAGTGTAGGAATTAAAAAAGGTATAGATTAGGGTTTGAAAATAAGAAATATTGTAGTATTTTTGCACGCTCTTGGTAAAGTGCTGAGAGTTTATCAATAATTTTAATAGATTTTATATGAATCATTATGAAACTGTTTTCATCTTAAATCCCGTTTTATCTGAAGAACAGATAAAGGAAACAGTAAAGAAATACGAAGATATTCTTGTTTCTAAAGGTGCTAAGATGATATCCAAAGAGAATTGGGGGCTAAAAAAATTAGCTTATGCCATTCAACACAAAAAAAGTGGTTTTTATCACTTGTTCGAATTTACTGCTCCAGGTGACGCTGTGAATGAGGCTGAAGTAGAATTTAGAAGAGATGAGCGTATCATGCGATACCTTACAGTAAGTCTAGACAAACATGCAGTTGCATGGGCGGAAAGAAGAAGAAAAAGAGATAACAAAAAAACAGCATAAGATATGGCAACGATCCAGGAACAAGCAAAAGGAAAGAAAGACGGAGAGATCAGATATCTTACTCCGCTGAATATTGAGACTTCTAAAGCGAAAAAATACTGTCGTTTTAAGAGATCAGGAATTAAATATGTTGACTACAAAGACCCAGATTTTTTATTGAAATTTGTAAACGAGCAAGGTAAAATTTTACCTAGACGTCTTACAGGGACTTCATTAAAATACCAACGTAAAGTAGCGGTAGCAGTGAAAAGAGCGCGTCACTTAGCGCTTATGCCGTATGTAGCCGATTTATTAAAATAAAAAGCAGATCGAATTATGGAACTTATATTAAAAAATGACGTAGAAAATTTGGGCTTTACTGATGACCTTGTTACAGTAAAGAACGGATACGGAAGAAACTACTTGATCCCAAACGGTCATGCAGTTCTTGCCACTCCATCTGCTAGAAAAGCACTTGCAGAAACATTAAGCCAACGCGCCTATAAAGAAAAGACTGTAGTAGAAGCAGCTCAAAAAGATGCTGATAAACTAAGTGAAATTCTTGAACTTAAAATCGGTGCAAAAACTGGTGAAGGTGATAAGTTATTTGGATCTGTAACTAACGCAGATCTTGCTGATGCATTAGCTAAAGAAGGTGTTGAAGTAGAGAAAAAATATATCTCAATTGCAGGAGGTGCCATTAAGCGTACTGGGCAATATGATGCGACAATTCGTTTTCATAGAGATGTGATCTCAAACTTCACATTCGAAGTGATCGCTGAAGCAAAATAATTTCTTCGGAAACTATATAGATTACAACCTTTCTCATTCGTGGGGGAGGTTTTTTTCTTCCATGAAATGAATTAATATTTCGCCAAAATTTTACCTTCAAGATATATAATTTGAATACCGAGTAACTAGTATGAAGTATACACGCTTAACCAAAGAACAATTTGAAGAACTGCACGGAGAATTTATAAATTTTCTTGCAACACAGTCAATCACAGCAGACGAGTGGGAACAGATTAAAACCAACAAACCTCAAGTAGCTGAAGAAGAACTCGATATTTTTAGCGATTTAGTTTGGGAAGGAGTCCTTTCTAAAGCAACATACCTTGAAAATATAGCTCCTCAACAACTTTTCTTGTTTAAAGTGGTTGAGAAAGAAATGCAACTCATTGTTATAAAAGTTATAGATACAACAAAAGATATCACTACCGTCGAAGGATATCGATGGTTGCAAGAAAACTATCTTTCCGATGATGTTGAATTTTTCACTTCCGAAAAGGCTTTTTCTAATGACAAACACGGGGATATCTTCGCAATTATCAAGCAAGGAGCTATTATCACAAAGGGTGAGTTATTTAATTTCTTTAGTAAGATATTGAGTAGTGAGTAATGCATAAAAAATCTTAGCTGATAGAAGTGTAAATAAATTAGTTACTTTATTAAAATCTATTCCGCCACATCTTATCAACCTAAGGCAAAAAAACATTTCTATTATCGTATATATTCACGCTTAAAATAAACAAATGTTACAAACTCTAATAAATAGAAAATTTGATTATTTATTAGTTAATTAAAATCCTAAAACGGGATAAATAGATATAAGTAACCCATAAATTCCTCACGGTTATATAGGCATAATTTTACCTGTCATTTCTATATTTTGTGGTGCGTCTTTTATTTTGGAGATAATTTATTAAAAAATTCATCTAGAGAATTTGAAATTTTAAGAATACCAAAATCCCCATTATCTACATAGTATATTTTTCCAGCATGCATTCCTTCAGTAGCATAGTAAACTGTTGCATTCATAAGTTTGATTATAGGAATAAGTTTTTCAACCTGCACATAACGGTCCGGAATTTCAAAATGATCTCTAAATTCTTGTAAGTAACTAATATATTGCCACGAATCTTGTATGGATAAAAAGGATGCTATTTCTACAAGCACATTAGAAGATTTCCATCCGTCTTGGTAAATAATATCTATCTGGCAGTCTTTTCCATCAATTGTTGGTTTTCCTCCCGCATAATTTTTGAAAAATGTACTTAATTCTAAAGTGAAAGTTAGACCTGTGAGGTTTTCTAATTTAGTAATTTCATTTTGTGAGAAGGGGTTCGGATTTTGAATTACTATTTTATTAGGCATTTTCATAATAAATGTTTTACAGTACCATATAAAAGTAACAAAGAAAGCTGGTTAAGCACATTTTAATTAAATCCATCAAAGAGGCTTTTAGTTTTAGCAATAGATGGCACAGTATCTTTCTAATATAAATTCGAATTAAATATTATTCGTATCTCAAACTTTCAATAGGATCTAATTTAGCTGCTTTAGAAGCTGGGTAGGAACCGGCAACAACAGCCACCAGAAAAGTAATGATGGTCGCCCAGATCATTGCAGACCACGGTAATGCAAAGTCGAAATTAAATATTTGTGCAAAAGCAAATCCAGTAGCAATTCCTAAAATAATTCCTACGATGCTTCCAAATTGTCCAATCACAATTGTCTCTATAAAAAATTGTGTGGAAATTGTAGAACTTTTAGCTCCCAATGCTTTTCGCACCCCAATTTCACGAGTACGTTCTGTCACAGAAACTAACATGATATTCATTAAGGCAATGGAGGATCCTAAAATTGTAATAATACTTATAATCCAGGCTGCGGTATTTAATATTGTCCCTATTTCGGCTAACTGATTTACAAGATCTTCACTTCTGGAAATCCCGAAATTATTTTCCTCGACTGGACTTAATCTGCGTACATTTCTAAAAGTAACGATCGCTTCATCTTGAGCGCCAGAAAGATATTGTTTGTCATCGACTTTAACACTAATAGTGTAATTAATATTAGGTTGCGTGAAAATTCCACGTGCTGCCTGTATAGGTATGAGTACTTTAAGGTCTTGATTATTTCCGAAAGTAGCTCCCTTCGATTCTAAAATTCCTATTACTTTAAACTTAACCCCACGAACACTAATAATCTTTCCTAAAGGATCATCGTTTTTAAAAAGGTTTTTGAGGAAATCAGACCCTAGTAAACAAACTTTATTATTATTCTGAATGTCAAATAACGTGAAATTACGCCCTTGTTCTACATTGGTGCCAGTTGCATCTAAATAGTTTTCATTAACCCCGTAGATCTGAGCTTCAGGATCGGTTTTCTCAGATTCAAATTTTACCTCCGCTGTTGCAGTTCCTACAAAGGATACCGAAACATTTGTTTTGGGATATTCATAGGTATCTACGAACCTCCGAACGTCATTATAATTAATAACAGGGTTTATTTTTTCTCGTTGACCTCCTCCTCTAGATTGAACAGAAAATTCGTACCGTTGCAGGTTAAAAGTGTTCGCACCCATCGATTCAAAATTTCCCGCAATATTTGTTTCAAGCGCTTTAACGGCGCTAAGAATGCCTACTAATGCCCAAATACCAATCCCTATAATAACAATTGTTAAAATGGTTCTTAGTAATTGACTTCTAATGGAATCTAAAGCGATTCGCACATTCTCTTTAAATAATGAAAACATAGGTGGTGGTTGTATTCTGTACCATTAGACTATTTGATATCTGCAATGTTACGAAATTAACTATTTTTTTTTCTAAACAATAGACAGTGGGGTACCTCTAGTTTATAAATAAAGAAAATGTAGATAGAATACTTTGACATTCTTAAATAGTCCACTATGAACACTATGCAAGATGCTACTGTTAGATACTATCTAAATGATTTTTACAACGATTTTATTAATTAGTATCACTCCCGATTAATTAAAAAATATTTACCGTAAAGTAGTTATGTAATTTATATTAAAATGTAACTAATTTTTTCACGATACACATATTTACAAGGTATTACCATCATTAATATGGTAATGCACTTTAATTTTATAGTTTCGTAGCTTCATAATTTGATTTCAATGAAAACAAGATCTTTTCCTTCTGCACAAGCCATATTATTAATTATAACTGCTCTTGTTGCGTTACTTACATGGCTAATTCCCGCAGGTCAGTATGCGTCTTTAACATACGATAAATCAGAAAACAGTTTTATTAAAATTGTAAATGGAAAATCAGAAAAACTTCCAGCTACCTCAGAAACGCTTGAATCATTACACGTGCAAATACCTTTACAAAGTTTTACTTCAGGAGCTATTTATAAGCCCATTAGTATTCCTAATTCTTACGAATTGGTCGAAGCCAGGCCACAGGGTTTTTCTGAATTTGTTCAAGCTCCTATTAAAGGGATTATCGAAACAGCAGATATTATATTTTTAGTTCTCATTATTGGTGGTGTTGTTGGGGTTGTTGAAAAAACAGGAGCCTTTAGTGCTGGGATTCGATGGCTTTCAGAATTTTTAAAGGGTAGAGAGTATATTTTAATTATTAGTACCACAAGCCTAATTGCCTTAGGGGGAACTACATTCGGATTTGGTGAAGAAACTATAGCATTTCTTCCCATTTTAATACCCGTTTTTTTAGCTGCAAAATATGATGCTTTAGTTGCAGTTGCGTGTGTTTTCTTAGGATCTCAAATCGGTGTAATGGCATCAACTACAAACCCATTTTCTACGATTATCGCTTCAGATGCTGCGGGTATTGTATGGACTACAGGACTTTATGGTAGAATAATAATGCTTGTAATCTGTGTTTCGGTCACTATTATTTTTATTCTCAGATATGCAAAAAAAGTAAAATTAGATCCTAGTAAATCAATCATTTTTGATCAAAAAAAACAAATTGAAAGACTTTTTAGTGTAAATCCAGACTTAAAAATACCTACGTTAACAAGAACACTTAAATTAATTTTATTTCTTTTTATTCTTTGTTTTGTTGTAATGGTTTGGGGGGTTATTGCCTTCGAATGGTGGTTTGTTGAGATGACAGCTGTATTCTTTTTTGGAGCGATAGTAATTGGTTTTCTAGCACGAATGAAAGAAACCTCTTTTATAGATTCTTTTATAGGTGGAGCTGGCGCTTTATTGGGGGTTGCATTTATAATTGGGTTGGCTAGAGGAATATCCATACTTATGAGCGACGGGTTAATTAGCGATACTATTCTTTTTCAAGCGGGAAGTCTCACAGAGGGTATGGAACGAGGAGTTTTTATAAATGCTTTGTTCATCGTTTACAATTTTTTCGCCTTTTTCGTATCTTCTACTTCAGGCACGGCTGTTCTCACTGTACCAATTATAGCACCGTTAGCCGACACCGTTTCTATAAGCAGAGAGGTGGTTGTAAATGCTTTTCAATTTGGTCACGGACTCTTCAATTTACTTAACCCAACAGGACTTATTTTAGCCTTTCTTGGGGTTGCAAAAATAGGATATGGTCGTTTTTTAAAATTCGTATGGCCTCTAGTTGCTATCCTCGGTCTAATAATAATGGCCTTTTTAACCCTCTCTGTATATTCATAAAAAGATGAGAGTACAATTAAAAAAGAATTAGGCGTTGTGATGTACAATAGTAAATGCTTCTGAAAAATATTTTTTTATCTTAAAACACATAGAATTTATAAAATGAAAATTAGAAGGGATGGTATAACTATAGCTTCCTTCAGAATGAAATTACATTTTAAATTAAGATATTTGCACCAAATAAATTCGAATTGAAAATTTAAAATTCAAGCACAACTCATATTGAATTTTAAACCTTAAAGAGACACTTTTGAAAAAACCAAGCATACCAAAAGGAACCCGTGATTTTACACCACAAGAAGTAGTGAAGCGCACTTATATTACAGACATTATTAAACGCTGTTTTATGAGCTACGGGTTTCAACCCATCGAAACTCCTTCATTCGAAAATAGCGAAACGCTTATGGGAAAATACGGGGATGAAGGAGATCGATTAATTTTTAAGATTTTAAATAGCGGTGATTTTCTTCGGAAAGTGGATGACACAACCTATTCTGAAAAAGATGCTACCAAACTCACGTCTAAAATTTCAGAAAAGGCGCTTAGGTATGACCTCACTGTCCCTTTTGCTCGGTACGTAGTGCAACATCAAAATGAAATAACATTCCCTTTTAAACGCTATCAAATTCAACCAGTATGGCGAGCCGACCGCCCGCAGAAAGGACGTTTTAGAGAATTTTTCCAATGCGATGCCGATGTAGTGGGGAGCGATTCTTTATGGCAGGAAGTAGAATTCGTTCAATTATACGACGCCGTTTTTTCAGCATTAAACCTAAAGGAGGTCGTTATTAAAATGAATAATCGGAAGATTCTTAGTGGGATCGCTGAAGTGATTGGTGCCGAAGATAAACTCATCGATTTTACGGTAGCTTTAGATAAGTTGGATAAAATAGGGGAGGAAGGTGTAAAAAAAGAAATGCTAGAAAAAGGTATTTCTGAAACTGCAATCGAAAAATTACAACCAGTATTTAATAACGATGGAAGTGCTTCTGAAAAATTAACATTGCTTAAAAAACTCCTGGATACTTCTGAAACAGGCTTACAAGGGATTAAAGAGTTGCAATTCATCATCGATGCTATTGAAGCATTGGGCTTGCAATCTGCTAATTTGGAAATAGACATCACCTTAGCCCGAGGATTAAACTATTACACAGGGGCCATCTTTGAGGTCGCCGCACCCAAAGGGGTCGATATGGGAAGTATCGGTGGAGGGGGTCGTTACGATGACCTTACGGGCATCTTCGGACTCAAAAATGTAAGTGGAGTGGGAATAAGCTTCGGTCTCGATCGTATCTACCTTGTTCTCGAAGAACTAAATCTTTTTCCCGCAACCGTTTCCGCAAACACTAAAGTACTATTTATCAACTTCGGAAATAAAGAGTCCTTGTATGCCATGAAAGCAATTTCAAAATTAAGAGGTCTAGACATCACAGCAGAACTTTATCCCGATGAAGCAAAGATGGGAAAACAAATGGGTTACGCAGACAAACGGGACATACCTTTCACGGTATTAGCAGGAGATGAGGAGGTGAAAGCAAATTTGTATACCTTAAAGAATATGAAGAGTGGGGAGCAGGAAAAAGTAACTTTTGATAAACTACAAAATCTGTTGAAATAAATAGAGCGAATATTTGCAGCACATCATTTTGTTTTTATCTTTGCAAACTTAAAATGCGGCGAGGTAGCTCAGGTGGTTAGAGCGTCGGATTCATAACCCGGAGGTCACGAGTTCAAGTCTCGTTCTCGCTACAACAAAAACCCCTTCAATATGGAGGGGTTTTTTATTTGAAAATTTAATCGTACAACACGATAAAAAGACTTGCTGTTCCTTTTTCCTTTTATAATTAATATATATATTGGGCACTAGCTAACGTAAAAAACAATGGAAGAAAAAGTAAAGTTTGAAATGGAATTTCCGATACATGTATCCCCGTCGTTACTGTATCAATATATATCTACACCTTCTGGTATGTCCGAATGGTATGCCGACAATGTAAATTCAAGAGGTGAGTTCTTCACCTTTATATGGGAAGGAAGCGAAGAAAAAGCAAAACTACTAGGAAAAAAAAGTGGCGAACGAATTAAATTTCGTTGGATGGCCGATGAAGGAACCGATTACTTTTTTGAATTGCGCATTCAAGTGGATGAAATAACTAAAGATGTTTCTCTTATGATCACAGATTATGCTGAAGAAGACGAAGTAGATGAGGGTAAAATGCTTTGGGAGAATATGGTTTCTGAACTAAAACAGATCTTAGGATCCGCATAGAAAAGAGCTAAATAATTGTATCTTTGCGCCGCATAATTTCGACTTAAACCGGAATTTAAGCGGCTTTTTTATGATTAATTACAACGGAAATATAGGTTCTGAAACCAATTTGAAACTTTCTCACTCTAATCGGGGTATAAACTATGGTGATGCGGTTTTCGAAACGCTTCGAATGACCGCTGGAAAACTCAACTTTTGGGAAGATCATTACTTTAGATTAATGGCTTCCATGCGTATTATGCGTATGGAAATCCCTATGAATTTTACGATGGAATTTCTGGAAGCTCAAGTACATGACCTTTTTGAAGCAGCTTCCGAAGAAAAAAAAGATTCCTACAGAATAAAAATATTAGTGTGGCGCATCGAAGGAGGTAAATATACTCCAGATACCAATGATGTTGAGTATCTAATATCTTACGAAAAGATAACGAACCCCTTTTATACTTTAAATACCGATTCTTACGAAATTGAACTTTTTAAAGATCATTATGTAACTTCGGGACTCTTATCTACGCTTAAATCTAACAATAAACTTTTAAATGTTCTTGGAAGCATCTATGCCAAAGAGAATGACTATGCAAATTGTTTGGTGCTCAACGAAAAAAAACAAGTTGTGGAAGCACTTAACGGGAATATTTTCTTGGTAAATGGGTATAAGATTAAAACACCTCCCTTAGAAGATGGTTGTCTTAATGGAGTCCTTAGAAAACAAATCATCGCCATTCTTTCTCAATTGCCCGATTATGTATTAGAAATAGAATCTGTTTCTCCGTTCGAATTACAGAAAGCCAATGAAATTTTTATAACGAATGTGGTAACAGGAATTCAGCCTGTATCGAAATATCGAAAAAAGGAATATACCTCAGTTGTAGCAAAAGAATTACTAGGAAAATTAAATGTAAAAGTACGTCTAGGTTAGTTATAAGAAGGGTTTTCTGGTGCGTTCGACCATAATACATAATCACCACCAAATTCGATCATTTTTTCTTTCCATAGATTGTCGTAAGGTTTTCCAATAATGTCATTTTTATAGGCATTAGGAGCCACTACCCAACTATGTACTTCTAATTCTTGTTCTAATTGGTCTGTTTCCCAACCTGAGTAGCCAAGAAAAAAACGAATTTGATCTTCTTTTAATTTGTCCTCTTTTAGCAGATCTGTAATGGCGTTAAAATCTCCTCCCCAGTAAATACCGTTAGAAATTTCAATACTATCTGGAATGATCTCAGGGATTCTATGAATAAAATATAGATTGTCTTGTTCCACAGGACCACCGTTATATACCATAAGGTTCGATGCAATCTCAGGAATAAAATCTTTTAATTTATATTCTAAGGGCTTATTTAAAATAAAACCAACAGAACCATTCTCATTATTATATTCAGCGATAAGAATGATAGACCTGTTGAAAGAAACATCTCCAATAATTGAAGGTTCGGCGACAAGCAGACACCCTTTGGTTGGTTTGAGTGAGGTCATATAGTTAGTTTTTGGTCTTTTAAATCTAAGTTAATTTTTTTGAATAAACAACATAATTGCGCATTACCGTTAATTGGTAAAAATAAAAAACCCTCCTCATACCGAAAAAAAATCGGATGAGGAGAGTTTCAATAAGATAGAAGTGACGTACTTAGTTTACGCTACTCTGTAAATCTGAACCGGCTTTAAATTTCACTACATTTTTAGCAGCAATTTTTATAGTTTTTCCAGTTTGTGGATTTCTTCCTTCTCTTGCAGCTCTTTTAGAAACTGACCAAGATCCGAATCCTACTAGAGATACTCTATTTCCTTTTTTAAGAGAACCTTCTACGTTTCCTAAGAAAGATTCTAATGCCTTTTTAGCAGCGGCCTTTGTAATTCCGGCATCTTCTGCCATTGCATCGATTAAATCTGATTTGTTCATAGTTTACTTTTTAAAATTAAATTGTTGGTTAAACATTGTATTAATTGCTCTACAAATTTAATCGGATTATCGGTTCACGCAAGGAATGACGGGCTAAATCGCTGTATTTGTTGATAACTTTGGGGGTTTGTTAACAAACTCAGTTGATTTTAAGACGATTTTAAGGAAATCAGTAACCATAGGGGTTTACATAACTTTTGCTTCACTTGCGAATTCAAAACCATTTAATAACGAAGCAGCCTCCATTTTTCGCTTTCCAGGAAGTTGTAATTCCTTTATATATAGGTAGCCGTCTTTTGTAGCTACTTTAATTTCCTTTTTTGTTGTAAAAACAGTTCCCGATTTGTAATTATGTGATTCTATGACCCCTTCCGAAGCATAAATTTTCATTTTTAGGGTATCCTTTCCATTTTTCAATTTGGTCCAAGCTACAGGATATGGAGAAAGCCCGCGAACAAATGCATGGATTACACTAGAAGAGTGGCTCCAATCAATGCGCGTATTCTCTGGAGTAAGTTTGGGTGCTTCTTTTAGTTGCGTTGTTTTTGGTTGCGCGGTTGTTTTTACCGAACCTTGTTCTATTCGGTTTACTGTTTCAATTACCAAATCACTACCAACTATCATAAGTGTATCATGAAGTGATCCGGCCGTTTCATTGGGTGCTATATCGACTTCAGATGTAGCAATAATCTCCCCCGTATCGATCTTCTCATCTATAAAAAATGTGGTAACTCCTGTCTTTTTTTCTCCATTTATAACAGCCCAATTTATAGGCGCTGCACCTCGATAACTAGGCAGGAGAGAAGCATGTAAATTAAAGGTGCCGTATTCTGGCATCGACCACACTACTTTTGGAAGCATACGAAATGCGACAACAATTTGTAGGTTCGCATTAAGTGCTCGTAACTCCTCTAAAAAATCAACGCTTTTTAAATTGGTGGGCTGTAATACCTTTAATCCTTTCTTGGTAGCAAACTCTTTAACAGCAGAAGGAGTAAGTTTTCTTCCACGACCTGCGGGACGATCTGGGGCAGTAATCACTCCAACAATATGTTTACCTTCGGCTACTAGTTGTTCTAAAACACCCACTGCAAACCCGGGGGTTCCCATAAATACTATTCGTAATTCTTTCATTTAGCTATGTAATACTCGTTTTTTGAATTTAATGCGATCGTTCTGTTTTCCAGTAATAATTGCAATGTCTGTAACAAATCGGGCAACGCAAAGGTAGTTTTTTCTGAAAGTTCCCGCGAACTCATAGGCTTCTGTTTTAAAAGTTCTAATATGAGTTCTGAAACAGACTTGATTTCATTGGTATTTTTATTTTTTTCTGAAACAGATTCTTCGTTTAAACACACCGAACAGACACCACAAGGTATTGAAGGTTTTTCTCCAAAATAACGTACCATTTGATGGCTTCTACATACCCTTGTATTTTCAATATAACGGAGGACAGACCGAACTTGATTTACTTTATTATTATATTGTGTCACCACCTGTTTACTTACTACATTAATTGTTTTGTCATCCTCTCTTGGTACTAAGAAAGTAATACTAGCATCTGTAATTTTGAGTTGAAGGGTAATTAATTCTGCACGTTCCAATTGCTGAAGCGTGGTAATGATCGTGTCTGTGTGTTGCCCTGTTTTTTTACTTATTACATCAAGATTCACTGAGGTAGGAGTTTCAAAAATTCCCCCATAAAGTCTTAAAAGAGACTTCCCGATGACTGAAGCTATAGGATGGCTTGAAAAATAATCTAATACTGTTTCCGAAGAACTAATAAACTGTACTATAGAACGCCGTCCAAATTCTTGCGAAAGTTGTATAATTCCTAGACGATCTAAGGTATTCAATGCGTTATATGTGAGAAGTGTATTTAGAGCATACCTACTGCAAAATTCAGTAAAATTAAATGCATGTTCTGTAAACACCCCTTCACCATACGAGATCTGAAAATAATTATTCAGGTTCCGGTATAATTTTTTTAAACCATCGGGAGTTGCCAAGGCTGCTATAAATTGTCGTTCTACTAGCGTTTTATCGTAGGTATTATAAAGAATGACTGCGGTAGCAAGTTCTCCATCTCGACCCGCACGCCCAGCTTCTTGAAAGTAGCCCTCTAAACTTTCGGGTAATTGAATGTGAATTACAAATCTCACATTAGGATGATCGATTCCCATTCCGAAGGCATTTGTAGCGACCATTGTTGACACGCGACCTTCACGCCAAGCTGCAGCTCTTTCTTTTTTTTCTTTAGGAGAAACACCGCCATGATAAAAAGCAGCTCGAATTCCTAGGCTGTTTAGCTGATCACTGGTTTCAACAGCAAGTTTTCTACTGCGAACATATACAATAGCAGATCCTGTGTTATCTTTTAGTAATTTCTGAATATGGTATAATTTGTCTTCCGCAAATTGAACTTTATACGATAGGTTTTCTCTTATAAATGAATTTTGAAATACTTTAGGTACGTTGAGCTGAAGCTCTTTAATGGTGTCTTTGAGTACCTCTGGCGTTGCTGTTGCTGTTAATGCAATGATAGGAGCCAGTGGTTTCAGTTCACGCAGCACGGTAATATTTTTATAAGCAGGACGAAAATCGTTTCCCCATTGTGAAATGCAATGTGCTTCATCTACTGCGATCGAATTTACATTCATTTGGCGAATAGCACCCTGTACCATGTCTTGCTGAAGACGTTCTGGTGATAGGTATAAAAATTTATAGTTTCCGTAGATTGCGTTGTCTAAAAGCGTACGTAATTCGTCGAAGGAGAGCCCCCCCGAAATGGAAAGTGCTTTAATTCCTTTGGCTTTTAGATTTTGAGTTTGATCGTTCATTAAAGCGACCAGAGGCGAAACTACAATACAAATTCCTTCCTGTACCAATGAGGGAATCTGAAAGCAAACAGATTTCCCCCCGCCTGTAGGTAATAGTGCAACAGTGTCATTCCCATCAAGTACAGCGTTTATAATTTCTTCTTGCAGCGGCTTAAAGGATGTAAATCCCCAAAATTGTTCCAATAATTGCTGCGCTGTTTTCAATGGTTGATTTTAAGGGTTGTGAGAATGTAAGCCATTCTTTCTTCTACAGTTCCAAAAGGAACGGTGTGTATATTGTAATTATATTTCTCGTAGGCTTTTACTAAAGCAAGATGAATTTTTTCTGCTTGTTCAAAAGATTCATAACGTTCGCTGTCTTGTTGATAAATCTCCTTCCAAGGCGGCAACAAAAAAACAACATCATACCTATATTCTAAGCAAGTTTTTGGGAAATGTTCGGGGTAGGTAGTTCCCAAATAATCCATATAGGCGGTAACGTCGGGCAATCCGCGGTCGAAAAAGATACGATCGCTGGTGGATTGAGCCGTTTCTTTAAATTGTCGTAGCCTTCCTTCTAATAAACGCTGACTGAAAAGAATAGGGTCTTCTAAAAATAGCTGCTCGATTCCTTCTTCTCGCGCAGCCAGTATTACAGCACGTGAAATCTCGGGAATGCAATGAAGCCCTTTTTGTTCCATGTAATCGATTAACGTGGTTTTTCCGGTACTTGGTCCGCCGGTAATAACGATTCTTTTCATGATGCTGGAGTACAGTTTTTCTACAAAGAACGTAAATAAATATTGATAGCGAAAACGTATCTTTGTAGGGATAAGAGAATATCTATTATGGAAAACGAAAAAAAGACAACAGAATTTTATGCACGATTAAAAGAGCAACTAGAAGGCGATACTACTTGGCCAGCCCCTTATTTGTATAAATTTATAGTGCCTTCAGATGCTTCTAAAATTGCCGAAATAGAGGGCGTTTTTAACGGTACCGACGCGACCATTGAGACACGTGATTCTTCAAAAGGTACCTATACAAGTGTATCTATAAAAGTTACCATGAATTCTCCCGATGCGGTAATAGAAAAATATCTAGAAGTTTCTAATGTCGAAGGTGTTATTTCCCTTTAAATTTAGTATTTTGCCAATAATTAGAAGTGACAGCCCCGCCCGTTACTTGGGCAACACTGGCAAAAGAACACTCTTTCCTTTATTTAAATAATATATTTTGATTGAACAAATAGAATACAATACGGAACGACCTAAGTTAATCATTCCAGAATACGGACGCCATATTCAAAAAATGGTAGACCACGCCTTATCTATCGAAGACCGAGAAGAACGAAATAAAATCGCAAAAAGTATTATCGCTGTAATGGGTAATCTAAACCCTCATCTGCGAGACGTGCCTGATTTTCAGCCGATGCTTTGGGACCAATTATTTATTATCTCAGATTTTAAATTGGATGTTGACTCTCCCTATGATAAACCTTCGCGGGAAGAACTTATGGAACGTCCAGAACCTTTAAATTATCCACAAAACTTTCCGAAGTATCGTTTTTACGGAAACAATATAAAAAGAATGATCGACGTGGCGGTTACATGGGAAGAAGGAGATAAAAAAGAAGGTTTAATTCTTACCATTGCGAACCACATGAAAAAGTGTTTCCTCAATTGGAATAAAGATACCGTGGAGGATGATGTAATCTTTAATCATCTTTTTGAACTTTCCGAAGGGAAAATTAATTTAAAGAATAGCGACGAAGATCTTTCTAACGCTAGTGCTTTACTTAAAAACAAAAAGCGTTATAATAGTACCAATAGCACTAGTAACGGAGGAAGCAATAAGAAAAACTACAAAGGGAACCGTGGACGCAAACGGTATTAAATCTTAGCCATTATTTATGGGAACATTTCAAATTGAAGGCGGACACAAACTAAAAGGAGAAATCCGTCCGCAAGGAGCTAAAAACGAAGCGCTTCAAATTCTTTGTGCAGTACTTGCGACACCAGAAGAAGTTATTATAGAAAACATTCCCGACATCCGGGATGTAAATAAACTCATTACCATTCTCGGTAACCTTGGGGTTAAAATTCAAAAAATAGGAAAAGGAAAGTTTGCCTTTAGAGCAGACGATCTGCATTTAGAATACCTAGAATCTGAATTATTTAAACAGGAGGGAAGCTCATTAAGAGGTTCTATAATGATCGTGGGACCCTTATTGGCTCGTTTCGGAAAAGGATACATTCCAAGACCCGGTGGCGATAAAATTGGCCGTAGAAGACTCGATACTCATTTCGAAGGATTTATAAAATTAGGAGCCAAATTCCGGTACAATAAAGAAGAACGGTTTTACGGCGTAGAAGCCCCAAAAGGATTAACGGGAACCGATATGCTTCTCGATCAGGCCTCAGTTACAGGAACAGCGAATATTGTTTTGGCAGCAGTGATGGCAAAAGGGACTACTACCATCTACAACGCGGCTTGTGAACCATATCTACAGCAGCTTTGTAAAATGTTAAACTCGATGGGAGCCAAGATTAAAGGGGTTGGTTCAAATTTATTAACCATCGAAGGGGTTAAAAGTTTAGGCGGATGTACACATCGTATTCTACCCGATATGATAGAAATTGGAAGTTGGATCGGCTTGGCCGCAATGACCCGTAGTGAGATCACCATTAAAGATGTAAGTTGGGAGAATTTAGGCTTAATTCCACAAACGTTTAGAAAATTGGGTATAAAGCTTGAAAAGAAAGGGGATGATATTTACATTCCTTCTCAAGATAGTTATGAGATACAAGGGTACATCGATGGTTCTACATTAACTGTAGCCGATGCACCTTGGCCTGGATTTACACCAGACCTTTTAAGTATTGTACTTACAGTTTGTACCCAAGCAAAAGGAAATGTACTTATTCATCAAAAAATGTTCGAAAGTCGTTTGTTTTTCGTGGATAAATTAATCGATATGGGAGCGAGAATTATTTTGTGTGATCCGCACAGAGCTACTGTAATGGGACATGATTTTCAATCAAGTTTAAAGGCTACTACAATGGTTTCTCCAGACATTCGTGCAGGGATCTCTTTATTAATTGCAGCACTCTCAGCAAAGGGAATAAGCACTATTCATAATATTGAACAGATCGATCGTGGATATGAAAATATTGACGAACGTCTCCGATCTATTGGGGCAAAAATTACCCGACTCGATAACTAGAAATAAGTAAATGCTATAAAAAAGCCCAAATCGTATTTAATCGATTTGGGCTTTTTTGCATTATATAAAACTATACTTTATAAAGATAAAATCTATTTATTTTTATTAATCTCGTCCTGTAGTTTTCTTCGAAGTTGTTGTTCTCTTTCTAAAGTCTTTGCTCTGTGTGCATCGAACTCTTCCTCGGTCTCGGCAAGTTTGAGATTGGCTGCTTTTGTCACTGCGTGGCTATTCTTGTATTTGTAAAATAAAAAGGCTAGAATAGCGAGAAGTATAAGAATAAGAGACCACATAATCGTATTGTAGGTAGCTTTTTGTGTGAGCATTCCTAAAATCTCAATCCCATCTTCTTTTTCTTTTGAAGTTGTTAAATCTTCTTCAGTAGTTTTGAGCGTTTCAGTGAGTGACGAAATTTCAGTTTGTTGTTTTTCAATTTCGGCATTTGCGGTTGTAATTTGCTTTTCCAATGCAGCTACAGAATCCAATACGTTTTTCTGAAGTTGATTGATTTTAAATTTTTTAATTACTTTATACTCCTGAAAATTATTGGAGCCATCAATTACATCGGTAAACTGACCTTCCAAAGAATTGTCGGTACTAGTTTCAGTTTGTGCAACTGCAATTAAAGAAAGGAAACAAAGAGATACGGTGAGGGATATTTTTTTAATCATTTTACTGCTGTTAGTTTGTATAGCCTAAATAACAGTGCAAGATTAGAAAAATTGTGTGGTACCACCTAAAATATACCGAGTATTTTACTATATTTTAACAACATTAAGTTAACTATTCTTGCAATAATTAAGCGCACCAGAAGGACATTTACCTATTTGTGAGATAATTTTTACAGTATCAGCACCATCAAGTTTTATCCAAGGGATTACCGTTGTTCTAAATACAGATGAAAGTCCTTTTGCACATTCTTCTGCATGAATACATTTTTTAGGTTCAAAAGTTACCGTGATTTCACCATTAGTGAATTCGTTTATTAGCATCTCCATAAGCATAAATTTGGGGGTTATGAATTTCGATATCAAAACATTATATCGATAAATATACAAAAAAATACGACGAAAGGTAATTTTTGATTAAAGATTTGTAAGAAAATTTAAGAAACCGCTTTTTTGTAAGTTGAAAGTGCTCGTTCTCTAGCTTCTTTATGATCGACCATTTTCTCGGGGTAAGCATCGGTGTCATATTCTTCTACCCATTTTTTAATGTATTTTTTATCGGAATCAAATTTATCGATTTGCGTTGTCGGATTAAAAATTCTGAAATACGGAGCTGCATCTACACCACTACCAGCTGCCCATTGCCAATTACCCACATTACTAGATAATTCGTAGTCGAGTAACTTTTCAGCAAAATACGCTTCTCCCCAGCGCCAATCGATGAGTAAATGTTTGCAAAGAAAACTTGCGACCAACATACGTACGCGATTGTGCATGTATCCCGAGGTATTTAACTGGCGCATTCCTGCATCTACTAGCGGATAACCAGTTTTTCCCTCTTTCCATTTTTGAAAGTCAGTTTTATGGTTTCGCCATTCCACACGGTCGTATTTTTTTCGAAAAGCAGTATCTACTGTATGCGGAAAATGCCACAGAATCTGCATGAAGAACTCTCGCCATATTAATTCCTGCCAAAAGACTTCGTTCTTTTCAGCAATGGCTTTTTTAACTATTTTACGAATGCTTACTGTGCCAAACCGCAAATGAGGACCTAAATGTGATGTAGCATCTTGTGCAGGAAAGTTTCGCGTCTTCTCGTATTTCTGAATAGTTGTGGGCGTTACGTCATAATCGGGAATATCTATAGAAGATTTTTTAAATCCCATGTCCGATAGTGAAAGGTTTGGAAGTCTGGAATGTTGCAAGAGGTTATCTAGATGTTGCGATGTGTAGTAAATTCTTAAATCCTCATCGGCATTAAATTTCGATTTCCACGTTTTCATATAGGGTGTATATACCACGTAAGGATCACCATCAGCTTTTACGACTTCCTCTTTTTCAAAAACAACCTGATCTTTGTACGTATAGAAACCAATTTCTTTTTCTGAAAGTTGATTTTTTACTTCTGAATCTCTTTTATTTGCATAAGGCTCATAGTCATGATTGGTGATTACATTTTGCACATCGAATTCTGAAGTTATGGTCTTAAATACTTCTGAAGGTGCTCCGTGATACATGGCTATACTGCTTCCATGATTCTGAAGCTCCTTACGCATGTTTTGAAGTGTTAGAAAAATAAAGGTCACTCGTGCATCGTCTTCAGGCAATTCATTAAGAATTTCAGTATCAAAAATAAACACAGGAAGTACGGGATACTTTCCGTGAAGTGCTTTGTAAAACCCAACATTATCATCTAAACGAAGGTCTCTCCGAAACCAAAATATATTCACTTTATCTGCCATTATGAAATATTTAAGGTAGACATTCCGCCATCAACACCCAGAACTTGCCCTGTAACCCAAGAAGAAGAATCCTCCAATAAAAATACGGCAGTAGCTGCAATATCTTTTGTAGTACCAATACGTTGCAATGGATGTCTTTTCCCTAATGTTTCTTTTTTAGCTTCGGTAGACACCAGTTTTTTAGCCAATGAGGTATCTGTTAACGAGGGGGCAATAACATTCACCCTAAAATTTGGAGCATATTCTGCAGCTAATGCCTTTGCAAATCCTTCGATGGCTCCTTTTGCAGCAGCTACACTCGTATGAAAAGGCATTCCGACTTTAACAGCAACAGTGCTAAAAAACACCAAACTTGCCTGCTCTGTTTTTTTTAACTTCGGAAGCAATCCGTGAACCACGTTTACCAACGATAAAAAATTGAGTTCTATATCTTTTTGAAAAATCTCGGGAGACATCATTTTAAAAGGTTTAAGATTGATGCTACCAGGGCAATACACTAAGCCATGAATTTCTTCTGGCAAATTCAAGTCGGAAATAGAATCTTTAAGTACATCAAATGTATGGTGTGTTATTTCTTCAGAAAGTTCTTCTTTCGTTCTCGAAGCAATTATAACATTGTGTGAATCCTTCAGTTGTGTTGCGATCTCGTTTCCAATACCGTAGGAGCCTCCAATTAACAGTATATTTTTCTTCATAGTTTATAGTTTTCCGAAGAGTTCCTCTAATTTTTGTTTCCGGTAGTTAAATATTTCCTCAAGTTTTGGTTTAACAATAAATGGATGCACCAGTCGACCCAATAATCCCAATGGAACTTTATAATGAATAATGTCTTCCATCTCCACACCGCCGTCGATTTCTTTAATAAAGTGTTTGTGATGCCAAAGAGCATAGGGACCAAAACGTTGTTCGTCGACAAAATACTCGTTGTCTTTTACGTGTGTAATTTCTGTGACCCATTTAGTTTTAATACCAAAAACAGGGGTTACAATGTATTGCAGTATCTGACCAGCATACATAGATCGACTTGTGCTTTCTAGAATATGAAAACCCATATAATCTGGGGTAATAACTTTCAGATTTTTAGGATCGGAAAGAAACTCCCAAGCTTGGATTTTCGAAATAGGAAGACACTGTGTAGCGTTTAACGTATATATTTTCATAAATGAGTTGCTCTGTCGATAGAAATTTATCTTTTTAAAGACATTTTTCTATTCATTCGAAGCAACCTGTTTAATTCGTAATTTATACGATTTCGTTTACTACGGCCAAATAATTTTTTAAAGAATGATACCATGATTTTATAGCTTTTCGTAAAGTTAAAACTGTTTCATGAATTTGTTTCATGTTTAAACAAAAGATTAACAAAAATTTTAAAATTTAAAAAAGTGTCTTATAATTTCTAATTTAATATTATAATTGCTTTGTGTTCAACCCTTATAAACTATTCTAATGAAGTATTTATTACCGCTTTTTTTATTTGTAACAATGACATCTTTTGGTCAAGATATAACGATATTATGGGAAGATTCAAAAGGAAAAGAGTATAAGGCATTGCTCGTATTAGAAAATCACGGTGGAATTGAAAATGATTTTCAAAAGAATGAAGGATTTGGTAGAATTGTTTTCGAGGAAAATAATAAAAAAAGAATAGTGCATCTGGATCTTAAATATAATCGATACATCGATAGAGTATATAAAATAACGGAGATAAGTACAGTAAACTCCTATTTTTTAGATACCAAAGAACCGTTTGAAATGTATACTTTTAAACGTAAAACGACCCCAGATAGCTCAGAATTTGATATGAAATCTTCTCAAGGAGTAATCGACTATTCTGGGGTAGTGATTTTTACCACTGAAATGAGAAATACAATAAAAAAATTAGGAATGACCGAAGGTTTAGATGAACTGGGGGAGGAATATTTTGAAAAGGATGAAAAGCTTAAAAAAGCTTTTTTAACGTTTTAAAGATTAATATGATTCGAAAGGGTATATCGCCCTATCTCCAGATTTATACATCATGTCACGGGGTAATAGAAGTTAATAATTTATAGGCATATGCTTTACATCAATTTTGAAATTGGTGACACCGCCAAATACAAAGATTTCGAAAAACTATATGCTTATATGGTCGAAATTAGGCAACCAGATTTTAAATTTGATGACACAGGACCTGAATTTGATTGGGATACTATACCTGAGGATGAAGTAGAGAATGCTCTGGAAGAATTAAATACATATTTGGACCAACAGGTAGAACCAGAGGTATATCGATGTAAAGAAAAATTACCAGAGTATGTAAGAGAATTTTTAAAACACTATTTACAACATACTAGTGAGAGCCCGGAGTACATTAGCGATCGCGATGTGGTTTCCATATTTAATTATTTAGAATTTGATTTTGAGGTGGCAATGGAAAATCTTCTTACAACAGATGAGTATTCTGGTGTTGTTCAATTTTCTACGGGGAATTATCCGTTTGGCGGGTTAGAGCGTTTTATAGCTACAATGGCGGCGTATCAAATAAAATCAATAAGCTGTTTTGATGGTTTTAATCACTGTGAATTACATTGGACTTCAGCGTATGATTTTGAATTTATTCCGAAATCTAAAAATACAAAGCGCACGTCAAAGGTTGCCAAAATAATTAAAAAGCTCTTCAAATAGAATTCTTCTTTTTAATAGGTTAACTACTTATCTAAGTAGGCTTTACAATTTCTTAAAAATCATGTAAATACTATATTACCCATCTTTATTTTTAAGGTTTTGTTAACGTATTAAAAACAACCAAATCGTACCTTCGTAAGAATATCAAAAAATCAATAAAAACGAAACCAATGAAAAAAATTATTCTATCTACTCTTTTGGTTGTCATGAGTTTAAGTGTAACAGCACAAATTGAAACTCCGGCACCAAGTCCGTTCCAAAAAATTGAGCAAAAAGTAGGATTGACCGATGTTACCCTCGAATATTCACGTCCTTCAATGAAAGGGAGAACCATCTTTGGTGGCCTTGTACCATACAATAAATTATGGCGCACAGGAGCCAACGCAAATACCAAGATCACTTTTAGTGATGATGTAATGATTGGTGGAAAAGAAGTTAAAGCTGGATCTTATGGAATTTTTACCAAACCTACAGCATCGAGTTGGGAAGTGATCTTCTACGGAGACGCACCAATTTCAGGAATGCCCGAAAACTGGGATGATAGCAAAGTAGCGGCAAGTGTTACTGCCGAAGTTTATCCATTACCAATTAATATTGAAACGTTTACTATGAGTTTCGATGATTTAACGCTTGATTCAACAATGCTCGGATTTATGTGGGAAAAGGTCTATGTTGCTGTCCCGATTAAAACGATGACAGATAAACAGGTTTCTGCGTCTATCGATCGTGTGATGAACGGACCAGGAGCTAACGATTATTACAGTGCTGCTGTATATTACTTATCTGCTGACAAGGATATAAATAAAGCGAAGCAGTGGATCGATAAGTCGATCGAAATGAATGACAAGCCTGCTTTTTGGCAACTGCGTCAGAAGTCTTTAATCTACGCTAAGTCGGGCGATAAAAAAGGAGCGATAAAAGCTGCAAAAGAATCTATGGCATTGGCAAAAGAAGCTGGTAATAAAGATTACGTAGCTTTAAACGAAAAATCATTAAAAGAATGGGGAGCGATGTAAGCCTTCCATCTTAAAAAATAAAAAACCTTTTTCATTTAAGAATGAAAGAGGTTTTTTTATGAAATAAAATCATTACATCCTTGAAAGGTTTTTCAATTCATTTGTTAATACTCTTTCAAGATCTTTAATTCGTTTGTAGGGCAAACAGCGTTGTCCGCGTGTGTCGAATTTTAGCTCATTAGAATCGTTGATAATTAAAACGGTTTTTTTTCCTTTGCCCCACGCATAACCAACTTCAAGATAAACATTAGGATTTGCAAGACTGAGATCTGCTATTACAAGCTCCGCCGACTCAATGCGTTGCAATACCCAAGACATAATATCTCCTGTAAAACTCTCTAGATCTGCGCGCTCACACAAATATCCTGCATTATTTACAGCTCCTTGAATACCATAATGAAAAATGTCGTCAAAATCTTCAGCAAATGGCATAGCTACAAAAACTCTTTTTTTCTCTTCAGAAATTTTACCTGTGGATTCCATTAAGGAGGCAACTGCTTTTCTAGTGTCTATTTTTCTTGAGTTTGGTTTGGGTATCAACCCATCGGAAAATATACGGTACAAATTCTCTCGAAGTCTTCCAGAGCGAGATAATGAAAGTTCAGAAAAGATAATTTCTTCAAGTGACTCGGGGTACAAATTATTTTCAATTGCCTCGGTGATTCCAGCCAGTTGCGATTTAAATGATTCTACCTCGTCTAAACCATACCCGGGACCATGTATGGTTAGCAATAAGGTTTTTGCAGCATTGTTGCTTTCTTTTGCTGCGGACATCATTTGAGTGCCAAACGCTCTAATTTCTTTATAGTTTAACTCTTGTAGAGGAGGGGTTCCGATAAATAAAAGGTGAGGCGCCGCCACAACTTCATGACTTTCCATAAAATGAAAATTTCCTAAAACCGGCAGATCTTTTGAAATATGTAGTCCTTTTGCTTCTAAAGCTTCAATTACATGGTGATCCAGCCCATGTGCTTGTGTCGCATATTTCATTCCTAAAATGTCTGCGTTTACAGTAAAGGCATCCTTATTTACGATACTCACTTTTATTCCTTCCATAGTACTCCTTTAAAACTAACTTAAAGATACTAAATTAGTTAAGAAATAAAATTAAGGGTTGTAAATGGTATGGTTTTTCTTATGACTTGTATCTTAATTAAATTTGGGCTCTGTCTTTTTGGTTGTAGGAAGTACAAATTGTAGCAAGATTGCAATCCCCATTACTAAGGCACAACCTACAACGTTTAACCACAAGAAAGGCATTAAATCGATCCACCAAATGTAAATTACGATGACTTGCGTAATAAGAGCAGCTATAAATACCGCGCGACTTTTTACATACTTTATAAAAAAGGCAAGTAGAAATATCCCGAGAACATTTCCGTAGAAAATCGATCCAATAATATTTACCAGTTGAATAAGGTTGTCGAAAAGATTCGCCACACAGGCAACCCCAATAGCAATAATTCCCCAGAGCATTGTAAACCATCGAGAGGCAGTTACATATTGTTTGTCGGTTCTTCCGGGCACATTTCTTTTATAAAGGTCGATTGCTGTTGTAGAACCTAAGGCATTTAATTCTGATGCCGTAGAAGACATCGCAGCACTCAAAATCATGGCGAGTAAAAGCCCAATAATACCCACAGGTAAATTATTTAGAATAAAATGAATAAATACATAATCCTTGTCGTTAACCTCTGCATTAGGATTGGCTTTTAAAATAAGTTCTTTCGACTGTTCTCTTAATTTTTCTTCGGAAGCGTTTAAAGCAGCGATCTCATTTTTAAGTACTGTTTCTTCTGAAGGATCTTCAAGTTTTGCATACGCAATCTGTTTTACCGAAATTTGTTTTTCAAGACCCCTTTTCGCAGTTTCTAAGGCTTCGTATTCCTGAGCATATTCTGAAGTCATAACATCTTTCACTGCAGCAGGATTAAAATGAAGCGGTGAACTATTAAATTGATAAAAAACAAAAACCATAACACCCACTAAAAGAATAAAGAATTGCATGGGTACTTTAAGCATTCCGTTCATGATTAATCCCATCTGACTTTCCTTTAAAGATTTTCCAGAGAGGTATCGTTGAACTTGACTTTGATCGGTTCCAAAATAGGAGAGGGCTAGGAAACTTCCACCAATAAGTCCGCTCCAAAAAGTGTATCTGTTATCGAAATCGAATGAGAAATCGATGATATCCATTTTACCATTGGCACCAGCAATATCGAGTGCTTTAGAAAACGAAATATCTAGCGGAAGGTAATTTAGAATAATTAAAAAAGCTAAGAACATTCCGGCAAAGATTACAGCCATTTGTTGCTTTTGTGTTACACTAACGGCTTTGGTTCCGCCGCTAACGGTATAAATAATAACCAGCACTCCAATGATGATATTTAAGTAGAATAAATTCCATCCTAATACTGCCGATAAAATGATAGAGGGTGCAAATATGGTGATCCCTGCCGCAAGTCCCCGCTGAATTAAAAAAAGAATGGCTGTAAGAGTTCTTGTTTTTAAATCGAATCTGCCTTCGAGATATTCGTATGCAGTAAATACTTTTAGTTTATGGTAAATCGGAATAAATACCAAACATATAATTACCATCGCGATGGGGAGTCCGAAATAGAATTGTACAAAGCCCATTCCGTCGTGAAATGCTTGTCCTGGCGTTGATAAAAAAGTAATTGCGCTCGCCTGAGTTGCCATAACGCTTAGTCCAATAGTCCACCAACGGGCATCGTTTCCTCCTTTTAAATAATCGGTAACATTTTTATTTCCACGTGATTTATACAATCCGTATAGTACGATGAACACAAGAGTCCCAATGAGAATGATCCAATCTATCTGTTGCATATTAGGAGTAGCTTTGCATTAACAAATAAAATAGATAAATATACACGGCGTTGAGTAGCAATACCAATGTAAATTTCCATTTCCAAACAAATTTATCTCTGGGTGTTTCCATTAGTCTTCGATCGATAAAAGATTGGCAAATAAACGATAGGCTCCAGGAACTCCAGCGGGCAATTCTCTAAAGAAACTCAAGCCTGTATAAATGTAATGACCCTTTCCATATTTTGCTACAAGTAGTGATCCATCAGATTGCGGGTAACCTTTATCATGCATGCCTAAAATAGGTGTAAAAGCTTTGTCCCATTCGTTCGGGAAATAAAGTCCTCGTTCTTGTACCCACCCTTTAAAGTCGTTTTGAGTAATTTTGTTGGGGCTATTTAAAACAGGATGATTTGGTGCCAGTAATCGCACTTCGCTTGCTTCATCAGTCACGCGGTCGCGCGAAAGTTTTAAAGGGTAAGGCGCAAAATCTTCAGTAACTAAGCGATGGCTGGTATTGTATTGAAGCAATAGTGTACCACCATTTTTTACATAATTGTTTAAGATTTCTTGTTTAAAAGTTAGTTCGGGCACAGTGTTATATGCTCTAATCCCTACAACGATAGCATCGAATTTTTTTAGCGTCGCTTCAGATATTATAGAAGGAGCAATGGTAGTAACAGTATATCCAATTTGCTGAAGACTTTCAGGAATGGCATCACCAGCACCTTCAATATAACCAATTTGTTGTCCCTTTTTCTCAATGTTTAACCGTACCACTTTTGCTTCCGAAGGTAATAATACACTTTGATACGGCAGATGGTCGTAATCTATCGTGACCAATTCTTTATCGTAAAAAGCATCACCAACTCGAACTACCGGGCGAATAATACCCTCGCTCTGATCTTTAGGAGGTTGCACCTTAAAAAACACGGTTTGTGTTTCTCCTTGATTGGTTAATTTGAAGGTATGCTCTGCAGGAGTTACCGTCCATCCCGAAGGAGCTTGAAGGGTTACGGTTCCATTCATAGCGTCTTTACCAGAACGAACTTTAACAGGAATATTCTTGGCATCACCGGTCGCAAAAATTAAAACTTTTTCTTCGATTGACGTAGTCATGGCAGGAAGGATCTCCAGCGGTTTGTAAACCTCACCATCAACCGGATCATTAAATTTAAAAATAACTTCCTTCTTAATAGGGAGTGTCACATTATTTGCTTCTAGTTCGAACACAACGGTTTCTGAAGAAGGTGTTTCAGGGAGTCCAATAAGGTTTTTAGGAGCGGAATACATTCCCAATGTCCCTTTCTCATTCAGCCAATATGGAGTAGAAGTCGCCCTGTTCTCTGAAGTGATGGTTGCATTAAACTCTTTCTTTTCGTTGGGAGCAAGGGACTCATTTGGTGTAACAAGAATTTTTCCAGATACACTTTTAATGGTTCGTAAGGTTATCGGAGTAGTTCCACGGTTAATTGCCTCGAATGTTACTTTATAGGTTCCTTTGGGGTTGATTGTATTTGTTTCTGAAACTGCTTCGAGAAAGATTCCACCGCAATCTAAAATAAGTTGCTGCAGTTGTTTTAATTTAATGGAACGCCAATGGCTCTCTTCTGAAGCATCTAATAATTGATACGCCTTTACTAACTCTGGAAGCATTTGTGACGGATCTTTAAAATTAAAATTTAACTCTAAAGGTTTTAAAATGGTTTCGATAGCGTCACCATTGTCAATACGTTTCCAACTGGTATCAATACCTTCAAATAAATCATTATTCTCTGGAAAATCGCCTTTCAGAAATTCCAAAAATTCGGTATCTGATCCTCTAGAACCTGTGCTTCCGAAGCCTTGAGATTTGTGCATGCTACGACTTAATGAAGCTATTTCTCCATTAGATAGTCCTAGTGAGGCATAATAGTTTCCGGTTTCAACTTCGACAAGTTTTGATTTATCGGCAGCTTCAAATTTTTCTTTGCTTCCGTAGAACCACCAAGAGGTATTAAAGAATAATCTTTTTGGTTGCCAAGTTCCAAATTCGTTTGCTGTTTCAGGATATTTTGAAGTATCTCCTACAAGATCGAATGCCTCTACACTTAGCATAGCAGATGAAGTGTGATGCCCGTGTGTACTTCCAGGGCTTCTATGGTCAAACCGATTTACAATCACATCTGGTTTAAATTTACGGATGGCGCGAACTACATCGCTGAGTACTTCTTCTTTATTCCAGATCGCTAAAGTCTCGTCTGGGTGTTTTGAATAGCCAAAATCGTTGGCGCGGGTAAATAATTGCTGTCCGCCATCGGTACGACGTGCGGCAAGTAATTCTTGTGTACGAATAACTCCCAATAATTCTCTAATTTCTGGACCTACTAAATTTTGTCCTCCATCACCTCGGGTAAGCGAAAGGTATGCGGTACGTGCATGCACATCGTTCGCGAGATAGGAGATGAGTCGTGTGTTTTCATCATCTGGATGTGCTGCGATATAGAGTGCAGATCCAAGAAAATTGAGCGCCTGTAAATTATGATAAATTTCGGAAGCTGACGGTTTTTGGGGTTGTTGGGCTAGAAGGGTAAGCGAACAAAAGCAAATAGCAATGATCGAAGAAAAGAATGTGCGCATAAATATTTGTTGTAATCTATTCTGACTGAAATCAAAGATACCAAAATAGAAATCGAAATTGCTCTTAAATTTTAATCTAAATAAGAAGGGAGGTGTTAGCCTCCCTTTACCTATTAAATTTCTTCTACAAATTTTCGAAACACTTTTTTGTGGTGGTCTAAATCCATATTGCCAGACAACGATGCTCGTACAATGTAATCTTTATCCCCTTCTTTTGTGGTTCCTTGAGTAGATGTTGCCGGAATAGTCCAATAACAGCCTTTTAATTGCCCATAGCTTACACAAAATTTACTTTCTTTAGGAATTTCGGTAATCATTAGATTAATTAATCGAAGATTTAATGCTCTTTTATAGGTTTCTTTTTCTTCTTCGTTCGTTCCTTTGGTCGGTAGATCTAATGAAAAAACCGAAGGAGTGAAGCCCTGTTGGGCTAGTTCTTCAGAAACAAAATTAATTTTTGCTTCTGGTAAAGTTTCATGAATAAAGGTTACAAAGTCGCGAGTGTTTTTATACGCATCTTTTATTCGTTGATTCATAGAGGGCAACTGTTCCGAGAGAATGCTATATTGAAGTTCTGTGGCCTCGTTATCACAAAGATTGAGATGAAGTTCTATTTTTTCCATCAAATTCATTGTATTTTTATTTCCTACGCAATATCCAGCCGTGCATTTTCCTCCACTTGGAAATTTAGAACCACTAGCGTACGAAATGGCTCTTCCTTGAGCGAGCGTATTATTGCCCCCTAAAAAGTGTACGTTTGGACAAAATGTTTGATCCAATATAAATACTGGATCTATTGCAACCTCACCCGAAGCTGTTTTACGCTCTTTTTGTAAAACTTGTTTTAACATGTCGAGATCGGGAACTTCAACTCTTGGATTGGTTGGAATTTCTGCAATGATATAAGGTATTGCATCTATCGCAGCGATTTGATTTAATATGGCATCTATACTAGTAACCATATCGTTATCACCATCTACAGGGAGATCTACAATCTCTACCGCATCTATACAAGCTGCTATGCGTCGTGCTTGATCGTTGGTTCCTCCATAGCAATTTGGAGGAACGATAAATTTAATGGCCTTTCCTTTATGGTTTTCAAAGGCGTCATGAATAAGTCCCATCATTATCGCATACTGAATAGACAATCCGCTTGAAGCCACCAAAGGGTTAATTTTGGTTCCTGTGATATCTTTTAGTAATGTTAGGACGTTATTTTTAACATCTGCATGATTCGAATTAATTGAGATAACAGGGGATTTACTTAACAGAGATTGTAAAGCAATACCCGTGTCGGATGGTGTCATGGCGATAGTTTCTCTTCTTCGAACATGCTGAATATCTGCAATATAGTCTTTGTTCTTAGATCCATTTACGATCAAGATACTTCCTATTTGCTGGTGCAAACTAATTAGGAAATCGATATTAGAAGTAAGATTAAAAGTATCTAAGGTTTCATGCTGCGTTATATAAATAGAACTACCATTAAATTCGGGAATATCATTAATATGGTCTACTTTATTTAACTCGAAAGTGTATCCGTAAATTTGTTTTATAAGGTCAGCATCAAATTCCGTAGGGAGTTCTCCTGTATAATTAATCAGAGTATTTTTTCCAGCCAATAAATTAGTCCTTAAAATTGCCATCACAGGAATTGTCTTTGATGAAAAGCTAATTACTTGTTCTGGATCTACCTGCGTGAGTTTAGCGATAGTCCATTCTAGTACACTGGATAATGGGTGCCCTAAGCGAATGTAATCGTATGCGGTGGGTAATGCACTAAGCGCTGACGTTTCGGAATTATTGGCGGTATATAGTTTTTCAAATTCATCGAGAAATTGCGATTTTGCGAGTTCTTCGTTGTAAATGTCCAGACGGTGCGTGGTAAGGCGTAACCAGTCACTTGGCATTTTTTCTACTACTTCTTTTATGTAACTGAGCACTTTATTTTCTTCCATATCTTATTTTTATTAATAGGTCGATAACATACTGCAAAGAGAGGTATTTTAAAAGTATTGAAAGGGCGGTTTAAGAGAACATTAAGAACCTAATTTCTGGAAATTAATCCACAGCATCGTCTTTATGTAAATCTTCTTCTTCGGAATGAAATTCTGGGATTTCATCAGGTTTAAATACACTCATCCCTTTCTGAAGCGTCATACTATTTGGGTATGCAACGATTTCGTTTGTATTGGTTTTAATTATTAGATGGAACGTTTTAATATCTTCTATGGTTCCTTCGTAAGGAAATTCTTTGTCATGAATCTTTACGTAGTCTCCAATTTTATAAGGAAATGTAAAGAACATGATCACACCGCTAGTTATATTGCTTAGAATAGACCACTGCGCAAAAAAACCAATCCCTATTACCGCAAAAACAGAAGACATAACCAGCCCCAGATCTTTAAACTCTACACCCCAAATCATGAACAGTCCGAGAATAATTAGAAAGATCGTTGCAAAATCAATGTATTTTATAATAAGTCCGGTGCGATGTTCCAACCGTTCGAATTTTTGAGCGGCTCTTCTAGCAACGCGTATGAGTAACCAGCGAAGCATTAGAAAAACAGCAAAAACAATAAAAGATTTTACAAGCTGAACAGAATATACCTCTATAAACATATGTTAACTTTTTAAATTAAGAGAATCGCGAAGTACTATATCTTTATTAGAATTTTGTTGCCAATAAGGAGTTTTTATACGTTTCATTTTAATCGCAGTTGTTTTTAAGCGCGTAGTGTCGTTTGGGTTAATACCATTAGTTTCTTCCCAACGTTCGATCTCGTATGGAAATTTATTGTTAAAAGAGATGGATAGTTGTCGCTGTAATTCTGAATAATTTATTGTGAAATTGGTAATTGAATCTCCCTGTCTAAGTGCAGCGAAGGCCTTATAGGCTTTAAGCTCTTTGTGATACATTCGAGTAAAGTCGAAGGCAGGAATAACCGTTATATCACCAGTAGGAAGCTCTTCAGGGTTAATGCGAATGCGGTTCCAAAATTCATTTTCAAGCCATGTCTTCGGAAGTGTTTTTTCTTGGTCAGCTTCCCCCTCAAAATATGAATGCGTAATTATTTCGTATTGATCTCTATTGTTAAGTTGCATGTACGTTTGTCCACACCACTCTTGTACAGAAGTACTAATTTTAATTGCATGTTGTTCTTGTGTTAAGGGACTAAATGTACTTGACATAATTGAATAGGGATAAATACCCGTAAGAAAGTTTTTGGTTTTATTGACTTTTAATACTGGCATCGTAGTATCGTTAGACCGATTCGCTTTTACTTGAATATTGGGTAAAAAATCTTCCGTGACAAAAATTGTCATAGCAGTTCCTTCTCTAAGTTCACCATAACGTTCTATGGAAAGTTGATAGGAGGTGAGTTCTGCAGTACCAGAAAACCAATATTCTTTAAATTGTTGTGAAAGCATTCTTGAGTTAGAAGTTGCTTCAGAAGGGGTCTCTTTATTTATATGAGCTTGGTCTTTACTTCTTGACTTTTGTTTGGTTGTTTCAGAAGTGTCACACCCATAAAAAAGCAGGATGCTACTAACTGCTATAATTTTCAGAAATAAAGCCATATGTACGTCGTGATTTTCAGTAAAAATACTACAAAATCTTTCCGTCAGCAATGTCGAGCAGGGTTTTATAAACGAGATGAGTAGGAAGTCCCATGACGTTAAAATACGAACCTTCAATACGGTTTATACCGATGTAACCAATCCATTCTTGAATCCCATAGCTGCCTGCTTTATCGAACGGTTGATATGCAGTTAGATAGTAATCGATCTCAGCTTCGGTAAGAGGATTAAACCAGACTTTGGTCGTATCATTTATCAAATATTGTGATGTTTTACTGGTAAAACAGACCGAGGTAATAACTTCATGTAGGTCTCCACTAAGGTGTTGTAACATCTTCTTTGCATCCTCTTTGTCTACTGGCTTTCCAATCGCTTTTCCGTCTTTCCAAACAATGGTGTCGCTGGTGATAAGCACATCGTTATCTAAAAGATCTTGAAATGCCGAAGCTTTTAGTTTCGCCAAATAATCGGTGATTGCTGGTCCTTTTAACACCTTGGCAGGGAAGACTTCTTCTATTTCCCGTACATCTATAGTAAAATCGATATCTAAGTCGTGGAAAAAATTTTGTCGACGAGGGGAACCTGATGCCAAAATTATTTTGAGGTGTTGTAATTTTTCTTTCAGCATTTTTTAGTTATTTTGGTTATTCTTAAATAGTCTTTCAACTAAACTACAGTTTTATTTTCCGAAGATGTATTGGTCATTTTTAGGCAGAAGTATAAAGATGACAAATCATAAAGGAGTAAGAGGCAGGGTAGCCATGTAATCACATCGAAATGGATTTAATTATAACTTTTTTTGAAGATTAGTTTTTACATGTTTCTCCCACTCGCTTTTTAATATACTTAGTACGATACTGTCGCGTCTTCCATCGGGGGCGGTTGCGTTATTGCGTAAAACCCCTTCGACCGTGCAACCAATACTTTTCATAGCTGCAATACTTCGCGCATTGTTGTTATCAGCTCTAAACTCTACGCGTTCTAATTCGAGTACTTCAAAAGCGAATTCTAATAATAAAAATTTGCAATTGGGATTCAATCCAGTACGTTGAAACTCTTTTCCATACCAAGTATACCCTAAAGATGTAGTTTTATGATGGGTACTATAATCGTAGAATCGTGTGGTTCCAGCATAGGCTTTTTTATGTTTGTCGTACACAATAAAAGGATAAGAAGTTCCTGCCTCCCGAGCCTTTACTGCAACATCGATATAATGTTTAAGATTTTCTTTGCCACTAGCTTTTAATAGAGAATAGGTCCAGAGTTCGGGCTCATTACGAGAAAATTCTTTTAAACGATCGTAATCGCCTGTCACTAGAGGCCTTAATGATACTCGGTTGTTTTCTAAAATATAATCTCTGTTAAAGTCAATCGTCATATATTATGCTATTTTTTGATTGCCTACAAGATAAGAAACCCAAATAATAAAATAGAGCACATTCCCGAAAACATGATCCCTTTTAACCACAAAGAAAGTCGTGCAAAGTCTTTTTTAGTTTCTGCCGACCACGCCTTTATACTCGTGTATAATAAAGGTGCAACAACTAAGAAAAGCATATAAAATACGGCAAATTGATATTGATATAAGAACGTATACATAAAATAGATCACCATACTTATCGAAAGAGTGATTAGGGCAAATACAATATACCTTGTACGTTTTCTTCCAATAACAATTGGTAAAGTTTTATGTCCTGCATTTTTGTCCCCATTTATATCTTGAACATCTTTAACAATCTCACGAATAAAATTTAAACAGAAGGCAAATACCGCATAATACAAGATTACTTTAGAGGCATGTAATTGTGTTACAGAAATCCGACTTGTGATTGCAGGATAAACATCAAATAGAATGACAATTAATAAGCTAAAAGCTACCAGTAGGGATACTACCAAGTTTTTAAGTAGCAACATTCCTTTAAAATAGGTAGCATATAAATAGAGAAGTGCGGCGACTCCTATAAATATTGATGCGAATCCTGGACGTCCAATTACGTTCGAAGTATAAAATCCCATACCTACACCAGCAAGTGTGAGTAGAATGTATAGACGGTCTGCTGATTTTTCCGAAATATTACGACCTACAATCACACTTTGAGGTTTATTTATACGGTCGGCTTGCACATCGTAAATATCATTAATGCAATTTCCGGCTGCGGCAATGCATACCGATGCAAATACCAAAATAATAAATTGAGGAGTATCTAATGCGGTAGAAACCTCTAAAGGAATAAGTAACCCAAACTTGATCAATAGTTGAATTAACATGATCATGATGAGATTCGGGTAACGGATGAGGTTAAGATAACTCAATGTTTAAAAAGTCTGAGTTTTATAGAATAACTATTAATCATATTTCGCACTAATACCTGCTGGGCGAATCCATTTTCCTTGAACTTTTAATACCTGCTCAATTACATCACGAACACATCCTTTACCGCCATCCTTATGTGAGATGTATTTTGAAACTCCTTTAATTTCTGGAACAGCATCTTGTGGGCAAACAGGTAAACCAACCTGCTGCATCACTTCAAAATCGGGAATATCGTCCCCCATATACAATACATTTTCAGGCTTTAGATTATTCGATTTAAAATACGCTGCCAATACTTCTACTTTTTGATGGGCTCCTAAATGAATGTCTTTTATTCCCAGTCCGGCAAGACGAACACGAACCCCTTCATTAGATCCTCCCGATATAATGCAAACATTAAATCCTTTGTCCATTGCAGTTTTCAAGGCGAATCCATCTTTGGTATGCATGGTGCGATACATTTCTCCTTCAGTGGTGATCGAGATGGTACCATCGGTTAAAACACCATCCACATCGAAAACAAAAGTGGTAATGTGTTGCAAGTATTCTTTATAGCTTTTTTCCATGGGATGTATTAAAATAAGATTGGTATTTAAGTTTCATTGACATTTAACATACACAGCATTAAGTTATTTAAACTGCTCTTGTATCGATATAGTAAGCATCTTGTATAGCTCGATATAAGGACTGCCTTCTAGCAAATGTAAGTGATTTTCGATCGTTTTATGATCGTTTCTTTTTGCAGGTCCTGTTTGTGCTTCTGCGGGAGAAAGTGTTTTAATTTTTCGAGCCGTTTCAGCAATAAGAGGTTGCAATAGTTTAAAATCTAATTCGTGTTCTGTGAGAAGTTCTTCGGAAATGTGATACAAGTGATTCACAAAATTATTTACGAAGACTGCTGCTAGATGTACTTTCTCACGTGCTTCGGAAGAAACCTCTGTTACATTTTCTGAAAGTAAAGAGCCCAACTGATGGAGCAACTTAAGGTCTGAAGCATTTTCAGCTTCAATACAAATGGGAATGTTTGTAAAATTTACCGATTGTGTTTTTGTAAAAGTTTGAAGCGGATAAAAAACACCTCTCTTATTATGATTAGATAATGCTTTCAGGGAAACGCTTCCCGAGGTGTGAACTACGAGTCGATCCCGAAATGGTATCGTTTCAGAAAAGGAGGCAATGGCATCATCTGTAATGCCAACAATATAAATATCTGCTGATTTAATTTCTGAAAGTTGAGTCGTAAAATCAAAGCCTTTCCATTCCGAAGAAAACACCTGTGAATTTCTATTATATATTTGAAGCACATCAACATGATCGCTTTTCTGAAGCGAACGACAGAGTTGTTGATTAACATTTCCGAATCCTAAAAAAACCACCTTAATCATCAGGCTAAAATACACAAGAGTTTACGAATACAAAACAGACTTTTTAGTATTTAAAACGATTGTAATTCATTATTTTTGCACAAAAATTACCAGCTATGCAAAAGAAGTTAGCTTCCATTCTGTTCTCCACTCGTTTAACCGCAATTTTGTTCTTAGTATTTGCTGCCGCGATGGCCACGGGAACGCTAATGGATGCATCTTCCGACACTTCACCAACTCCATATTCTAGAGAAATGATCTACAATACTTGGTGGTTCGAAGCGATTATGGTTTTTTTCGTGATTAATTTTATTGGAAACATATTTCGTTTCCGACTTCATAAAAAAGAAAAGTGGTCCACACTTATTTTGCACCTCTCCTTTATTCTAATTTTAATTGGTGCTTTTGTTACACGTTATATTGGATATGAGGGAGTAATACATATCAGGGAAGGAGCTACCGAAAATGTGATGCTATCTGAGCAGGTGTATCTCAATGCATTTATAGATGGAGATTATGAGATAGACGGGGTTCCACAACGACGTAAGATCGCTCCCAAAAAATTGCGCCTTTCTGAACGACTTAATAACGACTTTTCTATTTCTACCGATTATAATAATGTCCCAGTAACCATTAGGTATAAGGATTTTATTAAAAATGCTGAAGAGGGGTTAATCATGACCGATGATGGTGAAGAGTATTTAAAAATTGTTGAGGCAGGTGATGGCAATCGCCACGACCATTGGATGAAACTTGGTGAGGTCGCCAATATTCATAATATTTTATTTGCAGTAAACAAGCCTACTCCAGGAGCCATTAATATTACCTACAAAGAAGATGGTAGTTATACTATTGAAGCTCCTTTTGATGGAGATTTTATGAGAATGGCAGACCAAATGCGAGGAACTGTTGTAAAAGATAGCGTACAACCCTTAATGCTGCGTTCTTTATATCAATTGGCGGGAATGTCGTTTGTTATTCCAGACCCAGTAACGAAAGGTAAAAATGGAATTGTGCGTGCTGCTAAAGAGAATCCATCGAATAAAGATGCACTTATTGTTGATGTAACCGTTGGTGAGGAGACAAAAACTGTAGAACTTTTAGGCGGTAAGGGAGTTTCTCCCGATCCTGTTGGTGCTGACTTTGGGTCTACAAAAGTATATTTAACATATGGTTCTAAAACATACGATTTGCCGTTTAGCATTACCCTCAATGATTTTATTGCTGAAAAGTATCCTGGTACCGAAAAAAGTTACAAATCATTTAAGAGTATCGTTACTGTTAATGAGTTGGAAGGAACGGGCACAAAAGATGAAGAGATCTATATGAATCATGTTTTAGACAGAGACGGATACCGGTTTTTCCAGTCGGGCTTCGATCCAGATGAGAAAGGTACGATCCTCTCAGTTAATCACGATAGAGTGGGAACATGGATCACTTATATTGGGTATTTCTTGTTGTATTTCGGGCTTATGGCAATTCTTTTCGACAAACGTTCCCGGTTTGGTACACTTGAGAAAACGTTGAATAAAATTAAAAAGAAAAAATCTGAACTTACACTGCTAGCAGCACTTATAGTTTCGGTATCCGGCTTTGCTCAAGATGCTAAAGAACACGACCACATTGGTATTACCGATAAAACTGTAGTAGATTCTATAATCAAAGCCAATGCGGTGAGTAAAGCTCATGCTGCTGAATTTGCTAAGTTGATCATTCAAGACAACGGTCGTATGAAACCGATCAATACCTTTGCTAGTGAATTACTTCGAAAAGTAAGTAAAAGCAATAGTTACGAAGGACTTGATGCGAATCAGGTATTTATTTCCATGACTGAAAATCCGCGTTTGTGGTCTCAGGTGCCAATTATTGCTTTAATGCGGGGTAACGATAGTATTAGGGATGTTGTGGGTGTTCCCGCAGAGACAAAACACATTGCCCTGCTGGATCTTTTCGATACCAAAGCGAATTATAAATTAGAGCCTTATCTGGAAGCTGCTACGAAGACCAATACTCCCAATCAATTTCAGAAAGATTTTGTGAAAGCTCATGAAAACTATTATTTATTAAATCAGGCACTCAGCGGAAGCATTTTAAAGATTTTTCCTCAGCCTAACGATGAGAACAATAAGTGGGTTTCGTATCCAGAACTTTCAGAAGCAGCGATAAAGGGTAAAGATTCACTTTTTACAAAGAATATACTTCCTACTTACTTTTTAGTATTGGCTGAAGCTCGAAAAACTGGAGATTACAGTAGGGCAGAAGAGGTGCTAGGTCTTATTACCGATTTTCAACATAAATACGGGAGTGAAATAATGCCGTCCGATACGAAAATAAAAGCTGAGATTATTTATAATAAGGTGGATATCTTTAATCGTTTGTATAAGTATTTCTCTGTGGTAGGGATTTTGATGTTTATTTTTATAGTTGTTCAGATCTTTCGGGAAGGAAAAGTAATGTATAGGTTGGTACAACTGTGTAAATATATTATTTGGTCGTTCTTTATCGCTATGACACTTGGTCTTGCGGCGCGTTGGTATATTAGTGGACATGCACCCTGGACCGATGCTTACGAATCGATCATCTATGTTGCATGGGCCACCACCTTTTTCGGACTCGCTTTTGGAAGAAAAAGTGATTTGACCATTGCCTCGACAGCATTTGTGGGAGCGATTGTATTGTGGGTTGCTAATCAGAATTGGTTAGACCCAGCTATTTCTACATTGGTGCCAGTACTGGACAGTTACTGGTTAATGATTCACGTTGCTGTAATTGTGGGGAGCTACGGACCTCTAACATTAGGTTTAATTTTAGGAGCGACCTCATTATTACTTATGATTTTGACTACAAAGGAGAACTTTGTTAAAATGGACTTGAATATAAAGGAACTTACCATTATTACCGAAATGGCTCTTACTGTTGGTTTGGTCATGCTTACTATTGGAAACTTTTTAGGAGGACAATGGGCAAATGAAAGTTGGGGACGCTATTGGGGTTGGGATCCTAAAGAGACTTGGGCACTAATTAGTATCATGATTTATGCATTTGTAATACACGCACGTTTGGTTCCAGGACTTCGCGGTAAGTGGCTCTTTAATGTCATGGCCATATTCGCGTATGCATCGATTATGATGACCTATTTTGGAGTTAACTTTTACCTTACCGGATTGCATTCTTACGCCAGCGGTGATGTTCCTGTTACTCCAACGTTCGTATATTATCTTATTGCATTTTTTGTACTGCTTAGTATCGTATCTTATTTTAGATATAAAAAATATTATATAAAAAAAGGATAGGTTTTAAAACCTATCCTTTTTCGCCATTTTAGTTGGGGATATTCGGGGGAGTTACAGGGGAAATTCTGTGTTCCTTTTAGATTACTGAAAGGAGTTAATTATAAATATAGTCAGGTTGAGCGTCAAGCATTCGGTAATCATCTTGAATGTGCTCACTAATTTCTAACTTATGGTAGAGCTCTACAATAAGTTCTTCAATATCTTTTTCGGTAGTTTTTAATTTACGGGCAATTTTGTGATTGTCTTTTCCTTCAGAAATGTACTGAAGTAGTTTTATTTCGAACCCGTCCAGATCGTATTGCATAATAAGATTTTCAAGGTATAGTTCTTTAATCATTTCCGCTGGCGTTGAACTATTTACAACTTCTTGCCTCTTTAAGAAAATTCGCATTTCAGTTTGTCGCAATTGCATTTCTTCTTTAATAGCACGCATTCGGTAAAGAATAGAATACGTAAGAATAAGCATTTCAACGATAGCTGCTGCTTTTAAATGAATAGATTGTGTATTTAAAAAAGAAACTCCCATGTTCTGAAGCACAAAATAATCGAATGCAAAGAGTAATGGGATACTATATGCAATTACAAAAAATTTGGGATAATTTTTTTTGCTGAAAAGCAATATTCCAGCAACAAAATAAACACCTAGCACTGCAAAAAGAATAGTATTGGCTGCAGTAATAAGAGAGGTATTCTTTAAAAACCAACCAAAGCATAATACAAGACCAGTAATTCCTAATGAGATGTGTGTAAGCCCCATTAATTTAGGTGAATAGTCTTTTAAATTTAAATACTTTGAAGCAAAAGTGGTGCTTGCCAAAGTTGCTAATAACAATAATGCAGATTGAATAATATTGTTTAGATGATTGTTTTCTAATAGTTCTGAAGGCACAAAAATACCGTCACTAAAAAAGAAAACAGCAGTAAATCCTAATAATGTTAAAGAATAATAGAGGTATAGTTTCTCTTCGAAAAGCAAGAAACAAACAAAGTTTAATAATATTACCATAAATGCAAAGCCATAATACATTCCTTTGCGAAAAGATACTTGGTTATCTAATGATGACAATGCCATCGAAGCAGTATTAGATTCTAACAAAAAAGAGTTTTCTGAAGCGACTAACTCATTTTCTAAAATGTTTAATGCAGGCTTTGTTTGTGTTTTCAAGCTTGTTACTTGATTTTTTTTAGACAGATTTAATTTGGTTGAAGCAGTTGCATTTTTTGCAGGTGCCTTTCTGTTAGATACAATTTCTTTGCTTTTTAAGACAGTTGATGCAGCAGAACTCTTTAATACAAAAGCATTTGCATTGAGAGAAGCACCTAACATTATCATTAAAAGACACAAAGCGAGGGGTAAAATTTGCAATCTCATAAATAGGTTTTTAATAGTTTGGGTAGGGCAATATAGTAAATAATTGCGCTTCACCCAATTTTTGTGTATTTAATCGATGAAATACACAAAAAAAATGCTGCTTTTTAAAGAACAGCATTATTATTTGTATTAAAAACGTCTATAATCGAGTTGATTTTTAATTTGAACCTACCATATCCTCTGGTTTTACCCATTCATCAAATTCAGCTTCAGTAAGATATCCTAAATTTACAGCCTCTTCTTTTAGTGTAGTTCCGTTTTTATGCGCCGTATTAGCAATTTCGGCTGCTTTATAATATCCAATTTTAGTGTTCAATGCAGTAACAAGCATTAATGAATTGTTTAATTGCCGCTTAATCACTTCAGTATTAGCCTCAATTCCCTTTGCACAATGCTCTTCAAAAGAACTGCAAGCATCTCCGATGAGTTGTGCAGATTGCAGAAAATTAGACGCCATTACGGGTTTAAAAACATTTAATTCATACTGTCCTTGCATTCCTCCAACAGCAATCGCCATATCATTCCCAATTACTTGAGCACAAACCATGGTTAAAGCTTCACATTGTGTAGGATTTACTTTTCCAGGCATTATAGAAGAACCAGGCTCGTTTGCGGGAATTGTAATTTCACCAATTCCACTTCTTGGACCACTCGCAAGCATGCGTATATCATTCGCAATTTTATTTAGAGAAACTGCTAACTGTTTTAGCGCACCATGTGACTCTACAATGGCATCGTGAGCTGCAAGCGCTTCAAATTTATTTTTAGCAGTTATAAAAGGAAGGTCTGTAAATTCTGAAATGTATTCAGCCACTTTAACATCATATCCCTTTGGGGTATTAATCCCAGTTCCAACCGCGGTACCGCCCAAAGCCAACTCAGCTAAATGAGGAAGTGTATTTTGTAAGGCTGCAAGACCATGTTCTAATTGAGAAACATAACCACTAAACTCTTGTCCTAAGGTTAGAGGAGTAGCATCCATTAAATGTGTTCGCCCAATTTTAACTACATTTTTAAATTGATCTGATTTTTCTTTTAATGTTTTATGTAAGGCAGTCACTCCAGGTATGGTAACCTCTACAAGTTTTTTGTAAGCAGCGATGTGCATTCCAGTAGGAAAAGTATCGTTTGAGGATTGAGATTTATTTACATCATCGTTTGGTTGCAATGTTTTCTCTCCTTCCCCGATAGTATGTCCAGCAAGTTGGTGTGCGCGATTGGCAACTACTTCATTAACATTCATATTACTTTGAGTTCCACTTCCAGTTTGCCAAATAACTAATGGAAATTGATTGTCATGCATCCCTGTGAGTATTTCATCACAAACAGCAGCAATAAGATCTCTTTTCTCTTCGGAAAGAACCCCTAATTCACAATTCGTGTAAGCGGCTGCTTTTTTTAAATAAGCAAATCCATAAACGATTTCCAATGGCATAGAGCCTGGAACGCCAATTTTAAAATTGTTGCGGGAACGTTCTGTTTGCGCTCCCCATAATTTGTCTGAAGGAACTTTAACTGCTCCCATTGTGTCTTTTTCTATTCTATATGCCATGATGAAATATGTATACTACAAAGGTACAAAATTGGAAACCCTTCTCAAGAAAACAATGTTTATTTCCTGTGGATAAATTGAAATTTTTATTGTTTTTTCTGAAAAAATCCTACTATCTTTGACACATCATTTAAAGACGCTTTACTTATGTTCGATTTTGACCAATATTTAGGATTTTTAGCTTTTTTAACCATTTTAACCATCGGTTTCTGGTTAATGATATTTTTGGTATCTATTATTCCTTATTGGATAGGTGGTGCATTATATGAAAATTGGAAGTTAAAGCGAGAAGCTAAGAAAAATGAAAAGAACGCCTAAACCAAGGTGTAATCTATTATTTGTATATAAAAAATTAAAAAGGAAACTCGATCGAGCTTCCTTTTTTTAATTGTATAGGTTTTCTATTTAATATAAATCTGACTAGTTAAGGTCGCACGTCCCCAGTTGTAATTCGGCCCTGTATTGTCCCACATGCTAAAGCGGTATTCATACGGATCATTACCCGATTCAACGTATTGCTCAATATAACCCTGTATTTCATAATTAAAAATTCGTTCTTCAGATGATGGAGCGAAAGTTTCAATATAAATATTGGAAATTGTATTCATATTGCTAATATTATTGTTTGAACCAGTTTCCTCTGAAACAAGAGTAACTTTTCTAGAACCTTCTTCCATTTCAACACCTTGCTTAATAAACCGTATTCCTACATATGTGGAAGGTGGATAGTTTTGAAGTGCCGTGCCCACAGGTACAGAATAATTAATAATTACCTTGGCTTCAACAAATGGGGGTATTACAACAATACTACTTAAGCCTAAATTTAAATTATCTACGGTTTCGTTTCCATTTAAAGTAAGTTCTACTGGATATTCAGCTATATCACCAATTACATCATATAAAAGGTAAGATTTAAATTTTGATACGAAACCGTCACTGTCTGTAGTAAGTAAGAAATTTCCTGATTTTGTAGGTAAGTCCTGTACTCGCATGGTACCATTTACATCTAATGTGGCTTTTGGCTCAAGAGTATTTATACCAACTTGAGCAAACGTAGATGCCGTGGACAGTACTAAAATTAGGGTATTTAAACCTATATTCTTACTAGCGGGGATAGTAAATTTAATCATCGGGGACGAATTTGCTAAATTTTTATAGTTGGCTAAACTAATAAAAATGAGGCAACTAGAAACAAATTCCTAAAAAAAATATTTTCAGTTTATTTTACCCCTCAAAATCTCCATCATCATCATTGCTATTTTGAGGATTACGCTGTCTTTGTTTTTTCTGATTAAAACGGTAGGTAAACGAAAGGTTAATTTGTCGTTGTCTCCACTGAAATTCACTATCACTCGTAAACGTATTTGTTTCAGTAAACGTACGTCTCTTTCTACTGTTTAAAAGATCGCTTACATTTAAGCCCAGCGTACCATTGTCGTTCATGATATCTTTACTAAAAGCTAAATTGACAGAAAGAATGCCTTCAGATTCAGATTGTGCTGTATTACTTGGTCCACGGTAGAAGGCTGTGGTTTGCCAATCTATTTTTGAAGGAAGCGTAACCTTGGCACTTCCTCGTGCAAACCAACTTGAATTTTCGGTTCCGTAATCAACACCATTAAAAGAACCTTCAGACTTAAAATTAAAATAATTAAAACTTCCGTTGAGGCGCAACCATTTTGCAGGATTGTACAAGATACCTGCTTCCACTCCGTAACGATCGTTTGTAGATAGGTTAAAAGGAATGGTACGAATAATTGGAACACCATTCGGAGTTACATTTCCAGTATCTTCTTGAACTCGTTCGAAAGAGTCGGTTTCATGTTGGTAATATATAGAACCCGTCAATGTAAGATTCGAAGACCATCTCTTAAGGTATCCAATATCGAAAGCATTAGAATAAGCAGGATCTAAGTTAGGGTTACCCTGAAAAATATTTGTTTCACTCGATCGAGATGGAAATGGGTTGATAAAAAATCCACGTGGACGGTTTATTCTACGGTTATATCCTAGGGTGATATTTTCGTTTTCTTTTAATTCAAACGTTAAATTTATTGTTGGGAACAATCCAAGATAATTTTTATCGAAGTTTAGGGCAACATCATCGGTTTCTGTAATAACTAGATCATCAGCCTCTACATTTCCTTTTAATTGTGTGTTTTCAAGTCGTAGTCCTAATAAAAAAGAGAATTTCCCAAATTTATTTCCATACTGTGAATACAGAGCATTTACATTTTCTTGGTAAGTAAATTTATTGCTTAAACTGTCATTTCGCATAAAATTTCCAGAAACTCCGTTTTCTTCTAAAAGTTCATAATCTACAATCGATTTTTCAAAATTACCTCGATATCCTGCTTCAAACTGAGCATTTTCACCAATGGGGCGAACATAATCAATTTGTGCTAAATATTCATTTTGCTCTTCTTTGGTAGTAATATCTTCTGCAGGAAATATTTCATTATTTGGAAAAATATTACGCTCATCAATATAAGAGCGCTGGGTTTCATTATCATTTTCATACTGAAGATCTGCAGTTAATTTATGCCCTTCATCATTAAAATTGTTGGCATAGTTTAAAGAAAATTGATAGCTGGTATCTTCTTCCGTTTCAGTTTCTGTGCGTATTCTGTTAAAAGTAAGGAAGTCTAAATTGTCTAGTTCTTTCGAATCGTTAACTGTAACGTCTTCATCATCTCCAAGTCTAAAGAAAACACTTCCGGTGATTGATGAATTTTCAGTTAAAAAATATTCCAATCCAAGGTTTGTATTAAATCCTTGTCGTTCCCTATCGTATTCGCGGTCTTCAATAATTCTTCTAACTGTTGGAGCAATTACTGTTTGTTCCCCAGTAATAGGGTCTGTAACAATTCTATCTTTGTAAGTATTATCAAAAAAAGCATTTCCAGGAGCATTGCTATAGCGAAAACCAGTGGTATTAAAAAGATTGAACTTGTCTGTTCGAAGGTTTACGTTTGCTGAAATATTACTGTTTAATGGCGCTCCAATTGTTGTTTGTACCGACCCGTTTAAGCCAAGGGTTTTCTCTTTCCGAAGTATAATATTTAAAATACCAGCAGTTCCTTCAGCGTCATATCTAGCAGAAGGAGAGGTGATTACCTCTACACGTTCGATAGCGTCTGCAGGTAATTGTCGAAGTGCATCTGTAGAGCCAAAACCAGCGATGGCAGATGGCTTTCCATTAATTAAAATTCGCACATTTTCATTACCACGTAAACTAATTGCTCCTTCAACATCTACCGTTACAGAGGGGACGTTATTTAAAGCATCACTTACAGTCGCTCCAGCGGTAGTAAGGTCTTTACCAATGTTGTAAATCTTTTTATCAAGACGAATTTGTACTTCGGTCGTTTCGGCACGTACTACAACTTCATCCAGACTAGCTGCATCTAGTGCTAAAGAAACGGCGGGCAGAGTTATATTTTTTGTAAGACGCTGCTGGGTTAGATTTTTTGTTTGATAAGAAATAAAGTCAAACTGAATTCTATATAAACCTTTTGGAACTTCAATGGAGTAGTTTCCATCACCATCTGAAATACCACCAGTAACTAATTCGTTTTGAGGATTAAAAAATGATACAGTAGCATACTCTAAAGGATAATTAGTACCCTCTTCTAGGATTTCTCCTTTTACGGTTATAGTTTCGTTTTCAGTTCTTTGGGCTAATGTGGTCATAGAGACCATAAATAGTAGAAAAAGGGAGGTAAGTCGCATATATTGGTTTTAGAACATATGACTGCGAAATTACCATTGGGTTTAGTCTGTTTATGCTAAAATTCTGTTAAATGAAAAACCCAATTATTAAAGGATATCTAGCACTTTTTCAGGAGGACGTCCAATAACGGCTTTCGTGCCTTTTATAACAATCGGACGTTCAATAAGTTTTGGGTTTTCGAGCATGATCTCAATTAATTCGTCATCGCTAAACGATTTACCTTTAAATTCTTCTTTCCAGATAGCCTCTCCTTTTCGAACCAACTCGATGGGTGTCATGTCTAAAAGTTCCAAGATATTTTTTAATTCTGTTTTTGAAGGTGTTGTTTCTAAGTACTTTACAATTTCGATGGTTTCCCCTTTTTCTTCCAATAATTGAAGCGTTTGTCTTGATTTGCTGCAACGAGGATTATGATATATTGTAATCATGTTTGTAATTTTTAAAATAATGTATTTAAAATTTAATTTCTTAATTCTTCAATTTCTATGGTATAATCGTACTGAAGATCTTCATGCAGTTTTTCAATTTTCTTATCAATAAAATCTAGTTGTCGATCGTAGAGGTTTTTCAGGGTTGTATTTCGTTGTATAGAAGGTTTAAAACTTTTTAACTGCTCACAGAAATAGAGAAGGAGTTCTACTTCGGTTTCCTTTTTTTGTGAATACCGAATGTATTTTTTGGTTTCCCGAAGCACTTTTCGAACACTTTTCTTAATATAGTAAAAGTTTGTGTGGGTAATATTCTGAAAGTGTGTATCTATTTCATTTTTAACACTTTGAATATATGTTTCTTCATCTGAAGCTTCAAACAAAAGATAGGTGAGTAATTCTTTGTTTTCTTTTTTAAATTTAGATAGACGCAAACATAATTGCTGGACTTCTTCCGTAGAACGAAACTTTAGTTCTTTTTTTATTTCGGTTACGGTAGCTGTTTTCAATAGAAATTATTTGAAATTTAAATGTACAAAAAGGACTTGAATTTATGGTAAATACAGAATTCTTTTCAGTGAAAAATTAGTGGTATTGTTCCCACCAATTAGAAGTAGGTGATGCTTCTCCAAGAATGACAGGTTCTCCAATAATAGGAGTTGTAATTTTAATATTTGCTTGAGAAGCTGCTTTATACACTCGATCGGCAGGATCGGTCCATGAATGAAGCGCAAGTTTAAAAGCACCCCAGTGAATAGGGAGCATTAATGTTGCTTGTACATCGATTGTTGCTTGAACGGTCTCTTCTGGCATCATGTGGATTAAAGGCCACTGCGTATCGTATTGTCCACATTCCATTAGTGCAATATCGAAAGGCCCATATTTTTCTCCAATGTCTTTAAAATGGGTATCGTATCCAGAATCTCCACTGCAAAATATGTTGCTGCCATTTCCTTTAATGACCCACGAACTCCATTGTGTCCGCATACGATCAAGAATTCCCCTTCCCGAAAAATGTCTGGCGGGTGTTGCAACGAGGTTAATACCATCAAAGCTGGCGCTTTCCCACCAGTCTAATTCGGTGATCTTTTCGGGCGCTACTCCCCATGATTTTAAATGGGCACCCACTCCTAGGGGAACGTAGAATCGTGCTGTCTTGTCTTTCAATTTTTTAATACTTCCGTAATCCAAATGGTCGTAATGATCGTGTGAAATAAGTATGGCATCCAATTGAGGAATTGCTTCAATAGCTAGTGGTAATGTGTCGTTGAAGCGTTTGCTACCCAGCCAGGGATGTGGAGCTGGAACATCGCCAAGCATAGGGTCTAAGAATATTTTTTTACCATCAATCTCTATAAGTAGCGCAGAATGGCCGAACCAAGTAATTTTTGTAATAGTGTCTGCTGTTGCTTGTATTTCTTCTGAAGTAATCTTGTTTACAGGAATAGATTTATCGGGGATTTTATTGCCTTTTGTAAAATATTCTTTTAAGGTTTTAGTATAGTTCATGTCTCCCTCAACACTAGTTTCCGAAAGGTTTTTAAACTTTCCGTCTAATTGGTTTTTAGACCTATTGATCCGCTCGAGATCGTCTCCTTTGGGGGCAGCCCCGAATTGAGGAGAAAAGTATAAGAAAAGAAACGTTACAAATAGTAATATTCCGATAATAGAGGAAATAATTCCGAGGATCATTTTAAAGATTCTAAAGAGTTTGTACATGTGTTTTAAAGTTCATGGCTTAGACCAAACCTTTATTACCCGTGAATTGTTTCAGATTTACCGTACCTAGTAATTACTTCTGCTTCAAATTCGATGAGCTCTTTCCAACGTTTTTCTACATCGAGTCCCTTTCCGTATTGTCGGGCAAATCCCAAAAATGTCGTGTAATGCCCGGCTTCACTAATCATTAATTCTCTGTAAAACGCTGCAAGTTCAACATCTTTAATACGCTCAGAAAGCAATTTAAAACGTTCGCAACTTCTCGCTTCTATCATGGCAGAAAACAGCAATCTATCTACCATACTTTGCTGTCTGCTCCCTCCTTTATTCATAAATTTATAAAGTTCATTTACGTAACTATCTTTTCGTTCCCGACCGAGTGTAAAGCCTCTCTTTTTAATGATCTCATGGACCATTTCGAAGTGTTCTAATTCTTCTTTTGCTAATTTTAATAGATCTGTAACAAGTTCTTCGTGTTCAGAATTAAGGGTTATAATTGTAATGGCATTGGTAGCAGCTTTTTGTTCGCACCACGCATGATCGGTAAGAATTTCCTCTATATTGTTTTCTACGAGAGCAGCCCATCTCGGGTCTGTAGCTAATTTTAAACGCAGCATTGATTTTTTTGTGTGAATATAGGGAAAGTTCTTGTCTTGCCATTTATAAGGTTTAAGATTTATAAAAACAGGTATTAAATAATTTAATTTAATGTACTTTTTAATTAGGCTATTCTTTCTGTAAGAAAAATGCTGTTAATATAAACGAACACTCAATTCCAACTTGTATTACTGAATAATTCCAACTTTTTTTTCTATTTTAGGACCAACCTAAAACTTAATTTAATTAATAATAATTTAAAAAAAGAAACATGAGCGAAACTGAAAATAAATTAGCCGAATTAAAAGCTACCGCAGAAAGTCAGTTAAAAGAGTGTGGAGTAAGTAAAGTCGATAACGATAGACTCGATGAACTTGTAGGTCGAATGCGAACTATGGTAAACAATAGAGATGCAGTATTGGTGTCTACAGGAGATGAAACAGAATTAGAAACAGTTCGTAGAAATTTTGTTGTAAAAAAATTAGGGGTTGATGATAAGGATAAAGGACGTGAAGCTGTTCAGGCAGTTGGAGAAAAAATGTCTGGAATTCGCATGAAAAGTCGAGCGGCTTTTTATTACTTATTACAAGATCACTTGAAATAATATATATCGCTAATACAGGCGAACAAAAAAAGGCTGTTTTCTGTAGAAAACAGCCTTTTTTAATTTAATAATCTATATTACTTTATAACTCGTTAGTTTCTTCCTTTTGCCCCGTCATCATTAAATAGGCCTTTAAAAATTCATCAATGTTCCCATCTAGAATTGCATCGGTGTTTCCACTTTCATACCCTGTACGTACATCTTTAACGAGTTTATAGGGGTGCAACACGTAATTTCGAATTTGCGAGCCCCATTCAATCGCCATTTTACTGTCCTCAATCTCTGCGCGTTGCGCTTGTTGTTTGCGCAGTTCAATTTCGTACAATTGAGATTTTAGCATCTGCATAGCTTTCTCACGGTTTTCCAATTGCGATCGGGTTTCACTATTGTGAATTACAATACCACTAGGTTTATGGGTAAGAATCGCTTTAGTTTCCACTTTATTTACATTTTGTCCTCCAGCACCACTACTGCGCGCAAAGTCCCAAGATATATCCGATGGATTAATGTCGATCTCAATCGAATCGTCGGCTAATGGATACACATAGACACTTGCAAAACTGGTGTGTCTTTTTGCATTACTGTCGAAAGGAGAAATACGTACTAAGCGATGTACTCCGTTTTCACTTTTTAACCAGCCAAACGCATATTCACCATCTATTTCGATCGTGACAGTTTTTATACCAGCAACATCACCCGATTGAAAATTGAGCTCTTTTACTTTAAATCCGTTTTTTTCTGCCCACATGAGATACATGCGCATGAGCATTTCTGCCCAATCGCAACTTTCGGTCCCACCGGCACCAGCAGTGATTTGAAGTACGGCACTCATTGAGTCCCCCTCTTCACTTAACATGTTTCTAAATTCGAGTGCTTCAACCGCTTCTAGGGCTTTTCCAAATCGAATTTCAACATTTTCGGCAATGCCTTCGCCTTCTTTAAAGAATTCGTAAATCACCTCGGCATCTTCAAAAAGATCGACGGCGGCTTGATAATCATCCACCCATTTCTTTTTATTCCGAAGTAATTTCATAAATGCTTCTGCCTCTTGCGGATTGTTCCAGAAGTTCGGGTCGAAGGTTTTTTCTTCGTCGTTTCTTATTTCTATTTGCTTACCAGCAACGTCAAAGATACCTCCTTAACGCATCCAGGCGATCTCTGAGATCATTGAGTTGATCTAATGTAATCATTGTCTTCAGTTTAGAGTACACTGCCCGCAATAGACGGACAATAATGGGTTTTTTTATATAAACCCCGAACTGTAAAAGTAGCATTTAACCCCTTCAGAAAAAAGAAAAATAACGATCCATGTTCCTAAAAGGCAAGAATAATTAATCATTAATATTTTCTTAGATTTATACCTGGTTAAAACCCTCTGATATTCTCATAGTTTTGAAGACCAATAATATTTTCCCTTGATTTTTAATGAATAAATACCCAGCAGACTATGAAACGATTTACAGTCCTATTCTTTTTCTTCGGAATCCAATTACTTGCCGCTCAATTTCTAGATAAAAAGGAACAATTACGGTCTTATGAAGGTTTTTTTAATTTTCACTATTCGGAAACTGAAGGAGAAATATATCTAGAGGTGCCTGCCGATAAAATTAATTCAGAATTTCTGTATGTACATTCGTTACGCACAGGAGTAGGCTCGAACGATATAGGATTAGACAGGGGGCAATTAGGAGGAGGCGTTGTTGTATCATTTCTAAAAAGTGGTAACAAGTTACTTTTAGTACAAAAGAATTTAAACTTCCGTGCCGAAAGTAACAACGAACTGGAACGAAAATCGATTGAGGAAGCATTTGCGACTTCTGTATTATTTGGATTTGACATAAAAGAGACCAAAGGAACTACTTATATTATTGATTTTACTCCATTTTTGTTACTTGATGCACATGGCGTGGCAACAAAACTTAAAAAACAAAAAGAAGGTACTTATAAACTGGATAAGACACGTAATACCCTTTGGATGGAACGAACAAAATCTTTTCCGAAGAATTCAGAATTTGAAGCCATGCTTACTTTTACAGGAGAACCCACAGGAAAAAATCTTAGGAAGGTTTCTCCCGATGCTTCAGTTATTACCGTAATACAACATCACAGTTTCGTTGCCCTGCCAGACAAAAAGTATACTCCAAGAGTGTTTCAACCAGGGTGTGGTGCTTTTCCCTTAACGTTTATGGATTACAGCACACCCATTTGGGAGCCTATTACCAAACGCTTTATAACCCGACACCGGTTAACAAAAAAACACCCCGAAGCAGCGCAGAGCGAAGCTGTAGAACCCATTATATATTATCTCGACCCAGGTACTCCAGAACCAGTTCGTAGTGCACTGTTAGAGGGAGCCTTGTGGTGGAATGAGGCATTTGAAGCTATTGGATACACGAATGCATTTCAAGTAAAAATGCTTCCTCCCGATGCCGACCCGATGGATGTTCGGTACAATACCATACAATGGGTGCATCGTTCAACCCGTGGATGGAGTTATGGGAGTAGTGTGACAGACCCTCGAACAGGCGAAATAATAAAAGGGCATGTTAGCTTAGGAAGCTTACGAATTAGACAGGATTTTATGATCGCTCAAGCATTAATGAACCAGCCATTTAAAAACAATAATGCGAACTACCAACCGATGCTGGAAATGGCATTAGCACGCATTAGACAGTTGGCTGCTCATGAAGTAGGACATACCTTGGGTTTTGCTCATAATTTTGCGGCAAGTGCGACTAATAACGCAAGCGTAATGGATTATCCACATCCCTTTTTAAAATTAGAGAATGGCACAATAGATTTTTCGAAAGCATATGATAGCGGAATAGGAACTTGGGATAAAGTAACAGTGGCTTATAGTTATGCCGATTTTTCAAAAACTATGTCTGAAGCTGTTGCACTCCAAAAAATCATAGAAAATGCAGCTGCCGAAGGACACCGATTTATTAGCGACTCGGATGCTCGATCACAGGGAGGGGCTCACTCAACGGCACATTTATGGGATAACGGGAGTAATGCTTCAGTAGCATTAAAAACAACTCTTGAAATTCGTAAAACCGCCATCAATAACTTTTCCGTAGATAACATTAGAACAGGAGATCCATATTCAGTATTAGAAGACGTGTTTGTTCCGCTATATTTCTACCATCGTTTTCAAACAGAAGCGGCAGTTAAGCTTATTGGAGGTATAGAATATCGGTATGGAGTAAAAGGGGATGAGATGTTTATACAACGTATATTATCAAAAAAGGATCAAATGCAGGCGCTAAAAAATGTTTTAGAAACCTTAAGTCCAGAAGCCCTAGCGATACCAAAAGAAATACTGGAACTATTTCCTCCACGTGCATACGGGTATCAACGCACTCGGGAATCTTTTAAAAGCAAAACAGGTGTAAGTTTTGATGCATTAGGGGCTGCTGCAACAGCAGGCGACATGACAATTGCATTGTTGTTAAACCCCGAGCGATGCAATAGATTGGTGCAACAAAAAGCGTTAGATCCTAGAAATTTAGGGTTAGAGGAAATGCTTACAGAAATAATTAAAACGGTGTTTTTAGAAAGTAAACAAAGCGCTTATGAAAATGAAATAACACAAACCCTTCAATTTATTACTGTGCAGCAAGTTATTGGTTTAATCTCTTCTGAAAAAAGTACTCATCAAACGAAAGCGTTAGCAAATCAGATTTTAAATAATCTATTAAAAAAATACATGAATTCTACTAATGCTTATTCTGAAGAAATAATTAGAATGATTGAAGAATACAGAGCTCAGCCAGAAAAATTTGAAAAAATAAAACCTCCAAAAATTCCCGATGGAAGCCCTATTGGGAGTTTTCAATGTTTTGTTTCACAATAGCTTTATAGTTAAATATATTTAATATTTTTGAATACCAACCTTCAGGGGATTGATGAGTATGATAAAAAAAATACTTTTCTTTTTAATGCTTATTTCGGTTACTTGCGTCTTTTCACAAAATGACAAGACATATGTCGATCAATTAATTGACGAATTTATTCTAGAATTAAAAGATAAAGGAATAGATCAATTCTTTTATACCCAGCGATATTGTGTAGGTGAAATTGTGATTTATGACCTTGGAAACAATCAGCGGTGTATTAGTAAGGGGACAAATTACGAAACCTATTTTTTTTGGGAGAAGGATGAAATTGTTTATGGAAAAAAAATTGATAACTGCGGAAGCTATTACCCCTTAATAATTGAAAATAAAGATCTTATTACTTTTATGAATTTTCACTTTCAAGAACTTCGTTTTGGATTTGTACGGCCATTTATTTCAGAAAATAGGAGAAAAGTACCTTCTTTACGAACCCCTATTTATGCCTGTTATCGAAATTTTCAATTTATTAAAGGTGACGAGACTGTAGGACAGACTTACAACACTCGTTCTACGACAACAGAGCCTGATATGGAAAACGTAAATTATATTTACAATAGCAATCTTAAAATAGTACTTTTTGATAGATTGCTTAACACAGCAATTGAGAATATTGAATTGAGTACAGATCTAAAAAGAATATAATTACTATGACCATTGACCTTAGAAGTGATACTGTAACTAAGCCAACTGCTGCCATGTTACAAGCAATTATAAATGCAGAAACTGGCGATGATGTATATAAAGAAGATCCCACTGTAAACGAGTTAGAAGAAAAGTTAGCATCTCTCTTCGGATTGGATAATGCGTTATTTTTTCCCACGGGGAGTATGGCGAATCAAGCTGCCATTAAATTACATACACAACCAGGAGAGCAACTCATTTGTGATAAATGGGCACATGTATTTAACTATGAAGGCGGTGGTGTTTCATTTAATAGTGGCGTTTCTTGTAAATTAATAGATGGAAGCAGAGGGATGATTACAGCGGCCCAAGTAGAAGAAAACATAAATCCTCCTGATTTTTATCATAGTCCGTTAACCACATTGGTGTGTCTAGAAAACACAACCAATAAAGGGGGAGGGGCATGTTATGATTTGGAAGAAATAAAAAAAATTCGCTCTGTTTGTACTGCACATGGTCTAGGTTTACATTTAGATGGAGCGCGCTTATTTAATGCATTAGTGGCAAAAAATGAAGACCCAAAAGTGTACGGGGAAATTTTCGATACAATTTCTATATGTCTTAGCAAAGGTCTTGGCACTCCGTTAGGAACAGTGCTCATTGGGACAAAAGAAATAATGAAAAATGCAATACGTGTTCGGAAAGTATTGGGGGGAGGGATGCGCCAAATAGGTTTTATGGCTGCTGCTGGCATTTATGCCTTAGAACATCATGTTAAACGATTATCGGAAGATCACCAAAAGGCTACAGAAATTTCAGAGGTTCTAAAAAAACAAAGTTATATCGCATCAGTAGAGCCTACAGAGACCAATATTGTTATTTTTACACTCAAGCCTGCTTTTTCAGAAGAAGTCTTTATGAAAGATCTTTCAGAAAAGAAGATTCGAATAAGTGCTATGGGAAAAGGAAAGCTAAGGGTGGTAACACATTACGATTATACCGAGGAGATGCACAAATATTTTTTAGATACGCTTAACGCTTATAGCTAAAGTTCTTTCGTCTCAGCATCAACCGCATGTTTTTGAACCGAAACAATACCATTTTGCAAACCAGATTCCCCAACATAAAGCTGACTGCTACCAATAATTTTTCCGTTTTTTGCTTTTAGGTTAAAGAAAAATTTTCCGTTTCTAGATGTTTTACGTTCAAACTTAGTGTCATCGGCACAATTTTTTTGAACGGATGCTATTCCATTTAAAGCGCTCATCTTACTTTCGTACGTTTCACTTGTTAAAATCACCTGTCCATTCGCAGCTTTTAGAACGAAGTGAAATGTGCCTTTTTCTTTATTTTTGGTTAACTCGAACATAATCTATTAATGTTTTAATTTGGATTGTTAAAATTCTAAAAAAAAATTGATTTAGCTCTATTGAAACAATAAATTAATACCGTAGAACTAATATTTTTTGGACGTTGTACTTAATCCTCTTAATTTGACAACTAGTCGAAAATGAAGGAGGGCAATGAAAGTTTGTCCGTTTTTTTTTAGTAAATTTATGTCTATAGCACTAATTTCGTGTCAAATAAATAACCTTAAACATCAACAAACATGAAAAAAATTATTTTATTAGGTCTTTCTTTACTGGTTGCTTCTGTAGCTTTTGGACAAGATCTACCAACAAACCCTGAGCCTGGTAAATGTTACATTCGTTGTGTAACTCCTGACGTTTGGGTGAACCAAGAAGTGACGGTACAGGTATCCCCTGCATACAAAAAATTAAGAGTGGTACCAGCACAATACGAAAGAGAAACAATGACCGTAGATGCTAAATCTGCTGGAACTACCTTAGAGGTGATCCCTGCAGAGTACGCTACAGAGTCTTTTGACATTGTTACAAAGGAAGCCTCTCAAAGTCTTATTAAAATAGGTTCAGAAAAATCTACCGATACTGAAACAGTAACTGTGTCTGACGCAAGTTATAGTCTTCGTGTGGTTCCTGCAGTTTACGAAAACAGAGATTTCGAAGTAGTAGTGCAACCAGCGTATCAAAAAGTTGAAATTGTACCAGCAGTATACGAAACAAGAGATGTCGTAATTACTGTAAAAGAGCCATCGCAGCGATTAGAGGTTATTCCAGCGCAATGGGGAACTGAAACTGTAACTTATACAAAGAAAGAAGGTGGATCGTCTATTAGAACTACTCCTGCTAGTTTTACTTCAGACTACGAGTCTATTGAGGTTAAGCCTGCTACGGCTCGTTGGGAAATGAGTGATACTCCAGCTGCTGAGTGTGCTTCAAGCGACCCTAACGATTGTAGATACTGGTGTTATAAGGGAATTCCTGCTGAATTTACTACAGTAAGTGTACAGCGTTTAGCAACAGACGCATCTTTCGTGAAAACTCCAGATTGTGCTGACGGAAGTAACTCAAGTGGCGAAGATTGTACTGGAACGTATACAAAAACGGTTATGACAAGTCCTGCAACGACTCGTGTAATTGATATTCCTGGTGAAACTAAAACAGTTAAAACTACTGTTATGGTAACGCCTCCAACAACGAGAACTATTACTGTTCCTGAAGTTAGAAAAACAATGTCTAAAAGAGTTATGGTAACACCTCCAACTACAGAGCGAATCGAAATTCCTGCTGAGACTAAAACGGTAACTAAAACTCTTTACTCTAACGAAACTACAAGAGTAGAAACTTCTCCTGCAGTATCTAAGACGTTTACGAAGCGAGTAATGAAAACTCCTCCAACCACTAGAACTGTAAACATTTCTGGTAAGTCTCAATCACTTACTGTTACAAAACTAGTAGCAGACGCAAGAGTAGAAGAGGAAACAGTTCCTGCTGTAAGTAAAACAGTTACAAAAGAAGTTCTTCAACAAAAAGGTGGTCTTACTACTTGGAAAGAAGTTGATTGTGAGTTAGTAGAATATCAAGCACTTCCAATAAACTGGAACTTAGGTAGCGCTACATTAACTGCAGAAGCTAAAAGTCTTATTGATACGCGCTTAATGCCTGTTTTAAATCAGAACGAAGGAGCTCGATTAGAAATTGTTTCTCATACAGATTCAAGAGGAAGTAAAACTTCGAATCAAGATCTTTCTGAAAGAAGAGCTCAAGCTGTTGTAACATACCTTCAAGCGAAAGGAATAAACAGTAGTTTATTAGTAGCTAATGGTTTTGGTGAAACAAGACTTAAAAACAGATGTGCAGACGGAGTATCTTGTACAGAACGTGAGCACGCTATTAACCGTAGAACTGAATTCAGATTAATGAATAACAGTGGTAAATAGTGTTATAATACACTAAAATAACCATCGACACGTTTTAAGAGAATTCCCATTAATTTGGGAATTCTTTTTTTTTGTGTCATCTTTGGCACATAATATGTTGAATATATTTAAAATACATCTTATGAAACGACTCTTGATAATTGTTTTTTTATTTTCGGGCTTTCTTGGTTTTGCCCAAGATGAGTTAATTACTCTTAATTGGCATACAGATCTTGAAGAGGCAGAGAAAATTTCTCAAGCTGAGAACAAACAAATTTTGGTTTATTTCACAGGAAGTGACTGGTGTTCTCCTTGTATTGCACTAAAAAAAGATTTTTTTGAAACTTCAGAATTTGCAGATCGAGCAGATAATTTTGTATTGGTAATGATAGATTATCCTAGACGAGTCGATATACTTTCCGAAGACCAATTGGCATACAATAAAAAAATTGTAGCAAAATATAATAAGAATAAGTCGTTTCCAAAACTTGTAATGTTAAACGCTAAAGGACAAGAGTTAGGAAAGTTATCTGGATATAGTTCTTTTAATACCTATAAAGATACCAGTCATCATTTTGCTTTTGTAGATAAATTTAGCTCTTCTAATTAAAGCAAGAACAAAATAATGGATTAGTTTTAAGTTTAGTAAGGGAAGCCAATCTAAAATAAAAATCCACGAATATAATTTATTCGTGGATTTTTAGTAGTCAAAATAATAGAAGTACAATTCTATTAAATTACAATTTAAAGCACATCATGTTTTATTTTAAAAGGTCCATTCCAGGGATATTTGGCATGCCTTCTTTTGCTACAGCACCTATTTCGGTTTCGTTAATTTCTGTAGCTTTAGCTATTGCCTTATTAAGAGTGAGTACTAAATAATCTTCTAGTTGCTCTTTGTCTTCCAAAAGGGCATCATCTAAAGAAATGTTTTTAATTTCTCTATTGGCAGTAATTGTCACTTTTATTAATCCATCATTACTCGATTCATCTACTAATACTGTGTCAAGCCTCTTTTTTGTGGCTTCAACTTTTTCTTGGGTTTCTTTGAGTTTCCCCATCATTCCCATTAAATCTCCAAACATATCTTTCTTTTTTATATTCATTGCAAATTTACTACTTTGCACCGCTACAATTCAACCTTTTGTTTATGAAAATCGCACTAATTGTTTCTCTTACGTTACTAAGTTCTGCTATTTCTTGTAATAGTAAGGAAACCTCAAAAAATACTATGAAAATAACCCCTCCTACAACCGAAAAAAATGCTAAAAACCTTGAAATGCACGGCGATATTCGCGTAGATAATTATTATTGGTTAAACGACAAAGAAAATCCTGAAGTGATCGATTATCTAGAAAGAGAGAACGATTATTACAATAAAATGACAGCTCATACCGATGGTTTAAAAAAATCATTGTTCGAAGAAATGAAGGAGCGAATCAAAGAAGACGATTCATCTGTGCCGTATAAATTAAATGGGTACTATTATATCACGCGTTTTGAAAAAGGAAACGATTACCCAATATATACTAGAAAAAAAGAAACATTAGATGCGGAAGAAGAAATCCTTTTTAATGTCAATGAAATGGCTGAAGGATTTTCATATTACAACTTAAATGGAATAAATATAAGTCCGAATAATAAATTAGTTTCGTTTGGAATCGACACCGTGAGCCGAAGAAAATATACCATTTTTATAAAAAACCTTGAAACGGGTGAGCTTCTTGAAGAAAATATTCCACAAACAACAGGAAGTGCAACATGGGCAAACGATAATAAAACATTATTTTATACCCGAAAAGACGAAAAAACTTTACGTTCTAATCAGATCTACAAACACACTTTAGGAACTAATGCTTCAGAAGATGAATTAATTTTTACTGAAGAAGATGAAACTTTCGGAACGTATATCTACAAGACAAAGTCGAAGAAGTATTTAGTAATTGGCTCTTACAGCACACTTACTTCTGAATTTAGAATTCTTGATGCCAATACTCCAAATAAACCTTTTAAAGTCTTTCAGCCAAGAGAGCGTGGATTAGAATATAGTATATCTCACTTCGGAAGCTATTTCTACGTACTTACAAATAAAGATAAAGCCATCAACTTTAAATTGATGAAGACTTCAGAAACTGCAACAGGGAAAGAGCATTGGAGCGATGTAATCTCTCATCGGGAAGACGTACTTTTGGAAGATATCGATATTTTTAAGGAATATCTGGTAGTAAGTGAACGCAGTAATGGTCTAAATAAAATTCATATACAACGGTGGGACGGAAGCAAAGAGTACTATTTGCCTTTCGAAAATGAAACCTACACCGCTTATACTGTTCAAAATCCTGAATTTGACACAAAGATACTTCGCTATGGTTACAATGCATTAGGAACTCCTGCATCGATAATCGATTTTAATATGGAGTCTAAAGAAAAGGAAGTTAAAAAAGAAACAGAAGTACTTGGCGGTAAGTTCAACAAAGATAATTACGAATCGAAACGTGTATGGGCGACGGCAGAAGACGGTACTAAAATTCCTATTTCGATAATTTATAAAAAAGGATTCGAACAAAACGGTAAAAGTCCATTGCTCTTGTATGCGTATGGTTCGTATGGCTCAACGATCGACCCTTATTTTTCTACAGTACGGTTAAGTTTGCTAGATCGTGGATTTGCTTTTGCAATCGCACACGTTCGTGGCGGAGAATACTTAGGACGTCAATGGTATGAAGACGGAAAATTATTGAAAAAGAAAAATACATTTACCGATTTTGTAGATGCTTCTAAATTTTTAATTACTGAAAATTATACCTCTAAAGAGCATTTATACGCTTCTGGAGGTTCTGCCGGAGGACTATTAATGGGAGCCATCGTAAATATGGCACCTGAATTATATAACGGAGTGATTGCTTCTGTGCCTTTTGTAGATGTAGTAACGACCATGCTTGATGATAGCATTCCTCTTACCACTGGAGAGTACGATGAATGGGGAAATCCAAATGAAAAAGAATACTACGAGTATATGAAGTCGTATTCCCCTTACGATAATGTGGAAGCGAAAGAGTATCCCAATATGTTAGTAACAACTGGCTTGCACGATTCACAAGTGCAGTATTGGGAACCAGCAAAATGGGTTGCAAAGCTTAGAGAACTAAAAAAGGATGACAATTTATTACTACTACAAACTAACATGGATGCAGGGCATGGAGGAGCATCGGGTCGTTTTGAAGCATTAAAGGAAGTAGCTATAGATTATGCCTTTCTACTTGATATGGAGGGGATAAAAGAGTAATTAAAAAAAACTTAGTATCTTTGCCCTGTTTTAAAAACTGAAGTGATTTAACTTCTAATTTATAACAAAATAACTCTGTATGAAAGAAGGAATTAAAGCCTATTCGAATGTGTTAGAATTAATTGGTGATACACCGTTAATTAAGCTTAACAACATTACGGAAAAAATGCAAGGTAATTATTTTGCAAAAGTAGAAGCATTCAATCCAGGACACTCAAGCAAAGACCGAATAGCATTACACATTATTGAAGAAGCCGAAGCAAAGGGGATTTTAAAACCTGGGGATACCATTATCGAGACCACAAGTGGTAATACGGGTTTTAGTATTGCAATGGTGAGTATTATTAAAGGATACAAATGTATTCTGGCGGTAAGTTCTAAATCTTCTAAAGATAAAATAGACATGCTTAGAACAATGGGGGCTTCTGTCTATGTTTGTCCAGCGCATGTTCCAGCAGATGACCCTAGATCGTATTACGAAGTAGCTAAGCGGCTTCATAAAGAAACCGAAGGTTCTGTCTACATAAATCAATATTTTAACAAGCTCAATATTGAGGCTCACTATAAGACTACTGGTCCTGAAATCTGGAAACAGACAAATGGGCAAATCACGCATTTAGTGGCTTGTAGTGGTACAGGAGGAACAATCTCAGGAACTGCAAAATATTTGAAAGAACAAAATCCTAATATTCAAGTTATAGGGATCGACGCTTATGGGTCGGTGCTACAGAAGTATCATGAAACCAGAGAATTAGATAAGAATGAAATCTATCCATATCGAATTGAAGGTCTTGGTAAGAATCTAATACCCTCTGCTACCGATTTCGATCAGATTGACTATTTTATTAAAGTTACAGACGAAAGTAGTGCACACACCGCACGTGAACTAGCAAGAACAGAAGGGTTGTTTGCAGGGTATACGAGTGGAGCTGCTATGCAAGGGTTGAAACAACTGGATGAAGAAGGCGTTTTTTCGAAAGACAGCAATGTTGTCGTTATATTTCCCGATCACGGTTCGCGTTATATGAGTAAAATCTATAGTGACGACTGGATGGATCAGCAAGGTTTTATGGAAATGGAACCTGAAGAAGTTTCTGATGTACAATACATTAAGTAAGTTAAAATAACTATCAGAATAAAAAGTCGTTACTAACAATAACGGCTTTTTTTCTGTTCATTTCTTAGCGATAAAGGGTATGGTAGTGAAGAGAAATTTCAGTATTTTTGCCCCTTGCAATCATAATTTTTGACATTTGATGAAAGATTTATTCGATAAAATTTATAAAGACAAAGGTCCCTTAGGTAAGTGGGCAGAACAAGCGGAAGGGTATTTTGTATTTCCAAAGCTAGAAGGTCCTATTTCAAACCGAATGGGTTTTAAAGGTAAGGAAGTGATCACGTGGAGTGTGAACGATTACCTAGGGCTTGCAAATCACCCTGAAGTTCGTAAAGTAGATGCTGAAGCAGCTGCTGAATACGGTTCTGCGTATCCAATGGGTGCACGTATGATGAGTGGTCACACAGATCTCCATGAGCAACTTCAAAATGAATTAGCAGAATTTGTAAGTAAAGAAGCTGCCTATCTTTTAAATTTTGGATATCAGGGAATGGTTTCTACTGTAGATGCCTTGGTTTCTAAAGATGATGTTATTGTATATGATGTAGATGCCCACGCCTGTATTATCGATGGTGTTCGTCTACATTTAGGACAGCGTTTTACCTACAAGCACAACGATATGGAAAGTATCGAAAAAAATCTAAAACGTGCTGAAAAAGTTGCAGAAAAAACTGGCGGAGGAATTCTTTTAATTTCTGAAGGGGTCTTCGGAATGCGTGGAGAACAAGGGAAATTGAAAGAAATTGTCGCTCTTAAGAAAAAATATAAATTTAGACTTTTTGTTGATGATGCTCATGGTTTCGGAACGCTTGGAAAAACAGGTGCCGGAGCAGGAGAGGAGCAGGGAGTGCAAGATGAGATCGATGTATACTTCGCAACATTCGCAAAGTCTTTAGCAAGTACGGGAGCTTTTATAGCCGCTGACGAAGAAATTATTAATTACCTTAAATATAATTTGCGTTCACAGATGTTCGCAAAATCTTTACAAATGCAATTAGTTGTAGGTGCGTTAAAGCGTCTTGATATGTTGCGTACTATGCCCGAGCTTAAAGAAAAACTTTGGAAAAATGTTGATGCTTTACAAAACGGACTTAAAGAACGTGGTTTCGATATTGGAACGACGCAGAGTTGTGTAACACCAGTCTATCTTAAAGGAAGTATTCCTGAAGCAATGGCTCTTGTGAAAGATTTGCGTGAAAATCATGGTATTTTCTGTTCGATTGTAGTATACCCTGTTATTCCTAAAGGATTAATTCTTTTAAGAATGATCCCTACAGCTTCCCATACAATGGAAGATATTAACGAAACACTGGAAGCATTCTCAGCAATCCGAGAGCGACTAGAAAACGGAACATACAAGAGACTTTCAGCAGCAGTTGCTGCAGCTATGGGCGAGTAAACTTTATAGTTTTATAAAATTAAAAAAGCACCTGTTATTTTATAGCAGGTGCTTTTTTAATAAAACAATTTTTAAAACTCTAGTGTCTATTAAAGACATCGGTTTTATGTAACGCATACATAAGTTTTGCGTTAGGGATAGCAGTGAAAATCCTGCCTAAGCAGATTGAAACGTATAGCCCGACCTGAGGTGACGAGGGGAACGCCCAAAGTGGATTTAGAGTGACTTTTTAAAGGTGCTTCTTTCTTTGTGTTGAATTGGAGAGTAATCTTTCCAGAGTAATTGCACGGCTGTATTTTCAATAAGTTCGGGGTTGGTTTCTACCGTATCGATGCCTTTTGAATTAAATAAATATTGCATCTCTTCGAAAATAATAGCGGTAACTCCTTTTCCTTGATATTCTGGATCGATGCCTATTAAATAAAAAGCGGCACGGTCATTTTTTCGTTGTGCTTTCCATAAATGATACCAGCCAAAGGGGAGAAGGCGTCCGTTAGCTTTTTTTAATGCTTTGGTAAACGAAGGCATGACAATAGAAAATGCGATAAGATTTCCTTTTTCGTCCTGTATACACGTAATATAATCTGGCTGAATAAAGGTAAAATATTTCTCTTTGTAGTAGTCAATTTGATATTGTTGTACCGGCACAAATGTTTGTAGTGTATTATACGTCTTATTTAAAAGATCGAACATCACATCTACGTAGGGAAGAATTTCCTTTTTGTTCTTAAATGTAATTACTGAAAGCTTGTAGCGTTGTTTTACTATTTTCGAAAACTTAGCTACTTTTTCTTTAATGGACGAAGGAATGCTTAGTTTATATTCTACCCAGGTTGCTTGTTTTTCGAAACCTAATTTCTCAAAATGTTCTGCATAATATGGATAGTGGTACCAGGTAATCATGGTATTCATCTCATCGAATCCCTTGGTTAAAATCCCCGCTTTTTCCATGTTCGAAAACCCGACAGGACCTTCGGCATATTCTAAATTATGAGCATTTCCAGCTTCATACACTTTTTCTAACAACGCTTTGGTTACTTCAATATCATCGATCATGTCTAACCAACCAAAACGAACTTTCTTTTTTCCTATTTCGTTAATTTCTAGATGGTTAATTATTACCGCAATGCGCCCAACAATCTCATTTTCTTTATAGGCAAGAAAATAGGATGCTTCTGCATTTTTAAAAACTGGATTCTTTGTTTTGTCCAGTGTTTCCATTTCGTCTTTTATCAACGGTGGAACCCAGAACTCACAGTTTTTATACAGAGTAAATGGAAAGGTTACAAACTGTTTAAGTTCTTGTGTAGAGTGAATTTCTTTTATCGTAATCATAGAGTCATAAGCTAAAGTCTTCCGTCGCCATTATCGTCCTCATCTTCAAAACCATCTTTGCGTTTGTTATTCTTTTTCTCTTTTTTGTTTTTTTCTTTTCTTCTCTTGTCACGACCCGACTTTCCTTTTTCTTCAATAAACTCGTCTTTCGAATGCATATCGAAACGGTATGCTGCACCCACTCGTACATACAGCCTAGAGGGAGTGTCTTTAAAGTTTACCATTCCAGAAAGGTCAACATGCAGATCTTTATTAATTAAAACAGCTGCTCCACCTCGTAACAATTGGTCGGCGTAAAAATCGCTTTTTAATCCTTGATTTTCAAGAAAAACTGAAAAATAATCTGTGACCGAATGCGTAAGGGTAACAATATATCCATAGGTTGGGAAGTCTGTAGTGACGCGGTCTACAATGATATTTGTAACAAATACCCAACCGCCAATCCAATTATTTTGTGTGGATAAAACAAATTTAGGACTAATAGTTTGTTCAAATTCTGGCGAAAACGGATTGTCTTCGAAGTCGAAGTTAACTCCAGCGTATAGGGAAATAGCAGGTATGAGATCTGCCCATTGAAATCTATTATTTGCTTTCCAACTATATAAATTAGGACCTTCAAGTTGTCTTTTGCGATACGGATCGTAAAAAAGATATTTTGCTCCGAGTGTATTGCTTCGGAAGTTTGCAAATTTATCTTCACTAACGACTGAAGAATTTGCAAAATTTACCGTATTCGATTGAAATTCTCCAATTAAACTAATTTCAAGCTCTTCTTTTAATAATCCATAGCGTAAACTATAATCCCAACTAAAGGCATCTGTTTCAGTATTAAATAAGCGATGTTCTTCTTTGCCCAACGAAAAACCAGTTTCTAGTTGTAGTACATTTGTACCCACCGAAAATGCACCTTGAGAAACTCCAGGGCGATTGGTGTTAATCATATCTGTATACTGAGCGGATACTTGTAAGAGTGGGGTAAAAACAAGAATAAGAAATAGAAGGATGGGGTGGTGCATACAGTTCGTTGTTTCTTTCAAAGATATAAGTTTTATCATTTATTTAATAGTTGATTTTCTTCTTTTTCTACAGCAATCCGTATTTTTGAAAAAAGTATAATTTATTATGATGACTTTTCTAAAAACGATTTTAGTCATACTTCTCGTATATTTTGGACTAAAGTTTTTAATACGTTTGTTGACGCCTTACATTATGCGATATGTCGCAAAAAAAGCAGGACAAAAATTCGAACAAGCTTTTGGGCAAAATCCAATGCGTTCAGAACCACAAAAAGAAGGAAAAGTAACTATCGATAAAAAACCTCCTTCTACACGACGAACTAAAGAAACAGTTGGAGAGTATGTTGATTTTGAAGAGATAAAAGAGTAAATCTCCAATTATATTTCTAACCTATTTATTTGTTTATTAATTGTGTAGAAATACACAATCAATACACGGTTAATTCTACCATATTTTTTATACTTTTCACGCTACATTTTTCACTTCTTTTCTATGCGTTATTCCATTAAAAGTTTTATACCTCATTTCGTAGTTGTAGTCCTCTTCGTAATTATTGCACTGGCATATTTTAGTCCAGTATTACAAGGAAAGAAGATCTTTCAAAGCGACATTGTTCAATATACTGGGATGGCCAAACAGCAAATTGACCATCGTGAAGAAACTGGTGAAGAGTTATATTGGACCGATGCTGCTTTCGGAGGAATGCCAACCTATCAATTAGGAGCAAAATACCCGCATAATTATATAAAAAAGCTAGATCTTACCCTACGTTTTCTTCCGAGGCCCGCAGATTATCTCTTTCTATATTTTATAGGAATGTATATTTTATTTCTAGTTCTTAAAGTTGATTACAAACTCGCATTTTTAGGGGCGTTAGCTTTCGGTTTTTCTACATATCTCATTATTATTTTAGGCGTAGGGCATAATGCCAAAGCCCATGCCATTGCTTACATGCCTCTTGTTCTAAGCGGAATTATTTTAACCTTTCGAGGAAAGTATGTGTACGGATTTTTATTAACTACAGTCGCTATGGCGCTAGAGTTAGTAACCAACCACTTTCAAATGACGTATTATTTGTTGTTGTTAGTGGTGTGCGTAGGGGTTGCTTATTTAATTGATGCTTATCGTAAGAAGCGATTGAAGCACTTCGGAATTTCTATAGCAATAATGGCTTTAGGTGTTTTAATTGCTGTTGGCTTAAATGCAACCAACATTCTGGCAACAAAAGAATATGCAGATAGCTCCACTCGTGGAAAAACAGACTTAACCATACATCCAGATGGCACGCCTAAAGAAGTTTCAGAAGGATTGGATTATGAGTACATTACAGAATACAGCTACGGAAAATGGGAAAGCTTAAATCTATTTATTCCTAGTTTTATGGGAGGAGGTTCTGGAGATCCACTTCCCGATGATTCTCAAGCACAAGAGTTTTTATATAAAATGGGCGTTTCTCCTCAACAGGCGAATCAAATACTCAATCAGGTGCCCGTGTATTGGGGTGACCAAACAATTGTGGCTGCGCCAGCCTATGTGGGAGCGGTAACACTATTTCTGGCCGTGCTTGCTTTATTTTTAATTCGAGGTCGAATAAAGTGGTGGTTAGTTTCTGCGTTTGTGCTAAGCCTTTTACTTTCTTGGGGAGATAATTTTTCTGGGTTAACGCGATTTTTCGTTGAGTACGTACCACTGTATAATAAATTTAGGGCGGTGTCCTCAATACAAGTTATTATTGAATTGGTTTTACCAATACTTGCGGTGGTTGGGTTGCATCACTATTTTACCTTTACTTCAGTAACTCAATCTTCCGAAGAGCTTTCTAACCGTGAAGAACGACGCAAGAAAGCATTATTATACGCAACAGCAATTGTGGGAGGAGCCACGGTTCTTTTGATCGTATTGAAATCTGTGTTTCTTGATTTTGCAAGTCCATATGATAAATACTTTATTGAAGACCTCGGAATGGGATTTGTAGAAGCTATTAGAGAAGATAGAATGACATTATTAACAAACGATGCCATACGTTCTCTAATTTTTGTGTTGCTCACAGCTGCTGCACTTTGGCTAAATTTTAAATCTAAATTGAAAGAATTTGCTACAATTATCGTAATCGCAGGATTAATTGTATTCGATTTGGTAGGCGTGGATAGACGGTATGTAAATAACGATGATTTTGTACAGTCACGAGTCATGGACCAACCGTTTCAGAAAAGCTCTGCAGACGAAATGATTTTACAAGATGACGGGCACTACAGGGTGTACGATGCCACTGCGCAGGCTTTTAATAGTGGACGTGCAAGTTTTTATCATAATGCTCTGGGAGGATATCACGCCGCCAAACCTGGAAGAATGCAGGATTTAAATGAGTTTTACATTAGCAAGGGAAATATCGGAATGTTAAACATGCTTAACGTAAAGTATATTATCACACAAGGAGAAAACGGAGCTGCGTATGCTCAAAGAAACCCCTATGTAAATGGGCCTGTTTGGTTTGTAGATAATGTAATATTTACCGAAAACGCCAATCAAGAAATTCGGGAACTAGACAGTTTAGATACCAAAAGGACAGTGGTGGTCGATTCAAAATTTAAAAATCTCATTCCTACAAAACAAATTAAAAGAGATAGCGCTGCAACCATAGAGTTGGTGCATCACGAACCAGAATACCTCGTTTATGAAGCATCTACAACTTCGCCGCAACTTGCTGTATTTTCTGAAGTGTATTATCCAAATGGGTGGAACGCATACATCGATGGTACATTAGCAGAATATATTCGTGTAAATTATGCGCTTCGTGGAATGGCTGTTCCTGCAGGAAATCACAAAATCGAATTTAAATTTGAACCAACCGTCGTACAAACGGGAAGTATGATTTCACTAACAAGCAGTATTGTTTTTCTTTTACTGTTACTTGGCGGACTCTATTACAATTTTAAAGTAAAGAAGTCTTCTAGAGATACGAAATAATGGTAAAACGAGCACTGATTATTACCTATTATTGGCCTCCGGCCGGTGGACCGGGCGTGCAGAGATGGTTAAAGTTTGTAAAGTATTTTAAGGAATTCGACATTGAGCCTGTGGTGTACATTCCAGAAAACCCGCATTACCCCATCGTAGACGAGAGTTTTGTTTCTGAAATTCCCTTAGACATTAAAATTTTAAAACATCCTATAAAAGAACCCTATCGTTTTGCTGGGATGCTTTCAAAAAAGAAAACCAACACCATTAGTAAAGGTATAATAAATAAAAAAGAGCAATCTTTTATAGAAAAAGCGATGTTGTATGTGCGAGGAAACTTTTTTATCCCCGATGCACGCATTGGTTGGGTAAAACCTTCAGTAGCTTTTCTTAAAAAAGAACTTGTTAATAATCTGGTAGATTGTATTATTACCACGGGACCACCACACAGTCTTCACCTTATCGGGATGCAGCTTCAAAAACAATTAAACCTTCCTTGGATAGCAGATTTTCGGGATCCTTGGACCACCATACACTATCATAAAGAATTAAAACTAAGTAAAGCTGCCGCCCAGAAGCATAAACAAATGGAAACCGAGGTGCTTCAAAAAGCAGATCAGATTGTAGTGACAAGCCCGACCACAAAGAAAGAATTTAAACAGCTCACCAACACACCAATAGAGGTTATTACAAATGGCTATGAAGTTTCAGAAGACATTTACCCCATACCAGACACTTCATTTTCAATAGCACATATAGGTTCGTTACTAAGTGAGCGAAATCCTAAGATTCTTTGGAAGGTACTTTCAGAAATAGCTTCAGAAAATAAAGAATTTGCAACCGATCTAGAATTAAAATTAGTGGGAGCAGTAAGTGAAACCATCATATCGAGTATTGAAGACGCAGGACTAAAAACGGCGTTAAAAACAATTGGATATGTTACTCACGCCGAAGCATTAAAAATGCAGCATAATGCGCAATTATTACTCGTTGTGGAGATGGATCGACCAGAGACCCGTGCGATTATCCCTGGGAAACTTTTCGAATATCTTGCAGCGCAACGTCCTATAATTGCTTTAGGTCCCAAAGGAAGTGACATTCAAGAAATTTTACAACAAACGCATAGTGGTCAATTCTTCACATATCAAGATGAAGAGGCTTTAAAAGAGCTTCTATTAACACATTATAAGGCTTTTAAAGATGGGACACTTTCGATACAAACCAATGCAATAGAAAATTATAGCAGGAGGGAGCTCACAAGAAAGATGGCAGCATTAATTCGAAGCGCATGTTAATTTAGTTTTTTTGCAAATATTATATTAGTTTTATTCATGGACGTTCCCGCTAAGGCGGTCGGGCTTTCGCTACTCGCTTTTTCGTTGCTTTGGGGCAACTCAAAGAGCTTACACAAGCCGCTCAATCCCTAACGCGGGTTTTTAGTGAGTTTAAAATTTTATTCGTAAAAATTGTCTTACTTTTGTTGGCTGAATACTATTCAGAACTTTCCTATGAGTCAAAAAGTGTTATTAAACGAAACCGAGGTCCATATTGCACTTCATCGTTTAGCTTGTCAGTTAATTGAAAAGCACGACACGTTTAGTGATACCGTACTCGTTGGCATACAACCAAGAGGGATATTTCTTGCCAACCGACTTAAAACACTTTTACAAACCGATTATAAGATTAAAGATGTGTCTTTAGGGCATTTAGATATTACCTTTTATCGGGATGATTTTCGAAGAAGTACAAAACCACTAGAAGCGAATAAAACCAACATTAATTTTATAGTAGAAGATAAAAAGGTTGTTTTTATTGATGATGTCCTCTATACTGGACGTAGTATTCGTTCGGCATTAACCGCTATACAATCCTTTGGGAGACCTTCAGAAATAGAACTTCTTACATTAATCGACCGACGCTTTAGTCGTCACCTTCCTATTCAGCCCGATTATCGTGGCAGACAGGTAGATGCGATTAATAATGAAAAAGTAAAAGTATGCTGGAAAGAAAACGATGGGGAAGATGCTGTATATCTGGTAAATAGTTAAGGCTATTTACGCAACAAGCTTTAAGCTATATGCAATAGGCAGCTTAAAGCAACATGCCTTAAGCCTATAGCGTTTTTGAATAAAAAACTAATGAAAGAACTAAGTGTAAATCACTTATTGGGAATTAAATACGTTACCGAGGATGACATTCAGCTCATCTTCGAAACTGCCGATCATTTTAAAGAAGTAATAAATCGTCCCATTAAGAAAGTGCCTTCGCTTCGTGACATTACAATCGCCAATCTATTTTTTGAAAATAGTACACGAACACGACTTTCGTTTGAGTTGGCAGAAAAACGACTTTCTGCAGATGTTATTAATTTTTCTGCAGCCTCTTCGTCAGTAAAAAAAGGAGAAACCCTCATCGATACCGTAAACAATATTCTGTCTATGAAAGTGGACATGGTTGTAATGAGACACCCCAATCCAGGGGCAGGTGTTTTTCTATCCAAACACGTAAATGCTAGTATTGTAAATGCTGGTGATGGAGCGCATGAACATCCGACCCAAGCATTACTGGATGCTTATTCAATTCGTGAAAAATTAGGAGATGTTGCCGGAAAAAAAGTCGTAATTGTGGGAGATATTCTTCATTCTCGTGTAGCATTATCGAATATATTTGCTCTTCAAAAACTTGGAGCTTCGGTTAAAGTGTGTGGTCCTAAGACACTTATTCCGAAATATATAGAAAGTTTAAATGTTAGTTTCGAACCAAATTTAAGAAAAGCTCTAGAATGGTGTGATGTTGCTAACATGCTCCGAGTACAAAATGAACGAATGGACATTAGTTTTTTCCCTTCAACAAGAGAATATACTCAGCAATTTGGAGTGAATAAAAAATTATTAGATTCACTTAATAAAGAAATTGTATTAATGCACCCAGGACCTATTAACCGAGGTGTTGAAATTACCAGTGATGTTGCAGACAGCAAACAAGCCATTATATTAGACCAAGTACAAAATGGAGTTGCTGTGCGCATGGCCGTGCTCTATTTATTAGCTTCAAAAATACAACACAATGAAGATTGAAAATCACGAAAACTTTGTGATACTAGCCGACGAAAAAGATGATGCAGCCGATTTTGCCTCTTTTCTAGAATATCAAATTCCGAATAAATTTAAAGGGCAAAACGTCGTTTTAAACCTTTCGGATTACAAAGAACTGGAACTCCCCGAATTATTATTGTTCTTAAAAGTTTCTAACTTGCACCGCAAAACAAAACACTCTTTTGTAATTGTGAACGATGCTATTAATCCTGATGATATCCCTATGGAAATGATTGTAGTTCCTACACTACAAGAAGGGCAAGATATTATTGAAATGGAAGCCATAGAGCGTGATCTCGGGTTTTAAACAACCTTTGTATAATGAATAATGATTTATACCAACCGATCATTATTTGCCGTGTATTCACCCTTAATTTTTCAAAATGAAACTTACCATTCTCGGTTGCCATTCTGCTACACCACGTTGGGACGCACATCCAACAGCACAGGTGTTAGAAGTTCGTGGTCATCTGTTTTTGATCGATTGTGGGGAAGGTACACAGGTACAACTGCGAAGGTATAAGGTAAAGTTTGCTCGTATTAAACATGTGTTTATCTCGCATTTACATGGCGATCATTTTTTTGGCCTTGTCGGATTAATATCTACGTTTCGCTTGTTGGGAAGGGAAGCAGATCTTCATGTATACGGCCCTAAGGGCATAAAAGAAGCTATTACGCTTCAGTTAAAGCTAGGAAAATCGTGGACCAATTACAATTTGTATTTCCACGAATTAGAGAGTAATGCTTCAGAACTTATTTTTGAAGACGAAAAAGTTTCAGTAAAAACAATTCCATTAGAGCATCGCGTATATACCAATGGGTTTCTATTTAAAGAAAAACCTAAAGCCCGAAAACTAAATGTTGAAGCAGCACGTGCAGCACATATCGATCAGAGTTATTTTCAAAAAATAAAATTAGGAAATGATGTGGTCAATGAAAAAGGGGACCTCATACCTAACGAACACGTTACATTTCCACCAGACGCACCAAAATCGTATGCCTATTGTAGTGACACGGCGTATGCTCCTGCAATCGTTCCTATCATCGAAGGCGCAGATAGGCTGTATCATGAAGCAACGTTCTTAGAACAACATGCAGACCTTGCTGAAAAAACAAAGCATAGTACAAGTAAAGAGGCTGCGGCTATTGCCAAAAAAGCTGGGGTAGGCACATTAATTCTTGGACATTATTCGGGACGCTATAAAGATCTAGAAATGTTTCGTACAGAAGCACAAGAGCTTTTTGAACGTGTTGAACTAGCGGAAGATGGGAAAGTTTTCGAATGGTGATTGTTAAAAATTTAATACATATTTAATAATCTAGTTTTTATATCATTCTGTAAATCTCGTACCTTGCCACAAAGCTTCAAAGTATGAATCAAGATCTTCAGAACTACCGTAAATCTTATGAAAAAGGCGAATTAAACCAATCGATTGTGTGCGACAATCCGATAGAGCAATTTCAGCAATGGTTTAAAGAAACGGAAGCTTCAGAAACCGTTGCAGAGATTAATGCAATGACACTTTCTACCATGGGTACCGATGGATTTCCACGGGGACGAGTGGTATTGTTAAAAGAAATAACTTCAGAAGGATTTATCTTTTATACCAACTATACAAGTGAAAAGGGAATTTCTATTGAAGCATTTCCACATGTCTGCATTTCTTTTTATTGGGGGATTATGGAACGACAGATTAGTGTAAAAGGAATTGCTGAAAAAATTTCGGAAGAAAAATCCACTGCTTATTTTCATTCCCGTCCAAGAAAGAGTCAGTTAGGAGCGTTAGTTTCAGAACAAAGTTCTCCTGTTGAGAGTCGAAACGTCTTGGAAAATAGACTTGCTGAACTAGAAGTTGCTTACGAAGGAAAGGAAATTCCGAAGCCATCGCATTGGGGAGGATATTTAATTAGACCCACAGCATTTGAATTTTGGCAGGGAAGACGAAGTCGTTTACACGACCGAATTCAGTATATCCAAGAAGGTAAAGAATGGAAAATTCAACGTCTGCAGCCTTAATTTTTACTTTATAATAGAAATAAGAACATCAATTAAAAATAATATATGAAAACACTTTATATGGTTCGACACGCTAAATCCTCATGGAAACATGATGTTGGCGATCACCAAAGACCTTTGAAGGGTAGAGGAAAACGAGATGGGAAATTGGTGTCTCAATATGTCGCTAAAAATTTTGAGCCACCTCAAAAAATTGTTAGTAGTGATGCTAATAGAGCTTTATCTACTGCACATTACTTTAAAGATGCGTTAAATATTTCGGAGGCTGATTTTTCAACGAACAGTGCTCTTTACGATTTTAGCGGACAGCAGGTAATGCAAATTGTGAAAAGTTTGGAAGATCAACAGGATCGTATTATGATCGTTGGACATAATCATGCGTTTACTTCAATTGCAAATATGCTTGGAAACAAGTATATTGACAATGTGCCGACTTGCGGCTTTGTAATGATCGAATTTCCCGTGGATTCTTGGAAAGATATCACAACAGGAAAAACGGTTAAAACGGTATTCCCAAGAGATTTAAAAAAATAATGACAGAGATAAAAATCGATTCAAATACGACCAACCAATATAGAAATCGTGAATTAAGTTGGTTGCAATTTAATGCACGTGTGTTACAGGAAGCTGCGGACACATCTGTACCGCTCATCGAACGCCTTCGTTTTTTAGGTATTTTTTCTAATAATTTGGATGAATTTTTTAAAGTTCGTTATGCGACTGTTAAGAGAATTGCAGATGCTGGTAAGGGCGGAAAAAGTGTGTTGGGAGGAATCACAGCGAAAGATTTATTAGAAGAGATCACACAAACGGTGATACATCAACAATCTACCAGCCTTCGTATTCTAAAATCGATTAAAGGAGAGCTTCAGAAAGAAAACATATTTGTTATAGATGAAACTGAAGTTTCAGAAACTCAAAGTCAATTTATTTCAGAATATTTTATTAGAAAGGTAAGCCCGGCGCTAGTTACCATCATGATAGGTGAATTAGAGCAATTTCCCTCGTTAAAAGATAGTGCGGCATATCTCGCTGTTCGAATGGTCATGTCTAAAGAAGATGAAACATTTGAAGAGAAAAATAATTATGCATTAATTGAGATTCCAAAGGTGATTGAGCGGTTTGTGGTCCTGCCACAAGAGGGTGATAAACAATACATAATAATCTTAGATGATCTTATTAGGTATTGTTTGCATAACATTTTTAGCATATTTAAATATTCCAGTATTTCAGCCCATATGATTAAAATTACGAGGGATGCAGAATTGGATATCGACAGTGATCTAAGTCGTAGTTTTATAGATAAAATTTCTAAAAGTGTAAAAAACAGAAGTGTAGGAGATCCGGTTCGATTTGTATACGATAAAAAGATTGACAGAAAAACCTTGAAGTATCTTTTAGATAAAATGGGTGTTGATGAAACCGATAGTTTAATTCCTGGAGGTCGCTACCACAATCGAAGAGATTATATGGGGTTTCCAAGCTTAGGAAGAGAGGATCTTTTGTATGAAAAAATTACACCATTACGAATACCAGACTTAAAATTACAAGGAAGTTTGTTTGAAATGATCGCTCAAAAGGACTTTCTTTTGTATGCTCCCTATCAAACTTTTTCTTACGTAGTTAAATTTTTACGAGAAGCAGCGTTAGATCCAAAAGTAAGAGCTATAAAAATTACTATTTATCGGCTTGCGCAGGTGTCGCATATTGCCAGTTCTTTAATTAATGCTGCAAAGAACGGTAAAGAAGTTACGGTACAAATTGAATTACAAGCTCGATTCGATGAAGAAGCAAATATTAGTTATGCAGAACAAATGCAAAGTGAAGGAGTGCAACTTATATTTGGGGTGTCTGGATTAAAAGTACATTGCAAAGCGTGTTACATAGAACGAATAGAAAACGAAAAATTAAAACGGTATGTGTTTGTAAGCACAGGAAATTTTAACGAATCTACAGCACGGCTTTATACAGACTATACCTTATTCACTTCCAACCAGAAGATTTGCAAAGAGATTAATAAAGTGTTCGATTTTTTTGAAGTGAATTACAAAATAAAAAAATACAAACATCTTATTGTATCTCCGCATTATACTAGAAATGCCTTGTATCACCTAATTGATACCGAAATTGAAAACAAAAAGAATGGCAATTCAAGCGGAATTAAACTGAAACTTAATAGCCTTTCCGATTTTAAAATTATCGATAAATTGTATCAAGCAAGTCGCGCTGGGGTAGAAATAAAACTAATTGTGAGAGGTATTTGTTGTTTAATTCCTGGAGTAAAGGGAATGAGTGAAACTATTGAGGTTATTAGTATCGTCGATAAATTTTTAGAGCATCCAAGATTATTTATTTTTGAAAATGCAGGGGATACAAAAATCTATATTTCTTCAGCAGATTTTATGGGTAGAAATCTTGATAGTAGGGTAGAAATATCCTGCCCTATCTATGATGAAGCCATTAAAAAAGAAATTCTTGACACCTTCGAAATTAGTTGGAGCGATAATGTAAAAGCTCGTGTTATTTCAGATAAGCAAGACAATGCCTATCGTAAAAACAGAAAAGAAAAAGTTCGTTCACAATTCAAATTATACGAATATTACCAACAAAAATTAAACGCCTAATAATTGTTACACATAGAAAAATATGCCGCAGTAGATATTGGGTCTAACGCCATAAGGTTGTTAGTCGCATCTGTAATCGAACAGGAAGGAAAAGATACATTATTTAAAAAAACATCATTAGTGCGAGTTCCAATTCGATTGGGAGCAGATGTTTTTTTAGAAGGAGAAATTTCAGAAACTAACGCAGCACGTATGGTAGATGCCATGCAGGCATTCAAATTATTAGTTAAAACTCATAATATAGTTCGATTTAGGGCGTGTGCTACTTCAGCGATGCGGGAAGCGAAAAATGGCGCGGCTATTGCCGAAAATATTGAAAATGAAACTGGCTTAAAGATTAATATTATTGATGGAAATGATGAAGCTGCCATAATTGCATCAACCGATCTTAAATCATTGATACAAGATAATAAAGTCTTTCTTTACGTAGATGTTGGTGGTGGAAGTACGGAATTTACAATTTTCGCAGACGGCCATACCGTAGCATCTCGCTCTTTTAAATTAGGTACGGTGCGATTAATTAACGATATGGTGGAAGACACTATGTGGGAACAGGTAGAGCAATGGATTAAAGAAAACACCAAGGAATATACGAAAGTGAGTATGATTGGTTCTGGAGGAAATATAAATCACATTTATAAAAATAGTGGTGTAAAATTAGGGAAACCTTTAAGTTATTTTTTTCTTGCTAACTACTTTGAGCTTATACGCAACTATTCTTATGAAGAACGTATCACAGAGCTAAATATGAATCCCGATCGTGCGGATGTTATTATTCCAGCAACACGAATTTATTTATCTGCAATGAAATGGGGAAAAGCAAAGAATTGTTATGTTCCGAAGATCGGACTTTCAGACGGAATTATTAAAAGTCTGTACAACGAAAAAATAGCTGAAAAAACATCGAAAGTTTTTTAAACAGGAAATAATTTTTGAAATTTCTTAGGAAGAGGTAACATGATAGAAATTTCTTCAGATGTAAATGGATGTCTAAATGAAAGCGAGCTAGCTTGTAGAAACAATCCTTTTCCTTTTAGAATAGCTCCTTCTATACCATATAATGCATCTCCTAAAATCGGAGAGCCAATCTCTGCCATATGTTTTCGCAATTGGTGCCTCCGTCCGGTTAAAGGTTGTAATTGAACGAGATTTAAATATACATATTTAGAGGAAGCAACTGTTTTAAGCACTTTATAGTTAGTTGCCGATTTCTTTCCGTCTACTGCAATATCAAGGTGTTGCGTTTTTATCATAGCGCCTTGCGTTACTGCATGATAGGTTTTTACAATTTGTTTTTTTTTAAACAATAAGTTTAAAGCTTGTAACGCAGATTTACTTTTACCAATTACTAATAAGCCATTTGTGGCGAAGTCAAGTCTGTGTGCTGGTTGTGGTTGTAATAAGGCATCTGGTTGTTGACTTTTCTTCAAATTGAAAGACAACGCATTCACAATCGTTTTTGCTTTATTTCCACTAACCAAGATCCCTGCTGGTTTATGAATGATTGCAAGGTGATCATCTTCGTAACAAACCGATAATGACAGTTCTATTTGTTTTTTCAGAAATAGTTCTTCATCTCTGTATAGTGTGATAATTTCACCACCATTTATATAGTTGCTACCATGCGCCACCGAATCATTTAAAAAAATCAATTCTTTTTTAAAAGCTTTCTTTAAAGCTGATTTGGTGGAAACTGTTTCAAAAACTCCTACACAATAATCTAAAAGTCTTGTAGAAGATGGTAATGGTGCTACACGATGAGTTTCTTGTTTTTTAATTATCTACGTTTTTAAATTTTTGATGCTTTTTTCTTTTTACTATCAGTATAAGCATTCGCCATAGTCATATTTAGCATGCCCGTAATCTCAAGGTCGTAGCCGTAATTTTTTAATTTATATTGAAGCGCGGTTATTTCGTTTTTGCTCAGTGTAGAGAGGTCACAATCTACTTTATGCCATACACTTTTGCCTTCACTATTTTCAACAAAACAATAACACCATTTTTTAACCATCGAATTGGTTGGTTGTTGCGCCATACTTGTTATACTAAGGGTAGCAAAGCATGCTACAAAAAATATCTGAAATGTTTTAATAGAAATCATAGGTTACCCATGTATCGTTTCATTTTTGCTAAGACCTTTCATTACCTCTGCTTCAAAAGCGAGTAATTCCTGCCATTTCTTATCTACTTCGGTACGACTTTCACCATATTTTCGAGCGAACTGAAGAAACATTGTATAATGATTGGCTTCACTTACCATTAGATTCCGATAAAATTCGGCAAGTTTTTTATCTTCTAGTTGTTCACTCAACAAACGAAAACGTTCACAGCTTCGTGCTTCAATAAGTGCTGCGTATAAAAGTCGGTGAACCAGTTGTGTGGTTCGACTCCCGCCTTTTGGAAAAAACTTTGTAATAGCAATTACATAGTCATCTTTTCGATCCCGACCCATGATCCATCCACGCTCTAAAATCTTGTCATGTACCATTTTAAAGTGACTAATTTCTTCTTTAACCAGAGCTACCATTTCTTGAATTAACTCCGAATATTCTGGAAAACTTACAATCAAAGAGATGGCTGTAGAAGCAGCTTTTTGTTCACAATAAGCGTGATCTGTTAGAATTTCTTCAATATTTTTTTCTACAATATTAACCCATCGAGGATCGGTAGGAAGTTGTAGCCCTAGCATTTTTATTGGATTTTCTTCTTTCATGTATTTTTAAATATCTAGGTCGAATTCTTTTCTTAATTGTTCGATAAGAGGGTTCTTTTCTTTTAGTTTTTGAAACTTTTCAATAGGAGTATACGCATAGCGTTTTACAGCCGTTTCATTCACTTCAATAGAAAGGTCGATATCGTAATTTTCCAGTTGTTCTCTAATAAAACCAAGCAGATCGTATTTAGCGCGTTCCACCTCGGTTTTAATGGTTTGGTTGGGGAATTCTAAATGAATTAAAGATCCTTCTAGCCTGGGAACACCCATAGTAAGGTGAGATAACAAATTATACTTACCATCACTTTCAACTTTCTTAGTATACTCGTTCCAAGTTGCGATCATTGCCTCTTCGGTAAATTCTTTTGTAGGTAGATTTTTCTGATCGGGTTGTTTAGCTACCAATTCCTCCTGTAATTCTTTTTTCTTCTGAATGCTTTTTAATGAAAGTCCAGATACCTTTTTGGCATTGCGTTCCGCCAGTAATTGCGGGCGATCGATTACTTTTTCTTTTTTTTCTTCGGAAGGTTTTTTAAAGGTTGATACCATTGCAACATTAGAACTTTCTGAAGCTTCTTCTATAGTAGCATCTTCCGTTTTCTGAATAGTTTCAGTACTTTGAGAAGCATTATTATTCAAGGAGGCTTCTGAAGGGCCATCCAGTTTTATTTCCGAAGTACTATTATTTACTTGATTCTCTGATGTTGTTTCAGAAAATACAGGTTCTGTTGCCTGTTTTTTAAAGTGGGAGGGAGGTAATACAAAACGATCTTTACCCGCTAGTAAGAAGGAATTAGAGTTTTTTTTTTCACCCTTTGCAGTAAGGGAGGCTAATTGTAACAAGCAAAGTTCGACCAATAATCGCTGATTGCGACTATTTTTATAAGTAAGATCGCAGCTGTTGGCTATTTGAATCGCTTCTAATAGAAACTCGGTGCTTGTTTTTTGGGATTGTTCGAAATACATCGTTTTTACTTGTTCCCCAACTTCAAGAAGTGAAATTGTTTCTTGGTTTTTACAAACAAGCAAGTCGCGAAAATGGGAAGCAATACCCATTATAAAATGATGACCATCAAATCCTTTTGCCAAAATTTCATTGTATGCTATTAAAACCTGCGGAATGTTGTTGGATAGAAGGAGGTCGGTAATTTTAAAATAATACGTATAATCTAAGACATTTAAGTTTTCGGTAACCGCTTCACGAGTCATAGTTTTCCCAGAAAAACTAACAACTCGATCGAAAATAGAAAGCGCATCTCTAAGGGCTCCGTCTGCTTTTTGAGCGATTACATGAAGTGCGTCATCTTCGGCTTCTATACCTTCAGAACGGGCGACTTCTGCCAAATGACCTTTTATATCCTGTACAGTAATTCGTCTAAAATCGAAGATTTGGCACCGAGATAAAATGGTTGGGATAATCTTATGCTTTTCGGTTGTGGCAAGAATAAAAATCGCATGCTTCGGCGGTTCTTCTAATGTTTTTAAAAATGCATTAAAAGCGGCAGATGAAAGCATGTGCACCTCATCGATAATATACACTTTATAATTTCCAACCTGAGGAGGAATTCGAACTTGATCTATAAGATTACGAATATCATCTACTGAATTATTAGAAGCCGCATCGAGTTCGAAAATGTTAAAAGCAAAATCTTCGTCTTCTTTTTCGGTACCGTCTTGATTAATTTTTTTTGCAAGAATACGAGCACAAGTAGTTTTCCCTACACCACGAGGTCCTGTAAATAAAAGAGCCTGAGCTAAATGATCATTTTTAATAGCGTTTTCTAACGTATTAGTAATAGCTTGTTGTCCTACAACGTCTTTAAAAACGGTAGGGCGGTACTTTCTTGCTGATACAATAAAATGTTCCATAGGCCTCAACAAATATAAGTATGTGGGACTATTTATTGAAAAGTTGCACGTGTAATTTTACGCTATTTATTAACATTAAAGTACATTTGTAACAGCAGGCCACCTTATCGTCTTGTTTTATAAATAAAGCAGGGAGGAAAGTCCGAGCACCATAGGGAAGCATAGCGGCTAACAGCCGTCGTCATGTTATATATATGAAAGGACCAGTGCAACAGAAAGAATGTACAGATAATGCTGTAGTGAAACCAGGTAAACTCTATGCGGTGAAATGTCACGTAAACCTGTGCTTAAGGGTTCCCGCCCGATGCAGGAGGGTAGGCAGATAGAGTATTTCGGTAACGAAATATCCAGATAAATGATAAGGCTTTTAGTGTTCTAAAAGACAGAACTCGGCTTATAGGCCTGCTTTTTTAAAATATTTTAATTGACTTTCCATGTGTTTTTCAGCATCCTGTAGGTTTTCAAAAATTTCAAAAGAACCAGGATGAAATTTTTTTTCAAACATTACTATTTCCTTTGATTTTTCTGAATAACATACTACAGCAACCCCTAAAAACAATGGGTAAATTACTGGTTTTAAATAACTAATGGGGTCTACGGTATAATCATTTACCCGATTAGATATATAACCGAAAGGTTTGTCTTTATAATATTTGTTGAAGACATCATCTATTATAATACGTTCTTGAGTAGATATAACACTGCCTTCTTTGGCTGTACCAATTAAGTATGTGGGGTATATCTCAAAGCGGATAAAATCCAATTCAAGAATTTCTGGTTGTGGGGTTACCATGAATTCTTAGTTTAAATTAATATGGGGTTTATTTTTTGGTGTATTACTATACAACCATCACTAAAGCTACCGATTGTTTTTCCCATTTTAATAATATCTCGTGTTATAAATATGTTAAACTAAATTTAGAGACCATTCATTTTATAATACAATTTAACGCTATAAATTATGCGAATTTTTGATTTTCAAGTAATTAAACAGAATGTTTGTTTTAATAGCTTCTACAATTTTGAGAGTAGTATTAAAGGTATTGTAAATTCCTAAAAATGGTATATAAAGATTCGATATGACTTATTCTTTTAAAATTAAATTTCAAAAAAACTAAATACAGAACCGCCATACCTACGTGCTTCCTTAAAATTAACGACGTGAGATAAATCTGTATGTTTGGTATGTTCAATGATTACAATACCTTCAGAATTGAGTAAATCATTATTAAAAATTTTTTCAACCATTTTTTGAAGGTCCTCTGGAGTAAATGCATATGGAGGGTCTGCAAAAACCACATCGAAGCTTCTATGTTTCGAATTGAGGTATTTTTTAACATCTGCTTTTACAGTGCTTATTTGAAAAGATAACTCTTCAGCAATACTATTTATATATTTCACACATCCGTAATGCATATCAACGGCGGTGATATCTTCTGTTCCTCTAGAAGCAAATTCGTAACTTATATTTCCCGTTCCTGCGAAAAGATCTAACAGGGAACTATTGTGAAAATCGATGCGATGTCGAAGAATATTAAATAAAGCTTCTTTAGCAAAATCTGTTGTAGGGCGTACAGGAAGATTTTTTGGTGCTGTTAGTCGTTTGCCTTTATATGTGCCTGAAATAATTCGCATTAGGATAGTACTTGATGAATTAAGTAATGCTGGTGATCTTCTAAATTTGTTTCAGAAGGAGTTGTTCTATTGTCTTTAAAAAATTCAATGTTCCGAATATATGTATATAGTGCGGTATAAAGATTATCGTCTCGTGTAATCTTTCCGAAGATATAGGCCTGTGTATTTTCTGTAGAAAGTTGAAGTTGTTCCATCGCGAATAATACATAATATATAAAATCCTCTGTAGTACGAAACGGATAGCTGTTGCAAAGTTCTAGTTGTCCATTTTTTATAATAATACAGTCGAAATGCTCTTTTTGTACATGAAGAAAGATTTTTGGCAATATAGAATGTCTTTCTTTTTTAAGAATACTCTCCAAAAGAACGGATGTGGCATGATAATATTGAAAAGTTCCAAAACGCTCAAAAAAGTAATTGTTAATGTTTACAAAAGGGACATAAACTACAATCACATCTCCAAGAGTTACCTTATCATGTGCGATAAAATCGTTTCCTAATATCTTTGTATTAAACTTAAGATATTCTACAGCTTTCTCAGGATCGAATAGGGAAGAAGGGACCAATGTATAACAATCGGTTGCGTAGACTACAGAAACTTCATCGAATGATACGCCTAGTTCCTCTTTTTGCTTTACTATTTTGTTAATCTCAAAAAGTAACTCTTCTGGTGTTCGACTGTTCGAAAACTCTTTTTCATAAAAGAAAAGTGTTTCGCAGGAGGAACCTTGCTGTATCAAAAAAGAAAGTCCGGTCAATGAAACTTGAACGGACAGTCTTTTCGATATAGAATTTGATATGTTATTTGTCTTGTGCAGTGTCGTACTTTTTAGGCCAGTTACCAGTAGTATTAACATCGGTCATAGAACCTACCGAAATATAGGCACCATTTACACCATCTACAGATACAACTTGCTTTTCTTGAGCCAATAAATCTTTGTTTTTATCACCAAGAATTAAATCTTTGGCAACACGAGCTTCAAAAACAGGATATTTGGATTTATTTTTTACAATGCTTCCAGCTTTTAATTCGAATTTTTCATTAACTCCTTCTATAGGAACGTTCATCATTGTTTTAAAACGATCGCTTCCTTTGTATAAAGAATCTTTAACAGAGGTAAAACCTAACGTATCGGTTACAATTTCTTCGATAATATATCCTCCAGTAAGTGCATCTAGTCCGTAAGCCTTGTTTTTAGCTTGATCAGCATAACTTGTATCACGTCTTACAGTGATAGCATATTTTGCAGTATCTAAAAATCGTATTAAACTATCAAAATCTCCAGTAAATTTTCCTGTAATTTCTTGATGCGCTAATTCTGCATTCTTAATATCTTTTAAGTTTTTAATGACTTTGGCGTAGCGAGCCTCTTTTACTTTGTTAAAATTAACAGGGCCGATTACTGAATTGTAAAGTTGATATCCTAAAAAGACGATAACAACCCAAAGAACTAACTGAATTACTAATTTCATTGTATGATAGTTTAAGTGTTTTTTTTAGAGTAAGGTCTATCGCAAATCTACAATTTTTTTTTGTTCGTTAAAGTATATTCTGAAAAAATCATAGCTATCTTTAAACCCACTTAGTAACCTTCGATACATGGATGTACCACATTTTTATAGCCTTTTAAAATCTGACTTCCCATTTAACACAACTGCAAAACAAGACATTACGCTTCAATTATTAGCTGCTTTTGTCTTGAATGATGTAGCAAATGAGACCTTTTTACTAAAAGGTTATGCGGGTACTGGAAAAACAACAATTGTAGGAACCCTAGTGAAAAACCTCTGGAAAGTAAAACAATCACCTGTTTTATTAGCCCCTACGGGTAGAGCAGCTAAGGTAATTAGTAATTATTCTAACAAGGAAGCGTTTACAATTCATAAGAAAATATATTTCCCAAAAGGAGAAAAGGGAGGTGGTGTTTCGTTCACACTTCAGAAAAACAAGCATAGAAATACAATATTTATCGTCGATGAAGCTTCTATGATCCCGGATATTAATCAAGACGCAAAACTATTTGAGAATGGTTCATTACTAGATGACCTTATGGAATACGTATATTCTGGACACAATTGTAAATTATTACTTATAGGAGATACTGCACAATTGCCTCCTATAAAATTAGATATTAGTCCAGCTCTAGATGCCCGAACGCTCGAAAATCATTATAATAAAGAGGTTGTTTCTATAGAGCTCGATGAAGTAGTGCGGCAAGAAAGAGAAAGTGGTATTCTTATAAATGCTACTAAATTAAGAGAACATCTTGACGAGGGCTTTTACGACACGTTTAAGTTTTCTGAACTACCTTATACAGATGTAATTCGCCCGTTAGATGGCAACGAGTTGTTAGAAGCAATTAGCGATTCGTATCACCAACTAGGAAACGAAGACACCGTAATTATTGTTAGATCTAATAAAAGAGCCAATCTGTACAATCAGAACATTCGTAATCGTATTCTATTTCAAGAAGAAGAATTGGCTGCAGGAGATTATCTAATGGTGGTAAAAAACAATTATTTCTGGGTAAAAACTACCAGTGAAGCTGGGTTTATTGCCAATGGTGATATTATAAAAATTTTAGAGATCTTCGGAATTAAAGAGCTCTACGGATTTAAATTTGCTGAAGTACAAGTACAAATGGTGGATTATCCAGATATGAAGCCGTTTGAAACAGTATTACTTTTAGATACTCTTACTTCGGAAACACCTTCGCTGCCGTATGAAGATTCCAACCGTTTGTATCAAGAAGTGATGAAAGATTACGCAGATGAAAAATCAAAATATAAAAAGTTCATGGCGGTAAAAAAGAACAAATACTTTAATGCGCTACAAGTAAAATTCTCATACGCTATTACGTGTCATAAATCTCAAGGAGGACAATGGAATACCGTTTTTGTTGAGCAGCCTTATTTACCTAACGGAATCGATAAAGAATACTTAAGGTGGTTGTATACAGCCATTACCCGAGCAAAAGAAAAATTATACCTCATTGGTTTTAAGAATGAGTTTTTTGTAGATTAGTGGCAATGGATACCTTTTCAGTTTTAATCAGTTTATTTTTAGGCATTGGTCTTGCGGCTTCTGCAGGTTTTCGAGTGTTTCTTCCTTTACTTGCTTTAAGCATTGCTGGATATTACGAATACATTCCGCTAACGGAAAATTGGGAATGGATAGGAAGTTTAACAGCAATTATTACTTTAGCTGCTGCCACATTCCTTGAAATATTCGGGTACTACATTCCATGGTTCGATAATTTATTAGATACGATTGCCTTACCATTAGCAACGGTAGCGGGCACTATTGTTATAGTAGCGACTGTTGCCGATATGGATCCAGTTGTAACCTGGGCTTTGGCCATTATCGCTGGAGGGGGTACTGCATCAGCAATAAAAGGGAATGCAGCGGCATTACGGGTAGGGTCGACCGCAACAACTGGTGGTATTGCAAACCCTTTAGTAACAACTGTAGAAACAGGAACTGCAACGATTATGTCTGTTGCATCAATTTTTATACCCATAGTCGCATTTATAGTTGTACTTCTATTATTTTATGGAATCTTTAGATTTTATAAAAAGCTTCGGAAAAAGCCATCGCCACGTCCTTGATCTTTTATATTTTTGACAACTTTCAGAAAAAAGGAAACGATAATGAGGAAGCAACCAAAAGTCGTTTTCGGTATCTAATTAATAAGTCCTCACAGATTCTATGAAAATAATAGCTATGATTCCCGCGCGTTACGGCGCATCGAGATTTCCCGGAAAATTAATGCAAGACCTTGGTGGTAAGACAGTTATTGTGCGTACCTATGAGGCTGCAAAAGCAACCGAACTTTTTGATGAAGTGTATGTGGTAACCGATAGTGACGTAATTTTTCAAGAAATAGAAATGAATGGGGGAAAAGCAATCATGAGCGTAAAAACACATGATTGTGGAAGTGATCGTATTGCAGAAGCGGTCGAAAATATGGATGTTGATATTGTGGTGAATGTTCAAGGGGACGAACCTTTTACTAGTAAGGAAGGTTTAGAGCAGGTGTTGCGTGTCTTTGATGGTCCAGACGCAGAAAAGATTGATCTTGCTTCACTAATGACCGAAATTCACGACTGGAAGGAGATTAGCGACCCTAACTGTGTAAAAGTGATAGTAGATAAAGATAATTTTGCACAGTATTTTTCACGCTCTCCAATTCCATATCCAAGAGATAAAAATGCTGCAGTTCAATACTATAAACATAAAGGGATTTACGCTTTTAGAAAACAAGCAATTTTAGATTTCTATAGATTACCAATGCGATCTTTGGAAGCTGCAGAAAAGATTGAATGCATTCGGTATTTAGAATATGGTAAAAATATTAAAATGGCAATATCAAACACACAAGGAATAGAAATAGATACGCCAGAAGATCTAGTGCGTGCGAATAAAATATTAAAAGAAGAAAAAAGAGAAACGGTTAATAATAAATACAGAAATTTTCCAATGGTGCCAAAAGTGGTATTCGGACAGGGAAGTTTCGACCAACTTTCTTCAATCTTAAACCCACAACGAAAAGATAAAGCTCCTTTTATATTCTTAGTGGATGACGTTTTTAAAGAGAATAAAATCTTTGTCGATCGTATAAACTTGAGGTTTAATGATAAATTAATTTTTATCTCAGCAGACGAAGAGCCAAAAACATCTCAAGTAGATCAGATTGTTAAAGAGATTAAAGAAGAGTTTACCTATAAACCTTCGGGAATTGTTGGTGTTGGTGGAGGCACAATTCTAGACTTGACCAAAGCTGTAGCAATTATGTTAACTAATAAGGGAAGTGCTTCCGACTATCAAGGTTGGGATCTCGTTAAAACTAAGGCGGTTTATCATGTTGGAGTTCCAACAATCTCAGGTACTGGTGCAGAAGTGTCGAGAACTACGGTTCTTACAGGACCCGTTAGAAAACTAGGGATTAATAGTGATTTTACACCATTCGATCAAGTTATCTTAGACCCAAATCTAACGATAGGTGTTCCTAAAAATCAATGGTTTTACACGGGAATGGATTGCTTTATTCATTGTGTTGAATCTTTAAACGGAACTTTTTTAAATGCCTTTAGTCAAAGCTATGGTGAGAAAGCATACGATCTCTGTATGGAAATATTTTTAGAAGATGAAAATCTATCTGAAGAAGAATCAAGAGGAAAATTAATGATGGCTTCATGGCACGGAGGAATGAGCATCGCGTACTCTCAAGTTGGTGTCGCACATGCTATGAGTTATGGACTTTCTTATGTATTAGGAACTAAGCACGGTATTGGAAACTGCATCGTTTTCGATCATTTAGAAGAATTTTACCCTAAAGATGTTGCATTGTTTAAAAAGATGGTCGACAAATTTAATATTACAATACCAAAAGGACTCTGTAGTAATCTTACCGAAAATCAAATAAATACGATGATCGATATCGCCCTTAGTCTTGTCCCCCTTTGGGAGAATGCCTTAGGAGATAATTGGGAAACTATTATGACTCGTGATAAATTGAAACAGCTATATTTAAAAATGTAATTGGATAATTACATTATATGGGCTTCACAAAATTTTTATATACTACAGTCTTTGGTTGGAAAATCAACGGTGATTTTGATCGTGCTATAAAGCGGTCTGTATTAATTTGTGCGCCTCATACCAGTTATCAAGATTTTCTTATTTCGATTGCGGCAAGAAGAATCTTAAAAGTGGAGATTAACTTTGTTGGGAAAAAAGAATTATTTACCGGTGCTTTTGGATGGTTCTTTAAATGGATGGGGGGAGCACCGTTAAATCGGGGTACTTCAGAAAATAAAGTTGAAGCTATTTCAAAAGTAATTCAAGCACACGATGAGTTTCGACTTGCAATCGCTCCCGAAGGAACCCGAAATAAAGTTGAGAAGTGGAAAACCGGATACTATTATATCGCTATTTCTGCAAATGTTCCAATTATTCCTATAGGTTTCGATTATCCAAATAAAACAATTCATATCGGGAGCGCATTCTACCCAACAGGAAACATTCAAAACGACGAAAACACCTTGAAAAGTTTCTATAAAGGAATCATCGGAAAATTTCCCGATAAATGTTAATTCTAGCTACGAGAATTTAACAGAAATTTAGATTAATATCTTGTTAATAGAAATCACCTTGTGTTTCCGTAACACTTTGTTAATCAGATATGTGTTGTTAAATGTTAGTTAAGTGTTTTTTAGGTTTTTCAAAGTTGTTCTACTTATTCCTATCTATGTAGAAATAAAAAAAACAAACTTATGAAATCAATTAAATTTTTAGCAATGGCTGCAATCGTATCATTTGGTATGGTGTCTTGTAGCGACGATGATGATAACGGTGGCGAAATTCCATCTGAAGATCTTAGAGTAGAACTGTATGCTTCTAGTAATACCGATGGAAATGTTACTAAGTACGATATGAGTGATATGAGCAATACCACTTCAGAAATGTTTGTAACATTATCAACCGATTCTGAAGGTCTATATTATGATGATGACACTAACGAGTTAACATTGTCTTCAAGAGCCCCATTACAATTAAATACGTACGCAAATATTGATGCAGCAACAGATGGTGTTACATTAAATGCTACTATTAGTTCTTCACCAGTTTTATTAAGTCCTAGAGATTTAGCAGTAAACGACGACATTTATGTTGTGTCCGATAATGCAGATGTAGATGGTGATACTACTACGAATGATGGAAGATTATTTGTATTTGTAAAAGGAGATAACGGGTTTACACTTCGTAATACTGTAACAGTAGATTTTGCAGTATGGGGTATTGAATTTGTTGGAAATAACCTGTATGCAGTTGTAGATAAAACAAATCAATTAGCAGTATTTACTAACTTTAGTGCATCAAATACTACAGACGCTACAGTAGCTGCAAGTAAAACGATTACAGTAGAAGGTATTGTTAGAACTCATGGTATTGGATACGATGATGGTACAATGATCTTAACTGATATTGGTGATGCAGCAGTAGATAACGATGGAGGTTTCCATATTATAACCGATTTCGACTCTAAATTCTCTGGCGTTGCAGATGGTGGAACATTAGCGGTTAGCGATCAAGTTCGAGTTGCAGGAAGTAATACTTTTTTAGGAAATCCTATTTCGGCTGAATTTGATTCAGATACTAATACTGTTTTTATTGCTGAAAGAGCAAATGGAGGAGGAAGAGTACTTGCTTTTACCAATGCTGATGCAGGCGGTAATATTGCACCTAGTGTAAATAATACATTAAGCGGTGCATCTTCATTGTATTTTTACAGTGAATAAGTTCATACGAAACACTTAACTTAAAAGCCCTTTTCATTTCTGAAAAGGGCTTTTTTATTATATAAAATTTAGACGTTATTCGTCAGCGGTTTCTTCCATCGTGTGATATACGTTTTGAACATCATCGTCTTCTTCTAATTTCTCTAAAAGTTTCTCTACATCGGCAGCTTCTTCCGAAGTAAGCTTCTTAGTTACTTGAGGAATTCGCTCGAAACCTGAAGATAAGATCTCAATGTTATTTTCTTCTAAATACGCTTGAATGGCACCAAAACTTTCAAAAGGAGCGTAAATAAGAACTCCATCATCATCTTCGAAAATTTCTTCTACACCGTGATCGATAAGTTCTAACTCTAGTTCTTCCAATTCAATTCCTTCTCCATTAATTCTGAAATTACAGGTATGGTCGAACATAAATACGGTAGACCCAGATGTTCCTAAGCTTCCGTCTGTTTTATTAAAGTACGAACGTACATTAGCAACGGTTCGTGTGTTATTGTCGGTAGCTGTTTCAATAAGAATAGCAATTCCATGTTGCGCGTAGCCTTCAAACAAAACTTCTTTAAAATCTCCTAACGATTTATCGCTGGCGCGTTTAATTGCACGTTCAACGTTATCTTTAGGCATGTTTACCGCCTTGGCATTTTGAATTACAGCACGTAATCGGGCATTCGAATCGGGATCTGGTCCTCCTTCTTTTACTGCCATTACAATATCTTTTCCAATACGTGTAAACGCTTTCGACATCGCCGACCAACGTTTCATTTTTCTCGCTTTTCTAAATTCAAAAGCTCTTCCCATAATTCAAATTTGTTTAGTATGGCTTTCCGAAGAAACCCTTTATTCTTTAATAAATTAGTGCAACCCAAATATAAAAAATCCTACCTATACCCGCTAAAATTTAAAAAATGATTTTAGCAGCTCTTTTAGGAAGTTACCCCATTAGATTGTCTATTGTTTTGGCTAGTTCGAAATCCTTCTCAGTAACTCCATCTGCATCATGTGTGGAAAGACTAATGCTTACCGTATTATACACATTCGACCAGTCTGGATGATGTTGTAGTCGCTCTGCTTCAAACGCAATGCGAGTCATCATGGTAAAGGCCTCTTTAAAGTTTTCAAATTCAAAGGCGGTGTGAATGCTATTTTCAAAATATTCCCAACCTTCAAAATCTTTCAGTTTTTCGTTAATTTCTTTCTCTGTAAATGCTTTCATAATTTTAATTTCTAAATGTTGTAATTTCCTCTGGTAATGTACTGTCTTCAATTACTTCGGAAACTGTAATTGTATACGGATCGGGTAAGGGATTTATTTTTGAAAGTATCGCCGCATACCGATCGTCATTACTAGTAAATACGCTCTTAAAGATAGGCATTTTAGTATTCATAGTAGAAGCGATCTCCCGAAACAGGTCTTCATGATGCGTCATGTCGCTGCTTGCTAAGTGAAAAATTCCCGACAGTCGTTTGTTTAAAATATAGTGAATTTGCTGTGCAATTTTTTGTGCCGTAGTTACCGAAATAATAACATTAGGATATACCTCGAATGCCGCTTGATGTTTTATTGCTTCACGAAATTGGATGATCCGAGGGGAATGAATCCCTAAAACCATGGGCAATCGCAATACCGCTGTTTGTGCGGGGATTTCAGTAAGTAAAATTTTTTCTACGGAAGCTTTAAATTTTCCCTCAACACTTTCTGAAACAGGTTTGTCATTTTCATAAGAAGGAAGGTGGTGTCGCGCACTGAAAACACTAGCGGAAGATACATATAATAAGTTGCTGTAATGATGCTGTTGAATGTATTTTGATAGTGTTTTGTATAACTGAAACTGTGCTGCAAAATCTCCGTGAATACAAGAAATTATAAAACTCGGGCGTATTTCCTCGAGAATAGTTTCAATAGTGTCTTCTTCTACACAATAACGATAAAAAACCTGATTCGATTTATAAAAGTCGTTAGGAGTGCAATAGGTTCCATAAACATCAAAATAGGAGGTAAGCTCCTTATAGATCGTATTGCCAATAAATCCACTAGCACCAAGAATTAGAACAATATTTGTACGTGCGGTTGTTTCCATGTAAGACTCCTGTATCCGTTAAAAAATGGATAAATTGGTCGCTGTAGTAAATGCTTCCAAAGCTTTCATGCCTAGATATGAATTCCCTTTCGGATTTAAACCCGGCGACCAACACGTTAACGTAAACTCGTTAGGTAATAGTGCCACAATTCCACCTCCAACACCACTTTTTCCAGGAAGTCCAACCTCGAAAGCAAATTCCCCGGCTTCATCGTAAAACCCACAAGTAAGTAGAATGGCATTTATCCGTTTTATTTGGTTAAGAGTGAGGTATTCACAATTTCGTTGACATTTCCCTCTATTGGCAAACAAATAAAATGAATTTGAAAGCTGCTCACAGGTCATTTCAAGTGAGCATTGATGGAAATAAAAGTCCATTACTGTTTCCACATCGTTGTGAAGATTATCAAACGATTTTAATAAGTTGGCAATTGCATAATTTGTAAAGCCAGTTTTTGCTTCAGATATTGCTACTTTTTCATTGTAGATAATCGATTCGTCATTAGCAATATTACGAACAAATTGTAAAAAATCTTTTTTAGGGTCATCGAGTTCAGATACTAATATATCTGCCATAACAATAGCTCCAGAATTTATTAACGGATTTCTTGGAATTCCTTCTTCTTGTTCTAATAGCGCAAGATAATTAAATGGGTTTCCAGAGGGTTCAACATCCACCCGTTTCCAAACATCATTTCCTATGAGAGACATTGCTTTTCCCAAAGTAAAAACTTTAGAAATACTCTGTATTGAAAAAGATTCATTCCAATCACCTACATAAAAATTATCTCCATGTAATCGGTTTAAATACATTCCAAATTTATCGGGATCTACGTTTTTTAATTCGGGAATATAAGCTGCAACTTCACCGTGATCTTTGGTTTTTTTTAGGTCACTATATATTTTATCTAAAATTTTTTGATATTCAACCATTAATTTACTTTAGGGTGTTTAGTTTACTAGCAATCAAATGTTTAATTATATTTTTTAGACTAGACTAAAATATTTTATGCTTTATAAAATGGAGTTTTTACTACTGTTGCTGGTACGGTGTTTTTCCGAATCTGAATTATGATTTCTGTGCCTGGTTTAGAAAGTGCTGTCGGTACATAACCAAGTCCAATTCCCTTATTAACTGAAGGTGCCATAGTTCCACTTGTTACCTCTCCTATCTTTGTTCCGTCGGCATCAACAATAGCATATCCTTGTCTAGGAATACCACGTTCGTTAAGTTCGAATCCAACTAATTTGCGTTGAACTCCATCTTCTTTTTGTTGTTTCAGATTGTCTGAGTTTACAAAATCTTTGGTGAATTTAGTTACCCATCCTAAACCAGCTTCTAAAGGAGAAGTAGTATCGTCGATGTCGTTTCCGTAGAGGCAATATCCCATTTCAAGTCGAAGCGTATCACGTGCAGCCAATCCAATTGGTTTTATTCCGAATTCAGCTCCTGCTTCCATTACTTTCGTCCAAACTTGTGCTACTTCCGAATTTTTACAATAGATTTCGAAACCGCCACTACCTGTGTATCCCGTAGCACTAATAATAACGTGTTCAATTCCAGCAAAATCAGCTATTTTAAAGGTGTAAAATTTTATTTCTGAAAGATCTACCGAAGTAAGTGACTGCATCGCTTCAATCGCTTTAGGTCCTTGAATGGCAAGGAGTGAATAGTCTTCCGAGAGATTTTTCATGTCAGCACCCACAGTGTTGTTTGCTTGAATCCAATCCCAGTCTTTCTCAATGTTTGAAGCATTTACAACCAACAACCATTTTTCTTCTTCAATGCGATAAATAATAAGGTCGTCAACAATTCCACCTTTTGCATTGGGTAAACAACTATATTGTGCTTGTCCATCTACCAATTTAGAGGCATCGTTGCTGCAAACACGTTGTATGAGCGCCAAAGCGTTAGGTCCTGTGATTAAAAATTCTCCCATGTGGGATACGTCAAATACGCCAACTGCATTTCTTACAGTTTCATGTTCGGCATTAACACCTTCGTAGGATACAGGCATATTATACCCTGCAAAGGGTACCATTTTAGCGCCAAGTTTTTCGTGAATATTGGAGAGTGCTGTGTTTTTCATAGGATAGTATTGGTGAAATTTTAAAGTGCAAAGGTACTATTTACCGATTAAGATTGTAATAAATAGGACTTGAATTCGGTATAGTTTTTAACAGAATGAGCTTTCTTTTTCTTCTTAATTAACTCTTGAATGTGTTTTGGAATTTCTAGTTTTATGCCAGTTGAGTTCTCAACAACATCTAAGAACTTAATTGGGTGGGCTGTTTCGAGAAAAATTCCTTCCTCTTCAGAATTATTTTTTAAGTATTTCTGAAGCCCTAAATAGCCGACGGCACCGTGCGGATCGGCAATATAGTTGTGCTTATCGTATAATTCTTGAATAGCATTTTTTGTTTCCTTATCTGAAAATGAATAGGAGGTAAGTACTTTTGAAAGTGCCTTAAAATCGTTATTAAATAGCTTTTGAATGCGAATAAAATTACTCGGGTCACCAACATCCATTGCATTAGAAATAGTTGCTACGGAAGGTTTTGGAGAATAGGTTCCACTTTCCATAAAAGAAGGAATCACATCATTACTGTTTACGGAAGCCACAAATTGAGCGACCGGCATTCCTAATCGCTGAGCTACCATTCCTGCGCAGATGTTTCCGAAATTTCCGCTAGGTACTGAAAATACTAAAGGTTTAGAAAAATCTTTGCGTTGTTGATATGCGTAGGCAAAATAAAACGATTGCGGCAACCATCGTGCTACATTGATTGAATTTGCCGAAGTTAACGAGCGATTTTTAATAATAGATTCGTCTAGAAATGCTTTTTTAACCATGGCCTGGCAATCATCGAAACTACCTTCAACTTCCAGTGCTGTGATGTTTTGTCCAAGAGTAGTTAATTGCTTTTCCTGAATATCGCTCACTTTTCCGCTAGGATAAAGAATTACCACCTTTACCCCTTCAACTCCCAAAAAGCCATTAGCTACTGCGCCACCAGTGTCACCACTGGTCGCAACCAGTACCGTAACTTCCTTTTTTTCTTTGGAAGTTTCAGAAAAGTACCCGAGACAGCGAGCCATAAAACGCGCGCCTACATCTTTAAAAGCCATGGTTGGACCGTGAAATAACTCTAGGGATGCTATGTTTTCAGTAACTGAAACTAGCGGAAAATCGAATGAAACCGTATCTTGAATGATCTCTTTGAGTGCCGAAGCAGGAATTTCGTTCCCAATAAACTGTTGAATCATTTCGAAGGCGATCTCTTCTTTTGAATAATGCTGTATATCTTCAAAAAACGACTTTGGTAAAGGCTTAATTTGCTCCGGGAAATACAATCCCTTGTCGGGTGCGATTCCTCTAATTACTGCTTCTTTAAAAGAAGTCTGTGGTGCCTCCCCATTTAAACTATAGTATTTCATATCTGTATTATAATTTATACTCGTTTTGTATTTTCTTATTCCTCGTAAACTGAAATAACCCGACTGCCCTTCTCACTCACTTTCGAAACATGTGTATCTATTTTTATTTCTGAAGTTTGGTATAGGGAATTTAGCTTTTCTGAAACAGCATCAGCAATTTCTTCCCCCTTACATAAGGCAAACATTGAAGGTCCCGAACCGCTTATACCAAATCCTAATGCTCCTGTTTGTAATGCGATATTTTTCGCTTTGTCAAACAAGGGAAGAAGCTCCTTTCGATAGGGCTCGATTAACACATCTTTTAAACTTCGAGAGATAAGATTGTAATTGCTCGTGTATAGCCCCGATACAAATCCTGCAAGGTAGCCCGCTTGTTGTATCGCATGTTGTAAAGGCACTACTTTCGGTAATATTTCTCGGGCGTCTTTCGTGTTAATTACTAAATGAGGATGAATAATAGTCACATATAAATTGGCAGGGGTTGGAAGCGAAACCACTTCAAAAGGATCGTATCCTGGAATAAGTGTAAATCCGCCAAAAATTGCGGGTGCAACATTGTCAGCATGTTCATTTCCGCTGGCAACTACTTCTCCTTTCATTCCGAAATACGCAAGTTCCTCAAGTGAAAGCGGATTCTCCAAAAACTGATTGATACCAAATACAACGGCCGCCGCACTCGCCGCACTACCTCCCGTACCGCTTCCGAGGGGAATTCCTTTTTTAATCTGTAGTTCAAATCCAAAGTCTACTTTTAAATATTCCAGCATAGCCAATCCTGCTACTCCAGCAACATTTTTTGAAGCTTCTAATGGAAGAGTTGCTCCAGTAATAGAGGTGATGCGAATGCCATTTTTAGGGACCTTTGTTAAGGTGATTATATCTCCCATTCCTTCAATAGCAAAGCCTAGGACATCGAACCCGCAATTTACATTTGCAACTGTTGCCGGAGAAAAGATAGTGACGGTTTTCTTGCTATTCATTATTTGTTTTTGTTTAAATATCTGCAATTGAATACACTAGTGCGATTGTGATTTTTATTAGTCTTTTATTAGTACGTTCGCATGCGAATAATATCTGAGAACAATCCAGAGGCTGTAACTTCTCCTCCGGCACCTGCGCCCTTAATAATAAGGGGTTGTTCATGATACCGTTTCGTGTAGAACAGGACGATGTTATCTTTTCCTTCAAGATTATAAAAAGGATGTCCTTCTGGGATTTCTTCTAATCCTACACTGGCTTTACCATCTTTCAGTTGCGCTACGTATTTTAATTGCGCCCCTTTTTTTTGAGCTTTCCCTAATATTTTCTGAAAATAAGCTTCGTCCTTTTTAAGGGTTTCATAAAAATGGGAAACAGAACTGCTGTTCAGGTTTTCTTCGGTTAAAAACGGTTTGTTAATTACCTCTTCTAAATTCATCTCCATTCCGCTCTCGCGGGCTAAAATGAGTATTTTTCGAGCGACGTCAATCCCGCTCAGGTCAATACGTGGATCCGGTTCTGTATATCCTTCTGCCTGAGCTTGTTTTACTGTGTCGTGGAATGTTGCTTCTTTCTTAAAATTATTAAATACAAAATTCAAACTTCCTGAAAGTACGGCTTCAATGGAGGTGATCTCATCACCCGATGCCATTAAGTTAGCTAGGGTATCAATAATAGGCAAGCCGGCACCAACGTTAGTCTCAAATAAGAACGGAGCGTTGTATTTTGTAGATAATTCTTTTAGGTTGCGGTAGTTTTCATAATCTGAAGAACATGCGATTTTATTGCAGGCAACCACCGCAATGCTTTGTTTAAGAAACTTAGAGTAACTCGCTGCCACTAAATCGCTTGCCGTAACATCTACAAATATACTGTTGCGTTTGTTTAAAGAAATTGCATTTTTAATAAATACATCCATGTCTGCTAATACCCCCTCAACTTCTAAGAGTGTTTTATGGTCTTTTAAAGAGATTCCATCGGTATTAAAATGCATTTTCCGCGAGTTTGTAATTCCGATCACTCGAATGTTTAAATTGAGTTTCTCCTTTAAATATTGTTTTTGCTGCGTGATCTGATTAATTAATTTGCCACCAACATTACCAACTCCTGCGATGTACAAATTAAGCTGTTTTCGCTGGTCTTCAAAAAATCGCTCGTGCAACGCATTTAATGCTTTCTTTACATCTTTGGAAGCAATAACGGCCGAAATATTCTTTTCACTCGCCCCCTGAGCAATCGCTCGGATGTTTATGTTGTTTTTTCCAAGCGTGCTGAACATTTTACCGCTGATGCCCTGATGGTTCTTCATATTGTCACCCACTAATGCTATTATAGAAAGGTTTGTTTCTACCAATAAGGGTTGCATTTTTTCGAGTTGAATCTCATTTTCAAATTCTGAGTCGATCGCTTGCTTAGCAAAACTTGCTTCATTGTCTAAAATACCTACGCAAATACTGTGTTCACTAGAGGCCTGCGTGATAAGAATTACATTGATCGATTGTTGTGATAGTGTTTCAAATAACCGTTTAGAAATTCCAGGTATGCCTACAATTCCGGTTCCTTCCAGCGTGATTAATGAGATGGAATCTATATTTGTTAATCCGCTAACGGATAAGGTTCGTTCCGTTCCTTCATGGGTAATGAGGGTCCCTGCAGCTTCGGGAGAAAAGGTGTTTTTTATCTGAATAGGAATTCGTCGCAACATCACTGGAACAATCGTTGGAGGATACAGTACTTTGGCTCCAAAATGAGATAATTCCATGGCTTCTTGATACGAAATCGTAGCAATTGGACGGGCTTGTTTTACCAGTTTCGGATTTGCCGTAAACATTCCACTTACATCGGTCCAGATCTGAACTTCGGAAGCTGCAACACCCGCCGCGAGAATGGCCGCTGAATAATCGGACCCGCCTCTTCCAAGCGTAGTGAGTTCTCCTGTTTCAGTAGCAGCTACAAAACCAGGGAGTACTGTGATGCGTTCCGAAGAAGTTTGAAAGTAGGAGGTAATATTAGCGTTAGTTGCGGCATATCGAATGGTTTGTTTTGATTTTCCATTAGAGGTAATAATTAATTCTGTGGCATTCTTTCTATTTACCGATAAGCCTTCCAATTTCATAGCTTCGGTAATAAGCAACGAAGAGCACAATTCTCCATAAGCACATAAGCGATTGGTTGTTTTTTCTGATAGTTCATTAATATAGTATATACCCCTTAACATATCTTCAAGTTCAGAGAGATAGCTATATAGTTTCGAGGTAGTTTCTTCTTCAATCCCAAATGCAGTGGCTACTTCGAGATGTCTTCTTTTAATAGCGTCGAAGACCGAATTAAAACTAGGATCGTTCTTTGAAGCTAACAACCCCGCCTTCAGTAATTGATCTGTAACGCCACCAAATGCAGAAACTACTACGATTAAACGATCTTCCTTCGATGCTTTTTCAACAATAGAGAGAACATTCCGAAGACTTGCAATGGTACCTACAGAAGTACCGCCAAATTTTAAAACACGCATATAATATATTTTGAATCAATAGAATAAATAGAAAGTTTTTCAGAATAGAAAAACATGATACCGACGATATATAAAATTATGACCCCCAAGGGGTACCTGTAGAACAATAAGAATTTTCAACCCAGCAGGAGGTGAGATATAGTTGCGTGGTATGTAAAAGTTTCTTTTTCATAGATGTCTTGTAGTAAATGTATTATTTTTACTGAAAAGAGCCATGTTATAGAAAATTATTTTTAATTTTTTTCTCAAGGTTTATTTTTCAACTTTTAAAATGTCTTTTTATTTATGAAAATTTTTTCTGCTGAACAGTTACATCAAGCCGATAAAGTCACTACCAAAAAACATGAAATTACTTCGTTAGATTTAATGGAGCGTGCTGGTTCACAAATTTTTAATTGGTTGCATCAACGCTTGCAAGGTGCTCCTGTTCCAATTCATATTTTTTGCGGAATTGGGAATAATGGGGGAGATGGTTTGGTTGTAGGAAGACTATTAATTGAAAACGGTTATAGTGTTACGATATACGTTGCAAATTTTACAGACAAACGTTCTAAATGCTTTCTTGTAAATTACGATAAGGTTAAAAGTATAAGCAAGAAATGGCCTGTTTTAATGACTTCGGAAGAAGATTTTCCACAGATTAATAAAAAAGATATCGTGATTGATGCTCTTTTTGGCATTGGTTTAAATCGATCACCAGAGGGCTGGGTAAAGAAACTAATTCAACACATAAATACTTCGGAATCTTTTACACTATCTATCGATATGCCTAGCGGAATGTATGCAGATACGGCAACTGAAGATTTTGATGCGGTGGTAGAAGCGAACCATGTGCTTACATTTCAAGCTCCAAAGTTTTCTTTCTTTTTACCCGAAACTGGAAAATATGCCCCATATTTTGAAGCTTTAGATATTGGACTTGATCCAGAATTTTTACATACTACAGAACCACTAGCGCAATTAATTCTAAAACCACAGGCGCAACAATTTTACAGACAACGAAAAAAATACGATCACAAAGGTACATTTGGTCATGCGCTCATTATAGCGGGAAGCTATGGGAAAATGGGGGCGGCAATACTTTCGTCAAAAGCGGCATTTCGAATAGGAGCGGGGCTTGTTACGTGTTTTGTGCCAGAATGCGGCTATCAGATCGTTCAAACCGCAATACCCGAAGCGATGACACTTACCGATAAGGAGGACGATCTTATCACGAACATTGAATTCGACATTGAAGTTGCAGCCATTGGAGTAGGAATGGGAATCGGTACCAAAAAAGAAACAGTCGCAGCATTACAAAAGCTTTTTTCTGAAGCAAAAGCACCCATGGTGATCGATGCCGATGCTTTAAATTGTATTTCTGAAAATGAATCGCTGCTAAAGGTCCTTCCGAAGCAATCGGTGTTAACTCCACATCCCGGAGAATTAAAACGTCTTATAGGCGATTGGAAAAACGACTTCGATAAAATTGAAAAAACAAAAAAGTTCTCTGAAAAATATGAAGTTGTAGTTCTTATTAAAGGAGCAAATACCATGACTATTTTTGGAGATATGGTGTATATTAATTCGACCGGAAACCCCGGAATGGCAACTGCAGGAAGTGGAGATGTGCTCTCGGGCGTGATCACTGGATTGTTATCGCAAGGATACGATCCGTTGTTAGCCTCGGTTTTTGGAGTATACCTTCATGGTAGCGCAGGAAATATCGTGTCACAACAAATTAGTTTCGAAGCAGTGATGGCTTCAGATATAGCCGATACGCTTGGAGATGCGTATATTGAACTGTTTGCTAAAGACCCAGTGCCAGGAGGGGAGCAGCAACAATAAATTTAAAGCAATGTGAAAAATAAGATGGATAAACTATTCTGCACGTAGTATTTTTTCCATTTTACGTCCTTTGGCAAGTTCATCTACTAATTTATCTAAATAGCGAACTTGTCTTGTTAACGAATTCTGTAACTCTTCGATGCGATACCCACAGATAACACCTTTAATTAAGTGTGCATTTGGATGCAGTGTAGCATTTTCAAAAAATGTCTTAAAGGTCACTTTGTTATGAATTAATTCGTTGAGTTTTTCTTCATCATATCCAGTGAGCCATTCGATGACTTGATGTAATTCTTCTTGGGTTCTTCCCTTCTTTTCCACTTTAGTGACGTAATGTGGATATACAGAAGAGAAGGTCATTGTAGCAATGCGTTCGTTGTGTTCGGGAGTTGTTTTCATAATTCTTAAATTTTACTACAGGGATCCATTTCTAATTTTGTAGCAATGTGTTGATGTTAGCTCGAATAAAAAGTTTGTGTTTCATTTAAAAGCAATTTATTATTAGTTATAAATGTTTCGATCTTTTTTATAGATTCTTCTTTAAACACGTAGAATAACAATTGACCTGAATAATGAAATGATAATACTGTTTTTAATGTTTCTGAATAAAAGAAATTAAAACCATAATAGTTTCCTTGCACCAAGTTGAAATAATCTGGAAGTAGTTTTTGTAATTCTACTGGATTTGAAACTACAATTCCTCTTTTGTAATTTTCTTTTCCAATATGGGTTTTAAAGTTATGGTATGCTATTTTGGTTTCAGGATGATACGTTGCAATGTCTTCTTGAAACCAAGAAGTTTTAAAAAAAGGAATAAATATAAGTTCACTATTATGCTGTTCAACAAATAACGTTATTACAGTACTTATAAATACTATTTCGTCGGTATCTTGCGGTGCATCAATCACGATTTGAGATAGCAGTTTAAACTCTTGTGTTACAGGTTCGTCTGTAATTTTTTTGAAGGAAATAACTTCCTCATTATATTGCTCTTCATCTTCAGAAATACCGCTATTATTTGGATGTTGCGTATACTGCCAACCAGCTATAAAGGATGCAAATATGGGGTCTTTAAGAGCTTCTTTTCTGCTTATATAATTCATTCTTTGCTATGGCATACTTAAATTAGACCATCTAATAATATCCGTAAATTCGTGTCGGAAGGTCTTGGTGCATCTGCAGATACAATGTTTCCTTCGGGATCTAAAAGAATAAATCTTGGAATTCCTTGAATACCATAATCTTGAACAAATTTAGATTTCCAATTATTATCTGCCAACAATTGAATGCCGCCCAATTCTTTTTCTGAAACCATGCTTTTCCATGTTTCATAGTCTTTAGGCACATCGATCGATATACTTACAAAGGCCACATTTTTGCCAGAATACGCTTCTTCAACTTCTTGTAAGGAAGGGATCTCTCTAATGCATGGTCCACACCAAGTCGCCCAGACATCTATATACACATACTTTCCTTTTAGATCGGTTAATGATGTCGTGCCCCCTTTGTGATTTTCGTAATTAAATTCTGGCGATACATTGCCTCTGGTTAGGGTTTTTAATTTATTATACCGTTCGGTGAGTATTGCAAGATTTTCTTCCGAAGGATTACTATTTTTATATATACTAAATAGTTCTTCTAGTTCATCATCGGATTTTAATCCGAAGCGAAGATAATCGGTCATTAATTTATCTTTCGCAAATCCATCTGGCAAATTAGAGTCGATCGTGGTTAAAAAGCTTTTTGCCGGTCCTAGGGTACTGTCTTTTTTTGTTTTTTGTGCAGCAATCCTACCGTAATGTGTGCTCAAAAGACTTTGATAGGCAACCGAGGATCGAAATAGTGTAGTGTCGCTGTAATTAATGTCTTTTAATTTTTCATAAAATTGAGGAGGTACTGCAAAGTTTTCCTTTTTTGTGAAATGCATATGGTATTCTTCATACGATTCTAGATTGGTAGCATGGGCAAATTTATTTTCGTTTTGCTCCATATTTAGAAATGTTTTATTCTTTATGTTACTCGCTTTTAAAAGACTATCGTAACGTTCATTTTGTGCAGATAATGCTTCAGAAAAAAGAGCAGGCTCCATTTTATATAATGTTTCGAAGTCATTAAATTTTTCATCCATTAAAAACTTAGCGGCTAGATAATTATTTTCAGGAGCAAGAGAACCTCCATAGATAAGACTTTCATCAAACTTAAAAGCATCTAAAGTAACTGTAACGTGCTTTCCTTTTTCAAGGTAGACAGCCGTACGTTCTCTATTAATATAAAGATCGTAATATCCGTTTCTTTCTATATCTAATGTATCGGTAAATTTCCCTTCCGTAGAAATAGGTAATGTAGTTTTAAACCCCTTGCCACTTAATATGGCCTCTTCGGCAACACTATTTTTAATAGTACCATTAAAAATTACATACTCGGGTTGTTTTGGTTGTTCACAAGAGAATATTGTGAGGGTCAATGCCAATAGAAATAAATTTTTCATGGTTGGAGTTTTAGATTCTACTTAAGTTGATAAGGTCTTAGTAAATATAAATAAAACCTAAACAAGAAATTGTATTTTTACGTTCCAAACAATGAAACAATGCAAGATACTCATTATATAAGTACAGAAATTCTTACCCTTACGGCAATTAAGCACATTCGAGAACATGATGTTAAACTTGAACTTTCTGAAGAGGCAATACTTAATATTAAGAAATCGAGAAATTATTTAGCCGAAAAAATAAAGACTAACGATACACCTATCTACGGAATTAATACCGGCTTTGGGTCTCTATGTAATGTAAAAATATCTTCTGAAAACCTCTCGAAGCTTCAAGAAAATTTAGTCATGTCGCATGCTTGTGGTACTGGAGAATATGTGCCAAAACATATTGTGAAGCTCATGTTGCTACTGAAGATTCAATCGCTTAGTTATGGAAATAGTGGGGTGCAACTTGAAACGGTACAACGATTGGTCGACCTTTATAATAACGATATTCTTCCTGTAGTCTATTCACAGGGAAGTTTAGGAGCGTCTGGAGACCTAGCTCCTTTAGCCCATTTGGCCCTTCCGTTATTAGGAAAAGGGGAGGTGTACGTGGAGGATGAAATTATTGCTTCCGAAGAAATTTTAAAAAAATACAATTGGGAGCCTATAGTACTTCAAGCTAAAGAAGGATTGGCGCTACTTAATGGAACACAGTTTATGAGTGCATATGGGGTTTATATTTTACTTCAAAGCTATAAATTGTCATACTTAGCAGATCTTATTGGCGCAGTTTCGGTAGATGCATTCGATTGTAACATGAGTCCTTTTAATCCCTTAGTACACATGGTGCGTCCCCATAGTGGTCAAGTTAGAACAGCCGAGCAAATGCGTACATTTTTAGAAGGAAGTGAGTTGGGAGTTTCAGAAAAAATGAGCGTGCAAGATCCTTATTCGTTTCGTTGCATACCACAGGTTCATGGTGCTACCAAAGACACGATAAATTTTGTGAGTAAAACTTTTAAGACTGAAATTAACTCGGTAACCGATAATCCAAATATTTTTATTGCGGAAGATGAAATAATTTCTGGAGGTAACTTTCATGGACAACCTCTTGCGCTTGCACTAGATTATATGTCAATCGCCATGGCTGAATTAGGGAATATATCTGAACGAAGGACGTATCAATTAGTTTCTGGGTTACGAGGTCTTCCAGATTTTTTAGTTAATAACCCTGGTTTAAATAGTGGATTCATGATTCCACAATACACCGCTGCAAGCATTGTAAGTCAGAACAAACAATTAGCAACTCCCTCTTCGGTAGATTCTATCGTTTCCAGTAACGGACAAGAAGATCATGTGAGCATGGGAGCTAATGGAGCAACAAAATGCCTTCGAGTTATTGAAAATATTGAAACTATTTTAGCTATTGAACTTATGAATGCCTCTCAAGCATTAGCGTTTAGGGCACCTAAAAAATCCTCTCCTTTTGTAGAATCTTTTGTAGCTAGCTTTAGAGAAGCAGTACCCTTTGTAGCTGAAGACAGATTATTAGCAAACGACATTCACGCTGCTATCGGATTTCTTCAGAGCCTTTCTATAGATACCGATTTGATGTTTAATTAATAGTTATGAAAAAACATATTGGATTCGTATTAATAGTTTTATTTTATAGTACAGGAGTTGCTCAAAATTACCGCCCCATGTTTTCTGAATTAAATGAATGGCAGTTTTTGAATTGCTTTCAAGGAGATTGCGATCTTGTAGATACTTATTTCACTGACGGAGATACTATTGTTAATAATAAAAGCTATAAAATTCTTGATGGTCATCATTATATAGCTAGAAATTTTTTATTTCGAGAAGATATTTCCCAAAGAAAAGTTTACCTAACAACTATTATAAATAATTCTTTAAGAGAATACCTTTTATATGACTTTTCTTTAGAGGTGGGGGAGGAAATAGAAATGTTTAATCCTATATCCCCATTTCCAGAAAATGGAGGGATGTTTACTCTTACTAGCATTGAAATACAGCCTTTAACAGACGGAAATTTTTATAAACATTTTTATTTTTCACCATCTCCTGAAAATACAACTAGTTCTTGGAATGCCGTATGGATTGAAGGTGTTGGTTCATTGTCATTAATTAATGCTCCTGGAGGTGAACCAAATTTTGATGGAGTTGGAGCAGTATGTTGTTCATTTGCAGATGGTGAAAATATTTATTCTAACACAGAGCGAATTGAAACTTGTAATCCGAATATATTGGAAGCGGAGGAGGAAGAATTGTTTCCCGAGATAGAAATTTATAATTATGATGGATCCATATATATTAGAAATGCATTAGCTGTTAAACAGCTATCAATTTACGATCTTCAAGGTAGGTCTTTACTGTCTAAAAAATATGATTCTACTTCAACAATAACCATATCTTCTGAAGGTTGGAGAGATAGTGTTTATTTCATGTTGGTAAAAGGCACTAAGAATAAAACGAAAATCTTTAAAATAATCACACGATAGGGCCTGCAAGTATATTATAAGTTGGCACTAAAAATAAGATTACGAGCCCATTCAATAGCTTCGTCGAGGGTTTTAAAGATTTCAAATTCTTTATTTAAAAAATTTTTTTCAAATGTCGCATTGTCTCTCGCCAACACATGTGGAGAAACAACTCCGAAGCCTTTAAGGTTTTTAATGTCGTTGGTCATTATGTAAACACTTGGATCTACCGAATAAGAATGAATTCGATTGGTGATGTAAACAAATGGGGCGTCTTGAAAATGTTCTACTGCATGTTGAATAATTTCATAACTTAAATCATTGGTTAATACAACGCCTTCATTAATCGTTGCAATAACATAAAAATTATGAATTTCGATAATACCGAAATCTACTTGTATTGTTTTATGCACTTGTGGGGATATTAAGTTGAGGCTGTAAATATAGCTTTTTGAATTATAGTTTCAGTTTTCTGAATTTGCTTTTTTCTGAATCTGGTTTTTGAAGGTTATAGTAATTTAAAATTACGTTTTGTTAAAAATAGGGTAATTAGGATAAGGATAAAAAAAGACCGGAAGATAATATATCTCCCAGTCTTATTATATGCATTTTAAAACGAATAAATCTTTTACGACTCGGTCGTTTTCTTTTGCTTTTTAATTTTAATTGTTAATTCGTTCGACTTTTCATCGAGATCCATCGTAATGGTATCTCCTTCTTGAAGATTAGAATTAATAATCTCTTCAGCAAGCGCATCTTCAATATATTTCTGAATCGCCCGTTTTAAAGGTCTTGCTCCATAGTCCTTATCAAATCCTTTGTCGGCAATGTAATCTTTCGCCTTATCGGTTAATTTAAGATCGTATCCAAGATCTTTAATTCTAAGAAACAATTGATCTAACTCGATATCGATAATTTTATGAATGTCTTCTCGTTCTAGTGGATTAAACACCATAACATCATCTACACGATTTAAGAATTCGGGAGCAAATGCTTTTTTCAAGGCATTTTCGATAATACTTTTTGCATTCGCATCTACTTGACTTGCTCTTGCGGTAGTACCAAAACCAACCCCTTGTCCGAAATCTTTCAATTTACGAGCTCCTATGTTCGAGGTCATTATAATAATTGTATTTCTAAAATCGATCTTACGACCTAAACTGTCTGTTAAATACCCATCATCCAACACTTGTAATAACATATTAAAAACGTCGGGATGTGCTTTTTCGATCTCATCCAATAATACAACAGCATAAGGCTTGCGTCGAATTTTTTCGGTTAATTGTCCTCCTTCTTCATACCCAACATATCCTGGAGGTGCTCCAACCAATCTTGAAATAGCAAATTTCTCCATGTACTCACTCATGTCGATACGTACTAACGCACTTTCAGAATCAAACAATTCTCTCGCTAAAACTTTTGCAAGTTGTGTTTTACCTACACCTGTTTGACCTAAGAAAATAAAAGAACCAATGGGTTTGTTAGGGTCTTTTAATCCAGCACGATTTCGTTGCATGGCTTTTACCACTTTCGAAACAGCTTCATCTTGACCAATCACTTTTCCCTTAATAAGTTGGGGTAATTCTGCTAATTTATTGCTTTCGGTTTGAGCAATTCTATTCACAGGAACTCCTGTCATCATAGAAACTACCTCCGCTACATTTTCTTCACTAACGGTTTCTTTGTGTTCTTTAGCGTCGGCTTCCCAAGCTTCTTGGGCAGTTGCTAATTCTTTTTCTAGATTCTTTTCGTCATCTCTAAGTTTAGCCGCTTCTTCGTATTTCTGTTTTTTCACAACAGAATTTTTAAGCTCGCGAACTTCTTCTAGTTTTCCTTCGATCTCTAAAATTTTGGCCGGTACATGAATATTTGTTATGTGTACACGCGACCCTGCTTCGTCTAAAGCGTCGATAGCCTTGTCTGGAAGAAAACGTTCTGTCATATATCGATTCGTTAACTTCACACATGCTTTTAATGCTTCGTCTGTATATTGAACATTATGGTGCGTTTCGTACTTATCTTTTATATTTTGAAGTATCTCAATAGTTTCCTCTACCGAAGTAGGTTCTACCAATACCTTCTGAAAACGTCGTTCTAAAGCACCATCTTTTTCGATATACTGTCGGTATTCATCTAAAGTGGTTGCCCCGATGCATTGAATTTCTCCACGTGCTAAAGCAGGCTTGAACATGTTTGAAGCATCCAGTGATCCAGTTGCTCCACCAGCTCCAACGATGGTGTGTATTTCATCAATAAAGAGGATGATATCATCGTTCTTTTCAAGTTCATTCATCACCGCTTTCATGCGTTCTTCGAACTGACCTCTGTATTTTGTACCTGCTACAAGGCTTGCAAGATCTAACGTTACCACACGTTTATCGTAAAGAATACGAGAAACTTTTCGTTGAACGATTCGTAGTGCCAGTCCTTCCGCAATAGCCGATTTACCCACTCCGGGCTCACCAATAAGTAGCGGGTTGTTCTTTTTTCTACGGCTAAGGATTTGAGAAACGCGTTGTATTTCTGCTTCACGTCCTACTACTGGATCTAGTTTTCCGTCTTCAGCTTGTGCGGTAAGGTCTCTTCCGAAGTTATCTAATACAGGAGTCTTCGATTTCTTGTTAGTTTTGCCTCCTGTGGAGCTAGCAAAAAGATTGTCTTTGTTAGCATCTTCACCGCCTGTGTCATCGTCGTTTGAAAAAGACTCAGCCGATGGGCTGTCTATATAATCATCATCGTTTGCAATCATAAGTTTAAATTGATCTTTAACACCGTCGTAATCTACTTTCATTTTATTTAAAAGCTTTGTAGTAGGGTCGTTTTCATTTCGAAGAATACACAACAACAAATGTGCAGTATTAATCGAAGAACTCTGAAACAATTTCGCTTCTAAAAATGTTGTTTTTAAAGCGCGTTCAGCCTGACGAGTTAAATGTAAGTTCTTTTTATCGTTTGTCCCAATACCACCGCTAGGGTTGGCAGGGCTTAGTATTTCTACTTTTCTACGTAAATGATTTAAATCTACATCCAGCGCATTTAAAATTGTTACTGCTTTGCCGTTACCATCACGTAAGAGCCCCAACATTAAATGTTCGGTGCCTATAAAATCGTGACCTAACCGCAAGGCTTCTTCTTTGCTGTAAGCGATTACATCTTTTACTCTGGGGGAAAAATTATCATCCATAAGGTAAGTTCCTGTGCGTTGTAAAATAGTAAATTTACCTTAATTAGGGCAAAAACTATTCCTCTTTCTTAACGTAAGTAGTAAAAGGACAAAAAAACTTGCATTTCACAAAATATAATGGCAGATACTTATTAACGTTTTTGGAGGCATTATTTGTTAATAAATTCGTGAATAACGCATGTAATAATGGGCTTTCAAACCTTCAAAATAGTGTATATTGCTTCATTAGATTGATAACTATAATTAAAGTATATATTTTATGGCTGAAGGTGAAAAATTGATCCCTATCAACATTGAAGATGAAATGAAATCGGCGTACATCGATTATTCAATGTCCGTCATTGTGTCACGAGCACTGCCAGATGTACGTGATGGTATGAAGCCTGTTCATAGACGGGTTTTGTTTGGAATGCACGAATTAGGAATCCGGGCAACCGGAGCTCATAAAAAATCAGCAAGAATCGTAGGTGAAGTACTGGGTAAGTATCACCCGCATGGAGATACTTCCGTGTACGATGCGATGGTGCGTATGGCACAAGAATGGAGCTTGCGATATATGTTGGTTGATGGACAAGGAAACTTTGGGTCTATCGATGGTGATAGTCCGGCAGCAATGCGTTATACAGAAGCCCGTATGCAGAAAATATCGGAAGATATGCTAGCCGATATCGATAAAGAAACCGTAGACCATCAACTTAACTTCGATGATACTTTAAAAGAACCAACAGTACTTCCTACAAGAGTACCGGGACTTTTAATTAATGGTGCCTCTGGAATTGCAGTAGGAATGGCTACCAATATGCCACCTCACAACCTTACAGAGGTAATCGATGGTACGATGGCGTATATTGATAATAATGAAATTGAGATCGATGAATTAATGCAACACATTAAAGCACCCGATTTTCCTACTGGAGGAATTATTTACGGGTACGATGGTGTTAAAGATGCATTTCATACAGGAAGAGGCCGTGTCGTGATGCGTGCGAAAGCCCGATTCGAAGAAGTTAACGGAAGAGAATGTATTATTGTTTCTGAAATTCCATATCAGGTAAATAAAGCTGATATGATTAAAAAGACTGCGGATCTTGTCAACGAAAAGAAGATTGAGGGAATCGCAAATATTCGTGATGAAAGTGATCGTAAAGGAATGCGGATTGTATACATTCTTAAAAGAGATGCCATCCCTAATATTGTACTCAATACGCTTTATAAATATACATCATTACAGTCCAGTTTTAGTGTAAATAACATTGCCTTAGTTAAGGGAAGACCTCAAATGCTTAATTTAAAGCAATTAATTCATTACTTCGTGGAACACCGCCATGAGGTGGTGGTGCGTCGTACCGAATATTTACTTCGGAAAGCAAAAGAGCGAGCTCATATTCTTGAAGGTCTTATTATTGCTTCAGATAATATTGATGAAGTAATTCGATTGATTCGGGCCTCTTCGAATGCAGATGAAGCAAGGGAAACTTTAATTAAAACGTTCGATCTTTCAGAAATACAAGCCAAAGCAATTGTTGAAATGCGACTCCGCCAATTAACAGGGTTAGAGCAAGACAAATTGCGTTCAGAGTACGACGAGTTAATGAATACGATTGCTGATTATGAAGATATTCTTGCTAGAAAAGAGCGGAGAATGGAAATTATAAAAGAAGAGTTAGCAGAAATAAAAAATAAGTATGGTGATGAACGTCGCTCTACTATTGAATATGCAGGAGGCGATGTTAGTATTACCGACCTTATTCCCGATGAGCAAGTGGTATTAACGATATCACATGCCGGATATATTAAACGTACTTCTCTTACAGAATATAAAACTCAAAATAGAGGAGGAGTAGGTCAAAAAGCATCATCAACCCGTAACGAAGATTTCTTAGAGCATATGTTTGTGGGTACCAATCACCAGTATATGTTGTTCTTTACCCAAAAAGGAAAATGTTTCTGGATGCGTGTTTTCGAAATTCCAGAAGGAAGTCGACAATCTAAAGGTAGAGCCATTCAAAACCTTATAAATATTGAGCCAGACGACAAAGTGATGGCTTTTATATGTACACAGGATCTAAAAGACGAAGAGTATGTTAATAGCCGTTACGTAATTATGGCTACTAAAAAAGGACAGGTTAAGAAAACTCCATTAGAGCAGTATTCAAGACCGAGAACCAACGGTATTAATGCTATTACAATTAAAGACAACGATGAACTACTAGAAGCGAAATTAACTCGTGGTGATAGTCAAGTAATGTTGGCGGTTCGTTCTGGTAAAGCAATTCGTTTCGAGGAAGAAAAAACTCGTCCTATGGGAAGAAACGCTTCGGGTGTAAGAGGAATTACGCTGGGAAGTGATGATGATGAGGTAGTAGGAATGATCGCTATTAACGATGAAGAATCTGATATTTTAGTAGTTTCAGAAGGCGGTTATGGAAAACGTTCTAGTATAGAAGATTATCGAATTACCAACCGTGGTGGAAAAGGAGTTAAAACTATAAATGTTACGGAAAAAACTGGTAAATTAGTGACTATCAAGAATGTAAACGATAACGATGACCTTATGATTATTAATAAATCGGGAATTGCCATTCGTATGGAAGTTGCAGATTTAAGAGTAATGGGTCGAGCTACGCAAGGTGTTAGACTAATTAAGGTTAGAGAAAACGATGCTATTGCAGCTGTTGCAAAAGTAGTTCATGAAGATGAAGAAGCGGAAGTTTTAAATGAAGATGGCACTACTCTTGATATTAACGAAGAAAACACAGAAAACAACGAATAAAAATTAAAAAACACTTGTAATGAAAAAATCAATTTTTTTAGCTGGAATGATGCTTGTTTCTACGCTAACTTTTGCACAGAAAAAAGAAATTAAGAAAGCACAAAAAGCGAATAAATCTGGAGATTATACTGAAGCGATGGCACAATTAAGTGCAGCAGAATCCATGATTGGTACTGCAGATGCAGATCTTAAGACTGAATTCTATATTGCAAAAGGAACGGCTCAACTTAATACAGCGGGAAGTAACTATGAAAAACTTCAGATGGCTGCCGACTCATTTTTGAAAGCTTCAGAAATGGATAGCGCTAATAGTTATGCTAATGAAATTTCAGAAGGGACCTTTAATCTTAAATCTAAATTAATTAATAGTGCGATTAAAGATCAAGATGCTCAACAATTTGAAGCTGCCGCAAAAAAATTATATACTGGTTATACCATTAGTAAGCAAGATACCGTGTATTTATACTATGCCGCAGGTAATGCAGTAAATGCAAAAGATTATAATACTGCTTTAACGTATTACACAAAATTGATGGACCTAGGGTACACAGGAGTAACCACCGAATTTGTAGCTACTAATAAAGAAACGGGAGAAGTAGAGCCTTTTGCTTCAGAGAATGAACGTTCTTTAATGCTGAAAACTGGACAATTTATTAAGCCTGAGACCAGAAAAACTGCGTCTAATGCAGGGGAAATACTTAAAAATGCCACCCTACTTTACCAAGAACTTGGACAAGAAGATAAGGCTATTGAGTTAATGCAAAAAGCACGTGCTGAGAACCCAGATGATATTTCGCTTATTAAAGCTGAAGCAGATATGGTTTATAAAATGGGTGATAAACAACGCTACAACGAACTTATGAACGAAGTAATGCAGGCTGAACCAGATAATCCAGATACTTTATTTAACCTAGCTGTTGGAAGTATGGAGATCGGTGATACAGAAAAAGCGATTGAGTTTTATGAAAAAGCGCTCGAAATTAAGCCAGATTATAGTGCGGCGCTAATCAATATTGCTGTAGCAAAATTATCTGCTGAAGAGGAAATTGTTAAACAAATGAATGAATTAGGAACTTCCGCTGCAGATAACAAAAAATATGATACGCTTAAACAACAGCGTAAAGACATGTATGCCGATGTTTTACCATATCTTGAGAAATCATTAGCGTTACAGCCCGATAATGTAGAAGTAGTAAGAACACTCATGAATATTTATACTCAGTTAAATATGGATGATAAGTTCAAAACAATGAAAACAAAACTTCAAGAGTTGGAAGGCGGCCAATAGGTTTCGCTTTTCTATAAACTTAAAGACCTTCAACATAACAGTTGAAGGTTTTTTTATACAATACGTTTAATTACGCGTAATTTATGTGTGTGTGTATTTGTTTCTATATTAAATATTCCTGAATGGTCTAGGCGATCTATTCGCACTTTACCGTGAGCATGAATGATGTAATGATCAGCCATGATAATTCCCACGTGAGTGATAACACCTTCTGAATTATCAAAAAAAGCAAGATCACCAGGTTCGCTCTCTTCAATAAAACTTAAAGCTTCCCCTTGTGTGGCCTGTTGACTGGCATCCCTTAATAATTTGTGGCCATTCAATTTATAAACCATTTGTGTAAACCCACTACAATCGATTCCGAAGGGCGTCTTTCCACCCCACAAGTAGGGAGAATTTAAATAGAGAAGTGCAGTGTCTAATATATGTTGCTTCGGAAAAGTTTCAGAAATAAATTTACCTTCAAAAGAATGTGACAAATAAGTAGAAGCTGAAACAGTGCTTCCTAAACAAACTGAAAGCAAATGACCTTCCGAAGTAGTAATAAAATCAACTAAATCTGAAGCTAATTTATTGCCTTGATTTATAAATAACCTATCGTCTTCTTCAGAAATAAATTGAAACTGTTTATTGTCGATCCATCCTTCATAACCATCGAAATGTAATCGAATACGACTCCACTTTTTGCGGGATTCCAATACTTTAAATTGCTCTCCATACAAGACCTGTGTAACCATTTCACTGGTGTCTGCAGCTTCGGCGCGCATAGGAACAATACTAAGAGGACAAATCCCGTATTTCATTTTTTAGGAAAAGTCTTATTTAGTTACGTTCAATTACCATAGCAGAAGCACCACCGCCACCGTTACAAATTGCTGCAGCACCTAATTTTGCGTCGTTTTGTTGTAGTACGTTCAATAATGTAATTAAAATACGTACTCCACTGCAACCTAGTGGGTGTCCTAAAGATACAGCACCTCCATTTACATTAACATTCGAATCGTTTAAACCAAGGAGTTTCATGTTTGCTAATCCAACCACCGAAAAAGCTTCATTAAATTCGAAAAAATCTACTTCCTCTTGAGATACTCCTGCTTTTGCTAATGCTTTAGGTAGTGCTTTAGATGGAGCTGTCGTAAACCATTTAGGCTCGTGGGCAGCATCCGCATATCCTTTTATAGATGCTAATGGAGTAAGTCCAAGTTCTTTTGCTTTGTCTTCGCTCATTAAGATCATTGCTCCGGCACCATCATTAATTGTAGAAGCGTTAGCAGCTGTTACAGTTCCTTCTTTAGTAAAAGCGGGACGAAGCGATGGAATTTTTTCCATTTTCACATTCTTATATTCTTCATCTTCAGAAACTACAACTGGTTCTCCGCGTCGTTGTGGTACTTCAACGGGAATCACTTCGTTTTTAAATTTTCCGTCAGCCCAAGCTTGGGCAGAACGGTTATACGATTGTATTGCAAATGCATCTTGATCTTCTCTTGAAAAATTGTGCTCTGTAGCACAAAGATCTGCACAAGTTCCCATGGCATTGTGATCGTATGCATCTACTAATCCATCTTTTTGCATTCCATCTATTAATGTAGCAGGACCAAATTTGGTTCCTTGTCTCATATGTACATAATGAGGGATATTACTCATGCTTTCCATTCCTCCAGCAACAACTACCTCGGCATCTCCTAAAGCAATAGCTTGAGCCGCGTTCATAACAGCTTTCATACCAGAAGCACACACCTTATTTATAGTCGTACAAGGAACTGTGTCTGGAATTCCTGCACTCATTGCAGCTTGTCTTGCTGGGGCTTGCCCTACACCTGCTTGTACCACATTGCCCATAAAAACCTCTTGAACTAAACTTGGATCCAAATCGATTTTATTAAGTGCTCCTTTAATGGCAGCGCTACCAAGTTGTACGGCAGTTAAAGAAGATAAACTTCCCATAAAACTTCCTATAGGGGTTCTTGCTGCAGCTACTATTACGACTTTTTTACTCATGAGATTATGATATTTGAATTTTAAAACGAATGCAAAATTACATATTTTAAAGTGAATTATCAACGATTCGAAGGGTTGGGTTTGGGAATAATGCCTCGTTTAACATACCTTTACTTTTCTAACGATTTGTATGCAACAACTCTTATTATTTTTATCTAGGAATCAATCGCTTATTTACAAAGCGTTTCTTTTTATAGCGGCAACATTTCTAATTATTTACATGCTTCCTAAGGGGGGACAGTTTAAATATAATTTTCAGAAAGGAAAGCCTTGGCAATACGAGAATCTTTACGCTCCGTTTAGTTTTACTATAAAAAAGGAAACAGAAACCCTGCAGAAAGAACAAGAAGCTATTCGCGCGAATGCTATTCCCTATTTTGATTTTGATGTAGATATTGTAACAGATTCAAGAGCTTCTTTTAATGAAATTTTAAATGAAGTTTATGTAGATAGCTTGTTTGCTATTTCTGAAACAGCCGTACAACGCATTGGTAATATAGTTATTGAAGATGTTTACACAAAAGGTGTGGTAGACGCTATTTACTCCTATTCTGGAGATCGTTTAATATATCTTAAAAAAGGAAATGAAATAGAGGAGATCACCTACACCCAATTATTTAGGTTAGAGAATTTAAAAAAACGAGTTAATACTGCAGTCACTAATAATAATGCTATTGAAGTTCGCGAATTACTTCAGAAAATTTTGGCTCGTACCATTCAACCCAATGTTTCATTGAATGTAAAACTTACAGAAGCTGCAATTGAAGCTGAAATAAATGCAATAAACCCAAATCGAGGAATCATCGAAAAAGGTGGGCGAATTGTTGCAAAGGGAGAGGTAGTAGAAGGAGATAAATTTCAAATTTTAAACTCCTTAAAGGCCGAATACCAGTCCCAGGTCTGGAGTCAGTCGAACTATTACTGGCTCATGATTGGCTACTCCATGTTAGTGATGCTTGTGTTTTTAATGTTGTTTCTTTTTCTAAAAAAATACCGCCCAGAGATCTTTTATAATAATACGAAAGTGACCTTTATTTTCTTCAATATTTTTCTCATGGTGTTTCTAACTACCATCGTAGTGAAATTAGATGCGAAATATGTGTATGTGGTTCCACTTTGTATTTTACCGCTTATTCTAAAAGCTTTTTTCGATCCCAGACTAGGACTTTTTGTTCATGTGCTTACGATTCTATTATTAGGTTTTGTAGTGCCTAATAGTTTCGAATATATGTTCCTTCAGATTATTGCAGGAATTGTAACGATTTTAACAGTTTCAGAACTATACAAACGGGCGAACTTATTTATTTCTGTAGGACAAATTACTATTATATACATCATTGGATATTTTGCCTTTTTCTTAATTCAAGAAGGAAATATACAAGTGTTGCATTGGGAAACGTTCGGGTATTTTGTGCTATCTGGACTAGCAACGCTATTTGCGCATCCGTTGATCTATTTTTACGAAAAGATCTTCGGACTCGTTTCTGATGTGTCTCTGTTAGAATTAAGTGATACGAATTCTAAATTATTGAAAGAACTTTCTAACAAAGCACCAGGAACATTTCACCACTCACTAAATGTTGCCAATTTAGCTGAGGCAGCCGCTAATGAAATTGGCGCTAATGCCATGTTAGTAAGGGTAGGGGCCTTGTATCATGATATTGGTAAGATGACAAACCCTACTTTTTTTACTGAAAATCAAGTAAACTCTATCAATTCTCATAACGAATTAGATCCTAAAGAAAGTGCGCAGATTATTATCGACCATGTAATAAACGGGGTGGAAACTGCCAGAAAAAATAACCTTCCAGATCGGGTAATCGATTTTATAAGAACCCACCACGGAACAAGTCTTGTGTATTATTTCTATAAAAGAGAAAAAGAAAAAAATGGAGAAGTGGATGAGAATGATTTCAGATATCCTGGACCAATGCCATTTTCTAAAGAAACTGCAATCCTAATGATGGCCGATAGTGTTGAGGCGGCAAGTAAAAGTTTAAAAGAGCCAACTTCTTCAAAGATTGATATGTTTGTTGAAAAGATTATTGATGGACAAATGGAGCAAGGACAATTTCTAAATGCAAATATTACGTTTAAAGAAATTCAGACTATTAAAAAGGTACTTAAAAAGAAACTGAATAATATTTATCATTTACGAGTAGAATACCCCGAATAATTACTCAAAATATTTCTGTATAGATAATGCGACGCCATCATCAATATTACTCTCGGTAATATCATTAGCTATGGCTAGCACTTCGTTTTTAGCATTTTTTACAGCCACGCCCATACCAACAGCCTTCAGCATTTCAATATCATTGTAATTATCTCCAAAGGCGATAACATGTTCTATTTTTTGGTTAGGATAACATTCTTGTAGTAATTTATAAATAGCTGTTTCTTTTGAAATCTTCTTGTTTGCAATTTCAATGTAGGTTGGTTTCGACCGGTACAAACTTAAGTCGTTAGGGAATTTTGTTTCGAGTGCGCTGTATAATGCGCTAATCTCAGATTCTTCTCCCATGCACATAATTTTATGGGCGCCTTTATTGCTATTTTTCCAATCTATAAGAGTTTCTTGTAGAGCACGCACAGTAGGGGTTACCTTGGTGTTATTTGCTTCTCGATTCGCCCAATAATCCATTTCTGGAACAAACCATTCGTCATTATGATAAAGGCTAAGATGAATGCTAGTGTTTTTACAATTTGAAACTACTTCTGAAATTATATTCACAGAGATGTCTGTACTTTCTAAAACATTGTTTCCGTCAAGAATTAATCCGCCATTGTAGGCAATTAAGGGTAAGTGTTCGATACCTAGTTCCTTTTGAAGATGCCTCATAGCTTTAGGCATTCGAGACGAAATTAGAATTATCGGAGCTGTATCTTTAATGCGTTTCAATTCTTGGATGGTGCAGGGTGAAAGTTCCCGATCTTTGTTGAGTAGTGTTCCGTCAATATCGGTGCAGATGAAGTTGTATTTCATAATCTTGTTATAAACAAAAAATCTCCTTCGAGAGGAGATTTGATGTGAGCCCGATAGGATTCGAACCTATGACCGCCTCCTTAGAAGGGAGGTGCTCTATCCAGCTGAGCTACGAGCCCGTAAAGGGTTATTAACAATAAAAAGTCGGGGTGGCAGGATTCGAACCTGCGACCTCCTGCTCCCAAAGCAGGCGCGATGACCGGGCTACGCTACACCCCGAATGGTGTATAATTAATCAGTATTTCAATATTTCCACGAGGTTAAGACAGCACTAAGCAACCATTAAG
>NZ_LRXL01000038.1 GCF_001637325.1 Cochleicola gelatinilyticus
TGATACGCCTGGATTATGTGTAGATTGTTAAGATGCAATCCTACTATAATACATATTAATATCAATAGGTCATTCAATTGTTCTGGGTGACCTATGCTTTTTAAAAAAACCAAATAAATCAATTTATAACTAATTTTCAAATTATGAAAAAAGTAATTCTTAGTGCCCTAGCACTCATGGTAGGGTCATTTGTATTTGCGCAAGCAAGTCAAGATGCAGCTGCTCCAGATGTAGAGCAAGCAGATAACTTAAGCGGTGACGCAGCTGCTAACCGTGTTGAAAACACACAAGCAGGAACCGAAAACTACATGCTTGTACGACAAGAAGGAACTTCTTCTTCTGTATTTATCGATCAATCTGGTGGGGGTGCTGGCGCAGATGAGGGCAACTTGGTATATGTAGCACAAGCGGGTGATGTAACTGGAAACACAGGATTGAGCGGACAAGCAAATGCTGCAGATGTGCGTCAAAGCGGAACTTCTAATGAAGGATATGTGTATCAAGGTGGAGATCGAAATGCTGCAGGAATGCAACAATCGGGTGACGATCAAATCGCTTACATTCAACAAGGAGTTTTAAATGCTGAAGACAATTACGCAGGTGTTGTTCAAAGTGGTGATACCCACTCATCGTGGATCTTTCAAGGACATGATAATAATGAAGCATTATCGTTACAATCGGGTAGCGGACACGCTTCCAAGATCGACCAGAATTCTGCACCAGACGGTTCTCCGGGACACAACGCGCGTGTAGAACAGGAAGGTACAGGACAGATGTCGTATGTAGAGCAGGATGGAAATAATTCGGATGCAGATGTATTTCAATCGGGCGACGGAAACTATTCAGCAATTAATCAATCCGGTTTAGGGACTAATACTGCCGATGTAGATCAAGTTGGAGTTTTCGGCCAAAACAAATCGTTTATTGTTTCTGCCGGAAGCAATCAAAACGCGACGGTATCACAGATTAATAATTTTGGATTATTAGGAGATAATATTTCTGATATTATCCAAAATGGTCTTTCTGAAAATAATGCAACTGTATTACAAGATGGTCCCTCTTCAAGTGAAAATTACGCAAATATCCAGCAGACAAACGCTACTACCGGAAATGCTACCAATAATGCGACTGTTAATCAGGGTAATAGACCTGCATTTTTAGGATCGGCATTAAGCGGTCTTTATTCACAAACCAACGATATTCTTGATACAGAATCTCTCTCCCCATTGTCATCTTCATTCGGCAACATAGCTTTTCAATCGCAAGTAGGTGCCGGGAATAGAGCCGAATCGCATCAATTTAATAATGCATTTATCATAAACAATGAGGTTAATAATGCGAACACATCGAAACAAATTCAAACAGGTGATAATAACACAGCTTTGGTTGTTCAGAACGCTTTTAATAATCTTAATGCTATAGCATCTCAAAACCATGCGCTTCAGGAACAAACGGGAAATAACAACTCTGTTTCTTCGATTCAAGTTGGTTTACGAAATGAAACATGGATGCAACAAAATGGAGATGATAGTGCTTTAGCCGTACAGAGCGGTAAAGAAAACGATTTAGTAACCAAACAATTCGAAGGCGCTAACTTTATGGAAATTGGGCAATCTGGTGATAACGGAGCGGTGTACGCAGCCCAGCGTGGCGGACAAAGCTTTATGGGTGATCAGTCGGGAATAAATAATGTTATGGAAATACTACAGGTTGGTCCTGCAGGAAATCTGCTTGAAACGATAGACTGTGAAATTCCTGATCCTATGGAACCAATGCCCATACCAGAGATGGAAAACTTAATGATTCCAGATATTACAGTACCGGGATTATGTGCTGATTGTTAAAATAAATTATATAGATCGTCCGACAATTTCGGATGATCTTTTTTTTTAAAACCAAATAAATCAATTTATAACTAATTTTCAAATTATGAAAAGAGTAATTCTTAGTGCCCTAGCGCTCATGATAGGGTCATTCGTATTTGCACAAGCAAGTCAAGATGCAGCTGCTCCAGATGTAGAGCAAGCAGATAACTTAAGCGGTGACACAGCTGCTAACCGTGTTGAAAACACACAATCAGGAACCGAAAACTACATGCTTGTACGACAAGAAGGAACTTCTTCTTCTGTATTTATCGATCAATCTGGCGGTGGTGCTGGCGCAGATGAGGGCAACTTGGTGTATGTTGCACAAGCGGGTGATGTAACTGGAAACACAGGATTGAGCGGACAAGCAAATGCTGCAGATGTGCGTCAAAGCGGAACTTCTAATGAAGGATATGTGTATCAAGGTGGAGATCGAAATGCTGCAGGAATGCAACAATCGGGTGACGACCAGATCGCTTACATTCAACAAGGAGTTTTAAATGCTGAAGACAATTACGCAGGTGTTGTTCAAAGTGGTGATACCCACTCATCGTGGATCTTCCAAGGACATGATAATAATGAAGCATTATCGTTACAATCGGGTAGCGGACACGCTTCCAAGATCGACCAGAATTCTGCACCAGACGGTTCTGATGGGCATAATGCTCGTGTAGAACAAGAAGGTACTAGTCAAATGTCATATGTTGAGCAGGACGGAAGCGGATCGGATGCTGATGTATTCCAAACAGGAAATGCAAACTATTCAGATGTGCAACAAGACGGTGGTGGTGCAAATGTATTTGCAAACAACACGGCTGACATTGATCAAGATGGAACGGGTAACAAATCGTTTGTAAATCAATCGAACAGAAACAATTCATCTGTTGTTGATCAACTAGGAGATCTAAACATGTCTCACGTAGTTCAGTCCGGTGTGGGAACTAACGATGGTCAAGTAGTACAAAATGGAGACGGAAATTACGTACGTCAAACTCAGACAAACGGTACATCAGGTAGTGATGCAAACGTAGCCTTAGTAAATCAGGGTGATCGAACAAATGCTCAGGCATTATCGAATAATCTTCCACTATTTTTAGCAACAGATGCTATCCTTTCAACTCAAGGAGGAGCAGTTCCGGCAGATGGTTCTAACGAGAATGTTGCTTACCAAACTCAGGATGGTTCAGGAAACAATGCTGAATCTCAGCAGTTTTCTCAATCGGGTGCTCCATTTGCAGGGTATTCTAAGCAAGTCCAAATTGGAGATAATAACACAGCGCTGGTTGTACAAAATGCCTTCGATGACACACAACTTTATAATGACAATAACAGTGCCTTACAGGTACAAACGGGCGATAATAATAGTGCCGGATTAATTCAAATTGGTAATACTCAGAATGCCTGGATGATACAAGATGGTGATGATAGCGTGCTTGCTGTTCAAGCAGGTCGAGAAAATGATCTAGTAAGTAAGCAATATGAAGGAACTAACTTTATGGAAATCGGACAACAAGGTTTGGCTAATGACCTATTCGCTGCACAACGCGGCGGACAAAGTTTTATCGGTGATCAAAGTGGATTTCAGAACATAATGGAAGTATTACAA
>NZ_LRXL01000039.1 GCF_001637325.1 Cochleicola gelatinilyticus
TATACGGAACCGTTATGCACGATGGCTCCCGTGACGTAATATTCTCCAAGCATTTCGCAACTGAAACTAAAAAATTATACTGAACTGTAAAGCCGCACGCAATCTTTAGCCTAAATAAAACTTCTGACTAAAAATTGTTCTCAGCGAAACGAATGCGGAAACATAATGCATTCAACGCGTCTTATAAAACTGATTGGACAGTACTTTTAATTCAATTGTCGGATTACTGAAAACGGGAAATATTGCGAGAGTTATTTAGTTTTATA
>NZ_LRXL01000040.1 GCF_001637325.1 Cochleicola gelatinilyticus
TCTTATGCAAACCGTTGTGCTTAATGTTGAAAAAAACAATTCGAATTGATATTTAGACCTTTGAAATACGAAAAGTATGCGCAAAAAGCGGTTGATAAACTACAAGAACGTCAGCCAGCATTTCGAGCAAAATTTGATACGGAAAATTATGCTAGTTGGTTTTATAATCAATCAAGTGAAACATTAAGATTGTATAGTGACGATAAAGAAATATACTTCCGATATATCCCTGTTGGAACATATTCGCTGAATACAAACACTTGGATGTGGGCTTGGGCTAACGAAGATTCTGTTGAGACTAGAAAATTTCGGACACTAAAGGTTAAAGAGTTCGGAGAGAAAAAGAATTACGAAAATCTGACCAATGCGCACTTTAACGGAGATAAATACACAGGTTGGGAATCGACGGCAATTGCTTTCGACATAATTGGAGGAATTGGAACTTATCGAGTTATAACTGAGCATTTAGAAAAATACTTCCTATTAACCGAACAGATAACGAAAGAAAAAGTTGAAAAAATTGAGAGCGCACTAATTGAATGTAATGCTCACGGAAAAATACGGAAAGCATTTATTTGTCAGCACTTGAACACGGAAACCAAAACAGGATTTGAAGAAGCTTTTGAGACCTATCGTGGAATGGAATTGGACGAAGATGACGACTTACAAGCTTGGTGTTCAAAATGCGAAAAAAAGCGCCTTAAAACGGACGGTTGGAATAACGAATCAATGGAATTTGCTAAAATTAAATTAGTCTGTGAAAGGTGTTACTTTGAGATAAAGGAATCCAATCTGGACTCAAAAAACACTAAGCACAACAAAACCTAAACGTAATGCGGACTTTTAGGCTAAAATGAAAGGTCTGTGTATATTTATGAAGTCGCTAAATCTTATGGATTTAGCTTTGGACAAAAAATAAAACTAAACAATAAGCTTTAGCTTCGTGCTAAGACGGAAACAGAAGGTTTCCTTATCTCCGCACTACGCTTAGCTAAACCGTTGTAGCCAATTTTTTTTGAAAATTCTGCGGTTTAAAAGGCTATATTTCTAAATATTTATTAATTTACTTAAAAAAATTTGAAATAAAATTATATGTATACAATATCTAATCTTCAGCAAGAATTAAAAAATAAAGAACGCTCTGTAAATGATCTTATTAGGTATATTGGTACAAGAAATGATCATAACCCTAATTACAGCTTATTATTAGGAGCAGGATGCTCAGTAACCTCAGGAATTAAATCAGCATCAACGCTTATAGGCAAATGGGAAAAAGAAATTTATTTACAAGATAATCCTGAAATAACTGAGTTTAATTCAGAAGAAGCTGAACAATATTTCAAATCTCAAATGTGGTTTGATAGCAGAAATGCATATAGCTCATTATTTGAAAAAAAGTATGATCTTCCTAGACAAAGAAGAATGTTTATTGAAAAAGCTGTCAGGGATAAATTACCATCAATTGGATATGCCTATTTAATAAAACTAGTGGAAAATAATTATCTAAAAACGTTATTCACAACGAATTTTGATGACTTATTGAATGAAGCTTTTTATCAATATTCAAATGAGCGCCCTATTTTATGCGCTCACGATTCGTCAATTAATAGTATAACAATCACTTCAAAAAGGCCAAAAATAATAAAGCTTCACGGGGATTATTTATTTGATGATATAAAAAGCACACTAAGAGAGACAGAATCATTAGAAGAAAATATAAAAAATAAATTTATTGAATTTTCTAAAGATTACGGGCTGATTGTAGTAGGTTACGGAGGGAATGATCGCTCTATAATTGACATATTGACCTACTTATTGAAAAATGAAGAGTATTTTAAAAATGGAATATATTGGTGTTTGCGAGAAGATAGTGAAATTAATGAGGATTTAAGAAAGTTACTATGGAAGGACAGAGTCTATTATGTTAAAATTGATGGATATGATGAATTTATGGCTGAAGTACATTCTAATCTAAATGACGATAGATTACCAATTGACAGTAGTTATTTAAGTCAAAGAAAAAATGAGGTTATTAACCAACTAGTATCTAATTCTTATTTCAAAAATACGAATTGCAGTTTCATCAGCAAAGATTTTGAAAGATTGAATAAAGCTAAAGATAAAGATATTATAACCAACTTTTTTCAATATTTAGATCAAAAAGAGGACGATAGTGATTTAAGCTTAGACGGATTTAGGCCAAAAAAGAACTTCAATGAAGAGCTTAGTGATGAAGATCGGAATTTATTAAAAAATATTAATCAAGACCTATTTACATCTAACTATGAACTAGTTAATGAGCAAATTGACGAAAAATTTGAGATTCTACCTAAAAAAAGTGATTTATATAAATCGTTATTAGGTATTAAAGGAAAATGTCTAAGAAACTTAAATAAAGAACAGGAAGCAATTGTGTGTTATGAGGAATTAATAGAAATCGATAAAGAAAATATCGATAATTATATAATTCTCTCAAACCTGAAGAATGATTTTCAGGATAAGGTAGGATACATAGAAAAAGCAATAGAATTAGAACCTTATATTTCTAGGTTATATTATGAAAAATCTAAATTATTATTTGACCATTATAATGAAGTTTATAATGCTTCAGAATTAGATTTTGATCTAACTAAGATAGATGAAATTATTAATAAGGGCATAGCTTTATCCCCTATAATCAGTAACCCTGGATGGATATTGAAAGTTAATATTATTGAAGAATTAAATGATGATAAAGACAAAGCAATTTTAGAAATTGAGGAAATAATAAAAAAACTAGAAATACAAGATTTATTTCATGCGAGCCTAATAAAACTAAAGGTTTACTTATCTAATTTTAAGGACCAAAAAAATAAAGATACTTATGATTTAATTGAAAAATCAATTCCTAAGCAACGACGATATGAGCACAAGAAGGAATTAGAGATGATGTTATTGAAAGAATATAAACTAAAAAATGACAAGGACAGTTTAAAAACAAGATTTAAATATCTCGAAAATACATATGAGTTAGATAATGATTATTGGGAATTCAAAGCGGTAATTCAGTTGGAAAAATTTCAATCTTTAGATGATGCAATTTTTACTCTTGAAAACATAAAAAATAAAAATAAAGGTAATTATTCTCTTTTATTTAATTATCTACTATATAAAAATAATATTTCTGGAGCTACAATGGTTAATGAGAAACATTTAGGTAACGATAAACTTAATCAATCTCAAATCTTGACAGCCGAGGGTGAGTATAAATTAGCGATTGATTTAATCCGTGAATTGAAAACAGAATCTCCTTATGATACTAATCTTAATGTTCATGAGTCATTCCTATTATTAAAACTAGAGAAATATCAAGAGGCATTTAATTTTACACAAAAGTGCTTGAAACCATCGAATCACACAGAACCATATTTTTTAGTCAATTATTTTCTTGCGAAAAAGCATTATAGACAAAAAGAGAAGCCAGAGAAAATTAGAGAAAAACTTCTAAATGGCAAAAATGAAAAAAGCATTATCGAAGTTGCAGCCTACTGTTTGATGGGCGATTATAAAGAAGTCAAAACTAAATTAAATATTCTCTTACAAACTGACTATTCGTATAAATATCAAGTAAACGACTGGCCGTTATTTAATGATTTCATTAAGTCTTCCCAGTTCAAGCACAAAGTAGCTTAGTGGTTAAAACTGGCTACAACAACGGGTATGCGCAATGCGGGGGATTTGGCTGATTCGAAAATAAAGGTATATTTGGTTAATCCGCCAAATCTTTTGATTTGGTAATTTGATAAGCAAAAATAATAACAAAATAAAAAGATTTGGCTCAGTGCCGGCTTGAACATAAAGTGAAAGCCACTCCCCGCACTGCGCATACCCAACCCGTTATGCACGATGGCTCC
>NZ_LRXL01000041.1 GCF_001637325.1 Cochleicola gelatinilyticus
CTTATAACAACGCATAAAAACAATAAGCGCACTTCTGAATTCCTTCGGAATTCAATAGTTCTTAGTATCTTTAGAATTAATTCGAACAGTCGGTCCGTTTTGCAGCTTACTGTTCTTATGCAAACCGTTAGCAAACAGTTAAATCGAAATCAAGAACGTGCAGAAATCGATTAAAGTTTATTGATATTTAAGCGCTAAAAAAAGTAAAAAGAAAATAAATTTTACAATCCAGATTGGAAGAAAAGAATACTCAGAAATCTTCACTCAACTGGATAAATAATGAAATTTCAAATATGAATGAAAATAATCAGTTGAATTGACGCACACTAAAATAATAATCGGAATAGGAGTTCTTATCGGGCTTCTATTATTTAATAAGACTAAACCGAATTTCTTAAAATTAATATTAGTTGGACTTTCAATTTGTTTTACACTTGGTTATTTTATGGAATTTCCAATTGGAACTGTTGCATTTATGTCATTCGGAATTTTGGCATTAGTTTTTTCGATTTGGTGCGTAATGAATAAAAATATAATAAGTTTCTTAATCGGAATTTTTACCTTTTTATCATTTGTCTGGACTTTGTTTGACTATCAATTTTGGAACCTATTACAATTTCTAATGATAATCCCATTATTCTGTTACATTTGGACTTTAATAAAATATCCAAATTATAAAAAAGAATTGTCTGTTTTAACGATACTTGCTAGTTATGAACTATCAGAATTTTTAATAATAATCGGAACTTGGATAAAATAAAACCGTTTGCTAACAACGTATATAACTCATAGCTAGGCAATCATTTAATCAAAAGGTTCGGCGTATTTGGGAAACCGCCAAATTTTTAAATTTGGCTTTTGTACGGAAAATTAAAATCAAAAAGTAAAAATTTCTGCTCGTGCTAATTCTAAAAGTCTGTATCTTTTAACACGCTACGAGTCATATACAAACCGTTGTGCTGCATACTTGAATTCAACTAATCATTAAAAAATATAACTATGAAATTTACTTGTGAAAAATGCTCAAAAGAAACCGAGTTTAATAAATCTGATTATATAGGTTCTGGAAAAAATCAAAACTTTAATCCAATAATTAAATGGGAAACCTTTAATTCACCTATAATGAAAAAAAAAGAAGTAATTATTAAATGTAGTAACTGTCAAGAAAAAAATAACATTACGATTTCTTATTATGAAAAGTGAAGATGTAAATGAAGAACCAACCAATGAAACGGTGGAAGAAAATGAAGAAGAAGTTTTGGCTGGAAGATTAGTTTCGGAGGAAGATAAATTTCATCTTGAATGGGCGAGAGAAAGCATAAAGGAAAACATAAAACTCGCAAATGATATTTTGAGACAACTAATTACATTATGCACTGCCTCATTAGGAATTAGTTTAATATTTGAAAATATTCTATCAAATGAAATTTTTAAAATAATTACAATATTGTTTTTCTTTTTAGCACTGGTAATTGCTTTATTAGGAATTTTACCCTATGAAAAAACTATTGATACCTCAAGTCCTAGCGAGGTGAAAACATTTCATAATAATGCTTTAAAGCATAAGCTAAAATACGTTTGGACATCAGGTGTTGCGTTAGTAATAGGATTTGCAATAATTATTGCAGAACTAATAGTCAAATTTTTATAGAATCGTACGACAGCACAACACCGTATAAAATTAATGGCTAGTGCGAGCCTACTTACGAAAATCCTCGCGGATTTTCTATTCGGTTTGTATTTGCTAAATTAGTTGCTTAAACCACGCAACTAATCTTATACAAAACCGTTATGCACGATGGCTCCCGTGACGCAGAATTCTCCAAACATTTCGCAACTGAAACTAAAAAATTATACTGAACTGTAAAGCCGCACGCAATCTGAACGCCAAATAAAACTTCTGACTTAAAATCGTTCGCAGCGAAACCGAAGCGGAAACTTAATGGATACAACATGTCTTATAAAACTGATTGGACAGTACTTTTAATTCAATTGTCGGATTACTGAAAACGGGAAATGTTGAGAGAGTTATTTAGTTTTATAA
>NZ_LRXL01000042.1 GCF_001637325.1 Cochleicola gelatinilyticus
TAGTCATCATGTGGTTAGTGTGCTATAGTAGGCCTAGACCTTCGCGTGGTCATGGCTCCGATGATCACAGTTCCTATCGATTCTTATTTGGTATGCGATACCGATCAGGATGGTGTTGAGGTTTATGATTTACGAAGCAAAGATGCTGAGATTCTCAACACTCAAGTTGGGCTCGACCTTACCTATCACACTAGTGAGGCGGATGCTACTTCTGGGAATGCTCCCATTATGAACGATACGGCGTATCCTAGCGGTGGTGGTGTTCTAATTTGGGTTCGAGCTATTAATTCTGCGGGCTGTGTTACGGTCGGGAGTTTTTCGTTGGTATTGGGACAAGTTCCATTTACGGATATTCCAGTTGC
>NZ_LRXL01000043.1 GCF_001637325.1 Cochleicola gelatinilyticus
TTCGTGTTGCATCTAAGCAAAGCGTGCTCACTCTTGGGCGGCGCAACTACTTATAACAACGCATAAAAACAATAAGCGCACTTCTGAATTCCTTCGGAATTCAATAGTTCTTAGTATCTTTAGAGTTAAATCGAACAGTCGGTCTGTTTTGCAGCTTACTGTTCTTATGCAAACCGTTGCCATTCATTGTTACCAAACTCAACGGAAATAATAAATTGAACCAAATGAGAAAAATAAAATATCTATTAATTCTGACTTCAATAATGCTTTTACCTTCATTTTCACAGCCGATTTTTGCTCAAGAAAATGACTTCATCAAAGAATATTTGGAACGATTAGAAAAATCGAAAGAATACTTAATTCTTGTAGCGGAAATAATGCCAGAAGATAAATATGAATTCAAAGCAACAGCTGAATCAATGAGTTTTTCGGAAAATTTAATGCATATTGGTTGGGCTATGGATTGGCATAGTCAATCATTAATGGGCGGACGTGAAGCGAGAGATTGGAATACTGACACGGAACTTAAAGTAGATAACAAATCGAAAAAAGAAATGATTGCCAAAATCAGCGAGACTTTTGACAAAACAATAGAATTTATCTCAAGCTTTGACCCGATGAGACTTGAAGAAAGATTGGATTATTTTGGAGCAGACAGAACAAAAAGGCAGATTTTACTATTACTTGCCGACCATATCACACATCACAGAGGACAAATGCTTGTTTATATGCGACTGAACGGACTAAAACCACCAAGATATGTTCTGTATCAATAAAACAACGCACGGACTGAATTACTAACTGAAAAAAACAACGAAATGGCAACAATGGCTATAAGTAATTACTCGTTCTCGCCTACTTCTGAAAATCCTTGCGGATTTTCAGTTTGGTGTGTACTTGCAAAGTTAAGTGCTAACCCACGCAACTACTCATAGCCGAGACCGTTATGCACGATGGCTCCCGTGACGCAGAATTCACCTA
>NZ_LRXL01000044.1 GCF_001637325.1 Cochleicola gelatinilyticus
CATCGTGCATAACGGTTTGGCTATGAGTAGTGCGGGAGGGAAGCGTACTTACTTTTCGAACCGTCACGAGCCTAAATCTTTTTGTTTTGTTTTTATCTTTTTATTTCAAAAGCCAAATCAAAAAGATTTGGCGGTCTTCCAAATATACCTAAAGTTTGGATTAAACAATAAAACCCGCATTACTTATAGCCAGTGTTAGCATATTTTGTGACACATGCGAGTAAGCACATACTGTTCCCGTTAATCTGCTCCAGCAACAGTTGCGTTTTGTCGTATCGATTGCGTGCTACCGTAATATTTTCACGTATTAATTCCGTTTCGCCGTTACGATTCCAGCTCGCCGCATTATAGAAGTCAGATTCCATTGCATATTAAATTCCGTTTAATTTAGAATTCATTTTTTTAATTCCGTCATCCTATTTTGCGCAATCCGTTTCAGGTAACGCTCGGTTCGGTCTATGTCTTTTCTCCAATAGATTGCGACTGAATAAAATCCGATGGATTTTTTCGGAGCAATTTATGCTAACGGTTGGGCTATGAG
>NZ_LRXL01000045.1 GCF_001637325.1 Cochleicola gelatinilyticus
CACAAGATAGTAGTAGTCTCGCACGGTATTCTAGCTCCTCTAACATACATCTATGAAACGCTCTAGGCGACCCTCCTCCACCTGTACGCGATGACCGGCCAACACAAAGCCACGAATGGTGAATAATTAATCAGTATTTCAATATTCCCACGAGGTTAAGACGCCACTAAGCAACCTTTATGTAACTCTGTGACCTTCCCGCCTACAGCGGGACGCGATGACCGGGCTACGCTACACCCCGAATGGTGTATAATTAATCAGTATTTCAATATTTCCACGAGGTTAAGACAGCACTAAGCAACTTTTATGTAACTCTGTGACCTTCCCGCCTACAGCGGGACGCGATGACCGGGCTACGCTACACCCCGAGTGGTGTATAATTAATCAGTATTTCAGTATTTCCACGAGGTTAAGACAGCACTAAGCAACCTTTATGTAACTCTGTGACCTTCCCGCCTACAGCGGGACGCGATGACCGGGCTACGCTACACCCCGAGATTAGCTTTCACCGAAATCTCTAAATTTTAAGTTCTTAAAAAGATCTCAAAAAATTTTTGCGGAGAGTGTGGGATTCGAACCCACGCGACAGTTACCCGTCGACAGTTTAGCAAACTGCTCCATTAACCACTCTGGCAACTCTCCAAAAAATAAGAACGTCCTCTTTTAAAAGAGCGGTTGCAAAGGTAACTTTTCATTTGAGATTTCACAAAATTTATGCTTCTTTTTTAAAGGAAAATTTTTTGAAGGATCTTATTTGTTTTTTTTAACCTTATAACTTGCTGCAAACCAATAAAATCTTTTGGTTTTCAATAGTGGTTGTAAAAAACAAATATAGCTCCCCACCATCTTTTATGTTCCATTTCTTTCGTAATGTAGCTACAGATTCGGGAAAATTTCTAATACTAATATTTGCTTTGTCAATATGCAATCCACGCATTTCTTTCTTAGAATAATTAACCACCTTATCTATAGAGAACCTACGGCCAGGAAATTCTCTTAACGCTTCACTTGTGTATAAGTGACTGTGCTGGTGTAATTTTTTCACCTTAAAAGCATCAGAAAGCAGGTGAAATGCTCCGCTTTTTAAAATTGCAGTGTTTGGTTCGTAGAGAAATCGTTTTGGATTATCATAAATAGTTTCAGAAGTGTCGCTTAATTTGAAGTTGAAAGTCTCAACAACCTCGTTTGTGTAATTAATGGTTTTTATTAATGGAGTATTAAAACAATCTTTTTTCAGTAACCATACGAGTTCTTTTACTTCATTTGAAACAGCCACGACATGAATTTCTTCAACATTACTAAGTTCTTCAAGTCCTATTGAGAGATCAAGCATTGGAGACGTTTTCAGTAATATTGTGGAGGTGTGATTGAAAAGTGTGTCTAAAACTTCTGGAATATTAGGTTCACAGTCTCTTAAAAAGAATACTTTCCCCTTAGTATTATGTCGGCGGGAAGGGTCAATATAAATAACATCGTATTTTTTATTTTCAATTCCAGAGAGTCCATCTTGTGCAAAACAGGTGATTGTTCTTGCGTTAAGCATTATAAAGTTGTGTGCTGCAATTTCAGACAAAGCTTCGTTATGCTCGTAATGATCTACCTGCCGAAAATTCTTTCCGAAGTAAAGGCTGTCTACCCCAAAACCACCAGTAAGGTCTGCAATATTATTTCCTGCCACTATGGTTGCTTTATAGGCCGCTGTTTCTTCAGAAGAAGTCTGTTCTATATTCAGTTTTGGAGGATAATAAACTCCTTCTGTATTATAATAAGAAGGTAGTTTTTTTACAGTCTTTTTTCTACTTTCAATTTGCTGAATTAGCTCTTGAGTCGTAATTTCCTTAAAAGGGCTTCCAGCAAACGCGAGTTTTTCTAAGGGGTCGTTATAATTTATTATAAATTCCTGGACCGTAGCGCTTAACAGTTTCTTGTTCAAAGTATTAATATAAGTTTTTTGTAAGACGTTTTACTATTTTATATTCTGAAAGAAACTCCTTTGAAATCACTTTTATAGCAGTGTATGTGGGGACTGCTAGAATCATTCCTGCAATTCCAAAAACAAATCCACCAATCAGGATAGCAAGAAAAATTTCAAGAGGGTGCGACCTAACACTTTTTCCAAATATTACTGGCTGAGTAATCAAATTATCGAATGTTTGGGCTATAGCATATCCAATTGAGGTGTAAATTAAGAGCGGTAACAACTCTGTTGAAAAGTCAGCACCAAGATTATTAGATATAACTACAAGAAGCATTAAAAAGCCTCCAATAAGAGGTCCGAGATAAGGAACGATATTCAAAAAAGCGCAAATAAGTGCAATAGCAATGGCATTTTTAATATCTAGAAATAATAGCAATACTGAATAAAATAAGGTAAGTATTGTAATTTGAAGCAATAGACCTATAAAATAGCGAGAAAGCAACTCTTTAATTTTGGTAAAGACCATCATAAATCGACGTTCATTTTTTTCTTTGGCAAATACAGTTACCGTTCCTGTAATTAGCTTATCGTCTTTAAGTAAGAAAAAGGAAATAAACAATACCGAAAAAAGGCCAACCATAAAACTCCCAACATTTCCAAAGAAAACTTCTACGAAGCTAGGAATAACTTCCATTTCAAAGTTTCGAACATACGAGGTGTTTTTAATCGCTTCAACGATATCAATTCGTTCTACACCAAGATAGTCACTTGCTTGAATGTTTAATTCATTAAGATCTCTTTTTACAAGGTCGAAATCGATCTTAGAGATGGTTTTACTTTGTTCTATTACAATAGGAGTGAAAACCCAAAGAAGCAAAATAACTGAAGCAATTACTAACAATAATGTTATAATAGAAGATAACGTGTTGCCTAACTTGAGTCGACTTCTTAAAAATAAAACGACGGGGCGGCCAATAAGTGACACTACAGCTGCAATCCCAATAAATAAAATAAGGGCTTGAATTTCGTATAAAAACCAAAGCAATAAAATAACTCCAGTAAGAATTGCTACCACTTTTAGTATTCCAACTGTAATTGCCTTGGCGTTATCTTTCATGTTGTAAATATAGCACAATCTAAATGCTAAAATATCAATTTTTTGTTAAGGCATACAGGGCTATTCCCGTTGCTTGTATTACATTCATACTACTATTTACACCGTACATTGGAATATGTGCGATTTTATCTGCTAAAGACAAAATTTGTTTGGAAACACCTTGCTGTTCGTTTCCAAGGATCAAGATAATTTTTTCATCTTCACTAATTGATAAGGATTGAATTGGTTCACTTGTTTCGGTAATTTCTAATGCTGTTATTGTAAAGCCTTGTTTCTGAAACTGTTCTATTTCTGAAGGTACATCATCAACTATACGATAGGGTACTATTTTATTGGTATTTCGAGCTGTTTTTCGCAGTCTTGAAGAATTAAAATTAATAGTAGCATTAGAAAAAACAATTTCTGAAACACCAAAGGCATCACAAATTCTAAAAAGACCTCCTACGTTTGAAGGGCTTTGCAAACCGTCACAAAGAACCACAATTTTATTTTTACGAATGGAAACAGAGGTCATGTCATGTGTGAGTTGTTGTGACATTTTAGCTCAATTTTCGAATGCGTATTTTACAATATTAGCGCCCATTTGCAATGCTTTTAAACGAACCTCTTGTGGGTCGTTATGAATTTCTTGATTTTCCCATCCATCTCCAAGATCGCTTTCGTAGGTGTATAAAAGAATGAGACGACCTTCAAATTCGATTCCGAATGCTTGCGGACGAGAGTTATCGTGTTCGTGAATTTTAGGCAATCCCTTTGGGAAATTATAATGAAAATTAAAAATTGGATGATTTCCAGGAAGTTCTTTCAATTCAAAATCTGGGAAAATTTTCACAATCTCTTTCCGAAGGTATTGATCCATTCCATAATTATCATCGATATGCAAAAATCCTCCACTTATTAAATAGTCTCTAAGATTTTGAGCTTCTTCAGAAGTAAAAAAAACATTTCCATGTCCCGTCATATGTACATAAGGATAATCGAAAAGATCAACACTTTCTGGAGTCACAGTTTCGGGCTTAGCTATGAGCGTAGTATTAATTTGTTCATTACAAAATTGAATTAAATTGGGGAGCGCCGTAGGATTACTATACCAATCACCACCACCACCGTACTGTAAAACGGCTAATTTTTGAGCCGACATAACGCCCGAACAAAGTACTAATAAAATAAGAATGAGTTTACGCATGGTTTCAAAAATACAAATAAATGCGGTGCAAATAGAAGGGTGTTTTTTAAGTCGAATTAAAATAATTTATATAATAATTTCACTACTCATTTACAAAAGCCACGCTGTGACACGCTACTACAGCTGCGGTTTCTGTTCGCAAACGAGAATTTCCTAAACTTACAGGAATGAAATTGGAAGCAATGGCATTTTCAATTTCGGAAGTTGAAAAGTCACCTTCGGGTCCAATAAGAATTACTACAGACGTTTTAGGTCTTAATTGAGATTTAAATGATTTCTTGTTGGTTTCTTCGCAATGTGCAATGCATGAAAGGGTTTCTTTGTCTGATATAGCTAAAAATTTCTCAAGAGGAATCGCTTCATTCAATTTTGGGAGATATGCTTTAAGTGATTGTTTCATTGCGCTCACTAAAATCTTTTCATAGCGTTCAGGTTTAATAACTTTACGTTCGCTGTGATCGCAAATAATTGGAGTAATCTCTGTGATCCCTATTTCGGTTGCTTTTTCCAGAAACCATTCAAATCGATCGTTTAGTTTGGTTGGGGCAACTGCCATATGAAGCGAATAGGGGAGAGGTGCTTGTTTTTCAGCTTTTAAGATTTTTGCAACACACTGTTTTTGGTGTACACTTATAAGTTCAACTTCAAAGAAAAAACCTGACCCGTTGGTGCAATGTATGCGATCGCCTTCTTTTTTTCGAAGAACTTTTCCGAGGTGACGGCTTTCTTCTTTTTCGAAAACAATTTCGGTATCGGTTTCTTTAGTATGTGGCGTGTAAAATAAATTCAAAGTAAAAAGGGTAAAAATGAGTTATTTTGATGTTCGTTCGGCGTGTTCAATACCCAACTCGATCCATTGTTGTAATTTTTCTTCGGTATTATATCCTTCCGAAGCAACAAAAATAAATTCTTTTGTAGGTTTCCCTGTAAAGTTCATTGGAGTAACATGTGGCTGCCGTAGTGTCCCCTCCATTTTTTCTGAAATCACTCGAACCATTAGACGTTCTTTAGTTTCCCCAACACACATTTTTGATTTGTACAAGAAGCAATAGCCTCCAAACATTTTTTTCTCGGTAATGTGTGCAGTCCAGGGCAATAGAGCCACTTTTAGTCTTCGAATTAAATCTTCAGAATTTGGAGTCATGCACGAGTATGTATAAAAACTTTCTTTTGCCGATTAATCAAAGCTACGTAAACTTTTGGATGGCAGGTGTTCCTCACAGAACTAATTGTTGTTTTTCTTTTGTTTTAAACCTTTACTTTTAAAAACTCGTGTTAACCTGCTATTTGTGGGGTACGATCTATGTTTAGTTATATTATTAAAAATAAGGGCGGTTATAAATAAAATAATGGTGCCTGTTAATACTGGTGAAATGACATAAAAATAGCCTAACGTTTTAATTTTTTCGGTTCCTATTACTGCAATCAATGCTGTAGCACCACCGGGTGGGTGTAATGTTTTGGTAATTTGCATGGCAAGTATCGAAGTTGCAACCGCAAGTGGTGCAGTAATCCAAATAATTTCTGGAAAAAATTTAAAAATTGTAACTCCAATAAGTCCAGAAATTATCTGTCCGCCAATAAAATTTCGAGGTTGTGTTAAGGGACTTTGTATCGCTGCAAAAATAAGCACACTTGATGCACCAAAGGAACCAATTAAAAGTACATTTTCTAATTCGGGCAAATAAAACGACTGAATAAAAGCAATAAGTCCAATACCTACAAATGCTCCAATAAATGACCAAAACTGTTCTTTAAAATCAATTAAAGTCTCTTTATAGATCACATATTTTGAGATCCTAGCGTTTCTCTTTATTTTTTGGCGTATTCTCATTATTATTTGTGTTCGGTCTACATCACTTTTACAAACGTATTTTTACCTTTTGTTCATTCAACATCAAAAAATGAGCATACAGATGTTTAAGATTTAAAGTTTCATACGTGCATTTGCAGCTATCTCCTGTGTGTTGAAGATCCCTTGTTTGTATTTTAACTCTCCAACAATTGCGATCATGGCAGCATTATCGGTGCAATACTCAAAATTAGGAATGTGTGTCTTCCAGCCATATTTTTGTTCTGCATCTTTTAGTGCCTTTCGAATTCCACTATTTGCTGAAACACCCCCACCAATGGCAATCTCTTTAATCCCAGTTGCTTTTACAGCATTTTTTAGTTTGTCCATTAAGTACTCTACAATAGTGTGTTGAAGACTTGCGCACACATCTTCAATATTTTCGGAAATAAAATCAGGATTAAGGTCTACCTGCTTTTCAACAAAATAAAGAACTGCTGTTTTAAGTCCGCTGAAGCTAAAGTCCATAGGTTTTACCTTTGGTTTGGTAAATCGAAAAGCTTTCGGATTTCCTTGTTGTGCATACGTATCGATTAAAGGGCCGCCGGGATAAGGAAGTCCTAAAATTTTCGCAGATTTATCGAATGCTTCGCCTACTGCATCGTCTATAGTTTGACCTATTACTTCCATCTCAAAATAACTGGTCACTTTTACTATTTGAGTATGTCCTCCACTAATTGTTAATGCTAAAAAAGGGAAATTTGGTGCAGTTTGATCTTCTGCTTTAATAAAATGAGCTAGAATATGCGCTTGCATATGGTTTACAGCAATCAATGGGATGTCTAACCCCATCGCTAATGACTTTGAAAATGAGGTGCCTACCAACAAAGATCCCATAAGTCCGGGACCTCTTGTAAAAGCTATGGCACTTAATTGATTTTTGTCGATATTTGCCCTGCGAAGTGCTTGGCTAACCACCGGAACAATATTCTTTTGGTGAGCACGCGAAGCCAACTCGGGGACCACGCCACCATATTCCTCGTGTATTTTTTGTGTGGCAACAACATTGGCGAGTACTACACCGTTGTGAATAACAGCAGCAGCAGTATCGTCGCAGGAGGATTCGATTCCAAGTATATAAGTGTTCGTATCGTTCAAGATTAGGTATGTTTATTGCGTGTAAAATTAAAACTTTAAAAGCGTATCAAAAAATTTAGAAAAATAGTACTTCGCATCTTCGCAGTTATTGTACTGCTTATCGTACTTACGATTATTGTTTTTTCTATTCCTTCCGTGCAAACTTATGTAGCCAATCGAGTTACCAAAGATCTTAATGAGACCTATGGTACCAATATTAATATCCATCGATTAGGACTCAACTGGAAAGGCGAAGTTGATATTCGAGAGGTTTATATTGCAGACCATCATGACGATACGCTAATTTATTCGAAAGAGCTTCAAACCAACATATTAAGCTTTCAAAATCTAATAAAAGGAGATCTTGGCTTCGGAAACATTGCACTTAGTAATGCGAAATTATACGTGAAAACATACAAAGATGAGGAGGATGATAACTTGTATATTTTTTCAGAAAAATTTAATACTGGAAAACAAAGTAGTACCCCTTTTACGCTTTTTAGTAATGATGTAATTTTAAGAGAAAGTCACGTAAAAATTACAGACGAAAATCTCGATACTCCTGTAATTTTTGATTTAACGAATGTAAATGCGATTGCAGACAATTTTAAAATCACTGGTCCCGATGTGTTTGCGAACATAAAAGAACTTTCGCTAAATGCGGATCGAGGTTTCTCTATTAAAAATTTAAAATCAGATTTTTCTTATACTACCGAAGCAATTTCTTTAAAAGAGCTAACGCTAGAGAGTGAAGATTCTGAAATCAACGGAGAAGTTATTATGACCTATGGTGATGGTGGGTTAGGTGATTTTGAAAACACCGTTGTGATCAAGGCAGATTTAAACAATACTAAAATTTCGACCAACGATCTAAATGCATTTTATAATGAGTTTGGTACAGATCAACTTATTTTTCTAAACGGATCTCTCGATGGTACGCTCAATGACTTCACTTTCGAAAATGCACGCCTAGAGTCCGGTGATATGCGCGTGGTTGGAAATTTTGCGTTTAAAGATCTTTTAAAAGGAAGCGATTTATACTCTATTACCGCTTTAAACCACAGCATTCGCACCAACTATTACGAGTTGCGTCGTTTTATGCCTCGTGTGCTTGGCGATGTTCTTCCGGAACAACTTAAAGTAATTGGAACTTTTACTTTTCAAGGAAATACTAGCATTAGTGCCACTAAATTAGATACAAAGAGTACCATAAGAACGTCCATAGGAAGTGCTGAAACCAATCTTTCTATGGGGAATATCAATGATTTCGATAATGCATACTATAAAGGAAATATACGCTTAGATAATTTTAATCTTGGTAAAATCGCTAATTCTATTTCCTTCGGAACAATGACTGCCAATTTAAATGTGGATGGTCGAGGGTTTACACAAAATACAGTGAGTACTGCAATCACTGGGAAAATTTCTTCTTTTACTTTTGAAGGATACACGTATAAAAATATAAATGTTTCAGGGAATCTGAAGAATCCATTGTTCAATGGAGAACTTACCATTAATGATCCCAATTTAAAGCTAGATTTTAAAGGACTGGTCGACGTGTCGAAAGATTTTAATCAATACGATTTTGAAGCCGATGTTACCTATGCTGAATTAAATAAGCTAAATTTATTTAAACGAGACAGTGTTTCGGTCTTCGCCGGAAAGGTTATAATGGATATGGATGGCACCACTATAAATGATGCTAAAGGAACCATCTCCTTTATGGAAACCTTTTACCAGACTGCCGATGACGATTTTTACTTCGATGATTTCAAGATCATTTCTACGTTTGAAGGTCCTGTAAGAACTATTACCATCGATTCCCCCGACATTATAAATGGATCCATTACTGGAGAATTTTTAGTAGAAGACATTCCCAATCTTTTTGTAAATGGAATAGGAAGTATTTATACCAATTACATTCCTAGCGAGGTCACAACCAATCAATACATAGATTATAACTTTACGGTTTATAATAAGATTGTTGAAGTTTTCGTGCCACAGCTTCAGTTAGGTGAAAATACGCGAATTAGAGGCTCGGTATCTTCAGATCAATCTAAATTTAAGCTGGACTTTCGTTCTCCTGAGATCGTGCTGTTCGATAATTATATGAATACCGTTAACCTTCAAGTTGATAATGACAATCCTCTCTATAATACTTTTATAGCTGTAGATTCTGTAGATGCTGGATTTTATGATGTGATCGATGTAAATGTAATTAACAAAACAATAAAAGACACTCTTTTTGTTCGGGCGGAATTTAAAGGAGGCTCTAAAAAAGAAGATTTATTTAACTTGTCTTTGTACCATACAATAAATCCATCGGGAAAATCTGTAGTAGGAGTAAAGAAATCTGATATTACTTATAAAGAAAATGTTTGGTATCTTAATGAGAACGAAGACCGATTAAACAAAGTAGTGTTCGATGATAATTTTCAGACCGTTCGCATAGATTCATTAGTGTTAAGCCATAACAATGAAATTATACAGATGTCTGGACAGCTTCGAGATTCTACTTATAAAGATCTAAAGCTTCAGTTTAACGATGTAAATATTGGCAACCTAACGCCTCATATAGATAGTTTACGTTTAGCGGGAAATCTAAATGGTAAACTAAATTTCCTTCAGAAAAACGGAGCCTATTACCCCGATTCTAAAATGCGAATCGATAACGTTATTATTAACGATATTGGGTTTGGGGATCTACTTCTTTCAGTAACAGGAAATGAAAACCTTACAGAGTATAGTATCAATACTTCGTTAACCAACAATCAAGTAAAATCGATTAATGCCGTCGGAAAAATCGATGTCTCTCCAAACAATCCTCGTATCGAAATGAAAATCGATCTTAATGAATTTAATATGCAAGCATTTAGTCCGTTCGGCGGGGATGTTATTACCGACATTCGAGGTCTTATTTCTGGAAGTGCAAGGGTTTCGGGCGATTATAAGTCCCCTGATATTTTGGGTCGCTTTAATCTTGAAAATAGTGGGTTAAAAGTACCGTATCTTAATACAGATTTCGATTTGGATGAAAATACCACCGTTCTGGTCACAAAGAATAAACTCGAAATAAACAACTCGATTATTACCGATACAAAATACGGTACAACTGGATTATTCACGGGGAATGCAACTCACGAAAATTTTTCAAAATGGGCATTAGATCTCTCTATCCAAGCGGACGAACGATTGTTGGTTCTGGACACCCCAGCGGAAGAAGATGCCTTGTATTATGGAACTGCTTTTATTAGTGGAGAAGCAACGATAGCTGGTCCAATCGATGAATTAGTTATCGACGTTCTAGCGTCTACCGAAGAGGGAACTACGTTCAAAATTCCGTTGAGTGATACCGAATCTATTGGCGACGATTCTTTTATTCGGTTTTTATCGCCAAAAGAAAAAGAAGCGCGTATTAGTGGAGAGCAACTAGATCTGGACGATCCTAAAGGCCTGTCGCTTAATTTCGATTTAGATATTAATGATAATGCAGAGGTAGAGGTCGTTGTAGATCAAGTAAATAATTCGCGATTAATAGGAAGAGGAGCAGGAACCTTGTTAATTCGTATTAATACCCTCGGAAAGTTTCAGATGTGGGGAGAATTTACCGTGATTGAAGGATTGTTCGATTTTAGATACGGCGGATTAATACAAAGAAATATTGCAGTGGTTCCAGGCGGAAACATTAATTGGGATGGAGTTCCAGAACGAGCACGACTCGATATTAGTGCAAAATATTCTACAGAAGCAAATCCATCGGTACTTTTAGACAACCCAACCGTTAACAGAAGAATACCAGTAGATGTTCTAGTAGATCTTACGGGAGAAATTATACAACCAGATTTAAATTTTCGAATCGAATTCCCTAGAACTAGTTCGGTCGTTCGTAGTGAATTAGAATATAAATTACAAAATCAAGAGCAGCGACAAAAGCAGGCGTTATTCTTAGTTGCAACAAACACATTTATTAGTGACACTTACGACAATGCAGGGATTGCACCAACAGCATTGGTTGCCGAACGTGTTTCTGGTATTGTAAACGAATTATTTGCCGATCAAGATGGGAAGTTTAAGGTTGGATTAGATTATTCGCAAGGAAGTAGACTGCCTAACCAAGAGTCTGCCGATCGGTTTGGAATTACCTTATCAACTCAAATTAACGAACGAATTCTTATTAACGGAAAAGTAGGTATTCCTGTGGGAGGAGTTAATGAGACTGCAATTGCAGGTGATATTGAGGTGCAGTGGTTAGTGAATGAAGATGGAAGTCTGCGGATGAAATTCTTCAATCGTCAGGCAGATATTCAGTTTATCGGGGAAGATCAGATTTTCGAACAGGGTGGAGGTATTTCATATTCCGTTGATTTCGATACTTTCCGTGAGCTTGTCGATAAACTTTTCAATAAAAAGCTTACTTTAGAATCGGAAGAACCACTTCCCGTAACCCCCGACGATAATTCGTTACCTGTGAACTTCAATACAGAAGCACGACAGGAAAATGAATAATTATTTCTGAAGGTATATCGAAGGATTATAGTTTCAGAAACAACTTCAACTTTATTTCTATAACGAAGCGATCATCGAAATTTCTACATTCACAAATTTAGGAAGGTTTGCCACTTCCACAGTTTCTCTGGCTGGCGCCGTAGCTTCATCGAAATACTTAGCATATACTTCGTTGATTTTACTAAAGTCTTTCATATTACTAATAAAAATAGAGCTCTTTAATACATTTTCGAAGGTCATTCCTGCTGCTGCGAGAACGGCTTTCATATTCTCCATGACAAGTTGTGTTTCGTCTTGAATGGTGCCTTTAAAAAGTTTTCCATTTTTCGGATCTATTGCAATTTGTCCAGAGGTATATAACATCGTTCCGTGTAAAACAGCTTGATTGTAAGGTCCGATAGGAGCGGGTGCGTTTGGAGTATTAATAATTTTCTTCATGATTATTTTAGTTAGAGATCAAACTCCAATATACTAATAAATTAAAGCCTTTGGTCTGGTTCTCTACGTTTGTCGTATTTAATATCACTAAGAATGGATGATTTAATACCAACAAAGAAATACCAAGATGTATTAATACTACCAATGGGCGTCCAGTTAAAACTCATTTGCCAGCTTTCAAGATCTCTTTGAAACCTGAATTGTGTAAGCGTAACTCCTTTGTTTTTAAAATCATATCCAGAGGAAACACCCACTTGCCATCGGGGGGATAATTCTAAATTAGAACTAAACATAAGGGATTGTGAAGAAATTTCATTCTGCCTGCGAGAATTAGAATATGTTGCAGTATAGGCAAGCCTAAGATCCCAAGGTATTTTATAGTTGTACCATTCAACATTTTTTTCGGTTCCGTCATCATCTTCTTCCTCGAAAATAGCACCATTATTTATATCGGTGTTGTCCCCAAACAAATCATCGGGACGTCCTCCGTTTCTAAAGGTGTCGTTATTTAACCGATCGGGATCGCGACTTTTTCCTTCAAAATCTTTGCTAGAAAATGTGTAGTTAACACTAATATTTGCGTTTGTTAATCGAAATAAACTACCCCCATTTTCAATATTAAACATATCGATTTTATTGTTACTATTATCTAGAGCATAAGGGTCGAGTACTCCATTAAAATTAAAGTCTAGTTTTTCAACAATAGGAATGCTTCCAGAGAACCGTAATGGACTCCAATTTAAAGAGTCTCCCGCTAGATTATAGGCAGTTGAAAAATTTAAATTATTTATAAGTACTACCTTTTTTGGTTCGGTCGCGGTGGTGTCTTTGTCACGTACTTTTGCTTCAAACGTATTGCTAAGGCTCATTCCTATACTACTCGAAAAATTTTGCCCTGGCACACCGTATAAAGTTCCTTGAAATCGGGAATATGAAACAATTTCTTCATTTATGTCTGGGTCGGCTGTAGCGGGTGGTCTACTGTAAGTGTCGTAATATTGATCGAAACCAGGATTGATATTATAACTTAAACTTGGTCGCACCACATGACGTATAGCTTGTATTTTTTTATCTTCTCCAAAATTAAAAGTTCCGTACACGGTAGATCCTAGGCTAGTTGAAAAATTATATGTGCGGTAACTGTCAAAGCCAGGTATAGTGTCTGTTACAACGGCTCCGTTACCATCATTTAAATCTTCATCGAAACGCTGTCTAAATGTTTTTAAGGTCCATGTTTCTCTAAATGTTGTACTAGCAGAAGCACTTAAATAATCTAAAATTTTAAAATTTGTACTAATAGGGATGGTGTGTTGAACCCCTACTAAAGCATCATTAAACATCTCTGGTTTCAGAAATAAAGAATCGACTGTATTAATTCGATTTTCACCCCGAACATCATACTGTAAATTAATATTTTGCAGAATTCCTTTTTTAACTCCAACTTTAGGAGCAAAAGGGAATATTCGAGATACGCTTGCGGTTACATTGGGTAAAGAAAGGGTTACATTTCCTGTGTTTGTATTCTGTGAATGTGTTGCTGCGATAGTAGTATTTACCTGAGGTTCACCATCGAAAGTCTTGGAATACGAGACAGATGACTGTAGGGTGTTAACTAACGAACTAGCATTGTTATTTACATTTATAGATTCTTGAAAATACCTCTGACTTCCAAGGTTTACGGAAGCTGAAAAACGAGAGTTTGGACTTGCCTTTTGATCTTGCGTATGCGTCCATCTTATATTGTATTGGGAGCTCTGACTAAAATTAGGAAAACCGCGCTCTTCATTAATAAGATTTTCATATCGAACACTAACATTTCCATTAAACTTATAACGAACCCGATACGAAGATTCCCCTCGTAAACCATAACTACCATTTGTATAGTAATCTCCTAATAGTGTAAGATCTACATAGTCGTTAATAGCAAAATAATACCCTCCGTTTTGAAAGAAAAATCCACGTGCATTATTATCACCGATGGCAGGAATAATAAATCCAGAAGTTCTATCTTCAGTTAAAGGGAAATATGCAAATGGTAATCCGATGGGTGTTGGAACATCGGCAATGTACATGTTTGTAAGTCCAGTTACGATCTTTTTCTTCGGAACGAATTTTGCTTTTCGCGTATAGAAGTAATATTCTGGATCGTCTATATTTTTTGAAGTGGTAAATTTTACATTCCGTAGAAATACTACCGAATCATTTTCTTTTTTAGTGACTTCAGCGATTACATTAAAGCCGCTTTGCTCGGTACGAGAATTAAATACAATCGCCTTTTCTGAATCAAAATTAAAACGAATCGAATCGGGTCGTACTTCATTAGCTGCTTGAACAAACACTGGTTTTTGAGAATACACTCCAGCGCTATCAATTCCTTTAGCGTACACTTCATTTTTGTTGTAATCGAGAATAATAAGTCCAGCGTCGATCCTCGTGTCACCATAGATCACATAGGCTTTATTGTACATATACACTTTATTTTCCAATCGGTCGAGGTATACATAATCTTCACCGTAATAATCTACAATATCGGTGAGCGTTTCTTTAGGCGGTTGAACTGAATCTGTTTTTACGGTGTCTGAAACAGCTTCATTAGTTTCTAGAACTACAGGCTTCGGTTGTGGTGTAAGTGAATCTGTTACTACAGTAGAAGGAATGTCTGGATTTTCATTTGGAGGAATATCTTGCGAATACAAACCGTTGCTGCAAAGAAGCAGAAGAATAAAGACAACCGATACATAGTGCTTTTTTGTTTGCAATGCTGCGCTATAAATTTTGTGTGTTTCCGAAGTAATTTTGGTTAAATTTGCGTATTGTAATAACAAAATATGCTACGAAAACACCTGGTCTTAATAGAAGGTGTGTAAAAACCCTGACAGACCTTTGGCTTAATTTTTGAAACGTCAAAATTAAGCATATTTTTCGGGCTACCTTTTAAAATCAAAAAATTAAAATATCAAATTTCAAGATACGTTACTAACTATATGAAAACGAAACTAATTCACTTTTTCGTATTTGCCTTTTTCGTAAATACTTTATTTGTTTTTGCAAATCACAAGAATAATACCACAAAACCTTTTGTCGTTGTTTTAGATGCGGGGCATGGGGGGCATGATTCTGGAAATACAGGGAATGGATACAAGGAAAAAGATATTGCATTGAAAATCGTTTTAGAGGTCGGAAAAATTATTAGTAAGATCGATGGTGTAAAAGTAATCTATACCAGAAAAGATGACACTTTTATAGATCTTTGGGAACGTGGAGCAATTGCAAATAGAGCCGATGCAGATCTTTTTGTTTCGGTACATTGTAATGCACACAATAGCGATGCTTATGGTACGGAAACTTTTGTATTAGGACTGCATGCTAACAAGCGGAACCTAGAAGTGGCTAAAAAAGAAAATGAAGTAATTTTTTTAGAAAAAGATTATCAAGAAAAGTATGCAGGGTACGATCCAAACTCGCCAGAGTCGTTTATTGGTCTTACCTTAATGCAGGAAGAATACCTAGATCAGAGTATCATGTTGGCGAGCTTGATTCAGAATAATTTTACTAATAAACTGAAACGTAAGGATAGAAGTGTAAAACAAGCTGGTTTTATTGTATTGCATCAAAGCTATATGCCTAGCGTTTTGGTCGAAACAGGATTTCTCACTAATAGAAAAGAAGGAGCCTATCTAAATTCTAAAAAAGGCCAGCAGGAAATGGCAGAATCTATTTCGGAAGGAATTATAACCTACCAGAAAAATTTAGGAATGGCAACATCGAGATCCCAAAACCCTGAAATTACCCAAGAAGAGATCGACAAAGCGATTGAAACTACCGAAGAAAAAAAATATGAAGGAATTACCTTTAAAGTTCAAATCGCTGCCAGCAGTAAAAAAATCGATTTAAAAGCCTATAATTTTAAAGGGTTGAAAGACGTAAGTCGCAATGAAGAAGACGGGTTGTGGAAATATTATTACGGGGAAACTTCAGATTATAATAAAATTCAATTAATGAAAACATTTGCCCGTGAAAAAGGATATTCTGGCGGGTATATTGTAGCCTTTAAAGGGCGAAAAAAAATAAAACTCTCCGAAGTCTTAAAATCGGAAGATAAATAGAATCTGTTTATTTATATTTATTCATAAATTTGTAAGAATTAAAATTCAAAACATTTGAGACTCTCAAGAGAAGTAAAAACAGGAATACTAGCCATTGGCGCGATCTTACTATTTATATTTGGGTATAGTTATTTAAAAGGGACCAATTTGCTTGAGAAAAAGCGAACCTTTTTTGTGAAGTACGACAACGTAGAAGGACTCGCAAAATCTGCCCCCGTAACCATAAATGGACTTAATGTAGGAAAAGTACAAAGCATCGATTTTGCAAATAGGGAAGGTGGACTCATAGTTGAATTTGCGCTCGACGAGGATTTCGATTTTTCAAAAAATAGTCTGGTGCGAATATACAGCAGTGGATTAATAGGAGGAAAGTCTCTTGGAGTTTTCCCTGTCTATGATCGAGAAAATATTGCCAAATCTGGTGATACACTTCGAGGGGAGATTGAAGATGGAATGCTTAGTGCTGTGACTAAAGCATTAGGACCTCTCGAAAAGAAAGTAAATAACACATTGGCAACTGTCGATACCTTATTACTCGCCTTTACCGATGTAGTTGACGAACCCACACGAAGGGATCTTAAAAGCGCTATTAAAAATTTAAATGCTACATTAAACTCCTTAAATGGGGTTTCTACAAAATTAAATGGGGTTCTTGCAGGAAACTCAGACAAACTTGACCGTACTTTTACCAACCTAGATATTACAGCTAAGAACTTTGCTACTTTATCAGATTCTTTATCGCAATTAGAAACAGGAAAATTGGTTACAGACCTTCAAGATGTGGTAAGTCGTTTCGATGCTATTGTTGAAGGAATCGATAATGGAGAAGGAACCGTTGGTAAGTTATTAAAAGATGAACAATTGTACGAAAACCTAGAAGGTGCCTCTCGTCAATTAGAAGAACTAATGCAAGATCTTAAATTAAATCCAAAACGTTACGTTCACCTTTCAATCTTCGGAAGAAAAAACAAAGAGTACGAAAAACCAGAAGATCCCAATAAATAAACTATGCAATACATTCCTAATATTCTTTTCTTAATTGCGCTCGTCGTAGGTGTCGGTTTTTTTACCATGAATATCCGTAAGGTTATTCGAAATATTAAATTAGGACATGGGGTAGATACCTCAGACCATAAAGCTGAACGATGGGGAAATGTATTTCGAATTGCATTAGGGCAATCTAAAATGGTGGTACGACCTATTCCAGGGTTGTTGCACATTGTTGTATATGTCGGGTTTATAATTATAAATATTGAAGTGATGGAAATCGTCATAGACGGTATTTTCGGAACTCACCGAATTTTTTCATTTCTAGGTCCTGTATATGATTTCCTTATTGCTTCATTCGAAATTTTAGCGCTACTCGTACTTGTTGGTGTAATTCTTTTTTGGACTCGAAGAAATGTACAAAAACTGAAACGGTTCTGGGCACGTGAAATGACAGAATGGCCAAAAAATGATGGTAACTTTATTCTGTATTTTGAAATGATTCTTATGGTGCTGTTTCTTACAATGAACGCAGCAGACCTTCAGTTGCAACAAATGGGTGCCGCACATTACACACAAGCGGGTTCATTTCCTGTAAGTAGTTTTATCGCACCACTTTTTGAAAATTTTTCAGAAGCAACCCTTATTATTATTGAAAGAACAGCGTGGTGGCTACACATTTTAGGGATATTAATATTTCTGAACTATTTATACTGGTCGAAACACCTTCACATCATGTTAGCATTTCCTAATGTTTACTTCGGAAAAGTAGTTCCGAAAGGAAAGTTTAAAAACCTTGAAGCAGTTACCAATGAAGTAAAATTAATGATGGATCCTAATGCAGATCCGTTTGCCGCTCCAGCTGAAGGAGCAGAAGCACCAGCAAAATTTGGAGCCAGTGATGTAATGGATCTTAATCAAATTCAATTGCTAAACGCTTATACCTGTACAGAATGTGGACGTTGCACCAGTGAATGCCCAGCAAATATTACAGGAAAGAAATTATCTCCAAGGAAGATCATGATGGACACCCGTGACCGATTGGAAGAAGTAGGAAAAAACATTACTAAAAATGGTGAGTTTAAGCCTGACGGAAAACAATTATTAGGAGACTATATCTTACATGAAGAATTATGGGCGTGTACGACCTGTAATGCTTGTGTAGAAGCTTGTCCGGTAAGTATCGATCCACTATCGATTATTATGGATATGCGACAATACTTGGTTATGGAACAGTCAGCAGCTCCAATGGAATTAAACGGAGCGATGACAAATATCGAAAACAATGGAGCTCCTTGGCCCTACAATCAAATGGATCGATTAAACTGGAAGAACGAAGCATAAAAACAATACGAAGCGAAAGAAATTGAGATCATGAAAAAAGAAGAAGTAGCAAAAATATTACATGCAAAAGTAGAAGAAGGATCTCATGTAAGTCCCATATTACCAGAAGGAATTAAGAATTACCTTATCGATATTGATGGAACGATTACTGAAGATGTTCCTAACGAAGAACCAGAGCGTATGGCTACCTGTGAGCCTTTTCCCGATGCATTAAAAACGTTAAATAAGTGGTATGATGAAGGTCATATAATTTGCTTTTTTACATCGCGAACCGAATCGCACCGTGAGGTAACCGAGCAATGGTTAAAACAACATAAATTTAACTACCATTCCCTATTAATGGGGAAACCGCGTGGAGGTAATTACCATTGGGTTGATAATCATTTAGTAAAGGCTACCCGATACAAAGGTAAATTTACCGATCTGGTTGAAAAAGAAGTAACCATTCAAGTTTTTGAAGATTAAATTAAAAAATAGAAGATGTTTCTTTCTGAAGTTTTCTTAAGATATTACATCTTTTTTAATAGTAATTAAAATACACCCGTTTAATCGGGAAATTATATGAGTGACGCAATAAAAGTACCCACGATGGCCGAATATATGGCGCAAGGCAAACAACCCGAAGTTCTTTTTTGGGTAGGTTGTGCTGGTAGTTTCGATGATCGTGCCAAAAAGATTACCAAGGCATTCGTAAAATTATTAAACAATGCCGGTGTAGATTTTGCCGTATTAGGTACCGAAGAAAGTTGTACCGGAGATCCGGCTAAACGTGCCGGAAATGAGTTTCTGTTTCAAATGCAGGCTATGGGAAACATAGAAGTTCTCAATTCATATGAGGTTAAAAAGATCGTTACTGCGTGTCCGCACTGTTTCAACACCATTAAAAATGAATATCCAGAATTGGGTGGAAATTACGAAGTGGTTCATCATACACAATTTTTAAAATCGCTTTTAAGTGAAGGTCGTCTTAAAGTTGAAGGAGGAAAATTTAAAGGAAAGCGAATTACGTTTCATGATCCTTGTTATTTAGGTCGTGCGAATGGAGAATATGAAGCACCTAGAGAATTGCTCCAAAAATTAGAAGTGGAATTAGTTGAGATGAAACGCTGTAAATCTCGTGGATTATGTTGTGGTGCCGGTGGTGCTCAAATGTTTAAAGAACCAGAAGAAGGAAAAAAAGACGTGAACATAGAACGTACCGAAGAAGCGATCGAAACAAAGCCAGATATAATAGCTGCAGGTTGTCCTTTTTGTAATACAATGCTTACCGATGGTGTTAAAGGAAAAGACAAAGAAGGTGATATCGCTGTAATGGATGTTGCTGAAATGATTGCAACAGCAGAGGATTTTTAACAAAAAGGCCTCATTATTTTGTGATTTCTAAATTTCACAATCCGTTATTCTTTGCGACCTTTACCAAATTACTAAATGAAAGAGAACTATGCTCACAGATTTTACCAATCTACCAGACAATTCCCGTATTTGGATCTATCAAGCCAATCGTAAATTAACCGACGAAGAAGTAGAAAAAATACACACTAAAACAAATGCTTTTTTAGAAAAATGGACTGCTCATGGAAGTGAACTAGAAGCAGGTTTCGAACTAAAATACAATCGCTTTATTGTTATAGGTCTTAATCAAGCAAATGCTTCAGCTTCTGGTTGTAGCATTGATGCTTCAGTACATTTTATTCAAGAACTAGAAAAAGAGTTCGATGTAGAATTGTTAGATAAAATGAATGTTACTTTTTACAATGGTGAATTCATTGCTCACAAATCGCTTACCGATTTCAGAAAAATGGCAAAAAATCGCTCCGTTTCTGGAAATACCGTAGTATTTAATAATCTCGTCAATACAAAAGCTGAGTATCTTGAAAATTGGGAAGTTCCAGCAAAAGAGAGCTGGCATAACCGTTTTTTAGCATAGTTATTGTAACCCCCCGTACATGAAAAAGTTGTTTTTTACCGCCTTCTGTTTATTAACGTATGCAGTAGTATTTTCACAACAGATTAATCCGCTGATCGTAAAAGAAGATTTTCAAGATCAAAAAAAATGGGTCGACAGCATCTATGGGTCGATGTCTCTTCAAGAGAAAGTAGGGCAGCTTTTTATGGTCGATGTATTTTCTTCAGATCCCAAAGCGAAGACCGATAAAGTAAAAGATCTTATTAAAAACCAATACATTGGTGGGGTAATTTTCTCAAAAGGAGGACCAAAACGACAAGCAAAACTTAATAATGAATTTCAATCGCACTCTAAAGTGCCTTTGTTAGTCGCTATGGATGCCGAATGGGGACTTTCTATGCGATTAGATTCAACGTATGCATTTCCTTGGAACATGACTTTGGGGGCAATTACAGACAATAGTATTGTTGAAAAAGTGGGATACCGAATAGGAGAACACTCTAAACGACTCGGAGTACATATTAATTTTGCACCAGTGGTCGATATTAATACCAATCCGAAGAATCCAATCATTGGAAATCGTTCGTTTGGGGAAGATAAAGAGAATGTTACCGAAAAAGCATTGGCATTTATGAAAGGAATGCAGCGTGCCGGAATTATTGCCAATGCTAAACATTTTCCCGGGCATGGTGATACCGATACCGACTCTCATAAAACGCTTCCTACAATTGAGTTTTCTAAAGAACGTATCGACAGTGTCGAATTATACCCCTATAAAAGACTTATTCGTGAGGGGCTTAGTAGTGTAATGGTTGCTCACTTAAATGTTCCTTCACTTGAGCCTAGAGATGGATACCCTTCTTCAATTTCAAAAATAATCGTGACCAATATGTTGAAAGGACAGTTGGGTTTTAACGGCCTTATTTTTACCGATGCTTTAAATATGAAAGGCGCAGCGAATTTTAAAGAGCCGGGGGAGATTGATCTTGCAGCATTTCTTGCAGGAAATGATGTGTTATTAATTTCTGAAGATATACCGAAAGCGCATCAGTTATTGGTGAATGCCTATCGAGAAGAAGTGATTTCAGAAGAACGATTAGCACATTCTGTAAAAAAGATTTTATATACTAAATACAAAGTAGGGTTAAATGCCTATCAGCCCGTAAATGATAATTACTTAATTGAAGATCTTAATTCGGTAATCGATGATGTGGTTTATGAAGAAGCGATGGAAAATGCATTAACGATGTTGAAGAACGATCGAGCAATCCTGCCAATTAAAGATCTTCAGAAGAAAAACATTGCCTATATAAATTTTGGAGATGCAGATGGTAAACCTTTTCTTAATCAACTTCGAAAATATGCAAAGGTTGATTATGTAAAAGCAACTTCGTTAGATAGCTATGTTCAAAAACTTAAAAACTATAATTATGTAATTGTTGGGTTTCATAAATCGAACGAGAATCCGTGGAAAGGATATCAATTCACCGATAAAGAATTGGTATGGTTGTACGAAATCGCACGCACCAACACCGTGATTCTTGATGTATTCGCAAGACCATATGCCATGTTAGACTTAAAAACAACTGCGAATTTTGAAGGAATTATCATGTCCTACCAAAATAGTACAGTCTCTCAAGAATTATCGGCACAGCTCATTTTTGGTGCACGGGAAGCAAAAGGAAAACTTCCAGTAACTCTTGGAGATGATTTTCCCGTAAATACTCATTTTAAAACCGCATCACTTAAAAGACTACAGTACGGAACTCCCGAAAGTGTGGGAATTAATAGTTATAAATTAAATAAAATTGACTCTCTTGCGCGGTTAGGTGTATACAGTGGAATGATGCCTGGCGCACAAATTTTAGTCGCTAGAAGAGGAAAAGTTATATATAATAAAAATTTTGGCTACCACACTCCTTCAAAAAAAAATGCAGTAAAAGATAATGATGTTTACGATGTGGCTTCGCTAACAAAAATCTTAGCAACGCTCCCCTTGATCATGGAACTGGTAGATCAAGGAAAATTGAATCTCGACACGAAACTTTCAGAAATGTTGCCAGAATATAAAGGGTCTAATAAAGGAAATATTACGCTTCAAGAAATGCTTACGCATACGGCACGTCTAAAAGCATGGATTCCATTTTACACCCATACATTAGATACTGTGACGCATCTTCCTTCAGTAAAATACTATAGAAAAAAACCCGATGTAAAATACAACATCAAAGTTGCCGAGAATTTATACATGCGGAAAGACTATCAAGACAGCATTTACGAGATTATTAAAGAAAGTGAACTAAGAGATCGTAAAGGATATAAATACAGTGATCTTCCTTATTATTTAATGAAAAAATATCTTGAAGATTACTATGGTACCACCATGGATAAGTTGGTGCAACGTAATTATTATGAATCATTAGGAGCTAATTACACTACATTTCTTCCTCTTGAAAAATTTACCAAAGCAGATATTGTTCCTACTGAAGAAGACACCTATTTTAGAATGCAAAAAGTACATGGATATGTTCACGATCAAGGCTCGGCTATGATTGGTGGGGTGAGTGGTCATGCAGGACTTTTTAGCAATGCAAACGACATAGCAAAAGTTATGCAAATGTATTTAGACAAAGGGTTTTACGGCGGAAAACGCTATTTTAAACCAGAAGTTTTAGATCTTTTTAACACGTGTTATTACTGCGATGATGATATACGACGGGGGGTTGGATTCGACAAGCCTCAATTAGGAGAATCGGGTCCCACGTGTGGATGTATTTCTATGACAAGTTTTGGTCACAGCGGATTTACTGGAACCTTTACATGGGCAGATCCAGAAGAAGAGATTGTATATGTTTTTCTCTCAAACCGAACGTATCCTTCTGCAAATAACCGAAGTTTAATTGGTAGTAATTTGCGAAGTAATATTCAAGAAGCTATTTATGAGGCCATCGATCATAAAAATGAAACAAAAAAAATTGAACAATGAAAATAGCCATCGTTTGTTACCCAACCTTTGGAGGAAGTGGAGTAGTAGCTACAGAATTGGGAATTGCTTTAGCAGAGCGAGGACATGAAATTCATTTCATTACCTATAAACAACCGGTGCGTTTAGAGTTGTTATCTCGAAACATACATTTTCATGAAGTTTCGGTGCCCGATTACGCGTTGTTTCATTACCAACCGTACGAGTTAGCATTGTCTAGCAAATTGGTCGATATGGTGAAATTACATAAGATCGATCTTATGCATGTTCATTACGCAATACCACATGCTTATGCGGGTTATATGGCTAAGAAGATGCTAGCAGAAGAGAATATTTTTATTCCAATGGTGACGACATTGCACGGAACCGATATTACCCTTGTTGGAAACCACCCTTTTTACAAACCTGCCGTTACCTTTAGCATTAATAATAGTGACGTGGTAACTTCAGTTTCAGCAAGTTTAAAAGAAGACACGCTTCGCCTTTTTGATATTCGAAAAGACATACATGTCGTCCCTAACTTTATTGATATTGAAAAGTATAACAATCCATATACCGATTGCCAACGAGATCTTATGGCAACAAAGGACGAGCGCATTATTACACACATAAGTAACATACGTGCAGTTAAAAGAGTGCCAGATGTAATCGAAATATTCGATCGTATTCAAAAAGAGATTCCTTCAAAATTACTTATTGTAGGTGAAGGACCTGAAAAAGAAGCCTGTGAACGATTATGTGCTTCAAAAGGAATTCAGAATAAAGTGTTGTTTTTAGGGAACAGTAGTGAAGTAGATAAGATTCTTTGTTTTAGTGATCTATTTTTACTTCCTTCAGAAAAAGAAAGTTTTGGTCTTGCAGCTTTAGAAGCGATGGCAAGTAGCGTTCCCGTTATTTCTAGTAATACTGGCGGATTGCCCGAAGTGAATCAACACGGAGTTAGTGGCTTTTTAAGTGAAGTTGGGAATGTTGATGAAATGGCACAAAATGCCTTATTAATTCTGAAAGATGACACCTCGCTTTCAACCTTTAAAAGGCAAGCTAGAGAAGCCGCCATAAAATTTGATACGAAAAACATCGTTCCTCTTTATGAAGCTGTCTATGAGAAAGCCTCCAATAAAGTGACGTAATTTCTTCTTTTAAAATTACCTTTCTTAAATAAAATTTTTCTTCAAAAATTCCATGGCATTTCCGTGCAATACGCGCTCTATGATTGCTTCGGAAGAAATATGATTATAATCTTTTAAACGTTCTCGATTATTTTGAAGGTATGCCTCAGCGTGATGAATTAACTCATCTGCTAGATCTGAAATATTTTCTGCAGTCCAAATTCCTTTTATTGGATTCACAATACCATCAAAATCACTTCCAATTGACTGAATTCCCCAACAAAAAAGATTCGCTGCATTTAGTACTTCAGCGACATGCTCAATTTGTCGCCATACCAATAATGATTTACGTTTTAATTGCTTTCTTTTATTGGGAAAGAAAATTTTAGATTGATTTATAGCATGCGTACTGCCTATTCGTCTTTCATCCATTTGTAATCCAAAGATTCCGTTGCTTTTTGCAATTCGTATAAGTTCATCATCGTACAGATTAATGTCTATATCGGCAAACCAACCTACATAATCTGGATAATCGGTTTCATACCATTCTTCGATCGAGCGTTTTCCATTTACAGCTCCATGACTCGCAATTACCGGAATGTTTTCTTCGCTATACAAATCATCTAGTAAGTCATAATAGGTATTTCTTGAGGCAGTACTCATATGTTTTACGTCAATGAGAATACGATCATTGTTTGTATTATCTAAGAGCTCTTTTAGAACTCGTAAGCCAAGAGGAGTGATTCCCGTATCGAGTCCACGATTTTGATTTTCCTCTAAAGCTCCTATGCTTATGCTTCTTGCATGCCCACAAAGTTCGTTATAGAAATGATGTGCAAAAGTGATGAATAATGGACGGTGCTCCCAAAGCTTCACTTTCGAAACATTTTTCATCACTTCTATTGGATCGGCCATGTCTGTACTCATGTCTAATCCTGTATTAAATGCGTGCGCTCCTTCAATAGAAAGTACGACGTTGATAATTTTTTTGTTTTCAGTTTCGCTTTCAAAATTTTTCTCAATCTCTTTAAAATTCTTTACAAGTCGGTATGTGTAAAAAATACCATCTATTTTTTCAACCTGATTCTGTATTTGTTTGTAGAAATCATATTCGTCTGTAAGGTCTTCGTAGTAGTCTTTATGATTTAGAACATAATCTATTCTTTTTTGACTAATGCTTGCAGCAAGATTTACCAATAAATCGGTAAGACCTTTAAACCCTAAAAGTCGTTTGCTAAGAAAATGTTTTTCAAAAGGGTAGAGACTTACAATTACCACTTTAGATCCTGCTCTAGCTAAAGCAGACATGTCGGTTTGTGTAAATTTTGTTAATGTAACAATACGATTAACAAATTTCTCTAGTGTGTTGGGGGGGCTATAATGCCATATAGAGTTCTTTCTTCCAGCATCCAAGCTATTTAATTTAGCAGGAGTATATTTAAAGCTTTTGCTGTAGGGTTTTAGAGAAGGATGGCAATGAATATCAACATAATGTTTTTTCATTGTTTTGAGTTAGTTAGTTGGTTATCACAAAGTTGATAATTTTTTTTTAAATATCATGTACATGGCATCTAGATTATAAAATAAAAAAGCCCCGTTCGTTATGAACGGGGCTTGCTATCTATATTGGTTTGTATACTAGAACTGGTAACGTACTCCCAAAGCAATGTCAAAATCAACATCGTCATTATAATCTCCAAAACCAAATTCGGGTCTAAAGTCTAGGGATAATAATAATGGAAAATCAAAATTATACTCGATACCTACATCTCCAGCTAAGAATATATATGTTTCGGTGTCATCGAAACGATCGTCGTTCGGAAAAAAACGATCATCAAAATCTACTTGAGCGATACCAGCACCAGGGCCCGCATACCAATTAAATCCTCCATCGATGTTCCATACCCATTGGTAAAGACCTACTAATTTATAAGCATCAAAGTCATTATTACTTCTCCATCCTAAACCGAATTCTAATCGGTTGTTGTTGGTTCCAACTGCGCGTTGATAGTTAATTTCTGTTCCAAATCCGTCACTATCACCAAGGCGCAAACCAATTGCATTTTTTGAGATCTCTTGTGCTTGAGCTTCAAAAGTAAAAGCAGTTAGTACTAAAAGAATTACCAGTATTTTTTTCATGTTGTTTGTGAGTTTAGTTATTTCCACAAAGCTAGTCTTTAATCAAGCTTACTTTTGTTAATAGCTTCATAAGAACTACATATAGTTTAAGAAAGTTCTGTTAACGTTTCGTATTTTTACGTACTAGAATGAAAAAAAAATTAAAGAATCTTGCTTTAAGCATTGAGGGTGAACTTCATTACGATTCACTTTATACTACGCTGTATGCTACAGATGCCTCCGTATATAGAAAATTACCAATAGCAGTAGCTTTCCCCAAAACTTCATTGGACCTCAAAAAACTTATTAATTTTGCTTTAGAGAACAGTACTTCTTTAATTCCAAGAACTGCGGGTACATCGCTTGCAGGGCAATGTGTTGGCGAAGGAATAATTGTAGATGTGTCTAAACACTTTACAACAATTATAAATATCGACGCCGAAAAAAAAACTGTAACGGTACAACCTGGCGTTATTCGTGACGAATTAAACAGTGTGTTAGAACCGTATGGTTTATTCTTTGGTCCAAATACTAGCACCACAAATCGCTGTATGATAGGAGGGATGGTTGGAAATAATTCTAGTGGAACAACATCGATACAATATGGCGTAACAAGAGATAAGGTGCTTCAATTAAAAACGTTTCTTTCAGACGGAAGTGAGGCGATCTTTACATCCATTACTTCGGAAGAATTTAAGCAAAAAATGCTTCAGAAAGACCTCGAAGGAAAAATTTACCAGCGAATCTATTCAGAATTAAAATTAGACAGTGCAAAAGACGAAATACTGAAACAGTTTCCGAAGCCGGAAATTCATAGAAGAAACACGGGCTATGCGGTAGATACATTGCTTAATACTTCCACATTTAGCACTTCTGAAAATCTTATAAATCTTTCCACGTTACTTACTGGAAGCGAAGGTACATTAGCATTTACCACAGAAATTACACTTCAGCTAGATGTGTTGCCACCAAAACATACAGCAATGGTTGTTTCACATTATACAACTCTGGAAGATTGCTTAAAAGACGTTGTTACTGTTATGCAGCATGATTTACATACGTGCGAAATGATGGATGATGTAATTTTGGATTGTACTAAAAAAAATAAAAAATATGAACCCTATCGTTTTTTTGTACAGGGCGCTCCTAAGTCTTTATTGCTATTAGAATTAAAGGCGGATACAGAAGAAATTTTGGAGTTACAGATCAAAAATCTACTAAATTCATTAACCGCTACGGGTTTAAGTTATTCAAACATAGTATTAAAAGGGTCTGAAATAACAATGGCTTTAGAATTACGTAAAGCAGGATTAGGATTGTTAGGGAACATGGTAGGTGATAAAAAGGCAGTTGCATGCATAGAAGATACAGCAGTTGCCTTAACAGATCTTCCTTCGTTTATAGCGGAATTTACGGCGTTAATGAAAAATTACAATCAAGGCGCGGTTTATTATGCTCATGCTGGTGCTGGAGAACTACACTTGCGCCCTATACTAAATTTGAAAGAAAGCTCTGGAGTAGATTATTTTAGAAAAATCACAACCGATGTTGCTCTTCTAACTAAAAAATATAAAGGTTCTTTTTCGGGTGAACATGGGGATGGTATTGTGCGTTCCGAATTTTTACCCATACTCATTGGAGAAACTAATTATCAACTTCTAAAACGTATTAAATTTACGTTCGATCCTTACAATATTTTTAATCCAGGAAAGATTATAGATCCTTATCCTATGGACGCTTCATTGCGGTATGTACCCGATAGAAAGGAGCCGAAAATTCCTAGTTTTTTAAATTTTGATGATTCTGGAGGCATCCTACGGTTAGCAGAAAAATGTAATGGTAGTGGCGATTGCCGTAAATCTGCAGAGGCAGAAGGGGCAATGTGTCCAAGCTATCAGGCAACTAAAGATGAGAAAGATACGACTAGAGCCAGAGCAAATATGTTACGAGAAGTACTTACTACTCATAGCGATCTAAACGCCTATGGTTCTGAGAGTCTTAAAAAAGTATTTGATTTATGTATTAGCTGTAAAGCATGTGCAACTGAGTGTCCGAGTAATGTTGATATGGCAACTGCAAAAGCAGAATTTCAATTTCAATATAATAAGATACACGGCGTGAGCAGAGTAAATAAGCTGTTTGCTAAAAGTTCTTTCTATAATAAAAAAGCTTCAAAGTTTCCCTGGTTGATAAACAGCATTTTTAAAAATCATTTTTTATCGGGTTTTGTTAAAATGAGAATGGGAATTGCTTCTAAAAGAACATTGCCAATACTATCAAGTAAAACTTTTAGTAAGATTTACTTAAAAACTGTAAAACAGTCTACTATAAATAAAAATAACAATAAAAATGTTGTTTTATTTATAGATGAGTTTAGTAATTACCTCGATGCTAAAATTGCTGAAGATACCTATCAGCTTTTAATATCATTAGGCTATAATGTAACACCGATTATGCACTTAGATAGTGCACGTGCATTGTTGAGTAAAGGATTTTTAGAAGAAGCAAAGAAAGTAGTAAATACAAATTTAACTTATTTAAAAGATAAGGTTTCTAAAGATGCTCCATTGGTTGGAATTGAACCTTCCGCTATTTTAGGTTTTCGAGATGAATTTCTGCGTTTAGCAGACGATGTAGATTTAGCAGAGCGAGTTGCTCAACACACTTTTTTAATAGAAGAGTTTCTTTCTAAGGAAATTTTAAAAGGACGCATTACGACAGAACAATTTACTTCCGAAGAAAAAACAATTAAGATTCATGCGCACTGTCATCAAAAAGCAATGAGCAATCAAAAGGTTACTTTCGATATATTAAATCTTCCAGTAAATTATAAACCAACCATTATATCAAGTGGTTGCTGTGGTATGGCGGGAAGTTTTGGGTATGAGAAAGAGCATTACAATGTGAGCATGAAAATAGGAGAATTAAAGCTTTTTCCCTCTATAAGAAAAGCTTCTAAAGAAACCATTATCGCTGCAAATGGAACGAGTTGTCGACACCAAATAAAAGATGGAACGCAGCGAGAAGCATTACATCCAGCAACCATCTTACGACAAGCGTTGCGTTAAGAAAAAAGTTGTTGAAACGCAGACCACATTTCTGGGATAGCGTCCTCATCGTTCATAGCAATTTTAGAGGCAGTAGTTTCTGGAGTATCGTAGGTATTTTTATTGAAGTAATAGAGTTTCCAACTTTCGTTTTGATATTCTAATGCAGTAAGGTTTTCAATCCAATCACCACTATTAAGATACACACATGAGCCTTTATCATTTGTTATTTTTCGTATTTGCGGTTGGTGGATATGTCCACAAACCACGTAGTCGAAGTTGTTTTCTATGGCTAGGTCGGTGGCTGTTTTTTCGAAATTCGTTATGAACTTCATAGCTCCCTTTACCGAATTTTTAATTTTTTTAGAAAGTGAAAACTTTTCTCTTCCCAACTTTGCTAGACAAATATTTATAAAGCGATTTAGTATTATTAACAAATCGTACCCCCAGCCTCCTAATTTTGCGATCCACTTTGTATGTTGTACAGAAGCATCGAATACATCACCATGGAAAAACCATGCTTTTTTACCATCTAATGTGAGAACCAATTTATCGAGAATTTGAATATTTCCCATTTTTGTATCACTAAACCGCCGCATTTTCTCATCGTGATTTCCTGTTAAATAATACACTCGGGTCCCTTTTGTAGCAAGCGCAATAATTTTTTTAATCACTAATAAATGTGCTTTAGGAAAATACCGTTTCCTGAACTGCCAAATATCAATTATATCGCCATTTAGAATTAACTTTTTAGGTTTCACCGAATTTAAGTACTGTAGTATTTCTTTAGCATGACACCCATAGGTACCAAGGTGGAGATCGGAGAGCACAACTACTTCTACTTTTCGTTTCAACAGCAAAGATTTTATAATACAAAGAACCTATTTTATAGGAACTGCAAGTTTATCTGAATGTTATGCTTTGGTGTTTAAAACTTTATATTAAAATAGCTATGTTTCGCAAGTATTAAGCGCAATGTTTATTTTTAATATTCGACCGTAAGATTTACATTTGTTGAAAACACAATTATGGCAGGTAATTCCTTCGGAACAATTTTTAAACTCACTACTTTCGGAGAATCACATGGTGAGGCTATCGGTGGTATTATCGATGGGTGTCCAGCCGGTGTAACAATAGATTTGAATGCGGTTGAAACTGAAATGAACCGAAGAAAACCAGGGCAATCGGCTATTGTGACTCAACGAAAAGAACCCGATACAGTGCGTTTTCTTTCTGGTATTTTTGAAGGAACGACCACGGGAACGCCCATCGGTTTTGTAATTGAAAATTCCAATCAGAAGTCGAAAGATTACGATCATATAAAAAAAACATACCGTCCTTCGCATGCCGATTATACCTACGATAAGAAATACGGAATCCGAGATTATCGAGGAGGCGGAAGATCTTCAGCTCGGGAAACTGCTTCAAGAGTAGCTGGAGGTGCTATAGCCAAACAATTGCTTAAAGATATTAAGATTACAGCATATGTTTCAGCCGTAGGAAGTTTGAAACTACAGAAATCGTATTCCGAAGTAGATTTTTCAGAAATAGAAAAAAATCCAGTACGTTGCCCAGATGCACAAATGGCTTCAGAAATGGAAACCTATATTAAAGATATAAGAAAACAAGGGGATACTGTTGGTGGCATGGTTACTTGTGTGATCGAAAATGTGCCTGTCGGACTCGGAGAGCCGGTTTTCGATAAATTGCATGCCCAACTAGGGAAGGCGATGTTATCGATTAATGCGGTGAAAGGATTTGAATTTGGAAGTGGTTTCGATGGAATCACAATGAAAGGGAGTGAACATAATGATCTATTTGAAACCGATGGCAGTACAAAAACGAACTTCAGTGGTGGGATTCAAGGCGGGATTAGTAATGGAGCACCAATCTATTTTAATGTAGCTTTTAAACCAGTTGCCACGATCATGCAGAAACAAAATACAATTACTTCGGAAGGAGAAATCGTCGAAATGCAAGGTAAAGGTAGACACGACCCTTGTGTGGTCCCAAGAGCTGTTCCAATTGTTGAAGCAATGGCGGCATTGGTACTGGCCGATTTTTGGTTGCTGAATAAATTGTCTAAATTGTGACCTTTGAGATTTTTTTTTCTAATTATTATAGAACCTTAGCATAAAAGTCACCCGACTTCTCGGGAATACATATGAAAAAATTAGCGCTACACTGGCAAATCATTATCGGATTAGTTTTAGGAATTATCTGGGCATTATTATCTAGCACATTAGGTTGGACCAATTTCACTATTAATTGGATTGCACCTTTTGGAACCATATTTATTAATTTACTGAAACTTATTGCAGTGCCTTTGGTGTTATTTTCGGTGATTAGTGGTGTTGCTAATATTGGTGATCCAGCAAGTCTAGGTAGAATGGGAGGGAAGACTTTGCTAGCTTATCTTCTAACAACTGTTTTAGCAGTGTCATTAGGATTAGCGCTTGTTAATGTTATAAAGCCAGGGGCTTTGGTAGATGAAGATAGTAGAATTGATAACCGAATTAGTTACGAAATCTGGGCAAACGATCAAGGCTATGAAATAAAAGATGGTATTAATTATTTGCAAGAACCCGAATTTTTCGAGCGTGCCCAACGCATTACCGACCTTTCTAAAGGCGAACTAAAAGATGCTGCTGTAAATGAAAAGATGCAGACGGCTAATCAAACAAAAGATGCGGGTCCATTGCAGCCATTAGTAGATATTGTTCCTCAGAATTTTTTCCGTTCACTTACCGATAATGGGCTAATGCTTCAGATTATCTTTTTTGCATTGTTCTTTGGTATTTCTTTGCTTTTCATTCCTAATGAAAAATCGAAACCTGTTACCGATGTGGTGGATAGCATCATGGAGGTATTTCTGAAAATGGTCGATTTAGTAATGCGAGCCGCTCCGTTCTTTGTCTTTGCGTTATTAGCAGGAGTAGTAAGTAAAATGGCAGGGGATGATATAGGAAAAGTATATGAAATTTTTAAAGGATTAAGTTGGTATTCGCTAACAGTTTTTGCGGGACTTATGATTATGATTTTTGTAGTGTACCCTCTATTCTTAAAAATCTTTGTGAAACAAATTCCTTACAAAGGCTTTTTTAAAGCAATGAGTCCGGCGCAAACACTAGCCTTTTCAACATCAAGTAGTGCAGCAACCTTACCTGTTACGATGGAATGTGTAGAAGAGAATTTAGGGGTCGATAAAAAAGTAACAAGCTTTGTGTTGCCTATTGGAGCAACGGTAAATATGGATGGAACGTGTTTGTATCAAGCAGTAGCGGTGGTGTTTTTGGCGCAATTGCACATGATCGACCTTACATTAGGACAACAGTTAACTATTGTACTTACAGCAACTTTGGCGTCTATTGGTAGTGCAGCAGTTCCTAGTGCAGGACTTGTAATGTTAATAATCGTATTAGACTCGGTAGGGTTGAATCCGGCTTGGATCGCAATTATTTTTCCAGTAGATCGTATTCTAGACATGTTTAGAACCGTGGTAAATGTTACAGGAGATGCTACGGTATCTTCGATTATTGCTAAAGGGGAAGGAATGTTGCATTATAAAGAACATGAAAATCCTTCAGAAACATTCGATCTCGATTCGTAATTGTTATTAACAAACGATTAATTTTTACAGAAACACTTAGAAAGATGTATTTTTTTTAAGTTATTTGTATAGCCCATTGCGTTTTACGCAACTACAAATCTATTATGTTCTCGATTACTATGCCATGAAAAATCTCATAGCATGAAACAGAACATTACTTTTTTAGCATTTTTTTTACTCACCTATTTGGCAGGTGCCCAAGTAGGAATAGGAACTACAAATCCATCACCCGCTTCTAATTTGGAAGTAAGTGGAACAACAAATGGCGTAGGGCCGTATCGAGGTTTTATGCCTCCAAGAGTAGCTACAATAGCACAACGCGATCTTATACCAGCAACTTCTACCGATGTCGGATTAATGATTTTTGTTTTAGACCCTGGTTGCTTACAGCTTTGGGATGGAGATAGCTGGGAGAATGTGAACTGTTTTACAGTGCCTCCTGTCCCTACAGAGCCATGGATTAATGAGTTGCATTATGACAATGGCGGAAGTGATGCGGGCGAAGGTGTAGAAATTGCCGGTCCTGCTGGCATAGATCTTTCCGATTACAGAATTGAATTTTATAACGGCTCAAATGGTTTATCCTACGATGGCTTAACATTAACAGGAATAATTGGGGATGAAGGAAATGGTTTTGCTGCAGAATGGTTTCCGAGAGTTGATATACAAAATGGAGCACCAGATGGATTAGCACTTGTAAAAATTTCAACGGGAACAGTGCTTCAGTTTATTAGTTATGAGGGTTTCTTTACGGCAGCTGATGGGCCTGCGGCTGGAGCTGTTTCACAGGACATTATTGTACAAGAAGATACTGGGACGGCTATTGATGAATCATTACAACTAACTGGAACAGGAAATAGATATACCGACTTTAACTGGAATGGACCCACACCGCATTCTCGCGGCCTTTTAAATGTAGGACAAACGGTTAATTAATTTCAAAAAAATAAAAACCATAAAACCTCTTCTTTTAAAAATTAGAGGTTTTTCTTTATTGCATATTTTAGAACTTGTGACATTTCTAATAATATGTATCTTTATGTTAAAACCATCAACTATGAATGTTTGCTTTATAATGTACCCTTGGGATGAAATGGACCCCGATAACGATTCAACGCTTGCGATGATTCATGAATTTGTAAAACGTGGACACGGATTGGCAATTACAACGCCTGCAAACCTTACCATTCGGGATAGCGTTGCTTTTGCTTTTTCTAAAGTCATGAAGCGAAAAGATAAAATAGCCGGTAGTCTTAAATCATTTCATAAACAAGCAGAATTTTATGATGAGATGCTACCTATGGCAGGCTTCGATGTAATTGTATTACGAAGCAATCCACCGTTAGATATGATCATGTTGAATTTTCTAGATTCGGTAAAAGATGATGTCTTTATTATGAATGATCTTGATGGAATACGCCGGGCAAATAACAAGCTATATACAGCGGTTTTTGAAGATGATACGAACGAAATGATTCCTCGAACCCATGTTACAAAAAATAAAGAATATTTAAAGAAAACAATCAAAGAGGGACCAGATAAGATGATTCTGAAACCTTTAAACGGATATGGTGGATCGGGAGTAATTTTAATTGAAAAAAGAGCTATGTCGAGTATTAACTCGTTATTAGACTTTTATATCGATAATAAAGATGGTACTTCTAATTATGTAATACTACAAGATTATATTGAAGGTGCCGATCAAGGAGATGTGAGAATATTGCTTCTTAACGGACAACCTATTGGGGCAATGAAGCGAGTCCCAGGAGATGAGGACCACCGCTCTAACGTGAGTGCAGGTGGCTCTGTTCAGAAGCACACATTATCGAAACAAGAAAAAGAATTGTGTCGTCGAATTGGTCCTAAATTAGTGAAAGATGGATTATACTTTGTGGGTATCGATGTAATAAATGGGATGCTAGTAGAAGTAAATGTTATGTCCCCAGGTGGGATTACGTATATGAATAAAGTATACAAAGTTAAAATACAAAAAAAGATCATCGATTTTGTCGAAGACAAGGTAATCGAACGAGTAGCTGCATTTGAAAGAAGACAAAAGCTTCGAAAACATGTGGATGAGGCGTAATTAAAGACGTAATGAAAAATATTTATTGGATAATGTAGAAGGAACTATAGAAGTAGATGAAGAAAATTTAGAGGGGGCAATTAAATAAATTTGTATGAAAGATCAAGGCAATAAATTACTTCTTGTACTTGGATTATTAGGTAGTATAAGTAGTATAGTCGCATTACTTATTCATTTTAGTGGAGACAGCCTTCTTTTGTTTTTCTTTTATGCAATTCTAATTATCGCAGGTGGAGTGCTCGGCTTCATAATTAGAGGGGTCTTATTCCAAAGAAATACTTCTACAAATAAAGTTTTTAGAACTCCCGATAATGCTAAATATAATGAACAGTTCTATGAGTATTTTAATGATAAGATTAGAAATGCCAAACACGATATCTACATAACAGGTGAAGGATTTGAATGTAAAGATCCTAAAGGCAAAGAAATCGCTAGAGAGTTTAAAAGCGCGATTGAAACAGCTCTTAAAAACAACGTGAAAGTAATTCGACTTCAGACAAAAACCTATCACGAAAACGACTATTGGAATAAACAACTTAAGTATTTACTTAGTGAATATCCAGACTATTTCGAACTATACATAACCAACACAACCTTCGAAATTACTGGTTTAGCCTCGGTTTGTGTTATAGATGATTGTAACGACAAAGACAATACAGTAGAATTTATGTTCACCGTATTGAGAAATATTGGAACTAAAAATGCTAGATTAGCGGGTGTTGGAATTTTTATTGAAAACAATAAAGAACTTTGTATCGATTTTAAGGAAAGGATACTTGCAGATATAAATAACGAGGTTTCCACAGACCGAATTACGCTCGAAAATTTCGATAGAGAGATGGTAGAGAAATATTTATATTTTTCTTACGGCTCTAATATGGATTTAAGTCAAATGAAAGAACGATGCCCTTCTGCCGAAAAAATTAGCAATGGGTATGTAGAGAATTATTCTTTAGTTTTTAATAGAAAAGGGGATTATCGCGATGGAGGTGTGGCCAGTATAGAACCTGCTTCAAATTCAAGGGTTTATGGGGTGATTTTCGAAATGTCGAAAGACGATTTTAAGGAACTTGACCGCATTGAAAACCCAAATTCTTACGTTAGAAAAATCATGCGGATTAATTCACTTGATCATGGCGAATTGGAATGTAATTTGTATCTCGCTATTCCAGAAGGAGATATTTCACCAGATGAAGAATATTTGGAAAAAATTATCTCAGCGGCACATATTGCTAATTTACCTTTAGATTATATTCAAATTTTAAAAGATTACAGACACAAGGCACAATAACCATAAATTTTTACATTTGCTCATATATGATACGTCTTTCAGCTAAACAACTAATTGAAAAAATTAATAATGAAGAAATTTTCGAGGCAGTCTGTGACGATTATTCATTCACGCTAAAAGTTGATGCCTATGTGCCTTATGTGTGCAGTGCAATTCACGATGGGCATCAATTTCGAAGAGAATTATGGGATAAATGTACGCATACCGAATACGATCGTTGGTTCGAGGAAGATCCTTGCACTAAAGAGTTTGTAAAAACGCATCCTATTGTAATAGCAGGATGCGATAGCCGATTCGAATACGATCTTAATCGTGATCCCGACAATGCAATATTTGATGATGCCTGGGGAAAAAAATTATGGAAAGAACGATTAACGACCGAGCAACGAAATAAAAGTCTTGAAAAACATGCTACATTTTATACCGTTGTTCATGCCTTAATTTCAAAATTAGAGGAGAAATTTAAGGATGTAATTGTGTATGACATGCATTCTTATAATTGGAAAAGATGGGATCGCGAAGTACCCGTAATTAATTTAGGAACGACAAATATAGATACGCAACGTTATGGAACGTTTATAGAGTCTTGGCGCATTTCTTTATCTCAACTTGATATCCCTGGAGTGCCTGAAACAACCTCTTTAGAAAATAATACCTTCTTCGGAAAAGGCTATTTTTTGAAATTTATTACCAAAAACTTTAGAAATACCTTAGTTTTGGCGACAGAATTTAAGAAAATCTATTGTGATGAAATGAAACAGGTGATCTTTCCTGAAGTAGTTTTCGCTATTGAAAAACAACTTCAGAAAAAATTAAAAGATCATGCAAACGCTTTTTACAAAACACACAAATCTTAAATTTTAGAAATTAATAGACCTTAGATATTAGGATAAAATTTTTCAATGACCTACCCCGAAGCCAGTATCGATAGCCATCCAAATCTTTTTAAGATAGATTTTAATTTAAACAAATTAGTTCAGAAAATTGAGTTACTTAATTATGTGAACCCCATTAATATTGAACAAGAGAAACGAAATTTCTTTGCTTCCAAGTACAATATAAATCCGAACTTTAAATACCGGAAAATTGATTTTAATGCGCATCAGATTCAGCAGGAACTATTCTCGCAAGACATTGATAGTATTAAAGATGAAACTACCCGAAATTTTTATAGGGATGTAATCTACGATTATTCGGGGTTAATACAATGTATTGAAACGATAGGGCAGGGTCGAAAATTTTACTATAACGTTTTAAAATCGTTTGGAACTCCTACAGAAAAAGATGTTGAAAATGCACGTTTTATTCTTCATTTTGAAGATGAATCGTATGATAAAGAAATGATCCCAGCCTATTCAGCACCCGAAGCGCTCGATTATTTTATGGATTTTACCAAACGATATGATTTTGCCTTTAACACCAAATTATCGAATAAGATCACTGCGGCAGCAATGGTGCAAAATAACACGCAAACACTATTATTAAAAAAGAACTATCGATATAGTGCCAATCAGTTAAAGGTATTAGCAAATCATGAGATAGGGGTGCATTTGGTTACTACGTTCAATGGATTAAATCAGTCGTTAAAAATTTTTCATAACGGATTCCCAAACAATGTTGAAACTCAAGAAGGACTTGCCGTTTTTAGCGAATACATGAGCGATTGTTTAACACTCTACCGCCTCAAAGAACTAGCGTACCGTGTTATGGCTACCGATAGTTTACGAAAAGGTTTTAACTTTTGCGATACATTCGATTTGTTGCACAATCAGTATAAATTAAACAGAGACGAATCGTATAATATTACACTACGCGCACATCGGGGTGGTGGGTTTACAAAAGATTATATGTATTTAACAGGTTTAAAAAAAGTGTACGATTATTACCATCGTAATGAAAATCTAGACACGCTACTGGGAGGAAAGGTTACGTTAGAAGCTGCGCCAATGGTTTTAAAATGGAAAGAAGAAGGCTTAGCTCTGGAAAATAGGTACCGTAATTTTGCGTTCGATTCTAACGAAAATTCTAACACCAAATTGAATTTTATTCTTCAGAATTTAAAATAGAAAAAGCGGATAGAAATCTCCATCCGCTCTTAAATATTTTAAATTTAAACGAAACTTAATTTTTAATTATCTTTCTTGTTATCGATGATGTATTGCTATTAACTTTAAGTACATATATTCCTGTAGCGAATGCTGACATATCAATTTGAGATTGAATTGTTCCTGTAGCTATTTTTGTTCCAAGCACATTATATATTTCGTATGAATCTGCAATATTGTTTTTGTCTATTATGTAAATAATTCCTGTAGTTGGATTTGGGTATATTACAACATTTGTTAATTGAGATTCTTCTATACCCGCTATAGGTTCTGTATTAAATCGTGAAAAGTAAACATCGTAACTTCCTATAGAACTTATAAGATCCTCCTCATCGAACGGATTAAAATCTACATCTGTACCTTGAAAAGCACCAAAGGTTATAATTTCGTTGTTTTCATTAATTTCGAGTTGTGGGTTTACTTCTGCCAAAGGACCTCCAATTGTCCAATGGTTCACATAATTACCATCTGTGTCAATTTCTAATAGGTAGCTGTCGGTATTTCCATTGGAAGTACTTTCGGCAGTGTTGTCACTATTGTCAAAATCGGTTGTTACTAAGAAAGTTCCAGTAACAAAAAGATTTCCGGTGGCTTCATTTTTTCGCAAACTGTATACGTCTTCTAAATTTGTAGTATCATCACCCCCAATAGTATAACTAAATTGATAGTCTCCATTTGAATTAAATTTACTTAGATAACCATCGTAACCACCTAAGGCTGTAAACTCATTAACTCCGTCTGTAGGGTTTAAGTCTGTAGTTTCAGTATACATTCCTCCAATATAAATATCTTCATCGATGCTTTTTATGACTTTTGAAATTTCTGAAGCAGCACCCCCAAAGGTTTGCGCCCATAGGTATTCCCCATCTGAAGTAAATTTGGCCATAAAAGTGTCTCGAGCACCATTAGATGTGAATTCTGCATCTTCAGTTTCAGAAGGATTGAGATCTACTGTTTCTTCAAAATCCCCTATCATGAGTAAATCCCCATTTGCATCGAATTCCATGTCGTTTATTTGCACTAATCCTTCCGAAGTAAATGTTTTTACCCAAACATAGTTTCCATCGGTATCCAGTTTCAGAAGAAAACCATCTAGAGATGAGCCTCCTCCGGTGGATATAATTATTTCTTCTCCATCTGTAGAAGGGTCGAAGTCTGCATAAGCAAATCTACCTCCCACATAAACATTTCCGTCGGTATCTACTTCAATACTATAAGAGTCTTCATTTGCTACTGCCGCAGGATTGCTTACTTGTTTTGCCCAGATAAAATCCCCATTAGGATCTAATTTTATAATAAAGCAATCACGACTTGCAAATGGAGAAGGCTGCATTAATAAAAATTCTTCTGGTCCTGGATCAGCATCAAAAGAGTCTGGACCTGCTCCTGTAAAATATCCAGTGATATAAATATTGTCATTGATATCTATTGCTACGTCGAGTGCTACATCGTCCATAAACCCTCCAAAGCCTTTAATATCTAAAGGTGTTCCATTGCTGTCGTGTCTGGTTAAAAACCCGTCAGCGTTTCCACCTTCCCAAGTAATTGTTGCATCCCCTAATGTTAAGGTTCCTGAATATAAACCGAGTGTGAAAATTTCCCCTTGACTGTTAACGGCAGAGCGATAATTAATGTCGATAGAAGTATCACCAATGCTAGTGGTTCCAAAATATTCTTGCGCTCTTACGAGATTCGTAGTAACGATAAGAAATGTTACTATTAAAATGTGAGTAATTGTTTTCATTATATAAAAATTATAGTTAATTATTTAGCGTTTATATTAAATTCTAATCCTATTCCACGCACGCTTTGCAGGCGTATAGAGGGATCTTTTTTAAAGTATTTACGAACCCTGCTTATAAAAACATCCATACTTCTTCCCGAAAAGAAATCTGTTTTATTCCAAACGTGTGCGAGTATCTCATCTCGTTTAATAAGTTGATTCTTATTAGTATTGAGGTAATAAATAAGCTTTGCTTCTTTAGCAGTAAGTCTTTGCATTGTATTGTCTATGCGTAATTCAAGATTTCGATAATCGAAAGTGTAATTGCCAATATCTATTATACTATTTGTTTCATCATCAGGCTCTATAATACTTTGTTGCTTTACTCTTTTAACAATATTCTTAATTCGAAGAATGAGTTCTTCAGCTTCAAAAGGTTTAGCGATGTAATCATCGGCTCCTAGTTTTAAGCCTTTTATTCGATCCTCTTTTGTTTTACGTGCTGTGAGAAATAGAAAAGGCATTTCTGGTTTTATGGTAACAATTTTTTTTGCTAATGAAAACCCATCCATCCTCGGCATCATGACATCTAATATGCATATATCAAAATCTTCTTCTTGGAAGAGTTGGTATGCTTTTTCTCCATCCTTCTCCCACTTTATCTGAAAATTATTTAATTCTAGATATCGCTTTAGCATGGTACCCAAGTCTTGATCATCTTCTGCTAATAATATTTTCCAGCTCATACAATTGGGATTTTAATGATAAATGTAGCTCCGTGATTTACTCGGCTATGTACTGTAATTGATCCATTATGTGCTTTAATTATTTGTTTGGTATAATAAAGTCCTAATCCAAGTCCTTTAAAATTATGGGTGTCTTTTTCCCCTACACGGTAAAATTTATCGAATATATATTTTTGATATTTTTCTGAAATTCCAATCCCATCATCTGTTACCGTTATGTGATGAACATTTTCTTCTTTTATAATTCCGTAAGACACTACGAGTGTTCTCCCGCCATATTTTATGGCATTATTTAATAAGTTTATTATTGCAGTACTTAAGTAAAAATTATCTGCACTTAATAAAATTCCAGTGTTGTCGATATGGGTGATAATATTCACTTCTGAATGTAATGTTAAGCGATAATCTTCTATTACTTGTTTCATAAAAAGACTTCCATTAAGTTCTTCTTTGGATAGTTTAATCTCTTGATACCCCAAGCTACTTTGCAACACTTGATCGATAAGTTTTTGTAGTCTTATGTTTTGTCGATTAACTACCTCCACTGCTTCTGAAGCAATAGTGCGATCTTGGGCATACGAACTTGTAAGAGTTTTAGTAGCCAAGGATAAAGTAGATAAGGGAGTTTTTAACTCATGTGTGATATTATTAATGAAATCGGTTTTAATTTCAGCAAGTCTTTTTTGCTTTAATAAATTCTGAATCGAATAATAGAGAAGTGCAACAACAAAAAGTAAAAGGAGACTAGAAACAATAAAAAGTCCCGATAACTCTTTAAATAATATGGTGTTCCAATCGGTAACATTCATGTAAATACTAGACTTAAAGGTAAGATCGAATTTATCTGGTACGCCATTATTTAAAAATTCGTGGTCTTTTTGCCAAGTACTATTATTAATTAGCATGGCATCTTCTTGTTTAAAATTTTGACCTACAAGAAGTATGGTGTCTGGAGTAACTTCTGAAATTATAGTTTCAGAGTTCCCATCATTATTAGTTAATGTGATGCTAGTTACTAGTTTTTTAAACTTAATGTTGATACCAGGAATTTGAGATTCGATCCCTTGTTTGTAAAGATTTAAAAACCCAGGATTTATCTCTTTAGCTTTCTGCTGAAGACCCTCAACAGCTTTATCTTTGGTGAGGTTGCCACTTTTATACTCCTCTAAATGATAAAGAAAATCGTTTCGATATAACCAAAGAATTGAATCTACTTCTTTTGTATTATAAACTTTAGCTACAGCATTTCGGGCATCGATCGTAATTGTCTTTTTCTTAAGCTCATACGAGTTATAGATAAGATACCCCTGTATTGCAATAAGCGCTAATAAAGTAATTACAGCAGCTATTATTAAGCCTTTGGTTTTTAATTGCATATCGTAAAAGTAGGTGTTAGATAAGCCATTAAGGTACAAAAAAGCATGCGTTAACCGATCGTTAACCTAACTGTTACTAGATATGAATTAGAACTAAAAACGTTTTTTAAACGTTGAATAATAATTAAAGCTATAAAAATCTGGATTTTAATTCTGGAGTCGGAATCATACAGCTATCTTTTTTTCCGTACCATTTGTAGCGATTTTTTGCGACGTAATCGTAAACTTTGTTTCTTATAAAAGTAGGAATAATTATAAAGGCATAGAGCAGGGGATAAGCACCAGACAATCCTTTAGCAATGCGAAGTGCTGCTGTAGATTTAACGTAAGCGGTATTGTTCTCAATAAGAATAATAGAATCTGTATCGTTAGGGTCTATAGTAAACTCTTCGGTAAGCGAAGCTCCAATTTCGCTCTGTAAAGCAGCAAATTGGAAACGATTTTTTGGATCATGACGAATTACAAAATTGATAGAGCTATTGCACAAATTACAAACCCCATCGAATAAAATAATGCTATGTTTTTCTGTTTTGTCCATGAATTATAGTGCAATTAGATTTAGATGTTTTTTAAATTTCCTAATTCCCCATTTCTCACTTAAACTTTCTCCAATTCATCCATACTTACATCTGCGGTAAACATTCCATAATTCACAATAGCTTTTTTCTTTTCGATGCTATCAATTGTTCCTATGGCACGCCCATCTATCATTCTAACTCTGTCGCCAACTTTAAGTATAACTTTCGGTTTTGGAGGTGGTGCTTTTTTAGCTTCTGCTTTTTCTTTCTTTTTTCGTTCTCGAATTACTTCAACTTTTTTCTCTACTTCTTGCTGAACTTTTTTTTCTTTAGCTTTTACAACCTTTTTTACTTTAGGGGCGAGCTTTTTTCGTTTGCTGTTTTCTATCATGACCAGCTTCATTAATTCATCTGTAAGCTGTTTTTTTCGTTTGTTGTTGAAATAAGATTCCGATAACGAATCGAACTTCTTACCTAAGCTAATCATCTTTTGGTTCGCATCATATAATTCTTGATACCGTTCTAACTTCTCTTGAACTTTAGCATTTATTTCTTCCAATTGCTTACTTTCCCCCCGTGCTTTCTCTTCTTCAGATTTTAATGAAGCAGAGGTTTTACGGAGTGCCGATCGTTCTTTTTGAAGGTTCGCAATTGTTTTATCGAATCGAACTTTTCCGCGTTCTATTTTTTTCTTCGAACGGTTAATAAGACTGTACGGAATGCCATTTTTTTGTGCAACTTCAAATGTAAACGAACTTCCAGCTTCTCCTAAATGAAGTTTATATAAAGGTTGAAGCGATTTACTGTCGAACTGCATGTTTGCGTTAATGGCATGCGGTAATTCGTTTGCCAGTAGTTTCAGATTAGTGTAATGAGTCGTGATTATTCCAAAAGCTTCTCGTTCGTAGAATACCTCCAAAAAGGTTTCAGCCAATGCTCCACCTAATTCGGGATCACTTCCGGTACCAAATTCATCAATTAAAAAGAGGGTCTCGTTATCACATTTCCGAAGAAACTGATTCATTTTTTTTAATCGGTAACTATACGTACTTAAATGGTTTTCGATAGATTGGTTATCTCCAATATCGGTAAGAATACGCTCGAAAAAACAGAGTTCACTTTGTGGATCCACAGGAATTAACATTCCACTCTGTATCATTGCTTGTAATAGTCCTACGGTTTTTAAAGTGATACTTTTTCCCCCTGCATTTGGACCTGAGATCACAATAATTCTACTTTCTGGCTCCAGTGCGATGCTTTGCGGAAATGTCTTTTCGTTTCTTTTTTTATTTGCTGTTAAAAGTAGAGGGTGATACGCATTTACAAGAGAGAGTCTTTTTTCTGAAGTAAGTAACGGCAACACTCCATCAATACTAATGGCATATTTTGCTTTGGCGTAAAGAACATCCATCGTCGAAAGATAGTCTTGATAATCGGCAAGCAATGAAGCATACGGACGAATTTGTTCGGTGAGCACCTTTAAAATTCGTTTTACTTCTTCCTGCTCTTCATACACAAGAGTGCTAAGTTCGTTGGCATATTCCAGCGTTTCTTGCGGTTCTATATACACAATACTTCCTGTTTTGGAAGTACCTAAGACTGCGCCTTTAATTTTTCTTCGGTGCATGGCAGTCACGGCAAGAACTCTTCTATTATCGACGATTGTCTCTTTTATGTCATCTAAGTATTCAGCTTTTACATAACGTTGCAACGCTCTTGAGAAAGAGGCATTAATTTGTCCTTTCACCAAGTTGAGTCTTCTGCGAATGGCGTCCAGTTCGGGTGAAGCATCATTTTTTACTTCACCGTATTTATCAACTACTTTATTAATTGCTTCGGAAATCATCCCAGTATAAGCAACTCTTTCTGAAAATGCATTTAGATATATATAGAACTCTTCAAATTTTTTAAAGAATTTAAGTAATATTCTAGTCGTTTCTGAAACACTTAAAATGCGACGAAATCCGGAGATCTCTAACGTACTGTTTTCAATTTCAAATAACTGAAGTTCTTTAAATATGGGCTCGAAACCATGATTTGGAATTCGATTATCTCCGTCGAATGAAGCTACAAACTCTTTTACCCTATTTAATTCGGGCGCAATGTCGTTTGTATTTCTATAGGGAGCAATACCAGCTACTTTTCGTGTGCCTGGTTCGGTTACACAAAATGCTGAAACCTGACTCAAAACCGTGGGAAACTCAAGGTCTTCTAAGGTTTTTTTATGGATTTTTGTCTTTGAATTCTGTTGCAATTTTTATTCTTAATTTTGAAAAAGTAAAAGTACAAATAATGCAGATAAAAATAGAGGAAGGTTGGAAGTCGGTTTTAAAAGATGAATTTAAAAAACCTTACTTTGAAGAATTGACTCGTTATATAAAAACCGAATACGAACAACACACATGTTTCCCGCCAGGCAATGAAATTTTTGCAGCATTCGACCATACACCCTTTAATGAAGTAAAAGTGGTGATTCTAGGACAAGATCCTTATCACGGGCCAGGCCAAGCTAACGGACTTTGTTTTTCGGTAGCCGATGGAATTGCTCATCCTCCCTCGCTTCAGAATATTTTTAAGGAACTTGAAACCAATATTGGGGTGCAACTTCCTGATAGTGGAAACTTGCAACGATGGGCAGATCAAGGAGTTCTTTTGCTAAATGCTACGTTGACAGTCCGTGCTCACAACGCAGGCAGTCATCAGAAAAAAGGATGGGAACAGTTTACCGATGCTGTGATTAGTGCACTTTCAGAACAACGAGAAGATCTTGTCTTTCTTTTATGGGGTGGATACGCAAAGAAGAAAGGAGCCAAGATCGATACTACCAAGCATCTTGTACTTACTAGCGGACACCCATCCCCATTGAGCGCCAATAGAGGATATTGGTTCGGAAATCAACATTTCAGTAAAGCCAATGACTATTTAAAAAAACTTAAAAAAATGCCAATTGAATGGTAAATAAGCCATCAAAATTGTAATATGTATTATGAAAAAAATTATTTCTCTACTATTATTATCTGTTATTTCTGGTGTTCATATAAGTTGTGCACAAGAGAAAGCACCTTTTTCGATTCATCCAGAAAGTTTTCAGGTAGATCCAAGTAAAAAAATTATTGTACTTAATATAGATGCAATAGAGAGTGATCCTGAAACTCCACTAAGCACCATTACATTAGATACGACCTATCATTTCGAAACACCGATAGCATCGTTATCGAACAGTGAAGTGTACCCAGTTTCAGTAGGGGAAGAACAATTCAGTTTGTATGTTACAAAATCTCCGATCCTTTCAATTACGGTTAAGGATGATATTGTTGATTTTCCGAAGAAAAATGCGGAGTTTCATTATTACGATGCCGACACTACGTTTACCAGTGCTGCAGGAATTGAGCTACGTGGAAATCTATCGCTTACCTATCCCAAGAAATCGTTTAATGTAGAATTTTATACCGATACAATTTCGAAAGGAAAAAAGGAAATAGACTTCAAAGATCTTCGGAAAGAAGACGATTGGATTTTAGACGGTCTTTACAATGAACCCTTATTTGTTAGAGCAAATTTTTCTCAGACACTTTGGAAAGATATGTACGAACCGCATTACGCTTCAGAAGAGCCCAAAGCCCGAAGTACGATCGATGGGTTTTATGCAGATCTTTTTATCGACGGTGAGTATCGAGGTGTCTATTTCTTTTCAGAAAAAATAAACCGATCCTTACTGAAACTAAAGAAAATGAAAGACGGTGTTGCCAACGGATTGCTTTTTAAAGCATCGAATTATGTAAATGGAACTGCATTTAAAGGCGCTCCAGAATTTAATAATAATTTACCGATGTGGGGTGGTTTTGAGATGAAATATCCTTTTGAAGATTATGTAGCGCATTACGATGATTTCTATAAAGCGGTTAAATTCGTTGCCGAATCGAACCCAAAAGCGTTCGAAGCTGAGATTGACTCCTATTTTGTTGTGGATAATTTAATGAATTATTTTTTGTACATAAATTTAATTCGTGCTACCGATAACTTAGGAAAAAACTACTATATGGCTCGGTACGATAAAGAGACTCCTTTTTTTATTGTTCCGTGGGATCTTGATGGCGTACTTGGAACCATTCAAGACGGGAAACGAATTGCAACAACAAACGACATTTTGAGTAATAATTTATTCGATCGTCTGTGGAATGAGAATCCGAATAACTATAGATCGAAGGCAATTACGCGATGGAAAGAATTGCGAAGAGGGGAGTTTAGTGATGAAAAAATTAGCAATCGAATAGAAGAGAATTACTTAAAATTAAAAGAAAACAACTTTTATGAAAGGGATGCAAAGGTATGGAATGTCTCTCACGACGAAGAAAACCTAACTTACCTTAAAGAATGGCTTGAAAATAGATTGTTGTACCTAGATGGATATTTTAAAGAATAAAATACCTCTGATTATTACTTATAAAAAAGAAATTACTCTTCTTCGGGTACTTCGGGATCTGTAGCATCGTTACAGCTAAATTCTAAAAGTAGATAGTTAGTAACAAGTAAGGCCCCCAAAATGATTAGAAAGATTGTCATATTGCTTACTGTTTTATATTTAAAAGATGCAGTAAGTATAAATGGGTTGCGTTAACAGATCATTTTTTTAAAATTTGTGTAATACCCTGTTTTTATTGATCTTATCGTCGATAAGCTGTAATTTTTTTAATTGTGTTTGAATTTTTTCGAGCTGTGAATCTGTTAATTGTGACTGACTCCATTCGGTAAGCGACAACCACTTTTGTACATCTTTAAGTTCTAATTCGTATCTATTAGCAATCATCACATCGATAGAAGGGATGTCTTTAAATTCTGAAGTAGTTCGATTAATGATTTCAATAATTTTTTTAACCGCGTCTTCATCTTTCTCTAATACCTCGTCACGAACTGCAATAACGAAGCAAGGCCAAGGGGTAGGGCATTCACCTACCAATCGAAATGTTCCGTTATCTACATGAGGTTTGGTCATAAATTTCTCCCACATAAAATAATCGCCATTTCCTTCAGGAAGATTTTTTAGTGCTCCATCAAGATTTTTTATTACCGTAAAATCAAGGTCTTTTTCGGTATTCCAGCCTTGTTGTTCCGCATTTACGAAAGCCATTAAGTGGGATCCCGAACCGTATCTACTAATAGCCGCCTGAGTACCTTTTAATTCTTTAACCGAATTATAGTCTGAATTTTCAGCCACGTGAATTCCCCAAAGCAAAGGTGTTTCAACAAATACTTGTACAATTTTACACGGATTTCCATTAACAATATCGCGTACCATTCCTTCGGTTAAAATAACTGCCATATCAATCTCACCTTCGCGCAATGCTTTGCACATTTCTCCAGTACCTCCCGAGTAATCTTTCCAACGTAAATTTATATCCTCTTCTTGATATTCTTTATCACGTAGTGTTAAATACCAAGGTAAATTAAAGTGTTCTGGAACACCACCAATTTTAAAATTTTTCATGCTACTAGAATGGATAAGGTTTTTTGAATTAACAGATCAACTGTCTTTTGGGGTTGTTTGCTGAATGTTTGGTCACATCGATTCGCTAAGATAGCATTTAATGAAATAGCACGATGCCCCAACAAAGTCGCCATTCCATAAATTCCTGATGTTTCCATTTCAAGATTGGTAATTTTTTTCTTCTGAAACTGAAAACTGGTAAGTTTGTCGTTTAACATGTTATCTTCTGTTTGAAGCCTAAGAACGCGACCTTGCGGCCCGTAAAACCCAACATTGGTGGCAGTACAACCTTTTAAAAAATCGGTTTCAGAAGAGAATAATTTTAATAGTTCGGTGTCTGCTGAAACTACATATGGGGTTGATTTATGGGCATTCCAGTTAGTATGCTGTACAAATGCTTCAGAAAAAGCGGAATCTGTAAAAGAAATATTTCCGTAGAAATGAAGCAGATTGTCAAAACCAATCGCTGTTTCAGTAACTAAAAATGAATCTATAGGAATAGTTGGTTGTATAGCCCCAGAAGTTCCAATACGAATTATAGTAAGTTTGGTAAGGTCTTTTTTAACGCGACGTGTCTTAAAATCGATATTAGCAAGTGCATCGAGTTCATTTAGAACAATATCGATATTATCGGTTCCAATTCCGGTAGAAATAACGGTTATTCGTTTTCCCTTATAGGTACCAGTATGTGTTTTAAACTCTCTTTTTTGTACCTCGACCTCAAGAGCGTCAAAGTGTTTTGAAACTGCTTCAACACGATCGGGATCGCCTACGGTAATAATGGTTTCTGCAATATCAGCAGGTTTTAAATTTAAGTGATATATACTTCCGTCGTCATTGAGAATTAATTCACTTGATGTGAGGGCAGGTTGTTTCAAACTTGAGTTTCTGTTTATTTAAGAGTTGTTTCTTAAGAAGCTAAATGTTGCATGCTTCTATCGTATTGAGTGGGTTAAAATGCCAAATTTAAAATTTTAAATAGACCATTTACTTTATCCGCCAACGCGCTTAGTTTTAAATCCTTTTTCTTGTAAAAATTTCATAATGCGATCGCGATAATCACCTTGAATGATAATTTTTTCATTTTTAAAACTACCACCCACACTTAATAATTGTTTTATTTCTTTGGCAAGTTTTTTAAAGTCGCTATCTGCTCCGGTATATCCTTCAATAATAGTGATAGGTTTTCCTTTACGCTTTTCGTATTTACAAAGTAACGGATCATCTTGAAGCCAAAGAGTTTCTTTATTCTCAAGGCTCGCAGGTTCTTCCGATGTTTCGTGTTCGGGAAATAAATTTTTAAGTTGGTCTTCTAACGATTTCAAAAATAATTAATTTTAAAAGTTCTTACGTGAGTGGATGCATTACTTATTTTTTAATCAAACCTATTTCTACCAGTCGTTGATGTAAAAAATCTCCTGCAGTAATATCATCAAATGCTTTTGGGTGTTCGTCATCTACACATTCCTCCAAACAATCGAGACGCATATCGCCTCTTGGATGCATAAAAAATGGGATAGAATAGCGTGGAGTGTTCCATTGCTCTTTTGGTGGATTTACCACCCGATGTATGGTAGATCTTAACTTATTATTGGTGTGTCTTTCTAACATATCTCCAACATTTATTACTAATTCATCGTCTTTAGGTATGGCGTCGATCCATTCACCGTCTTTACGAAGAACTTGTAAGCCTCCTGAAGAAGCTCCCATTAAAAGTGTAATTAAGTTAATATCACCATGAGCACCAGCACGAACCGCACCTTTTGGTTCTTCGGTAATTGGAGGGTAGTGAATAGGGCGCAAAATACTATTTCCATTGGCTGCCCAATGATCGAAATAATGTTCCTCTAAACCAATGTATAAAGCCAACGCTCGTAATACATAAATTCCAGTTTTTTCAAGCATACGGTAAGCCTCCATTCCGGTGTGATTAAAATCTTTTAATTCGGTGACTTCAACATTGGCAGGGTATTCCTCTGGGAGATCCGCATCTGCATCTGGTTCTTGACCAAAATGCCAAAATTCTTTTAGATCCCCTTCTTTTTTTCCTTTGGCATGCTCTTTTCCAAAAGAAACATAGCCACGTTGTCCGCCTAATCCTTCTATTTCATATTTCTCCTTGGTTTCTAACGGAAGTGCAAAAAAAGATTTAATTTCTTTATATAGTTCTTCAACCAATGTATCACTCAAAAAATGATTTCTAAGAGATACAAAACCTATCTCTTCGTATGCGGTTCCAATTTCCTGAACGAACTTTTCTTTTCTTTTTGGATCGTCCGAAAGGAAGTCGGCAAGATCTACACTTGGTATATTATTCATAATACTTTATTTAATAGTACAAATATACCAAATTCACTTCGGAAATTCCTCAATAAAAAAACCTCTAAAATCTTTGAAAACATGCTATTTTTTCTACATTTGATATATATTTTCTGAAATCTTTCAGAAGCAACCCAATTCTATGAAGTCTCAGATTGTTCCTAAGATCCATTTCGATTACGACCGAACCAATATTAATAGTGATACACTTGTATCTCTTTACAGAGCAATGCTTAAACCACGCCTCATTGAAGAGAAAATGATGATTCTCTTACGACAAGGAAAAATCTCAAAATGGTTTAGTGGAATAGGACAGGAAGCTATTTCTGTAGGAGTAGCAAGTGTGCTAAATTCGAATGAATATATTTTGCCAATGCACCGAAACCTAGGTGTGTTTACCACCCGCGAAATTCCTTTATATCGCTTGTTCTCACAGTGGCAAGGGAAAGCAAACGGATTTACAAACGGTCGAGATCGTAGTTTTCACTTCGGAACCCAAGAATTTAATATTGTTGGAATGATATCGCATCTAGGACCCCAATTTGGTGTTGCCGATGGAATTGCATTAGCAAACCAATTGAAGAAGAATGATCATGTATGCGCCGTCTTTACAGGCGAAGGAGGAACTAGCGAAGGTGACATTCACGAAGCACTAAATGTCGCTTCTGTTTGGCAATTACCCGTTTTGTTCTGTATTGAAAATAATGGGTACGGTCTCTCAACACCAACCAGCGAACAATATAATTGTGAACATCTTGCAGATCGAGGAAAAGGCTACGGAATGGAATCGCACATTATCGAAGGAAACAACATTCTTGAGGTTTATAGCAAACTTAAAGAGTTGGTTTCAGATATGCGTAAAAACCCCCGTCCAGTATTATTAGAGTTTAAAACCTTTAGAATGCGTGGACATGAAGAAGCAAGTGGAACGAAGTATGTACCTACAGAATTAATCGACTTTTGGGGCGAAAAAGATCCGCTTATAAATTTTGAAAAATATTTGATTTCTGAAGAATTATTATCGGAAGAAATGATTGAAGCTTTTACGAATGCGATTAAACAAGAAATTGATGAAAATCTAGAGAAAGCTTTTGAAGAACCAACGATTGAAGCTGATTTAACAAAAGAGTTAAATGACGTGTACTCAAGCTTTAAATACCAAGAAGTTGCGCATACTAATGATGTTGAAAATATACGACTCATAGACGCAATTTCTGAAGGACTAAAACTCTCAATGAGAAAACATGATAATCTTGTTATCATGGGGCAAGATGTTGCAGAGTATGGTGGTGTTTTTAAAATTACAGAGGGTTTCGTTGAAGAATTTGGAAAGGAACGTGTACGTAATACACCTATTTGTGAATCTGCCATAGTTTCGGCAGCTATGGGATTATCTATTAATGGGTTTAAAGCTGTTATGGAAATGCAATTTGCAGATTTTGTAACTTCTGGATTTAATCCGATAATAAATTATCTCGCTAAATCACATTACCGTTGGAATCAGAAAGCAGATGTAGTAATACGTATGCCTTGTGGTGCAGGGGTAGGAGCAGGTCCTTTTCATAGTCAAACTAATGAAGCTTGGTTTACACATACCCCAGGACTCAAAGTAGTATACCCTGCATTTCCTTATGATGCGAAAGGGTTACTGGCTACTGCAATAGAAGATCCTAATCCAGTGCTCTTCTTTGAGCACAAAGCTCTTTATCGTAGCATTCGTCAAGATGTTCCTAAAGAGTATTACACATTACCAATTGGAAAAGCAGCGACATTAAGAGAAGGAGATGCAATTACTATAATTTCGTATGGAGCAGGAATTCATTGGGCTATCGAAACATTAGACACACTCCCAGATGTAAAAGCAGATCTTATCGATCTACGAACTTTATCACCTTTAGATACAGAAACCATCTTTGCTTCTGTTTCAAAAACAGGTAAAGCGATCATCTTGCAAGAAGATTCGCTATTTGGAGGAATTGCATCCGATATATCGGCATTAATTTCAGAACACTGTTTCGAAAAATTAGACGCCCCAGTAATGCGTGTGGCTAGTATAGAAACTCCTATCCCTTTTGCAGCGGCATTAGAATCTCAGTATCTTCCAAAAAATAAATTTAAAGAGGCATTAATAAACCTACTAGCTTATTAATACTTTAACATTTGCTGTTAAACTTTAGACAAACATTCTCTACACAACGTCCTGTTGCTGTACCTTAGCTGTATTACTAATCATCAAAACTTAAACATTATGGTACGTTGGATCGTTATTTTTTTAGTCATTGCATTAATCGCAGCAGTATTCGGATTCGGAGGAATTGCAGAAGGAGCTACAGATATTGCAAAAATTATTTTTTACATCTTCATAGTATTACTGGTACTTTCACTTTTGTCCAGACTTTTTAGAAGATAATAAGCAAATAACAACTTAATTATTAATCACTTAACTTAAATTAAATATGAAAAAGATCATATTACTTTTAGTTTTAGGAGCTACCATGTTCGCATGCGGAGTTCCCAAAACTGTACAAGAATCACGTAAGGTTATTAAAGGATATTGGAATCTTGATAAAATAACTTATAATCAATCAGGAAATTTTAATGTTACAATGTTCAACGATACATCGACAGAATGTTTTGAAGGAACTACATGGAGATTTATTCCAAACAATAATACAGGTGTATATTCGGTAAACGACGCAAATTGTCCTACTGGAGATCGAAATTTCGTTTTTACGATACAAGAGATTGACCCTAATACTGGATTGTACGATTTTCTTTTAAAGCCTACCAATGCTAAGAATAAATCTGAAGACGATAGAGGTTTCAGATTGCAGTTAAAGCAATTAAATGCTAATTCTATGCAATGGCAACAAACGGTAACTTTAGAAGGTGAACCGTTTAAAATTAATATGAACTTTTCTAAAATTGAAGAATAATGAAAACATTTTTTAAACAACTTTCGCTAGCTGGTTTAGCATTAGTATTTATTGCTAGTCTTAGTAGTTGTGAAGCAACACAAAACGCAAATAATAAACAAAAAGGTGCTGTTATAGGTGCTGCAGGAGGTGCTGTTTTAGGTGCCATTCTTGGGAACAACATCGGTAAAGGTGGAAATGGTGAAATTGGAGCTGTTTTAGGAGGAGTCGTTGGTGGTACCGCGGGTGTTCTTATTGGTAACAAAATGGACAAACAAGCGCAAAAAATTGAAACTGAAATTCCAGGAGCTCAAGTAGAGCGAGTAGATGATGGAATCGTTGTAACATTCGATGAAAACAGTGGAGTTTATTTCGACACCAATAAATATAATATTAATTCAGCATCACAAGTGACTCTCGATAAACTTGCAGGAGTTTTAAGAGAATATCCAGATACAGATGTATTGGTAGTTGGTCATACAGACAGCACGGGTGCTGACGATTATAATATGACGTTATCTAAGAATAGAGCGTACGCAGTGACCAATTATTTCACACAGAATAAAGGATTATCTAATTCGCGTTTTACAACCAATTGGTTTGGTGAGCAAAGCCCTGTTGGAGATAATAACACAGTAGATGGACGACAACAAAACCGTCGTGTGAACGTAGTAATTGTGCCGAATGAAAAAATGAAGCAAGATGCCGAGCAAGAAGCTGGTAACTAATTACTAAGTAGATACCCATCTATTTAATGAAGCTCGTTCAAATTTTTTTTGAACGAGCTTTTTTTATATCGTTCATAGTTTTACATTTAGAAAATGCATAACAAAAAATACGACCTCATTATTATTGGAGCAGGGCTAGCTGGACTTACAGCAGCCATACACCTCTCCAATAATAATCTTAGTATTTTAGTATTAGAGCGACATACTTTTCCACGTCATAAAGTATGTGGAGAATATATATCTAACGAAGTACTGCCTTACCTTAAGCATTTAGGAGTTGATCCTTTACAAGCTGGTGCAAAAATGATAGATCAATTTTTAATAAGTAATAAAAAAGGGGCAACGTTAAACACCTCTTTACCTCTTGGAGGATTCGGAATTAGTCGATATGCATTAGATGAGATGCTCTACAACAAGTGCAAACAAACTGTCGATTTTGTATTTGAATCTGTTGAAACTGTAAATTTTACTTCGGAAAGATTTACTGTAGAAACGCAGTCTAAATCTACTTTTGAAGCCAAATACGTACTAGGGGCTTTCGGGAAACGATCGAACCTCGACCTACATCTGAAGCGCTCTTTTATACAGCAAAAAACTCCTTGGATGGCTGTTAAAGCACATTATAAATACGATCTTTCGGAAAAATCGGTACAGCTTCATTCGTTCGATGGAGGCTATTGCGGACTTTCAAAAGTAGAATCAAACGCAGTGAATGCTTGTTATTTAACAACAGTATCTTCCTTTAAAAATGCTTCCTCAATCAACGATTTTCAAAATAGAATTCTATCACAAAATCCGCATCTTCATAAATTTTATTCCGAAGCAATTCCAATTTTCGAAAAACCATTAACGATAAGTCAAATATCATTTCAATCTAAAAATGCTGTTGAAAATCATATTTTTATGGTAGGTGATAGTGCAGGATTAATACACCCCTTATGTGGCAACGGAATGGCAATGGCTATTCATAGCGCTAAATTATTTTCAGAGTTGTTTCTGGAAGCATATCATTCTAAAAGCGTCTGTAGAGCCGACTTAGAAAAGGAATACAGCAAACGATGGAACGAGACATTTATAAAACGATTACAAGCAGGCGAGCGTATTCAACGTATCTTACAGCATCCTATTGCAATGAAAGTTGGGTTTGGTATTGCTAAAATTGTTCCTTCAATTCTTTCTCCGATTATACAAAGCACACACGGAAAGCCTATAGTTGTATGACGTATTTCTCTTCAACATATCGTTCTAAAGAACCTGAGTTTATGGATGAATTCGACCTACAAGGAGTCGAAATGGAACGAGTATTAACCGATCTAAAGAATGTAAATAGATTATTAGGTGGTAATAAAGTAACCCGAAAAGGAATTGCTTATTTACTTAAAAATGCTCCAAAAAATAAGGTATACACCCTCATCGATATTGGTTGTGGTGATGGAGAAATGCTTCGACAATGTGCTCGTTTCGGAAAATATAATGGGTATAATTTTCAACTCATAGGGATCGATGCGAATGGTTATATTTTAAAAGAAGCAAGAAAAAGATCTAGTAACTTTTCAAATATTCAATATCTAAATAACGATTTATTTTCGCCTACGACGACGCTTCCAGAATGCGATATTGCGTTATGCACTCTGTTCTTACATCATTTTGAAGAAGCTAAAATTATTCAATTACTTACCAAACTTTCCGAAGTATCGAAAGTAGGGGTTGTGGTTAACGACTTACAACGAAGTCGATTGTCTTTCGTATTATTTTCGGTCGTACGGCATTTTCTATTGCGAACAAAAACAGCTCGTAATGATGGATTGGTGTCTATTGCTAGGGGATTTAAACGAAAAGAACTAGAGTTACTTTCAGAAAAAATTCCGAAGCAAACCTCCCGAATTCGATGGAAATGGGCGTTTCGATATCAATGGATTTTAAAAACAATTAATTAATACCAAACACACCATATGAGTGTAAAAATAACAACTGTAGCCACACAATTACCTCCATATACGAGAGAAACCACCGAGATTTTACCCTTTGTTGAACAATGGCTGCAGGGGCAAGATTCTAGATTTCAACGAAAAGTGATGAAAATTTTTGAAGGAGCAGGGGTAGATCGGCGCTATTCGATTATGGATGCACATGAAGTTTTTCTAAACACTAGTTTTGAGGAGCGAAATGATATCTATGTTCGAGAAATTAAAAAACTTGGACGAAGATCACTTGAAAAAGCACTTGAAAAAGCACAATGGAATCCAACCGATATCGATTATATAATTACTGTAAGTTGTACAGGTATCATGATTCCTTCTGTAGATGCATATCTTATCAACGAACTTAAAATGAGGCAAGATGTAGTGCGTCTTCCAGTTACAGAAATGGGATGTGCCGCTGGGGTTTCGGGGATTATTTATGCTAAAAATTTTTTGAAAGCCAATCCAGGAAAACGGGCTGCTGTAATTGCTTTAGAATCTCCAACAGCAACATTTCAGCTTGAAGATTATTCGATGGTTAATATAGTTAGTGCTGCCATCTTTGGTGATGGTGCTGCCTGTGTATTAATGTCTTCAAATGAGGACGATCAGGGCCCAGAAATAATTGATGAGGCGATGTATCATTTTTATGATGCTACTACCATGATGGGCTTTAAACTAGTGAATACAGGGTTGCAAATGATCCTCGATAAAGAAGTACCTCAAACTATTACAGATCATTTTCCGAAGATTGTACATCCCTTTTTAAATCAAAATGGAAAAAAGATAGAAAATATTGACCATCTTATTTTTCATCCAGGCGGAAAAAAAATTGTTCAAACCGTGGAAAAACTTTTTGGAAGCTTAGGAAAGAACATAGACGACACCAAAGAAGTACTGCGACTGTATGGAAATATGAGCAGTGCCACAGTTTTGTATGTGTTAGAACGTTTTATGGATCGAGGAGTTGAAAAAGGTTCTTTAGGACTTATGTTAAGTTTCGGACCGGGATTTTCGGCACAAAGAGTGTTACTCAAATTTTAATTCTGAAATTTAAAAAGAGTATCTTTAAATACTAAATGAAAGAATCTCTATGAAACCGGAACAAATTCAAAATGAACTTCCGTACGCAAAACCGTTTTTATTTGTAGACAAACTAGAGCATGTCGATGAAAATGGTGCACGCGGACATTATACTTTTCCTGAATCTTCCTTTTTTTATGAAGGGCATTTTCCTGAATATAAAATCACTCCGGGAGTTATTTTAACCGAATGCATGGCACAGATCGGCGTTGTAGCGCTGGGAATCTATATCTATAATCTTGAATTTCCAGGAGCCCGAATACGAATGGTAGATGCCGCAGATATTGATGTAAGCATTGCTCTAGCAGAAACACATATCGACTTTAAAAAACCGGTCTTTCCAAATGAGAAAGTGACCGTAATTTCAACCAAAGAGTATTATCGTTTTAACAAGCTTAAATGCAAAGTTGAAATGCGGAAAGAAAATGGCGATCTTGCCTGCCGTGGTTTTATAAGCGGTGTAATTATTCCACAAAGTCGACGTGGATAAACAGCGAGTTGTTATAACAGGATTGGGGGTGGTAGCGCCTAATGGTACAACACTCTCACAATTTAATGAGGCGATACGCTCTGGTGTGTCTGGAATTCAACACTATCCACATCTTGAAGAATTGAGCTTTTCGTGCTGCATAGGCGGAATTCCCTCTATTTCTGAAGAAAGAAAAAGAGAGTATTTTACAGAATTACAGCTTCGAAATTTTAAAAGTAGCGGCATATTATATGGCGTTATTGCTGGGCTTGATGCTTTGGAAGACGCTGGGATTCAACGCGCAGAGAAAAATGCTGATCCGTTATGGGATCTGGGAATAATCTTCGGAACAGGAACCAGTGGGGTTGACAAATTCAGAGAAGCGATTTATAAAGTAGATGAAGGAAATGTACGTCGTTTGGGAAGTACTACCGTGGTACAAACAATGGCAAGCGGCATTAGCGCTTATCTGGGTGGCATGATTGGAGCTGGCAATGTGGTTACCACAAATTCTTCAGCATGTGCTACCGGTGCCGAAGCAATTCTTTTAGCGTATGAACGTATAGCCTACGGCAAAGCGCAACAAGTGCTTTGTGGAAGTACAAGCGACGATGGACCTTACTTATGGGGTGGTTTCGACGCAATGAAAGTAATAACATATAAACATAACGATGCGCCTAAGAAAGGATCTCGCCCAATGAGTGCCACAGCAAGCGGATTTGTGCCTGGAAGTGGGGCAGGAGCCCTCATTCTTGAATCTTTAGAAAGTGCTGAGCATCGAGGAGCTAAAATCTATGCTGAAGTTTTAGGTGGAGCTATAAATAGTGGAGGACAACGAGGTGAAGGTAGCATGACCGCTCCTAATAACAAAGCAGTGCAACGTTGTATTACCGATGCATTAAAAAATGCTAAGATAAATCCTTCTGAAATAGATTACATTAATGGACATCTTACCGCAACTGTAAAAGATCCCGTAGAAATTAACAATTGGTGTGCTGCATTAAACAGAAGCGGGAAAGACTTTCCATACATTAATTCGCTTAAAGGTATGGTAGGGCATTGTCTTGCAGCAAGTGGTAGTATAGAAATAGTTTCAGCAATTCTACAATTAGATCAAGGGTTTGTGTTTCCAAATATAAATTGTGAAGATCTGCATCCTGAAATCTTATCTAAAGTTGATGCTGAGAAGATTCCGAAGCAATTAGTGAAAACTACGTTAAAAACCATTGCAAAAGCGAGTTTTGGTTTTGGCGATGTAAATGCCTGTATTATCTTTAAAAAAAAATAAACTATGACCACCGAAGTTATTTATGCTAAACTGCTTCCTATTATAAAACGATATTTGCCAGAAGATGTTGATACTAATACGATACAGCCCGATAGTGATCTAACAGATGAGCTTAATATAAACTCTGCACACCTTGTAGATGTCGTACTCGATGTAGAGGATGAGTTTGAAATAGAACTTGAAAATAGCGATATCGAGCAATTAAGAACAATGAATGATGCCATTGCAATTATTCAGAAAAAAATAAGTTAAGCTAACGGAAGCTATTTTCCAAGGAACTTGTTTAATCCCTAAATCATGATTTTTATGAATTTCAGACTCTTATTACTTTGCTGTATATTTTTATGTATATCGAATGTACAAGCGCAAGAAACTACCGAAACACTTTTAACAGAGGCTTACGCTAAAGCACAAGCTGAAAACAAAAATGTTTTTGTGAAATTTGAGGCTTCATGGTGTGGTTGGTGTAAACGGATGCAAACACAAATGAAAGATTCGGAGCTGGCTCCATTATTTGATGCAAATTACGTGATCGTAACCTTGGTTACTAAAGAAACTAAACGCTTAAAAGGTCTGGAAAACCCAGGAGCTTTCGAATTGTTAGAAAAACATAAAGGAGTTAAAGCTGGACTGCCTTTCTGGCTAATTTTTGATGCTAAAGGAAATTTAATTGGAGATTCGCTTGATGCTGAAGGAAATAATTTAGGTTGTCCTAGTGCGGTTAATGAAGTTAGTGTTTTTCTTGAAACCCTTCAGAAGACCTCTAATTTATCGGAAACAGAGCTTCAAATGATTGGAGAAACATTCCGTTCAGAATAACTAGTTCATGTTTCACATACATCTTCCGAAGTTTGCACCACAACGCCTAGCTATAAAACTTAATGTAGCTGGAGAAAGAAGTGTGCGCAATGGGCATCCGTGGATTTTTTCAGAAAGCATAGAAAAAATAAATAAAGAAGCACATTCTGGGGATGTTGCAATTATCTTTAGTCATTCTAAAAATAAACCTATTGGAGTGGGATTATACGATCCCGACTCTCCAATTCGGCTCAAAATGTTGCATAGTGGGGGAGGTGCCCAAATTAATTCAGCCTTTTTTGCAGATAGAATTGAACGAGCCTTTTCGCTGCGTCACGAGTTATTAGAAACGAATACCAATAGTTATCGACTACTTTTTGGAGAGAACGATGGTTTTCCAGGATTAATTGCAGATGTCTATGCGGGAGTACTTGTAATTAAATTATATTCCACTATTTGGTTTCCTTACATTGAGCAAATTATTGAGCATTTAATTACTATTTCAAATTGCGAAGCCGTAGTTATTCGTTTAAGCAGACGGCTTCAGCAAACAGAAAGTTATGGGCTTAAAGATGGAACCATTTTTTATGGTAATCTAGACAATGAAACAGTTCATTTTATTGAGCACGGAGTACATTTTTCAGCACATGTAATTCTTGGACATAAGACAGGTTATTTTTTAGATCATCGAGAGAATCGAAGACAAGTAGGGCTGCTTTCCAAGAGTAAAAAAGTATTGGACGTATTTTCGTATGCTGGCGGTTTTTCGGTACACGCATTGGCAAATGGAGCGACCGAAGTTACAAGTGTAGACATTAGCAAACAAGCCTTAGAGTTGGCTGTAGAAAATGGAAAACTTAATGAATTTAAAGGGGTACATACCACACTTGCAGGTGATGCGTTTACTGTCTTGCAACAACTTATAGAGCAAAAGAAAACCTTCGACGTGGTAGTTATCGATCCTCCTTCATTCGCGAAGAGTAAGAAAGAGGTGGATATTGCTAAAAAAAAATATTCACAATTAGCGAAACTAGGAATTGCACTTACCGCGAAAAATGGGTTGCTAGTTTTGGCATCATGTTCTTCACGCATTACTTCTGAAGCGTTTTTTGCCATCAACGAAACAGTTCTTAATTCTCAGCATCGAAATTATAACGTTGTACAAAAGACGAACCACGATATTGATCATCCTATTTCTTTTTCTGAAGGAGCCTATTTAAAATGTGGTTATTATCGTTTCATTAATTAATCATTTACATAACTTGGAGTTTACAAGGCTTCTTCCCTTATAGTAACAATGAAGTAATTAGATAAAAAAAACGCTTTCGAAGTACTTCGAAAGCGTTTTTCAATTAAATATTGAAATAAAATTATTTAAAATTTTCGTCTTCAGTTTTTGAAGAAATAATAGGTTTTTCGGTATGCATGGTTTTTTCTATTCCAGCAGATTCAACATCGAAAAAGTTCATAATATTGGGTGGGTTTTCGATTTGTTTAATCTTATTCCCTTTTATAGCGATAGGTTGTGTAAGAACTTCAGAGTTATTTTGAAGGATCTTCACCCAATCTACCGAAGTAAACTCTGAGGTATCTTCAACCTTCGCAACTCGCTTGTCTACAAGATCACCAATTTTACATCCTAATTTATCGGCAATTTCGGCCCACTGTGTTCCAGTAACTTCAGTTTTTGCAATGTCGATGGTTTGAATTTTATCTTCCATACCTTGCAAATAACTTAACGTATGTGTACCAACACGTGTTTCACTACTATATATTAATGTTAATTGCCTATCATCTGTTGCAATTACTCCCATAGTTTTCATTTAATTTATTTTTATTCAGAACATTAATATGTCTGCATTTTTTCTTTCTTTTTTTGTAACTGCGTTTTTAATTCGCTCACTGTTTTTGCAATAGCGGCTTCAAAAGAACCATTGGCAGTTTCAGCAAATAAAGTTGCTCCCGGTACATTAGCACGAATTTCACAAATTTTTCCAAGGTCTTCCCCTTTCATGTTTTGTTTTTTGAAATAGACATCCACGCCTACGATAAAGTCGTATTTTCCTTCTAACTTATTTAATTTCTCTGTTACCATTGCTTCAAGTCGGGTACTTGCAGCTACGTCTTTGTATTCAAAATTGATATTCATATGCATTGTTTTTAAGTTCGTTCTTAAAGGTACAATGCCCTGTTAGGCTTAACAAGGATTTTAATAATTATTTGTGAAATATCAAGGAGTTGTGTTGGTTTCTTCGGAAGGAATTACAATCGAAGCTATTATTCCGCTAGCAAGTGCTAGTATAATGATCCCGAGCGATATCCACTCTGGAATTTCAACGTGATGAGCCAATATCATTTTTACCCCAACAAATGCAAGAATAACTACTAAGCTATAATTAATGTATCGAAATTTCTGAAGCATTCTCGAAATAAGAAAATACATAGAACGTAATCCGAGTATCGCTAATATATTAGAGCTAAATACTATAAATGGATCTGCGGTGATGGCTAAAATTGCTGGAATGCTATCTAACGCAAAAAGTATGTCTGTAAGTTCGATAACCATGAGCGCAATAAAAAGGGGCGTGGCTGCTCGAATTCCCATTCTCCGAATAAAGAAACGATCGCCATCCATTACTGGAGTTACAGGGAAAATCTTTTTTAAAATTTTGTACGCGGCCGATTTTTTAGGATTAAATTTTTCACCAGACGAGGTAGCCATCTTAAAAGCTGTAAAAAGAAGAAACGCGCCAAATACATAAATAACCCAATCGAATTTGGTAATTAAAGTAACTCCAAAAAGAATCATTAAAGCTCTAAAAACAATGGCTCCTAAAATTCCCCAAAATAACACCCGATGCTGAAACTTCTCAGGTATAGCAAACGACGAGAAAATTACTGCGATTACAAACACATTGTCGATACTTAATGAAAGTTCGATAAGATATCCTGTAATATATTTCAAGACAGCATTTTCTGGAGTGAGTCCAGTAGGGTTTTCAATTAGTTCGCTAGAAAATAGCCAGTATATTACTCCAGAAAAACTTAATGCTATGGTTACCCAAACAGATGTCCAGATAGAAGCTTCCTTTGTTTTTATAACATGTGCTTTCTTATTAAAAACACCTAAGTCTAAGGCAAGAAAAATGATAATTATAGTAATAAAACCTCCCCAGACAATCATAATTTTTTTTTCAAAAATAAGCGTTATTATAAATAACTAAAAATAGGAAACGTCTTAATATTCTTCAAAAAGCGTTAAATGTTTTTTAAATTCTTTTAAACAGATCACAAAGGCTGTAACTTACTACAAAAACAATATAACTATGAAAACTACACCCAATGATTTTCCAATTTCAGAAACCATAAAAAATAGGTGGAGTCCTCGCGTTTTTGCAGCAAAAGAAATGACAAAAGATGAAGTTCAAATTTTACTAGAGGCAGGGAGATGGGCGCCAAGTTCTAATAATTTACAACCATGGCGTATTATTTGGGGAATTAAAGGAAGTGATACTTACGATCGTATTTTTAATTGTCTGGCCGATTTTAATAAGCAATGGGCTGGAAATGCTCAGGTGCTTTGGGCATGCGCTTTTAAAAAAACGATGAAAGATGGTGAAAAGGAAAACTTTCATGCGCTCCACGACTTAGGACTGTTTATGGGAAATGTTTCTAATCAGGCTCAAGAAATGGGGATTGCCTTACACCAAATGGCTGGAATCGATTTTAAAAAAGCAGGTAAGGAATTCAATTTTACAGAGGAGTACCATGTGGCTACGGCGGTTGCTTTTGGATATTACGGAGGTGATGCATCTTCTTTACCAAAAGATCTTCAAGATCCTGAAACAAAAACCATGCGCGAGCGAATAAAACAAGATGATTTTGCCTTCAACGGAAATTTTAAATAAAAACTAATTAAAAAAGAAAAAGCTATGAGTGATTCAAATAAAAATAAAGACCACGCTGATTTTCAAGATAACTACAGAAGATCTTCAAATTTTGGAAAAACAGATTCTGAAGACCCCTTAAAGGTTGCAGGAGATGGAGAAGTAAAACTATCTAAAGAGGGAAATACAATGAGTGAAAGTGATAAGAAAAAGATCGCTGATGCAATGGATTCTATGCAGCAACGAATGGAAATCACTCCCGGTGGAGATCAATCTGACAGAGCGGAAGAAGAGTAACTCGGATAACCCTTTTTTTCTAAAAATAAACCACCTAAATTAAGTATGCACCCCTTTCAATGTATGTTGAATGGGGTGTAGTTTGTAAAGCACCTACGTCCTAACAATTAAATCGTCTTAGGTGTTGATTATGAGTGATGAAACAATATTAAATCATTAAAAGTCAATTTTTTATCGTAAATTAATTTTAAATTTAGACACAAAAATGCTAACAATACACCAAGACCAAATACCTGATCTGGAATTTAAAGAAGCAATTAAAAAACCCATTCCTATTAAGTGTATCCAGATCAATGAACCTTTTGAAGTGGAAACAATGGAAGGGACTATGAGAGGAAAAAAAGGCGATTGGTTAATGGTTGGTATTGATGGTGAAATGTATGCCTGTGATGCTGCTATTTTTAAAAAGACTTACGAGCTCTGTGAATAGCCGGAACACAACTCCCCAAAACTTATGTAAACATGGAGGAATAGTGAACCAAAACAGAATCTATAATGGCAACCGAGAATACCATATTCTTTAGTTATTCGAGAGAGAATTCGGAATTTGTATTACAACTGGCTCAAGACCTTCGGAAAGCGGGGGCGACCATTTGGCTAGATCAACTTGATATTACACCAGGTTCCCGATGGGACAGCTCTATTGAAAAAGCACTCAATAGCTCTGGGCGTCTACTGGTAGTACTTTCCTGTGAATCGGTGGTTTCTCACAACGTTCTCGATGAAGTAAGCTATGCGTTGGAAGAGAATAAGGTCGTAGTACCTGTATTATTAGAACGATGTGATATTCCTTTTCGATTAAGGCGTTTGCAATACGCTGATTTTACTGGGGATTATATGAAAGGCATTAAAACGCTAACAAGTGCGTTGCATTTAGACTCTCAAACTGCCTCCAAACTTGAAAAAGTAGCACAGCATACACATCCCAATATATCTCCTCAAAAATCTAACCCGATAAAGCCTGAAGTTGTAAACGAACCGATATCCTCAAGTTTTCAGCAAACAACGGGTACTCCTCAACACACTGTTTATCCGAAGTTGCCACCTAAAAAAGATTATACCCTTTGGTATGTTCTCGGGGCTTTGTTTCTCGTTTTTATGGTAGCGATCTTCTTTTTCTTTATTCTAGGAGCTATGATAGAAGATCCAGTGTATTATGATGATTATTAACTAACGATAGAATATTGTAAAAAAAAAATACGATAAGTGATTATTTAGGGTACTTAATAAATCCAGACGTTATTGGATTGCACCGTGCCGAGGCACGATCTACTATATTAAAAAACAGTAATGAGGGGTATCTCTATTACGGTCGTGTAAACGGAACGAAAGTAGCAAGCTCGGGAGTTTTTGATGTGATTTGCTGTGGCGATACCGACGTAGCTGCAGATCGAATTCCTAAAACGGGAGATATTTTAATGAGCACCGATACACGCTTTAGGTATAAGGATGTAAATACCAACTATAAAACAGGGAAACAGATGCGAAAGGGAAATCGAGCGATGGTAACCGATGTGCACCGACCTTCAGATAATTCTATCGTTGTTAAGGTGCGTTACTAGGGATACTTCGGAATGAATTTTGATAGGTTTGATGTAAAAAATAAGATGAAATTAATAGGATATATTATTGTTTGTGCCTTGCTATACAGTTGCGGTACGACTGAAACTTCTCCCGAAGCGATTGCGGCTCAAAACAAAAGACTAAGTCAAATAGAATCGCAACTCAAGGAGAACGGACTGGAGATTGAATTTGATTGGGCGCGACCCACAAGTGGAAGTCAAGTTAATTTAATTTCTAATCCAAACGGTTTAGAAATTAAAGGTGATACCATCATTGCATATCTGCCTTATTTTGGTGTACGTCAAATCGCTGATTACAATGGTGAGGGAGGAATAAAATTTACTTCGGTTGCAGAGAATAAGGTAATAGCAAATAATGAAGATAAGGGGGCGTTAGCTATACAATTTAATGTTTCTGATACTAGAGAACAATTTCAATTTAATCTTACAATTTTTGGAAATGGAAAATGCTTATTGAATGTAAATAGTTCAGAACGAGATTTTATTCAGTATCAAGGAAGGGTTTTGAATAAAAAATAAATTAGGTTTTTGGTATTTCTGATACTAAAAATAATAAGGTGTTTTTTTGAAAATTTTTAATGAATAGAGAATAGATATATAAAAAGGATAGTCGTGGAGTGTCTAATATCTACTTAAAAATCAAGCTTCTGCATTTACTTTTTCTGGACGATTTACCCACCAAAGAATCCCGATAGAAATTAAACTGCATACTGAAAACCCAATAAATAACGGCAAGGTACTATCGATAACAAACCTTCCGATAAAGGTACTAATGGGTACTGCCATGAGTGTACTTATTAATCCTGTGATTGCTGCGGCAATTCCCGCAATGTGTCCTAGAGGCTCCATAGCAAGCGCCCTTAGATTTCCGAAGAGAAATCCGATACAGAAAAACTGAAGCGAAAAAAATGCTAGTAAGATAGCAATAGGAGGGTGGGTGTTTAAAGAGAATAATAGTACGTACAATATCGAGACAGCAAAAAATCCATAAATAGACGTTGAGACCATCCGTTTCATGCCAAAGCGTACTACAAAACTTGCATTTAAAAAGATGGCCAAACCAATTGCGATTGCTAACCCTGCGAATATGTATGGAAATTCGTTTTCGAGATCGTAAATATTTTCAAAAATTTGTTGTGAAGTACTTAAATATACTAAGAAAGAACCCACAATAAAACCAGAGATCAAGGTATATCCCATAGTTTGTTTATGTCGAAGTGTTTCAGAAAAACCACGCATAATACGATCTGTAGAAAACGGGATTCGTTTTTCGGGAAGAAGGGTTTCACGTTGTCGCCACCAAAACCAAAGAGCCACTACAAGACTAATAACAATCTGTACATAAAAGATTCCTTGCCAGTTATATACATCCAATACAAATTTACCCATCGCTGGTGCAACTATAGGAATTAGCAGGAATACTACAGTAACAAAAGACATGATGCGTGCCATATAATCACCACTAAATAAATCGCGAATTATTGCAATACAAACCGTTCTAGGAGCCGAGAGTCCGACACCTTGTAAGATTCTACCAATCACCATCCATAAAAGACTTTCAGAATAGATGCATATAAAACTAGCTCCAATAAATAAGGCAAACCCCATATAAACGGAGGGTTTACGACCAATGGCATCACTTAAAGGTCCAAAAACTAAAGGTCCGACGCCAAGACCTAAAAAAATCATGGTAATAAGCAATTGATTGTCAGCTGGAGTATCGGTATGTATGGCAATTCCGATTACATCTAGTGCGGGTAATAAAGCATCAATAGACAGCGCGGTAACAGACATTAAGGCTGCCATGAGCGCGATAAATTCGGTATGTGATGTAGCGTTATTTGTTTTCAAGCTGCGAAATTAGAGATTAATTTCGATTCAGTTAGTAGATTTTTGTTCTAATAAAAAAATGCTACTATAACTTGAATTGATAGTTTTTGGGGAATTCTTACAACCCGATCTCTTAATAATCGTGGAAATAGGATAATTAAATAAGTAGGATAATTTAAAGAGTGGACTTTATTTGTGCAGAAATGAAGTAGGATCGTATTCTAATAAATTCTATTCAACATAATATAAATTATAGTACAAATGTTCATTATGTTGTTTAAGCCATTGTTTCAATTTGATAGCTATAATGTAGTATTATGTAAAATATCCCAGGAGCATTCGTTTACATAAGAATAATTAGAACTTGGGTCATTAAACTTATAAGCGGTTTGCTTCGCAGCGTTTATTTAAAACATTTGTATCTATAATTAGCCGTTATGTAAAATAGCCGCTACCAAGCGCTCGATTGTTTTATAAAATCAAATTGCTCTAGCAATTTATTTTACACACAATTATCCAACGCTTGCCAACGCCAAAATAAAAGCTAACCTTTTTGCTCTTATTAAAAATCGCGTATTTGATTAAATGTACGTCATAAAAAATTTTAGACGATTCTCGTAAGCTTGCCACAAGAGCATAAATTTTATGAAATCGAGTTTTTACGAGATTCACGAACTCCTTTAAAGTTTTTGCAAATAATTAAATAAGTGAGTAAAAATAAAATTCTATGCACTTGTTTTAATTAGAACTTCAATTAATCTTTTTTTTTATATTTCACTATCTTTTGTCTTGAAACAAAAGAAACAAAAATTCAAGGCTGCATATAATTTTGGAAACAATTACGGCTCATTCGCTATATTTTAGGAAACATTAGAACTGCTTAACATTGCTTTGAAATCCTTTGTATAATTGAAACTCTTAAAAAACTGTATTACTAAACCCCTAAAATATGCACGCTCATTTCTCCTATTGTTTTGACCAAAATTTTATGAGGCCAAGGTAAAATCGAGATTCTATTTTACATAATGTTTTTAAATAACCTATATTAGTTTTCCTTTTTTGCTTTCATCTCTTCAGAATGAAGTCTTTTAGCCTCATTAAAACTGTTCACAAAGTCTTTAGTATTAGTAGATAATTCAGATAATAATTCATAATACAGTTTGTCTCCATTATCACCATTGGTTAAAATCACTACACCTTGTTTTAAATCTGGAAATAGTTGCATTATGGTACGTACTCCTGGATCTCTTCCGTCATGATACATCATTTTTTGCCCTGATTTAAGTTTAACCGACATCCAACCATTGCCATATTTAACAAGGTCTCTAAATAACGATGAATTTTGTTCCGTCATTTCGGCATATAGTGTGTTTGAGATTCCGGCACCTTCTAAAATGTGAACCCCAAATTTTAAATAATCGTTTGCTGTTGCTAAAATATTTCCGGCTCCACTTGCATTATAGTATTTATAGGTCTCGAGCATTTTGCCTTCTGCATTATAATTTTCAGCATAATTATTTGGGTTCATTGTACCATTCCACCAAAACCTTATGTTTTTCATGTCTTGTTTATTAAATAATACCTTTTGAACAATATCTTCCATTGGTGTTTTGAATTTTGCTTCTAAACTCCGCATCACATAATCAAAACCTTCTCCTGAATACTCTACTTTTTCTCCTGGCTCAAACAAGAATTGAAGTTTTCCTGACTCCGTTTGAAATCTCCAGTTTGGGAAACCAGTTTGCATATTTAAAACAAGTCGTGTTGTTATTTTTTTCGTTCTAGGATCATCCTTAATATCTGGATCCATCCAATAATTATATAAAGGTTCATCTAAATCCCATAAGCCCAAATCTACCAACTTATAGATCGTTGTAGCCAAAATTGGTTTTGTTATGGATGCCACCTTAAAAACAGTATTGTTAGTTGCTTTTTCACCATTACTTTGTACACCAAAGGTTTTTGAATAGGTAATTTTATTATCATTAATAAGGCCAACACTTACTGTAGGCACATTGTAAGTTACCATCCAACCTTTAATTTTTTCTTCTAAAGCAGCATTAATTTCAAAACTGTTATAATCTACATGTTGATGATCGTAGCTTATCACGCGAGTTAACTTCCAACCATCATCTGTATTGTTCCAAAGTTGAACAATTTTAGCCATGTCCATTAAAAACTCCGTACCATCTTTTCTAGTTTCATAAAATTTATGATCTGCAATTTGCATGACGCCATAATTGATTAGAGGAAATATTTCTAGTGATTCCTTTATCAATTCACGACGCTGAAAGTTCTTTTCTCCAGCATTTTGCTTTTTCCAATTGCGCTTAAAACCGTTAATGAAACTTTCCGAAGTTATATTGGTTAAACCTCCTTTATCGTGATAAAATTCAAAATCAGGTGACAATGCTTTTTGTAAATAGGCATCATCTTGTGTGTTAAAAGCCGCATTAAATAGTAAGCTATCTTGCTTAAATATAGTTTCTATTAATTGCGCTTTACTTTCTTCTTTTTGATATAACGCAAACACCTCATTAACTAAATCCTTAAAACCTTTATTTTGTGCATTAGTATTATAAGCAATAGAAACATTTAGTGTTGGAAAATAAACAACCCAAGAACGAAAACCATCAATGCCTCCTGTATGACCAATAGCATCGGCATCATCTAAAGTATAGTTCATTAACCCAAGACCATACAAGTCTTTTGGAGGTAACATTTTTTTCAAGCTTCCGTTAGAGATAATCTTATTGCTAAAAAGTAAATTGATAAATCTATTTAAATCTGTTGGTGTAGATACAATACCTCCAGCACCTAAAGGCATAGAGTGATGAACTGTTGAACTTAACGCCCAATTTTCTTTCTTCTCATAGGAAACCGCTTCGTTTTTTTGGGTTCCCATGATACCACCATAATAGGTGCTGGTCAATTTATAGGGTTTGATGATACGATCATTCAAAACTTCTGAAAACGATTTACCTTCAATATCTTCTAAAATATAAGACAGAATCACATAACCATTGTTATTATATAACTGCTCTGCGTCTGGCTCTGACTGTACACCTAACTTCACAAACTGTGCTAGCATTTCTGTTCTGGTATGTTCGATTTCAATCCATTTTGCCATGTCTTCATTATGAACAATTTCTTTAAAACCACTTCTGTGACGCAATAAATGTTCAATGGTAATCCTTTTTGCATTTGGAAGTTTTGGAAAATACGTTGCAAGCTTGGTATCCAAACGTAACTTGCCTTCTTCTACAAGTTGCATTATCATTGTAGCTGTCATCGTTTTTGAGATACTACCAATTCTATATCTTGTTTGTAGAATTGTTGGTGTTTTGGTAACTATATTTTGATAACCGAAAGCACGATTATACACTTCGTTTCCATGCTTAAAAATAGAGATGCTACCATGACCAAGATCATTGCGTTCAATGGTATCTAAATAGGCATCGATAGTTTTGTTTTTGTTGAATTGTGCGTTTGCCTGTAGCGAAAAAAAGGCAATAAAAAGGATAGCGATTACTCGCGAAATTGTAAATGATTTCATGTTCGTTTTTGATTAATTGATGATTTTTTGTAGTCTTATTTTTTTCGAAGGATAAGATAACTACTTACTAAACCTATTCCTCCAAATAGAAATACCATTGATGTATAGGCTATTTCTTCTTCCAAAAGATTATTTTCATAAAGCAGATTTCCTATTAAGGAACCTATTGCTATACCAACTCCCAACAATCCAAATTTTAAAGCATCAGCTCTAAAGAACGGTTTTGGAAAATGTTCTGGTTGATCTGCAAACAGTTCAAAAAGTTTCATACGTTCTCTATGTCTCGTGGTAAAAAATAAGTAAGCGATTCCTAGAATCAAACCTCCTATTATAAACATTGATACGATATCTGCATCCATAAGTTGTAATTTTGTGTTCTCTTCGTAAGATGCAAGTAAAACGAAAGAGGTTACAAAAAAGGTGCTTTTATTTTTTTTTAGAAAAGCTGTAACCATAAACAGAAAAGTTGCATCTTACATAATAATGACTAACCAAGATGACAGCTTTTATATCAATAAGGTGAAACAAGGCGACTTGCAGGCTTATACCTATCTTGTTGACAAGTACAAGAATATGGCGTTTAGTATTGCCTTGAAGTTGTCAAGAAATACTGAAGATGCTGAAGATGCTGTACAGGAAAGTTTTATTAAGGCCTATCATAAAATCGATACGTTTGCATATAATTCTAAATTCTCTACGTGGCTATATAGTATTGTTTATAGAACAACAGCTTATAACTTGAGGAAGAATACGATTAGCACGCAAGAGATTACTGATACAACGTTTCACAATCTTGAAGATGATGAAAATACTGATTTATCTGACGCTGAACAAAAACGATTTATTACAGAAGCAATAGATAAACTTCCAGAAATAGAATCAATAATTATAACATTATTCTACCTGAATGATAACACGATTGCCGAAATTGAAAGTATCACAGGACTATCAAAATCTAATATTAAAGTAAAACTTTTTAGAGCTCGTAAGGCATTAAAAATAGAACTGAAACATATTTTAAAAGATGAAATAAAATCCATTTTATAATGAAGAAAAAAATAGAAGAACAAGCCTTTTCTAATGTGTTAAAAAGAGCGACATTAAAGAAACCAAGTCCGCTTTTTACAGATCATATATTAGAGCAAATTCAACAGGAACAAATGGAAGCAGCTTCTAGTGAGCTCATTTTTGAAAAAACAATTAAAACTGCTGAAACTGCCTATGCTCCATCTAATTTATCATATAATGTTATATCAAAACTGGAATCTCAAAAACAGACCTCGGTTGAATATGGTTCATTAATAAGTAAAAAAGTGAAATTTGTTTATGCGACTCTTATGAGTTTGGGCGTATTTTATTTGTTGCTTTCTAGCACATTCTCATTAGATAAGTTACTAAATAGCTTTAGTGAATATTCAAGTAATTTTACATTGCTGTTTACAAGTTGCTTTTGCCTTATAGCTTTTGCTTTTTTAGATGTGTTTTTAAAAAATAGTAAGACTTTTAATATTTATTAATCCTTTTCCATTACACACACATTATGCTTCCCTCCTACGTCGTCGCATAAAAAGTGTTCCATTAACATCGTAGAAGACGCTTTTGAGAATAAATTTTTTAAAGAACCTGTAGTAACAACTTTCGCTTTTAGTCAAAGCTCAAGTTACATAACGCAGAACATTATAGTACATTTTATAAATAGGTTTACCCGGTGGGTGAAGCTATTTATAACACAGATGGCGCGTTGGCGAAATTATGATGTTTCGAACTACCATTCTATTTATAAAAAAAATGATAGCTATAATTAGACGTTATGTAAAATAGCCGCTACCAAGGGCTCGATTGTTTTATAAAATCAAATTGCTTTGGCAATTTATTTTACACACAATTATCCATCGCTCGCTAACGCCAAAATAAAAGCTAACCTTTTTACTCTTATTAAAAATCGCGTATTCGATAAAATGTACGTAATAAAAAATTTTAGACGATTCTCGTAAGCTTGCCACAAGAGCATAAAATTACTCAGCGAGATAATTTCTATGCACTTGTTAACTTTAGAAGTTCAATTAATCCTTTTTTTAATGATTCATTATCTTTTGTCTTGAAACAAAAGAAACAAAAATTCAAGGCTGCATATAATTTTGGAAACAATTAACGGCTTATTCGCTATATTTTAGGAAACATTAGAACTTATTAAGACTGCTTTGAAATCCCTTTTATAATTGTAACTCTTAAAAAACGGTTTTGCTAAACCCCTAAAATATACACGCTCATTTCTCCTTATTGTTTTACCAAAATTTTATGAGGCCAAACTGAACTTCAAAAGTCTTAAATTAAATGGTAATTCTAATTTTTACCTCTCATAAGAAAGGCTTCTAATTCTTGACTCAATTTATGACCTGTATTGCTATTAGTGAATATAACAAATCCCATTTTCTTTTCTGTAAACAAAACAAATTCGCTTTGAAAGTCCCAATTACTGCCACCGTGCATTATGGCTTTTCCGTGATGTGTATCTTCTACGAAAAACCCTAATCCCAATCCTAAATCCCAATATGAGTTATTTGGTGATTCAAACCCTTTTGCTTTTACAATTCTCTTGAACATAGCATCGTATTGCTCTTCAGATAGTCCTTTCCTGTTACTCAATGCCGCTACAAACTCTGAAAAAGTCTTTGCTTCTGTGAGCATACTATGAGCAACACCAGGTTCTAATGCCATATCCCAATAGGTCGGATTTCCGGCTAAATGACCTTGTACCATTTTTAATTTGTCATTCCCTTTAAAATACAAGGGTTGCATTTGTAATGGCTCGATAACTTCTTCCTGAATTAATGTAAGAATGTCTTTTCCTGTAACTTTCTCAACTACCCTATGAAGATACTGGAAGGCTTCACCAGAATAACCATACGCTGTTCCTGGTTTGAAAAGCAATTCTGTTTGTCTCCCTTTTTTCCAACCTGATGGTCCTCCCCAAGCCCAATTAGGTAATCCAGATTGATGAGACAACACCATACGAGCAGTTATTAATTTATAATCTTCAATATGTTCAATATTTTTAAATGGTAGTAAGGTATATAAAGGCGTATCTAAATCAATAACATCTCTATCTGCTAATCTGTTAACCACAAAAGCAAAAACGGCTTTGGTTACTGATGCTGCTTGAAAAACGTTATCATCTTCAATTTTCTTTTTAGTGAGCATACTCTGCACACCATAATTTTTATGATAAACAAGCTTACCGTTATTGATTAAACCCAAAGAAACGCCAGGAATTAAATAATAATCCATATGGGCTTCAATAAAGGCATCCACATCGGCTTTGGAAGCATCATTGAAATTATAAAGAACACCTTTACTTTTAAATTTGTCAATTGGTGGCTCAACTATATCTAATTGTAATGCGCCTGCTTTGGTTTCCATGTTCGATTTAATAATTATGTTAACTGCATTGGTTTCTTTAATTTGTTTTTGATTAAAATACCCATCACCAGCTAAAGGGTTTGTTAGTCTTTCAGCAAATGTTACATAATAGTTACCTGAAGGTAATTTTAAATTATAGCGATTAAGCGAATCTATACTTGCATCAACATATAATTTATTATTTATAACTGAAGTAATACGAACCTTTTTGGGCAAGGGCTGTTCTATTTCATTTTTCCAACCTATAAAACCTTCAAGTTGTCCAAATGTGGTTTTTGGTGCTGTTAAAACCACATCACCTAATTGACCTGAATTATATTCTTTATTAAATCCATTTCCATAACCCAAATCCCAATTGATATAGGTCGTTTGATCTTGATTGGTATCCACATCACCAAACATAAAATCAACCCCTATTGATGTGTTTTCTTGAATATATTTACCTAAAAACAGACGACCTTCAAAAAAGTATTTACCTTCTTTTTTTATAATTTTATACTCAAAATCATCTAAAGTCAAAAACTGATGTATAGGGTCTTTTGCTGAAGTATGCTTTACCATTTTTAGAGCATCATTTTCAATAGAAAAAACAATCATACTTGGTGCATTAGGTATATGTGCAGCATTGATGTAAATGTCGATAAAATCTTTTTTAGAATAAACATCGTCCATTATTTCAATATTAAAATAAAGTGATTGCGCCTTAATGTTATAGCCTAAATTTATTTGGGCATTAAAATCATTTTTGCCATCTAGAGGATTAGCAACGACTTCTTTAACTGAAAATGTCGAAATGTTTGTAGGCCAATCATTTAAATTGCCATCTATGGTAATATTGTTTACATGAATGGCGAATGCTATTTTTCCGTTATGAGCGTATGTAGTTTGGGTTAGTGCAAGAAAGCACAACCCTAATAAAAATTTAAATAGTGTCATTAGTTTTTGTTTAGATAAACGTTTCCGCTTAAAATTTTGAAGTTATAATCAACGTTGGCTTTACCAATTTTTAGACTATGCTTGTTTGTTTTTTGTGAGTCAAATTCTGAAATGACTTTACCATCTTGAATCTCATAGGAAATGTTTGCATCTAAATCGTTTTGAAGAGCTAATTCTATGTGTCCGCTTGTGGTGGTAAAGGTTGAACTTTGTGTCGGGTTTTCGGCATAAGACGCTTTAATTCCTCCACTTATTGTATAAGCATTTGTTGCACCAGATACATTTTCCAAATTAATAGAACCGCTTATATGGTTTACCATAATAGTATTAGTATTAACATCTTTCACTAAAATATCACCTCCATTTACAGTCCTTAAATTCAGGTTAATACCTTGAGGAACTTTAATGGTATAGTGCATTTGAAAGGTATAATCAAAACAAGGCTTGCCATTACAATCATTTTGAAACGATAATTCATTGTTTAGCTTATTATACTTGGCTTGAGGCGAATCTAAATACACAAATTGACCATTATTATCTTCTGTTGTTAGGATATTTATTTCGTCAATACCTCTTTGCAATTCTTTATCAGAAGTGGCTGAAATGACTTTTTCAATTTCAATTTTCACAACGTCACCATCAAAAGCTTGTATATGAATAGCACCTGTAATATTGCTAATGGATAAAACATTATTTTTTGATTTATTTGAAAATTTTAACTCTTTTGTTATGATTTCCCTATGGATTTTATTCTCTGTTGCAGTTGAAAGGGTATCTGAACCTAAAGTATTATTTGTAGGCAAATAGGTCGCATTTAAAATAGAAACCGATAATAGTAACATAGGTACTAAAACCAAGTACTTCCAGCTTGATTGCGCAGAAGATTTTTTTGAATTCATCATAGTTATTCGTTTTTGTAAGATTGATTGATTATAATTTGTTGTAAAATTTAAAGGATGTTGCGGTACAGAAACTTTGAGCAGGCTCATTTGATAACTTTCCGGCTCTACTCCTACCATTATTAGCTCGTTATCTGTTAAAAATTCTAGATTATTAGAAATACTCTTTTTTAACGACCACATTAAAGGATTAAACCAGAAAATGATAATTCCTAGTTCTGCAATTAGCATATCTATAGAATGGTATTGATTGATATGTACTTTCTCGTGAGCAATGATTTGCTCGTAAGTATCATTATTATACAATGTTGGGTTTATAAAAATCCATTTATAAAATGAAAAAGGCGGACTATTATCTGTAAGTTCATAAATCTTAATGGCCCCATCTTTAATGGATTCTAACCTGCTTTTTTTATACAGTAGTAATAGAAACTGAATCAAAAATCCAATAAAAAACAAAGCAATTCCACCAAAATAAGCATACCATAAAATTTGAGAAAGTGAATATGTAGTTGTATCATTTTCAGGTATAAGACTTGTTGCTTCTGTCTCTTCCCTATTTTCTTTTGTTGGTACAGTAACTATCGAATTAGCATCGCTCTTCCAGTTAAATAATGTAACCTTATTGCTTAATTCTTTATTAATAGAAAGTTGTTGCGGAACTCTTAAAAAAGGTAATGTGGTACTTGCTATTATAATTCCTAATAGGATTATTCTATTCAATTTGTAAAAAGTTTCTTTTCGTAATACCAGCAAGTAGAATACGTAGAGTACCGAAAGTAGTATGGTACTATGTAAAAGATAAGGTATCATTTCTTTCTGTTTTTAATTTGATTGATGATTTGTTGTAGTTCTTTTTCATCTATATTTTCTTCTTTAGCGAAAAATGAAATCATTTTTGAATATGAATTTTCAAAATATTTACCTACCACATCGCTGACAATAGTTTTTTGATATTGCTCCTTTAAAACAACAGGATAATATTGATGTGTTTTCCCAAAAGAATTATGTGCTAAAAAACCTTTTTCTTCCAATATTCTTACCATTGTAGATACAGAATTGTAATGTGGCTTGGGTTCTGGAAGTTCGTCTATAATTTCTTTTACAAAAGCTTTTTCCAACTTCCAAAAAGCTTGCATAATTTGTTCTTCTCTTTTTGCTAATTTTTGCATCTCTTTAATTTTCTGAGGCAAACATATAACTAATTGATTAGTTACACAACTAATTGGTTAGTTTTTGTTTAATAATAGTTAAATTATTCATTTCACACATATTACGCTTCCTCCTACGTCGTCGCATAAAAAGTGTTTATTCACAAGGGTATCATTGTTTTAGTGGAGTTCATGCATTTCGTAAACTCGATGTCATTAACATTGTAGAAGAAACTTTTCAGAATAAATTTTTTAAGAAACTGTAGATAAAATTTCGCTTTTACCTAAGCAAAGTTACATAACGCAGAACATTATAGTACACGTGACATAAAGCAATGATCCGGTGGATGATTGGTTTTGGCGGCGAGTTGGTGCGCTGGCGGTTGCGTCATCGTGATTCTTCAATCTTAATGGCATTATATGTTGTAATAGTATGTAGTATATTTTAGAAGCATTTGTTTTCAGCAGTCCGCTGGAGCCATTCGCTATATTTTAGGAAATATTGGAACTTATTAATTTTCCTATAAAGCAGAATGTTAACTAGAGCCTTTAAGGAATTGTATTGCTCAACCCCAAAAATATACACGCTCACTCCCCTATTGTTTTGACCAAATTCTTAAGAGGTCTGTATTTTAAACTATTTAATTATCTTTTCAGTAAAGTATAATAAACTATTGATTTTCTCTTGACTGTAAGCATCAGGATGTGCCTTGGAGAAACTGCCTTTATCGTTATCATAATAGTGCCCAGAATTATTGTTATAAATTTTAGATAACGCTAAGTCATATAAAATATCCACACCTTTTTCTGCAGGTGACCAATGTTGTCCATATGCTTCGTTTGCCATTTTCGTATTTAATAATGACCCAGGATTTACTGCAATAGTAGTAATAGTAGGATGTTTTTCAGCAAATCTAAAAGACCACATAGTTAAGGCCAGCTTACTTTGAGCGTAGCTTTCATTAGAATTTACAGTAGCATCACCAGTTAACACATCTTTTTGAACAGTAGATTGTGCTGCCGAACTTAAATTTACAATACGCGTGTTGTTCCCTTTTTCTAATAAAGAACTTATACGTTCCGTTAAAATATAAGGTGCTACGTAGTTGACGACGATTCTATAATCTAATCCGTTTTTCGCGAAAGTATCTTTGGTTTTATATATTCCTGCATTGTTGATTAGAACATCTAATTGAGGCACTTCTTTATTTAGTTGTTCTGCGAGTTCTTTTACAGCATTTAAGTCAGAAAAATCGGCAACCAACCCTTTCACATTCATATTATTTGAAGCTTCTTTTATCTCAGAAACAACAGCATTTATCTTTGCTTCGCTTCTACCATGTACATATACGTAATGCCCTTCTTTTGCTAGTTTTAAAGCTGTTAATTTTCCAATACCATCTGTACTTCCTGTGATTAATATATATTTATTCATTTTGTTTTGCTTTTAATTATTTGCGTCACTTCGAATGAGTTTTACCATCGTAATAAATGAAATTTGTGTCGATACGTTTCACTATTTACTATTCTCGACACAATTTTTCCTGCTTCAAAATCACACCAACAGACGTGATAATTTTACTGAAATTTAATTAAAACGGCGCAATAGTATCTTTAGGACCATCTGGCAAACTCCAACGCTGACGAGCAGTACTATTTTCTACTGAAACAACTGAGGCTGTCGAATTGTTTGCACTTTTATAACTACTCGTATTACCGTGAGGTATTTGCATACGGTCTCCATACAGCCACACAACTAAGTTATTTCGTTGTCCGCTAGTAATTGGGTGTGTTGCGTGTGGCACATTACCTCTATGAATGATTGCTTTACCGGGTTTAAAAGTAGTTTGTACCGTTTTTCCTGAAACTTTATCATAGAAATCAACTTCCGATCCTGTAAATTTTTCACCGGGCAAGTTAATATTAATATTCAAAGTAGCTGCTGAAGCATCGGTATGCGCGTGTAAATCTTTGTCTTTATCTGGATTGTATTGTATTGAGAAACCAAATGTTTGATTGTCGTATCCATACGTACCTAATAATAAACGTGCTATCGGACGCATATACCTGTCCATTATGTCGTTGTAAAATGCTTGAAAATTAGGAGCAGCCAAATGTCCTTCTGAGCGTGGATCGAGCATCATTCCATAACGGTTTAACTGTATACCGTAAGGTGCACGTTTTGGCACTCTTGAGTTTGCAACAGCTTCTAAATAGTTGCGGAAATCTGCTAAGCGGTCTACATCAAAAAACTGTGCAGCATACACACCAGGTATAATTTCTTCCCATAAATCGGACACAGCAGTTTCTTTTTCTGGGTTTTCCCAGGCGTCTTTTATTGCTTTTCTCAATCGAGGATCTAGTAGTGTTTCATCAGGAGTTAGCAAATTGTTTTTGTTTTCAATTTCCCATTCTACCCACGCATCTTCAAGTATTTTTCGGTTAGTATTCCAAAATTGTGAGACTGAGATTTCACGATTTAGCGATGCTTCGCGTGACGGTAACGTTAGTGAACGCGCTGCTGCAAGTGCATTTGTATGTTCTAAGGTTTTCATAATATCTATTTTTAACTATAACAAAATTAAGCAGGAACCCCTGTTTGCCTTTGGTAGTAAAAATGGTGGTTTTAGTAAAAAAAAGGTTTTCTTTTTAACAAATGAAAAATGCCTCTAAAAAGAGGCATCTAACGCTACTAATCAATTTAAGTATATTTTGTAAACCCTTATTACTTTTAGTTTTCAATTACTATTTTACCAATGGCTTTTCCGCTTTGTAAATGTGCATAAGCGTCACCAACTTCTTCTAACGAAAAAGTTTTTTCATCTAGTATAGGAGTTAAATGTCCTTCGTTAGAAATTTCGGCTAAACGCTCTAAAATGTCTCCGTGTATATCTCTTTTAAAATTGTGTAACATCGGTATCAACATAAACACTACGTGTAATGATGCACCTTTAAAGTGTAGCGGAGTTAAATCTAACTCACATAATGAAACTGTAGTGGAAATGTGTCCGTTTAAGGCAATTGCTTCGATAGAATTGTTCAAGTTTGCACCACCAACGGTATCGAAAACCACATCAAAACCACCATCGGTATATTTCGCAGTATATTCGGCTACTTTTTCAGTTTTAAAATCGATAAAGGTTGCTCCAAATTTTTCAACGATAACTTTTTGACTGTCACCTGTACCTGTTGCGTAAACTTCTGCTCCAAAGTATTTAGCTAGTTGTACAGCTATGTGACCAACACCACCAGAACCTCCGTGTACCAATACTTTTTGGCCCACTTTTACACCTGCTCTAGTTAAACCTTCTAAGGCCGTAATTGCCACCAATGGTAAGGCTGCAGTCTCGCGCATGGTTAACCCTTTTGGTTTGTGTGCTACAAGGTTGCTATCTGCTACGATATACTCAGTTAATGTTCCTGGTAAATCTGTTAATCCACCTGCACAACCATACACTTCATCGCCTACTTTAAAACCTTCTACTTCATCGCCAACAGATTCTACAGTTCCTGAGAAATCCATTCCTAATAAGGCTGGTGTCTCAGGTGATAAAGGTAAATCGCTTCCCATTTTCTTAATCATAGTGTCTATGGTATTTACACTAGATGCAGCTATATTTACCAATACGTGATTTGCTTTTACTGCTGGTTTTTCAGTTTCAGTAGCCGTAAATGTTGCATTTTCTCCATATCTGTTTAATAACATTGCTTTCATATCTAATCTTCTTTTTTATTTATAATTCTTAATTTACTTCTTGAATATCCATTACCATTTGCTCCCAGTTCTTTTGGTTGTCATGTTCAAATTGAGCCCCATTTTCATCTGCATAGGTGAATCTATTTATTGCAGGAGTTCTGCTTGTTGCTTGAAACAATTGGTATGCTTCTTCTTTTAAAGCCTCTTTAATTGGTAAGTCTATAGACGCATACACCGCACGTTTACAAGCAGCAATAGAGTCTGCCGGAAATTTAGAGATACGTTCTGCTAAAGCATCGACATAAGATCCGATCTCATCTGCATCTAAAGCCTTATTAATAGTTCCGAATTTTTCTGCCTCATCTGCGTCCCAATCTCTGGCACTTAAAATAATTTCTAATGCCTTTCCTAATCCGGTTTGTCTTGCCATACGTGAAGCTCCTCCTCCACATGGCAAAATCCCCATTCCTACTTCCATTTGCATAAATTTGGCTTTTCCTCTTGCGGCAAAACGCATGTCTAATGCTAATGCCATTTCGTGTCCGCCACCTCGGGCAAAACCTTCAATTTTAGCGATGGTTGCTTGTGGTACATTGCTTAATCGTTCTAAAACAGACTGTAAGTCTAATAGCTGCATCTCATTTCTTGGCACCGCTTCAGTAGACATATCTCTAAGCAAATTGGTATCGTAATGACAGACCCAATATCCTGGATTCGAAGATTCAAAAACCACTACTTTCACACTTCTATCGCGTTCTAATCGTAAACACAAACTGCTTAAATCTGCTAGCATTTCTTGCCCTTGCACGTTTACGGGACCAAAGTTTATAGTCACTGTTAAAATTCCTCCTTTTTGTTCTGCCGAAAATGTTTGAAAATTCTTGTAGTCCATACTATTGAGTTTTAGGTTATTGTTGTTCTGTTATAATTACAGGACAAAGGTACCTAGGCACTCAAGCTTTGGATAAGTAAAAAACAAAGTGGTTTTAGTAAAAAAGAAGGTAAATGGTATTCTTTCAAGAAATACTTGCCTTATAGGCACCAATGGTCATGCCTTTATAGCTTTGAAAAGTTTTGTTAAGATGACTAGAATCTGTGAAACCTAGTTCAATTGCTATTTCAGAAAACTGCAAGTCGGTATATTTTAATCGGGTTTCTACCAATTTTAATTTATAGTTAAGTATGTACTTTTTTAAAGGAACATCGGTATGTTTTTTAAAGTACTCACTTATGTAATTGTCTGCCATATGAAACTCTTCTGCCAAGTTTTTTGTGGTCAACAATTCTGAATTGTAAATGTTAGCGTGAATAAAGTTGATGATCTGCTGGATTTTGGAAGATTTCACCTCTTTAATCGTATCAGCATTCATATACTGAATATTTCTAGCAATTAAATGAAGAATTACAGACAATGAATTTTGAATTATAAAAATATCATTGGATTGCTTATTTGAATATTCTATTGCTACCATGTTAGCTAAAGAGACTAAATGCGCTTTATCTGAAGCTGTCTCAAATTGCATTTCGCGTAATTGATGGCTTTCACTATTTAAGATTTCTTCAATTTTGCGAAACCAATCGTTGACAGGAAGGGTTGTATTCTGAGACGATGTATTTCTAAAAAAGCTCTTTAAAAATTTAATAGCTGTGACTGTTGTTGCTGTTTCAGCTTGTAGAATATAAATATCGTCAGGAATGAATACAAAAATACTATCATCTGAATAAGGCACCGTTTTACCATTAATTTTTATGGTTCCATTGCCTTTTTCGATGTAAACAATTTCAAAAAATCGAATGGTAGTGTATTTACAAAACGTGAAAAACGTTTCGTTTTTATACTTCTGAATTACGATATTTTCTATAATAGTTCTTGGCACAGGATAAATATATGTAAAGAAAATTTAAGCTAACAAATATGCTTCTATTACTAAGTCCATTAAGCACAATTTGATTCTTTCTTCAATCGCAACACAAAAATCAGCTACACATTCGAATGATGCTTATATTTTTGATAGAACTAGTACACCGTTTTATCTTCCTTCTTTGTCCACTCTTGAAAAGGTTTAATGGCGATTTCGGGAGCTAGTTGCTCAAAGGGAATGCTCCGTTTGTCGTATGGCAACGGAATTTCCTCATAGATAAATGCATCGTCGAATCCTATATTTGCTGCGTCTTCCTGACTGCTTCCATAATATACCTTATCGGGTCTCGCCCAGTATATAGCGCCTAGACACATGGGGCACGGCTCACAAGAGGTGTAAATGGTACAACCGTCTAACTGAAAAGAATCTAAGTTTTTACACGCATCTCTAATTGCGGTCACTTCCGCGTGTGCTGTTGGGTCGTTGGTAGAAGTCACTTTGTTGTTTCCTTTGCCAACGATTTTTCCGTCTTTTACAATCACACATCCAAAAGGACCTCCTTCGTTGTTTTGCATTCCTTTTAACGCTGCATTTACAGCTTCAATCATAAATTTCTTAGTACTCATAACGCTCTTTTGTTACAAATATAAGGATGTTCCGTTTTTGAAATGGTGTACGTAACACTATTTGTAGCTCATTTTTAAAAGTAGGTAACCAATCCTATAAATATAACGCTTACCAATATGTAATACTTCATTATTTTTTTATTCCCCTAACCTACTCACACTAAAAGCGATGACAATTCGCTAAATATTTTGTGAATATTAAAGCACATTTTTAAGACTGTTAGCTGCTACGAACTGTTATATTTGCCCTCCCAAAAAAAGAAACGATATGAGTGCAATATGGTATGAGTGCAAAGTAAAATATAGAAAATTAGATCAAACTACTGGTAAACAGAAAATAGCAACAGAGCCTTTTTTGGTAGATGCTATTTCATATACCGAAGCGGAAAGTAGAATTACGCAAGAAATGGCAGCGTATTTAGCCGATAGTGATGAAATAAAGATCACCAACATTAAAGTGGCGAATTATGCTGAAATTCATCCGTTTGAGAATTCAGACCGCTGGTTTAAATCTCGTATTTCGTTAATTGCTTTCGATGAAGAAAGCGGTAAAGAGCGCAAAGCAAATCAGTACTTATTGGTGCAAGCAAACGATGTAAAAGAAGCTTTCGAGAATACGATGGAAGTGATGAAAGATACCATGGGAGACTTTACCATTCCTGCTATTTCTGAATCTCCTATAATGGATGTTTTCCCTTATTTTTCGGGCGATGAAGATGATCTGGAACGCTTGGAGGAATTTAGCCGTTTAAAAGATTCGGTACCTGTTACTACAGGAATGGACGAGAAGCTTGAAATGGCAGACGCACTTTCTGAAGCGACCGAACCTTCAGTTTAAGACGTCACCTTCCATATATTAAGATGTCAGGTCGTATATTTGCATATGCCATTTAAAAAATTACACCCCGAAATACTAGAGACGCTCGAACAGCAGAACATTGAAACCCCTACTGCGTTTCAGAAAAAAAGCATTCCTGTAATAAAAAGTGGTGCCAATGTGTATTGTATCGCTCCCAAAGGAAGTGGAAAAACAACAACACTAATTGTAACAACGCTTCAGAAATTAAAATGTGAAGCTGTAGGAAACGCACCAAGAGCGATTGTATTGGTCGAACATAAAGAACGCGCTATGGAGATGTACGATGCGTTCTTAAAATTCACAAAATACAACTCATTACGTGTGTATGTAGGATATGAAGAACTGCATGTAGATGTTCAAAAATCGGAGATATTTGAAGGAATCGACATTCTTATTACCACCCCAAAATCGATGAATAAATTGTTTTTATTAAATGGTGTAAATACCGCTAAGTTAAAGATCTTTAGTATCGATGATGCAGAATTCCTTATTCAGAAATCGGCTTATGCGGCTTTAATGTCGATTACACAGAGTGTTCAGAAAAGTCAGTACGTGCTTTATGCAGAGAAGATGCACCCAAAATTAATGCGGTTCGAATCGTATTTTATGGAATACGCTAAAACCATTTCGGTGTAGTTTCAGAAGTGCCAAAATCATTTAAACAAAGTACCATGATACCTAAACTACACTACATTTCTCAGGGAACTTCTATTAAGGATCATCTCGATGCTATTCAGAAGGCATGTACGTCGGGAGCAGAATTGGTGCAATTGCGATTAAAAAATGTTTCAGAAAAGAAATTTTTAAAAGCCGCACACACCGCCAGGGAGATCACAGCGCATTTTCAGACCCGATTACTCATTAACGATTCGTATAAAATAGCGAAAGCAGTTAAGGCAGATGGTGTTCATTTAGGAATTAGTGACCCCTGCCCTACTACTGCAAGACCCGAATTGTATTCTTGGCAGATTATTGGTGGAACAGCCCATACCTTACAAGACTGCGAAACCTTACTGAAAAAGGATGTGGATTATATTAGCTTGGGGCCTTTTCGAGCAACCACTACTAAAGAGGATGTTCCATCAACGGTATTAGGTCTTTCCGGTTATACTGCTATTATGGATGTATTACAAACGGAAACTCCCGTATTAGGTGTAGGTGGAATTACTACGGAAGATGTTACTGCCATTTTAGCAACAGGGATCTCTGGAGTCGCCGTTTCTGAAGCTATTTCAAAAAATTTTAATTCAATACGCACCTTTAATGAATTATTAAATGCTTCTGTAACTGCAGAACAACGGCATACGTTTTAAGTAGTTTTTTAAAAGGTTCTGCGCTGCAAAATTACTAACTGCATTTTATGTTGGTAATAATGCCGTATTCTTATATCGTCGAGACAAGATTTTAAAACTCACAACTCTTAATAATGATATCACTAGTAATATAGCTATACATAAGTTGTTGTAAAATATTCGATAGGTTACCACTACATACCTACATAGTAATATTGCATTCTTTATCCCTGCTTTTATAGAGTAAAGTGTTGTTAATAAACCTTTGTTAAAAAAAGAATGAACGTTCATTTTTTGTGTATCTTTGTATCAGATTTAAAGATTATGGCGAAGCTTCAAAAAAGTATCGATAAACGAAATGCTCTTATTAAGGCCACTATAGAATTGGTGAATAATAATGGTTTTCACGCTACGCCAATGAGCAAGATCGCTAAAATGGCTAATGTATCACCTGCAACCATCTATTTGTACTTTGAAAATAAACAGGATCTGGTAAACAAGACATATATCGAAGTTAAAGAAAGATATACGAGGTTTGCTTTTGCAACCTATACCGAAGATATGAATGTCGAAAAAGGTTTTGAAGTGATCTGGAAGCGCATTGCCGAATTTAAATTAAACGAATGTGAAGATGCGATGTTCTTAGCGCAATGTGATAATACCCCAGTGATCGATGAAGAGAGCAGACAGGAAGGAATAAAGCATCTACAGCCCCTACTCGACCTTTGGGCACGAGGAAAGAAAGAGGGGCTTATAAAACCCATATCAGATTATATTCTGTATGCCTATGCAATTAATCCGCTTTCGTTCTTAATGATTGTTCAAAAAAGAGGTTCGTTTCAACTGGATCAAACACACATAGAAGAAGCTTATCAATCTGCATGGAGCAGTATAAAAGTTTGTCATTAAATTAAAACTGAATACTTAAATAAATTAAATGTATAGTATGGAATTACTGGATAAATTAAATTGGAGATACGCCGCTAAAGCCATGAATGGCGAGAAGGTATCGGAAGACAAAATCGAGCGTATTTTAGAAGCTGCGCGATTGGCTCCCACTTCAAGTGGATTACAACCTTTCGAGATCATAGTTATTAAAAATCAAGAAGTTAAAGAGAAAATAAAACCAGTTGCTTGGAACCAATCTGTGATTACAGACTCTTCTCACCTCCTTGTTTTCGCAGCTTGGGATACTTACACAGCAGAAAGAATTAATTATATGTTCGATCTCACTAACGAGATTCGTGGTTTTAAAAATGAAGGTTGGGAAAATTACCGACAGATGCTTCTAAATTCCTATCCACAGAAAGATGCAGAAGAGAATTTTAATCATGCCGCAAAGCAAGCCTATATTGCATTTTCACAAGCGATAACTGCAGCCGCTTTCGAAGGTGTAGATGCTACTCCCTTAGAAGGATTCGACCCTACTGCCGTAGATGAAATTTTAGGATTACGTGAAAAAGGATTGCGAAGTGCCGTATTGCTTCCTTTAGGATATAGAAAAGAAGATGAAGATTGGTTGGTAAACTTAGTGAAAGTTAGAAAACCTATGCAAGATCTTGTAACGGTTATTGAATAATAGAGAATACTATATTAATTAACTATGAACTTCATTAAAATAGTGGCACTAACTTTTACCATTGTATTAGGTATAAGTTGTAAAGACACTACAAACAAAGTATCTTCTGAAAAAGTTTCAGAAGAAATAAATAAATCAAAAATAGAAAAAGAAATGAACGTACTATTTGTATTAACATCTCATGATAAGTTAGGAGATACAGGAAAAAAAACAGGATTTTGGGTAGAAGAATTTGCTAATCCATATTATACTTTACTCGATAAAGGTGCCAACATTACAATAGCAACTCCAAAAGGAGGAGCAGCACCCATCGATCCAAGTAGTGATGCGCCAGATGCTGCTACTGAAGCAACAGAGCGTTTTGATAAAGACGATAAAGCTCAAAAATTAATTGCCAATACAGAGAAATTATCAACAATTAATGCTGACGATTTCGATGCTGTATTTTACCCTGGAGGTCACGGTCCGTTATGGGATTTGGCGACCGACGCTACTTCGATTGCACTCATAGAAAAATTTAATAGTCAAGAGAAGCCAATTGCTTTTGTGTGTCATGCTCCTGCAGCATTAAAGAATGTAAAATCGGCAGACGGAAATCCTTTGGTACAAGGGAAAAAAGTAACTGGTTTTACGAATACTGAAGAAGATGCGGTGCAACTAACTAATGTAGTCCCTTTTTTAGTTGAAGACATGCTGACAAAGAACGGTGGAATTTATTCTAAAAAAGATGATTGGGCTGCGTATGCGATTCAAGATGGAAATTTAATTACTGGACAAAACCCTGCATCATCAGAGTTAGTTGCCGAAAAGCTAATTGAAAGTTTAAACAACTAATCTTATTCCTTTAATACAAAAAAGGTTGTCTATAAAGGCAACCTTTTTTGTATTAAAGATATTTGATCTTACAAAAGGATACTTTATAAAAGGCTTACGCGTACCTTTTTCTTTTTTAATCGAGTATTGTTTGTGAGCTTGATAATGCTTTCTACTTTACTTTTTGGAACCGCAACAAACGCACAATCTTGTTTTAATTCGATTACGCCAAGTTCATTGCGTTCTAAATTTCCTTGTTTAAAAAACAGTCCGGCGAGATCCCCTTTCGATATTTTATCTTTTCTACCTCCAGAAACAAACAAGGTCGCCCATTTAGATTGAATAGTAGTTTGTTTATCCTGAAGTGTGATTACTTCGGAAGTAGTAATAAAATCGGGGGTAGTTTCTTCTTCCCACTGCAATACATAGGCAGTTCCTTTGGCATTCATTCGAGCCGTTCTACCATTGCGATGGGTAAATTCTTCAGCTTTAAGTGGTAACTGATAATGAATGATGAAATTTAGTTCTGGAATATCTAAACCACGTGCTGCAAGATCTGTTGCAATAAGAACTTGATGCGTTCCGTTTCTAAATTTAATAAGCGCTCGTTCCCTATCGATCTGTTCTAATCCTCCGTAAAAACAACCGTGAGGAATTTCATTTTCAGTTAAATTGGTACTTACAAAATCGATGGTGTTTTTAAAATTACAGAAGATAATTCCCGGTTCGTTGCCTATATGCTTCAGTAGTGCTACAAGTGTTTTTAATTTATCTTTTTCCGAAGCAATTACTTTTTTAATGGCTAAGTGATTAGTTTGAGATCCTAGATAATCGATCACTAATGGATTTTGTAACTGTACAAATTCAGGGATCTCCAGTCCTTGTGTGGCAGAGGTTAAAACGCGTTTTTCAATATTGGGAAGGTGTGCTATAATTTCACGCATTTCAGTTTCAAAACCAACTTCCAGCGATTTATCAAATTCATCGAGAACAATAGTTTTTAGGGAGGCAACTGAAAACATTTCACGTCGTAAGTGATCGGATACCCGACCTGGAGTTCCAATGATGATTGCGGGCGTATGTGCCAATTCAATTTTATCTTTTGAAAAGGGTCTGCCGCCATACACTGCATTGGCTTTAAAGCCAGTACCCATTTCACGAATAACTTGCTCTATTTGGATTGCTAGCTCCCGTGATGGTACTAGGATTAACAATTGTACTCGCTCGTTATCATTATCGAGTAACTGAAGCAAGGGAACTAAAAACGCTACTGTTTTTCCTGTTCCTGTGGGAGATAGAAGTATGGTATTTGGGGTAGAAGAAATCGCTAGTAATGCTTCCTCCTGCATTTCATTTAAACGTTCGATTCCTAATTTGGCAAGAATCTCCTTTTGTGATTTTAATGAATTTCCCATACTGAAAATACTATTTGTTAGACTTCTTTTTCTTCTTTTTTGAAACTACGACTGTATGCTGAGCGTCGGCCGCCTGATGTAATTGGTCTGCGATTAACTTATCTATAAGTTCTTCTTTGGTTAAATGGTGAAAGATTGTTTTAATGGTGGTTTTAAAATCTTCAGAAATTACTTTATTGGGTTTGGTTTTAAAGACTTTGCGTGCCCAAAGAATTGTATTATTTTCTTCGATTGCTGCTTCATCTGCCTTTTTCATTTCAGAAATAACAATTCCTAATTCCTCTTCAAGATCTGGAATATCTGTCACTTCTTCCTCTTGTATTACACTTAATGAAAGCCCCTTTGCTCCTGCTCTTGCAGTTCGTCCACTTCGGTGAACATACGCATCGTACGTGTCGGGTAAATGGTATTGAACCACATAGGTAATCTCTTTTACATCGATTCCTCTAGCGGCAAGATCTGTGGCAACCAATATATTAATATGGCTTTCCCGAAACTGTTCCATAATTCGATCTCTAATCCCCTGCGACAAACTTCCGTGTAGTGCTCCAGAAGAAAATTTATTGATTGCTAATTTTTTTGCTAATTTATTAACGGCTGCTTTTGTTTTACAGAATATAATTCCTCGCTCGCCCTGTCGTGTATTTAGAAAATGCATTAATACATCAAGCTTTTCGATTGGTTTTACTACAACGTATTTATGGTCGATGCCTTGATGTCCTAAGGTTTCCATATCGGCTTCAAGGTGCACTACTTGTTTCGACATGTAATTTTGAACGAGTTGTTTTACTGCACCTGATAGCGTTGCTGTAAACAAAAACGTTCTTCTCTTCTTCGGAAGACCTTTAGTGATTGTATCTAATCCATCTTTTAAAGCGGTTACCATTTCGTCAGCCTCATCGAGTACAAGATATGAGGTGTTAGTGATAGAAACAGCTTTTCGTTGAATTAGATCTATAAGACGACCTGGAGTGGCAACTATAATATGTGTAGGTTGTTGAAGCCGTTCTATTTGAGGTTTTATAGGAATACCACCACAAATAGATGCTATAGAAATTTCTGGTATATGGGACGCAAAATCATTTAAATTTGTGAAGATTTGTTGCCCAAGTTCTCTGGTAGGTACTAAAATTACTACTTGAATGTCTGAGTTTTTAACATCAACTAATTGAAGCAATGGTAATCCAAAAGCAGCTGTTTTACCAGTTCCTGTTTTAGCTAAGGCTACTACATCTTCTTTTTGTTTTAAAAGTACCGGAATAACTTTTTGTTGGATTTCGGTAGGATTCTTTATTGCCAAATTGTGTAATGCAGTTACGAATTTCTTGTCTATTCCTAACTCTAAAAATGTAGTTCCCATACGTGTGTAAATTTATGTACTAAAAATTATAATCTTTTTTGAAAACTATGCCTCCTGTAGAGTTCGTTTTGATTTTCGGTACGTATATTTTGGATAAATACTTCGTTTTGCAAAGCGGTTTAAATTTCCAGCGTTGATCATTTTTTGAAAAACGGGCTTTGTAACTCCGAAATATTCGTAAGTGCTACCATCGGTAAATGTGATTTCAAGCAGAAGTCCTTTATGTTGATAATCTGCAATGGCCGAATTTGTAATAGTTTCTGTATACTCTGGAAGGTTTTTTTCTTTGGTTTCTGGAGCTATACTTACTAAAAAATGATAGCCATCTATAATCTTTCTACTTTGTAATTCTGCTTCTTGTTGCAATGCATCGCCATCTTGAAATTTATCTGGATGCCATTGTTTTACTAAATCACGATAGCTTTTTTTTAGAAGTTTGAGATCTACTTCTTTTTCTACTCCAAATAATTTCTTGTACTCGTTGATACGCTTCATACTGAGGGGGTTTAATTTGGCGCGAAACTACTTCTTTTAAATGGAATTTCTTTTAAATATTCGCGTAATAAAAAAAGCCTACCGTTTCGGGTAGGCTTTAATAGAAAATATAAGAATATATTTAGTTCACTTTTACGTTTACTGCGTTTAATCCTTTGTTACCTTCCTGAAGGTCAAATGTTACTTCATCGCCTTCTCTAATCTCATCGACTAATCCAGAAATGTGTACAAAGTGGTCTTTTTCAACTCCTTCTTCAGTGATGAATCCAAAACCTTTAGTGTCGTTGAAAAATTTTACTGTTCCTTTACTCATTGTAATGTAATTTAATTTATTAATACTTGTTACTTGGCAAAGATGGTGCCATTAAATTAGATTACAGCGAATTATCTCATTTATTATTAAAAAATGTGATTATTTGTTTTTTTGCGTTTCAGATAGAAGGGAAAATTACTTTGTATAATTACCCGAATACGTATCTTTATTTTTTTAATTATTCGATACACAAGGTGGAACAAATTAAAGCGTATTTAGATCAAATGGCTTCCATATCTGAAGTAGATTGGAATTTCTTTATGTCTAAATTACAACGACGGGTTATTCCGAAGAAGGATGTATTTTTAAAATTAGATGAGATTGAAAACACTATCTCATTTATTGAATCTGGTGTGGTACGTTTGTTTATTCCGAAGGAAGACCCCGATAAAGAAATAACTTTTGGTTTTAGTTTTAAAAATCAATTCATTAGTGCCTACGATTCTTTTTTAACTCAAGAACCCTCTGCATATCAATTACAAGCTCTCACCGAAACCACGCTTTTAAGTATCACTTATGAAGATCTTCAAGCGGTATATAAAAAAACTCAAATAGGTAATTTAATAGGTAGACTTACTGCAGAGCGGTTATTTCTATTAAAATCGAAACGAGAACAAAACCTTTTAAACCTTAGTGCAGAACAACGGTATGTAAAATTATTTAAAGAACGTCCCGAACTTTTAAAAGTAATTCCTTTAAAATATATTAGTTCCTATATTGGCGTAACTGCACAGGCATTAAGTAGAATTAGAAAACGGCTATAACGATTTTTTTTCTTGATTTAGGTTCATTGTTTCACTCGAAACCACCCTATATCTTTGTAAAAAAAAGCTATGGCAGTTGTAATTTTTGTGTTAGTACTTTGGTACGGAGGTTTGTTCTTTCAATCTTTTTTTTTACATCGGTATGCAGCGCATCAAGTTTTTACCATGTCCAAGACCATGGAACGTATTACCTTCGTTTTAACGTGGATTTTTCAAGGCTCTAGTTATCTAAGCGCCTATGGGTATGGAATCATGCACCGTATGCACCATGCTTTTACAGATACAGAAGACGACCCACACTCCCCTTCTCATGATCCCAATTTATTTGCCATGATGTGGAAAACAAAAACCATTTATCAGGATATTAATCAACAACGCATTGCTATCGATGCACGTTTTACGAAAAATGTTCCCCAATGGTCGAGTTTCGATACGTTTGCAAGTTCTCGTTTTTCTCGAATAGTATGGGGAAGTCTTTATATTTTATTCTTTGTATGTTTTGCGACCACTTGGTGGCAATGGCTACTTTTACCCGTTACCCTATTTATGGCTCCCATACATGGTGTCATTATAAATTGGTTTGGACATATTTATGGATATGTAAACTATAATGTTAAAAACACTAGTAAAAACCTCTTTCGCTTCGATTTTCTAATGATGGGCGAAGGGTATCATAACAATCATCATAAATACGCTAGCAGAGCTAATTTTGGAGTAAAATGGTATGAAGTAGATCTTACTTATGTAATTATCAAAATACTAGACGCATTTGGGCTTATTAAATTGAAGCCTGTTAGAATTCGAAAATAATGTTGTCTTGAAAGAACTAACTTCGGGATCTACCAAATTTTAATTCGTTCTTCTTTTGGCTTATAATTTTTTTGTCCTTCTGTAACTTGAAAAGCATCATAAAAAGGGGTGAAATTCATTAGAGGACCATTAACGCGCCATATTGGTGGAGAGTGTGAATCTGTAGTGACATAATTTCGCAAAAATTCTTCACGCATTTTAACTCGCCAAATTCTTGCGATCGACAAAAAGAATCGTTGATCTGGAGTATACCCTCCTATCTTAGTGCTATCTTTTCCTTGATCTGTCATTTTAAATGCATCGTATGCGATGGCGATACCACCATTGTCAGCGGTATTCTCACCTACCGTTAAAGCTCCTTTTAAATACACGCTATCTAATACAGTAAACTGACTATATTGATTTATAATTTGTTTTGTTTTTGCTTCGAACATTTTATAGTCAGTTTCGGTCCACCAGTTTGACACATTTCCATTTTTATCATACTGTGCACCTTGGTCATCGAAAGCATGAGTAAATTCATGACCTATTACCATTCCAATACCCCCATAATTAACTGCATCATCGGCGTATAAATCAAAGTAAGGGGCTTGAAGAATCCCTGCAGGAAAAACTATCTCGTTTAAAGATGGATTATAATAGGCAGTAACGGTAGATGGTGTGGTATGCCACTCGTTTCTATTTGGGGGTTGGTTTAATTGGGATAATTCGTATTGATATTCATCCTTTCGCAAAGCAACGACATTTTCAAAAAACTTATCCCGATCTATTTCAACATTATACGTACGCCATACATCTGGATATCCAATTTTCTTGTTAATGGCATATAATTTATCTATAGCTTTAACCTTAGTACTATCACTCATCCAATCTAAGTTACTAATTCGTTGTTCGAGTGTTTTCTGAAAATTTGTAACCAATGCCAACGCTCTGTCCTTCGCATCTTCGTTAAAATAACGTTTTACATACAATTGTCCTAACGCAAAACCCAACTGCCTATCTACTTTACGTGTCATTAGTTTCGCTCGATCTTGTTGTTCAGATTGACCAGAAAGAATTTTTTCATATTCAAAAGCTGCTTCTTGAAATGAGGAACTTAAAATCGCATCATGAGATCTTATAGAATGAGCCTTTAAGTAAAGTTTCCAATCTTCTAAAGGTGTTGTGTTAAGCATAGAATTTAACGTTTTATAATATACAGGTTGTCGTATATCAATAGAATCTACATCAGCACCCATTTTATCTAATAGTGTGTGCCAATCTATATTCGGTTGTGTTGTATGTAAATCTTGTATTGAAAATTTGTTGTAATTCTCTTTTACAATACGACGTTCTATTCTCGTTTTGTGCGATTTTGCAAGTGCAGATTCTATTGCATATACTGTATTTGCCTTCTTTAATGTATTTTCTTCTCCGATTAATTCAAATACATTACTTAAATACTGCTTATATGCCTCTTGAATTTCTTTAACTGAGGTACCTTCACTAAAATAATAATCACGATCTGGTAGCCCTAATCCCGCTTGAGAAAAGTGTAATATATTAATGGAACTATTTTCTTGGTCGGGAGATATCCTAGGAGCAAATATGGAATAATCTCCAGAAGTGATTTGCTTAGCAACAAAATTTAACATTGTAGCAGTATTGTCTATTGCTTCTATCTGTTGTAAAATAGGCATTAAAGGAGCTTTTCCTCGCTCATTAATCTTTAATGTATCCATTCCAGAAGCGTAAAAATCTCCGACTTGCTGTTCTATACTGCCTTCTTGATGACTACCTGCTGAAACATCATTGAGAATATTTTGTAATAGTTGCTGCTGAGGAATATTCAAGAAGCGGTATGCACCTACTCCCACTTGATCGTCTGCGATTGGGGTATTCTCAAACCAAATTTTATTTACGTGATTGAAAAAATCATCTCCAGGACTTATAGAATCTGTAATTCCATCAAAAACCACTTGATGAGCTATAGGGTTAGATTCAACTTCGGATTTATGTTGTTCGTTGCAACCTAAAATAAAGGAACAGATAACAATTATGTAGGATAAATTTCTCATATTCATAGTTTTATAGTTTCTCAAATATAGTCATTATATACTTTTAGAAGTTTCAATTACAATTTTTCAAATTAGAACGTTCCCTCCGCCACTTTTACATAGTTAACATTCATTTTAAAGTTTCAGAGAGAGTTAAAACAAACCTACATTTACATTTAAACGATGTTATTTGCTTTTAAACGAATTTAATCGTATTATTGAACCTTAAAAGCATATTACCCCCGAACTAAAAAATAGTTATTATGTCTACTACAACGAACTTAACAGTACTTTTTATCATTTTATTTTTAGGATCGAGCATTACTTATGCTCAAAAAAAAGATGATGCTCAATACATTATTAATGGAGATGTTACCATAAAAAAATACCATGATCGAGAAGAGCTTGAAAAATTGCAAAAAGGACAGTTACTTGATTTATATAACCGGCGCATCGAGATTATAATAAAAATTCTTCCTAACATCGCATTTGCAACGCATCCAAATGTAACTATGACTTCTTTGGGGATTCCAAATACAAAGGATAATCGGAGAGCTTTAAAAGATAACCTTGAAGCCACAGACATCTATTTTGATAATACCATCGAGTTTCAAAAAATTGTTCTTCCCTATTCCGATAAAACAAATTTAATTTCTGCCATACTTTTTTACGAAGAAACCTTAAAAGGGCTACATACGTACAATGATTTCAATTAATGGTTTAGCTATTTACTAGCCAAGTCATCACAAATAATGTATTTAATCGCATAAATTTGCACGTTGTCGATTTTATGATTACTTTTATTCATAATTAAAGTATAAATTTAACAAAACTATCCCCATGTTTATTAAAAGACCCCTTATCCTACTCACTTTTCTATTTTTATCGGGATCCATTTATTCTCAACAAGAAAAGGGCATTTTTGGTGTTGATAATTGGCTAAGTCTTTGGACTGAATTTAATTCCGGTGACATTAATTACAATAAACCAACACAAATTCTTTCTGGAACAATTAATAAAAACACCACCTTACTTAAGAAAGAAACCTACCTCTTACTCGGAAATGTCTTTGTTACCGATAGCACCCAATTAATTATAGAACCCGGCACAGTAATTCTTGGAGATTATAAATCAAAAGGAGCATTAATCATCACTAGCGGTTCAAAAATAATTGCTGAAGGAACACAAACAGATCCTATTGTCTTTTCTTCAAACAAAAGTGTAAAGAAACCTGGTGATTGGGGTGGAATTTTTATTTTAGGAGATGCTCCTACTAATAAGACGGGCACTATCTGGGACTTAGATTATGGATTAAAACCTTCCGAAACACTTCAATATGGAGGCTGTGATACCGAGAGTAATTCTGGAATTTTAAAATATGTACGTATAGAGTATGCTGGAAAAAGAACTAAAAAATATGGATATTTTAATGGACTCACTTTAGCCGGAGTAGGAAGTGAAACTATTCTAGAAAATATTATGATTAGCTATTGTGAAGGTAGTTCGTACTATGTTATGGGTGGCAATGCGATACTATCTCAAACGGTATCTTTTCGCTCTAAAAGAAATGATTTCGTGTTTCATAATGGAGCTCAATCTTACCTTACCAATTCTTTAGCAATTAAATCTCCCTATTATACCGCCTCAGGAGGAGCTAGTAGCTTATACCTAGCTTCTACTAACAAAGATGATGATGTCGATCCTACAAAAAAACATACACATCTTGAAGCAAAAAATATAACCCTACTTACAATTAGCGATGACTTAGATGCAGCTATCGAAGTGGGATTAGTAAGCGAAGCGATGCACGTTAAAAAAGGGGCAACTTTCTCTATTAAAAAAAGTGTTTTTTCAGGTTTTAACCCTGCTGTTGTAATGAATAATAAAATCATGATCAATAATACAAACTTGAACAACATGGAATTTAGCAACATGTATTTTAATAATTGTAGAGGAAATATTTTTACTGAAGGTCAGCCAAATAATGAAGATCTTGAAAATTGGTACGGAAATCGAAGCTTTCAGAATGTTTATTCGCATGGGTCTGATAATGAAACCTTTATTTCTGTTGAAAATTTAAACGATCCCGATTTTAGATTACGAATAAATAAAATTATAGCAAGCAATCTTCCTGACGAAGATGAAGAATAAGAATCCCTCAAAAAACTAACAAAAACTCAAACTCACATGCATCATCCCCAAGTAACGATGCTTAGAAATTATCGTGGTAAACCATTAAAGCAAACCAAATGGCCAAAACTACCTTTCTTACTTTTATCTCTTCGCTCTGTTGTTTTTTAGGTGTATTTCATCTTCAAATCACACATGCACAGATTGTTATTGGTAAGCCTGTATTAGAATTCACACAAGCATGTGCGAACGATACTTTTAATTCGTTTACAACAAGCTTTGTTTTTAGTCCAGAATCGGGTGTTGAAACTTCGAATCAGTTTCTCATTGAACTTTCTGATGCCACTGGAAGTTTTAATACTGCGACAACTGTATTTACCTCAAATCCTGGAGCAATCACCGCTTCTCCTGCCAATGTATCATTCTCCCTACCCATGTTTACTGCTGGTGAGGAATATAAGATTAGAATTAAAAGCACTCACCCAGAAGCTGTAAGTGCATCATCCAATAGCTTTGCGGCATATTATAAGATTCAGGATAGTCCTTTTACTATTAACGATCTTACTGCTACCGCCGTTTTTTGTCCTGGAGGCAGTTACCTATTGTCAATAGATAATCCTGGTACTGGAGATAATGATTCTCCATTACAATATCCTTCCTTGACATTTAACTGGATGAAAGAGACAGGTCCTACTACTTCTGTAATTATAGGTCAAGGTCCTACCTTAGCTGTTTCAGAAGCAGGAGTATATTTTGCTGAAACTAATTATGGAAGCTGTACTTCAGATTCTTTTTCAAATCGAGTAACAGTTTCAGAAGCTACTTCCGAAGAAAGCGCCGATGCTACAATCGTATCTTCTCTTGGTAATCCTTTTTGTTCTCAAGAGGGACCGACAACATTGCAAACTATTACCGGGAACAGTTATACTTGGTTTAAAAATGGGACGATCATCCCTGGAGCGACATCGCAAACGTACGAAACCGAATCATCAGGTTTATACGAAGTTATCGTCTCTTTTGGCAGTTGTGAAGCTTCTGGAAGTATCGACTTGAATACTGGTGATTTTACCGCAGAAATAAATGTGCCCGAAACAAATTTGCTGGAATCTGGAGAGACAATCGATGTTTTAGTTACTACCAATGCGATAGCTCCAGAGTTTAAATGGTTTTTAAATGAAGAAGAAATTTCAGGTGCTCTTGAGAACTCATTCACTGTGACAGAATTTGGATTATACCGCATAGAAATTACACAAACCGACGGTTGCGTTTTTACCAAAGAGCTCTCTTTTCAAGTAGATGAGTTTACAGACCCGTTTCCTAATGTTGATAAAATTCCCAATATAATCAGCCCCAATGGAGATGGAATTAATGACACCTGGATTATTCCTATTGAGTATACCAGCGGTACTAATAGCAATGTCACTATTCTAAAACGAAATGGTGAAGATGTGTTTAGCACAAACGATTATGTGAACAACTGGCCCGAAGATCCACTTCCCTTTTCAGATGTAAATCAGGTGTTTTATTACATAATTACTCCACCCGATAAAGATCCCATTAAAGGTTCGATAACCGTATTAAAATGATATAAATATTTTAGCAAACCACCGTGAAAACAGTTTTTATCCCCATACTAATTTTCTTCTGTACGTTACAGATGATCTATTCTCAGTCTGAGAATGGTGTGGTTGCGCTAGATATTCCCGTACGAAATTCTTTAATGTTTAATCGGTTTATAGCCAACCCTACTTTTAGCTTTGTGCGTGAACCAAATATGTATATTGCTCTTACCAATAAAAGAGAATTGTTAGAACTAGAAGATGCTCCCCAAACATTTCTCGGTACGTATTCGGGAAGATTTGGAGAAAATGTTGGAGCAGGAATTGGGCTCTTTCAACAAAATTACGGGGTATTTACCACCTTCGGAGGATTATTAAATGTAGCATACAACATTCGTTTACAAGAAGATAGCAACCTTACTTTTGGTATAAATGCCGGCGCTTATAACAGTGGTTTGAATAATGGAAAGGTCGTTACAAATTTCGATGATCCGGCTTTAGAAAACATTCCATCAAATTTTTCACTTACTGCGAGTCCGTCGTTTAATTATGGTACTGGATTCATGGACTTCGGAATCACGTTACACAATATTGTCACCTATAATTTTCAAACGTCAGGAATTATCAAAGAGAATCCAGAACAAGGTATTCAGGGACACCTTATGTATACGGGCTACTTAGGTGGGTACGGATTTTTTGGTGAAAGTAAATTTACAGCCTTAGGAAAAACTGAGTTTCAGAAAGACAATACTATTCTTTCGGGAACCATTCTTCTTACCGTACCAAAAGGTATTTGGGCGCAAGCAAGTTACAATACGATCTATGGAGCTTCGGGAGGTTTAGGAATAAACATTACTCCCCAAATTGCGATAGAATATCAATACGAAAAAGCATTTATGGGACTTTCAGATCTTGGCGCATCGCATGAGATCACCCTCGCCTACCGATTTAAAAACAACAATTATTACGATTACAGTAGAGATGAAGAATTAGCGGGACTGTTTACATCTGGCAGCAAACGCAAGAAAAAGAAAAGCAGTAAAAAAGCGGTTGCAACTACTCCGGAAACAACCATAACACAACCTGAAGAGGAATCTATACCAGAAGATCTTTTTACAGATACCAGAGAAAAAGAAAGAATAGCAGCCAAAGAAAAGGCACGCCAAGAAGCGGAAGCACAAGCGAGAATTGCTTCGGAAGAAAAAGCACGCCAAGAAGCGGAAGCACAAGCGAGAATTGCTTCGGAAGAAAAAGCACGTCAAGAAGCAGAAACACAAGCGAGAATTGTTTCGGAAGAAAAAGAAGTGAAAGAAACAACTTCAGAAATTATAAATCCAACCGATGCAATAGGACAACAATTAAACACACTAACCAACCAAACTGAAACTGAAGCGGTGGCTCAAACCAAACTTCTCGCTCAATTAGAGTCGGCGGTCGCAAGCAAACAACAAACCTTATCGGATCTTAAAGAAGAAAACGATTTGGGAGAGCAAGGAATTTTTGTAGCGCCAAAACCGTTTAAAAGTATTACAGGAGAAAATGAAGCGATTGAAAATTTAAAAATTAATCTAGATACGGTTATTCTACGACAAGCTAGAAAAATTGCACAATTGGAAGCATTACTTATAGATAGAAGAAAAACGTTTAAGAATAAGGATGACGCTACGAATTTACACTTTCAAACTACGTTGGCTACGTTAAAATCTGAACAGAACAAAGCTATTAAGACACGTGAAGCTTTAGTCTCATCGCTAACGCAAATCGCTGTTGCTACTGCATTTGAAAGAAAAAGAAGAATAAAACGTGCTTCATATACTAATGAAGAGGCTAGATATTCACAAGATAGAGCACGATTGGCTGCTATTAAACAAAATACGCCAAAACAACAAACTCCACTTGCAATTGAAGATCTAGATTTTGGTGAAGAGCGAAATACGAACATTCAAATCCTTAAAAATGTTTCTAATACCGAGAGTGGTTATTATTTAGTGGTTGCTGTTCATAACGACTCTGGTAAAAGAGACGATTTCCTTACGAAAGTTGTGGCTTCCGGAAAACAGAACATCGATTTCTTCTATGATGTAAATACAAGTAAGTATTATATATACACACAGAAATTCGATTCGATTCAGGAAGCGAATGCAGCATTAAATTTAAAAGGAAACAATATATACGAAGAAAAAATGTCATTACTTAAAATTGAAAATTAAATGTAAAAACGAGTAACAACAGATCCCCCTATGCTGTTAAAAAGATTCTTACGACGGTGAGAATCAAAAAAATGATAGTTACTATGAACAAACCTACTATTCTAAGAATATCCCTAATTCTTACTGTCCTATTTTTGGGCTTACAAACATATGCCCAAAATTATGTCCCCTTTACTCCACGATTTAATCAAGACCTTAAAGGTGATATTGTTTTAATTGGAAACAATATTCTGGGTCCCGATAACGGTCCTTTTAATGATAACGGAGTGTATAATCACAACGTTGATATGCAGTATATCGACATCGATGGGGATGCTACAACATTTAGCTCTTCAAGTGCAGATCTGGAAATTCCTAATCCGAACTGCTATAACATTATTTATGCAGGATTGTATTGGGGTGCTGTGACTAGTGGAGATCAACCCATAACTAGTGTAAAATTTAAAGGTCCAACAGGAGGATATAATGACATTACAGGAACATTAATTTTTGATGCTGGAGATATCTCGGTAGATGGAGGAAATAGTTTCCCATATGCTTGTTTTGCTGATGTAACGTCTATAGTTACAGGGTTTGGAAATGATCTAGGAACTTATACTGTAGCGAATGTTTCGAGTGCATTAGGGGAAACTGGGTCTTTCGATCCTTATAATGGTACAGGATATTCTTCGGGCTGGTCACTATTTGTTGTGTATGAAGACCCTACCCTACCAGGAAAATCGATTACAAGTTTCGATGGTTTTAGCTCCATAAGTGTTTCAGGAAATAATCCCAGTCTCAACATACCAGTTTCTGGTTTTAGAACTGTGCCAGCACCCGCTCCGGTTCGGGCAAATTTTGCTTTTGCTACGTTAGAAGGTGATAAACCGATTACAGGAGATCGACTAAAATTAAATGGTACCAACTTAACAACATTAGATCGCACATCGAATAACTTTTTTAATAGTTCGGTAACGCAGCTGGATGCCACACCAGTGAACAATAGAAATCCAAACAGCACCAATACCTTAGGTTTCGATACGGGAGTTATTGCAGTACCAAATCCAGGAAATACCGTTATCGAAAACGACGCTACTTCGGCTATCGTACGATTAGAAACCAGTGGCGATACGTATTTTCAATACTTTTTTGCATTTGCTGTTGAAATTATAGAGCCTGATATTGTACTTACAAAAATTGTTGAAGACGAATTTGGCAATGATATTGGAAACCAAGTTGTAGATCTGGGACAGGAATTAAATTATGTAATTGGATTTCAGAATGTAGGAAATGACAACGCAACAAATTTTACAATTAGAGACATACTTCCTATTAACATTATTTTCGAATACCCAACTGGATTAACATTACCACCGGGTGTAACAGTAGCGAGTTACGATCCAGCTACCCGAGAGATTATTTTTGATATTGAGAATTACTTGGTGGAAGAAAACGATCCCGTTTATGAAATTCGAATACAAGCTCAAGTAGTAGATTCCTGTCAGCATTTAGTAGATGCTTGTTCTAATATAATAAACAATCAAGCATTTGCCACGTATGAAGGAACATTAAATCCGAATTTTGTAATTACCGATGATCCTAGTTACAGTGAGAATACTGGATGTCTTATTAGTCCTCAAGCTACTAATTTCTTAGCGGACCTAAATGACTGTATTTTTATACAGAACGAAACACTTTGCGGAAATAGCACCGAATTAACTGCTGCAAATGGTTATGATTCTTATTCTTGGTCTACAAGTCCTACGGGAACTCCGGTTATAGGAACCACTCAAACTATTACAGTAACCGAAACTGGCACTTATTATTCTTTTAATACAGCGGCGGCACCGTGCCAGTCTATTGTTCAGCAATATGAAGTTACATTATATGGTGGGAATATTACCAATCCTGTGATCCCTTATGCTGACGAAGTAGTTACTTGTCCGAACGACGGAAAGCTACTTCCAAACATCTTTTTATGCGGTGAGGATGATTTTAGAGAGATCGCTACTGAAATTGATGGAGCGACTTCAATAATTTGGGAAAAACTTGACGAGTCTAGTTGTCCACCTGTGGATGATACAGATTGTGCAAATGAAAATAATGCCTGTACTTGGAATGAGGTTGGCATGGGAGCTGATTACACGGTAAATACTTCGGGACAATATCGACTCACCATTAATTATAATGGAGGATGTTTTAATCAGTTTTATTTTAATGTTTACCAGAATTTATTAGATCCAACGGTTACTGCCACCGATATTATCTGTACAACCCCAGGATCTATTACTGTAGGGAATGTACCCAGCGGATATGAATACAGTATCGATGGGAGTAATTACCAAGCAAGTCCTGTATTTACAGTACCAACCCCTGGTTTTTATACAGTTTATATACGTCAAATTGGTGTGCCTGAAGGAGCTTGTATTTTTACAGTTCCTGAAGTGTTGGTAAGAGAACGTGATTTTACAGTATCGACTATTATAAACCAACCTTTATGTAACGGTGACAAAGGGAATATATACTTGGCTGCAAATGATGCCGATCCACAATATTTCTTTTCATTATTTCAAGGAGGAACACTTGTAAATAGTGTGGGACCTATTGTAGAAAACAACTATGCTTTTGAAAACTTGAATCCTGGTACGTATACGGCAATGGTTGAAACAGAAGACGGGTGTATGTATTCTGAAGAAATCACGATAACCGAACCTCCTTTATTAACGGCTACAGCAGCGATCACGATTCCATTAACTTGTACAGATGGAGAGATTACTGTATATCCTGAAGGGGGAACAGCCCCATATTTCTATTTTGTGAATAATGATACCGATTTTCAAACCAATCCAGAAATCATAGTTTCTACACCTGGAGAATACAACATCACAGTGGTCGATTCAAATAATTGTAGTGCAGAGACTACCATTACTATTGAAGCTACCCCAGCTCCAGATTTCACAGTTACAACCACCGATATTTTATGTGCGGATTCTGGCGATACGGGTACTATTACAATCAATGTTACCAATCCGAATGGAAACAGCCTTCAATATAGTCTTGGAGGGTTAGTTTATACGTCTTCCAATGTTTTTACTGGTCTTAATGCAGGAACCTATACTGTATTTGTACAATATACCAATGGGCCTTCCATTTGTATATCCGATCCGCAATCTGTTACCATTACCGCAGCTTCAGCAATCTCAGGTGAAGCAGAATTAACCGCTCCCTATACATGTACTTCAACAGGAACAATTACGGTTACAAATGTTACTGGGGGTACGGCGCCCTATTTATACAGTATTGACGGAATTACTTTTCAGACAAGTCCAGTATTTTCAGATCTAACTCCAGGAACTTATACTGTTATCATTCAAGATGCGAATGAATGCACTTTTGCGGCTAATGAGATCACCATTCCAACATTAGATCCACCCACCGATCTTATGTTCAGTGCAACGCCTGTTACTTGTCCTACGAATACAGCTTCAGTAATTATAACAGGAACTACAGGTGGTATTGCTCCCTTGGAATATCAGATTATTGCACCAGCATCTGCTGCAACACCGTATCAAACTTCAACTACATTTTCAGATTTAGCTCCCGATATTTATACATTTCAAGTTAGAGATGCAAATGAGTGTGTGTATAGTGAATCTTACGCTATAGATCCTATTCCTGCAATAAATATCGTTAGTGAAACTACAAGTGATGTTAGTTGTTTTGGAGCGTCTGACGGTACTGCACAATTTATTATTTCAGGAACCAGCACTTTTGAATATACCATCAACGGTGGTGCACCTAATACTGGCACCTCTCCTATTACACTGACCGGATTAAATGCAGGGGATTATACCATAGTTGTCACAGATACAAATACCAATTGTGAGGCCACTGCAACGGCTACCATTTCTGGTCCGCAAGCCCCATTAACTGTTTCGGTTGACACAACCCCGATTACGTGTATTGATAGTGGTAGTGCGACAATTAATGCTTCTGGGGGCTGGGGAGGATTTACGTATACGCTTTTACTACCGGATGCTACATCACTACCGATTCAAAACACCCCTATTTTTAATAACCTATCACAAGATGGAACGTATACCATAAGTGTAGAAGATGCCAATGGATGTATTGTTATTGAAACGTTTGTCTTAACAATTCCAAATCCACCAGTAGCAACTGTAAGTGTAACTTCAGATGTATGTTATGATGCTGATACAGGTGCAATTATTATAATAGAGGTACTTTCTGGAGAGGCCCCTTTTGAATTCAGTATAAATGGAGGCCCTTTTCAGCAGGACAATACATTCTCGAATTTAGTTCCCGGAACGTATACCATTACAGTTAGGGATGCTTTTGGTTGTGAAACCATTTTACCAGCAGAAATTATTGCTCCTCAATTACTAGTGAATGCAGTTTTAACGAAAGATTTAGATTGTACGAGTACGCCCGATGCTGAAATTACAGGCACAATTTCTGGAGGAAGTGCTCCTTTCATGTATGCTGTATCTTTTAATGGAGGTGCATTTACTCCCTTAGGGTCAACCGGTTCGCCTTTTACCTATGTGACATCAAACCCAGGTACATATCAATTTCAAGTTACCGACGACAGTGGCTGTGAAACCACTTCACAGATTCTTACTGTGAATCCAATTTCATTACCCAATATTGCTGTTGTGGTTCAAACTGAGCCTATTTTGTGTAACGGAGATGAAAATGGTGCCATTGATATCACCATCGATCCTACACAAGGAACTCCACCATTTCTAATAAACGTTACGAATACAACCACGGGAACAGACTATGGAACGCAAACTTCAGGGTTGCCTGCTGGGGACTATACCATCACGGTTACTGATGCAAAAGAATGTGCTGCAACCGAAACTATTACTATTGATCAGCCAGATCCAATCGTAGTGGATTATGACTCGATCGATATTACATGTGGACCAGGAGGAGTATCACAAGGATCTATAATTATTAATAGCGTATTTGGAGGTGTAGCACCTTATAACTATTTCGTGACAGGGTCTAATGGATATTCAAATTCTGAATTAAATGCAACTGGCTCAACCTCGGTAAGTTTCGATGTGGTTGATTTTGGTTTGTATGAAATAAACGTAGTAGATGCCAACGGATGTTCTGTGTTGATTGAAGATGTCTTGGTTGCATCTCCTCCTTCAGATCTAGATATCTCAATTGATACAACAGTAGATTGTTCTACGGGAGGACAGGCTGTTGTAAGCGTAAGTTCTACATTGGGAAGTACGGGGCCGTTCTGGTTTAGTATTTATCAAGGTCCTATTTCGGTATATCCAGACCCACCTGGATCATGGATTCCTGAAAATCCTGCAGGAAGTCAATCTACCACGTTCGACAATTTAACTCCAGGAGTGACTTATACATTCATTGTATACGATGAATCTACAAATTGCACCTATTATGAACCAGCCACAACACCGATTCCAACAAACTCTACGTTGACCTTAGATGCAGTGAGTTCAGATAATATTACCTGCACCGGAAGTGCCGATGGCGATGTTTCTTTTACTGTAAATAGTGTATATGGAACTCCAGTAGATGTAACGTATGAAATATTCGATTCGTTAACCTTGCTAAGTTCAGGAATTTCAGGAACAGGAACAGTGCCTGCCGGAGGTTCGCTAGCAGTAACAGATTTAGGACCCCTTCCCTTTGGAACCTATTATGTATTAATTGAAGAAACTGCAGGACCTAATACAGGTTGTGGAGTAGTGACTGCGCCTTTTAGTATTACCGAATCTGCTATTTTATTAAGTTTAACAGCTTCAGTAGACCAGAATGCAAATTGTAATGCGAATTCAGGAGTGGTAAGTGCAATTGCTCAAAATGGAACGCCTCCTTATCTTTATCAGATTACGACCACGCCAGCTGCGCCCGTTGCGACAGACCCTTCATGGAATTCAGCAAGTACCTTTAATGTGGATGCGGGCGATTACTATGTGCATGCTCTAGATGCCTATGGTTGTATAGTTTCAAGTCCGGTACAGATCGTTCCTATGGATGCTTCTCCCGAAATAGCAGCAGCCGTTACTAATGAGTGCTCTGCTTCCGAAGGAACCTTTGAAATCGATGTAACATTAATAACCGCAGGTACTGCCCCATATAGCATTCGTATCAACGGTGGAAGTTTTCAAACACAAACCCTTCCATTTACAATTACTGGATTATCATCAGGTTCTCATACTATAGAAGTAAATGATAGCAATGGGTGTGGAAATACCGTTACTGTCGATATTGTTCCACCTTTAGGGGTAACACCCGCCATAACAGCATTACCCAGCTGTACCGACGACGATGGAGCGATTACCATAACAGCAACAGGTGGAAGTGGAATGTACGATTATACTATTATGCCGAATGCACCTTCAATCGTGCTTACCGGTACTGTATTTTCTGGAGTACCTTCAGGAACGTATACCGTAACTGTGACCGATACTGTGACCCTGTGTACCGAAGATGTTTCAGTAACATTAGACAATGCAACGCCTGTGGTTTTTACCACTTCAGTAACAGATGTTATGTGTAATGGTGCGAGTGACGGTACTATTACTGTTGAACTACCAGCAAGTAACGACAACCCAATATATACGTACGAAATTACAGCACCTATTATAGTTCCTGCGCAAAACAGTCCGATATTTACAGGACTTCTCGCCGGAACTTATACCGTTCAGGTTACCTCGGGGAGAGGATGTATTGCCACCGAGGATGTAGTTATTACTGAACCACAACTTCTGGAGGTTACGGGTACTGCTACCGATTTTTCATGTAATGCAGATAATACCACGTCAACAGCAGTTCTTACACTGACTGAAACAGGGGGCACGGCTCCATACACCTATAGTATAAATGGCGCTAATTATTTCAACACCAATATTTTTGAAGTTGTAGATACCGGCGGAACTCAAAACATTACAATATATGTAACCGATGCAAATGGATGTATAGCAACAAATACCCTCGTCATCGAACCACTACCTACGATTACTGCAGCAGCCGTTACTATCGCTACTCCGATCGATTGTAATGAAACAGGATCTGTTAGTATTAATGTTACTGGAGGTTCAGGGAATTTCACCTATCAAATGCTACCCGATGGTGCCCCCCAAGTTTCTAATACGTTTAATATTCCGGGACCTGGCACGTATTATTTTCAAGTGAATGATGTAGATACCGATTGCTACTTTCTCACAATTCCTTTTGAAGTGTTGCCATTCGATACGATCGATGCAAGTCTACTTGCTTCGGAAGCAAACGAATGTTATGGAGAAACTAATGGCGAATTAGCGTTAACCATAAACGGATATACAGGAGCTTACAGTTATCAGTTACTCGATGGTTCAGGAAGCCCTGTAGGAGGTCCTGTTGTTGGAAATACAGCTACCAACCCAGAAATTATTACAGGACTACCCTCTGGAAATTATTCAGTAGCTATTACTGAAACCGAAACTCCATTTTGTTCCACAACGACCAATGTGGTTACTATTGGGACACCTCCTACTCCACTAGCTTTAGACATTTCTGAAACTTCGAACGTTACATGCACCAATAGTGAAGGAACTATAACAGCCATTGCAAGTGGTGGTACTTTTCCATACGAATTTGAACTAACAGGAACGGCAACGGTTCCATATTCATCAGCAAATACATTTTCTGATTTAAGCGCTGGTACGTATACTGTAAACGTAAGAGATGCAAATGGTTGTATAGAAACTGCTACAATCACCTTGGTAGCGCCAACCCCTATCGACGCAGATTTTGTAGCTAATACTACAATGCTTTCTTGTTTTGGGGATCAAAATGCTACCTTAACGGTTCTTAATATAAGTGGTGGCCAAGGGAGTAATTATGTCTATACCCTAAATACCATTACTCCTACGCCAGCAACTTCGGGACCTCAAACCTCTAATGTATTCGAAAACCTAGGTGCAGGTGTTTATTCCGTAACGATTACCGATGGGTACGAATGTGAGTTTACATCGTTACCGGTAACTATTATGCAACCTGATCCTATCCTTTCAAGTTTAGTGACAGCAACGACCCAAACCTGTGAAACCGATGCAACCCTTACTTTAAATGCAACGGGAGGAACTGGTGATTACGAATACAGTACTAATGAAAACTTTAACCCAGTACTAGGATCGTTTACAACATCGGTTACATTTCCTGTGTCTCCTGGTACATACATGTATTATGTAAGAGATGCGAATGGATGTATCGCGAGTGTATCTAATGATATTACGATCGATTCGTTACCAGAACTAGAAATTAATCTTACCTCTACCAACCCAGAAATTAACTGTGTGGGAGATACAACAGGAAGTATTGAAGCTACTGCTACAGGTGGTCTTGGGAATTATGTGTATACGCTTCAGGATACCGATGGCAATACGATACCCGCAGATCAAAATACGCCTGGAATATTCACAGGTCTTCCTGCAGGAGACTACGTAGTATATGTGGAAAGCGGAGATTGTAATGCCGTTTCAGAAGAGATCACCATTACTGAACCCGAAACTGCCTTAGCGGTAACCTTTGAAGTTACCAACGTTCTTTGTTTCGGAGAAGATAGTGGGCGATTAGAAATTTTTGCTTCAGGTGGTACGGGTATTATTAAGTATGCTATTTCTCCACAATTGGATCAGTTTTTCGACACCAATATTTTCGAAAACCTAGAACCGGGCATGTACGATGTGATCGTTCAAGATGAAGCGGGATGTTTTATAACATTCGACTTTGAAATAACAGAGCCATTACCAGTAATTATAACCATAGTTCCAGATTCTATAATACCCGAAATATGTGAAGGAGATGCCATGGGATCGTTCAGTATAGAGATCGAAGGTGGAACACTTCCTTACAGCATTAGTTTAGACGATTATGACGGAACTTATACCACAGGAGGTCCCAATCAGACATTGTTCGATTTTACCGAATTAGGTGGTGGTGACCATGTAGTATATGTTCGGGACAGCAATGGATGTGAGTCTGAATGGAACATTTCTTTTCCAGATGCTGCCATCATAGATCCAAGTGTTGAGGTGCTGTATGAATGTGAGAATAATGCCACCGGAAATATAGTAACCGTGCTAGTAGATGACAGTAATACAGATCTTTCGCAGCTTCAATATTCATTAAATGAAGGACCTTTTCAAAACAGTAATGTATTTACAAACCTTCCTCCAGGTACCGATTATTATATAACTGTAAGACATGCTAATGGGTGTGAACAAATTACAGACTTTTTCGACATCGGTGATTTTGAACCTCTATCCCTCTATTTGGCCGAAGGCGAATTGAATGAAATCGTTGCAACTGCCAGCGGAGGTACTGGAGAGTATCAATACACACTAAATGATGTAGACTATGGTAGCACAAATACATTTATAATTGAAGCCTCAGGAGATTATACGGTAACAGTTACAGATAGCAGCGGCTGTACCGCAACGGCCACGATAACAATGGAATTTATTGAAATCTGCATTCCTAATTATTTCACTCCAAATAATGATGGTGTGACCGACACGTGGGCTCCGGGATGTGTAGATTACTATCCGAACTTAACATTTTCTATCTATGATAGATATGGCCGAGAAGTTGCCAAATTACGTGTCGGCCAGAGTTGGGATGGAACCTATCACAATACCGAACTTCCAACAGGAGATTACTGGTATGTTGTAAAACCCGGAGATGGAAACGACCGTGAATTTGTAGGGCATTTTACCTTATACCGATAACAAACTAATAATTCACTTATATGTGATATAAAATATATCCCCCATGAAAACTATCCTAAAATACCTACTTATTTTAACCCTTACCCAAAGCTATGGACAAGAATTTAATTTGCCCGTTTTTACTCAATATCTAGCAGATAATGATTTTGTAGTATCCCCTACCTTCGCAGGAATTGGAGATAATTTTAGAATCAGGGCCAACGGACTCATGCAATGGGTGGGAATCAAAAATGCACCACAAAATCAAGCAGTATATGCAGACATTCGAATGGCAAATCGTTCGGGTGCTGGTATCTCTGCTTACAATGATCGCAATGGAAATACACGGCAGCAAGGAATAAAACTTTCCTACGCCCATCACCTTATCCTTGATTATAAAAGCAAGCAGTATTTATCTCTTGGATTGTCATTTAACGTAAATAGCTTTAGAATTGCCATTGAAGATTTTAACACCACCTACGACATTCCCATAGTCGATCCAAGCATTACCGATGACCGCGCCGTAGTTAATAAAAATTTCGATGTAGGTGCTTTGTATCGAATTAATAGTTATTGGCTAAGCTTAAATGCGAACAATCTTTTAGAAAAAGAAGCGAATGTTTTTGAGGGAACCGAACCCACTAGCCTGCTGAACTTACAGCTCTATTCTGGATATACCTTTAAAGGAAATAACTATTCAGAAATAGAGCCCTCCGTATTCTTACAACACTTTGTTAGCGATGGCCGATCAAGTACCGACATTAATGTAAAATATCGAAAATTTAACGGATACAACGATTTCTACTGGATTGGAGGTTCGTATCGTTTTTTAAACGATCAAGTCATGGTTCCTTTAAATGTTGGACCAATGGTCGGATTCAAAAAATCCATATTTTACTTTTCATACGCCTATCAAATAACAATAAATGATTTAACAGGATTCAACTCTGGTACACATGCCGTTACCATTGGTTTTGACCTTTTACAAGAACTAAGCGATTGCCCATGTACCGAAGGAAAATACAAACAAGGAAATAAATTATATCAATAATCAATTGTAATAGTATTAGGAGCCGGGAACCTGCTATTCGCTGTATCTTTTCTTTATAGTCTCCTTTAACTAGAAGCGACATATTTAGAAGTAAATCCCTCATTTTTTCATATCCTACATAAAAGAAAAGGATGCCGCTGCTATCAGGGCTAATGATTAAACTATTTTTATTAAGACCTATTAATAAGAATATTACAAATAATTATATAAACTATCTGTTTATGTATAATTAATGAGGATTTTCTGTTTTTGAATATACTTTTTAAACTTTTATCAAATAATTCAATCTACCCACTATAAACTTTATGAATTAATTTAAATGGCACTTTCATACTTTCCTAAATAAATGAAATACCTTTATAATAGAATTCTATAAAATGCATTAAAAGATAGAACATTGCGTTGCTGCTAAAAGCAGCATAATAATTTAAGGAAAACAAAAAGTATACATACAAAGTAATATGATGACTTTAATCGTAGTGGTGGTAGTTTCGGGAGCGCTTATTCTTGGAGCGCTCTGGGGAATTTACGGTAAATTATCTAATAGAACTGAAGGCTTTTTAGTCGCCCTGGCTGGTGGAGCGCTAATGGTTTCAGCTATATTAGAACTTTTAGAACCCGCAACACATGATGCTCCCTTATCGTGGGCATTATTACTAGTTTTAATAGGAGCAATTGTATTTGTAGGTTTAGATTATCTAGTAAAACAACGTTGGGGAGGTGATAGTGGTGGCGGACTCTTAGCTGCCATCACACTAGATGGAATACCTGAAAATCTCGCTTTAGGAGTAGCGCTTATTGGTGCAGATCCTTTATCGGTAGCAGCATTATCAGGTTCTATATTTTTATCTAATTTACCCGAAGCCGCAGGAGGGGCAAAAGAAATGTCTAAAAACGACCATTCTAAAGGTAAGATTCTTTGGCTATGGGTTGCTACCGCCCTGCTTCTATCTGCTGCAGCTATTGCAGGACATTATTTTCTAGATGGCGCAACCAAGGAATCCCTGGCGTATATTCGCTGTTTTGCTGCGGGTGCCGTACTGGCGTCACTGGCTATAGAAGTATTTCCTAAAGCGTATAAAGAAGATAATTATATATCTGGAATTGCCACCGCAATAGGTGTAATTCTAGCCTTCTATTTAAATTCACTCGGGAAATAAAAAATCCGCAAAAGTTTTGCGGATTTTTCTAAACAATAAATGGTGTTGTTATAAATATTATTTTTTCGACACTTTCCAGATTATTCCGGCATCGTCATCATTAACTAGTAATGATCCATCTGTTGCCACTGTAACACCAACTGGTCTTCCGTAAACTTCACTATCAGCTTCATTAGCAATAAATCCGGTTAGAAAATCTTTTGGTGGCTGTGGTTTTCCATCTTGAAATGGAATAAACACCACTTTATATCCAGAAAATTCAGCTCGATTCCATGAGCCATGTTGCCCAATAAAAGCCCCATTTTTATACGAAGCAGGAAATTGGTCTCCCGTATAAAAGGTTAATCCTAATGATGCAGTATGATTTCCTAACGGAACGTCGGGAATAATTGCTTTATCTACCATTTCTTGGTGAGGCTCATCTTTCCAACGTGGATCTTTTATAGCTCCGTAATAACTATATGGCCATCCATACCAACCTCCTTTTTTCACACTCGTGGCGTAGTCTGGAACTAAGTCATTTCCTAATTCATCTCGTTCGTTTACAGCGGTCCACAATTCTCCTGTTACGGGGTTCCAGTCCATACCCACTGGATTTCTTAATCCACTAGCATAAATGATTTCTTCACTACCATCTGTATTCACTTCTAAAATATTGGCTCGCCTCACTTCTTTTTCCATTCCTTGATCTCCGTAATTACTCGCAGAACCTACCGAAATGTATATTTTATCTTTGGCTTTATTGGTAATAATATTTCGAGTCCAATGATTGTTATAACCACTGGCAGAGAGTTCAACGATTTTTTCTCCTTCCGAAGTGATCTTAGTCTGTCCCTCTGTGTAGGGATAGCGATAAAGTCCGTCGGTATTAGCTACATAAAAATTAGTGCCCAAAACTAACATTCCGAAGGGTTGATTTAGATCTTCTAAAAATACATAGCTTTCATCGATACTGCCATCTTTGTCGGTATCACGCAAGAGTGTAATTCTGTCAGCACTGTTTTTTGTATTTGCTTCTGAAACAAAATAATCACCATTGGGTGCAACATAGGTCCAGCGAGGGTGTTCTAAACTATCGGCAAAGCGCGTAACTTTAAAACCTTCTGGAGCAATGGGAGTTTTTCCTTCGGGCCAAGGGATTATTTTACTTACTTTTTGAACCGATTCTGAAGCGTAAGGCGCAGCCAATTCGAGTGTTCCCACAGCTGTTTCAACTCGATCTCCCCCTTCTGCAGCAATAATTTCCTTCTCTTCTTCCGAAACTTTAGATTTACATCCAGCCAATACGGTTAACGCGATCAACGTTAGTGAAATTAGTTTTTCTTTTTTCATATTTTTTTAGTTAGTGATTTGTTTCAAAAAAATACGATAAATCTTTCAGAAATAATTTCTTTTCAAAAAATTTTGATCTCACTTTAGAAACTTTATGATTTCATGAAGATAAATACCTAAATGTTTGCCAAAATAATCTGACACAAAATGAGTTGGCGCATCTTTTGCTTATATTCAATCAAGTTTAAATGAAGAATTAACTTAAACAAAAATCACTATGAAAAACGCAAGAAATAAAAAAACAGGAATTTTAGCATTATTAGGATTAGCAGGCGGAGCACTTGCCTATTGGAAGTATAAAAATCTTACTCCTGAAGAAAAGGCAAACATGAAAGCGAAAATTAAAAATACAGGAGATAAGCTTAAAGAAGGTGTTTCTGATGTTGAAAATTCTATTTCTGAAAAGTATGAGCAACTTAAAACTTCTGTACAAAAGTAAGTCTCTTTGTACGAAATACATATAATTGAAAAAGTCTTCAGAATCTCTGAAGACTTTTTTGTTTATAATTTAAAAGGAAACCCTCTATTATTTTGCTATTATATCCATGTACTTAAGGTTTACGTAGATTTCGATAAAACACCCGATGGAGGTAATAATACCATACATCGAATGCGAATCGACGAACAAGGTCATGTGGGAATAGGAACAGAAAATAGCGTCATTACTGAAAAGCTAGTAGTTGAAGGAAAAATTAAAGCAACGTCTATAAATTTTTCTGAACTTGTAGTTTTTGCATCCGATGCCGCAGCTGGGGCTGGTGGACTAACTTCTGGAGATATCTACAAAACGAATGACGGCACACTAAAAATAAAGATGTAAATTTTGAAGATTCATCGATTTATTAGCTAATTAAGGTAATTCCGTTTGCTTCAGTAATTACTAATCTTATCTTTTTACATTGTGGGTACAATCTTTCTGCAATGAATTTTTTTTGAGCTATTAGAGCTTAATTTACTTAATACTACTAAAATAGAGTTGAATTAATATTTCCTAATAAATTCTAATGTTGTCTAATTATTCCAAAGAATATTTTTTTAACCCTCTCTAGACATTAAAATTTAGCTCATATAGTCAATTAGTAAGAAAATCAGACAAACTACTCCAAAAATCGTTTAAAAACATATTGTAGGAATTTTCCTTAACAATATCATACTGAATTTTAAATTAGTTTTGAAATACCCAAATTTTAAACCTATGAAAATTTCTACTTTAAGCATTTCACTATGTTTTGCTTTCTTTTCAATCCTTAGTACAACCGCACAAGTTGGTATTGGAACATCCAACCCCAGTTCGTCAAGCATGCTCGACATAACATCTACAAGCGGAGGTATTCTTATCCCGAGAATGTCTGAAAATGATAAGAATAATATTTTAAATCCTAAAAAAGGACTTCTTATTTTTCAAAATGATGCCGATGAAGGATTTTGGTATTTTACCGGTACGACATGGGAACCTATAGCGGCCAAAGGTGGAGAATTTAAAAGCACTAATGGAATTGTTCATAATACAACAAATTTAAGGGAAGATGATTTTGCTGTTGGTACCGATAAAATGGACAATCAAACTACAGCTAATGACGACTCCAGAATTATATTCGATAAAAGTCAGAGTAGCTTGCGCGTAGGATATAGTAATACAGACAGCTGGGATACATCAAATAGAGGGAGCTATAGTATTGGAATGGGTTCTAATACTACCGCTAGTGCGAACTATGCAATTGCTATGGGACGACAAACAGTAGCGTCTGCGATGTATGCAGTATCTCTTGGAAGAAATAATATTGTATCTGGTATAAATGCTACAAGTTTTGGATATTTAAATAATGCAACAGCAGACTATGCAACCACTTTTGGACGTGGAAATACGGCAAGTGGTCAATACAGTATTGCTGGGGTTGTTGCAAGTAGAGCTACAGGGCTGCATGCCATCTCATTAGGAAATACAAGTACTGCTTCAGGTGAAAATGCACTTGCGTTAGGGAGGCTTAATGTAGTTTCTGGTTTAAATGCTGCCGCGATCGGGTTTACAAATACAGCTACTCAAGAGGGAGCATTTGCTTTTGGTTCACAAAATAATGCCACTGCAACCAATGCAATGGCATTTGGATATGGATTAGAATCTAAATCCTATAACGAAATAGTTCTAGGACTTTATAATGAACGTTATAGTCCATCAAGCACAACAACTTCTGTTGGGACAGATAGAATTTTTACCGTTGGAAATGGATTTCGCTCAGGAGGTACTACAACCTATAATAATGCACTAACTATATTAAAAAATGGGCATACAGGAATTGGTACTTCTACCCCAACAGAGGCATTAGAAATTCACGGAAACGATTCTTTTGGAGGCGATGCAGATTTTGATGCACACAGTTACGGAACAAATATTACATCATTCCATATTCGAAGTGCTGCAGGAACACGAGCCAACCCTAGGGCTGTATCGAATAAATCTAACGCAAACTTTTACAATATGGAAGCGCAAGGTTATGATGGTACTGCCTATCGAAATGCGGCTGCAATCCGTATGGGTACGATGGCTACTAACAGAACTGGGGCTAATGATATGCCAGGAAGAATCGATTTTGATACTTCTGCAGATGGTAGTAGTAGTGCAGTTACACGAATGAGAATTGACGACCAAGGACATGTTGGAATTGGAACTGGAAACGCTGTAATAAGTGAAAAATTAGTAGTTCAAGGAAGAATTAAAGCTACTTCAGTTAATTTTTCTGGACTTCCAACCTTTGCGAATAATAGTGCGGCTCTATCGGGTGGTCTTGTTTCAGGAGATATGTACAAAACTTCAGATGGTGATGTTCGTATTGTTCTATAATTATTAAAATTACATTGTAAGCGAATAAGGATATTATTTATTTATAATGTTCGCTAAAACAATTTTTTAAATACTTCTCACCTATTTCAAATTAATAATATTCAGCCAATATTGTGGGCTGTATTTTAATCTTTATTAAACTGTAATAATTCCTTCCTTTCAGGTATTTAGTGAAATTATCTTTCCAACAAATAATTAAATTATTAGTTGTTTCCTAAAAATGTTTTGAATTAAACACAGACAATCAACGTGTTATATTTTCTTATTTAGATTTATTTTAAATAGCTTGTTTATTCAGTAAATACTGAATAGTTTTGCCAAAAATACAAACCTATTTGTATTAAGTCTAAATAAAAACAAATGAAAAATTATTTACTTTTTCTATCATTTATAGTATTCACAAATATTCTATGTTCTCAAGAAAGCACGGTTTCAGGATTAATTACAGATAACAATCAATCCCCTCTTTTGGGTGTAAATGTTCTTATAAAAAATACTACAAAGGGAACTCAAACCAATATCAACGGTGAATTTATAATTACAAATTTAACCGATGGAGCGTATACACTTTCAATTACATATTTAGGTTTTAAGAATAGAGAAATTTCATTTTCTGTAAAAAAAGCTCAAGAAATTACGTTACCAACTATTATTTTATATGAAGGAAATGAAATTTTAAGTGAAGTTGTGGTCGAAGGCGAACGACGAAACAAATTTTCAAGAAAAGAAACTGCATATGTATCTAAATTGCCTTTAAAAGATATTGAAAACTCCCAAGTATATAGTACAGTGACTACAGAATTACTGAAATCTCAAGTAGTTACTAGTTTCGATGATGCTTTAAAAAATGCTACAGGGGTAGAAAATTTATGGGCTTCAACGGGTCGAGGTGGAGATGGTGCTGGATATTTTTCGCTGCGTGGCTTTTCTGTTCAACCACAATTAGTAAACGGACTACCTGGATTAACAAATGGAACAATTAACCCCGCAAATATTGAGCGTATAGAAGTTCTTAAAGGTCCCTCTGCAACTCTATTTGGTAATGCTGTTAGTTCTTATGGTGGATTAATTAATGTAGTAACCAAAAAACCTTATGTAGGTACTGGTGGAGAAGTTTCATTTACATCGGGAACGTATGGATTAAATCAAATCATTGGTGATTTTAATACTGCCTTAAGTAAAGAAAATAACCTCTATTTTAGGGTAAATACAGCGTATACTACAGAGCAAAGTTTTCAAGATGCGGGTTTCAGAAAATCTTTCTTTGTTGCACCATCACTTTCTTACAAAGTAAATAACAACCTCTCCTTTTCATTTTACGGAGAAATCACTCAGGCAGAACAAACAAATCCTACTTTTTTATTTTTAAATAGAAGTGCACCTACCGAAGCATCAAATTTAGAAGAGTTGGGTTATAATAATAAACTTTCTTTTACTAGTAACGATTTAACTCTTGAAAATCCTACTCAAAACTATAGAATAGAGATGGATTATAAATTGTCAGACACATGGCAGTCACAGAGTTTAGTTTCTAAGAGTTCAACATCAACTTCGGGATATTATTCATATTTATTCGATTATGGTATTTTGGGAGGAAATACATTTTCTCGTTTTATTAATAAACAAAATGCAAATACTCAAACTACAGATATACAACAAAATTTTATTGGAGATTTTAAAATAGCATCACTTCGAAATAGAGTTGTAATAGGTGTTGATTATTTTAACCAAACTCAAACAGATAATAGTACAGGTTATGCGTTTTATGGAAATATTACTCCCAATGGGGGTTCCAATGGTGATAATCCTTTCACTCCAGAAGTAGAAGGAGCCAGCTTCCCTCTCTCCTCTTCTGGTGTTGATGCAGTGTTAGCTTCTCAGGGAGTAAGTAATATAAAATCTAAGTTTCATATTTACAGTGTGTACGCTTCAGATGTAGTAAACTTTACAGAGAATCTTTCTGCAATGGTTGGTTTACGTTTAGATCGATTTGATAATGAAGGTAATCTATCTAACATTGAAGATGATTACGATCAAACAACATTTTCTCCGAAATTTGGGATTTTATTTCAACCCATAAAAGATAAAGTATCGATCTTCGGAAATTATCAAAATGGGTTTACTAACGTAGCTCCTCAATTAGTAGGAAACCCAGAAAACGGCCCCCAAACGTTGCAAATTTTTGATCCTGAACAAGCCAACCAATTTGAGTTTGGAGTTAAAACAAATGTATTTAATAACAGGTTGAATGCTACAATAAGTTATTACGACATTAAAGTTAAAGACCGAGTAATTACAGACCCATCATCTCCATTTAACAAAATTCAAGGTGGTGAGGTAGTAAGCAAAGGATTTGAAATTGAACTAAATGCAAACCCAATAAAAGGACTAAACGTTAGAGCTGGTTTTAGTAAAAACCATAGTGAAACTACTAAGTCTGACAATACAGAAATACTAAATCGCAGACCTTTAGAAGCAGGGCCAGAAATTTCGTATAACTTCTGGGCAAATTACGAATTTCAAGAAGGAAATTTGAAAGGGTTTGGTCTAGGTTTAGGGCTTAACGGATCAAGTGAGCGGTTTGCTATAAATTATGAATCTACAGGAGAATTCATATTACCAAGTTATACAATTGCTAATGCTTCAGTTTTTTATCAAGCAAACAATTATAGATTAGGTTTAAAACTAAACAACGCATTTAACAAGGAGTATTATAAGGGTTGGACGACCATAAGTCCACAAACGCCAAGAGCTTTATTGGCAAATATTTCATATCAATTTTAATTAGCCCAGTTGCCAATTAAAAAACAGCAACTTTTAGTAAAGATTGCTCTTTCTATAAATTCATCCATATGACTTTCAAAAAAATTATCTTTCAATTGCACAAAATATTAGGTCTAACAACAGGTCTTGTCGTATTTATAGTGGCAATTACCGGTTGTTGCTGGGCATTTAGAGATGAAATTGAAAGTCTTTATGATGATTATAAAAAAGTTGCACCAGAAGATAAACCTATACTCACACCAACTGAAGCTAAATACCTAGCCGAAGAGGTATTTCCTAACAATACGGTACACGGGACATTATTTAAAAAAGCAGACGATGCTGTAGAAGTTATTTTTTACGATGCAGAGCCAGAGTTTTATCAAAGCGTATTTTTAAATCCCTATTCTGGAGAGGTGATTCAAGTTGACAATCACCTAACAGGCTTTTTTGCATTTACCTTAAAAGGACATATGCGCCTATGGTTACCTAAAGAAATTGGCGAACAAGTCGTAGGGGCATCCATACTACTATTTATTCTTATAATAATTTCAGGGTTTATTTTATGGATTCCTAAAAAGCGGAAAAATTTTAAACAACGCATTAAATTTAATTGGAAGAAAACAACACGGTGGAAACGTAAAAACTTCGATTTACATACGGTAGTTGGGTTTTATGTATGCAGTTTAGCATTAATTGTAGCTTTTACAGGATCAATGATTTCGTACAACTGGTTAAAGTTCGTTGTATACAAATCAACTGGTGGTGAAAAAGTGGCTGCTTTTGTAATACCCGAAAATGTAAGCGAACAAAATAATAGTAAAGATAAAGTTCCAATGGATCTGCTCATTATTAAGTTAATGAAAGAATCGCCAAATGCTGAAGCTTTTGAATTGCACTACCCTAGCACAAAAGACGAAAGTATTTATGTAGAAGTGTCGAATAGCAAAGGATTGTATTACGACGCAGATTACCGATTTTTTGATCAAAATACCTTAGAAGAAATCGAAACCCCTGGTATTTATGGAAAATATAAAGACAGTAAATTAGCAGATAAAATTTTGAGGATGAATTATGACATTCATATTGGTGCTATAGGGGGAATTGCAGGAAAAATCATAGCCTTTTTAGTAAGTCTATTAACAGCAACATTACCTGTAACAGGAGCATTACTTTGGTATGGTCGTACTTATAAAAATAAAAAAAGTTGAGATAATTTTAAATATTCACAAACTCATTAATAAAATTATGTCTGATAAAATAGCCATTCTTTTTTTTCTTTAGGAGCTTTACTTTTGTAACTACAATTGCAACGCTTCAGTAATACTATATCACCACTATTTATTAATTATCTTTAAGCATTCGCTACTCAACAGCACGCATATGTGTAGGAGTCACGTGTAATTACTTCAGCTTCAATGAAAGGTTTATAGGAGGAGTTATAGAAGATTCCATAGTAAATTTTTTATAAAAGAGTTTGCCACATATGCTTATCTCTCTAAAAATTAGCTTATTTGAAGTTACAGATAAAGTATTTTTTTTTAATAGAAGTTTACAACTCCAGAATCATTTTAGTCTACCGGTATTAACTCATATGATCCATTAAATAAATTTTTAGATAAACTGTAAAATATATTCGTTAAAAAACTTATTGTAGGAATTTTCCTTAACATTATTACTTGAGATTTTGAGCTAGTTTTGAACTAACCCAAATTTATACATCATGAAACAAAAGTACCTACTTTGTATAGCCTCTCTATTTTTTATTTTCACGATAACCCAAGCTCAGGTTGGTATCGGCACCACAAATCCTAATGCAGCCCTCGATGTGGTAGCAGATGATAATGGCATCTTAATTCCCCGAGTTTCTTTAACCGGAACCAACGATGAATCTACCATTGTAAGTGGAAATGTTGTTAGTATGCTTGTATATAATATAGCAACGACAGCTGATATTCTACCAGGTTATTACTATTGGAATGGATCAAAATGGGAAAATTTAGTAACAGAAAGTAAGATTACTTATGAGAGCATTTGGCTTAACAATCCCGAAAAAGGACGTACAGAATTACGAACTCTTAGTGATGGTGTTACCGCCAGAGGAATCGATAACAATGTTTATATCACAGACAGTAGTAATTTACTAATCGATGCATTGGTGGGTGATGAAACTAATGGTAATTCTAGAAAAATTCAAGTACATAACGGAGATATTGCAAAATATACTTATTTAAATAATCCCGCCAGTTTCGGATTTTTAGGATTTAAATCTCGCGGAACTCAAGAAGACCAACAAGCGGTTCGTGCGGGTGATGTTATTACTTCTTTTCAAGGACTCGCTCACAATGGAACCGAATATGTAACTGGATCTCTTTTAAGCCTTGGAGTTGATCCAAGTTACGATAATAGTAGTACGCTTGTTCCCGGAGATTTTAGATTCCGAACTTTGGTTGATGGTGACCTAACAGAAAAAATGAGAATTACAGCGATTGGAACAGTGGGAATCGGAACGGTTACTCCTTCAGAAATGCTGGAAATTCATGGTTCTAATCTTCTTGGTGGCGATGCGGATCTAGATGTGCATTGCTATGGTAGCAACATTACAAGCTTTCATATACGTAGTGCTGCAGGGAATAAACACCATCCTTTAGCAGTTTCAAACAAGTCCAATCCCAATTTTTACAATATGGAAGCTCAAGGGTACGATGGTTCTCGTTATATTAATGCTGCCGCAATTAAAATGGGTACCATGGCAACCAATCGTACTGGAGCTAACGATATGCCAGGACGAATCGATTTTGCCACTTCACCAGACGGAGGAGCTTCTGCCGTAGATCGAATGCGTATCGATGATCAAGGACATGTAGGAATAGGAACAGGAAATGCAACTATTACTGAAAAATTCGTGGTAAACGGAAAGATGAAAGCGACAGCAGTAAACTTTTCGGGATTGCCTACCTACGCTAATGACAGTACGGCAGGCTCTGGTGGACTGGTTTCTGGTGATATGTATAAAACTTCGGGAGGAGAATTACGCATAAAACTGTAGTTTATTAAGAATTATTTCTGAATAAAAATAATCTATTCATTCTCTGCTTCATGAGCTTCAAGGTCCTTCTGAAGGTCTAACTTTCGTAACTTCGGAAACAACGCCCCAGTAGTAACTACCGTAGCAATTGTCATAGATCCTCCAAATACGACAGCAGTAACAGTGCCCATTAATTTAGCAGTAAGACCACTTTCGAAAGCCCCTAGCTCATTAGAAGAACCTACAAACATTGAATTTACAGAAGCTACTCGTCCACGCATCGCATCGGGTGTTCGTAACTGTAAAATAGTTTGACGTATTATCATAGAGATTCCATCGGTAACACCACTTAGAAATAATGCTACAACCGAAAGCCAGAAAATAGTAGAAACTCCAAATACAATAATGCAAATTCCAAACCCGAAAATCGCAGCTAAAAGTTTCATTCCCGCATTTTTATTTAATGGAAAATAGGCGGACGTAAACATAATTAGTAACGCGCCTACTGCTGGTGCAGCTCGTAAAACCCCAAAACCCTGTGGTCCCACCTTCAAAATATCCTGTGCAAAAATGGGTAACAAGGCTACCGCACCTCCAAAGAGTACTGCAAACATATCTAATGTCAAAGCACCCAAAATTACCGGCGTATTACGAACAAATTGAATTCCTTCTTTCAAACTTTTTAATACTGGTTCTCCTAAATTCGGATTTAAAATGGGTTTCTTCGGAATTTGAAATAAGAAAAACAATGCTAATAATGAAAGTGCAAAAATAAGACACATAGACCAATGAACACCAATCAAATGAATGGCAAATCCACCCACCGCAGGTCCTACCACAGCTCCCATTTGCCATACCGAACTACTCCATGTAGCTGCATTTGGAAATACTTTTTTTGGAACCACTAAAGAGAATAAAGAAAATATCGTAGGGCCTATAAATGAACGTACAATACCTCCAAGAAAAACCAATGCATAGACACTATATAATATTGTATTTTTTGAAAGATCTTTTATAAATACTGGCCAGGTTATTAAAAAAAGACCAAAACTTATTACAGAAAACCCGGCAATGCATAACATTAGAAGCCCTCGCTTTTCTTTTTGATCTACGATATGCCCAGCAAAAAGTGCCATCGAAACCGCTGGAATAACTTCCATTAAACCAATAATTCCTAGTGAAAGTGCACTTTTAGTAATACTATACACTTCCCACTCTATAACAACAAATTGCATCGACCAAGCAAATACAAGTGCAAAACGAACAATTAGAAAAATATTGAATTCTCGAAATCGAAGGGCAGCGTAGGGATCGTTCTTTTTCATAAAAAATTTCAAGCTTTTAAACGCAAAGGTATTGTAATGTGTTTTAATAATAGATAGAAACAGGCAATAGTACGCCAAGATAGATTTTAGTATATTCGTTTTTTAAACAACTAACTAATGAGATATAGAATCGTACTATTATTAATCGTATTCGGTGTTCAATTTCAAAGTAATGCTCAAGATAAACCTATTACTATTGAAGCTGAAACCGTAGCAAATCGTATGCTTCTGTATGCCGTAAATCAAACACTAACCGATTACGATGCCAAGCTCGAAGTGGAAGGAACCAATTTTAGACAAAGCAAGGGGAAACCCAGATGGATTCATGTTCCTGCCGCCTCTAAAGTCCACATGCATAACTTAATGCTTACCAAGGGAAAACAACCAAACTATACCTATACTTTAGAGATAAATGACAGTCTTTCAAGACGTGCTTTAAAAAAACCTGCGGAGGCAATCAAAATCGATCCTAAAAAGCCCATATTAGTGTATCGCACGAAGAATTGTACAACATGTGATGCACTTATACATTCATTAAACAATAGCAAGTATCGCTATACAATGCATGATCTTGCAGAAAAGCCAGCAATGAAAGAACAGCTGTCTTCTGCATTACCCGGTCTCGACACCATCGCTACTCCGGTTATTAGTTTGGGGGGATTGCTTTATACAGATCTAGAAACGTACGATGCTATTATCGAAAAATTAAATAAAGAAGAATAGTTTATACGAACTAATAAACCAAAAGCTTTAAATAGTTTCTAAATGAAAAAGGTGGACGTTTAAACGTCCACCTTTTTTTATGTTTTATCGCCTCTTATTCTTATTACGATTGTTATAGTTTTTATCCCCTTTGGTCTTCGGTTTCTTGTATTTTTTCTTAATAATACGCTGGTAAGAACCCCCTTGATTTGTTTTTTGATTTTTCTCCTTTTTTTCATGAAAGGCAGGTCCTGCGGCTTCCTCTTCATGTTGTTTGTGCGGATTATTAGGCTCTAAGTTTTTAGGTTGTTCTTCGGGTGTGAGTCGTTTTGAAACTTCTATTTCAGAAGGCATTTCTACCTTCGGAATTTTATAGTTCATTAACGTTTCAATAGCTTCTTTTGCTTCAGTTTCGTGTTCAGAATAAAATAAAAGCGAACTTCCCTCTTCTTCAGCACGTCCCGTTCTACCAATTCGGTGCATGTAATTTTCTGGAAATTTCGGGGTGTCAAAATTAATAACATGCGAAATTTTATCAAGATCTAAACCACGTGCCATTACATCGGTAGTGACCAAAATTCTTGTTTTTTCACTATTAAAATTTTCGATCGATCGAAGACGAAAATTCTGTGTTTTATTTGCATGGATTACCGCAACTTCAGAACCAAAATAATCATCCATTTCTATGTAAAGACGATCGGCACTTTTTTTGTTTGAAACAAATACCAATACCTTAGAATATTCTTTTTCATTTTGAAGCAAATGTTTTAATAGGTTTGCTTTGGTATAAAAATTAGGAACCTGATAACATTGTTGTGATATATTATCTAAAGGAGTCCCACTTACGGCTACCGAAATTGTCTCAGGACCAATAAAAAAATCTTGTATCAACGCATTAACTTCATCTGTCATAGTTGCAGAGAACATAATATTCTGGCGGCGATCTGGGAGAAGATCGAAAATATTCATGAGCTGAAAACGAAATCCGAGATCTAGCATGACATCTACTTCATCGATCACGAGTTTACGAACCGATTTTAACTGAAGCGCACGACTTAATACCAAATCGTAAAGTCTACCCGGAGTGGCTACTATTATATCTGTTCCTTGTTCTACTGCTTCCTTTTGTCGGTTAATATTTGTTCCTCCAAAAACACCTAATACCCGAACTGAAGCATATTTAGAAAACTTCTCGATTTCTTCTACAACCTGTATTACTAATTCTCGAGTAGGAACTAAGACTAATACCCTCGGGTTTATTTCGTTTGAAAAAGGCAATCCTTGTAAAAGGGGCAACATATACGCGAATGTCTTACCCGTACCCGTTTGCGCAATACCTACCACATCTTTCCCAGATCGAATCACCGAGAAAGCTTGTTCCTGAATAGGTGTAGGGGTTTCGAAACCAAGATCATCGATCGCGTTTTGTAACTGTTTAGAAATTTTAAATTCTGAAAAGGAGGCCATGGCTTGAATTTGTGGCAAAAGTACGGTATTTATTACTTTCTTCGGAAGGCAATATGCTATCTTTGAATTGAAAACACAGCACTTCTATTTTATTCAATATAAAAATTGAAATAATTGAAGCCGATAGGTTCTACTACAACATGGAATTTGCCAAAAATCGTAGTACACCAGATTTTCAAAACAGTATTATTTTCATTTCTACTTATTCACTTATTTATGCATTCAGATAATATTCATAACGAACCGTATCCAATGAAAACGCTTCAGGAAGTTAATCCTTTACTGAAACCGTATGTTTTTGAAAATGAATACAACACTCAAACGATCGATTTTTCAGACCCCGACGCGGTGTTTCAGTTAAACAAGTCACTTCTAATGCAATTCTATAATATTCAAAATTGGGAACTTCCGAAGCAATACCTCTGCCCTCCTATTCCCGGACGTGCCGACTATTTATACCATATAAATGACCTTTTGGAGAAACCTTCAGATAATAGTAAAACACGTGGTTTGGATATAGGTGTGGGTGCCAATACGATCTATCCCCTGCTTGCTGCACGAATCTTTGGTTGGAATATGGTAGGGTCTGATATTGATGAAACCGCCGTTCATTCCGCAGAAAAAAATGTAGCATCATCAGAAGGACTTTCAGAAAAAATAGAAATTCGTAGACAAACGAACAATGCAGACATTTTTAAAGGCATTATTAAATCAGACGAATATTTCGATTTTACAATGTGTAATCCGCCATTTCATGCTTCTGAAGAAGAAGCGCATAAAGCAAATCTTCGAAAAGTAAGAAACTTACAAAAACCAGAAGGAGGCTATTATAAAAAAGAAGATATCCTTTTAAATTTTGGTGGTCAAGCAAATGAACTTTGGTGTAACGGTGGCGAGGCACTTTTTATAAAACGAATGATTAAAGATAGCATCGGGTTTAAAGCGCAGGTAGGATGGTTTACTACGTTAGTCTCGAAGAAAGATAATCTGAATAAAATATACAAGCAATTAAATAAAGCTGGTGCGACACATAAGACCCTTAAAATGGATCAAGGGAATAAAACCAGCAGGATTGTAGCGTGGAAATTTTAATCGTTTTAAACGATGCTAAAAATAGCAATTGCATAAAGGTAGAAACGTACAAAGCGTAACAACCCGAAAAGTAGGTAATTCTTTAAAGGATAATTTATAGTTCCCGCTGCCATACTCGTCATTGAGAACGGAATTGGAAGCAAAGCACCAACAATTATTAAAAAACCACCCCATTTGCGAATGTTAGTAAGATGCTTTTTCATTTTTCCTTCCATGTAATTATAGACACTTGGAATTTTTAAAATTGTTTTCCCAATAAAATAAGATGTGATTCCTCCTAGATATGAGAGTAATGCTAATAAAGATAAGAATACAATTGGGTTTACCGTTTTATCGGACCAAGCGATAAAAATCTCAGGCGGAATAAGTCCAAGTAAGGATTCGGACACATAAAACACGGTGAGAATGCTTATTGGTGCATAATTATTAGTTACATGTGTAAAAAAATCACTAAAATCTATTACAAATTGATCGATAGCAATTAATGCCAAAATAAAAATTGCAATGGGCAGTATCGATTTCTTAAGACTTCTCCCAACAAAAGTGTAAAATCCTGTGTATTTATAATACTGATGAATTCTTTTTAATCGGTTCTTTATAGAAGTCTCTTTTGTTCTCATAGCTATTTATGGTGCAAATAGTACGCCCTTTTAGTTATTTTATTGTCTCTTAACGAATTATTGTGAGTTCAGGTTATCTTACTATTCTTCTAAAGGAGGATGCCCATGGATTTGTTCGAACACTTCTTCGAAATTTTCTCGAAGATAACTTCTTAATTTAAGACGGTAGTCGTTTTTTAACCAAGAAACAAAATTATGTGTACTCTTACTAATACATTTGGTATATCGATCTATTCTAAAATCGATATCATCTCCCAACATTTTGGCAAGTCCTAAAGCGTCAAAAACATCTTCACTATTTTCGATACAAATTCTTGCGTGTTGTTCTATAGAACGTTCTAAAATTACTTTAGAAGACTCCCCGCTTTTAACAGACTCTGTATATGCATTTTTAATATCGAAATATACGTCTTTAGAATTTTTAAATTCTTCACGAAGTTCATCAGGCATTTCATATCTAAAATGACTTTCTAATTCATCATCGTCCATCATGGTATCGAGGAAGTAATTAGGAGCACGGAAAATACGCTGCCAATCTAAATCTGACCCCCAAGGACCAAAACGGTGAAAATTATTTCCAAGATCAATGACATCGAACGTGGATTTATTTTTTAAAATACGCGATCCACGACCAATCATTTGGTAGTATAAGGTTAACGATTTTGTTGCACGGTTTAGAATAATCGATTGCACTGTTGGTTCATCAAACCCAGTAGTTAATATACTTACCGAGGTTAAAATTGCATCTGGCGTTTCCTTGAACCATTTTAAAATTTGCTTCCGTTGTTTCTTGGTTGCCGTATTGTCAAGGTGCATAATTGGATACCCGGCATGTCTAAAGGCATCATACACATATAAAGAAGTATTAATACCGTTATTAAAGATCAATGTTTTTTTACCCTTAGAACGCTCCTCGTATGCCTGTAAAAGTTTACTAAGCATATTCCCTGTAGTATAGAGATCTTCGGAAGACTTTACAGTATAATCTCCATTAGCTCCAACTTCAAGCGATGTTAAACCTACATTATAAGAATACGTTTCTGCGCGCGCTAAAAATTCATTTTCAATTAACGACTCGATCGATTCTCCAACAATAAGTTCATTGTAATTATCATTCATTGGAAGCTTAATATTAGAACTAAGCGGAGTTGCAGTAACTCCCAGAATAAATGATTTTTCAAAAAATTTAAAAAGTTTGGTAAACGAGTTGTAGTGTGCTTCATCAATAATAACTAACCCTACATCTGAAATATCGAGCCGCCCTTCCTGTAGCCTATTGTTTAAAGTTTCTACCATGGCAACAAAACAACTGTACTCTTGTTGATCATCAAGATTAGCAGTACTGTTCACTACCTTGTTTCTAACTCCGAATTCGGTAAGTGTTCGTGAAGTTTGTTTGCAGAGTTCGATACGGTGTGTCATCACCAATACCTTCTTATTATGATTTTTTAAATATTGACGAACAATTTCAGAAAAGATAACTGTTTTCCCACCACCTGTCGGCAATTGATACAGTAAGTGATAGTCTTCGGGAGCTTCATCAAAGCTTTTAAATATTTTATCGATAGCTCCTTTTTGGTAGCTATACAACGCGATATCACTATTTCTTTCTTCTAATGCTTCTTCAGTTTGAGTGTGTGCCATGATCAATTTTCGGGCTGCAAATATACAATGAATTAAGGTGTTTCAACGAATTTTATTTTAAAAAGGACAATTTTTTTTAAATAAAATTTATCGGATGTTTATTGATAATCAAATGGTATACCATTTTTTTAGAAAAATATTTATAATGTAATCTAAAGGAATTTCTCTAGAGGAGTTTCTCTAATAAAATAAAAAGTAACTGAACATTCATCCCTACTCTTTGTTTTGTCATAATTTAGAAATCAAAGTAGCTAATACTCTCTTTATCTAATTGTACTATCCTATTTACTAGTCCTTACATGATGTTTCGTTAAATTAATGTTAAAATAGTACTTTGTATTACATAGTACTGTAACATTCTATAAAGTTAGGCGTCTCTTAGATATAACCTTTAAAACCAAAATTATGAGAACGTTACATAACAATCAAATCACCTCTAGTTCACCAGCAAGTAAAACATATACATGGAACAGTAAACGCCGGTACAGAAATTAATAAAAATCATCAATCAATAAACGAATAGTAATCTTCTGAAATTTTCTTAATCAAAAATTCAGGTCTAAAATCCAACATTATGAGAACATTAAATAGCAACCAAATTACAGAACGTATAAACACCTCTAAAGCGTATGTTTGGAATAATAAACGACGGTACAGATAATAATATCTTCAAATTAAAAAATCTTTCTACTATGAAAACAATAAGAGATTTACAAAAAAGAGCTAAGTATGCTGCTCAAAAACGGAACCTCCTATTTTACAGGAACAATAATGAAAAAATGTTTGAAGTACCCACAATCTCAAAAAACAATCGTTTTGCATTTTAATTACAGCCTACCTATAACTAAAAAGCTGAATTTCAACATTAGAAATTCAGCTTTTTAGTTTATTAGTATTTTTATCAATGATTTATGGGAGTTGATCTCCCTTTTGGTGGCGGCATGGGGCCTCTTAAATGAATAACAAGTCCATTTAAAAAATTTCGAAGAAACTGATCGCCACATTCCACATATTTTGGATGTTTTTCATTTCTAAAAATTGCTCCTAATTCACTTTTTGAAACTTTGAAATCTACCAATTCACATATTTTCACAATATCATCATCGCGAAACTTATGCGCTACGCGAAGCTTTTTCATAATATCATTGTTTGTTAATGCCATAATTAAACCATTCGTTCTTTAAAAGTAATACCCAATTCTTTTTGTAATTCATGAATTCGTTGCAATTCGCTAGGTAGAATTAATGCGATCGAAATACCAGTCTTCCCTGCTCTAGCAGTTCGACCGCTCCGGTGCGTATAGTATTCTAACTGATCGGGCAATTGGTGGTGAAATACGAAGGCAAGGTTATGAACGTCAATTCCACGTGCAGAAACATCGGTAGATACTAATACGCGAAGACTTTCATTTTTAAAAGCTCGCATTACTTTATCGCGTTCTTTTTGCTGCATATCTCCTTCTAGCGCTTCCGCAGAAAAACCTTTGTCTTTCAACTCAGTTACTAATTGTTGCGTCCCAGCTTTAGTACGACAAAAAATAATACCGCGCTCCCCAGCGTAACGTTCTAAAAGTTGCGCCAATAAATCGACCTTATCCTTAATTTGCGTTATAATGTAATGGTGTGTAATGTTGGCATTAACAAGCGCATTTTTATTTACCTCTACTCTAGCTGCGCCAGGATCCATATACTCTTTGACAATTTTTTTAATGTCATCGGGCATAGTTGCTGAGAATAACCAAGTAGTACGTTTGCCTTTGGTTTGTTTCAAGATTTTATTAATATCTTGTTTAAACCCCATGCTAAGCATTTCATCTGCTTCATCTAGAACAAGCGTCTTAATATTTTCAATATTCACTGCTTTACGCTCCAAAAGATCCAGTAACCGCCCTGGTGTAGCAACTACAATATGGGTAGGTCGCTTTAAATTTCGAATCTGAATATCTATTTTTTCTCCACCATAAACTCCTTCCAAAAAGATTTTTTCAGGAACATATTTTGTGAATTTAAAAAGTTGCTTTTTAATCTGTTGCACTAGTTCCCGGGTAGGAGCCAGTATCAACGCCTGAATTTCATTCTTACCAGCATCAATGTGATGTAATAATGGAAGTCCGAATGCTGCTGTTTTTCCTGTTCCGGTTTGTGCTAGTCCAACCAAGTCGGTAGGTGCTTCTAAAAGGATTGGAATCGCAATTTCCTGAATTTGTGTAGGAGTTTTAATTCCTAATTCTTTTAATCCTTTAATGTATTCTTTACGAATACCCAGCTCCTGAAAAGTTGCCATAAATTAAACTTTCTTTACCCGAACTGCATTAAGACCTTTTTGTCCTCTTTCTAGTTCAAATTGAACACGGTTTCCTTCCACGATCTCTCCACCGGAAAGTCCACTAACATGCACAAAATAACGCTCTTTGTTTTCAGCATCAATAATAAAACCAAATCCTTTAGAAGAATCAAAGAAATCTACAGTACCTTCTCGTACTGGATCTTCTTCTTCTCCTTCTACTTTAGGTGGAATTCCTAAAACAATGTCTTCTGCATCTATTTCAGGTTTCATCGAAGGGTCTGGTGGTGTGTCTGTAAGGTTTCCGTTATGATCAACGTACACCAACATGTCTTCAAGTGAGCTTCCGCCAGAGTTGGCTTGACGCTCTTCTTTACGCTTTTGTTTCTCCTTACGTTTCTCTAATTTCTTTTTTTCCCGTTCTTTTTTTGAATAGCTTTCTTGTGATCCTGCCATTAATATTTTTTATTTTTTAGTATGAATATTGGGATAAAGATACGGCTAAAATAATTGAAATTAATATTCTTACTTATTTGTTGATGTTTGCTTAATAATAAATGGAGTAAACCAATCCCATGAAACGCCAAAAGAAAGACGCGGATAACTATCCACAAAACGATAATTATAATCATCGAAACCAAAATCAAATTGTGCGAAAAACCCTAAATCGGTATTCCACGGATTTAAAATAAATTTTGTTTCAGATCGATAGGGCGTTACCGAGGGGTGCGCTCCCAATTGCAGAAATACCTCCTGCCCTGCCGTATAGCGCATCTTCTTATAATAGCCAGTAAACTCATAACCAAACTCTAATCTGTGTCGACCATACAACGCTATGTCTTTTGCATTGTAACCACCTACATCGATCACACCTAGAAACTTGTTATGATACAATTGATAAGCAGCAGTTAAGGAATGAATACGCTTTGGAGCATTGGTTTCGGTAAATTTGTTGAGTCTGTAATTAAATGAAAGTCGCGTAAGGTTGGTAGAAAAATTTCCATCTTCTCGGTTTAAAATTGCCGAAAGATCCGTAGCATCGGTAATAGTTTCGTAAACAGCCTGTCCTTCTTCCGATTCATCCTCAAAATCCTCACTAAATGCGCTTCCGTTTTGTCCGTTCGAATAATGTCCCGTTTCTATTGCAAAGGTTAAAAAATTATCCTCAGATGTTTTAATAATAGGTTGCCATCCAAATAAAACTTTATACGAAGGAGTTTTTATAGGTTTCGAATTTTCAGAAAACATTCGTATTTGTGGTAAGAAAGCAACATAAACCGCATAACCAGGTGTAATTTCTTCGGCAGTTAGCGACTCACGTATATCGTTGTATAAGCTATAATACACAGAAGGTTTAGCATCGAAAATTATCTGCTCGTATTCATTATTTCCAAAACCTCCAGAAATAAATGAACGTTCTGCAATAGGATAGTATTCTTTAAAAGCAGATTTTTCTGCATTGGTTTGGGCGTAAAGAGATGAAATTTGAAACAATAAGAAAAAGAAGGAAAGGTATTTCATTGGTGGTTTTAGTCAATTTATAAACTGTATTTTTGAAAAAAACAGCGCTACTAGATAATTTTGCAAAATTATTTGTTTCGGTAACAATAGGCTAGCCTATTTATCTTTTTAACACGTATTTAATGACCTCTAATTTTACTCCCACCGAGAAACATTTACACCGCTATTTTGCACTTTTTAAACCCTTTGGATATGTAAGTCAGTTTATAACAAACGATCGACATGCAAAGCGGAAAAAATTTCTCGGAGAACTATACGATTTTCCTGAGGGCACAATGGCTGTAGGCCGCTTAGATGAACCTTCAGAAGGGCTTCTTTTACTTACAACCAATGGTAAATTCAGTTATCATTATACTTCAGAAGGAGTAGAAAAAGAATACTACGCACAAGTAGATGGCACTATTACTTCCGAAGCAATCCAGCAATTAGAACAAGGTGTTACCATTACGACCGAAGGTATTTCACATCACACCAAACCCTGTCCTGTTCGCATTTTAACAGAACCCCCTACACTTCCACAACGCGCAAAAAAAATTAGAGACGATCGTCATGGTCCTACCTCTTGGATTTCGATCACGCTCACCGAAGGGAAATTTCGCCAAGTAAGAAAAATGACTGCAGTCGTAGGCTTTCCAACGCTGCGTTTAGTTCGTGTACGCATTGGCAAATATACTATCGAAGGCATGCAAGCAGGTAATGTAAAAGAAATAATGGTAAATAATGGTATAAATTAAGAACCTGAAGCAACCATTTTCTAAGTCCTTCGTAATACTTAATCCAATTTAATTTGGGCAAGCCCATCTCCGCTGCGCTACGTTGGTCGGGCTATCCGCGCTACACGGTAGCTTGCTTCTATCCCTCTTGCAAACATACAATCATGAGGAAATTCACTTTATAATCAACCTACTCTATACTTTACCTAGCATTTTTTTTTAATCGCAATGATCTATATATCGTTTTCTTCCCAATAAAAAGCGATGTCCATTGGTAACGATGCTGCATCCTCTAAAATAAAAGCAGCTTCATTGGTGAAATCTTCCGAAGAAATTTCAGAATAAATTGAGGCTTCTAAGTGAGCATCACAATCGTTTTTAAAGAAATCTGTTGCGTTTTCTAATTTGTTGTTTGGCGTTTTCATGAGGTATTTATTTAAATGAGTCTTTTATACGTTCAAAAATAAACTTAGAACTTATTTCATACAACGATGTAAACCCTGTAAATAGATACTATTACACCCCAATCCTAGACAGGAAAAACCCTTACTCTAGTAATTAATGAGTTTGTGTATCTTTGGTAGATAACAACCCATCCTATGAAATATACAACACTACATGTACTGGCATTTTTAACACTTACAACCCTATTCGTTGGTTGCAATGAAAATGAAAAAGAAGAACCCAAAGAAATGACCGAAAAAGAATTGCTAGCCAAGGCAGAGGCAATACATAAACGAGTAATCACACTCGATACACATTGCGACATAAATATTAAAAACTTTACAGATTCAATTAATTACACGCAAGAATTGGACAATCAAGTAACCTTACCAAAGATGAACGCTGGTGGTCTTGATGTGGCGTGGTTTATTGTTTATACAGGACAAGACACCCTTTCTGCTGCAGGTTTCGAAAAGGCATACCAAACAGCAATGTCTAAGTTCGAAGCAATTCACAAATTGGTCAACGATATTGCACCCGACCAAATTGAACTAGCCACAACGTCAGAAGAAGTTAGAGCCATTCATAAGAAAGGAAAAAAAGTGGCGATGATTGGGATCGAAAATGGGTATCCTATAGGTAAGGACATAAAAAATGTACAACGTTTTTATGATTTAGGGGGTCGATATATGTCGTTGGCACACAATGGGCACAGCCAGTTAAGTGACAGTAATACAGGTGAAAAGGATAGCGTATGGCTTCATAATGGCTTAAGCAACCTTGGAAAAGAAGTAATAGCCGAAATGAATCGCGTGGGTATGATGATCGATGTATCACACCCTTCTAAAGAAGCAATGCGCCAAATGATCGAGTTAAGCAATGCACCCATTATTGCTTCACATTCTTCTGCTAGAGCCTTGTGCGACCACAGTAGAAATCTGGACGATGAACAATTACAATGGATGAAAGAAAATGGTGGTGTGGTTCAAACTGTGGCATTTACCTCTTATTTAAATACCGAAAAATCCGAAAAACGAGCTGGCGTCGAAGTTGAGGTCGCAAAAAAAATAGCAGATTCGATGGGAGTTGCTTGGCTGGAGCGAGAAGAAATAATGGCACTTTCTCCAGAAGAACAAGACTCATATTTCGATTTCTACGTAAAAATGGTACCTCTACGGAATGCAAAACTTAAAAACATGGAAGGCCTCCCTCCAGCTGTAGATGTGACCGATTTTGTAGATCATATTGATTATTTGGTTGAAAAAATGGGCATTGACCATGTTGGTATAAGTAGTGATTTCGATGGTGGAGGTGGAATTGAAGGTTGGGAAGATGCTTCTGAAACTATGAACGTAACAATTGAATTAGTTAGAAGAGGATATTCTGAAAGTGAGATCGAGCAATTATGGAGCGGAAACTTATTACGTGTACTTGATGAAGTAACGGCAAAGGCGAAAGAACTTCAAAAATCATAATCATTTAATCTAAAAAATGGTTGATTTTTCAATTCAAAACATCAGTATTTTAACCTCTATTAAAACTGTTATAATTTTGTTATAACGCTGAAATCCTCCTAACAGAACCAGCTTCTTTTGTATCTTAAATAAAAATATAAATTATGAGCAAGTCAAAAGAACAACAAAAAGATACGTACAATAGCGATATTACAAAACATGATCTTGATATTTTAAATCAGAAAAACATACACGGAGACGGCGGTGATGACCAACAATTAAAAGATCGTAAAAACAAAGTTGATTTTGAAGGTAAAGATTTGGATATACCTGGAAGAACTACTGCAAAAAAAGGAAACGGACCTAAAGGTTTAAATGATGAAGAGAACAAACTTCACAGCCAAGGTGGTTCAGAAAATGAGAATTTAGAACGTGATGATAGCGCTGTTTAGATATTATAACTAAACATGGGAAATTTTAATCTTTAACCACTATAATTGTAGCTGTATTTCCAGTTAATAGGTTCCATTCATGGGAAGCGAGAACAGAGCCGTCATCATCGTACACACGTAATTGAGCAGTATTTGGCCCCGAATCACCTTGATTTAAGGCTTGAAAATCTATTCTATTAAAACCAGATTGAAGCGGAAGTTTAAATCCTCTAAAATTACCTCCAAGACTCACATTACCGCGTACTACATCATCATTAACAAAAATTCTCACCCGATCTCCATCTACAAATTCATGATCGCGGTACGCTATGGTAACATGCCCAGCCTTCGTTTTAAAGTCCCCTAAATATTGGTCGCCCCCTATTTCATCGGTAATCGATTTATCTTTGGTAAAATATTTGGGAGCTGTATCGGTTTTATAATCTAACAGACCATCCCCTTTTGTAAAATCCACGGGAGCTTCTTTATTTTCTCCCAAATTAGGGTCTACCGTAGAAGTATATGGTCTGCGATCGTTCGTTACACGAGGGGTTTTAATAGCTGGCAATTCAAAACCAGTGGGTTCTTCATAGTTGTTTTCATTAGCTTCAAAACGTGGTGTATTACTTGATGAATTATCAAATTGTGCCATTACAGAAGTGATTCCGAAGCAAACTAAAAAAAGATATATAAAAACTGTTTTCATACGATGAATCTAAAGACGATTAAAATTTACAAAAATTACACCAAACTTAATTTTTAATAAAAAAAGTTAAAAAGGATATCCTATTGCAAAGTTAAGAACTGGTTCGTCTGCTTTAAAATTAAAACGCTCTCCTTCTGGTTCTCCTGGGTCATGAAACGGTGCCGCCAGATCGAAACGTATTACGAAGCCTTGAATATCTACTCGTACTCCAAAACCGGCTCCCATTCCTAATTCGCTGATAAAATTAGAACTAAACTTACTGGCTCCCTCATATGTATCTGTCTCTTTCGAGTTCCAAATATTTCCTGCATCAGCAAAAAGAGCTCCTTTAACAAAGCCGAAGATAGGGAAACGGTATTCTATGTTTCCTTCTAAACGAATGTTACCAGTACGGTCAAATACTGTCCCTTGATCGTCAAACTCATTCGAGACAGTACCCGGTCCTAATGAGCGAATTCGAAATGCACGTACGCTATATGGGCCTCCAGAATAATATTGTTTTACAAATGGAACCACATCCGAATTTCCATAAGCATATCCATATCCTGCGAACAGTCGTGTTGCTATTTTTTGTTCTTTACCAAAATTAAAGTGGTACCGAATATCCATATCTGCTTTTGCATACTGGGCATATTCTAATCCTAAAAATGTTTTAGGAGCTCCTGGTGTTTCTTCTTTGCCAAGCAAACTAATAGAATTTCCGGCTACGTCCAGAGTTGCATTTAAGAAAAATTGATGCGTTTTCTGTGTATCGACCATTCCATTATAGGTGAAAGAATAGTTTAATCCTGAAATAAATTGTTGATCGAAACTTCTTCGAAGAAATGGGTTCTCATTAAGTATTGTTTCAAAAGCGTCTGTTGTATTCGATAATTTAGTGTAGTTCACTGAAATAGGAATAATTTCATGAGTTACATAGCGATTTGCACGCCAAACATAACCGAATTGAGCAGTGGCAGAGAGCAATGTGTACAATTCACTCCTACTTAAATAATCGACACCAAGGCTCGTTTTTGTTTTCGGAATTGAATATTTAAAGAAATCTGTATCTATTTTAACTGGAAATATGACTCGTGGAAATATTATCTCTCCCTTTAAGCCTAATTCTATACTAGTCTTACCCGTGCTACCACCACCTCCACCAGCCTGCACCTCATAACCAACATTTCCAATAATATTAAGTACTTCACCACCTCGAAATAAGTTTCGATTGGTATAGGTTAATGCAAGTCCGGGTCCAGCGAAATTATTCGATTTGGTGACTGCCTGTAATTCGGCACGAATTGCCCGTTTGTTTAATGGTGATAGAAAAATAGAGGCTTCTAATTGTCCTAGACTATCTGTTGCTTCAGAAGGAATTTCGGTGTATTGAATATTCACAAATTTATAAGCGCCTATTCCCGACAAACGACGCGCAGTATTTTTTGAAGTTTCAGGATCGTACCGTTGTCCTTCTTCTAATGTTATAAAAGGATCTAAATACTTTTGCTTAAAAAAATTATTGGGATCTATATAGTTTTTCCCATTAAATCGTAATGATGAAACTTCAGTAGAGTCTTGTACGTTATAATCTGCATACACATTGAGCTTCTTAATTTCATAAGGAATTTTAGATTGTACTGGTACATCCTTTTTCAGTGTTAAAAATAAATCGAATTTTTTATTGTCATACTGATTCGTATCTGCTTCAAAAATTAAAAATCCTGGATTAAAATTATAATATCCTTTCTTTTTTAAATCACTGTCTATACGCTCTCGTTCCAATTTCAGGTTGGAAAGATCGAATCGCATCCCTTTTGTAAATTTAGTTCCCGCAACACTTTGCGCAACAGCTTGATACAAAGGCGAGCTAATAGTGTCTAGCTGATATTGCTCCATGGTATAAGGAGTAGGCACTTTTACAGTATATATGGCTGACGCCCTTTTCTTGTTTTCATCTTCCACAAATTCTGAATTCGCACGACTATAGAAAAACCCACGATTTTCAAGTCGGTTGATAAGAATTTCTTCAATTTCATAAGGTTTTACATCCGATTGATACACGGGTGGTTCTCCTATTTGCTTGTTAAACCACTTGTTTAGAAATCCTGGCGTACTGTCTTGCTGCACTTTATAATAATAATGCAACCCAGGATACATCCCCAAGAACTTTTTATTGGGTTCTGGACGCAATGCTTCTTCTAAAACGATTTTTAAATTTTCTACATTTTTTACCGTAGAATCTGTCTCTATTTTAATGGAAGCGCCAGTATATAATCGTTCATCTTCTGGAATGTATTTCTCTATTGCACACGAATGCAATCCCAAAATGAGAATAAGTATTACTATACTTGTAACTATCTTTTTAAAATTCATAGTACTTATTCGTTTCCTGTTTTGTTCTCCAATTCTTCTTCATTTTTCTTAGCACGATCTTCCACTGCTTTATCTGCCGCTTTTTGAGCTTCTTGTTCACCTTTAGTTTCAGAGCGCAATAATGCATCCCAGAGTTCATCGAACTTATTAAATTCTTGGGTGAATATGAGAGCCAAACCACTCACAATGGTTTGTCCGTCGATAACACTTTCAAATTCGTTTCTTCGGAAACCTTTTAGGCGGTAACGACCATTATTGGTAAGAAGATATTCCAGACTCACATTTCCTATTAATGGTGTTGCTTCTCCCGAAGTATTGCTTCCTTGAATATCAACTTCACTCCCAACACGAACAATTAATCGGTCATTGAACAGTTTTTTCTGAGCTGCAATATCTAGTTGTGTACGTTCTTGTGGTGTTTCTCCTTGATAGTCGGTGTAGCTATCAAGGCCAAAATCCAGTTCTACTCCCGTATCTCCTAATAATTTATCTGAAAATACATTTAACTGGTCTGAAAGCGCATCGTTTAAATTATCTCTCGCGATCGAAGCCACTCCTCCTCTACTTCCATCACTTCCAGGCTCAGGGTAAAAACGATTAAGCACCAATAAAGAAAATACTTGACGGTTCAATTCACTTTCCTGTTGATTAATTTGTTGAACCTGGCCATACACTTGTCCGCCGATCGATCCTTGCTCGTCTTCTGGCATATCTAAAGCAAAAGAAATTTTGGGTTGCGTTAATTCGCCATCGATATTAAGATATACTAAGAAAGGTAATACTTGTCGGTATTTATTTTTTATAGATGGATCAGACCCCGAACTTACAGAAGCCATTAACCCCGACGCAGAAGTTTCAAGCTTATAAATAGCACGAACATCTAACTCAGCATCAAAAGGATCGCCCGACCAGATCACCCGACTTTCGGGCGCTAATTCAAAACGACGATTTACAAGGTTATATAAATTCATTTCATAATGCCCACCAGCTACTTCATAAACACCAGCAAGTGTCATACGACCATTAGGATTCATTTTAAAATCGAATTCTCCTTCTCCAAATACTTCAAAATTATCTCCAGTTTCTTCATCGATAATGATAGTGACTTTTGCTCCATTGCCTACATTAAGTAATGCATCGACATCGAATCCTGTCACCGTTGCAGTTTGTTCTTCTGTTCTAGTAAGTATCGCATCTGGATTTTCACGATTTACAAAAATCACGACCCCATCACGTTCTTCAATGTTTACAGCCGCAGAAGGCATTACATAAGTAACATTGGTATCGTCATTCACATTCAAGCTCATGGTTACCTTCGGAATTTGTAAATCACCCGTTATTTTTGCGTCGGCGTCAAAACTGGCTTTTCCGTATAGAAAATCGTTATCATCTTTGGTTGCATTTAACACTTGGAAATCGTCGGCCTTAATGGTAAGGTCAAAAGTTGGATTTATAAAACTTTCGGTCCCTATAGATCCAGACGCAACCAATGTATTATTATTCTCATCACGGATGGTGAAATTAGACATAGAAAGCCCCTCGTTATCTACTTCAAGTAACTCATCCTCAAATACAAATGGGGCATTTAATGCAGTTACTGTGAGCCCTGCATTTGTAAAACGAAGACTTCCGTTGTATTTGGGTGCGGTCGTGGTTCCCGAAACATCAAATTTACCTGAAAAGCTTCCGTTGGTATTCTTTAAGGCTCCTAAAGAAAAGCCTTCAAGCGCCTTCATTTTAAACTCATTGATATCGAGATTCAAATTTAGGCGTGCACTTTCTTCAGAAGCAATATAATCTCCCTTTAATGTCATGTCTATCGCTCCACCATTCATGGCCGCATTAAAATCATATTGAGTACCCCCTAAAGACTTAGCATTCATCTCTAAGGTTCCCAACGCAACGTCCAACATGTTTAACTGCTGAATATCCAAATCGGCAACCAGCCCCAAACTTCCAAAGGGTTCTTCGACAATAAGTTCCCCGTTCATATTTCCTTTGGCGAATTCTTCTTCAGGATTAAGGTAATTTAAAAATTCGCTTAGCTGAAAGTTTTCAAAATCGATAGCAACTTGATCTTTTCCATTGGTAATGGCATCGGTTATTGCGACCGACTGATTGTTTCTGCTAAACTTAAAATTATTAAATTCTAAACGCTCTTTGGTAAAAATAAGCTCATTATCGGAAGGAGTTTGCCAAGGATTTTTTTGAATAATTAATGAGTCTGGAAGCACATGAAATCGCAAACGGTCCCTATTTCCCGTGATCTTAGTTTGAATCTGAATAAGCTTATCTGTTTCCTGATATGCAACAAAATCTAATGATAGCTCATTGTTCTGCTGATTGCCGCGTACCACTGTTCTCTGAATCGCCAACGGTCCCGCATTAATTTCGTTAAAGCCTAGATCGAACGAAAAATTATCTTTATCTGTATTCATAGAAAAAGCCAAACTATCTAACTCCATACCATTATAATTAATGTGTGGAGCGGTGATGTTTGCTTTTAATTTTCGAGCTTTTTCATTAAAGTTCATGGCGATATCGATCGTATCTAGATCTTGAAGGTTTACTAAAAAGACTTCATTTAATACTGGCGCCTGACTCACCTTTCCCGTTACGGAAAGTACCACCGGATTATTGATCGTGTCTGCCACAGCTATATCTCTATAAAAATAACTTGAAACGTGTCGTTGTAGAGCAGTTGCAAATTGTTGTGGATTAGAATTCGATTCTAGTGTAAGTTGAATTAATTTATTGTCCAGCCAGACCGAAGTCGTGTCTTTACGAACATGGGCCGTTGTAGATACATCTCCTAATAAATATGTCTTATTATCATACACTACAACACCATCCCCAATAGTAGCAATAACATCAAAATCGTCTGCGTTTCCTTTAAAATCGGCGTTTAATTTCAAGCCCGTGCGCACATCCCTTTGCATTAATCCTAACGACTGTAAATTTGCCCCTATCAAGTTAAGATCGATAGAAGCTTCTGGAGCAATCGAATCTAAAAGCACATTCGCCCTAAGGTCTAGATTTAGATTGTCATCTTTATATGCCGAAGTGACGGTTCCTTTTCCGTTGTTGATATCACCATTAATAGTAAGGTCGTTAATCTCATAGTTATTATACTGAAACTCGAGCACTGTAGCCTTTAAAGTGGCATCTAAAGAATTAATATTAGATCCTTTTCCTTGCGTATCAATTTGTAGAGATAGACTACCTAATTGATCATTGTTTAATAGTTTATTTAACTGAAAGTTTTCAATAGTTCCCTCTAACTGAAACGCTATTTCATTGTCATTTTTAAAATTTCCATTAAGTGTGGCAATTCCTTGAGTGGTTGTAATTTTTGTGCTCGTCTTAATATTTGAAGGAGTCCCCACCAAGTTGCCATTTAACGCGACATCTTCTGGCAGCGTGATTCCCATTTCTTTTTCATCTAAAAAATGAAGTAAATCGTTTCTTTTAGTAATCGCTGTATATGAAGGGAAATTAAAAATAAGAGCATCTGGATTGGTAGCATTTTCAACCCTACCTGTAGCACGTATGCTCGTATTCCCGCCCCAAAGTACATAAGCGTTCGGAATTTGAATGGAAGCAAGATACCCTGAAGCATTGAGACTTCCAGTAAGGTATTTTTTACTTAGTTTTTGAAAATATTCATTCGATCGCAAATCGGGTTGAAACTGAAAAACTTCGTTAAGATCTGCCCGAAAAGATGAAATATTTAATGCGATTTTTGAAGCTTCCGGTTTGCTTATAAGCTCTGACAAGGCAGTGTAGTCCAACTGAAGGCTTCCCTTTAATATATTATTATTTAACGCTAAAGAGAGTTCATCTACTGATAGCTCTGTATCGCTTGCGGCAAGTACTACAGCGGCTTCCTTTAAATTAAATCCACTTGCCTCTTTAAATGTCATAGCCTCTAATGTAAGGCCGGCGCTTTTATCTTTCAGAAAAATAGTTTCAGCCTGAAGGTTCAAGTTATTTAATACGATTGCATTCTCATTAAATACGCCTTTTTTAACTACCGCGTTTCCTACGTTATAGGCAAACTCATTGTTTTCAAAATCAATAGTTTCGATTAAGATTCTAAAATCTGGCCATTCAAATTTGGCAATATCTTCTTTTACTTCTTCGATGCCTTCCTCAACTTTTTGGGTGATTGCATTAGTTTCAGTCTCGGTTTGAATTTGAATGTGAGAATTTTTCAGAAAGAAATCTCCTATTTCAATATCATTTTCCGCAATGGCTGCTTTTGGTAACTCTAAAAATAATTCATCCACATCGAGTTGTGCAGCAATGCGATCGCCATAGGATGCATAATCCACTAAAACATTCTTTAGTGTAATATTATCTGCCGAAAGATATGGCAACGGAACAGGTTCTGCATTGGGATCGATCGGAACGGGTGACTGATAGTATTGAATCTTTGAATCTGAAATAATAAGGTCTGAAGCTCTAAAGTCCATCGCATCGAGATCTGTTTTTTCCATTTCTACATCAAGATCTCCCACTACAAAATGTGAATCGATCCCTAGGACCTCGTCGTTATAGATAATATCGAAATCTTTCAAATTAACATCCCCAATGCGAATATCCAACGGTTTAGAAGTGGTATCTACCAGTGTGGTTTGTGGTTCTTCGGTTACAAATGCATCGATAAGGAATTGAAAATTATAACCGGCAATAGTATCTTTTCGAAGTACTTTGGCTTTCACACCTTCCCAATTCAATGATTCTACCCCTACTCCATTCCCACGTATCATCGCCCAAAGTGGAACATCGGCCTCTAGGGATTTTGAATAGACGAGAGTATCTCCCTTTGTATCTTCAAGATACAGTCCTTTAAGCATAATATCCCCATCGAAAGTGATAAACAATTTTTCGATAGCTACGTTTGTCTCTGTTTTGTTAGAAACATAGTTCACTGCTTTTTGAACGATAATGTCTTGTCCCCAAGGGCTACGAATAAATAAAACTAGTAAAATAAACAGAACTAATAGCACTGCCATGACCCTACCAATGACTCTTAGCCAACGGTATTTTCTTCTTTTTTTCTTAGAATTTTCTTTTTCTTTTTCTTGCAAAATATGGGGTATTCACTAGCATTCTTTCCTTGCGCAAATTATCATTTTTCAACGGATGAATAAGTTATAAAAAACATAACTTTTTAAAGAGTAAAATATACGAGCAAAAGAACGAATTTATGAAACTCGTAGTTTATTTAATTTTTCTATTTCTAGTGCAGATAATTGCAGCGATACTGCTTCCCGAAATGCTATTAGGTGTGATTTTTTAGTTGCGCTAACAATGGGTGCCGTAACTTGCGGTTGTGCTAAGAGCCAAGCTAAAGACACTGCAGCCATTGAAGTAGTATGATTTTTAGAAATAGATTCGATAATTTTTAAAGCTTGTCGGGTTTCTTTATTCCAATGTTTTTTTACATAATCGGTTCTTGAAGATGCATCTAAATCTTCTTTTGAAGAATACTTCCCTGTAAGTAATCCACTTGCCAAAGAAAAGTAAGTTACGGTTGCCAAATCATGCTTTTTACATAACATTTGGTTTTCTTCTGAAAAATTATTTCGCACCAATAAATTATATTCGGGTTGATAGACGGCGTACTTCGGAAGCCCCGTTTCTTCTGAAAGCTGCAACGATTGTTGTAACCTTTCTGAAGAAAAATTAGAAGCACCAATATGTTTTATTTTACCGGTATCTAGTAGTTTTTTAAAAGCGCCTAAGGTTTCTGAAGGTGCAGTGGTTTTGTCATCCTTATGCGCATAATATAAATCGACATAGTCTGTTTGAAGTCGTTTTAAAGAGTTATCGATCGAAGTAAGAATATGTTTTTCTGATAGATCGATTCCTCCCTGTCCGACGTCCATACCTACTTTGGTGCAAATAATCATCTCATCACGATTTCCCCGAGCTTTCATCCATTTACCAATAATTGTTTCAGATTCTCCTCCTTTATTTCCAGGGAACCAGCGAGAATACACATCTGCAGTATCGATACAATTTATTCCCATTTCGAAAATAGCATCGAGCATAGCAAACGATTCTTTTTCATTTAACGTCCAACCAAAAACATTCCCTCCAAATATTAGAGGTGAAATTTTTAATTCGGTAGTTCCGAGTGTTATCTTCTTCATAGGGATTTTTAAATTTTTATTTGTTTTTTTTCTTTTGCCGCCATAAAACATATAATATAATAATAACAATGGGTAAGATTACAAAGACAATTAAATCGAACGGTTTGCTTAGATCTATTGGGGTGTTATTGTCGGGATGTGGCACATCTTCTGGAATTTGCGCAAGAGATGTAAGGTTGGTAGACAATAAGACGACTAAAAGTGAGTTTCTTAAAAGATTCATTTTCATTTTTTATTCAAAAGGTAGGTATTAATAATAAAACTTAATTATTTTTTAACAAATAGTGTTAAGTATTTGGAATTGTAAATTCTATGTGTTATTATGCCGTGTTACAAAAATTAAAACAAGGACAAATATATGAGACAACTCAAAATTACGAAGCAGGTTACCAACAGAGAAACTAAATCTTTAAACAGTTATTTGCAAGACGTCAGTAAGATAGACATGATTACTGCTGAAGAAGAGGTAGAGTTGGCACAGCGCATTCGTGAAGGAGACCAACGGGCTCTGGATAAATTAACTAGATCGAATTTACGTTTCGTGATTTCGGTTGCCAAACAATATCAAAACCAAGGTTTGAGCTTATCGGACCTAATTAATGAAGGAAATGTAGGATTGGTAAAAGCTGCAAAACGATTTGATGAAACTCGTGGTTTTAAATTTATCTCGTATGCAGTTTGGTGGATTCGTCAATCTATTTTACAAGCCATTGCTGAACAAGCACGTGTGGTTCGTTTACCATTAAATAAGATTGGTGATATTAGTAAAATAAACAAAGCTTCTATTCATTTAGAACAAGTTCACCAAAGAAAACCCACCGCAGAAGAAATTGCCAAAGAGTTAGACATGTCTGTTCGAAAGGTAAAACATTCTTTAAAGAATTCTAATAGAAGTCTTTCAATGGATGCACCGTTTCAAGAAGGGGAAAACGATAATAATCTGTATGATATTATTAGTTCAGGTGAAAGTCCTAATCCAGACAAAAGTCTTATACATGAATCTTTAAAGATCGAGATCGATCGCGCACTAGACACCCTTTCTCCAAGAGAAGGTGATGTTGTTAGATTAAATTTCGGTTTAAGCGGACAACCAGCGATGACACTTCAAGAAATTGGAGACACGTTTGATTTAAGTAGAGAACGTGTTCGTCAAATTCGTGAGAAAGCAATTCGTCGTCTGCGCCAGCAATCTAAAAGTCATATCTTAAAGAAGTATTTAGGATAGTCCTTACTTTATTTCTGAAAGTGTTCAACTTTTAAGAAATAATTATAAACGAGTATAGTTTCTACAAGTTATCTTTAGCCTACCAACTAAAGAACAAAATGACCGTAGAAATTATACTCGTTTTTGCTATTCTATTTATTACGATCATACTTTTTGCGTTCGAAATTTTCCCAGTTGACAAAATCGCTATATTTATAATTGTCTCTTTAGCTATATTCGGATTGGTGGAACCAGAAGAAGCTATTGCAGGATTTTCGAATTCAGCGACCATAACAGTTTTATTTTTAATGATTATTGCCATTGGACTTGAAGATACTGGTGTTATTTCAAGTCTCGCTCGATATTTGAAGAATTTACACATTCTCCCATTCTTTTTGCTCCTCCCCGCTTTTATGCTAATTACAGCAGGAATTTCTGCATTTATTAGCACCACAGCTGTGGTTATTGTATTTATAAAAATTATATCGGAACTTTCAAAACGCTTTAATCTCTCTCGATCTAAATTACTTTTACCTATTTCATTCGCTGGAATAATGGGTGGTAGCTGTACGCTCATGGGAACTTCTACCAACTTAATTGTAAATTCGGTATCTCAAAACTTAGGAGCAGAGCGGTTTTCCTTCTTTGAATTTAGCTTGTATGGGGCCATCTTTCTTGGAGTTGGGATTGTGGTAATTACAATATTATCGAGATGGCTTCCTAAAGATAAGGTTGATTCTTTAGAAGATGAATATTCGCTTTCAAAATTTGTTACTACCGTTGAGATTGGTTCAGATTCTAAACTTGTGGGTAAAAATATTGAAGACACTTTATTTTTTGAAAATTCAGAAATTAGCCTATTAAAACTTACGCGAGATAAGAAGATTACCAACGCACCCGGAAAATATATTTCATTGCGAGAAAAAGATAAGCTTTTAGTATTATGTGATATTGAAATGTTGTCTGAACTTAATGAAGCGGAAGGCTTAATAATACATAAGAAAGATAAAAAGTCTAAGAATAAAATGCTGATTGAAGATGCTTCAGTCACTTCCGATGTAGAAAAAGAAGAGGAAGAAGATGAAAATGAGAAACTGAGCCTTGTGGAACTTCTTATACTTCCAGGAGCTACACTTATCGGAAAAACCCTTAAACAGATACGAAAGGAAACTATTAAAAATGCCACCCCTATTGCGATTCAGAAAAGAAAAAATATTCGCAATACGAAGGAGCGACTAATTCGAAAAAATATTCAGCAAATTCGCATTAAGCCTGGGGACAGAGTGCTTGTTCAAATCCCTTCAGAAAATATACGCCAATTGCAGTCTATTGAGAATGTCGCAATACTAAGAGAACATGAGCCTCCTAAAACAAGCACTCCTAAGAAAAGAATACTCGCATTTAGCATCTTATTAACAGTTATAGGTTTGGCTGCAAGTGGTATTTTATCTATATTAATTAGCGCTGCATTAGGAGTTAGTCTATTATTGCTAACCAAATGCTTAGAGCTAAACGATGTTTATCACCGCGTGAATTGGCAAGTAATATTTTTACTTGCAGGAATGATTCCTTTGGGTATTGCCATGCACAATACGGGTGCAGATATGTGGGTAAGTGATCGTCTTTTAGAGTTTTTTAAAGGACAATCCAACTTTGTGGTTATCGGGCTTATATTCCTAATTACAATGGTTTTAAGCGGCGTAGTTAGCAATAATGCAACGGCAATTATTATGACCCCTATTGCAATAGCTGTTGCCAGTGGATTTGGTTTACCATTAAAACCATTTATACTTGCAGTACTGTTTGGGGCTAATTTTAGTTTTTTTACTCCAATGGGGTATCAAACCAATACCCTAATATATGGTATGGGATTTTATAAATTCAAACACTTTTTTATCATTGGAGGCATCCTCTCACTCATTTTATGGATTTTGGGTACGATTATGCTTTCTACATTATTTTAAAACACTTAAAAATGGAAGACAAATTTTCAATTAACGATGCTATTGCGAGTCTATGGGACAAACTAGACGGATGGCTGGATGCAATTATTTTAAAACTACCAAATTTTATCGTGGCCATATTGGTGATGATCATTTTTTACTTTCTAGCTAAATTGCTGCGAAGATTGGTAAGAAGAGTGCTTTTAAACAAGGTATCTCAAGTTTCGGTGCAACAAATGGTAGGGCAAATAGTTTTCGCAATAACATTACTTGTAGGATTCTTTATCGCCCTTGGAGTAATGGAATTAGACAAAGTACTTACATCTGTGTTAGCGGGTGCAGGAGTTGTTGGTCTTGCGATAGGTCTAGCACTACAAGGCACACTAAGCAATACATTTTCTGGATTACTTCTATCATTTCTCCCTAAAATTAGAATTGGAGATTTTGTTGAAACAGGTGATAATAGCGGGTATGTGACCGAAATTAGTTTACGAAATATCGTATTACGTAGAACAGATAATGAGTATGTAATTATCCCAAACTCAGATGTTGTTGACAGCCCATTTATAAATTACTCTTGGACCGAACGTTCCCGTGTAGATGTTAGCTGTGGTGTAGGCTACGAAGATGATCTTCAGAAAGTAGAAGACATTGTAACGAGAATTATCAAAGAAAATTTCGAACAACGGCAAGGAGAAGGAGTTGAATTCTTTTTTACCGAATTTGGAGATAGCTCTATTAATTTTGTAACCAGATTTTGGATTGATAGTAAGAAACCGAAACCAAAATTAGAAGCAAAACACAAAGCAATTAAACTTATCAAGCAACATTTCGATACCGACGGAATTAATATTCCTTTCCCTATTCGAACTTTAGATTTTGGAAAGAATAAATTAACCATGATTTCCGAACAAACAAATGAAGAATAAGTGCGAATTATTTAAATTTAAAAATTAATCTATGGGCTTCTCTGGAAGCCCTTTATACTTTATTATTATGAAAAAACTTCTTAAATTATTTCTAGCAGGATGGGGTGCCAAAAAAATAGGGGGCGGAAAATGTGGCTGCATTGGCGTCGTAATTGTTTTCGTTATTTTATGGATTATACTGGGTTATTTTGGACTTTAATTTAATGGTACTTGCCTAAATAACAACTTTTTAGGTAAATATTTAGATTTTAAAAATTATATTCATGTAGTTCCTTTAACAAAAAAATAGGAACTCATTAACTTATAATTTTAAGTTCATTGATGTTCTTTGTATCAAATAAACCATAACATAAATTCAACTAAAATGAAAAAATTAATCTCACTATCCCTAATTTCTTTGGCACTTGTTTCAGCCTCATGTGTTTCGAAGAAAAAGTATGTCGAACTAGAAGGTCAATATAATGACACTCGTTCTAGCTTAGCTAAAACGCAACAAGAGAAAGAAGAAGCTGAAATGAAATTGGCTAAAATTGAAGAGCGAGTTGCCGATTACAATTCAAAAATTCAATCTCTTTCTGAAACAAATGCAGATCTTGACATGAATCGTCTTCAGAAATATGAGAATGTTGTTCTTTCTAAGAAGGACAAACAGCAAATGAATGCTGCTTTAGCTAATGTGGATCCTAATGAATTAGCGAAAGCAAGAACATTACAAGATTCAATGAATCTTATTGTATCGTATAATCTTAAGAAAAACCTAGATAATAGTCTTATCGCAGATGGTGAAGAAGATGATATTCAAATTAATATTGATGAAACAGTAGTTATGATTACTGTGTCAGATAAACTTCTATTTAAGTCGGGAAGTTACCGATTAAATCCTAAAGCAAATAATTTGCTAGAGCGTTTAGCAAGTGTAATTAACAGCGAACCAGCAATGGAAGTAATGGTAGAAGGTCACACAGATGCTCAAACTGTAAAACAAGGTGCATCGGTTAAAGATAACTGGGATTTAAGTGTACAGCGATCTACTGCGGTTATTAGAACCTTACAAGATAAATACAATGTAGCACCCGAGAAGTTAATTGCTGCTGGTCGTAGTAGTTACCATCCTTTAACCGATAACGAATCTGCTGACAGTAGAGCTAAAAACAGAAGAACAAGAATTGTTATTCTTCCTAATTTAGATAAATTTTTAGCACTACTCTCTTCGAACTAGAAGTTAGTTCTATATAACATAATTTAAAAAGCGACTTTTAATTAAGTCGCTTTTTTTATGGCGTATAAAAATTTAAGTATCTTTATTAAAAATTATTCTAGCCCCAAATGCGAATAGAAGATTCAAAATATAAGAGTCAATACGAAAAGAAGGTTTCCCTTCCTTCGGGAAATTATTATTTTTTTAAAAAGTTTGTTGTTGCCGAAATTAATGAAGGAATTCACTTTAACTGGGATGTAGCTGAAGTTGTAGTCAAAAAAGCTTATGAGCATTATGGCGAAAACTTAAAGGTAGCATACATTTCAAATCGTGTAAACGATTATACTATCAGCCCTCAAGATTGGCTCAATTTCTATAGAGAGCGGCATCGCCTCGAAGCTTTTGCAATTGTAGCCTACAATAAAAAAGGACTCATGGCCGTAGTTCTTGAAAAAATATTTTCTCAATCTATGTTACAAAAATTTAATTCTTTAGATAAAGCGGTAAATTGGGTGTTGACACTTAAGAAAGAGGAAAAATTAAATCAAGCTAAATAAAAAAAACCTTCTTCGAAAACGAAGAAGGTTTTTACTTTTGTGATAGTAAATGCTATTATTTACTTGGAGGTGTACTCGGTCTCACTTCAATTTTACTAGGTAATGTTCTAGGATGCATTTTAAGTAGATCCACCACCAACTTTCCAATATCTTCAATTTGAATTTTCCAAGCCTCCTCCCCTTCTTCGGGTGAATTTCCGTTAAAGTGAGTAGAAACACTTCCTGGCATAATAGTACTTACTTTTATTTTGTCTTTTCTAAGATCAAGCATTGCAGCTTGGGTAAAACCAGTAACTCCAAATTTACTTGCATTATATGCTGCTCCTCCAGCAAAAAAGTTAGTACCCGCAAGACTTGAGATAGTAATATAATACCCTTCTTCCTTTTTTAATGCATTCACACTTGCTTTTAAAGTGTAAAAAACGCCTGTTAAGTTTGTTTCTATAGTTTCATTCCATTGTTCTACAGACAACTCATCAATAGATCCAAAATGCCCTAACCCTGCATTAGCAATTACAATATCCAATCTTCCAAACTCAGTTAAAACCTGTTGTACAGCTTTCTCTTGACTTTCAAAATTTCGAACATCCGCTTCAATTCCCATTGCTTTTCCAGTATCTGTGCCTGTGTTTAGTTTTGAAGCAGCATCATCTGCAGAAGATTTACTTCTACTTGTTACTGCCACATTAATACCTTGCTCCAATAAACTTTGTGCAATTCCAAAACCTATACCCTTACTTCCGCCGGTAATTAGCGCAACTTTTCCTCTTAAATTTTTCATGTTATTGTTTTACCCAAAGTTACAAACGCAAACCAAGTTCGAGTCCTAAATTATCCTTAAATTTAACCCCTATGCGTAGCTTTACTATACTTATTTTCTCTTTTTTATTTCTGAATTTTTCTTCGGAAACTTCATCACCTCCAGAACTGGTCAACATTACATCATATAATTCTCAATTCGAATTTGAAATACGCTATGCCACTTCTGAAAATTTTATTGGTGAAATCTTATACGATTGCGCCGAATGTTTATTACAACCCGAAGTAGCACAAGCATTAGTAAAAGCTAACGAATACTTTTGTGAACGTGGCTACCGAATTAAATTATACGATTGCTACCGACCCTTAGACGTTCAAAAAAAAATGTGGGCAAAAGTACCACGCCCAACCTATGTCGCCAATCCCTACGGAAAAGGGTCTATTCATAACAAAGGTGCGGCGGTCGACATGACGCTTGTTACTTTAGAAGGTTGTTATGTAGAAATGGGCAGCGATTATGATTATTTTGGACGGGAAGCACATATCGATAATTATAATTTTTCTGATGAAATCCTCGCTCATCGAAAATTACTGTTTGAAGGCATGCGAAATGTTGGTTTTAATACTATACGAACCGAATGGTGGCACTTTAGCTTTGGAAAGAGCTGGAAATACTCTACTTTAAATGAACCACTACCGTGCGATTAATTTAGCACTCTCTTAATACCTTTTCGTACTGCTCTTTTGTAACTTTAAATAAAACAAAAAGGTATGAAAAATAAAACTGTTATTATAACCGGAGCAGGTTCTGGTTTGGGAAAAGCAATTGCTCTTCGATTCGCTAAAGAACATGCCAACGTAGTGGTTTCAGATATTGATGAAGAAAATGCGAAAAAAGTAGTTTCAGAAATTGAGAAAAATAAGGGTACAGCAACCTTTATTAAAGCGGATACCTCTAATCCTAAAGATTGTGAAAGTTTGGTTAAGCAAACTGTTTCAAAATACGGTTCGTTGCATTACGCTGTAAATAATGCAGGTATTGGGGGAGAAATGGCAAAAACAGCTGATTACCCATTAGACAGTTGGGAAAAAGTAATTGCTATTAATTTAAGTGGTGTCCTGTACGGATGTAAATTTCAAATTCCCGAAATTATAAAATCCGGTGGTGGCGCCATTGTAAATATGGCTTCGATTCTGGGAAGTGTGGGTAGCGCAAATTCCGTTGCTTATGTTGCAGCTAAGCATGGCGTGGTAGGACTTACCAAAACAGCAGCATTAGAATATGCTACAGAAAACGTTCGAATAAACTCGGTGGGTCCAGGATATATTAAAACACCGCTTTTAGATCAAATTGATGAGGAACAAAAAGAACAATTAGTCGCCTTACATCCCGTAGGAAGACTCGGAAAGCCCGAAGAAGTTGCTAATATGGTATTTTGGCTCTGTTCCGATGAAGCTAGTTTTGTAACTGGATCGTATTATACAGTGGATGGTGGTTATACTGCACAATAAAATTTATAAAGATAACTTCATATTTAACCTTCCTGTTTAGGAGGGTTATTTCTAAATTTTATGGGAATAGCATCTTCCGTTCCGTAGATCTTTAGTTCTTTAATGTCTGCGGGTAAATTGAATTTCTTTTCAACCAATCCGTTTTTCACCTTTTGAATCACACGCCCTCGAAGAACTCTTGAAGCCTTTCGGTAGTCTAACGTATCTACCCAGAAGAAAACCTTTAGATTTACGGTGCTTGCAGCTAGTTCGTCTTCAATCACAAAGTTTTCATGAACATCATCTTGAATAATTTCTTCATGTTCATTTAAAATATTTTGTATGAGTTGTTTTGCTCCTTCTATGTCATCTTCGTACCCAATTCCAACTACGAAATCAACACGATAATAGCCATCTGCGGTATAATTTTCGACCGGTTCGGTTAATACATCACTGTTGGGAATGTAAATATCTCGCCCGTCCGGAGTCTTAATGTGTGAATACCGAAAGTTTAAAGCTTTTACCTTTCCGAAGATATCCCCGATTTTAATGGTATCATTGATATTAAATGGTCGGTTGAATGCCAAAATAATCCCTGCTAAAAAGTTCTTTCCAATGTCTTGAAAAGCAAACCCTAGAACGATTGCTGCTCCACCAGCAGCAGTAAGCAATCCAGTTGCAATACCACTCAACCCAGCAGCTTCTAATGCCAGCATGATCGTTATAATTATGAGAACTGTTTTAATAGCTTGAGCGAGAAACCGAGCCATTAAAGGATCTTCAGCTTTTTTTAAAATTCTTCTTTTGTAAATATTAGTGATAAACTGGGCGATAAGAAATCCAGCGATTATTATAAATATCCCCAGTGCGATTCTCGGTAATAATTCTAGAAAATTCTGATAATAGGTTTCAACAGATTCAGAAATAGTTTCGGCAGGACTTTGTTGCAAGGTAACTTTGTTTTAGTGGATTTCTTAAAGATACAAAGGGAATCGTTTTTCCGACTCCCTTTGCATACTAAATTATTGCTAAATTTTTACTGAACTGGGTTTCCGTAAATGTCTAATTCTATCACTTTTTTACCAAACTTCTTCACTTCGGAAAACTGTGTGGCTTTGTCGCCAACTACTACATACACAAAAGTCTCTTCAGGCATGTAGGTGTCGATCACACTTTTAAAATCATCTAACGTCATTTTCTGAAGCATTTCCTGCTCTTTGTTTATATAATCGATTGGTTTATTATACTGGCTAATCGCCTCAAGAATATTCAGTTTCGCATTTAATGATTCGTAATTTCGAGTATTTTGTTTGATAATCTTATTCTTTGTCAATGCTACATCTTCTTCAGTAAAACCTGATCCATAAGCATTTACCATATCTCTAATAATTTTTAGTGACGCTAGTGTTGCATTTGCTCTCACACTACTACTAATGGTAAAGGGTGCAACATCGGTACGATTAGGAATACGAGAATAAGCTCCATAAGTATACCCTTTTTGAATTCGAAGGGTTTGAAATAATCGCCCGCTAGACCCACCGCCAAGAATTTCATTTGCAAATCCAAGTTTAGCAGCGTTCGGATCGTTCGCAGAAAGCGCTAGATTTCCAATATATAAAACCGATTGTTTAGCATCAGGCACATCGATAAAATAAACCACGCTTTCTGGGTTAATTTCGGGTAGTTGTTGTTTTGGAATGGTGATTTCCTCCCCTTTCCAAGTATCGGATAGCCCTTTTAAAGCATCTTGTACACGTGATTTAGAAATATTACCAGCCACATGAAAATTGGAAGCTTTTGGTGAAACTGTGGTATAAAATTCTTTCACGTCCTCGAGTGTAAAATTCTTATTAGATGCTAATGTTCCGCTAACAGGTACTCCATAGATATGATCATCTCCATATACTAATTTATTAAAGTTAATCGACGCAATCGCCGTAGGGTTAGCTTCACGCCCTTTTAAATTAGTTTCAGTTTCTTGTTTTAAGCGATTAAATTCTTTTTCATCCCAACGTGGCTGAAGTAACATTTCTTCCACAATAGCCAAGGTCTCTTCAAAATTTCGAGTTAGGCAACTTCCAGAAATGGTTATACCTTCTAATCCGCCAGATATACGCAGACTTGACCCTAACAACCCGATAGCCTCCTCCAGTTCTGCTGGAGTTTTAGTAGCCGTACCTTCGTTCATAAGGTCGGCTGTAAAGGTAGCCAGCCCTGCTTTGTCTTTGGTATCTAAACGATGACCCCCATCGATCGTAATACTAAATGTTACCAATGGTAATTCATTGTTTTCAATACCGTAGATATTCATTCCGTTTGAAGTTTCTGCTTGCCATATTTCGGGCATTTTAAATAGGGGTGCATCTCCATATTCGGGTTCAGAACGGTCGTACTTTGAAGGTGTTTTTTCGTATTCAGCTTCTTCTCCCTGTGCTACCTCTTCGTTGGCTTTCATAGCGGTAATTTCTTCCTGCCAAACGGTAGCCTCTGTAGCATTGGCTACTGCAAGTTCTTTAGCTCCATTAGGAACTACACTCGTCATGACATAGTTTTTATCTTTCAGATAGGTGTTGTACACCCGCATAATATCTTCCCGAGATACCTCCTGAATAAATTTCGCACGCTTCGTGATAAAACCTGGATCGTTTCCGAATTCATTATCCTGCACCAACTGAAACGCTTTGTTCAATACTGTAGAAACTCCATAATATAATTGAGTTTCTTGTTCTGCTTTAATACGTTGTAATTCGTTGTCTGTAAATCCGTTTTCTTCAAAATCTGTTAATCCTTCTACAACTGCATTTTTTACGTCGTTTAAAGAAACACCCTCATTGGCGCGCACCCTAATTATGAATTCTCCTGCAATTTCGTTACTGCTCTGATAGGTCCCTACATTGGGTGCAAGTTTATTTTCTTCAACTATTTTGGTATATAATGGTGCTTTTTTACTTCCACTTAATAATTGTCCAAGAATTTCTAAGGCATACACATCTTTATTGTATTCTTCTACCGAAGGGAATACCATTCGAAGTTCTGGGAGTTTTGCAAAATTATCTTCAAAATACAATGATTTCGTCTCACTCAATGTAACGGGTTGTGCTTCTAACATTGGCACTTCTGGTCCAGAAGGAATTTCTCCAAACCATTGTTGCACCAACTCTTTTGTTTTTTGAATATTGATATCTCCAGCAATAACCAAAGAAGCATTTGCTGCACCATAATACGCTTTGTAAAATTCTTTAACGTCCTCTAGGGTGGCTGCTTGAAGGTCGGGCAATGCACCAATTACGGTCCAGCTATAAGGATGTCCTTCTGGATACAAATTTTTTCTAATTATTTCGTCGGTATAGCCATATGGAGAATTGTCCACACGTTGTCTTTTTTCGTTCTTTACAACTTGTTTTTCGCGTTCTAAAGCTGCTTCAGTTACTGTATTAATCATGTATCCTAATCGGTCGCTATCAATCCAAAGAATTTTTTCGAATGCGTCTTTTGGCACCACTTCATAATAAACGGTACCATCACTCCAAGTTCCTCCGTTACGACTTCCACCCCACTCTGGAATCATTTTACGATTGGCACCAACAGGCACATTTTCAGAATCGTTAAAAGACATGTGTTCGAAAAAATGAGCAAATCCAGTTTTTCCAGGTTTTTCTCTATTAGAACCTACGTGTACCATAGTTGCTACAGCCACAATAGGATCACTGGTGTCTTTGTGAAGTATTACTTCTAGACCATTATCCAGCACAAATTTTTCATAATCTAAAGTGAATTCGGTTTTTGTTTCTTTTGTTTCCGAAGAAGTATTTTCTGAACAAGAAGAAACCGCAAGTACCAATGCGGAGATACATAGGCTCGATAAAAATTTCATAGGTGTTGGTTTTTAAAAAATTGTATGGTCGTCAAGATACTGTCTTTTCTCTAAAAATCTCTCTTAAATTATCTGTAAATTGAATTGTATTAACAGTAGGGGCTTTATCTTTGCACCCGAAAATACGATGATAACACGCTTATATTTATAGTCATTATGAACGCAACGTTAAAAACTTTTAAAATCATAAGTTTTCTTGAAGCCATTTCTTTTTTAGTTCTTTTAGGTATTGCCATGCCTTTAAAATATATATGGGAGTTACCACAAATGGTTCAAGTTGTAGGAATGGCGCATGGGGTACTTTTCTTATTGTATATTGCAGGTGCCGTTTATGTAAGTCAAATATTACAATGGAGTACCAAAACGTTACTAATTGTTCTGGCTTGTTCTGTTATTCCATTTGGTCCTTTTTATGCAGAACGTAAATACTTACCATGAATAAAGAGACAGTAATATACTATAGTTGTTGGTTTCAAGAGTATTTTGGAGCTCAAGGAATGGACGCCGATCTTGCTATATTTCTGAACGTACTAATTAATTGTATTTTACTGGTCATCGTTGTTCTAATTCTTGATTGGATTGCCAGACGTTTTTTAATTGAAGGTTTTAAAGCATTTAGTCAACGAACGGAAACTAAGTTCGATGATTATTTAGTGCTGAGTAATTTTCCGAAGTATATCGCACACTTTTTACCTTTAACGGTAATTTGGTATATGGTGCCTATAATATTCTTAGAGTACCCCATCCTAGAATCACTTATTCTTCAGACTATCGATATTTACGTGATAATTCTAGGGGTGCTAGTAGTTCGCAGTATTCTAAGAACTAGTAAAAATTATTTTGAGACTAAAGAAAAATATCACGATAAACCCTTGCAAAGTTATGTGCAGATATTAATGATCTTCTCTTGGGGAATCGCTGTTTTTTTAATCATTAACATTTTAACGGGATACTCGCTTGTAAGTTTAACAACGCTTGGAGCTGCTTCCGCAATTCTATTACTCATATTTAAAGACACTATACTCGGATTTGTAGCCAGTATACAAGTGTCTGTTAATGATATTGTTAGACTTGGAGACTGGATCACTTTTAGTAAATTTGGAGCTGACGGATATGTTACTGAAATCAACTTAGCAACCGTTCGTGTTCAAAATTTCGACAATACTTTTACTACCATACCAACGTATAGTCTAATCGCAGATTCTTTTCAAAACTGGCGTGGTATGCAAGAATCTCCAGGTCGTAGAATAAAGCGAAGTATTTTTATTAAACAAACTTCTATAAAATTTTTAAGTGCTGAAGAATTAGAGGAATTAAAACATATTCAATTAATAGAGCCTTATATAGAACATCGTGAGCGAGAAGTAGACCGTTTTAATAAAGTAAAAGAGGCAAATAAGAAATTATTAATTAATGGTAGAAACCAAACAAACCTTGGCGTCTTTCGTCGTTATGCTGAGTCGTATTTAGTTGAAAATGAATTAATAAATCCCGATTTATTTTTAATGGTTCGTCACCTTGCTCCTACAGATAAAGGAATTCCGATAGAAATTTTCTGTTTTACGTACGATAAAAAATGGGAAAATTACGAACAAATTCAAGCTGATATATTCGATCACTTATTGGCAGCAGTTTCTTACTTCGGTTTAGAAGTCTTTGAGTTACCAACAGGAAAAGATTTTAGTTCGAAAATGCCACCCGAAGCATAGTACAATAAATTTAAAGTACCTTTAGCCTCCAACAGCAGAAAGATTCACAACCCATGAACTTAAAAAATTTCCTCCAAATATTTGGAGCTATTGCCATTGTGCTCACCCTTGTTCCTCTTATAGCTATCGATTATTGGTGGATTAGAATGTTCGATTTCCCTCACATTCAGTTAACGGTACTTACCTTCACTGCAATGATTACTTATTTTATGAGGTTCGATATTAAAAGCTGGCAAGATCACTTTTTTGCTTTTGCAATAATTGGTTGTTTTATCTTTCAATTTGTAAAAATATATCCTTACACTCCCTTTGCACCTTATGTTGTTTTAAACAGTACTCCCGAAAAATCTGAAAGAGATATATCGATATACACAGCAAATGTTTTTCAAGAAAACAAAGAGAAAGACGCGGTTATTGCAGATATTATAACCCGTGATCCCGATGTTTTATTGTTCCTTGAAACAAATAAAGATTGGCAAAACCATATCGAAAAGCATGTTTTAAAATCCTATCCATATACCATTTTAGAACCACTTCCAAATACCTATGGGATGTTATTATATTCAAAGAAGAAACTAATCGATCCTAAAATAAAATATTTGGTCGATGATAGCATTCCGTCGTTTCATACCAAATTATTACTCACTCCAACAGATACGGTACAGGTATATACCATTCACCCTACTCCTCCCATGCCACAACATAATCCGAGTTCATCCGACCGTGATGCAGAAATGATGAAAATTGCAAATATGAGTAGAGCATCTAAGTTGCCAGTATTGGTGATTGGTGATTTTAACGATGTAGCTTGGTCTGCAACAACCTCATTATTTGAAAATGTTGGTGAATTATTAGACGTACGTAAAGGAAGAGGTTTTTACAACACATTTAATGCTAATAGTTTCTTATTACGCTGGCCTTTGGATCATATATTTGTTTCTTCTGAATTCCGCGTAATTCAAGTTACTCTAGGAAAAGATATACATTCGGATCACTTTCCAACCTTTACACATTTAAGTTTTGAACCTGAACTTGCATATTTGCAAAAACCACAGCCCCCTTCTGAAGCTGAATTACAAAGAGCAAAAGAACAGGCTTCTGGAGTTCGAAAATTAGAGTTGGACTTTTAATTTTATTCGAGACGATCCTTTACAAATTCAATCTGAGTTTTTCCATGAGGCTTAGGAGATCCATTTTCGTCTAGGCTTACCATAATAATCGTATCGATTGTGATAATTACTTCACGAGTCATTTTATTTCTTACCTCACAAGCAAGTGTTAGTGATGTTTTTCCAAATTTCTTAGCTTCTAATCCTATCTCTATAATATCTCCCTTCGTAGCAGAACTTCGAAAATTAATCTCACTCATATATTTAGTAACTGTTTTTGGATTCTCTAACTGAATAATAGCATAGAGTGCTGCCTCTTCATCGATCCATTCGAGCAAACGTCCTCCAAAGAGTGTTTCATTGGGATTGAGGTCTTGTGGTTTAATCCATTTACGAGTATGAAAATTCATTAATATAAAGTTTTAGGGTTATCCATTCCTGGAATATGCAGGTTGGTGCCAAATCGTTCGTTAGCTTTTTTTATAAAATGTGCCGAAAGTAACGGTGAGGCCTTTTCGAGATTTTGATGTACAAAAAAATAGATATGCTGTAAGCCTTGTGATATCCATTCTTCCAATCGATCGATCCAATCGTCGAGGCGCGTATAATCTGATTCATGATTCGCACCATTATACCTTATAAATGCAGCATTATTAGTCATTCGCATATGCAACAAATCTCTTCTTCCCGCACTATCTACAAGAATATTTGAAGCATCATAACGTTCTAAAATATCGTAGAGTTCATTTGCGACTACTGGGTCGTTAAACCAATCTGTATGGCGAAATTCGATTGCAATGCGAATATCTTTAGGAATGGCTTCAAAAAAAGGTACTAAACGTTCCATGTTTTTAGGTCCGAAATTATTATGCATTTGTACAAAAGGCATTTCGAGTTTTTCTTTAAGGTTTGAAGCATTCAGTAAATATTCATTTAAATATGCTTCAAAATCATTTAAGCGTTTCCAATGTGTAACTCCTTGAAACACCTTAGGGAAAAATCTAAAATCTGCCGGAGTCTTGTCGTACCAACCTGTAAAAGTTTCAGGAGAAAAAATTCTGTAAAAAGTAGCATTCAATTCAATACTATTAAATTGCGTAGCATAATAGGTGAGCTCATCTTTAGTGCCTCTTGGATAAAACCCTTTTAAATCGGCTCTATTCCATTTAGCGCACCCCACATATAAATTAGGTACCGATGCTACCTTTTCTTTAGCAAGAACATTTTTTGTTTCAGGGTGATCTTCTGGTAAGGTGAAATCAATTAATGACGGATCGTCAACTTTTCCAAACTTCATAAACAATGCATTTTATGTAAAGATATTCATTTCAGAAGTTTGCTTTAATTTTTTTTTAGGTAGATGTAACAATATTTACAGAACTTAGACTTATTTTTACGTAAACCATTAAAACTAAACTATGAAAATTTTTAAATCGTTATTAATAGCGTTGCTTTTAGCAGTAATTACACCGGTATCTGCACAGACAGCTGATGAGATTATAGCAAATTATTTTGAGAATACAGGTGGTGAAGAAGCCTGGAATAAGTTGGAAGGAATTAAAATTATTGCTTCGGCAAATGCACAAGGAATGGATATTCCTGTAGAAGTGTATCAATTAAAAGATGGAAGCCAATTGGTGAAGATTAACTTTCAGGGACAAGATATTACACAAATTGCTTACGATGGTGAAACAATGTGGACTACAAACTTTATGACCATGCAACCTGAAAAGAGTGATGCAGAGACTACTGCTAATATGAAAACTAAAGCAAATGATTTTCCTTCTCCGTTCTTAAACTATAAAGAAAAAGGATTCGATGTTGAATTAGTAGGAAATGAAACTATTGAAGGTACAGACACTTTTAAAATAAAATTAACTCAGAAACCAGTTATGGTAGACGGAAAAGAACAGCCTAATGTTTCTTTTTATTATTTCGATACCGAAAACTTTGTGCCTATCGCTTCTGAAGCAGAGATCCCATCTGGGCCAATGAAGGGACAAATGTCAAAGTCAACCATGAGTGATTATCAAGAAGTAGATGGACTTTATTTTCCGTTCGATATGGGAATGGCAGGACAAAATGTGATTGTAAAAGAGATTGTTATTAATCCGGAAGTAGACAAAACTATGTTTGCTTTTCCAAACTAATATGATCTTTTAATTTATTTAAATCCTCGTTTATTCGGGGATTTTTTCTTTCAACTAACCAACACGAATTACAATGAAAAAACTACTCTTATTCACTACCATACTCCTTCTATTGCCAATAACGCTTTCGGCACAAGAGGTTGCCCTTAAAGGAAAAGAATTGTTTGGGGATATGCAAGCACGGCATATAGGCCCTGCATTAATGAGCGGACGAATTAACGACTTAGAAAATCATCCTACTAATCCAAGAATTCTATATGCTGGAACAGCTGGCGGAGGTGTCTGGAAATCGGGTGATGGTGGTGCGACCTTTTCCCCTATTTTCGATGATCATGCACAATCCATAGGAGTGGTAACATTAGACCCTAAAAAACCTGATGAAGTAATTTGGGTAGGAACTGGAGAAACATGGACTCGCAATTCTGTTTCCATAGGTGATGGTTTGTTTAAGTCTACCGATGGCGGTAGTAACTGGAAGGAGATTGAAGGGTTTGAACATAGCGAACGTATTGCCTCTATCGTTATTAATCCTAAAAATACTAATGAAATGTACGTTGGTGTTTTAGGAGCTTTATGGAGTGATAGTGAAGATCGTGGAGTTTATAAATCTGCCGATGGCGGAAATACATGGAACAAGATTTTATATGTAGGTCCTTCAACAGGTGCTGCAGATGTGATTATGGATCCAACAAACCCGAATGTATTGTACGCATCTATGTGGCAATTTAGAAGAACAGGTTGGGGGTTTAACTCTGGAGGAACTAACAGCGCGCTATACAAATCGACAGACAGCGGTGCAACTTGGAACAAAATTCATAATGGGTTTCCTGCTGGGAAATTGGGCCGTATCGCTGTAGCCGTAGCACCCAGTGATGGAAATTTTCTTTACGCAGTGTTAGAAACCGAAGAAAAGGATAAAAATGGACTGTGGAAATCTACCAATGCAGGACAAAATTGGGAACACCTCAATAACGATTTTGGACTGACCGTCCGTCCATTTTATTTTTCCCGAATAACTATCGACCCAAAAAACCCAGATATTGTTGTAAAAGGAGGACTTAATGGATCTATTAGTCGTGATGGAGGAAACACTTTTAAATCGTTAGGGCAAATGCATAGTGACATTCATGATATTACATTTGCAATTAATAATAGCGACATTATTTATTCAGGGACCGATGGTGGTGTTTATCGTTCATGGAATGGTGGTACTACTTTCGAGATCGTTGAAAACTTACCCATTTCCCAATTTTATCATATTAGTACCGATAATGAAACCCCTTATAATGTCTATGGAGGCCTACAAGACAATGGTTCTTGGTGGGGACCTTCTTCCTCTCCAAATGGTGTTGAAGCAAGAGATTGGAACAGTGTTGGTGCGGGCGATGGATTTAGAGTATTAAAACATCCAACAAAAAAGATTATTTATTCTGAAATGCAGGGAGCTGAAAATGTATGGAGGTACGATGTAGAGAAAAATCGAACAAAGACCATACAACCCTTAAAAAATGAGGGTGATGCAGATTTACGTTTTAATTGGAACGCCCCTATGGCAGTAAGTGCGCATGCACCCGATAGATTTTATATGGGAAGCCAATATCTACATCGCTCAGAAGACATGGGAGATAACTGGACAATTATTTCTCCAGATTTAACTACCAATGATGCTTCAAAACAAGATCAATCGAAATCGGGTGGGCTTTCCGTAGATAATAGCGGAGCTGAAAATCACACCACTATATTCACAATTGCAGAATCTCCATTAGACGAAAATGTAATCTGGGTAGGAACCGATGACGGGAATGTTCAGGTAACTACAAACGGAGGAAAAGATTGGAAGAATGTAACTGCAAACCTTACAGGTATTCCAAAAAACACATGGGTGTACCATATTGAAGCAAGTGTTCATGGAAAAGGAACTGCCTATGCGGTATTTGAAGGACATACTAGCGGGGATATGAAGCCATATGCCTTAAAAACAACAGACTACGGAGAAACATGGAATTCAATTATTTCTGAAGATATTCAAGAAAATGCATTTGTACGTAACATACAGGAAGATTATATAAATGAAGACCTGCTATTTTTAGGAACCGAATTAGGATTATATGTAACTATCAACGGAGGAAAAACATGGTCTCACTTCACCAATAATATGCCCCCAGTTGCTGTACATTATATCGATCTTCAGAAAGCTACTAACGATATTGTTATGGGAACACACGGTCGTGGAGTAATAATTATCGATGATATAAGTCCGTTGCGAGAACTAGATCAAGAAGTACTTTCTAAAGATGTACATTTCTTTCAGAATCAACCTTTCACAATGGTTGAAGAAAGTGGTTTCGGAGGAAACTTCGGAGCTGAAACTCAATTTGTAGGAAACAATAAAAGCTCTGCGGCACGTATTGTTTACTATCTTAAAAAAAGGCATACCTTCGGAAAGATGTCGATGGAATTACAAGATATGGATGGAAATAAAGTTTCAAATTTAAATGCTGGGAAATCGAAAGGAATCAATGTTGTAAATTGGAATTACACTACAACAAATCCTAAAATGGCTGAAGCCAAAACAGTTTCTTTTGGAGGATTTGTTTCTCCTCGAGTCCCTGCTGGTAAATACAAAGTAGTTCTTACAAAAGGAAAAGATACCTACGAACATGTTATCGAAACAACTTACGACACCAATTCGCTAGCAACCCTAGCAGAAAGGAAAGAACAGGAAAAATTAACCAAAACACTTTTCGACATGGTAGAAGACTTGGCATATATGGTATATGAAATTAATACCCTACAAGATAAAGCTACTGAAGTTATCGAAAAGCATCCTAAAGGTAAGAAAGAAGCACAATCCCTATTTAATGCCTTAGAAACACTTCGGAAAGATTTAGTAGTGACCACTGGAGATAATTATGTCGCTTCTGCTGAAAATGAATTACGTGAAGAAATGGGAGAATTGTATAGTAATGTGGCAACTAGTTACGATCGTGTGTCAGGATCTCAAAAGCAAAATTTAAAACGTATCACTTCTCAGTTTGAAGCTGAAAAAGCTAAGTATGAAGCTATTACTAAAAAAGAAGTCGTTAAATTCTATAAATTTTTAGACAAAAATGATATTCCAAAACCCGAAATTAAAACAAAAGATGCGTTTCTAGATAGAGAATAAAAAAATAAATTGTAAAAAATCGCTTCATTTCTGAAGCGATTTTTTTTCTTTAAACTCGTTTATTTATTAATATAAATTGTTTTACGATTCATAAATTCGCGAATACCGTGCTGACTTAATTCTCTTCCATAGCCACTATCTTTAATACCTCCAAAAGGTAATCTAGGATCACTTTTTACGAGTTCATTAATAAATACCGCGCCTTCATCGAAACGATATGCCATTTTCTCAGCGGCATCGATATCTTTAGTGAAAATAGAAACTCCCAAGCCAAATTTAGAGTTATTTGAAAGCTCGATAGCCTCATCTGCATCTTTAAATGTGGTAATTGATAGTGCAGGCCCAAAAGTTTCTTCATTAAAAACAGGCATTTTTGGTGTCACTCCACTAACTATCGTGGGTTCAAAATATGCATTTTGTCGTTTTCCGCCCAGTTCTAATTTAGCGCCTGCCTTTACCGAAGCCTTTACTTGCTCTTCAATGTCTTTTGCCAGATCTTCACGCGCTAATGTTCCAATATACGTAGCTTCATCACTTGGATCACCGCTTTTTAATTCCCTGACTTTCTTCACGAGAATTTCTGTGAATTCTTTTGCTATAGATTCAGCCACCAATAATCGTTTTCCAGCAATACAACTCTGCCCTGTGTTTTGGTAGCGTGCTTGAACACAAATATCTACCGTAGTTTCCATATCGCAATCTTCCATCACCACTAAAGCATTATTTCCTCCTAATTCTAAAACAGTTTTTTTAATATTTTCTCCCGCAACAGCTGCAACAGCAGAACCAGCAGGCCCGCTTCCCGTAAGAGTAACAGCTTTAATTATCGGATTTTCAATAATTTCTTCAATTTTGTCGCTTCCAACTAAAAGCGTTGTAAAGCAATTTTTTGGAAATCCGGCACGTTGAAATACTTTTTCTATAAGCAGAGCACTACCAAACACGTTAGAAGCATGTTTTAAAACCCCTATATTACCCGCCATAAGTGCTGGGGCTGCAAAACGAAAAACCTGCCAAAATGGATAATTCCATGGCATTACTGCAAGTACAACACCCATGGGTTCGTAACTCACATAACTTTTGTGGGCATCGGTCTTAATTATTTCGTTAGCAGTTTGTTTTTCAGCCTGGTCTGCGTAATATTCACATACCCAAGCACATTTTTCAACTTCCGAAATAGCTTGAGTAATTGGTTTCCCAACTTCTTCGGAAATTGTTTTTGCATACTCCTCTGTGTTTTTTTTTAGTTCTGAAGCTGCTGCAATCATTAATTTTTTTCGGGCTGCAAATGAGGTTTCTCTCCAAGAGTAAAAACGTTCATCTGCTTTTTCAAGAAGTTCGGTTATTTCTTTCTTAGTATGGGTTTTATACGTGGCAATGGTTTCACCTGTATATGGGTTGGTGGAAGTTACAGTACTCATTTTTATTTTTAAATGTATTGAAAACCCTTTAAAACAGGGAGGTGATTAAGACTACTTTAACGTGTAAATTGTTGACAAGGTAGTTTATAACTTATAGCCATTTGCTTCAGAAAGGCGATGACATTTCCTACTTTTAAGTAAACACAAAGAAACCATTATGGACCTACGTGAAACTGTTCTTATACAAATTCGACCTGAAATACCTTCCGCTAAAGTTAACGACGCCATGTCTGTAGACGAAATTTTTCAGAATAAAACCTTGCGACCTATCACTAAATTACAAAACGATTTATTGGTGGCAGTTTTCAGAAATTACATTAGAAAACATAAAAACGTTTTTCATAACCTTACTATAGAAAAACGTTTAGATTATATAGAAAATGCAATTCATAAGGATATGAAATTTAGAAATTCGTTGAAAGGAATTATTATTGGACAATTCACTTTAGAAGAATACGAGACTTACATTCAAAACTCGTCTGCTTTAAACAAACGAATGATGAATATTGTGAAAGAGCGTATTAAAAGCAACATCCAGTTATTAGAATACGAGTACGCGCATTAGAAACCCGATAATGATAGTGATTGCAAAGCTCATAAGTGTACCAATTAGTACATATTCGGTTTGTTTTCTAGCTCCGCTTTTTCCTTTATCACTAAATCGTAAAATAGATTTAGCAGCAATTAATAGTCCGATAGCTGCAAAATTATCGGTGAGGATAAATGTGAGTACCAAGATCCGCTCGAAAATACCGATATAACGTCCAGCTTTTTCTAAACTAGGAAATTCCCCTTCATCTGTAGCAATTTCTTCCTGCCAGCGTTGTGTTGCTTTTCCAATAACAAACCCAACAGGAAAGATTACCAATAAATATCCAATTACGAAAATCAGGGTTATTTCTGAAGCAAAAACGGCAGCAATAAATGGAATTACTTGAGTGAGATTATTAGTTAGAATTATCCAGATTCCTAATAAAATTAATAGGTGAAACAATTGATCGAGTAAAAAGTAGCGGAGAGAATCATCTTCTTTGTTAAGTTTCCACAGATCGATAAAAAAATGGGTAACACTTATAATTACGGGTACTAGCCACATGCTCCAATCTTGTACAATTAGATATGTTAAAAAACCAGCTAAAAACGCATGGATGTATAAGAACGGAGCTTTGGCTTTGTATCTCCGCTTTTGGTCAATCCACTTTTTGGTCTGTAATGCAAAATCTGTTATAACATGTGCAAGAATTAATTGCAAGGCTAAAATTAGTTCTGGATTCATACTAATTGATTTTTAGCTACATATTGGTAGCGTTTTAGTAATAACTGAATTTCTTCCCATCCCGCAGCTCTTTTGCGGGAATTTACAGCTGCTTGACTAATCCCTATTTCATCTGCGATTTGTTGTTCTGTATAATTTTTTAATAAGTAGTATACTACTTCTGCAGACGCAAGGGACCAACGGTCTGTGATCCCGTCTAAAAACTTTAGAGATACTGCAAATTCATAGTTTATTTCTTCATTGGAAGTAACCAAAGTAATAGTACGACCCTCACCCTTCATACTGTCGAGCGATCTTCCCGAAAATTGAAATGCGGCACCATTGCTTTCTTCTAATGCCTGTTTTTGATAGGTCGATTCCCCTACCCCTATTGCGATACGAATATCTGCAAGTGGTGTGCTGCTTTTCGAAGTATGATTTGCGGGTTTATATTTAATTACTGCTGTTTTTATTTGTAATGCAATTGTTAGAGCCAAAGAGACATTTTCGACAACTCCTTGAAAACTATCTCCTCTATAGAGAGAAAATGTTATCGCTTCTGGGGAATGCTTTTCTTTGACCCCTTTAAATTCGTGCTTTAATACTGTAATAATATCTTTTAATAATGTAGGCTCGTATTCCGAAGAATTAACCAAATCTCCACTTAGTACTGCTATTTGTTGTTTCATAAAATAAAATTATAGGTCTGTAGGGTTATAAAACACTATTATAAGCCTGTAGGGTTATAAAACATAATTATAAGTCTGTAGGCTTATAAAATACAATTATAAGTGAAAAGACTTATAATTACAAAGAAAACACCTTAAAATTACAGAACTTACTAATGATCAATCTTCTAGTAAAGAAACTCCATTAAGATCGGTAGTTAAAACACTACTCATATAATCGAAATAGGGACGCAACAATAGGTAATGATGAATAAGATTCTTTTTAAAGTCTGGAGCAAGAACTTCTTTATCGGTAAAAGAATGGGAAACGACATAATTTTTTAAGCGTATAAGATCGATGTTGGAATCTTCTTTACTGAAACCTTTAGGTGCCGTTTTTACAGCATATTCCTGATTAAAACCTCCAAAAGCTTGTTGAAACTCAGACTGATTTAAAATGGCTCGTATTTCTGAAGCATCAATCTCAAACTCTTTTCTAATGCGAAGTAAATCGGCAGGTTCGGGACCAAAAAAACCACCTGCCATTCTAGAATTCCCAGGTTCTATTCGCAGGTAATAACTGCCGCGACGATGTGCTCCTGCCCTACTAAAACTAACACTACGATGTACATTGTAAGGAGTTTTATTTTTACTAAAACGAATATCTCTATTAATTCTAAACACTTTACGTTTAGAGATTTCATCGGTTACATTAAGTGCCGCTTCCACATCACTATAAAATTGTTTTAATATGCTTTCATTACTTTGATATTCTTTACGATGCTCATCCATCCATTCGCGAGAATTATTTTGCTTTAGCTTTTTAAGAAAAGTAAAAACAGATTTTGGAATGGTTGTCATATCTAACGTGCTTTTATTTTAAAGATATAAAAAAGGAAGGTTATAAAATCACGTTGTTCAATATAAGTCCGCTGGCTTTTGCAATATGTTCTAATTTAATAGTATTATCGGGTTCGAGAGTTTTCTTTACAAATTCGAGGTCGCATTTACCACGCCCAAGATCAAATAAAACCCCCATCATTAAACGTATTTGGTGCCGTTTAAATCCTTTGCCACGAATTCTAAAAATGTAACTTTCCTTCGGAAAAAAGTTCGCTGTAAATAATGTGTTTGGTTCGATAAAGGCAGAAATTACAGTGCCAACAGTATTCGTTTTTTCATTGGGTTTGTAAGTATATGCCCTAAAATCGTGGGTCCCTTCAAATAAGGAAGCGGCTTGTTGCATGAGCTTGACGTCTAGGTCTTCAATCATGTTCACCATAAAAGGAGCTGCAAACGGATGCGATTTCTTTCCGAAGCAAAATAAATATACATATTCTTTTTCTGAAGGTGCATCCATAATATTAAAAGAGGCGTCTACTTGAGAAACCTTTAGTGCTCTAATATCTTGTGGAAGATTTTCATTTAGTAAACAGAGGAAAGATTCTGGTTCGATCGATTCATCTTTCATAAATAATTCTACAAATGCAGTATTTGCCGAGACTTTAGCATCGGTTCTTCCAGACGCTAATAATTTAAACCTATCGTGTTTTACAATATGCTTAATAGTACGTTCTACCATATGCTCTACAGTTTTAACGTTAGGTTGTTTTTGCCATCCGTGGTATCGAAAACCCAGATATTGAAGCTTTAGCAAGTAGTAATTACGGTTCAAAAACATGATTCAAAAATACGTATATTTACTACAAACAACTATAAAACCAACACTATGACTACAATTACTAAACCCAACACCGGCTTTTGGATTATTTCGGTAATCGCACTTTTATGGAACCTTATTGGAGTTTATTTCTGGCTTAGCGAACACTTTTTAATGACGGAAGAAATGAAAGCAATGTACACTCCCGAACAACTTGAATTGGTTAATAATGCTCCTGCTTGGGGTATGTATGTATACGGGATTGCTGTTTTTGGAGGCGTTCTTGCCAGTATTTTATTACTTATGAAGAAAAAGCTAAGTGTTCCCATCTTTTTAATCTCTCTAGTGGCAATCTTAATACAAATGGGCTACTGGATTTTTGGAATGAACGCGATAGATGCTTTTGGCCCCGAAGCCATTGTGATGCCACTCATTGTTATTGCGATAGCCATATTTCTTTATTTTTATAGCAAAGGAGCTAAAATGAAAGGATGGCTCTCATAATATATTGAAAATAGTACTCAATAGCTAGGTAACGTAAAAAGCTTCAGAAAATCTCTGAAGCTTTTTTATTAGAATATCACTCTCTTTACAACCATTTTTTACGCTTAAAGTAATATAACAATCCGAAGAAAACCAGTATCATAGCGCCCCATAAATAAAAATACCCGTATTTAATTTGTAACTCGGGTATGTACTCGAAATTCATTCCGTAGATACCTGCCATAAAAGTTAATGGGATAAATATAGAAGCCATGATCGTAAGCACTTTCATTACTTCATTCATTTTATTACTTATGGTCGTCATATACATATCCATTAAGCCCCAAATCATTTCCCGATAAATATCCACACTTTCTGAAACTTGAATAATATGATCGTATAAATCGCGGATATAGTTTTGTGTGCGTGGTTCTATAAGTTCTGTGTCGGTTTTTTCCAAACGATTAATTACTTCGCGTAAAGGCACCACAGCACGGCGAATACGCAATATTTCTTTCTTTAAAATCTGTATATCTTGAGTAATATCATCTTCAACTTTATCATCGAACAATTGATCTTCTATAAACTCTATTTTTGTACTTAGGGTCTCTATTACACTAAAGTAATTATCGACAACCGCATCGAGAAGAGCAAACATTAAATAGTCTGCTCCTGCACTACGAACTCTACCTTTAGCATTTTCTAAACGATCACGAAGTCCATCAAAAACATCTCCATCTGCTTCTTGAAAAGTGGTAACATAATCTTTTCCCACAACCATACTAACGTGTTCATTTATAAATTCTCCGTCATCATTATAATGAAGCATTTTAAATACAATGAATAAATAATCTTCATATTCGTCCATTTTAGGACGTTGGTTGGTGGTAACAATATCCTCTTGTATTAACGGATGCAAATTATAATATTCTCCTAATCGTTCTATTTCAGAAGTATTATTTAATCCGTTGATGTTAATCCATGTTATATGTTTAGAACTTTCAAAACTAAATGCATCCTCTATATTTTCTGAATCGATTCTTTTATAATGGTCTCTAGAATAGTCGATAATTTCGACCTTGGTAACCATAGATTCTTTTTTTCCCGTGTAGGTAACTGTACCAGGAACTTCGTTTCGGTTTTTTGCTCTTACAGGAGCCGGAATTTTAAACGTACGTTTCTTTTTTCGTGCCATGTATGCTTCTTTTACTTTATACGTACGAAATCTATGGTTTTTTTTTATTTTCACATCATAATATTATATTAAGTAATACTTCATTCTGAAAATTTTATATCCGTTCGATCCCTCTTTAAAACATCACTTGCTTATTGCACTGGGTCTTGCAATATGGATTTTTCTATTCTTAACATTGACCGAGCCTTTAAATACGCAGGAATTTTCAAGGGGAGAAAAATTTGTTTTTTTACCTATCTATGGTTTAGCAGGTGCAACTGCTTATTTATTCATGCTTCCTTTACAATATTATATCTATGGAAAAATGAAAAAACGATGGAAAGTACTTAATGAGTTTGTATTCTTTCTCTGTATGTTAACTACAGGACTTATCTTTTCTCGTAGTATCTATTTATATATTGTCGTCCCAAATGATAATAATCCATACTCCTTATGGTATTTTATTACTTCTATTTACCTCCCAGCAATCGTAACTATTTTTCCGATCATAGCGATTGGGCGATGGGCTTTTGGTCGGTATTATGAAAAAAAAATAGATGATCAGAAAATACAAATTGATGGGGAAGGTACTTACGAAGGATTGCGGCTTCAGTTAAAAGACTTAATACGTGTAAAAGCCGATGATAATTACGTTGAAATATCATATCTAACCAATGGCACTCTCAAAAAACAACTTATACGCACCAAACTATCTAAAGTTGAACATGTCATTCCAGAATTAATGCGCACACACCGTTCCTATCTTATAAATCCGTTGCATTTTCAGCAGTTTTCTATGGACTCTGGAAAATTGATAGTGTTACTTACTGCAGAACTTGTGGTTCCTGTTTCAAAAACTTATGCTACGAGTATAAAACAAAATCTTTTGAACTAGATCGAATTATGACTTTATGGGGTTATTTTAGAGCTATATTTTAATAATTCTATCTCTTCAATATTGTTACTTCTCTTTTTATTTATATCATTTAGATGCGGATTCTAAAAATATAAAAAACTACTCGCCACAAATACCTATCATTTCACCCCTAAGTGCTATAATTAGTTGTATACCACTGTTTCTCTTACTATTTTCGTTTTATCGTTTTGCTAACCTTCTGAAACTTTCGGAAACAAAAATTTTAATTATGAAGCTACAATCCATCTTTATTGCAACTCTTATTTCTCTTTTATTTTCATCGTGTCAGCTTGGGCGATTTGCTTATTACAATTTTGCTAATATTACCGATCATAAAATCTTTCCTAGCCGGGCTATTCAGAAGCCAACAGAAGCATTTAAATTTTCATCTACAAATAAGCCTTTTATACAAGATTCACTCACCATCACTTCAGGCGGAGTCGCTACTAAAATTACTTTTGAAGAGTATCTAATTTCGAACAAAACCGTAGCCTACCTTGTAATTAAAAATGATACCATTCTATATGAAAATTATTTTAATAGGTATAATGAAGGGTCAATTGTAAATTCCTTTTCAATGGCAAAATCTATTCTTTCCATTTTAGTTGGATGTGCCATCGATGATGGTTATATAAAATCTACTAGCGAACCTATTACAAATTATCTAGAAGATTTAGAGGATGAAGGTTTTAAAAATATTACAATTGAACATGTTTTAAATATGACATCTGGGATTCATTTTAATGAAAGTTATACAAATCCTTTTGGCGACGCTGCAACATTTTACTACGGAACCAATCTACCAAAGGCAGTTTCAAAAATGAAAATCACTAATACTCCCGGAACACAATTCGCATATAGTAGCGGCGATAGTCAGGTGTTAGGAATGGTGTTAGATGCCGCATTAGGAGAAAAAACAATTTCAACGTACTTAGAAGAAAAAATATGGAAGCCTTTAGGAATGGAATACGATGCTACTTGGAGTCTTGATAGAGAAAAAGAAGGAGTTGAGAAAACATTTTGTTGCGTGAATGCCCGAGCCCGTGATTTTGCTAAAATTGGGCGGCTTTATCTAAACAAAGGCAATTGGAATGGAACGCAAGTAGTCTCAAAGGAATGGGTAGAAAATTCTACTAAAATTGATACTACAAATGGAAGTGTGGCATACTATCAACACCAATGGTGGATAAACGAAAAAGATAATTCTTTCGAAGCAGAAGGAATTCTAGGACAACATATCTATGTGAATCCTGAGAAGAACATTATTATTGTTCGTTTAGGAGAAAAAGTAGGGAAATCAGGCAGTTGGACCTATGCTGCCCAGAGTATTTCAGAGAAATATTAAACTACTAATAAGAATCGGGATAAGAACCATTAATACTTTTCCCGATTCCTTTATATTTTACTAAGCTTCCCTATCAAATTTGTGTCGGGACTGAAGGGTTTTTTCAACGTCTTTAAGACGAAATCCTTTTGCTTGTAACAATACCATGGTATGAAACAAGAGATCTGCGCTTTCATTTAAAAAATTAAGATCATTATCGTCTTTTGCTTCGATTACGACTTCTACGGCTTCTTCTCCTACTTTTTGCGCGATGGTATTTATTCCTTTTCGAAACAAAGAAGCAACATATGAGTTCTCCTGTTCTGGATCGTCTTTTCGATCTTGAATAACATTTTCAAGATATGATAGAAATCCGAATTTAGAATAATTCTTTTCTCCCCAACACGTATCGGTGCCTTTGTGGCAAATTGGTCCTTGAGGATCGGCTTGAATAAGGATTGAATCATTATCGCAATCTAAATTAAAAGAAACTAAATCGAGAAAATTTCCTGTCTCTTCACCTTTGGTCCAAAGTCTCTTTTTACTTCGACTATAAAACGTTACTTTTTTAGTCTCTAGAGTTTTTGTTACTGCTTCTTGGTTCATAAACCCAAGCATTAATACTTTTTGAGTAATAGCGTCTTGAACAACTGTAGGGACTAACTCGTCGTTATATTTTTTAAAATCAATTTTCATAAGGTTTGTATTTAAATATTATAATCGCACAGGAATGCCCTGCTTTTTTAATGTCGTTTTTAATTCTGAAATAGTTATTTCCTTAAAATGGAAAACACTTGCTGCTAGTGCTGCGTCTGCATTTCCTAACTGAAAGGTATCACTAAAATGTTGAATATTTCCCGCTCCTCCTGAAGCAATAATAGGAATATTAATTAATTCTGAAAGTTTTTTAAGCGCATCATTAGCGAATCCATTTTTTGTCCCGTCATGATCCATCGATGTGAATAAAATCTCTCCAGCTCCACGTTCTGCAACCTCTTGCGCCCAATCGAATAGTTTTAATTTAGTAGGTTCTTTCCCTCCAACTAAATGAACGATCCATTCACCGTCGATCTGTTTTGCGTCGATAGCCACTACAATACACTGTGAACCAAATGTATTTGCTAAAGTGTTTATAAGCTCAGGTTGTTTTACTGCGGCCGAATTTATAGAAACTTTATCGGCACCATTTTTTAAAAGTACCGAGACATCTTCAACCGATGCAATTCCTCCTCCCACAGTAAAAGGTATATTAATAGTTTCAGCAATGCGAAGTACAAGGTTTGCAAGGGTTTTTCGGCGTTCTTCTGTCGCAGAAATATCGAGAAATACCAATTCATCTGCATGAGTTTCAGAATATAATTTTGCTAATGCCACAGGGTCGCCTGCATCTCGAAGCCCAACAAAATTTACGCCTTTCACTGTTCTTCCATCTTTTATATCCAAGCAAGGGATAATTCGTTTTGTTAACATTGAATGTGATTATTTTGAATTCAGAATAAATGATTCTAATTGTTTAAGAGAAATCCTATTTTCATAAATAGCCTTTCCTAAAATGGTTCCCTCACACCCTAATGCTGCCAATTTTGGTAGTTCATCGTAGGTGGATATTCCACCCGAAGCAATTAATTTTAGTGGACTCTTTTTATTTTCTGAAGTCGCGCTAAGCATTTTTTCATATAATTGAAAAGAGGGACCACTCAACATACCATCTTTGCTAATATCTGTAGCAATAACGTACACTATGCCTTCTTTTTGATACTCTTGAATAAAAGGAATTACCTCTTTATCTGAAGCTTCTTGCCATCCGCTAATAGCTATTTTTTCGTGTTCTGCATCTGCACCTAAAATAATTTTATCTGGTCCATACGTATGTAACCATTCTAGAAATAAAGTTCTATTTTTAACCGCTATACTGCCTCCCGTAATTTGTTTAGCGCCACTCTCGAAAGCTATCTTAAGATCCTCGTTGGACTTTAGCCCTCCACCAAAATCAACTCTTAAACGTGTCTTAGAAGCAATTTGCTCTAACACTTTATGGTTTACAATATGATTGCTTTTTGCGCCATCAAGGTCAACAACATGTAGGTGTTCAATTCCGTAAGCTTCAAATTGTTTTGCAACTTCTAGCGGATGTTCATTGTATATTTTCTTAGTAGAATAATCGCCCTTCGACAAACGGACACACTTTCCTTCAATAATATCTATAGCTGGTATAATTCGCATAATGTTAGTTTAAAGATTAGGAATTTCAATAAAATTCTTTAATAATAATTCTCCTGCCGTACTGCTTTTTTCTGGATGAAATTGAACGCCAAAAAAATTATCTTTCCGGAGTGCTGATGCGTATAAGTTATCATATTCTGTGACTGCAATAGCCTCGGGACAGTTGGGTGCATAATAGCTATGAACTAAATACATATATTCGTTTTCAGAAATACCCTGAAACAAATCTGTTTTTAATGCTTTAATAGTGTTCCATCCCACTTGTGGTACTTTTACATTGTTAGAAAATTTTATGACTTCCGTATTAAAAATACCTAGCCCTTTAGTTTTTCCTTCTTCCGAAGAATTACACATTAATTGCATCCCTAAACAGATACCTAATACTGGTTGTTTTAAGGTTGGAATAATAGTGTGTAATCCACTCTCACGCAATTTTTGCATGGCATTACCTGCTTCTCCTACACCCGGAAATATTACTCGATCTGCATTTCTTAAAACAGCAACACTTTTAGTTAATTCTGCTGTGTAACCAAGACGTGCAATTGCAAATTGTAAGCTCTTAATATTCCCGGCTCCATAATCTATAATGGCGATTTTCATATACATCTATGTTATAAAGTTCCCTTCGTGCTTGGCAAAATCATTTTTTCTGAATCTCTTTTTACGGCTGCTTTTATTGCTTTTGCAAATGCTTTAAAAATTGCTTCTATCTTGTGATGTTCGTTGGTTCCTTCGGCTTTAATATTTAGATTAGCTTTAGCGCCATCGGAAAAAGATTTAAAAAAATGCATGAACATTTCTGTAGGCATCTTCCCTATCATTTCTCTGTTAAATTTTGTTTCCCACACCAGCCAGTTGCGTCCGCCAAAATCTATGGCAACTTGTGCCAAACAATCGTCCATAGGTAAGCAAAAACCATAACGCTCTATGCCTAACTTAGATCCGAGAGCTTTAGAAAAGACCTCTCCTAATGCGATTGCAGTATCTTCAATGGTGTGGTGCTCATCCACATCAAGATCTCCTTGAACTTGAATATTTAAATCCATTTGACCGTGTCTTGCAATCTGATCGAGCATATGATCGAAAAATGCAATGCCGGTACTAATTGTACTGTTTCCAGTTCCATCTAAGTTTAATGTTATCGCAATCTTCGTTTCATTTGTGTTTCTTACAATGCTTGCCGTTCGATTTTCTAACTTCAAGAATTCGTAAATTTTTTGCCAGTCGTTACTTTCCAGCGCAATTATCGTATCTAAATCGTCGCGTTTAACTGTAATTTCTTGCGTTCCAAGATTGGTGTCGTCGTTAATAAAGATTCCTTTTGCACCTAGGTTCTTCGCAAGTTCTATATCGGTTAAGCGATCTCCAATTACAAAGGAATTGTTTAGATCATAGTCATCACTAAAATATTGGGTCAATAGTGCTGTTCCTGGTTTTCTAGTCGCTGCATTTTCATGAGGAAAAGTTCGATCTAAAAAAATGTTGTCGAAAACAACCCCTTCATTCTCGAAAGCTTGTATAATAAAATTATGCACTGGCCAGAATGTATCTTCGGGAAAAGAGTCTGTACCGAGTCCGTCCTGATTGGTGATCATTACAAGCTCATAATCTAATTCTGTCGCGATCTTTGAAAGGTTTGCAAATACTTTAGGATAGAAAACCATCTTATCGAACGCATCGATCTGTTCGTCTACTGTTTCTTTTATAAGGGTTCCGTCCCGATCTATAAATAGTACTTTCTTTTTCATGTTTTTATAATGCTTTAAAAGCTTTAATCAGCCGTTTATTTTCTTCTTTCGTTCCTATGGTTAATCGAAGCGTATTGTTGCAGAGCGGTTGTGAACTTCTATTTCTAATAACAACTTTATTCGCTATTAATTCTTGATATCTCTTATCGGCATCATCTACTTTTATAAGAAGGAAGTTAGCTTCAGAAGGATAAATTTTCATGATCCAGTCTATATCAAGTAAAGCTTTAGATAAATACCTCTTTTCTTCATTAATTGAGTTAATTTCAGTTTTAATATTAGCAACATCTTCTAGCCGTTCTAATGCTTTTTGTTGTGTTAGTTCATTAATATTATAAGGCGGTTTTATTTTATTTAAAACCGTAATAATTTCAGAAGAAGCATAACAAATACCCAATCTAATTCCTGCCATTCCATACGCTTTCGATACCGTTTGAGTAACTATTAAATTTGGATAATCTACTATTTTTGAAATCCAACTGTTTTGTGTTGAAAAGTCGATATACGCCTCATCGATGACCACTAAACCGCTGAAAGATTTTACTAGTTCTATTACATCCTTTTCTGAAAAAATATTGCCTGTAGGATTGTTGGGCATACATAGAAAAAGCACTTTTGTATGCAAATCGAAAGCATTTTTAATCGCAGCGATGTTTAGTTCAAAATTGGGTGTTAATAGCACTTCTTTATTTTGTACTGCATTAATCCCAGCGAGAACACTATACATTCCGTAGGTTGGTGGTAAAGTTATGATTGAATCTTTTCCTGGCTCACAAAACGCTCTAAATATAAGATCGAGGACTTCGTCGCTACCGTTACCTAGTAAGATTTGATCGGTAGGAATGTTCTTTAACTCGGACAGTCGTTTTTTTAAAATCCGTTGTTGGGGATCTGGATATCTATTTACACCATTCTCAAATGGATTCTCGTTCGCATCTAAGAAAATCATATTTTCTGAAGCATTAGTAAACTCATCTCGAGCAGAGCTGTACGGCTTTAACGCTGCAATATTAGGGCGAATTAGTTTTTGTAGATTAAATGTAGTTCTCATTATGCCTTTCGAATTGTTGCTATATTTTATTTGTTATAATTTAAACGGAGTGTCACGGCATTTCTATGTGCTTGCAATCCTTCTGCTTCAGCCATATTTTCGATAGCATTGCCAATATTATTAAGTCCGTCTTTAGTTATTTTCTGAAAGGTCATGCTCTTTGTGAAGCTATCAAGATTTACACCGCTATACTGTTTTGCATAGCCATTTGTAGGTAAGGTATGATTGGTTCCTGAAGCATAATCTCCGGCACTTTCGGGGGTGAAGTTCCCAATGAAAACCGAACCAGCATTCTGAATGTTCTTTATAAAAAAATCTTCGTTTTCTGAAATTACAATAAAATGTTCGGGTGCATATTCATTGATTAATTCTAGAGCGATTTCTTTATTTTTAACAAGGATTAGTTTCGAATTTTTTATTGCTTTTTCTGCAATTAACTTTCTAGGAAGCGACCCAATCTGCTTTTCAATTTCAATTTCAACTTTTTGAAGCATCACTTCTGAAGTTGTTACTAATATTACCTGACTATCAGCACCGTGTTCTGCTTGACTTAAAAGGTCTGATGCAACGAATGATGGGATGGCACTATCGTCTGCAAACACTAATAATTCTGAAGGTCCTGCTGGCATATCGATTGCAACATTATGTTTTGTAGCCAATTGTTTTGCCACGGTCACAAACTGATTTCCAGGTCCGAATATTTTATACACTTTAGGAACGGTTTCTGTTCCAAAGGTCATAGCTGCAATCGCTTGAATTCCCCCAATTTTAAAAATTGTGGTTACACCACATAATTTCGCTGTATATAATATAGCGGGATTTACCTTTCCATCTTTTCCTGGAGGCGTGCATAGTATAATTTCGTTACACCCTGCTAATGCTGCAGGAATTGCGAGCATAAGAATTGTTGAAAACAAAGGAGCCGAACCACCCGGAATGTACAAACCTATTTTTTGAATAGGTTTCTTTTCTTGCCAACAGTGTACCCCAGGGATGGTATTTATATCAACACGTTGTGTTTTTTGAGCTGCGTGAAACGTTGTTATATTTTCTTTTGCTACTTGAATAGATTCTTTGAGCGAAGAAGGTACTATTTGTATGGCCTCTTCAATTTCAGAATTTGAGACTTGAGTATCTAAATTTGAAATTCCATCGAAAAGTTGTGTGTATTTTGCTACTGCGCTATCACCTTTCTGTTTTACTTCAGAAAAAATTTCTGTCACTGTGGCTTCAATATCATCGACTGTTTGCGTAGGTCGTTGAAGCAATGTATTCCATGATTCTTTTAAAGGGTTGTTTATTTTTTTCATTTGTGAAATTTCAAATTAGAGCAGCCTTTTAAACTACTGTACCATTTTTTCGATTGGACAAACTAAAATACCTTCTGCTCCGGCTTCTTTTAGTTTATCGATGACCTCCCAAAATTCATCTTGGTGCACTACAGAATGAATACTACTCCATTTTTCATTAGCGAGTGGAAGAACTGTAGGGCTTTTTATTCCTGGTAATATTGAAATTATCTCATCCAATTTATCATTAGGAGCATTTAGTAAAACGTACCTAAAATCTCTTCCTTTAAGCACAGACTGAATTCTAAAACGAATTTTGTCTAGGAGTTTAGAAACTTCATCTGTAATCTTCGGCGAAGTGGCCAAAACCGCTTCACTTTTTAAAATCGTTTCAACTTCTTTTAAGTTATTTTTAAATAATGTACTACCACTACTTACAATATCACAAATAGCATCTGCCAGACCAATATTGGGAGCAATTTCAACACTACCATTAATAATATGTAATTCTGCTTCTACTCCTTGTTCATCTAAATACTTTTGAGTAGTTACTGGGTATGATGTAGCAATTCTTTTGCCTGAAAGATCTTTAATTGAGTCGTATTCAAAAATTTTAGATACCGCTAAGGATACACGGCATTTTGAAAATCCTAGTCGTTCAGCAATCTGAATACTCTCACCATTTTCTATAAGTAGATTTTCTCCTACTATAGCACAATCTATTACTCCATCTTTTAAATACTGTGGTATGTCACCATTTCTTAAATAATAGATTTCTAAGGGAAAATTTTTAGCAGAAGCTTTTAATTGATCTTTTCCATTATCGATCGAGATTCCACAATCTTTTAAAAGAGACAGGGACTCGTCGTGTAATCTTCCCGATTTTTGTACAGCAATTTTAATTTTTTTCATGTGTTTTTCTTTTGAAGAATATTTTAATTTAAAAAAACAAAAAACCCGTTTGATTGCTCAAACGGGTTTCGAAATATGTGATTTTTCACATACACCAAATTCACCTCGCATGAGCGAAACGGAATATATGGTGGTGATGTAAAAATTTATTTGTCATAATGAAATACAAAGAAAAGAAAAAAAATGTTTATTACTTGTGAAAAAACAAATAAAATTAATCGGCTTCAAAGTAAGAAATTTCATAGATTTGTTTACTTAACATCCCACAAACCTAATCAATTGAAATTGAACACATAGGGATAATGAAAAATTTTTTAATAGCTTTTTTAGTTTTTTTAATTTGGTCTGTTTTTGGCTTGTGGCTTTATTCCCTGCTTCAAGATACAGGAGAGACTTCTTCGCTAATTGATAATGATTCAGTTTTAAACACGAGTATTCCGTCACCGAATGAATTTGAAAATATAAATTCTAAATTTGACACAAGTGCTAATAATAAAATAAGTTCCGCTCATAAAAGTGTATCAAATTTAGATAACGAGCTTTCAGAAAAAACAATAGAACATTCTGGATTGTACGCAGAAAATGAAAATGGAGAAACAATTTTTAATTTTTCTAATGGAATTGCAGTTTTAAAGAATAGTACAGAAATTGATATTCCAGAAAGCGTTCTTTCTTTTAAAAATCAAATAAGTGAATACCTTTCTACTCGCCCCAATACGGAGGTTCACATACAATCGATTTATAGTCCGAATGAAAATATTGAAACTCCAAATTTAGGAGTGATACGTGGGCTTAAGATTAAAGAAATTCTGCTTGCCTCCGGGATTAGTGAAAATAGAATTGTAATAAAACCAACGATTAAAGATATTACTTTCGATAATGAAGGCACTTTTAATAATGCTATTTCGTTCTTGATTAAGCCTTTTAATTATGAAAGGATTGAAAATCGCAAAGATGCCTTACCTGTTAAAAAAGTAATTTATCCACAATTTAGCACCTCTGGAATACAAGTAGATGAAACACTAACAGAGCTTCTTTCTGAAATTAAAGAACTATGTGTAGCACATCCAGATCTTAAAATACAGATAGTTGGACATACAGACAATATTGGAAACGCCGAGGACAATTATAAACAAGGACTTGTTTACGCTAGACAGGTGCGTTGGTATCTTATTACGAAAGGGAAAATAGATAGAAGTCGTATTAGTGCAATTTCGAAAGGAGAAAGTGATGCCATCGATACAAACAACACAAAACAAGGTAGAAATACAAATAGGCGCATTGAGATTTTATTTATGTAACTTATGACTTTTTTGATTAGCATTTTACAAACAGTTCCAGAAATTTTAGGCATTTTTATTTTAATGCTATCTGCATTTCTAATTGGATACTTCTCTTCTTGGTGGCTTCAGAAATCGAAATATTCATCACTTGTGTCGAAATTAAAAAGACAAGTAAACTCAACAATCCGTGAAAAAAACATAAATAATATCGATGTGATTTTTACAGAAATAAAGCCTAAAATCATAGAAGTAATAAAAGACACAAGAGAGGAACTGCACGAAGCTCAAAAGAAGAAAAAGGTGCAAGAAAAAACGAGATCAAATTACGTGTCTTACACAAAAAATAAGCCCTCTTTAAATTTTGATAGTTTTGGAATTGCCACAAGTTCGAACCGAGACAAATTAACCAATATAACGGGTATTGGTCCATATATAGAAGAAAAGTTAAACGAGATTGGAATTTATACCTTCGAGCAACTTAGTAATTTAAAAGAAAATGACATTCGTACTATCACAGAGCTTATTGAATTTTTCCCTGGACGTATCGATCGTGATGATTGGGTGGGACAAGCAAAAGCAATTCTAAAAAAATAATCTTAAATAAACATACTATTGAAATTAGCTACTCTGGATTGGATTCTTATTCTTTCCTTCTTCGCAGTATTTTTAATTATCGGATTTCTAGTTGCAAAAAGATCGGGTAAGAACACACAAGAATTTTTTCTTTCTGGAAGAAACATGCCTTGGTGGTTGTTGGGAATCTCAATGGTTGCAACAACATTTTCTGCCGATACGCCTAACCTCGTAACAGATATAGTTCGACAAAACGGAATTTCAGGTAACTGGGTTTGGTGGACATTTTTAATCACAGGGATGCTTACGGTATTTGTATATGCAAAATTATGGCGCCGCTCTAAAGTACTTACCGATCTACAATTTTATGAATTACGATATAGCGGAAAAGAAGCTGCTTTTTTAAGAGGATTTCGCGCTATTTATTTAGGGGTCTTTTTTAATGTTATGATCATGGCGTCAGTTTGTCTCGCCGCTATTAAGATTGGTGGGATCATGTTTGGACTTGCACCGTGGGAATGCGTTTTATATGCCTCTATAATTACAGTTTTATATAGCTCTATTGGTGGGCTAAGAGGTGTTATTTTTACAGACTTTTTACAATTCATTGTAGCAATGATTGGTTCTGTTTGGGCTGCTTATTATATTGTAAACCTTCCTGAAATTGGGGGTCTTCAGAATTTATTGGCTCACGAAAATGTTTCAGATAAATTAAACTTTCTGCCCGATTTTAATGATACTAAATCGCTCTTAGTCTTACTTATAATTCCTATAGCTGTACAATGGTGGAGTGTTTGGTACCCTGGAGCAGAACCTGGTGGTGGCGGTTACATCGCACAAAGAATGCTTTCAGCTAAAGATGAAAAGAACGCGATTGGTGCCACCCTCCTATTTAATGTAGCACATTATGCGCTGCGCCCTTGGCCGTGGATTATCATTGCTTTAGCATCGTTAGTATTGTATCCGAAACTATCCGATCTTGGATCTGAATTTCCTAATGCAGTATTAGGTCATGACTTAGGCTATTCTGCAATGCTAACCACCTTACCAGCGGGATTATTAGGATTGGTAGTTGCTTCTCTTGTTGCAGCATTTATGAGCACTATTTCAACACACCTCAATTGGGGTTCTTCATATATATCACTAGATTTTTATAAACGTTTTATAAAACCTGAAGCTTCAGAAAAAGAATTGGTTTCTATCGGAAGAATCTCGACAGTTGTTCTTATGCTTCTATCTGCGCTACTAGCACTAGTTTTAAGCAGTGCTTTAAGCACCTTCGCTATCTTACTTCAAATTGGAGCAGGTACTGGACTTATATTCATTCTTCGCTGGTTCTGGTGGAGAGTAAATGCGTACAGTGAGATCACAGGAATGGTTGTTTCTTTTATTGTAGCACTCACGTTCGAATTTGGAAATTTTGGATTAGAAGATTATGAAAAACTAATTTATGGAGTTGCAATTACAACGTTTAGTTGGATAAGTATCACCTTGATTACTCGCCCTACAAGCACCAAGACACTAGCTAACTTTTACAATTCTGTCACTCCTTACGGAAATGGCTGGAAACCATTTAAAAAAATAGCGTCTAAAGAAAATATTCCTCTAAAGAGTACCAATGATGTATTTACAATAGATTTTGCTTCGATGTTATTAGGAATTCTTTTTGTGTACTCTTCATTGTTTGCCACAGGTTATGTGATCTACGGGAATGTATTAGGAGCAGGAATTCTAATAACTATCGCCGTAGTGTCGGCAATATTTATTTTTCGTTTGTGGAAGAAAAAACCATAAATAGTATGTTTTTAAAACTAAAAGAGCCGCTTCTAATAGAAGCGGCTCTTTAAGTTTAGTGATAAAAAATTAAAATTTAATTATTTCCCAAGATGAGAGGCAAACCACTTTCGCCACCTCCAACAACGATCACTTTCGAATTTGGAGATTGTGAAAGTTGAACTGTAGCATCAATACCTTTATCCTGTAGAATCTTATCTGTTAACGATGCACTTAATATTCGGTTAGCATCTGCTTTACCTTGTGCTTCAATACGAACCTTTTCAGCCTCTTTTGAAGCTGTGACCAAACGGAACTCATATTCTAAAGATTCCTGTTCTTGACGTAATTTACGCTCGATAGCTTCTTTAATAGTATTTGGAAGTGTAACGTCACGTACTAATACTTCATTTAATTGTACGTATTGTTTTTCTAAAATTACTTTGGTTTCAGCAAAAATCTCATCCTGAATCGCATCCCGTTTGCTGCTGTAAAGTTGTTCTGGCGTATATCGTCCTACAACACTACGCGCAGCACTACGAATAGCAGGCTGTATTACACGTTGCAGATAATTCTCTCCTAAGGATTGGTGCAAGTTTCCAAGGTCTTTGTAAACTGGCTCATACCAAGCTGATGCTTCAATTAAAATTTCTAATCCGTTAGAAGAAAGAACTCTCATTTTTTCGAATAATTCCTGCTGACGTACTTCGTATACAAATACTTTATTCCAAGGGGCTACAATATGAAAGCCTTCCCCCATGGGTGGCTCATCTGTAACTACACCATTTTTAAAAGTTTTATAGAGAACCCCCGCCTCTCCCGAATCTATCGTTACAGCTGATTTTGCAATCACAATAATAAGAATAATGATAATAATAATTACGGGAATCCCGATTTTAGGTAATTTGTCCATGTGTGTTTTTTATTTTCTGTTATATAAGTCCGTTGTATTTTCTAATAAACCACTCAAGTGATAAGGTAAGTACGATAAGTCCTAGTAAATATTTCCAATCGATTAAAGGTACCACTTTTTGTTCGCTTTTCTGAATTTGCTGATATCGATCGTCTTCCAATAATGCGTTAATTGCGTCGGAAACCTTTGTAACAAAATAAGCCTCTCCTTTTGTATTGCTGGCAATTCGATTTAATTTAGAAACATTCGCATTTAAAAATTGCTGTTCTACATTAAAATCTAAAATGGTAAAACTTCCACTTCTTGAAACCGTTTCGTCTTGTACTGAAACAGTATACGAATAACTGCCTGGTGGAAGACTATTAAGATCCACCTCGTAAAAATTATTTTTTAATAATAAAGGAAATACTGCGCGTTCTTTAGTCTCTTGATTTACGGCTGTAATTTGAAGCGACACTCTAGCGTCGAACACAAAATTTTTATCAAAATATTGCGCAGAAATACGAATTGGATTGTTGTTATAATAAAAAGTTTCACTACTTACTTCCAAACGGCTTCTTCGTTTATTTGAAGCTAAATACTGTACCATTTTTGCAATAAATTCATCAAAAGATTCAAAGCTATTCGATTCGAGGTACGATTGTGCTCTCCACTTCCAAAGTCCTTCACCATCCCAAATCGCATCACGCTTCCCATTAACCTCCGTAGTTGCTAATAAGGCGCTTTCACTTGCAAATCCATCGATAGCTTGATCTAACAATATTTCGTGAGGAACGGTAATTGAAAGCTCTCCGAATAGAGTATGCAGTGGAGGGAAATTTTCAAAACCAATATCTTCTACCGCAAACGTTCCGTAATTAGGATTAATGGTTGCGGAAACTTCTTCAGTTTGGTTGGTTACATCTTTTTTAAAATGGTCTTGAATGCTGTTTAAAAAATTCCAATCGGTTTCAAGTCCCGTGATTACAAACGTGTTTTTTTTCAGTTTTTCTATTTCTGAAAAAACTCCAGCAAAACTTCTATCGGGTTGGTACAAAAGAATTAATTGATGATCATTTAGCAAGGAAACCGCTTCTGAAGGTTTTTTAATAGTAACGGTACGCTGTTCATTTGTTGTGACCGCTTTTTTTAAAGCACCAAGATCGGGATGAATAATTTTGCTTACCACCAATACATTGGTTGCCTGATCGATCACTTCAACTGCGAATTGCTTTACATTATTGGTTGTGTTCTTTTCGTCATCTATTGGAAGTAGCTGTGCTGTATATTTTTGCAAGCCAACAGCAGAAGCAGGAAGTGTGAAATTTAAGGTTTTAGATGAATTGGTTTCAGAAAAAGTAACGTTAGATTTAAAAACTACAGCGGCTCCCTGTTTAACAATGAACTGTGAATTTACAGAACCAGTTCCATTATAAACTAAGATTACTTCAACTGGAAATTTATTTTTTAGAAATGCATAACGATTGGTATTAAGCTGTTGCACTTGTAAATCGGTATATTTTGTGGAATCCCCTAAAATTATTGGATAGATTGGATTTCTAAAAGTAGTGCCTGCAAATTCATAGTCGTTCCCAAGCGTCTGGTTCCCGTCGGTAATTAGTAACGTTGGCGCGATCTGATTTTTGTACAACTCTTGCGTCGTTTTTAACGCTTTGGAAATATTGGTATTTCTTTCAGAAAAAGATAGAGAGTCAATTTCTTTAAATTCACTTCCGAAGGAAAAATAAGAAACTTCAAATTTATCGTTGAGAGCGTCATTCAGTTTTAATTCTGAAACCAATGCAGAAACCTTTCTAGATTGACCAAGCTCCACTACTGAAGCTGAATTATCTATTAACACAGGAAGCATGGGCTTCTCAATAGTATAGGTATCACTCTTAAATTTCGGATTTATAAGCAACAACAGTATAGCAAACAACGTTAAAAAACGTAATAATCCGAAGCTCCATTTAAGCGTTCCTGTATATTTTGAACGATATCCATACATAAATACTGCCAGTCCAAAAGACAGGATTGCAGCAATAACAATATAAAGTATGGTTTCGGAAGACACCTTTAAGCTAATAAATATTAAAAAATGATTAATGAATAGGGCGTATTAAGTAATATAGGGTAGAACAGTTTACTCCTTTTACACTATACTTTATTCATTTTTAGGTTAGCATTCCACCATCTACGTTCATTACTTGACCAGTAATGTATGAGGAAAGGTCGCTCCCTAAAAAGACACATGCATTAGCAATATCTTCTGGAGAACCCCCACGTTTAAGTGGAATTGCTTCTCTCCAACTTTGTACGGTTGCTTCATCCAATTTACCAGTCATTTCTGTTTCAATAAATCCTGGTGCAATAGCATTGCAACGAATATCACGCGATCCTAATTCGAGTGCCACCGATTTTGTAAATCCGATGATTCCTGCTTTAGAAGCGGCATAGTTAGTTTGTCCGGCATTTCCCTTCACTCCTACTACAGAACTCATATTAATAATTGAACCTTTTCGTTGTTTTAGCATGGTACGCTGCACTGCTTTGGTCATGTTAAAAACCGACTTCAAATTTACCTCGATCACTTTGTCGAAATCTTCTTCAGAAATACGCATTAACAAATTATCTTTTGTAATCCCTGCGTTATTGATTAGAATATCGATACTCCCAAAATCTTTTAATACTTCTGAAGCTAAGTCTTGAGATTGCTCATAATTTGAAGCATCACTTTTATATGCTTTTGCTTTAATACCAGTTTCTGAAAGTTCATCGGCAAGTGCATTAGCAGCTTCTGATGATGAGTTGTAAGTAAAAGCCACATTTGCGCCATGTTTAGCAAACACTTCTACAATTCCTTTTCCAATACCACGGCTTCCACCGGTAATAATTGCTGTTTTTCCTTCGAGTAATTTCATGAGTTTTACGGTCTTTTGAATCGTTTCAAATATAGGAAATCGCTTCGGTGTTACCATAAAAAAACTCCCCAACTTGGTTAGGGAGTTTTACATTATAATGAATTTTAAGTCTTGAAAAAACTATCCAAGAACTTCTGCCACTTTTTTTCCAATTTCTGCTGGAGAATTTACGACATGTATTCCACATTCAGCAAGAATCTTTTTCTTTGCTTGTGCTGTGTCATCACTTCCACCTACTATTGCTCCTGCATGACCCATTGTGCGCCCTGCCGGTGCTGTTTCTCCTGCTATAAAACCAACTACAGGTTTCTTACTTCCGCTTTCTTTATACCATTGTGCAGCCTCAGCTTCTAATTGTCCACCGATTTCACCAATCATTACTACAGCTTCTGTAGCAGGATCGTTGATTAATAACTCAACAGCTTCTTTTGTTGTAGTTCCAATTATAGGATCTCCACCAATACCAATTGCTGTAGTGATACCAAGCCCTTGTTTAACAACTTGGTCTGCGGCTTCATAGGTAAGCGTTCCTGATTTTGAAACAATTCCTACTTTTCCGCTTTTAAAAACGAACCCAGGCATAATACCTACTTTCGCTTCTCCGGGAGTAATAACTCCTGGACAGTTTGGACCTACCAAACGACAATCTAAATCTTTAATGTAATCTGCTGCTTTAATCATGTCGGCAACCGGAATACCTTCTGTAATAGTAATAATTACTTTAATTCCTGCATTTGCAGCTTCCATAATTGCATCGGCAGCAAATGCTGGTGGTACAAATATAATGGTTGTATCAGCACCTGTTTTTTTTACCGCTTGTTCTACAGTATTGAAAACAGGACGATCTAAATGGGACTGACCGCCTTTACCGGGAGTTACACCTCCAACAACATTGGTTCCGTACTCGATCATTTGTTCGGCGTGAAAAGTTCCTTCACTTCCGGTAAATCCTTGTACAATTATTTTTGAATCTTTATTGACTAAAACACTCATTCTATGTAGGGTCTAATTATTAATAGTTCTGATTTTTCGTTCCTAAAACAACTTATTTGGGAACGACGGCAAAGATACTTTTTTTAAGGAAGTTGTAAAAGAAAATTAGACTTTAACCTTGTGATACGATTCTGATGTATCATCATTATTAGTTACAGGCTGACTAATTTGATAGCCTCTATATAATTTACCATCTTTTACTTCCCAAATACACATGAAATGAGCAATACCCAATTCTTCATCTTGGTTTTCGATAGTTTTAATATAATATTTGTAACGAACAGTTACATGTCCAGAATCTTCTAATAAATGACTTACTTCTACTCTCATATCGAGATAGGTTCTTTTTATTTCTGAAAAGAACGTCACAATATCGTCATAATTCATAATTGTAAGTCCATCGGCACTATTCCATATAAGTACCAGCTCGGGATGAAAAAATTTCTCTAGAACTGATTCATCTTTTAATAGGTCTGATTTATAAAATTCTTTAACTATTTCCTTTGCGTTTTTACTCATTTTATTTTGTCTAGTTTGTCAATAATATCTGGAATTAAGCGAATAGACGCTAATTCTTTGTACTTTTTTCTGAATTCGTCGGCGGGCGTTCCAAAATACGACTTATGTCCTGGAAGTGATTTACTTACGCCGCTTTGGGCAGAAATTATAGCCTTTTCACCAATTGTAATTCCGCTAGTAATTCCAACTTGCCCCCATATAGTCACAAAATCTTCGATTAGAACACAGCCAGCTATTCCTACTTGTGAAGCAATAAGGCAACGTCTTCCAATCACGGTATCATGACCTACGTGCACTTGATTGTCAAGCTTAGAGCCTTCGCCGATAATAGTAGAAGCACTAACTCCTTTGTCGATCGTGCAGTGTGCTCCAATGTCGACATTGTGCTGAATTACAACATTTCCTCCACTAATTAACTTATCGAAATATTCTGGGCGGTTTTTATAATAAAATGCATCAGCACCTAATACCGTTCCTGCGTGAATGGTTACATTGTCACCGATAACAGTATGATCGTAAATACTAACATTACTATGTATAACACAATTATCTCCAATTATTACATTATTCCCTACAAAACTATTGGGTTGAATTACGGTATTTTTTCCTATTTCAGCAGATGGAGCAATAGAGGCACTTGCAGAAACAAAAGGTCTAAAATAACGCGTTAAATAATTAAAATCCCGAAAGGGATCTTCAGAAATTAGAAGCGCTTTTCCTGTAGGACATTCAACTTCTTTGTTAATAAGAATAATGGTTGCTTGAGACTCTAATGCTTTGTCATAATACTTGGGGTGGTCTACAAAAACAATATCTCCTGGACGAACTACATGAATTTCGTTCATTCCCAAAACTGGAAAATCTGCATCACCTATATAACTACAGGCAATTAATTCTGCAATTTCCTTGAGTGTCTGGGGATCTTGAAACTTCATAATATCAAATATAAAAATTCCCATCACAATATATCGGGCGATGGGAATTAATTTTTAAGCGTATTAAGAATAAAATTATAAATGCTATTCTTTTACCCGTTCCTGATACTGTCCTTTATCTGTGTCTATTCTTATTTTATCACCTTCATTAATAAATAAAGGGACATTTACTTCTGCTCCAGTTTCAACAACTGCTGGTTTTGTGGCATTTGTAGCTGTATTTCCTTTTACACCCGGTTCTGTAGCAGTTACCTCTAAAACTACATGTGGAGGCATTTCTACTGAAAGAGGCATATTGTCTTCGGTATTAATTATAACCGTCACAACTTCTCCTTCTTTCATTAACTCGGGAGTATCTAAAGCTTCTTTTAATAATCGAATTTGTGAATAATCCTCATTATTCATGAAATGATAAAACTCACCTTCATTGTATAAAAACTGAAACTTATGTGTTTCTACACGAACATCTTCGATCTTATGCCCTGCAGAAAATGTATTATCGATCACCTTTCCAGTTGTAACACTTTTTAATTTCGTACGAACAAAGGCAGGCCCTTTTCCTGGTTTTACGTGTAAAAATTCAATAATCTTGTAAATATCGTTACTGTACCTGATACACAATCCTTTTCTAATATCTGAACTTGTTGCCATATGTATTTCCCGTAGTTACGGGTATATTTTTAGGTTAATATTTTTTTAGTTATTACTGAAATACCCTTTCATGATACCGCGCTTAGAATTCTTAATAAATTGAAGAATTTCATCTCGCTCTGGAGTTGCTTCCATTTCAGCTTCAATGATCTCACAGGCTTGGGTATTGTTATAATTACGCTGATATAATAAACGGTAAATATTTTGAATCTCTCTAATTTTTTCTGGTTCGAAACCTCTTCTTCGCAACCCTATAGAGTTAATCCCTACATACGATAAAGGTTCTCTCGCAGCTTTAACAAAAGGAGGAACGTCTTTACGAACCAAGGATCCCCCAGTCACAAACGCATGATTTCCAATCATACAAAATTGATGTACAGCGGTCATTCCGGCAAGTACAACATGATCTCCAACAGTAATATGCCCTGCTAATGTGCTATTATTTGAAAAAATACAATTATCTCCAACAATACAATCATGTGCAATGTGGCAGTACGCCATTATCCAGCAATTTTTTCCAATTACTGTCTTCCCTCTATCGGAAGTACCACGATTAATGGTTACATATTCTCTAATAGTGGTGCCATCACCTATTTCTGCTGTAGTATCTTCGTCATTAAACTTTAGATCTTGTGGAATCGCCGAAATTACGGCTCCTGGAAAAATATTACAATTTTTTCCTATTCGAGCGCCTTCCATTATAGTTACGTTAGATCCGATCCAGGTACCTTCACCAATTACTACATTATTATGAATTGTGGTAAAAGGTTCTATGACCACGTTTTTGGCAATTTTTGCGCCCGGATGGACGTATGCAAGTGGTTGATTCATTTATTCATTTTTAGTTTTAACGATCTGTGCCATTAATTCGGCTTCGGTCACTAATTTGTCATTGGCGTAGGCCTTTCCCGTCATGTGTACAATTCCTCTTCGAATTGGAGTAATTAGATCGAGTTTAAAGATAAGGGTGTCACCAGGATTCACTTGTTGTTTAAATTTCACATTATCTATTTTCATAAAATAGGTAAGATAATTTTCGGGGTCAGGCACTGTGCTTAGCGCAAGGATCCCTCCCGATTGTGCCATTGCCTCAACAATTAGAACTCCAGGCATTACGGGTGCTCCAGGAAAATGGCCTACAAAAAAAGGCTCATTCATTGTTACATTTTTAAGTCCCACTACATGAGAACTTGACATTTCCAAAATTTTATCTACCAACAAAAAAGGCGGACGGTGCGGAAGCATGTCCATAATTTGGTTAATGTCTTTAACTGGAGTTTTTGAAAGGTCGAATTTAGGTACTTTGTTTCTGCTTTCGATCTTAATAATTTTTGAGAGCTTTTTTGCAAATTGGGTGTTTACGTAGTGTCCCGGCTTATTGGCAATTACTTTACCTTTAATACGGGTTCCTACCAATGCCAAATCTCCAATTACATCCAATAATTTATGTCGAGCAGCTTCATTAGGGTGATGCAACGTTAGGTTGTCTAAAATTCCGTTAGGTTTTACTGAAATTTCATCTTTTCCGAAGGCAGTACGAAGTTTTTCCATGGTTTCTGAAGAAAGCTCTTTATCTACATACACAATGGCATTATTAAGATCCCCTCCTTTTATAAGTCCGTTATCTAATAACATTTCAATTTCATGCAAAAAACTGAAAGTTCGTGAATCTGAAATTTCAGTTTTAAAATCAGATAATTTTTTCAGAGATGCATTTTGTGTTCCTAGGACTTTGGTTCCAAAATCGACCATGGTTGTTACCTGATAGTCTTCCGAAGGAATAATTGTAATTTCACTACCAGTTTCTTCATCTGTAAAAGAAATAACTTCTTTCACGACATATTCTTCTCGTTCTGCTTCTTGATCTACAATACCAGCTTTCTCTATCGCTTCAACGAAATATTTGGACGATCCGTCCATAATTGGTGGTTCTGAAGCGTCTAATTCCATCATACAGTTATCTACTTCCATCCCCACAAGTGCAGCGAGTACGTGTTCGGAAGTCTGTATTTTAACTCCTAATTTTTCAAGGTTGGTACCTCGTTGTGTATTTACCACGTAATTAGCATCGGCTTCTACTAAGGGTTGTCCTTCGAGATCGATGCGGGTAAAAGAATATCCGTGATTTTCAGGTGCGGGTTTAAATGTAATGGTAACCTCTTTTCCTGTATGCAATCCAACACCAGTTAGCGATACTGCTTTACCAATAGTGCGTTGTTTTACTGAAGTTTCACTCATGAGTTTTCAAAGTTTTTTTCAATCGTATTTAACCGTTCCATTGTTTTTGGAAGGTTTTTAAAGTGCACATAGCTTTTATTAAAATCACCATAATTTAAGGCTGGTGATCCCTGTAATGTTTCATTATCTTTTACATTTCGACCAATTCCACTTTGTGCTTGTATGCGCACGTTATCGCCAATCGTAATATGACCTACAATTCCAACTTGCCCACCAATAATGCAGTTTTTTCCTATTTTGGTAGATCCTGCTATTCCTGTTTGTGCAGCTATCACAGTATTTTCACCAATTTCTACATTATGGGCAATTTGTATTTGGTTGTCTAATTTTACCCCTTTTTTAATTATTGTAGACCCTAGGGTCGCTCTGTCTATTGCAGTACCTGCGCCAACATCTACGTGATCTTCTATGATCACGTTTCCTATTTGAGGGACTTTATTGTATTCTCCTTTTTCGTTGGGTGTAAATCCGAAACCATCTGCTCCTACGATAACTCCACTATGAATTACACAATGGTTCCCAATTATGGTTTCTGAATAAATTTTAGCTCCGGCAAAAACGACTACATTATCACCTAAAGTTACATTATCACCAATATATGCGTTAGGATAGATCTTTACATTATTCCCAATTTTCACATTCTCTCCAACGTACGAAAAAGCACCTAAGTAAATTTCATCCCCATGCGTAGCAGTCTCAGAAAAGAAAGAGGGTTGTTCGACGCCTTTTTTGTTCATTTTTACTTGGTTATAATATTCCAGTAATTTTGAAAAAGCTTTATACGCATCATCTACACGTATTAATGTAGTGGTAATGGGGTTTTCAGCAATAAATGCTTTGTCCACAATAGTAATGGATGCCTGGGTCGTATATATATAGGGAGTATATTTAGGATTGGAAAGAAAGGTAAGTGTTCCTTCACTACCCTCCTCTATTTTTGCAAGCTTAAAGACTTCTACTGCTTCATTGCCATCTACTTCACCGTCTAAAATTCCTGCTATTTGTGTTGCTGTAAATTTCATTCTTTATACTGGTATGGATCTAAGAAAAGAAACACTACCTGCTCGCAAATTTGAAAACGTATCGTGCTGTCTTTGGTTATATAACATTCTTGCAAAAATAGAAAAAAAGGATTAGTATTTCGACTTTGGATAACAGAGATAATATTTTACTACATTTTTACTAAGGGCCTCAAGGTTTAATTGATCACTTGCTTTGGCTACATCTACAATTTTTCCCGTTTTTGTAATAAGGTTAATGGTGTCTTTATCCATTCTGTATGCCTGATTTGAAATGGTTCCAGTAAACACAAAATAAGATGCTTCATGTTCCGAAATGTTGTGTCGTTTCATTAACCGTTGTTTCTTTTTAAGTAGAAGTTCTTCAGAAATGGGCTTTTTTTTCAGTTTTACTTTTAATAAATTTCGGTTTAAAAGCATTTCTGAACTATTTCGTAGCACAAAATCTTCAGAAGTGACCCATGATTTCATTGCTGAAATAATATCATAATCATCGAGCTTCGAAAATGTATTGAGAACATCTTCAGTAAAACTAGTTTCAGTAATCGCATTTTTCAGAAAAAAAGATAAGGCACTACTTGCGGGCAATTTATATCCTTGTTGTGTTAGTTCTTTGGCACGCTTTAAAACTCGCAATAATAATTGTTCTGCTACAATTCCCGTTTTATGCAAATACACCTGCCAATACATGAGGCGACGGGCGATTATAAATTTTTCTACGGAATAAATCCCCTTCTCTTCCACTACCAAATCGTCATCATGAACATTTAGCATGGTAATAAGCCTTTCGGAATTCACCGACCCTTCTGAAACTCCTGTGTAGAAACTATCTCTTCGCAAGTAGTCGAGCCGGTCCATATCTAATTGTCCAGATAACAGTTGATGAAAGAAATTACGGTCATATTTGTTCTCAAAAATGGTGATCGCCAACGTTAATCTGTTGTTAAACTTTGTGTTTAATTCCCTCATAAAAAGTAGTGAAATCTGTTCATGACTTATATTTTCAACGATGCTGTGTTCCATCGCATGAGAGAATGGACCGTGCCCAATATCATGTAATAAAATGGCAATTAGCAAGCCTTCTTCCTCTTCTTCGGAAATTGTAACCCCCTTTATGCGAAGCACCTGAACGGCTTTTTGCATTAAATACATGGCACCCATCGCGTGATGAAATCTCGTATGGTGTGCACCAGGATAAACGAGGTATGACATTCCCATTTGCGATATTCTTCGCAGTCTTTGGAAATAGGGATGTTCAATTAATTGAAATATGAGCGTCCCTGGAATCGTAATAAAACCATAGATCGGATCGTTAACTATTTTGAGTTTCTTTTTGGAATTCAACTATTAACTTTTAATTAATACAGCCCTGTTAGTTCCCGGGGTATTTCGGAATTAAATTTGTAACAACAATATAAATAGTACAGGAACAAAAATTAATAAACAAATATACATATATGAGCGACATAAAAGTACTTTGGGTAGATGATGAAATTGATTTACTAAAACCGCACATTATATTTCTTGAGAACAAGAACTATAAAGTTACAACCGCTCAAAGTGGTACGGAAGCTCTGGAAGAAATTAAAGAAGAAAATTTCGATATTGTTTTTTTAGATGAAAACATGCCTGGACTTACAGGTTTGGAGACACTTGCTGAATTAAAAGAGTTCGATGCTACCCTTCCTGTTGTGATGATTACGAAAAGTGAAGAAGAATATATTATGGAAGAAGCGATTGGTTCTAAGATCGCTGATTATCTAATAAAACCTGTTAATCCTAATCAGATCTTATTAAGTCTGAAGAAAAATTTAGATCACTCACGATTGGTTTCTGAAAAAACTACTTCTAACTACCAACAGGAGTTCAGAAAAATTGCAATGGATCTGTCTACGGTAAATTCTTATGAAGAATGGGCAGAAATGTATCAGAAACTGGTTTATTGGGAATTAGAGTTGGAAAGTATAGAGGATTCTGGGATGTTCGAAATTTTAGAATCTCAAAAAACTGAAGCGAATACGCAGTTCTGTAAATTCATCGATAAGAATTATCCACAATGGTTCGAAGATAAAGCAGACGCTCCTACTATGTCGCACACTTTATTTCGTGACAAAGTAGTACCACAATTAAAAGATAAAAAACCAACGTTACTTGTTGTTGTAGATAATTTAAGGTACGATCAATGGAAAGCTTTTGAGCCATTTGTAAATAATATCTACAAAAAAACGGTAGAAGAAATGTATTACGGAATATTACCTACTGCGACACAGTATGCTCGAAATGCTATTTTTAGTGGATTGATGCCCGCCGATATGGAAAAAAGGCATCCCGACCTTTGGCTAAATGATACCGATGAAGGAGGCAAAAACATGAAGGAAAAAGAATTTCTCGAAGCACAGTTAAAGCGATTAGGATTGGAACTTAATTGGAGTTACCATAAAATATCTAGCTTAAAACAAGGGAAGCGACTTTCAGAAAATTTTAAAAGCCATAAAGATGAAGATCTTACTGTAGTAGTATACAACTTTGTAGATATACTCTCCCACTCTAAAACTGAAATGGAAGTTATTAAAGAATTAGCCTCTACCGATAAATCGTATCGAAGTTTAACACAAAGCTGGTTTAAAAACTCTCCTTTAATGGAGATCATTCAACAAGCTGCACAATTAGGATTTAAATTAATAATTACTACAGATCACGGTACAATAAATGTAAAAAATCCATCTAAAGTTATTGGTGATAAAAACACAAGTTTAAATTTAAGATACAAAACAGGTCGTAGTCTTACTTATGAAGATAAAGATGTATTAGCGGCAACAGACCCTAAAAACATTAAGCTACCTACAATAAATATGAGTAGTTCATTTATTTTTGCGAAAGGGGATCTCTTCTTTGCATACCCTAATAATTACAATCATTATGTTAGTTATTATAGAAACACTTATCAGCATGGAGGAGTATCTTTAGAGGAGATGATTATTCCGTTTACAGTTCTTGAACCAAAATAATTTCTGTAAGATTATTCCTATTAAATTACCGTTCGTCGATATTTCGTGTTTATAAACTGAATATTTTCCTATATTTGCCAGCGATTATACTATGGAAATAACCTACACACTAAATCAATTACCAACAATAGCTACCCAGATAATAGCATCGCTTTCTAACAGGGTATTATTATTTCATGGTAAAATGGGTGTTGGAAAAACAACATTAATAAAACAAATAGCCGAGCAGCTAGGGGTTGAAGACAGCATGAGCAGCCCTACCTTTTCATTGGTGAATGAATATAAAATTACGAATGATCTAAATTTATACCACTTTGATTTTTATAGAATTGAAAGTGAGGATGAAGCTTTTGATATTGGAATTGAAGAATATTTTGAATCGCCACATTGGAAACTAATTGAGTGGCCGGAAAAAATAAAAAATTTAATTCCTAACACACATACAAAGATTAATATTACTGAAAATTTAGATAAGAGTCGAACATTAAACATAACAATGCCCGTGAACTAAAAATAACGCTACATTCCATATTTACAATACTTTATTACGCCATATTGTTAATTTTTTATTAATTATCAAAGGAAATCATTTTGATTATAAAAAAACTAATAAATATACGGCAATCTTAGTTTGAATACTTGTGATATTTTGTGCCATATTTGTACTATAAACCTCACAAAACTCATATATTATGAAAAACTTAAAAGTATTATTTATCGTAGCAATTTTTGGATTAGGATTAACAACTTCATGCACCCCGGAAGGAATAGAAGATGGACAAACCGAACAACAAGTCGACAAAACACTTAAACCTTTACGCCAAGGGTAAATCAAAATTATATCTTGGAGGTTTTATTGTATTTTTAATTGCTTTAACTCCAATTTTATTTTATTCTTATGAGAGTTTCCCAGATAGCCAAATTTGGGAAACTCCTTTTTTTACATTAGAGACTAGCTTTCCTGATTGGTATTCATTTGCATGGTATTTTACAGGAAAAGCAATTCCCTTATTTCTATTGCTTTTATGGTTTTTTACTTGCAAGCATTGGTGGCATTGGATAATATTAGTACCAATATCAATGTATTCGTTTCAATTATGGGCTGTTATAAATGAAAGTAATGATTTAGACGAAATTGAATTAATTTATATTCTTCCCTTAATGATGGTTTTAGTGCCTTTCGTTTATTTAATTAGAGCTCAACTATTTAATAAATTAGTGGATAAGGATCTAAAATCATTCGAAAAAGATCTTCTTCAAAAAAAATCGATTTGGCAGCAGATACGCGATTTGTTCCGCTAAATTGTTTCCTCTATTTTAATAAATAAATGTGTAAATTGTTCCTGTTAACACATTCTAAATGACACAACCTAAATCACCTTTTACAAAGGAACAACTCCTCCCTCAAGAAGAAACACTTGAAATCTCTAGACAAAGAGGAGAATTATTTATTGGAATACCTAAAGAGACATATTTTCAAGAAAAACGAATTTGTTTAACCCCTGATGCTGTAGGAGCAATTGTGGCTAACGGACAAAAAGTACTTATTGAAAAAGGGGCTGGTAAAGAAGCGGGATTTAGCGACACAGATTACAGTGAAGCTGGAGCCATGTTAACGAATGATACCAAAAAAGTATTTCAATGTCCTATTATATTAAAAGTAGAACCCCCTACCTTGGAAGAGCTTAAACTTATAAATCCCAAAACAGTTTTAATTTCTGCGCTTCAACTTAAAACACGAAAAAAAGAATACTTTGAAACTCTTTCTAAAAAGAAGATTACCGCTTTGGCATTTGAATTTATAAAAGACCAAGACCACAGCTATCCTGCTGTAAAAGCATTGAGTGAAATCGCTGGTACTGCAAGTGTTCTAATTGCTGCCGAATTAATGGTAAATGCTAAGAAAGGAAATGGACTTCTCTTCGGAAACATATCTGGTGTTCCCCCTATCGAAGTAGTAGTTATAGGAGCCGGAACGGTTGGACAATTTGCAGTTCGCTCTGCATTGGGTTTAGGAGCTAATGTTAAAGTTTTCGATAGTTCTATTACAAAATTAAGAGATATTCAAACCAAAGTTGGACAAACCCTATACACCTCTACCATACAACCTAAAAATCTAATGAAAGCGTTGCGGCGTTGCGATGTTGCCATTGGTGCCGTGCGTGGAACTAATCGATCGCCCATTATTGTTACAGAGGAGATGATCGAAAAAATGAAAAAAGGTGCCGTTATTATTGACGTAAGTGTAGACATGGGGGGGTGTTTTGAAACTACAGAAATGACATCTCACGATGCTCCTACACATATAAAACATGATGTTATACATTACGGTGTTCCTAATATACCTGCACGATATCCTAAAACAGCGTCCATTTCTATTAGTAATATTTTCACACCGTATCTTTTAGATATTTCAGAATGTGGTGGTTTAGAAAATGCCATTCGATTCGACGCAGGACTAAAAAATGGTTTGTACTTTTACCGCGGCATTTTAACCAATAAAGCAGTTGCTGAGTGGTTCGATATGTCGTATAGTGATATCAATCTTTTATTTTTTTAGATGAAATTTATACATAGACTTGGATTTTACAGTGGAGGTTTTATTATTGGGCTTATAATTCTATTTTTCTTTTTAAGCGGCAAAAAAACCTCTTGTGACTATGGTCCTGAAGCACGTGTGTTAAAAAACATTCGAATAAAGAATAGATTATACAGTCCAAAAGCACTTCAAAAATTATCTAAAAATAATATAGACACCGCAAATATTTCTGAAATATTACACAATGGCAATGTTGATTTCTCTAAAAGTAATACCGACCTAGACTCTTGTAAACAATATGTAGTAAAAGGGAAGGTTTTGGATAAAAAGATTTTGGTAATTATTGAAAATTGTAATGATAATGCTACTATATTAGATGCAGATATAGAAAACTAACTTTCGCTACATTTCTTTTTTAAGCTGTTTAATATAGTAAGAAGGATATATCCCACAACGCTTATAAAAAGCTTTATTAAAAGATTCTGCTGTATTAAAACCACATTCCCTTGCAATCGCTTTTATCGTATATTTTCTAAACATTTTATTCTTTCTTAATTCTTCTAGTGCATAGTCTGCACGGAGATCATTAACGTATTGAGAAAAGTTTTTCTTCTTTTTTAAATTTATCACTTTAGATAAATAATTAGAGTTAGTTCCGAATCGTTTTGATAATTCATTAAGATTAATTTTTGATGCAAGAAATTCATTTTCTTCTTCAAATTCCTCCAAACGTTTGACAATTTGTGTCTCAATAGTTTTGGATATTCCTAAACTTGTTTCGTTTTGCAACGAGCTCAAAGCTTTTTGTTCTTTATTGATATTTAATGCATTAAAACGTTTCTTATAAATTAATTGGCGTTTAAAATAATACAAGAGTGCCGCAATTGTACATGACAAAATACCAAGACATACCCATAATATTATTCGAGATCGTTGAGTTTTCTCCTGAAGATCTAAAATTACTGCTTCCTTTTCTTTTAAAAGCCTCGGTCTAGAGAATTTACGATTAAATTCAGGTTCAAAATATTGATAATTAATTTTATGTATACTGTCTATGTTAATCAGCTTATTTAAATATTCAATTTGCTCACTTGAATTTTTTGATAATGCTAATAGTTTTTCAAACATTATCCGTTGATTAGGAAATATGTCTATATTATTATTTTCATAAATAGAGTCCGCCTTATAGTAAAACTTCTTAGCTTCCTTAATTTTAGCAAGACCTTCTAACGCTAATCCTTTATGCATTAGAATATTAAACATTGCCGATTTTTCATTCTTTAAAACCATTATTGGATAAATAGAATCTGAAATTCTAATAACTTTATGGTAATTTCTCTCTTTTAAATACAACTCTATTTTAACTTCCTCAATCCAAAAAGAGTAAAAATTAAAATATTGCCCTTGGCTTGAATTATTTAAAGCTTTAGCTCGATTTAAATAATAAAAAGATGAGTCTATTTTATTTAATTGATAATAACAGTTTGAAAAATTCAAGTATGATTCAATTTTCATATTTATAGAAAGTGAATGGATTTTGTCTTGATATCCCTTACGTGAAGATTGTATTAAATACTTAGTAAAATCTTTATTCGTTAGAAGTTCATGTCGTTTCTTTTGTAAGTTCAATGCTTCTCTTTTATTTCCCCATATTGATTTTTGAATAATTAAAAAGTTTAAAACAAATACTTGATTTGGAATATTATTACTACTTAAAGAAAATTTATATGCTATTAGAAAATTTTCCGCTGATTTGATTAAATCGCCTAAAACATGATAATTTGAGGCTTTTTGAATATAGCCCAAACCAGGATAAGTAATATGCTCTAACTCTTTAGTTAATTCTATAATACTGTCAGCATATTTTATATTTTTCTCAGAATGGTAAATCCTTGCTAATCGATCGTAGCCTCTCGCTATCTTAATAGTATCGTTCTGTTGCTTTGCTCTATTGAGGTATACGTTTGCAACCTTTTCAGCTTTAATTGAGTCGTATTCAACTTCTGAAAAAAGAGTTAACAATGATTCATCTTCCATTTTTTTAAGATTCTCAATACTTAAATCTTGTGAAAAAGTATGTAAGCCGGAAGTAAGTAAGATTAATAGTAAAAGAATTCGCATAGGGATATTTAAAAAGTATAGAGGGAGTTAATATGCGATCATTTATAAATGTACTAAAATATTATTGGCTCCGAAATAAACGAAAAGAACCACCAACGTACACTCTTAATTGTCAATAGGATAATAATTTATATTGATATCGTAATTCTTGAATGACGACATCTGTATTCTTAAAATCAGAGATTGTGCTCTTGTAAAGAATAATTATATGCATCACCTTTATATTGCTGAAAGATGCAAAGTCAACCAGAGGTTTTCATATTTAATATTAACAGGGGAGTTGATGCAGTGGAAACCTCGATGTTGACTAACCTATTAAAATTGTACTGTCTTAAAAAAAATTAAATCTTTCTTCGCTCTTTTTCTCTTTTTAGCAAAGTTAATTCGCGACTCGTTTGTCCAGCTACCGATGTGTTTTCTTCAGCTCTACGAATTAAATAAGGCATAACATCTTTAACAGGTCCAAAGGGTATATATTTTGCAACATTAAATCCTTCTGCTGCCAAATTATAACTTATATGATCACTCATACCATATAACTGTCCAAACCAAATTCGATTATCACGTTTTAACAATCCTTTCGCATCCATAATTTCCATTGCTAAATAGCTGCTAGCTTCGTTATGTGTGCCCAGAAATAATGATATGTCCTCAAGGTTGTCAAGAATATAATTCATTACTGCATTAAAATTATCATCGGTTGCTTTTTTGCTTTCGCAGATAGGAGTTTTATACCCATTTTCCTCTGCTCGGTCATTCTCTTTCTCCATATAAGCTCCTCTTACAACTTTAAAGCCGAGCTTATACCCTTTTTCTTTAGCTTTTTCGTGAGCAGCTTTTAAATAACTTAAACGGTCCCAACGATAACATTGCAACGTATTAAATACAATAGGTTGTTCTTTATTATATTTCTCCATCATTGTTTCACAAAGATCATCTGCGGCATCCTGTATCCAAGATTCTTCACCATCGATTAGTAAGGAGATATTACATTCGTGTGCCACCTTACAAACTTTGTCGTAACGTTCTTTAATTCGCCCCCACTCTTGTTCTTCATTAGAAGTTAACGGGTCTTTCTCGGTTATTTTTTGCCATAATTTAAATCGACCAAACCCCGTAGGTTTAAAAACGGAGAATGGCATTGCGTCTTTATTTTTAGCAAAACGTGTCAACTCAATGACCTTTTCCATTGTTGCATCAAATTGAGCTTCTGTTTCTTTCCCTTCTACCGAATAATCTAATACAGAATATACTTGTGCAGACATTAAATTATCTACTACTGGCATACAATCCTTTTCGTTAACGCCACCACAGAAATGATCGAACACAGTAGACCGTATTAAACCTTCTACAGGTAGATGTAAATTTAATGCAAACTTAGTTGCTGCTGTTCCTATACGAACTAAGGGTTCTTTAGAAATCATCTTGAATAAAAAATATGCACGCTCTAGTTCTGAGTCAGTTTTTAGAGAGAATGCTGTTTTTGTATTATCGAATAAAGATTTTGATACCATATTAGCAAAATATTGTTGGCAAATATAGTTAGATTTGACATGTAATATTCTAATAAATACGGTTTCAATAGATGGAAATTATTCAAAAAGAACGAGGTTCTATTTCTAATGCTAATGTTGGATGGATAGAGCTTGTTAAACAGCTTAAAATCAATTCATTTTCTAAAATATTTATTCTTACCGATTCTAATACTAAAATAGACTGCTTACCTTATTTTCTTTCAAAAGTAAATTTTAAACAACAGCCTGAGCTTCTTGAGATGCATTCGGGAGAACAAAATAAGAACATTTCGACATGCATAGAGCTATGGACTACACTTTCAGAAAAAGGAGCAGATAGAAATAGTCTTTTAATAAATCTTGGTGGAGGTGTTGTTACCGATCTTGGAGGGTTTATCGCTTCTACATTTAGGAGAGGGATTGAATTTATTAATATTCCCACTACCCTACTCGCCATGGTTGATGCTTCTGTTGGAGGAAAAAACGGGATTGATCTCGGAAATTTAAAAAATCAGATTGGCATTATTCGAAATCCACTTTTAGTTCTTATCGATATTGAATTTCTCAAAACATTACCGCAAGCAGAACTTACTTCAGGATATGCCGAAATGCTGAAGCATGGTCTTATTTATTCTGAAGAATATTGGAATGAATTAAAACAATTTTCTGCAGCTAATATGAATGAAGTCAATCAACTTATATGGGCTTCAGTTAAAATTAAAAATGAAGTTGTTACGGAAGATCCTTTAGAAAAAGGAAGACGAAAGACTCTAAACTATGGTCACACCTTAGGGCATGCAATCGAGTCTTATTGCCTTTCTTCAGAAGAAAAAAAAACATTGCTACATGGTGAAGCTATCGCAATTGGAATGATTCTCGCTACTTACATTTCGACCATACTCTGTAATTTCCCAAAACAAAAATTGGAAGCAGTAACTTCAACATTTTTAAAACATTTTCAGAAGGAATTTTTTACAAAAAAGGATATTGAGTCTATAATAGATTTATTAAAATATGATAAAAAGAATTCTCATGGCGAAATAAACTTTGTATTGTTAGAGAATTTTGGTAAACACCGAGTAAATTGCCACGTTGAAAACCAGCTTATTTATGAAGCATTTAATTATTATGACAATTATTAAAAAAAATAAACCCGAAGATTAAGTGTGTTTTTATTTTTTTCTTAGTTTTAGCACTCATTACAAACCATCAACCCCAGTATCATGAAACGCGTAATTGTAGATTACAAAAAATTAACTCCCGAAATACTTTCTTTATTAGTAGAGAAATATCCGGATGGATATGATGATGACCACGTCATCACTTTTAAAAATGCCAAAAATGAAACTGTCGAAGCTGTAGAGGTACGCGACAATGATAGTATTTATCTAGTTAAGGTAAGTTCACGTCTTGAAGTTTCTATGGCAAATTTCGAAGAAGACGATTACGAGGAAGCTGAAACTAACGAGCCAATCGCAGAGTTTTTGGATCGAAAGAAAATGGATGACGAAGAAGAATAATAAAAAAGAGATATTCTAATTATTATCAATAAAAAGAGGCTCCAAACGGAGCCTCTTTTTATATTAGAAAGTTTCATAAATTAAGCGTGCTGTAATTCATGTTTACCTTCTTTAATTTCTTCAATTAACTTAGAATTAAAAGCTGGAAGATCGTCTGGATTTCTACTCGTTACAAATCCTTCATCTACTACAACTTCTTCATCTACCCAATTTGCTCCTGCATTTACAAGATCATCTTTAATAGATTTAAAGGAAGTTAATTTTCGACCTTTCACTACATCAGCAGAAATTAAAGTCCATGGTGCATGACAAATTGCCGCTACGGGTTTCTTTTCTTTAAAGAAATCACGCACAAATACTAACGCGTCTTCATTTCTTCTTAATTTATCTGGATTAATTACTCCACCTGGTAAAACTAAAGCATTATACTGTTTCGAATTTACGCTATTTATAGTTTTATCAACAGTGTACTCGTTGCTCCAGTTTCCATCTGCCCAAGATTTAATAGTTCCAGATTTATCACTAACTATATCCACGACAAAACCTTCTTTTTCCATCGCTTCTTTAGGTGATTTTAATTCAGATTCTTCAAATCCATCGGTTGCTAATATTGCTATTCTCTTTTTCATAATCGCTTTCAGTTTTAATATTAATTGTTTTGCTTACTCAAAGATACTAGTATTCATAGGCTCTAACAAAGACTTTGTGCTAAGCTTATATTAATTAATGCTAAAGTTTGTTAAGGAAAGTAGGTTAATTAGTTGCGAGATCCTCGGCGGTCTCTTTGTCTTTTTCAATTTTAGCTTTGTATTTACGAAGTTCTTTTAATTCTTCTTCATATGACAAAACAGCATTGTGAGATGGATTTACTTTAATGTTCCTAAATAGCGCCCAATTTACAGTAAATTCAGCCCCAAAAAATAAAATTAAACATGTGTAATAAACCCATAGTAAAATGAGTACAACGCTTCCAGCGGCTCCATATACAGAAGCAGGATTTGACTGTGTAAAGTAAAACCCGATTAGGTATTTCCCAAATAGAAATAAAAGAGATGTAATTAAAGCTCCTATAATAGTGGTCTTCCAAGGAATAACGATATCGGGTAGCATTTTAAAGATTGCCGCAAATAACCCTGCAATAAATATTTCTGAAAGTAACAGGTTAAGTACCCAAACAAGTACTGAAGACACTTCAGAATAATAATTGGCTAAATATTTACTAAGCACATCAATGGCTGAAGATAACACCAGTGATATGAGTAATAAAAATCCAATGATGAGTATGAGTCCGAAAGAAAGTAATCTTCTCTTCATACTATCAATAAATGTATTTTTTTTTGCGCGTACACTCCAAATATCATTTAATGCTTTCTGAAGTTGAAAAAACACACCTGTAGCTCCAAAAATCAACATTCCGATACCTATAATTACGGTTATTGTAGTACTATCTTCTACTGCAGCGTTAGCGATCATTTCTTCAATTGCTTCTGCCCCATCTATACCAATGGTGCCTCCAATTTCTGAGGTAATTTTTCCTTGTACCGCATCTTTTCCGAAGAAAATACCTGCAACATACATGGTAATCATTAATAATGAAGGTAACGAAAAAAGAGCATAATAAGCAATTACTGCACTTTTCGCCCATGGGTCATTTTTATCCCAGCTTGAATAGGTTTTTTTAAGTAGTGAAATTATTTTCATTATAAGTATCGTTCCTTAATAATATTACAATGATGAATTTCATGGCCGCAAATAATGGTTCCTGCAGCCCGAACCGAGAGTGTACTTCCACTAGCTATTCCTGATTGCTGTAGCGTTTTTTCGTTAAAACCTTTAAAGAGTGAGATTGTTGCAGTTCGAGTTGCCAAATAATCATCCAATAATTCATCTAAGGTGTATTTGTTCGCGTCTGAGTTTTGTACAAACTCATCTTGATCGAATCCAGGAAGCTCCACATTTTTTGAACGTGCAAATGTGAGTGCTCTATAAGAAAAAACGCGCTCTGTATCTATTAGATGCAATAGAACTTCCTTGGGCGTCCATTTATTCGTCGCATATCGATATTCAAGCTTATCGTTAGGAATTGCATTAAAAAAATCTGTTATATTCAGCAATCCTATTGAAAGACTTTTAGTGAGTAATGGCTCGGTTACTAAATTAATGTAAGTCTTGTAATAGGGGTTATATTCTTGTGAGGTCATAAAGTATAAAAATGAAAGTTAAAGTATAAAGATAAAAAAACCCTTTGCCATGTGACAAAGGGTTTTACTATATAATGCACAAATTTCAATTATATTTCATTAAAGATAGAGTGCATTAAACGTTTTTTATCATTAATACTTTCCTCCAATGAAATCATAGTCTCGGTTCTTGTAACTCCTTCGATATCATCTATTTTATAGATCACTTCTTTCGCATGACTGGTATCTTTGGCCCGTATTTTACAAAAAATATTAAACTTCCCAGTAGTGACATGTGCTACTGTGACGAAAGGGATTTCGTTAATCCGCTCTAAAACAAATTGGGTCTGAGATGTTTTCTGAAGAAATATTCCAACATATGCAATAAACGAATATCCTAATTTACGATAATCTAAACGAAGAGAAGATCCCGTTATAATTCCAGCTTCTTCCATTTTTTTTACGCGTACATGCACAGTACCAGCGGAAATTTGGAGTTTTTTAGCGATATCTGTAAATGGAGTTCGAGTGTTCTCGATAAGCATATCGAGAATGTTGTGATCGGTGTCGTCTAGTTTAAATTTGGCCATCTTGTTTTTTTGTTTTCAAAATGCAAAAATAATGCCTTTAATTATAAATCACCATTTAATTTAAAAAAAATAAGTGATCTATCATTTTTAGCAATAATAGTTGAAATTTTTTGTCCAATATGTACAGATTCTTGAGAATTCACTAAAACGAGTTCATTGTTTCCTTCAATTTCTTTGTGTCCATAGTTAGAATCTAAATTTCCAATAGCGTCCACTCTCGGATGAAAAGATATTGCACCATTCTCAAGTACTTCTTCATACTGAATTGCTATAGATGTAATTGTTACTTTAGAATTTATCACCACACCTACCCGTCGTACAATTACATCGTTAAAATTTACAAGGTTTTCAGGTATGTCAAGATAGCTTTTATAATTGTACGATGGATTTGTTTTAAGGATGTCGAAGAGCGAGAGAAAGGCATAAAAAATATAAGACCTTGTTTTTTCACGTTGGTAATCATTTTCATAATGTCCTGCTTCAAACAAAATAGTAGGGACACCACTTTCCTGAAAAGAATCGCCAACACAATTCGCATTATACGCATCATCGTAACGACCAATTTTACCTGGAATATACTCCTCAAGAGCTTGTTGCATTTTCACAATGAGTTCCATAGCGACCTTTCTAGAGGCTGTAATACTCCTCTTCTTATCTGCGGAAGGAGAGAGAAAAGAAACCGTTGCTGCCTTTCTATTTTTTAATCCGTAGATACTTCGTTGGTCGTGTAAATTTAAGCAGAGATCTGGCTTCAAAGATTCAAATACATTTCGCAATGCAATACTTTCTTTTTGAGAACGGTTCTTTGCATCACGATTTAAATCGATTCCATTTGCATTAACACGAGTATACAATTTTGCGCCATCTGGATTTAGTATTGGGATACTATAAAAGGTATACGTTTCTAAAAATAGATCAATCTCTTTTTTATAATACTTTTTTTGCGCTATAAATTTATAAAAATCGAAAAGAGCTTTCGTGGTTGTAGATTCGTTGCCATGCATTTGAGACCATCCTAAAACAACTTTTTTTCCCGATCCAATTTTAACCATTGGTATTTCCTCACCAGATTCTGAGGACCCAATCGAAGTTATTTCGAAAGTATTTTCATAGCTATCGAGGAGTGGTAAAATATGTTTTAAAGTAACATATCTTCCTAATAAATTAGATTCAAAATTAGAGTCGTAAAGTGTTGTTAATTTCATAGTGTTCAAAACGTGTTTACAAAAATAAACAAACCAACGGTTACAATTGTAAACATAAATTTAGAATTGTATTGTATACATATGTAAACAATCTTGGTACATTTGGAGTTGCTCGTAAAGTCTACAAACTGAATACATTATAAATACGTGTCATTTTATTGTGTATCAGATTATTAAAACAATTTATATAAAGTAAGATTATAACCACAAAGAACATATTTCATAATTTTATATGCTGATAAATTACAATAATTTACATTTGTAACCGTTAAATTAAAAAGTTAGATATTACAATGGTAAACAGTACCGATTTTGCTAAAAGGATAGAAAAGATACTTGATTATTACAGTCTATCGGCTACTGCTTTTTCTGAAGCAATCGACTTTAATCGCTCCACTATCTCACATCTTATTTCAGGTAGAAATAAACCAAGTTTAGAATTTGTAATGAAGGTGGTCCAAAAATTTCCAGAGGTAGAATTGTATTGGCTATTAAATGGAAAAGGTGTTTTTCCTTCTGAAGAAAATATTTCAAACTCCCCTTCTGCTTCAATAAGTAGAACTACGAAAACCGAAAGTTCGAATCTATTGAAAGTGCTTCAGAAAGAAACTGAAACATCTCAACTGTCACAACGTAATTCAGAAGAAAAACAAAAAGAAATTGACAAAATTGTTATTTTTTATAAAGACGGAAGTTTTAAGGCTTACGAAAACTAACTTATTGTTTAAAAAATTCAGAAATTCGCATAAAATATTTCAGCATGCGACTTTTATTTATTTCTTTCATATTATTAACGTGCTATAGTTGCTATCAACCTGAACGTAATTGTACCGATTTTAAGACCGGAACTTTTAAATTTGAAGCTCTTGTAGGTACCGAAGTCTTAACTACAACGTTTTTGCGTAACGATTCCATAGAAATTGATTACTTTAGAGGCAAGGCTGACACCTCCAGTATTCGTTGGATCAACGATTGTGAGTATATTGTGAAAAAATTACACCCTAAAAACAAATCTGAAGAGAAAGCGATTCATATGAAGATTTTAACCACAAAAAAAGACGAATATACGTTCGAATATAATGTTGTGGGTACACCCAATAAAGAAAAAGGGACCGCAATTAAAGTAAAAACAATCAACATTCAATAACAACCAATCATCACATTATAAAGTAACAAACAATTTATGTTCGAAATTTTAACTTCTCCAGATGCGCTTGTAGCATTGCTAACCTTAACATTCTTAGAAATAGTTTTAGGGATCGATAATATTATATTTATTTCTCTTGCGGCGAGTAAACTTCCTAAAGAGCATCAGAAAAAAGCAACTAACATTGGGCTTTTAATGGCGATGCTCATTCGTATCGTGCTGCTTTTTGGTATTTCATGGCTTGTAGCAATGGAAGCTCCTTTTTGGCACATTAATTTACCTTGGTTAAAAGCAGGCATTAGCGGACAAGGTTTAATACTGCTAGCAGGAGGATTGTTCTTATTATATAAAAGTACCACAGAAATTCACGAAAAAGTGGAGGACAAAGGGCACGATGAGCGCGAAGTAAAAAAACAACGCGCAACAACTCTTACTAAAGCTATTATTCAGATCTGTTTAATTAATATTGTTTTTTCATTCGACTCGATTCTTACTGCAGTAGGAATGACAAATGGTATTGGAAACACCCCTACAGATGCCTTAGTTATCATGGTCATTGCTGTAGTAATCTCGGTATTAATTATGATGATTTTCGCAAATCCAGTAGGTCGTTTTGTAACACAGCACCCAACCGTACAGTTGCTCGGACTTTCCTTCCTTATACTTATTGGATTTATGCTAATTGCTGAAGGAGCACACTTAGTACATTTAGAAGTTTTTGGATCTGAAATAGGTACAATTCCGAAAGGGTATCTTTATTTTACCATTGCGTTCTCTTTATTTATCGAATTTATTAACATGAAATATAGAAAGAAAACATCAGATATTGTTTCGAATATCCCTGAAGACGAAACAGACACATTAAACTAGTATTATGAGCGATTTTAAAACCACTTGGACACAAAAAGAACTCTCAGCATACCTTCTGTTGTATTGTGCCAATGTAGATTATATAGAGTCTGAAGAAGAGGTCGAAATGATTCGCGCGAAGGTTGATCCTGCGGAGTATAAAAGTATTCACAAGGAATTTGAGCATGATAACGATTATCAAAGCATTCAAAAAATACAAGCCGCAGTCGAACGTTTAGGACTATCGAAAACTCACATTGATATAATGATCGCAGAAATGAAAGCATTGTTTGTTGCCGATGGCGAATTCGATGCTACCGAACATGCTTTGTTTAACGGTATTAAGAAACTTTTGGAAGAACAATAGAAAACATGTTAGACCAAAGCGTAAAACAAAGAAACGCACTAATCATTTTTCTCTTCGGGCTGCTATTTTTAATTTTAGGAATTTACCTTTTAGTCCGAAATTTTCAACAACAAGAAGACACCTGGTATTATTGGATTGGACTTATTCTTGTAGGAGATATTTTAATTATTTTAGGCATACGAATGCTGAAAAAAGCTGAAAACGTAGAATAAGTTCGACTCTATTATTGCTTTCCTTTTAATAATGTATTCTGTTCCTCCATTAACTTTTCGATATTAGCTAAAAGCTCAATGTTTTTAGGAGTCTCTACTTCTTTATTTTTGGGATCTTCCGCTTTGTTTTTAAAGCGATTAATAAATTTAATTACTATAAATATCGTTAATGCAATAATTGTAAAATCGATAAGTGCCTCAAACAATTCCCCGTAACCAATGGCAACTTCTTCAGCGGTTTCGGTTGCTTCTCGTAGCACATATTTTCGATTTGAAAGATTTACACCGTCGGTAAGTAAAGACAATGGAGGCATTACTACTTTTTTCACGATGGTATTTACCACATTGTTAAAAGCAGTACCAATAATGATTCCCACTGCCATATCGATCATATTACCTTTGATCGCGAAATTTTTAAACTCCTGTATAAATCCTGCCATTATAGATTTTTAATTAAATTCGGAATTGATGTATTTAATATTTTGTTTTATTTATTAGAAAAGTAACGTTTGCCCCTCATCATCTCTTTTTGTATCGTCATCACTATTTGAAGATTTTTCAGTATTAGTTACGTTTTTTTTTTCTTCTGAAAGTGCGTCTTCATTATTTGAATCTATAGCTTCTTCATCTACTACATCCATCTCTTCGGCAGATTTCTTCTCTGGTTCATTATAAGGTAATGAAGAAAGTGCGTTTATTTCTAAGATTTTATCTTTAGTGAGTTGATTCCCCATAGCTGTAATCCCTTTGACTGAAATAAACTCCTCAAGGTTTAGCTCCATGTTATCTTGTCGTTCCTGCCCTCTTTTCTTAGCGAAAACAATTTCTGCCATAGGCCTATAATCTGTAAAAATACGTTCCAAATACGATTTAGGATGTTCAGAAATTATCACCTCTTCCCTGTCAGGATTTTCAATTAAAAAACGTTTTACATAAAAAAGCTCCTTTTCTCCTTCCCAGTAAATGGCTGACAGTGGTTTCTTCGGGTTCCATTTTTCAAGGACGATCATGTCATCATCAAAACGAAGAGTTAATTCTGGAATTACCGCCTTAACAACCCCTTTCTGATTTACAATAAGCAAGCGATCTTCACTGGTAAATTCGCCTAACAATTCGCCTCGATCATCCACATTAAGACGTTGTACTGTATCGTCAAACCATATTTTTCGTGGCTTTAATGTAGAAAGTCCTTTTTCTTTTAATTCTACTTTCTTAACAGCATACTTGGTAACAATGTTTCCATTGGAATTTCTACCCTTAATCAATTGATCTGCAAAATCTAGGTCGAATTTTAATTTTTTAATACTTCCGCTTTGTCTTAAATGGATTGTTACAACCTCAGCTTCCCCGTTTGGATTGGCTGTAAAGTAATACACTTTAGAACCTTTAGCTCCTTTCGTAAGATCATATTCTTTATCACGAGTCATCGCTGTTACTGCAAAACGTTTTACGTATGTTGCACCTTTCGTTCCGTCACGATATATCATGTTGTATATGGTACGCTTATCCTTTTTCTTAAAAACAGCTACGTGTATAATGCCTTTTCCAACGAAGGTTTTACTATCCACTTTACTCACCATCATTTTACCATCTTGCGTAAAGACAATAATATCATCGATATCTGCGCAATCTGTCACATATTCATCTCGTCGTAAACTCGTTCCTACAAACCCTTCTTCTCGATTTACATATAACTTAGTGTTCCGTATTACAACCTTTGTAGCTTCAATATCTTCAAAAACACGAATTTCGGTTTTACGCTCTCTTCCTTCCCCGTAATCTTTTTTTAAGCGTTTAAAATAATCTATAGAATACTCAATAAGATGATCTAAGTGATGCTTTATTTGAGCGATATTATCTTCCAGTGCATCAATCTTTTGTTGTGCTTTATCAATATCGAATTTAGAAATTCGTTTAATTCTAATTTCAGTTAATCGTACGATATCTTCTTCGGTAACTGCGCGTTTTAGATGCCCAGTATGTGGCTTTAATCCTTTATCGATTGCTTTAATCACTCCTTCCCACGTTTCCTCTTCTTCAATATCCCGATAAATACGGTTTTCTATAAATATTCGTTCTAAAGAGGCATAATGCCATTGTGCTTCAAATTCTTCTAATTGTATTTCAAGTTCACTTTTCAGCAACTGTACCGTACGATCTGTAGAACGACGAAGCATTTCAGTTACCCCCACAAAAAGAGGCTTGTTATCTTCAATTACGCAACCTAAAGGTGAAATGGAGTTTTCACAATTTGTAAACGCATATAAAGCATCGATCGTTTTATCGGGAGATAAGCCGCTGGGTAAATGAATTAAAATTTCAACTTCCGCAGCTGTATTATCTTCAATTTTTTTGACTTTTATCTTTCCTTTATCATTTGCCTTCAGTATAGAATCTATTAATGAAGAGGTGGTGGTTCCGAAGGGAATCTCGGTGATCGCCAAGGTGTTCTTATCATGTTGAACAATGCGTGCCCGGCTTCTTATTTTTCCACCTCTAAGTCCGTCATTATAATTTGTAGCGTCCATAATTCCTCCAGTTGGAAAATCTGGAAGTATCTGAAAACGTTTTCCTTGCAGGTGTTTAATTGAAGCATCAATTAACTCGATAAAATTATGAGGAAGCACCTTTGTCGAAAGCCCTACCGCAATACCCTCTGCTCCTTGAGCCAAAAGCATTGGGAACATTACGGGAAGATTTACAGGTTCCTTTTTACGACCATCATAAGATGCCTGCCATTCTGTGATTTTTGGATTGTAAACTACATCTAGCGCAAATTTGGAAAGTCGGGCTTCGATGTAACGGGCAGCTGCCGCACGGTCTCCCGTAAGAATATTTCCCCAGTTTCCTTGGGTATCGATTAATAAATCTTTTTGCCCAATTTGCACCATCGCATCTGCAATACTTGCATCTCCGTGTGGATGATATTGCATGGTATGCCCCACTACATTGGCCACTTTGTTATACCGACCATCATCCAGGTCTTTTAAGGAATGCATGATACGACGCTGAACCGGTTTAAAACCATCTTCAATTGCAGGTACAGCACGTTCTAGAATTACATAACTCGCATAATCTAGAAACCAATCACGATACATTCCGGTGACCTTCGTGATGGTCTCACCCGACGTATCCTCATGCTCTCCTAAATAATCAGGCCCTGTTTGTTCTTCTTCGCTATTTGGGTTCTCTTCCTCGCTCATAATGTACCTTCAGGTTTCAATTTCAAAATTGAAAAATTCCCTTTATGTTATTTTATAATTTTACAGATTGTGAAAATTCGGTTATTACTGCCCACCGAATCTACTCCTCCACTTTATCCAGTTCCACTTTTAGATTATTGATGATAAACTTCTGTCGATCGGGTGTGTTTTTACCCATATAAAAGGATAGTAATTCTTCAATACTCATTGATTTATCCAGCATTACTGGATCTAAACGAATATCTTCCCCAATGAAATGTACAAACTCATCGGGTGAGATTTCACCCAATCCTTTAAATCGTGTAATTTCAGGTTTCGGTTTTAATTTCTCCATGGCATCCCTGCGTTCTTCTTCGGAATAGCAATAAATCGTTTCTTTTTTATTTCGAACTCTAAATAACGGAGTTTGCAATATGTACAAATGACCTTCCTTTATCAACTCTGGAAAGAATTGTAAAAAGAACGTTATAAGCAGCAATCGAATGTGCATTCCATCAACATCAGCATCGGTAGCGATCACAATATTATTATACCGCAGGTCTTCCATTGATTCTTCAATGTTTAATGCCGCCTGAAGTAAATTAAACTCTTCGTTCTCGTATACGATCTTTTTTGAGAGTCCGTAGCTATTTAGAGGCTTTCCTTTTAAACTAAACACGGCCTGTGTATTTACATCACGACTTTTTGTAATACTACCAGAAGCCGAGTCTCCCTCGGTAATAAATAATGTGGTTTCAAGATTACGTTCTTTCTTTGTGTCTCCTAGATGCACACGACAATCGCGTAATTTTTTATTATGAAGATTGGCCTTCTTGGCTCGATCTTTTGCTAGCTTTCGTATACCACTTAATTCTTTCCGTTCCCGTTCTGCCTGTACAATCTTTCTCTGAAGCTTATCTGCGGTATCTGGATTTTTGTGAAGGTAGTTATCGAATTGGGTTTTGATAAAGTCATTAATATAGGTTCGAACCGTAGGCAAATCTCCACCCATATCGGTAGAACCAAGTTTCGTTTTGGTCTGACTTTCAAAAACAGGTTCCATTACTTTAATGCTAATAGCGGCAACAATGGACTTACGTACGTCGCTGGCATCGTAATTTTTTCCGTAGTATTCACGTACTGTTTTCACGATACTTTCCCGAAAAGCGGCAAGATGGGTTCCTCCTTGTGTAGTATTTTGACCGTTTACAAAACTGTGATATTCTTCGCTATACTGAGTTTTACTGTGCGTAATGGCAATTTCAATATCATCGCCCCGAAGATGAATTATGGGATATACCATATCTTCATCAGAAATATTTTCTTCTAACAGGTCTTTTAGCCCATTTTCACTAAAAAACTTTTCTCCATTAAAATCAATCGTCAATCCTGGATTGAGATAGACATAGTTTTTAAGCATTTTTGCTACATACTCGGTACGATACTTAAAATTTTTAAAAATACTCTCATCTGGAATAAATACAACTTTAGTTCCTTTCCGCTTAGAACTGTCTTCGGCTACGGGATCCTCAACAAGTTCTCCTAATTTAAATTCTGCCGCTTTAATTTTATTATCACGAACAGATTCTACTCTAAAAACAGCAGATAAAGCATTTACAGCTTTGGTTCCTACTCCATTAAGACCTACAGACTTTTTAAAAGCTCGGGAATCGTATTTTCCTCCGGTATTCATTTTCGATACAACATCTACAACTTTTCCGAGAGGGATACCACGACCATAATCGCGAACTTTAACTTCTTGATCTTTTATTCGCACTTCGATCGTTCTTCCCGCGCCCATTACAAATTCATCGATACTGTTATCAAGCACTTCTTTTAAAAGAATGTAAATTCCGTCATCGGGAGAAGATCCATCTCCTAATTTTCCGATATACATCCCAGGACGCATTCGGATATGCTCTTTCCAATCGAGAGAGCGTATGTTATCTTCGGTATATTGAGTTTCTGCCATAAAGCTAGGTGTACTGCGCTAATATACCCATTCAGACTAAAAATGAAAACCTGAAAAAAGGAAAGTAATTAACAATTAAACGCACTATATTGTTAGTAAGATTCTTCTTTTTTTTCTTCGGAATAACACAAAAATTCATTTTATAAAAATCTATTAATTTTTTTATAACGATTTGTTAAATGAAGTATAGTAGGGTTGGTTTTAAATATATTTGAAACATGAAAAATTACACCTTAGTTATCTTATTCCTATTAGGAACAATTATCTCAAATGCTCAGAAAAGTGAATCTCCTTACGAATGGGATTGGGTTCGTGATGGAATCTGGACAGGAGCAGGCTTAGCAGGTAGTGCTGGAGGATTATTACTTATTCAAAATAAAGAAGATCTCTCTGATGAAGATTTCTTTAAAATTAAGAATGACCTTCAAAATGAAATAGATGATATAAATTTTTTAGATCGCTGGGTCGCAGGTAAACATGATGAAAGTGCAAATTCGATAAGTGATATCCCTTTTGCGATATCGTTTGCGGCTCCATTCATTTTGTTACTCGATGACGAAACTAATGATCATACAGGACAAGTTTTGGGTATGTACCTTCAGAGTTTAGGAACCACAGCAACTATGTTTACTATAACTGCTGGCCTAGTAAACCGCTCCCGGCCTTATGTATATGACGACAGTGGAAATACTTCGGATGAACGAAGACAAAAAAATAATGGACAACGTTCATTCTATTCTGGACATGTTGCTGCTACAGCCACAGCTACTTTTTTTACAGCTAAAGTATATAGCGATTTTAATCCTGATTCCCCAGCTATTCCTTATGTTTGGGCAGGAGCCGCTGTTTTACCTGCTGCTGTAGGATATTTTAGAATGGAAGCTGGACAACACTTTTTAACAGATGTAATTTTGGGGTATGGTCTTGGTGCCGCAACTGGATATTTTATACCAGAGCTTCATAAGAAAGAGAATAGTAACATAGATGTTTATTCAAGTTCAGGAAGAGCTTTTAATGGAGACACCTATCATGGGATGGCGTTACGGTATAGTTTCTAAATTAAAAACCAATACAATAAAAAAAGTGCTGATCTCTTCAGCACTTTTTTTATTTTTAAGGATTTCTTCCGAAGAAAATAATTTAAACGTTAAATCGGAAATGCATCACATCCCCATCTTTTACAATATATTCTTTTCCTTCCACGCCTAGCTTGCCTGCTTCACGAACTTTTGCTTCACTCCCGTATTTTTCAAAATCATCATATTTAATAACTTCTGCACGAATAAATCCTTTTTCAAAATCGGTGTGAATTACCCCAGCTGCTTGAGGTGCTGTTGCTCCTACTGGAATGGTCCATGCGCGCACTTCTTTAACTCCTGCCGTAAAATAGGTTTGTAAATTTAGTAACGAGTACGCACCACGAATTAATTTTGCCGAACCTGGCTCTTCAAGTCCAAGGTCTTCTAGAAATAATTGTCGTTCCTCAAAAGTTTCCAGTTCTGTAATATCTGCTTCGGTACCTACTGCAAGTATGACCACTTCAGCATTTTCGTTAGCCACCGTTTCTTTTACTTTATCGACATAAGCATTTCCAGTTACAGCAGCACTTTCGTCCACATTACAAACATACATTACAGGCTTGTCTGTAATGTATTGCATGGGCTGGATGAACTCTTCGCGTTCAGATTCTGTCAAATCGATAGCGCGTACAGAGATCCCCGCCTCTAATCCAGCTTTTACTTTGTTTAATGCTACTTCTTCTTTAATTGCTTCTTTATTTCCAGTACGTGCAGCTCTTTTAACTTTCTCTAATTTCTTGTCTGTAGTATCCAGATCTTTTAACTGCAACTCTATGTCTATAGTTTCTTTATCGCGAATAGGGTCAACACTTCCGTCAACATGCACAATATTATCATCATCGAAACAACGTAATACGTGAAGAATTGCATCGGTCTCACGAATATTTCCAAGAAACTGATTTCCAAGCCCCTCTCCCTTACTAGCTCCTTTTACAAGCCCTGCAATATCTACAATTTCTACCGTTGCTGGTAGTACCCGCTCTGGACTTACTAATTTTTCAAGTATTAATAAACGGCTATCGGGAACATTTACTACCCCAATATTTGGTTCTATCGTACAGAAAGGAAAATTCGCGCTTTGCGCTTTCGCATTCGACAAACAATTAAAAAGAGTGGATTTTCCCACATTCGGTAACCCGACAATACCTGCTTTCATGTTGAATTTTTTAAGGCTGCAAATATACGGTTTCATTGTAATATAAAAGATTTTTATTTTCTTGATTTTAGAAAGAATTATAGGAAAACTTTGGCTTAGGTTTTACGATACTTTAACAACTCTCATTGTATTTTAGCTACATAACAATTAAACCATAATTAATTATGAAAATTATATTAAGTTTTTTAGCAGTATCCTTATTTGCGGTTATGCCTGCAATAGCTCAAGTAAAGACAGATGTAAAAGAAGAAACTACAACCAAACGTGTTACTAAGCGGGATACAGAAGTTCGTACTAAAATAGTTCAAGAGATCGACCAAGAAAAAGACCTTCTTGAAGTAGAAGGAAACGATGAGTTAAATCAAAATTCATCTATAAAAGTCGTTAAGGACAATAAAGTTGAAGTAGTTAAAGATGCGGTTTCTAAAGATGAAAGAAATGTTGCATTAATAGAAAAGAATAAGGCAAAAAAACAAATGGATTTGGAAGAATCTATTAGGGCTGAAAAGGAAAGAGCTGAAATGAAAGCAAAAAAAGCAATGCAAGAGAAAATGGCTGCCCAACAAAAAGAGTTGGCAGAACGTAGAGCGATGTTAGAGAAAAGACCTGATGGAATTGTAAAACTAAAAAAAGACAACTAATTCAGGTTTCCAAGAAATATTTTAAATCCACCTTTTATAGGGTGGATTTTTTATGTAATAATTCTTACAACCACATAGAAAGATTATCTCTATATTTTCTAAATTTAATAAGGTTTTTATGTCCTCCACCTTCAATAGTAATAAAGGTACTATTTTTTGCATCGAATTCTTCTAAGAGTGCTTTTGCAGATTCGTATGGCACTACCCGATCTTTTGTGCCATGAAGTATTAAAACTGGGCAGTTTACTTTAGAAACAAACGTGTATGTAGGAAATTTATAGTTAAGGATTAGGTCCATGGGTACTATGGGAAAGCGTCGTTCTGCCACATCTAACAAACTATAAAAAGGTGTTTCTAAAATAAGATTTTTCGGATTATTTTTTGAAGCAACATAGGTAGCAAAAGTAGTTCCTAGGGATCTTCCAAATACGGTTATATCTTTTTCATCTGAATGATCTTGTGCATACGTATAAAATAGTTCGGCATCTTCATATAATTTATTTTCATTTAACACTCCTGTACTTTTTCCAAAAGTTCTATAATCCATAACTATTACGTCGTAGCCTTCAGTTACAAAGGGTTCTATAATTTTACCCCAACGCACCAAATTATCTGCATTTCCATGGTAATACAAAATAAGCCCCTTTGAATTCTCTGCTTTAAAGTGAAGACCGTTTAATTTTGCCCCATCTTCCGAAGTAATATAAAATTCTTTGAAAGGAGTTTCAAAAGTGTAAACATAATCTATAGGAAGTTTGACTGGAAAAAAAATTAGTTTTTCTTGCATGGTATAAAGTATTGCAATTAATGAAATCACTGCAATGAAACAAATTAGTACTATGTTCTTAATTTGTTTCAATTTATTTTTTGCTAGCGTGTACAACTCCAATACTTGTAGTGTTTAAGTCTATCTCGATAGGTTTGGAACGTATAATATTGTTTAAAATCTCGTGGTAAGATTCAAAGGTATTCATATTCTTATGCCCGCCACCAATTACTGGGTATAAGCGTGTAATTTTTGGTTTAATCTGTGATAACTTTACACTCGTTTTAAAAGGTATAAGCTTGTCTTTTGTGCCATGAATAATATGAATTGGACAGGTTACATATTTAAGCCATTTATAGGTCGGCATGGGATATTTAAGAATCACAGAAAGTGGCATAAAGGGCATATAACGGCCTGTTACCTTCGTTAAACTATAATACGGTGCATCTAGAATTAACATTTTTGGAGTATTCATAGAAGCCAATTTGGCTGCGAATCCAGACCCTAAGGAGCGACCATACAATATAATATGCTTTTCGGCTACACGTTTTTTAATTTCATCGTAAACAAACTGTAAATCTCTTTTTATAGCTTTCTGAGAACGCTTTCCCGTGCTTTTACCAAACCCACGATAATCAACCATTATAACATCGTAATTCAATCTGGTAAAATCGATTGCAAATTTCCCCCACCCTTTAATACTTTTCGAGTTACCTTTTAAATACAATACTACACCGATAGGTTTTTCTACTTTAAAGTGAAGCCCGTTTAATACAGCCCCATCACGTGTGGTGAGGTGGTATTCTTCAACTACTTGATTTTCGTACAGAAATTGAAAATCGGCAGGAAGTTTTTCTGGTTTAAACAAGAAATAATCTTGTAAATAATACAATAGTATACTTATAATAAAATATACGATAAACACAATTAATGTTACATGCAACCAAATTGGCATATGAAATATTTTCTCTAAATGTACAAAAAATGAATCAAGCGTCAAGCTCTATCAAATTTACACCCAAGAGGTCTAAATAAGATAACAATTGTAGTAAAATGAATATTACTCGTTTTTATTAAGTAATTTTAGTGTTACTGTTTAATTAATTTCTAACCCACAAAAAAACAACCTCATGATTAAAAATTTTACATTATTCATATTCTTTGCAATATGTTATTCGACTTATGCTCAAAACACCGTGACCGGAATGGTGATTGATGAAACTGGAACCCCCCTATCATTTGTAAATGTTCTTGAAAAAGATACAGATAACGGTGTCATCACTTCAATCGACGGAGATTTTACCATTGAAGTAAATGATGCTAATGCCACTCTAATATTTAGCTATGTCGGTTTTACCCCAAAAGAAGTTCAACTTCTAGGAAAAACGACGTTAGAAGTTACACTAACCGAAGGGGAATCACTTAATGAAATAGTTCTTGTAGGATCCAGAGGCCCCAAACGAACAACAGTGAACACTACAGCTCCCGTAGATGTAATCGATGTATCGAATGCCACACTTCAAGTAGGTAAGGTTGAGATCAACGAACTCCTACAATATGCAGCACCCTCTTTTAATGCCAATAAACAATCAGGATCAGACGGTGCAGATCATATCGATCCAGCCTCTCTCCGTGGTTTAGGTCCCGATCAAACACTTGTATTAATTAACGGTAAAAGAAGACACCAATCTTCCCTAATTAATCTTTTTGGTACAAGAGGTCGTGGAAACACAGGAACCGATCTAAATGCAATTCCTGCATCATCCATTAAACGAATTGAAGTTTTAAGAGATGGCGCGGCTGCTCAATATGGAAGTGATGCCATTGCGGGTGTTATTAATATTGTTTTACGTGACAATGTCGACGAGTTAACAGGGAGTCTCAGCTATGGTGCTTACAGTACAAATGCAGATGTAGATACGAGCGCATTTCAAGACGGAAATTATGGGGTTTGGAATACCGATGGCTTTCGTTTAGACACAGAAAAAGATGGAAATGCAATTGGAGATGATCAAAGTTTTGATGGTGGATCGGTAAAATTGGGCGCAAATTATGGCTTCGGAATAGGAGAAACTGGCGGATATGCAAATTTCACGACCGAATATCTTAATAAAAATAAGACCCTCCGCCCCGCTTTCGATTTTAGAAAAGGATTTGGAGAAGCAGCTATTGAAGGATTTAATTTCTTCGGAAATGTTATGATCCCTGTAAATGATAATACCGAAATTTATGCATTTGGAGGTAGAAACTATAGAGATACCGATGCGTATGCATTTACAAGAAACGGAGGAAATCGTGTAGTAGCATCTATATATCCAAATGGATTTACACCACGTATTACTTCTATAATTACAGACAACTCTGTTTCTGCTGGGGTTCGAACTACAACCGATTCTGGATGGAAAGTTGACGTTAGTAATACCTACGGAATTAATTTATTTCACTACTATATTAAAGGTACATTAAATGCATCCTTGGAAGAAGCTTCACCTACCGATTTCGATGCCGGAGGACACAGCTTATCGCAAAACACAGTAAACGCAGACTTTTCTAAATATTATGAAAACATTCTAAACGGGATGAACCTTGCATTTGGTGCAGAATATAGAACCGAAAATTTCATTATTTTCGCCGGAGAACCAGGTGCCTATGGTACGTTCGACGAAAATGGTGTATTAATTACCAATCCTGCAGACCAAACACAACCAACTATTACTATAGATGGTGAAGAAGTTACTAGACCTGGTGGTTCACAAGGATTTCCTGGGTATGGTCCAGCAAACGAAGTTGACCGAAGCAGATCTAACTTATCGCTATATGCAGATGGAGAATTCGACATTTCTGAAGCATTACTCTTAAGTGCAGCGGCAAGATTTGAAAACTATAGCGATTTTGGGAGTACACTTAATGGTAAAATTGCTGGTCGTTTTAAGGCCACAGACGATATTAATATCCGTGGTTCATTAAGCACAGGATTTAGAGCACCATCGCTCGCACAAATCTATTATAACCTAAGATTTACAAACTTTATTGGTGGCGTTGCTAGTGACCAATTATTGTCACCAAACAATAGCCCAGTTACTGCTTCATTTGGTATTGGTCCATTACAAGAGGAAAAATCTATAAACGCAGGACTTGGATTTACAGCAAACTTCTCTAGCTTTACTGCTACGGCAGATTTATATTATATTGATGTACAAGATCGGATTGTACTTACAGGAAATTTTCCTGCTCCCGACCTACCCAATGTTGACTCAGCACAATTTTTTGCAAATGGTGTTGATACCGAAACTACAGGTTTAGACCTTGTGTTTTCATGGAAAGAAACTTTTAACGAAAATAGGTTTTCTGCTACATTTCTTGCCAATTTTAATAATATGGTGATTAAAGAGGTTCAAAACGGTCCTTTAAATGAGCAAACATTCTTCGGAGAACGCGACAAAGCTTTTTTATTAGCTTCAGCTCCAGAAAGTAAGATAGTATTAAATGTTACTTATGATCGTGATTGGTTCAACGCAGGAATTGGAATTACACGTTTTAGTGAAGTTGAATTATTAGATTTTCAAGTTTTTGAAGATGTTTCAGATTATGGAAGCTTCCAAAACCAAATAACAGCAGCAACCGATACGTACACTTCAAAGATCGTTACAGATCTTAATCTAGGTTTTCAACTTTCAAAAAATTTAAAATTGAACGTAGGTAGCAATAACCTCTTTAATGTATATCCAGATCAACAGGATGACTGGACCGAAGGTGGTGGTTATTGGGATTCTGTACAAATGGGATTCGGCGGCGCATATTATTACTCTCGCCTTAATTACAATTTCTAAAATAATTTAGTTTTTCTAAAAAAAAGTTCTTTTGATTATCTCGAAAGAACTTTTTTTGTTCCCCTATTTATTTTAAGACTATTTATCATAAATATTGTTAAACACCTCAAAGATTAGTATAGTCTTATCATCCTCTTTTATCAAATTAACAACTCTCCTAGTTACATTGCAGATAGATAATAATTAAAACAATATATAATGAAAAAGATAGCCTTAATTATAGCAATGGGAGCCTTTACAGTAGGTTTTGCTCAAGACAATAAAAATGAAATGAAAAAAACCGAAGTGGTTAAAACAAAAGTAACCACAAACAAGGGAACCGATGTTAATACAAAGTCGATGACTACTACAGAAAGTCAGGAAATAGCTCTTAAAAATTCGTCGATGGATAGAACCAATTTTGAAACTAAAATGCTTCCGTCGAAAGCAGACACAAAAATATCATATAGCACAAGTGATGGAAACCGTTATATGTTCAAAAATCAAAATGATGGTTATAAAATGATGATGATGAAAGATAATACTCCAAACGAGTATGCGCTTTTAAAACCATCAACTCAAAATGGGTATTATATCATCTCTAATACTGAAGGAAATTCTTTCGGATATTTTAATCAAGATGGAAATTTCATCGTAGAGAAATATGATCCTGAGAGTGACCGTGTAATTATTACCACGTTTGCTGCAGATATGACCAATAAAAAGATGAAGAAACAGACTATGAAGAAAGATAAAATGAAATAAGCTTCATCTGGAAAAACCACTGCTTCTTGAGAAGCAGTGGTTTTTTTATTTAAAAATCTAAAAACAAGAATCTAAATTAAATATACAACTATGAAAAATCTATTACTTACAGCAGCTTTATTAGGATCATTCGGTGTGTTCGCACAAAATGTAAACGTCACCGAAGAAGTAACCACTATTAAAGTAGCTAACGCCAATAATAACGGAATTGAAATATCTACTACCGAGCAAACTAAAACCGTGACGCAAGATATTGCTTTAAAAAATGCGGATTCCAATCAAACTAACTTTTCGAAATCACTTCAACCGAAAGAAATCAATACTGAATTTGAATATGACCTGGCAGGAACTGTGTATGTTTTCGAAAGAGATGGAAATGGTTTTAAAATGATAACTGTCGATAAAGACGAATCCAGAAAAGAATATGCAAAGATTAAAGCAACGAATCAATTAGGATATTTCTATATTTTAACTGAAGGTCAACCCAATGCGTTTGGATATTATGATGAAGATGCCAATTTTGTGGTAGAATCTTACAATCCAACTACCGATAAGATTGAGGTAATAACCTACTCTTTGCGTTCTGGGAATGAAATAAAAAATAAAACTAAAGAAGTTGATATGAAGAACAAAGAAATGATGAAAAGTAAAATGTAATCTCTTTCTAATAGTCAAAAAAAAACACCGCTATCGTAGCGGTGTTTTTTTTTAATAATCTAACCTATTATTTGTGATGCATAAACGCCTGTTTCCCCAGCAATACTTCATCACTCTCTACATTATTGTCATCGGGAACACAACAGTCTACGGGACATACGGCAGCACATTGCGGTTCTTCGTGAAATCCTTTACACTCAGTACATTTATCGGGTACAATATAATAGATTTCATCACTAATTGGTTCTTGAGTTTCAACGGCATCAACCTCTTTTCCATTTGGTAATACTACATTACCTTCTAGATCGGTTCCATCAGCGTAACGCCAGTCGTCTGCTCCTTCATAAATTGCGGTATTTGGACATTCTGGTTCACAAGCACCACAATTAATACATTCATCTGTTATTATAATTGCCATCGTTTTTTCTTTTTCTAACTTTGCGCAAATTTAATGCCTAAAAAGGGCAACTCCAAACGAACCATGGATTTACAACAAAGAATTAACGCCTTTACGGCTTTAGGGCAATTTTTAAGTCAGTTCTCTTCAGAAAAAACACTTAAAAATGATGCTATTCAAGGAAACGATCTTTTTTTCGAACGCATGTCTCAGCAATTAGATACAGCAGTACATCATAACGGCTGGTTTACTAGAGAGAATATTCAGTTTGCTTTAAAAAGTTGGGGCAAGGCACTTTCAGAAGAAAATATAAAAAAATGGCTTAGTAAATATCCCATTCCGAAGAAAACAAATTTGAAAACCATAGCAATTATCATGGCGGGGAATATTCCACTCGTTGGGTTTCACGATTTTCTTTCGGTTTTAATTACTGGCAATACGGCTCTTGTAAAACTTTCATCGAACGATAGCCAATTGTTACCATTGATATCAGAATATCTTATTGGGATCGAACCTAGCTTTAAGCAACATATTAAAATCACCAATAAAAAACTAGAAAACTTCGATGCTGTAATTGCAACAGGAAGTGATAATACAGCTCGGTATTTCGATTATTACTTCGGAAAGTACCCACACATTATTCGAAAAAATCGAAACGCTGTGGCAGTACTCACAGGAAAAGAAACCCCAGAGCAGCTTAACGCATTGGCTAATGACGTGTTTCGATATTTCGGACTTGGTTGTCGAAATGTTTCTAAAGTATTTCTTCCAGAAGATTATAACTTCGACCCATTATTTAATGGTATGTTCTCTTGGAAACACATGATAAATAACAACAAATACATAAATAATTACGATTACAACAAAGCAGTGTATTTAATGAGTAATCTTGATTTATTAGACAATGAATTTTTATTGCTGAAAGAGGACTCTGGCTACTCCTCTCCTATTTCGGTTCTTTTTTATGAAAAATACAAAGACCTTTCGGAAATAAAACAAAAATTAAAATCTGAAGCTGAACACATTCAAGTGATCGTTTCAGACAGTGGTATTAAAGAAGAAGTTCCTTTTGGAGCTGCACAGAAACCGCAACTTTGGGATTATGCAGATGGAGTTGATACGGTAGATTTTTTGTTGAAACTTCCTTAATAAGTTATCCTAAAATTAACAAAAGCTTCATTCATAATTTACATCTTTGTACACCTAAAACGTCTTTCATGAAAAAACATAATTTTAGCGCAGGACCGTGTATACTGCCTCAGTCTGTAATGCAAAAAGCGTCAGAAGCAGTTATCAATTTTAATAATCTTGACCTATCTCTTATCGAGATTTCACACCGTAGTAAGGATTTTGTAGACGTTATGGAGAATGCCCGTAGTCTCGCCTTAGAGCATCTCGGCCTCCAAAATAAAGGGTATCAAGCATTGTTTCTGCAAGGAGGTGCCAGCACTCAATTTTTAATGGCAGCCTATAATCTTCTCGAAAATAAAGCAGCGTATTTAAATACTGGAACTTGGTCTTCTAAAGCAATTAAAGAAGCAAAGCTTTTTGGAGAAATTATCGAAGTAGCATCGTCAAAGAATGCCAACTTTAATTACATTCCTAAAGAGTATGTAATTCCGTCAGATGCAGATTACTTCCATTGTACCAGTAACAATACGATCTTTGGGACACAAATGAAAGAATTTCCAGAAGTTAACATGCCATTGGTTTGCGATATGAGTAGTGATATTTTTTCACGCGTACTTGATTTTTCAAAATTCGATCTCATCTATGCAGGGGCTCAAAAAAACATGGGACCAGCGGGTACAACACTAGTTGTTGTAAAAGAAGACATTCTTGGGAAAATTTCTAGAACAATTCCATCTATGCTTGACTATACAGTACATATTGGAAAAGATAGTATGTTTAATACACCTCCAGTTTTTGCAGTATATGTATCGATGCTTACTTTAGAATGGCTAAAAGAGAAAGGCGGGGTTGCTGCTGCTGAAAAATTAAATAACGAAAAGGCTTCTCTACTATATACCGAAATTGATCGCAACTCACTATTTGAAGGTTTTGTAGCGAATAAAGAAGATCGTTCTAACATGAATGCTACTTTTAATCTTACTAGCGAATCTCATAAAGATGCCTTCGACTCATTGTGGAAAAATGCTGGAATTAATGGTCTTGAAGGACATCGGAGTGTTGGCGGATATAGAGCCTCAATGTACAACGCATTGCCCATAGAAAGTGTACAAGTTCTTGTAGATGTAATGAAAGAATTAGAAAGAAAAGGATAATAGGATATAAAACAATATACCCTTATACAGTTAAAAAATAATTTTTAAAATTAGACAGATGAAAGTATTAGCAAACGATGGAGTTTCACAAAGTGGAATTAATACACTCGAAGCAGCCGGGTTTGAAGTTATTACAACCAAAGTAGCACAAGAACAATTAATTAATTTTATCAATAAAAACAGTATAGATGTAATTTTGGTTCGCAGTGCCACCAAGGTTAGAAAAGATATTATCGATGCATGTCCTTCCCTAAAGATCATTGGCCGGGGTGGTGTTGGTATGGATAATATAGATGTGGAATATGCTCGCGAAAAAGGACTGAAAGTAATTAACACTCCTGCAGCTTCTTCTTCTTCTGTAGCCGAATTAGTATTTGCGCATTTATTTGGTGGCGTTCGCTTTCTTTATGATGCGAACCGAAATATGCCATTAGATGGAGATAGTAAATTTAAAGATCTTAAAAAGAATTATGCCAAAGGTAGCGAAGTACGAGGCAAAACCATTGGTATTATTGGATTTGGACGTATAGGACGTGAAGTTGCAAAAATAGCATTAGGATGTGGGATGAAAGTGATTGCAAGTGACAACTATGTAGGTGAAGCAGATATTACTCTCACCTTTTATGATGGGCAGGACATTACATTAAAAATAAAAACAGAGCCAGTTTCTGAATTAATTAAGCACAGTGATTTCATTACATTGCACGTTCCTGCACAAAAAGACTATGTGATTGGAAAAAAAGAAATTGCAGAAATGAAAGATGGCGCGGCAATTATTAATGCTGCCCGTGGAGGAGTGATCGATGAAGTGGCTTTAATCGAAGCACTTGATAGTGGCAAATTATCGTTTGCAGGATTAGATACCTTCGAAAAAGAACCTACTCCAGAAATTAAATTATTAATGAATGAAAAAGTGTCACTTACACCACACATTGGTGCCGCTACAGAAGAAGCTCAAGACAGAATAGGAACCGAATTGGCGACTCAGATCATAGCTTTGTTAAAACCAGTCGAATAGCTTTTTTTTCCTATCTTAGCCAACAACAACCTTTTAAATAAAATAATATGTCCGGAATTTTAGACCTTTTAAACAGTGATATGGGAAGACAGATCATTGGAGGCGTTAGTAATGAAACACAGCAACCAGCTGATAAAACAGCATCTGTATTAGCGATGGGACTTCCTATCCTATTGGGTGCTATGAAAAAAAACACAAATAGTAGTGAAGGCGCCGCAGGTCTAATGAATGCTCTTAATAGTAAACACGATGGGAGCATCCTTTCGAATCTTAGTGGACTATTTAATGGCGGTGTAAACGAAGAAGTAAAACAAGATGGACTTGGAATTCTGGGACATGTTCTTGGAGGTTCACAAAATAACGTAGTAAGCGCCCTTTCTAATAAATCTGGTGTTGACACCAATGGCGTAATGCAAATCCTTCAAGTAGCTGCTCCAATCCTTCTAGGGATGTTAGGGCAAAAGAAAAAAGAACAAAATGTTCAATCTGAATCTGGATTAGGAGATCTTCTCGGCGGTCTTATGGGCGGTGGAAAGAAAACACAAAGAAAGCAACAAAGCCTTATTGAATCTCTGTTAGACAGCGATGGTGATGGTAGCATCATAGATGATGTAGCAGGAATGGTTCTAGGTGGTGGAAAGAAAAAAAGTGGTCTTGGTGGATTGCTCGGCGGAATGTTCGGCGGACGATAAAATTAAGTACTAACTAAAAGAATACCACATTTCTTACAGTAAGAAATGTGGTATTTTGTTAAAGGAGGTTAAAGCATCTAATCGCTTATTCTTTATCTGTATATTTATAAAAAGTTGACGTATGAAATTTTTAATTTTTACTTTTGCCTTTTCTTTAATGATTTTTAGCTGTGACTCGGCAAAATCACCACTACAGGGAAACACATCTGAGACTAATACAACCGCGTCAGATACCGTTCGCATTGCAAATGATAGTCTTGAATATGAGATAATTATTTTCGAACCGGGATTTAATTCTTGGCTTGTATCACAAGAGCCAAGGGGATATTATGGACAAAGTTTTCTTGAAGGAAGAAATAAAATTTATGTTGGAGAATATAATAACCGGGTAAGAACAGTTAATAAGTACCCTACAAATTTATATCCGCAGATAATAGATTATGATTATTTTACCGATTATGGATATGAAGTTAATTATATGCTTTATAATTATTTTATCTATTTTCAAGAAAGATACAATCAAAAATTTATAATTGGACGAAATTGAAAAAATTAAAAGAACGCTGGAATATTCAATCAGACTGGCAACTAACAATTATATTTATTGTCTTTGCACTAACCGGAAGCACTTCTGCTAAATTTGCAGGACCCCTCACCGAATTTGTAGGGATTACCAAAGAAATGGGCGGACTTATATACTGGCCAGTTCGTATATTAATCATTTTTCCAATTTATCAAGTCTTACTAGTTTGTATGGGTTGGCTCTTTGGAGAATATCATTTTTTTTGGACCTTTGAAAAGAAAATGCTTCGATCTATGAAGCTTGGTTTCTTAATTAGAAAAAATGCATAAAGAAGTACAACAAATATTTAAAGTAATAGCAGCAACAATACTTACTGCTGCTTTATTATTTCCTGTACTTTTTCAATTCTCCCACATTTTCGAGAATCACGAGCACAAAACCTGCTCTGAGGTTTCAGTTCATCTTCATGAAAAAAAGGTAGATTGTTCGATCTACGATTTTCATATTTCGTTATTTACTTACACCTTAAATTCTTACGATAAGCTACATATTCAGCAGTATAATAAGTTAGTTATTACTGCCTTAATTGCTTCAGAAAAAGAGGTTTTAAATCACCATTTTTACCTTCGTGGTCCTCCACTTTATACTTAAATTTTTAGTTTACATATTTTTATCTAATAAACTTAATTTTAAGTAGTTATGAAATTTTTAATTTTATCAACACTGCTCCTATTTATAGGGAGTAGTACTATCATTGCACAATCTAATTTAAGCGGTGCTATTACCAATACAAACAACGAACCTGTTATTGCAACAGTATATATTTCTCAACTTGAAAAAGGCACTCTCAGCGACCTAAATGGACAATACACCATTAGCAATATTCCGCAAGGAAAATATACTGTTATTTATAGTGCTATGGGCTATGCAACAATATCTAAACAACTCTTTTTTACTTCTGAAAACACTACGAATGTAGATGATGTTATTATGACTGAAAGTGCCGTAGAAATGGAACAAGTAATTATTTCTACTCCTTTTCATAAGTTGCAAAGCGACAACGTTATGAAAGTTGAAAGAAGATCTGTTACAGAACTTAATAAGAAAGGAGCTACAACGCTTATGGAAGGTGTTACAGACATCGCTGGAGTAGAAACTATTAGTACTGGTATTGGCATTGGAAAGCCTGTTATTCGAGGTTTAAGTGCTAACCGGGTTTTGGTCTACACGCAAGGAGTACGGTTAGAAAATCAACAATTTGGTGATGAACACGGTCTAGGAGTTAACGAAGCTGGTGTCGAAAGCGTTGAAGTTATAAAAGGACCTGCTTCCCTGCTCTATGGTAGTGACGCACTTGGAGGTGTACTTTATCTAAATCCAGAACGTTTTGCAGTTTCAGGAGAAACCCATGGCGACGTGAGAAGCACTTATTTTTCTAATACTAGAGGAACTGCAACTACACTCGGAGTTCGTACTTCAGGGACGCAATTAAAGTTCATGGCCCGTGGTGCAATATCGTCTCACAGCGATTATCAAACTGGTGCTGATTATAAGGTGACAAACACTCGATTTAATGAAAAAGATTTAAAAACTGGAGTTCGTTTTCAGAATAAAGAATTAAAATCGACACTTCGTTATAATTACAATCGTTCAAATATTGGTATTCCTGAAGAAATTGGCGAGCAAAGTACCTCGAAAGATTTGTTACAACCTTTTCAAGAAATAGATAATCATATTCTGAGTTGGGAAAATACTCTCTTTTTTGAGACCTCAAGTCTTACGTTAAAAGCAGGGTATATTTTTAATGACCGCCGAGAATTCGAAGAACATCACGAGCACCACGAAGAAGAAGAAGAAGAAGAAGAAGAAGACCATGAGGATCATGATGAGCATGACGAGCACATGCATGGTGAAGAAGGACCGGCATTACAATTAAAGCTGAATACTATCACCTATGACCTTACTTATCATCTACCACAATTAGGAAAATTTGAAACCATTGTAGGTATTCAAGGACTGTATCAAACTAACGATAATTTTGGGGAAGAGATTCTTATTCCAGATGCCACCACACAAGACATTGGTGTTTTAGCAACAACACATTATCATTTAGAAAAAATTGATTTGCAAGCCGGAGTACGTTTCGATTCAAGAAAAATCGAAAGCGAAGCCGCCCGTGAAATTAACGCACCAGATTTTATTCCTGCAATCAATCGAAATTTCACAAGTTTTAATGCAGCGATAGGTGCAAAAGCCACACTTACTGAACAACTTCTAGCACGTATAAATTTAGCTAGTGGTTTTAGAGCTCCTAACTTGGCTGAATTAACTTCTAACGGTTCTCATGAAGGAACGAATAGATTTGAGATTGGGGATGAAACACTTACAAATGAGCAAAATTTTCAAACCGATATTTCTTTAGAATATCGAAACGAACATTTTGAATTTTCAGCCAATGGGTTTTACAACACTATAAACGACTATATTTTTATTGCACCTACTAATGAATTTATTGATGATAATATGGTGTTTAATTATGTACAAAATGATGCAAATCTTTATGGCGGTGAATTGGGAATGCATATTCATCCACACCCGCTAGATTGGTTACATTACGAAAGTAGCTTTGAAACTGTAACTGGTAAACTAGGAAACAATTCTTATTTACCTTTAATTCCAGCAAATAAACTTCGAAATACACTTAGAGTTGAATTCGCTAAAGCGGGAAAACTGGATAATTTGTATGCTTTTGTTACCTACGAAAATACTTTCAACAAAGATGAAGTAGGAGAATTTGAAACAAGAAATAACAGTTACAACTTACTTAGCTTAGGGACAGGTTGTAGCGTTGATATTGGTGATGCAGTATTCGACATAGGGATAAACACCACTAATCTTACAGATGAAACATATATTTCACATTTATCACGACTAAAACCCGATGGAATTTTCAATACGGGACGTAGTGTGAATGCACATCTTAAAGTAAGTCTGTAATTGAAAATAAAAAAAGGCACGAGTTAATAGTTTAACAACTAGTGCCTTTAAAATAATAATAAATTAATATCTTATTCTACAACTTCAACCTCGATAGTTTGTGGCATTGGTTCCTTTTGTGCTTTCCAAACGAAAGCGTACAACCACATTAAGGTAAATGTGGGTATAAAGTCGGTTATAGGAAGAATTTCTTCAATAAAAACGATTACTGAAGCTACTTTACCTTCAGTTCCTTTATACATTTTACTCATTTGTTTGGCAGCATAAGGTGCCCACAATATATCAAGTATTGGTCCTATAAAAGGTATGAACATAGTAATCATACCTACAGCATCAAAAAGAAGCCCTTTCCGAAGTAATTTATACTTTTCGTTTTGCATTTTTTTAATTTTTATCGGGTATGCTAGGCATTCCCAGAGGTTATTGATTATTATAAAGCAATAAGCCTGCCAAATTTAATGCACTAAATGCGAGTTAAATTACCTTGTTAAGATAGGTCTGAAGAGATTAATTTCATAAATTCATTTCGAGTCTCTATTTTTTCAAATTGCCCACGAAATCCAGAAGTAGTGGTAACACTATTTTGTTTCTGTACTCCTCGCATCATCATACACATATGAGAAGCTTCTATGACTACCGCAACTCCTTGAGGTTTTAGAGTATTGTTTATACATTCAAGAATATCATGCGTTAACCGTTCTTGTACCTGTAAGCGTCGTGCAAAGACATCTACAACTCGCGGAATTTTACTTAAACCAACAATATGACCATTAGGTATGTATGCAATATGCGCTTTTCCAAAAAAGGGTAAAATATGGTGTTCACATAATGAGTATAATTCAATATCCTTGATTACAACCATATCTTTATAGTCTTCAGCAAACATAGCTCCTCGTAAAATGGCTTCTGGATCTTCTCCATGTCCTGAGGTTAAAAATTGCATAGCCTTGGCTGCTCTTTCGGGAGTTTTCACGATCCCTTCCCGATCTATATCCTCCCCTATTCCAGTTAGAATATTGGTAAAATTGTCTTTTAATTTGTTGGTCACTATTTCGTCGTATTCTTCAGAAAAATTGTAAGATCCCATTAATTCTATTTTAATTTATCAGCATAAAACTTCTTAATCTTATCGATCTTTGGGTCTATAATATACTGACAATATGGTTGTTGCCTATTTAAGTTGTAATATTCTTGATGAGAAACATCTGCGGTATAAAATACATCTAACGGTTTCACTTCTGTAACTATTTGATTATCAAAGACATGCTTTTCTTCCAAAAATTTTATAAATGCTTTTGCTTCTTCCCCATCTTCTTCGGAAGAATAAAATACCGCACTCCGGTATTGTGTTCCTTTGTCATTCCCTTGCTGGTTTAAAGTAGTGGGATCATGCGTTGCAAAAAATACTTCTAACAATGTCTTAAGAGTAACAACTTCAGGATCGTAAGTAATTTCGACACCTTCAGCATGACCCGTTCTCCCCATGCAAACTTCTCGATACGCAGGGTTTTTAATAAATCCCCCAGTATACCCAGAAGTTACTTTTTCTACACCAGCAATGCGTTGAAATACGGCTTCTGTACACCAAAAACAACCAGCGGCAAAAACAATTTTTTTAGTTTTACTATTCATATTTTAAACAAAAATATAGTATTTGGTAGCGCAAACCAATGCATGGTATTCTTTTTAAATAATTTATAAGAGTTTCTGCGGTTGCGCTACCAATTATTAAATTTGAAGAAGCCCATAAATAAATTATCTTCGCCCCATATATGAAGCAGTTTTTTACATTTATTTATCTATTTTATTTCTTACTTTCTTATAGTTCTGTTTTTGCACAAACCGAAGAAAGAAAAACACTCCAAGCCACACGAATTAATTCGGCTCCTAAAATAGATGGCGTATTAGACGATAGTATTTGGAAATCATTACCTACATATGGAAATTTCTTTATGTACGAACCCGGTAATGAAGGAATCATTCCTAATAATTTTAAATCTGAGGTAAAACTAGCTTACGACGACAGAGCGGTATATGTAGCAGCATACCTTTATGATCCGGAACCTGAAAAAATAGCCAATCAGTTCTCTCAACGCGATGAAATCGATGTACAAGCTGATAATTTTGCCATTGCTTTGAATACCTATAACGACGGAATTAATGAAACCTATTTCTATGTAACTAGTACTGGAACAATTGGTGATGCGAAAGGGAACCAAGGAAGTCTCGATTTTAGTTATGATGTGGTGTTTGAAGCAAAGGTTTCTAAAGATGATAAAGGCTGGTACGCCGAGTACAAAATCCCCTACAATACCCTTCGCTTTCCAGAAATTGAAACACAAAATTGGAGTGTAAATTTTTTACGAAGAATTATAAGAAGAAACGAAACTCATAGTTGGAATTTAATTGAAAATGACAAAGGGAACCCTTCACAATACAACGGACTATTAACCGGAGTTACTAATATTGATCCTCCCGTGCGCCTTACATTCTTCCCCTTCGCACAAGGGCTAATCTCTAATTTCGATGGCGAAACAGAAACTAGTTTTAGTGCAGGAATGGATATTAAATATGGATTAAGCGATAGTTTTACGTTAGATGCAACGCTCATCCCCGATTTTGGACAAGCAGCTTTCGACAATGTTGAATTAAATCTGGGACCTTTCGAACAAACGTTTAACGAACAAAGACAATTTTTTACGGAAGGTGTAGAACTTTTTAACCGTGGTAATATTTTCTTTTCGAGACGAATTGGTGGAAGACCAAGTGGAAGTATAACTAACCAGACGGAAACCGAAATAATTATAGAGAACCCAGAAAAGGTAAATTTAATTAACGCCATAAAAATCTCTGGAAGAACAGAAGGAGAATTAGGAGTAGGATTTTTAAACGCTATTACTGAAAAAACAACGGCGACTCTGCTTGACACAATTTCGAATATAAAACGAAACATCGTATTAGAACCCTTATCCAATTACAATGTATTTGTGCTGGATCAGCAGTTTAACGGCAATTCTTCTATATCGCTGGTTAATACCAATGTTACTAGAGACGGAAGCTTCAGAGATGCCAACACCTCTGCCTTCGTTTTTAATGTTGCTGATAAAGGAAATCGTTTTAGAACTAGTGGTCGAGCCATTATGAGTAATGTAAATACTTCCGAAGGATTAATCTCTGGGTTTGGTTCAGAAATAGATATTCAAAGAATAAAGGGTAATTTTAGATACCGTATTGGCCATGATTTTGCAAATACAACGTTCAACATAAACGATCTCGGCGTAAACTTAATTAATAATTACAATGATTTTGTCGTAGGCATGTCGTACGAAAATTTTGAACCTACAAAATATTTTAATAAATATAGATTCACGGCAACAGCTAGACATCAACGTTTATACCAGCCGAGTGTACAAACAGGTAATTCTTTATTGCTAGAAAGTTTTTTCGTGATGCGCGACCGGTTCGCTTTTGGACTTGATCTCGAAATAAACTCAAAGTTTCAAGACTATTTCGAACCTCGTGTACCTGGAAGATTTGTAACTTTCAACAAGAATAAGGGAATTGGTGGTTTTGTTTCTTCAGATTATCGCAAAAAGTTTGCTTATGATGTAAGAGCAAATTACTCCTACTTCGAAGACGAAGATCAAGATGGATTTGAACTAAGTATCTCACCACGATACCGATTTTCGAACCGAATATTAATGATCTTCGAGACCGCCTATTTTAAGCGAAAAAATAATTTTGGGTATATTAATAGAACCGATACAAATATTTTCTTCGGACAACGTGATATTACTGAAGTAGAAAATACGATTACCACTACTTATAATTTCGATCCGTATAAAGCTATCGATCTCCGTTTTCGTAATTTCTGGAGTACAGCAGATTACAGCGATTCTATTTTTTATACGTTGAACCCAAACGGAAGCCTTCAAAATGTTGCGTATGATACTGAAGAAAGCAATCCAAATCGCAATTTTAATATTTGGAATCTAGACCTTAGTTTTCGTTGGCGCTTCGCTCCAGGAAGTGTAGCAACCCTACTCTATCGCAACCAAATATTTCAACAAGATGAGCGTGCTACACTTGGGTACCGAGAAAGCCTCGTAAATCTTTTTAAAGAAGCACAGCAAAACACCTTGTCGTTGCGAATAACGTATTTTATAGACTATAATAATATAGGGCAGGTATTCAACAAAAATTCTTAGTCGTTGTATTAGTCTGTACAAAACTGTAATTTCACAGCATAATTAAAATCTATGATAGAAGCCAAGAATATTCACAAGTATTACGATTCACTGCACGTACTTAAAGGAGTGGATCTTTTTATTGAAAAAAGTGAGATTGTTTCTATAGTAGGAGCTTCAGGCGCAGGAAAAACGACACTGCTTCAAATATTAGGAACACTAGATCGTGTTGACAAAGGCACTGGTTCTTTACACATAAATGCTACCGACATTGCTTCATTAAATGCGAAACAATTGGCGAAGTTTAGAAATGAAAATTTAGGATTTATATTTCAGTTTCACCAATTATTACCAGAATTTACAGCGATCGAAAATGTATGCATCCCTGCGTTTATTAAAAACACCCCGAAAAATGAAGCGGTTAAAAGAGCCAAAGAGTTGTTAGCATTTTTAGGGGTATCGCACCGGGAAGATCACAAACCCAATGAATTGTCTGGAGGAGAACAACAACGGGTTGCGGTTGCCAGAGCCTTAATTAACAATCCGGCGATCATACTTGCCGACGAACCCAGTGGTAATCTAGATACCGAAAGCGCAGAGAATCTCCACAATCTCTTTTTTAAATTACGAGACGAGTTTGGGCAAACTTTTGTCATTGTAACTCACAACGAAGAACTTGCTGGAATGGCAGACCGAAAACTCGAAATGCAGGATGGTCGTATTATAAAATAATTAGGATGCTGTTAGTGTTAGGGTATTGGTGTTTTTTATTTTTAAGCACCTCACTTATTGGACTCACGTTTCAAAAAGTCCTACATTTAAAAGGTTTACACCCCGCAATCACCATAGCTTTGGGCTGTTTCGGAATTACGCTATTTGCTTCTTTCTTTGCCTTCTTTTATGCTCTTGACGGGTATTTCGATCTCCTTTTAGGTTTTCTACTCTTAGCCGCATCGGTAACAAATAGAACTAAATTTTCACCCTATCTCCAGTACTGTAGCACTTTACTTCTAAAGTTTCCTCTTTTTTTAAAAATACTATTTCTAATTACAGTAGTGTTTGCAGCAGCTAAAAGCGCAGGAGTACCCTTTATTATAGACAATGAATCGTATTATTTGCAAACTATAAAATGGCTTGATAGCTACGGAATAGTAAAAGGCATAGCAAACATTCATCCGTTTTTGGACCAAGTTTCGGGCTGGCATATTTTTGAAAGTGCCTTAAACCTAAATAGTATTTTTAAAGGGTTCAACGATGCTAACGGATTTCTATTAGTTATTGCAACTTCGTACGCCTTCAGTCATCTTCATCAATATAAAAACGGGCGACTTGAATTTCTATTTATTGGTCTATTTCCTATTTTTAATTTGTTATTATTTCAATTTATCGATGCACCGTCTCCAGATCTTCCTGTATATATTTTGGGTTATTTTGTTTTTTCTGAATTTTTAAAAGAAATGAAGTCCGTTTCTGAAACAAATTACAATGGTTTTATACTTATTTCATTACTGGTTATTTTTTCTATTTATCTAAAAGTAAGTGCTTTGGCATTACTCATTTTCCCAATGTATCTCCTATATATAAATAATAGAGTTCCAAAAAACACTCTTCTTAAGATTGGGTTTATTGGCTTTGTGAGTGCTTTTTGTTTTATACTGAAGAATTATTATACCTCTGGTTACCCTTTATATCCATTAGCCCTGTTTGAAGCAAATGTTCCTTGGAAATTACCAAAATCAATTTTTGAATTCATTACAGAACAAACAAAATATTTTGGATATGGAATGACCGAAACTATTTTTTTAAAAAGCACCCTATTTCAAAGGATATGGCATTGGTTATTTCTCCCTGGGTTGCATGGACTGTTTAATAAAGCAATGGTATTGTTGCTTTTTATCGCTCCTTTTTATATTCAGAAAATGTCATTTAAGAAGTCGTTCTTAGTACTGTATTTTGCTTCTGTGATACAACTTATTTTAGTGTTGAGTGCTTCCCCACAGTACCGGTTTTATTTGTTGTTTTTTATGCTCTTATGTTTGCTGGTTCTGGTTAGGTTTGTAAGAAAGCAATGGCTACATCGTGCCCTTTTGGTTAGTTCCATTGGTGCTATTGCAATTACATTGTTTTTACCAGTTTCGCTTCAAAAGATCACTACAAATCAACACCTTCAAAACTTGGTGCCATTTCAAAAAGAAACCATTTTAATTCCGCACCCTAGTACCCGGTATGCAACAGCAAATTTCGAATCGGTTTCCGAAGGTAATTTTACTTTTTTTAGTGCAATGAATATCGATTTTTTCTGGGCAACGGGTGACGGTCCCCTACCATGTGTTAAGAAACAACAAATAAACTATTTTAAAGAAACTCATGGCAGGGTACCACAGTTTATTTCAGAAAAGGTATCAGACGGATTTTATTCAAAAAAAATAGCAGAATGAAAAAGGCAGAATTACAAGAATTTTTAGATGAAAAAGCAGCACTGTACAATCAGCCAAAATTTATAGAGAGTGATCCCATCCAGATACCACATCGATTTGAGAAGAAAGAAGATATCGAGATTGCAGGATTTCTAGTTGCTACCATCGCATGGGGCAACAGAAAAAGTATTATTACCAATGGCAATCGATTATTAGATATTATGGGGCATTCACCGCACGATTTTGTGCTTCATTTCTCTGAAGAACATACTAGCAAGCTAGACGGGTTTGTACACCGAACTTTCAACGAAACAGATCTTTTATATTTTCTGAAAGCTTTACAACATATCTACAGAAATCACAACGGACTTGAAGCAGTTTTCAGTAAACACGCCACTAAAGATTCGTTGCAACCAGCGATTCATGAATTTAAAAAACTTTTTTTTAGTCTTCCACATCTTCCACGTTCACAAAAACATGTAAGCGATCCGTATAAAAATTCGGCGGCTAAAAGAATAAATATGTTTTTACGTTGGATGGTGAGAAAAGATACTGCTGGAGTAGATTTTGGGATTTGGGATACTATTTCCCCTTCTATTTTATCCTGCCCCTTAGATGTACACAGCGGCACGATTGCTCGAAAATTAAAACTACTAAAACGGAAGCAAAACGACGGAAAAGCGGTAACTGAATTAGACCTCGCCTTGCGGAGTTTTAACGCATTTGATCCTGTGTTGTATGATTTTGCGCTCTTTGGTCTCGGAGCCTTCGAAAAGTTCTAAAATAACACCTCCTTTTGCCTATAAAGGGTATTTAATTATTTAAAATAAATATATATTTACATAGACAAACCAACCTTAGACTCATTTTCAACTTAACAAGGAGATTTTATTTTGATTATACCCTCACTACCTTCTAACGAACAGGAACGACAAATCGCTGTTCAAGAATATGGTTTATTAGATACACTTCCAGAGAAAGATTTCGACATTATAACGTCACTTGTTGCAACCATCTGTGAAGTACCTGTTGCATTGGTAACATTATTAGATACCGATAGAAACTTCTTGAAATCGCATTTTGGTATTCCGATTAACCAATCACCGAGAAATACTTCTTTTTGTGGACATGCTATTTTAGACCCATCAGAAATTTTTCTTGTTGAGGACGCAGAACAAGATGAGCGTTTTTTCGACAACCCTGTAGTAACCGAACAAGGTATGAAGTTTTATGCTGGAGTCCCCTTAATAAATAAAGATGGTTTTGCTTTAGGAACCCTTTGTATTTTCGACAAAAAGCCACGTACGTTAACAAAAAAACAAAAAGAAGCTTTAAAAGGACTTGCGCATCAAGTAATGAATTTATTTGAGGAACGTAGAAGAAATAATACCATGCAACAGCTGCAAATAGAATTAGAAAATAGAAATGAAGAATTAAAAAGCTTTGCTGGTGTAATTTCACATGATATGAAAATGCCTCTTTCAAACATGATTATTACTGCAGATATTTTAAAGGCTAAATATGGAAATGAATTAGATGAAAAAGGACATGAATATTTATCCTATTTAAAAAGCTCATCTTTCACTTTAAGCAATTATATCTCTGGATTATTAGCGCATTATGAAAGTGATAAAATAACAACAGATCATAAAGATGTTTTCGATATTCATCATTTACTAGAAGAAATTGTTGACCTTCTTAATATCAATGTGGATTGTGAAATAAACTTTCCCGAAAAAAATATAGATATTAATTGTAACCGATCGGCACTTGAACAGATTTTATTAAATCTAATAGGAAATAGCTTAAAGTATAATGATAAAGACGAAATTCTTATCGATATAGAATGTTATAATAAAAATGGACTGTATCATTTTTCATTAACCGATAACGGTATGGGAATACCAAAAGAAAAACAAAAAGAAATTTTTACTCTTTTCTCTACGGTAGGTAACGTAGATCGCAATGGGAATAAGGGGCATGGAATTGGATTATCTACGGTACAAAAATTAATTAATAAATTGGGAGGAGACATTTCTGTTTCCTCTAAATTAGGGGTTGGCACTACATTTGAATTCACAATTGCCGCGCTTATTTCTTAAATAACACCGATAAAGTGTTAAATTTTATAGGTAAAAAAAGACTATATGAGATAATTTACGTAATTATGCATTATTATGAAAGCTCCCAATTTACCTTCAAACGAATCGCAAAGATTAGCGCAAGTTAGAAGCTATAACCTACTCGATACGCTTCCCGAAGCTGATTTCGACAACCTATCTAGTTTAGCTGCTAAAATTTGTGAAACCCCTATTGCACTTATAACCCTCTTAGATAAAGACCGTAATTTTTTTAAATCCCATTTTGGAATAGATTTTAATCAGGCTCCAAGAGAAACTTCGTATTGTGGCCATGCCATATTAAGTAAAAACGAAATTTTTGAAGTAGAAGACTCTAGAAAAGATTATCGATTTGTAGACAATCCATCAATCGAAGATTGCGGCACTGTTTTTTACGCCGCTTCACCTCTAATTAATGCCGAAGGATTTCCCCTTGGAACATTATGTGTTTACGATAACAAACCAAGAGTATTAACACAATTACAAAAAGATGCTCTTATTTCTTTATCTAAGCAAGTCGTTAACTTATTTGAGCTTCATAAGAAAAATGAAGAATTAGAAGAAATTCAACGAGAATTAACAGAACGGAACAATCGGTTAAAAAGCTTTGCCGGAGTTGTTTCTCATGATCTTAAATCTCCATTAGCAAATATCACATCTCTTACTCGTCTTCTTAGAGAAGAAAATGAAGGAATATTAAAAGGCGATTCCGATGAGTATCTAGATTATATTGAAGAATCTTCAGAAACCCTTAACGATTACATTAATGGAATTCTTAAATATTATAAAGCCGACGAACTACTAAAAGAAAGAAATACCGATATAAACCTTGGAGAATTTTTTGAAGAAATTAAAGAGATCTTAATTCTTAATGATGCAGAATTTATACACCCAACAGCCGAAACTATAAGAGACACCAATAAAGCTGCTCTTACACAGATCATGCTTAATCTTATCGATAACGGACTTAAATATAATACAAGTCTTAACAGAAAAGTAACGGTACTTTATAAAGAAAAACCAGACTCTCATTGCTTCTCTATTATCGATAATGGAATCGGCATAGAAAGTGAAAAAAAAGACGAAATTTTTAATCTCTTTAAAACCACTGGTAAAAAAGACCGAAACGGAAAAAAAGGAACCGGAATTGGCCTTGCTACCGTAAAAACATTGGTTACCAAATTAGGAGGAACTATCAAAGTTGAATCGAAACCTGGAGAGGGAACTACTTTTAGTTTCACAATACAGAAGTAGTTAAAATCGACACACATTTTTTATCTTTGAAAGCATAAAATACTTGAGCATCGTTCCTTAAAATAGTATCTTGCGCATCGATTCGGCTCTTAAGTATACTACCGACTCAAATTTGGATACAAATGCAGTTTAAAAACCCTGAACTTCTTTACGCTCTTTTTCTGCTGCTTATCCCTATTATTATTCATCTCTTTCAACTTCGAAAATTTCAGAAAGTTGATTTTACCAATGTTGCTTTTCTTAAAAAAGTAACCCTTCAAACCCGAAAAAGTTCACAGCTAAAAAAATGGCTTACCCTACTTATTAGGCTGTTAGCCTTAGCCTGCATCATACTTGCTTTTGCGCAGCCATTTACGGCTACAAAAAAGGCCCTAAACACAGAAAAGGAAACAGTAATATACATAGACAACTCTTTTAGCATGCAAGCTAAAGGAGAGAAAGGACCATTGTTACAGCGTGCCGTACAAGATCTTTATGAGAAAATATCAGGAACCGAAAATGTGAGTTGGTTTACAAACGATTTTAGCAGAAAAAACAGCTCGTTACAAGACTTTAAAAATGAAATTCTTCAAGTAGATTATAGTGCGAGGCAGTTATCTTTAAATGAAATTCTTCTAAAGGGAAATCAGTTATTTGGAAGCTCAAAGACAGCCGACAAACAATTGCTTATCGTGTCCGATTTTCAAGGCAGAAATACTTTCCCAGACACATTAAATGATGCAACAATACACGCAGTACAACTTCAGCCCGTTGCTACACAATCGGTCGCTATAGACAGTGCATATTTTGAAGGGAATACCACTTCATCGAACATATTAAAAGTTAAAATAACTGCCTCGGAAACTATTGCTGCTCCAATTCCCGTTTCTTTATATAATAATGATGTTCTAGTAGCTAAAACAGCTGCAGACCTTTCAGAAAAAGGAACTACAATTTTAAACTTTGATGTTGATAAAAGTGAAAGCTTTAAAGGAAAATTAAGCGTTACTGAAGCAAATCTACCTTACGACAATACGTTGTTTTTTAGTATAAATACGCAAACGAAAATAAAAGTTCTTTCAATTAATCAAGCGAATGCGAATTTCTTGCAACGCCTATTCGATCAACCTGAATTTGAATATACGCAGCAAACATATAATGCCCTAGACTACAACCTAATTCCGAATCAGAATTTTATCATTTTAAACGAGTTAGTTTCAATTCCTCCACCATTAAGAACTGCCTTAGAATCCTTTACGGAAAGAGGTGGAAACCTTTTAATCATCCCTTCAGTACAGGGAGAAATTACAGAATACAACAGTTTGTTAGCTAATTTAAAGTTAGGAGTTATTTCTGAAGCTACACCTTCAGAAAAAAAGATTACACAAATTAGATTCGATCATCCACTATATAAGGATGTTTTTGAAAAACGAGTGGTTAATTTTCAGTACCCAAAAGTAAATCAGTTTCACCCAATAAGCACGAATGCTATCCCGGTACTTACTTTCGAAGATGCTTCTCCGTTTCTTCTTCAAAATGGAAATAGTTACGTTAGTACTGCTCCTTTTAATTCAGAAAACACAAATTTTCAGAATTCACCACTTATTGTCCCTACTCTTTTTAACATGGCGAAACAAAGTCTTTCTTTGCAAAACTTATATTACAATATAGGTTTACAAAATACTTTTTCGGTGCCGGAGGTATTAATGCAGGATGAAATTCTTGAGATGAGAGATAGCACGTTTCGTTTTATTCCACTTCAACAAACCAAAGCAAATCAGGTTATTATTACCACAAATGACGAACCTGCAATAGCCGGAACATACGATATAGTTAAAGACAAAACTTTTATAGAACATATTAGTTATAATTATGATCGGTCTGAAAGTATCTTACAGTATGCAAATTTAGAAAACTGGAAAGGTGTACAACTACATAATTCTATCACAGAAGTTTTCAATTCATTAGCCGCAGAAAATTCAAGGAACGATTTGTGGAAATGGTTTGCTATTTTTGCACTATTATTCCTTATCACCGAAATGTTGATCCTAAAATTCTATAAATGAAAATTCTACTAAAATCGGCCACGATTGTCGACCCCTCAGGAAAACATCATTTAAAACAACGGGACATCCTTATTGAAAAAGGAATTATAATCAAGATAGCGGCTACGATCCCAAATGATAAAAAAATTAAAGAAGTTGTTTTAAAAGACTTGCACATCTCTCAAGGGTGGTTCGATCCAAGTGTATCTTTTGGTGAGCCCGGCTATGAAGAACGAGAAACGATTGATACTGGATTACAAACAGCTGCACTTAGTGGTTTTGCTCACGTAGCTGTGAACGCGAATACGCAACCCATAACCGACAGTAAATCGAATATTAAGTACTTGCGCTCTAAAGCAGAAGGTCATGCAGTAAACCTCTACCCTATTGGAGCATTAACAGTTGAAAGCAAAGGAATCGACTTGGCAGAACTATACGATATGCAAAATGAAGGAGCCGTTTCATTTTATGATCATAAAAAACCAATAAGCAATGCAAACCTTTTAAAAATTGCATTGCAGTATACCCAAAGCTTCGATGGGCTAGTACAAAGCTTTCCTTTTGAGACTTCTGTCGCACGGAACGGAATGGTTAATGAGGAAATAAATAGTACCCGACTAGGGTTAAAGGGTATTCCGGCTCTTTCGGAAGAATTACAATTGGTACGTGATCTTCATTTATTAGCCTATACTGGAGGAAAATTACATGTACCCACAATTTCCACAAAAAAATCGGTAGCACTAGTAAAAGAAGCAAAGAAAAAAGGACTCAATGTAACATGCAGCGTAGCACTATCGAATCTCATACTTACCGACGATCTTTTAGAAACCTTCGACACTAATTATAAAGTTTTACCGCCGCTAAGAACTAAAGAAGATAGCAAAGCTTTATTAAAAGGTTTAAAAGAAGGAACCATCGATGGAGTTACCAGCGATCACAATCCTATCGATGTAGAACATAAAAAAATAGAGTTCGACCACGCATACTTTGGCAGTATTGGTTTGGAAAGTTGTTTTGGTGGATTACATAAAGAAATGAATGTTGAAGCAGCGGTAAGTGCTTTGACCAATTTAAAATCGGTATTTAAGATTCCATCGGAACGTATTGAAGAAGGGAACAAAGCCACACTTACCCTATTTAACCCGAATGTGAAATGGACATTTACCAAGGATGATATAATGTCTACATCAGCAAATTCAGCCTTTTTAGGAGAAACACTTAAAGGAAAAGCTTATGGGATTTTTTCCAACGACCAATTAATTTTAAATTCTTGATGAACCAGCAACCTTCCGGAAAATCGAAAGCAATTATTGCTTACATTACTTTTATTGGAATGTTCATTGCCTATTTTATGAATCGTGATCAAAAACACGCTTTTGCAACATGGCACATTAAAAATATGTTTGGGCTGGTGCTTATACTGCTAATCTCTCAAGTAATTCAAGCCTATGTAGATCTTCTTATTGGAGAAATTATTTGGGTAATATCGTTTCTACTTTGGGTATTTTCTATGATCATGGCTATTTCGAATAAGCAAAAAGCAATTCCCGTTTTAAGTGAGAAATTTCAGCAATGGTTTACTTTTCTTGATTAGTTCCCCTATCTTTAACAGATACTTAAAAATCAACCATCAAAAAAAACCTTAAATTATGGAAAACCAATCTGTTTCAGAAGGTAAGACAATAGCGATTATTGCTTACTTATGGGTCATCGGACTAATAATTGCCATTGTAATGAACAGTAGTAAAAAGAATCCTTTTGCATCGTTTCATATTCGACAAGCAATTGGAATTATTTTACTTTCGGTAATTTTTAATATTATTTTCTATTACATATATGTTCCTATTTTACCTTGGATACTAAACTTAGGTGTTTTCGTACTTTGGATTTTAGGATTTATTGCTGCCATTCAAGGCGAAGAAAAACCTGTACCAGTTGTTGGAGCACAATTTCAAGATTGGTTTAAGAATATTGGATAATTTTTAACCAATATTTATAGCATACGATGCCACTTTTTTAGGTGGCATCTTTTATTTTTGAAAAATGACAAAAAAAGAATTAATACTAGAACACAATTATAAAGCTCCCGCAGTTTCTTCTGAAAATCCTCCTGCAATTATAATGCTTCATGGCTTCGGAAGTGATGAGAACGACCTATTTTCTTTCGCTTCAGAATTACCTGAAACATATGCAGTTATTGCGCTAAAAGCACCTATACCTATGCAACCCTATGGAAATGCATGGTATAATATTTACTTCGATAACACCGACGGAAAGTTTAGTGATACCGAACAAGCAATTGCTTCTCGAGATCTTATTTCAAATTGTATCGATGATATAATCTCTAAATATAAAGTCGATAAAAATAACATTACCCTACTTGGCTTTAGTCAAGGAACTATTTTAAGTTTTGCCGTTGCTCTAAGTTATCCAGAAAAAATAAAAAATGTGATCGGTTTAAGTGGTTATATAAATGAAGATATTCTGAAAGAAGGTTACAAGGATAACGATTTTAGTAATCTAAACATCTATACATCTCACGGAAGTTCAGATCAAGTTATTCCAATAGATTGGGCACGGAAAACCAAACCCTTCTTGAAAAATTTAGATATCGATGCTACATATTCTGAATTTCCAGTAGGTCACGGTGTGGCACCTCAAAACTTTTATGAATTAAAACAATGGCTAGAAGATCTTAGTTAAAAATTACTGCGGATACAATAAAGATCCAAGTGTTCTAAACTGAAGTTCATTAGTTTCATTAAATGAGTATTCTAAGATCATTTCACCCCAATATTGTCCATCGGTAAAATCGGCTAACAACCATTTGTGGTTTAAAAAACGTACTTTATTTACGCGCATTGGCTTGCCATTTAGCCCGACAAATGGCACTAGTGGATTTCCCTCTTCTCTAACGTTTTGATCGTAAATCGCATTGTGTGCAAGAGCTTCAACAGCTTTCGCTTCGTATCCAGAATTTTCGAGATAGGTCATTGCATTATCATTACCTTGTAGCGTGAAATAATTTAAATCGTCGGCAACCATTTGTAATGAATCTGCTGCAGCTTCAGATCTTTCTGCTCGTTTGGTTAACGATTCAATCTTTTTTTCTTGTGATTCGAAAATCGTTTTCTCATTCATATACTGATAAATGATAAACAATGCAGCGAAAAGAAAGAGATACATGAATATTTTATGCTTCATAGGAAACTAGTTTTTTTTATTGAAATTTAAATTCTTGTTTTATTCTGAAAAAACGATTACAAACATTTCTAAAGTGATTATTGAATCACTAGTTGAAGTCCATCATACGCTAAATGCACTCGTTTTGGAAGCTTTTTCGACACCTCGTCATGAAAACCCAATAAATGGCTAATATGTGTTAAATAAGCCTTCCCAGGGTTTACTTTTTCAATGAATGCTAATGCTTCATCTAAATTAAAATGTGAAGGATGTGGTGCTTCTCGAAGTGCATTTACAACTAAAACTGCACATCCTTTAATTTTTTCAATTTCGGTTGTCTCCATAGATTTTACATCTGTGAGGTATACAAAGTCATCTATGTTAAAACCTAATACCGACAATTTATTGTGAAAAGCTTCTACTGGAATCACTTTCTTTCCGAAGAGATTAAAAGGGGTTTCTTTATCGATAACATGCTCTTCAATAGTAGGCGCACCAGGGTACTTATTTTCAATTTGAAATATATATCCAAATCGGTCGTGCAACGAATTAAATACGCGTTGCGATGCATAAAAAGGAATATTTCCTTGTCTAAAATAAAAAGGACGAATATCGTCAAGACCAGCAGTATGGTCACTATGTTCGTGTGTTAGTAATATACCATCTATTTTTTTACATTTTTCTCGAAGCATTTGTTGTCTAAAATCGGGTCCACAATCTATTACAATATGAGTGTCATCCCACTCTAAAAGCACCGAAACTCGAAGCCTTTTATCTTTAGGATTAGTGCTTAAACATACGGGATGATCACTTCCAATTATGGGAATTCCTTGCGAGGTTCCTGTGCCTAAAAATGTAACTTTAAGGGGTGATTTCATTGGGACAAAAATAACAGTATTTTTTTTGTTTGCCTATTGTATTTAGTACCTTTGTTAGTGACTTTACTTTAAATAAGTACCTATGCCAGATCATATTTCCGGAGACAAAGATTTTGAGGACATTCCTTCGATACGAAGCAAAGCCTTACGGATAAATCTTAATGAAAACATCTACGGTACCTTTGCAGAAATTGGTGCCGGACAAGAAACTGTACGTAATTTTTTTAGAGCAGGAGGTGCTTCTGGAACTATTGCAAAAACTATGTCTGCTTACGACAAGGATTTTAGTGATGCTATCTACGGAATCGAAGATGATGGACGATACGTTACCGAAGCGCGCTTACAACGCATGCTTTCTCATGAGATCAACCTTATCGAAGAACGAATAATTCGAGACAAACATCCCGAAAAATTATTCTTTGCATATGCAAATACTGTAGCAACCATCGATTTTGCTAAAAAATACAAAGGTCATGGATGGGTTGGAATTCGATATCAAATGGATCCCAACGAAGACTATAACGAAATTACTTTACACATTCGTTTTCATGAGAATGATGCGATGTTGCAGCAAATCACTTTAGGAATTCTAGGGGTTAACTTAATTTACGGCGCTTACTATAAATACGATACGCCTAAAAAGTTATTACGTTATTTATATGACCATATCGATAAAGATAAAATTGAGATCGATACGATAAACTTTTCTGGTCCTCGTTTTGCTGATGTTGATAACCGGTTAATGAGCTTACAACTTATTAAAAATGGTATGACCGATGCCGTAATGTTTGGTCCTGATGGGAATAATATTCTTCCTGCTAGAATTCTCTACAAAAAAAATATTCTTGCTTTACGCGGAAGTTTTAGACCCGTGACAAAAGTGAATATAGATATGTATGAGAAATCATACGAAATGTTTTTAAATGAAAGCAAAGTAGAAAAGGAACGTACTGAAGTAATTTTTGAAATTACACTTTCCAATTTACGTGCTGAAGGGGAGATCGATGAAGAAGACTTTATGGATCGAGCTAAACTCTTATGTTCTTTAGGACACACGGTATTAATTTCGAACTTTCAGGAATATTACAAACTGGTGGAATATTTTTCTCGTTACACAAAAGAACGTTTAGGATTGGCCATGGGTGTAAACAATCTAGTTGATATTTTTGATGAAAAATACTACCGTCATTTAAGTGGTGGTATTCTAGAAGCCTTCGGAAAGTTATTCTTTAAAGATCTAAAAGTATACCTCTACCCTATGCGTGATCCTGAAACAGGTGAGTATACAACTAGTGAAAATTTAAAGGTACATCCACGTATGAAAGAATTGTACAAATTCTTTAAATATAACGGCAAAGTGGTTGATATTACTGACTTTAACCCTGATATATTGAATATTTTCTCTAGAGAAGTGCTTCAAAAAATTGAAGATGGTGAAGATGGTTGGCAAGAAATGCTTCCAGAAGGGGTTTCAGAAATCATTAGAGACAAGCATCTTTTTAGTTGTAAGATTGATCCTAAGGCTGAAGAAGCTTCTAGTTAATCCTACTTTTTTAATACTTTTTTTTAAAACCTGTGGTCTTTAAAGTCACAGGTTTTTACATTATACAGTTATTCTTTAAATTATTCTAAGATTTGAGCGGCGTGATCTTTCGTTTTTACCTTATCGATAACACGAGAAACTATACCTTCTTCATTTATTAAGAATGTTTTTCGATGGATACCATCGTACTCACGGCCCATGAATTTTTTAAGCCCCCAAACTCCAAATGTTTCAATCACCTCTTTATTTTCATCTGCTAATAAAGGGAAAGGAAAATCGTATTTTTCTTTAAACTTCTTCTGCCTTTTTTCACTATCGGCACTTACACCTAATATAGAGTAACCTTGGCTTTGCAATTCTTTATAATTATCTCGTAGATTACAAGCTTCAGCGGTACAACCTGGTGTGTTGGCTTTTGGATAGAAAAATACAATCAATTTCTTCCCTTTGTAATCTGACAATGAAATGGAATTTCCTTCTTGATCGTTTACAGTAAAGTTTGGTACTTTGTCGCCTTCTTTTAATGTCTTCATTGTTTATTTTTGTATAAAAGTAGTTAAAATGAATAAGCAAGAAAAGGTAGAATTTGTTATTGAAAAGTTAAATGAAATTTATCCCGAAATTCCTATTCCGCTGGATCATAAAGACCCTTATACCCTTTTAATTGCCGTATTATTATCGGCTCAAAGTACAGATGTTCGCGTTAACAAAATTACCCCATTGTTATTTGAGGTTGCCGATAATCCACATGATATGATAAAATTATCTGTAGAAGAGATTCGAGAAATTATAAAACCTGTAGGACTTTCTCCCATGAAATCGAAAGGTATTCATGGACTGTCCAAAATTTTAATAGAAAAACATAATGGACAAGTACCTGTAAGTTTTGAAGCTTTAGAAGCATTGCCGGCAGTGGGTCATAAAACTGCAAGTGTAGTAATGTCACAGGCTTTTAACATCCCAGCGTTTCCCGTAGATACCCACATACACAGATTAATGTACCGCTGGGGTTTTACTAATGGAAAAAATGTAGTACAAACCGAGCGAGATGCAAAACGATTATTCCCAGAAGATCACTGGAACAAACTGCACTTGCAAATTATTTGGTATGGAAGGCAGTATTCACCCGCTAGAGGATGGGATTTAGAAAAAGATATTATCACAAAAACAATTGGAAGAAAAACAGTCTTAAATGATTATTTTAAGAAAAAAAATATTGCTACTAAAAGAGCATAAAAAACCCTCCGAAGGGCTTACTAAGGAGGGTCAAAGTTTAGTTTAGAAGTGCTTCAAACTTCAATTTATGGTAATCTATAACACTTAAAGCCTTCGAATAATCTAGAAGAAACTTTACGGTCTCTTCGCTAGGAGCCAATTTATTTTTCACGGGATCCATACGTGAGGTTTCAGAGTACAAGTTTTGCATATATCTCATTTTAGAGGTTATTATTTACAAATAACGCCCCAACTTGCACTTTATTGTATTAATTTGTTAATACAATATTATGTTTATCAATCACTTTGCGTAAATTAATAAGTGCGTAACGCATTCTTCCCAAAGCAGTATTAATACTTACTCCAGTTTGCTCACTAATTTCTTTAAAGCTCATGTCTTTATACATGCGCATTACTAAAACTTCTTTCTGATCTTCCGGTAATTCTTGGATAAGCCTTCTAACATCGTCCTCTACTTGCCCCTTAATCATTCGTTTCTCAGCGTTAAGTGAACCATCAGATAATACCGAAAATATGTTAAAGTCGGTATTATTTTCGAATTTAGGCATTCGATTATTTTTTCTGAAATGATCAATGACAAGATTGTGTGCAATACGCATCACCCAAGGAAGAAACTTCCCTTCTTCATTATAAGCACCTCGTTTTAAGGTCTTAATTACCTTAATAAAGGTATCCTGAAAAATATCTTCTGCGATATCCCGATTATAAACTTTTGAATAAATGAAACTGTAGATTCTTTGCTTGTGACGAGTAATTAATTCGCAAAGAGCGGATTCATTGCCATTCATATAAGCGCTTACAAGAAACGCATCTGTACTGTTACTTTGCTTCATATCGATACTTTTTAAAAATAAACAACTATTATATTGGTTGTTTAGCTGCTATGTTTTAAGTGTAAAAAGTAATGATATGCTATAGGCAATAAATTTTATAAATGACGTTGTAAGGCGTAAATATAACAACAAAGAAATCACAAATGCAACAAAATCTTATTTTTTTCCTAAAAAAAATACAATATATGTTAATGTGAAATCTCAAAATGTATATAGTATCTTTGCGAAAATCGTTGTAAAAAGAAAGTTGATAATTTGAATACTGAAACACTAGATACCAAAAAAAACATCCTTATTGAGGGTGCCAAACTTCATAACCTAAAAAATATATCGGTTGCCATTCCACGGAATAAATTGGTAGTTATTACTGGTCTTTCGGGAAGTGGAAAATCAAGTTTAGCCTTTGATACTCTCTATGCTGAGGGTCAAAGGCGCTACGTAGAAAGTCTTTCCTCTTATGCTCGTCAGTTTTTAGGGCGTCTTGATAAACCAAAAGTAGATAGTATAAAAGGTATTTCCCCTGCCATTGCTATAGAGCAGAAAGTAAATTCTACAAATCCAAGATCTACGGTAGGTACTTCTACAGAAATTTACGATTATTTAAAGCTTCTTTATACACGTATAGGAAAAACAATTTCGCCTGTTTCAGGAAATGTTGTTAAAAAAGATACCGTGAGCGATGTGATGACCTATATGAAAGAATTTCAAACGGGCGAAAAATTACTGTTGCTTGCACCCATTTTTCTTGAAGAAGGAAGAACTATTGAGAATAAGCTTCAGGCGTTAGCCCAGCAAGGATATTCCAGAGTTAAGATTAAAAATTCTATTTCGCGAATAGATGAGCTCAAGGAAGAAAAACTTCCGAAGAACATTCTTTTAGTAGTTGATAGGGTGATCACTAAAGATGATGAAGATTTTTACAATCGACTTGCAGATGCGGTGCAGATGGCTTTTTACGAAGGTAAAGGTGAGTTATATATTGAAAATCTTTCCGATAATTCTATAAGGGAATTTAATAATAGATTTGAAGCAGACGGGATGACATTTGTAGAACCAAATGTACATTTGTTCAGTTTTAATAATCCCTATGGCGCATGTCCGACGTGTGAAGGCTATGGAGATGTAATTGGGATAGATGATGATCTTGTAATTCCAAATACTGCCTTATCAATTTACGAAAATGCGATATTTCCTTGGCGCGGTGAGAGCATGAGTTGGTATCGTGATCAATTGGTAAATAATGCTTATAAGTTTGATTTCCCTATTCACAAACCTTGGTTTGAACTTTCTGATGAACAAAAACAACTAGTTTGGGATGGAAATAAATATTTTGAAGGATTGAATAGCTTCTTTGCTTTTCTTGAGTCTAAAAGTTATAAGATTCAAAATAGAGTAATGCTTTCTAGATATCGAGGAAAGACAAAATGTAGTACATGTAACGGAAAACGTCTGCGCCCTGAAGCAAATTTTGTAAAAGTTGGTGGACTTTCGATACAAGATCTTGTTGAACTTCCATTAGATAAAGTTGCTGTATTTTTTAAAGATTTAGAACTTGATTCGTACGAAGAACAAATTGCTAAAAGACTTTTACTAGAAATTAAAAACCGACTTTCCTTTTTAATGGATGTTGGTTTAAGCTACCTTACACTTAATAGAAAGTCTAATACATTGTCGGGTGGAGAATCGCAACGTATAAATCTAGCAACTTCATTAGGAAGTAGTCTGGTTGGATCTATGTACATCTTAGATGAACCCAGCATCGGACTACATCCTAAAGACACAGAAAGACTTATTGTAGTTTTAAAAGCTTTAAGAGATCTCGGGAATACGGTTATTGTGGTGGAGCACGACGAGGATATAATGAAAGCTGCTGATGATATTATAGACATTGGTCCCGAAGCGGGAACCTTTGGTGGAGAAGTTGTTGCTCATGGAACGTATGCTCAAATTTTAAAATCTAATTCTCTTACTGCTGGTTATCTCAATGGAGCGCTGCAGATAGAGGTTCCCTCAAAAAGACGCACTTCAAAAAACAGCATAAAAGTTGTAGGAGCACGCCACAATAATTTAAAGAACATTAATGTTGAGTTTCCAGTTGGTGCATTTACTGCAGTAACAGGAGTTTCTGGAAGCGGTAAGAGTACTTTAGTTAAGAAAATTCTTTACCCTGCAATGCAAAGACATGTTGGAGGATATGGAGAAAAGCCAGGACAATTTACGGGATTAGAAGGATCTTTTAATAGCCTTAAAAATATTGAATTTATCGATCAGAATCCCATTGGACGTTCCAGCAGATCGAATCCGGTTACTTACATCAAGGCATACGACGACATACGTAATTTATTTGCTAAGCAAAAATTAAGCGATATTCGCGGTTATAAAGCCAAACATTTTAGTTTTAATGTCGATGGTGGCCGATGTGAAACCTGTAAGGGGGATGGTGAAGTGACAATAGAAATGCAGTTCATGGCAGACGTTCATTTAGAATGCGATACTTGTAATGGAAAGCGATTTAAGAAAGAAGTTTTAGAAGTAACCTTTCACAAAAAAAATATTGATGACATTTTAACCATGACTGTGGATGATGCAATTTCTTTTTTTAGTGAACATGAAGAAAAAAGGATTATTACAAAATTACAGCCACTTCAAGATGTAGGTTTGGGGTATGTACAATTAGGACAAAGCTCCTCTACGCTTTCGGGTGGTGAAGCACAGCGAATTAAATTGGCGTCATTCTTAGTAAAAGGAACAACAAAAGAAAAGACCTTATTTATATTTGACGAACCTACCACGGGACTTCATTTTCATGATATAAAAAAACTATTAGCTTCCTTTTATGCGCTTCTCGATAAAGGCCATACGTTAATCGTGGTTGAGCATAATATTGATCTTATTAAGTGCGCTGATCATATCATTGACCTAGGACTTGAAGGAGGTTCTAAAGGTGGAGAAGTAATTGCACAGGGTACTCCAGAAGAAGTGAGCACTAATAAAAAGTCTTTTACAGCTGCATATCTAAAAGAAAAAATTTAGAATAAAATCAAAAACGTCTCATAATCAAGGGTTAACGTTTTTGGCACGATGGTTGTTTTATTAATGGCGTACAGAGCTGACCAAAGAAATTCAAAGCAAGTACAACCTTTTAAAAATGACAATTATGAAAAAAGCAGCAACCCTCCTATTTAGTTTATTCTTAATAGGATTCTCAGTAAAAGCGACACCAGATTCTTCGGAAAGTGTACCTACACTTGAAGAAACAACGAACTACGATTACGATGGAAAATCATACATCTTTATTGAAGGTACTGTTGAATTTTCAGTTTTTCCAGATGGTCAATTTGATTTTGTATATGTTGGTCCTCAACAAGGAAATAATGTTAATGTAAATATCAACACACCAAATGTAGCTGTCTCATTTAATTCTGGCTACGATTACGAAGCGTACGTTCAATACGATGATTATGGTGCTGTAATCCAGGTTGAAGATACACCTATTTATTATGATGAATACGGACGTATTGTCCAAGCTGGTAATACAGAAATTCAGTATACTAATCGACGTATTGTACGTGTAGGAGGTTTACGTGTTTTCTATAATCACTATGGACACTTCTCACATTATTCTGGATATATTAACCTATGGACTCCACGCTATGTTTACAGACCTTGGCATGTATATTATGCCAGACCTTATTACACAAGTTGCGTAGTATACGACTATCCTTATAGAAGATATTATTCTCCAAGACGTTATAGCTATACGCATCATAGAAACTATTATAAAAAAGGGCGTAATCACTATGCTAACGGAAGAAGAAATTTTTATAGACCAGGAAGTAGAAACCATTATAAAGACGGTCGTGTAACAAAAAATAGTAATTATAATCCCAATCGACGTAACACCTTTGTTTCTGATAGTGGAAGAAGAAATGCTAACACATCACGTACGGCCTCTTCAAATCGAAATAACAATAATATAAGTAGAAATAATAGTAGAAGTAAAGCTACCGGGAATGTGCGATCGAACCAACAGGTAAAACAAACTAGAACAACTAAAAAATCTGTTGCAACATCAAGAAATAATACGGTACGCTCAACAAATAGAACTGCGACAAAACGAATTGATAATTCGGCAAAAGTGAATCGAAAAGTATCTCCAAGCCGTTCTACAAAAACGGTGCGTACTTCGAGAATTAAGACTCCTACTAGAGTTGCTACAGGAAACAGAAAACAAGTGTCTAAGAATCGTAGTACACGCACAAGTAGACCAACAGCGACTAGTACTACACAAAGAAAGAGTACTAATGTATCACGAGGTGGAAGTGCTGTAAAAAGAACTACTGGAGCTAGTGCTTCAAGAAAGACTACTGCGCAAAGAGGTTCGAACACTAAATCTAAATCTTCATCACGAAGTCGTTCTGCCACTCGTAGTGGTAGAGGAATCTAAAAATTTGGTTGGTTAGTTAGAAACCCCCTAAAGGCCTTGTGCCTACAGGGGGTTTTGTTTTGTTTATCTACGATAAAAATTAAATTACCAATATTTTATGTCTGGTAATGTTTCATTTATATTTAATTAATTAAACAAATAATAAACCTTTATTCCTTAATAATTTGCTGAGTATAGACTCCACTATTTGTATTAATTTTAAGTATATAAACACCTTGCTGAAGGCTAGAAATATTTAACTCTCCATTTACGAAGGTAGCCGGTATTACTTTTCCAAGAACATCGTACATAACGCTATTTTCTATTTCAATTCCTGAAGGAATATTAATTTTTAAGATTCCTGTAGTGGGATTAGGGAAAACCGATATTTGTGAAAGAGTATTAGTATTAACACCTAGTAAGCAATCTCCACCAAAAATAAAGTTTCCGAATAGTTCTCCACTGCCATTAGCACCTTCTAACTCAATTTTTGTAATAGGTTCATCTGTGATTACCCCGAAAAAATTCTGAGAATTTGTTGGTGCATCTATCGATAATTCTTCTATTAAAACATCTCCTTCACCATAAACTCTAATTAAGGTAGTAGGGTCATTATTTTCCCAAACATCCATAGCTACTGCATACACATTAGGATCAAAATTGATAATTGTAAATTCTGCAAATGTTGTAGCACCAACTAAAGAATCTGTGTTACCAATGGCACCGGGAGGAATATTTATAACTGTACCAGTACTTACAGAAACTGTAAACCCAACTTCTAGTTCACCAGCTGCAAAACAACTATCTCCATCACTACTTACAGTAGGACCACATTCGGTAATACCTGCGGGACCTCCTGTAAAATCTTCAGAGGTTACACTCGTTTCTGAGCAGTTTTCAGAAAGCGCGGTATTAAATTCATCGAGAGTAGTGTAAACTCCAATAATTGGGCGTTCTAAGTCATCAATTTGTGTGATTGTAGCTTGTTGATTGGTAGCATTGATTACTGGTAAGTCTATAGCTCCCAGTTCGTGGTATCCGGAGATTTGCTGTGCGTAAGACACGGTCGATACGATTAATGCGATTGTTAAAGTAACTTTTTTCATGTGTAAGGTATTAAGGTTCGTAAATTACTCTTCATAACTAATGCTAAAAAGAGTCTCTATTCAACTCTAAATTAGTAATTTGTATTTAATTATCGCATATATTTAAAACATTAATTTTATTCTAATAAAAAAGCCTTCCATTTCTGGAAGGCTTTTGCTTTAAATGAATGTTGTTTCTCTAAAGAAACTTGGATTGTTATTTCCCGTCCATTTTGTCTTTTAAAGCTTGAAGTGCTGAGTTCGCGTCACCTAAAGTCGGTTTAGACTCATCGGCTTGTTGCTCCGCTTTTTTAGCAGCTGCTTTTACGATCTTCGCTTCTTCTTCTTTATGTATTGCCATGTGAGAGGCTACCACTTTCTTAAATTCTTTATTGAATTCAATAATTTGGAATTCTGCTTCTTCACCTTTTTGTACGTCAGTCCCGTCTTCTTTTTCTAAGTGACGTTTTGGTACAAATGCACTAATATCATCATTAAAGTTGATTACGGCTCCTTTGTCTACGATCTCATCGATCTTAGCTGTATGCTTGCTTCCTACTTTAAATTCAGCTTCGTACTTATCCCAAGGGTTGTCTTCAGTCTGTTTGTGACCTAAGCTTAATTTACGTCCTTCTACATCTAATTCAAGAACAACAACCTCTAGTGTATCACCAATATTAGTAAATTCACTTGGGTGCTTGATCTTCTTAGTCCAAGATAGGTCGCTGATATAAATAAGTCCGTCGATACCTTCTTCTAATTCTACGAATACACCAAAGTTGGTGAAGTTACGTACAATCCCTTTATGACGTGAACCTACAGGGTATTTAGAAGTAATATCAGTCCATGGATCCTGCGATAATTGCTTGATACCAAGAGACATTTTACGATCTTCTCTGTCTAGTGTTAATATTTCTGCTTCTACTTCATCTCCAACATTTACGAAATCTTGTGCGCTTCGTAAGTGTGTTGACCAAGACATTTCAGAAACGTGGATCAATCCTTCTACACCTTCAGCTACTTCGATAAACGCACCGTAATCTGCAATTACAACAACTTTACCTTTAACGCGATCACCAATTTTAAGCTCATCACCAAGGGCATCCCATGGGTGTGCATTTAATTGTTTAAGACCTAATTGAATACGTGTTTTATCTTCATCGAAATCAAGAATTACAACGTTCAATTTCTGATCTAGTTCTACGATCTCATTCGGGTGGTTGATACGTGACCAAGAAAGGTCTGTAATGTGTACCAGTCCGTCTACACCTCCAAGATCTACGAATACTCCGTATGAAGTGATGTTTTTCACAACACCTTCGAGTACTTGACCTTTTTCAAGCTGACCGATGATTTCTTTCTTCTGCTCTTCGATATCTGCTTCGATAAGCGCTTTATGTGAAACAACAACGTTTTTAAATTCGTGGTTAATTTTCACCACTTTGAATTCCATTGTTTTACCAACATACGCATCGTAATCACGAATTGGCTTCACATCTATTTGTGATCCTGGTAAGAACGCTTCGATTCCAAATACGTCTACAATCATACCACCTTTGGTACGACATTTAACGAATCCGTTAACGATAGTTGCTTCGTCGTGTGCAGTATTAACACGCTCCCAGGCTTTAATTGTTCTTGCTTTACGGTGAGAAAGAATTAACTGTCCTGTACTGTCTTCGCGTACATCGATTAAAACTTCTACTTTGTCTCCAACTTTAAGGTCCGGATTGTAACGGAACTCATTTAAAGAAACAACACCTTCAGATTTTGCGTTAATGTCGATGATCGCATCACGATCGGTTACAAAAACAACTTCTCCTTCTACTACTTCGTCATCTAATGTATCAACGAAATTTTCGGTTACTAGTTTTTCAAAATCTGCTAGTTTACCATCATCGATAGGATCGATTCCTTCTTGATAGTTGTGCCAGTTAAATTCTTCAAGAAATTTTTCAGGATCGCGTTGCTTTAAAGAAAGTTCTTCTTTTGGTTGCTCCACTTCAGCAGTTGCTGTTTCCTGTTCGTTTGTTGTAGCTTCTTCTTTTGCTACTTCTTTGTTTGCTTTATCAGCCATTTGTTACTGTGTATTGCGATTCAGAAATTTAAGTTGCTGCCTCACAAGTTTTTGTATTCTGTGTTCATTCAAGAAAAATGCGGCGATCCCACAGAAGGGTTTAGATTATATTAGTTTTAGCTCCTTTTATTCTTGCTTTGCCGCTAAAAGGGTTGCAAAATTACTACTTATCTTTTGATTTTCAAAGCGTTTTGAATAAGAAAAATCACTCCTTTTTTAAAGGCACTAACTTTTATCGCAAGTCAGATTTTAATAAATATCTATTTCATTATAAGTGTAATTTAAATCGTATTTCTAGAGCTACTTCTTGGGCAAGCCACTTCCGCTTCGCTACAGTGTCGGGCTATCCGCGCTACACGGTAGCCAACTGCTATCCCTCTTGCAGTAAAACAGTTGCATATAATAGAGCACTTATTTTTAAATGCTCCTTAGATTCATCTTATTTAAAAGTTGCTGCATCTCTATCGCTTTCATTATTTTTGTTTTCTTAAACCTCAACATTATGAAATCACTTACCGCTTTATTTCTTGCTTTTTTAATAGCTAATTCTTGTAATGAAAAACCTTCAGAAGAACAGGAGACCTTTGTGTATTGGGTCAACAGTGCTAAAGTCGCATGCGAAGGAGTGGGCCAAAGACAATGCCTTCAGATTCAGAAAGGAGAACAATTTAGAGAGGGAGAATGGCAACTTTTTTACAGTACTATCGATGGATTTAATTACGAACCCGGATTTATATATAAACTAGAAGTTTCCGAAGTAAAAAAAGACCCGAAGTCCGTACCCGCAGATGCTTCCTCAATTCAATATACACTTGTGGAAGTTCTTGAAAAAAAAGCAATGGAACCTAAAACAGATAGCAAGATAGCCATACAGCTGCACGATATATGGGCATTACAGGCAATGAATGGCGATGTGGTGCGGCACAATCAATTCTCAGGAAGAAATAAACAACCTGTATTAGAGATTTTTGTGGAAGAAAAACGCATTGGCGGTAACGATGGTTGTAATTCTATTTTTGGTAGCATTGAAACACTTACCGATAAAAGTATTCGCTTTGGAACTTTGGGCGGTACTAAAATGGCGTGTCCCAACATGGATTTATCTGCAGAATATAACAAAGCATTGCAACAGGTACGAAGTTATAAAAGAGAAGAACTAAGTTTGTATTTCTATAATGAAGCAGATAAAGAGGTATTGCGTTATAAAAAAGTAGATTGAAAAACTACTAGAAACCTCACCTCGTAGTAAAAAGTAGTTAGTTATTTAAAGCAAAAAGCGAAACCTTTTTAAGTGGAGTGTAAAAGTTATATTCGTCCAGCAATACGGTCTTTCGCCAATTGTAGAATAATATGAAACTGATCTTCTAGATTCATTTCACTGTTATCTATTTCTATCGCATCGTCCGCCTTTCGTAAAGGAGAATCTTCCCGAGTGGAATCGATATGATCGCGCTCTAATACATTTTCAAGCACATCTTTATAAGCTACCTCATCCCCTCTTTCCAACAGCTCGTGGAACCTTCTAGTAGCACGCTTTTCGGCAGAGGCATTCATAAATATTTTTAATTCTGCATTTGGAAATACCACGGTTCCTATATCGCGACCATCCATAACTACACCTTTTCCCTCTCCCATGCGTTGTTGCTGCTCCACCAATTTTCTGCGCACTTCGGGTATTGTGGCGATCGGACTCACATATTCTGAAACTTGAAGTGTACGAATTTGCTTTTCTACATTTTCATTATTAAGAAAAATTTCAGCTTTAGAAAATGCGTTCGGTTTTCTAAATTCCAGTTTAATTTCTGAAAGTGACGCAATAAGTTTGTCTTTATCGAAAATTTCTTCAGAAATAAACCCTTTTTGCATCGCATATAGCGTCACGGCTCTGTACATTGCGCCAGTATCTACATATACATACTCTAGCCAGTCTGCCAGTTGTTTGGCTACAGTACTTTTTCCTGTAGATGAATAACCGTCTATGGCAATGGTAATTTTTTTCATTACTGAAGGTTCATATTAAGTCCGAAAAAACTAGAGGTCGCTGCTGCATTATACTTGGCATACGTATAACTGAGTCGAATTTTGTTTAAGCGTATGGAAAATCCTGCGCTTATTCCTGCAAATGAACGCTGTTCGATAATTCGTAATTCTTCTGCGCGACGTAAATTATACCCCAATCGAATGTTAAATCCTTTCTCGGGAAATAATTCGATTCCTACAATCATGTGTCGAAACGCGTTGTCTATAAAGTTTACGTTTTCTTCGGTGGTATTTCCTTCAAGATCGGTCTCTGCCCGATTAGGATTGGGAAAAGCAACACGCCAACGTTGCATGTTCTCTAGTGTAAAGTGCCAACGAATGGGAATATTCTCTAAGGTTTGAGAGATTCCGAAGATTAATTCGAAAGGTAGTGGCTCGTATACTTCATCGTAAGGAGTAAATTGTGTTCCCAGGTTTCTAGCGACACCGGTAATATGCAAATCCCAAGCATCGTAAACGTACATTACTCCAATATCAAGAGCACCTCCAAAGGATGAATATTGTTCTAATTTTGAAGATATAAGTTTCACGTTTACGCCAACATGAAAATTGGTAAAAGCAATATTACGAGCATGTCCAAAAGATAAAGCTACTTCTCCTCCACTAAAACTGCTAGTAGGCTCTCCATTTTCGTCGTAGCCATCGAAACTTCCGTAATTAATATAGGTGATTCCAGTATGAAGCACTTGAGTACGACGATCCCACAAATAAGCGTACGCCGCTGTACCGTAATTTACGTCTCCAATATAATTTGAATAATTTATGGATAGTTGATTATCCATATCCGGATTAATACTCGCCGGGTTAAAAAGCGCTTGCGTTGGATCGTAATCATAATTTGTAACCACTTTTCCTCCCAATGCTGCCTGACGTGGATTATTTACTAAGTTCAAAAATTGATAGGTCGACCTCCCTCCTACCTGAGCGATAGCACTTGTGGTTAACATAACAATTAAAAACAGAATAATCTTTTGGATCATAGAAGCAGGATACCTTTACCTAACATGTAAACGACTGCAATATTAATTTATTTTCAACAGGCGACGAAATGATTTACGAAATGAATAAGACCTTATAACAAAATACACGTTATAAGGTCTTAAACTACAATTGCTATTTAAAGTTTCTTAGCATTTTTCACCTTTTCTTTGGTCAATGCCAATTGAAGCACATCGCTCATATCTTTTACATACTGAAATTTCAACCCTTTTAAATATTCGGGTTTAATTTCATCGATATCGCGTTTATTATCTTCACAAAGAAGAATCTCTTTAATATGTGCTCGTTTTGCAGCAAGGATCTTTTCTTTTATCCCTCCTACTGGAAGCACTTTTCCACGTAAGGTAATTTCTCCTGTCATGGCTATACTTTTCTTTACTTTACGCTGTGTAAATAGTGAAACCAATGAGGTTAACATCGTAATTCCAGCACTCGGACCGTCTTTTGGAGTTGCTCCTTCAGGAACGTGAATATGCACATTGTATTTTTCGAACACCGCTGGATCGATTCCTAGCACTTTAGCGTTCGATTTTATATATTCTAAAGCAATGGTTGCCGATTCTTTCATTACCTTACCAAGGTTCCCTGTCATGTTTAGAGTTCCTTTCCCATTAGATAGAATCGATTCAATAAAGAGAATATCTCCTCCCACACGTGTCCATGCCAGTCCGGTGACAACTCCAGCTACTTCATTATTTTCATATCGGTTGCGCTCCATTCTAGGGGCTTTGAGAACTTCTACGATCAAGTCGTTAGTCACTTTCAAAGTATACGCTTCTTCCATAGCGATCTTCATGGCCGCATAACGCACCATCTTCGCAATCTGTTTTTCAAGTCCACGTACACCACTTTCCCTAGTGTATCCTTCCACAATTTTTTCTAACTGTGGTTTGGCAATTTTAAGGTCTTCAGAAGTAAGTCCGTGTTCTTTTAATTGCTTCGGAAGTAAATGTCTTTTGGCAATCTCAACTTTTTCTTCGATCGTGTATCCTGTAACATTTATAATCTCCATACGGTCGAGCAATGCTGGTTGAATGGTACTTAGACTATTTGAAGTAGCAATAAACATCACTTTTGAAAGATCGTAGCCTAACTCTAAGAAATTGTCGTAAAATGCGCTATTCTGCTCTGGATCTAAAACTTCTAGCATTGCTGAGGAAGGATCCCCTTGATTTCCTGAAGACAATTTATCGATCTCGTCCAATACAAAAACAGGATTACTGGTTCCCGCTTTCTTTAAGTTTTTTAAAATTCTTCCAGGCATAGCACCAATATAGGTCTTACGATGTCCACGAATTTCCGCTTCATCTCGAAGTCCTCCAAGTGACATTCGAATGTATTCTCTTCCTAATGCTTCAGCAACCGATTTCCCGAGAGAAGTTTTACCTACTCCAGGAGGTCCGTATAAACAAAGTATAGGAGACTTCATATCGTTACGAAGTTTCAGTACTGCTAAATATTCAATGATACGTTGCTTTACGTCATCTAGACCATAATGATCGCGATCTAGAATTTTACGTGCGCGCTTAAGATCGAATTTATCGTTACTAAAAGTATCCCAAGGTAATTCTAGCATAAGATCCAGATAGTTTTTCTGAATACTAAATTCAGCTACCTGCGGATTCATACGCTGCAACTTGGTAAGTTCCTTATCGAAATGTTTCGATACTTCTTCGCGCCAATTTTTCTTCTTAGCACGCGTTCTCATTTCTTCAATTTCAGCTTCCGAAGAATTTCCACCCAACTCTTCTTGAATGGTTTTCATTTGCTGTTGTAAGAAATATTCTCGTTGCTGTTGATTTATATCACTGTGCACTTTCGATTGAATATCGTTGCGCAATGATAATTTCTGAAGTTCGACATTCATGAACTTCAACGTTTCCAATGCGCGATCTTTTAAATCATTAATCTCTAATAAACTCTGCTTTTCAGCCACAGATATGTTCAAATTAGAGGATACAAAGTTGATAAGAAACGAATTACTTTCAATATTCTTAATCGCAAAAGCGGCTTCCGAAGGAATATTCGGACTGTCTTTTATAATTGTTAATGCCAATTCTTTAATCGAATCAATAATCGCATTAAACTCTTCATTTTCTTTTGCAGGACGCGCTTCGGCAACCTCACGAATTGTAGCCGTCATGTAAGGCTCTGTAGTAAGAACTTCAGCAACCTGAAAACGTTTCTTTCCTTGAATGATCACCGTTGTATTTCCATCTGGCATTTTAAGCACACGAAGTATTTTGGCGACCGTCCCCGTTGTATTGATATCCTTGGCTCCAGGCTCTTCTTTACTTTCATCCTTCTGCGATACCACACCAATCACTTTATTCCCTTTGTTGGTTTCGTTGATAAGCTTTATCGACTTATCTCTTCCAGCGGTAATTGGAACTACTACGCCTGGAAACAATACCGTATTTCGCAAGGGAAGTATTGGAAGGGTATCAGGAAGTTCCTCTTTCTGCATGGCATCTTCATCCTCTGCAGATAATAAAGGAATTAATTCTGCATCTTCCTGCAATTCCTGTAATGACATCGTGTCTATATTTCTAAGTTTTGATTTCGACATATTAATATATAAGACATTGTGTCATTTTAATAAGAAACACAATGTATCGTTTAGTTTAAATTATTTTCAGTTTAAAGCATAGCTACTGTAATACAAGAGATTCAGAAGCCTCGCTCTTATAAATAGACAAGAGTTGTGCCATGTCGTTCAAGGGTTACTAAACACCGATGAGTATTCGAAAAATGTGCGAAATTAAAACTCTAAAATTTATCGATAAAACGATATGTTGCTTAATTTTTAAAAAAAATGTTAGTGTACGTGTAACAATTCATACCTTGGGTACTCTCTATACTAAACGAAGTATTTTTTTTGTCACTAACCCATCAAAATATTGAAACGTTACTGTTGCTCTGTAAAAAGAACAACCAGTTAGCACAATTAGAAGTGTACAACCGCTACCAGAAAGCGATGTATAATGTTGCGGTGCGCATTGTAAAAGATACTGCCGAAGCCGAAGATGTAATGCAAGAATCATTTATAACCGCATTTAGCAAATTAGATTCTTTTAAAGGAGATGCCACTTTCGGAGCTTGGTTAAAACGTATCGTGATTAACAATAGTATTTCACAATATAAAAAATCGAAACGATTTGTGACACTTCCTGAATATCATTTAGAAGATGAAATCGAAGAAAATACTAGTAGTATTGAAGAAGACTTTAGTCGTACAAAAGCGCAGCAGGTAATGCGTTGTTTAGAATTGTTGCATACCAGCTATAAACAAATACTAACACTGCATTTAATCGAAGGATATGATTACGAAGAAATCTGTGATATTATGCAACTAAGCTATGCGAATTGCAGAACAATGGTATCGAGAGCAAAAGAAAGTTTACGAAAAAAATTAATGGCAACGTCATGAAAAAAGATGCAATAGATGAACTGTTTAAAAATCTTGAAGGTAGTTTCGATATACACGAAACGGCCAACGGACACCAAAAACGTTTTCTTACTAAGTTACAGAATAAGACGACTAAGGAAGAACCAAAAAACAAAACATGGTGGAAACCACTCTCTATAGCTGCTTCTATCGCAGTACTTTTGGCAGTAAGTTCTTTATTTCTGAAAACAACGCCAACGTATGCAGAATTAGCAAGTGTTTCTCCCGAAATGAAAGAAACACAATCGTTTTTCACCTCAACAATTTCTGAAGAGTTACAAACCCTAAAAAGTTTTAATACTACTGAAACGAAAGAACTGGTAGACGATGCACTTTATCAACTTTCTATTCTTGAGGAAGAATATGAATCACTTAAAATAGACCTTACTGAAAGCGGAAACGACAAACGAGTAATCTATGCCATGATTAACAACTTTCAAAATCGAATTGAATTGTTACAACAGGTTATTGAAACCATAGAAGAAATAAAAACACTTAAAAATTATAAAGATGAAACTACATTATAACATACTCCTCATTTTATTTTTAGTCCCCATAATGGCGTTAGCCAGTCCGGAAAAATTTAAAGGAAAATACACCAAAGAGAAAACAATTAAAAAAGAATTTTCGGTAAATGCCAAAGCAGGGCTTAAAGTAAACAATAGCTACGGAAATATCGATATTGTTACGTGGGGAGAAAACAGAACCGTGATCGAAGTTTTTATAAAAACCAACGGAAATGACGAAGAGGAAGTACAGCGAAAATTAGACGAAATTAAAGTTGATTTCACTGCCAATGGATCGTTAGTTACTGCCATTACGAAATTCAATGAAGAAAAAAGTTCTTGGAAGTTTTGGGGAAATAAAAACAGTAGTATTTCAATGGAAATTAATTACGCCATTAAATTACCTGTCACCAATACTGTAGACTTAAATAACGACTACGGAACAATTAGCATTAATAAGCTTGAAGGAAATGCAAAAATCAATTGCGATTATGGACAACTAATTATCGGTGAATTATTAGCAGATGATAATTACCTTACTTTCGATTATACCGATAATTCTACCATCACTTACATGAAAAGTGGTAAGATCGACGCCAATTACTCTGGATTCACATTGGACAAAACAGAGCGTGTAGAGATTGCTGCAGATTACACCCATTCTGAAGTTTTAGAGGCTAAAGACGTAAACTATAATTGTGATTATGGTAAAGTAACAATACAAAAAGTAGGAGAGCTCATAGGACGTGGCAATTACGTTACCGTACGATTAGGAACAGTAAGTGGTTCGGTAAATCTAAATAGCGATTATGGCTCTATAAAAATCGATGAGATAACAAATACGGCTAAAAATGTGACACTCAATGGAGATTATACAGGAATAAAAATGGGCTTCTCCCCTAGTTACCATTTCAATTTTGTTGTAGACCTCTCTTACGCAGGGTTCACGGGAGAAAACGATCTTACTGTTACCAAATCCTCAAAAGACTATACTCATAAAACCTACTCAGGTTATCATGGAAAAGAAAATTCTGGAAATACAGTGAATATAAATTCCGATTACGGAAGCGTGACCTTATCTAAAAACTAACAAGTAACTAAAACAACACAATCATGAAAACACTATCACAAATTGTACTTACCGCAATATTATTATGTACAGCCACCATCGATTCTCATGCTCAGAAATGGGGAAATAAAAAAGTTAAGGGAGATGGGAATGTTATTACTAAAACGATTACAACACAAGAATATGATGTAGTTGATGTAACAGGTTCTATGGATGTAACACTTATAACTGGAACGGAAGGATCTGTAAAAGTTACCACAGATAGTAATCTTCATGAATATATTACCGTTGCAACTAAAGGAAAAACACTTTATATTAAAATTGAAAACGGTATTTCGATTCGCTCTCAAAAGGGAATAAAAGTTACTATACCATTTACCGATCTGAGTGGTCTTGATCTTGTTGGGTCAGGAACAATAGAAAGTGTTGCGGCTATTTCTTCTGAAAATTTTGAAGCACAAATTACGGGTTCTGGCGGAATTAAAGTTACAATTAATACTCAAAATTTCGACGCTAAAGTTACTGGCTCTGGGGATTTGAAAGTTAATGGTAACGTTCAGAATCTAGAGGTGAAAGTAACAGGTAGTGGGACTTTTAATGGAAAAGAACTAATAGCAGAAAATACAGAAGCCTATGTCTCTGGATCTGGAGAAGCTTCAGTAGTTGCAAACTCTAGTTTAAAAGCTCGTGTTAACGGTTCTGGAGATATTACTTATTCTGGTGCAGCAAATAAAAATGACACAAAGGTATTAGGCTCTGGCTCTATTAAATCGATGTAACCTATTACATTCAGTCAAAATAATAAAAAAAGCCACTTCATTTATAAGTGGCTTTTTTTATTTAACAAATTATTTTTTACTGTACCGTTAAAAAGAATTGACCTTCAGTAACTTCAAAAGTTTGGGGATCAACACCATTTGGATCTGTAGCTGAAAAAGAAAACCTACCTTCTATATTCCCTGTAACTTCATTATAACTATTAATTATAAGTATACCGGGATTACTACTGTAATTCACAGGGTTGTTTTCTGTATCTGGAGCATAAATTCCAACTATATTTTGAAAGTTTTCAAGTGTAGGATCCATCTCGTACGTACCTGCTTCGATCGTTCCAGGAAACGTTACACTTAAGAGTTCGTTACCAACAGTAGCGGTAATACGAATAATTTCGTTCCCTGCAAACGTTGTGTAAATAGCCGTAGCAGAAGTTGTTCCAAAATCTTCGTCGTCTACCTTTACTGAAAATGGGTCGTTGGTTCCAGGCATAGGTGTGTAACTAACATTTAAATTACCTTGAGTTACTTGCACTGTATCTGAAGAGCCTCCTACAGGATCGGTTCCTGTAAATGAAAATGTAGCCTTAATTTTTCCACTCAAAGTGCTAAATTCTGTTATTGTGATTGTGCCTGGATTAGAGGTGAGATTATTACCACCCTGTCCATCGTTATAGATTCCTATAAGTTTTGCGCCATTCGAAATAGACTCCATAGAGAATGTCCCTATTCCAACATTTTCAGGAATATCTATACGTAGTAGTTCTCCAGTTTCAGTACGGGCTTCAATTTTAACTACGTTTTCATCACCAACAACACGTACTTCGGCAGTGAAACTATCTTCTACAAATTCTTCTCCATTTACGTTTGCGAAGAAGGGATCTGTATCATCGGGATCCTCTTCATCGATCTCTTCAAAATCATATGGTAGATTTTTAAACGCTCCCAATGTAATTGCTATATTTTCGGTAACAGGGTCCCCGTTTGCGTCTACAATTGGATCACCATTTGCATCGAAAGTTGGACGTGCTCCTAGTATGCTAAAAGTACCCGTAATGGTAAGGTCCATTACATTTAAATCTGTAATTTGTAATTGCCCGGTACCCCCAAAAGCAAGAGATGTTGTATACGGGTTCAACGTGTTTTCTTCATCAAAATAAATACCTATATTTTGGGTTCCTGAACCTGAAGTTAAATTAAATGTGCCAGTTCCAGCATTTTCTACTCCTATAGTGATACTCTCCCCCGTTGATTCTTTAGTTCCTGTAATAACTAATTCGTTGTTTGAATTTAAAACCACAGTGGTACTTTCTGCTAGAAATTCTGTATTACCGATCATTGCTTTAAATTGACCGTCCTCCAGTAAACCGGGGTCGTTCTCGTCAGGAAAATCAGTATCTAAAGGTTCATTAGTACAAGCTGTAAATTGAAATGCAACAAATGCAATCAATACCCAGTTAAAAAGTTGAAATCGATTCATAAAAACAGGTTTATTAGGTAATAACCGCAAACTTAAGTAAAAATTGTTTATCCATTTTTATTTCTTGGCACTCTGAATAATAAAAGTAATCCTATTATAAAGAACAGAATAAAGAAGAGAATTGCATACCGTATGCTACCCGTTAGTTGCGCTACATATCCATAACTAAACATACCGATAACAATACCTATTTTTTCTGATACATCGTAAAAACTAAAATATGAAGCAGTATCTATGGCATTTACTGGGATTAATTTTGAATAGGTAGATCGAGAGAGCGATTGAATTCCTCCCATGACAAGTCCTACTATAGAAGCTGTAACATAAAATTGTTCTGGCGTTGTAATTGTATATGCATAAACACATATACATGCCCAAATAATATTAAGAACAATTAGAGTATTTATATTACCAAATTTCTCTGAGGCTCGGGATGTTAAGAAGGCTCCCAATACGGCCACTAATTGTATTAATAGAATACTCACAATTAATCCAGTGGTTGCATCGGTATCGCCCCAATCAAGTTCTTCAATCCCAAAATAAGTAGCCACCAACATAATGGTTTGAACAGCCATACTGTACACAAAAAACGCTCCCAAGAACCGTTTTAATGCAATATTATCTTTTAGACTTAACCATATCTTTTTAAGCTCTTTAAATCCGTTAAAAATAACATTCCTTGTTAATTTCTCTTTTTTATTTCCCTTCGGAAGGTGATAATATGAATATTGACTAAATCCAATCCACCATACTCCTGTTAATACAAAAGAAAGTCGTGTGGGTAACCCTTCATCTTCGAATCCGAAGGTTTCATAAGATAATATCATTCCCAAGCAAAGTACTAATAGAATTACGCTACCTATGTACCCTAAAGAATATCCTTTTGCACTTATTCGATCTTGCTGCTCAGGAAAAGCAATGTCTGGTAAATATGAATTATAAAATACCAAACTTCCCCAAAAGCCGATTAAAGCTAGAAAATAACATAAAAGACCAAACCATAAATATTCCATGTCGAACCAAAACAGCCCGATACATGAGATCGCTCCCATGTAACAGAAGAATTTCATAAACGCTTTTTTGTTTCCTACATAATCGGAAATTCCACTTAAAAAGGGGCTTAGAATAGAAACCATTAAAAAAGCAGCGGCAGTAACATAACTTATTAAGGTGTCATTATTAAAATCGTATCCTAGAAAAGTAACGGTGTCACTCACTATTTTTCCATCTTCTTTTACCAGAGTTAAAGCACCGTAAAATATTGGGAATACTGCTGAAGCAATTACTAAGCTGTATACCGAGTTTGCCCAATCGTAAAACGCCCAAGCATTCAATAATTTTTTGCTACCCTTTGGAAGATTTGCCATAATTTTAAAATCTATGTTTCAGAAGAAATAAAATGAACTGCTAAAATAGCAGAATGTTTTTTATAATTAGGGATTGTTTTACGTTTCAGAACATAAAAAAAGCCACTATTATAAAATAGCGGCTTTTTAAAATAAGTTGATAGTTATACTAACTTTTTCTGAAGGTTGTTACACCATATTTACGTGCTTCTGCTTTAGCTTCGGGAGCCCAACCTGTAATATTTCTAATTCGTGTATCACTAGATGGGTGTGTACTTAGAAACTCCGCTGGAGCACCTCCTGCTTGTTGTTTCATTCGTTGCCATAATTCTGCTGCTACGATAGGATCATATCCTGCAATAGCCATTAAAGTTAACCCAATTCGATCTGCTTCGGTTTCATGGCTTCTGCTAAAAGGAAGCATAATTCCAACCTGAGAGCCAATTCCATAGGCCTGATTAAAAATCCCTTGCTTTTTAGGATCACTGCTTAGCGCTATATTTCCTGCTACAGCACCCAATTCTTGTAATTGTCCAGCACTCATACGTTGCTGTCCGTGATTTGCTAAAGCATGTGCTACTTCATGTCCCATTACCGCAGCAACTCCAGCTTCATTTTGAGTTACGGGAAGAATTCCTGTATAAAAAACAATTTTCCCTCCAGGCATACACCACGCATTTACCGCATCATCTTGAACGAGATTGTATTCCCATGAATAATCTTTTAAATATCCAGAGTATCCATTTGCTGTAAGCCATCGCTCAGCAGCAGTGGAAATTTTTTGTCCAACATTTGAAATCATTTTAGCATCTGAAGTACCTCTCACTACCTTATTTTCTGAAAGAAATTGATCGTATTGTTGAAAAGCCATTGGAAGGATCTGTGAATTGGGCACCAAGGCTAATGTTTTTTTCCCTGTAAAAGGATTTTGTGCGCAAGCAACCATTAATAGGGTGACTGCAAGGATGGATAGTGTTTGTTTAAATTTCATTTTGTTACTTATTTTCGTTGGAATAAATATAGTTATATCCTTTTAGTATTCTCTTAAAATTATTTTAAAACAATTTCGTGTCAGAAGGACATAAAATTCGCACAAAATTAGTCAGATTATTAAAGTTGGAATGAATTTTGAAGATTCTTTTTAAAAACATACATCTTATGAAAAATCTACTTTTAGTATTATCTCTTACAACTGCATTTCTTTTCTCGTCTTGTACTAAAGAAACTACCGTTGTAGAGGAACAATTATTTTTAGCACAAACGTTCGAGGTTACTACGACGCTTTCTTTTAATTCTAATTCGAACCTCTATCAATCACAGCGATTTACATATCCGTTCGAAGTATTTGAAAGTGATGCGGTACTTGCATATCGTTTAGAAGATATCGATGAAGATGGATTTGATGTATGGACCCAATTACCACAAAATTTTTATTTGGCAAATGGTGACATCGTTCAATACCTACACCTTCAAACTTTTGTAGATGTTCAGATTTTATTGGATGGTGATTATGACCCAGACACTTTACCTTTATTTTTAACAGACAACCAAACATTTCGTTTTGTAGTAGTTCCATCTGAATTTGCCGATGCAAATATGTCTATGGATGAAGCGATTGAAACCTTCGACCTTCAATTCTAAGTAAATAGTTTCAGAGGCTATAATAAATACTTAAATTGAAGTTAAATAGTATCTTATTCCGTTAGGTTCAAGAAAAAATTCGACATAATTTTATGTTATATCATGATTTCAGAGGTAGATTAAAAATTGAGATCAAGTAAAAAACAAAGAATATAGCATTGAAATTGTTGAATTATAAATCAAATCAAGAAATGAAAAAAATAGTAGTATTACTTGCTGCTTTTGCATTGTTTAGCTGTAAAAGTAAAGCACAGGAAGAAAAGAAAGATCAGGATTTTAAAGTTAGTAAAACTGAAGCCGAATGGAAGGCTGAACTTTCTCCAGAAGAATTTTATGTGCTTCGAGAAGCTGGAACAGAACGTCCTTTCTCAAGTGAATTAAATAAAGAATATTCGAAAGGAACCTTTGTTTGTGCTGCGTGTAAAACACCACTTTTTAAATCTGAAAATAAATTTGACAGTGGTACTGGATGGCCAAGTTTCGATCGTGAGATTGAAGGAAACGTTGCCTATTCAACAGACAAAAAAATTGGATACACTCGTAAAGAAGAACATTGTGCTACATGTGGCGGACATTTAGGTCACGTATTTAATGATGGGCCTAAAGAAACTACCGGTTTACGTCATTGCGTAAATGGAGATGCCTTAGATTTTATACCTGCAGACAATGGAAAATAAAAAATATCCCATTCAGAAAACTGAAGCAGAATGGCGTGCTGAGCTAGGTGATGAACGCTATCGTATTCTGCGTGAAAAAGGAACTGAAAGACCACACACGGGTGAGTATAATCTTCATTTCGAAGATGGAGCCTATGTATGTGGAGCTTGTCATACACCATTATTTAAAAGTGACAGTAAATTTGAAAGCGGTTGTGGATGGCCTTCGTTCGATGAAGCCATCGATGGTGCAGTGGAATATGTAAAAGATCATACCTTTGGAATGGTACGCACCGAAATTCTGTGTTCCAATTGCGGCAGTCATCTAGGTCATGTATTTAATGACGGTCCTACGAAAACCGGACAACGTTTTTGTGTAAATTCACTATCGGTCGATTTCGAAAATTAATAAACTTAATAGTTTTAATAGGCATTATTTTCTGGTTATTACTAGGATCTGATGCCTTTTTGTTTTTCAAATAGTTTTGAAACATAGGGTTTTGTGATTTTCCTTTTTAGAATTGGTGCTTGTAACATACATTTCGTAAATTCGTAGCTTCAAATCAACGACAAAATACAGACAATGAGCAAATACGACGTAATCGTTTTAGGTAGTGGTCCCGGAGGCTACGTAACGGCTATTCGGGCTTCACAGCTTGGACTTAAAACAGCTATTATAGAAAAAGAAAGTTTAGGAGGCGTATGCCTTAACTGGGGTTGTATCCCAACAAAAGCACTGCTTAAAAGTGCTGAAGTATTCGATTATCTTAATCATGCTGAAGACTACGGCCTTACAGTAAAAGGAGCCGATAAAGACTTCGGAAAAGTGATTGAAAGAAGTCGTGGTGTTGCCGAAGGAATGAGCAAAGGTGTTCAATTTCTTATGAAGAAGAATAAAATTGAAGTTATTAAAGGCTTCGGAAAGTTACAGCCAGGTAAGAAAGTTGAAGTGGATGGTACAGTATACAGTGCAGATCACATTGTTATTGCAACAGGTGCACGCTCTCGTGAACTTCCTAATTTAAAACAGGACGGAGAAAAAGTGATTGGGTACCGTGAAGCAATGACCCTTAAAAAACAACCTAAAAGCATGATCGTTGTAGGAAGCGGTGCGATTGGAGTTGAATTTGCACATTTTTACAAAACAATGGGAACGGACGTTACTGTAGTGGAGTTTTTACCAAATCTGGTTCCATTGGAAGATGAAGATGTTTCAAAGCAATTTGAGCGTTCCTTTAAGAAAGCAGGTATTAAAGTAATGACCAATTCTTCCGTAGAGAAAGTAGATACGTCTGGGAAATTGGTTAAAGCTACAGTAAAAACTAAGAAAGGGGAAGAAATACTTGAAGCAGAAGTAGTTCTTTCTGCAGTTGGAATTGTTGCCAATCTTGAAAATATTGGTCTGGAAGATGTAGGTATTGTAACAGACAAGGGAAAGATCATGGTAAACGACTGGTATCAAACAAATATTCCGGGATATTATGCCATCGGGGATGCAGTACCTGGCCCTGCCCTAGCCCACGTGGCTTCTGCCGAAGGTATTTGCTGTGTTGAAAAAATTGCAGGTGCCCATACTGAAGCAATCGACTACGGAAACATTCCAGGATGTACCTATGCTTCGCCAGAAATTGCAAGTGTTGGAATGACCGAAAAACAAGCAAAAGAAGCTGGATACGATTTAAAAGTTGGAAAATTTCCGTTCTCTGCCAGCGGAAAAGCAAGTGCCTCTGGTAAAAAAGATGGTTTTGTAAAAGTTATTTTCGATGCAAAATATGGAGAATGGTTAGGCTGTCACATGATTGGTGCAGGAGTTACCGATATGATTGCTGAAGCCGTACTTGGGCGTAAACTAGAAACCACAGGACATGAAGTATTAAAAGCGATTCACCCTCACCCTACGATGAGTGAAGCGGTAATGGAAGCAGTTGCAGATGCTTATGGAGAAGTAATTCATTTATAACATAGGCTTTAGTTCAATAAAAAATGCGGCTATCAATAGCCGCATTTTTTATTTAGAATGTTTTTTTTAGGCTTTTATTATAGGTTTAAAATTCCATCACTTCCTTCTTCAGTTAAAAAACTTTGAAGCGCCAATTCATAGCTTTGAAGTCCGAAGCCTACAATCACCCCTTTCGTGTTGGGTGCTACAAACGATTTATGACGAAACTCCTCTCTTTTATACGTATTTGAAATATGAACTTCGACTACTGGAGTTTGTATTGCTTTAACGGCATCTGCAATTCCCACAGAAGTATGTGTATATGCCGCTGCATTTAAAATAATTCCTTGATACGTATAGCCTACCTCTTGTATCTTGTCGATAAGCTCTCCCTCAATATTAGATTGAAATTGAGATAGCTCAACCTCCTTATATTTAAATTGAAGAGTAGTAAAAAAATCGTTAAACGTTTCATCTCCGTAAATGTCGTTTTCCCGTTTGCCTAATAAATTTAGATTAGGACCATTGATGATCATTATTTTCATAGGGTAAATATAGAAATAAAAAAGCAGGAGTTTTTAGCTCCTGCTTATCATATTTTCCTTGTTATAATTTTAGAATTTATAACCAACTGATAACGATAGTACCGAGTTAGTAAGGTCATCCTCAAAAATTCCGTCTTCCGAATCATTTCCGGCATCATTAACATTGCTTAATCCTAATACATAGCGTGCCTGAAAGAAAACCCCCATAGGCAAGCGATATGCTGCTCCTATTCCTGCTCCAAGATCAAAACTTGAAAAGTCATCCTTCAAGTCAATTGTAGTTTCCCCTTCATTTCCATCTTCATCAATATTAGTTTCAAATTCAGATTTAGCTCTAAAACCGAATTGCGGCCCTCCTTCTAAACTAAATTCGTCTGTCACATAAAATTTTGCCATTACAGGTATATTGATATAATCTAAAATTAATTTACTTTCAACGGTTGTACCAGCAAATTCATCTTTACGCTGTAACCCCTGCTGAGAGTACAAAACCTCAGGTTGAATCGAAAACTTTTCAGTTACAGGAATTTCTACAAGACCACCAACGTGAAATCCTGTTCTTCCATCGGCATCTTCGACATCGTCACCTGTAAGCTTAGCAAAATTAACTCCTGCTTTTGCACCCATTCTAAAATCTGCCTGAGCAAATGTTGTCGATACTCCAAAAACTGCTACAGCAGCTACTAAAAAAACTTTTTTCATAATTTTTTGTTTTAGTTAAGAAGCAAACATACATATTGATTCGACTCAAAAATGCCAATTATCTATTAATTTCTCTTAAAAACATCTTAAAACCAGTAATTTAAGGTTAAATAGGCTAAATGAATTATAAAAAATTGTACCCTAGAGCAATTGAAAAGACACTGTTTTTCCCTTCTAAACCATCTACTACATCGTTAAGCCCTAATTGATAACGAGCATCAATACGAATACCCAATTCGAAATCGAATCCTACACCGGCGACAGCACTTAAATCGAAGGTTTCTGCTTCTATTTGAGATTCAACATCTGCGAGAGCTAGGTCGATGTCATCACTAATTAAAAAACCGAACTGAGGTCCAGCTTGTATATTTAATCCTCGAAATAAATAATATTTTACTACAACTGGTACATTTACATAAGACAGATCGAATTTCGCAGCATCGAATTCTGCACCTTGTTGTGAAAAAAGAACTTCGGGTTGTATTACTAAGACATCTGTAGGTTTAATTCCTAAAAAAGCGCCGGCAAGAAACCCCGTTTTATTCGAACCATCTCCTGCATCACTAATGTTTGCAAAAGTAGCTCCCCCTTTAATTCCAAATTCTATTCCTTGTGCGTTACTGTTTAAATACGCACCAAAAATAAAGACCAATACAAATAATTTTTTCATAATAAATAATTTTCAGGTTTGTCATATAAAGGTACAAAAAATGGTTTTTTTCTTGCAAATGATCTTTCATCTGGTTTCTCAAATTAAAAAAAATATCCTAATATCGTAGAATGAAATGGACGCAAGCCTTACAAGAATATCAAGATTATCTTCGTATTGAAAGAGGCCTTTCAAAAAATTCTATTTTAAATTATTCTTTAGATATAAAAAAATTGATTGGTTGGTTAGAAGAGCATTCGATTCAAACATCGCCCGTAGTAATTACTGAAGAATCTTTACAAGAATTTATTTACACGATAGCTAAAAAAGTTAACCCGCGTTCTCAGAGCAGGATTATATCGGGTTTACGTGGGTTCTTCAATTATCTCGTTTTTTCAGAATACCGAACTACAAATCCATTGGAACTAATTGAAAGTCCGAAAATAGGTCGCAAACTACCCGATACGCTTTCCGAAGAAGAAATCGATATGCTCATTAAAAATATCGATCTAAGCAGTTCTCAAGGAGAACGCAACCGTGCAATCTTAGAAACTTTATATGCATGTGGTTTAAGAGTTTCAGAATTAATATCCTTAAAAACATCAGATCTTTTCTTTGAAGAAGGCTTTATTAAAGTAACTGGAAAAGGTGATAAAGAGCGTTTTGTCCCTATTGGAGACGGTACTATAAAATTCATCGAATTATACCGGAAAGAAATTCGCGTACATGAACCTATTCAACCTTTGGCGCAAGATACTTTATTTTTAAACAGGAGAGGAAATCCTCTTTCTCGTTCTATGATCTTCGTAATTATTAAAGAACTTGTGGTTAAAGCAGGAATTCGTAAAACTATTAGTCCGCATACGTTTCGGCATTCGTTTGCGACTCACCTTTTAGAACGGGGAGCCGATTTACGTTCTATTCAACAGATGCTAGGTCACGAGAGTATTACTACTACAGAGGTGTACACACATTTGGATAAAAAACACCTTACTTCAGTTTTAAATAATTTTCATCCACGAAAATAAGTTTCTATTATAACAAATATTTTAGATTACATTTTTTTTTCTGAAACTTCACACCTTTACAACTTCCCATATGGGTTAAATAAACGCTAAAGTGTTTTAATTCTTTTTATGCGCTTAATTCATTTCGTAAATTCTTCCGAAGAAAAAAAATAAAAACTATGAAAACACTAGAATTTGAAAATAAAGACCGGATGCATGCCATTGGTTTAGGAACTTGGAAAGCAACCGGAAATGACGTAAAAAAAGCTGTGAAAAATGCTCTAGAAATTGGTATCCGACATATAGATACAGCAGCTGCTTATGGAAACGAGTCTGAAATTGGTGAAGCATTGGCAGAAGTTTTTGAAGAAGGAAAAATTCGAAGAGAAGATGTATTTATTACGTCTAAATTGTGGAATAACGCACATCAAGAACGGTCGGTTTTACCTGCACTTCAAGAGAGTTTAAAAAAGCTTCAATTAGATTATCTGGATTTATATTTAATCCACTGGCCAGTCGCCTTTAAAGCTAATGTAAACCAGCCTTCCTCACCTTCAGATTATCTTTCACTTGAGGAAGTTCCTATTATTGAAACATGGAGAAAAATGGAAGAAGCAAAAGAAAATAGATTGGTACGACATATTGGAGTTTCTAATTTCAGTAAAGAAAAATTGAACGATCTTATTTCGAAAGCAACCCATAAACCAGAAATGAATCAAGTGGAGCTGCACCCTTTATTACAACAGGATGAATTATTAAATTTCTGTAAGAAAGAAGGTGTTTTTATGACTGCATATTCTCCCCTTGGTTCTGGAGATCGATCTAAAAACATGAAAGGTGAAGACGAACCAAACCTTATGGAGCTTGACACCATTAAAGAAATCGCTAAAAAGAACAATGCTACTCCTGCACAAGTATTAATTTCGTGGCATGCTCATCGTGGGTGTGGAGTGATCCCAAAATCGACCAGTAAAGATCATATTGAGTTGAACTTTCGAGCAGCAGATCTATCGCTTTCTGAAAAAGAATTAGAACAGATTTCAAAATTGGATAAACACTATCGGTTTATAACTGGTAAATTTTTTGAAGAACCTTCTAAAGGTTACGAAAATATTTATGATGAGTAATCATTAGGAATTATAATAAAACAAAAAATGCCCGAACATTATACTCGGGCATTTTTAATTTCCTATAAAATGTTTTTATTTCGCAATATTTACCGCTCTGGTTTCCCGAATTACGGTTACTTTAACTTGACCTGGATACGTCATGTCTGTTTGAATTTTTTGAGAAATCTCAAATGAAAGTTGCGCCGCCTTGTCGTCACTTACTTTTTCACTCTCTACCATTACGCGTAATTCACGTCCAGCTTGTATGGCATATGCTTTATTAACGCCGTTAAATCCGAAAGCAATGTCTTCAAGATCTTTTAAACGTTGAATATACGAATCCATTACCTGTCTTCTTGCGCCTGGCCTTGCACCACTAATAGCGTCACAAACTTGTACGATAGGTGACAGTAAACTTGTCATTTCTATTTCGTCGTGGTGAGCTCCAATAGCATTACATACCTCAGGCTTCTCCCCGTATTTTTCTGCCCATTGCATTCCAAGGATTGCGTGAGGCACTTCTGTTTCGGTTTCTGGCACTTTACCAATATCGTGTAATAATCCCGCCCGTTTTGCTAATTTTGAGTTTAAGCCTAGTTCGGCAGCCATAACGCTACATAATTTTGCAACTTCACGTGAATGCTGTAATAAATTCTGACCATACGAAGAACGGTATTTCATTCTCCCTACTGCTTTAATTAATTCGGGTTGCAAGCCATGAATTCCCAAATCGATTACTGTTCGTTTTCCAACTTCAATAATCTCTTCTTCTATTTGTTTGGTTGTTTTTTTAACAATTTCTTCAATTCGTGCTGGGTGAATACGCCCATCGGTTACTAATTTATGTAGCGACAATCGTGCTATTTCACGACGTACAGAATCGAAACAAGATAGGATAATAGCATCTGGCGTATCATCTACTATAATCTCGACCCCAGTCGCAGCTTCTATTGCACGAATATTTCTACCTTCACGCCCTATAATACGTCCTTTTACATCGTCACTTTCAAGATTAAATACAGAAACACAATTTTCTACAGACTCTTCGGTACCGATTCGCTGTATGGTGGTAATAATAATTTTCTTAGCTTCCTGTTGCGCCGTCATTTTGGCTTCTTCCACAGAATTTTGAATATAAGCCATTGCACTAGATTTGGCTTCTTCCTTAAGGCTCTCCATAAGTTGTGCCTTAGCTTCATCAGCAGAAAGACTTGAAATTACTTCCAATTGATTAATCTGATTGCGATGCATTTTGTCTATCTCATTCTTTTTTTTCTCAAGGTAGTCTAACTTCTCATCGTAATCTTTCTGCTTACTATCTATTTGCGCATTTAATTTTTTATTTTTCGCTAATTCATTAGATACTTGAGATTCTTTATCACGAGTTCGTTTTTCGGCATCAGACATCTTCTTCTCACGACTCATTATTACTTTCTCGTGTTCGGACTTAAGTTCTATAAACTTCTCTTTTGCTTGAAGCATTTTATCTTTCTTTACGCTTTCTGCTTCAGACTTGGCTTCTTTTAAAATTGAAGTGGCTTCTTTTTTTGCTGAATTTACCATAGCGGTAGAACGTTGTTTTTCTAAAAATTTAGCAATTCCGAAACCTATAGCCAATCCTACGATTCCAATAATTATAATGAGTAATGTGCTATCCATATTTTAAAAATTAAATCCGGTTTTCCGGGTTGATTAAGGATTTTAGGGACGTTTCTATTATCCTTTCATTTTCCATTTACCTTACTTTAAGGCAATAAAAAAGCCTACATTAATAACTTGATTTGAATAAACTCCTTAAAGAAAAGTTTAGGGCTAACAAGTTGGTCAAGTATCCGCTCAAAGACGGCTCGCTTTTACAACTTTAACTCACCCTTTTTAAAGAATTCGTGTTGAGTTTACCAAAATATGTATTAATGTAGGCAGTAACCTATTGTAATGTAAAGAACGTTATGATAAATGATCCTGCAATAATTGATTTAAAGTTGCTAATTTCTCTTCAACTTCATGCGTATCATTTTCTTTATCAATCTCTTTTTGCTCTACCTGAGCGGCAAATTGCAAAGCACACATGGCTAATACATCCTGCTTATCTCTTACGGCATAACTCTGTTCGAACCGCTTGATCATAGTTTCTATTTTCTTTGCCGCTAACCGGAGGCCTTCCTCCTGTACCGGGTTAATTGTCAAAGGATATACCCTATCGGCAATCGAAAGTTTGATCTTTAGTTGGTCTGACATGGTTGTGTTTTAATCGGAAAGTTGTGTAATACATTGATCTATTTCCCGAATTAAAGCATTTATCTTGAGCTTTGTTTCTCTTTTATGTTGGTCGCTGCCAAGCATTGAATTTGCTGTCTTTAATGAGTTACAGGTTTCGACCCATTGATCAATTTCATTCTGATACCGATCTTTCTGTGATCTTAATTCTGAAAGTTCTTCTTCCAGTTTCACATTCTCCTGCTTCAATTTTTCATGTCTATGAAGCAGCTTGCTAATTCTATTCTCAAGAGAATCAACAATTTCTGAAAGGTTGCTCATTAATTTCTAATTCAATACTACTCTCACAAAGTTAACATACGTATCCAAATAAGACAACTGTTTTCTGTAATTTTTTGTAATATTGAAGTCTGTTTACAATAAAACTGCAACAACCCCCGTATTATCTACAGCAAATGCTACATTATCTTATGAGAAAAATTTTTATTGTATTATACATTATAGGTGTTGCAGCCTACGGCCAGAGCTCTTTACCCACAGATTATTTTAGTGATCCATTAAACATACCTATTATTCTTTCTGGAAGTTTTGGAGAATTAAGAAGTAATCATTTTCACAGCGGACTTGATATAAAAACACAACAGCGTGAAGGACAACCTATTTTTGCTCCTGCCGATGGATTTGTTAAGCGCATTAAAGTGGCTCATTATGGGTATGGAAAAGCACTATATATTCAACATCCAAATGGCTATACTACGGTGTATGCTCACCTTCAGCGATATGCGCACGATATTAAAGATTATGTAAAGAATGCTCAATATGAAAAAGAAACATATGAGATTGAATTATTTCCTGAGGCAGGGCTGCTTGAAGTAAAAAAAGGAGAAATAATTGGCTATACTGGTAACAGCGGTAGCAGTGGCGGTCCTCATTTGCATTATGAGATACGAGATGCAGCTTCACGCCCCATGAATCCTATGTTATTTGGTGTAGAAATTCCCGACACTAAAAAACCTCTGGTTACTTCGGTATTTGTATATCCTGTTGGAGAACAAGCCCATGTTGACCAGTCGCAAAATCCGCAGAAATTACGATTAATGCTTCAAAAAGACGGTTCGTATAAAGCTGAAAAAATCTCAGCGCTGGGTAAATTAGGTATTGGAGTGTCCACAAACGATCAGCAAAATGGAGCTTCCAATAAAAACGGAGTTTATGAAATTAAAACCACATATAACGGAGAAGAAAAATTTAAGGTCCTATTCGAAAAGTTTTCATTTGGTGAGACACGCTATTTAAATCGGTATATCGATTTCGATTACTTTAAAACCAATAAAAGTAGAGTTCAGAAACTATTTAGAGAAGCTAACAACCCCTTAAGTATCATAAAAAGCGAAGTAGACAACGGATATATTACGGTTGAGGACGGTTTCACATCAAATTTTACTATTGAAATTCGAGATTTTAAAAATAACAAAGTAATAATTTCTATCCCTATTGAAGGAGCCGATAAAGAAATTCTGGATCCGAAAGAAAGTAAAGAAACCGACAATTATATCTATGCGAATGAAGCTACTTCTATAACGAAAGGAAAATTTAACATTTATATTCCGGCAAATAGTTTGTATGAAGACACATATTTAGACATTCAGGTTGAAGGCGACACTTTGAAGTTTCATAAAGATGTAATTCCAATCCATAAAAACATCACTATTACGGTAGATGCTGATAACTACACAGCTTCAGATCTAGACAAATTATATATTGGAGAGCTAAATTACCGTGGAGAACCATACTATAACAGAACGTACCGAAAAGGAACAAAACTTTCGGCAAAAACCCGCTCTTTTGGCACGTATGCTTTAGTTGCAGATACTACTGCTCCTACTATAAAACCACATAATTTCATCAACGGAAAATGGGTGAGTAAACTAGATAACCTTCAGATAAAAATTGAAGATGACCTTAGCGGAATTAGTTCGTACCGTGCTACCATCAACGGAAAATTCATCGTCACGGAATATAATTATAAAAAAGACGTTCTTACTTATAATTTTGAAGACGAAATAATTTCAGAAACCGAAAATAATTTGAAACTTATCGTTACCGATAATGTAGGAAATAGCACTACATTTGAAGCAACTTTTTTCAGAAAACAACTCTAATCTTTGCGTTTGAAAACTACTTCTTTTTTTACTCTGATTCTTACATTTCTTTTCACCAGTATCGTTGTTGCTCAAACTGCAACAGTTCGTGGTGTTATTTTAGATACTGAAAACATTCCCGTTGCAGGTGTTAATATTTCGTACGGTGACGAGGGAGTTATGTCTAATTTTGATGGATACTATTTAATTGAAGTTCCCTCGAATGAAAATATAACCCTTACCCTTTCGCACATTAGCCATAAGAATATTCAGGTGACAGTGAATCTATCTCCTACTGAAGACTTTGAGCTTAATCCGGTAATGAAAGTTGATATTGAGCAGATTACAGAGGTGGTTATTTCGGGGAGAGAAAACAAACAGGTACAAGGTATTACCACGCTAAGTCCCGAAGCAATCCGCAAAATTCCAGGTGCAAATGCTGGAGTTGAAAACCTTCTAAAATCATTGCCGGGAGTAAATGGAAACAATGAATTAAGTACCCAATACGCAGTTCGCGGTGGAAATTACGATGAGAATCTAGTGTATGTAAATGAAGTTGAAGTGTATCGTCCCTTTCTTATTCGTAGCGGACAACAAGAAGGATTAAGTTTTGTAAATAGTGATCTTACCTCAAATGTTGATTTTTCTGCGGGGGGGTTTCAAGCAAAGTACGGTGACAAACTTTCTTCTGTATTAGATATTACTTATCGTCGTCCAGTTGATTTTGGTGCGAGCCTTGATCTCAGTTTACTAGGAGCTAGTGCTTCTGTAGAAGGTATTTCTAAAGATGGAAGACTTTCGGGCATTGTTGGATTACGCTATAGAGACAACAGTTTATTTGTGGATGCAAAACAAACAGAGACAAACTATCGTCCAACCTTTGCAGACGCACAGACCTACCTTACGTATAAATTCTCTAACAAATTCGAACTTGGATTTCTAGGAAATTTATCGATAAATAATTACAGTTACCGTCCACTTACTCGCCAAACCAATTTTGGAACAATCGCCGATCCCATTGCACTGCTTGTTTTTTATGAAGGACAAGAAGAAGATAGATACGATACGTATTTCGGTGCTTTAAAAGGAACTTACTTGGTGTCGGACAATTATACCGCAAAACTAATAGGATCCATTTACCAAACACAGGAACAAGAGTATTTCGATATATTAGCGCAATATCGGTTGGGAGAGGTTAATACAAATATTGGCGACGAAGAACTTGGGGAAGTTCAATTTAGTGAAGGTATTGGCTCACAACTAACTCACGCTAGAAACGATCTTGATGCGCTAATTATAAATTTAGAGCACAAAGGGAATATCGCCATTGAAGAAAACAATATTGAATACGGGATTAAATATACCCATGAAGATATTCGTGATCGTGTGCAGGAATATGAGATCATTGATTCTGCAGGTTTTTCTATTCGGCCACCTATTATCGATTTTGCCAACAATCAACCCTACGATCCATATACTTCTCCCATAGTACCTTTTACAGACATTCGTGCACAGAATGATGTGCAGATAGACCGACTGTCTGGATATGCACAATGGAGTAAAAGAACAACTGTGGGAACTAACGATGTTTGGTTAAATGCTGGAGTTAGAGCACATAATTGGACTGTAAGCGGAACAGGAATTGAAAGTAATTCGCAAACCGTTTTTAGTCCACGAGCACAGGTCTCTATAAAACCAGATTGGGACATGGATATGTTGTTTCGATTATCAGGTGGATTTTACCACCAACCTCCCTTCTATCGTGAGTTAAGAGATAGTACTGGAGCAGTTCGACCCGAAGTAAAAGCACAACAATCTGTTCATATTGTTGCTGGGAACGATTACAGTTTTAAATTATGGGAACGTCCATTTACACTAAATAGTGAAGTGTATTACAAACGACTTACCGACGTAAATCCATATACCCTTGAAAATGTGCGCATTCGGTATCGTGCCACTAACAATGCCATTGCATATTCGTACGGATTAGATGCTCGACTATCGGGTGAGTTTATCGCTGGAACGGAAAGCTGGATAAGTATTGGATATTTAAAAACAGAAGAAAACATTAATGATCGTGGCTATATTTTTAGACCTACCGATCAACGGCTTAAATTCGCAGCCTTAATACAAGATTACGTAAAAGTAATACCCAACTTAAAAGGATATTTAAACCTAACGTATAATACAGGGCTTCCAGGGGGTTCTCCCAGCTATGCAGACCCTTATGATTACCAAACAAGACTCCCAGATTACAAAAGAGCCGATTTAGGTGTTTCATACGTACTAGTTGATGAAAACAACCGAAAAGAAACGGGTTGGATGAAGCCTTTTAAAGAATTAACTATAGGCGCTGAAATCTTCAATATATTCGACGTACAGAATTCAATTACCAATACTTTTGTACGAGATGTATATACAAAGGTTCAATATGCAATTCCCAACTATTTAACGCCACGTATCTTTAATGTACGGGCTACAATGAAGTTTTAAAACACACTATTACTTCTAAAGTTTTACAATTTAGCTTCCATCAGTAGCAAAAATTGAACGAAAGCTTTATTCTGCAATAAACTTTTTAAGTACTTCAATTACATAATCGATTTCTTCCTTTTTATTAAAACTTGAAAAAGAGAATCGAAGGGACGGTTTTTGAAGGTCTTCTTCGGAAAGAATTGCGTTTAACACATGAGACCCTTTAGAGCTTCCGCTTTGACATGCACTTCCACGCGAGCAAGCAATGCCATTAAGATCCATTTGAAACAATAACATAAGTGCTTTTTCGGGAGTAACAGGAAGACATACATTAAGTAGTGTGTAGGTACTTTGGGTATCATCTTCGCATTTTCCATTAAAGGTAACGCCAGGGATATGGGTTCTAAGTTGCTCTTTAAAATAATTTTTAAGATCAAGAATATATTTGCGTTCTTTCTCCAAATTCTGATACGATAATTTAAGCGCTTCTGCCATGCCGGCGATTGCATACACCGCTTCGGTACCTGCACGCAAACCTCTTTCCTGTTCCCCTCCACAAATTAACGACTTGATCCCTGAATTTTTACGTACAAAAGCAAATCCTGCACCTTTTGGACCGTGGAACTTATGCGCAGCAACTGCAGCAAAATCGATAGGAATTTCAGAGAAATCTAATTCGTAATGTCCCACAGACTGAACAGTATCACTATGAAAAAGCGCATTGTATTTCTTACAAAGCTTGGCAACACGTTCAAGGTCTAGTAAGTTTCCTATTTCATTATTTACATGCATAAGACTTACCAATGTTTTTTCCTCACTAGCCGCAAGCATCGATTCAAGATGGTCGTAGTCTACCTGACCTTTTTCGTCTAATTTTACATAATCTGCAGAAATATTATATTTCTTTATAAGGTTATCTACAGTATAAAGAATTGCGTGATGTTCAATTTTACTTGTGATAATTCGCGTCACTCCAAGGTCGCAAACGCAACTGTTTAAAATTAAATTATCTGCTTCAGTTCCTCCCGAAGTAAAGATTATTTCTGCCGCCGACACCTTCAAATAAGCTGCAATTTCTTTTCTTGCATTTTCAAGTAAAGATTTAGCTGATCTCCCGTAAGAATGTGTAGAAGAAGGATTTCCATATTCAGTTCTTAAAACTTCAGAAATACAATGGATTACTTCGCTTCTTAATTCCGTAGTAGCAGCACTATCAAAATATACTTTTTTCATGAGGAACTTTTTGTTAGTTATTGTCCGTAAAAAAGATGCACATTATGCAATTTTTAACGATGCAAAAGTACACATTATAATAAATTTGCAATAGTTCAGTTGTTAAGAATTGTGTTACTTTGTATAAATTCAGAAATAAGATTACAACGCATGTTTAGATTTATTGCCATCGTACTACTTTCCTTGTTATTTCAAAGCTGTGATGACGGAGATATTATTGTAACTTCATTTAATTTTGGTGATGCTAATTTAGCACTATGCGGAGGACCAGAGACATATGTTTTTTACAAAATTAACAATGACGCTCAAGAAAGTATTTCTCTACAAATAGAAGCTGTAGATAGTATGTTTATAAAGCAAGACACCCTTACATTTATACTAGATGGAAATTCCAATTTTGTATCTTATCGTAAATATGACGGCCCTGTAACTTCATCTTATTTTTGTCAGAGCACCCCTCCTATTACCCCTACAGTTACATTAAATTACGCTGGTGATTCTGGTACTGCTGTGTTAACCACAACGTTACTTTTAGACGATAACGATGGAGTTCCAACGGTAGAAAATAGTGTTGACATTATGGAAGAAGGAATGGGCGATTTAGACGGTGATGGAATACCAAATTATTACGATAGTGATGATGATGGTGACAACATTCCAACAGCAGTTGAACTAGCGCTCGATCTTAACGAAGATGAAGACAATAACCCACTTACCACCCCTAACGATTTTGACGACGATGGTATTCCCAATTATCTTGATAGCGACGATGATAATGATGGTGTACCTACCCGAAATGAGGATAGTGATGATGAAGGGTTAGATCCTCGAGATGATACTAATAACGACAATGTGCCAAATTACCTAAATAGTGATGTAACCAATTCTTTTGATAGCGAAGCTTACATTCAACACTCTTTCGATAGAAATAGTGATATCCAACTATTACTTTCAGATCTGGTTCTTACCAATGCCTCTGAAACAATTACTCAAGAAACCATTAATATGGGAACTATAGATAATGTAGTGGATGATACCGTTACATTTACCCCTATCTTTACAGTGGATTAAGGATTTTTATTCTGAAAAATATATACTTCGGTTGCGCCTCTTCCGTATTTTTGAAAATTTGCATCGTTATATTGCAGGTTTTCATACCTTCTAAAAAGAAATTCTAATTCTGCTCGAAGTACCCCCTCACCCACCCCATGAATAAAAACAACGCGCTGAATTTTTTTCTGAATAGCAAAGTCAAGCTGACGTTTGGCAGTGTCTAATTGTATATTCAACATTTCATAATTGCTCAACCCTTTTGTGTATGGCATTAATTGATGAATATGTAGGTCCACTTCCATAGGGGGAAGTGTTCGTTCTTTTGGCTTTACCCTTTTGCTTTTTTTAGGTGTTTTCTCTTCGTTTTCTGAAAGTATATCTTGCACATTATCAGGGATCAATTCTAACTTAGAAAGAGGTGTTTCTATAACAATTAATTCATCTTTATGAAAATTAATTTCGAAGTCATCTTGCGTTAAAACAGTTATAATATCAGCGTTTATAGCAGTTACAACCCCATCGATGGCATCATCTACTACAGAAATTTTATCCCCTATGTTCATAATTGAAAGATTTTACTTACATTTGTGGTTAATTAAGAGTATGTTGCGTTTTTATAATGTTAATTAAATAACAAATTTATAAATTGTAAGATGCTTAAATTTGTATTATTTTTAATAAATTTATCGCTTAATTTTTGAAACAAATTTACCCCCAAGTAAGCAATTTCTAAAAAACAAAAGTATGAAAAACCTACTACTAAGTTTGACAATGCTCTTAACATCTGCTGCAACTTTTGCACAATTGTTTGTGAGGCCTAATCCAAGTACGAATACAGATTCGTATGTGTATGTACAAGATCAAATCCTTTTTGTTGAACAGGATATAAATCTTGAAAAAAATGATAATTCGAGCGCAACAGAAGCTAGTATTTATCTAAGAAACGAATCTCAATTAATCCAAGGTACCTCTAACGGTTCTAATTCTGGTGATGGAATGTTATCTGTTTATCAAGAATCGTACGGTGATGCTTGGGATTACACTTTTTGGTCCTCACCTACTGGAAGAGCTCAATCAGCTACCACAGGCAATCAAGATTTTGGAATGGGATTAGTATATGATGTAGTTTCTGTTACTGAATCTAATATGAATGGTCTTACTTCTTCACTTAATGGACAACAATCTCCAATGAGAATTTCAAATCGATGGCTATATACATACGATACAGATAGTGGCTATGTTCCTTTTAATATGGCATATGTAGTACCTACAGGTCGTGGATTTACGATGAAAGGGGTTGGTACTTCAAATCACAATCAAACATACGATTATCGGGGACGACCTAATAACGGTGACATTTCTGTTCCTGTAGAAGATAGTAAAGAAATATTAACAGGAAACCCTTATCCCTCTGCTCTAGACCTAAACCGAGTTTTTTACGATTCTGATAATGCAGAAATTGAACAATTTTATTATTGGGATGAAGATCGAGATACTAATTCACATTTTTATGTACACGTAGAAGGTGGATATGGAACTTGGGTTCCTGGTAGTCCCGACTTTAATGGTATTCCAGGACAAGCTGGATATGTAGAAGGTCTTTATACTCGACCAGTTTTTACAAGTTTTAACAATGATGGTACGGTTGATTCAACTACTGGTGAACTTGGAGCCGACGTTGAAAGACGTATAGCTCCAATAGGACAAGGGTTTGTAATTGTAGGTGGAAATTCAGGAACAGACGATCAAATTGTTTTTAAAAATACTCATCGCCGTTACATCAAAGAAGGACTTTACTCGGTTCTTTTACGTCCAGAGCATGCAGACCAAGATTTTATGACGAATAATGCTCAAAATAATAATTCAGAACAAACTATACACACGGAATCACCCGAAAGCGATGATTCTGATCCCATCGACCCAGAATCCTTAAGAATACCAATGCTTCGTTTCTTTACTAAATTTGATAATAGTCATGCTCGAGATATGGTATTAGCTTTTCCTGAAGGAGCTACAGATGGTTTCGATAGAGGTATGGATGCCGCGCACCCTTTAGATGCTCCAGGTGACGTCTACTTCCCTGTTTCTACCGATAACGGAAAAAAACTTTGTGTAATTCAAGGTGTCGATTTTGAAATTTCTAAACAAATTCCACTTATCTTCAATCTTACACAACAAACTGTAGTTTCATTTAAAGTAGTTGAAAGTATCAATATGCCAACTGACAAGGCTTATTTTTATGATAGTTTCGAAAACACATACTACGATATAACCAACGGGAATGATGCAGACATAGTACTTGCCGAAGGAGAACACGCAGGAAGATTCTTTATTACGTTTCAAGATGATTCTATTATGTTAGCAGAAACAGCAGAAGCTCAAGGTAGAGTATTTAACGATATTACTGTATTCCAAGATAATAATTTATCTGTCTTAGATGTTAGCAACCCTGAAGGGTACGAAATTAAAAGAGCTGCAGTATATGATATGAGCGGTAAACTTGTTATTAATGAAGTAAATGTAGGAAATAGTAGAAGATACTCTTTCCCTACTGCGACATTAAGTGATGGAATTTATGTGGTAAAATTAACTACCAAAGAAGATATAACTATAGATCACAAAGTTCGTGTTTTTAATAGAAGATAAAGCTTCTATATAAAAACATTATTTATTAAATAATAATATTCCGTATAAAGAATATAAAGTAATAAAGGCTTCCCTAGGGAAGCCTTTATTTTTTAACAGTCTATCCTTGCTACGAAAGGGTCTCTGACCGCATAGAATGGTCTAATTAATTGAGGAATTATAAAAACCATTCACACAAATATACCGTAAACGTAACCCCAAAACAAAGCGGAAAGCCTTCTAAAAACAGGACGCCAATGGAAAACAAAAAAGACTCCTTAACAGAAGTCTTTTATAGTTTTAATAATCAAGTTATTAAAGATTATTCTTAAAAATGGATTCCATTCCAGACAAACTAGAAAGATCTATATCGCCATTACTTATCGCACGATATAACTGCATCATATCATCTGGGTGCATATTTTCACCCAATAATCTAAAAATAGCGAATCCTTTCTCAGAATCATTCGCTACAATTATAACCTCATCTATCGAAGTCTCTTCTCCTACATATTGAAAACTTAGATTTATTTTATCAGCCTTAACCTTAGAAAGCAATTGATATTTTTCATTGGTAAGAATTTTATCCAATTCTTTCTTTTCAGCTTCATAGACTAAAGTATTTCCATCTTTTATTGGATAGGCAACTACATTAATTTTCTTTATAGATGAAAAAAGCTCTTTTTGTTCTTCCGAAATTAAGTTGGTATCTCCTTTCAGCAAACTGGTTGCAAGATCTACTTTCATGAATGCAGGATCATCTTGTTTTTCCACAAGATATCGCTGTAGTGATTTTTCATTAGAACAACTCCATAATGAAAGTATCGCTAAAGAAATTCCTACAAAATATTTTATAAGTGTCATATTATTGTTTTTTATCAATATTTTTCAACTCTTCACTTCCCGGTATTTTAAGGTCTTGTGTGAGTTTAGAGATTTTCTTTAAGTCAATATCCCCCGTAATACTCATAATTACGGTCATAGGTTTGCCATCTATAGTTCCGTTAAGGTGCATAAGCAACTCGCTTACAAAATTCTCATTACGTCCCTCTTTAGAATAGAATTTAATGTTCTTACCATCATCTTTCACTCGCATTAATTCTGCAAGTCCATTAGAACTAGACACATACTTGGCTACAGAAGACTCCATTTTTGTAGAAACCGTAGGATTACTAGTGCTATAAATCTTTATATTATCTAATTTATTAACTAATTCTAAATATTCTTTGGCTTCCGGATCCTTAGAGTCTAAATCCATTTTGCTAAGAAGTTTAAACATGTTCTTGGTTACAACAACCGAACTAACATCTTTTTCATTTTCAAAAGAATCGAACGCATTTTGTGCTGTTGCAAATAAAGGTGCTATTACGCATACGAGTATTAAAGCTATTTTTTTCATTTATTGTTTATTTAAGTGTTTAATTTATTTTAAAATTTGATTTTTAGTTTTTGTAAACTGTTGTAGCATAGCGAGGTCTTCTGCTCCTTCATTAAAGTTTTCAGAAAGAAGTAACAATGCTTTTTTACTTTTTTCAAAAGCCGCCAATGCTTCTTTTTCTTCCGTAGAAAGACCCGATTTCGAAAATTGAAAACCTGCTATTCCAATTGCAATTACTAACCCTGCCGCAATTCCATACCACCACTTTCGTATAGAGGTAGTTGCTTTAGGAAAAACAATCTTACGGGTTAAATTTTCTTTTTGAGCATCTTGCAGTCCGTTAAAAAGAGGTTTGTAATGCTCTAAATGGGGAGCAATAGGTTCTTTCTCAAAATAACTCCGTAGCATCGCTTCTTGATCTAACGTTGTGGTTCCTTCAAAATAAGAATCTAAAAGCGCTTCTATTTTAGCTAATTCCATAATTGTGTTTTTTTATTAATGCTTCCCTAACTGTCTTTCGGGCTCTCGACAAGGCCACTCGTACAGCTGTTTCATTACTTTCTAACATTGCTGCAATTTCACTGAACTCAAATTGTTCTACATCCCGCAATTGCAATACTAACTTTTGTTGTTCGGGAAGGGTATCCATGATTTTAAAAACCAATGCCACACCATCGTTCGCTTCTATTCTCCTCTCGAGATTTTCTGAAGTCTGATAATTTGAATGAACAATCTTCAAATTTGACGCCTGCTTCGACTTTAATCGGTCCAAACAATAATTCTTTGTCATGGTCATGGCAAAAGCTTCCGTGTTCTTATACGTCTCAATCTTCTTTTTTCCTTTCCATAATCTTAAATACACTTCTTGAACTGCGTCCTCAGCTTCATCGGTCGATACAAGAATCCTTCTAGCAAGTCGAAATAACTTATCTTTAAAAGGGAGCACAGTATTTATAAACTCTTGCTGTTTCATTAATATATCCGCGGGTACAGCCTGCTTTTTAGTTGGTAAAAAAGATGGAATTTACCCCTTCTTATATTTACGACGAACCACACACTTTTTTGTTACATTATAATTTATAAACTGTTTAGGTCAATACTAAGCAAATCATTTTTACCATAACAATAGTATTAGTATTTTAGGCGTTTAGAAAACAAAGCTATCGATTTATGAAAAAGAATTTACTTTTATCCCTTATCGCTCTTAGTACTTTATTAAGCTCATGCTTCGAAGATCTAGACGACAACATTCAATTCGCAGATACGATCGACATACAAGATTTTATCTACCGCGGTTTAAATTACTACTATCTATATAAAGCCGATACCCCAGAACTTGCAAATGATGCATTTATAAATGACCAAGCAAAAAATGAATTTCTACAAGGGTTCGAAACACCAGAATCCTTATTCTCTTATTTAAAATCACCTCAAGATCGATTCAGCATCTTAATAGACGACTACGTAATCCTAGAGAATTCACTCAGCGGAATTACCTTAAACAATGGGATGGAATTCGGACTTGTATTTTACCCAGATAATAGTGGTAATGTTTTTGGATACGTACGCTATGTACTACCCAATACTTCTGCCTCCGAAATGAACCTACAACGGGGCGACATTTTTAATAAAGTAAATGGAGTTCAATTAACCGAAAACAACTTCAACGAATTACTAGCACCAGACACGTATACATTAAGCCTTGCAACCTTTAACGGACAAACAATTACCGAAACCAACGAAGAAGTAACACTTACCAAAGTACAATACACCGAAAATCCAGTGTTACTTTCAAAAACTCTTACCATAGAGAATGAAAAAATAGGCTATCTCATGTACAATGCGTTTACACGAAGCTTTGTTTCCGATCTCAATGCAGCTTTTGGCGAGTTCGCTGCCAATGGAGTAACCGAATTAGTCCTAGACCTCCGATACAATGGAGGTGGTTCTGTAGAAACTGCCACCGACTTGGCAAGCATGATTACTGGGCAATTTAATAATCAAGTGTTTTATTCAGAACAATGGAATGAAGACCGACAAGCAGATGAGGCTGAAGATGGTTTGTTCGACAATACCATCACTGGAGGCGCTGCTACCAACAGCCTTAATTTAAATCGTGTTTTTGTACTTACCACACAACGCACCGCTTCCGCAAGCGAATTGGTAATCAACGGACTCGAACCCTACATCGATGTTGTTCAAATTGGTTTAAATACTACGGGAAAATTTCAAGCATCACGTTTGCTGTACGATGCTCCTGCGCCCGATTTTAACCGCTCACAAGCCAATCCAGGACATACCTATGCCATGCTTCCCCTCATCTTTAAAACAGCTAATGCAAACGGAAACACAGACTATATCGACGGACTTATTCCCGATATAGAACTTGGAGAAGATTTTTCAAACTTAGGAATGCTAGGAGATGTAAACGAGCCACTTCTCGCCGAAGCCATTGAAATTATTGTCCCATCAGGGAGACCTTCTAATCGCAACTTCACTCAGCTGCAAGTGGTTTCCGAACGAAAAGAAATGCTTCCTTTTTATCAAATTTTGCTGGCAGATAAGTAAAACATTCAATTAAAACCAAGAAAAAACCACGATCGCAACTTATACAGCTGCCGTCGTGGTTTTTTATTTACTATACAGAAGATATTTTAAACGATAATTCTGTTTTGGGCAAGCCCCTTTTATTCCGCCGCGGCGTAACAAAACGGTCGGGCTATCCGCGCTACACGGTAGCTAGCTTCTATCCCTCTTGCAAGAAGCATTAGAGATTAAAATCAAAATTAAATGTTGAACATTGAATATTGAATATTGAAAGTATTGCTTCAAATATAATACGCAATTTATTTCCTAAAACTCCAGTGTCACTCCGGCACGCACATTTCTACCTTTGGTCTGAAAACGATACAACTCCTCGTATTCTTCATTCAGAATATTCGAAACTGCTCCAAATACAGTAATCACATTTGTAAGTTTTGTTGAAAAATTAAAGTCTAACAATCCGTAGGATTCCAAGGCAATTGATTCAGACATAAATGTTTCAGAACTAAAAAATGAATCGGTACGTTCGCTGTTGTATTGATAGTTTAACCCTACCGAAGAATTTTCAGCAAAATTATAAGCTACTGTCAAGTTTCCTTTATGTTCTGGAATACGCAAGGCAAATCGCTCATCAGCCTGTGTATTGGTATAATTAGCTGAGACATTCAGTTTGCTTCCAAAACGTTTCGACACTTCCACTTCCACTCCACTCGCTTCAAAAGTATCTTCTATGTTTTGATATTGAGAAATAAATAATTCTGGATCTACAGTCACAAAATCAACATAGTTCTCTTCATTTCGGTTAAAATAAACTGCACTAATTCGCAGATCATTTTCCGAAGTAAATTCTAAACCACCTTCAATTGTTCGGTTTTCTTCCGGTTGTAATTCTTCATTTCCATAAAGCGGATCATACAATTGAAATAAAGACGGTGTGATATACGCCGTGCTATACGATCCTAAGAGTTTTAGTGTGTTGGCTCCCAAATCAAAACCATATGACGGATTCACGTTATACACAACATGGCTTCCATAGTTACTGTGGTTGTTTAAACGAGCACCTACGTTCACATTCAGTCCAAAATCTGAAATGTATACTAAGTTTACATAAGGGTCTATAATGTCAAATTTAGCCGTATCCTCACTTACATCTTGTGCAAAATCGGTACTTCCAAAGGGAATCGTAAACGAATTAAAGCTACTCACATTTACATTCAATCCTAGCAAAGCCGTTAATCTATTTGAAAATTCGTACGTAATATAATTGTCTAACGAATAGGCTTTACTATCGTATTTTGCTGGAAAAGAAGACTCAATATTTCGTTCAATCCAAGTAAAACTATCATTAAACACATAGCTTCCTTTAGAGTATTTCCACTCAAAATGTCCTCCGGTTTTAAGTTGTCTAGTTTCAGAAATATTATCTGCATCTGTAAAACTAAAATCATCGAACCCAGTTTTAAATTTGTTGAAAGAAAAGAACTGACTCATCTTAACATTTTCATTAAATGTATACCCAAGGTTAATTCTTCCGTCAAATCTATTAAACACATCTGGTTCGTTTACAGGTTCTTCTGGAAGTGCAGCAACAGCAGAAAGCCCATCGACATGACGATTACTGAAGGTGGCGTTATAGAAAAACTTGTTGAGCGTACCATTCATCCCCACGAAATTTGTAAACTCTTCAAGACTATAATCACCAGCATCTTCAGCCGCTCGATTTGTTCCATAAATGGAAGTAAATGTTGCGGCAATGGGCTTTGCTGATGCCTTTTTTGTTGTAATATTTATAACTGCAGTAGCAGCTCCTGAGCCATATAAAACACTAGAAGCTCCTTTTATAATTTCAATAGAAGCTACCGTTTGAGCTGGAATAAGACGTAAATCATAATCGTTAGCGATCTGAGAGGGATCATTTAATTGAACGCCATCGACCATTATTACAACCTGTCGGTTTCTTCCTCCACGCACGAAATAGCCAAGGTTTTGTCCTTCATTACTTCGACTTCCGTTAATTTCGATTCCCGATACCTCATTAATAAGAGAGGCAATCGACCTTCCAGCATTTCGTTCTAAGGTTTCTGCGGTAATAGTAGCGATGACTTTTCCACTATTTTTTCTAGCAATAGGTGTTTTGGTATCTAAAAGAACGGTGTCTAATGATTCCGGTTTTTGGGTTTCCTGCGCAAAGAGCGTACTTCCCAAGCAAAGGCATAAAGCCCATAATAAGTGTTGTTTCATGTGTTTTTTTTGAAACGGAAAAAGTAGAAAAAGCACAATGGCTCGTTCATTAAAACTTTTATCCCGAAAGTTTAACAATGGTTGAATCTAGGCAGGTCTCCTGGCTTGTCTGGCATGTGAACCTTCCCTTTAATTTCATAATACAGGAAATTAAAAGTGGTTTTTTGAAGCGACACATTATCCACCAATGGCGAACGACTTACAGTTGCGGGAACAGCTTCGGTCTTACACCGAATTCCCTTTTAAGCATGTTCTAAACATTTAGAACACGCACCAAAATTCGCTGCGAAAATAAAGGTTTTATTTAATCTGTACGCAGAAAATGGAATAATTAAACAGAAACCCTATTTTTGGGCATGCAAAAAATCTATTTACTATTTATAAGTACCGTCCTGTTCTTAGGATGCAAATCTGAAACCGCCAACATCACTCCACAGGTTTTAGGAACTGGAGAACGTATTGAAGTTAACTACGCAGAAGGATTCGAAATAGAAGCCTTTAAAGATTTTAAGATCATTACCATTAATACTCCTTGGCCCAATGCAAAAGAAACCTTTCGGTATGCGTTGGTGCAAAAAGATGCACAGGTTACTATAGGCGAAGGCTTTGATGCGGTTATAGAAATACCAATAGACAGTATTGTGGTTACCTCTACAACGCACATCCCTTCGCTTGAGATGCTAGAAGAAGGAAACGCATTGGTAGGATTTCCAAACATGAATTATATTTCTTCTGAAGCAACTCGAAAACGAATTACCGAAGGAAAAATCACAGAGTTAGGCATGAACGAAAACCTAAATACCGAAGTGCTTATCGATCTTGCTCCCGATGTTGTAGTAGGTTTTGCTGTTGATGGTTCAAACACGACTTTCGACATACTAAAAAAGACAGGTATTCCGGTACTTTACAATGCGGACTGGACTGAAACCTCTCCTTTAGGAAAAGCTGAATGGATCAAGTTTTTTGGTGCGCTCTTTAATAAATCTGAAAAAGCAGCCGAACTATTTAATACCATTGAGAAAGACTATAACGAAGCTAAAACAATTGCAGAAAGTTCTCAAACACGTCCAACCGTACTTAGTGGTGCAATGTATAAAGATGTATGGTATTTGCCACAAGGTGATAGCTGGGCTGCTCAATTTATAGATGATGCGAATGGAAGCTATTTATGGAAAGAGTCGAAAGGTACAGGAAGTCTTTCCTTGAATTTAGAGTCTGTGTTAGAGAAAGGAAAAACCGCCGATTTTTGGATCGGCCCTGGACAATTTACAGGGCTTGAACCATTGGGAGAAGCTCATAGTGTTTACCGCCAGTTTGATGCTTATAAAAACGATAACGTTTACAGCTTTACAACAAAAAAAGGAGCAACCGGAGGTGTAGTATATTACGAACTAGCTCCCAATCGCCCCGATCTTGTTTTAAAAGATATGATTAAAATTCTGCATCCCAAATTATTGCCCAACTACGAATTATACTTTTTTAGTAAATTAAAATGATTCGTACCTCACAGACATACCGCACGTATTTTATTGTACTGTTATTTTTATTGACAGTTACATTTCTCTTAAATATAAGTTTAGGTTCTGTACAAATTCCTATTGGTGAAGTATTCGCTGCTCTTTTTGGAGGAGAAACTTCTAAAGAAACATGGCGATTTATCATTGTAGAATACCGTTTACCAAAAGCTATTACCGCATTAATAGCAGGGGGCGGATTAGCCGTTTCGGGGCTACTTATGCAGACCCTGTTTCGCAATCCATTAGCAGGGCCTTTTGTTTTGGGGTTGAGCAGTGGCGCCAGTCTCGGCGTTGCGCTTTTAATTTTAGGAGCCGGAGTTTTTGGAGGATTCTTCGGAAATCTTCTCGCTAGTCAATGGAGTTTGGTTATTGCTTCAGCATTGGGAAGTTTTTTGGTATTACTTGCCGTATTAGCAGTAACCTTTAGAATTAAAGACACCATGGCGATCCTTATTATCGGATTGATGTTTGGAAGCGTCACAGGAGCTGTAGTGGCGGTACTTTCTTATTTCAGCAATGCTGAGAAACTACAACAATTTATTTTTTGGTCTTTCGGAAGTTTAGGCAATCAATCGTGGCAAGGGATTTTAATTTTAGTAATTTGCTTCGGAATTGGTTTGCTACTCGCACTCTTTAGTAGTAAATCGTTAAATAGTTTATTACTCGGAGAAAATTATGCAAAAAGTTTGGGCATACATCTGAAACGTACCACGGTTATCATCATACTAGCAACCAGCATACTCGCTGGAGGAATTACAGCTTTTGCGGGCCCCATCGCTTTTATCGGTCTTGCGGTGCCGCACATTACAAGACAGTATTTTACAACTTCCAATCATTTCGTATTACTTCCAGCGGTAGTTCTTTGCGGAGGCATTTTGTTATTACTTTGCGATACCGTAGCGCAGCTCCCCTTTACCGAATATACCCTTCCTATCAACGCCATTACATCACTTATTGGGGCACCAGTTGTGATCTGGTTGTTGGTTCGCAAACGTAAACTTTTATTCTAATGGCTTCAGAAGAAAAACATATTATTTTAGAAGCTAACCACCTTGCTACCGGCTACCAAAGTAAGAGAAAAAGCACGGTTATTTCTGAACATATTAATTTCAGAATTGAAAAAGGAACACTTGTCGGACTCGCAGGTGCCAACGGAATTGGTAAATCCACATTACTAAGAACCCTTGCTGGAATGCAACCTGCCCTGTCGGGTACTATGAAACTAGATGGAACCTACATCGAAGATTTTACGCCGCTGCAACTTGCTACAAAATTAAGCATCGTGCTAACAGAACCTCCTGCGTCTAAAAACATGAGCGTTGAAGAATTTATTTCTTTAGGACGCCAGCCCTACACCAATTGGATGGGTTCACTAACAGATGATGATATTACAGCGATCACCAATGCTATGAATGCCACCGACACATTAAAACTTGCAAACCGAAGATGTTACGAACTTAGTGACGGACAACTGCAACGAGTAGCTATAGCACGCGCATTGGCACAAGATACGCCTCTTATAATTTTAGATGAACCAACCACACATTTAGATTTGTATCATCGCGCTTATATTTTGAAATTGCTAAAAAAACTAGCAAAAGAAACTCAGAAAACCATTCTATTTTCTACACATGAAATTGACCTCGCCATTCAATTAAGTGATGCGATGTTGGTGATGACCCCTCATGCAATTCACTTCGACACGCCTTGTCGACTAATTAAATCTGGTACATTCAACACATTATTCCCCGAAGATACCATTGGTTTCGACGCCACAACGGGACGATTTAGTATTAAAAATTAATTAGTCCGTACATAATCATTAATCATTTCTTTAGACTTTTATTTTCTTAGTATCTTTAAGCTCCCACTACATTTTAATTCTGAAACTTTTGAACGAAACATTTTTATTTCTCTTATTAGCGGCAATCTGTTTGTTAATTGGTGCCTTTATTGGAAACCTTTTTGCACGACTGAAAAATAAAACAGAAACTGGAAAACTCGAAGAACGGCTTACACAGGCTGGATTTCAAGAAGAAAAACTAAATACACTCATCACGAATATTATCGATGAACGTGAGAACATACGAAAAGAAAAAGATTTTTTAAATGTAGAACTTACGCGGCGTAATTCAGATCTGGAAAATCTAGAGGTCAAGGTCCGTGAACAAAAATTGGAAGTAGAGAAATTGCAGGAAAAATTTACAGAAACTTTCGAAAATCTGGCAACTAAAATTCTAGATACCAAGTCAGAAAAATTTACCAAGCAAAATAAAGAAAATATCGATGGCATTTTAAAGCCACTACAAGATAAAATCGACAAATTTGAAAAGCGTGTAGAAGATTCTCATAAAGAAAGCATCGACCGCCACGCCATGCTACGACAACAGATCATAGGATTAAAAGAGTTGAATGAGCAAATGAGCAAAGAGGCTACCAACTTAACTAAAGCCTTAAAAGGAGATAGTAAAATACAGGGAAATTGGGGCGAATTGGTGTTAGAACGCGTACTCGAAAAAAGTGGACTTGAAAAAGATCGGGAATATTTTGTACAAAACAGTTTTACCAACGAAGAAGGGCGACGCGTCCTGCCCGATGTAGTGTTGCACCTTCCCGATAACAAAAAAATGATTATCGACAGTAAAGTTTCTTTGGTTGCTTACGAACGTTTTGTAAACGAAGAAGATACCGAGTTACGGAATCGGTATTTAAAAGAACATATTGGCTCTCTTAGAAAGCATATCGATCAACTAAGTGCCAAGAACTATCAAGATATCTACAAAATTGAAAGTCCCGACTTCGTATTACTTTTCGTTCCTATTGAACCTGCTTTTGCTGTAGCAATTAATCAAGATAATAGTTTATACAATTGGGCTTTCGAAAAGAATATTGTAATTGTAACCCCTTCTACCCTCCTGGCTACCCTACGTACCATCGACAGCATGTGGACTAATGAGAAGCAACAACAAAATGCCATTGAGATCGCTACGCAAGCCGGAGCCTTATACGATAGCTTTACGAATTTAACCGATGAATTAGTAAAAGTTGGAAAACAGATTGGGACAGTGCAAGGAAGTTATGAAAACGCTATGAAAAAACTTACAGGACGTGGTAATCTTATTACACGGGTGGAAAAACTTAAGCGCCTTGGAGCTAAAGCAAATAAAAATATCGATGCAAAATTATTGAAACGAGCTCAAGAAGAGGACTAATCAGTTTACTAATTCTTAAATAGCATGGAAGAAAAAATTGACCTACTAAAAAAATGGAAGAAACGTATTAAAAAAGCGCAACGAGCACATTATAAAGATGCGCATCGCTTAAAAAGACATAAAATGTTAATTGGCATCCCTACCATTATATTCACAACTTTAGTGAGTACTGGGATTATTGCTTCACTTGAAAGTTCGAATCCTGGAGATGCAGAATATTTTCATCCAATTATATTAGGATGTTTAGGGCTGTGTGCCTCAATACTTGCTTCCCTACAAACATTTTTAAATTTTTCTGAAAAATCTGAAAAACATCTTAATGCAGCAAGAAAACTTTCTTCATTAAAAAAAGAGGTGCAACATCATTTAATTATTCTAAAAGAATCTCCAGACACAATTAATGACTTTATACAACATGTTCGAGAGAAATGGGACGAAATAATTAACGAAGCACCACTTGTTTCAAAAAGAAATGCTTTGTTATATTATCACAAAGATGAACAGAAAAGAAATAAAGAATAAAAAACTCAATTTTATGAATTTTATATGAAAGAGATTCTTGAACTGTATTTAATTATCTTAGGCATTTCGTACCTTGCCTAAAACGTTTACGACAACCTTTACTCTATGAAAAAAATACTTTTTATAATTCTTGGAAGCCTATTAGCACTGTATCTCTTATATTTTGCTTTTGTATATTTTGTACCCTATAGTGAAGGGACACGGGCTGGGGAATTAATTAAATTTAGTCACAAAGGAGTGATCGTTAAAACATGGGAAGGAGAAATTAGCCAAGGAATAAGCGGCGCACAGATCTTTTCTTTTTCAGTAATGGATCAAGAAGAAGAGGTTATTAAAAAGCTTCAGGAATACCAAGGTGGTTATGTGAAACTTAGATATGTTGAACGGTTTGGCACCTTCTTTTTTTGGGGAGATTCTAAGTATTTTATTACAGAAGTTTCAGAAGAAAATTCGCCTCACTTTAATCGACAATAATATGTCTGCTATTCATAAACATATTGAAGAGTCTCAAGTTATTATTTCCGAATTGATGTTGCCGTCACATAGTAATTTTAGTGGTAAGATCCATGGAGGATATATTTTGTCGTTAATGGATCAGATCGCATTTGCTTGCGCTTCAAAACACAGCAGGAATTATTGTGTCACAGCATCTGTAGATACCGTTAATTTTTTAAATCCGATAGAGGTCGGCGAATTGGTTGTAATGAAAGCTTCTGTAAATTATGTGGGGCGTACTTCGATGGTGATCGGAATTAGAGTCGAGGCAGAAAACATTCATACGGGAGTAATAAAACATTGTAATTCTTCTTATTTTACGATGGTTTCAAAAAATGAAAATGGAGAAAGTGTCCCTGTACCGGGATTGATTTTAGATTCAGAAATTGAAATTCGACGTTTTGTGAAAAGTGCTCACCGACTGGAAACTAAGGCGGAAAGAGCAAAACAATTTAAAGAAAATACGTTTAAAATTAATGAGCATCTCGATGTATTAAAATCGCACAATGTGATTGTCGCTTACAAGGGGAAGCCATAAAATACCCAGTAACTTCTCGACGTAATTTCTAGATGAGACATTCTATTTCTTTATCAATTTTTTCGTCGTCTTATATTCTTTAGATTGAACGGTAATAAAATAAACACCCGAATTTAGGTAACTGGTATTTAACATGGTAAGAGTTCCTCCTCCTTCACCCCAACCTACTCGCTTTCCGTATACGTCGAAAATTTCGTAAGCTTCTAACTTATGTAAGGATACAATTGTGATTGCATCTTCTATAGGATTTGGATACATTAAAACGTTTTTTTTAAATTTTTCCTCAATATCTAGAATTACCTCTACTGTTATAGTTCCAAACATAGAACTTGGATGTACATCACATTGATAAGGGTTTTCTCCTTCTTCAGTAAAAGTATAGGTAAATTCACTGCCAGTACCAGTAAGAATACCGCTGTCAAACTCTTCGTTACTTTCCTCCAAACTCGTAACGCTATGTGAACTTCCATTCGCCCATGTCCAGTGAATTGCATCTCCAATGGCTATCGTAAAACTGGCATCACCTCCCATTACGCCTTGTTCCCAATCTAGATCGAAAGTTTCTTGACCGTACAGAAAGATAGTACTGCTTAAAAAAATGATTGATAATATAGTTTTCATAAATACCTATTTAAAATAACTGTATTAAGATAACAAATATTACTGAATATCAACGTCTTACACACAAATCATTTTCATTTAATCGTATTAACACTTCAAAATAGACATTATTTTTTTCCGTAAATTAAAAGACTGAAGGCTAAATTCCATAGAATTTAATCTTCAGTCTTTTAGATAAAAAAAGTTTGGGTTTTATTTACTCAAATACATTCTTCTTCTTGAATAAAGATCATAAAAAGCATCATCTTTAAGGCTATCGATAAATAAGATACTTTCTCCCGTACTTTTCATTTCGGGCCCCAACTGTTTGTTCACATTTGGAAATTTATTAAAACTGAAGACTGGCTGCTTAATGGCATATCCTTCCAACTTCGGATTAAAATCGAAATCTTTCACCTTACTATGCCCCAGCATTACTTTTGTTGCGTAATTTACATAAGGCTCTCCATAAGCCTTTGCAATAAAAGGAACGGTTCTAGAGGCTCTAGGATTCGCTTCAATTATAAAAACTTTTTCGTCTTTAATCGCGAACTGAATATTTATTAAACCTACTGTATTTAAGGCTAAAGCAATCTTTTTAGTATGATCTTTTATTTGCTGCAGTACAAGATCTCCTAAATTAAAAGGAGGAAGTAATGCGTTAGAATCTCCAGAGTGTATTCCGCAAGGTTCTATGTGCTCCATGATCCCGATGATGTACACATCTTCTCCATCACAGATCGCATCAGCTTCTGCTTCAATCGCACCGTCTAAATAATGATCTAACAATAATTTATTATTCGGAATTTTCCGAAGTAAATCTACTACGTGCTCTTCTAATTCTTGTTTGTTGATTACAATCTTCATTCCCTGACCTCCTAACACATACGATGGCCGAATTAATAGCGGGAAGTCAAGTTCATCTGCCAATGCCAAGGCTTCATCGGTGGTTTCTGCAACCCCGAACTCTGGATAAGGAATGTTATTTTCTTTTAGAATTCTTGAGAAACTACCACGGTCTTCAGCAAGATCGAGAGATTCAAAACTAGTTCCCATAATCTTAATTCCGTAACGTTCTAATTTCTCTGCTAATTTTAAAGCAGTTTGTCCACCCAGTTGTACAATTACTCCTTCCGGCTTTTCATGACGAATGATATCGTAAATATGTTCCCAGAAAACTGGCTCGAAATATAATTTATCGGCCACATCAAAATCGGTCGATACGGTTTCGGGATTACAGTTAATCATGATGGTCTCATATCCCACTTCACTCGCTGCAAGTACTCCGTGCACGCAACAATAATCGAATTCAATTCCTTGTCCGATACGGTTGGGTCCCGATCCTAATACAATTACTTTCTTTTTATCACTAACAATACTATCATTCTCAGCATACGGTTTTTCGCCGTCCACTTCCATTTCGTTCTCGAACGTAGAATAGTAATATGGTGTTTGCGCTTTAAACTCGGCTGCACATGTATCAACTAATTTATAAACGCGTTGTATGTTTAATTCTTCTCGTTTTTTATACACTTGGCTCTCCAAGCATTTTAGCATGTGTGCTATTTGTCGGTCCCCATATCCTTTTTGTTTCGCTTCGAGCAGTAATTCCCTCGGAAGGGTTTCGAGTGTAAAGGTAGAGATCTCTTTTTCCAACAAGTACAATTCTTCATACTGTCGTAAGAACCACATATCGATCTTTGTGATCTCATGGATTCTGCTCAACGGAATTCCTATCTGAATGGCATCATAAATCACGAAGACACGATCCCAGCTTGCGTTTTTCAGTTTGTCCAGAATCTGTTCGTAATTGGTATAACTTTTTCCGTCGGCACCAAGACCATTTCGTTTAATTTCAAGTGATTGTGTAGCTTTATGAAGCGCTTCTTGAAACGAACGTCCAATTCCCATCACTTCTCCTACTGCTTTCATTTGAAGTCCTAACGTACGATCGGACCCTTCAAATTTATCGAAATTCCATCGAGGTATTTTAACGATTACATAATCGAGCGTAGGTTCGAATAATGCAGAAGTAGATTTGGTAATCTGATTTTCAAGTTCATCCAGATGATACCCAATAGCTAACTTTGCAGCGATCTTTGCAATTGGATACCCAGTTGCTTTTGAAGCTAAGGCCGAAGAACGCGATACACGTGGATTGATCTCAATAGCAATGATATCTTCATTTTCATCTGGACTCACTGCAAATTGTACATTACACCCTCCTGCGAAATCTCCAATACTACGCATCATCTTAATCGCCATATCACGCATGCGTTGCTGTGTACGATCATTTAAGGTCATTGCCGGTGCGACAGTAATAGAATCTCCAGTATGAATTCCCATCGGATCCATATTTTCGATGGTACATATAATTACCACATTATCGTTACGATCACGAAGTAATTCCAGCTCATACTCTTTCCAACCCATCATCGCTTTATCGATCATGACTTCGTGGATAGGTGAAATTTCTAAACCATGACTTAATAATTCATCAAAATCTTCAGGCTTATATACAATGGAAGCTCCTGCTCCACCTAACGTATAAGAGGCACGAATTACTAATGGAAAACCAAATTCTTGAGCTATTTCTTTTCCTTCAAGGTAAGATTTAGCCGTTGCCTGTGGTGCCATGGGAACACCGATCTTTTCCATCAAGGTTCTAAATTGCTCTCGATCTTCGGTGATATTAATGGCATCGATATCGACACCGATAATTTCTACGTTAAAGTCTTTCCAAATTCCCTTTTCATCTGCTTCGATACAAAGATTTAAAGCGGTCTGTCCTCCCATTGTAGGCAATACAGCATCAATTTGCGGATGTTCTTTTAAAATCTGCAAAATAGACTTTGTTGTAAGTGGCAAGAGGTATACATGATCGGCCATTTTAGGGTCGGTCATGATGGTTGCAGGATTAGAATTGATGAGAATGGTTTCTATTCCATCTTCACGAAGCGAGCGTAACGCTTGAGAACCAGAATAATCAAATTCACAGGCTTGACCAATAATAATAGGCCCTGAGCCGATGATAAGGATAGATTTTAAGGATGTGTTTTTTGGCATTGTAAATGAAACTTTATTCGGTGTGTAAAATTAGGACACGTTAGGGTATAAAAAAAAGGTGTTGCTTTTAAAAACAACACCTTTTATATATGACTTATCAACATTATTTTTTGTGACGAGTTTCAGAAGACACAGATATTTTCTTTCTGCCTTTTGCTCTTCGGGCAGCCAGAACTTTTCTTCCGTTTACAGAAGCCATACGCTCTCTAAAACCGTGTTTGTTTCTTCTCTTTCTTTTTGATGGCTGAAATGTTCTTTTGCTCATTTTTAGTATACTTTATCTTCTAAAAAAATCTTTTTCTTTATCTATTTTGATGTTCTTAATTAAAGAAGCATCTTTTGCAGCAATATTCTTTTGCATATGCGGGTGCAAATATACAATGTTTTTTTACTTTCCCAAGTGCAAAAGTAAAATATTTTTGATTGTTTTTAGTACCTTTGTGTCTTCAAAAAAATAAAGCCATAACATGGCTCGCATTCAATAAAAATAGCATTCATGTTTCATAAAAATATTAAATTAGTTTTAGCCGCCTTAATCATAGCACTAGCAGTATGGCAATTTGTAGAAGGAAATATAGGCAATGGTATCATGTACCTATTATTATCTACAGTTTTTATATTCCTCTATTTTAAAAATGAAATTATTCTATTGGCATTTCTTCGTCTTCGTAAACAAGATTTTCCAGGAGCAAAAAAGTGGTTAGATAAAATTAAAAATCCTGAAGCTGCTTTAGTAACAAAACAACAAGGGTATTATAATTACTTAAACGGATTAATGGTTTCTCAAACGAATATGAATGAAGCCGAAAAGTATTTTAAAAAATCGATTTCTTTAGGATTATCTATGGATGCTGATATGGCAATGGCAAAATTAAATCTTGCAGGCATTGCTATGACGAAAAATCGAAAACGAGAAGCCCAAATTCTTTTAAAAGAAGCTAAGAAACTCGATAAGCATAATATGATGGACGAGCAGATTAAGATGATGCAACAACAAATGAAAAAGATGGGGCAACCTAGACAGCAATTCGGTAAGCAAGCAGGACGTGCTGGAAGACGATAATCATCATTCCTACAGCACTTTCTTACACCTTTATGCTTTTTAACGAATAATTTAATCACGTTAACGAATAATTTCTTTTGTAAAGAAACTCCTACATACATTTGTCCCGAACAACAAATAACACGGTTTTATGGGGACAAAACTACTCACACTTTTTATCTTATTTTCTTTCACATTACAAGCTCAGGATATGGCTCGTGAAGACTATTTTTCTCAAAAAATAGGAAAACATATTAAAAAGTTTACGCAAGAATCTCAACGGGCATACGCAGACAACAATTTAGAAAGAGCAGAATTTCTTTTCGACTCATTAATTAATAATGTTGTAAACGGTAGCTACTTAGATAATTTTAAAGTAAAGAAACTTTCAGGTAAAAAAAGCGAGCTAAATGATTTTAAAAAACCTGTATTCTTAATTACGTATGCTTCTTGGTGTGTTCCAGGAGTAGGTGAAATTCCAGCTTTAAATGACCTTGTTGCAGAACACCATGATGAAATCGACTTTGTTGTTCTCTTTTGGGATTCTAAAGATAAAGTGAAGAAAGCTACTAAAGAATATCACAAAAAAATTAATGTTATGTATGTAGACGAAAAAGAAAATACAAACAATCATGTTGTTAAAACAATGAAGCATAGCTTAGGTTTTCCTACTTCATTTTACATAGACAGTAATAAAAGGATTTTAGATGTACAGAGAGGTGTTTTACATGCCTATAACGAATCGTACGATACTTCATTTAATATGAATTATGATTCATTCTTAAATGGAGTAGCGACACTTAAAAGTCTAAGTCCGAACACAAACTTAAATCCTGTAGCGACAAAAATACCATAATAATGGCACCATAGTTAATATATAAGTAGTAGTAGTTAAGTTAGTAGGGACGGTCTTTATCAAATTGATAGGGGCCGTTTTAATTTATACCATTTCGTCGTTAGTAATGAAAATCTCGATTTTCTACAAGAGCGTTTTCGGGAACAAAATGATCTATAATAATAGATTTCTTACCTGAAAACTGAGCATGCTCAAATCGTAAATTAAGTATTTCTTCAGAGAGACTATCGATTTGAAAGTATTTATAGTTTTCTGGAATATTAAATAACTTCGGAAGCTGTTCTCCTGTAACTTTAATAAAACTTCCGTTCGTATTAGTTACCAAAGACCAAGAGGCTTTAAGTGAAGGACCACATTCTGAAAAATCACCATTATTGTCATACACTTTCATTTCTTTTAAATAAGAAATTCTATAGGATAGAAAGCAGTCGCCCATATTCATTCTATGACCGTTATTAAATCGCTTTGCTAATTTCCAGGTCTTAATAGAGTCTTCAGTTAATAGATAAGTAGCATTTTCTGGTAATAAAAACCCTTCCTTACTTGTATTTACACAAGACGAAAGGGCAATGCTACTTAATAATATGTTTAAAATTAATTTCAGATATAGTATTTATAAAGATTTGTTTCCGTAGAAAAAGCCAATTACTGCCCCATCGTATAATACCCTTTTTCAGGTATTTGAATATAATATTCTTTTCCAGATGCATTTTTTAAATACGTATCTCGTAACCACGGATTGTGAATTTTAAGAATTTTATAATTAATGCCTTGTTCTTTAGCAAATTGAGCAAAATCATCTACGGGTTTATCTACTTTTAGATTGTACGTAGGTATAGGTTGATACAAATCTTGATCTCTAAAATTAAACCCATATTTCTTCGGATTAGACATGATTTCTTTAAAGGCTAAAATTCTAAACACATACCTACTCGTTTCACTATTTAATAATAAATCATAATAATCTGTAACATCTTGTCGAACCATCTGTTTATTAACTCCTCCATTTCCAGCATTATAAGCTGCTGCTGCGGCTGTCCAACTTCCAAATTTATCATTCGATTTCTTTAGGTACTCTGCAGCCACTTTAGTTGCGAGTTCTAAATTATAGCGTTCGTCTACATAATCGTTTATCTCTAAACCATATTCTTTTCCAGTACTAGAAAGAAACTGCCAAAATCCAGCAGCCCCTGCAGGCGATCGCACATTGTCTAATCCACTTTCAGCAACCGCTAAATATTTAAAATCATCTGGAAGACCGTATTTTTCTAATAAAGGTTCGATGATAGGAAAATATTTGTTTGCTCTTTTAAACATGAGCAACGCATTAGATTGCCAGTAGGTGTTTACTAACAATTCCCGGTCCATTCGTTCACGAATATCAGGATTGTTTAACGGGACCGACTCTCCAGCAAATTCCATATACTCAGGAATGGGCAATGCATATACGTTATAATCGTTTATAATTTTCTTTTCTAAAATTTCGTCTGTAGGTGCTTCTTGAACGGCATGAATACTTATAAAAGCGATTCCACACAACACTGCTACTCCTCCAATTTTCGATAATATGTTCATGATTTTCTAATTTTTTTTAAAGATAAAAAATAAACCACTCCTTTGCTGAAGACACCTCATAATTATTTTTCTACTAATTTCATTATTCTTTCAGAAACTTCTTTTCCCCTGTTAAGAATCATTATATGCGTTCCACCTTTAATAATATGTTTTGTTTTAATGTTTTTAATCGGAAAAACTACATCTGCATCTCCGTGAATATGTTTTACTTTTTTCACTCCTTTTGTCCGTTTCCAACATACCATATTTTCGATTGCCCAATCTAAATATTGCTTATCACGAACGTGAAGATATTCTTGATATAATTTTAGTCGTTTTTCAGTTTTTGGCCCTATTGCAAATCTTGTGAGATCTTTGGTACTTAGTACAAGACTAGTTGGCACTAATTTATATGCCCATGTTTTACGTGCAAACTTTAATCTTCTTGGTAATTCTTTTCTAGTTTTAACACTAGAGATAATAATTAGATGTTTTAACTTTAAAAATTTAGACATTTCTTGCGCAACTACGCCACCAAAGGAAACACCAATTAATACCGCATTATCTTCAGAAACTAGTGCCGCCATACGCTTTGCATAAGACTTCAGTGTTTCTTTCTTATCTGGAATTAACCATTCGATGATATGTGTCTCATAATGAGTTTCTGGGAAAGAAATATTTCTAAAAATTTCTTTAGAAGCTGCCAATCCCGGGACAAAATATAGATGTGTTTTTTCAAATTTCATTATGATACTTATTCAATAAAAATGGTAAATACCAAAGATTATTCGTAAATTTACGAGATAAAGATAAAGGTATCAAACGGTAATGAATAGGGTTTTTAAATGAAAATATTGATTTGCTAACAAGCAAAAAAAAATTAAAAAAGACTAAATCATAGTATTTATTATCTAGACCGAACTACTCAATTTGGTGTGTGTTTTTAAACATTACAAAAGACAGAACTTTTATTTAAAGATCAAAAAAACAAACCACTCTCGGAGATTCCAACTTCGTAATACTTTGGAAAAAAAGACACCCCAATTTAGAAACATACCTAACGATGGTATGCATATTATTAAAAGAATTAAAAAACCTCCCTATGATTGAAGATGTTGAAATTACCGACAACGAATTTTTACGACAATTCGAACTCGAAATAGGTGATAACATGGCACGTATCGAATATGCGCTTCAAGACCGAAAGATCTTTCTCACTAAATATGAGATGCCCGAGGAATTAGAAGACCAAGGTTTTAGAGAAATATTCATTAAAGCTGTTTTCGAAGAAGTTAAAAGACGAGAAATAAGTTTGGTTCCTACCAGTCCAGAAATTGCTGGATTTCTACGAAAAAACCGAAGAAAATACAAATCTCTTCTTCCGGTAGGGATTAACATATAACAACTTATTTTGGCGTTTCAACTTCCGCGTTGCTACAGTTGTCGGGCTTTCTGCTATATCTTTTTTAAAACTTACTAAAAAAGGTTTTAAAAAAGGATGCCGCCTCAATCCCTAACGCAATTTAACATTATGCTGATATAGCTTTTTCATCGAAATTAAATCGTACCAGTCCATCATCATCAATATCGGTAAGTGTAACATTGTGTAGGGTATTTACCAATTCTGGGTTCCATGGTGCTTTTACTTTTACGTAATTTTCAGTAAAGCCATGAATATATCCCAGTTTATTTTCTCCTTCGAACAAAACTGTGCGATGGGTCGTTAATTGACCTTCATAAAAGGCACGTCGCTTTTTTGCAGACAACCCGCGTAACATTTTACTACGTTTACTTCTTACCTTTTTAGAAACCGCCCCTTCCATAGTAGCAGCAGGAGTATTATCCCGCTCCGAATACGTAAAAACATGTAGATATGAAACATCTAATTCATTTAAATAGTTGTACGTTTCTAAAAACAATTCTTCCGTTTCACCAGGAAACCCAACGATAACGTCGACGCCAATACAAGCATCTGGCATGACTTCACGAATTTTTTGAACTCGTTCTGTATAAAGTTCACGCATATAACGACGGCGCATTTGCTTCAGTAATGTGTTGTTCCCACTTTGTAACGGAATATGAAAATGAGGAACAAAGGTGTCTGATTCTGAAACAAACTCTATCGTTTCATCTTTCAGAAGGTTTGGCTCTATAGAAGAAATACGCAACCGTTCAATTCCAGGAACTTCATCTAAAGCCTGTACTAAATCTAAAAATGTGTGTTCATGCTTCTTATTGCCAAATTCTCCTTTTCCGTAGTCTCCAATATTTACTCCAGTTAGCACTATTTCTTTAATATCTTGAGCTGCTATTTCTGAAGCATTTTTTAAAACATTATCTAACGCATCGCTACGCGAAATACCTCTCGCTAAAGGAATGGTGCAGTAAGTGCATTTATAGTCACAACCATCTTGAACTTTTAAAAACGCACGCGTACGATCACCGACCGCATAAGAGCCCACGTAAAAATCTGCATCTTTAATCTCACAGGAATGAATTGCTGCGGTTCCTTTCTCCCAATCTGGATTCGCAGTAAGTTCATTTAAATATCCCGTTAGTTTGAATTTTTCTGTTGCACCTAAAACAAGATCTACACCATTTACATCGGCTAATTCTTGAGGTTTTAATTGTGCATAACAACCAATTGCTGCAACAAATGCATCGGGATTAGACTTCTGTGCTTGTTTAACAATTCTTTTAAATCGCTTATCGGCATTTTCTGTAACGCTACAAGTATTAATAACATAGACATCGGCGCTTTCAGAAAAATCAACACGTTGAAAATTTTCTTTTTCAAAATCGCGCGCAATTGTAGAGGTTTCACTGAAGTTCAGTTTGCAACCGAGCGTATAGAATGCGACTTTTTTAGTAGAACTCATCTTTGTACCTTTACATTGAAAAATAAGAGTGCAAAAATACAAAACTATTTTGGCTTTAGTACTGTATCCTGTTGGCTTGAGGTTTAAACTTTTTCTATACTCCTATTTAAAATTATAGTTTTATTTAATCAACTAATTTTCTATTCCCAACTTTGAATATTCAAAAATATACGTCTTTAGTACTTGGAATCTCTTTATCTATACTAATTTCTTCTTGTTCCAACTCTACTGTTTCTAGCCGGGATCATGAGGTGTTTCGGTATAATGAACATAGTAATATTGCTTCGCTAGACCCGGCATTTGCAAGAAATCCACAGAGTATTTGGCCATCTAATCAAATATTTAATGGTTTGGTGCAATTAGATGATTCTCTAAACATTCAACCCGATATTGCTGCTTCTTGGGAAATAGACGACACAACACATACATATACGTTCTATTTACGGAAAAATGTAAAATTTCATAAACATGCTTTATTTGGGAAAGATTCAACTCGAACAGTAACGGCTTCAGACTTTGTGTATAGTTTCAATAGGCTTACCGACGAAAAGATAGCTTCTCCCGGAAGTTGGGTACTTCAAAATGTGCATTCATACCGCGCAGAAAATGATACTACGTTTACCATTCAGTTAAAACAAAATTTCCCTGCCTTTCTGGGGTTACTTTCTATGCGTTATTGCTCGGTAGTTCCAAAAGAAATTGTAGAACATTATGGAAACGAATTCCGAAGTAATCCTATTGGCACTGGTCCTTTTCAGTTTAAATTATGGGAAGAAAATGTAAAACTTGTGCTTCGAAAAAATCCGTTGTATTTTGAGATTGACAAGCAAGGAAATCAACTTCCTTATTTAGAAGCGGTAGCCATAACTTTTTTACCAGATAAACAAAGTGAATTTCTCCAGTTTTCACAGGGTAATATCGATTTTGTATCGGGGTTGGACAATTCGTATAAAGATGAAATTATTACCACACAAGGCAAGCTTCAACCTGCATACGCAGATCGGGTAAACTTAATTACAACTCCCTACTTAAATACGGAGTATTTGGGTTTTTTTATGGGCGCCGATACACCCGAGATTCAATCGAAGCTACTACGACAGGCTGTAAATTATGGTTTTGATCGTGAAAAAATGGTGATGTATTTACGTAATGGTATGGGAATTCCTGCCGTTCACGGATTTATACCAAAAGGCCTTCCCGGATTTTCGGAACTTGAGGGATATACGTATCAGCCCGATAGTGCACGTGCGCTTATTAAAGAATATAAAAAAGAAAGTGGAGACGCAAATCCTGAAATTATTATTGGTACCAACAGTCAGTACCTCGATCTTTGCGAATACATTCAACGCGAACTTGAAAAACTAGGCATTAACGTAACAATCGATGTAGTGCCTCCCTCTACCCTTCGACAAATGAAAAGTAGTGGAGAACTAGATGTTTTTCGTGCAAGTTGGATTGCCGATTATCCCGACGCTGAAAATTATTTATCGTTGTTTTACAGTCCAAATTTTACTCCCAACGGCCCCAATTACATGCATTTTAAAAATGAAACTTTCGATAGTTTATACGATGCCAGTATGCGTTTTTCAGACATTGAAAAGCGCAAGGTTCTCTACCGTGAAATGGATTCAATCATAATTGCTGAAGCTCCCGTAGTTCCTCTTTTTTATGATATGGCAGTTCGTTTTGTAAATAAAAAGGTAACGGGACTGGGTATTAATCCACAGAATTTTTTAGTACTGAAACGGGTGAAGAAAGAACGATAAGTTTTTACTTTGGAAAAACTATCTATAAGAGGCATAAAGTATCCTTCGATTGCCGTCTATTTTTTACTGTTATAAGATTCAACTTCAAAAATGTAACTTTTCCTACAAATTACACGTATAACCTGTAAAAGGTAACGTATGGGATTTGGAGGTTCGGCCGCAGCTATGATACAGTCACTGCGAAATAATAAAAGTCAGTTAGCAAAAAGGGATAAGTATTTCGAATAGAAAGTACGTCATGGTAATGGATCTTACAAGACGTTTGTGGATCATAAAAAGATGACTGCTAACGAGCTTCAGGTTTTTAAACTTAAACTCCTAAAAAAACAAAAAGCCGAAAAAATAAAGACGTACATTATTGTTGCCGTCTCCATTTTACTGGCTCTTTTTTTACTATACATTTCCCCTTCAATTATCGCCTTTGTATTCGATCCGAGTTATCAAGATGTGAAGTTTTAAGTGGTCTCAAGGTTGTAATTTAACCCATGCACCTATCCTTTCCGCCATTTGGCTGTTTCATTAAAAACATGTTCCATAATTGCAGCATCCGTTTCAGAAAATGCTATGTTGCGACGCGACATCACGACTTTGGCTACTTCAAAAGCTTTGTTGGTTTTATACGTGGTCATTCCAGCGCTTCCTCCCCAACTAAAACTCGGGATAAAGTTACGTGGAAAACCGCTTCCGAAGATATTAGCGCTTACTCCCACGACAGTTCCTGTATTAAACATGGTATTGATACCGCACTTACTGTGATCGCCCATCATTAATCCGCAGAATTGTAATCCGGTGCGCGCAAAGCCTTCGGTTTCGTAATCCCACAAACGGACTTCAGCATAATTATTTTTAAGGTTTGAGTTATTCGTATCTGCTCCCAAATTACACCACTCTCCTATTACTGAATTTCCAAGAAATCCATCATGTCCTTTGTTTGAAAACCCAAAGATCACAGAATTATTCACCTCTCCTCCTACTTTACTGTGTGGTCCAACCGTGGTACCTCCGTAAATCTTTGCACTCATTTTTACCGTTGCATGTTCGCATAGCGCAAAAGGCCCCCGAATCATCACACCTTCCATAATTTCAGCATCTTTTCCAATGTATATGGGTCCGTCGGTTGCATTTAAAGAACAAAGTGGCAGTTTGGCACCTTCTTCAATAAAGATTTGTTTCTCATTAAAAGCAACTGTAGTTTCAGGAATTGCTTGCGAAGTTCGTTCTTTGGTGAGCATTTCGAAATCTCTTGCAATTGCTTCATGATTTTTAGAGAAAATATCCCAAGTATGTTCTATACGCAATACGTCGTCATGAGAATACTGAATTATTTCAAATGTTTCAAAATCTACTTCCTGCCCTTCCGTCGTAAAAAAAGCGATGGGCTCATCTTCGAAAAACAACGCTTGATTTTCAGTTAGATTTTCAACGATCCCCGCTAAGTTTTCAGAAGGAATAAAGGAAGCATTAATAAGAATATTCGATTCCAGTTCTACCATTGGGTACTTTTCTTCGAGGTATTCTTCAGTAATAGTTGTTGTTGTAAAGCCAAGGAAATGTTCCCACTTTTCACGAATGGTAAGAATTCCTACACGAATATCTGCTACCGGACGTGTGTATGTGAATGGTAATAATTGATTGCGAACTGTTCCGTCGAAAAGTATGTAATTCATTTGTACGTATTAAGTATGATTATAAAAATAAGATTTTCAATAGATATGAAGTAAGATCTGCGAACAATTTATGTGAAGAACGCAAATTTTATTTATAGGCTATAACGACTTTAATATTAGGTAAAAAAAAAGCCTCCGATTTCTCGAAGGCTCTGTTATATTATAAACGAAGAAAACTCTATTCTTCAGTTTTAGCTTCTTCAGTCTTAGCAGCTTTAGGCGCTTTCTTGAACTTGTTGTATTTGTTCTTGAATTTGTCGATACGTCCTGCAGTATCGATAAGTTTAGCTTTACCTGTGTAGAAAGGGTGTGATGTTCTCGAAATCTCCATTTTTACAACCGGATACTCAACACCATCAACCTCGATAGTTTCTTTGGTTTCAGCAGTAGATTTTGTTAAGAACACATCCTCGTTAGACATGTCTTTAAAAGCTACAATTCTATAATTTTCAGGGTGGATACCTTTTCTCATCTTATTATTTTTTTACTTATGTCGCCTCCAAGTTTAGGATTTGAGAGTGCAAAAATAAGGATTATTTATAATTCTACAATAAAAATTCTATAGTTTTTTTACCCTATAAAATCATTATTAAAATGCGAATATACTTTATTTCAACAAGAATTTAAGGTTTGTTTAAATAGCGGTGCATTAGATATTCTACTTTGCAAAAATTAATTGTAACGTTTTACTATCTTTGTTTACTAACCAACCAAACTAAAAAACTTCTACCAACATGGAAACACAAACTGCTTCAACAAAAAAAATTGGTGTTAATTACGGATTGATACTGGGCCTTATTTCGGTTGCCTTTTCAGTAGTCATATGGGTACTAGGAATGTCTGCTGAAAGACCTTGGTGGACCAGCGCTTTAAGCGTAGCAATAATGGTTGCTCTAATAGTTTATGGGTTAAAAGCGTTTAAGGCTGCTAATGCTGGCTTTATGTCATTAGGAGAAGCTTTAAAAACAGGACTTACCATCTCTTTAATCTCGGGACTTATTGGAGCACTTTTTATGTATTTATTTGTAACTGTGATCGAACCAGATTTTATTGGACAGATCTTAGAACAGACCGAACGACAAATGTACGAGCAGAACCCAAACATCACCGATGAACAAGCCGAAATGGGATTAAAAATGACAGAAAAATTTACAACGCCATGGATGATGTCGCTCTTTGGTTTGATTGGGACTTTATTTTTCGGTTTTATTATATCTTTAATTGCTGGACTTGCTATGAAAAACAACAAGCCAGAACACTTACAATAGTAATTTGAATGAACATATCTATCGTAATTCCCCTTCTTAATGAAGATGAATCACTTACCGAATTATATCATTGGATCGCGCGTGTTATGCGATCCAATGATTTTTTATATGAACTCATTTTTATCGACGACGGAAGTACCGATGGTTCTTGGAAACTTATTGAACAACTAAGTAAAGAACACCCAGAGGTTAAAGGAATTCGATTTTTAAAAAACTTCGGAAAGTCTCAAGCACTGCATGCAGGTTTTGCCATTGCTGAAGGAGATGTCGTTATTACAATGGATGCCGATCTTCAAGACAATCCAGAAGAAATCCCCGAAATGTATGCGATGATCGTGTCTGAAGGATATGACCTCGTTTCTGGCTGGAAGAAAAAACGCTACGACTCTGTAGTAGCCAAAAATCTTCCTTCAAAGCTCTTTAATTTTGCAGCTAGAAAAACTTCGGGAGTAAACTTACATGACTTTAACTGCGGATTAAAAGCGTATAGAAACGATGTTATTAAAACCATTGAGGTTAACGGGGAAATGCATCGCTATATTCCTGTATTGGCAAAGAATGCAGGGTTTTCCAAGATCACCGAAAAAGTAGTACAACATCAAGCCCGAAAATACGGAACTACAAAATTTGGTGCCGAACGATTTGTGCGTGGATTTCTAGACCTTATCACTATCTGGTTTCTGTCTAGTTTTGGAAAACGCCCAATGCACCTATTTGGAGCTTGGGGTGCATTTATGTTATTTCTAGGGTTTTGCTTTGCGCTCTTTTTGGGAATCGATAAACTTTTTATACATACCAGCGGAAGACTCCTTACCCAGCGTCCCGAATTCTATATCGCACTTACATCCATGATTCTTGGAAGTCAGTTCTTTCTCGCCGGATTTATAGGCGAATTAATTCTTCGTAATAAAAAGAACAGCCCAGACTACATTATTAAAGAACGTAGAAACGTCAGAGAATAATCAACAAGATTCCTTATTTTTGTGCCGCCTGTTTTTCACCATAACAGGGTTTAAATTTTCAGTATGATTTATATCGATCCTAAGACCTTAGACCGCGTTAATAAATGGCTAACACCTACTTTTGATGCTTCGACACAAGAAACAATAAAAGAACTCATCGCAAACGATCCCGAAACACTGGAAGACAGTTTTTATAAAGATCTCGCTTTCGGAACTGGAGGTATGCGTGGTGTCATGGGAGTTGGAGACAATAGGATAAACAAATATACCTTAGGTAGAAACACCCAAGGACTTTCAAACTACCTCAGGCAACAATTTCAAGGAAAAGATATTTCTGTCGCGATCGCTTTCGACTGCAGGCACAACAGCAAAGAACTCGCACAAGTAGTTGCAAATGTTTTTTCTGCAAACGACATAAACGTGTATTTGTTTTCAGATCTACGTCCAACGCCAGAACTTTCATTCGCTGTAAAGTTTCTTAATTGCCAGTGCGGAATTGTTTTAACAGCCTCTCACAACCCACCAGAATACAACGGTTATAAAGTGTATTGGGAAGATGGAGGGCAATTGGTTCCGCCACAGGACAGTGCTATTATTTCTGAAATAAATAGTTTAGAATATCATAACATTAATTTTGAAGCAAAATCGGAACGTATTAAATTAATTGCTTCGGAAGTGGACGATGCATTTGCAAAAGCTTCAATCGAGAACGGAAGTTTTAATACTTCACAACAAGCGAAAGATAATCTGAAGATTGTTTTCACATCGTTACACGGAACTTCCATAACGATGATACCAAGAGTGTTAGAAGCTGCCGGATATAAAAAGGTTACCGTTGTTGAGGAACAAGCTACGCCAGACGGTGATTTTCCGACCGTAGTGTCGCCAAATCCAGAAGAACCCGAAGCACTTAAAATGGCCATAGAAATCGCAGAACAACAAGGAGCCGATATCGTGATAGGAACCGATCCCGATTGCGATCGCCTCGGAATTGCTGTGAGAAATGCACAAAATAAAATGGTTATTTTAAACGGAAACCAGGCAATGGTTTTAAAAACGCATTTTTTATTAGAACAATGGAAAAATGCTGGAAGACTAAATGGAAATCAGTTTGTTGCTTCTACCATTGTATCCACTCCAATGATGCGAAAGGTAACGGAAGATTTTGGTGTGATCTATAAAGAAGGACTCACTGGCTTTAAATGGATCGCCAAAATGGTTAAAGATTTTCCAGAACTAGAGTTTATAGGAGGTGGAGAAGAGAGCTTCGGTTTTATGGTGGGTGACTTTGTTCGCGATAAAGATGCTGTAACCGCTACCCTACTTGCTTGTGAAATTGCCGCACAAAAAAAAGAGGGTGATAGTAGTATGTTTGAGTATCTTCAGGAAATCTATCATCAATATGGACATTATAGTGAACACCTAATATCTATTGTAAAAAAGGGTAAAAAAGGAGCGCAAGAAATTTCAGAAATGATGGCAAAAATGCGGAGTAATCCTTTTACTGAAATTGGGGGAAGCAATGTTATACGTATTGAGGATTATTCAAAAAACGAAGCCGTAAATGTTAAAGAAGGAACTCACTCTCAACTAAACATTCCACTTTCAAATGTACTTATATTTTATACTGAAGACGGAAGCAAAATAGCAGCACGCCCCAGCGGTACAGAGCCTAAAATAAAGTTTTATATAAGCGTAAATACAAAAACAGAAACAACTATTGAAGAAACACTTCAGAAAAAAATTAATACCATTACCGCAGATCTTAACGTGGATTAATACAATCGAATGAACTACTTTAAAAAAATACTTCGCTACGCCATTCCTTACAAAGCGTATGCTTGGCTTAATATAATCGCTAATGTGTTCTATGCACTTTTTGGAACATTGGCATTTGTATCTTTAATTCCTATGTTAAAGGTTTTATTTGATAATTCAGCTAAAATCACTGAAAAACCAGAATATCAAGGAATTTTCGAACTGGGAGATTATTTTGAAAATTACCTGAATTATTATACCACTATGAAAATTGAAAGTTCAGGGGAAATGAATACCCTACTTATCATGATCGGGTTGGTAATTTCTACCTTTTTATTAAAGAACTTTTTTAGCTATCTAGCCATGTTCTTCATTACCTTTCTTCGAAATGGTGTCTTAAAAGATTTACGGAATGATCTCTACAAAAAAACCATTGATTTACCGGTTTCTTTCTATTCTGAAAAAAGAAAAGGAGATACTATTGCACGTATTACTAGTGATGTACTCGAAATTCAGCATTCGTTTTTATCTATATTAGAACTTATTGTGCGCGAACCACTAATGATTCTTTTTACAATTATTGCTATGCTTGCCATAAGTGCAAAGCTCACCGTCTTTGTTTTTATCTTTATTCCGGTTTCTGGATTTATTATTTCTAGAATTGGTAAAAGCTTGAAACGTCACAGTGATAAAGTACAACAAGAACAAGGATTCTTTTTATCTATTTTAGAAGAAACGCTCGGTGGACTTAAAATTATTAAAGGTTTCAACGCCGAAAAGATCTTCGATGACAAATTTAAAGCATCAACCACTCGTTTTTTTAATTTTTCGAATACCTTATTAAATAGACAGAATCTCGGGTCGCCTGTAAGCGAATTTTTAGGAATCGTTGTAATTGCAATTCTATTGTGGTATGGAGGATCTATGGTGTTGGTTGAAAAAACGTTACCGCCCGAAGCTTTTATTGCTTACATGGGACTTGCGTATAATATTCTTACGCCTGCCAAAGCCATAAGTAAAGCAAGTTATAATGTAAAGAAAGGAAATGCAGCAGCAGAACGGGTTTTAGAAATTCTTGAAACCGAATCTGCAATTAAAGATAAGCCAGACGCACTTGTAAAAGAAGATTTTTCACAACAAGTATCTATAGAAAACATTGCTTTTAAATATGATAAAGAATGGGTGTTAAACAATTTTTCACTACAAATACCTAAAGGACATACTGTTGCATTGGTTGGGCAAAGTGGTAGTGGAAAAAGTACCATTGCCAACCTAGTAACCCGATTTTACGATGTCGACAATGGAGCCATTAAAATTGATGGGGACAACATAAAAGATATTACACAAAAATCGTTACGAGGTTTGCTCGGACTCGTAACACAAGACTCTATTTTATTTAATGATACGGTAAAAGGAAACCTATTAGTTGCGAAAGAAACAGCAACCGATGAAGAAATTATTGAAGCACTTAAAGTGGCCAATGCTTGGGAGTTTGTAAAGGAACTACCACAAGGAATTCTAACTAACATTGGGGATAGCGGTGGAAAATTAAGCGGCGGACAGAAACAGCGTCTTAGTATTGCAAGAGCGGTTTTAAAGAACCCTCCTATTATGATTCTCGACGAGGCAACTTCAGCTCTCGATACCGAAAGTGAGCGTTTGGTACAGGAAGCATTAGAAAACATGATGAAAAATCGAACTTCTATTGTGATCGCTCACCGACTTTCAACAATTCAAAATGCAGATACTATTGTTGTACTTTCAAAAGGTGAAATTGTTGAACAAGGAAAACATCAAGAGTTACTCGATAAAGCTGGGGTTTATTATAATTTAGTTGAAATGCAGTCTTTTTCTTAAATTAAACCCATAAAAAAAGAGCGGTTAGGGCTCCGCTCCTTTAATTGGTTCGCTACAGTTGGGGCTCGTAGCGAATTCATTTGATACATAAGTAATTAACTATAGTTCAAATATAGAACACTTCTATATACTGTGCAAGCGAAATTTACATTTAAGCATCTTTTTTTGCGCTTTATCGGAAAAATACGTGTAAACACTTACGTATTTTCTTACAATACAAAAAGGCTTTCTGTAGGAATAATTTTTGTTTTTTATGGTAAGTTTAGAAAAATAAAAAAACGGGTCAGCCCCCGCTTAGACCCGTTTTTAATGTGTTCCTATTAATTTTGGCACTATAATAGTGAACATATACATAAGTAGTATGAAGCAAATTTAGTAAATATTTTCCTACAAAAAAATATTTTTTGCTTTTAATCGTAAAAAAAATACGTTTTATCGAATAACTGCTTCTGTTACAGGAATAAATAAATGTTGCTATTAAACTATTCTTTTTTTTTAGAGTCATACTTGAATTGATTAACTTCTAATATGGACGAAAAAGACTTACTAATTGCATTACGTTCTGTAGATGAAAAAGAAGCTGCTTTTCGTTCTTTGGTTGCCTTATATAAAGAGAGATTATATTGGCACATACGAAAAATGGTGCTAGACCATGAAGATGCCGACGATGTGTTACAAAATACTTTTATTAAAGTATTTCGAAATATTGATAATTTTAATGGAGATAGTAAATTGTATACATGGATGTATCGAATCGCTACGAATGAAGCAATAACTTTTCTAAATAAAAAAGCGAAGCGTAACAACGTCACTATAGACACTTTAAAAGATCAGGCAATCGAAAATCTTAAGTCTGATGTGTATTTTGAAGGAAACGAAATCCAGCTTCGGCTTCAAAAAGCAATACATACACTTCCTCCTAAACAGCAGCAGATTTTTTCGATGAAATATTTCGAAGATCATACCTACGAAGAACTTTCAGAATTGTTAGACACATCTGTAGGAGGTTTAAAGAGCAGTTATCACATCGCAGTAAAGAAAATTAAAGATTTTTTAAAATCGAATGAAACCTTTTAAATAAATAATAGTCATAGTATTAAATGAAAACACAAAAACATACACATGGGTTTAAAGTTCCCGAGGATTACTTCGGAAATTTCGAGACAGCTTTGTTTTCAAAATTAGAAGAAGATACGTTACCAAAATCTACAGGTTTTGAGGTTCCAGAAGGATACTTTAAAAATCTTGAAGCGAAGGTTTTAAAATCTGTATTAGATTCTGAAAACGAACCGAAAGTTATTTCACTATGGAACAAAACTACGCTAGGATATATTGCGGCAATCGCTGCTTGTGTTGTTTTTATCGTTAGCATTTTCATAAATACAAATAATACAAACCTTATCCAATTGCAGGATAGCGCAGTTTCGACCTATATTGAAGACGGTAATTTAGATTTTAGTACACTCGATGTGGTTGCATTATTAGATGATGTTGAAATCACTAACATTGAGTTACAAACAAGTTTATTTTCCGAAGAAAAAATAGAAGATTATTTATTGGAAGATATTGATGATACTGTTGATTTAATTGATTTTGAATGAGACTAATATTTATAGCACTTTTTATAGTAAGCGGTTTGTATGCTCAAGATGAGAAATACGACAAGATAAGAGCATTACGCACTGCGTATATTACGGAAGAACTTAGCTTATCCCCTATGGAAGCTGAAAAGTTTTGGCCAATTTATAACGAGTACGATGATAAATTGTTAGCTATACGAAAAAACCGAAGAAACTCTATTCTTGAAACCATTCGTGATGGTGTAGATTCGATGACCAATGAAGAAGCGAATATGGTTCTTGATGAATCATTGGCAATTCAAATTGCAGAATTGGAATACAGAAAAGAACTCATTAAAAAACTTAAAAAGGTTTTAGATCCTCGGAAAATAGTTGCCCTTAGTCGTGCTGAAAATAATTTTAAAAGAAAATTACTTAAGCAATATAGAGGACAAAAAAGAAATAAAGATTAGTAATTGTTGATTTGTTTGGTGCCCGAATCTTGATAACGTACGGGCGAAATTGAAAAAGGAGCTTCCAAAAGCTCCTTTTTCTATTTTTTAAAGAGTAGTTTCGATATCTTATTCTGCCCGCTAGCAAAAGCAACTGAATCATTTACAAACTCAATGGCATAAAAACCTTCTTTTGAAAGTTCAAGCCAGCTATCTCCTTGATCATTGCTATACGATATTCCCGGAGAACCAACAGCTACAATACCATACCCTTCAGATCCTGGTACGAATTTCACGGAAGATCGATACCCAGGCCCACTACCATTGCTTATTAAGTTCCATGTTTTACCGCCATCGCGTGTAATTGCTTTATTCCCTTCATTTACATCTTTTTTGTCCCAATTCCCTCCAAAGATCACTCCTGTGTTTGCATCAAAAAAAGCAATACTATAAATTCCAGTCATGGCTTCACCTTGAATTATTGGTGTGTTATAAACATCCCAAGTTGCCCCCTTATCTGAAGAATAAAAAACTCTAGCTCGTTTGCCTCCCGTAGCAATCCATGTATGATCCTTATAGATTGCAATATTTGAATTACTCGCAGCAAAGGCCGCTTCTGCGGGTACTACTGGAGGAAGCATGTCACAAGACAATTTTTTCCATGTCGCACCCCCATTACGAGTTATAAGTATCGAAAGACATTCATCTGTAGGATCGCCCATAGCAATTCCTTCATTATCATTCCAAAAATTAATGGCATCGTAAAATACCTTTTCTCCCGACTCTACATAAACCTCTTCGATGGTAGTAGCTTCTTTTCCATTAAAACCAATTTTATAAAGTACAGCGGGATTAGCTATACTTAATGCAAAAACAGCATCTTTGGTCATCGCTAAAGCACGAAAGTGTAATAGAGAATCTTCGTATTTAATTGTCGCAAGTTTAGGTGTCTCTCCATCTATTAAACCCACCTTACCATTATTCGCAGCGAACCAGACTCTTTGATCGTCTAATGGAGCTATCGCACGAATGCTCAAACTATCTATAAATACAGGAGATATAGTTACTTCAGTGAATTCGACTGCACGCTTGGTACAAGAAGTAAATAATAATATTAAAGCTAGAAGGGAGAAGAATCGCATATAAAAAATTTTGTCAAAAGTAACAAAATATACTTACGGGTTGTAATACCTTTGCAACTTTCAAAAGAAGCATAATTAAGGAGTATAATTTTTATTCCGAAGAAATCAAAAGCTTCTTAAAACTATGATACATGAGATTACACCGTAACTTGGTATTTGCCACCATCGATTCGCTACATTTAATTTTTAATGAAAATAAACAAGCGGACAAAGTGCTGCGCAATACCCTTAAAAGAGACAAACGTTGGGGTGCACGTGATCGCGGATTTATTGCTGAAACTACCTACGACATTGTACGTTGGAAACGATTATATGCAGAAATTGCTGAAGTAAAAGAGCCTTTTTCTCGACCCAATTTGTTCCGTCTTTTTACCGTATGGGCGACTCTCAACGGGATAAAAATTCCAGATTGGCCTCAATTTGAAGACACGCCAACTCGAAGAATAAAAGGTAAATTCGATGAACTTTCTAAAATACGAAAGTATCGAGAATCATTGCCAGATTGGTTAGATGAATTGGGAGTTAAAGAACTTGGTAAAAAATGGGATGCCGAAATTGGTGCCCTTAATCAAGTCGCAGATGTCGTGTTGCGCGTAAATCCCCTAAAAACTAATGTTGTAGATCTTCAAGCGAACCTAAAAGAGCTTGAGATTGAGACCGAACAAATTAAAGGGTATCCGTACGCATTAAAACTTAAAGAACGTGCGAATGTATTTATCACCGAAGCTTTTAAAAATGGGTGGTTCGAAGTACAAGACGCTTCCTCACAAAAAGTAGCTGCCCTTCTCGATCCAAAACCAGGAATGCGTATCGTTGATGCATGCGCTGGTGCCGGAGGAAAAAGTCTTCACATCGCTTCTCTAATGGAAAATAAAGGACAAGTGATATCTATGGATATTTATGAAAATAAACTTACCGAACTAAAAAGAAGAGCCCGGAGAAACGGAATTCACAATATCGAAACGCGTGTAATAGATTCTACAAAGGCAATAAAAAAATTACTCGGCAAAGCAGACAAGGTGTTAATCGATGCACCATGTTCTGGGTTGGGAGTTTTAAGAAGAAATCCAGACGCAAAATGGAAATTGCAACCTGAATTCTTAGACACGATTAAAGAAACACAGAAAGAAATTCTAGACAACTATTCTCGTATGGTAAAACCAGGCGGGCAATTAGTATATGCAACCTGTTCGATCTTACCTTCAGAAAACGAAAAACAGGTAAAAGCTTTTTTAGCACGTGAGGAAGGCAATAAATTTACACTTACAAAAGACCAAAAGATCTTACCAAGTAAGTCAGGTTTCGATGGATTTTATATTGCACTACTTCAGAAAAAAGAAACAGAATCTTAATTTTTATGGCATGAGAAAAATATTTTTCATTATAGCTTGTCTAAGCGTTCAATATGGTTTTAGTCAGCAACCCTATTATAACGACGTCGACCTATCTCTTACAGGGCAAGACCTTTATAATGCGCTTCAAGTAAAGATAAATATTGCTAGTAATACATATACTTATGGAGATGTTCGCAATGACTTTAAAATCATGGACGAAAACCCAGATGATACGAATACCGTTTTGTTGATCTACGGATATAACGATTCTGATGGAAGTTGCATTACAGACCGCAAAAGAGATAAAGACTTTTTTGGAGGAAATAGTTGCGATTTTAATCGAGAACATGTTTTTGCAAGATCTTTAGCGAATCCAGGAATGGGAGATGCCGACAATAATGCTTCTGGAATTGTTGCAGATCCTCATAATTTACGTCCTAGCGATGTACAACAAAACGGAAACCGAGGTAACAAGAAATTTGGTGATGGCTCTGGAAATGCTGGAAATGTTGGCAGCGGTAACTGGTATCCAGGCGACGAATGGAAAGGGGATGTAGCTAGAATGATGATGTATATGTACACACGTTACGGAGATCGTTGTTTACCCTCTTTAGTAGGTGTTAGCGATACACAGGGAAATACCGAGATGCTTCAATTATTTTTACAATGGAATGCAGATGATCCAGTAAGTGAATTAGAACAGCAACGAAATCCACATTTAGAAATGGTCTACGGAAACAGAAACCCTTTCATTGATAATCCCGTCTTAGCAACAATAATTTGGGGAGGTCCTGAAGCAGAAGATCTTTGGGGACTTTTAAACACTTCGGAAAATGTAGTTTATAATGTTAGTTTATACCCTAATCCTGCTTCTGAAACTATCTATGTACAATCCACTACTTCATTCCAACCAGAATCTTATATAATTTATAGTTTACAGGGAAAGAAAATTGCAGAGAAAACCCTTAATATCTCAGAAAAAAAGATAGATATATCAACATTTCAGAGTGGTGTATATCTTTTAGAATTATGTGGCCCCACGGGAAAGCAACTTAAAAAGATAATTATAGAATAATATAATTGCAACCTCATATTCATAATATTATAAAACCTTAAATGTTTCCAATACGGTCCAAAAGATTAAATAAATTTCCTCCTTTTATTATATGTATTTGGTTTTTTTTATTAATGTTCAATAATTATTCCTATGGACAAAATGAAATACGAGGAAAGGTTTTTAGTCTCCAGGATTCAATTCCTCTTTTTGGAGCGTCGGTCTATTTTGACGGTACTAATATTGGAGTTTCAACAGACGATGATGGGTCTTTTAAAATTCCGTTCACACAAAATAATTCTTCTTTAATTGTTAGTGCTATTGGCTACGAGTCTGTTGTAATAGATACCCAAAACGAAATTTCCGTGCGAACCATACATGTTCTTTACCTTCAAGAAAAGACAGAATCATTAGATGCGGTACATCTCGAAACAGATCCCTGGTCAAGAACTAAAAAACTTGGCATATTTAGACGTGAATTTATAGGTAAGAATAAAGCGTCACTAGCCTGTAAAATTATAAATGAAGACGCTTTAAGATTAAGGTATATTCCTTCTTCAAAAGTACTTGTTGCTAATAGTACAGAACCTTTAATTATTAAAAACAAACATCTCGGGTATAAAATTAATTATACATTAACCGATTTTGAAGTTAAATTTGAAAATAGTACAATGGGGCTAACACTCCCATATTACACCTATTATCAAGGATATAGTTATTTTGAAGAACTTAGAAATAGAGTTTCTAAAAGAACTAAAAAGAATAGAGAAAATAGTTTTTTAGGCTCTACACTTCATTTTATGAGATCTCTTTACAAAAAAACGCTCGACGAAGATGGATATAAAGTTTTTTATGACAGTTTTCAGGTACCTACATACCGATATTTCAAAACTACCCATCAAGAATCCCTAATGGAAATTGAAGTGCTTACCGATGAAATTGACATTCTCTATAACGACTTCGAACAATCTGGCCTTTTATTTGAAAAAAAATTTTACATCGACGCATATGGCAATCACACCCCTGCAAATGCCTTAAACATAAGCGGTGAAATGTCGAAAAAAAGAATTTCAAACCTAATGCCAGTTAATTACAAAATTTACGAAAACGAATAATACTTATTTCCTGTTAATAACAACTGTATTAGTCTTTTTGAAACGGCTATCTTTCACTTTTTGTATTTGAAAAATTCTGTATCTTTGCACCTTTCCAAACCCGCTTGTTCATTGTTGGGCAAGCCTGCAAATTTGTAACGAATGATTCACTTTTTTGGAGACGTAAAAAACACTGTTTTTGCTGTCCAAACTCTCGGAGAAATCTCAACGAACGATATAAAAAAATTAGTGTGGTTGTTTGGCGACCAACCTAAAATAGATAAATCCGCCCTTGCGGATTTTTTTATAGGTCCTCGTGCCGCAATGGTTACTCCTTGGAGTACCAATGCAGTAGAAATCACACAAAACATGGGAATCACCGGTATTATTCGTATCGAAGAGTTTAAAGCTGTATCCGAAGGTTTTTCAGACTTCGACCCCATGCTTTCTCAAAAATACAACGGTTTAGGTCAAGAAATATATACCATTGGTATTCAACCAGAAGGCATCCTTGAAATAGACGATATTGCAGCATTCAATGCTCAAGAAGGGTTGGCATTAAATCCAGAAGAGATCGTTTATCTTGAAAATTTAGCGACAAAATTAGAGCGTAAATTAACCGACAGTGAAGTCTTTGGTTTTAGTCAAGCAAACAGTGAACACTGCCGTCATAAAATATTTAATGGTACTTTCGAAATAGACGGAGAAGAAATGCCTTCGTCTCTTTTTAAATTAATTCGAAAAACTTCCGAAACTCATCCCAACGATATTGTCTCTGCCTATAAAGACAATGTCGCTTTTGTGAAAGGTCCCAAGGCGACACAATTTGCTCCCAAAACACCCGACCAACCCGATTACTACGAAACTAAAGAATTTGATAGTGTCATTTCTATAAAAGCAGAAACTCATAATTTTCCCACAACGGTAGAGCCATTCAATGGTGCAGCTACTGGAAGTGGAGGTGAAATTCGTGATCGACTCGCTGGTGGAAAAGGCTCGTTACCCTTAGCGGGAACTGCCGTGTACATGACCTCTTATTCTCGTTTAGAAGAAAACCGTCCATGGGAAAAAGCAATGGATGCTAGAGAGTGGTTATACCAAACACCTCTCGATATTTTAATTAAAGCAAGCAATGGAGCTTCCGACTTCGGAAACAAATTTGGGCAACCCTTAATCGCAGGGTCGGTACTTACCTTCGAGCATCAAGAAGACAATCGTAAATTAGGGTTCGACAAAGTAATTATGCTTGCCGGAGGAATTGGTTACGGTAAAGCAGATCAAGCCTTAAAAGACACTCCTGTAAAAGGGGATAAAATTGTTATTCTAGGAGGGGAAAACTACCGTATTGGAATGGGAGGTGCTGCCGTTTCTTCAGCAGATACTGGAGAATTCTCTAGCGGAATCGAATTAAATGCCATTCAGCGTAGTAACCCTGAAATGCAAAAAAGAGCGGCTAACGCCATACGAGGCATGGTGGAAAGCGATCACAACGAAATTGTTTCTATTCACGATCACGGTGCTGGAGGTCACTTAAATTGTTTAAGCGAATTAGTCGAAGATACAGGAGGAAATATCGATCTCGATAAATTACCTGTAGGAGATCCTACCCTTTCAGCAAAAGAAATTATTGGTAACGAATCTCAAGAACGCATGGGACTCGTTATTGGCGAACAACATCTTGATAAACTAAAACGTATTGCAGACCGAGAACGTTCCCCCATGTATGAAGTGGGTGAAGTTACGGGCGATTATAAATTTGTTTTTGAAAGCAAAACGACTGGTGCGAAACCTATGGATTTCGAATTGGCCGATATGTTTGGAAGTTCCCCAAAGACGGTACTAAAAGATCGTACCATTCAACGAAATTACAAATCCGCAGCCTATGAAGCAACAGCTATTTCCGAATACACAAAACAAGTCCTTCAATTAGAAGCTGTTGGTTGTAAAGATTGGTTGACCAATAAAGTAGACCGATGTGTCACCGGGCGTGTTGCAAAACAACAATGTGCCGGACCATTGCAATTGCCCCTAAACAACTGTGGCGTGATGGCATTAGATTACAACGGCATAAATGGCGTGGCAACTTCTATTGGCCACTCCCCTATTTCCGGGTTGATCGATCCCGTAGCAGGATCACGAAATTCGATTACCGAAGCACTTACCAATATAGTATGGGCACCTTTAGAAAACGGATTAAAAAGTATTTCCCTTTCAGCCAATTGGATGTGGCCCTGCAATAACGAAGGGGAAGATGCTCGCTTATACAAAGCCGTTGAAGCGGTAAGTGAATTTGCTATCGATTTAGGCATTAATGTGCCAACTGGAAAAGATTCACTTTCGATGAAGCAGAAATATAAAAATGAAGAAGTAATCTCTCCCGGAACTGTGATTATTTCCGCTGCAGGACATTGTAAAGACATTAAAAAAGTAGTGGAGCCTGTGTTTCAAAAAAATGCAGGAGATGTGTACTATATCAATGTTTCACAAGATGCATTTAAATTAGGTGGATCTTCTCTTGGTCAAGTTTTAAATACCATTGGAAATGATGCTCCTACTGTAAAAAGTGCTGAATATGTTGCAACTGTTTTTAATACCTTACAAGCGTTAATTACACAAAATAAGATTGCCGCTGGTCATGATATTGCTTCAGGAGGATTAATAACCACATTATTAGAAATGTGTTTTGCAGATACGCAATTAGGAGCACAATTAGATCTTTCAGAATTGGGTGAAACTGACCTTGTAAAAATCCTATTTTCTGAAAATTGTGGTGTGGTAATTCAGGCTTCGGAAAATGCTTCCGTAGAAAAAATGCTTTCAGAAAAAAACATAGATTTTATACACCTTGGAACTGTTACTGAAAGTGAAACCTTACAACTGAAACATAATACCACAACAACCAACTTTTCAATCCCTGAAATGCGTGATGCTTGGTATAAAACTTCTTACTTACTCGATACTAATCAGAGTGGAGATCAAGCAACTTCTCGTTTTGAGAATTATAAAAAACAACCGCTTTCTTTTACCTTTCCGAAGCAATTTACAGGTAAACTACCTACACCCGAAAGTTTCAAAGCACCGGGAGAACGAATTAAAGCAGCGGTACTTAGAGAAAAAGGAAGTAATAGCGAACGAGAAATGGCGAACGCATTATACCTTGCCGGATTCGATGTTAAAGACGTTCATATGACCGATCTTATCGAAGGAAGAGAAACCCTGGAAGACATTAAGTTTATTGCTGCCGTGGGTGGGTTCTCGAACAGTGACGTTTTGGGAAGTGCAAAAGGCTGGGCAGGTGCCTTTTTATATAATGAAAAAGCAAACAAGGCATTAAAGAATTTCTTTGCCAAAGAAGACACGCTATCTTTAGGTGTCTGTAATGGCTGTCAGTTATTTGTTGAATTGGGCATACTTACTCCAGATCATGAAGAAAAACCAAAAATGCTCCATAACGACTCTGGTAAGTTTGAATGCTCTTTTACTTCGGTAAAAATTCAAGAGAATAACTCGGTGATGTTGTCGTCTTTGGCTGGTAGTACACTGGGAATCTGGGCAGCACACGGTGAAGGAAAATTTAGTTTCCCTAAATCTGAAAGCAATTATAATATTGTGGGTAAATATGGCCATGAAGGATTTCCTGCGAATCCAAATGGAAGCGATTTTAACACCGCAATGATGACCGATGATACCGGAAGACATTTAGTAATGATGCCCCATTTAGAACGTTCCACTTTTCCTTGGAACTGGGCTCATTATCCAAAAAACAGTCAAAATGAAGTCTCTCCTTGGCTTGATGCTTTTGTGAATGCAAGAAAATGGCTGGAAGAAAAAGAAGCCTAACTTATTGAAAGTAAAACAACAAAAGGAACTTTATCTTAAGATTTAGTTCCTTTTTTTATTTCTTAAAAAAATCAAAATTTTTTCCTAATTTGCAATTCTACACTAATTAGTAAACTATGACCGATCCAAAACGTCTTTTTGACTTCCCATATTATCAACTCGAAAAATATCCACAAGAAAAATCTTTGGTTACCAAAGTAAATGGAACCTGGGTAGGAACTTCTACACAGGAGTATATAGATCAAGCCAATGCCATTAGCCGTGGTTTAATAAAATTAGGGGTACAAGCCAACGATAAAGTCGCAATTATTTCGATGAATAATCGTACCGAATGGAATATTTGTGACATCGGAATTTTACAAACCGGAGCGCAAGATGTACCAATCTATCCTACCATTTCTGAAGAAGATTACGAATATGTTTTAAATCATAGCGAAGCGATCTATTGTTTTGTCTCTTGTAAAGAAGTATTTGATAAGATTAATAAAATACGTGCTAATGTACCATCTCTTAAAGAAGTGTATTGTTTCGACGAGATCTCTGGTTGTGCGAATTGGGACGAAGTAAAAAAACTTGGAAACGATAACAAAGACGTACAAACCGAAGTTGACAAAAGAAAAGAAGCGGTTCACGAAGACGACCTAGCGACTTTAATATATACTTCGGGAACTACAGGAAGGCCAAAAGGTGTTATGCTTTCTCACAAAAATATTGCTAGTAACGCAAAGCATAGTGAAGGACGCTTACCCATAGAAATGGGAAAATCGAAAGCATTAAGTTTTCTGCCAGTTTGCCACATTTATGAACGTATGCTCTTATATATGTATCAGTATTGTGGAGTGAGTATTTATTTTGCTGAAAGTTTAGAAACCATTAGTGATAACTTAAAGGAAGTACATCCTCATGTGATGTCGGCAGTACCAAGGTTGCTTGAAAAAGTGTACGATAAGATCGTTGCAAAAGGAAGTGAACTAGAAGGTGTTAAAAAGAAATTATTTTATTGGGCGGTTGAATTAGGACTGAAATGGGAACCTTACGGCCAAAATGGCTGGTGGTACGAAACCCAACTGAAGCTTGCCCGAAAATTAATTTTTAGCAAGTGGCAAGAAGCCTTAGGTGGTGAGTTAAAAGCAATAGCATCTGGAAGTGCTGCTTTACAACCACGATTGGCTCGTGTCTTTAATGCTGCGAATTGCCCCGTAATGGAGGGCTACGGACTTACAGAAACTTCTCCTGTAGTTAGTGTGAATGATATGAGAAATCATGGTTTTAAAATTGGAACCGTTGGAAAACCCTTACCCGACACCGAAGTTAAAATTGCTGACGATGGAGAAATACTTATAAAAGGCCCACAAGTAATGATGGGATATTACAAAGACCAAGAACAAACGGACGAAGTATTAAAAGGAGGTTATTTCCATACAGGAGATATAGGTGTTGTAGATAGTGATGGGTTCTTAAAAATAACCGATCGTAAAAAATCTATGTTTAAAACTAGTGGAGGAAAGTATGTAGCTCCGCAACTTATAGAGAATGCGATGAAACAATCACAATTCATCGAACAGATATTAGTGGTTGGTGAAGGAGAGAAAATGCCTGCTGCATTAATTCAACCAGCATGGGAGTTTATTGAAAATTGGGCTCAGAAAAAAGGATTAGACATTTCGAAAGATCCGAAAGAGGCTATTAAAGATGAGCGTTTAATTGCTCGTATTCAAAAAGAAGTTGATACTCATAACGAACGCTTTGGTAAATGGGAGAAAGTTAAAAAGTTCGAACTTACTCCAGATGTGTGGAGCATAGAAGGTGGACAACTTACCCCTACCATGAAAGCTAAGCGAAAAGTGATTAAAGAAATGTACAAAGATCTATACGAGCGTATATACGATCGAGCATCATAAATATAAAAAAAGAGCAACGAGAGTTGCTCTTTTTTTTATCTACTAAATAAGGAGCTTCTCTAACAAAAAATGTTTTTTAATACCTATCTTTTATAATATAATATATCGCTCATCGAAATTCACAACTCATAGAAGCTTAACAAAATTACAACATCTCGACTGTAAGATTTTTAGTTATTTTCAGACCAATTCTTTGTATAAAAAATTCAGAGAATTATGAAAATCTTAAATAATATACTCCCCTTCCTCTTTTGCTTTAGCGTGCTTACAGCGTTTGCACAAGAACGAACCAATGCTAAAAATCAAGATGAAGAATTAGGGAAAGTAAGTTGGTATCGTGATTTTGATACGGCAATAGCTCTTTCAGAAAAAAATAATAAACCGATACTTATTTTGTTTCAAGAAGTACCAGGTTGTGCGACCTGTCGTAACTACGGTCACAATGTCTTGAGCAGCCCATTAATGACCGAAGCCATTCAGAATGAATTTATTCCATTAGCGATTTTTAATAACAAAGGTGGTAATGATAGAAAAATCCTTCAAAAATATAAAGAGCCTAGTTGGAACAATCCTGTGGTTCGTATTGTAAATTCTAAGGGTGATAATTTAGTTGCTCGGGTGGCTAGCGATTACTCCGCCAAGGGACTTTATGATGCCATGGTGAAATCGCTTCAAATCTCAGGACAGGAAATTCCCGAATACATGAAGTTACTCGGAAAAGAGCTTTCAGTAAATAATACTTCAGAAGTAAAAGAAAATTATTACAGTATGTATTGCTTTTGGACTGGAGAAAAACAACTGGGTAACAACGAAGGTGTACTCAACACAGAAGCCGGCTTTATGAAAGGCCGTGAAGTGGTAAAGGTGACTTATGTTCCAGAGATTATTAGTGATGAAACGTTGACAAGTTTTGCCAAGCAAAATAGAATGACTCCTATCACGAAAGATGATTCGTATCGCCATTCAGACAAAGATGAAGACTATTACTTGCAACATTCCGACTATAAATACCTTCCATTAAGCAAAATTCAACGCACTAAAATTAATTCAGCATTAGGAAACAGAGAGTCGGCTGAAAAATATTTAAGTCCGATGCAGTGTAAATGGCTTTCAGAATTAAAAAAAAGTAAGAAATCTTCAGTACTTTTTAATCAAAATTTTAAAACTTCTTGGGAAGAATTAGCTTCTAAATAAATATAGATCTTTTATAATAAGATTGTTCCTATACTAGAATGGATAATTTTTATAAATATATTATGCACGCATAGTAAATTTTAGTATCTTTGGGATGCAATATTTTTATATGAAAGAAAAAACGATTGATTATATTCTTCGTTCAACTTGGATGTCTGTACAGAAATTGTACAATGAGGAAGCTGGAAAAAAAGGCAGTACTATGGCCACAGGATTTGCTTTAATAAGTATAGATCCTGAAGAAGGTACGCCCTCTACGGCTTTAGGGCCTAAGATGGGGATGGAGGCTACTAGTCTTTCGCGTACACTTAAAACGATGGAAGAAAAAGGGTTGATCGAACGCAAGCCAAATCCGTTAGACGGTCGTGGAGTTCTTATACACCTTACTCCTTTCGGTGTTGAAATGCGTGAATTTTCTAAACATGTTGTATTGCAATTCGATGAAGTTGTAAAAGAAAGTATCTCTAAAGAAGATCTACAAACTTTTAAAAAAGTAGCACATACTATTTTAGAACTCATTAATAATAAAAAGATTTATACTTCCAAAAAAATAGCATAATATGTCAAAAAGAAGAATTAATAAAGTAGCCGTAATTGGTTCAGGAATTATGGGAAGCGGTATTGCTTGCCATTTTGCCAATATTGGAGTCGAAGTTCTATTGCTAGACATCGTACCTCGAGAATTAACCGATAAAGAAAAAGCAAAAGGTCTTACTTTGGAAGACAAGGTAGTTCGCGACCGTTTAGTAAACGATGCACTTACTGCTTCAATCAAATCTAAGCCAGCTCCATTATATCATACAGATTTCGCCAATCGAATTACGACTGGAAATATGGAAGATGACATCGCCAAAGTAAAAGATGTAGACTGGATCATAGAAGTAGTTGTAGAGCGATTAGACATAAAACAACAGGTTTTTGAAAATCTAGAAAAACACAGAACTCCCGGAACACTTATTACTTCAAACACCTCGGGAATTCCTATTCACTTTATGAGTGAAGGAAGAAGTGAAGACTTTCAGAAGCATTTCTGCGGAACGCACTTTTTTAACCCACCCCGTTATTTACAATTATTTGAAATCATTCCAGGACCTAAAACGTCTCAAGAAGTGCTTGATTTCTTAAATGGATATGGAGAAAAATTCTTAGGAAAAACTTCTGTAGTAGCTAAAGACACTCCTGCTTTTATTGGAAACCGTATTGGTATCTTCGGAATTCAGAGTCTGTTTCACCAAGTAAAAGAAATGGGACTTACGGTTGAAGAAGTAGATAAATTAACTGGTCCCGTAATAGGGCGTCCTAAATCTGCTACCTTTAGAACAGTAGATGTAGTTGGGCTTGATACCTTAGTACATGTAGCAAACGGAATACATAAAAATGTTCCAGAAGATGAAGAACACGATATTTTCGAACTTCCAGATTTCATCAATACCATGATGGAAAACAAATGGTTGGGAAGTAAAAGTGGACAAGGATTTTATAAAAAAGTTAAAAACGACGACGGTAAAAGCGAGATCTTAGGTCTAGACCTAGGCACTATGGAATACCGAAAAGGTAAAAAAGCCTCATTTGCTACCCTTGAACTCACAAAGTCGATCGATACTGTTACCGATCGTTTCCCTGTTTTAGTTAAAGGAAAAGATAAAGCAGGAGAGTTCTACCGAAAAAACTTTGGTGGCATGTTTGCGTATGTCTCTAATCGAATTCCGGAAATAACAGATGAATTATATAAGATAGACGATGCCATGAAGGCCGGTTTTGGTTGGGAAAATGGCCCATTTGAAATTTGGGATGCGGTAGGTGTAAAAAAAGGAATCGAACTAATTAAAGCACTAGATAAAGAACCAGCTGCTTGGGTACAAGAAATGCTAGATGCTGGAGTAGAATCTTTCTATACAGTTAAAGACGGTGCTACGTATTATTATGATATTCCTCAGAAAAAACATGTAAAAATTCCAGGACAGGATGCCTTTATTATCTTAGATAATATCCGTAAATCTTCTGAAGTATTTAAAAACAGTGGCGTTGTCGTTGAAGATCTTGGGGATGGTATTTTAAATGTTGAATTTCAAAGTAAAATGAATAGTATTGGCGGAGATGTCTTGGCTGGTCTAAACAAAGCAATCGATATTGCTGAAAAAGATTTCGACGGATTGGTTGTTGCCAATCAAGGGAAAAATTTCTCTGTTGGTGCCAATATCGGAATGATTTTTATGATGGCAGCCGAACAAGAATATGATGAATTGAACGCGGCTGTTAAATATTTTCAAGACACCTGTATGCGATTGCGTTACTCATCTATCCCTACAGTAGTTGCACCTCACGGAATGACCTTAGGTGGTGGATGTGAAATGACCCTACATGCCGACAGAGTAGTTGCTGCTGCAGAAAGTTACATTGGATTGGTTGAATTTGGTGTTGGAGTTATACCTGGTGGTGGAGGCTCTAAAGAAATGGCGTTACGTGCGAGTGATTCTTTTAAACAAGATGATGTACAATTAAACCGTTTACGCCAGCACTTCTTAACTGTAGCTATGGCGAAAGTATCAACATCGGCTCACGAAGCTTACGATCTTGATATTCTGAAACATGGAAAAGATATTGTTGTTGTAAACCCTGCCAGACAAATTGCTACAGCCAAAGCTGTCGCGAGACAAATGGCCGATATTGGTTATACAAAACCTCCAAAACGCGAAGATGTTCTCGTACTAGGAAAACAAGCATTGGGTATGTTCTATGTAGGTACCGATAGTATGGAAGCGAGTAAATACATTAGTGAGCATGATCAGAAAATTGCAGACAAACTGGCGTATGTAATGGCTGGAGGTGATCTATCTGAACCGACCAAAGTAAGTGAACAGTACTTGCTAGATCTGGAAAGAGAAGCATTTTTGAGCCTAACAGGTGAAAGAAAAACCCTGGAACGATTACAGCATATGATTCAAAAAGGAAAACCACTTAGAAATTAAAATTTCTGCTATATGCCTTAAGCTTTGCGCTAAGGCCAAAATATAAATTCGCTTCAAGCCAAGAGCTTAAAGCCTAAAGCAAAAAAATATGAAAACAGCATATATAGTTAAAGCATACCGTACCGCAGTTGGAAAAGCACCCAGAGGTGTATTCCGCTTTAAAAGAGCCGATGATCTTGCCGCAGAAACCATTCAGTATATGATGAAGGAACTTCCTGGTTTAGATCCAAAACGCATCGATGATGTTATTGTAGGTAACGCAATGCCAGAGGGCTCACAAGGATTAAACGTAGGTCGATTAATCTCTTTAATGGGATTAGATATCGTTGATGTACCTGGAATGACAGTAAATCGATTTTGTTCGTCAGGGGTAGAAACCATTGCTATCGCAGCTGCTAAAATTCAGTCGGGAATGGCTAATTGTATTATCGCCGGTGGTGCAGAAAGCATGAGCTCTGTTCCTATGTCGGGTTACAAACCAGAATTAAATTATGACGTGGTTAAAAATGGTCATGAAGAATATTATTGGGGAATGGGAAATACGGCAGAAGCGGTTGCTAATCAATTCAATGTATCCCGAGAAGATCAAGATGAGTTTGCTTACAATAGCCATATGAAAGCCCTAAAAGCATTAGAAGAAAATCGTTTTCAAGATCAGATTGTTCCAATTGATGTTGAACAAACCTATGTGGATGAAAATGGAAAAAAAGCTACAAAAAAATATACTGTAAATAAAGACGAAGGTCCTCGAAAAGGAACGAGCAAAGAAGCTCTGGCCAAATTACGTCCAGTATTTGCAGAAGGAGGTAGTGTTACTGCTGGTAATTCCTCGCAGATGAGTGATGGAGCTGCCTTTGTAATGGTAATGAGTGAAGAGATGGTTAAAGAACTAAATCTTGAACCTATCGCACGAATGGTAAATTATGCAGCGATGGGAGTTGAGCCAAGAATCATGGGAATTGGTCCTGTAAAAGCAATTCCAAAAGCGTTAGAAAATGCTGGACTAAATCAAGATGACATAAGTCTTATAGAATTAAATGAAGCATTTGCTTCTCAAAGTTTGGCAGTAGTTCGCGAACTTGGCTTAGATAAAGACATTGTAAACGTAAATGGAGGGGCCATCGCTTTAGGACATCCTCTAGGCTGTACGGGTGCAAAACTTTCAGTACAACTATTCGATGAAATGCGTAAACGAGATATGAAAGGAAAATACGGAATGGTAACCATGTGCGTAGGTACTGGACAAGGAGCCGCGGGAATTTTCGAATTTTTAAACTAATAATCCGTTGAATATCCTTTTGGATGTAAAAAAATAAATAATCACAGAGCAGCGAATACTTCTCTATTCCAGACTCTTTAATCTATACTTTAAGTAACATGGCAACAGAAACAGTAAACAAAGACATTCTTCGCGGAGGACAATTCTTAGTGAAAGAAACCGATTGTAATGATATCTTCACACCAGAAGATTTTAATGAAGAACAACGGATGATGAAAGAAGCAGTGATGGAATTTAACGATCGAGAGATTGTTGCAAATCGCGAACGTTTTGAAGCAAAAGATTATGCACTTACCGAAGAGGTCATGCGAAAAGCAGGAGAACTTGGTTTTCTAAGTGTTGCTGTACCTGAAGAATTCGGAGGTATGGGAATGGGATTCGTTTCTACAGTATTAACTTGTGATTATATCTCTAGTGGTACAGGATCTTTTTCTACCGCATTTGGAGCTCACACAGGAATTGGTACGATGCCAATTACTCTCTACGGAAACGAAGAACAAAAAAAGAAATATGTTCCTAAATTAGCTAGTGGTGAATGGTTTGGTGCTTATTGCCTTACAGAACCAGGAGCGGGAAGTGATGCTAACAGTGGGAAAACTAAAGCAGTATTATCTGAGGATGGGAAACATTACCTTATCAGCGGACAAAAAATGTGGATTTCTAATGCAGGATTCTGTAATGTAATGATTGTTTTCGCTCGAATTGAAGATGACAAAAACATTACTGGTTTTATTGTTGAAAACGATAAAGACAATGGAATCTCTATGGGAGAGGAAGAACACAAATTAGGAATTCGTGCTTCATCTACACGTCAAGTATTTTTTAACGATACAAAGGTTCCTGTGGAGAACATGCTTTCAACAAGAGGAAACGGATTTAAGATTGCAATGAATGCTTTAAATGTAGGGCGCATTAAACTAGCGGCTGCATGTCTTGATTCTCAGCGACGTGTTACTTCTACAGCGACCCAATATGCTAACGAGCGTAAGCAGTTCGACACACCAATTGCATCTTTTGGAGCGATAAAAAGCAAGATTGCAGAAATGGCGACTAATGCCTTTGTGGGCGAATCGGCAACGTATCGTGCAGCTAAGAATATCGAAGACCGAATTAACATTCGTATTTCTGAAGGGAACTCACATCAAGAAGCAGAATTAAAAGGTGTTGAAGAATATGCTATTGAATGTTCTATTCTAAAAGTAGCCGTTTCTGAAGACATTCAGAACTGTGCTGATGAAGGAATTCAAATTTTTGGTGGAATGGGCTTTTCTGAAGATACCCCGATGGAAGCCGCATGGAGAGATGCACGTATCGCTCGTATCTACGAAGGTACTAATGAGATTAACAGAATGCTTGCCGTTGGTATGTTAGTGAAAAAAGGAATGAAAGGTCATGTGGATCTTTTAGGTCCTGCACAAGCAGTAGCTTCAGAGTTGACTGGAATTCCATCATTCGATACGCCAGATTATTCCGAAGTACTGTCAGAAGAGAAGGAAATGATCGCTAAACTGAAAAAAGTATTTTTAATGGTGGCAGGTGCAGCCGTACAAAAATACGGACCAGATCTTGAAGAACACCAAATGATGTTATTAGCGGCGTCGAACATTCTTATTGAAATTTACATGGCAGAAAGTGCAATTCTTCGTGCAGAGAAGAGTAGTAAAAATGGAGCAGACAATGCAGAATATCAAATCGCAATGGCTCAATTATATCTGTACAACGCTGTAGATATTGTAGATACTAAAGCTAAAATGGCAATTATTTCTTTTGCTGAAGGTGATGAGCAACGTATGATGTTAATGGGACTTAAACGTTTTACTAAATATCAGAACATGCCAAATATCGTTGGGCTACGTAACAAAATTGCAGAAAAAGTAACGGAAGAAAATAAATATCCCTTCTAGCGGATTCCCCACAAAATCTTTCTTAATACCTCATGATTTTTATAAATCATGGGGTATTTTTACAACAGCTCTTTTGGAATGAACTTTGTACCGTTCGTATTAATTTAAAATCGTATTTTTTTCATGATAAAATTACTTTCATTTCTACTATTTAGTTCATCGCTGATGGTATTTGCTCAACCCAATACCGAAGTATATCTTATGGATATTACTTCAAACGATGAGAGAATTTCTCTTCAAAATTTTAAAAATATATCACAAAATCCTGGCTACGATAGTCAGCCCTCTTTTGCCTTCAATTACCTGTTGTATGCAGGTTCCAATGACGGACAAACAGAAATTAAAGGATATGAGCTTCGGGAAGGAGTCACCGTTCGTTTTAACAAACCTACACTTGGCGGAGAGTTCTCGCCACAATTAATTCCTAATGACAGTCAATTTGCCGCCGTACGTCTCGATACCACCGGACTACAACGTTTGTATTATTACAGCACCGCAGGAGACTCAAAACTCATTCTACCCGATGCTCCCGTGGCCTATTTTTCTTTCTATAACAAAGAAATAGTTTTGGCTTCCATTCTATCAGACGATGAGTTAGATCTTGTTTTATATAATCTCACTACCAATTCAGCAGATACAATTATTGAGAATTCAGGTCGGTCCATTCACAACATTCCAAACAAAGAAGCAATGAGTTATACCGTTGTAAATGAAGAAGGAAATTACGACGTATTTCAGTTAGATATGAAAACAAAAGAAAGTTTTTTTATCTGTCAATTACCTATCGGAATCCAAGACCATACTTGGCTGGATTCAAATAGGTTACTCATAGGAAGTACTAACAAACTATATGTATACGACACTTTTGAAGGCTCAGAATGGAAAGAAATAGTAGACCTCTCCTCCTATCCCATCACAGACATCACCCGCCTTGCTGTCGATGAGTCAGGTAAAAAACTAGCACTCGTCGCAATGCCTGTTGAATAAATTTTAAAAATTACATTTAGAACTATTCTTTTCCTTAATTTTAGTGCTTAACTCTACACAATGAAAGTACATTTTCTTTTAGCATTTCTTTTTTCTGGTGTATTATGGTCACAAACCGATACACGTATTTACGAAATAATAAATGCAATTTCTTCGGAAAGAATTGAAGCCGATATTACTAAACTGGCTGGCTTTGGCACCCGAAATACTTTTAGTGACACCATTAGTGAAACCAGAGGCATTGGTGCAGCACGACGTTGGATTAAATCTGAATTTGAAAAAATTTCAAAGGATTGTGGAGATTGTCTAAATGTTTTTACACAAAGAGATTTGGTAAAAGCAGAAGGAAACAGACGCATTCCAAAAGACACTTGGATTGTAAATGTAGTAGCAATTCAAAAAGGCACCACACATCCTAACCGATACATTATTATGAGCGGTGATATCGATTCCCGAAACAGTGATGGGAGTGATTTTACAAAAGATGCTCCTGGAGCTAACGATAATGCCAGTGGAATGGCTGGTGCTATAGAAGCTGCAAGAGTTTTAAGTAATTATAAATTTGAAAGCAGCATCATCTACCTTGGCTTAAGTGGAGAAGAACAAGGGCTTTTTGGAGGAAAAGGATTCGCCGATCATGCAAAAGAAAAAGGATGGGAAATTATAGGCGTTCTTAACAACGACATGATTGGAAATATTAAAGGTGTAGATGGGATAATCAGCAATACAGATTTTAGAATCTTTAGTGAACCCGTACCTCCTACCGAAACCGAACAAGAACGCAATGCCCGAAGGTTTTACGGAGGAGAAGTAGACGGAAATTCACGCCAATTGGCACGGTATGTTTATAAAACCACCAAAACCTACATGCCCGAAATGAACCCTATGATGATCTACCGATTAGATCGTTTTGGAAGAGGTGGACATCACAGACCTTTTAATGATTTGGGATATGCGGGAATCCGTATTATGGAAGCACACGAAAACTATACCCAACAACACCAAGACCTACGTACAGAAAACGGAATTGAATACGGAGATAAATTAAAGTTCGTGAATTTCGATTACGCTAAAAAATTAACCGCTGTAAATGCAATCACGATGGCAAGCCTTGCATGGGCACCTCCTGCCCCAACAAAAGTAGCGATCGGTGGTATTGTAGCACCATCCGCAAAATTAAAATGGGATAAAGTTCCCGGTGCCGTAGGATATAAAATTTATTGGCGAGATACCACATCACCTACATGGGATCACAGTCGCTTTGTGGGAGATGTTTCAGAATTTACACTCGATGGAATTGTAATCGATAATTATTTCTTCGGAATAGCTGCCATAGGTAAAGATGGACACGAAAGTACGGTAGTATTCCCCAATTCTATATTCAGATAAAACAGACTCCTAGCAATTAAAAAAATCTCACGTATAGCATGAAACAAATTAATATTTTATTTTTCTTTATCCTGTTTACCTCCATTACTGTAGCACAGGAATTTACCAAAGCCGATCATCTAAAAGGTGCTGTTACACCAGAGCGTGCTTGGTGGGATCTTACACATTACGACCTTAACGTTACGGTAGAGCCTGAAAAACAATTTATACACGGAACAAATACAGTTGCCTACACAGTTATAGAGACCGAAAAAGTAATGCAGATCGATCTTCAAGAACCTATGACGATCGATAAGGTAGAACAAAACGGAAAAAAACTGAAAGTAAAATCAAAAGGAAATGCTCACTTTATTAAACTAAACGAAAAACAGAAAAAAGGAGCAGAAATGAAGCTCACTATTCACTTTTCTGGAAAACCCAAAGTAGCGGTACGAGCTCCTTGGGACGGCGGATTTACTTGGGCAAAAGATGCCAATGGCAATCCATTTATTGCTACTGCAAATCAAGGAATAGGTGCAAGTGTTTGGTGGCCAAACAAAGATCACCCAAGCGATGAACCCGATAACGGAGTGTTAATTTCAGTAACTACGCCAAGTAATTTAATGAATGTTTCTAATGGTCGGTTGGTACAAGAAATCGATAATGGTGACACTAAAACGTGGGTTTGGAAAGTAGTTAATCCAATAAACAATTACGGAGTAAATATTAATATTGGAGATTATGTGCATTTCGGGGAGACCTATGAAGGGCTCAAAGGCGATTTAGACATGGATTATTATGTCCTCAGAGATAATTTAGAAGCGGCGAAACAACAATTCGAACAAGCCCCAATGATGATGAGAGCTTTCGAATACTGGTTTGGTCCCTACCCTTTTTACGAAGATAGTTTTAAATTAGTAGAGGTGCCTTATCTGGGTATGGAACACCAAAGTAGTGTGACCTACGGAAATAAATTTCAAAATGGTTATTTAGGTACCGACCTTTCCGATACCGGTTGGGGGCTGCGATTCGATTTTATTATTGTTCATGAAGCAGGGCACGAGTGGTTTGCCAATAATATTACCAATAAAGATGTAGCAGATATGTGGATTCACGAAGGATTTACAGCGTATTCAGAAAATCTATTTCTCAATTATCACTTTAGTGAAGAAGCTGCCAGCGAATATGTAATAGGAACACGAGCGCGTATCGCCAACGATCGTCCTATAATTGGCACATACAATGTAGATCACGAAGGTAGTAGCGACATGTATTATAAAGGAGCGAACATGCTTCACACACTACGACAGGTTGTTAATGACGATAAAAAATGGCGGGAAATACTTCGCGGACTCAACTCGGATTTTTACCATCAAACAGTAACAACGCAACAGATAGAAAATTACATTAGTGAAAAATCGGGACTAAAACTTTCTGCATTCTTTAATCAATATCTACGTAGCACTTTAATTCCAAAAATTGAATTTACTTCGGAAGGAAACACGGTTCGTTTCAGATATACCGATACTGTTGAAGGGTTTGAAATGCCTGTAATTGCTCTAATAAACGGGACTGAAGAATGGATTACTCCATCTTCAGAATGGCAAACTACTACGTTTGAAGCTTCCGTAGAAAGTTTTAAAATAAAAGATGATTTTTATGTAAATTCAGAAGAAGTGGAATAGTCACACTTCCGAAGAAAATGAATAAATAAAAGTAAATGTGGAAAAACCTGAACTCTATTTTCCAACTGCCAATGAGTGGCGAAAATGGTTAGCCGAAAATCATAGTGACTATCCACAAGGGGGTTATTTAATTTTTTATAAAGTAGCACACGAAACTCCTTCCATGCGTTGGGAGGAAGCTGTTAAGGTTGCCATTTGTTATGGCTGGATCGATAGTACCGTAAAAAACTTGGGAGATGGAAAAAGACGTCAGTATTTCTGCCCGAGGAATCCGAAAAGTACTTGGAGCGCCCTCAATAAAAAATATGTCGAAGCACTCGAAGCCGAAGGATTGATTCATAAAAAGGGGTATGAAGTTATCAACATCGCCAAAGAAACCGGTACTTGGAGTGCGATGAACGATGTAGAGAAGGGTATTATTCCTAAAGATCTTCAAAAAGCTTTTAACAACAATCAACGTGCCTTTAAAAACTTTCAGTCATTTTCTCCCAGTTATCGAAAAAGCTATCTAAGTTGGTTGCATAGTGCCAAACGAGAAACAACAAGAGCCAAGCGTATTTCAGAAATTATTCAACTTTGTGATCAAGGCATTAAATCAAGATCGTGAAATCCTCGTTTCAGTAATAACATGAGATAAATGTGTATCTTTAGCCTTCAACTATACTCACAACCATGTTACGAATTACCTTCCTAATTGCCCTGTTTATTTCGGGTCTTACCTTCGCTCAGAAAAAAGATAAAACTAAAAAAGAAGACGTTAAATGGGATGTTTCAAATCCCGGAAAAGAATTTAACTATAAAACACATTCCTTTTCTACCGAAGAAGGCACGTGGATGAATCTAGATGTAAGTCCGGACGGACAAACCATAGTATTCGATCTTTTGGGAGATATTTATACGATTCCCATTACTGGAGGAAAAGCAAAAAAACTACGAACTGGAATTCCTTTTGAAGTACAGCCGCGTTTCAGCCCAGACGGAAAGTACATTTCTTTTACCAGTGATGCTGGTGGCGGTGATAATATTTGGATCATGAACGCCGACGGAAGCAACGCCGAACAACGAACCAAAGAAGATTTTAGATTATTAAATAATGCATTCTGGATGCCAGACGGCAATTATTTCGTAGCACGCAAGCACTTCACGTCCGGAAGAAGTCTGGGAGCTGGTGAGATCTGGCAATACCACCGAACTGGAGGAAGTGGAATTCAATTAACTGAGCGCAAGAACGATCAACAGGATGTAAATGAACCTGTTATATCTTCAGACGGAAAATATCTCTATTACAGCGAAGACATGTATCCAGGAGGCTCGTTTCAGTATAATAAAAATCCGAACAGCCAGATCTATGTAATTAAACGCTATAGCTTCGAAGACGGCACAACCGAAACCATTACAGGAGGCCCTGGAAGTGCTGCAAGACCTACGCTTTCTCCCGACGACTCCAAGCTTGCTTTTATAAAAAGAGTTCGTGAAAAAAGTGTGTTGTACGTGCATGATTTAGAAAGTGGTACAGAAATGCCTATCTACGACGAACTTAGTAAGGACCAAATGGAAGCTTGGGCAATTTTTGGCGTATATCCTAATTTCGATTGGTTGCCTAATAATCGCGACGTGGTCTTTTGGAGTAAAGGAAAAATTCATAAAATTAATTCTGAAACCCTTGATGTGACCAACATTCCTTTTTCCGTAGATGTGAAAATTGACATCGCAGAAACCGTTCACTTCAACAATCCCATTGATTCTGAAACAGTTACCCCGAAAGTTATTCGTCATTTAATAACCGCTCCTAATGGAAAATTTGTTATCTTTAATGCAGTTGGACATCTTTGGAAAAAAGATTTACCTAACGGAAAACCTCTGAGACTAACTACCGGCACCGATTTTGAATTCGAACCGGTCCTATCCCCTAATGGAAGCGAGATCGCTTTCGTTACCTGGAACGATATTGAAAAAGGTGCCATTTTTACGGTGCCAGTTTCAGGAGGAATTCCAAAAAAAATAACTTCAGAAAAAGGAATATATCGTACTCCCTCCTATGCTCCTAACGGACGCACTCTTGTTTTCAGAAAAGAAAAAGGAAATTCAGATCAAGGTTTTAGCTTTACAAAGAAGCCTGGAATTTATACCATGAATAATGACGGAAGCAAGGAAACTTTTGTTACTAAAAAAGGGGAATACCCTGTGTTCAGCGCGAATGGTAAGCGAATCTTTCTTCAAACAGGAGGTACTTATTTTGGCAATCTCATCAAAAAACTAATTAGTGTTAACCTAAATGGTAACGACGAAAAAGAGCATCTTTCTTCTAAATATGCCAATCGTTTGGTACCAAGTCCCGACAATAATTGGATTGCTTTTACCCATTTACATAAAGTCTATGTTGCGCCTTTAGTATTAAACGGAAAACCTATCGATCTGGATGACGCTTCAAAATCGGTTCCTGTGTCGCAAATTGCAAAAGATGCGGGTATTAATATTCATTGGTCACCCGATAGTAAAAAAGTACTATGGACGTTAGGGGATGAATATTTTAGTAATGAATTAAAAAATCGCTTCAACTATTTACCGGGTTCCCCCGAAAAAGTTCCAGAACTTAATAATACTGGAATAAAAATAGGGCTTACGGTTCCTGCTGACAAACCCTCTGGAAAAATTGCCATAACCAATGCTACGATTATCACGATGGATGGTGACAAAGTGATTAAAAACGGAACTGTAATTATTAATGGAAATACCATTGAAGCGATCGGAGAAGCAGCGAGCACTCCTGTACCTTCCGATGCCCTTATTGTACCCGGACTAGGTAAAACGATTATGCCTGGAATGGTCGATGCGCACGCTCATATCGGTGCATTTCGCTACGGATTAACGACACAGCAAAATTGGCAGTTCATGGCAAATCTTGCATTTGGAGTTACTACAGCACACGATCCTTCTGCAAATACTGAAACTGTTTTTTCTCTTTCAGAATTACAAAAAACGGGAGATCTTGTAGGACCCCGACTCTATTCTACCGGATTTATTTTGTACGGTGCCGATGGTGATTTTAAAGCGGTGATCAATGATATTGAAGATGCTCGAAGCAGCATACGACGTACCAAAGCATTTGGCGCACAAAGTGTAAAAAGTTACAATCAGCCACGACGTGAACAGCGCCAGCAAGTTATGCAGGCAGCGAGAGAACAAGGCATTAATGTGGTACCTGAAGGAGGTTCTACTTTTTTCCATAATCTCACGATGATTATTGACGGTCACACGGGAGTTGAACATAACATTCCTGTTGCACCCATATATAAAGATGTAATTGAACTATGGAAAACAAGTAAGACAGGCTACACTCCTACCCTAATTGTAAATTATGGTGGATTAAATGGGGAATATTACTATTACCAACGAGACAATGTATGGGAAAATGAGAAACTATTAACATTCACTCCAAGGAGTATTATCGATAGTCGTTCAAGACACCGAAATATGGCTCCAGATAAAGAATATGAGAATGGACATGTTTTAGTATCTGAAACTGCAAAACAACTAACAGATGCTGGGGTTAAAGTGAATATGGGCGCCCATGGGCAATTACAGGGCTTAGGAGCCCATTGGGAGACTTGGATGCTTGCCGCAGGAGGAATGACTCCCATGGAGGCACTAAAAGCAGCTACCATAAATGCTGCAGAATATATTGGTGCAGGCGACTATATTGGATCGTTAAAAAAAGGAAAACTCGCTGATCTTTTAATTTTAAATAATAATCCTTTAGATAATATTGAAAACACCTTAAGTATTGAAAAGGTTTTAATAAATGGGAGAATGTACGATGCAAACACAATGCATGAAGTGGGTAACCACCCAAAAGAAAGAAAGCCATTCTTCTGGGAACTAAATAGTTACAACAATTCTTTTCCGTGGCACCAAGAAAATGTCGGTGAAATGCAACCTGGTTGTGGTTGTAATGTAGGACAACATTAATTTGTTAAAGTGTTTTAAACAAAAAAATAATTGATATATCTTTAGGTATTGTTAGACAAAATTAAGGATGTGCATGAATCACACATCATACCTTTTAAAAAAAGTTACCATAATAATCTAATGATACCCTCATACTCTACATACCGGCAGCCTGCTATGTACGAAGCGTTATAATTAGTGCATAAAAGCATGCCATAACCTTCATATAATTAGTGATTAATTAATCTTTTTACAATGGGAAAGAAGACTAAATTAGAGGTCAAAGCCGAAATACAAAAGAAATATAATACGCTTCCAAAGGCGTATGGCGGTTATGCAAATGATCCTAAAGAACAACCAATAGTTCCTATTTTCGAGAAGGTAGCAGCACGAATTAACATGAAACCTTCCTATCTATTTACCATTGCTGCGGGAGAAGGATTAGGCGTAAATCATTTAGATTTTGATGATAATTTTAGAAATGGCGTCTTAATTACCGATCAACAAGTGGATGGTTTTCAAGCATTAGGTCTCGATTATTTTAGTTCTCCGCAAGAATATCCAAGATTTAAAAAATACCTTCCTTCTGATTATAATATTGGAGATGAATATGAAAGGTACGATGTACGACGTGCAGAAAAAAATCGTGTTGAAGTTGTTCCAAGTGCTAAGTTTAAAGACATGCAGAGTGCAATTGATGGTTTTGGGGCTATTATAGCACATCGAAAAAGCTTGTTTGAATCTCATTATAATGCTTTTGGCTATTCTAACCCTACCGAAGATGAAATTGCTTACTGGGTATACGCATACTATCAAGGTGAGGGTGATGCCAAACGAGAATTAAAGGCAAATGGTGGATTCGACTTTATGAATGGCAATGGAACATCCATTAAACAAGTACACAATCTAGCACTCGAACGGGTCGCTTCGTGGCGTTACCTACTAACCTATAATATTTTTAGCAGTTAATTTATGGTACGAATTATCCCCATTGTTCTAATCATTTTGTGTGTTTCTTGTAAAGAAAAAAAGTCTTCTACCACACCCGTTATTTCTGAAGAGACATCAACCACACGTATAGATACTACCTATTGCAACGGCTTTAATAGGACCATTGAACCCAAAGAAGTAAGCACCTCCATGTACAATGAGCCGTATTCCATTTCAATTACATTAAATCCTTTGGAACAGCTTCGAGTACTTTCTTCTGAAGGAAACAATGTAACGGTTTGTAATGAACATGAAGGAACAATTATTCTTAAGAAGAGCGTCGATACCATTTTTACTAAAAAAATTAATAGGTCGTTATTCTCGGATGAAGCAACTTTTAGTGAACTTCAAAAACTTCGTTTAGATTCTATAACTCATAACGGTGTACGTACTCATACGTTGTATTTTAATTGTTATTTTTCAGAATACAATTCAAATACTATTTTGGAATCAGTTATTGGAATCGATTATAAAAAAGACATTGGCAAAACATTCGTATTTACCCCATTAAAAGAACTAGAGAATTAAGACCGAATTACGAAAAAAAATTAATCATGGCATTACAATCAAAGACCACATTATTTATTGGAGGATTTCAAGTTCCTGTTTTTAAGCGGATTATGCTACATCAACAGATCGACTCACACCACATGTTAGAAGTGGTTTGTCGTATGGATGTACTCGAAACTCTTTCAGATTCTTTAGGAGAACAAAGCAAGAACTTTCTAGGAGAAACCATTACCCTTCAAATTAATTCGCTCGATACCTTCAGTGGTTACAAAGAACTGGAGTTTAAAGGGGTTGTTACGCAAGTAAAGAACGTAAAAGGCTTCAATCATACCACCGGTGATGAAATCATCATTAAAGCCCAAAGTCCAACCTACCTTGCGGATGATGGCGCGCACTATGCTTCGTATATCGATACCACACTTTCAGAAATTATAAATTCCTCCATACAAGGCTACGACCAATCGAAACTGGAAGTTGCCATTCAACCAAAAAACGATGCCACCCTCCACTACTCTGTTCAGCACGATGAAAGCTCTTACGATTACATCAGCAGACTCGCTTCCCAATATGGAGAATGGTTTTATTACGATGGAAAAAAACTAATCTTCGGAAAACCAGGTACCGAAGAACTTTCATTAACCTATAGCTTCGATCTGAAGGAGTATCACCTCGAATTGATGCCACAATCTCATAACTACAAATATTTTACCAACGATTATCTTTCAGACCAAACCCACGAAAAAACTACGCAGGGAATTACCTCTGGAGTCAATGGATACAGCGGATTTGTAAGCAACAAAGCAAATACAATTTTCAGTAAAGAAACCAAGATCTGGAATCCCATTTACAACGACCCCAAAGCGAAACAACGTATGGATTCGGGTGTGGAAGCTCAGAAAAAAGCGATTGAAATTAAGCAAGTAAAACTCGTGGGAGTAAGTGATAACCCGGGTGTTTCTATCGGAAATATCGTGAAAGTTGAAGGCGGAAGTTACAGAGTGACCAACATAACTCATACCAACAATGAAAACGGCGATTACCAGAATCGGTTCGAAGCCATTACGGCCGAATTTGATGCGTATCCCAACACCAATATCAATACCTATCCTAAAAGTCAGTCGCAATCGGCTGTGGTAAAAGACAACAACGATCCCGACGGACTAGGACGCATTAAAGTAGAATTCCCTTGGCAGAAACCAATTGGTGAAATGACACCGTGGATTCGTATTGTCACGCCGCATGCGGGTGGCGATAAAGGATTTCATTTTATTCCGGAAGTGGGCGAAGAAGTCCTAATCGGTTTTGAAGGTGGCAATGCAGAACGCCCCTATATGATGGGAAGTCTCTACCACGGAAGTGCCAAACCTGACAGTTGGAAAACGGCTGCAAACGACGTGAAAGCCATTCGAACACGAAGCGGACACACCATTGAATTGAATGATACATCTGGTGGAGAATTTATCACGATCACCGATAAAAATAAGAACCTAATCACGATCGATACCGCGAATAATAATATGACCATTACGGCTTTAGAAACTATGACGTTTAACGCAAAGAATGTTCAAATGAATGTTGCCGAAACCTACGAGATAAATGTAGGGCAAGATAAAGTTGAAAGTGTAGGTAAAAATCACATTATAAATAGCGGCAATAGTATCGAAACCGTGGCACAGTCGAAGTCGGTTAATGTGACCGCATTGTACAATCAATATTCAGCAACTGCCAATTTAATTGCTACTTCTGGAGATATGACGATACATTCAAAAGGCGTTTCAACGTTACAGGGAAATGGCGATGTAAAAATTAGTAAAGGGTAATTAATGAAGCGATACATTCAGGAATACCTGATGCTCACACTTCCAAGGACAGAACAGAATGCGAGCTATCATCAGAAAATTATAACAAATACATTACTAAAAAATGTTGAAAAAAAGCAAACCCTAGAACGGCAATGTACTATGCAAATTCAACCGTTGGAATATTCAGACTTTGAAGTAAGATTAAATGTTGAAAATCTGAAAATGCAATTAGACTCCACGCTGAAAAAACAAGAAAATTTAAGTGTCGCAATTGCAGGTACGTTAGAAAAGGTTAGGTTAAGAATGAATAGTAATGGACTATTTACTGAATTATTAAATTATGAAGAAATATTAGAGAAGTGGTATCGCATAAAACCGAAGCTACTCACCGAATTTAAAGGAAATGCATTTATAACCTATATGAAGAGTATAGAACGAAAAATAGAAGATCCACAAGGCCTATTACATGACATGCGCCAGTATAGAAATTATGGGCTGTTCTTTAATGAATTACTAACAGAACATTCTAATGTTGCCACTAAATCGTCTACAAGAGAACGACACATCGATTCCTTATTTTATGAGCGTTCGATGACTTTTGAAGAAACCGTACTATTTGATAAAACAGAAAATGGTCTCGATACATTATCCTTTCAGGGAACATTAAAAGATGGTTTAACCCCTTCAGAAGTACCCGTAAAAAGAATGGCTTTGTTAACCTTAGATGCCAACGCTGTTTTTGCCTTAAAGCACTATCGTGGCACCTATCAATTTCAAACTGAAACAGGTTTGTTAGAACAAATGAATGTATCTATAGCAACAGGGTTTGGTGAAAATTATTCAAAACAACAACTGTATAATTTGAAGCGAACCAATTAAATTTTAGCACCATGGCAGGAAGAAAATATGTATGTAATAATGCGAAAATCGAGTGCAGTCTCTGTACCAAACCGGAAGGTAAATTAGTGGTTACTTCCAATATGGTAAAATTACAAGATAAGACTTGGGCTACCGTTGCAGATAGCAAGAAGGCAAACCTTCAATTTACGGGTAATTGTAAAAAAAGTGATAAACAAAGTGTCCCGTGTGTTTCACTGATTGCACCTGCAAAATGGATTAATACCGGTGAGATTTTAATTCAGGATAACAAAGCGCTTTTAGAATGTTCGACCATTAAATGCAATTATGGAGGCGTGGCTATAAAAATAAAAGATCACATTCAAAAAAATGAAATTGATAGCGTGGAACCTACCGATGTAGAAGTAGTTTCTCCTGCATGATACAAAGCATCTTATATAATGCATTATAAAAATTGAATTAAAAAAAGTAAAGAACGATGTTAATACTTCTCGTTGTAGTAGTTGTAGCCGCCGCAGCTACGTATGTCTTAACCCGACCTCCCAGTAGTCCGGTTGAACCTCCAAATATTCCAACGTCACCAGAGGTTCCTGTAGAACCAACGCTTCCACCAGAAGGAAGTATTGAAGCAGGACCTTTAGAACCGATTGAAGTTATTGAAGATGAAACTGAAACCGAAACTGAAACCGAGACAACTTCAGAAGATGAGGAAACTATAGAAACGGAAACCGAAGAAACGGAACAACCCGACATGAATTCCACCGCTGCCAATGATGGTATGACCGATGGTATTAATGAAGCCTACTTTGCTAAAAAAGAATATAAAGCAAGTGGAAACGAAACTGCCGATAATAGTCCGTATCGCTATGAATTCAGAAATACTCAAAATTTTAGTAGTAAAACAAGAGCTACGGTTGCGGGGGAAATTCTTACTATTATAAAAGATGAGCTCGCAGCACGGAAAGAGTTTGCGAAAGTAGACACTATAGAAGCTGCCCTAACTGAGCCTTCTTATGCGGGATCAAATTCTGCCGGAGCAGGAAACGGAGGTACTGTCGAATTTGAAATTTATAAAATGACTCCGGAGTATGTAAAGACCGACAATGCGCCTCTTGAAAGTGACCTCTATGTTTTTGCAAAGACAACCAACCTAGATGAAAAGGAAATTACAATAACCATCCAAGAAAAGGAGGAACTGTTGGTAGGTGCCAATGCGCCCCTACCCGTCCTTGAAAGAGATGATGCAGCGGAAGAAGTTCAAAATTCAGAAGATTTAGAAGAAATTACAGAGTTAAAAGGAACTATTGATGAAGGGTTTATCGCGATCCCTATTAGATTGAGACCTAAAGCTGATGAAGATTTACAGGAATGGAAAGAAAAACTTGATGGTAAACAGTCAGATACATATTCGTATGAAGTGGCAAACAGCTTCTCTGTTGAAGGAGATGCAGAAGCCATCGCTAGTAGTATTGAACGAAAAAGCAATGAAGCTCTCGCTCCAGACTTTATAGTAAAGAAAGAGAATATCACAGAACTTTTAACCGAGGGTGCTAGTTTTGAAACGGGACATACTTTTAATCTACCCAAGTATAGTACCGAAAAAGTTTGGGGGAAACTTTGGCTTAAAGCTTCAGCTCAAGGGGAAGAAGAGCTATACGAAGAAGAATTTTTAAATGAAATCAATAATGATAGCGATACTGCGGAAAATGAAGAAAGCGACGAAACTGAAACTACGGCTCAAAAGGAAAATTATTTTGTAATTGGAGGAATATGCGTCTGTGAGGCAAGAGTTCGTGCCTATATGCGCATGTTACGTGTTGGTGAAGGTACTGTTGGTGAGCGAGGTTATGTAACCCTATTTGGAGGTGTCGATTTCACAGCTCCACCATATAACAGGGATATGTCGGATCACCCAAGAATTCAGCGACCATTCGGTGCTACTACCTCAAGTGCCGCCGGAGCGTATCAAGTGATGGGCTATACCTGGGATGATGCAAATATGATCACGCGAAGAACACAATATGGAATAGAAAATTTTGAACAGTTAAGTCAAGACCGTTTTTGTATTGTCCTATTCAAACACAAGAGAGCCGGAATGTTAGAATTGATCATCGCCGGAAATATTAGAGAAGCCACTGCGGAATACGGGAGTCGGGAATGGGCCAGTCTTCCAATGAATGAAAATGAGGGAAGGTATGGACAGCCAAATAAAACTATGACCGAAGCTTTGGCTCTTTATGAAACATTTCTACAAGAGGAATTGGCAGGTGATAGTGACCTCTATTTACCGGATGGTTTTTTGAGTGAATTTGGATATAGCTGTTGTAATGATTCTTCCGATGGCTGGCATCATCCTTTAGATACGATGGAATTAAGAGGTTGGTATAACAGTGGGTTTTATCCTGGTTCCAGTGATCATGGGGACGCACCGATACGTTTTTCTAACCACCATGATGGTCTCGATTTATATGCTCCTATAGGAACAACAGTATATGCTTGTGTTGACGGTGAAATTTATGAAGATTATATTTCAGGGACTTACGGAAATACCTTAGGTATAAAAGGAACATATAATGGATCGACCTACTATTTCTTTTATGCACATTTATCTGAAAGAGATGTAGCTAAAGGAGATACTGTAAAAGCAGGAGATATAATAGGAAAAACAGGGAAATCTGGAAATGCTTCTGGTCAGGCAGCAAAAATGAATCATTTACATTTTGAAGTAAGAAATACAAGTAGCAGAACAGGTGGACGTCTGGATCCACTAACAACAATTGCTGAATTAGGGGCGGACGTAAATACGAGTCCAGATGAAGCATCACAAACCGGTAATTAATTATGATACTAAAAAAAATAATTATTCTATGTCTGGCTATAATTTGCAGTGTTTCCTGTAAATATAAAAATGCTGGAAATTCATCCGACAATACAGAAGTTGCTTCAGAAGAACAGCTTTCACAAAGTGATATTTATATAGACCGGGAGTTTTATGCGAGTGATGAACTTAACGATGTAAAAGTGATCGCTTCCAAAGAAACAAAAATAGATAGCATAAAATACAGTATTTATACCGATGCCGCGGGTGGTTACATTTTCTCTCTGGAAAAATTTTTAAAGAATGATGACGTGGCATTGTATCGAATTGTTGATACGATTCATTTGAGTTCTATTGCGATCGATGTCGTTATTCAGGAAAAATCAAACGCCCGTGTGCTCCAAATTTTAGAAAATGGAGTCCCCCTAAAAGCCTGGAATTTTTCAAAAAAAAATACTTCAGAAATAGCGCAAAAATGGATTGGCACTTACAAGGGAAAATTTTTACGAATGAAAAGCGAATCGGCAGACCCGAGAGCGTGGGGTACCATCAATCTAAACATTACGAAAGACGCAGCTACACTTCGCATTGACAGTTATCTTGAAAATAAGGAACAATCACTGCTGCTCACAAAGCAAAATAAAGACCAACTAATTCTACAAGACATAAAAAATCCGGAGTCTGTCGTCACACTTCGTAATAGCAACAACGGTGTGCACCTCTTTACATCGAACTTGTTAGACGAAATTTTAAGCGATCCCGGGGAATATGAACTGGAAAAAATACAATGAGAAACGTATGGGGTTATATAAGCAATAAATACACCTCCATAGAGGCATGTAGGGCTTTAATTTTAAACGTATAATTTTAAGAGATCTTCAGACTTTCTTATTGCCCTTTATTTCTGAAAACCAAACGTTTTATCTTGCCAGGAGTTGACATTCTTAACAGATAACCTTATATTTATAGATACAACAGATCTAATTGAAAGGTTATGGCATTACAATCAAAGACCACATTATTTATTGGAGGATTTCAAGTTCCTGTTTTTAAGCGGATTATGCTACATCAACAGATCGACTCACACCACATGTTAGAAGTGGTTTGTCGTATGGATGTACTCGAAACTCTTTCAGATTCTTTAGGAGAACAAAGCAAGAACTTTCTGGGAGAAACCATTACCCTTCAAATTACTTCGCTCGATACCTTCAGTGGTTACAAAGAACTGGAGTTTAAAGGGGTTGTTACGCAAATAAAGAACGTAAAAGGCTTTAATCATACCACCGGAGATGAAATTATTATTAAAGCCCAAAGTCCAACTTACCTTGCAGACGATGGAGCGCACTATGCCTCGTATATCGATACCACACTTTCAGAAATTGTAAATTCCTCCATACAAGGCTACGACCAATCGAAATTGGAAGTTGCCATTCAACCAAAAAACGATGCCACCCTCCACTACTCTGTTCAGCACGATGAAAGTTCTTACGATTACATCAGCAGACTCGCTTCCCAATATGGAGAATGGTTTTATTACGACGGAAAAAAACTAATCTTCGGAAAACCAGGTACCGAAGAACTTTCCTTAACCTATAGCTTCGATCTGAAGGAGTATCACCTCGAGTTGATGCCGCAATCTCACAACTACAAATATTTTACCAACGATTATCTTTCAGACCAAACCCACGAAAAAACTACGCAGGGAATTACCTCTGGAGTCAATGGATACAGCGGATTTGTAAGCAACAAAGCAAATACAATTTTCAGTAAAGAAACCAAGATCTGGAATCCCATTTACAACGACCCGAAGTCGAAACAACGCATGGATTCGGGTGTGGAAGCGCAGAAAAAAGCCATTGAAATTAAGCAAGTAAAACTCGTTGGAGTAAGCGATAATCCTGGTGTTTCTATCGGAAATATCGTGAAAGTTGAAGGCGGAAGTTATAGAGTGACCAACATAACTCATACCAACAATGAAAACGGCGATTACCAGAATCGGTTCGAAGCCATAACGGCCGAATTTGATGCGTATCCCAACACTAATATCAATACCTATCCTAAGAGTCAGTCGCAATCGGCCGTGGTAAAAGACAACAACGATCCAGACGGACTAGGACGTATTAAAGTAGAGTTCCCTTGGCAAAAACCTTTGGGTGAAATGACACCGTGGATTCGTATTGTCACGCCGCATGCGGGTGGCGATAAAGGATTTCATTTTATTCCGGAAGTGGGCGAAGAAGTCCTAATCGGTTTTGAAGGTGGCAATGCAGAACGCCCCTATATGATGGGAAGTCTCTACCACGGAAGTGCCAAACCCGACAGTTGGAAAACGGCTGCAAACGACGTGAAAGCCATTCGAACACGAAGTGGACATACCTTTGAGTTTAATGACACACAAGGAGGAGAATTCATTACTATTACCGATAAGAATGGAAATATAATTCGTATTGACACAGCAAAAAATGACATAATGATTTCTGCGCTTGAAAACATGACGCTGAATGCCAAAAACATGCAAATTAATGTGGAAGAAAATATGGATGTTTCCGTAGGAAAAAATAAAACTGAAACAATTGGAGAAGATTCTTTAATTTCTGCGAATAATGAAGACAAGCAGGTGAACGAAGAGATTAAAGTATTGAGTAGTAAATACAAACAAGAGGCGCAGGAGATTTCTACAGATGCTAGTGGTGAAATTAAAACAAATGCTGGCGGTAAGATCACCATTGCTAGTGCAGAAACAGTAGAATACGGAGAATAAGATATCTATGGCTGGAAATGTAAATCTTACATCAACTCCCACAGGAGCTCAAGAATCGAAAAGTGTACTTAGCGGTATTCAAGTACAAACTGCACCTGTTTATGTTGGCAATTCCAGTTATGAAGAACTGGTTCCAGAAGACACTCATGATGTGGAAGTGGGTGTTTATCTAGATGGTACTTGGAATAACCGAGCTAATACCTCGGCACGTATTGCTTATGAAGATAGAGAGGCGGGACTACCGCACGATCCTGAACTTGCTAACGCTTATATCGATGCGACTAGCTTCGGAAACGATTATAGCAATGTTTCAAAAATGGAACCGTACTATAGAAAGCAACAAACCGATACCCTACTCACATTTGGAGTGTATATAGAAGGTGTTGGTACCGAAAATCATAAAAAAGACAGTATTCGTGGTGGAGGTTTCGGAACCGGTAGTACTGGGGTTGAAGCAAAAGTAGAAAAAGGATTGAAAACAGTTGCTTCAGAAATAAGTAACAAAGGAGTAGAAGAAATTAATACTATTACCATCGATGTATTCGGGTTTAGTCGTGGTGCTGCCGCTGCTAGAAATCTGGTTCATGAAGTAATGAAACCATTTGTAGCTGAACATGACGAATATGTTGGGAATGGTTGGGGAGCAACAAAAATCACCGTTCCTGAAAAACCGCGTCACGGACATTTAGGATTAGCACTTAAGGAAAGTGGCATTCCAGTACGTCGCCTAGTGGTTCGTTTTGTAGGTGTGTACGATACTGTTTCTTCTCATGGAGCTGGAGTAGTTTTTAGCTACGATAATGATACTGCTGCCTTGGGGTTAGATGCCATACGGCGAGCACAATTCACTTTACATTTAACAGCATACGACGAGCATCGAAAAAATTTCTCGCTAACCAATATTAATAGCGCCGCTACTATTGGAAGGGGAAAAGAATTTTCATTACCCGGCGTACATGGTGACATTGGCGGAACATATTTAGATGGAGCCGAAGAAAAACACACCTTTGTAATAGGAGAAAAAGATTTTTTATTGGAACAAGGATGGTATCGTGAGGATCAGATTCGTGTTAAGAGAATAGGTAGAAATAGTGTTCTAAAGTGTGTTCGAGACAGTTTACCCAATACATATTGTCGTATTCCACTTACGATCATGACCGATTTCACCGTTGAAAAAAACTTACCAATCGATGGGGCAGGTATTAAAGGAGAATTTCCTATACCTGGAAATCTTGATGATATTAAAAATAGAATTTTCGATTATGTTTATAATGAGGGGCCACCTCTTGTATTTAGAACACCCGATGAACTTAATGAAGATTTGGGGAATGGTAGTATTAATAGAGAGGAGTACGCTGTGCAACTAACAGACTATGCATTACTAAAACAGACCAGAAATCAGTTTCTTCATTTTTCAGCACAATACGGAAGTTTAACCATGGGGCCGCGAAGAAGATTTCTTAGTGGAGAGCGATACCGTAAAATTGTAGATGGATGATACGAACGCAAATGCTATTGCTCCTACTAGTTATATGTAGTCTGCCTCAACTTTCTTGTCAACAAAATAACGAATCAATGAATACCTACGAATGGACACCAACAAATACAGCACCTCAAAATTATCCAGTTTATGTATCAAAGGGTCTATTTAAAGGAACCGATGGATCTGTTATTAAAACCCCTGATAAACGTACCCTTTACTTTGGGTGGCAACAAACTGGATCGGTGTATCTTTCGGGTCCCGATAAGAAGTCCTTACCCAATTCGCTAGAAGCAACTTGGTTTTCTTTCGCTGAGCAAAAATATTACACTATAAATCTAACATTACCGGTTCGTGATATGGAAGAATATTTCACAGAAGGATTTGTTAATCCACGAACGGGAAATACAGAAACCTTTACGACCATAAGCTATGGAATCGCACCCGGTGGTTTGGTCGTTGTTTGGCTGGTAGGTACGGCGCATCGTGTTGAAATTGCAAGTGGTAAAGGGACGGTCATTGCTATGGAGTTCGATACATTAATTCCTACGACCGAAATGAATGAGAAAGAATACACCGATTTTACACTTAATGAACATTCTGATGCTACCACTAGACAAGCAATCGAAAGAGGGATGATTCCTTTTGAAAAATGGGAGAACTATCGCATAACATACCCATGGAAAGTCGTTCTTCAACATGCAGATTCTTTTACTCCTAAGATGGCTCGCATTCAAATGTGGAATGGAGAACAGGAGGTGCAATTCTTTAATAAAAATACAAATCGGATTTTAAATAATTGGGCACTACCCGCTTCCATGCGTCTAGAATGGACCGATAAAAACTCAAATAATTTCGCTGCAAAAGTTTCTTTTACTGAAGAGGATATTCAAAATGCTTTTAGTAATGTAGACCCAAATGAAGCTGTTAGTCTGGAATTTAGAATCGATACATTTAACGATGCTCTTCAAGTTTTTGTGGTTACTAAAGAAGAGGAATTACTCGTGAAAAATGTTTCGGTTACCATCTTCGAAAAAGAGTCAAAATAGATAGAAAGCCTATGCCGAGATCACAATTGCATCCTCTTTCACTCCGTACCCTTACGCTTCAAGAACCCATATCCTATGTAGCTGAAATTCAAACAAAGATCGTATCGAAAAACAAAGGTTCTTTTAATGGTATGGGTTTAAAATTCTCTTTGCGATTGCTTCAGAAAAAAGAAAATGGCACGATGCATATTGAGGTAAAAACTCATAAACGCATTCTCCTTTCAAAAAAAAAAGCACCCATTAAAAAATTTTCAAAAGCACAACAAATTGCCTTACAAGTGGCCGCAATAAACGATCATCTCATTTTTGAAGTTTCTAAAAATTATGGCATACAACGTTTGGTAAACACAAAAAGAGTGCAAGAATCTTGGGGTGAAATTCGTACAGAACTACGAAGTGAATATCCCGATATAGAGGAAATGATTTCAGATTTCGATTGGCAGCTTCAGAATAAATACATACAACATATATTTTTGGAAGACAATTTCTTTAATTTTTTGTTTCCGAAGTTATTTAATCATGACTTTAAAGGTAAACAGCCGATATTGATCGAGAAAGCTATTTCTAACGGAATTCATACTCATACCATTCCGATACTTGCAAAGCACACCCTCAAGAAGTTTGATACCGGTTTTACCCAAGTTACTGTAGGCACGAAGGGCGAATTACAAACAGAACATCCTAAATTTCCGTTAGCTAAGTTAAATACATTTATTGGTTCTTTGGGAATTCCTAAAGGAGCCCACTGCGATCTTAATTTTAATTATGCGGGTTCGTATGAGCTGGATGGTCTTAAACATTATATTACTAAAGGACAACTTCGGTTTTCTTTTGAAATTAAGGAACACTATTTGAAGGAAACTTCATTCGAACTTTTTATAGATCCTAAACACCGTAATAAAATTTCCAAAACAACCTTATGAAAAAAATAGTACTAAGCTTAATTACGCTAATGATCATGGCTCCGGCTGTGGCACAAAAACGTGTTTCAGATAGTATCCCCTCTCCATCCGCTAACAATACCAATACGCCAGCACACCAAATAGCTGATAGCACTTTCACCATCGTGGATCAACCTCTTGATGTATACAAAGGTGTTTACAAAGATAGTCTGCCATATAGCGGGTATTTTAAAATGGGATCGACCGATTTTTTCTGGGTCGATTTTTATGCCCAGGGAAGAAAAACTGTGCAATATTCGTTTGATTTTTTAGAAGATATCATGATCGAAGAAAAAAATGGCTATGTTCAAGGTAGAAAAAAAATACTCGATCTTAAATCAACGTTTCGCGATAATAAAATTATTAATGGGTATACCCATACCATACTACCTAAGGCTATTGTTACAAAAAAACACATAAGTGGTGACCTTTACGAAGCAGTTGTAGATGTTTTTGACATTCACTATTACAATCGAATTACGATTCGAAAAAACAATAAAACAGTACTCATAAAAAACCTTAAAGATAGTCTCTCTAGTTTACGCATCGCCCCCCAGCATGGAATCTTAAATATCTCTTTAAATATAGATGAGGAACGTATTGCTGGAAATCATAGAAATGACTGTAAGTTCGAAAGACCTAAACGCAATAGTCTACTAAGGACATATCGCCTAGCCGATAGGGAAGCTTGTTTTTCGGTTACCAATGGTATAAATATAGAGCCCTACTTTTTAAACTTTACTCTGCTCGAAGAATTAATAAAACAATATCCTATAAAGGAAAATGGTTCTGTAGATCTTGAGGCGATTGTTTCTTTGATCGGTTCTAAGCTAACAACAGATAATCAACCAATTTCTACTGAAGAGGAAAAGTCTCTAGCAAGTGGTTACGTTGTCACGGCTATAAATGGTGGTATAGAAAGTGGTATTTATTGGACTCCTTTTGAAAAAGATAACGGTATGTATAAGATATTTGAGTCAGGAAGAATGACCGAGAAAGGGCTTTCAACATTAGAAGATTTTCAAGCACTCTTTGAAACGTATTTAAAAAATAATGTTGTGAAAATGACACCAAAAAAATAGTTTTTAAATCACTTATAAAAGTAAACCATGAGCTATTGCCTTTAAAAAACAGAAATAATGGCAATTTTTATCGATACTTTTTATAACTTTCTGTTTGCAAAGCAGATACAGTAACCTCTTTAAATATAGTAATAATGAGCAGTAAAATTTATGTGTTGGATGGCGCGATAGTTCAGTGTGACCAAGGTTTTACACCTGCTAAACTTTTGGTTACAGAAAATCGGAAAGTAAAGATTCAAGGAAAGTTTAAGGCTACCGATATGGAAAAACAGGTGCCACAAACTTTTGGACAATGTAAATTGAAGCCTTCGGGAAGTAGTTATTTACCCTGTGTGCCTGCCCTTCAAAAATGGACTAAAACTTCCGGAAAATCCACCTTAGGAGGCAGCAAAAAATGGTTGTTTGAAGATTCAGAATGTATGTGTGCCACCGGCGGAAAAATCACCATTACCGATCCCACACAAATAAACAGTGCCGGAAGCATCAAAGAAACTTTTAAAGATATTGCCATAATGATTCCCGGGGCGATGCTGGGGAACGACAAAGCCCCAAAAGTGGTGGAGAGTTATTGGATGGACGAATCGGGCAACGAAAAGATAGATGCTTCAGATTATGGAAAAAAAGCGCAATTATATGTGTTAACCGAAAATATGGATCCGGGCGAAAATGTCACGGTGAAGGTAAAAGATTCAGAAAATAAAGAATTTAAAAAAGGCGAAAAGGAATTGACCTATTCCGGAAGTGTAAAAGCAGATGGCACCGTGGCATTAAAATTGGTCGAGATAGATACAAAGTGGAACGAAACAGAAAACGACGCATAATATGGGACATACGTTAGTTATTGATAGTATTGAAGCAGCGGGGCGTTCTTTTGCAGGTGGTTCTACCTTGGCGATAGCTCCTGTGCTAAAAAAATTTATGGTTCATTTTAGACGACCCAGCAGTTATCAGGGCGAATACGGGTTTGATTGGTTGCGGGATGAGTATATTTATCCTATTAAAACAGTAACTCATAACAACAGTGGAAGTCCCCTAACCGGTAAGACACCATTTTGTATGGATGTTGGAGCGCTAAAAACAGAATACAAAACCACTGATGTAGTAAATCCGATAAGTCCATATGGAAAAGATTATTATCCTGCTTGGCTTTCAATATTTCCACATACGACAACAGCTCAGTTTGCTCATGGATCTAGAATGCACAGATTTGGAGTAACTCTTGATCTTGAAATTGAAGAAATTGAAACTTTATCGAGCGATGCTACAAAGATTACATTTGAATCAGGCAATCGTAATTTAATTGTGACCCCGTCAGAAATTAATTTACAAACTTTACTAGGAAGTAAACAAACCAAATCACTTGGAGGAAGTTTAACACGCACTTATTACCATTCAAGCGGTAAAGTAAATATAAAATCGAAGGATGCTCCTTTAGCTGCCCATACTGAAATTAAGGTGTTTGCTCAATTAGGAAGTCAAAAGGAAGAGGTTGGTAAGCTAATGGTTTACAAAAATGATGTAATACCAAAAGCCGAAATTGTTGTTGTGAATGTCATCACTGGAAGTACATCGGCAAGTTTAAGAAGTGATTACCAGTTTTTATTTAAAAATCAGTCTTTTAATCAAGCATTAATAAGAGCGGAAGTAACTACTGACACTAATTTTGACTTAACAGCATTATCATCCAATTCAGATGTAGCTGCCTTTTTGAGTGGTTATTCTTCTATGAGTGCCGAGACGATAAGGTCGGCAATCGAAACATTGTATTTAAAGTATGGTACACACAAACCGTCAGTAGGTGGAATAGATGATAGTACCAACAAAAAAACATATCTTTTTTATACCGATATTTCCGCAGGAACCATTAATGGAATTTGCTCTTTAGATATTCCAACCATGACTTGGGGTAATCATTATGTTATATTTAATTCTGGTCTCTCCAGTAAAAGAACAGTTATTCACGAGTGTGGACATTCTTTTAGCCTCCCACATGTCTTTTCAGCTAGCTTGAGTCCGTTCGATTTTTATCAAGGATATACAGATAATTACATGGATTATACTTGGCAAAGAGGTTCTCCTTCTCCAAGTGGGGGCTATTATAGCTCTGGAGATAATAAGTATAAAGGGAAAATGTATTCTCTTTTTAAATGGCAATGGCCAATTATTCGTTCGGATAGAAGTTTAATTTTAACCTATTGAAAATTAAGCCATGAAAAAAGTATTATTTTATAGTATTCTCCTTATAACATTCTCATGCCAGCAAAAAAACAATGCGGTCGGTATTATAACAACGTCTGAAAACTCACAATCAACCAATATCAACTATATTAGCTTTACGGAATACAATGCTTCGGTTCCCGCTAATTATGAATTGCATATATTTAAAAGTATTGAAGTAGATAAAGACAGTGTATATCTTAAAGAGTACACTTATAAGTTTGGTAAACCTTCTGAATCAATCCTACTATCCTCTTACGAAAGCAAAGTTAAAAACAGAGAATTTATAAATAAATTAGAAGTGGAGACTACGACCGAAAGTCAAACAATCGGTCAGTTAGGTAATGAATATGATGGCGGAGGTATTCATATTAAAATAATTACAAAAAATATGGATACGATAACCTCGAATATGAGCTATAAAAAAAATACTATACGTGCAGATCTTAGATTTATCTTAGATTTTTATCTTTCAATTAAAGAAAAAATCTACAATTAAAAACTGAAAAGTGTAACGTTTTTAAAATTCAATTGATTTCTTTTTAAATGGCAGTCACAAATAATGAGAGACGAAGTGATATTTTAGAGGAATGGCGTCGCTATAAAAGACCTTATGCAGACGCACGTGGTCTATTGGATATTTATTATAATTACTATGATGGATTGCCCAATTTCAAACAAGCAACGACAGAAAACATAATGGATTACCATTCAGAAGAAGATTCGGTTGGATTAATTATTCAAAGTAATCCAAATAATAGGATTTCTTACTGGAAACATCAATGGAGAATTTTGCAGTCAGAAATTTCAAAATATCATTAAAAATGAAAAATTTTATCATATTAATATTTATTATTTTTATAGGAAAAGGTTTTTCTCAAAATGTTGAGCCGCCTCCAATCAAGGTTTACAAATCGGAAATTAAAACAAAGATTGAAAACGGACGTCTATGCTTTTTTGATACTTATGATAATAAAAAATTGAATCGTAAATATGAGATTTTCTTAGAGAGGACAATTTCGACAGACACACCAATTAAGCTTGATTCACAATTTATTGTAGCAGAAGGTAATTTCAAAAACGGATACAAACATGGCCTTTGGAAAACCACTTACGAAAGTAAATTAGTAAAGACCGAAAATTATAACAACGGCTTAATGATAGGTCGATATCGTGTATATGATTTAGATGGAGACGAACTTTACAGAACCACTTTAGGCTCAAATGGGAACGGAAAGTATAAGGACTATTATTACAAAACAGGGGTCCTAAAGGAAGAGGGATTCTATAAAAATGGTAAAAAAGAAGGCGAATGGTGTGAATATGATAAACAAGGCAACATGGTGAAAACGATAAAATTTGAAAACGGTGTTCCTCAGTAAATGGTATAAAAATCGCATCTTCATTTTTATGTTGTGTTTATTGCTATTTAGTTGCAAAACAAACAACAACTTATCAAAGCCAAAGCCCCTAGTAATAAATGAGCATTACCCTAGTTCCCTTGAAGCAGACAGCATTTATTTTTGGAGGACAAATAATTTAATTCTTAATCCTAACACGAATGATTTATTTTCTTACGACATTTCCAAATTAAAGCCTTTAAGTCGGGTTCTGGAAGAATTTAAAATACGTGATGGCATTATATATGAAAAAGACAAACCACTGGGCAACGTCGATATCCTTTTTCAATATAGCCCTTCTCAAAGATGGTTAGTGAAAGTTGAGGATGGTCACATGACAGCTTCTTATCAGCAAGAAAATTTTAAACAATGGGAATATCAATTATTCAACTTTAATGGTGAACTCACAATGTTAGGTTTTATAGAAAGCTATATTTATTTGGAAAAACTAAAGGATGGAAATGGTAGTAAAAAAACTTTTTATCAAACTGATATCTCTGAGAAAAAAGATTTACTCATTAAAGAAAAAGGTCAAGTAAAAAATAATTTAAAATACGGTCAATGGACCTATTATAACAAGCATGGCAAAATAGATAGCACTAAAACATATACTATAAAAGACTCAGTAGATGTTCGTTTTCCACATTGCTTATTTAATAAGACTGAGCCCTGTTATTAAGAAATAAAATTTCGTAAAAAATGTTTCGGCAAATTCAAAATGAAATTAATATCGCTAATATTCGTACTGCTTCAATTTACACTCGGACATGCTCAGGAGCCAATTCAACCACCAACCATGAGCATAACCTTTAAAAACGTCAAAAAAAAATAACGCCTGCCCATTAGTTTAAACGTATATAGATTCTAACTTAGAAAAAGTTTCTACTTGTATATTTATAAAAAAAATTTATTTTTAAAGCCTCAAATATTTAATAACAATCTACTTATGAAAAAAATCTTATTCGCTACGCTTGTAGCAAGTTTCGCCTTTTTTAATGTTAATGCTCAAGATGAAACCTCGTATGGTTTTACAGAAGGAGATGTATATGTATCTGGTAGTGCAGCGTACAATACCCAAAAAGTTTTTGAGGATAAAACCTCTTTCTTCTCCTTTATGCCAAGAGTTGGTTTCTTTCTTTCAGACAATGTTGTACTTGGTGGACAAGTTGGGTATGGTTTCTCTAAATCTGAATCGAACGACATAGATATTCAAAAAATCAACCGATTTAACGTAGGAGCCTTTGGTCGTTATTATAACAAACCAGCCAATCAATTTTCACTTTTCGGTCAATTAAGTGTAGATTATCTATCAGCCAAAGATGACTTGGCAGATATTTCTTACAACGGATTTAATATTACCATTGCACCAGGTCTTAGTTACTTTGTTTCTGAACATTTCGCTCTTGAAGCGACTTTAGGACTGCTTAGTTTCGAGACACAAAAAGACGATACGGATGATGCAGAAGCCGTTAACAGCATTAATTCTGGACTTAATTTTAACGATATCGGAATTGGCGTTGTGTACAAGTTCTAAATATAAAATTTATATAAATTATTAAACCCGAACGTAATGTTCGGGTTTTTTTATACTAAAACATATAATTCGACTATCTTTAATCGAACCACCACCGTAAATGTATTACTAAATATGCCTTTTAGTCCTTTTGTGCAATTCTATAAAGACTGTTTCTTGTATATATTTCTATCTGGAATCGTATTTATGGTGGTATTCGGTCCATATTGGGGATTCTTATTATTTTGCTTCCTAGGCCCTGGAATTGGGGTAATGTGTTTTCATATTTTTAAAAAGAATAAATGGTACACCTATTATAATTTAGGAATTAAAAAGCAAATGTTACTCGGTAGTACTTATCTTATTAATCTATTCGTTTCAATTCCAGTTTTTGTAATCGGAAGTGGAGTTTATTATTTATTCCATGGAGCTTCAGTTATATAAAGTACATAAATCTTTTGGAACTAAAGCAATCGTTACCGATGTTTCCTTTTCGCTAAAAACAGGAGAAATTCTAGGGCTCTTCGGAAGAAATGGTAGTGGTAAATCTACTTTACTGAAGCTGATTTTTGGCACATTAAAAGCCGATGAAATTATGCTACAACTTAATAAAGTTAGTATTGCTCCTTCAGAAGTAATAAAGAACAAACACATTGCATATTTACCTCAACACCCCTTCTTACCAAACGCTATGCGGGTACGAGATGTAATCCCCTTATTTTTTTCCGAAGAAAAATACCAAGACGCCATTTTTTATGATCCTGTTATCGCCACCTTTACCGCACGACGCATCGGCGAATTATCGCATGGACAACGAAAGTATTTTGAAGTGGTATTGCTAGGTACCCTTCCCCACCCATTCTTATTTTTAGACGAACCGTTTTCCATGCTGGAGCCATTGCAAATACAAAGCGTAAAAGAATTTCTTCGGAAACTACAACCTACTAAAGGGATATTAATTACAGATCATTACTATACTGAAGTCTTAGATGTTACCACAAAGAACATAATAATTTCTGAAGGTGTTTCGCATGCTATCACTTCTACAGAGGATCTAAAAAAGTTTAAGTACCTTCGAAAAAATTAAACACTATTTTTATCTCCATTTCATACCTCCAAACCTAACCATGCATTTAGCTCAATTAAACATAGCCGAGGCAATTGAAACAATGGAACATCCAATGATGTCTAGTTTCATGGAAAACGTTGATCGAATTAACGAATTAGCAGAAAAAAGTCCTGGATTTGTGTGGCGCCTTTCTAACGAGGAAGAATCGAATACTCCTGTTTTTAATTCCACAATCATTGCAGTAAATTTAAGTATTTGGAAAGATCGAGAAAGTTTATTTCAATTTGTATATGCTTCAAATCACGTGGAGATACTTAAGAGAAAATCGGAATGGTTTAAAAAAACACCCAAATTACATATGGTCTTATGGTATATTGAAGAAGGGCATATTCCTTCTATAAAAGAAGCTAGCGAACGTTTATTGTATCTTCAAGAGCATGGAGAAAGTCCTTTTGCTTTTAGCTTTAAAAGTTCGTTTTAATTTCATATTTGTTTAATCGAAAACATTTAAGAAAGTATAGAACAAAAAAAAGGCTCCGAAATTCGGAACCTTTTCAATTTTATTAAAATGTAGTATTTATGCTTTTGGCATTAATACTTTATCCACACCGTGAATAATTCCATTCGAAGCATCCATGTCAGCATCTGCTACTGTAGACATGTTTCCTTTAGCATCCTTGATCATTACTTTACCATCTTTTACAGATAGTGTAAGGTTTTCACCTTGTAAAGTAGTAACAGTATACTTATTATCATTATCTTCTATAGCTTTCATAACATCGGCTGCATTCCACTCACCTGCTACAACGTGATACTTCAAGATATTTTGAAGTTTCGCTTTGTTTTCAGGCTTCATTAGCATATCCATAGAAGCTTTTGGTACTGCTGCGAACGCATCATTAGTTGGAGCAAATACAGTGTATTCTCCTTCTTTCATGAATGTTTCAGCAAGACCAGCTTCTTTTAAGGCAGCAACTAATGTAGAATACTTAGGATTTCCCATTGCTTTTGCAGCGATGGTATTTTTATCGAATTCCATTTTAGCCATGTTCTTTTCTTCTTCCATTTTCTTAGAAGCTTCCATTTCCATTCTTTCAGCTTCAGCCTTCGCTTCTGCTTCCTTTTTCTTAGTGTCATCACAAGAGACAAATAACATCCCTACTACTGCTAATGACAAAACAATTGATTTAATTTTCATAATAACGTTGATTTTTGATTTTTTGTTTAAATCAAATGTACTTCAAGGAATGTGAAATTTGTATTAAAACGAATTAATGTTACGTTAAATATTCGGTTTACCTAATATAAAAAACGGTCTGTCGAAAACTGCATATCTCTTTATATTTTTCATTTTATTTAAGAGATTACAAATAAGGAAAATTGTATTTTTAAGTCCACAAATTTAAAACAACTATCATGGTAAAAGCAAAATATCAAAGCGTTCTTGATTTAGGAGAACAAATGAAAATTCAAAAAGGAGATGTTAAGGTCGATGGAAATACATTACATGTAAAGGGTATTACCAATACGCAATACGATAAAGATCGATTGTGGGATGAGATTAAGCGTGTGGGTGGTGAAAATCCTTCAGATATTGTAGCAGATATAAACGTGGCAGATTCTTCTGTGTACGCAAGACATACTGTAGAAAGTGGAGAGTCTTTAAGTAAAATCGCGAAGCATTATTACAAAGACCCAATGAAATATAATGCTATTTTCGAAGCTAATAAAGACATCCTTAAAAACCCTGATACCATTCATCCTGGACAAGAATTAGTGATTCCTAATATATAGGTAGCGCTATTCGATTAATAAAAAAACTGTCATTTTTCAATGACAGTTTTTTTATATGTAAAATTTTACAAAAAAAATCTACAGAACGACATTCCAAGCATTAATCGTTAAAGCCCACTAATGTAGCTTCCGTAGACATCTTTAAATTGAAGTCCGTCACCCAAATTATACTTACTTAACTTCTTATTTTCTGCGAGTGCCCATAAAATAAATTCTTTTAAGAAATAGCGGTCTTCTTCTAAAGCATCTGGCATGTATTCTCGTAAGAGATCTTCCAACGGTGAAATTCTATTTAATTCAGTTTTATATTCTTTATCTGAAAGTGAGTCTAATAATTCAAAATTACTTTCTTCAAAGAACCAACTCACTACCTCAGCATACGGGTCGTTGTCTCCCTCTTTCTGAAGCTTTTCTATCTTCGGAAAATATGCTTCAAACTGTGTTTTAACCGCACTAGCTATAAGTTGTTGGGCAACTTCACTAGCACCCTCTTGTTCTCCTTCGTATACCAATTCTACTTTACCTGTGATCGCTGGGATGATGCCCATAAAATCACTTAGTCGTACACTCGTTTTTTCATCGCCATTCTGAAGAGCTCTGCGCTCGGCTGTGCTTAATAAATTTTGAAAGGCAGTAATACTTAATCGTGCACTAACTCCACTTTTAGCATCGATAAATTCACTTTTACGTGCTTCAAAACTAATCTCTTCTAGAATATCTTTTGCGAGCTCAGGAACATGAACGTGTTCTTTTTCTGAAGCTGCCTCAGCGGTTTCTTGAGCCGTAATCGTTCTAGCAATTTTAAGGTCATCTGGATAATGCGTTAATATTTGAGAGCCTATTCTATCTTTTAATGGTGTTACAATACTTCCTCTATTGGTATAATCTTCTGGGTTAGCAGTAAAAACAAATTGAATATCCAATGGTAATCTCAATTTAAAACCACGAATTTGCACATCCCCTTCTTGTAGAATATTGAATAATGCTACTTGAATTCGTGCTTGTAGATCTGGAAGTTCATTGATAACAAAAATGCTTCGGTTAGCTCTTGGAATCATTCCGAAGTGAATAACACGATCATCAGCATACGTTAATTTTAAATTCGCTGCTTTAATAGGATCAACATCTCCTACCAGATCAGCGACCGTCACGTCGGGTGTTGCCAATTTTTCTGAAAAACGATCACTTCGATGTAACCAAGTAATTGGAGTTTTATCGCCTTCCTCTTCTAGCAATTCTTTTGCAAACCGAGAGATCGGTTTAAAGGGATCGTCGTTGATCTCACTTCCTTCCACTACCGGCACGTATTCGTCGAGTAAGTCAACCATCTGTCGTGCTAGGCGTGTTTTTGCTTGTCCACGTAATCCCAACAGATTTATGTTATGCTTAGATAGAATGGCCCGTTCTAATTCGGGAATTACGGTGTATTCATACCCATGTATTCCTTTAAAGGTTTCCTCTTTCTTCATTATTTTCTGAAGCAGATTGCGGCGTAATTCTTCTTTTATTCCTTTGTATTCAAACCCTGCTTTTTTAAGTGCTCCGAATGTTTTTATAGTGTCTATTTTCATATTTCTTTTTAAAAAATGCAATCCTTAATTTAGTTCCTCCTTTAAAGAGTCATTACTACATTACCTCAACTTCTTTCTTCTATTGGTTTCATAGTCGGTAAATATCATTTCACCAAGCCCTTGTAAACCAGTATAGAATGCTTTCCCTTTATTCGCAGCTGTGAAATGGTCTACAAATTGTTGTAAATACGGGTCGTTGGCAATCATAAATGTGGTTATGGGTATATGCAACTTACGTGCCTGAGCAGCCATAGAGTAACATTTATTTACAATATGTGGATCAAGTCCGTTGCTATTTTTATAATACCTACCATCTGGCAACACCATGCAACTGGGTTTACCATCGGTAATCATAAATATTTGTTTATTGGTATTCCGTTTCCGGCGTAACATATCCATTGCCAGTTGTAATCCGGCAACCGTATTAGTATGATAAGGACCTACGTTTAAATAGGGCAGATCTTTAATTTTAATAGGCCAGGCATCGTTTCCGAAGACTAAAATATCCAGTGTATCTTTAGGATATCGTGTCGTAATTAATTCTGAAAGCGCCATCGCTACTTTTTTCGCTGGAGTAATGCGGTCTTCTCCGTAAAGAATCATACTATGACTAATATCGATCATGAGCACTGTACTCATTTGTGCTTTATAGGTAGTCTCTTCAACAACCAAGTCATTTTCAGCTAATGAAAAAGAATCAATACCGTGATTAATTTGCGCGTTCTTTAAACTTTCAGTCATTGAGATCTGTTCCAAACGATCCCCGAACTGGTAATTCCTGAATTCACCTGCCTGCTCATCTCCTCTACCAGTAAATTTAGTTTTATGGTTTCCGGCTCCACTACGTTTTAACTTTCCGAAGATCTGTTCTAACGCTCTTTTGCGAAGAGAACGTTCTAATTTTTCAGTAATAGAAATTCCACCTTCTCCGTCACCGTTACCACTACCATTTTTTAATTCTATTTCTTCACGAATAAATCCTTTGTCTTTTAATTCCTGAACAAAGTCTTCTAGTGTGTAGTCTTCTGTAGTTAGATTGTATTCTTTATCAAGTTGCTCTAACCAATCCATCGCTTCATCAAAATCACCGGAAGTATGGGTGATTAATTCTTGAAACACCTCAAATAAACGTTCAAAAGGAGTTTGTGTTTTTGGGGTGTGTTTGGTAAAAACAAAGCCGCTTCTTTTTGCTTTAATATCCATTCTCTAAAATTAGATGTTTTTTGTTTAAATTATTCATTCGTATTGTTAAACAAACGTTAGAAATATAAGTTTAGAGTTTTCTTAAGATAAATAAAGAGTTAGGATGCATATTTTGCTCTTAAATTATTAGTTACACTATGAAAATACCATTACTATTCTTATTGCAAGAAACCCCAAAAGATCAAAAAGGAGAGCTCGATGTTAATCCTCAATCTGTAATCGAAAAGCTAGATACGTGGCTGGATGGTTTTATTAAAGCCATACCAAACATCGTCATCGGGATTGTAGTTTTTGTAATCATGCTCTACGTTGGGAGATGGCTTGGAAAAATGGTAAAAAGAATTCTTAAAAACAAAGGCCGTCAAAACTTTGGTGATCTTTTAGGAGCTTTTACCAGATATTTGGTCATTATTCTTGGAATTGCTATTGCCTTAACCATAATGGCGCCAAACCTAAGTCCTGCCGATCTTATAGCGAGCCTGGGAGTTTCTTCGGTAGCTATTGGTTTTGCCTTTCAGGACATTCTACAAAACTGGCTTGCCGGAATACTTATTCTATTACGACAACCTTTCGAAATTGGAGATCAGATCGAAGTAAACGGATACGAAGGAACAGTCGAAAAAATTAAAACCCGCGCTACGATTATTACTACGTATGATGGGCAACGCGTAGTGATACCAAATAATACTGTCTATAACAATTCAGTAAAAGTAAAAACCGCTCACGAGTACATACGATCTCAATACGATATTGGCTTAGGTTACGATCAAGATTACCTGAATGCCATGAAAATATTAAAAGAAACAATTCAGGGTGTAGAAGGAGTTACTTCTGAAAAACCTGTAGAAACATTGGTGTGGGATCAAGCAGACAGCTGGTTAACCGTTCGAATTCGCTGGTGGACAAAAAGTGATCGTGCCAGCGTGGTGCATGTTTGGCATAGCGTAATTCTTGAAACACAAAACGCAATGAATGAAGCCGGTATCGACTTACCGTTTCCAACTCAAGTGGAGATTCAAAATGCACATGATCATCAGGAAGTTCAAAAACAACGAAAGGAAGATGCGACTAATAAATCTTTAAAAACAGATAGCAAAGAGAATAAGGAGTCTGAATAATTAAATCTTACATACATTTCATACAACGCAGGAGGTAGTTCTCCTGCGTTTTTTTTATCTTCATAAGCTAAAATTAAATACAATTTGATGCGACACTATTTTCTAATTTTCTTACTGGGAATTATTTCGATCCCTCTTTCAGCTCAAGAATTTTCAATGGACATTTTAAAAGATGTAAAACCCAGAAATATCGGTCCTGGAGGTATGTCAGGTCGGGTAACTGCTATCGATGTGGTTATAAGTGATCCCGATATTATGTATGTAGGTACTGCATCGGGAGGGTTGTGGAAATCGGAAAGCGGTGGAATAACTTGGAACCCTATTTTCGACAATGAAGCTACTGCATCTATCGGTGCTGTTGCAATTCAACAATCTAATCCCTCAGTGATTTGGGTAGGAACTGGAGAAGGAAATCCAAGAAACAGTTTAAATGGTGGTTACGGAATTTATCGATCGCTAAATGGTGGTAAAACATGGCAATTAATGGGGCTCGAAAATACACGCCATATTCACCGGGTTATTATAGATCCTACCAACCCTAATATCGTGTACGCTGGAGCCATTGGATCTCCTTGGGGAGAGCATCCAGAACGTGGTGTATTTAAAACAACAGATGGTGGTAAAACCTGGAATAAGATTCTCTTTACGAATAACCGCTCGGGAGTAGCAGACATGGTTATGGATCCCGCAAACCCTAATAAATTAATGGTAGCAATGTGGGAACACAAAAGAGATCCTTGGTTTTTCAAATCGGGCGGAGAAGGTTCTGGATTATACATTACTCACGATGGTGGAACTACGTGGGAAGAAAAGACCGAAGCAGATGGTTTACCAAAAGGTGAACTAGGGCGTATAGGAATTGCGATCGCACGTAACAAACCCAATATTGTGTACGCATTAGTAGAAGCGAAAAAGAATGCGCTATACAAATCTGAGGATGGTGGTTTCCACTGGAAAAAAATTAATGACAAAGAAGATATTGGAAATAGACCTTTTTATTATTCTGAAATTTATGTTGATCCACAAAATGAAAATCGTGTTTACAGCGTATTTACCTACGTAAATGTATCTGAAGATGGCGGAAAGAATTTTACACAATTAATGCCAGCTTACGGTGCAAATAATGGAGTTCATCCCGATCATCATGCTTGGTGGATTCATCCTACCGATGGAAGTTTTATGATCGATGGAAACGATGGTGGTATGAACATTACTCGCGACGGTGGAAAGAGTTGGCGTTTTATAGGAAATATGCCCGTTGCTCAATTCTATCATATTAATGTGGATAACGAATTTCCATACAATGTTTATGGAGGAATGCAAGATAATGGAAGTTGGCGAGGACCTGCCTATATCTGGAAAGCACAAGGAATACGAAATAGTTATTGGCAAGAAATTTCTTTTGGAGATGGATTTGATGTAGTCCCCGATCGCGATGACAGTCGTTATGGATGGAGCATGAGTCAACAAGGATTTGTAAGTCGCTACGATCATATTACTGGAAATAATTATACAGTGCGCCCTACCCATCCTAACCCTGATGTAACACTACGTTTTAATTGGAATTCGGCAATTAATATTGATCCATTCGATAACAACACCATTTATTTTGGTAGTCAGTTTGTTCATAAAAGTACAGACAAGGGACTTACTTGGGCCGTAATTTCTCCCGATCTTACCACTAACGATCCCGAAAAACAAAAACAAAGTGATAGCGGCGGATTAACATTAGATGCGACTGGAGCAGAAAATCACACAACTATTTTAGTTATCGAACCTTCGCCTCTAGAAAAGAACATGCTTTGGGCTGGAAGTGATGATGGTCGTGTGCATTATACGCAAAATGGCGGACAAAGCTGGAATGAAGTATCTAATCTCCCTGGATTACCTACTGGAAGCTGGATTGTTCAGATAAAAGCTTCTAATAAAAATAAGGGTGAAGCACTACTCATTGCAAACGATTACCGAAGATTTAATTATAAACCCTACGCCTACCGAACTACAAATTATGGAAAAACTTGGAACCGTATTGTGGATGAAAATGATGCTCTTAGCTATACCCTTTCTATCGTAGAAGACCCAATAGAAAGAAACTTAATGTTTTTAGGAACCGATGACGGATTATATATATCTCTCAATGCTGGTAATTCTTGGGAAAAATGGACACATGGTTTTCCAACCGTCCCTGTAAAAGACCTAGTAATTCATCCTAGAGAACACGATTTGGTGATTGGAACTTTTGGAAGAGCTGCGTGGATCTTAGATGATATTCGTCCGTTACGGAGCATAGCTAAAAACCAAGCTACCTTAACTTCAGATATACAATTATTCGAACCCCCAACTGCGTACCAAGCTTCCTACCAACAACCTACGGGGAGTCGCTTTGGAGCAGATGCGATCTATAATGGTGAAAACAGGGATTCGGGTGCGTTGCTTCGGTATTATTTCAGAAAAAATACTTCAGAGATAAATAAAGACTCTACCAAAGATCAAGAAGATGATACGTCTACTTCTGATAAAGATTCCTCTAGTGAAATTTCCGAAGAAATAACGGAAGGTGCTTCGAAAGATAGTTTGTATTTAAAATTTTACGACGGAAACCGATTAATTAGAACATTAAAGCGAAAGTTACCCGACAGTACTGGGATTTACACCTGGCGTTGGCGAATGGACGAAGCTGGAAGTGATCGCCCTTCTAGAAAAATTAGAGAACGCAAAAATGAACCTGGAGGCACCGACGTAAAGCCAGGAACATATCGAGCAGTACTAGAATTTGATGGAAAAACTTCTTCTACTTCTATTAAAGTGGAAAATGACCCAAGATTAACTATTTCGCAGAAAGCGATTTCTGAAAGTTATTCAGCTTCGAAACAAATAGAATCTTTTACACAGAAAGCAGCAGATGCGGTAAAACAACTTGTAGAAAGTAAAAATACAGCTGAAGAATTTTCTGCAAAACTTAAAAAAGAAGATAAAGACAAATACAAACAACAATTAAAAGCGAGTAAAGAGATTATTAAAAAAATAGATTCTGTTATCTCCATTTATATTGGGAAAGAAGATAAAAGACAAGGAATCACTCGCAATCCAGAGGTTACGGTGATGCAGCGTTTAGGTAGTGCAGGGTATTACAGTGGCAGCAGACCAAATGGCTTAACGCAAACAGAGCGTACGTTAATTGCACAGGCTAAAACAGCATTAAACGAAGCAATAGAACGAACCAATGTGTTCTTTACTACAGATTGGAAAACATATGTTATAGAAATGAAAAAAATCGAATTGTCCCCATTTAAAGAAACCGAAACATTTACAATAGAATAGCAGGAAACTTAATATTTAAATCGTTAAACTCATGAAAAAACTAATCACGATAGGTGTACTCTCATTACTCCTTATAGGGTGTAAAGAGCAAAAGAAAGAAGAAGTCGCGCAAGTTAAAGAAGTGCAACAATATTCCATCGAGCAATTCATGGATAATGAAAACGCATTTGCAAATGGATATACAGCCGATAAATCGAAGGTTTTAATGACGAGCAATCGTTCTGGGATTTATAATCTATATTCGGTTCCTGCAAATGGTGGAGAATTAATGCCGATCACAAAGTCTGATAGCGCGTCCATCTACGGGATCTCTTACTTTCCTGAAGACAATCGCATTTTATTTAGAATGGACGGAAATGGTGATGAAATATTTAAAATCTTTCTGAAAGATAACGAAACAATTAAACGTTTAACACCAGCAAAGAATGTACGTGCATTATTTAGAGGTTGGGCAAAAGATGGTAAAAGTTTTTTCTACGGAAGCAACGAACGTGACCCCAGAAGTATGGATCATTACGAAATGGATGTAGCAACATTTACTCCAAAATTAGTATATAAGAATACCGAAAATATGGAGTTTGGGGGTATGAGTGAAGACAGAAAACATATCCTCTTAAGCAAATCAATCAATACAAACGATTCTGATTTATTTCTTCTGAATACTGAAACTAACGAACGCATTAAAATTAATGACACAATTAGTAGTAATAGTTCACAAGATTTTTCGCCCGACGGAAGCGCATTTTACTACACCACCGACGAAGGAGCCGAGTTTAGCTATTTAATGAAGTATACCATCGCCGATGGAACAAAGGAAAAAGTACTAGAAAAAGATTGGGATATAAATGGTTTTTATTTTACTCAAAACGGCAAATATCAAGTGCTTTTCACCAATGAAGATGGAAAGACTGTAATGGATGTAAAAGAAGTGAGCACTGGAAAAAATATAGACTTTCCCGATTTTAAAGATAAAACTATTAATAGTGCAAATTTTTCACGAGATGAATCTATGGCGTTGTTAAATGTTGGTGGTGACAGCACCCCGTCTAACGTATACTCTTTTTCTATTGAAAGTGGAAAATACGAACAGCTCACGGAAGTACTTAATGATGAGATCGATGAGGAAGATTTAGTGGCTTCAGAAGTAGTTCGTTTTAAATCCTTTGACGGACTTGAGATTCCAGCAATCTTTTACAAACCACATCAGGCTTCCGAAGAAAATAAAGTACCAGCTTTAGTATGGGTACACGGAGGTCCTGGAGGACAATCGCGACAAGGTTTTAGCTCTACCATACAGTATTTTGTAAATCATGGGTATGCGATTCTTGCTGTTAACAATCGCGGAAGTAGTGGCTATGGAAAGAGTTTTTATAAAATGGACGATCAAAATCATGGTGATAAAGACCTTAAGGATTGCATTGCTGGAAAAGATTGGTTGGCAAATCAACCGTATATCGATGATAACAAGATTGGCATTTTAGGGGGCTCTTATGGAGGATACATGACGATGGCAGCCCTTACCTATGCTCCTGAAGAATTTGAAGTGGGTGTGAATATATTTGGAGTTACTAATTGGTTACGAACCTTGAAAAATATTCCGCCATGGTGGGAGTCTTTTAAAGATGCATTGTATACAGAAATGGGTGATCCAAATACAGCAGATTCGATTCGGTTAAGAGAAATCTCGCCATTATTTCATGCCGAAAAGGTTACAAAACCTCTTATAGTCTTACAGGGTGCAAAGGATCCACGTGTATTAAAAGTAGAGAGTGATGAAATTGTTGAAGGGGTAAAAAAGAATGGTGTTCCAGTAGAATATGTATTATTTGAAGATGAAGGACATGGATTTGTTAAGAAAGAAAATGAGATAACTGCCTACAGCCGCATCTTAGAATTCTTAGACCTATATTTAAAGGGAAATAGTACTACTTCTATAGAGACAAACAAAACAAATTCTATTGAAATTAAAGCAGAAGATTAACGTCTTATATAAACGCTAAATAAAATATATGCAACTCGAAAAAGTAACTTTTCAAAATAAAGAATCTCAAACACTTGCTGGAAGACTAGAACTTCCTGCCAATAGGAAGCCACATAACTATGCAATTTTTGCGCATTGTTTTACCTGTAGCAAGAACTTATTAGCTGTTAAAAATGTGAGTAGGTCTTTAACTGCAGCTGGATTTGGAGTGCTTCGATTTGATTTTACTGGATTAGGCGAAAGCGAAGGAGATTTTGAGAATACAAATTTTTCGGGAAATGTAGAAGACCTTATTGCAGCAGCAGAATTTCTTAAACAGAATTATGAAGCTCCAACCTTATTAGTAGGACATTCGTTAGGTGGTGCAGCAGTTATATTTGCTGCTGCTGCTGTCTCATCTATTAAAGCTGTTGCGACAATAAATGCACCAAGCGATCCTAAACATGTTAGACATTTATTAAGTGAAAGTGTTGATGAAATTAAAAAAAATGGAAAAGCTACAGTAACTCTTAGTGGTAGACCTTTTACAATAAAAAGTCACTTTTTAGATGATCTAGAAAAGCAATCATTGAAAAAGGTCATTAAAAATTTTGGAAAAGCTCTAATTATTTTACACGCTCCACAAGATACATTGGTGGGAATAAATAATGCTGAGGAGTTATATGTTGCTGCACATCATCCTAAAAGTTTTGTTTCTTTAGATGGAGCAGATCATCTACTTACTAAAAAAGAAGACTCTCAATATGTGGGACAAGTAATTGCGGGCTGGGCTTCTAGGTATGTTACCATTCCAGAAACTACTAAAATAAAATCTAAACACGATGTTGTAGCAAGTTTAAGTCAAGATCAAGGTTTCACTACCGACATGAAACTTGGAGATCATTACATGGTTGCGGACGAGCCAGAGAGTTTTGGAGGAAATAATTTTGGTCCTACACCCTACGAATTAGTCTCGGCGGGACTTTCAGCATGTACTGCAATGACCATACAAATGTATGCACGTAGAAAAAAATGGGACCTAGAACACGTGGAAGTACATACAAGTTATGATAAACGACATGCCGAAGATTGTGAAAATTGCGAAGCAGAAACTGCGAAAATAGACACCTTTAGTCGTGAGATTAAACTTCAAGGAACCTTAGACGAAAAACAATTAAAACGTATTCTTCAAATTGCAGATAAATGCCCCGTGCATAAAACCCTTCACAGCAAAACTCAGATAATTACGAAACTTATTGAATAATTTTAAAACTTCAGTACTGTTCTTAACCCTTAAATTTTAAACTAACTCACTCTAATTAAGGGTTAAGATTTCTTTAAAATTTTGTTTGGGTTTTAAAATCGCCGTACCTTTCTTATTCATATAACACGAACCAAAATAATATAACAATGACACGATTAGGAATAACACTCGCCGCACTTACGTTTGTAGCTTTTGTAAGTTGTAAAAACGATAAGAAAAATGCAGACAAGAAAGAAGATATGAAAGAAGAATCCATGAAAGAAGATATGGATGCAAAGAAAGATGATAATATGGCATCAAACATTAAAAAGGTTTCTTTCAGTTTAAGTTCAAAGAGTAATTCGAATGCAACTGGAAAAGTTGTTTTTTCTGAAAAAGACGGACTGGTTTCTTTCAACGCAAATTTAAAAGGTTTAAATCCAGGTACTCATGCAATTCATATTCATGAAAAAGCAGATTGTTCTGCAGCTGATGGAACTTCAGCCGGAGGACACTGGAATCCTACTTATGTAGATCATGGAAAATGGGGTTCTTCTGCTTATCATAAAGGAGATATAGGAAATTTTGAAGCCGATGCCGATGGAAACGGATTTGTTTCCATGCAAACCGACGAATGGTGTATTGGTTGTGATGATCCTAAAAAAGATGTAGTTGGAAAATCGATCATTGTTCACGAAGGAGCAGATGACTTTACTTCACAACCTTCTGGAGCTGCTGGTGCGCGCGTAAGTTGTGGTGGTATCATCCAGTAAGAAAGTTTAATATAAATAAAAAAAACCGTTCTCAGTTTATCTGTAGAACGGTTTTTTTTATGTAATTAAGTTGTTTCTTTTTAGGGAAGTCCTGGGGTTACTGAACATTTACTTTATGTTTCAACCTAACTACATCTATTAATAATCAAATACAATACCAAACTTTACACCCCTTATGTTTATAGGCATTACGAGTTATTTTTAGTTTTACCTATAAATTAGTTTTAAGGAGTTAACCATTATTAATTACCGATTAATAAAAAAATCCAGCGAAACTAGCTTCGCTGGATTGATAACTCTTTGTAATTTTCATTCGATTTTTTTAAAAGAATAGATTGAAAAAAAATTAATCTAATAGAATAGATCCTGTTCTTCCATTCCAAGACCAAGTACCGGCTGTAAGAACATTGCAATTTGTGTCATAATATGCTGAGCCATTCGCAAAACTATACAGAAAGGTCCAGTTAGCATCTGTTCCATTAAGTGGAGAAGTTTGATTTCCTGCTGCAAATTCATTTATATTAAAAACCCCTCCAATAGTTTGTTCTCCAGAAAAGAAAGGACGTTGTGAACCTGTTGGGAACGTATCTGGACAAAACGATCCTGCTGTAAAATTTTCCATAACCGTATCGGTAAACATTCCACCCCCAGCAGTAACTAGCACAAGTTCTGAAATAATATTTACAGTAATTGGCACTGTTGCAGGGAAAGGCAGTCCTGTTGGTACAATAATAGTTTCTGTTTCTGTACTTAAAAAATCCCAAGTACCATTAAAACTTGGGTTGCTATCATCTACATAGGTCCCTAACGATACCATTACTCTATTTTCAGAAGTTTCCTTTAAAACTTTAGCAGTAGCGGGTTTTCCCATAATGAATGCTTCTTCAATTATAGGGTGTTCACTATCGGCAAAAGTAAGTGTAAATCTAGTGTTAGCATCTCCTTCGAAAACCACTTTCGAAATAATACTGTTAGTTAAAGAAGGCCGCCCAATAAAACCTAATTTAACATTATTAGTAGTGACCAATACTGCATTAAAATTACCGTCATTTTCATTATTAATAGTAAGTACACCATGGTGACTCATATCGTTTCCAACAAATATGCCTCGATAAATACCTCTTTCGCCTGTATCGTATTTAGCCAAAGCTTTAACAGAATCGGGATTTATAAGTTGTGTAAGATCGATCGAGGAATTCTCTAGAGAATTGGTAGCGTCAGGGCTACATCCTAACATTAATAACGTAGCAAATAAGAGTAAGGTTGCTTTTTTAAACATAATATATTTATTTGGTTAATATTCGTAAATATCTGCATTTCAATCTTTTAATAAAAATTTTTATATTAAATTTTCATTAATAAAATCCATAAAAAAACCGGACCAAGGCCCGGTTTCAACTTTATAAACTATTTATTTTTACTCGAATTCTTTCAACGTATTAATAATAATTGAACAACATTCTAATAATTGTTCCTTAGTCATTACCAAAGGAGGAGCAAAACGAATAATGTTTCCATGTGTTGGTTTTGCAAGCAATCCATTATCCCGTAGTTTAAGACATATATTCCAAGCGGTATCACTATCTTCAGAATCGTTAATAACAATAGCATTAAGTAATCCTTTACCACGAACCAAATTCGCAATCGTACTATTTTGAATATAGTTGTCTATCTCACTACGGAAAATTTTCCCCAATTCTTCAGCATTTTCAGCAAGGTTTTCATCTTTTACTACTTTTAAGGCCGCCATAGCAACAGCTGCTGCAACTGGATTACCACCAAAGGTTGAACCATGAGAGCCAGGAGTAATTACATTCATAATCGGATCATTCGCTAAAACTGCAGAAACTGGATAAGCGCCACCACTTAAAGCTTTCCCTAAAATTAAAATATCGGGTGTTACATTTTCATGATCAACGGCTAATAATTTTCCAGTTCGTGCAATACCTGTCTGAACTTCATCAGCAATAAATAAAACATTGTATTTTTCACATAATTCTTTTGCTTTTTGCAAGTACCCTTCAGAAGGAACGTAGACTCCTGCTTCACCTTGTATAGGTTCTACTAAAAACCCTGCAATATTTTTACTGCTTTTTAAAGCTGCTTCCAGTTCAGTTAAATTATCGTATGCTACTTTTAGAAAACCATCGGTATACGGACCGAAGTTTTTCCTAGCAACTGGATCGTTAGAAAACGATATGATTGTGGTTGTTCTTCCGTGGAAATTATTTTCGCATACAATGATCTCTGCTTCATTTTCGGAAATTCCTTTCTTTTCGTAAGCCCATCTACGGCAGATCTTCAATGCTGTTTCTACGGCTTCAGCCCCCGTATTCATTGGAAGCATTTTATCGAAATTAAAATATTCCGAAGCATATTTTTCATATTTTCCTAACATGTCATTATAAAATGCACGCGATGTTAGCGTAAGAGTTTCTGCCTGTTTATTCATCGCTCCCACGATCTTAGGGTGACAGTGACCTTGATTTACTGCGGAGTATGCAGAAAGAAAATCGTAATATTTTTTTCCTTCAACATCCCATACAAATACCCCTTCACCTTTTGCCAATACTACCGGAAGTGGATGGTAATTGTGAGCTCCATATTTATTTTCTAAATCGATTATTTTTTCTGATTTCGTTTGTTCTAAAACTGACATAATTGCAATACCTTATAAGTGCTAAAAAAATTGATTCCTTCTTGGCGGAGAGAAATCATCCGTAGAGGCTGCAAATTACTAAAATTATTGCACATTTTTTTGGGGAAGAGCGTAGAATTATACGTGCTAATTATAGTACTTTTGCGGTTATGGCAAGACGTAAAAATAATAGGGTTATTCTCGAAAATCTCGAGGTTATTGATGCAGGAGCAAAAGGAAAAGCGGTAGCAAGAGCCGAAGATGGACGTGTGGTATTTATAAATAATGCTGTGCCCGGAGATGTAGCAACCGTTCAAACTACTAAGAAGCGAAAAGCTTATTTTGAAGGCACCGCAATTTCCTTCTCAAAATTATCGGACAAACGCGTAGAACCTGTTTGTGAACATTTTGGAACCTGTGGAGGCTGTAAGTGGCAACATTTAGGATACGAGCACCAATTATTCTACAAACAGAAAGAAGTAGAAAATAACCTGCAACGTATTGGTAAAATCACCCTCCCTCCTATTACTCCTATTTTAGGAAGTAACGAACAATATTTCTACCGGAATAAAATGGAATTCTCGTTTAGTGATAGCAAATGGCTTACACTACAACAAATTAAAAGTGATGAAGTAATAGAAGATCGCAATGCACTTGGATTTCATATTCCTGGGATGTGGGACAAAATTCTGGACTTGAATAAATGCTACCTTCAAAGAGATCCTAGTAATGCCATACGTGATTTTGTAAAAGCAGAAGCAGAACGTTTAGAAATTCCGTTTTTTAATACTCGAAAGCAAGAAGGTATTATGCGTACCTTAATGATTCGTACATCAAGTACTGGCGAAGTTATGGTATTGCTTCAATTCTTTAAAGAACATGAAAACAAACGGAAAGCTTTGTTAGATGCTATTATTTCTGAATTTCCAGACCGTACCTCACTGCTTTATGTAATCAACGAAAAAGGCAATGATACCATTTACGATCAAGATGTAATTTGTTACTTCGGAAGGGATCATATCTTCGAAGAAATGGAAGGGTTACAATTTAAAATCAATGCCAAGTCTTTTTATCAAACCAATAGTGAGCAAGCTTACGAATTATACAAAGTAACCCGGGATTTTGCGAATCTTTCCGGAAACGAATTGGTATACGATCTCTATACAGGGACTGGAACCATCGCTCAATTTGTTGCTAAAAAAGCCCGAAAGGTAATTGGGGTAGAATCGGTTCCTGAAGCAATTGAAGCTGCCAAAGAAAATGCGCAATTAAATCAGATCGAAAACGTTGAATTCTACGTAGGCGATATGAAAAAGGTCTTTAATGCAACCTTTATTGAAACTCACGGAATTCCCGATGTTGTAATTACAGATCCACCACGCGACGGAATGCATGCCGATGTCGTACAGCAATTGCTTCAACTCGGAGCGCCTAAAATTGTGTACGTAAGTTGTAACAGTGCTACCCAAGCACGAGATCTAGCTTTACTTGACATCGATTATGAAGTTAAAAAAGTACAACCTGTGGATATGTTCCCACAAACCCATCATGTAGAAAATGTGGTTTTGCTTGTAAAACGGTAGGTTAAGCGTTTTTTTTAAAAAATATTGCGGAAAAATTACAGATAAAAAATTTAACTTTTTTGACTAGAAAAAGTAGTATATGATTACTAATGAGACATTAGAAAAATTACACGTAAAATTAGAAGAATTAAGAAGATTAAATAAAATTTCTTATCGTAAACTGGGAGAAGTTATAGACTATAGCGGAGAAGGGATTAATAAGGCTTTAAAAAAATTTACACTTTCAATAGGTCAAATAAATCAAATTTCTAAGAAATATGGGTTTTTAGATGAAATTAAAAGCATTGTAGTTAAATTTAATGAACTAGATGAATTAAGTAGCTATTCAAATTCTGAAAGATTAACGGAAGATCAAGTAAAGACTTTTGCTTTGATATTTAATAAACATTATAATCAACTAAAAGATGATCCTATAATTCATAATAAACTTAGAGCATTGATAGAGAAAGCAAAATTTGATGAACTTGTGGCGATTCTTCCTTCTTTATTTGAATCTAAAAAAAATTATATAAAATCCGATAGTAACTCATCCACCGAAAAATAGAATGAATTTTATAAAAAAAGGAATACTAGTATCGCTCATCACCCTATTTTTTTATGGGTGCTCTCGGGACGATATTTGCTCGGGAGAAACTTTAACTACACCCAAACTTATTATTGTTTTTAAAAATGTTTTAAACCCTTTAGAAGCAAGTTCAGTAGTAGGCTTATCTATTGAAGCAGATTTTACCACCACTGGAGGAGTTGTTTTAGAAACCACCACATCAGATTCTATCGCAATACCATTACGAACCAATGCACTGGAGACCCAATTTCGTTTTATTCAAAATACTGGAGCAACCAATGAGAATACCGACATCGTTACTTTTAACTACATCACTAATGAGCTATATGTAAATCGGGCGTGCGGATTTAAAACCAATTACGATAATCTTGAAGGTGTCGTTACCGATGATGAAACTAACTGGATACAAAATTTAACCATAGAAAAACAACTTGTTGAAGATGAACAGGAAACACATATTACTATTTTGCATTAGTCTATTGTGTGCGTTCACTTCTTTGAAAGCACAACAAACAGAAATAGCTAATCAAACCGAAACAATTACCGTTACAGACACCGTACAACAAAAAACCAAATACGGATTGCGGGTTGGACTGGATATATCGAAACCCATTCGATCGCTTTTAGATAATCGATATTCGGGATTTGAAGTCGTAGGTGATTTTCGATTTTCAGAACGATTTTATGTAGCAGCGGAGATTGGTAATGAAACTAAAGACACTTTCGAGCCTAATCTTAATTTTTCTACTTCAGGAAGTTATGCAAAAGTGGGAGTAGATTTTAATGCCTACAATAATTGGTTTGGGCTTAACAACGCAATAACGGCAGGTTTGCGCTATGGGTTTTCTACATTTAAACAAGAGCTACTCGCCTATCGGGTGTATACAACATTAGATGCTACATTTGTAAATGCCATTAATACAGTTCCTACAGAATATACAGGCCTTACAGCACATTGGGCAGAGTTTATATTGGGAATTAAAACCGAAGTATTAAACAATGTCTACGTATCTGTTACGCTTCAGTTGAAAAACAAACTTTCTGAAGACACGCCCGAAAATTTTGATAATCTTTATATCCCAGGATTTCACAGAGTAAACGATTTTAGCGAATTTGGGGTTGGTTTTGGCTATAATGTTTCCTATCTCATTCCAATTTTCAGAAAATAATTTTTCCGAAGCAATTAAATTTTTAATTATAGTATTTAAAAACTTAGCTTACCATTAAATATCAATTCTTATTTCATTGTGTACTTAAAACGATATAAAGTCTATTGTTTTTTAGCTTTTTTACTTCCTTCGTACATTTCGTATTTTACAAAGCGGGCTTCTAGTTTTCCGTTAAAGAGTTTAATTTTTCGAGAAGGTCGTAGTCCAACACACTTTAAGGCTTCCATATTAGAGGTAATTAGCCATGCTTGGGTACCAGGATATTTCTGTTTCAGCGTGTCACCAATCTTTCCGTAGAAAGCCTCAATATCGTTAACTGATATTCGTTCATCGTACGGTGGGTTGGTAACGATCCATAAAGAACGGTCGGTTTCTTTTTCACTTTCAAAAAAATCTTGTTGTGCTACTTCTATAAATTCTGAAAGGTTGGCACTACTTATATTTTCTTTGGCTTTTTTTACTGCTTCACGATCGGTATCGAAACCTTTGATCTTAAAGTGAAATTCTCGAATTTTCTTCAAGGCAGCTTCTTCGATTAATTCATAAAGGTCTACATCGAAATCTGGCCATGTTTCGAATCCGAATTCATCTTTATTAAGGTTTGGTGGGATATTGCATGCGATCATTGCGGCTTCGGTTAGTAACGTTCCACTACCACACATAGGATCTAAAAAATCACATTGTCCGTTCCACCCTGAAAGCATGATCATTCCTGCAGCTAATACTTCGTTAATTGGCGCAATGGTGTTCGCAACTTTGTAACCTCTTTTATGAAGCGATTGCCCTGAACTATCTAACGAGATCGTACAAATATTGCGATCTATGTGAACATTTATACGTAATGTGGGATGGTCGAGATCCACGTCGGGTCGCACTCCTTCTTTATCTCGAAAGCGATCCACAATAGCATCTTTTGTTTTTAAAGCTATGTATTGTGAATGTGTAAATTTTTCAGAAAAGACAGTGGCATCAACTGCTAGGCTTCCGGTAGACTTCATATATTTTTCCCAAGGGATCGCATATACTTTTTTGTACAGATCCTCTTCAGTAAAAATATTAAACCCTGTAATTGGTTTTAAAATCTTTATAGCGGTACGGCAACATAGATTCGCTTTGTACATAAACCCTGTGTCCCCTTCGAATGAAACGTTCCGGGTACCCATCTCAATATTTGAAGCTCCTAATTTACGTAACTCTTGCGCTAACAGTTCTTCAAAACCGTATAACGTCTTTGCAACCATTTTAAAATTATTTTCCATATCAACCTACTCCTCGTAAAATATTATAATTAGTAATTAAAAGTTGAATTAATAAAAATTCACTTACTAAAGGTGCAAAAATACAGTATTTTCGCAGTGCAAAACCGCATCGATGCAAAAAGAAACAGAGAATTGGTACACAGCATGGTTTGACACCCCTTTCTACCATATTTTGTACAAAGACAGAGATTATCAAGAAGCCGGATTATTCATGAATAATTTAACGGCATTCCTAAACCTATCTAAAGGTGCAGAAATATTAGACTTAGCCTGCGGAAAAGGTCGTCACTCCAACTACTTAAATAAACTAGGTTTCGAAGTTACTGGAGTCGACTTATCCCCTTCAAGCATTAAATTTGCTAAACAGTTCGAAAATGAAACGCTTCATTTTGAAGTACATGATATGTGTCTTCCGTTCCCGAAAAAATTTGATGCTGTATTTAATCTTTTTACCAGCTTTGGTTATTTCGAAACCGAATTTGATAATGTTAGGACCATTAAATCCATAAAAGCTGAATTAAAACAAGATGGTTTTGGAGTTATAGATTTTTTAAACGCTACCTACGTCAAGAAACATTTAGTCCCCGTTGAAACTAAAGAAGTAGATGGAATCACATTTTATATAAAACGATTCATAAAAGATAATTACATTTACAAAGACATTAGATTTCGATACAATCATGAAGATTTTTTCTTCACTGAAAAAGTAAAAGCGCTAACATTATCCGATTTTAAAGCATATTTCGATGAAGTAGGTGTAACACTTAAAAACTGTTTTGGAAACTATAATTTGGACGAATTTAACGAAGAAAACTCCCAAAGACTCATCCTCATTTTTAACTAATGATTTATTTAGCATTATTCTTGGCTGTAGCTATAGGCTATTCGATCGCACTATTACTAAAAACAAAACAAATAAAGCATTTAGGTTTGTACCTTGCTTTTAGTGGTGCTTTTTTACTTTCGATAACAATATTCGAATTATTACCAGAAGTATTTTCCGATCCTTCCAAAAAGATTGGAGTGTTTATAATGATAGGAATACTTCTTCAGATATTCTTAGAATTCTTTTCAAAAGGAGCCGAACATGGACATGTACACCTGCACGTTTCCGAAGCAAAATTCCCTTGGTTATTATTTATAAGTTTAAGTATTCATGCACTTTTAGAAGGGTTTCCAATATCAGAAACCAACAATCTACTTATTGGCGTCATCGTACATAAAATTCCAATTGCTATTATCCTTTCCTTCTTTTTTATGAAAGCAAGATACGGAAAAGCAACAACCCTTCTTTTTCTATTCTTTTTCGCCTTAATGACACCCTTAGGAGCCTGGTTAGTCAATTACTTTAAAATACTCCATCAATACCATACTGAAATTACAGCCGTTGTTATTGGTATATTTTTACATGTTTCTACTACAATATTATTTGAAAGTAGTAAAGATCATAAATTCAACTTAGCGAAGTTAACTACCATTATTGTAGCTATCGTTTTGGCTTACTTACTATAAGGGGAGTAAAATTTTCTCTCGGCGAACTCTTGCAAAAAAGCAAGATCGGGCTATTCATTACAAGTCCTCGCCGTAAAGCTAAAGTCATTACGGCTGTGGGCTTTCCATTACTATCCCTGTTCGAAACACTACTGCATTCCGTTCTATTTTCAAGCGTAATAGACTCTAGTGTAATGTACCTCAAAAACCAATTTCTTTATTCTAGAATTGATAATGAAATAATATTTCTGTAGATATATAAAAAATGAAATAAACTTCCGGCCATTACGAACAAATGCCATATCACATGATTAAAATACATACGATCTAATACGTAAAAAACAATGCCTCCTGTATATGCAACTCCTCCAGCAATTAGCAATTCTATTCCCGAGTCATTAGTTATATTCTTCAGAGCAAGAATATCGAAAATAATTAGCCACCCCATAATTAAGTATAGTACTAAAGAAATTATTTCAAAACGGCCAGTAAAAAAAACCTTTAAAACAATACCAATACAAGCGAATCCCCATATTATATAAAACAACAACCAACCAATGCTTTGTGGTAATGCGATTAAAAGAATAGGAGAATAGGTACCTGCAATAAGTAAATAAATACTTATATGGTCAAATTTCCGGAACAGAACTTTCTTGGGACCAAACTCTACATAATGATATATTGTGGAACTAAAGTAAAGTATTAGCAACGAAGCTCCATATAATAGTACAGAAACTACATGTGAAATCGAGGCATACTTTTTATCAAAGACTAATAAAAAGGTACCTACTATTCCTAATAGAAAGCCTAAACCATGTGTAAGTGTATTCCAACGTTCTTCTTTTTTCGTTTGAGGTCGCATTATTCAAAAGTATGCCTAAGTTTTTAAGAAAAGAAATAAAATTCTATTTGACAAATTAAACATTACATCTTTACCGAGAAGATTTTTATTAGTATTAATTTTTGAAGT
>NZ_LRXL01000046.1 GCF_001637325.1 Cochleicola gelatinilyticus
ACGGACTTTTGGAATTAGCACGAGCAGAAATTTTTACATTTTGTTTTTAATTTTATCGTCTAAAAGCCAAATTTAAAAATTTGGCGGATTCCCAAAAACGCCTGAAACCTTCGATTAAACCACGGACTAGCTATGAGTTATACCCGTTGTTATGTGTTGTTACTTTACCGTGGTACGATTGAAAAGCGATAAACTATTTAAATAATAGGATTTATTATTCAATCAAACTTCTTTTTCGTAAGTCTTAATAATCTATAGTTTGAATCAGACTATTATTGATTCTTAATAAATTTCTCTATTACGGGTTGAGCTTTTTTTAGATCCGATTCATGTAATTTGAGCCGAACGGTATTAACAGTTCCGCCACCAAATCCTGCTGTAATTCCTGACTGAAAATCATTTTGGATTATACCTTCAATATCAATATTTTCCAATAATCCCTTTAGTAAAATTACTTGAACTTCGGATCCAGAATATACGTCAACAAATTTTTTGTTCATACTGAATTTTTAATAACACCGTCAAATTATTATGTGCCGTTACGATTTTAATGAAATAAGTTCAGCTTTAATAATGGATTTATCTAGTTTTTCGAAATTAACCGAATCAAAATTTTTGTCCGAAATAAATCTATAAAATTCATCAGTTACATTATTATTTGCATACCAAATATAGTTTGTATTATTTTCATACAAATCTAGAATGGCAATATGCTTTGATTCAATTTCTAATTTTGATATCGATATTGAGAATAATTTTGGTGTAAGATTTTTTTGATTATCTTTTTTAGTCAAACTATATTTACCGCCATTAATTATCGTATTAGAAATAGTTGTTTTTTTGGTATTAGCGCTTCCATTTTTAGGTGAACTTTTGCACCCTATAAAAATTAATAAAATTATTATGGAGGTCAATTTCCCTAGCATTCTAGAATTTTTTTTGTAATTACACATAACGGTTTGCATAAGAA
>NZ_LRXL01000047.1 GCF_001637325.1 Cochleicola gelatinilyticus
CATAAAAACAATAAGCCTACATCTGAATTCCTTCGGAATTCAATAGTTCTTAGTATCTTTAAAATCAATTCGAACAGTCGGTCCGTTTTGCAGCTTACTGTTCTTATGCAAACCGTTAGAGGCAATTTAAGTACACGATAGGTAAAAATGACAAGTCGAGAACAATTTTTGATGTTGTGGTTTATCCAAAAGAAATAATTACAAACTAAAACCTTACCAAACAAATGAGAAAGTCTAAAATTGTAATAACCATAATTACCTTGTTCCTATGTTTCAAAGGAATAGCACAATTTAATCAAAATAGCGAAAAGCAAATAGTAGTTGGGAAAGTTGATAGCTTATATTCCAAAATACTAAAAGAGCAAAGAGAAATTTGGATACATACACCTGAGGACTTTAATAGCACTAAAAAATATCCAGTTATTTATGTACTGGACGCATCTCAACAATTTTATGTTATTACTGGAATGCAAAAGCAACTAACGCCTTTCAAAATTCCTCAATCTATAATAGTTGGCATTACCAATACGGATAGAACAAGAGATTTTACGAATACTAATGTTCCTTTTCAACGCGGACACGAATCGGAAACTTCTGGAGGTGCCAGTAATTTTTTAAAATTCATAAATCAAGAATTAAAACCTTATATAAACAATAAATACCCAACCGAAAACAACAATACCATTATTGGTCATTCTACAGGAGGTCTTTTTGTACTTTATTCATACTTACATCACGAAAATTCTTTTGATAATTATTTGGCAATTGATCCAAGCCTTTGGTGGGACAAAGAAAATTTGGTTAAAGAAACTCAAGAACTACTATATAAAGGAAATCGAAAAGAAAAGTCATTATATATAGCTGTGGCTAATAGTATTGGCAAAGCAATGGACACGGTTAAAGTTAGAAAAGACAAAACAGTTCCTACTGAACAGATTAGAGCCAATTTAAAGTTTCACGACCTATTAGTGAAAAATAATAAAGATATTAATTTTGAATGGGAATACTTTGAGAATGAAGACCACGGAAGCATTGTTGTTCCAGCCCAGTATAATGGATTGCGGTCGATTTTCTCTTGGTTTCCATTCCCAGAAATGTGGCGTTTTAACACACCAAAAGAATATTCTGCCAAAGAATTAACAGAGCCTTTTAAAACCCACTATAAAAAATTGAGCATTCAAATGAAACGTGAAGTAAAACCTGAATGGGAATTACTAAATCAAGTTGGGTTCTTTATGTTGGATGGACATAATCTTCCTAAAAAAGCTTTAGCATACTTAGAACTGAATGCTGATTTCTATCCTAATGAATCAAAAAGTTATGTTGCATTGGGGAATTACTTTTTATCTCAAAAAAATAAATCAGAAGCAATCAAATACTATAAAAAAGCAGTGGGAATAGATGCAAATCAAGAAGCTCAAACTAAACTAAAGGAATTAGGACAGTAATAAAAACTGCCTCTAACAACGGGTATAACTCAT
>NZ_LRXL01000048.1 GCF_001637325.1 Cochleicola gelatinilyticus
AATCAAAAATATTGTTGCATATTTGAATTGTGATTCAGAGAAATTTGAAAAACATCTCCTCGATTATAAGTAACAAACCTCTATCCCCTTTATTTATTAACTCAATTTATCTATTTATATAGATTTTTAATAAATACCGTCCCCCTCGTTGCATTATATGTGACTTTATTTTGAATTTTCATTTAGTCTTTTAATAGAAGGACTAAAGATTATTATACCAAATAAATTAATTATTAACTAAATTATTTAATTATGAAAAAAGTAATGTTAAGTGCAATGGCGCTAATGGTAGGATCATTAGCATTTGCTCAACAAGTTGGAGATCCTAGAGCTGAACAAGCAGACTATGCTGCGGGGGCTTCTTCACCTGCTAATGCAGTCGAAAATGTTCAATCTGGAGAAGATAACTATATGTTAGTTCGTCAAGAAGGTACTTCATCTTCTGTATACATCGACCAATCTGGTGGTGGTGCTGGAGTTGGAAACTTAGTGTATGTTCGCCAAAGTGGGGATGTAAACGATAATCAAACCTTGAGTGGAGAAGCTAATATGGCAGATGTTCGTCAAGATGGTACCACAAACAAGGGGTATGTTCATCAAGAAGGTGATGGGAACGAAGCTGCGATGGTACAGGAAGCTAGTGTAAGTGCTAGTACAGGTTTAATTCGTCAAGGAACTGGTGAGAATGCGGAAGATAATTACGCAGGAATGATTCAAAGAAATGGAAATAATAACTCAGGTTGGATCCAGCAAACCTTTGATAATAGTGAAGCACTAACTGTTCAAGACGGTTCAAATCATCAAGCTAAAACAATACAGAATGCAAATCCAGACAATTCAGACGGACATGATGCGCGTGTTGAACAAAATGGAACAGGCCAAATGTCTTATGTAGCACAAAC
>NZ_LRXL01000049.1 GCF_001637325.1 Cochleicola gelatinilyticus
CCTTTTTTAAAACTTTTTTGCACTTTTTTCTTAAACCTCTGAAACACCTCGTTTTAAAAAAAACACCTCGCAAATAAACCTTTTATACCTATATATTAGTACCAATACGACCCGGAAAACTGCGTTAGGGGCAAAAGCAACTGTCTGAGCTCTTTTTGGGGAATCGCATTCTCCCCAAAAAAGCGAGTGCGGATGGCCCGACCACTTCTCAAATTAAGCCATAAAAAGCACTATGAAAAAACAACCTGCAAATAAAATCAATACTTAAAATTGAAAATCCTAGTGGGAACGCCAAAAATTTTTAGCGTAAAAAGAACGTAATTATTTAAGTTTACAAAAAAAGGCGAATTACTAAACTACACAGTAAGATGCTAATTTCCAAATAAATAAACAACTATTTTGTTTTTATTTAGAATTCCAATGTGCTGTAAGATCTAGGTAATCTATTTCGAAAGCTGGTTTTTGGCGTTCTAGAAGATTTGATTGAAATGAGCGTTCGAGAATATCTTCGATGAGATAGTCTTCTTTTTCTTTAAAAGGTTGGTATTCTTCTTTTAAGGAGATGTCGAACAAATTTGCGGTGGTGTTATACCAAAAAGCTCGCCAACCAGTTCTTAGCTCTTTAACAAGCTCGAAGGCTGTTCTTCCGGTTTGTCTATGAATAAGTTTAACCAGAATCTGCCCTTCGGTATGCGTTAATTTTTTAAGCTTTTCTGAAAATTCTTCTTCGATGTATTTTTGTACGCGCTTTGTATATTTTTTTCGATCCCTTTTATTCTCAATATTCTTTAAGCGATCACTCATTGTTGTAAGTCTTTCTGCAGCTAACTTTGCATAAGGGTATACTTTTTTAGTTTTACGACGAAGGATTAGGTACCTGCGGCGATCTTGTTTAGAGTTGAATTCAATTTTATTAAGTAATACTACTTCCTCTAAATCGATATATTCTCTAGGAATTGTGTCTCCCTCGATAATATAATAAAAGGTTTCGGTGGAATCTTTGTTCTTTTCTATAAAAGATTGAGGAGTTTGCGCCATGATCGAACTACAAACCAGCATACAAATACTAAAGAAGAACGGTACATACATTTTCATTCGGGCAATTTTGATAACAGGGTTACTAAAATCATTCCAAAATTAAACAAAATGAGTCGGCGCACTTATTAATTAATTGCTAATTTTGATGCTTCTAAAAAAAAACACACTTATGGCACGTTCTGTATTGAATAAAAAATCACTTACTTTCTTAGAGTCTTACCTAAATAATGCCGCCCCTACTGGATATGAATGGGATGGTCAAAAAATATGGATGGAGTACCTGAAGCCTTACGTAGACGAATTCTTTACAGATACCTATGGAACTGCTGTTGCCGTTATTAATCCTGATGCCGAATTTAAAGTGGTTATTGAAGGGCATGCTGATGAAATTTCTTGGTATGTAAACTATATTAGTGACGACGGACTTCTTTATGTGATACGAAATGGCGGAAGTGATCACCAAATTGCTCCTTCTAAAATTGTGAATATTCACACTGAAAAAGAGATTATTAAAGGGGTATTTGGTTGGCCCGCTATCCATACACGAAATAAGTCTAAGGAAGAAGCTCCAAAACCTGACAACATTTTTGTCGATGTAGGAGCAAAAGATAAAGAAGAAGTTGAGAAAATGGGCATTCATGTTGGATGTGTAATTACATATCCAGATACATTTCACATTCTAAATAAAGATAAATTTGTATGTCGTGCGCTCGATAACAGAATGGGTGGGTTTATGATTGCTGAAGTAGCACGACTCCTTCATGAAAATAAAAAGGAACTACCTTTCGGTCTTTATATTACTAATTCGGTACAGGAAGAGATTGGCTTGCGAGGTGCACAAATGATCGCAGAACGCATTAAACCGAATGTCGCCATAGTTACCGATGTTACGCACGACACCACTACCCCAATGATCGATAAGAAAAAGCAAGGGCTGGCTGAAATTGGAAAAGGCCCAGTAATTGCTTATGCACCTGCTGTGCAGCAAAAGTTACGCGATCTTATTGTTGCTACTGCTACCGAAAATAAAATTCCTTTTCAACGCGCTGCACTATCCCGAGCTACAGGGACCGATACCGATGCATTTGCGTACAGCAATAGTGGAGTCGCTAGTGCTTTAATTTCGTTACCCTTGCGATACATGCACACGACCGTAGAAATGGTACATCGTGATGATGTTGAAAATGTAATTAAACTTATTTACGAATCTCTCTTAAAAATTAAAAATGGAGAGACATTTAGTTATTTTGACTAAACGATAAAAACATATTTTTTAGGTTATCTTAAAACATGCTACAGTACTTCTGTAGCATGTTTTTAGTTTTACCTTAATACAATTACCATAAAAAAATGCATCGTTAATTTTGCTCTCAACAAATACTACATTAAATTTAAATCGCTTTTGTTTAATCTTTTGTCTTTTCTTTAAGACAAAGTAAATCTGTTTTGGTCTATTTTTAGATCATGGTATTAAAAGCACCCCAGGTAGAAAAGGTTTTAAAGAACCCTATAAAGGCAGCAGAGCTTGCTAACCTGATTTATGTCACTGATAACAAATTAACGATTCGACGGCACCGACACGGAAAAGGATTTTATTACACTTCACAAGGTGAAAAAATTGTAGACAAACCGTCTTTAAAGCGTTTTAAAGATTTGGTTATTCCTCCCGCTTGGAACGATGTATATATAACTCATCTTAAAAATGGCCATCTTCAAGTCGTTGGTAGAGATGAAAAAAATCGAAAACAATATCGGTATCATCCACATTGGTCTAAAATAAGGAATCAGACAAAATATTTTAAAATGGCTTCCTTCGGAAATGTTCTTCCTGAGATGCGTGCTCAGATTGAAAAAGATCTAAGACTGAAGCGTATGAGCAAAAGAAAATGTTTGGCATTGGTGTTGCGTCTTATGGAAGAAACCCATATTCGTATTGGCAACGAGTATTATGCCAAGAAAAATAAAACTTATGGTCTTTCCACATTGCGAACAAAGCACCTTGATATAAAGAAGAATAAATTGAAGTTTGAATTTGTTGGTAAAAAAGGCAAAAAACATTCGGTAACCTTAAAGAACAAGAAACTACAACGCTTGGTTATTCAAAGCAAAGAAATTCCTGGATGGGAACTGTTTCAGTATTACGATGAAGATGGTACACATCATTGTATTGATAGTGGTATGGTTAACGATTACATTCAAGAATTGAGTGGAGATCTTTTTTCAGCAAAAGATTTTAGAACTTGGGCGGCAAGTAAAATCTTTTTTGAAACTTTATATAACTTCGGAATTGCTCCATCAAAAAAGGAAGCTGCTTCAAATATTCTAAAAGCATTCGATGCTGCAGCTAGTGGATTAGGAAACACCCGGAATGTTTGTAGAAAATACTATGTACACCCAATTCTTTCAGAAAAATATATTGATGGAAGTCTTCAGAAAGAATTCGATCTTTTAGATAAAAATGTTTCTAAAACAAAGTACTTATCATCTTCAGAAAAAATTCTTCTTAAGGTTCTAAAAGAGTTCAAAATCAATTTGTAAGATTTAATACAAGGATAATGTGCTATCTCGGATAAAATGATATTTTTGTTTTTTATAACCTCATAATATTTAACAATGAAAAAATTACTTTATTTATTTGTTTCGGGCTTAATTCTAGCTTCGTGTAGTGTAGACCAACCTGAAACTTCAGAAAGCAATGCAGATTTAGCCTATGATGCTTCTACATTAGATGCCTCTAGTTTAGGGAACTATAAAGGTGTTTTTACTACAAATAATTCTGACTACCGAGCAACTGTAGAAATTGATGTGCCATATTTCAATTCAGAAAATACTACTAAACAAAAGTCTTATCCAACAGCGTTAGTTTCTTTACAAAATGGAAAATCTTTTGTTGCCACTGCAAATAGAAATATTTCTCTAGGTGAAGAAATTACAAAATTAGAGTTTTCTGGTTCGGAAATGTCTTTTAAATTTTCTGTGAACGATGATGGAACAAGTCCAATAATTACAGATGTAAATTATAAAAATCTCAAGGGTGATATTTTAGTTGCTAAGAATACCTCTTTTGCTCCTGTAACCACTTTTACAGGTACTTACCAATGTTTTCAGTGTGGAAACTCCGAGCCAAGAACTTGGAATGTTGTAATAAGTGGAGATGCCACTGGAGATCAAACATATGCAACACAGGTTGAATTTAATGGAAATACATACTCTGGAGGTCAAGGATTACAAGAAAATTGTGTTGTTGACGGAACTAATTCAGATATTACTTTTTGCACTTCAAGAAGTGGAGATGCAGGAAGTAATGTAGGATTTATGGTAGGTTCTAATGCAGTTGAATGGGAAGGACAAATGGGATATAGCAATAGCGCTCCAGACTGTTCGAGTCAAGTTGGTTTTTGGTATTTTAAAAGAGGATTGGAGGGTCAAAAATCTGGGACTTTCAAAACAGATGCTATGAACCCAGAATCTCCTAATTGTTTTACTAGATTGGCTTTCGAGAATTTTGAAGATGACACATTAATGTATACTACAAGTGAACCAGAATTCACAAGTGGTAATGACGATTATTTTACCAGAACAGATGGTTCTAATATCGGAGCTTCTTTTAATAATTTTTCTAACTTAATAGGAAATGGATATTTCGCAGCTCAAGATGTAGATAGTCAAATTGGGATTCCAGCCTATATCATGTTCGAAAATATTAACATAGCTTCTTTTAGTACTGTTTATGTAGATGCTTCTTTTGCGGAAGATGATGCATCTAATAATGACGAAGATTGGGATAATACTGATAATGTAATAATGGAATATTCTTTTGATGGTACTAATTGGACACCAATTTTAGCTATTACAAATGATGGTTCTCAATTTAACTCTGCTCCACAAATTGATACTGATTTTGACGGTGTAGGTGATGGTGTGATTATTACCGAGACTTTTCAAGATTTCCGTGTAGCGTTTAATAATAATGTAGCTAATAATCCTACTGCATCAGGAACAGTTGCTATTAGAATTGCGATTAATTTAAACGCAGGTGATGAAGATATTGCAATTGATAATATTCTTATAAGAGGATATTAGTAAATATATTCTTTTTTAAAACCCGGAAACGAAAGTTTCTGGGTTTTTTTATGCCTCGTTTTTATGGTTGTAAAATAGCTTTGAGCAACTTTTGTTTTTCCTATATTTGCTCCATATAAAAACCAGTACATTGTTATTCAATTCTTTTGATTTCGGACTTTTCCTCGTCATTGTATATACAATATATTGGACACTCGGCGTAAAAAAAAGAGCCGCTCAAAACATACTTTTACTACTTGCTAGTTATTTGTTCTACGGTTTGTGGGATTGGCGGTTTTTATCATTAATATTTTTAAGTTCTATTGTAGATTATTATGCTGCCATAGGAATGGGGCACTCTAAAAGTATTCGAAATAGGAAAATATTTTTATGGGGTAGTTTGCTTTGGAATTTGGGGGTTCTGTTTACATTTAAATATTTTAATTTTTTCTTAGATAATTTCACTTCATTATTTTCAATTGACACTTTTGAAACATCCTATTATTTTTGGAATGTAATTATTCCTGTAGGTTTAAGCTTTTATACGTTTCAAACTATGAGCTACAGTATCGATGTGTATCGAAAAAGAATCAAACCAACCCACAATCTCATGGAATTTCTTTGTTTCGTGAGCTTTTTCCCCCAATTAGTCGCAGGCCCAATAGAACGTGCTAAAAATTTACTTCCTCAGTTTCAAAAAGAAAGACATTTTAATCTAAAACAAACAAAAGAAGGATTACGGCAAATTCTATGGGGATTATTCAAAAAAATGGTAGTCGCAGATACTGTTGCTATTGCTGTAAATGCTATCTACATAGCGCCTAATGAATATGGTAGTTTATCATTATTGTACGGTTCAGCATTGTTCTTTTTTCAAATCTATTGTGATTTTTCCGGATATAGTGACATCGCAATTGGTACTGCAAAGTTATTTGGGTTTAAACTATCTAAAAACTTTAACATTCCGTATCTATCAAGAAGTGTATCAGAATTCTGGCAACGCTGGCATATTACACTCACCAAGTGGTTCACAGATTATGTATATGCACCACTTATTAAAAATAAAAAAAGAAGTTACGCCGCTAAAACTACCGCTCTTTTTGTAACAATGACGCTCATTGGATTTTGGCATGGTGCACAATGGACTTTTGTTGCATTTGGTTTATTTCAGGCCATTACAATTTCCATTGAAAGAATCCCGCTAAAAATAGGAAGTCGAAATGTGAGTCTTATTGCCTATCTCACTAAAATACCTTTAGGACTTACCATTATATATAGTTTTACTTTAATTATGACCTCGTGTATTTTTTTTAGATCACAAGATCTTACAATGTCATTTACCATAATTGAGAGAATTCTAAGCGGGGTACCAAGTGACCCTTTTAATTTTATTATTGGATGGAGAATTTTGGTGATCCCTTTTTTAATATTTATTGAGGTACTTACTCGCTATAAAAACTATCCTTTTGAGCATCTTGAAAAGATTTTTTCCAGACCCGTGAGATGGCTTATTTATTATATATTTATATTTCTAATTTTCCGATATGCCGGACCCAAAGAAGAATTTATCTATTTCCAATTTTAGCAGGCAACAAAAAAGTTTTGCGGCAAGGTGCATCTTGTTTTTTATTCCAGTTATTGTCGTATTCTTTTGTTTTGAATATGCAGTAACAAAAATCCCAACTAATTATGCCCTAATTAGTGATGTACTAAAAACAAATGGAGATACAATAAAAATAGCCATATTTGGCTCATCACAAATACAAAATAGTGTTAATCCAGAGTATATTGATTTACCTTCTATTAGCTTCAGCTCTACCTCCCAACATCATAATAGCGATTTCGAAATACTAAAACAAACACTTGATAGGCTTCCAAAACTAGAAATAGTTGCGTTTGAAGTTTCATACGGTCACTTTGAAATTCCACATAATTCAAAATACTTTTGGAAAAACAACCTCTATTTAAAATACTATGATGTAAATACATTTCAACGAACTACGTATTTTAAGGATCGATTTTTAACTACTACAAGGACCGGTTTTTTTGCTAAACTTTTAGAAAGCTATTACATAAAGAAAAATTATAAATACGATTATAATATTTATGGTTTCGATAGAGGGAATTATGCCGGTAAGTTTAAGAAATTAAACTATAATACTTCTGAAATTCTAAAATCAACTATTAAAAAAGATGTTCGGATTGATAGAATTGCCTTTAAATATAATGTACCGTATTTCTTCAACATGCTAGATTTTTGCAAAGAAAAAAATTTAAAAGTTGTTATTATGAGTCCCCCTACATTTTTAAATTATAATGATAAAAGATACCCAGATGTGCTTCATAGACGCGATAGCATTCTTGAAATTGTTAAAGAAAAATATCAAAATATTTACTTTTTAAATGCTGAAGAGGATACTGACTTTACTGTAAAACATTTTAGAAATGAAAATCACCTTAACCCTGATGGAGCCAAAGTATTTACAGAAAAGCTTAACGTACTACTTACTAAAATAAATTAATCTATCTTCTTTGTTGCGTTTAAGTTACTAAAATAACGTTTGGCTTCAATAATAACTTTTGGGGCGAGTAGTATAGTAGCAATCATAGTAGGAATAGCCATAAGCGCAAAAAAAGTATCTATTAAATTAATCATCATACTTAAACTAGTTGTTGCTCCAATAAGGATACTTGCTATATAAAAATAGATGTAATACGATTTATATTTTGCCCCGAACAAAAACGACATACATTTCGAACCGTAATATGAATAAGAAAATAGCGAAGAAATACTAAATACGGCGATACAAAGTAATAACGCATACTTACCAATTTGAGGAATGCCATTTTCAAAAGCAGTGGCAGTTAAGCTTACACCATTGGCGTCGCTCGATTCCCAAACGCCTGTTACTAATATTGCAAGTGCCGTTAACGTACATATAATTAAGGTATCGATAGCTGGCCCCAACATCGCTACTAATCCCTCCCTAATAGGTTCATTCGTTTTTGCCGCTCCGTGTGCCATCGGCGCCGTACCAATTCCAGCTTCATTCGAAAATGCTCCTCGTCTTATTCCAAGAAGAATAAGCCCTCCCAATGCACCACCTAAAAATGTATCTCCTTGAAATAAAGAGGCTGAAAATGCTTCAGTAAAAATTAATTTTAAATACACAGGAACCTGTTCTATATAGGCTCCTAAAATAAACAATACCATTACAAAATATAAAAGCACCATTGCTGGAACTAGTTTTGAAGCTGTTTTACTTATTCTTGAAATCCCTCCTAAAATCACGAGCGAAGTAATGATTGCCAGCACAATTCCAATTAACATATCGGAAGAAAACCCATGATATAATCCCGCTGGTTTCAGTAAAATATCGTTTAATGCTTGCTTTAACTGATTAACATTAAACACGGGCAGCGCCCCAACAAGACCAGAAATACTAAAAAGTATGGCTAACGGTTTCCATTTTTTTCCTAATCCTTCTACAATAAAATACATAGGTCCGCCTTGTATTTTTCCTTCGCTATCTTTTCCACGATACATAATGGCCGTTGTCGCCGTGAAAAACTTTGTCGACATACCAATTACCGCACTCACCCACATCCAAAAAACAGCTCCTGGACCACCTACCGCAATTGCAACAGCTACTCCTGCGATATTCCCCATACCGACAGTGGCAGATAATGCGGTGGTTAAGGCTTGGAAATGTGTAATTTCACCTGCATCACTTTCAGAGTCATACTTACCTCGAAGTACTGCGATTGCATGTCCTAAATATCGAAAAGGTAAAAACCGAATGCGAAATAATAAATATAAGCCACCTCCAATAAGGAGTATTAAAAGAGGGAGTCCCCAAGCATAAGAGGCCATTTTTCCAATAATTAAATCGAGTTCTTTCAAGATTTTTTTGTTTGATTCTTCACGAAAGTATACTTTAATTTTTAAAATAAGTCTAGAAATTGTTACTTGCAATCTTCAATGAAGAAAAAACTACCGCTTTTAACTCTAATTATTTATACTACGCTTTGGGGACAAAATACACAAGACACCCAAAGTTCCAGTCATTTTATTACTCCTGAAATTCTCTACGGAAACCTTATTCCTGCAAATACAGACTTTCCTGAAACTAAACCACAGAAAGGATTCCTACTAAGCTTCGGAAAATTTCAAGACACGACTGAAGAATGGACGTATCGCTTGAATAAACCAAGGACGGGAATTACTTTAGGAGTTAATGATTTTGGAAATACTGAAAAAGTTGGCTATGTATTCTCTGTACTTCCTTTTGTTGAATTCAACCTTTTTCGAAAAAGAAAAAAAGACCTTCATTTACAGGTTGGAATGGGAGCTTCTTATTTCAATAAGCGGTTTGATTCTGTTACAAATCCGTTTAATCAAGGAGTTACCACTAAGATCACTTGGTCATTTCGTATGTTTTTATATTTCGATGTGTTAAAGAAAGAACGCATTCATTGGAGATTAGGTGGTGGATATTTTCATCATAGTAATGGACATACCAAATTACCCAATCAAGGGTTTAATTCTTTTTTGTTAAGTGCTTCTGCTCAATTTCGATATGCGAAAAAGCTTCCGTCGAGCACTACTCCTTTTTTATCTTCCGAAGAACCCTATGTTAAAAGCTCTAATTATTTTATTTCTCTTAGAACAGGTGTGGGTCAAAATGTACTTTCAGAAGAACTAAACGACAAGCGTGAAGTGTATTCTATAGCGCTATCGACAGGGAAAGTGATTAATTCCACCTATAAAATTGGCTTCGGACTTTACTACCGTTTTTACGAACATTACTACGATTATATCAAAGCAAATGAAGGACTAATTCCTGAATTTTATTCTGAATATGTACAACATCCATTTCAATACGCTACCAATTTTGGTGCTTTTGTCTCGGGAGAATTACTTCTGAATCATATTGGGATTGAAGTAAATTTAGGATATAATTTTCACAAACCAGCGTACGATTTCGACTGGCAGCTAAATGAAGGTTTTACCTATACTGAAGATTATGGAAATGGCCCGATCACTTTTGTAGAATTAGGCGATTTGGAGAGCACAAAATATAAATTAAAAAAACGTGTTTCAAGTCGACTTGGATTAAAATATTACCTCTTCGGAACAGCTTTGAAACCTCTTCATAACTTTTATTTGGGCGCACATATCAATGGAAATCTTGGGCAAGCCGATTTTTCTGAATTAAGCCTTGGATATGTACATTCCTTTTCCTTTAAATAAAAAACGCCCCCCAAATATGGGAGGCGTTTTCAGGTATTTATAATTTAGAATTATTTCGCTAAGATCAGTCGTTGTACTGATGTTGCGTTTTCTGAAACGATTCGAACGATGTATACACCATTCGCATAAGAATTAAGATTCAGTTCAGTTTCACTTACCGAAGTACGTGATGTTTGAACAATTTTACCTGAACCTAATTCAATAATCGTAATTTCAGCATTGGTACCAAATGTTTGTGGTATTCTTAAGGTAACTAAACCGTTTGAAGGGTTTGGATACAATATTACACCTTCATCATTAGATGCGATATCTTCAACAGCAAGTAGTACTTCCTGTGATTCGAAAGCTCCAATGTCACGACGTCCACCAAACACAGATTGATCTATTTGATCATTAAAATTATCTTCTGGGTTTCCTGCATTATATGCAACAGAACCTTCTAATAATTCATGTGTAAAAGTAGTCCCTCCATTATCTGCTAAAGGTCCTAACATTGGGTCCACTTCTTCAAGATCATTGGCTTGTTCAGGAAATGCATCCTGATCATCTGTTCCAATCAAGTTAAAGTCGTTAGAAACAAAAGTCCCAGTTACATCCATACCTGCAGATGCAGTGTTTAAAGCTACTATCGTATTGGTTAACGATGTAGTTGTAAGACTTTCGATACCTCCACCGTTACCTGCAGCAGTATTCATTGCAACAGTTACCGCGTTAAGGTCTAAACTTGCACCATTGTTAGAAATTCCACCACCAGAGATCGTTGCCGAGTTTCCGGAAATAGTACTTCTTGTAATGGTAGTGATCGCACCAGTATTGTTATAGAATCCTCCTCCTTCAGCAGCAGTATTCTCGCTTAAAGTAGAAGTTAGTACATTCATCGTACTTCCATTTTGATTCCATAATCCACCACCATCATTAGCAGCAGTATTACCAACAATTGTACTTCCAACGATATCGATCGTACTAGCAGTACCTGTTACGTGTAATCCAGCACCATTTCCTGGGGCAGGAGTACCCGCATCACCATTCAATGTGTTCGTCATTATTTCTGAATCTGTAATTATCAATGTACCATCGATTAATTCGATAGCTCCACCTGCGCGGTTTGCAGCATTATCAGTAAATACTGAATTCGTTACTGTTACAGCACCATCTGTGCTTAATAAACCTCCACCAGAACCTGAAGCTCCAGTTGCAAGGTTTCCACTTATCACAGAACCATTTACGATATTTAAAGTACCTCCATTATTGAAGACCCCTGCTCCACCATTATCAGCATCCGCACCGGTTGCAGTGTTTCCGCTAATTGTTACAGCATCTACAGTCATCGTACCTGAACCATTCCATAGTCCACCACCTTCAGATCCAGCAACGTTATCGTTCACGGTTCCTCCAGTTATTGTCGCAACACCAGGACCTGTAATATGAAGTCCTCCTCCATTACCTGGAGATGTAAAGGTTTCATTGGAGTCTAATGTAACATCGGTCAATGCTATGGTTGAGTCGGCTCCAGAATTATCTTCAATTCCACCACCAGCTCTCATCGCAGTGTTTCCACTAATCGTTGATCCAGTTACTACCAAGGTAGCTCCAGCATCATTTAAAATTCCACCTCCAGAACCAGCGGCTCCATCAGCGATATTTCCTGTGATCATGGCTCCGTTTTGAACGGTAAGGGTTCCACTTAGGTTGTAGATTCCTCCACCACCTTGATCCGATTCAGCTCCGCTAGCCGTATTTCCATCGACAGTTGTTCCATCTACAGTCATACTTCCAGCTCCGTTCCATAATCCACCACCTTCAGCAGCAGCAACGTTTCCATTTACTGTACCTCCAGTAACCGATACATTTCCAGCTCCTGTTACGTGCAATCCACCACCATTACCTGGGGCAGCTGCAGTCGTGTTCATATCTAAGTTAGTATCGGTTAAAGTAACATCCGAATCTGCTCCAGAGTTATCTTCAATTCCACCACCAGCTCTCATCGCAGTGTTTCCACTAATCGTTGATCCAGTTACTACCAAGGTAGCTCCAGCATCATTTAAAATTCCACCTCCAGAACCAGCGGCTCCATCAGCGATATTTCCTGTGATCGTGGCTCCGTTTTGAACGGTAAGGGTTCCACTTAGGTTGTAAATTCCTCCACCACCTTGGTCAGAATCTGCTCCGCTAGCCGTATTTCCATCAACGGTTGTTCCGTCTACAGTCATACTTCCAGCTCCGTTCCATAATCCACCACCTTCAGCAGCAGCAACGTTTCCATTTACTGTACCACCGTTGATCGTTGAATTTGCGGTTCCACCTACGTGAAGTCCACCACCGTTTCCAGGAGCAGGAGCTTCAGAAGCAACACCCGTATCATTCATATCTAAGGTAACATCGTTTAACGTAAGGGTTCCTGCAGCAACTTCAATTCCACCACCTGCGCGGTTCGATTGATTGTTTGTTACCGTTGTTCCCGTAAGAGTTACATCTCCTCCAGTACTTAAAACACCACCACCTGATCCGGCAGTTCCGTCAGCGATATTGCTATCTATTAATGTTGTCGCATCCACATTCAATGTTCCGCCATCGTTGTAGATTCCTCCACCACCATTTTCAGCTAAAACACCGCTTGCAATATTATTTGTTACAGTCACACCAACAACATCCATTGTTCCTGTACTGTTCCATAGTCCACCACCTTCAGCAGCAGCAACGTTTCCGTTTACTGTACCACCGTTGATCGTTGAATTTGCGGTTCCTCCTACGTGAAGTCCACCACCGTTTCCAGGAGCAGGAGCTTCAGAAGCAACACCCGTATCATTCATATCTAAGGTAACATCGTTTAACGTAAGGGTTCCTGCAGCAACTTCAATTCCACCACCTGCGCGGTTCGATTGATTGTTTGTTACTGTTGTTCCTGTAAGAGTTACATCTCCACCAGTACTTAAAACACCACCACCTGATCCGGCAGTTCCGTCAGCGATATTGCTATCTATTAATGTTGTCGCATCCACATTCAATGTTCCGCCATCGTTGTAGATTCCTCCACCACCATTTTCAGCTAAAACACCGCTTGCGATATTATTTGTTACAGTCACACCAACAACATCCATTGTTCCTGTACTGTTCCATAGTCCACCACCTTCAGCAGCAGCAACGTTTCCATTTACTGTACCACCGTTGATCGTTGAATTTGCGGTTCCTCCTACGTGAAGTCCACCACCGTTTCCAGGAGCAGGAGCTTCAGAAGCAACACCCGTATCATTCATATCTAAGGTAACATCGTTTAACGTAAGAGTTCCTGCAGCAACTTCAATTCCACCACCTGCGCGGTTCGATTGATTGTTTGTTACTGTTGTTCCTGTAAGAGTTACATCTCCTCCAGTACTTAAAACACCACCACCTGATCCGGCAGTTCCGTCAGCGATATTGCTATCTATTAATGTAGTCGCATCCACATTCAATGTTCCACCATCGTTGTAGATTCCTCCACCACCATTTTCAGCTAAAGCACCGCTTGCGATATTATTTGTTACAGTCACACCAACAACATCCATTGTCCCTGTGCTGTTCCATAGTCCACCACCTTCAGCAGCAGCAACGTTTCCATTTACTGTACCACCGTTGATCGTTGAATTTGCGGTTCCTCCTACGTGAAGTCCACCACCGTTTCCAGGAGCAGGAGCTTCAGAAGCAACACCCGTATCATTCATATCTAAGGTAACATCGTTTAACGTAAGAGTTCCTGCAGCAACTTCAATTCCACCACCTGCGCGGTTCGATTGATTGTTTGTTACTGTTGTTCCTGTAAGAGTTACATCTCCTCCAACACTCATTACACCTCCTCCAGAACCAGAAGCTCCGTCAGCTGTATTATTTGTAATTGCTGTTCCTGTAGTCACAGTTAAAGTACCTCCATTATTAAAGATACCTCCACCACCATCATCTCCAGCAGGTCCACTTGCTGTGTTTGCATCAATAACAGTTCCGCTAACAGTCATAAGTCCTGTACTATTCCAAAGACCACCCCCTTCTCGGGCTGCAGTATTATTTTGTACAGTTCCTCCTGTAAAAGTTGCGTCTGCTGTTCCACTAATGTGAACTGCACCACCATTACCAGGATTTGTCCCAGCATTGTTATCACTTAAGTTAAAGTTTCCTCCTACTTCTAGAGTTCCATCGATCAATTCTATGGCACCACCAGCACGAAGGGATGTATTAAAACTCATAACAACATCTGTAATTGTTACGTTTCCGTCGGTACTCATTACTGCACCACCAGAACCTGATTCTCCATCAGCCAAGTTATTAGAGTAAACTCCACCTGCAAGTACTAAAGTACCTCCGTTGTTAAAAACAGCTCCACCACCATTTGTTGCGTCATCACCACTGGCAATGTTTCCGTCGATGATAGGAGTATTTACTGTTAAAGTTCCTGTATTATTCCATAATCCACCACCTTCAGAAGCTGCTAAATTATTTGAAATTGTAGAAAATTGATCTACTGTTGCATTTGTAGTACCTGATAAGTGAAGTGCTCCACCATTTCCTGGATTCGGAGTAATTGTATTTCCTAATCCGATGTCTACACCTGCCGCATTACCACTTAAGGTAACTCCATTAAGAAGAAGCGTTCCACCAGAATTATCTTCAATGGCTCCACCTGCTCTACTCGCATAGTTTCCGTTAATTACAGATCCAGATGCAATAGTAAGTACACCGTCGGTATTATTAAAAATTGCACCTCCACGTCCACCAACATCTTCTCCTGCAGCAATATTTTGCGTAAGAGTTGTAGCAGCATCAACGATAAGTGTACCTCCATTATTAAAGAGTCCACCACCACCAGTAGCATTACCATTTGCGGTATTTCCTGTGATTGAAACTCCATTTACTGTCATTGTTCCAGCATTATTCCAAAGTCCACCACCTTCAACAGCGATATTGTTTGTAACAGATCCACCATTGTAAATAACATCTGCAGGTCCCGTAACATGAAGTCCACCTCCGTTACCGGCAGCAGCTCCTGCTCCAGTAGCAGTATTGTTGTCTAAAATAAGACCATCGAATGTGTAAACTTCACCAGAAACACCTAAAATTTCGATAGCACCACCAGCTCTGTTTGCTGTATTATTTTGAAGGGTAACATTGGTTAATGTTAAAGTTCCAGGAGTAGCATTAAAAATTGCACCTCCAGATCCGTTCTCTCCATTTGCAACATTTCCGTCAAGAACTGAATTAAGAAGAATTAAATCTCCTCCATTATTAAAGATTGCTCCTCCTCCATCGTCTGCAGCATCTCCACTTGCAATGTTTGAATTCATGTTTGGATTGTCTAAAGTCATTGTACTCCCTACTTGATTCCAAACACCACCACCTTCTCGAGCGGCAAAATTGTCATTAATATTTCCTCCAATGATTGAAACAGTTGCAACTCCAGAAACATGAAGGAAACCTCCATTACCAGGGTTAGGGGCATCTGAACCTGCATTGTTCTGATTCATATTAATATCGGTCGTGGTTAATGTACCATCTATAATTTCGATACCTCCCCCTGCGCGATACGCACTATTATTAGATACAGATGTATCAGCTCCAGAAATTGTTACATCTCCAGCAGTACTTAAAATACCTCCACCAGAACCTGACGTTCCTGTCGCTAAATTTCCATCTACAGTACTTGTTCCATTTATAATGAGTGTACCTCCATTATTGAAAATTCCACCACCACCATCGTCTGCTCCAGCTCCTTGAGCTTCATTTGCATTTACCGTAGTATTGGTTACAGTCATTGTCCCAATTCCATTCCAAAGACCTCCACCTTCTAAGGCAGCAGTATTTGCAGCAACGTTAGAATCTGTAATTATTAAACTTGCATCTCCGGTTAAGTGAATTGCTCCACCATTTCCAGGTGCTCCGTTAGCTACATTATTTCCTAAATCACTATTTGCTACTGTTAATGTTCCACCAGCAGACATTTCGATTGCACCACCAGCACGATTTGCTTCATTACCTTGAAAGAATCCTCCTGTTGGAAGTCCTTCAATATCAACAATTGTATTAGGTGCAGCAAAAATAGCTCCTCCAGAAGCACTTCCGTTAACAGCTAGATTCGCATTGAAATTTGTTGAGATTATAGTTAATGGTCCTCCTACAGAATAAACACCTCCACCACCAGTTGTACCACCGATAGCTTCATTATTATCTAGACTAACGCCATTTATCGTCATTAGTCCTAAACCATTCCATAATCCACCACCTTCTACAGCGGTATTATTACTTACAATACCTCCATTAAAAGTAACATCTGCAGGTCCTGAAACATGAAGTCCACCTCCGTTACCGGCAGCAGCTCCTGCTCCAGTAGCAGTATTGTTATCTAAATTAAGTTCATCAAATGTATATGATTCACCAGAAGTAGTAAGAAGTTCAATTCCTCCACCAGCTCTATTTGCTGTATTATTCTGAAGGGTTACATTGGTTAATGTCAAAGTTCCGGGAGTAGCATTAAAAATTGCACCTCCAGATCCGTTCTCACCATTTGCAACATTTCCGTCAAGAACTGAATTAAGAAGAATTAAATCTCCTCCATTATTAAAGATTGCTCCTCCTCCATCGTCTGCAGCATCTCCACTTGCAATGTTTGAGTTCATGTTTGGATTGTCTAAGGTCATTGTACTCCCTACTTGATTCCAAACACCACCACCTTCTCGAGCGGCAAAATTGTCATTAATATTTCCTCCAATGATTGAAACAGTTGCAACTCCAGAAACATGAAGGAAACCTCCATTACCAGGGTTAGGTAAATCTGAACCTGCATTGTTCTGATTCATATTAATATCGGTCGTGGTTAATGTACCATCTATAATTTCGATACCTCCCCCTGCGCGATACGCACTATTATTAGATACAGATGTATCAACTCCAGAAATTGTTACATCTCCAGCAGTACTTAAAATACCTCCACCAGAACCTGACGTTCCTGTCGCTGAATTTCCGTCTACAGTACTTGTTCCGTTTATAATGAGTGTACCTCCATTATTGAAAATTCCACCACCACCATCGTCTGCTCCAGCTCCTTGAGCTTCATTTGCATTTACCGTAGTATTGGTTACAGTCATTGTCCCAATTCCATTCCAAAGACCTCCACCTTCTAAGGCAGCAGTATTTGCAGCAACGTTAGAATCTGTAATTATTAAACTTGCATCTCCGGTTAAGTGAATTGCTCCACCATTTCCAGGTGCTCCGTTAGCTACATTATTTCCTAAATCACTATTTGCTACTGTTAATGTTCCACCAGCAGACATTTCGATTGCACCACCAGCACGATTTGCTTCATTACCTTGAAAGAATCCTCCTGTTGGAGCTCCATCAATATCAACAATTGTATTAGGTGCAGCAAAAATAGCTCCTCCGGAAGCACTTCCGTTAACAGCTAAATTTGCATTAAAATTTGTATCTAAAATATTAAGTGGACCTCCCACTGAATAAACACCACCACCACCGGTTGTACCACCAATAGCTTCGTTATTATCGAAACTTACGCTGTTAATTGTCATTAATCCGCTTCCATTCCAAAAACCTCCACCTTCTACAGCAGTATTATTGCTAACTACACCTCCGGTAATTACAGAATTTGCTCCACCAGTAATATGTAAAGCTCCACCATTTCCTGGAGGGCCTAAAGCTACATTTCCATCAAAAAAGGTATTTGTGATTGTAAGTAAATCGGGTGATTTAACTTCAATCGCACCACCTGCACGGTTAGTAATGTTATTTGTAAACGTTGAATTTAGAACTGTTAAAGTACCAGAATTAATGTTACCAACAGCTCCACCACTACTTGCAGTAGTATTGGTCGCTGTATTATTGGTAAATGAGCATCCGTCGATAATTAAATTAGACCCATCTGCCCCAAGTGCTCCAGCTCCGTTCATACCGTTAGTTGTATTCCCAGTAAATTCACAATTGAGAACTAATGCATTTGCAACGTTCTGAATCCCGACAGCTCCGGCATCACCAGTTGCTGTAGCATTCTGAAAAGTAATTTCTTCAATACTTAAAGATGAAAAGCCTACTGCTGCAAATATTCTAGCAGCGTTCGCACTTCCATCTAATATTGTATTTCCAATACCTGTTCCAGTAATAATAAGGTCATCAGATATTAAAATGAGACCACTTGTTAAGTTGACTGTATAATCATTATCAAAAGAAATAGTATTTGGCCCTGCTGTCGTATTTGCTAATTGAACAGCTTCCCGCAAAGATCCGGGACCAGTATCGTTATTATTCGTAACAACAAATTGCCCGAAGGAAATTGTTGTAGAAATTAAAAAAATAGAAACCAGAAATAAAAGGTTTCGAGTAGTTGTTCTTCTCATAGGGTTTATGGTTTAATTAATAGTTAGATTTTATAATTGTAGGGATAATTCTAATAGTCACAAATTCAGAGTAACTATATAAAACATACGGAGAAATAGAAAGAATGGTTTTGTTAAATTATCAAAAAATTAATAATCAAACAGTTGAGTTATAAAAATGCTTTCTTAAATTTTAACAATTTGAGTGTAAAAAAGCAAAAGTTTGTTAGTTGTTATAATATTACTAAATATTAAACATCAATCTTAGACTGTTAAGAAAATTTTAGTGTTTATTAAGCAATATTTAAGAAATGTAAAAGTAGTACGATGGAGTAAAATTATTCTATATGAAAGTGGAAAGTAATGTGATTTTCTCTATAGTAGTCTGTCTAGAATAAGTTTTTTTCAAATAGCATTTTGTGTTACTCGTTGAGAAATTCAACAACGTTTTTTTCAATTCGTCCTAATACATTAGAAACGTCAGCTTTTCTAAATATTTCTCCAGTAATATTCTCATAAAGTTCAATATAACGTTCTGATACAGATGCAACGTACGCATCGGTCATTTCTGGAACTTTTTGTCCTTCAAGTCCTTGAAAATTATTTTCTATTAACCACTGGCGAACAAACTCCTTAGAAAGTTGCTTTTGTGGTGCTCCTTTTTGTTGTCTTTCTGAATATCCTTCAGAATAAAAATAACGTGAAGAATCAGGGGTATGAATTTCATCTATAAGAACAATTTTTCCTTCTTTTGTTTTTCCGAATTCATATTTAGTATCCACGAGAATAAGGCCTCGCTTTGCTGCAATTTCAGAACCTCGTTGAAACAATTTTTTGGTATACTCTTCCAACTGAAGGTAGTCACTTTCAGAAACAATTCCTCTTTTTAAAATATCCTCTCTAGAAATATCTTCATCGTGATCGCCCATTTCAGCTTTGGTAGCAGGAGTAATAATAGGCTCTGGAAAAGCGTCATTCTCTTTCATACCCTCTGGCATTGCGACTCCACACAGTATTCGCTTACCAGCCTTATATTCCCTTGCAGCGTGACCGCTCATATAGCCCCGAATTACCATTTCGACTTTAAATGGCTCACATGCGATACCGACTGCAACATTAGGATCAGGCGTGGCAGTTAACCAGTTTGGCACTAGGTCCTCTGTGTCTCGCATCATCTTTGTAGCAATCTGATTTAAAATTTGCCCTTTATAGGGAATTCCTTTTGGCATAACCACATCGAACGCACTTAACCGATCGGTAGCTATCATTACCAACACATCATTTTCTAGTGTGTATACTTCTCTAACTTTTCCGTGGTAAACGTCTTTCTGTCCTGGAAAATTAAAATTTGTTTTGGTAATGGTATTGCTCATTTGGAAACCTATTTTTAATTTAGAAAATATAGCAAGCTACAGTTTGTATTTAATTTGTTTTAATTTTAGTCAACATTCTCGATTGCCCGGTATGCGGAAATTACTTCTTTTACAAGTCTGTGACGAATTACGTCTTTGTCATCTAGAAAAATCATTCCTACCCCTTTAACATCTTTTAAAACAAGCAATGCTTCTTTTAATCCAGATATAACTCTTCTGGGAAGATCGATCTGCCCGGGATCTCCAGTAATCATAAACTTGGCATGTTTCCCCATTCGCGTTAAAAACATTTTCATTTGTGCATGCGTTGTATTTTGTGCTTCGTCTAAAATTACAAAAGCATTGTCTAAGGTACGTCCACGCATAAATGCCATGGGTGCGATTTGTATAACTCCTTTTTCGATATACGATTCTAATTTTTCATGTGGAATCATATCACGCAATGCATCATATAAAGGTTGCATATACGGATCGAGTTTTTCTTTAAGATCACCAGGAAGAAAACCAAGATTCTCTCCAGCTTCGACGGCCGGACGTGTTAGTATGATCCGTTTCACCTCTTTATCTTTTAATGCCTTTACCGCCAATGCAACTCCTGTATAAGTTTTTCCAGTTCCGGCAGGGCCAACGGCAAAAACCATATCGTTCTTACTCATAAGTTCTACAAGCTTACGCTGATTGGCAGTTTGTGCTTTAATTAATTTACCACTCACACCATGCACTAAGACTTCACCGCTACTCGCTGAAGTTTCATAATCTTCTTTGCTTCGACTTAATAAGACGCGTTCGATGATATTTTCATCAATTTTATTATACTTCGCAAAATGATCCAGTAACATAGTAATTCTACGATCGAACTCTTCTAATTCTTCTTCATCGCCGTATACTTTTATCTTACTACCGCGAGCAACAATCTTTAATTTTGGAAAATACTTCTTTAGAGTATCTATGTTGGTATTCTGAAGTCCAAAGAAATCTCGTGGACTAATTTCGGTTAATTCGATGATAAGTTCGTTCAAAAGCAGCGGGATTTATCGTATTGTTTATAAGATTTTATACTATGTGTAAATATAGTTTTTCCAATACTAAAAGTACCTTATTTTTGTGGTAATTGAATCAACAAAATATCAACAATCTGCCTATGCCGATTATCACCCTTACAACCGACTTTGGAGAGAAAGACCACTTTGCAGGGGCTGTGAAGGGCGCTATCTATACTGAATTAGATACCGTTAGAATTGTTGATATCTCGCACTCCATTTCTCCTTTTCATCTTACAGAAGCTGCTTATATAATTCAGAATGCATACCGAAGCTTTCCACAAGGAACCATTCATATAATAGGGATCGACAGTGAGTTAAACCCTGAGAATAAACATATTGCTGTTTTGCTTGATGGCCATTACTTTATTTGTGCTAACAACGGAATTATCTCCATGCTTACCAATGAAATAAATCCTGAAAAAATTGTCGAGATTAACATTCACGATCGCATAACAACTAATTTTCCAGTCCTGGACGTATTTGTAAAAGTAGCATGTCACATTGCGCGTGGTGGAACCCTTGAAGTGATTGGTAAATCTATTACTGAAATCAAAGAATTAACAGGAATCAATCCGGTGGTAAATGGAGAAACCAATCAAATTATTGGAAATGTAATTTATATCGATAACTACGGAAATGTGATCTGTAATATTTCTAAAACACTTTTTGATGATATCGGAAAGGGAAGAAATTTTAAAATCACAGCCCGAACGGCCGTATTTAGCACAATTTACAACAGATATAGTGATGCAATTAATTTCGAAATCGCCAAAGAAAAAAGAGAAGAGGACGGCAAAAAATTAGCTCTATGGAATTCTTCTGGGTATTTAGAACTATCAATCTACAAAAGCAATCCCAGCACCGTTGGTAGTGCCTCATCCTTATTCGGACTTAAATACAGAGATACGATCACGGTTAATTTTGAATAAAAAATAAAACAAATTATGTTTACCCGAATTGTAAAAATGGAATTCGACGAAATAAAGATTCCTGAATTTTTAGCTAATTTTGAAACCGTAAAACAAAAAATCCGAAACTATCCGGGTTGTTTGTTTTTAGAATTGTACCACGACAAAAATAATCCTACAATCTTTTTTACCTACAGTCGTTGGAAAGAAGAGCAAGACCTAGAAAATTACAGACACAGTGAATTGTTTAAAGGGGTATGGGCAAAAACAAAACCTATGTTTAAAGAAAAAGCTCAGGCATGGAGCGTAGATACGTTGGCTAGTTTAGTATAAGTTTTTAATAACAAATCCTTAGCTAAAGAGAATTTTTAGTCTAAAAAATATGTTTGCAATAATAAAGAAAGAAATTAATAGTTTTTTTGCCAGCCCGATCGGGTATTTGGTAATTGGAATCTTTCTAACAATTAACGGATTATTTCTGTGGGTTTTTAATGGCGATTTTAATATTCTCGATGCGGGATTTGCAGACCTTTCTGCATTCTTTCAGCTAGCTCCTTGGGTGTTGCTCTTTCTTATTCCTGCCGTAACCATGCGTGCCTTTAGTGACGAACTAAAAATGGGTACCTTAGAACTTTTACTCACCAAACCCATTGGGCTTCCAAACATCGTATTGGGTAAGTTTTTTGGAGCTTTTTTGTTAATTCTAATTGCTCTTACCCCAACATTATTATATGTGTTTACTATTTCTGAATTGGGAAACCCACCCGGAAACTGGGATGTAGGAAGCACGATTGGTTCGTATATCGGTTTATTATTTTTAATTATAAGTTACACCGCCATCGGCATCTTTACTTCTACGCTTTCTGAAAATCAGATTGTAGCATTTATTACTGCCGTTTTTATCTGTTTTGTATTGTATTACGGGTTTGAAGGAGTTGCAACTATGATTCCTTCATTGTCGTTAGAATATTTCGGAATGAAAGCACATTTTGATAGTGTAGCACGAGGGGTTTTAGATACTCGAGACCTTGTTTATTTTTTGAGTATTGCTGCCTTGTTCTACTTTTTTACCATGTTAAAATTAAAAAGAAAATGAAAAAAATTTTTGTAATTCTATTTCTATTTTCAGTTAGCCTAACGGTGTATGCAGAGAAAATTTTTCATCCGGCAACAATAACTTTACATGATGGTGATGAATTTTCAGGGCTAGCACGATTTAATGGGAAAGAACATGTTGAATTTAAAATTGATGAAGAGGCTACGATAGAAGAACTTGATGAATATTTACTGAAACTTATTACGTTTGATATTGAGCCGTATAATACTTTCGAGTATGTAGTACTCAACGACAAGTATAAGTTAGCTCAGAAAATTGTAGAGGGACCTATATCTTTATTTGTAAGATGGAAGTATGATTTTAATGATCAAATTACTTTAGATTCCTATGAAAGAGCCACACTTGACAAGTTAAAATCAACTGTTACAACTTATAATCATGGAACTGGTCAATTTGGTTCCGGCCCTGGAATTGATAGTCTATTTGAAAAGTTCGATCGGTTCTTTTTAGGTCGCAGGGATAAAGTACAAGTAGTAGAAGATATACAATTCAAGTTTCGGAAAGAAGCCAGAAAGTGGTTTGCAGATTGTCCTGAAATCATTGAGTACACCGATAGTCGGGAATGGAAATACAAAGATTTAAAAAATATCGTAGAATTCTATAATCAGTTCTGCGGAAGCTAATTATTTTGAATAAAAAAGCAACCTACATAGCGATTCTGTTAATTCTGTTTATAGGAATTAATTTTCTAGCCGGATTTGTATACCATCGCTTCGACCTCACCCAGGATAAGCGATATACGCTATCTGAAGCTGCAAAAGAAACCATTGCGACAGTAGATTCACCGCTTGTGATCGAAGTGTTTTTGGATGGAAATTTTCCTCCAGAATTCAAACGCCTTCAGACAGAAACAACACAACTTCTAGAGGAGTTTAGAGCCTACAATCCTAATATAATTTACAATTTTCTAAATCCGTTAGAAGGAGAAAACGATCCTGAAGCCATTCAGCAGCAATTATTCCAACTTGGCATTAAGCCTGCTCAGGTAGAAGTGCAGGAAAATGGAAAAGTTAGCACCGAACTGGTCTATCCGTGGGCACTGGTTTACTATAACGATAAAACGGTGGTCGTTCCATTACTAAAAAATCAATTAGGTGCCACTTCCGAAGAGCGGGTGTATAGTTCTGTTCAAAATCTGGAATACGCTTTTGCCGATGCATTTAGCCAGCTAACGCAACCGAAACGACGTAAAGTTGCCGTCTTAAAAGGAAATGGAGAACTAGAAGATAAATATGTAGCCGACTTTTTTAAAACTCTCAAAGACTATTATTATATCGCACCGTTTACGCTCGATTCTGCTGCTGTAGCTCCGCAACGAACTTACGAGCAACTTAGTGGTTTCGACCTCATCGTTATTGCCAAACCTACCGAAGCATTCAGCGATAGTGAGAAATACATTTTAGATCAATATACTATGCAGGGCGGTGCCTCGCTATGGCTTGTGGATGCTACGGAAAATGTAGTAGATACCAATAGTGGAAATACATTTGCCATTGGAAAAGAACTCAACATAAACGATTTCTTCTTTAAATATGGGATCCGTATTAATCCGAATTTGGTGAACGATGTTTACTCTGCTCCTATCGTGCTGGCTTCCGGAAGTGAAAATGATTCGCAATACAACAGATATCCTTGGTTTTATAATCCGTTGAGTGCAAGCAATAATACGCACCCTATCGTAACCAATATTGAAGCTGTAAAATTTGAGTACGCGAGTGCGATCGACACCTTACCGAATGCGCTTCAGAAGACCGTACTTCTTAGTACCTCGCCCATTACTAAAATTGTGGGACTCCCCGCTCCTATCGATCTTGATAAAGAAATTCCGAAGAATTTAAAAATTGTAAATGAAGGTCCAAATCCTTCAGAATTTAACGCTGGGGAAACACCGCTTGCAGTTTTATTGGAGGGCGAATTTACATCAGCATTTAAAAACAGAATAAAACCGTTTCAACTTTCCGAAGAAAAAGAGCTTTCCACCCCTACTAAAATGGTCGTAATTAGCGATGGTGATGTGATTAAAAATCAGATCGATCGCAACCGCCCGTTGGAATTAGGGTTCGATAAATACACACAAACGTTCTACGGAAACAAAGAATTTTTACTCAATACCGTGAATTATTTACTGGACGACAGCGGACTTATAAACATTCGTACCAAGGAAATCTCGGTTCCTTTTCTAGATCCGCAAAAAACCGCAGCAGAACGCTCCCAATGGCAATTGCTTAATCTATTGTTACCGTTAGGATTGCTGGCGATGTTCGGATTTATTTTCAGTTACCTTAGAAGGCGCAAATACCAACGCTAGTTGTTAATAAGTTAGTTTTTACAAACGTGCGAATTGGGATATATTTGTACTTGTACGCCTATCCTTTTATGGGCGTGAGACACGACAAACCAAATCGTTAAAAGCAACGAACGGCGGAAATTAATTTAGAAAATAACCTTACATGAAATTCATTGTATCGAGTTCATATTTATTGAAACAACTCCAGGTGCTTGGAGGTATTATTAACAGTAATAATACACTACCCATATTAGACAACTTTTTATTCGATCTGGATGGAAATTCACTTACCGTATCTGCTTCAGATTTAGAAACTACCATTTCCTCTAAATTAGATGTGGAGAGTAGTGAAAAAGGGAAGGTATGTATTCCTGCACGATTGCTTTTAGATACTTTAAAAACGTTTCCTGAGCAACCGCTAACTTTTACAATTGAAGACAATAACACTGTAGAGATTAGCTCGAATCACGGTAAATATGCATTAGCGTATGCCGATGGGGAGGAGTTTCCCACCCCTGTTGAATTAAACGATCCTTCGGCAACAATTATCCAAGGTGATATTCTTGCTACAGCAATTGCTAAAACAATCTTTGCAAGTGGAAATGATGACCTTCGTCCAGTAATGAGTGGTGTTTTCTTTCAGTTTTCTACGGAAAGTTTAACCTTCGTAGCAACCGATGCACATAAGTTGGTGAAATATACGCGCGCAGATGTACAAGCATCGCAAACGGCAGAATTCATTATGCCAAAGAAACCTCTAAATTTATTAAAGAGTATTCTTGCCGGAAGTGAAGAAGATGTAACTATCGAGTATAATGAGAGCAATGCAAAATTCATGTTCGAAAATACCGAAATGGTATGTCGCTTGATCGATGGGAAATATCCTAATTACGAAGCAGTGATCCCGAAGGAAAACCCGAATAAATTATCGATAGAACGCAATCAGTTTTTGAACAGTGTACGACGTGTTTCGATCTTCTCGAACAAAACGACACATCAAATTCGTTTAAAAATTGCGGGAGCTGAATTAAATATTTCTGCGGAAGATATCGATTACAGTAACAAAGCGGAAGAACGTCTTACCTGTGATTATCAAGGAGACGATATGCAGATTGGTTTCAATTCACGTTTCCTTACCGAAATGCTGAACAATCTTACTAGCGACGAAGTTTCGTTAGAAATGTCACTTCCTAATCGTGCTGGTATTTTAACTCCGGTAGATGGGCTTGATGAAGGTGAACAAGTAACCATGCTTGTAATGCCAGTGATGTTGAATAGTTAAACTTTATTTTTAAGACAATAAAAAAGCCCACTTTTTAAGTGGGCTTTTTTTATACATAAAAGTACTATTTTAAGAAATAAACCGAATCGTCATAAATTCATTGGGAGCTTCACTATTACTGGCTTTTACTGCATTTACAATCGGCATGATAAAAGAAACTATTCCTACAAGTATAAGAGTTAAAACACCTAAGCCAAAAGCAAAAATTAATGGGATGCTTATTAAAGCAAATAAGATCATGCTTAATTGAAAATTTACAATTTGCTTTCCATGAATATCCATACCTGAAACCTCATCTTTCTTAACAAGCCAAATAATTAATGGAACTACCAGACCTCCAAATCCAGTAATATAAGTAAGCAATTGTGAAAGCTGTGTAACGACAAGTAATTGTGTGTCTGTTCTTTTTCCTGTATGAGTGTGGTTGATTACTTCCATGTTAATTGATTTTAATTGGTTACATATAATAGGTGGTAAAAATTTGTTTTTTGTTACAGATTAATTTCTATAATTCATATAGCCACGAATAAAAAACCCTATATCTAACTAGGTCCCACAGGAATATATAAATGCTAATTAAAAGAGTACAACATATTTTTGTAGCTTTACGGAAGTACAAAAAAACTCATTCTCTTCATTTTTTTAATTAACTACTATTATGAAACACCTTTATTTTAAAAGTATCGTTTTTCTGTTTTTTCTTATTGTGGGAAACATATCTCTACATGCCCAATCTAATCAATATCTTCATTTTGATGGAGTTGATGACTATACAGAACTCGAAAACGGTGCACAATACGTTACCAACTCTAATACCATTAGTATGGCAGGTTGGTTTTATACAGACGCCCTTACATACGGACAAGGTATGATGAGCATTCGCGGAGGAGGAACTGGGTCTGGAGAAATGTATCTTATACAGTTGAATAACGGAACTGTAGAATGTCGTGTAATAACTACTACGGGGCTGCATCAGGTTGTCGCTCCTGAAGGAACAATACAGGCTGGTGTATGGCAACATATCACATGGATATTCGATCAAGATACGGTTGAATTATTTGTAGACGGTGTTTCTATAGGAAGTAGTCCCGCCTCAGGAATGTTTGAAGGTACTACTCGTCCCTTCTCTATTGGAAAATGTATTCAACCTGGATTCAACTTCGTTTTTAAAGGACGCGCAGACGAAGTATCGTTATGGAGTAAAGCACTTACCGTAAGTGAAATACAAGACATGATGGAAAACGAATTGGTAGGTGATGAAACAGACCTTCAAGTCTATTACAAATTTAACCAAGGAACACCTGGTGGTAATAATACAACAATCACACAATTACTAGATCAAAGTGGTGTTTCAGAAAAAAATTCAGAATTACGAAACTTCGCTTTAATTGGCGAAACTTCCAATTTTGGTGGTGACTTAGAAGACGGATTTCAAGCGATCGATTTTCTTCCTGTTCCGAACAAATTAATTAGTGATCCTTCTTTTGAATTAGAAGCATCTGTGAATTCTAATTTACCTATTACTTTTGAAATCGTTTCAGGTCCAGCTACTGTTAGCGGAAATATGGTTACGTTAACTGGAGAAGCAGGAGAAGTTACTGTTAAAGCAAGTCAGCCAGGAGACGATACTTGGGATCCTGCTGAAGATGTATTTGTTAGTTTTCAAGTCTTAGATCCTGCTGAAGTTCTTGTGGAAGCAGAAATACTACACCCATTATATGGAGATGTATTTGCTTCTTCACTTATTCCTTTACAAGTTGCTATACGTGCGGACATTGCGTATCCAGAACTTTTTTCAATAGATGAAATTACCGTGGAAATAGATGGAGGATTTGTGGAATTAACCGATCACGGAAATGGACATTACACCGGATGGTGGGCTCCAACTGGGTATCAAAGTTTTGATATTATTTTAGGCGCTACCAATAACTATGGCGAATTAAACGAACAGATTGAAACCATCACTATTGTAGAACAGGCCTCAAACACCACTACAATGGCAACCGATCATGTATGGGTCAATGGAAATGTGCCCACACTTACTGTTGAAGCAGAACTACCAAGTTCTATAGGTGCATTCGATCAAATTAGCGGAACACTTGTTATCGACTGCCCCGAGGGTGGTTGTGATCCATGGGATCGGGTTTCTTCTGTGGAAGCACAAGGTAAGAACGGAGAATGGTATGAGATTATTCGGTATTTAACGCCTTACGGTGTCGCTTGCCAAAGTGATATCGATCTAACTGACTTTGCATCTTTATTATTGGGGAAAACCAAGTTTCGGGTAAATCTTGGTACTCAGGGCAACGGATTTGAATACACACTGTTACTCACTTACACAGCTGGGGTTCCCGAATATGCCTACAGCAACGTAGAAAAATTATGGTACCAAACGTATCAATTTGGTGACATGGCTAATTTACAACCCACCGAACATCTTGGGGTTACTTTTTCGGAAAATACTGAAACTGCAAAAGTTAAACTAGTGTCATCAGGACATGGATGGGGAGACAATAATACTGGAAATGCTGCAGAGTTTCAAGCGAACACACATCAAATAACAGTCGATGGAAACCCCGCTTTCGAACAATACAACTGGGTAGATTGTAACCCTAATCCCGATGGATGTAGCCCCCAAAGCGGTACTTGGTATTTTGATCGAGCTGGTTGGTGTCCAGGATCGATCGCTCAATTTTTCGATTTTGATATGCAACCGTATGTACAAGGTGATCCGATTACCCTGCGGTATGTGTTCGATGAAAGTTACAGAGATCTTTGCCACCCAAACAACCCCGATTGTGAAAGCGGAACTACCTGCCCGAATTGCAATGACGGATTTAACCCCCACCTCATCGTATCATCGTATCTCATTTCTTATGGAAATTCTCCAACAGACGTAACCCTTGGACAGGATGATGTTATTGCTTCAAATTTTAGCATGTACCCCAATCCGTCGACGGGAATTTTCTTTGTGGATATAGATGAGAGAACTACAATTACTTCAGTACAAATTCACGATTATTTGGGTCGCATTATTAAAACAGTAGCTGTGGAATCGGGTGCTACTAATGTGAAGGTAAATTTACAAGGAAATGCTACGGGTGTTTATCTAGTGAGCCTTCAGAATAATTCTGAAACTGTTGGAACAAAAAAGATTATTATCGAATAATACATGTAAGTATGCATAATTTAAAAGAAGGAACCAATGTGTTCCTTCTTTTTTTATCCTTTAAAATACGAGATAAGTCCAGTAGTTATAAGGTATGCTACCAAGGCTACCCCTATAAAAATTAACAACGAAATAACTACATTTTTCATTCCATTGTTATCTGGCTTCTGTGTCATATTTTTAAATTTATAAGAAGGTTTCAAAGATACTGTATTCCTTCACAATTAAAGAAATGATATGCTTCCTATTTAATACCTTTGCACTTCATGGAACATCACGATACTATAGTAGCACTCGCTACACCTTCTGGCGCAGGAGCCATTGCTGTTATTCGACTTTCGGGAGCAGAGGCTATTACTATCGCCTCCTCTATTTTTATATCAATTTCTAAAAAGAAACTTTCCAAACAAAAAACGCATACAGTACACCTAGGGCACATTAAAGACGGGCATAAAATTATTGATGAAGTACTAGCCACGGTATTTAAAAACCCGAATAGCTATACGGGTGAAGATGTGGTTGAAATATCCTGTCATGGGAGTGCTTTTATACAACAGGAAATTATACAATTATGTCTTCGGAAGGGATGCAGAATGGCGACAGCTGGTGAGTTTACCTTGCGTGCTTTTTTAAATGGAAAAATGGATTTGAGTCAAGCGGAAGCTGTGGCAGACCTTATTTCTTCAGACAGTGCTGCGAGTCATCAGCTGGCGATACAACAAATGCGAGGTGGGTTTTCTTCTGAAATAAAAGTACTTCGGGAGGAACTATTAAATTTTGCTTCATTAATTGAATTGGAATTAGATTTTGCTGAAGAAGATGTAGAATTTGCCGATCGGGAAGCGTTTCAGAAATTAATTTCAAAAATTACATTGGTATTGAAGCGGCTTATCGATTCGTTCGCCACTGGAAACGTCTTGAAAAATGGAATTCCCGTTGCTATTGTAGGAGAACCTAATGTGGGGAAATCGACCTTACTTAATGCACTTTTAAATGAAGAACGCGCCATTGTAAGTGATATCGCAGGAACCACACGAGACACCATAGAAGATGAGATTACAATTGGTGGAATTGGTTTTCGGTTTATAGATACCGCTGGAATTAGAGAGACAGTCGATGTGGTGGAAGGAATGGGAATAAAACGAACGTTCGAAAAAATGGAAGCCGCTCAAGTAGTGATCTATTTATTTGATGCTTCTTTAATTGAAAATTCGGATGAAAAGCTTCAGAAATTAAAAAATGAAATAGAAAAAATTAGAAATCGGTTTCCGCAGAAGCAATTAGTGATTATTGCCAATAAAGCCGATCAACTTTCAGAAGAAACTATTTTAAATTATAAGAACAAAATTTCGGATCTTACTTTTCTTTCTGCTAAAACCGGACAAGGTGTTGAAGCATTACAGTCTGCACTATTAAATTTTGTAAATACAGGAGCACTTCGGAACAATGATACCATTGTAACAAATACCCGGCATTATGATTCGTTACTGAAGGCTTTAGAAGAAATTATTAAAGTTCAAGAAGGAATTGATGCAGGGTTATCGGGTGATCTTCTAGCCATCGACATTCGCCAAGCGTTGTATCATTTTGGGGAGATTACTGGAGAGATCTCGAACGATGAATTACTAGGAAATATTTTTGCTAACTTTTGTATTGGAAAGTGATATGTCGAAAAAAGGAAGTGCGAAAAACACCAAAAATAAGGCGAAGCATGCAAAATTAATGGCTCAAAAAAAGAACAAAGAAGCCAAAAAAAAAGCAGACAGAGAAGCGCGACTTAAAGAATTAAATAAAAAAATTAATGCTCAAAAAAAATAGTGCCCATCGCTATGCAATGGGCACTAAAAAACGCTATTTATGTCTTTTTAGTATTGATTTATCAAGGTGATGGTCATATCTCCATATTGAGCTTCTCCTACTCCATTACTCCCAATATGAGAGGCGGTATTCCATCCAAAAACACCCTCTGTTGTACTGTTAAACTTTGACCATTCTCTCCCCTGTACAGCAAATTGATAATTTTGTCCAGCGATTAAATCTATGTTTATAATCATAGTTACAGATTGCCCATGGGCATAGAATTTTTGTCCGTCGGGAAATGCCATACCATACGATGCTACATATTTTTCTTCTAAGGTTTTTGTGTTATTCATACGAAGACGAATAGATCCTTGGCCTGCAGAATTGTGATGCTGTACTGTTCCTCCAGTGTTTGTAGTCCCTGTTGGTTGTTCTATAGCATAATAGGCATTAACAAGAATTTGATAAGTTCCAGATACGGGCACTGTAATGGTTTTATCTAATCCCGTTAACGTTCTATAGGTTGAACTGTTAGCACTAGCTCTTACTGCTGCTGTTTGTTTATACTTCATACTATAACCTCGGTCACTTAACCTATTCCATATTGATCCAGTCCAATAATAATAACCTGGGCTTACATCATTAAAAGTTGACCCTGTATCTGCAATATTATAAACCATCATCCCTTCGGTGTTAGAAGGCTGAATGGTCGTGTTATCGGTAATCCCTGTTAAACTAACCTGTGGTGCTAAAAAGCCTTTATTGTTATTGCTAATATGCAAGGCTGCTCCTGGATGTGGTGCTCCAGTACCGATACCTACATTATCTTTGTCACCGTCTACAAAGATGGTATTTGCATTATTATGTGTTGCTACACGAAAATCTACATCAAGTTGTTGATCGTTAAAATAAGTTGTGTTATTTCCATGTATTTGATGGTTTGTTGCTCCGTTCTGGTTCACCGCTATAACTCCGTCGTCACCATTTGAATATACTCGAGTTGTTACATCCTCCCCGGGAGCGTTGGCAGTTCCTTCATAGATTCTAACTTCATTACTAAAAGACGACGAAGTGTCATCATTAAAGATAACAGTTGGCACTACATCATCAACTATCCCTTGATTTGTACCTGTTGCAATTACCAGACCTGAGCCAGGATTCGCTTCCATATAAATAGAAGCATCATAAAAATTACCTGAATTTCTAAAGGCCAGACCCGCTTCTGTAGTATTTGAGGTTCTTTTAATAGTCAATGCATTGCGACCAACATTACCCGTAAATTGTAGCGTGTTCGCATTTTGAGATACTTCTCTGTTTGAATTTAAACTTCCGTTATCGGTATAAATATTTTTTTCTGCTGTTCTCAATGATACCCATTGAGATCCACTCCAATAGTAAAAACCTTTTCCAGTTGTAGCGTTTGTGTTGTACACTAATAAACTTTCTGAACTTCCACCAGTAATTGGCGCAATTGAATTTAGATTAGGAATGGCTACACGAGGTACTAACATTCCTTTATCTGAACTTTCAATATCTAAAATAGCATCTGCAGATGGGGTAATGGTATTAATACCTACTTGAGAAAAACAAGAAAATGAAATAAGAAAAATAAGTAGAGTCAATCTAATCATAACATAAGGGGAAAATTTCTTTTCAGAATTAGGTTAAAATAATAGGGCGTAATTTTCGGCAAAAGTACTCTCTATAAGTGCTTTCCTACAAGTATAATTCACTATATTTTTAATCAACCTCCCCTTACTGTTTATTTTTTCGACAAAAAAACATATATCATCGATTAAATACGCTTTTTTGCTTTTTGCAAATGGTTTTTTTAACACTAATTTTATCAATTAAATGGTCAAAAAAGAGATAAATATTAATTTCGTTAAGAGTAACATATATCTTCAATGTCACATTGAGTCACAATAGTTGTTATAATATGGACAATATAATTTCTGAAAAAAATGCTTATTTTTCGATCCAAAATTTAAATTGAGTACCTATTCCAGGTTCACTTGAAACTTTGATATCTCCGCCAAGTTTTACGCATATTTTTTTAATCATGGATAAGCCTATTCCGTGTCCTTTGTTTCCCTTGTTATCTACATTGCCTAAATTTTCATAAAGGTCGAATATTAGTGCAATATTCTTTTTGTCGATGCCCATGCCATTATCGGTCACAGAAAAGTGGTAGTAGGTTTCATCCTCGTCACATTCAATTTCAATTTCAGAAACCTCTTTATCGTTATATTTAAGTGCATTGGTAATTAAGTTAAGAAAAACTTGTTCTAGCGCTGCTTTATTTGAATGTAGTATTAAGTTATCTTCTGGTAGTGCTATATTAGTTTTTTCGGTATGTTGCAGTAATTCGATAATTTCTTCTAATAATTCATACACATCGAAGGTTGTTTTTTCTTGTCCGGTGATCCCTTCTGTTTCATAATATTTTAAAATGTTCCCTATGTAATCACTTAAAGTAAGAGAACTACTTTTTAGATAGTCTAAATATTTAAAGCCCTCTTTATCTAATAAGTGTGCATACTTTTTCTTTAAAATATCACTTGTAATGATCAAATTAGCAAGTGGCATTTTCATATCATGAGAGATTACTCCCGCAAATTCTTGTAATCGGGAATGTTGTTTCAACAATTCGTCTTGTTGTTTTTCAACTTTTAAATTTGTAATTCTCAGTTCTATTAGTTTTTCAACCTGTTTGCCTAGACCTATTAAAATTTCTTTTTCTTCATTAGATAATACCCTTGGCTTGTGATCGATAATACATAAGGTTCCAATAGGGTATTTTCCATCGATAATTATTGGAACCCCAGAATAAAACTTTACTGGTTTTGTTTTAGCTGTCACTAATGGATTATTCGAAAAAAGCGGATCTGAGTCGGCATCTTCAACAATAAAAATTTCAGGTTGTGTAATGGCATGCGCACAAAATGAAACATCTCTCGGCGTTTCACACGCCTCAAAACCAACACGAGATTTAAACCACTGTCTGTTCTCATCCACAATACTAAAAAGGGACACAGGTGCTTTTAAAAATTTGGATGCCAACTTCGTAAGGGTATCGAACTCTCCTTCAGGAAGGGTATCTAGTAATTCTAATGAATTAATAAAATCCAATCTATCTTTTTCTAAAATTTCAATTTTATCATTCATTACATGTACTTCTGAAATTGTATTAATTTTTTAAGCTCGTAAAGATACTCTAACTTAAAGTACATTTTTTAATCTATATGCATTCATACAGAATAGAAATAATTTAAGAAAGTTTGGCGGCTATAGCATCTACACAATTTATACCATCTATTGCAGCAGAAATAATTCCGCCAGCATACCCTGCCCCTTCTCCACAGGGATACAATCCACTAACTTGAATATGCTCTAATGTTTCTGGATTACGAGGAATAGAGACTGGAGACGATGTTCTACTTTCAGGGGCATGTAAAACAGCCTGATTGGTGTAATAGCCTTTCATTTTTCTTCCGAAAGTTTTAAAAGCGATTCGTAATCTTCGGGTAAGTAAATCTGGTAGAATAGTATTAAGATCTACCGAAATAATACCTGGTTGGTAGGATGTCTTCGGAAAGTCTTCGGAAACTACACCTTCCACAAAATCGATCATCCGCTGCGCAGGGACTTTTTGAGTGCTACCTGCGGCCTTCCAGCAATCATGTTCTACCTTTTTCTGAAAGTTTAGGCAAACGAATGGATCTTCTGGAGTGTAATTTGGTAGATCTTCTGGGGATACACTTACTACAATTCCTGAATTTGCATACGGATTGTTTCGTTTACTCGGACTCCATCCATTGGTTACTACTTCGTCTTGAGCCGTAGCGCAAGGAGCAATGATTCCTCCAGGACACATACAAAAGCTATATACTCCCATTCCATCTACTTGTTCTACCAATGCATAAGAAGCAGGTGGTAAATACGGGTTCTCATCATCGCCATGATACTGGATTCTATCGATTAATTCTTGTTGGTGCTCTATGCGAACACCAATAGCGAAAGGCTTTGCTTCGATGGAAATATTTCTCTCATGTAATAAATAAAATATGTCGCGAGCCGAATGCCCTGTAGCCAAGATTACATGAGTAGCAGAAATCCAGTTGCCATCATTAATTTTAATACCGGTAATACGGTCTGCATCAACATTAATATCGGTTAACTTAGAATTGAAATGAACTTCTCCCCCAGCCTCGATAATTGTTTCCCTCATGCTCGTAATGATCTTTGGAAGCTTATTAGTACCTATATGTGGATGCGCATCCACTAAAATGGTTTCATCGGCACCGAAATGTACAAACCACTCTAATGATTTTAGCACATTACCTCTTTTTTTAGAACGCGTATATAATTTTCCGTCAGAATAAGTTCCTGCGCCTCCTTCTCCAAAGCAATAATTTGAATCGGGATCTACGATATGATCTTTATTAATGGCTGCCAAATCACGACGACGTTCACGAACATTTTTTCCTCGTTCGTATACGATTGGTTGTAATCCAGCTTCAATCGCGCGAAGTGCTGCAAATAAACCTGCTGGTCCTGCTCCGATAATATAAACTTTTTCTTGCTGTGATAATGATTCAGCAGATAGTAAGGGTTGAAAACTTTTTTGTGAAGATCGTTTCTCTTCTTTTCCCCAAAATTCTATTTGAAGGTTAATTTTAACCGGCTTTCTTCGAGCATCGATAGAACGTTTCCGAATACGCCAATCACTAATGTTTGCTTTCCGAAGTTTTGCCTTTTCTAATGCTGTTTCCAATACAAAATCGAGATCGTCTTGTTGTCGTGGAAATACTAAAATTTGTACCAATGTGCTCATCTGCTTCAAAGATACTTCAAAAGAAAATGCTTTTTAAAAGGAATTTTTAAACGTTGTAAGTAATCTTTAGTGCTTCCTTTAACATTTAAAACCTGTTAATCGTTAAGGTTTTCCTAAATAAGACGAATAAAGTAGAAAGAGCCATGTCTTCCATTGGCGACTATATAGATTTGCGCTTCAAAATTAATTGAATTTTAAGTCAGTAGATTATGAGTAAAGTAAAGAAGAACGATACCGTAAAAGTACATTACACTGGAAAACTAAGTAATGGCCAAGTTTTTGACAGTTCGCTAGAACGTGATCCATTAGAAATCACATTAGGTGAGGGCATGTTAATTCCTGGCTTCGAAAATGGTATTCTAGATATGGAAGTTAATGAAAAGAAAACGGTAAGTATTCCGAAAGAAGAGGCTTATGGTGAGGTGAAAAAAGAACTATTTCAACCTATCAGTAAAGAAGAATTGCCACAAGATATCAAACCCGAAGTAGGTATGGGGCTTATGGCTAAAAATCCTGATGGGTCTGAGCGCCAGTTACGCGTTGCCGAAGTTAATGAGGATCATATTGTTGTTGATGCTAATCATCCTCTCGCTGGGCAAGATCTAACTTTTGAATTAGAGTTGATGTCTATTCAATAAAACTCAGTATCATTTAACAATATTACAAAAAATACCAGATGAGAAATCTGGTGTTTTTTTTGTTTGTAACCCTACCGTTTCCCTATAAATGATATTATATTTACACTTCTAATTCATTAGATAGTTACAATTGTATATTTGCAACTGAAAACTGTAATTTCCACAATTTTGATATGTGGAGTAATTGTCGCATAAGGCCATAAAAATGAACGAAAAAAAAATACTTATTACTGGAGGAGCTGGCTTTATTGGCTCTAATTTATGTGAGTATTTTTTATCGAAAGATTATGAGGTAACATGTCTTGATAATTTCGCTACAGGGCATAAAAAAAATATTCAATCTTTTTTAGATCATACTAATTTTACCCTTATTGAAGGGGATATACGAGATCTAAAAACCTGTCAATCGGCATGTAAAAATGTTGCTTTTGTTCTTCACCAAGCAGCATTGGGGTCGGTACCTCGCTCTATTAATGATCCGATAACTAGTAATGATGTAAATGTTTCTGGTTTTTTAAACATGTTAGTTGCAGCACGGGATAATAATGTACAACGTTTTGTGTATGCTGCAAGTTCTTCAACATACGGAGATTCTGAAAGTCTTCCAAAAGTTGAAGCAAATATTGGCAAACCTCTTTCTCCCTATGCTATCACCAAATATGTGAACGAATTGTACGCTGCCAATTTTAAACAGACCTATGGTCTAGACACTATAGGGTTGCGTTATTTTAATGTCTTTGGAAGAAGACAGGATCCTAATGGGGCGTACGCAGCTGTAATTCCAAAATTTGTAAAACAATTTATCGACCACCAATCCCCTGTTATTAATGGTGATGGTAGCTATTCTCGAGACTTTACTTATATTGACAATGTGATACAAATGAACTATCTTGCGATCACAACGCAAAACATAGATGCATTGAATCAAGTCTATAACACTGCTGTTGGCGATAGGGTCACTATTAAAGAAATGGCAGAGGTTATACGTTCTACCCTTTCTCATTACGATACCTCTATAGCTGCGATTAAAATTAACTATGGTGAAGTTCGAAAAGGAGACGTTCCACATTCTTTGGCATCTATCGAAAAAGCGACCAAAAAACTAAATTATATCCCAAGCCATTCTTTCCAAAAAGGCATTGAAGAAGCCATAAAATGGTATTGGAAAAATCTTTAACTTTCATTAATAACACATGAATAAAATTGCAATAATTGGATTAGGGTATGTAGGGCTGCCACTTGCCAGACTTTTTGCAACTAAATATCGTGTGGTAGGGTTTGATATAAATCAAGAACGAATTAGTGAACTTATGAGAGGTCATGATAGTACATTAGAGGTTTCAGACCAGATTTTGCAAGACGTGCTTTCTAAAAAAAATACGACCCTAGGAGAGAATCAAATAAATGGATTATTTTGTTCTAGTAGTCTTTCAGATATTGAAACGTGTGATTACTATATTATAACAGTACCTACCCCCGTAGACAAAAACAACCGACCTGTATTAACACCACTAATAAAAGCGAGTGAAACAGTAGGAGCTGTCTTAAAAAAAGACAATATTGTAATTTACGAATCGACCGTCTACCCAGGGGCAACAGAGGAAGAATGTATTCCTATACTTGAAAAAATTTCTGGTCTAACTTACAATGCCGACTTTTATGCGGGTTACTCACCAGAACGAATTAACCCTGGAGATAAAGAACATACTATAGAAAAAATTCTTAAAGTTACCTCTGGATCTACTCCAGAAATTGGAAAGAAAATAGATGCTTTGTATGCTTCGGTTATTACTGCCGGAACGCATCTAGCACCCAGTATAAAAGTTGCAGAAGCTGCGAAGGTTATAGAAAACTCTCAACGAGACATTAACATAGCATTTGTTAATGAATTAGCCAAGATTTTTAATATGATGCATATCAATACGCATGACGTGTTAGCAGCAGCAGGTACAAAATGGAATTTTCTACCTTTTAAACCAGGCTTAGTTGGAGGTCATTGTATAGGAGTTGATCCTTATTACTTAGCTCAAAAAGCACAAGAAATAGGCTATCATCCAGAGATAATTCTTGCTGGACGCAGAATGAACGATAGCATGGGGCAGTATGTTACCAGTGAAGTTATTAAACTTATGGTAAAGAACGATCTTAAGATTAAAAATTCTAAAGTTTTAGTACTCGGAATAACTTTTAAAGAAAACTGTCCAGATGTAAGAAATACGAAAGTCGTTGAAGTGATTAAGCACCTTACCGATTTTGAAACGAATGTAACTATATACGATCCTTGGGCAAATCCAGCCGATGTATATCAAGAATACGGAATTACAACCCTTAAAGAATGTCCAAAAGAAAAATTTGATACGATTATTCTAGCAGTAGCTCACAACGAATTTTTAACCTTGAATTTAGAGCAATTTAAAACTAAGAATACAGTTGTTTATGATGTAAAAGGGATTTTTGGAGAGAAGGCCAACGCAAAATTATAACTAATTTATATTGTGTATTGAGCAATAGAACCTTTTAAAAATCCTCATGAAAAACATTATCATGAAAGAAAAGAAGAACATTTTAATCACTGGAGGAGCTGGATTTATAGGTTCTCATTTAGTTCGTTATTTTGTAACCAAATACCCCCAATATTCCATTTTTAATCTCGACGACCTAACGTATGCAGGTAATTTAGAGAATTTAAAAGATATTGAGAATGAAGCCAACTATACCTTTCTGAAAGGAAATATAAATGATTCGAAATTTATTCGGAAAGTGTTTATCGAACACGATATTGAGGCGGTAATTCATTTAGCGGCAGAGTCGCATGTAGATCGCTCTATTGCAGACCCTCTGGCTTTTGTAAAAACAAATGTAATAGGTACACTTACCCTTCTTGAAGCAGCAAAAGCGCATTGGAAAGAAACATTTTCAAATAAGCTTTTTTATCACGTTAGTACAGATGAGGTCTATGGAAGCTTAGGTTCTACGGGGCTTTTTACAGAAACAACTTCTTACGACCCTAACTCTCCTTATTCTGCTAGTAAAGCGAGCTCAGATCATTTTGTAAGAGCTTATGGAGAAACTTATAAATTGCCGTATGTTATTTCTAATTGTTCAAATAATTATGGTCCAAATCATTTTCCTGAAAAGTTAATTCCATTATTCATCAATAATATTATTCAAGAAAAAGAACTACCTGTTTATGGCGATGGGAATTACACGCGGGACTGGTTGTACGTTTTAGATCACGTTCACGCTATAGATCTTATTTTTCATGCTGGAAAGAAAAATGAAACATATAATATAGGTGGATTTAATGAATGGAAGAATATAGACCTTGTCAAATTATTATGTTCTATTATGGATGAAAAACTGGAACGAGAATCTGGAAGTAGTGAAAAACTAATCACCTTTGTTAAAGATCGCCCAGGCCACGATTTACGATATGCTATTGATGCTTCTAAGTTGAACACGCAATTAGGTTGGTCTCCTAGCGTTACTTTCGAAGAAGGGCTTAGAAAGACTATAGATTGGTATCTTGATAATACAGAGTGGTTAGAACATGTTACTTCTGGCGCATATCAAGAATATTATAAAAATCAATATCTTCAAGATTAAATAAAAGAACATCAAAGCTATGAAAGGAATTATTTTGGCAGGGGGGTCAGGAACAAGATTACACCCATTAACATTGGGAGTAAGTAAACAGTTACTTCCTATTTACGATAAGCCAATGATATATTATCCTTTGTCTGTACTTATGTTGGCAGGTATAAGAGAAGTACTTATTATCTCAACGCCAAATGATATTTCTGGATTTGAACGTTTGTTAGGAAACGGGCACGATCTTGGTATGGAATTTAGTTATAAAGTTCAACCCTCTCCCGACGGATTAGCGCAGGCATTTATTTTAGGAGAAGAATTTATTGGTGGTGATTCTGTATGTCTTGTATTAGGAGATAATATTTTTTATGGAGCAGGTTTAAAGCAACTATTAATGAATGCGGTAGAAACGGTTGATACTGAGAATAAAGCTGTGATCTTCGGAAACTATGTGCATAATGCAAAGCGATATGGCGTTGTTGAGTTTGATGAAAATAACAACGTAAAAAGTATAGAGGAAAAACCTGAAGAACCAAAATCTAATTTTGCGGTAGTTGGCTTGTATTTTTATCCAAATTCTGTTATTAATATTGCAAAACAAGTAAAGCCTTCTAATCGTGGAGAGCTTGAAATCACTACTGTAAATCAACAGTATATGCAAAAGGATCATTTAAAACTTCAAATTATGAGTCGTGGTTTTGCCTGGTTAGATACCGGAACTCACGAATCGTTAACAGAAGCTACCGAATTCGTAAAAGCTGTAGAACACCGTACTGGTTTGAAGATTGCTTGTTTAGAAGAAATAGCCTATGCGATGAAATTTATTTCGAAAGAACAACTTCAAAAACTTGCTAGTGGCACTTCTAAAAGTAGTTATCAAAAATACCTTCAGAAAATTGCTGAATGATTTTTGCTTCAGAAAGAATAACTGTATTGCATTTGCCCCCCATAGACATCCTCACGTCTATCACTATAATCATATCCAAGATTCATAGAAAACGTTCCGTAGGTTTCCATCGTATATGAAATTTTAAAACTGTTGTAAATTGTATGTTCCTTTGGAAGAATAGGAGCTCCATAAGTTCCCAAATTATTTATCAAACTGGTTTTTAAAAAGTACGCCCATTTTTTTCGACTTGCCGAAATACCGAAATGAATTCCTCTAACCCTACTGTTAGCGGTTCTGGTTAGGTCTTGATTAAAATAAATAAATGGCAAACCAATACTTCTTCCTTCATACGAAAAACCGGAACGATAAAAACCACTATTAAAATAATTATCACTACCACTTACGCCTCCAGAACCACTTTGATCTGTAGTTTGTATGTATTCTATAATAAGTGCTTTCACAAAAGGTGTATAATCTTTAGCGTTTGGCATAAAACTAAATCCCCAAATTCCATCAGGAAAGTTTTTTAAACGTGTTCCAGATCCATCTTCAAAAGGGTGTTGATGGTATAGAGAATAACTTCCCGTTGAAGGAGTATATGTATATTCTAGATCGTAACTTCCTAAGTGATTTCCCAAAACATTATCTTGATCTGTTTGTGCCGCTTCACCACCTCCTTTTTTGGCAAGAAAAATATCAATGAAAGCACTGAAATCGTCTGGTTGTTGACCATCTTCTGGCGAAAATCCACCCCATTGTGCATAATGGGTGATTCCTCCTTTTAGAAAGCTTTTATTGTTTAAATTCCAAATTAAATGAAATTTCTTGTAGTGAAGTCGGGTGTCATCTACATACCGATCATCATTTAAACTGTAATGCGCTATAGCCCAATCTATCTCAAATTTATCGGACAATTTTAAAGGTTCTGAAGCTTCTAAAATAAGTCCCGGTAATGCTCGTGTATTTCCAGATCGAAAAAAATTATTTGCAACGACAGACAGTCCTCCAAATTTATCTACGACCCGTTTGCTTCCCAGTGTAGCTTTTAGCCAGCTATTACGAAATTCCAGATACAGTTCATCTCGTTGTACTTCATCGCTTGTACCGTTCCGAAGAAATGCTCCTGCACCTACTTCAATACTTGAGCTTTTAGAGAGTTTGTACGTCGCTTTCGATTGGACTGTACCAAGGTAATCTGTTTCAGAAAATATAGCGCCATAAGAATTTGCTACAATCCAGAAAGGTAATTCGTTATCGTTACTAACAAAACCACCTCCAGAAACTGTAGTTTCAATATCGAAATTTTGCGCATTTACAATATGAGATGTTAGTCCCATTAAAATTGCTATTGCAACGCTACAAAAAACCTTGAAATGTATTGAAGGGGAATTACTTACTATGGTGTTCAACGGCTTTATTTTTAACGGGTACTGTTAAATCTTTTTCGGGCGCTTCAATAATTTCCTCGTCAGTATCTAAAGATTCAAACTCTGAGTTCTTACTAATAAATTCGGGAACAAGATTTTTTAAACGGGTAACAACTTTATTTTCATCAAATTTTAAGGCTGCTTCAATGAGTTTGTTAATGCCTTTACTTACTAGATCAAAGTCTTCGATATAATCTTTACTAATCATGATCTTTTCATGATGCGTGGGAAGTGCACGGCTACTGTCACTAATAAGTTCTTCGTATAATTTCTCTCCAGGACGTAATCCTGTAATTTTAATGTCAATCTCTTCGTTGGGAATATACCCTGCCAATTTAATCATTTTTACCGCTAAGTCCATAATACGAACAGGCTCACCCATGTCGAAAATATAAATCTCACCACCTTTCCCCATGGCGCCAGCCTCTAACACCAATTGACAAGCTTCGGGTATCGTCATAAAATAACGAATAATATCTGGGTGTGTAATGGTTATAGGACCTCCTTTTTCTATTTGTTTTTTAAACAATGGGACAACACTTCCATTGGATCCTAAAACATTTCCAAACCGTGTAGTTATAAATTTTGTTTTAGAAAGTACTCCTACACTATTTTTATGAAAACTACGGGATTGCACATACATTTCTGCAGCTCTTTTCGAAGCTCCCATCACATTACTTGGATTTACGGCTTTGTCTGTAGAAACCATCACAAATCTGGATACTTTATTTAGTACTGCGAGATCAGCAAGATTTTTTGTTCCATAAATATTTGTGATGACTGCTTCAGCACAGTTATCTTCCATTAACGGTACATGTTTATATGCTGCAGCATGATACACTACCTCGATTGGGTATTTCTGAAAAAAGGTTCCTAATCGATTTCTATTAGCGACATCACAAATAATACATTTAAAGTTCAGGTCAGGAAAATTCGCTCTTAACTCTAACTGAAGATTATGCAACGGAGTTTCAGCTTGATCTAAAATAAGCAATAATTCAGGATTATAATTAGCGAGTTGTCTTACAATTTCACTACCTATTGATCCTGCAGCACCCGTAACTAAAATTACTTTTCCATTTAATTGTTTCGACTTTTCTTTATTGTGTAATACAATAGGCTCTCGTTCTAATAAATCTTCAATTTGAAGATTCTTCACCTGTTTTGCCACCGAAACATTTTCACTCCAATCTAGCACTAAAGGTGAATTATATACTTTAATATTATTTTCTAAGCAATCCTCAACAATGTTGAATTTTACTTTTGCAGAAAGACTGTTCCCAGAAAGTATAACAGCATTTGCATTAAGTCTTTTAAGCTCATCTGAGATTTTATCTCCTACTTTTATAATAGGCTTCCCTAAAATTTGCAATCGCTTTGCAGAAGAATTTCTTGAAGCAAACCCTTTAATTTTAAATCGCTGGGGGTGCTCCATATCCAAGGCAGCAGCAATTGATATAGCTGCATCGTCAACGCCAATTATCACTGCATTTTCATAAGTTTCCGTACGTTGAGAAACTTTAAAATATTCGTATAATTGTTTTACTGCAAGACGAAACAGAAATAAGAACGTAAACGAAATAAAAAGATAAAGGATAAGAGAAGAATTAAGATATATTTTTTCCCCTTTTACATAAAGCATACTGTAATTAATTACGAAAAGAACCGTAACAGTGCTTACAGATGCTAGCAAAAGCTTGAAGGCATCCATGAATGAAGAATGTCGAATTAACCCTGCATACGTCTTATACAGAATCATAAAAGTAAAATTAACACCAATAACTAATAATACTTGCTGTGTTATATTTAACAGCTTTAAATACTTTATATTAAGATCATTTAAAATTAATACGGTGAGCACAATAGAGCAGATCAATAAGAATGTATCTATTAAAAGCACACTCCATCTAGGAAGATACTTTACATTTCTTATGTCTAATTCATTATCGTTCGACGATAAGATAATTTTCAAAGCTTGTTTAATTTTTTCTTTCATACTTCAAATAGTTAACAAGAGGGGATCTTAACTAAAATAGTTCTTAATGGCTTTTTCGATACTACTTTTTTGTGAAGTTGTTAAATTAGAACCTGAAGGCAGACAAAGACCTCTTTCAAAAAGAGATTCAGAAACCGTGCCACCAAAGGTTTTTGCACCAGAAAAAACCGGCTGCATATGCATCGGTTTCCACAAGGGCCTACTTTCAATGTTCAAATTTAGTAGGAATATACGTAATTTTTCTCTGTTTCGGTTCATATTTTCAGAATTAAATGTGATTGCCGATAACCAATGATTGCTAATAAAGTCTGAATTAGGTTCTTCAAAAATAGAAACTTCTTCGATTGTTGAGAAAACTTCTTTGTAAAAATCATTATTTTTTTGACGAAGTGCGACATGCGCATCCAACACTTCCATTTGTCCTCTACCAATACCCGCAACAATATTGCTCATCCTGTAATTATGTCCAATTTCTGAATGCTGATAGTGTGGTGCTTCGTCCCTTGCTTGAGTAGCTAGAAAAATAGCCCTCGATTTTGTTTCCGCATCACGACACACTAAAGCACCTCCGCCAGAAGTGGTAATGATCTTATTTCCGTTAAATGAAAGTATTGAAAGATCTCCAAAAGTACCGCATTTCTTTCCTTTGTAAGTAGAGCCAAGTGCTTCAGCTGCATCTTCAATTAAAAAAACACCATGTTTTTTACAAATTGCTTCAATTTCAGCTATTCGAGCGGGCATCCCATATAAATGAACTGCTAATACCGCTTTTGGCTTTTTACCATTAGCAATACCACTTAAAATGGCCTCTTCTAATAATTCCGGTGACATATTCCAAGTGTCTTCTTCACTATCAATAAAAACAGGAGTAGCGCCTACATATGCTATGGGATTGGCCGACCCACAAAAAGTAAAGGTTTGGCAAAGTACATCATCTCCTCTTTCAACACCAGCAATTATGAGTGCCAAATGTATCGCAGCGGTACCGGTTGTAACACAGGCAACATGAGAATCATGACCAAGATAGGTTTCTAAGTCTTTTTCAAAACCATTTACATTGGGCCCTAAAGGAGCAACCCAATTCGTATCAAAAGCTTCGTTAACATATTTTTGTTCTGTACCTCCCATATGGGGTGATGACAACCAGATTTTTTCGTTCATGTCTAAAAAATTGTTTTAAAAATATATTCTATATCCTTAAAAATGCTGTAATTGTTAATATATGCTTTGTTCAACTCAACCTTTTTAGGCCAAATTACTTCTCTGTTATAACGTTCCGGATTATTCTGTGCAGCTAATAATGCTTCTTCATCTTTAAAATATATAGAAGCAGGTCCAGTAATTCCCGGTTTAATAGTTAATAAAATTCTATCCTCCCCTTCTAACCTATCTGCAAACCCAGGTACGTCGGGTCTAGGTCCAACAAAACTCATGTCCCCCATAAATACATTAATTAATTGTGGCAATTCATCTAATTTAGATTTTCGCCAAAATCTACCTAACCGTGTTATTCTTGGATCATTATCTGTTGAGACTGTAGTAGTTACTCCTTCAACATGTTTCATACTTCGTAGTTTATAAACTTCAAAAATGGCACCATGTTGTCCCACTCTTTTCTGTTTAAAAAATCCGCTAAGTTTTGTATCCATCCTCGCAAGTATGGCTGTTATAATAATAATCCAGCCTGTACAAAGCAATCCGATAAAAGATACTACAACGTCAAACGCACGTTTCAATATTTTATTAGAACTACTCACCTTGGTATCCAAGTTTTTTAAGGGTTGGTAACGTAATTTGCTCTAAGGTTGCTAATTCTTCTTCTGAAAATTTCTTTTTATGAGACCCCACACTTTTAGTGGAAACATTAGTCACCAATTCTTTAATTTTATCTTCTGAAAGTGACGTACCAAAAAAGCCTAATAAACGTTTCATTTCTTCTTCAGGACGCGCCACAAAAGATTCATAAGTAATGTCAAAGATCTGATCTTTCGAAATCATTTTCCGATGTTGTAACGTATTTTCAGCACAATGTTTCCACTGGTTTGCACACACTTCCATCAAAGTCAGGGATGCAACATCCTTATCTATACCTTGATATAAAGGTCCCCAAAAAGAAAGACTCGCTTCTTTCGAAAAAATCTTTTTTACACGATTCATTCCAAAGCGGCTCACGTAATAGAATAGGTCTTTTAGTGGAACATATCGTAACTTCTTCAATGTATAAGACAACTCGAAACTAGACACCCAACGTTTCATAGCACTAGGAACCACATCGCGACCATCTCTATTTATAATCACGTATTTAGCATCTGGAAAAATCTCATATACATAATTTAATCTTAGTGAATTAGCGCAGGTCTTTTCAACAACATATTCAGCTTTAGTGTTTTTTTGTAATTGCTCAAATTTACTTCTTATAAATTTTTTGACTCGTGGAGTTGCATTTTCAACAGGCAGTTCATCGGTAGGATATTCACGATTTCCATAACGCCAAATAGGATTGATCTCATCGCAATCCCAAGTCTCAAATCCATCGATAGAAGTAATAATATCTCGAAGCATATTTGTACCAGAACGTCCCGATCCAATTATAATAATTGGTGTGTTTTTCATCATTTCTTCTTAATCTTTATAAAATTCTTTTCGAGCTTATCTACGCTAGAAATTAACGAAAGGTTATCTGTATAATATCTTTTACCATTTATACCCATATTTGCAATTTCTTCTTTCGATAAAGCACTCATTTCTTGTACTACTCTTTTAAGAGCTTCAGGATTATCTGGTTCGAACGTATATCCAGCTCTGGCTTCATCGAGAATTGCCTTCGAGTCTCCTTCTAGTCCCATTAATATGGGTTTTCCAGATTTTAGATAAGCAAGGATCTTTGAGGGAATGGTAATTTTAAAAAGGTCATCCTTTTTTAGATGCACCAATAGAAAATCGGCTGCATTTAAGTACTTAGTAACCTCACTCGATACTACTCTTGGAATAAACGATACATTATGTAAGTTCCAATCTATCGCAGCTTGTTTTAGTCTCTCTTCATCGGCCCCACCACCTAAAAATATAAATTGAATTCTTGTATTTCCTTCTTCTTGAAGAATTTTCGCAGTCGTTAAAATCGTGGTTAGTGACTGTACAATTCCCAAATTTCCGGCGTACAAAATATTAATCTTATTTTCTTTGAAATAGCTGTCGCTACTAGTTTTGTCTAGAACAGCTTCAGAAATTACATCACGGCTCCAGTTAGAAACAATTTCCATTTTTTCTGAAGGTACTCCTTTTGCTAAAAGATTCTTCTTAAAGCCAGGGGTTGCTACGGTAATAAAAGCCGCATTTCGATAGTTAAAATGACACCAAGCATTGATTAATTTTAGTGCCCATTTATTCTTCAACATTCCAGAAGTGGCAACAGTTTCTGGCCAAAGATCATTTATATCGTATAAGAAAGGAATTCCTCTCAGCTTTTTAAGAATAATGGCAGGGATAGCTGCCGGAATTGCTCCTTGGTAAACAAAACATACATCGGGTTTCTTAACTAACCACAGTCCAATGAATGAAGCAGATATACCATATGAAAAATAATGCAAAAACCGTTTAAAACCCGAGGCACTATGGTCTGGATAAATAGGAACACGAATTAATGAAACCCCATCCATGACCTCTCTTTTATAAAGCTGTTGTTTATAACCATCGTAAATGCGTCCTAATGGATACGACGGAAACCCTGTGAGCACCTCTACTTCATGCCCTCTTCTTTGCAATTCTTTAGCAAAATCAAGGCTTTTCGCCGTTGGTTCGGGATTAAATAGTTGTTTTACAAGTAGTATCTTCATGTTAGTGTTTTGACCAAACTACTCGATTCACATAATCTGTATACGAAAGTATAATACGCACCATTTTTTCTGAAACATTTGGCATGCTGTAATCGTACACTGGTCTGAAATTTCTTTCCGGGTTTCTTTGTTGCATTTTTAAGGCTGATAATGCCTGCATGATACGTTCTGGCTTAAGTCCGGTCATCATTACTGAAGCTTCTTCCATGGCCTCAGGGCGTTCATGTGCGTCTCTAATATTTAATGCCCAAAAATTAAGAATAGATGATTCTTCTGAGATAGTACCACTATCAGAAAGTACTGCGTACGAATGCATTTGCAGTGCATTATAATCTGAAAAACCAAGGGGTTTCAAAAACTGAATGTTTTTATGCACCTGTACTTTTTTCGCATCCAGCATATTACGTGTTCTAGGATGCGTGGAAACAATCACAGGATACTCATACTTGTTGGCTATCTCATTTAAAGAATCGATAAGCCCTTCAAAATTGGCATCGCTACTAATATTTTCTTCCCTGTGTGCAGAAACTACAAAATATTTATGCTTTTTAAGTCCCAATCTGGATAATACATCGGAACCTTCAATCTTATGCATGAATTTATTTAGTACTTCAAACATCGGACTTCCCGTTTTAATCACTCGGTCTGGTGATAAGCCTTCTCGAAGCAAATACTCGCGCGCAATAGTGCTATATGTTAAATTGATGTCGGAAATATGATCTACAATCTTTCTATTAGTTTCTTCGGGTACACGTTGATCAAAACAACGGTTTCCTGCCTCCATATGAAAGATAGGAATTTTTCTTTTTTTCGCAGGAATGGCACATAAACAAGAATTTGTATCTCCTAGCACTAAAAAAGCATCAGGATTTTCAGATTCTAAAATAGGATCTATCTTAATTAAAATGTTTCCTACAGTCTCGGTAGCATTTTTACCTGCTGCCTCTAAGAAAAAATCAGGTTTACGAATCTCAAGGTCATCGAAAAAGATCTCATTAAGTTCGTAGTCATAGTTTTGACCCGTATGAACCAAAACATGTTCGATGGCTTCATTTTTGTCTAATGCTTGCATAACACAAGCCAAGCGAATAATTTCAGGTCGTGTACCTACAACCGTAACCACTTTAAGTTTTTTCATAAGAACCTTCTGTTTAAGGCTGCAAAAGTAATGTTTTAAAGTGGCAAATCATAATGGTATTTATACCACTTCGAAATAGGTATCAGGATCTTCGGAATCAAAGGGTTCATTGATCCAAAATAAAGTAATAAGTTCGGTATCTCCTGTGTTTTTAATGTTATGTGTATACCAGATCGGCATATCTACGTAAGCTGGTTCATCGCCATCCAGGTCGTACTCAAAGACTTCACTGGTATTGATCTTTCGCAATTGTATTTTCGCCTTCCCGCTAATTACAGCAAATCGTTCTACTTTTCGGGTATGGTAATGATTCCCTCTGGTAATTCCGGGAACCGTTGTTGAGAAAGATGATTGTCCGGCGGTATTGGCACGCATAATTTCTACAAAAGCACCACGGTCATCGGTATGTTTAGTAAATTTTCTGGGAAAATAATCTTTAGGAATGTAACTGGTAAACGTATTGAATAGACTTTTCTCAAATTTATCGGAAAGATCCGGCACTACTCCGTTATCTACATAGTTAGCTTTAAAATTAACTAATAAATTTAGAATTTCTGAGACTTTTTTAGAAGCAGTATATTCTACAGAGATAAGTTCTGTTTTTGAACTATCGGTAGCAACTATATGGTTATAAATTACTTCGGAAAGTTCGTTAATATAAATTAAATTAACAGTTCCATCGTTATGAATTTCCGGAGTTTCATCATGATTAAGTTGATGGCAAAAAGTTGCTACCACCGAATTATAATAAGGCTTACCAAAAGGACCGAACACATTAGGTATAAGCAAAGAAATAACACTTGCATTACTCTTTGCTGCCCATTGTTCAAGGGCTTTTCTCCCATCACGCTTCGATTTACCATATAAATTATCACGCGCTTCTTGTGTAGACGATGAAAATATAATTTTAGGGGTTGCTCCAGTTTTCTCGCAGGCAGTTATTAATTGCTCAACAAGGTGTGTATTCGTATCGTAAATAACCTGTTCATCTTTATGTCTGTTCATGGCAGCTATATGAACGATCACATCACAAGAAACCACAAAACTCTCTAACAGTTCAGTTTCAGTAAAGTACGCCTTGTCGAAAGGAATTCTTTCAATTTCTTCGGATTTTGTTCCCAAATAATTGTACAAATGCATCCCCATAAATCCCGACTGTCCTGTAATTCCTACTTTAATCATATTTCCAATCTTTAAAATTTTCAACACTAAATTTGTAATTATCTTCAATTTCTCCCATGCTGTAATCAGAAAAAATAAGCATTATGGATTTTTCTACGGAAGCTTTAAAACCAATGGCATATCCTGGCGGAATATACAATACTTGAGGCGTTTCGAAAGTTAATGTAAATGTTAAACGTCTTTCTGAAGCTACAGGTTTCTCCCAGTCTATCACCGGTATTATTTGAACTTCAAAAGCACCAAAGCTGCAGGATAACCACCGTGATTCAACCCGATGTGCCATCCATGCTCTTACCTGTTCGGTCGTTTTATTGGTAGTTACATACATCCTTTTAACAGAAGACATATCGAAACTATTTATATACCGTAAACTTCCACGTTCATCGATATGGATACCACCTTCAATAATTCGGGGTTGTAGTAAAATAACGCTATCCTTTAATATGTTCCTGTACGATAGGAAGTCCTAACAGTAATTTCTTCATTCCTTCTACTCCCAACTGTTCTGTATTGTGCGAATGGTAATCTTCAATAGTGCTCATATCAACTTCTCCTTCAGAAAAATACTGAGCATAATTCAAATCGCGGTTATCGGCAGGAATTCTATAGAACTCCCCCATATCTTCCGCTTTTATCATTTCTTCTCTTGTACAGAGCGTTTCATAAAGCTTTTCACCATGTCGTGTACCAATTACCTTGATTTCATTATCTGCTTTTGAAAGTTCCAGCAGTGCTTGAGCAAGATCTCCAATAGTTCCTGCAGGTGCTTTATTTACAAACAGATCACCTGAATTTCCGTTTTCAAAAGCAAACAATACAAGTTCGACAGCATCTTCCAAAGACATTAAAAAACGTGTCATGTTTGGATCTGTAACAGTAAGTGCTTCTTTGTTATTAATCTGATTTAAAAACAAAGGAATTACAGATCCTCTGGAAGCCATTACGTTTCCATATCGCGTAAGACAAACGGTAGTTTCATTAAGGTTTCGAGAAGCAGCAACAGCCACTTTCTCCATAAGTGCTTTAGAAATTCCCATTGCATTTATGGGATACGCTGCTTTATCGGTACTTAAACAAATTACTTTTTTCACATGATTGTTTGCTGCGGCATCGATTACATTCTGCGTACCAAATACGTTGGTTCTTGTAGCTTCTAAAGGAAAAAATTCGCATGAAGGAACTTGTTTTAATGCAGCAGCATGAAACACGTAATCTACACCTCTCATAGCCCGGTTAATGCTATCAAAATCACGCACATCTCCAATATAAAATCGAAGTTTATCATTTTTAAGGCTGGTGCGCATATCGTCCTGCTTTTTTTCATCTCTAGAAAAGATACGAATCTCCTTAAAGTGATCGGAGTTTAAGAATCTATTTAATACAGCTCCTCCAAAAGAACCAGTTCCTCCTGTGATAAGTAATGTTTTGTCTTTAATTTTCATTGCTCCCTCATTAAATCTTTAAAATTAACTAAAATATCTTCTGAAACATATTGTTTCGTTTTACTACAGTACTTTTGTAATTCATCCACTTCTGAAGCATAATCTGCCACAGTCATATTTTGAATTTGTTTAATCCGTTTAACCCAAAGCTGTTCCTCTAACGGTAGTAACGTATTTGGAACTATTTTGTTTACATCTTTCCAAGGCAGCCCATCACTGGACACTACTATTCTCATCATGCTGATTGCTTCAAAAAAAACATGACAAAAATTTTCAGAAAAAGAAGGTATAACAACCAAATCTACATCATCTACTTTTTTATTAAAATCTGCTCTACTATAGGTTCCGAAGAAAATAACTCGTTCAGTAAGTTTTAATTCTTGGATTAATTTTTCACAATGCTTCCAATATTTTTTATCTTCTATAAATCCATGAACATGAAAAGTTGTGTTCTTAGTTAAGAATGGCAACAATGAAATAATAAATGAAATATTCTTTTTTTTCACCACGCGGCCGAAAAAACCAATTGTAAAGTCTTTAGAAGCGCTTCTATGAATTTTAGGTTTTAATTTAAAAATTTCAGTTATTGGATTTAAAAAAACCTGGCTATTAAAATTTTTAAAAATTGAGTCAGAATTTGTTTTTTCATCTTCATGTGTATAATGGATAGTAACATTATTTCTTGCGCTAAGAATAATAAACTTATAAACCCATAAATATTTTTTCTTAAAAGGAGAAATAGCCCCCTTTAACAATTGTCCTCTTGGAGATATAAGTACTTTTTTATTTCTGAAAAGACAAAGCACAAGAATTGGCAAAAATGAAAATGGAATGCTGTAAAGGGAGTTCAGCCAAATTAATTTGGCCTTTTTAAATTCTCTGTAAAGTTGAAAGGGAGAAACGTATGAAACGTAGGACACCCCTTTTTCTAATGTATTTTTATCTAATAATTGTCCGCTAAAATCTGTATTTCTAGTAATAATTTGATGCCTAAAATTATCACGAAGAATTTCGCTAACACCAGAAATAGATTTTATAGGTCCTCCTGGCTCAACTGCAGGTAAAAAATATGGCGCAAGAATTACAATCAAAGTTGGATATTAGTGGCGCAATGTTACAAATTTACGATGAGATTACCTTATTAGTTTGCTATAAAAGGAAATATAAATGCTTACAATTTTATCGACATTAAAGTTTCTGCTATTTTCTAAACCTGTTGCGACAACTTTCCTTACAAGTACGGGATTGTATAATTTTATAAATCCTTCAGTAATACTTTCAACATTTAATGGATCTACTAAAATTGCCCCTTTTCCTATTTCGTCCATTGGCGAGCAATTTGAGGTAATTACAGGTAAGCCGTGTGCTTGAGCTTCAATTATAGGCATTCCAAAACCCTCAGCCGTAGATGCGAAATATAGAACGTCATGAAATGCGTATTGCTTGTACAATTCTTCATCGTTTATATTAGTTAAGATTACAGACCGGTTTATAATTTCATATTTATGACATAAAGCGGTAATTTTATCGGGATTTGAATGTATAAATGTATATTCAACATCTAACGATTTTGTAGCTAAAATTAACCTTTCAAAATTCTTGTTGTTTTTTTGTCCGATTTGGAGAATTTTAAATGGATTGTTTTTTGTGATCTCTCTTGGGGTTCGTTTAATTATTTGTTTCGGAATAATTAAAGGGTTATAGATCAAGTCTATTTTACGCTCACTATTTGGAAAATTCTTTAGTAATTCCTCTCTTGTTTTTTTAGAAACGACTATTATATAATGGCTATATTTTATTGGAAGCTTTACAAAAAACAAGTCGTATAAATACCCTCTTATTCCCTTTATTTTTTTGTAACGAATTAGATCATGTAATGTAAAAACTCGAGTTTGAAAAGGAAATGCCATCACCATATAGTTAGAGGCACCTGTAATATGTACTACTTTTTTTTTTGAAAAAAGGGATGTTAAAAAATGATATAAAAAACTACCAAAATCAAATTGTTTCCTTAGCGTATAGCGCTTCAAATTAAAAGGGAAACGCTCCGCTGTTTCTAATTGCTGCGATATTTTATTATAAATACGCTCAATGCTATAATTTCCCGGATTCCGCTTTCTATAGATATATAACAAGTTGTATTCACGCATCTACTTTAGTTTCAGACCAAAGATAGTCAACTTTCTAAAACCACGTAAAAATAGATTTTTCGTGTTCTTAGAAATAGAAAGGTACTGCCAACGCAATATTATAACTACTGGTATAAATAATATAAGAAGTATCCAAAGGGGCTTACCCTCTTGCTTAAAATAAAACATAATACTAAGCCAAATAATACTGAATAAATTTATATAAACAGTTATTTTATCTCTTGTTTGAAAATGAAAATCGTTGAATATTTTATATGGAATATATAAGGAAGCAATTATAAATTCGGATAAAATTAAAGCTAATAATATGCTTGAAAGGTTTTTATCACTAAAATAAAGCACTGTCACAAGTATACCTATTCTCAATAATGATGTTGACAGCACAATTTTTAATTTGTTCATAGCAACAAAATATCTAATAATTACTTCAGCAAAATTGTGAATTAGAAAAATGATTGAAAGAGCTCCGAACAACAATTCATTAAAAACTAATTTTCCATTAGTCCAAATCATAAAAAAATCATCTAGCAAAAACAATCCAATGGTATAAAAAACAATCAATATAGAACCTGTAATCAACCAATATGCCTTAAATATGTCTAATATTTTAACAGCTCTCTTTTTAATGGACAAACCAATCATCTCAGGCTCAATAGGTCCTAAAATAAATTCTGATACTTTTAAACCAAAGTTTACAATCGTTTTTGTTGCAGAGAAAAGCGGCAAAAATGTAGTTCCGACGAACGCAGAAACTATTAAATTTAAACCATCATTCATAATTCGGTCTGAGAAATTACTTCCTACCAAATAAGATGCTTTTAAAATATTTAGAACTCCCTCTTTGAAAGAACCATGTTTCCACCAAGGAAAATACTGGGGAATGATTGTTTTGAGTTGATAAATAATAATAGCTGAATATACCGATTTTACGCATACCCAAAAAATTGCTAACTCTATTAGGGATATTCCAGAGGCTGCAGCAATAACAAGTATAAAAAATTCTAAAACCTTTTCAACCAATGCAAATTGGAATGATTTATAAATTAGACCAAATGGATTTAAAATTTTTACAATTATTCCACGAAATGAGCCAATAATAAATCGATAAAAAAATAAAATGATAAGAATAATTGCTACGTTACCAACACCAATATTGTCGTCGAAAAAGAAACCTAACAAGCCTGTATATAGAAATAATAATACTAGGGCTAACTGTAAAATCTGAATTACTAAATTTACACGAATCGCAGAGCCCAGAACTTCTTTTGCTCTCACTCTATTTACATGAGCCAGACGATTAAACTCATTGCCTACAAACTGAGCATGACTAAATTCAAATACTTGAATTATATTAAAAAAAGAGTAGATTGCAATCCATTTTCCATAAACTTTCAAATCCCAAAAATTTAAAAGTAATGGGATTAAAAATAAAGAGTGTAATAAAAGTACTATTATTTGTAACGCCTTATATCTATATGATTTATATAATTTTTTAAGCACTTAGTTTTAGTTAATGGATCCCAAATAATTAATTAGCGGTATAAATGGCTGTATTCAAACGCAAATATCTCCTTTATTTTGTCACCATATGTTTTTCTAATTTCTTCAGGAATAATTTCTCTTTCCCAGTTTCCTTTTTTAGCGTGAATAGTAGGAGATTTTAGTTGCCCATCAGTTAATGAAAAACAATCTGCTAAATCTTGGAAAGCTAATTCTAATTCTTCTAATTTGTATATTTTATCTACTAGAATTTCACCATTTACATTTGTATAAAAGAAAGTCCCTTTTATCTTATTAATGTCTCCTGAGTTTAAATAATCTTCAAAATTAGTGTACTTTATTTTTCCATTTCTATACGAATAATGTGAGATAGCCTTAAAAATTGGGTCACGTTCAAATCCGAACTTATAAAAAGTATTCCAAGTCACAGCATCTACGTGTCTTTTTATTTCTGATGCGGGCATATGATTATAAAATACTTTTCGTTTTAAATATTTTAAAGATCTAATGATATCTTTAAAGGAATAACTTATTAATGATACTTTAAAATTCTGAGCAGATCGCCCCGTAGCTCTTAAGCGTAATTGCTCATCTTCATCATTTAAAGGAGTAATTATATCTGAATCACCGCAAATACTGCTAAGAGCAATTTCAATTGAAGTACCTGCCGTTTTACGAGTTTTAATGTATATAAATTTATGTTTAAAGGAAATTATCATGTATATTCATTAAAAAGTGTATTCTAAAAGATCTATATCACGCTTATAAATGTTGTCTATGATTGCTTTACTTTTTTTAGAGTAATAATCACGATAGCTTATTTTATTTTTAGAATCTTTTCTATTAATTTGGAACAAAACCTCAGGGTGTTTCCTTAATAAGTGAACACTTTTACTTGACAATATACTTTCCGTTTTTGAACTATTACTTCTAGGTAATTCTTTAAAATCAATGTTTATTTTAGAGGCAATCACACTTAAAGCGAATTCAAGCTTTTCAAAGCGGCCCATATAATCAATGCGAAGTTCATTTTGTTCATTAAAAATAAAATCGGCTTGAGGCCTAAAAAACCAATGTTCATTTTTTATATAAAGAGGAAGATATGAAATCACAAATTTTTCGAATGACACCAAATTGGCAAAACCTCGATATTTATAAAACGAGATGATTCGATCCCACGGATTTCTTACTATAGCAAAAGTAAAATAGGTGCCAAATGCCTTCTCAGTGATATAAGAATAGTCAACATATTGGTTTATTGTAAGGTGTGCTAAACGCTTAGGGCCTTCTTCAAATTTTGTTTTCGGACGCAATAAATACGATGCCCCATGTTCTTTTCTATTATGCCCTAAAGATGATAAAAAAAAATCTTCAATACTTTGACCTGCAGTTTTGGGCACGTGAACAAATAGTGCTTTGTATTCTTTTATGATCATTCTTTGGGGTATTTAAAAATATCAAAATCCTTTCGAAATTCATTATAGATAATCGCTTTAATCTCTTTTGTATAATACTCTTTTATAGGTTTTCTTTCTGTTTTCTTTTTCCATGGTAGCTTTCTTCTACTGTTGGGTAAAATGAGCTTTTTGTAATCATATTCAAGATTTTCATACCTAATTAATTTCAAATTGTATTTCTCATAACCTCGAAGCCAAAATACTTGAGGTAGAAACATAATTTCTCGATCTCTATATTTTGGATTTTTTTTTTGATATGCCTCTACTACCCAATCTGCAAATGACAGTGTATTTATATTATTTTGATTTGTTTTTTTTCTATAAAAATATTCAGAAACAACTTTATCGTATGGGTTTCTTATACTCGAAATAAGTTCGATATCTAAAGGTAGTGAAGTTTTAAATTTATTTTTATACAAAGTTTCATATTCAGCTAGCGTATAATGTGCCTCAGTAATTTGCAATGCATTTGCAATAGACGATCCCGCGGTACGGTTAATATGTATAAACAGAGGTTTCTCTCCATCTTTTATTTGTTGCAGGTACTTTTCGAGTTGTTGTTTACGAACCCATTTTAAATATATATTAGTATAGATCCACCATTTGCTATAAAACATACCCTATTTTTTCTGCGATGGGTTTACAAAGATTTTCATAGGTAGCAAGTTCTTCCTTCGATAAATCACTCCAAACTAACTTTTTAGATGACTTAAAATTACCTTTTACTGCTTCTCTAAGTTTATTTTTTATGGCGTTGTCAGCAGCCTTATTTACTTTGGGGAGTGTGAAATTTGTGACACTAGTAACATCTATGGAAAGAGCTTGAAGAAGTTGCTTTAAGGAAGTTGAATCTGTCGTGATCTCTTCAAATTTAAAAAACTTAGTGTTCGAGCTTAAAATATGATCATGAACTTTCATATAATACCAGCAAAGTTTTTGAAACCGTGTCCAGTGAGGCCAGTTTTTTATTGCAGGGTCAGTATTGTTGGGTATTTGGTTTAATAATACGTCATTTTCAGTATAAAGTTTTCTTTGAAAAACACTTTCAAGATAAGTTTTTGGATGACGTATTAAAAAGATTTTCTGCCAATCTAGGGGTTCCAGTAAAGATGGGCTTAAAAATCGAAAATATGGATTCACTTCAATATAAACTGAGTTTTCTTTATTTTCTATAGAAGCATTTCGTTGTGTAAAATAATTAGTAACGAACAATGAGTATTCCGATAACTGAGAAAGAAATAGAATGGGAACATCACTTTTCTCCTTTTCATGAAAGCTTTGTACTCCATCGAGACTATCAAGATAAGTAGCTAAACTTAAAGTGGCGGTTCGGCCAATAGATGTTAGTAAGTACTTCTTCATTCTTCGTATTTGAAAAATTCTATCTCAAATGTAGAGGTTCAGTTATAAATAAACTAAGCAAGAAGTTAATTTTATTCTGAAAGTATCGAAATCAATTTATGTATTTCATTTGAAATTAAAGGCTGTGTCTGCTTTATATTTTCGTCAAGACTTTTTTCTAATGCATGAAGAAGGCTTTCTTGAGAATATGGATCGAATACTAAAGAAGGTTCACACACTTCATAAGTATATGGAAGGTCTGCTGCAATTATTTTACAATCCTTTTCAATTCCCTCAATTAATCCCAGACCAAAGCTTTCTTTTAACGATGGAAATATTAAATAAGTAGCACGTAAGTACTCTTCTACTAATTCCTCACGAGAGACATATCCTAAATTTATTATGGGAATTCCTTTAGACTGCGCCCTTGCAATTTGCGAATACACTTTTTGGTAGGAAGGAGCAACAGTTAGGACAAGCTTACCAACATTTCTTTTTTCATAAAATTCAGAAAAGGCGTTAATTAAAATTTGGTGGTTTTTATGAACCGCTCCCCCACTTACATAGATATAGGTATGTGCTTCTTTGGCAACGTTAGTTCCATTAGGGAGAGGTGGGTAAAAAGGAAGTAACTTTACTTCATCCTCGGTTACATTAAACTCATTTATAAATTTATTTTTTATAAAATCGGTTTGCAATACAAAAAAGTCTGTGTTTTTTATTAAAAGTTTAAAGACCTTCTTTTTTAGAAGAAATTTGGCGCGGGCAACACCCGTAATTGAGGTTGGCAATTCGATAAATAAAAACTGATGAAAATAAGTGTATGTGATTGCTTTTTGTTTTGTAATCGGCGGTAAATTTCCGAAGCATAATATTTTTGTAAAAGAACCTTTCCTCTTTTTGTAAAATCGGTATCGGTTGAGCATAGAAGCTTTTAGATAGATTTTTCGATTGGGTGGTACATTCGTATAAGAGTCCTTGCATCTAGCGTCAAATAAATAAAAACAATCGATCTCTGCTTCTTCAATTTGCCGAACCAGATAATCTAATAAGATTTTACCTCCACTGGTATTTATAAATAGCGAATCTATTAAGACCATGTTTTTTTTATTGAGAGAAAATAATTAAGATGATTTTTAGGCCAATATGGCTCGAGATGCCTGCGATTAATTACGCTAGTACCATACGAGAAATACTTTTTGTAATTGGTTCCACTAAAAATATAAGGATGAAATTTTTGTGCGATATCTAAGGCATGCTGTGGGAAATGAATTAATTTTCCATATGTCCAAGCAAAATAATCACAAGAATATTCTAGCTTTTTTTCTAAGATGCTTTTATTTTCTTGGATTTGAAAATGCAACTCTTCTTCATTTAAATCTGCTAGATTGTAATGATCCATAGTATGAGAACCTATAACATGCCCTCTTTCGTGAAGTTCTTTTATTTGACTCCAATTCATCGGGGTTTTGGTGTCGATTCGAATGCGATCGTTAAAAGCGGTTCTGTAAACATCATCAGATTCTACAAAATTAGCATTGATAAAAAATGCGCCAGTGGTATTGTATTTTTCAAGAAGTGGAGCGATTACATGATAGCATTCTTCAAATCCATCATCGAAAGTAAAAGCCACATAAGAGGTTTTCTTTGCAGGGATCTTATCGACTATCATTTGAGTTGCTTCTTCAAGTGAGATCAGTGTACAGGAAGCGTCAAGATGTTTCAAAAAATTTTCGAATATCTGGTAATCATCATGACCAACTAAATTTGGAGTTACGTAATGACTATTAATTATATGAACTCCTGGTTCCGGCTTCTTTATAGAACCCATCGTGTTTAAAAAAATATTTCTTAGAATTGCTCTCAAAATTAATACGTATGATAATTAATGGCTGATAAACTAATAGTTGAAACATCAATGTTTAGAGATTCATTAAAAATTTTATAGCAAACGTTCACCTGTGTTGGTACTTTAATGAATAGTTGTTTTTTTAATTCTTTTCTTAGAGGATTGTTTTTAGAAATGGAAAATCCAATTAAATCGAAAGCAACTTTCTTCTTATAATCCCGTATAAGCCTAGAAATACTTTTCTCATTTAATTTCCAGTGAACTAAAATTATCTGAATTTCCTGCATAGCTCCTCGTTTTCCAATTCTTGCAATTGAAAATAAATATTCATTATCTATAACTATATACGCTGCGTTAGGATGTGTGAAAAAGCGCCATTTTAAATAATCGTAAGTCACTTGAGATTCTAGCGTACCAACGGGATTCTGGTTAAAATTAGAAGGGATCGCTTTCTTAATTTCTTCATAGTTTGAAGAGAGCGGAACAAAAGTATTTCGAATGTTCTTTACAATCTTAGGCATTGCCACGATATTTTTTGGTTTTACCCAGTATTCAACAATATCCAGTTGTTTCCAATTTCTTTTTAGAAAGCCAGGTAAACTATTACTATTAGGAAAATTTATTGCAAAAGCAATATTTTGCTCTTTTAATTCTGCTTCTACAAGTTTTACTAATTTACTGAAAATACCTTGCCCTTGATGTGATGGCGCCACAAAAGTATCGAAAGACATCGCTCCATGATATACTTTCTTATTAATTAAAAAATTTTGACGACCATAGGAGACCCATCCAACAATTTCATCATTATCAACTGCGCAATAGATTATAGGATCACCATACGGATTTGCAGTATATTTCCAAGAAAACCATTCTTTACATAAAACGGGGTTACCGTATGCATTCGCAGCAGCTTCTAAAAAACTAGGTATAAGATGGTGATGGTCATCATAATTAAATAGAAAGTAAGCCATAAAATTATTTAATTAAGATGTTTTGTAGAGGTTATAATTGATCTGGATTCCTTAAATTCATAGTACAAACTTAAAACAAAAATAAACAGCAAAGAAAATCGAAAATTTGTTAATACTGTACTAGTTATACTCCATAAGAGCATCACAAAAATCATGCGTGTATTTAAAGAAGCTTTTTGAAAAATAACTAAGTAAAAGAATAAAATTGATAAGATTCCTAGAAGTCCCACAGAATGTAGCAAATATCCTATTTCGGAGTCAAAAGTAGTAATTCTCTGTCCATAGTTTTTGTAGATATTATCTATATTAAATCTTCCAAACACCAAATCTCCGGGACGTTTTTCAATCGCTTCAGATACGTAACTAAAAAGAAATTCTTTTTTTGAAGTAAAGCTTCCAGAATCTTTTTTTCCAGATAGCTCAGAAAAATCGAGAATACGATTTCCTAAATTTACAAAGGGAATTATTGCAATGACTGCAATCGCAATAAAACCAATAATCCTTTTCTTTAAAATAAAAACTAGGTAATAAAGCAATATAAAAATTACTACTAGAAAAGCCGTTCTGCTCCCTGTAAGTAATAAAGAAATCATCATCGTACCTATTGATGCAAAAGCTATTTTCCCCCAAGGTTTTTTTCTTCGATTTAATATTAATATTAAGAAAAGTAATGATATAATTCTACCTGCCTGATTAGAGTTACGATAAATTCCTCCGAATCTTAGATTGAACAAATCGACAATTTCTGTAGACGTGGCTTGTATCTCAGAACTATTAAAGTAACCTTCCGAAGTATAATATGTATCAATAAAGTTGACAATAGAGGTTAAACCTATTATATATGCTATTTGGGTAAAAAAAATGAAAAAAGAAGCTAAAAATATTAATTTATCGCTAATTTCAGAACGGCTCGCTATGGGGAAAAAAACAACTAGAAATATTAAATAAAATAGTTTGAAAACAGATTGAAAAAAAAACCCATAATTTCCCAAAAAAGTGTGCAAAAATGCTAAACTAATAGCGAAAAAAAATAACAGTTTAGATAACTGAAAAGAAAAATTTTTAAAACCTACAGATTTATTAGGATTAATTAAAATTATGAAAACTGTAAGTATAACTTGAATCAATGATCCAAACATGTTGTTTGGTAGAAACAGAAATAGAAAAAAAACACTATTAACAATGAAGGAACTATTTAACAAGGGCTTCATAGTCTCTATAGATTAAAGATTTTTTGTCCAAAATAATTTCGGCTAAATTAATTGAATCTTTATAATTCTTGATTTTAGTTAGAATTTCATCAGCATCAAAATTTTCTGATTTTAATAATACCATTTCTTTCTTGTCTTCAAATAAGAACTCGTTCAATGCTATTATTTTTTGATGCCAAGGATATATTATAGTGGGCACATTATAAGACATTGCAAATATTGAAGAATGCATTCGTGAGGCGATAAAAAAGTCAAGATCTGAAAATGCAATTGGAATGTCTTTCATACTTTTAATATTAATAATGTGATTATCTATATGGGCATCATTGAGAGCTTTAGATATTAAGAGTGACAATGATAAATCTTCACCAAAAGATGTATTAATAATTTTAAAAGGTTTTTTATAAAAAGCGTATAAATTTTTTAAATTTGAAATAATCTTATCTATATCGAATGTAGAGTTGGGTACAATATTACCAAAATTCATAAAGTTAATTCCAATATATTTATCTCTGCGTATACTTTCGGGATACATATCCGATAAAATGAAGGCAGGGTCTATGGTAATTTTTATTTTTTGAGTATTTTTTTTAAATGAATTATCACATATCAATTTAGAAGAAATATCTCTTACATAAAATTGATTACAAAATTCGATCATCGTATGTAACCGTTTTTTATAATTAAATTGGAATGGCCCTACTCCTACTGCATAGACATATATTTTCTTATTGCTATTTTTAGCCATTTTAATAATTTGATATGCCCTATGAAACATATCAGAACCATTTTTTTCTGAAAACAAATTCCCACCTCCCACGATAACGCAATCTGCTGCATCAATTTGTTGTTGAATTTTTTTCTTATCTTTAATTAAGAATAATATTTTTTTTAACTCTAATACAAAACGACTTTTAAATTTATTTCTCCTTACAACTTTATAAAATGTAGAAATCTCTTTGGAGGCTTCAACTCTTTTATCGACATCAAAATCTTCAAAAAGGATATCAAAACTTTCAACATTTTTATTGCATATCTTTTGGCTTAAGTATTTAATTGCCTCAGAAATAGCATAATCACCTATATTTATTTTAGAAGTTCTTGAATATTTAATGAATTTCATTAGTTGTTTTTTTATACATTATCCTTTTTAATTCATATATAGCAACGCACATTTGAATTAGAAAAAATATAGCAGGTGCCATTATTAATGCTGTGATTCCTAAATGTAAAACTTTCACAAGGAAATATACGACAGGAAAATACAAGATAATTATTGTGATAGAAAGGTTGGACTGAATTTTAATATTATTTGTCGCATTTAAAAAATTAGTAAATATTTTCGATACAATCACCGTTGCAACAAAAAGTACTGATGCGGTATTAATGATTTCAGAAATTACTACATTATCCCCAAGCCAAATCCTATATATAAATTCGGAACTAAAATACATAATTAGCAATGTCACTAATAAACCTAATGCTAGAATAACTTTTTTCTTAATTAACCCCTTTAATTTCAGAAAATCTTTTTGAATATAACTTGCAGTAATCGTCGTCCACATTGTCTGCAATACAATATTTAAAAGAATTAGAAGAAAGCTATAATATTTAATTGAAATTTGATAATCTGCAGTGCTGAGTGGAGAAAACCATAGTGTAATAAAAAAAGGAGTTATAGCTTGTAAAATTCCAGAGCTCATTTGTATTAAAAAAAACAAAATGCCGTTTTTTAAAATTAAAGTAACATATTTTTTATTATAATAAGTATAATTTGGTTTATAAGTTGGCTTAATGATATAAAAGAAATGGAATGTTAGTAGAGACAAAACAACCAAGGGTAAAAAAGAATAAATTAAAGCTACATTCCATATTTTATTAGGTAAATCGAAATATGAAATAAGATAGATAGCTATCAAGATGATGAAATTTGTAGCTAAAGGAATAAAAAAACTAAAGGAAGATCTATCAAATGAAAAGTAAATTTTACTAATCAATTTGAGAATCATTTGCAATAAGAAAAAACCAAATACAAATATGGCCAAAAGATTAAAATTAATTTTATCTGAAGACACAATGGAATTCCAATCTATTAGCGCATTAACCCCACATAGTAAAATAAAAAGAGAGATTAAAAAGAAAGATATTGATATATAACCTGTTGAAATTATTGAAGTTGCACCATACACATCCTTTTTAACTAAACTTTTAGTAAGTTCATTTCGTAGTCCATTACCCAACCCTCCATCTAAAAAATTAATCCAATTACAGATTGAAAAAATAGTAAGCCAAATACCATAATCGTTTTTGCCTAAGTATTCTAATAAAAGGGAAATGGTAACAATAGAAAAAAAAACACTAAAAACATTAAATATTATTCCTAGAGCTGATTGTTTAAAGATAGGATTATTAATAAAATATGCTTCTAATTTTTTATATACCATGATAATAAAGAAATGCTAGCTTCCTTTCTATTTTAAGAATTTCACTCAATTACAAAATGAGTTTAACAATTAATAAATTTGATGTTTTCTTAATGGAAACTATACAATCATCCCTGCAGCCACAGTTTCATGAGTGGCATCATCTACCAAGGTAAAACTACCAGTAATTCTGTTGTCTCGGTATTCATCGATCATGACAGGACGTGTGGTTTTAACCTTAACTTTAGCAATCTCATTCATTTTTAGATCTTTATTTTCTTCATCTCTACCATAGGTATTGATATCAATTTTATAAAGAACCTCTTTGATCATCGCCTTTGGTTCGTTGGAAGTATGCAAAATAGTGTATTTAGCTCTAGGCTTTGCAGCATCATTATGCAACCAACATATCATGGCAGTGAATTCTTGTGAAGCTTCTGGCTTGTTAGCTGTTTTAACGATCATATCACCACGACTTACATCGATATCATCTTCTAGCGTAATAGACACAGACATAGGAGCAAAAGCTTCTGCTAATTCACCTTTATCGGTATCGATAGATTTTATTTTTGACGTAAATCCAGAAGGCATCACCGTTACCTCATCATTTGGGCGAAAGATTCCACTCGCTACCCGTCCTGCATATCCTCTATAATCGATGAATCCTTCACGTTGCGGGCGCAATACAGTCTGCACAGGAAAACGAGCATCAATTTTATTGATATCACTACTAATGTGCATGGTTTCTAAGGTATGAAGTAGCGGAGCTCCTTGATACCATTTCATATTTTCTGAACGGTTTACTACGTTATCGCCTAAAAGTGCACTAATCGGGAGAAAACGGACATCTTTTACATAAAGTTTTGATGAAAACTCTTCAAATTGAGAGATGATCTCGTTATATCTTTCTTCTGAAAACTCAACAAGATCCATTTTATTAATACAAACGATCAAGTGAGGGATTTGAAGTAAGGAAGCAATAAAAGCGTGGCGTTTTGTTTGCTCAATCACTCCATGACGCGCATCGATTAGAATCAATGCCGCATTTGCTGTAGAGGCTCCAGTAACCATATTTCTAGTATACTGTATGTGCCCTGGCGTATCAGCAATGATAAACTTTCGCTTAGGTGTTGTAAAATATCGGTACGCAACATCGATTGTGATTCCTTGTTCTCTTTCGTCTTTTAAACCATCAGTAAATAAAGCAAGATCTACTCCATCGTGACCTTTTCTTTTACTCGTGGTTTCTACTGCTGCTAATTGATCTTCAAAGATCGATTTAGAATCATAAAGCAAACGGCCAATAAGTGTGCTTTTTCCATCATCAACACTTCCTGCAGTTGTAAAACGTAATAATTGATTGTTATCTAATTCCATTGTGTTGCCTATTTTAAAAGTATCCCTGTCTTTTTCTGTCTTCCATTGATGATTCACTACGCTTATCATCGGTACGATCACCTCGCTCTGTTTTTTTCATTGCTGAAACTTCCATAGCAATCTTTTCAAGAGTATCTGCATCCGATTCTATTCCTCCGGTAATGGTAATATCTCCCAACGTTCTAAAACGTATTTTTTTAGTTTCTACTTTTTCTCCATCTTCCAGCTTTAAGAAATCGGAAACAGGTATCCATGAATCATTTCTCCATACAACTTCACGGTCATGGGCATAGTATAATGATGGAATGGCAATATTTTCTTTTTTAATATAGTTCCATACATCCATTTCGGTCCAGTTACTAATCGGGAATGCACGGAAATGCTCTCCTTCGAAGTGCTTTCCGTTTAAAATGTTCCATAATTCTGGACGTTGATTTTTTGGATCCCATTGACCGAAATCATCACGATGTGAAAAGAAACGTTCTTTCGCACGTGCTTTTTCTTCGTCACGACGCCCGCCACCAATAGCGCAATCTACTTTGTTATTTTCAATAGCATCTAGCAAGGTTGTTATTTGAAGTGAGTTACGAGTTGCACTCTTCCCTTTCTCTTCGGCTACACGTCCTGTATCGATTGCTTCTTGAACCGAACCTACAATAAGTTGTGCATCCAGGTCTTTTATAAGATCATCTCGAAACTGAATGGTTTCGGGAAAGTTATGCCCTGTATCTACGTGCATAAACGGAAATGGGATCTTAGAAGGATAAAAGGCTTTTTTTGCCAAGTGGGTTACTAAGATAGAATCTTTTCCTCCAGAAAAAAGAATTACGGGGTTTTCAAACTGAGCCCATACTTCCCGTAAGATGTAGATGGCTTCAGACTCCAATTCGTCCAGATAATTTAAGTAATACTTGCTCATAACCTATTTCAATTCTAATTTAATTTTTATAGCCTTCATAATAAGGGCAACAGATTCTTCGATGGCCTCTTTAGATGTATCAATACGTACATCAGGATTATCGGGGGCTTCGTAGGGTGCATTTATCCCTGTAAAATCTTTAATAAGCCCTTTTCTAGCCTTGGCGTATAATCCTTTAACGTCTCTACGTTCACATTCTTCTATCGGTGTATCGACAAAAATCTCGACAAAGTTAACATCTTTAACCGTTTTTTTAATCAATTCACGATCCTTTTTATAGGGAGATACGAAAGCCGCTAACACTACAACTCCAGCATCGATAAAAAGCGCTGCCGTTTCTGCAATCCTGCGAATATTTTCTTTTCGATCGTCTGGTGAAAAAGTTAAATCGTTATTAAGCCCTTTACGAACATTATCACCGTCTAAAGTGTAGGTGTGAATTTTTTGCTTATAAAGCTCTTGTTCAACAGCATTGGCAATTGTTGATTTCCCCGATCCAGATAAGCCTGTAAACCAAAGTAATAACGAATTGTGTTTTTTTAAATTGGTTCTTTCCTTTTTAGTTATAATGAAATTGTGTGGAATTATATTTTCTTGCATGCTAATTATTTTTTATCTCTTAAAAAAAGATCTCGAATTTTACCCAGTGGTAATCGCAACCATAAACGTTCATGGAAATAATACAAGATAAATTTAGTGACTAATTCCGTAAGCGCTATATAAAGAGCAATTTCATCAAAAGAATTTAAAATTAAACCAGAGATAATAAAGGTTCCAGTGGTAGCTATAATTCGCCAAGAAATTGTTTTATATAAAGTCTGGCGGGGATGAACTTCTTTTCCAAATAATAATCTTTGCCATATCCTTTCATGTATATAATAAATCGCCAATTTTATAAGAAATTCAAAAAAACCGATTTTCAACGCATTTTCTAAACTACATTGTCCAGAAATACAGGTAATTAGAAGCACTACAATAATAGTATCTGCCGTAGCGATAAAGCGCCAGGAAATGCCTTTTATAATACTTCTGTAATGCGATTCTTGCTTGTAAATGGCCATATTACTTTAGTTTCGGTTAGAAACCAAAAACCATGGATTCAATAAATTTTCTTTATTATACTTTAAAGGTGTGTTATTAGGAAGTGCATTTACTGTAACTCCTACAGCCATACAAATAGCCTGCCCTGCAGCTGTGTCCCACTCCATAGTGGGGGCGTAACGCGGATAAAGGTCTGCCTTTCCTTCTGCTATTAAACAGAACTTTAAAGAGCTTCCTTTAGATACGATCTCAACACTATTTTCTTGAGAAATTTGATCTATAAACTCTTTCGTTTCAATACTAAGATGAGACCTACTTCCAACAATACGCTTTAAATTCTCATCATTAGAAGGCATAATTTCTGTAGAAAGTTTGGATATACTTTCCATAGAAAAATCAAAATTTTCTAGCACACATTTAAAAGCTTTTTTACCTGCGACATCAGCATAATATAATGTCTTTGTTACTGGAACAAAAATCACACCCAATACAGGGTCACCACCAGACACATAGGCAATATTTACTGTAAACTCTCCATTTCGCTTTATAAACTCTTTAGTGCCATCTAAAGGGTCTACTATCCAACAATGCTTCCACTTCGACCTAACTTTATAATCAATTTCTATATTTTCCTCACTAATTATCGGAACATTTGTAGTTTTAAGATACCTATTTATAATTTTATTTGCATTTTCGTCAGCAATAGTTAATGGAGATTGATCAGATTTTACTTGAACTGAAAATTCTGAATCATACACATTCAGTATTTCAATTCCAGCTTCTATCGATGCTTTAATCGCAATTTCGAGGAAATTTTTCATAGTTAGTGCAGAGATTAAGGATCTGCTAATAGGATTAGGTTAAATATTTATCTCTGAAAGTGTTTCTTGATAATTGAAAAATATGATTTATATAGAATAATTATTACACTTATTGCAAAACCTAAGAATGCAGCATAAAATAAAATAAGAATTTTATTTGGGGCTGAAGGCTCATTTGGAACAGTAACAGGACGAAGCACAGTAAAAATCGGGGTATCCTTACTTACCTGCAATTTTGAAGACTCCATCTGGGTAGCAAGCTGAGAATACATCGCATAAGCAAGATCGTACTCGGATTGGAGCTGCTCTTCTCTATTAGAAGTATATGAACTTATAATGTTTTTATTCCTATCTCTAAAATTCCCTAGAGCTGCTCGTCGTTCAACATATTCAGATTTAGCTTCATTAAATCTTTCTTCTATATATTTTAATTCATCTTTCGATTTTTGAATGTTGTAATCAATAAGAAATTTTTGTAATAATTCTTGAGCACGTTTAGTGATTTGAGCAGCCGCAAGAGGTTCTGGCATTGTCGCTTTAATTTCTAAATAACCATCTACATCATTAAACTCTATAGATAAACTTGATTCTAGAAACTGTTTTTGTTCAATTTGTTCTTCACTTAAAGAATAAATTGAAGAGTCAGTCATTATAAAGTGTTTTTCTTCTTTAGAAGAATTTTTAAAACTCCGAACAATTTTTGAAGGAAGCCCAATTGTATTCGATTTTATTTTATGCAACAAGCCTTTATCATAAATTTCTGAGAGATAATAAGACAGTGAGACCAAACTATCCTCTTCACTAAACTTCAATGGAGTTTCTAACAATGCAGTTTGATAGGGTGTACTGTTTACTATGATAGGATACAAAGTAGGTATAATTAAATTTGCATCGTCATCACCTAACTTTAGTCCGACTAACTGAGCAATACCACTAAATTTTTTGCCTATTCCTCTATTGTTCCCTAGTTGTGGTAAAATTGTCGTTGACGAAGTATATTCTTTAGGAGTGAGTTGGGCTATAAAAAAACCAAAAACTAAAAAAATAATGACAAAAACAGCTACGAACCTCCAAGAATCTAAGATTCTATAAATTATCTCTTTTAGTGTAATGTCTGAAAGTTTACTATTATTTGATTTCATAATTACAATTATTGAAATATTCTATCAATCAACAACCCAAACGTAGCCAAACCAGAACCAATCCCTATTACTTCTTGTGCTGAAAGTTTATTTTTATTTTCAGGTTTTGAAGGAACAAGTATGGCGGCACCTGGCTTTAATTTTGGGTAACTTCTAAAAAACAGGAAATGCTTTGTGGAAGCTATATCTCCGTTGGGATAAACAACATAAATCTTACCTTTTTTCGCGTCAGTAGAAAAACCACCAGACATGCTAATGTAATCTCTTAAACTTCTAGAATCATCGAAACGTACTAAAGAAGGCACTAAAACCTCTCCCTCTACCTTAACAGTTTGCTTTACAGATGGAATTATTAATCTATCCCCATTTTTCAAAATTAAATTATACTTAGATTCAGGATCATCCATAATATTTTGAAGGTTAATTCCAACCCTAAATTCTTTTCTGTTTTTAATTTTTTCATCTTCAGAACCTGTGATTTCTTCTTTCTCAGATAATGTACTCAATGTTGCTTGTTGACTTTGTTCTTTATAGAAAGGATTTAGCCTAATTAAAGTTGCTCCATTTGTAAAAGCATAGGGTGATAACCCCCCAGCCTTAATTAAAAGATCGGAAATTTTTTCATCTTTATTTTCAATTGTATAATTTCCTGGATAGTTAGCCTCACCATTGACCGAAACCTTTATTTGTTCCGAATAACCTCTTAAAAAACGAACAGAAACTCGATCATTTGGTTCCAAGAAAAATGGTGTTCCATCAGAAATTGTAAGTTTTCCATTGGCAGAAACTTTAAAATTCTTACTTAAAGTTTCGTAGGAGTCATCATCTATTCGACGATAAATATCAATCTTATTTTCATTCGCTCCATCTTGAAAACCACCTCCTAAAAGAACTAGATCTTCCACTGTCAAATTTTCAACGTATGGAATAGTAATTGGATTATTAACAGCTCCATCTATTTGTAATGTATAGTTTTCACTAAGATTATATTTATTAAATATTTCTATACGATCATTCGGCATTAACTTAATATTCTTTAAGTTAGACATTACCTCGGAAACCGAAAAAGGGATTACAGATTCTCTAACACCGTCTTCTGTTCTAAAAATTAACCCTCTTTGTAAAAAAGCCTTTTCATTAATTCCTGCAGCTTTTTCTATAAGATCTTTCACTGTAATATTTTCAGAGTACTCATATCTTCCAGGCCTTAAAACTGCGCCTTTAATACTAATTTCATTTTTAAATTTATCTAATATTTTATTAACCGATAACACATCTCCATCTTCCAAAGAAGTTACTCCCGAATTCGAGACTAATATCTCCTTGATGATTTTACGATCACCTTCAATTCTTTCCAAGATAATTCTATCCTTATAAGCTTGGGAGGTAAATCCACCAACAAATTCTAATAAATTATCTAAAGTCTCATTGGGTTTTAATTCATAAACTCCTGGCCGTTTTACACTTCCCGAAATTGAAACTCTTGAGATATATGGAGAAACTATTATTACATCTTGATCACGTAAGGTTTTATTACCAACTTGAGACCCATTTACTAGATAATCATAAATATCAAAATATGTAACATCTACACCATTCCGTACTAATTTAATTTCTCTAAAAGTTCCTTCTTTAGTTGGTCCACCACTTGCGTAAAGTGCATTTAGCAATGTTGATAAAGCACTTAAGGAATATGTACCTGGCACTTTAACCTCTCCTATTATATTAACTTGAACGGTACGAACATTAACTAGCGAAATACTCAAGAAAACTTTATATGGACTATTGTCGGGAGCATTTATACCAGCATAAATATTTTTTAATTTGCTTTCTATCTTAGCAGAGGCCTGTTCCATCGTTAAACCACTTACATAAACAGGACCAATGTTTGAAAGACGAACAGCTCCTTCTCGATCAACGGCGATTGTATAATTATTCTCGGCTGCACCCCATAAGTTGATAGAAATTTCATCCCCTGGTCCAAGCTCATAATTAGAAGGGGTGGCTAAATTTAAATTTGGAGTAAAAGTAATATTACGATTATTAAAAAAATCATAACCAAATATTGGATCTTTGGGAATAGTTTCTATTCCCTCATTACCTGTAAATCCTTGAGATGGTAATGAGTCTATAGTTAACGAATTTTCAATCTCACTAGTTTCAGATCCAGTTGAAATCATTCCAGATTGACTTAAACGCCGTTCCAATTCTGCAATTTTAATTGGAGATAGCCCCTTCGTCTCAGCAAGAGCCTTAACTTGAGCCATAGTATATCCTTGTGCTTTCGCTTTTTGCCAATATTCTTGAAGTTGATCATCAGACAGGTTTTCTATATTGCTTATATCAATGTCTGGGGTAACTTGAGCGATTACTTTTATTGAATTACAGAATAGAATGAAAAAGCAAACAAAAAAAACATTGCGTGAACTTAAAAATTTCATCATTAATTTTTAATAATAAGTGGTACGCGATTATAAATGCGTAATTTAAAATGAATTCGCAAATATACTAATTCTTTGTTAGCAAGACGATTTAACTATCCAGACTTTATACGCTAAATTAACTAACAATTTAGATTAAATGTGACGTTTCGTATAGTTAAAAAAAAATTAAACCTCCTATAATAATTGGTGTCATACGAATCTGTCTGTAACTTTGTTAAAAACCAAAAAACAATGAGCTATTTAAACTTAAACAAAGATAAAATCACAGAAACAGCTAAAGAATTAAATACGCTGCTTGCCGATTACCACCTTTATTATCAAAAATTACGCAATTTTCACTGGAACATTGTTGGAAAAAACTTTTTCGATCTTCATGAAAAATTTGAAGAAATGTACGACGATGCAAAATTGAAGGTAGACGAAATAGCCGAACGGATTCTCACTTTACGATTTCAACCTGTAAGTAATTATTCAGATTACTTAAAAAAATCGAACCTTAAAGAATCCCCTTCAGAAACAAAAGATGTAGAAATGGTTAAAATTTTGCTTAAAGACCATGGAATACTCCTCAAACAAATGAGAATTGTTATCGAAAAGGCCGATGCAGCGGGAGATGAAGGAACTATCGATATGATTGGAGCTTACATTGGAGGTCTCGAAAAAATTAGTTGGATGCTCGACGCTTGGTCTATGAGTGCTTCAGCAAATCACCCCGAAGCGTAGTTTCAACACAAAATTACAAGTCCGCATTTAGCGGACTTTTTTTATGAAATTTTATCTCGCACTTACTTGCTTATATCTTTGTACGACTAGTTGTAATTACAATTTTGGACGCTTAGATATAATTGCCTCTCTTTCCATGTCGGAGGTTAGTGGAATAGAAAAAGTAATAAATTCACCGCTACTATGGATGATCGAAGATTCTGGCAATGCCCCTACTATTTATGGTTATGATATTCAAAAGAAATTGGTTGCCCAGACCATTACAATCACAAATGCAAAAAATACAGATTGGGAGGATTTAGCTTCAGACCTAGACGGAAACCTTTATATAGGTGACTTCGGAAACAACCATAACAAACGAAACGATCTTTCCATTTACAAGGTTGAACGCGTAGGAAGCATTTCAGAAAAAGAAACTGAAGCTACCAAAACCTCCTTTTCTTTTGAAGATCAAGTGCAATTTCCCCCTAAAAAGAAAAACCGAAATTTTGATGTTGAAGGTTTTATATTTTTAAACGATTATTTTTACTTATTTACACGAAATCGCTCTAAACATTTCGACGGAACGACATCTGTTTACAGACTTCCCGCCAAAGAAGGGAGTTTTAAGGCAAAACGAATTGCTTCCTATATTACCTGTACTCAAAAGCAAGAGTGCGCAGTAACTAGTGCAGATTATGATCTGGAAACAAACACCCTTGTATTGTTAAGTTATTCTAATGTATGGGCGTTTTCAAATTTCGAAAACGACCGTTTTTTCGAAGGAACGGTTAAGCATATACCTCTACAGTATCCTTCACAAAAAGAAAGTATTTCATTTAAAAATTCAGACACGGTATTTATCGTAGATGAATTAACAAATATTGTTGGAGGCAATTTATACGAAATGAAGCTTAATAACTAAACTGAAATCCAACACCAAACCTACTTCCTTCATCACTATTAAAAACACTTAAATCGAAATGCAAGGCTTCGGTCCATTGAACCATAAATCCACCACCTAAAGAATGGTGCCATCTATTAGAAGTATTATTTGCAACCCATACCCTCCCCGTATCAAATCCGGTATAAACACTAAAATTAAGTGGAAAGAAAAAAGTTTTTATGGGTTCGAAACTATACGATAGTTCTGCTGTTCCAGTAAGACTATGGTCTCCAGTAAAGCGATCGTTTCGAAATCCACGTAAACCGTTGTTGGCTCCAATTCTTGCCTGTTGATAAAACCGAGGAGCATCACCCACTGTTAGATATGTAGAGACCCCTGTCTTTAAAACAAAATTGCGATTATTAGATAGCGCATTATAAAACACCAAGTCGGCTTCAGCAAAACCAGTCCCTATTGTTCCACCTAGGTCATCGATATACCCTCCTTTTATTTTAAAAAGCATTCCTTTAGTAGGAAATGCTTCTGCATCATAATTTTTATACTGATAGGTCGTGTTCGGGATGAAAAAGTAACTTCTATCCTCTAATTCAGAAGAACGGTTTTCAGCAATAAAATTTGCCCCATTTCTTACTAATTCTACAGCATCGACATCTAATTTTACTTGAAAAAAACTTCCATATTGTGATGCTCGTTCTACCCCAATTCCTCCATGATACACACTCATATTAACACGATTGTAATCAAAACTAAAAACCTCATCTAGATTCTTTGAATTATTTCCAAAGCCGAAAAAATTTTCTGTATAATTTTTTGAAGTAAAACGTGTGGTCGTTATAAAATTAAAATCGGAAAAAATGGAAGCAAACCCTTTATTAAAATGAATATCTAATCCTTGGGTTAAGAACTGATAGTCTATTGTAATTTCTGTTCGTTTGCTATAGGGATTAAGAAGAAACTCATTCTTATTTTTTAAATATTTTGCGTGTATCGATGCTCCAGTATCTGGGTTGTAATTTACACCTAATCCAATTTTTCCACTGGTAGTTTTTTTCCGGGTATAATCGTAAAGGTTCGGCGTATAAAATTTAGTGAAGCGTACTTTTGCTCCTCCCTGCTCTTTCACTGTATTTTGTTCTGTACGGTTGTCGTAAATCTCAATTTTTTTACCATTAGCTACCGAAAAAGAGTCTTCATCCTGCCCACCAATAATTCTAATAAGCATGGGATCTTCTGGCGTTCCGCTTACAACAAACTTATCGTCATCGTCCAGACCATATAACCAGATCTCTTCAGTTTCATTACTTCGGAAAGTTCTATCGAACAATTCATCTCCTTTTTCTCCATCTTTAATACGGAATGCTCTTATACGGGTTTCCCCTTTCGGAAGGCGTTCAATTTCGAACAAATCATCTTTATCGGTCCCTGTGAGCATTTGAAACTTAATAAATTCTTCATAATACCGTTCTACGATTTCAACAAGATTTTTCTTCCTTCCTAAAAAATGCTTTTTAATTTCCGAAATTGTTTCATCCTGTACAGCGTTAGGAAGAGCACTGAAGGCTTCCTCTAAAATAGATTCATCTATCGATTCCTGAATTGCTTGCGCCTGAGCTATCCATTCTTGTTTGGCGCTTCTCTTTACAAGCGCACGGTCCAACTTAGCTCCAGCTTCATTAAACCATTTAACATCGACAATATCATTACCGTACACTCCAAACTGATTCACAGCACCAATAAGTGAACGCATTGTATTTAAAAAAGAGCCATCGAAATTGGCGAATACTTGGTCGCGATCTCTAGGAATAGGTACAAACGTTTTAGAATCGTTCGCTCCTTCAAATTCTGCCCATCGCCACTGGTCACTATGACGGTCCCAATCACCAATCAACATATCGAAAATACGGGCACGTATGTACGCCTGTTCGTCTAAAACATACGCTTCATCTTCCCGTAATTTCTTTAAAAGATCATCGGTACTCTCGATATCATCTGGATATCCAAAACTCTTTCGAGTTTTATATTCTTCTGCAGGACGCTCTACAATCATATACAACTGATCTCCATATTCTTCATTGTACTTTTCTAAAGCTTTTTGTTTAGGTACATAAAACAATTCGGGAGTGGTGTAATACACTCCGGCAGCTTTTGCCAAAGTTGGTATTGCAAATGCTCCATAGGGATGGGCGGCTGTAAAAAAATCGAGAATAAGCTCTTCGGGCAACGTGTTCGAAAAATAGGCATCCCCATTAATACCCTTAAAGGTTGTGGTCTCTAAAAACTGAACTGCACTTTTCTTTAAAGCGCGCATGTTGTATTCTTTGCCATCTTTAGTAACTAGACGCAGTGATTCTGTTTGGTGGCCACCGCCGGGACGCACCACTTCTAACCCTCCATAAAGGGTGTCTAAAAATGCCGTTTTTGCTGTGACTTTTGCTCCGTAGGCTTCCCGATAATGGGCACCCCAAAAGGATTTAAAAAAATCTGATTTTTCAACTTTCGAAAGATCATACACCGAAGCAGTAAACGTTTCAGGAAATGTTGTGGCAAGATCATCGGTGTCGGGTAGTTTGGTCGGGCCAAAAACTTTAGTACTGTACAGAAGCGCAGGGGTGTTGTCTGTATTTCTTCCGAAGAAATGAGCCGCAACACGACCATTTTTAAATACTTCTAAGGAAGCGAAACCGTTCTTACCGTACGAAAAAACTCCATTATCACTTAAAGTTACTGGCTTCGATTCTCCTCCAGCACCGCTAATTACTTGTTTTATTGCTCCTTGTTCTATATATTGTAGGTTCTGTTCGTGTCCCGAAACTACAATGATACGCTGCTTATCTGTATCCAGCATTGGTAGTAATTTCGACATCAACTCATTGTACTTTTTATTGAAACGATCCTGAATAGAAATTCCTCCCTGTGCCCGTATTTGGGCTATTAGGCTTCCAAGAAATGGCACTGGAATATTTCCCTGTAATGGAAATATATGATCCCGAAACGAAAACCTTCCACCATGAAATCCATTCGTAAAAACGGGGTGGTGAATTGCAAAAATGATGGTTTTATTTGCATTCTTTTTAAACTCACCTTCAATTTCAGCCAACAATTTTTCCCGGGTTTTAATCTCACACTTATCATTCATTTGTGGGTGTAAATACCAGTATTCAATGTACCACTGACTATCTACAATTACTAACTGAACGTCTTTGGAAATCTCAATACTTTCTAAAGGACATCCGTTATTGGGGGTAAGAATATCTTCAGCATTCATGCGGTCTTCAAGGTAATCCTCGATCGTTTCCAGCCCTTTCGTTTTATTAAAATTCCAATCGTAATTTCCAGGAATGAAATACGGTGTTGCTCCAGTACTCTTTACCACCTCTAGTTGCTGGTCTAATTGTTTTTTAATAGTAGCTTCATTTTTAGCTTTGCCCTCTACATTATCTCCTATAAACACTACATGCGCTGGTAGTGTGTCTTTTTTTATTTCTTTCTGAAGGGTTTCGAGTATGGGTACTTTATCTCCCTGAGAGTTTGAGGCATTTCCTATAATGTAAAACCGTTCACTCCTTTTTTCTTCTTCGGAAAAACTTCCCGTTTTGTGATCCTCGTCGATAGAAATCCCGGAAGTAGCACAGGAAGTAAGTACTGTTAGTACAATTGAAAATAAAATTAATTTGGGGTAGTTCATGCGGTTAATATACATTAATTTTTAAAGGTTCTATTTTGCATAAAAATTTGTGAGCAATGCCGTAGAAAAGGACAGATTAAAAGCTAAGTCCAACTCCAAAAGTAAATCGTGTTCCTTCTATAGAATTAAAAAGAGAAAAGGTGCCCCCTATACCTCCGGGACCGTTTGCCCAAAGCCCACCTCCGTACGAAGTATGCCATTGGTCTGAATCTTCTGTCGGAGTCCAGACACGACCGAGATCTCCTCCTGCAAAAACCCCCACTTGAAGGGGAAACAGTTCAATCTTAAATTCGTTAAAACTAAAACGAACATCGGCACTTCCCACTAACGAAGACCGTCCCACGAAACGTTCTTCCCGAAATCCGCGTAACCCTGAGTTTCCTCCTAAAATGGCTCCTTGGTAAAATTCGAAACGGTTTCCAATGTTAAATTTAGATTGAATATTAGTTTTTAACACTAACTTTTCACTTGGTATAAGTGCATTGTAAAATCCTATTCTGGAGCGAATGTACCCAAAGTATTGGCTAGTATTCGATAAACTTTCTGTTGCTCCTACAGTAAGATCGAACAACATCGCTCGAGAAGGATTTGCGGCATCGTCGAAACTTCGATAGGTATATACAGCTTCTAATGATCCGAAATATTGTGTGTTTTCTAATTGAGTGATTCCTTTATCTAAATAGAGATCATTAAAACTTTCGTTTAATCGAATAGCTTCAAAACGTGTTTGTAATCTAAAAATACTACCAAAATTAGAATTTCGGAGCAATCCAACATCGATCGAATTTTTCTGCAGTTCGATGCGGTTGTAATCGTACCCCAATTCATCTTCAGCATTTCGAGATTCATTTCCGAAGCCAAAATAATTTACAGTGTAATTAGGACTAGAAATATGTGCTCCAACACTTAGGTTAAGATCGCCTATAGTGTTCGCGAATTCACCACTATAATCAAAATCGAAACTTGATGTTTCAAAATAATATCCTGCACCAAGAATATGACGTTTAGAAAACGGATTTCTTTTAAAACTATTCACTGTATAAATAAATTCAACTCCAACTTTAAGTCCGTCATCGGGATTATAGCCAAATCCTGGGGCCACTCGCTTGGTGACTTCTAACTGTTTTCGATAATCGTAGGTATTTAAATCATAAAGATCTGAGAAAACCAGACTTCCTCCATCATTTTTAATCACTTTACTGGGTCTACTTTTGTGATCGTAAAATTTAATTCTTCTTCCATCTGTAATGTCGAAAGAATCGGTTCCTTTTCCACCAATAAACCGCATGTAAATAAGGTCATTATCTTTTCCACTCGTTTTTACTATGTCGTTTCCTCCCAGACCGTAGATCCAGACCTCACGAGTATTTGCGTGGTCGAAAGTTCGATTAACAATTATATCTCCTTTTTCTCCCGCTTTGGTATCGTATAGTTTTACATTAGTTTTTCCTTCTGGAAGTCGTGTAATTTCGATATAATCATCTTGATCGGTACCCGTTAGTGTTTGTAATTTGGACAGGTAATCGAAATAACCATTTGCAATATCAACTAGGTTATCTCTGCGTTCTTTTAAAATATTCTTTAATTCTTCGAGAGTTTCTTCCTGCACTGAGACCGGAAGATCTTTAAAAGCATCATCGATCACTTCGTCAAGCAGATTTGCTTGCATTGTTTTTGCTGTAAAGGTCCATTGACTTCTACCAGAGCGTTCTAATATGGCGCGGTCTAAAATAACACCTTCTTTATTAAACCATTCGTGATTAGTAAGATTTGGGCGATAAATATGGGCTTCTCTAGTTCCACTAAATAAAGAACGTGCCACATCTAGAATATTACCATCGAAACTCGAAAAAGCATCGTCTCGATTTTTGGGAATGGGAACATATAAATTTTTACCCGCTCTAAAATATTCTGCCCAACGCCAATGATCATCTTCGCGGTCCCAATCTCCGATCAACATATCGAAAAGTCGTGATGTTAAATAGTTTTCTTCGTCAACGAGAATGTCATCATTTTCGCGGAGCTTGATTAAGATATCGTCTGTAGTTTCTATATCGTTAGGGTATGCAAATGTACTATCGTTATCACTTTCTACACTTGGCTCGACACTTATTAAATACAATTCGTCACCAAATTTTTCATTGTAATTTTGAAGTGCTTTCTGCTTGGGTACGTAATATAATTCGGGCTTTGTATAGAAAATATTTACGGCATCTGCCATTCTGGGAATTGCCATCACGGCATACGGATGCGACGTAGTATAGAAGTCTTGATTAAAGCCTGATGTATTTATTACTTCTGAATTTGTATCTGTTTCTCCTGCCTTCGTTGCTTCTTCGATAGGAACTTGTCGAGAAACCTCCAATGCGTTTTTTGCCAATGCACGCATGGTATAAAGATTTCCGTTCGCATCTTTTAACTTTAGTTCGTCATACTCACTTCTCCCTCCCTGTCGAATTGGTGTAAGTCCGCCGTAAAGTGTATCAAGATCTACTACCTTAGCCGTGACTGGTGTAGTATAAGCTTTTTCGTATTTTTTCCCGTAGATCGTTCTAAAAAACAAAGACTCCCTAATGGTATCTTTTCGGTATACAGATGTTTCTATGGTTTGAGGAAATTCATTGGGAAGCTGAGCTACCTCGAAAACTTTTGAAGGAGGAAAAACTTCTTTTTCAAAGACTAATTTTGGTTTTTTTTGAGCATCTGCTATATAATAACGAACCCAAGTTGATCCATCTTTAAACACATCCATTACTGCGAATCCTTGTGCTCCTGTGACGAATAAGGCATCTTTTCCTAACGATGCTTGTGATGCTTTTGCTCCTGAACCTGATAAGATCTGGACCAACCCATCACTTTCAAAATGCTGTAAGGTATGTTCGTGACCAGAAGCAAAAACAAATTTGTCGTGTTTTTTTGCAATTGTAGCCAAGCGATTCATAAGGTCATTGTACAATTCGTTATATCTATCTTGAACAGAAACTCCTCCTTGAGACCGTATTTGAACAACTAATGAAGATAATACAGGTAGAGGAAGTTTACTTTGAGTAGGATACAAATGTTTTTTTAGACCGAAGAAACCACCGTGAGTTCCATTGGTGAACATGGGGTGATGCATGGCAAATAAAATGGTTTTGTTTTTATTTTTCTCAACTTCCAGAGCAATCTCTATAAAAAGTTTTTCTCTACTTTTAATATCACAATTTTCATTGATTGTGGGATTGGCATTCCAGTCTTCTAAATACCATTGCGAATCGATCATGATCAACTGTATGTTGTCTGACACCGAGATACTCTTTAATGGACACCCATTTTCAGGTTGAAAGGCATTCAAGTTTCCCGATTTTACTTTAATGTAATCTTCTTCTCGTTTTACCCCTGGCAAACCACCATTATACCATTCGTGATTACCTGGAATAAAGAAAAACTCTCCATCATAATTCTCGATTGTTTTTAATTGTGCATCAATATAATATTCTGCGATGGAACGACCTGCTTCTTCCTTAGGGGGCATTCCATCGGGATAAATATTATCTCCCAAGAAAATGGTGTAATTTCCCGGAACTTCTTGTGTTTTCATGTACTCGTTGAAAACAGTAAGACCTTCACTCATTCCTGCTAAAGGAGAAAGTCCAGCATCCCCTACAAGATAAAATGTTTTTTCAATTTCTTTTTCAGAAGGGAATGTTTCTGCTCTATCCGATTCGCGATATTGAGGTTCATAGGCAGCGCAGGCATTAAGTAATAAGACAATAAGTATTCCGTAGAGAATTTTCTTCTGAAGCATAAATAATATCAACTATACATTTGAGGCATATCGGGCAACATTCAAAAAAGTTATATTGATGTTAATTTTTGACAGCGATAGAATAGCACTCTTATTTTTTGTAATTTGGTTTCTCAAAAATGCATTTATGAGCGAAATTATTGAAGCAACCGACCAATACATTCAACAACTCTTTAAGGAAAAGTTGCCTAGTACCTTTGTATACCATAATTATACCCATTCTAAACGCGTTTATAAAAGTATAAATGAAATTATTGAACATTCACAAATTAATGTTAAAGATGCTACAATCCTACAACTAGCGGCTTTATTGCACGACACAGGGTACATTGTGAAACGAGAAGGACATGAAGAAGAAAGTGCAAAAATAGCGCGAGAATTTCTCTCTTCTAAGAATGTAGAAAAAGACATTATTGAAGGTGTTGAAAAATGTATTCTTGCCACAAAATTTAAAGATACCGTTCCCACAAATGAGTTGGAAGAAATGATTCGTGATGCGGATTCTTCACATCTTGGAAAAGATTATTTCGAAGAAGCTAGTGAGTTTTTAAGACAAGAGTATCAGTTTCAAGGTGTGAAAGATTTTACAGGACGCCAATGGCGTAATGAAAATATTAAAATGTTCGTTGAAAAACATAAATTTTATACCGATTATGCATTAAATAATTGGCAACCCGTGAAGCAAGAAAATCTTGCGACACTTATGGAGGCCAAAAAGAAGTATAAAAAGAAATTAAAAAAAGAAGAATTAAAAGCGCAGTTAAAAGTAAAGTACAAAGATGCAAGCCCAGATCGGGGAATTCAGACCTTTTATAGAACTGCTTTAAGAAACCACATTAAGTTAAGTGATATTGCAGATACCAAAGCGAACATTTTGTTATCGGTAAATGCGATTATAATTTCGGTGACTATTGGTAATTTATTTTCTAAATTCGACACCAACCCTTATTTGCTGTGGCCTACTACTATTTTTATTGTATCTAGTACCATTACAATGATTCTCGCTGTTATTGCAACCCGCCCAAATGTGACCCGAGGAGAATTCACTAAAGAGGACGTTGAAAATAAAAGTGTGAATCTTACCTTTTTTGGTAATTTTCATAAAATGGAATTATCTCAATACCAATGGGCGATCGATGAACTCTTAAAAGACCGAGATTATATTTACAAATCTCTTACAAAAGATCTTTACTTTCTGGGAAAAGTACTAGATAGAAAATACAGAATTCTACGCCTTACGTATACTACTTTCGTGGTTGGAATTGTAGTGTCTATTCTTGCCTTTGGAGTTTCGTTTGCATTTGCCGATCTTACGGTAGCAGAAGTCCAGCAAATTATAGAGAAACCAACTAATTAAGCTTCTAACTGGGCGATTAAATCTTCATAAGTATAGTATTCTTTCGCGTCTTTTCCACGTGTGTAAAGAACACTTACTCTAATTGCTTTTAAACCAGTAACGCCTTGTAGATCTTCTAACTCAACAATTTCTTCGTCATCTAGAAGTTGTTTTTTAGATTGTAAAAATGAAATGTATTTTAAATACTCTTTTTCATCTTCCTTCTGTGAATAAATTATCGAGATCTTTCCAGCTTGTGTTACACGCTCATCTGTCCCTTTAATATTAGCTTTATCTACTCGTTTTTTAACTACTTCATAACGCGCATTGTAAGTGCCATCCACATCAAATCGTTTCTCATCCATACGAAAACGCAGTGACAACGGACTATTAAATGCTAAGATCATAGATGCAACATCTAATGGTATAGCGAGGCGTTCCTTTAATTTATAGTAACTATTCTCCATTTCGCACATAGCTTGTAATTGCCACAATCTAAGGTTATAAAGATAAATTTTATGGAATGATTTTTTCTTGGTAATCGACTCTCCAATATACAGGTTGTGCTCTACTCCATCGGTTTTAAAACGTTCAAAATAATGTGGATACATGGCTTGAGCATCCACTTGCTTTCTATCTAAAATAGAAGCCATTCGCTTGTTGATAAGCATTACAGACTCATCGTAGTCTTTACGATGTTGGTAAATAAAACCGCTTTGGTTATCTACTTTCTCATTGTATTCATCGATTAATCCTTTTAGAGTTTCACTCTTTTTAGAAAGATGCTTAAATAAAGGAATGATCTCTGTATTTAAAAACTTTAAAACCTGTCGTTCACTATCAACTTGAAAGTCTTCATTTAATTCTTTGAGGTATTTTTCAACTCTAAATTCAAGTTGTTCGTATATAGGAAATCCTTCAACTTGAAAGATGCTTTTTACTATTGTCTGAATATGTTCTAATTGAAGAATAAGATCTTTTACTGTGGCCACATTCCTTGCTTCGGAAGAGCCTTTAATATCGATCTGTCCATATAACGGATATACATCATCGAAAACAATTTCACGAAAAAACGACGGATTGTTATTCGCTATCGAATTTAAATAACGTTTCGCTTCTTTTCTAAATTTCCAATGCACACTTGAATGAATGGCTGTACACTCTTCTTGAATGATAAGTTCCAAATCGTTATCAAGACGCTCTTTAGATCGTATTACCGAATCTTCTAAATAAGGCATTACATCTTTTAACTTATTAGCGTTGATTGTATTTAGCTCATTTGCGTTTGGCGACACTAATTCTAAAACTCCTACAACTTCTTCATTTTCTACGATAGAAGCCAAAATCGCACTCCGAACTCCTTGATCTAATAGTTTCTTATACAGAATATTTTTAGGATATAACTTGTGATATCGCTCGGTATCGGTAATACAGTAAAAATCATGCTGTTTAAAGAGCGTATAATAAGAGGCATCGCATAACGCATCTTTAGTATGTTGACTGCGCTGTCCTTTTAAAATAAAACTATCAATGTCTTTATACAACATGCGCTCGAAAGTCTCATCTTCACTATTAAAGTCTGAAAATCCAATACGTAATTCTGGAAGGTTGAATATGGCTCTAAAAATACGTTCAAACTCTTTATTTAAAGTACCTCCATGAACTTCTCTTCGTAATAAATTCGCTTTAAAGTCGGACAATGACACATCCATCGTTACATCGAACATATTTGCTATTACAAATCCTTTAAAAATCCAGCTCCCGGGAGGGAATTTTTCTTTCCAAAGAGCAACATTATCAAAATTTTCAAGCAATTCATCTATATCTTCTTCCGTAATATCGATCGCTTTACTTGTCTTTTCAACTTCAACAAAGTCAGCATTATAAAGAACACGATAACTCTTATTTATTCCATTTTCATCGGGTATGCTGTAATAAAAAGGTCTTTTAAAGTCTATAATTTTTCCGTAGTAAATCCCTAGAATAATACTACATCCAAGTACAAAATATTCGTCTTCAGAAAAATTATTTAGTTCTAATTGAAAATCTTTTCCTGCAGCTGCGATAATTTTGTTGTAACGTGCAGAGGCTTTAAAAATATATTCATTGTAGGGAAGACTAGCAATCTTAATTTCGTTAGAAGAAAGTACCGAACTAAAAACATCTTCTAAAATAATATCGATCTGTTCTCTATACTGATCGATATCCTTCCTTGTTTTTAAGCCTTCAGAAAGTATAGGATATTTTTCCGCAATAGTCAGCATCGCTTCGGCTCTTGAGACCAATACAGGATTGTCCGACTTTAAATGAGCCCTATAGAGTCCAAAAAGTTTATTGAAACTTACTACGATGTCCAGAGGGAAGTCCCCTTTATTTGTATTCATTGCGAGGTAATTATTTAGTAAAAATACTCATTATACCTTTATTTGTCGGGTGCCATTAAAAGAATTAACAATAATTTGAGAATGCTAATTTTTTTGAAAACTAAATACCTGTATTTTTGCATAAAAATTAACAAATATGAAACGGTTACTCTTACTTCTTACTGCTATTGCACTCATCTCATGTAATTCTGAATCTGACAGCTTTTCGCTTAATGGTACTGCGGAAGGTTATGAAGATGGAACCAACATCATGGTCTTTAAAGTGACTGATAATAAGACGGAAGTTATTGATACACTTTCGGTAACAGAAGGTTCTTTTTCTGGTACATATCCAAAATCTGAAACGTTAGCCATTCATTTTTTACGTCCTGAAGGAACACAAGCTACTGTGCTCTACTTCCCCGAAAATGTAGACATGAAAGCTACTGTGTATAAAGATAGTGTAAATGCTTCTTACGTAACTGGAGGAATGCAAAATGAAGGATTTCGTAATTTTTCTCAAGAAGCACTCGAACTTAATAAAAAACGTCAAGCCAACGTAGAGCGTTTTAAAAATGCAAGATCGAATCAAGACAACGAGCAGATAGCCGCAATTCAACAAGAAAACCTTCAGTTAGTAAACGAAGACAAAGCATTTAAAAAGAAATTTTTAGAGGAAAATAACAATTCATTGTTTTCAGTAATGCTACTTTCAGAAATGCTAAATCGTAAGGAAATAACTCCTTCCGAAGCTAACGAAATTGTAGATAATTTTACACCGAGAATAGCGGCAACTCCATTAGCTTCTAAAGTAAAAGAAGTTCTTGATGGATTAGCATTAACCGATGTTGGGGGTATGGCTCCAGATTTTAGTGCGCCCACTCCTAATGGCGAAACTCTTGCTCTTAAGGATGCACTGGGAAAATATACCATTATCGACTTTTGGGCTTCATGGTGTAAGCCGTGTCGTATCGAGAATCCTAATGTTGTTCGTGTTTACGAAAAATACCACGATAAAGGACTTAACATTATAAGTGTTTCTCTAGATCGTCCGGGGCAAAAAGACAAGTGGTTAAAAGCTATCGAAGACGATAATATGGATTGGTATCACGTTTCTAATCTTCAATTTTGGCAAGGTCCTATTGCAAGACAATATAACATACGATCTATTCCGGCCACCTTTTTATTAGATGAAACCGGAAAGATCATAGATAAAGACTTAAGGGGTCCTGCCTTGGAAGCAAAAATCGCTTCTTTGCTTGGACAGTAATTAATATAAGTAGAAGCTCACATTTACACGAACTTTGATTTCCATTTCGCCAGGAGCTAGCGTTTGTTGCCCTCCAGAAGCATCAGATTCTACCATCATTGAAGTTCTAAACATAGGTTGAGGACCGTTGTTTATTTGTTGAAACTCACTTATTGAAGCAGCTTTCCCAATTTCTTGATCTAGAGCAGAGGCATATTCTGTAGCCTTCTGTTTGGCATCGAGCATTGCTTTTTTACGTGCTTGAGATTCTAACCTGGTTTTTTCTGATGAAGAAAACGAAACACCATCTACTCTATTAATCCCACTTTCAAGCAAACCATTCATTATATCTTCGTATTTACTTAAGTTTCGAACTTTTATAGAAATAGACTGATTGGCAGCGTAGTTATAGGTCTTCGTATTGTATTCGTAATTCTTCTGAAGATTTACATACTGTGTTTGTACATCTTTGTTTTCTATTCCCATAGATCTTAAAAAAGCTAAAACATCATTTACAGTTCGATCGTTTTGTTGTTTAACAACGGTCGTATTTTTCCCAGTATTTTCAACACGAACACGAATAGTTACTTCATCGGGGGTGACATTGACTACTCCTTCTCCGCTTACGTCAACCGTGGAAGTTGGATTAGGGGTTTGTGCATTCATAATTGTTGTTATTAAAAGTATTAGTACTAAAGCTGTTTTTTTCATAGTAATTAAATTTAAAGTTTTCCTAGTTGCGTTAAAATCACTAGTATGATAATAGGAACCGCCAATAAAGCGACAATCCAAAGGCTGGTTTGCAGTAGTGAAGGTACAAACAACAGAGTTAGTGCATAGCCGGCGATAGCTCCTCCAATGTGCGCGTCATGTCCGATATTTCCTATTCTTTTTTTCATTCCGTAGATAGAATACAATAAGTACGCCAAACCAAATAACCAAGCAGGAATAGGAATTGCAAAGAATAAATATAAATTCTGATCGGGAATAAAAAGGATCGCTGCGTATAAAATCCCCATCACAGCTCCACTAGCTCCTACAGCACTGTAGTGATATTCATCTTTATGAAAAAAGAAGGATACCAAGTTTCCAACCAATAAGCTAGCCAAGTATATAATTACGAATTTGGTTACGCCTACATAATGAATCACTACTCCAGCGAAAAAATACAGCGTAAGCATATTAAATAATAAATGATTGTAATCTACGTGTAAAAACCCTGAAGTGAACATGCGGACCTGTTCTCCTCGACGAATGCCAGCAATGTTAAACTTGTACTTTTCGAAAAAAGCATAGTCGTTAATTCCTTTTAGTGAGATAATTACGTTGGCAGCAATAATAATGATAACGGCAATATGTATGTTGGGCATAACAGATCAATTATTTTAGGAATAAATTTAGGTAGATTTGCCGTAAATTTACCCATGCAACGGCAACTTTATCTTTTAGTGTATCCAATTATCTGGCTTATTTCAAAAATGCCATTTTGGTTATTGTACTTAAAATCTGACATGCTTTACTTCTTACTTTACTATATAGTAGGATATCGAAAGAAGGTAATTAAGCAAAACTTACAACTAGCCTTTCCCGAGAAATTAGAAGCTGAACGAAACCTAATATGTAAAAAATTCTACAAACATCTCTGCGACCTTATTTTTGAAGCTATTAAAGGGATGACTATTACAGAAAAAGAACTTGGTAAAAGATATACATTCGAAAATCTCGAAGTACTTAAAGAGCTACATAAAAAACAAAAGAGCGTCTTATTAATGAGTGGTCATTACGCTAATTGGGAATGGAGTGGTGTTTTAAATAATCAAAATAGTTATAAAAATTATGCTGTTTATAAGAAAATTGAAAATCCATATTTTGATTCGTTTGTAAAAAATCTACGAGAACGGTTTGGCGCTACACTTATAAAAAGTAAACATGTTATTCCAGCATTATACCGAAGTGTAAAAAAAGATATTTTATCTGTAACCTTAATTATATCAGACCAATCGCCACGACCCGATGCAAATGGTCACCGAGATCTATTTATGGGCATCGATGTACCCGTATATACAGGGACCGAATCGTTAGCGAAAAAGTTAGATTTCGCAACTGTTTATTTTAAAGTAGAAAAAGTGAAACGTGGTTTTTACTCTGTCCGGTTTATTCCATTAGCGGAAGATCCTAACACGAAAGAAGATTTTGAGATTACGAGACTTTTTTTAAATGAATTAGAAGCTCAAATTCGTAAACATCCTGAATATTATCTTTGGTCGCATAGACGTTGGAAATACCGCAAAACCGAAAATTAGCCCCTTTTTTAGTGTTCGCTTAGTTTACCTATTCTAGTAACGCCATTGTCGTTCTTTGTTAAGCTCTTCCTCAGATTGCAATGTCTCTTGCGGGATTACTTTTAAAAATGAAGGATGCTGCTCGATAGCGTATTCTAATTTTTCTACGATTTGTTGAACGGTATCGTTTTCGTAATCGATATCTAACGGTTCTTTAATCTCCATTGATTGCAAAATTCCACGCTTCTTTATACGCAAGCCTTTTCTATCGAACGAGCGTCTAAAACCATCGATTACAATGGGGACAACAATGGGTTTGTTCTTTTTTATAATATGTGCGGTTCCTCTTCTTATTGGTTTCCACGGTTTCGTAGTTCCTTGCGGAAAGGTAATTACCCACCCATCATTTAATGCCTTTGTAATGTTGCTCACATCACTTAATTTCACCTGTCTATTAACATCTTCTCCTTTCGCTCTCCAAGTTCTTTCAATACTTACAGAACCTGCATATGCCATGATTTTAGGTAATAATCCAGACTGCATTGTTTCTTTTGCAGCTACAAAGTACATGTTTAGTTTTGGCCTCCAGAGGTACCCAATATTTTTTATACTATCCTGTCTTCCGCTTAGACTCGCATTAAATACATGAAACATAGCAACCACATCTGCAAAATACGTTTGATGATTCGATACAAATAATACATTGGTGTCGGGAAGGTTTTTAATAATTTCACTGCCATCAATTTCCAGTTTATTAAAACCTTTAAACCGCCGATGCGTTAATGCCCCTAAAATGCGGATTAACCATAATTTTAAAAAAAGAATATGTCCAAATGGATTTTTCTTGAAGAGCCCCATATACTGTTTTTCTGTGATCAAAATTCGATCGGCGTCATGCAGCATATTCCGTAAAATGGTGAGGTTGCAATAAAGCCGAAATTCAAAGATACAAATTTAACGCCTTACAGCACCTCTTTTAGCATTTCACGAACTTCATTCAACATCATTGCGGTAGCTCCCCAAACAACATGCTCGTTTAATAAGTATGCAGGAACTTCTATATCAACCGCATAGGATGTCGTAATTTTTTTAGTGATTAAAATATTATCATCCATAAAATGTTGTAACGGAACTTCTATAAGAGCTTCTACCTCCTCTTCCTGCGGAATAAACTTTGGTGTTGCTTCTGTGATCCCAATAAATGGTTGCACAAAAAAATTACTGGGAGGTATGAATATCTCTGTTAATTTTTTTACTACAGCAATTGCATTTTGTGGCACTCCTACTTCTTCTTCCGTTTCTCGTAAGGCGGTTTGTTCTATATCGGTATCTTCTAGTTCTACTTTACCACCGGGAAAACCTACTTGAGCAGAATGAACGCCTTTATAGGTCTTTCTAAGAATTAAAATAAGAAATGTTTCTCCATCATTGTTAGGGTAAAACAACGCCATCACTCCTGCTTTTCGTGCCGTCTGTTTTAATCTCGCTTGATTTTTAAGTTCTTGGATACGTTCAATAGGAGCCATTTTATGTTGTACGATTTCGCCCGGAAGCTCCATTTTTGCTATTTTTACAATCCGACTTTTAAATTCATTAAATTCCATCTATGCGATTTTTGACTTTCATATTAATGGTAGCTCTTCTTAGTACAACAAGCTGTGAAGATAAGAAAAAGGCTACTGCCGAAAAAGAGCATACAGCTTCAGAAGTAAAAAAAGATGCTTCTTCCAACGAAGTGATTTCAGAAGAAAAAAATTCCGAAGAAAAAATAATTAATAATGATTCGTACGAAAAAATTACGAATGAGAATGTGAGTGAATTTCTCACCAAATATGGTAACGATCATCCAGAAACTAAGGTGAAACTAACTACTCGACTGGGAGAAATAACATTAGAACTTTATAAAGATACTCCGCTGCATCGAGCTAATTTTATATATCTCATAAAACAGGGTTATTTTACGGAAACTCAATTTCATAGAGTTGTCCCTAATTTTATTATTCAAGGGGGAAATAGTGATGATGTTTCGGTGCCGAGAAAACGAAATGCGATAGGAAACGACTATCTTATCCCTTCAGAAATTAAATACAATCATACCTACGGAAGCATATCGGGAGCTAAAGAATACCGCGAAAATCCGGATAAAAAATCCATGCCTTTCGAATTTTTTATTTTTTTGGGTCCCCAAACGTCTACCAGTCATCTCGACGGTAATTATACGGTCTTCGGAAAAGTAACTCAAGGAATGGATGTGGTCGAAAAAATTGCTAATTTAAAACAAGACGACGGGGAATGGCCCTTAGTAAACGTATTTATTGAAGTAGAAGTATTAAATTAAAATACTATGAACATTACAAAGGTACTATTAACCATCGCACTACTTCTTCCAATAGTAACCTCTGTAGCCTGTACCTGCACTTCAGAAAAAGAATCATTAGCGAAAAAAAATTGCGACATCATTTAATACCTCTGATGCTATTTTTGCAGGAAAAGTAATTGCCATTAAACCATTAAATACTAGGAAAAATCACTCTTCTGGGGATTTGATACTATATACTTTCGAAATTAGTAACACATATAAAATTGCCGCTGAAGCAAAGACCATTCAAGTTTTCTCTAGAGCTCATGGAGAAAGTTGTGGTTATATGTTTGAAATGGGAAAATCGTATTTAGTATATACACGACGATCATCACACTTTTCTTCACAAACAAAAAACGCGTCAGATCTTATAACGGGACTTTGTGACAGAAATCAATCTTATCTCAAGGTAAAAAATAAAGAATTTAGAAAATTAAAGAGGCTGCAACAATAATACCTCGTGCATCTTGATTCTGGGCATATAATTATTGTTCTTCCATTTCTTTTTTTCCATAAATACTCGGGAGTGACCAATCGAACGTAACTGCTAACAAACGAATTGTAATTACTACAGAACCCGAAAGAATTACGATAAGATTTTGTGATAGAGACGTTTTCATGAGTAGAAAATAAGTAAGCCCTCCCAATATACATGCTGTTGCATAAATATTTTTTCTAAAAATTATTGGAATTTCATTACACAAAATATCTCGTATCACACCTCCAAAACACGCTGTCATTGTTCCTAATGCAATACAGATAAGTGGAGGAAACCCCGAAGCAACTCCTTTCTCAACTCCCACGATGGTGTACAAGGCAATCCCGATTGTATCGAATAGAAACAGGGATCTACGAATGTATCCTAACTTTTTTCTAAAAATTACAGCAACTACTGAAGATGCAAAAATTACATATACATAGGTAAGATTACGCATCCACGCAACATTCGCATCGATAAGTACATCGCGTAATGTTCCCCCACCTACCGCAGTAACAAAAGCAATAATTAATATTCCGAATGGATCCATTCGCTTTTTTAGTGCTATTAAAACTCCCGAAATAGAAAAGGCAACGGTTCCAAGAATGTCGATGAATACAAATAAACTCACATGTTTCGTGTAAAGTGATTATAATCTTTTAAAATGGTATCGATAAATTGTTTATCATACAACGGCGAAGATACGTCCAAAACAGATTCAATCTTATTTCGAAGGGTGGTTAATGTTTTATAATCACTTGTTTTTAATGATGTGAGATAGGCCTCTTTTATTAAGCGTGCGTCTTTATCGGTGAGCTGTGTGACATTCATGAAGGTTGGTTGGTAATCTTCAGAAATGTCTTCGAGCATTGTGTGAGTGATCTTTACTTTGTTTTTAGTGCTAATTACCACTGTACCAGCTGCCATGTCTCCCAACCGTTGTTTCCGTTCAGAAAATAAAATGAATAGCAACCCTATAGACCCCATGAACATCCAGATATCGATAAGACGAAGCATCCATAAGGTAAGGTAATTCGACCACTGCACAGGGCTTCCATCTAATTTAACCACTTTGGTTTTTAAAAACATTTTTCCAACGGTACGCCCATTAAATAAAATATGCATGTACAACGAATAGAAAAATATAGGTAGCATGAGCAATTGTCGGAATCCTAGAATAGTCCAATCGTCTGTAAACGTATACCCCAAAGTGGTGGTAATTAATTCAACCACATAGAGATAAACAAAAAATAAAAAAAGATCGATTAAAAATGCAAGAATGCGTTCTCCAACTGTCACAACCTTATAATCAAGGTTTACATTTTGCGTGGTATTAATTGCTAAGTTTGCCATTTGAAAGCAAGTGTTTATATTTATCAAAAATTTCTATGCGGGAAGCAGCATTCGTTAGGCAAAATAAGGAAAAATGGATTGCTTTTGAAAAGGCAATCACACTTAATTCGCAAATAAATCCCGATCACTTAGCCGATTATTATATTCAACTTACTAACGACCTTGCATACGCACAAACGTATTATCCTGAAAGTAAGACCTTACTGTACTTAAATTCCCTTGCTTCACAAGCGCATCAACAGATATATCGCAACCGAAAAGAATCGAAAAATCGAATTGTATCTTTCTGGAAATATGAGTTTCCCTTGTTTTTTAGACAACATCAAGGAATGTTATTTTATTCTTTCCTTCTCTTTGCTATTGCTACGGCGATCGGGGTGATCTCTACCGTAAACGACGACTCATTCGTACGCCTTATTCTAGGAGATAATTATGTGAACGAAACTATAAATAACATCGACAATGGAGATCCTACAGCTATTTATAAAAGCGGAGGCGAATTTGGAACCTTTATAGGGATCACCGTAAATAATATTCGTGTTGCTATGTTCGCTTATGCCGCTGGCGTTGTTACCTCTATTGGAACCGGATATATTTTATTTAGCAACGGAGTGATGTTAGGGGCTTTCTTTACTTTTTTCTATAATCGTGACTTGTTGTTTGAAGCTTCTAAAACAATTTGGTTGCATGGCACCATAGAGATATCGGTTATTGTAATTGCGGGATGTGCAGGAATGGTAATGGGAAACAGCATCTTGTTTCCAAAAACATTTTCAAGAAGAGTTTCTTTTGTAAAAGGAGCAAAAGACGGGCTAAAAATTTTAATTAGTACCATTCCTTTTTTTATTATTGCAGGGTTTATAGAAGGTTTTATTACGCGATACAGTAACATGCCTGTTTGGCTAGCAATGACGATAATAGGATGCTCTCTAGCACTCATTGTTTTTTACTATATCGTATACCCCATAATTTTGAATAGAAAATATGCGTCTTAAATTTATAGAACTAAAAGAGGTAAGAGACATCGGAGAATTAATTTCGGTGTATTTCGATTTCTTTAAACTCAACTTAAAAAGTTTCCTAAATATATTTATTCGATACAACGGAATATTTATCTTCGGTTTTCTAGGAGTGAGCTATTTAATGGTCACTGGATTCGTTGGTAATTTTCGAGCTAGCAGTTCCCCCGGGCTAGTAGAAGAAAATTTTAACGACATGATGTACATCGGGTTCGGGGCTATTGGATTTGTCTTATTGCTTATTGTTACCGCGCTACTCAATTATAGTCTTGCTGCCGTATACATGATAAAATATCAAGAAAAAAAAACCGTGGAAATCGATAAAAGACAAGTCTTTTCGATTGTGGTTGAAAATCTCGGAAAAATCCTTTTATTTATGCTTCTCATGGGACTTATGTATTTGGGGGTTTTTATTGCTGGCGTAATTATTTCGATCATTCCGTTTATTGGATCACTTGTTTATTACGGACTTATGTTGGGCTTTACCGCATGGATGGGTGTTTCTTTTATGGCAATGTTCTATCAAAAACTAAGTGTGACCGATGCCTTTGGAGAAGGCTGGAGACAAGTAACTCGGTACTTCTGGAAAAGCGTACTCGTTAATCTAGTAGTTACCTTATTGCTCTTTGCACTAATGGGAGTTGTCCTTATGGTTCCCGGCATACTAATTGGAATCTATGCTTTTCATTCTATCGAATCGGGAATAGAACTAGCAGAATCTCCATTTGCAACTGTAGTATGGACACTCGCTTTATCGATATTTATGATCGTATATTGCTTCAATCAGTCACTTTCGCAATTCGTAAATGGGGTTTTATATTTCTCGTTACATGAAGAGACTTACAATCAAAATCTGCGTACTAAAATAGATCAGATCGGCATTGAAGAATAAAATTTCATATATACTAGGTTTATTTGTTCTGAAAGGATTCTCGGTACACGCAGCAGTACAGGATTCTTTGCAAATAAAGATCGATAGCTCTCAAGTGGGACTGAAACAGTTTCCGGTATCCTTAAAAGAACGGTACAAAGGGAACGATTTCGATTATGACAAGATGGAAGGAGAAGCAGAGAACCTACTCGTGCGATTGCTAAACGGTTTTTTTAGCTGGATTGCAGACCTATTCGGAATACAACTTAGTCCCGAAACCCTTGCTGTCTTAGAAATCATCGTATACGCACTGCTCATTGCACTTGTAATCTATATTTTAGTTCGCGTATTGGTAGGAAACGATGCCACGTCATTTTTCAGAAATAAAAAAAAGCTCGTAGCTCCATTAAACATTCAAGAAGAACATATAGACAACATAGATCTAGATCGCTATATTCAAGAAGCACTAGCTACAAAAAACTATCGCCTTGCCATTCGTTATATGTACCTTCGGTCTTTAAAACAATTGTCGCTACACAATATAATACACTGGCATTTCGATAAAACCAATTCCGATTATTACCAAGAAATCGAAAATGAAACGCTAAAAAACTCATTTAAAAGAGTATCGCATGTATACGATTACGTGTGGTATGGTGAATTCGAAATAGATAAAAGTAGATTTCATGTGGTAGAAAAAGACTTCGATCAACTTACTAAAGGACTTTCGAATGCTGGATAAACGGTCCCGTAACATATTAGTCCTTTTTGGAATTGCCATATTATCGGTCTTCTTTATAGAAGTGTCGCGACCAAAACCAATTAATTGGAACCCTAGTTTTACTTCGGAAGATAAAATTCCCTTCGGAAGCCATATTTTCTTTGAAGAACTAACTGCGCTATTTCAAGATGTCCCAATAGAACGCATAGAAAAAGACCCTTTCGAATTTCTGAAACAACGCACCTACGTTGATAATTCTGCCTATATTTTTATCAACGACAACCTGTATATCGACGATAAACAACTGGAAGAATTAAAAATTTATGTCGATGCTGGAAACACCGTTTTTATCTCGGCGCGGGATTTTGGGTATGTCTTCGAAGACTCCCTAAATATTCGTACCGAAGCCAATTACAAACTTATCGAAGAAAGCTTACAACCAACATTTTTTAATACTTCAGAGAAAAAGAAAGATTCGGTAACCTATAAAAAAGGAGTGTATAAATCGGTATTTACCGTACTAGATACTTTAAAAACAGAAGCGTTGGGTTATTTTAAAACAGATGCCCCTACCCTACAAGAGCTTAACTTTATTCGATTGCCTTACGGAAAAGGAACTTTCTTATTACATACTCTGCCCGAGACATTTTCGAATTACTACCTACTTCACGGGAATGAAACTTATACAGCAGCTGTAGCCTCTTACATTAAAGCCGACCATATTTATTGGGACGGTTACTTAAAATCGGGACGAAAAGTAGTGACTTCAAAAATGCGTTTTATTTTTAATCAAAAAGTACTTACTTGGAGTTACTATGTACTCATGGCAGGACTGCTATTGTTCGTGATTTTTCGTGGAAAGAGAGAGCAACGTATTATTGAAGTCGTGGAACCACTGCAGAACACTTCGATAGAATTTACCAAAACTATTGGGGACCTTTATTTTCAACATAAAGACTACGGAAACATCATCGCTAAAAAAATTACTTATTTCTTAGAAACCATACGATCCCGCTATTATCTTAACACCGACGAACTGGACGAAACATTTATTAAACGTCTCGCCCTAAAAAGTGGAAATAATAAAGAGGAAACCGAAAAATTAATTAAACAAATAAAGTATCTAAAAGAGAAATCGCTTCATAACGAGCAGGACCTCATTAGGCTTAATAAACTCATTGAAGACTTCAAACTATAACGATGGAAGAACTACACGACAATTCAGAAGAAAACAAAACGACACCAGAGACTCCAATTACCCCTAATGAAACTTCCGCACAGGAATTCAAGTCGAGAATCGATTTAACTGCGCTACAAGATGCGGTCGAAAAAATTAAAGGTGAACTTGGTAAAGTGATTGTAGGGCAACATCAAATGCTTGAAATGCTTATCATTTCGATATTAAGTGATGGACATTCCTTGATTGAAGGTGTTCCGGGAGTCGCCAAAACAGTAACCGCTAAATTATTGGCACGTACAATGGATGTGGGTTTTAGTAGAATACAATTTACACCAGACCTCATGCCGAGCGACATTTTAGGAACTTCCATATTCAATGTAAAAAGTAGCGAGTTTGAATATAAGAAAGGACCCGTTTTTTCGAACATTATTCTTATCGATGAGATCAATCGTGCTCCAGCAAAAACGCAAGCGGCATTATTTGAAGTTATGGAAGAACGCCAAATCACGATGGATGGTACCAAATATAAAATGGAAGCTCCGTTTTTGGTTTTTGCCACACAAAACCCCATCGAACAAGAAGGAACATATGCCCTACCCGAAGCACAATTAGATCGTTTCCTATTTAAAATTAATGTAGACTATCCTTCTTTAGAAGAAGAAATTAAAATCTTAGAAAACGAACACCACCGAGAAAACAAACTGGTATTAGACACAATTCAACCCGTACTAACTGCAGCGCAAATTGCCGAATACCAAAGAACTATTAAAAAAATTATAATCGAAGACAATCTGTTGCGCTATATTGCTTCAATCGTTGACAATACTCGCTCCAATGCAAATCTGTACTTAGGAGCTTCACCTCGGGCTTCTTTAGCAATTATGAATGCATCGAAAGCTGCAGCAGCAATCAACGGACGTGATTTTGTTACACCAGACGATATTAAAAAAGTAACTCCGTCGATATTGCGCCACCGAATGATGCTTACTCCAGAACGAGAAATGGAAGGCACCACAACCGATAAAGTAGTACAGCAAATTCTAGAAGCGATCGAAATTCCTAGATAACATGAAGATTGAACCGCAGAATTAATAAGAAATATTCATCCTAATCATTAATCTCTAATCCCTAATTTTAATAAATGAAACCCTTTCTTAAAAGTATCTATCTGCAAAAACGCTTTTTTATCGCCTTCTTCGGTATTGCGGTACTATTCGTATTTGCTTACTTTTTTGAAAACATTTTCGGAATCACAAAAATTTTCTTCGGAATTCTCATGGCACTGCTCGCCTTCGATGTGCTGTTGTTGTATCGCAACGAAATTGGTATTCAAGCAAATAGAATACTACCAGAAAAATTATCTAATGGAGATGATAATACGATCGAACTAACAGCAACCAATCGGTTTCAGTTCCCAGTATCACTCAAAATTATAGATGAACTTCCGGTACAATGGCAACAAAGGGATTTCACTATTCATTCAGTTTTAAAGCCTTCCGAAGCAAAGAAATTTACCTATACCGTACGCCCTACCGAACGCGGTGAATATCACTTTGGGAACCTCAATATCTTTTCATCATCACTTTTAGGCTTGGTCGCAAGAAGACAGCAATTTTCTGCCGAAGCGATGGTGCCTAACTATCCGTCGTTTCTGCAATTAAAAAAATACGATTTTATCGCCTTTACCAATAAATTGAGGTTATTCGGACTTAAAAAAATTCGGCGCATTGGGCACACAATGGAGTTCGAACAGATAAAAGAATACATTCCAGGAGATGATGTGCGAAATATTAATTGGAAAGCCACCGCAAAGCGAAATGAGGTGATGGTGAATCAGTTTCAAGACGAAAAATCACAACCAGTTTATTCGGTGATCGATAAGGGTCGTGTAATGAAAATGCCGTTTCACCAGCTGAGTTTATTAGATTATGCCATTAATGCCACGCTTGTTATTTCGAATATTGTACTAAAAAAACACGACAAAGCTGGTATGTTTACCTTTTCTCGAAAGGTTGAGGATCGTGTCGTGGCCAAACGAAGAAAAGCACAAATGCATCTTATTTTGGAAACACTATACAATGTAGAAACCGATTTTTCTGAAAGTGATTTCTCTCGTTTGTATATCGATATTAAGCGTCAAATAAAGCAACGCAGTCTGTTTTTACTCTACACCAATTTTGAAACGATGGATGCACTGCACCGCCAATTGGCGTATTTACAAGCTATTAATAAAATTCATTTGTTAGTGGTGATTCTTTTTGAAAATACCGAATTACAAACATTCTTATCGAAACCTGCCAAAGACACCCACGGCATTTTTGAAAAAACCATCGCAGAGAAATTTGTTTTCGAAAAAAAACTTATTGTAAACGAATTACATAAATACGGTATTCAAACCATTTTAACTGCTCCCGAAAACCTTACTGTAAATACCATTAATAAATATTTAGAGATAAAAGCAAGAGGACTTTTATAACTTATAATTCTCATCTATCGGGGAACACTTGTTCTAATTGCTACTCATAGGGTTTCTGGTACCCTCTCATTACCTTTAAGTATCGTATTGCATTATATTCCTTATTCCTTATTTTATATTTTTACATCTTCATTTGCACTTCGACAGGCTCAGTGTGACAGCATCAATTTAGTTGGCTTTTTCTATTATTTCTTCTTCCTTATCTCTTATTGCTTATTCATTATTCCATATTCAATGCTCATTGTTCATTACATTTTCATACCCACTTCGACAGGCTCAGTGTGACAGCATCAATCTAGTTGGCTTTTTCTATTATTTCTTCTCTCTTATTCCTTACTCCTTATTCATTATTCATTAATCATTAGTCATTATTTTACATTTCACTCTACGAATTCAACGATTGGGTTAGTTGTATTACTTCGGAAACATTTTCTGTGGCATATTTGTTTCAGAAATAAATAACTTCTTAAAAACAACAGATATGAAAACAATCATCACACTCGCATTACTTATTACTACATTTATTATGAAAGCGCAAGTCACTTCTGAAGGAACTACAATTACAGTAATGGTTCCTATTCAAAGCTCTAAGGGAAGTGTTCTAATCGGACTCTATGATTCTCAAGAGAATTTTCTAAAAAAACCCCAGCAAACTGTAGAAGGAATTATAAAAAATGGAAAAGCAACTGCCACATTTACAAATGTTCTTGAAGGTACTTATGGAATTACTTTATTCCACGACAAAAACAGCAACAAACAAATGGACTTTGAGCCCAATGGAATGCCTAAAGAACCTTATGGAGTTTCTAACAATGTTATGAGTTTCGGTCCTCCGCAATGGGAAACCGCTAAATTTGAAGTAGGAAAAAAAGCATTAGAACTTGAAATTAGAATGTAAATTTTAAAACCAATTTAAAACGATGCAGTATGTCTAAAAGCTGCATCGTTTTTAGATCGATAAAATCTTTATTAAAGTAGTCTACTATAAGTTATACTGATTGAATTTTGTATCTTTGGTCGTTCAAATTAGTGTTCTTTATGACTATTACACAATTAAAATATGTGCTTGCTGTAGCCGAGCATCAAAATTTTACAAAAGCCGCTCAAAAAACCTTTGTTACGCAGCCTACTTTAAGTATGCAGATTCAGAAATTGGAAGATGAGTTGGATATTCAGATCTTCGATCGAAGCAAAAAACCGATCGAACTTACTTCCATCGGAAAAAAGATTGTAGAACAAGCCCATCATATTGTAAATGAAGCCGACCGCATGCAAGATGTGGTAGATCAAGACAAGGGTTTTATTGGTGGTGAATTTAAATTAGGAATTATCCCTACAATTACCCCAACATTATTACCAATGTTTCTAAAAACTTTCACTACAAAGTTTCCGAAAGTACATCTAAAGATCGAAGAACTCAATACAGACGATATTATCACTAAAATTAATGAAGGGCATTTGGATGCTGCCATTGCAGCGACACCTCTATATCAAGATAAAATTAAAGAGCGTGTTTTATATTATGAGCCTTTTGTAGGTTATATTCCAGCAACACATCGTTTGGCAGAAAAGAAAAAAATAGACAGTGTAGATTTAGAAATTGAAGATATTTTATTGTTAGAAGACGGACATTGTTTTAGAGATGGAGTGGTAAATCTATGCAAAGCATCTAAATTAAGTGTAGATGATAAATTTCAATTAGAAAGTGGAAGTTTCGAGACCCTTATAAAACTTTCTGACGAAGGTTTGGGCATGACACTACTGCCTTACCTGCATACATTAGATGTAAAAGAACATCAAAATAAGAATCTACGCTATTTTAATGAACCTTCTCCAGCACGTGAAGTAAGTATTATTTATAGTAAAAGTGAATTAAAATTACAAATTATTAATGCGCTGTACGATACTATCGCCAGCGTTGTGCGAGGCGCAATCGCCTTTCAAGATGTAAAAATAATAAGCCCCGTAAAAGCGAAGTAAAAATCTAAAATTAAAAAATGCCTCTTTAAAGGAGGCATTTTTTTTATGTTTTAAGGTAAATTAGACATTGGTTTAATTGTGGGTGTTTTTTAATAAGTAGATCAACCCAAATCTTTAATTCCTCTATTTCGTAAGGAAGGAGTCGAGTAAGTGCTTTTTTTAACTCTTTACAAAATAAGTTTACATCGAAGCTTACTTTAGATAGCACGGCTTTCGTGTAATCAAACATCGCTCTAGCCATAGTTAAATTGAATTTAATTATTAGTTAAGTAGCTTTCTTCTATACGCGTGTCTTTTAAAAATTAAGTTCTTTAAAAATAACGAAATATTTTGACATTTTATCGACAAACAGTTTATTTTATATGTTAAAATCTATTATCGCCATCTAATAGGTCTCCTAACCCACCTAGAATACTGCCTTCGCCTTTATCTTTTCCTCCTCCTTTTGGTGCTGCTGCCCATACTCTTTTTGCCAATCTACTAAACGGTAATGATTGAATATATACTGTTCCGGGTCCAGTGAGTGTTGCATAGAAAAAACCTTCACCACCAAAGAGCGTATTTTTTATTCCTCCAATAAATTCAATGTCGTAATGTACGCTGTGATCGAATCCAATTATACAACCAGTGTCTACTTTCATGGTTTCTCCAGGCGCCAGTTCTTTTACAGCTGTGGTTCCTCCTGCATGAACAAACGCCATTCCATTACCTTCCAGCTTTTGCATAATAAATCCCTCACCTCCAAATAAACCTCTACCCAGTTTTTTTGAAAATTCAATTCCAATAGATACTCCTTTCGCCGCACAGAGAAAGGCATCTTTTTGACACACAAATTTTCCGTTGAAACGGGTAAGATCGATCGCAATAATTTTCCCAGGATAAGGAGCCGCAAAACTTACTCGCTTTTTACCAGGTATTGTGTTATAGAACATCGTCATAAATAAACTTTCTCCGGTAAGCAATCGTTTTCCAGCTCCAAATATCTTACCCATAACACTGGTGTCTTTCGCAGAACCATCTCCGAAGATTGTTTCCATTTTAATACCATTGTCCATCATCATAAAACTACCAGCTTCCGCTATTACTCCTTCATTCGGATCCAGTTCAATTTCTACGTATTGCATTTCCTCTCCGTAGATAACATAATCTATTTCGTGTGCATTCATTTTCAAAAAATTTTATAAGGTTACTTGCTTATAGGTTGAAGAAATACAAAAAATGTTACAGTCGATATCCTACCCCTATCTTAAAAAGGTTGACGTTTCTGTTATATTTTAAATCGGGAAGGTTTCCGTCGTAGGAAACTTTCAAAAAATCGTACTGAATCTGAGCATAGAACCTATCGGTTATATCATACGCTAAAGAAGCATTCACATTTACACCCTCATTAGATTGGGTAGTATCTATCGGTTCAGGAAAATTAGGATCTGTGAATTCATTTCTAGCTACATGAAAAACGAGAATGCTATACCCAATACCCAAAGCCGGATGAAATTTTGGTATAGCTTCAGAATCTAACGCGACAAAAACACGTGGTTGTATAAATAAAGCAAACACATTAAAACCCTGAACGCGACGTTCTTTAGAACTTGTCAACGCACCAAGATCTAAAGAAGCACCAAAGTCGAAAGAACGAGCATCTGCAAAAATATATTTCACACCAAGATTGGCAATTCCATTGTAATTTCGTCCTACAAAATTATCGTCTACAGGAAGTGGGTAACTTACTTCCAAACTCAAATTAGAATTTTGAGCATGCATGAATGCACTTATAAAAAGGAATAGATAAAAATTTAAAATAACTTTCATAATTGCATTTTAATAAGAGGAATCCTGCTTAAAATTTATAAAAACGAATTAATAAACCTATTAATTATTAAAGACTATTTATTCCCTTTTTTCTTAATAGTCCATTCAAAATCAAACTGTGATACCGTCACACCATCAGAATTTACTCCAATAGCTTTCATCCAAATCGTTTGTCCTTCTCCTGTAGCAACCGTTTTTGATATCGCTTCAGAAACTAGGTGTCCATCATTACACGTAAATGTAATTCGTCCTGTTGCCTTCTTGGTGAATGTGGCCTTATTATTAGCAACCAACATAGAGATACGCTCATTACTCTCTTTAATTTTTGCCATTACCATAGCTCCAGTACTTAGTTCTGCCGCCATCCCTTGAACCGCCCAAAACATCGATTTAAAGGGATTCTGATTAATCCATCGATGCTTCACAGAAGTAACGCAAGCAGTTTCAGAAATAGATTTTACTCGAACACCAGTAAAAAACGCAGAAGGTAATTTAAACAATAAGAATGTATTGATATTACTAGGAGACAACGCCATGTTTATTTTTTCAACGAAGATAATTAAATCTAAATTATAATAAAGATATTTAGGGCAAGACCTGTTTTCACTCTCGTTACAACAGGTCGGGCTATCCGCGCTACACGGTAGCTTGCTTCTATCCCTCTTGCAATTTTAACTGGAAACGCTTCATTTTATGAACGGTTCAATTTGTTAAAAAAATGTTAATTATAGTACTATGCGTAACATACTACCTTTTTTAAGACATATATTTGTATAAGAAATTAATAAACTATGGACACTACTGTTTCAGAAAATCAAAAAACACTCAGCGCATTTATACATGTGTCGACCTTTTTAAAGTACTTTTTTCCATTCGCCAATTTTTTTGCTCCATTATTATTATGGTCAACAAATAAAGAAAAACCTTTTGTCGATGTTCATGGAAAACAAGCAATCAACTTTCAGTTAAGTGTTTTATTATATACGCTTATAATTGGATTGTTATGTCTCCCCTTCTTTCTACTATTTGCTTCAGATTTTATTGCTTTAATAGAATCCATAGACCACCATTGGGAAGAAAGTACCTTTAATGAAATAGAGAACCTTACTGGTTACATCATCCTATTCTGTACTGTTGTTACCTTGCTTTTCGGACTTTTTGTTCTAGAACTATACGCAGTAATATCTGCAACCATGCATGCCGCAAAAGGAGAAATATATAAATACCCATTAAGCATACCATTCATCAAAACCAATCCCGAAGTACCTTCGGAACTAAATCAATCAAAAAATGAGCACACTAATTGAATTACTTTTAGCCGTGGTTGTGAGTATTTTAGGTGGAGACTTAAAAGAAAACGATACACTCATCTCTAAAAACGAGACACGCCAGATAGTGCAGGACATTCCCCAATCAGAATGCTTCCAAACCACTTATATCGTACAGGCATCTCAAGTAAAATAATATAATAGAAACCACATGAAAATCGAAAACACAAAAGCGCAAATGCGAAAAGGGGTTCTTGAATATTGCATCCTTTCTATCCTTGAAAGTGGAGAGGCCTATACGAGTGATATTCTTGAAACCTTAAAAGACGCAAAAATGCTTGTCGTTGAAGGGACCATTTACCCACTATTAACACGTTTAAAAAACGCAGGACTGCTTTCCTATCGATGGGAAGAATCCACCAGCGGACCCCCACGCAAGTACTATGAACTTACCGAAACAGGTATGTTATTTTTAAAAGAATTAAACACTACCTGGAGCGAACTGCAACAAGCTGTGAATAAAGTAACCACCTCAACAACCAAGAAATGAAAAAGACAATCAATATTAATTTAGCCGGAACTTTTTTCCACATCGATGAAGATGCCTTCGGAAAATTACAACGCTATCTTGACGCCATAAAAAGATCCCTTACAGAACCACAGGGAAGTGAAGAAATTATTCGTGATATCGAAGCGCGTATTGCCGAATTGTTTTCAGAAAAAATAGAAACAAATTCTCAAGTAATATCTTTAAAAGAACTAGACGAGGTTATTGCCGTTATGGGACAGCCCGAAGACTACGCCGTAGACGAAGAACTTTTTGAAGATACCGTACCACCTTCCTACCGAAAATCGAAATCCAATGCCGGACACAAACAATTGTTCCGTGACATCGACACCAAATTTATTAGTGGAGTATCGTCGGGAATGGCACATTATGTAGGTATCGATGCTATATGGATTCGTCTCATCTGGATCTTATTAACGATCGCTACTAGTGGTTTCTTTATCTTGGTTTACATCCTGTTCTGGATCCTTGTACCTGCAGCAGTTACTACATCTGACAAGTTGAAAATGACTGGGCAACCCATTAATATTTCCAATATTGAAAAAAAGTTCAAAGAAGGATATGAATCTGTTGCGGATAATATAAAAAACGCAGATTACGACAAATACGGGCAAAAAGTAAAAAGCGGTGCATCCGGTTTTTTCGAAACGCTTGGTAGTATCCTTCTTACTTTATTAAAAATATTTGTCAAGTTTATTGGAGTGATTTTAGTTATTACATCTCTTTCAACACTTATAGGTCTTATTATTGGACTATTCACTTTTGGGTCTATCGATCTTTGGGGAAGTGGTGACATGATGGATTATATCACACTGTACGATACAACGGGTATGCCAGTTTGGCTATTCTCGCTATTGGTCCTTTTCGCTGTAGGAATTCCTTTCTTCGTATTATTCATTCTTGGAATGAAATTATTAGTAAGCAATTTAAAATCTATAGGAAGAACGGCTAAAATTGTATTATTTGTTGTTTGGATCTTCTCACTAATCGGACTCGGAATATGGGGAGTAAAGCAAGCCACCTCAACAGCGTATAATGGCGATGTAATTTCTGAAGCTCTAATCCCAATTAAAACGGGTGATACCCTAAAATTAGCAATGAGAGCTGATACGCAATATGAGTATGATGTACACCGACACGGAGACTTTGAGTTGAAATACAACAATGCCGACCAAAGAGTACTTTACAGCAACGATGTGCGATTAATAGTTCGTTCTACGAATGATTCTACGGGGAAACTTATTATTCGTAAAAGCGCAGAAGGTATTAGCATTAAAACGGCTCGCACCCGGGCTGAAGCGATCGAATACAACTACTCATTAGAAAATAATACCTTGTTACTTGACGGGTTCCTAGTCACAGATCCCATCCATAAATATCGCGATCAGGAAGTAGAGGTGATTTTATACCTTCCTATCGGGACCATATTACAAGCCGATGAAAACACGTATTCTTTTCATAGGAATGACTCCCGGTACAACGATATTTTAAACAATAACGACGAAGGATATTATGTACGTATTCTGAAAGATAAAACAGAGTGCCTTGATTGTCCAGACTCAGACTTTAATGAAATGGACGACGATACATTTAATTTTGAAGAGGATGACGCTTCTGAAAATGAAAACTGGAAACAAGAAGTTAATGCACAATTTAATGATGACACAACACCTACACCTCCCACCCCAATGGAACCAGATGAAGAGTATAACGTGATCATTACCGATAGTGTGAACTAATAGATAAAAGAAAAACAACCACATATCTCTATAATTATGAAAACAATAAAAATAACCCTCGTAGTGGTCCTAGTGGCACTAACAACCTCCTGCCAATTCGATATTAATCTAGGTCAAGAGAATGGAAATGGAAATGTTATTACTGAAGAACGAACCGTAACATCAAATTTCGATGAAGTAAAAGGAAGTGCCGGATTAGATGTTTTACTTACGGAAGGAACCGAAAATAAAATCGTGGTAGAAGCTGATGAAAACCTGTTAGAATTTATTGAAACAGAAGTAACAAATGGCAAACTGCATGTGACCTCAAGCCGAAATATTGGTCATTCAAAATCGAAAAAAGTGCATGTTACTTATGTTAAACTCTCAAAGGTTGCTTCTAGTAGTGGTGCCGATGTTATTGTAAATTCTGTATTAGAGAATGACTACCTCACCTTTGATGCGAGTAGTGGATCTAACCTACAAGTAGAAATTTTTGCCAAAGAAGTTGTTGCAGAAACAAGTAGTGGTGCAGACCTTGTTCTTTCTGGAAAAGCAGTCAATCTTCAGGCAGATGCATCTAGTGGAAGTGAACTGGATGCTAAAGATCTCTTTGTTGTTTCCTGCAATGCGGAAGCTTCTAGTGGGTCTGATGTTACAGTTCACGTAAAAGAAACCCTCGAAGTGAAAGCTACTAGTGGAGCCGATATAAATTATTATGGAGAGCCGAAGATTATCGCTCAAAGTGATCGATCTGCAGATCGAATTCGAAAAATGCAATAAATTGCTAACCAACCCTAAATCCGTTTTATACCACTTGCTATCGACCGGTATAAAGCGGATTTTTTAATTTTCTTACTTTATGAAATCATATATCATTTTTATCTACCTGCTACCCATAATGGGGTTCACACAAATTTCTCAAACTTCAGAGCTGTTTATTCAGCTTCAGAAACAAGACAGTATGCTATTTGAAGTAGGTTTCAATCAGTGCAATAATAAAGTATTAGAGGAAATTACTTCCGAAGATCTGGAGTTTTATCACGATATAGGAGGTATTCAGAATAAAGAAGAGTTTTTAAAGGCGATTGCTAAAAACATCTGTGGAGATTCAGAAAATAAGATAACCCGAAAACTGAAGGTTGGTAGTTTAGAGGTCTTTCCGTTGAAAATGAATAATGAAATCTATGGTGCTTTGCAACGTGGGGAACATTGGTTTTACAGGGAAACTCCTTCCGAAGAAAATCATAAAACTGGCTACGCAAAATTTTCGAGCCTTTGGATTCTTAAAGAGGGCGATTGGAAATTAAAACGAGTCTATAGTTTCGACCATAAAGCAGCGAATAACTAAAATAGCTGTTCTTTCAAAATAAAAAACCACCTCAACATTAATGAGGTGGTTTTTTTAAATAGTATACGAACAATTTTATTGCACGACTAGCTTTACCGTTTGTGTAGTACCGTTACCTGTGGCTTGCAGTAAATACAACCCGCTACTAAGATCAGATAAATTGATCCTCCCAGAGGTTGCATTTATAGTTGTGGCAAACACTTTTTGTCCCGTTAATGAATACACTTCAATACGATCGATGGTTTTCTCACTAGAGAAATTAAGAACATCGGTGACTGGATTCGGATAGAAAGTGACAACTGTCGTATCGAATTCTGAAATTCCTAATTCAACATCGGTAGTAAACGTAAAAGGTCCTGCCCACGCACTTCCGTTGGTGTCGCAGTTCGATTTTACATATACTTCATACGCAGTTTCGGGAGTGAGGTCGGTTAGGAAAACTTCGGTTCCTCCAGTTGTAATTCCTGATGCAGCTCCAGGGTATCCAGTGTCTACTGCTTGTACAATATACTCGTATCCGCCTATTGGCTCAGGAGTTGGCTCGGTCCAACTTACAGTTGCTGTAGTTTCTGTTACATCTGTAATGGTAACATCGTCTGGAGAATTACATTCAGGAGTAGTGTCGTATGCTGAAATTTTAAAATCACCAAACTGACGTGCCCATCCCCATACTCGAATTTTAATGGTTTCACCAGGCTGTAAATTTGTGTATCGAATTCCAGCAAATTGATTGCTTCCAATTACAAATTGATCGCTACAATGTAGCATGCCATTAGGAGGCAGATCGTAAAGAACGTCTTCTAATGTATCGATTCCACATTCACCCGTAAATCCTTCCATAACGGTATCTGAAAGCAATGAATCATCTTGAAAACGGGTCTCTACTGTAAAATTACCTGATGGCGGTACAACTACAGAGAACCAAACATCGCGACCGTAGATATCAAATTCTAACGTTCCACATGAAGGAAATGGGGTAGTATCTAAATCGGTCGTTCCAGAAGTGATGGTTGCCACCATTTCGTTCTCTTCGAACGTTGTTCCTACGTTTAGCTCCATAGGAGTGTCACAAGAATCATTTTCTGGCGCTGGTGGTGATTTATAACCACATAAGGTAAAATAAATTGGAATGGATGATCCCGCACTTGATACAGCTACATAATACTGTTCTCCCGCAACAAGATCGGCCAGCACTCTCAATTCTCCACAGCCCTCCGTTAAAGGTGTTAAGTTGCCTGGAGTTCCTTCGTAAACACTTACTCTGGTAGGATTCGCTCCGTTTAAAAATCTTCTTCTAAAGGTATATTCTCCAGTTTGTTCTGGGACAAAAGTATACCATACATCCACATTACTGTCGGTACAATTTGAATCGTCTGAATAGGTAGCAGAAGCCGTATATCCTGAAACTGCATTGTTACAGGTATCATCATCTGACTCCAGTAATACCAAAGCATTTGTAATTTCATCATTCGCAGGAACTTCAGGGAATTTAGACACACATAGTGAAAATTCTGCTAAGGGTTCGTTGCTAGCAATCGCTACAAAATAGGTTTCTCCGGCATTTAATTCTCTTGCGGTATATCGTGTAGAACATCCTGAGGAAATCGGAGTGAGCTCTACCGTAGAACCTTCGAACACAAACATATTCATTTCATCAGCATTTGGAGCATCTAAGCGAAAAGCGTATAACCCAGAAGTTTCTGGAGTAAAACGATACCAAAGATCGTTATAATCACTATAATCTGGTGCGGTACATACATACTCTTCAGATTGGGTTGCTCCTTCATAATTTCCAGTAATTGCATTAGCACATGTGTAATCATCGGAAGCGGTGAGTATCGCAGCAGTTTCAGGTTCGTCATTTAATCCCGAAGGGACCGCGTACTCATAATTAAAATCGTCTAAAAATACATACTGCCATGGCCCTGTCCCAGAGTGCTGCGGTTTAAATGCAATGTATCTATGATTTAATGTAGTGTCGTATCCAGAAAGATCGATTGTAAATTCGGTCCAAGTAGCTGCTACAATGGTTGATTGATTCAAACTAGTATCGTCCAATACTTCAAAAGTAGACAGGTCTGAAGGGTCTGCGACCGTACCCACTATAATATTAAAATCGGCTTCATTATTGGCTCTGTTATTCATTCTGAAACGAATCTGCTTGTCGGTACTCAGATCTGAAAACTCAGGAGTTATCAATGCTAGCCCTTCTGGATCTGCTGTACTTGCAAAGAACATGCGTACCATAAGATCGCCATCGTACGGGTCGATGTCGAAAGAATTTCCGTAAGTTTTAAAATCACCCACGCTAGTATCATAGATTGACCAACATGGTTTAACATCTTCACCTGAAACATTGGGGCCTTCAAAACCAAATTGATATTCAGCTATAAAACTGGCACATGAAGATGTAAACTCATTAGAAGCAATCCACGCTCCAAAATCATCTGCAGTACATTTGGCACGAACGTAGGCAATATAGGCGGTGTTCTGCGCTAAATCCACATTTACCGAAGTAACGTCTGTTTCGATACCACTAGTAGCAGCATCTGGTGCCGGCAATGCAGCTTCCTGAACGATATATTCCCAGCTAGTTTCGGCAGACTCACTGGCGGTCCAAGAAATATCAGCCGAGTCAAAATCGACATTCGATGCAGTAACTTCTACAACTTCCAGACAAGAAGGTAAGTCTTCAACACATACCGTGTTGATCCATAAAAATTTATTAATCTGTCCGCTATGTTTAAATGCGAAATTCTCGTGACCGTTATCGGGAAGGGTTACCACATATTCGGTATCTCTGTTAGTGGTAAGGGTTAATGAAGTAATCTCTACAAAGTTTCCGTCGCCATCGATCGTTCCTACTTCAAGGATATCGGGAGCATCGGTAGAAGATCCAGCAGTAAATTTTAGTCGATGGGCTCCATCGGTCGCAAAAGCAGACACCTCTGGAGAGATCGCGATAAGGTCTCCTTGGGTTAAACTTACAGCATACAATTCAAGCATGTTTTTATTGTACCCTGAAAATTCGTAATCGATGTACACATGTCCGCTGGTATTAGGATCATCTACCGCAGTCCAACAAAGTGGTACTTCATTTTCTGGCAAACCAGCCCAATCTTCGCAGAAATTAGCGGTTAAGGGAGCACATGAGGTGCGTATGGTTGTTTCTGAAAGTATCCAAGCGCCATAATCACCTTCTCCGCAATCGGAACGTATATAGGCTTCGTATTGTGTATTAGAGTCCAGATCTGTTACAGTTACTGAAGGATTGGTATTTGTAGAGGTATACGGTGTACCATTTCCGGTAGGAATGCCTGTTTCGGCTTCCTGCACCACATATTCCCAGTTGTCTTCTCCTGTACCACTTTCTTCCCAAGAAAGATCGATGGTTGTTTGTGTCGGATTTGTAACAGTAACATTATCAACTTCAAGACAAGTTGGAATGGTTTCTAAACACACACTATCGATATTTACTTGATCGAAAGTAGACCCTAAATTATGCTGAAAAAACAAATATTGATCGGTTCCTGCAGGAATAATTATTTCCTGTAACTCCCAATCGTCGTTACTTACGCCTAATAAAACAATTGTTTCAATAGGTGTAAAGGTTCCACTACCATCTCCTGCACTAGTCGTCCCAACGATTAAACTAGAGTCGGTAGTTCCCTGCGAATAAAACTTTACGCGGTGGTTTCCATCGGCAGTGGTGGCTTCCATGGGAGAAATAAATATAAGATCTCCAGTCGTGGCATTTCCGCTGTACATTCTAAAATACTTACCCGGACTTGGTGCTGCTGGGTTTGAGGTCACCCTCCCGTAGGCAGATGTTCCATCGGTATTGTTTACCATGGTCCAGTCTACTGGAACCTCGTTATTTTCATAGGTGTCAAAAAATTCAGAAATATCGCATTGCGCGAAAGTTCCGAATGAGGAGACACAAATGGCAAAAAATAATGTAATTAATTGTTTCATCGTAACAGGTTTTAAATTTTTATCTCGATGGTAAACCTAAACAACATTTACCTTATTATAAAGGACTATATTTTTAAATATCGTGAATATTCACGATATTTAAAAATATAAAAATTTACATAAAACTCTGATTATTAATATTATATGAAGATTTATTTTAATTTAGAAGCTTTTTCTGCATTTCGCTTTTTTTCATTCAATTTTCTGCGTTTCCTAATTAATTTTAGAGCAATAAATAGGATTATTAACACAGAAAAAATTCCTAAACACAAAAAAAGATAGGTATAGGTATTCCTTTTTTCTTCTCGCTTTTTCCTGCTTTCTGAAGCCATTTCTTTAGCAACAATATTTAATGATTTTTTTTCTTCTGAAACCAATTTTTCTTCTTCCGAAAAGTAAAGTGCATTGTATGTATTGTAATTTTCAATATCGTTCAACTCAAAATAATTTTTTGCGATAGCTTCATATAACTGACTGTTAATTCCCACATCATTCATTTCTGAAACAATCTCCACCGCTTCTTTCAGAATACCAATCGCTTCTGTATGCTCTTTATTTTCAAAATGTAATTTGGCAAGTCCTAATTTAGAATATGCGATTGTTAGTTTCGAGTTAATTCGGGAAGCATATGTAATGGCATCTGAGTAACTTGTTTGAGCTGCTTTAAAATTCTTTAGCTCAAAATTACAATCCCCTACTCTATTTAATGCGATGGCCACACTTGCATTAAGAGAGGGTTTTTCTAAGCTTTTCTTAAATACTTCAACAGCTTCTTCAAAATTTGGTAATGCATAACCACACCCCAAGTTATCACGCTGTATAAGCCCTTTTACGAACGCAATATTTCCCTTAAGGTACTGAATGGAATCTGGCAAGGGGTGTGCCACAGACAATTCGTAGGCACGATCCAGGTAATTGAGGGCACGACTTCCTAGTTTTAAGCGTTGGTATTGTCCGCCTATAAAACCAAGTACTTTTATCTGGTCGGTATAGTTTTTATGCTGCTCCGCAATAGAATCGGCTTTTAATGCATAATGAAATACTTTTTCGTGATCTTTTAAAACAGCGTACGCATTCGCAATGGTAAGCAATGCCCCTACTTGAAAATCTGAGTTGTGTTCAGCAAGTTTATAGAGTTCATGTCCTTTAGCGATGGCGTTTTTAGGATCGTTGTACGTACTTACATTCGCCTCCTTTAGAAGCGACTCTAATTGGGTTCTGGTTTGTGCTGAAAGGTGACTTACAGATGACAGCACCGCTAGGAAAATTAGTAAAACCGGTATTTTTTTATACTGAAACACTTTGATCATTTCGGGGAAGATACAAAAAGATCAGGAAGCTACTTTTTCACTTTTCTTTAAAAAAGAAATAAATTGTTTAGGCGTAATACCTGTGATCGATTTAAACACCACTGTAAAAGCACTATGCGAAGAAAATCCACAGGTTTCAGCAAGATAACTTACTTTATACGAAAGGTATTTAGGATCGTTTTTTAGCAATTGAATGATGTAATTTACTCGTAATTCGTTAATGTACGTATTAAAATTTTTGCTCTTATGTCGATGGATAATTTCTGAAACATATTTCGTATTAGTATCCATTTGCTTTGCCAATAACGCCAACGACATGTTCTCTTTGGTATACTTGGTCGAATTTTCGAAGGCATTTAATTTAGTTAGGATCGTTGCTTCCGTTTCGGCAGGAATAGAAATTCCTCGGGATACGGTACTTACTTCTTGTACCGAATGGTTCGTCTTTAGCCTTTTCTCATTTTCAATATCCCGAATTATCTTTTCAAATTTTTCATATTCTCGGTCTAGTTTTTTATTGTACAAATAATACACAAACAATGCACAAACTAACACTCCAAACAGAATGCCGCCAATATAATAGTACTTATTTTCTTCTTGGTGTGTTTTCTGTTGTTGTGTTTCTTCAATATGAGAAATGATGGTATTTCTAACATTTCGTTCTGAAGCAACCATGGTTGCATTTAAACGAGTCTGCTCATTTTTAGACCATTGCCCTGTGCTACTATCTTCTTCCTGTTGTGCTATTACTGAAAGTGTTTCGAAAAGCGATACTTTTACGGAAGGCTCAACCACAGGCATGTTTAGTGCCTGAAGAATTATTTTTTTCGCCCCATCGGTAGTGTCGTTCGCAACGGCAAGTGTCCCTAATCCTAATAGGGTTTCTGCTTCTAACGCAGAATTTTGAAGATTACTTTTCTGTAATAAGATCATTGCTTCGGAATAAAAAAAACGGGCACTATCCTTTTTGGAAGTATTGAGGTACTGCTCCCCTACTTTATTGTATTGTCCTACTAACAATCTTGGAATCGGATTGTTAAGTCCCTCTAATAATCTTCTAGCTTTGTTTGTATAAGGAAGTGCTTTTTCTACCGTTTCAAGGTGCTTCAGCCGTATTGCTTTTTCGTTTAATAGCTTTGCATTGATTATTTTCTGTTCGTCTATGTTGGTGATATTAGGTACAGACCTTTTTGCTTCAGAAAGGTATTCTTCAGAAAGATCATTCATTCCAGAATTGCGGCAATATGTAGCAATCGAGATTGAAATAAGAGCTTTTACATAGGCAGCTTCAGAAGCATGAGCGTATGAATAGGATTGGAACAAATGTGTGACACTTTCAATATAGTTTCCTTGAAGTTTTTCACCTTCAGATTGAAGGTATAATGCTTTCGCTTTTTGCACATCGTTGGTTGCCTTCAGAAGAAAATAAGTTGCTCCTTTTACGGTTTGTGCAGGATCCTTATATACCGAAGACATATTGGTAGAAAAAAAGTAATCGAAGTCCCGAATTTCTTGCGCTGTACCATTTACAAATAAGGTAACAAACAATAAAAAAGCAATGTAATAAGGTTTCATTTTTAAAGCATATCTGGTCTTTACAAATATAGCATTAAAGGGACTATTATACTGAAAATAACACCTTCTTCGTTCTTATCTGGTTTTCTTAAAGTTTCGTTATTTAGCTTCACTTTAAGATAATTTACGTTTTGAAATACGATATTAAATAAAAACCTTAAGACTATGAAAACTTTAAAAACTGTATTTCTAATTACAGCCATCCTCACGCTGGTCGCTTGTAGTTCAGATGATGACGCACAACCTGTTATTACCAATGAATTTGAAGATATTGTGATGAATTTATCACAAGGCACTTGGGAAGTGACAAATTTTAATAATAATGGAACCGACGAAACCGCTAATTTTGAAGGCTTCGAATTTGCTTTTAGAGAAGATGGAGTATTAAGTGCTTCTACCGATCTTTTTACTGAAACAGGAAGTTGGTTGTATGATGATGCTTCTTCAGATTCGGGTGACGATAAGGAAGAACTTGATATTACCTTTCAAGATCCCGTTACTGAAAGTTTCGATGATATTTCTGAAGATTGGGATATTTTAAGTGCGAGCGAAACAGAGGTCAACCTCACAGAAGAGAATGATGCTGGAACAAAAGTCTTAGTTTTTAGAAAATTATAAAAACTCTATAGTAAAAAAATATCCGTTACTAATTCAAGTTTAAATTAGTAACGGATTTTTTTTATTTTAAAAGCTGTATTAAGAAGCAGCCACTTGGTCTTCTACAGCAACTAAATAACGTTCTGCATCGAGCGCTGCCATACATCCCGTACCTGCTGCAGTAACTGCTTGACGGTATTCTTTGTCTTGCACATCCCCACTGGCAAATACTCCTGGTTTATTGGTTTTGGTGCTTTTCCCTTTTGTAATTAAATATCCGGTGTCGTCCATCTCCAACTGACCTTTAAAGATTTCGGTATTGGGTTTATGTCCAATAGCGATGAACAACCCAGTAATATCGATGGTTTCTTTTTCTCCAGTTTTATTGTTTTTCATACGTAATCCTTCCACAACCATATCTCCTAACACTTCATCGATCTCGGTGTTGTAACGAAGATCAATATTTTCGGTAGAAGTTACCCGGTGTTGCATTGCCTTGGATGCTTTCATCTCATCTTTACGTACCAACATCGTAACTTTGTTACAAATATTAGCAAGGTAGGTAGCTTCTTCGGCAGCCGTGTCACCACCACCAACAATTGCTACATCTTGATTTTTATAGAAAAATCCGTCGCATACTGCGCAGGCAGAAACACCACCTCCACGAAGGCGTTGCTCGCTTGGAAGTCCAAGATATTTAGCGGTAGCTCCAGTAGAAATTATTACTGTTTCGGCTTCGATTTGCGTAGCATTGTCCACGGTAATTTTATGAATTCCTCCCACTTCTTCGCTGAATTCTACGGCGGTTACCATCCCGATACGCACTTGCGTTCCGAAACGTTCGGCTTGTTGTTGCAACTGCACCATCATGGTAGGACCATCGATTCCCTCAGGATATCCTGGGAAATTATCAACTTCGGTCGTGGTTGTTAATTGACCACCTGGTTCCATTCCTGTATACATAACCGGTTTAAGGTCTGCTCTTGCTGCATATATAGCTGCTGTGTATCCTGCAGGACCCGATCCAATAATTAAGCATTTTATTCTTTCAATAGTATCTGACATAATAAGTGTACTTCAAAATTTTTGAGAGTGTAAAAGTAGTAACTTTCATTAGAATGGGAAGTTAAAAGTTATTAATAAATGTTATTCCGAAATTGCATTTTACTATCTTAAAGATATTGCAGTGAGTAGGGAGAAAAAAACATTAAATTTGAGAACCCTAAGCTTTATACGGAGGGAATGAAAAAAGTTTCAAAGTTGTAAACCTTCCGAAGAAATTACATGGAGAATTCTTTAAAAATAATATAGATCGCCATAATTAGTACAAACCAGCCAAAACTCTTTTTTAGTTTTTTTCCATTTACAAATTTATTTGCCCAAATCCCGATAAAAATACCTCCAACCGAGATTCCTGAAAATATAAGTAAGAATGTCCAGTCGATGTCTAAATTTTCGATATCGCCTATAAATCCGATTAGTGACTTTACAGCAATGATCAATAAAGAGGTTGCTACCGCTTTTTTCATGGGTAATTTTGCCAACAGAACCAAAGCAGGAATAATAAGAAATCCACCCCCTGCGCCAACTATTCCTGTTAATACTCCCACAACAAATCCTTCGATAACTACTAAAGGGTAATTATAAATAACAGAAGTCTCATCTGTTACATCCATCGACTTATTAAAAATCATTGAAAGTGCAGCAACAAGCATAATAAATGCAAAGAACACCATGATCCCAACATCTTTTGTAATTAGAAAACCAAAAATGGTTCCTAACTCTTCTGGAATTGCGGGTACGATGAATTTACGAGTACTATAAACTGCAATAAATGCTGGAATTGAAAAAACAATGGCAGTTTTAAAGTCTACCAATTTTTTTTGCATGTTTCGGAAGGCTCCTACTAATGCTGAAATCCCTACCACAAACAAAGAGTAGGCTGTTGCAGTTACAGGATTAAACGATAAAAGATATACGAGAACAGGAACTGTTAATATAGATCCTCCTCCACCAATTAGCCCTAAAACAATACCGATTACTAATGCACAGACATATCCGATAAGTTCTATTAAATCCATAACAGGCTTGTTACTTTACTTTTTAAATAGTTACGAGGAAATCTGTTTTTTTGGTTAGCTAAGATATAATTTTGAAAGGAATTTTATGGAAAGCACCTATTAATTTCCTGAAAAAATTGAATACTTTATTTTTAAACTTAGCTAAATAGCCTATTATTTAAGATATTCTCAAATCTGATTCTTAACAGTTTCTAATATTAACAATTCTTAGTACAATCAATTTTTTTTAATTTTTGCAAGCATTAGATTATTTATATAAAACTCAATACCATTCGACATTTTTTTAGGAGTAACACTACATTTGCACGGTAAGATTTAAAACAACTTAGAATGAATCTAACCATAGAAAATATATTATTAGTAGGCTCTCTATTGCTTCTTATAAGCATTTTTGCTGGTAAGACTTCTTATAAATTTGGAGTACCTACCTTACTACTATTCTTAGCTATTGGAATGTTGGCAGGCTCCGACGGAATTGGAGGAATTCGTTTTGACGATCCACAATTTGCTCAATTTATAGGCATTATATCTTTAAACTTCATATTGTTCTCAGGGGGTCTTGATACCAATTGGAATACAGTTAAGCCAATTCTTCGGGAAGGAATTGCGCTATCAACATTAGGAGTTTTATTAACAGCTGTCTCACTTGGCATCTTTGTTTATTTTATAACAGATTTTACCATATATGAAAGTTTGCTCTTAGGCTCTATTGTATCTTCAACCGATGCTGCGGCAGTATTTTCAATTTTACGGTCTAAAAGTCTTGCGCTAAAGACTAATTTAAGACCAACGTTAGAGTTAGAAAGTGGAAGTAATGATCCAATGGCTTATGTTCTTACTATTGCGTTTTTAACCCTCGTAATTAACCAGGACCAAAGTTTTTTCTCGATCATTCCTTTGTTTTTACAACAAATGATTTTAGGGGCGATCGGAGGAATTGCCTTTGGAATAGCAAGTAAATTTATTATAAATAACATCAAACTGGATTTTGAAGGGCTTTATCCCGTTCTAGTTATTGCTCTAATGTTCACTACGTTTTCAGCGACCGATTTTGTAGGAGGAAACGGCTTTTTAGCCATATACATTTGTGCAGTGTATTTAGGGAATCAAGACCTGATCCATAAAAAAACTATTTTAAAAATGTTCGATGGTCTGGCATGGCTCATGCAGATTGTATTATTCCTTACGTTAGGACTGCTTGTATTTCCTTCTCAAATCATTCCATATATGGGCATTGGACTACTTATTTCAATCTTTCTCATACTAGTCGCTCGTCCTATTGGGGTATTTATTAGTCTACTCTTTTTTAAAATGAAACTGAAAAGAAGATTTTATATTTCTTGGGTTGGGCTTCGTGGCGCAGTTCCAATTGTATTTGCAACCTATCCCCTTTTGGCAGGAATCGACAAAGCAAACATGATATTTAATATTGTATTTTTTATTTCAGTAACCTCTATATTAATTCAAGGAACCACACTTTCGGTGTTTGCCAAATGGCTAGGAGTAGGATTGCCCGAGACCCAAAAGAAGTTGACTCCAACCGATTTATTGCTCGCAGAAAACCCCAAAGCTGAAATGAAAGAACTCTTAATCACATCAGACTGTTTCGCTGTAGATAAGAAAATTGTAGATTTAGGTTTTCCAACCAACGCAATTATAGCAATGATAAATAGAGATGACAGCTATATTATTCCAAACGGATTAACTAAAATAAAAGAACAAGACACCTTGATCGTTTTGGCAGACAGACCTGAAGTTTTTGAAGAAGTTTATAAAACACTTAGAACTCACAAGGCATAAAATAATTCATATATACCTTCAAGAGAAAGGTTTAGAAGCTGATTTTTTAATATACAATTTCAAAAATACTTTTTAAGTATGAAAGATCATTTTGAAATTAAAAAATATCAACCTAAACTTTAATTATTAAATTAAAACTAGAGTCCTATTATTACTCTTACTAGTAATGTACCAACGAGCGTTTTATCGTTTCCGAAGAATTAACACTTCATCATCTGAGAAGGATACCCAAGCAAAATCATAAATATAATGATACATCTTCCCTTTACTGTTTACATGAAAATGAGTGAGGTAATTAAACTTAAAGTTTTTGTTTGCTAAAATCAATCTAGGAATTTTTTTCTGAATTCGATTTTTTCCCAAAAGTTCAAGCAAAATAGAGCGATTACGATGAAGAATACGATCGATCTGAACTGCTGAAATTCGCGTGACCCTTCGAAGGTTCACATGATAATAGTTTTTACAACGTACAGAACAGAAAATTTTATCTTTTCTCCCGTATATTTTACTGCTACATATTTTACAAGTGCGTGGATTTTTTTGTGTTTTATCAAAATTGGTGTCTTGCATAGTTTTTTTGTTTTTGAAAGTGAAACAATACTATACAGGGAAGTCGATACCATTTATTCGTTTATAACGGTTAAGATACGCTTAATATTTAATTCTACTATTTTTGAACTGAAAAAAGGCGATATTTATAGATTGAATCTATGATTGAAAACATAAAAATATCGACTCATCCATATTACCCGGACCTTATTTCTTTGGTTGAAAGTTATAAGAAATGGATGTATGAAAAACGTTTAGCCGAAAATACCATCACTACCTACTCTGAAGCAACTTTTCGTTTTCTAAAATATTTGTTACAGCATGATGCAAAAGAAATCACACCACTTTGGATAAAACGGTTTAATTATGATTATATAATTACCAACGGATATTCAATTTCATATCAAAATCAGTGCATCAGTGGTATTAAAAGATATATTGAATTTAGAGGCATCGATTTGGACATTGACGAAATAGAGCGTCCAAGAAAATCGCAGACACTTCCAGAAATTCTTTCAAAAGATGAAGTAAAACGGATCTTAGATTGCACCCGAAATTTGAAACACAAGGCATTACTCACCTTATTATATTCTGGAGGGTTACGAATTGGAGAGGCCCTTTCAATGAAATTAACAGATGTCGACAGTGACCGAATGCTACTTTTTGTACAAGGAGCAAAAGGAAGAAAAGATCGATACACCTTATTATCTGAGAAATTCTTAAACTTACTCCGAGAGTATTATAAAATTTACAGACCCAAAAAACTTTTATTTGAGGGGCAGACTGGTTTACATTATTCACCTGTTAGTGCTAGACAGGTTTTAAAGCGTAGTGCAAGCAAAGCAATGATTACCAAAAATATACGTCTCCATACATTACGACATAGTTTTGCTACCCATTTATTAGAAAGTGGTACCGACATACGTTACATACAAGAGTTATTGGGTCATAATAGTCCAAAAACAACCATGATTTATACTCATGTCACGAGCAATAGTTTACGAAACATAAAAAATCCATTTGATGATTTATAGTATATTTACTAAATATTGGATTATGTTTTTTCATAAAACACATCGCTATACCCCAAATTAATATTATAGGGTGAATGAAACATTTTTCTATAAACAAGTTAGCACACATTTGAGAAAAACTATGAGAATATTTATAATACTGACTTTAATTCTCGGAATTAATTCTTGCAAAGCACAATCCATATCGGAAAATAAACTTTACGGAAAATGGATTTTAGTTGAGGAAACTGACTCTCTTCCTGACGATATTGAGCCGCTTACTGAAAACAACTCTGACTCTGACTCTGACTCGGAATCAGAATCTGACTCAAAAGCGGAACTGAAAACCACTCTGACTTTTAATAAAGACAAAAAAATATTCATTAACTAAATGGGAAATGAATATGATGCAACTTATAAATTGACTGACTCAATTCTGACTATCGGAAATCGGAATTACATCATAGTCAAAATTGACAAAAACAAACTCATTTATAAAAATAAAGGCGGACTTTTTGACAAGCATTATGAATATAAAAAAGTGGAATAAAAACGTGTGCTAACAACGTGTATAATTCATTGCTTCTGATTTTCCTTCGGAAAATCCTCGCGCTGAATTAAAGCCAGTTTTTATTTAGTAAATTAGTTGCTGAAACACGCAACGAAATCATACACAAACCGTTGTAAACAATTATGAACGAACACGAAGACTACTTCAGGATTTCCAAAAATGGACACGTTCATACTTTAAGTGACCGAATTCCATTTAAGTGGAAAGAATTAATTGTTTGGACTTCTGCTTCATTCATATTGTTGATTTGGTTGCTCGGAATTGGAATCGGAATTTTTGTGGCGATTTTGACTTTAATTGGATACACTCTTTATCGATTTGCATCGTGGATTTATTACTCGGAATTAAAAATTGACGAAAAAAGCGGAAAAATAATTCGACTGAAAAAAATACTTGACCGAACTCAAAAAACGGAATTGATAGACGAAAAATTTGACCCAAACCGATTTGAATACTCGGAATTAACTCGAAGCGGAAAAACGAAATTTCTAATGAATTATCGGACACATAAAAACAACGAATTATTAATAATAAAAAATAAAACGGACAAGGAACTGATTGAGAAATACATTACTGAAAAAATAACTGTCTTGTAAATGCTGTATTTCAGAATTGTATTTTTCGTTTTATTTCTATTAGAGTTAAGGTTTTTAAATTTTAAATACAAACGAGACAAATATATTTGGATTGGGATAGTTTTGATATTCAGCTACATTGGCTATTTTTTCTTTTTAATTCATAAAAGAAAATTAATTATCAAAAGAAAATTTGAACCAAACTTTAATCGGAATAAATAACTGTTTACAACAACGTGTATAATTAATTGCTTGGTTCTGGTCTACTCGGAAAATTCCTTCGGAATTTTCTTTGGCTCGTGAATGTTTGCTAAATTAGTTGCTGAAACACGCAACTAACCATACACAAACACGTTACAAGTAATGGCGCCCGTAACGCAAAAATTCTCCAAGCATTTCGCAACTGAAACTATAAAATTGCGATGAACTGTAAAGCCGCACGCAATCTGAAAGCTAAATAAAACTTCTGACTAAAAATTTTTCGCAGCGAAACGGAAGCGGAAACTTAATGGATACAACACGTCTTATAAAACTGATTGGACAGTACATTTAATTCAATGGTCGGATTACTGAAAACGGGAAATGTTGAGAGAGTTATTTAGTTTTATAAGCCTAAAAGTTCAGTAATTAATACAAAAATATCGATGTTACTTTGCGGCGCTGCGAAGTGTTGCGTAATCGTTGCGGCTGCATCTAAGCAAAGCGTGCTCTGTGAAATGTGTCGCAACCGTGCATAACAACGCATAAAAACAATAAGCCAAA
>NZ_LRXL01000050.1 GCF_001637325.1 Cochleicola gelatinilyticus
TTCTTATGCAAACCGTTACACAAAATAGCTCCAGCAAGTTTCGGCATTCGCAATCTTTACGGAGCAATGCGGAAAATGTTGCTCGGACTCTTACTCAGCCGTGCGAAATCTAACTTAAAAACAACTGATCGGAACAGAACGCAGCGGAACGAGAACGGAGCGTTTTAGAAGCTTAAAACGACAGTAATTCTAACATAATAATCGATTCAACTTT
>NZ_LRXL01000051.1 GCF_001637325.1 Cochleicola gelatinilyticus
CGCGATGACCGGGCTACGCTACACCCCGAATGGTGTATAATTAATCAGTATTTCAATATTTCCACGAGGTTAAGACAGCACTAAGCAACCATTATGTAACTCTGTGACCTTCCCGCCTACAGCGGGACGCAATGACCGGGCTACGCTACACCCCGAATGGTGTATAATTAATCAGTATTTCAATATTTCCACGAGGTTAAGACAGCACTAAGCAACCATTATGTAACTCTGTGACCTTCCCGCCTACAGCGGGACGCGATGACCGGGCTACGCTACACCCCGAATGGTGTATAATTAATCAGTATTTCAATATTTCTACGAGGTTAAGACTGCACTAAGCAACCTTTATGTAACTCTGTGACCTTCCCGCCTACAGCGGGACGCGATGACCGGGCTACGCTACACCCCGAATGGTGTATCATTAATCAGTATTTCAATATTTCAACGAGGTTAGGACAGCACTAAGCAACCTTTATGTAACTCTGTGCCCTTCCCGCCTACTGCGGGACGTGATTGCCGGGCTACGCATGTCCCTTA
>NZ_LRXL01000052.1 GCF_001637325.1 Cochleicola gelatinilyticus
TTCCCTGCTCCTGTTTGAAAAACATCTGCATCCGAATTATTTCCATCCTGCTCTACATAAGACATCTGTCCTGTACCTTCTTGTTCTACACGAGCATTGTGTCCCGGAGAACCGTCCGGTGCAGAATTTTGGTCGACCTTGGAAGCGTGTCCGCTACCCGATTGAAGAGATAAGGCTTCGTTATTATCATGTCCTTGAAAGATCCACGATGAGTGGGTATCACCACTTTGAACAACACCTGCATAATTGTCTTCAGCATTTAAAACTCCTTGTTGAATGTAAGCGATTTGATCGTCACCCGATTGTTGCATTCCTGCAGCATTTCGATCTCCACCTTGATACACATATCCTTCATTAGAAGTTCCGCTTTGACGCACATCCGCAGCATTTGCTTGTCCGCTCAATCCTGTGTTTCCATTTACATCACCCGCTTGAGCCACATAGATAAGGTTGCCCTCATCGGTTCCAGCACCCCCGCCAGATTGATCGATAAATACAGAAGAAGAGGTGCCTTCTTGTCGTACTAGCATGTAGTTTTCGGTACCTGATTGTGTGTTTTCAACACGATTTGCTTGTGCAGCACCACCTGTTAGGTCTGCTGCCTGAGTTACGCCTGGAGCAGATGCATCACTGCTTGCTTGAGCAAAGACGAAAGACCCCACCATGAGTGCCATTGCACTTAATACTACTTTTTTCATAAAATTGAAATTTAGTTATTAATTGATTTATTTGGTATGTAAAAAAAGAAAACAGGTCACCGCTAGGTAGAGGTGACCTGTTTTTAAATTAGTTAGTTGAATATAGTATTGGAGATCTTAACAATCTGCACATAATTCAGGTACTGTAATATTCGGAATTCCAAGATCCTGCATGTTTGGAAGATCCATTGGTAACATTGGGTCAGGAATTTCGCAATCGATCGTTTCCATTAGGTTCCCCGCAGGTCCTACTTGTAGTACTTCCATTACGTTGTTCATTCCCGACTGAGTTCCTGTAAAGCTATGTCCATCACGTTGAGCAGCATATACACCATTATCACTTCCGTTTTGAGCTATTTCCATAAAGTTGGCACCTTCAAATTGCTTGGTTACCATTTCATTTCTGGATCCGCCTTGCGCAGCCAGCATACTATCTGCACCATCCTGAATACTCCATGCGCTATTGTTGTCCCCAAATTGTAAAAGTATCGCCGTAGAAGCATCTCCGGTTTGCATTTGTAAAGCATCATTAGCACCGTCATCTGAACCATCACCTACATCGACACGAGCATTTTGAACCACCGCAGCAACGTTATCATCACCAACTTGTATTTGCTTAGACGTGTTTGAAAGAACCGCAGCTCCATCTATAGAACCAAATTGTTGTGCTTCTGCAATGTTACCAGAACCGGTTTGATCCTGAAACGCAACGCTGTTATCAGCTTCATTTCCGGGAGTGTTTCCTGCTGAAAATCCGAGATTAATAAACACATTATTAATTTGTGGATTAAGACCTGTTGTCAATCCAATATTTCCAAAATCTCCTTGGGAGATCACAGCAACGTTGGCCTCACTACCATCAACAGAATTTGTCTGTCTTTGATGGGCGTAATTTACTTGTCCCTCTTGTATCACCGTTGCTTCGTTGGCACCAACTCCCGATTGTGCGACATCCGACTTATTAAGATTCCCAAGTTGATCAACGACAGATGCATTTTCTCTGTTGGTTTGGTTTACAAAAGATTTGTTCTGAACACCATTTTGATCTACATCAGCCGTGTTGTTAGCCGATACTAAAGCACCACCACCTGTTTGTTGTACATCAGAATAGTTTCCGTCTCCATTTTGTAAAACATCGGCAGAAGACCCGCTTCCTGTTTGTGCTACATAAGACATTTGTCCGTCTCCGTTTTGCTCAACCCGTGCGTTGTGTCCTGCAGAGTTATCCGGATTTGCATTCTGATTGGTTAACGCCTGGTGGTTTGAACCATTCTGTAGCGTTAATGCTTCACTATTATCGTACGTTTGCTGAATCCAACCAGAGTTATTAGTACCGTTTGTTTGTACCATTCCTGCATAGTTGTCTTCTGCATTTTCACCGGTTCCTTGACGGATATATCCAATACTGTTATCCACACTCGAAGTTTGTGTTAATGCAGCATCGTTACCATCACCTTCCTGACGAACATATCCTTCATTTTCGAAACCTGCCTGACGCACCGTTGCATCATTGTCTTCACCACTTAAAGATTGATTGTCGTTTACATCACCACTTTGACGAACATAAACAAGATTTCCAATACCTGCGCCACCTTCGGACTGGTCGATGTACACGGAAGAGGAAGTTCCTTCTTGGCGAACAAGCATATAGTTTTCTACACCCGCCTGTAAAGTTTGTACGGCATTGCTTGGTGCCGCTGCTCCTACTGCAAAATCTGCCTCTTCTGTTTGTGGTGCTGAGGCATCTCCACTCACTTGAGCGAAAGCCAAAGAGCCTACCATTAGTGTCATTACACTTAATACAACTTTTTTCATGATTTAAAATTTAGTTAATAAATTGATTTATTTGGTGTTATTATAGCGTACTCCTTATATAAGAAGCAAATTAGAATTATGATTATAAAGGGAATATTTTAATGAAAGTTCTTTACTACAAACGAAAAAACTATGAGGGATAAGTTTGTTATAATAATTAGAGGGTGTCAATAAAATGACAACTCAAATGTCTGAAAATAAAGCGAATAATTAAAATGGTAATAAGGTGCTATTTGAAGATTACGTAATAACACTTAGGAAAATTCCTACTTAAAAAGTGTATTTTATTACAATTAGGTCATCTATGGAATAAATTGGGTCATTGATCGATAAAACAGAAATGTTAAAAAAATGTTAAATTTAATTTATTTGTTGTAACATATTTTGTAGGAAGATACTATTTAACTTTTTACTAATTAATTTTAGAAAGAGTTAAATGCTATAGTTATAGTGACTTTGTAGATGTAGTATACGTATGTAGAATTAAGTATAAAGGTAGGAATTCGTTGTTATGCTTAAAGAAATTAAATTGTTAATTAAATACAAAAATGCCTTGTAAACTTACAAGGCATTTTAATACGTGTACAGAAATCTGTGGGTTTAGTGATCGTCGTTACCTTCAATCTCATCTTCAACTTCTTCAGCTGCATTTTCTATAGCATCTCCAGTCTCTTCAACAGCTTCTTCAATAGCATCACCTGCCGCTTCTAAATTGTTTTCGGTGTCTTCGGCTGCAGCCTCTAGAGCATCTTCAGTTTTTTCTTCGGTAGTTTCTCTACATGAGGTGATCGATACAAGTAAACTTAATGCAGCGAATGTTACAAATAATTTTTTCATGGTTGATGGTTTAAATTTTTAAAAAAGTAAAAATAGGATTTTTTTTTAGGTCGATTGCTTTTCGCTTAAATATTTCCAATACCGCTTCGGAACGTGTTGTATGTGCAGTTTCATATTTTTTCGAGAAACAATATTTGTACTTTTAAAATAATTCTTCCAAAGCTCTTGAAATTGAATTTCTTCCGAAGTAAAAATAGCATTTGAAGTAGTTGCATTTAAGATGGATGGTGGTAAATCTATTGTAATTGTTTCTACTGTATTTAAATTGTAAAAAAGGCCATAATCTCTTTTCGTATCATAGATAATCCATTTTTGATCGGCATATCGTTTTTTAAAATGTGATGCATTTAAGGGGAGTGTGTTAAAATCTGGTGCTACTATTGCAAAATAAATCCCATCTTTTGTTTGTTTAAAGCGTACAAACGCATCCATACGATGTTTTTCACGATCTACTTTCTTAGCAATTTTGCTTACCTCTAAAACTTTAGGGTCTGAAAAATCTGAATCGATCTTCCCCTTTTCTGTAAAGGCACGATGTAAATAATGTAATAAAAGACTTTCTGTTAAAGGGGACTCACTTAAAAACACTTTATATATGTTTTGCCTTCCTTGAGTTGAACAGTTTTTTTTTATCCCTTTCCATACGCGAGCTGCTTTTCTAGAATTGGTGTTGATAGTTTCAATCGTGTCGAAAAATGTTTCCGAAGTAATTGCTTGCTTCTGAAGGGGTACTCCCATTAATTTACGGTCATAAATTTCATAAACACCACTTAAAAATCCATCGAAAGAACCATCGTATGCTAAAATTGTGTTCATACTGAAAGTTTTGAAGTAGCATCAAATAAATTTAATTGATTGTTAAAGGTTTTTCTAAATTTACTGTTCGATTCTTGTAAAATTAGCCCTTTTATTTGTGCAGCAGTTCGGTCTTTAGTTTCGAATACACGTGAATCGCATACCATAAAGTACTTAGCACGGTTCATGGCAATGCCAATTAATTTTAAATGCTCCCAATTAAGTTTTCTAAATCGTCTTGCTTGAAGAATCTTTCCAACCGATTTCATTCCTAGTCCAGGGATTCTTGCCAACATGCGTTTTTCGGCGGTATTAATATTTATTGGAAATTGATCTAAATTACGCAATGCCCAACTTAATTTTGGGTCGATATCACTGTCTAAATTAGGATGATCTTTGTTTAATAATTCCCGAATATCGAAACCGTAAAATCGAAGTAGCCAATCGGTTTGATACAATCTATTTTCTCTTAAAATGGGGACTTCGGTGCCTATAGAAGGAAGGCGTTGGTCGTAGCTAATTGGAATGTACCCCGAATAATACACTCGTTTTAAATTAAACTTTTTATAAAAATAAGCTGAGGTGTACATAATTTCAGCATCGGTCTCTCCGCTGGCACCCACAATCATTTGAGTGCTTTGTCCTGCAGGCGCGTAGAGTGGAGTGCTTTTTATTAGTTTTTTCTCATTTTTATATTGTATAATTTCATTGGTAACTTTTTGCATCGGTTTTATAAAATCACTTCGATGTTTTTCTGGCGCTAAAAGCTTGAGTCCTTTTTCTGAAGGAATTTCAATATTCACACTTAATCGATCTGAATATAAACCTGCTTCGCGCATTAATTCATCACTAGCGCCGGGAATAGATTTTAAATGTATGTACCCATTAAAATTCTCTTCTTCCCTCAATTTTTTAGCTACAGCAATTAAGCGTTCCATTGTGTAATCGGCATTTTTAAAAATTCCACTACTCAAAAAAAGTCCTTCAATATAGTTTCTTCGGTAAAAGTTAATGGTAAGATCTACCACCTCTTGAACTTTAAAGGCTGCTCTTTTTATGTCGTTACTTTTTCGTGTGACACAATATGCACAGTCGAAAATACAATGATTGGTAAGTAAAATTTTTAATAAAGAAACACATCTTCCGTCTTCGGTATAGGAATGACAAATGCCCATGCCACTACTATCACCTAAGCCTTTATTCTTATTGGTTCGTTTGCTTCCACTCGATGAGCATGAAACATCGTATTTAGCGGCATCTGCTAAGATGTTTAGTTTTTCTTTAATGCGTTCAAAATTCATACGCTTAATTTTATTTGGAAATAAGACAAAAATATGGAAATATTCCTATATACTGGATTTATTCCTTTAATAATTTGGATTAATTCCATAAAATGCTATATTTGAATATGGAAACACAATTATCTATTGAAGCGAGAAGATTTAAAAAGGTGCGAGAAGAACAACATTTTACGCAGCAAGCTTTCGCTGAATTGCTCGAAATTGGTGCTACCACAGCAGATATCGAACGAGGTAAAACAAAAATTTCTGGAAAGGTAGTGATGGAGTTGTTGCAGCGTTTTAATATTAATCCGTTGTGGTTGTTTGGAAAAAGTTTTACGCAATATATAGATATTAATGGGGGAGATGTAAGTCCGAAAGTAATTACGCTAGATGCTCAAGAAAAAGAAACTATATTATTAGTTAATCAAAAAGCCGCCGCGGGGTACCCTCATAATATACAAGATACAGAATGGTATGAAACACTTCCAGCATTTAATATTCCGTTGCCAGAATATCGAAATGCTACATATCGTGGGTTTCAAGTTGAGGGAGATAGCATGTTGCCAAATATCCGCCCTAATGAGTGGGTCTTAGGGAAAGCGGTGCCAAGTGTTTCAGAAGCGAGTGACAGTAGAATTTACATCGTTGTATTAAAAGATTCGGTATTAGTTAAAAAACTTCAGAAGGTTTTAAATGCTCCCGACAAAGTACGTCTTATTTCTTTAAATGAAAGTTATATACCTATCGATGTTTCCGTAAAGGATATTCAAGAATTGTGGATGGTAAACAGTAAGCTTACCTTTGGCATCGATGAGCCAAACGACAGTTCTTTACTTCGCCAACTCCAACAATCTATGCAAGAATTAAAAGGACAAATACAAGACTTAAATACATAAAAAAACGGCCCTTTTTCAAGAGCCGTTCTGTTTATATCTAAAAACTAAATACTAGTTATTATCATCCGTTTTGATTTTGGTATTACCCTCATCATCGGTTTTAATTTTAACCTCTTTATTTTCAGTTTCCATTTTCACTTTCTGTCCGTCATCACTTACATCGATTTCGGCTCCGTCTTCTTTCATTTCTTCAATTAACTGTTCACTCTCTGTCTTTTGCTCTCTGCAAGAAGTGAATGAAACACTTAAAAATAAAGCTGAAAGAGTTATTAAAGCTACTTTTTTCATATTAAATTGGTTTTGGTTGTTTGTTGTTTAGTTGTCGTCTGTACCACCAGTACCAGTGTTTTCTTGAATTTCGTCAACACCTTCTTCGATAGCATCACCTGCATCGTCGATAGCATCTTCAACGTCGTCTGCTACATCATCTGCATCATCAACATTAATTTCTACTTTATCTTCTTTTGTCTCTCTGCATGAAGTGAACGAAACACTTATTGCTGCTACTAATGCTAGGCTTAAAAATACTTTTTTCATAATGGTTTGTGTTTAATTATTAGTTATAAAATTTAATCGTCATTTCCAATTTTATCGATCTCTTCATTTACCTCTTCATTTACTTCCTTGTCGATCTCTTTAGCAGTTCTTTCAAGAATTCCGTCATCTGCAGCATCATCGGTTTCAACCTCGACTTCAACTTCACGAATTACTTCTTTAGTTTCTGTTTTTGTCTCTCTGCAAGAAGTAGTTAAAAAGGTAGCTCCTACTAATGCAATTGCAATTGCAATTTTTTTCATAATTATTAGATTGTGTTAAATTGTTGATCCAAAACTACAATTTTAACAGTTGTAAATTGATAAAGTTTTATTAAAATTTTAAGGGTAACCTTACCAATTCTGTAGCTTTAAAAGAAAAAATGAGCTTTAATTCCCTCTATACATTCTTGAGAGATCTTCAAAATAATAACAATAAGGAGTGGATGAACGCACATCATGAAACTTACCATCAAAATCGCGATTTCTTGATCGCTTGGTTGGAAGAAATGAATTTAAAATTAGCTGAAATCGATAAAAATTATTTTAATACTCCTGGTAAAAACGCTATTAACCGTATTAATAATAACCTAATGTTTCATCCTAATAAGCCCATTTATAAAGATCATTTTGGGGCAGGGTTAGATCAAGTCTCTAAGCAAGGAGATTTTTACCTTCAATTTGGAGTGTTTGAAACTTTTATAGGAGGAGGATATTGGCATCCCTCTTCAAAAGTATTGAGGAGTATTCGTGAAGCGATAGATTATGATGGGGAAGAGCTAAAGCACATACTTTCAAAGAAATCGTTTAAAGAAATGTTTGGAAGTCTCGTTAAAGATGACCCATTAAAAACTGCTCCGAAAGGGTTTTCACAAGAACATCGCCATATCGATTTGTTGCGTAGAAAATCTTTTGCTGTCGTAAGACCTTTTACTTTAGAAGAAGTAATGGAAGATGAATTCGAAGCAAAAGTAATTGCCACTTATAGGGAAATGCTGCCTTTTCGAAGGTATCTAAATAAAGCAGTTACCGTTTAATTTTTTAACTGGGTAATAATGCATGTGCCTTTATAACGGAAATTGTTTTTTTTGTAGCACCAGTATTTTTATTAACGAAATGCTCCGCGATCATTCCTGTTTTATTTCTAAAATTTGTGTCTGTTGCTAATTTTGTAAAAATTTCTGAACATTCATTAGGAGTACGCACTGTAAACAATCCGGCAAGGTGTTGTAATCTAACTGCTTCTGGAAATAAACTATAATTCTTACCTATAACGATAGGGACTCCAAAGGTGGCTGGTTCTAAAATGTTATGTAAACCTGTATTTCCCATTGCTCCACCCACATAGGCGATGTCTGCATATGCGTAAATTTTTGTAAGTAAACCAATAGTGTCTATAATAAAAACCTCGAAATCTTTAAGGTCGGCTTTCAATCTATCTGAATATAGAATTGTTTTTTTCTGAATATTTTTTCTGAAAGTTTCAATTTTTGAAGAATCTAACTTGTGAGGAGCGACGATAAACTTTACATTTTTTGGAGCATTGTTAATGTATTGAAGCAAAACAGCTTCATCTTCAGGCCAGGTACTGCCACACACAACACATAATGCGTCGTTTTTAAATTCTGAAACAAAGTCGAGTTCGTTATTTTGTTCAATCTGCTGTGATACACGATCGAACCTTGTATCGCCACTCACGGTTACATTTGGTAGACCAATAGAATGAAGTAATCTTTCTGAAGCTTCATTTTGAACTAAAATATGATTGAAGGTTTTTAAGGCTTTACGCATAAAGCCCCCATACGATTTAAAAAATAATTGCTCCTTTCTAAATAGTCCCGATATAAGAAACGATGCTATGCCTTGTTTTTGCAGTTCAAAAAGATAATTAGGCCAAAACTCATATTTAATGAATATAGCCATTGTGGGGTGGGCAATTTTTATAAAACGTTTGGCATTGTCTGGCGTGTCCATTGGCAAATAAACGACGACATCTGCAATAGCTGCATTCTTTCTTATTTCATATCCAGAGGGCGAAAAAAAAGAAACGATGATTTTATAGTTTGGAGCTTCTTTTTTTAAAGCCTCCATAATAGGTAGTCCTTGTTCGAACTCGCCTAAAGAGGCACAATGAAACCAAATTGACGTATCGGAAGCTTGTATGTTTTTCTGAAGTGTATCGAAAACATTCGATCTCCCAGACACAAATTTTTTCATTTTTTTACTGAAAAATTGAGCGATCCAAAGGATGAATGTCGCGATATAAATTCCAATTGTATACACAAATTTCATAGGATGCTAAAGTACCAAATTCAAGAGCAAAAAATAGCAGGGATGTTGTAGGATTTTAAGAGCAGTAAATTTAGATTGTTAACCGTGCTCAAATTTTGTAATTTTACGAAGCGTAGAGAGCGCAACATTCAAAGTTAAAAATCCTGAATATTATACACCCTATAATATCTTATTTTAGAATAAAGGGGAGAACAATCAGCGTATGAAAAAAATCCAAATGGTCGATCTTAAAGGCCAATACCAACATATAAAAGATCGTGTGAATACTTCTGTACTCAACGTAATCGAATCTACAGCTTTCGTAAATGGTCCTGAAGTCCATGAATTTCAAAAAGAATTAGAAAATTATTTGGGAGTAAAACACGTTATTCCCTGTGCTAATGGTACCGATGCGTTGCAAGTTGCTATGATGGGGCTCGGTTTAAAACCAGGCGATGAAGTTATCACAGCCGATTTTACATTTGCTGCTACTGTGGAAGTAATTGCATTATTACAGTTAACTCCTGTATTGGTAGATGTAGACCCCGTTAATTTTAATATAGATATAGAAGCAATTAAAAATGCTATTACGCCTAAAACAAAGGCGATCGTTCCAGTGCATTTATTTGGACTGGCAGCGAATATGGATGCAATTATGGATATTGCTAAAGAGCACGATCTCTATGTAATAGAAGATAATGCTCAAGGGATTGGAGCTACATACACTACTCGTGATATGCAAAAAGTTAAAACGGGAGGGATTGGTCATGTGGGTTCCACTTCATTTTTTCCTTCTAAAAATCTTGGTTGCTATGGTGATGGCGGTGCTATTTTCACCAATGATGATGCATTGGCACATACTATTCGAGGAATTGTAAATCATGGAATGTACGAGCGATATCACCACGATGTAGTTGGGGTGAATTCACGTCTTGACTCTATTCAAGCTGCAGTACTTCGTGCGAAATTACCAAATCTTGATGCGTATAATGAAGCTCGAAGAAATGCAGCGCGTAAGTATTCGAAAGCTTTATCTAACATTCCAAATATTATTACCCCAACAGGATATTGTGATGCTGGGATATCTATTTGTGACACTTGCGATTGTCATGTATTTCATCAATATACATTACGTATTGTAGATGGAGATAGAGATGGATTGGTAAAACATTTAAATGCTAATGATATACCGTGTGGTGTATATTACCCAATTCCGTTACACCTTCAAAAAGCATATGCAGATTCAAGGTATAATGAAGAAGATTTTACAGTGACCAATCAATTAGTGAAAGAAGTAATTTCATTACCCATGCACACCGAGTTAGATGACGAACAAATCGAATATATCACGAATAAAATAATCGAATTCATTAAAAAATAAATAAACTATAGTGCCATCTACGAGCATATAAGATGTGTATGTAACTAAAAATTTACCCCTTTGACGGGAAAATATATATGAAAAAAATACTTGTAACTGGAGGATTAGGATATATTGGATCTCATACCGTTGTGGCTTTACAGAAATCAGGATTTAAAGTTATTGTTGTAGATAATCTTTCTAATTCATCACTAGATGTTTTAGAAGGTATTACTAATATTACTGGAAAAGCACCAGTATTCGATAGACTGGATCTTAGAATAAAACAAGATGTAGTTGCTTTTTTTAAAGAACATACAGATATAAGCGGAGTCATTCATTTCGCAGCAAGTAAAGCTGTGGGTGAAAGTGTTGAAAATCCTTTATTATATTATGAGAATAATCTTAATACTTTGGTGTATTTATTACAGGAATGCAAAGCACATCATATAAAGAATTTCATCTTTAGCTCATCATGTACGGTTTATGGTGAACCCGACTCTCTTCCAATTACAGAAAATGCTCCTGTAAAAAGTGCAACCTCTCCCTATGGGAATACCAAACAAATTAGTGAAGAAATTATTCGGGACGTATGTTCGGTTTTAGAATTAAATTCTATTGCGCTGCGTTATTTTAATCCAATTGGCGCTCATGAAACGGCACGAATAGGGGAGCTTCCCGTTGGAGTTCCTCAAAATTTAGTTCCCTTTATTACCCAAACGGCAGCAGGCGTTCGTGAGCAGCTACAAGTTTTTGGCGATGATTACCCCACGACCGATGGAAGCTGTGTACGAGATTATATTCATGTATCAGATTTGGCAGATGCGCATGTTGTAGCGTTACAGCGTTTGCTTAAAAATAATAACCAGAAAAAGTTCGAGATATTTAATGTAGGTACAGGCAAAGGGAGTTCTGTCCTAGAAGTAATTAATGCCTTCGAAAAAGTAACCGGAGAAAATTTAAATTATAAAATTGTAGACAGAAGACCGGGTGATGTAACTGCAGTATTCGCAGATACCACTAAAGCCAATGAAGTGCTCGGCTGGAAAGCAAAACGCACCATGGAAGAAGCACTAGAGTCAGCATGGAAATGGGAGCAGCAATTACGAAAAAGTTAATGGTATTTTTTCAGATATTTAATACGTATATAAAGTTCAGCGCATGAGACAGCTAGTAGGTTTGATATTTATTTTTATTTTCTTCGGAAGCAACGCACAAGAGACAATACTTTACTGTGGAAAGATTGTCGATACGAAAAGTGGAAAAGTTCTTTTAAATAAATCAATTGTAATTTCTGAAGATAAAATTCTTCGAATTGAAGACGGATTTACTAATTCCAATTCAGAAAATGCAACGGTAATTGATCTGAAGAATAAAACTGTACTACCCGGACTGATCGATATGCATGTACATATTGAAGGGGAAACAAACCCAAATCGATATTTGGAAGCCTATACGTTAAATGAAGCTGACGTTGCATTTAAAGCAGCAGAAATTGCAGAACGAACCCTTATGGCTGGTTTTACAACCGTTCGTGATCTGGGTGGCAGTGGGGTGAATGTCGCTTTACGTAATGCAATTAATAAAGGAACTACTACGGGTCCTCGTATTTTTACTGCCGAAAAATCATTGGCAACCACTGGAGGTCATGCCGATCCTACCAATGGAAGAAGTAAAGAGTTAATGGGAGATCCCGGTCCTAAAGAAGGTGTTGTGAATAGCGTAGAGGACGCGAAGAAAGCAGTGCGGCAACGCTATAAAAACGGGGCCGACTGGATTAAGATTACTGCCACTGGAGGCGTATTAAGTGTTGCTAAAAGTGGAAAGAACCCACAATTTACAGAAGAAGAAATTACTGCAATTGTAACTACAGCAAAAGATTACGACATGAAAGTTGCAGCACACGCGCATGGGGATGAAGGGATGCAACGCGCCATACGTGCTGGCGTTAAAACCATAGAACATGGAACTTTAATGAGCGATGCTACTATGGAGCTGATGAAGCAAAAAAAATCTTATTTAGTACCCACTATAACAGCTGGAAAATATGTGTCGGATAAAGCAAAAATTCCAAATTACTACCCAGCCATTATTGTTCCCAAAGCTTTAGAAATTGGTCCAAAAATTCAGAATATGTTTGGCCGTGCCTACAAAAAAGGGGTAGGAATTGCTTTTGGTACCGATGCCGGAGTCTTTCCTCACGGTGAAAATGGAAAAGAATTTGGATACATGGTCGAAGCGGGAATGCCTGCAATGGATGCAATACTGTCGGCCACTACTACCAATGCAATGCTTTTAGATATGGAAGGAAAGATTGGTGTACTTGAAACTGGTGCTTTTGCAGATATTATCGCTGTAAATGAAGATCCAACGGAAAATATTAAGACTATGGAAAATGTAGTTTTTGTTATGAAAAGTGGAAAAGTCTATAAAAAGTAATTCTATGTAATAATTATTTTTATTTTCGTCTTTGTTTTATTGCTCCCCCCAAAAAACTTATATATGTCTAAACATTTATTATTTCTACTCTGTGTATTAGTAAGTCTAACCGCTAATGCCCAAACCGAGTTTCTTCATGGTTATTTTATTACCACCTCTGGTGAACGTACTGATTGTCTTATAAAAAATGAAGACTGGAGAAACACACCAAAACAGTTTATTTATAAGATTAATGAAAATAGTGAAGTAAAAACCAAGACTATTTCTAATGTTCAAGAAATTTCTGTTCCTAATGTATTCAAATTTGTGAAACACACGGTTCAAATAGATCTTTGGTCAGAACCAGGAAACAAAGCAGATCTAGATAGTAATTCACAGGCGAACTACATTGAACAAACTATTCTGTTAAAAGTTTTAGTGGAAGGGGAAGCTAGCTTGTTTCAATTTGAAAATAATGGATTAAAATACTTTTATAGTCTTAACGGAGAAACTCCTAAACAACTGTTTTATAAGAGGTATATGAAAACAGATTATCAAATAGCTGAAAACAATCAATACCGTCAGCAGCTTTTCAACACACTTAGTTGTGAGGGGATTTCTCGATCTGAAGTTTCTAAACTTCAATATAATCGTAAAAAATTAATAAATTTTTTTAAAAAATACAATCAATGTAAAAATGTTGATTTCAAAGTCATAGAACCCGCTACTTCTTCTGGTGAATTTAATTTAACCATTAGGCCAGGTGTTAATTTTAGCTCTATTGAATTAATGAGTGCTGTAGTACCTAGTTTTGCTGCAGACTTCGGAAGCCAGACAAATTTTAGAATTGGTGTTGAAGCAGAACTTGTGTTAGGTTTTAATAATAAATGGAGTGTGTTTCTTGAGCCTACCTATCGCTCTTTAGAATCTGAGGTTACCATTCCTTTTAGATCAACAGTTGAAGATTTTCAGGATGTTGCTATAAAATATTCCTCTTTGGAAATTCCTGTTGGAATTCGACATTATTTATTTTTGAATGACACCTCAAAAATATTTTTTAATGTAGCATTTGTATACGATTTTGTTACCGATTCTATTGTAGATTGGGAGTTCAGCCCTATTAACGATCGTGAATTAGATTCTGGATCAAATCTTGCATTTGGTATTGGGTACAAATATGGAGAACGATTAAGTGCTGAGTTTCGCTTCTTTACGAACAGATCACTAGCTGCCGAAACCAATGAATTTCCTGTTAATTATAAACAATCTTCTATTATTGTAGGGTATACTTTGTTCTAGTATTTAGCCTACTTACACTAGGGAGATTAACACTCGATTAACGAAGGTTTAACGGCAAATCCTTGATATTCTACATATTCCTTTGTTTCTTTGTGCCAAAGAGATGATACCATGAAATTGATACAGGTTAAACGAAAAACAAAAAAAGAGAAACGTTTTACGGAAGCAATGGGAATGTTTACAGCAAATGTAATTTATGTAAAGAAAACATTTTTAAATATTCCTTTTAAAACAATACATAAATACCGTGAGACTTATTACGGAAAGGTTAAAGACTGTGAAGATTGCAGAATAACAGCCTAGAATATTTAACATAGAAATAAAAAAATCCGGTACATTGATGTATCGGATTTTTTTTAAGCGCTATTTTGTATTTATAAGGTGGCCTTAGAAGTGGTCATACTTCTGTCGATTTTTTTCACCAATCCTTGTAAAACATTTCCAGGGCCCACTTCGATGAATTCTGTGGCACCATCTTTTATCATATTTTGAACACTCTGAGTCCATTTCACTGGAGCCGTTAGTTGAAAGATTAAATTCTTTTGAATTTCCTTCGGATCTGTCACTGCGAATGTAGAAACGTTCTGGTAGATAGGACAAGCTGGTTTGCGAAATTCGGTTGCTTCTATAGCAGCTGCTAATTCCTCCCTGGCAGGTTCCATTAACGGACTATGAAATGCACCACCTACGGGTAACAGTAAGGCTCGTTTTGCGCCAGCTTCTTTTAAATTTTCACACGCTTTATTTACGGCATCTATTGCTCCCGAAATTACCAGTTGACCGGGGCAGTTGTAATTTGCAGCTACAACAATTCCTTCTGTATCTGCACAAATTGCTTCAACTAAATGGTCTTCCATTCCTAAGACTGCTGCCATTGTAGACGGTTCATGTTCGCAAGCTTTTTGCATCGCTAACGCACGTTTGTAAACCAGTTGTAGCCCATCTTCAAAAGCAAGAGTTTTATTCGCAACTAATGCAGAAATTTCTCCTAGTGAATGTCCTGCGACCATATCTGGTTGAAATGCTTTGCCCATTACCGTAGCGAGAATGGTAGAATGTAAAAATATAGCAGGTTGAGTGACCTTTGTTTCTTTTAAAGCTTCAGAAGAGCCTTCAAACATTATTTTTGTAATGTCGAACCCCAATATATCGTTTGCTTGTTCAAATAATTTTTTTGCTTCCGAAGAAGAATCATATAGGTCTTTACCCATTCCTGTAAATTGGGCCCCTTGTCCTGGAAAAATATATGCTTTCATTATGTGGTGGTTTAGATGTGTAAAAATAGAAATAAAAAATCCGCTTTCCGAATAATCGAAAAGCGGATTCTGTTTGGGGATTAAATTTTAAACATTTAATTTACCCGAAGTTCCAATATTTTGATTTTCACCAGTAATTGCTCCTTTAGCCATCTTAAAAAGAGAAACAAGTTTGCTGGAGCCACGATCCCAATATGCAGCTTGACTTGGTTGAAACTTTATTGCGGTTATATTTGGATCATCTTTTCCGTCGAACCATGCACTGTCTGTACTACTGTACAATTCATCGATTACAGTGCGATCTGTAGTTATAACGGCATTTCCGTAGACACTTAAAAATTTCATGTCACTTCCGCCACTATACAACAATTGGCAACTCGCATCTTTTTCAAGATCCTTATTATGATCACTATTTTTATTACTTAAGAACCAAATGTTTCCGTGTTCATCCACTTTTTTGGTGCTCATCGGAATTGCATTTAGTGGTGCTGGTGAAGAGAGGTCGGTTGCGAGCATTGCAAAATCAACATCGGTAGCTATGTCTTTGATTTTTTTTATTGCTTCGTCGTTATAAAGGTTTTCTGTACTCATAGTTTTTTTATTTTAAATATACCATGAAACCTTCAGAAGTACCCCCAACAATTTGCCAAACTATCTGCAAAGTTTTGTTAAGAATATTTTTTTAAAATACGTGAGACACTATGTAAGTAGCTGCTTCCGAAGAGATTTAAGTGAACAAGTAAATAATAGAGTTGCCAAAGATCGATACGATTTTTCCAATTTTGTTCTAAAGGATAAATCTCATTGTATAGATTGAAAATTTCATCGGAAAATCCGCCAAAGAGGTGCATCATGGCGAGATCCATTTCACGAGGGGCATAGGCCACGGCGGGATCGATAAGGACAGGTTGACCTTTTTCTGAAATTAGGTAATTTCCATTCCAAAGATCACCATGAATTAATCCTGATGGTTCATTGGGAATTTCGTTTGTAATATTCTTAATTACTGAAGGTACATTAGAAAATAGAAACCCCCTATTGTTCGCCATTTCTAGTTGAGGTTGTAGACGTTGTTCAATATAAAAGGAAGCTGCGGTAGTTTTAAAAGAATTGTATTGTGGAAGGCTTCCAATATAGTTAGAATGATCAAGTCCAAATTTAGTTTGTGTATTGCGGTGGAGCTGCGTAAGCTGTTTTGCAAAATTCTCATTAAAATTTTGAGAGGGAGCACTAGGAGGGATGTACTCTAAAAGGAGGTATAATGTTTCTTCTATTCTGCCTTCATTTATTACTTTAGGAGTTAAAAAGCTTTTGGACTTCTCTAAGGATGACAACCCTTTAGCTTCGGTAGAAAAAATTTTAGGGAATCGATTTACACAATTTGTTTTAAGTGCAAAATATCCAGTGGTACAAGAAAGCAGTGTTACTTCATTAATGTCGCCGCCTCTAAGTGAAGTTGCTTCCTTAATTTCTAAAAAATTATCTGTAGCTATTTTTTGAAAGATCTGTGATATAGACATAAGAGATATATAAGAGAATGTATCAACCTTATAAATAATAGCTTCAATAAGATTTTAAAACATCTTTAGAGTCTTATTTTTTCACCCATGTTTCGAACGTAAAAGCGTACTTATGTCGTTCATCTTTTTCGTGTCTAGTTTCTGTAATTAATTGCCATCGGTCTTTTTCGAATTTTGGAAAAAATGCGTCAGCGTCGAAAGTTCCGTGAACACGGGTTAGTTCAATCTTATCAGAAAATGGAAGTCCGAGCGTATAAATTTCACCACCTCCAATTATAAAAGGTTGTGAGTCTCCATCGGTTAAATTTATTGCTTCTGCCATGCTGTGAACAACAACAGCACCTTCTTTTTTATACTCCTTATTTCGAGTGATTACTACATGGGTACGATTGGGAAGCGGCTTTGGGAACGACTCAAAAGTCTTTCTCCCCATGATGATATGATGTCCAGTAGTTAATTGTTTAAAACGCTTAAAATCGTGGGGTAAATGCCATACCAATTCATTGTCTTTACCAAGTTCGTTGTTTTCGCCCGCAGCGGCTATCATTGTAATCATTCTACGTCTGGTGGTAAAAGGTTGGGGTTCTCGTTTTTTTTTAAATCCGATTGTCTTGGTAGTTGTAATTCCTCATCTACCTGTTTTTTTAGTTCGGCAATGCGATCGGTTTGTCTTGCTTTTAATTTTTCAAGTTGTCTATTTTCCCATTCTTTATCCATGAATTTATTCATTACTAATACATTAAAAAGATGTATTATAAATAAAAAAGCCCAAATTAAAATCGCCCAAACAAACCAGTCTTTAATAAAGAACTCATCACCAACGTGTAGCACTTTGTTGAGAATAATTAAAAACACAGAGCCAACCAAAAAGACAATAAAATGACGCATTAGATTTTTTTTCTGTTTTATGCGTTTGCGAGCGTATTCGTATTGCTCGCGCTGCTCTGGGTCGATTCTTTCAGATTTAGTAGATTTTGAAAACATTCTTGGTTACTTTTAAGCTGCGTTTTAAAGCGTCATTTATTTGAAGACACTTCTCGTAAAATTACCGAATTTTAGCCGTTAAACCTAGATTTATGAAAAATTTTAAGACCGAATTTCCAGCCCTTGATTCGTTTACATATTTAAATACAGCTTCTTGTGGATTACTTTCAAATAGATTGGTTGAGTGGCGTGCAGCACATGATAAAAAACTGCTTGACGGTGGAAGTGTTTTTAGAGATTTACACCGCGATCATGTTGCAAGAATCCGAAATACTGTTTCAAGTTTTTTTGACGCTCAATTAAAAGAAATTGCTCTTATACCGAATTTCTCATTTGGGTTAAATACTTTAATTGAAGGGTTGCCACAAAAACGAAAAGTTCTGTTATTAAAAAACGATTATCCGTCTATTAATTGGCCGTTTGAAAATCGGGATTTCGATGTATGCTATGCAAATATCGATGGACATTTAGAAAAAAATATTGAAGAAGCTGTTGCAAAATATCGTCCCGATGTGTTTGCCTTTAGTATGGTGCAATACTTGAGTGGTATTAAGATCGATCTCAATTTTTTAAAACAATTAAAAGCCTACCATTCGGATCTTATTCTAATTGCAGATGGAACACAATTCTTAGGTACTGAGGCTTTTTCTTTTTCGGAAAGTCCTATAGATGTTATGGGAGCAAGTTGCTATAAGTGGTTATTGTCTGGATACGGAAATGGAATTCTTATGGTGAAAGAAGCAATACATACTAAATTATTCCCATCGACAATAGGTTTTAATTCTGCAGAAGCTGCTTATAGCAAAAGAGATGATGTTGCGTTTATGCGTCGTTTTGAACCAGGACATCAAGATACATTAAATTATGGCTCATTAGAACAGTCTATATTGTTTCTGAAGCAACTAGGAATTGAAACTATTTCAGAAAAGATACATTCTTTAGCGGTGTATGCAAGAGAACAATTTTCAGAATTGGGTCTTATTGATGATTGCATTATAGAGAGAGATAATTATTCATCTATACTAACAATTCAAGGAGACGAAGCGCTATTTCAGAAATTAAAAAAAGAACAAATTATCTGTTCTCAACGTGGAAAAGGTATTCGAGTAAGTTATCACTTTTACAATACGCAGGAAGATTTAGAGCATTTAATTAATGTTGTAAAAAAATAGTTATTCTTTAATTTCAACACCTTTCCAAAAAGCTACATATCCCTCAATTGGCTTTGCAGCGTGAGAAGTTTCTGGATAATACCAAGCAGCATCTGGATTTGATTTTCCGTCAACTTCTAATGTATAGTAGGAGGCTTCCCCCTTCCAAGGACAATGTGTGTGAGTTGTAGTTTCAGTAAAATATTCTTTATTTAGTGATTCTGGTGGAAAATAATGGTTGTTTTCTATAACAACTGTTTTATCGCTTTCGGCAAGTATTTTTTCATTCCAAATAGCTTTCATACATCTAATATTTAATACTTTTAATCTTGAATTTTTCGGCCTTTTAATTCTCGCCACTTCATTATTCCTTGTGTCGTAAACGAGATACCTTGTTGCCCAGAAGTAGAAATCATTACGGCTTCAAAAAACGGATCTAACGCACCATTTTCTTTAGACCATTCAAAAATAAAATTTGCTCCAGTACCTCCTTTTTTGTCATCTTCATTTACCACAATTTCAATAGTTTCCATGGGTTTTACATATACTTTTTTATTAAAATAAGAACGAATTTTTTCACCGTGGGTATCATAATAATCAGCTTTATGTAAATAGATAGTATCGGTTAAACTTATATTTCTAATGCTTACCGTGGCAGTAAGATTATAGGTATAATCTTTATTTCTTTGATAGATTTCAGAATAAACAGGCAAATATGTTGCGCCTGTAACTTTTACGCTATCAGCAAGAGCTTTAGCTGCTGCTCGTTGTGTCCAATTATTTTCGGGTGGAATGTGGTTGTCTACGGTTGTGTTTATCTCTTTAACAGGATTGTCGCATGCTAATAGAGTAAGAAAAATTAGAAAGAATAAGGTGGGCTTCATGTTTTACTAGTTGACTGTAAAAGATAGTTTATTTTTTTCTGAAAACATAATCTTTGTAATATCCTTTGCTATCTGAAAATGAAGTTTCTATTACCAGTCCCGATTCGGAAGCAAGCCATTCTACAACATTATCGTCATATTTTTGAGAAATTTCTGTGTGAATTGTTTCCCAAGGATCGAATGTTAAATCTAAATTTAATTCAGAAATAGTGACTTTTTGTGCTTCTGTAGCGACCAAAAAACTTTTAGCTGTGCCAGTTTCTGGATCGTAGCGTTCCCAGTGTTTAAATTTTGAAACATCGAAATTTCCACCGAGCTCTCGGTTAATACGAGTGAGTAGATTTTTGTTAAAAGCTGCCGTTACCCCTGTTGGATCATTATATGCGTTTAAAATAATTTGAGGATCTTTTTTTTGATCAAACCCCATAAATAAAAGGTCGTCATCGCCCATACTATCTTTTAAATTCGATAGAAAATCGATTGCGCGAGGGTGTAACAAATTGCCAATATTAGACCCTAGAACTAAAATTACCTTTTTTCTTGATCGGTATGTTTTTAAACGGTCCAATACTTCAAAGTACTCTCCTTTTTCCGCATCGACCGTGATTTGAGGTAATTCTTCGGAAAGTTTTTCTGAAAGTTGATCGATTGCATTTTGACTAATATCTATTGGTTTGTAAACAAAATTAATTTTCTTTTCAGAAAAGTGGCGTAATAAGACTTTTGTTTTTTTTCCGTCACCTGCGCCTAATTCTATAAGATCAAAGGTCCCGGTAGTTGTTGCGAAAAGTTTAGCAATTGCTTCTTTGTGTAAGTCTAAAATTTCGAATTCACAGTTTGTTAAATAATATTCTGGCAACGCCATAATGTCTTGAAAAAGCTTATCTCCTGTAGCATCATAAATGTATTTAGAAGAAAGATATTTAGGACTGTTGGTAAGCCCTTGAAAGACCTCTTTTTTGAAAGCCGTGTCGAGAGAAGGTTTAGTCGTTATGTTCATTAAAGTGGTCTTATTTTGCTAGTCTAATTCCGGTGAATTGCCACCTAAGATTTGTTTGAAAAAAATTTCGATATGTTGGTCGTATGTGATGATTCGGACTTACAACCGAACTGCCTCGTAAGACTTTTTGATTTACCATGAATTTTCCATTGTACTCACCAATGGCTCCAGGAGCTTTTTTGTATCCTGGGTATGGTAGGTAAGCACTTTCGGTCCATTCCCACCTACTGCCCCATTCGAACAGCTTTTGTGCAGCTTCCCATTCGAATTCGGTAGGAAGCCTGCAACCCTTCCATTGTGCATAAGCGAATGCTTCAAAATAGGAAATGTGCATTACCGGAGCATCTAAATTTAATTTTTGAAGCCCTTTTAATGTATAATGGTGCCAATCTCCATCGATATTGTGCCAATACATAGGTTGAGAAATCTTGGTTTGTTTTAACCAATCCCAACCTTCAGCATGCCATAAATTGAAGTCTTCATAACCTCCAGAATTAATAAATTCTAAATATTCTTTATTAGTTACTAGTTTATTGGAAATGTTGTATTCGTGTATAAAAACTTTATGTCTTCCTAATTCATTATCATAACAAAAGCTACTGGGGTTGTCGTGGCCTATTTCATAAATCCCTTCGTTCATTGTGATCCATTTTGAGGGAAACGACTGCGTGTAGTCCTCTTCGAACGTATCGTTGTACCTTGGAAGTAAAGGATTGTTTCCGAGTATGTATTTTATGTCGGTCATTAACAATTCCTGATGCTGTTTTTCATGATGAATTCCCATGAGCAATAGCATTTCAACTTCTTTAGAAACATTAGAACTTAATAATTCTTTAAGTTCGTTAGTGACATAGTGACGATAATCGTAAACTTTCGCTACGCCAGGGCGTGAGAGATTTCCACGATCATTACGCACCACTCTTTTTCCAATACTTTCATAATAGCTATTAAAAACAAAAGCAAAATCTTCATTAAAAAGCTGATAGTTTGGTTTGTGATGTTTCAAAATAAATTCTTCAAAAAACCATGTCGTATGTCCTAGATGCCATTTTGGAGGAGAAACATCTACAATGGGTTGTACAACATAATCTTCAATTTCCAAAGGTTTGCAAAGAGCTTCAGTATGTTCTCGGGTTTCAGAAAAAAAAGTTATTAAATTTTCGGTAATGATCATAAAAAAAGTGTCGAACATTAATGTATCGACACTTTAAATATACTAATTTTATTCTGTTAAGAGTTGTTCACTATCCGTTAAACAGTTGTTAAACCATACTACATTTTAAATGTAAATGGAACCGTGTATTTAATAGCACGTGGTTTTCCACCCATCATCCCGGGCTTGGTCATTTTTGGGATTGCCATAATATTTCGTTTTGCTTCTTCCTGTAATGATTTGGTTGCACCAGTTGCACTTTTTACTACTGGCATGCCTTTTTCATCGATTACAAATTCTACAACAACTCTTCCTTGTTCTTTGTTTTTCCATGCCGCGGCAGGGTATTTAAAGTTTTTTTGGATATGTTGGGAAAGTTTTGTGTCGAAACAGGCATCTCGTTGTGCAACATTTTTAGAATCACAGCCTGGCCATATGGGGGCAATTTCTTTTAAAGTAAGTTCATTCTTTTGCATATCTCCCCATTCTTGTTGTGCACATAGGGTTGCGCTAAAAAGAATAGCTAAAATGAGAAGTGATTTTTTCATAGTAAGTAGGGTTTTAAAGATGATTTAAATAGCTACTGCTCCTTTAATATGAGGATGCGGGTTGTAGTCTTTCAATGTAAAGTCATCAAATTTGAAGCCAAATATATCTTTTACTTTTGGATTTAACAACATTTTGGGTAAGGTCCTTGGTTCTCTAGATAATTGAAGGGCTACTTGTTCCATGTGATTGCTGTAGATATGAGCATCTCCAAAAGTATGTACAAAGTCTCCAGCTTCATAGCCACAAACTTGCGCCATCATCATCGTAAGAAGTGCGTAAGAGGCAATATTGAAGGGAACTCCTAAAAAAATATCGGCGCTACGCTGATATAACTGGCAAGAAAGTTTGCCATTTGCAACATAAAATTGAAAGAAAGCATGGCAGGGTGGAAGCGCTGCTTTGCCTTTTGCTACATTTTCAGAAAATGGAACCGACGAATCGGGCATTACACTCGGGTTCCAGGCACTCACCAACATTCGTCTGCTATCAGGGTTGTTTTTAAGGGTGCGAATTATTTCTGATATTTGATCAATCTCTTCACTATTCCAATTTCTCCATTGATGTCCGTAGACCGGGCCTAAGTCCCCTTTTTCATCTGCCCACTCATTCCAAATACGTACACCATTTTCTTTTAAGTATTCGATATTAGTGTCTCCTTTTAGAAACCATAGCAATTCATAAATAATGGATTTTAAATGCAATTTTTTTGTAGTTACCATAGGAAACCCTTCACTAAGATCGAATCGCATTTGATATCCAAAAACACTTTTCGTTCCAGTTCCAGTACGATCGTGTTTTTCGGTTCCGTTTTCTAATACATGTTTTAGGAGGTCGTGATATTGTTTCATAGCATAATTTTAGACTGGGTTAAATGTAAAAAAAGCCATTCATGAATTAGAAGAGAGGCAATAAGTTTTTTGAAGAAGTTATTAAGAATGTTAAAGTTATGTGAAAAAAATAATGTAGCTTTGATATTATGCTGTATTGCAATGGAAAAAAAATATATAACACCCTACGGAATATTAGAATGCTTTCGAAAGCATGTCATCTTCCATCTTCGATCCGTAGATGTGAATGAATCTCTTGGAGAGTATATTTTTGATATACTCAATTTACATTACAATGAAGCTCCTTATGTTTTTATCTCTAAAAGAGATTTTGTTTCTAAAGTAGATCCTAATGCTTACCGATTTATTAATCCTAAACACATGGTAGGATTGGCGATAGTTTCTCAAGAAGAACAGGTACGAGAACTTGCCTTTGCAGAAATGGATTTATTTAGTGGTGCTTTTAGTTTTTTTAAAACCATAGAAGAAGCAGTAGATTGGGCTTCTACTGTAATACGAAGTTCTTAACCAATTAACATTCCAGCAATAGTTGCTGTTAGTAACGCAGCTACAGTTCCTCCTATAAGAGCTTTAATTCCGAAGCGAGCTAAAACGGCTCGTTGTGAAGGTGCTAAAACTCCAATTCCTCCAATTTGTATTCCTATAGAAGCAAAGTTTGCAAAACCGCAAAGTGCATAGGTTGCAATTACAATGGAACGATAATTTACAATAGTTCCAGCCTGTTTCATTTCACTAAGGGAGGCATAGGCAAAGAATTCATTTAAAATAGTTTTTTCTCCAAGAAGTTGACCAACCACAGTAATGTCCTCCGCAGGAACGCCTATAATCCATGCCACGGGCGCAAAAATATTACCAAGAATAAACTGCATAGAAAATTCATTATAGCGGCCATCGGTAAGTACAGCAATTTTCTCATTCAGCCCGGTAGGAGCACCTATCCAATCAACAGTGATCCAGTTAAAAACGGCAATCACAGCAGTAAATACCAACAACATAGCACCCACATTTACTGCGAGTTTAAGTCCTTCGGTGGTACCTCTAGAAATTGCGTCTAATATGTTAGAACCAATTTTTTCTTTTGAAATGTCTAGTTTTTTATCAACTTTTTCGGTTTCTGGGTAGAGCATTTTTGCTATCAAGATCGCAGCGGGAGCCGACATGATGGAAGCGGTAAGTAAATGTTTTGCAAAAATAATTTTTTCAGCATCACTCTCCCCACCAAGAAATGCAATAAAGGCTGCAAGAACACCTCCTGCGATAGTCGCCATACCCCCAACCATAAGGCAGAGCATTTCAGATTTTGTCATTCTGTCGAGGTAAGGTTTAACCACTAAAGGAGCTTCTGTTTGTCCAATAAAAATATTGGCAGCTGCTGCAAGGCTTTCAGCACCAGAAAGGCGCATGGTTTTGCTCATAACCCATGCAAACGCTTTTACGAATAACTGTAAAATTCCAAGGTAATATAAAAGTGAAGTAAAAGCAGAGAAGAAAACAATAGTAGGTAATACTTTAAAAGCAAAAATATATCCAAACGTATTCATGTCTGTGACGAGGCCACCAAATAAAAATTCTGCTCCTTTTTCACTAAAATTTAGAAAGGTTACCACCTTGTCTGAGATCCAATCGAAAATGGTTGCTACAAAAGGTACTTTTAAAACTAAAAGTGCAAATATGAGTTGCAGTGCAAGTCCTGTTGCAACTAAACGCCAATCGATCTTTTTACGATTACTACTTAACAAATAACAAATAAAGAGAAGAAAGACCATCCCCAAAACACCGCGTAAAATACTATTCATGCTTAATCCTACTCCTTGATCGGGTTTTAGTGCAAGGTTGCTTTTTCCTTCAATAGCGGAAGGAGTTACTGCTGATATCTCTGTTTGTGTGGGACCTTTAAATTTAAAAATTCTATTTTTTTCTGAAAAAACTAAAGTGCTGTCGGTAAGTTCAGAAATTCGATATCTTGAAATTGAATCGTTTGGGGTATCGTAGAAAAGGACCAATAAATTTTTCTGAAGAATATAATCGCCTGAGGTTATCAGGTTCTTCGCCTTTAATGAATATTCAAAACTTCCTTCGTTTAATTTGAGGTAGTCTTCTTCAGAATTTACTGGGAAGAGTGATTCTCCAGTTTCATTTTCAAGAGAGAAGAGGTCCCATTTTTTTTCAATGTTTTGTCCGAAACTGCTTCCGAAGCAAGCCAGAAGAAAGGCAATAATTAAAAGATTCTTCATAAACGTATTGTTGTGCATCAAAAAATGTTTGGGCATGATAATGAGATTTAAGATTTCATAGAGCTACTTATTCCCTTTTTGAAATTTCATCTCGAATATTGGCTGCGGTTTCGTAATCCTCGTTAGCTACTGCTTGATCCAGCATGGTGTTTAATTCTTTTAAAGTGAATTTTCCATATTTTTTTCCACTCGAGGGATTAGATTCTTTGTCTTCTCCTAAAATTAATTCTTCGATAACGGCATCCTCTTGCTGTGAAGATTTTTTGTCGGAATTCTTTGAAGGCGTTTTCAAGAATATACCAGCTTTGTCAAGTATTGCTTTGTACGTAAATATAGGTGCGTCGAAACGCAATGCCAGTGCAATGGCATCACTGGTACGGGCATCGATAATTTCTTCGATTGCGTCCCGCTCGCAAATAATGCTCGAATAGAACACGCCATCGACAAGCTTATGTACAATTACTTGTTTTACAACAATTGAAAAACGATCTGAGAAGTTCTTAAATAAATCGTGAGTTAAAGGGCGTGGAGGTTTTATCTCTTTTTCTAAAGCGATTGCAATAGATTGTGCTTCAAAAGCGCCAATCACGATGGGTAATTTTCGTTCGCCACCCACTTCGCTCAAAATTAGCGCGTAGGCTCCATTTTGTGTTTGACTGTAAGAGATTCCTTTAATATTAAGTCGTACTAGGCTCATTAATAAGTTTTCAGTTGTCGGTATGTAGTAGCCTTTTGCGCTACTTTTTAAACGTGTAAAATTACATTAAACCGTAATAGAATAATGTAGAACGTCACAAAAAATCACGGCTCTCTCATTATGCTAAAACACTCTGATCTACATGAGAAAAGGCTGTTTAAATAAGGATGCTTCCTATTTTAAACAGCCCTCTAACAAAGGTCCAAAATACTAAAAATTATGCGTTTTGTGCCTTAAAGGCTTTTAATTTTTCGTTGAGTTGTGGAACCACTTCAAAAGCATCTCCAACAATTCCGTAATCTGCAGCCTTGAAAAAAGGAGCTTCTGGATCGTTGTTAATTACTACTTTTACTTTAGACGAGTTGATACCAGCTAAATGTTGAATGGCACCACTAATTCCAATAGCAATGTATAAGTTAGAAGCTACTGGCTTACCTGTTTGCCCTACGTGTTCGCTATGAGGTCTCCAGCCCATATCACTTACGGGTTTAGAACATGCTGTTGCAGCGCCTAAAGTTTCAGCTAATTCTTCGATCATTCCCCAATTTTCAGGTCCTTTTAAGCCTCGACCTCCAGAAACAACAACTTCTGCATCTGCAATCGTTACTTTATCTGTTGCTTTATCTACCGAAACAACATTTACTGAAAAATCTTCTGAAGCTAGTTCGGGAGAGAACGCTTCAGTAGTAGCTGTAGTCTCATTTTCTTTAAGACCGTATGCGTTTTTACCTAATCCGATCACTTTTGTATCGGTTGTAATTTCAGTAATGGCGAATGCTTTATTAGTAAAAACACTGTGCTTTACCTGAAAAGGAGAAGTATTCGTAGGAAGTTCTGTAACATTCGCTACATATCCTGCTTCTAGGTTTACAGCTACTAATGGAGCCATAAATTTACTGTTTGCGCTTGATGTAAGTACAATTACACTAGCACCCTCCTTTTTAGCTGCTTGAGCAACTACATCGGCATATGCGTCTGCATTGAATTTACTTAATTTATCATTGGAAATTTCCAATACTTTTGAAGCACCAAATTTTCCGAGCTCTTCACTGTTTCCACCGTTTACTGAAACTGCAGTAACGCTTGTTCCCATCATATCGGCGATTCCTTTTGCATAAGAAACTGCTTCGTGAGCAATTTTTTTAAATGTTCCTTCTTCGGATTCTGTATATACTAGTACCATGATTTTTATAGTTATGAGTTATAAGTTATAAGTCATGAGTGGCAAAATAGCTCCACCCTGGACTAAGAACTGATAACTTGTTTATATTACTTTTGCCTCGTTGTGTAAAAGATCAATAAGTTCGTCTACATTATCAACTAACTTCACAGCACCTTTTGGAGCTGGTTTTTCAAAAGAAGCTGTTGTAGTTTCTGGAGAAACCGCCACTGGTTCTTTTACAGTTAAAGGCTTGCTTCTAGCTTGCATGATGCCTCTCATGTTCGGGATTCGAAGATCACTTTCTTCAACAAGTCCTTTTTGACCGCCTACTACTAGAGGTAACTTCGTGCTTACAGTTTCTTTACCACCATCGATTTCACGAATTGCAGTAACATTATCTCCTTCAATTTCAAGATTGATGCAAGTATTTACGAAATTAGCATCGGTTAACTTAGCAAGCATACCTGGGACCATCCCACCGTTATAATCGATCGACTCGCGACCAGCAATAACTAGATCGTATGCACCATCTTTTACAACAGAAGCTAATTGTTTTGCAACAGAGTAACCATCGGTTGCAGGTGTATTTACTCGAATGGCAGCATCGGCACCAATGGCTAATGCTTTTCGAAGTGTAGGTTCTGTTTCGGGTCCACCTACGTTTATTACATCTACTGAAGCGCCTTGCTTTTCTTTAAACCACATGGCTCTGGTAAGACCAAACTCATCGTTTGGATTGATCACAAACTGCACACCGTTGGTGTCGAATTTGGTGTCTCCTTCGGTAAAATTAATTTTAGAGGTAGTATCGGGTACGTGACTTATACACACTAATATTTTCATATGTGAAGTATTATTTTAATTGTAAATTTTTGGGCTACGAAGATACTAATATATTCTGTATTTTACTATGCATGCATAATAAATTTTATTGAAAACTTTCACAATTATATCTATGCACATATAAATAATAGTATTTTTGCCTTTCTTATTTCAATTTTCAATACCATTTGAAATAAATTATATAAAATTTGATACTCTTATGAAGACCTTACAATTCAGAGAAGCGATCTGTGAAGCGATGACCGAAGAAATGCGTCGTGATGATACTATATATTTAATGGGCGAAGAAGTTGCCGAATATAATGGTGCTTACAAAGCGAGTAAAGGTATGTTGGATGAATTCGGAGAAAAGCGTGTCATCGATACTCCTATTTCTGAATTAGGATTTTCAGGTGTTGCCATTGGTTCTGCTATGAACGGGAACCGTCCTATTGTTGAATATATGACGTTTAATTTTTCATTAGTTGGAATCGACCAGATTATTAACAACGCCGCAAAAATTCGCCAGATGTCGGGAGGACAGTTTAATTGTCCTATCGTTTTTCGTGGACCTACCGCTTCTGCAGGTCAGTTGGCTGCTACGCACTCTCAAGCATTCGAAAGCTGGTATGCAAATTGTCCTGGTCTTAAAGTAGTAGTGCCAAGTAATCCTGCAGATGCAAAAGGATTATTAAAAAGCGCAATTCGCGATGACGATCCAGTGATCTTTATGGAGAGTGAACAGATGTATGGAGATAAGGGAGAAGTACCTGAAGGAGAATATTTAATCCCAATTGGAGTAGCAGAAATTAAACGAAAGGGTGCCGATGTAACTATCGTTTCTTTTGGTAAAATTATTAAAGAAGCATACACAGCAGCCGAGCAACTTTCAGAAGAAGGGATCGAATGTGAGATTATTGATCTTCGCACCATTCGTCCAATGGATCACGATACAATTATAGAGTCTGTAAAGAAAACAAATCGTCTTGTAATTTTAGAAGAATCATGGCCTTTTGGAAATATTTCTACAGAAATCACCTACCAAGTTCAAAGTGCGGCATTCGATTATTTAGATGCTCCTATTGTAAAGATAAATACAGCAGACACTCCAGCGCCATATTCGCCTGTGTTACTTAAAGAATGGCTTCCTAATAGCGATGATGTTATAAAGGCGGTAAAAAAAGTGCTGTATAAAGACTAAAAAATTATTATCTAAATTCGGTTCTTAAAAACCGTGGCTTGATTTTAGTACGTAATTACTACACACCTTTTCTAGTTGTTACTTAAAAACCCTGAATGCGCACAAATAGTTATTTTTTCCGAAGTTTAGAATTTCCAACATCTTTCTTATTTCCTAATTTTCTTCGGAAAGGTTTGATGGTTGTTGCATGTTTTTTCGTTGTAATTTCAACTTTAGCTCAGACTAAAGTAAGTGGTGTGGTGAAAGATCCTACAGGGATGTCGGTTGCTTTTGCAAATGTAATCTTTAAAGACTCTAATGAAGGTACCATCACTAATGAAGACGGACGTTTTTATTTAGAAAGTGATGAAACATATACCGATGTTATTTTTTCTTTTGTTGGTTACGAAACCAAAGAAATCGTACTTACTGAACGAAGCACATACAAAATGGAAGTCATCTTAGAGGAAGAGGCTGCATCGTTGGATGAGGTGGTGATCTTTAGCGGGAAACAATCTAAAAAAAACAATCCTGCAATCGATATTCTTCGTAAGGTCTGGGAAAATAGAAGGGAAAATGGAGTAAAAAAGTTTAAACAGTATACGTACGATAAATACGAAAAACTAGAATTTGACCTAAATACTATCGACAGTGCACTGATTAAAAGTCCGGTGTTTAAGGGAATGGAATTTATTTTCGACCAAACCGATACGTCTAAGATTACCGGAAATACCTACCTGCCTATTTTTATAAATGAGGCACTTTCAAAAGTGTACGGAGACAATCTTTTAAATGAAGAAAAAGAAGTGCTTGATGGAAACAAAAACTCTGGTTTTAGTAACAATCAAACTCTTATCGCATTTGTAAAAGATCTGTACAGCGATTACGACGTTTACGACAACTACCTTAAATTTTTCGATAAAGCATTTACAAGTCCGCTTTCAAAGACCGGAATCGATGTGTACAATTATGTATTGCTTGATAGCGCCTATCGCGATAATAAATGGTGTTATAATATTGTCTATTATCCTAGACGTAAGAATGAGCTTACATTTAAAGGAGATTTCTGGGTAAACGATTCTACTTGGGCGATTAAAGAAATTAATATGCAGGCTTCAAAAAGTGCTAACCTTAACTGGGTGCGAGAAGTCTATATCGAACAGGAATTCGATGTGCTAAACGATTCTATTTTTTTAATTACCCGAGATTATTTTTTAAGTGATTTTAGCCTTCGAAAAAAGGAAGGGGCTCGTGGTGTTTACGGAAAGCGAACTACATTATACGACAATTATGTATTCGATATTCCGAAGGATAAAAGCTTTTATTCCAATCAAGTAGATCCTTATCAATTTCAAGTTTATAATAGGGATGACGAATATTGGAAAACAAAAAGAATGGAAGCCCTTAATAATGATGAAAAAGGGGTCTATAAAATGCTTGACACGTTAAAAACAGTTCCTCGATTTAAAGCACTGTATAATATTGGTGCAACATTGGTGTCAGGATATTATCAAATAGGAAATGTTGATGTAGGTCCTGTATTTTCAGTCTTTGGCTTTAATGAAGCGGAAGGATTACGAATCCGTTTAGGTGGTCGTACCTATTTTACTCAAAACGACCCTTGGCGCCTAGAAGTATTTGGAGCGTATGGATTGAGAGATGAACGCTTTAAGTATGGTGTTTCGGGAAAATGGTTGCTTGATCGCAAATCAAGATTAACGGTCTTTGGGGGAAATCGGAAAGATGTAGAGCAAACAGGGGCTACTCTAACAAATAGCAACGATGTGTTAGGCAGAAGTTTGGCGTCGTCATCACTAATTTCAGTAGGGGCAAATGACCGGTTAACACGAATTAATTTAACTACCGCAGGTTTCTCTTTAGAGCCGTCAAAAAATTTAATCACCAGAATTACCGGATCCTATCGTACATTGAAATCTGCTACCGATACTTTTAGTATCGATTATTTTGATGAGAACGGAGATGTGCAAAGTACAATTTCTCAACCAGAGATCGAGGTTAGCTTAAATTATACACCTGGCCGTAAAACTTCAGGATATGGCGTGGAACAAACCATAATAAACGATGGTGATTATTCAATTTTTTACCTCGGATATACATTAGGATTGAAAAACGTATTAGGGGGAGATTTCGATTATAAACGTTTGCAAGGACTCTATACACGTCCATGGAATATTGGAGGAATAGGAAGGCTTCTTTCAACAGTAGAAGTAGGAAAAGTGTTCGACCCAGTGCCACTTAGTTTATTAAATCCAGTTCCTGGTAATCAGACGTACTTTAGTTTGTATAATAGTTTTACACAATTAGATTATTACGAATTTGTAAGTGATACATACGCATCGTTGCATTTACAGCATAATTTTGGCGGAAGACTTTTTTCTAGAATTCCTGGACTTCGAAAACTTAATCTTCGCGAAGTAATTGGTTTTCGTGCAGTTTATGGGGAGGTGTCAGATGAAAATATTGCTTTAAATGCGTCAAACATTGTATATCAGGCGCCTACAGAAATTTACTACGAATACAGTGTAGGAATTGGTAATATTTTTAAAATCTTTAGAATAGATTTTAACTTCCGAGGAAACTATTTAAGCAACCCAGGTGCGCGCAAATTTGGTGTTACGGGGGTATTCGGATTTTCTTTCTAAAAAATTTTCTTCGGAATTTATTTATTTCATTTCATGGAGTTGTAATGTGCTTTTTCTGAAAAAAGTTCCCTAAATTTGGTAATCTCCCCACAACCAACCATTTAAATCAATTATATGAAACTCCTTGTTTGGCTCCTTTTGGTTGCCGTAACCTCTGTATATGCATCTCCCAATGTGACCGTATATTTTGAAACTACTGCAGATGGTTATGACGTTTTTGCTGATAATACTGAAGGTTGTCCGGTGACAGTTCAACTAGATCTTACATTAGAAAATCTGGAATCGGAGAAAGGCGATCATGCAATAATTATTGTACCCGCGAAAGCGGAATACTTTCAAATTAACACTTTAAAAATAATTAGTAAGTTACAAGCGCATCAATTTTCTCATATTGTTACTTCTTATTTTGGAGATTCAAATAAAAAGGAATATGATGCGGTTTTCGAATATGCATTGCCATTTAAAAAAGGGGGCTCTTACAAACTGTTACAACCTACTAATACCAATACAGGTCAAGAAAAAGAATTCGCTATAAATTTTGAAATGCCATTAGGTACCGTAATTACAGCCGTTAGAGGAGGACTTGTAATTGAGGTCGTTGCAGAAAATGAAAAAGGTTGTCGAGAAGAAGATTGTAATGATGTGAAAAATTACATACTCGTGTATCACATAGATGGCACATTTGCAGAATATAGTTCTCTTAAGAAAGAAGGGATTTTAGTTGCGAAAGGGGATCCTGTTAAAATAGGGCAACCAGTGGGATTAAGTGACGTTGCTGGACGTGCAAATAGACCAAAATTACATCTCGAAATCTTCTTAGCCGACGTCTCAAAACGAAAGATTTTAAAAACAAATTTTCTTCTCGGAAATGGAAGTGATTATGGTATTTTACTAGAAGGTGCAACCTATACTCGAAACTACTAAGTCCACTTCTCATTTATTATTGAAAATTCAGTCTATTATTTTCTAAAAAAAACCAATTGAGTTCGTTTCCGTTATTACGGGAATTTTAGTACTTTTGCGCCCTCTAAAAATGGGGTGGTCACAAAGTTTATTGGGTGCTATTCTATATTATTTAAAAGAAAGATTATTAATAAAGACTGATTTTTTTCAGTAGATATACTTGCATTATGACAGCAGATAAGGTGAATACGTTCGACGTACTAATAGAAATTCCGAAAGGAAGCCGTAATAAATATGAATACGATTTTGAATTAAAAAGAATACGGTACGACCGTATGATCTTTTCATCTATGATGTATCCTGCAGATTATGGTTTTGTTCCCGAAACCTTAGCATTAGATGGAGATCCGTTGGATGTGCTAGTACTTGTAACCGAACCAACTTTTCCCGGTTGTGTAATCGAAGTAAAGCCTATTGGTGTATTTCATATGGCAGACGAAAAAGGACCCGATGAAAAAGTGATCTGTGTACCTATTAGTGACCCTATCGCCAACACTGTAAATGATCTTTCAGAATTAAATCCACACCTTATTAAAGAGATCGAACATTTCTTTCAAGTATATAAAGATCTTGAAGAAAAGAAAGTTGACGTAGGTGGATGGGGTGATGAAAAAGAAGCAAAAGAAATTGTAGCTAAATGTATAGATCGTTTCAGAGAAAGTGATGTTCCTTTTAAAGAAGTGACCATTCGATAATTACAGCTTATAAATATGTAAAAAACTCTGAATGATAAATTCAGAGTTTTTTTGTTTTCGATCTGTTCCTATCATGCAAAGTTTTAGAGTCTAATTGAAGCTTGCTAGCCTAATAACTACATAAGACTTAAGACTCCTTAAATTTGATTTATTCTGTTTGAAGTGATTACAATTTTAAATTAATTACAAGTACCTTTTTCCCATGATGTTACTCCTGCCCGATCAGCGGCACAAGGATTACTGTAGGTCGTTTCATTACAGCCACATACAGGGTCGTATTCCATCGTACAAGGTCCTTCGCTTATTTGTGAAGAATCGATACAATTAGATTTTACAGTACCGCAGGAATAAATTGTTATATATACAGCTATCACCGCAACGATAGATAGAAGGTGTTTTGTTAATTTCATATTTTTGGGGGTATTATCATTTCAAGTTTAAAGATAATAAGATATGATTTAATTTTTCTGAAATTAATTGTTAATCTATCATTGATCTCAAAATTAGGATTGCTTTTTTCTTTAGTTCGATTTTGTTACTTTAGCATCCGAATTAACATAACCTTAAACATTCATGGAACAGAACATTATTTATGTGCCTATCGCCCTTTCAATTTTAGGACTGATTTTTATGCTTATAAAAATGAGTTGGGTAAAAAAGCAACCTGCCGGTAGTGATCGGATGCAATTTATTTCTAAAAGTATAAAAGAAGGTGCATTGGCATTTTTAAATGCTGAATATCGATTATTAGTGATTTTTGCGGTCATTGCTGCTGTATTACTTTATGTGGTCTCAACCCTTGTGCCTTCAACGAGCTGGATGATCGTTCCCGCTTTTATCATTGGTGCTGTATTCTCTGCATTGGCAGGAAACATTGGGATGCGTATTGCAACTGAAGCTAATGCACGTACTGCCGAAGCTGCTAAAACAAGTTTGCCACAGGCGCTAAAAGTTTCTTTTGGTGGTGGAACCGTTATGGGGCTTGGTGTTGCGGGTCTTGCCGTTTTAGGACTGAGTTTGTTCTTTATGTTTTTTGTTGGAAATTTCATGGGGAACGACGGAACTTTCTATGATAATATGACAGTGGTGTTGGAAGCCTTAGCAGGTTTTTCATTGGGAGCTGAATCCATCGCTTTATTCGCCCGTGTTGGGGGAGGTATTTATACGAAAGCTGCCGATGTAGGAGCAGATCTTGTTGGAAAAGTAGAGGCTGGAATCCCAGAAGACGACCCTAGAAACCCTGCAACAATTGCAGATAATGTTGGAGATAATGTAGGAGATGTAGCCGGAATGGGAGCGGATCTATTTGGATCGTACGTGGCAACTGTACTGGCCGCAATGGTACTAGGAAATTATGTGATTAGAGATATCGCAGCTTCTAATAATGGAGTTTTCACAGACGAATTTAATAACATGGGGCCTATCCTACTTCCAATCGTAATTGCTGGAGTAGGAATTTTAGCATCCATTTTGGGAACGTTTTTAGTAGGAATAAAAAATAACGATGCTAAGGAACCACAGGTTCAGAGAGCATTAGATATGGGTAACTGGGCCGCTATTTTACTTACCTTGGTGGCAAGTTGGTTTTTAATAGACTGGATGCTGCCAGAAACAATGAACATGAAATTTTTTGGAGAAGGAGTAAAAGAGATCCCATCCATTAATGTATTCTGGTCTGCGTGTATTGGTCTTGCCGTTGGTGCGTTGATCTCTATGGTAACCGCATATTATACGAGCTTAGGGAAAAAGCCAGTTATGGATATTGTACGAAATTCTTCGACTGGAGCCGCTACGAATATAATCGCAGGATTAGCAGTAGGAATGTACTCTACTTTCGCATCAGTTATTTTATTTGCAGCTGCGATCTACGGTTCTTACGAATTAGCAGGATTTTATGGAGTTGCATTGGCAGCTTCAGCGATGATGGCAACTACGGCAATGCAATTAGCAATCGATGCTTTTGGACCTATTGCAGATAACGCAGGGGGTGTAGCAGAAATGAGTGAATTGGAGCCGCATGTTCGTGAACGTACAGATATTTTAGATTCTGTAGGTAACACAACAGCAGCGGTAGGGAAAGGATTTGCAATTGCTTCTGCAGCACTAACCGCTTTAGCACTATTCGCTGCTTACGTAACATTTACAGGTATCGACGGAATCAATATTTTCCGTGCCGATGTATTAGCAATGTTATTTGTAGGTGGAATGATCCCTGTAGTGTTTTCTGCAATGGCAATGAAATCGGTGGGTAAAGCAGCGATGGAAATGGTACAGGAAGTACGTCGACAGTTCCGTGAGATTCCTGGAATTATGGAAGGTACTGCTACACCCGAATATGCAAAATGTGTTGATATTTCAACCAAAGCAGCATTAAAAGAAATGATCCTTCCTGGATTATTAACTATTATTACTCCTATTCTTATTGGATTGATCTTTGGAGCTGAACCTTTAGGTGGTTACATGGCAGGTGTTTGTGTAAGTGGTGTAATGTGGGCGATCTTTCAAAACAATGCAGGAGGTGCCTGGGATAATGCTAAGAAATCGTTCGAAGCAGGAGTAATGATTAATGGAGAAATGACTTATAAGGGAAGTGACGCTCACAAAGCAGCCGTTACTGGAGATACCGTTGGAGATCCATTTAAAGATACTTCTGGGCCTTCTATGAACATTCTTATTAAACTAACCTGTCTTGTGGGATTGGTGATCGCACCGCTTCTTGGTGGGCATGCTACCGAAGATACCGTTGTTGTAGAAACTGTAGCTTCAGATGAAATGGTTTTTATTTCTGAAGATGGTACACGCACCGTTTTAACTACAGAACAAGTGAATGAAATTCAGAATAAGACCAATGTAGTTGATAATGCAAATGGTGAAAGTTTGAAAGATAAAACGGAAACTTTTGTAGAAATGCTTAAGAATGATAACAACGATCAAGTAACAGCAAATGTTGAGATTCGACGTACTGTAGATGGTGTGACCACAATCGATAAGAAAACCTTTACGGGAACTGAAGATGAAGTGCGTGATCAACTAAAGGATGTTGAAGACATAAAAATAAAAATTAAAGATAAAAGCTAATTTTATTTAATTCAGTTAAAACCCTGCCTATAAACGGCAGGGTTTTTTTATGGATTTTAGTATTTTAGTTATATGATGAATTACGAAGATTTAATAACATTAGGAATTGCATTTGGTTTGGGGATGCTTGTTGGTCTACAGCGTCAGACATCCGATAAAGAAATGGCGGGCGTACGTACTTTTACACTAATCGCAGTGCTAGGAGTTGTCTCAGGTTTCTTAACCAGAGAATTCGATAATCCTTTTATTTTGCCTGTATTAGGGCTTTGTCTAACTGCTTTATTAATTGTCGCTAATATTATTAAACTGAAAAAATTTACTGAAGCAGATGTGGGGCAGACCACCGAGGTTGCTGCATTATTAATGTTTGCTATAGGAGCATATTTAGTACTAGGGAGCCAAATAATAGGGGCTGTAGTGGGCGGAACGATGGCAATTTTACTCTATGTGAAAGAGCATCTTCACGATTTTATTGAAAAACTTAAAGAAAAAGATCTCGCGGCAATCATGACGTTTGCCGGTATTTCCCTAGTGATTTTACCCATACTTCCCGATAAAACCTTCGGCCCTTTCGATGTTCTAAACCCTAGAAATATCTGGATGATGGTCACATTGATTGTAGGTATAAGTGTGATAGGGTATTTCATTTATAAATTCGTAGGCAAAAATGTAGGGATCATCTCTAATGGTATTTTGGGAGGTCTTATAAGTAGTACTGCAACAACGGTAAGTTATGCGAGAAAGACTACAAATTCAAAGAACATTAGTAAACTTGCAGCTTTTGTAATTACCGCAGCATCTACTATTGCATTGGCTCGCGTATTGGTTGAGGTTGGAGTCATAATACCAGAAAAACTTCCACAAATTATACTCCCCATTCTTCTTGAATTTATAATTATGACGATACTCTGTGTAGGATTGTTCTATTTAATAAATAAAGAAAAGAATGACGACAAGATGCCAGAGCCAGAAAATCCGGCACAGTTTAAAAGTGCGTTGATCTTTGGATTATTATATGGTTTAATTTTATTAGCAGTAGCATTTACTAAAGAAGAATTTGGAAACAATGCATTGTACATAGTTGCCATTATTAGCGGTCTCACCGATGTAGATGCCATTACTTTGTCACTCTCTCAATTAATGAAAGGTGGCGGCTTAGAAACCGCTACTGGATGGCGGCTTATATTACTAGCATCTCTTTCTAATTTATTATTCAAAGGAATTATGGCAGCGATCCTCGGAACACGACAATTGTTGAAATGGATTTCGTTATCTTTCGGCATCTCAATCGCAACAGGGCTTCTCATTATATGGCTTTGGCCCGAAGGATGGCACTTTTAGCAGTAAGAGTTTGTAAAGTAGTTGTTTAAAAGAAAAAAAATCTAGTATCTCAAAGTATTTATGGCATTATTTAAAAAAGATCCTTTACAGATCATTACATTTTCAAGTTATGGAACCCCCACACATTTATATATTAGGGGTCGTGCTTTAGAAGATGAAAATATCGATTTAACTAAAAGAGGTTTTTTTTCATTACTTCGGAATACCTGGAAACGTTTTGAAACCGATGAAATAGCACATACTAAATTAAAAATAAAACTTCCTAACGATACATTTCTGTACGTTACCACCGATAAAAAGGGGTACTTTAAACTGAAAGCGGAGGTCCCAAATCTAAATGATCTCACCAATTCTGAAGGTTGGCTGCAATATGAAATTTCTTATGAAGATCCGCAACCAGGCAGAGTTATTAATAATGACAATCGATTTGCGGGAGAAATGCTTATCCCTTCAGAAACAAGTAAATTTGGGGTTTGCAGTGATATCGATGATACCATTCTTCACACGGGAGTGACATCATTTTTAAAGTTAAAATTGGTGTTTAATACATTTTTTAAAAATGTAATGAAACGAAGTCCGTTAGAGGGAGCTGCTTCTTTTTATCAGTTGCTTCATTTAGGGAAAACAGGAGAAGATGCTAATCCTATTTTCTATGTGAGCCATAGTCCGTGGAACTTATATCGATACCTCGCATTATTTCTTAAAGAACAAACATTTCCAAAGGGTCCGGTGTTATTAAGAGACTTTCCGAAGCCATTCAGTAAAAAAGATTCTTCCGAAAAACCTCAGAAACAAAAAGAAATCATAGACATACTTACCACTTATCCCAACATGCAATTTATACTTATAGGAGACAGTGGAGAGCACGACGCTGATATTTATATAGAGATTGCAGAAGCCTTTCCGAAGCGTATAAAGGCAATTTACTTACGTAGTGTAAAGCATAAAAAGAAAATGCTTCGTATTCAAGGAATTTTCGACAGCTATAATAAGGTGCCTACACTCTTGGTTAAGAGTAGTGAAGAGGCAATAGAGCATGCTACAGCGCAAGAGTTTATAGCTGCGCCAAAATTGTAATGTTACTTCCAAAAGGATTTATTTAATACTTTTGCACCTTGTTTATTTTAAATAGTTAGTGCTTTTTATCTACCAAAGTAAGTTGATATGCAACCTAATAATTTTACTACTTCATTTTTTGGTATCGGAATTCAGAACGGAAAAACTCCCAAAAATTTAGGAGTGCTATGGCGAACGGCTCAAAATATGGGAGCGAGTTTTATTTTTACTATTGGCAATCGGTATGCAAATCAGGCATGTGATACTCATAACTCTGTAAAATCGTTGCCGTATTATCATTACAAAACTTTCGACGATTTTTACGAACATCTACCAAAAGGGGTGCGTATTGTAGGAGTTGAAAAAACGGAAAGTGCTAACAACTTAGAAGAGTTTAAACACCCAAAAAGGTGCGTGTATCTCTTAGGGGCAGAAGACCATGGACTTTCGAATCGAGCGATTGAGAAAGCTCATTTTTTAGTTCAGTTTCCTTCAGAATATAGTTTAAATGTAGCGGTAGCGGGAAGTATTGTTTTATACGATCGTAGTCGAAATAAACCCAGACAATAATATAAAATTCAGAATAAAAAAACCCATTCCGGCAACGGTGGAATGGGTTCTTTTCATAACAAAATTTATAACGGTAGCTGCTTAAGTGCTCATTTTCTAATTAGAAAACATGCTGAGTTCCGCTAAAGTAAAAGTAACATCAAAAAACAATTCTCTTTAACGGAAATAAATTTAATTGTAACTCATTAGATTTCAGTTTGCTAAATTTTTATACAAACTGTCGTTTATTTTAAATGTATCTTGGAGAGAAAATAAATTTTAGAATGGATTACTTCTTTATTATTACCGTGCTTGTCGTCATGGCTGCTGTTTTTGGATATATTAATGTGCGGTTTTTAAAGCTTCCAAATACGATTGGCTTGATGCTCATCACTATAGTTTTTACACTCGGAATTTTCGGCCTTAGTTATTTCGACCCTACATTACTTAATGCTGAGAAGTATATTTTAGCCCAAATAGATTTTAGAACTGTGCTGCTTGATATTATGTTAAGCTTTCTATTATTTGCAGGAGCCCTACATACCAATTTTGAGCAGCTCAAGGTACAACGTTGGCCAGTGTTGGTATTTGCAACTCTAGGAATATTAGTATCAACTTTTTTGGTAGGTGTTGGAATGTATTATGTGCTGCAGGTTATTGGTTTAAACGTAGATTTTATTTATTGTTTGCTTTTTGGAGCATTGATCTCTCCAACCGATCCTATTGCTGTTTTGGGTATTTTAAAGAAAGCAGGAGCTCCTAAAAATCTTGAAGCAAAAATAGTGGGAGAGTCTTTATTTAATGACGGAGTGGGAGTAGTGATATTTATAACTATTTTTCAAATTGCTTCCTCTGGAAACGGAGTGGTAGACCCTATTCAGATTGTAGAATTATTTGCTACCGAAGTTATTGGTGGTATTGCACTAGGTCTCCTTATTGGATTTGTTACTTATCGACTTTTAAAATCGATAGACGATTATGATATCGAGGTTATTATTACTCTGGCGGCAGTGATGCTAGGGACAGTTATAGCTCAATATTTTCATTTATCAGCTCCTTTAGCAATGGTTACGGCGGGACTCATAGTTGGCAACGATACGGTCCGTGCTTCTACCATGTCTGAAGTTACAGAATCGTATGTAGACAAGTTTTGGGAACTATTAGACATATTACTAAATACTATTTTGTTTGTGCTTATTGGGATGGAAATGCTGGTGCTCTCTTTTGAAGGAAGCTATATTATGGCTGGTTTAATCGCAATTCCATTAATACTTGCTTGCAGATATACATCGCTATTACTGCCAATAAATTTCTTTAAAGAGAAACTTAACTTTGCTCCTAAAACAAATCTTATTATGACATGGGGTGGCTTACGTGGAGGAATTTCTATTGCGCTGGCCTTGGGGTTAACAAACGAAATGCATCGGGAACTTTTTCTGGTCATCACATATGTTGTCGTTGTTTTCTCTATATTAGTACAAGGACTTACTGTAGGTACATTAGTGAAAAAGATAAATGAGATTTATAAATGATTAAAAACTTCTTTTAATTTTTTACTGTTTAGAGGTTTTGTAATATAGCCTTCGACATTGGAGTGATCTTTAGTGCGTTTAAAGTCTTCGGGATCTATGGAAGAAGTAACTATAAAGGTTTTTATTTTCTTAAGCTCTGAATTGCTTGAGACTTCCTTTAAAAACTCCCAGCCATCCATAATAGGCATATTTAAGTCGAGTAAAATTATATCTGGTACTTGGTCTTGATTTTCCATTCTTGCAGTTAGACCTTTTACCGCTTCCAGACCATTATGATAGAGTATAAAATCTTCGCAAAAATCCATTTTACCCAAAAGATGTTTAAGTGTGTAAATAAAAATTTTATCATCATCGATAATACAAACTGATTTTACTTTATTCATGTTGTAAAAAGACTTTAAAGATAGTGCCTACATTTACCGTACTTTCAATTTCAATGTGCCCTCCCATAGCTTCTGCTTGATGTTTGCAAATAAAGAGTCCAACCCCACGTGCTTCAATATGTTTGTGGAACGTTTTATACATTCCAAAGAGCTTGTTTTTATTTTTTTCTAAATCGATTCCTAAGCCATTATCTTCAAAAGTAAGTATTCCAAAGAGGTCTTCTTTTGTGTACGTTATCTTCAGAAAGCTTGTTCGTTCAGGAGAAGAAAATTTTATAGCATTATCTACCAAATTGTGAATAATACTTTCTAAATATGTTTTAATGCCCAAGATATGGGTTGTTTCATTAATTGAATTTGTAATGGAAACCTTATGTTTGGCTGCATTCATTTCAGCATTAATTAGTGCCGTTTTAAGTACTTCATTTAAATCTACCTTTATAAAATCACAGCTCGGTGTCGAGTTTATTAATATTACATCATTAAGGTGATAAATAGCACTATTTAATCGCTCAGTTGTTTTTCTTATATAATCGAATGTGGTAGTATTTCTTAAAGATGGATTTTCTTCTTCTAACATTTCTAAAAGCATTTCAGAATTGCCGTAGTGAGATCGTAGGTTGTGAGATACAATTTGAGCGAAGTTCTTTAATCTTTGATTTTGTTCTTTAGTTACTCTTAATAATGCGTTTATTTCTTTTTCTTTTGCTTTTGTTTTATCTTCAGTAATGTCTAAAGAATAGATTAAAATTCCCCCTATTTTGTTTTCAGAATTATACCAAGGTTTAATTTCCCAAATAAGCCAAATTTCTTTACCATTTTTATCTACAAATAATTCTTCACCAGATCTTTTGGTTTCTCCTTGAAGACATAGTGCATAGATATCTTTCCAGCGTTGTTGAAGATTGGGAAAAAAATCTAAATGTGATTTTCCAATGAAATTTTTGCTGTCAATGTTGTAATTAGTAAGCCATTTTTTAGAAGCAGCTAAATAATTTAGGTTCCTGTCAAGCATTGCCGTAGCAGAAGGGATCTCGGCAATAAACGATTTTTTTATTTCCACTTCCTTTTTTTCCTTGTCGATATCTTCTCGATATCCATATATCCATTCTGGCTCTCCGTCCTCGGTATAGGAGACAATCACAGCTTTACTACGCATCCAAATCCAGTGTCCATTTTTATGTTTCATCCGGATTTCTGTTTCGTAAAATGGAGATTTTCCTTCTAGATAGGTTACAAAATTTTCTCTAGCCCTTGTTAATTCATCTGGATGTAATACCGTTCTTATTTCCTCAATGCTTGTTGGGTTAAATTCATCAAGGCTATACCCTAAAAGTTTAACCCAGGTTTCATTATATTCAAATTTTCTTGTGGTATTGTCACATCGCCATGCGGCGAGATTTGTGTTTTCGAAAAGTTTTTGGTAGATGGCAAGTTTTGTGTCCCGTTTTACTTGCTGATAAGACTGCTTTTTAAAACAACATAAAAGGTACGTATGTTCGTTTGTTTTTAATTTAACTCCTAAATATGTAAAAGGAATTTTAATTTTTTCAAAATTTTTAAGAGTAACGTCTCCCTTAAAATTAGAAGAATCGCTACACTTTTTTTCTAAAGCAGATGAAATCATTCTTTGATCATCTTTTTCGGTAAATACATTAAAAGCTTGATGATCTCGCGTAGTATCAGTATACCCTAAGGTATTCGATAGGGCAGTATTTATGAATTTGTTTGAAGAATTCTGAATATTGAAAAAGCAATACCCATCACTATCGGAATTGTATAAAAACTCAAAAACAGAGGTGTTTTTCTTCACTAAAGAGTGTAACCTTTCAGTTAGATCTTCAGATATAGACATATTATTTGCTTTTGTAAACGGTGACCCCATTATTAACCGAATAAAATTGAAGTGGTTTAAGACCACAATTACTTTAAAAAAAGTATTGCTAAAATAGTACTAGGGAGCGTTGAGCAATATACATGTTTTTTTTAAAAAACAGGCGTTTTATCTATATTTATTGCGTTTTATAGATGTTTTTGTAAGTGCTTTTAAAAAATATGATAAATCATAAAGGTTAAAAAGACTTTATATGGCATTATAAAAACATATAAACCTTCAACCTGTTTATTTCCCTATCTTTGTATAAAAAAGAAAGAATGGCACATAAGGCTGGATTTGTAAACATAATTGGAAACCCGAATGTAGGGAAAAGTACACTCATGAATGCCTTTGTAGGGGAACGACTTTCTATTATTACCTCAAAAGCCCAGACCACACGGCATCGGATATTGGGGATCGTAAATGGAGAGGATTTTCAAGTGCTTTTAAGCGATACTCCCGGAATTATTAAACCTGCCTACCAATTACAAGAAAGCATGATGGATTTTGTAAAATCTGCTTTCGAAGATGCCGATGTGTTACTCTATTTAGTAGAATTAGGGGAAAAAGAATTAAAAGATGAAGCTTTTTTCAATAAAATTACCAATGCTAAAATTCCTGTACTATTACTAATTAATAAAATTGACAAAGGAAACGAAGCGTTGCTTACTGAAGCCCTTGCATTGTGGGAAAAAAAGGTTCCTAATGCGAAAATTTTTGCTATCTCAGCCTTAGAAGGATTTGGAGTGCCCGAAGTATTTTCAACCATCATCGAACTCTTACCAGAATCTCCAGCATTTTACCCAAAAGACCAACTAACAGACAAACCAGAACGTTTTTTTGTGAACGAAGCCATTCGCGAAAAAATCTTGATTCATTACAAAAAAGAGATCCCATACGCAGTAGAAATAGACACAGAGGAGTTTTTTGAAGACGAAAACATTATTCGAATTCGAAGTGTAATTATGGTTGAGCGAGAAACCCAAAAAGGAATTATTATTGGCCACAAAGGTTCAGCGATTAAGCGAGTTGGGATCGAAGCGCGAAAAGATCTAGAGAAATTCTTCGGAAAACAAATTCACCTTGAATTATATGTAAAAGTGAATAAAAACTGGCGTAACGATGATCGTCAATTGCGTCGCTTCGGATATCAGAATAAATAATAATAACTCTTGATTGCTTTATTGGATTTTTTCTGAAACCTTTTTTATTCTCTTATATGTCGGTATCCATACTTCTATTTGTAGCACTTTTAATCTTCGGAATCTACGCCTTCAGTAAACTGAAAAACAAACCCGTTGAGAAATTTCCGAAGAATTGGCATCCTCTTCTTTTAGAGCATGTTCATTTTTATCGGGATCTTTCCGAAGCAGATCAGAAATTATTTCAAAAACGAATGATGCTTTTTTTGAGCGAAGTCACGATTGAAGCCGTAGAAATTAAATTAGAAGAACTCGACACCATCCTTATTGCTGCAAGTGCTGTAATCCCTGTTTTCGGATTTAAAGAGTGGCATTACAAAAACCTTAGTGGAATAATTTTATATCCAAATAATTTTAACGGCGATCTGGAATTTGATCACGAAGGGGAATCTAAAGTTATTTCGGGACTGGTAGGGTCGGGCCGTTTCGAAAAACAAATGATTCTTTCTAAACGAGCCTTGTACCACGGTTTTGAAAACGATACCGATAAAAGCAATACTCCTGTCCACGAATTTGTGCATCTTATAGACAAACTAGACGGAGAAACCGATGGTGTTCCCGAACGGCTTTTACAGCGACAGTACATTACGCCTTGGTTAAAACTTATGCATGAAGAGATGGAAGCAATTCAGAATAACGATTCCGATATACGTCCCTATGGCGCTACAAATGAAGCAGAATTTTTTGCAGTTGCTTCCGAATACTTCTTTGAACGTCCCGATCTGTTTAAAAAGAAACACCCAGAACTGTACGATCTTCTCGTACGTTGCTTTCAACAAGATAGAGCAACTTAATACAACGTAAAAAAAAGGCTTTCAGAAGAAAACTTCTTTTTAAAAAGCGTAATTTCCTTATCAAAAAAAATTTAGATACATTAGGTAAATAATGGTGCCCAATCTGGTATTTCGTTGTAACCGTTAAAAACAGGTGTTTGTATTACCTTGCTGTGCTTCATGATTTAAACGATCTAATTCAATAAAAATCATATCTTTAGAGAAACGAACTCCTTGTGATAAAATTCTTCAGAAAAATTAGACAAAGATTGCTTTCTGAAAACAAATTCAGCAAATATCTTCTTTATGCCATTGGTGAAATTGTGCTTGTGGTTATCGGTATTCTAATTGCATTATCAATAAATAATTGGAACGAATCCAGAAAAATTAGAAATGCAGAAGTAGAGATTCTTTATAATTTAAAAACTGTGCTGGAATTCAACCTTGAAGGTCTTAAAGAGATCAATAAACAACATACGTCAGAATTTGAAGACGGAATGCATCTTTTGCATCTTTTCGGAACGAATGTTTCAAATATATCTAAATCAAAATTAGATTCGCTGACTTCAAATGCATTCAGCGGATTTTCATTTGAAGCAAAAGACGGATATATCAAATCACTTATTGCATCGAATAAAATTGATTACTTACAAAACGCTGAATTGAAATCTTTCATTTCATCTTTTGAATCGATGGTTATAGATGCTAGCCAAGAAGATGGATTTGTAAGGAGACTTTTAAATGAACGTTTATGGCCTTCAACCGATGGTAAATTAAGTGCTTTAAATAGCATATCATCTTCTGAGAGGTATAAAGAGTTTCCAAAAGGCACCTATTCATCAGACTATCAATGGTTCTTCAATAATCGTGAAATGGAAGATTTAACAGCCAATATAGTTGCTTGGAAAAAAGAAAATGTGATCGATGAACAAATTTTTATGGATAAAATCGAAATAATGATTCAGAGTATCAATGCTGAATTAAAAGAAAAATAACAAAGCACACAACGGGTATACTTCATTGTTAGTGGAAGCTTATTTACCAAAATCCTCGAGGTTTTCTATTCGGTTTGTGTGTACTCAATTAGTTGCTGACACACACAAAAATTAGATACAAATAAGGCGTTTTTAAGTTATTTGTTTGGCTATTCTATTTCTTTTAGAACAAGTTAATTTGTACACGACCTTTTTTGCTCTGGAAAATCACTTTGTATTAATTTTCGCATCAATTTCTTTCTTTATCTTAGCGTTCTCATTTATAACTACCTCATCATGCGACTTAATCTGTATTCAACTTTATTAGTTGTTTTTTTAATGGGTTTCTTCGGAAACATTTCAGCACAGGAAAATGCTGTAGACAATCAAGATCTGTTTAACGAATTTACCTACCGACAAGGAAATAGCTATCGTACCGCTTCCGGAAAACCCGGTCCAGAATACTGGCAAAATGAAGCAGACTATACAATTGAAGCTACGCTCGATGACATCAAGAATACCCTTTCAGGAAAGTTAACTTTAACGTATACCAACAACAGCCCAGAAACGCTAGAATTTATTTGGATGTACCTCGAACAAAATCGGTTTACCGAAGATTCACGCGGAACACTCACTTCTCCAATCACTGGAGGGAGATACGATGGAGATACCGATGGGGGCTATCAACTTTCAAACCTAAAGGCTACCTCTGGCAGAAAGACCTCATCAAAACATATAATTACCGATACCCGAATGCAGGTTTGGTTTGCAGAACCTATCGAAGCCAATGGCGGAACGGCAGAAATCACCATGAATTTTACTTATAAAATCCCTGCCAGTGGTATGGACCGGATGGGACAACTACAAACCCAAAATGGAATAATTTACTCCATGGCGCAATGGTATCCGAGAGTTGCCGTTTTCGATGATGTCACTGGTTGGAATACCGAACCCTATTTGGGAGCTGGAGAATTTTATTGTGAATATGGAGATTATGAGTATAAAATTACCGTCCCAGCAACGCACGTTGTAGTAGGTTCGGGCGCGCTACAAAATGCCAAAGATGTCTTAACCGACACCCAACTTAAACGATGGAATAAAGCTCAAAAAAGTGATGCTACGGTCATGATTCTCACGGCAGAAGAGGTGGGGTTGCCATCAGCTAGACCCAAACAAACGGGAACGTTCACTTGGCACTTTAAAATGGAAAACACGCGTGATGTAGCATTTGCCACTTCAAAGGCATTTGTGTGGGACGCCGCACGAATTAACCTCCCCGAAGGAAAAACAGCTTTAGCGCAATCGGTATATCCTAAAGAAAGTGCGGGTCAAAAAGGTTGGTCACGATCTACAGAATATACAAAAGCTTCCATAGAGTTCTATTCAAAAAATTATTTTTCATATCCCTATAGCGATGCCATTAACGTTGCATCTAATGTAGGCGGTATGGAGTATCCCGGAGTAAGTTTTTGTAGTTATACCAGTCGCGAAGCAGGGCTTTGGGGAGTTACCGATCACGAATTTGGTCATAATTGGTTTCCAATGATTGTAGGTTCTAATGAGCGACGTTATGCATGGATGGATGAAGGGTTTAATACTTTTATAAATCATTACAGTACCCTTGCTTTTAATAAGGGGGAATACCCTTCGATGCTTAGCAATCCGAAGATGATCACCAACTATTTAAGTTGGGAAAAAACCGAAGGTATCGATACGTATCCCGACGTAAGCAATGCGATTAATCTTGGGTTTGTTGCATATTACAAACCAGCGGTCGGACTTTTTCTTCTCCGAGAAGTAGTAGTAGGGCCAGAGCGTTTCGATGCTGCTTTTAAATCGTATATTAAAACTTGGGCGTATAAGCACCCTCAACCTACCGACTTTTTTAATCATATGGAAAACGTAACAGGTGAAAACCTTTCGTGGTTCTGGAAAGGGTGGTTCTATGGAGAAAACACAATAGACATAGGTATTGCCGGTGTAAAACCACAGAAGAATAAAGAAGGATATATTATTTCGTTAGAGAATATAGGAAGTATGCCAATGCCAGTAATGCTTCAGTTAGAGTTTGAAGATGGGAGTACGCAAGAAACACAGCTGCCAGTAGAAATATGGCAACGAGATAATGCGCATGAATACTTATTAAAAACAAGTAAAACCTTAAAAAAAGTAACCATCGATCCGTCTAAGAAAATTCCCGATGCCGATGCCACAAACGATGTATGGATGACCGCAAAAGAATAACTGGTTTCATTTCAGTAAATAAGAATTTTCTAAATACAATGCTTCCGTGAAAAACAGTACTTTTGCAAAAGATTAAATTTCTATAATTATGAGTATTGTTGCCATTGTAGGACGTCCCAATGTTGGAAAGTCTACCTTTTTTAACCGATTAATTCAACGCCGTGAAGCTATCGTAGATGCGGTAAGCGGAGTAACACGCGATCGTCATTACGGAAAGAGCGACTGGAATGGTAAAGAATTCTCAGTGATCGATACGGGCGGATATGTACGTGGAAGCGATGATGTTTTTGAAGCGGAAATCGATAAACAGGTAGAACTTGCTATCGATGAAGCTGATGTGATCATTTTTATGGTCGATGTAGAAAGTGGTGTTACTGGGATGGATGAAGAAGTAGCAAAATTACTTCGGAAAAGTAAAAAACCCTTTTTTCTTGCAGTGAATAAAGTAGATAGTGCAATGCGTGAAAACGATGCCGTCGAATTTTACTCATTAGGTGTTGAGAAATACTATACAATTTCAAGCATTAACGGAAGCGGTAGTGGAGACCTGTTAGATGATCTAGTGAAAGCACTTCCTGAAAAAGAAGAAAGAACTGAAGAAGATGAACTGCCACGCTTTGCGGTAGTAGGTCGTCCAAATGCAGGGAAATCTTCGTTTATAAATGCCCTTATTGGGGAAGATAGATATATTGTAACAGATATTGCGGGTACCACCAGAGACAGTATCGACACCAAATACAATCGCTTCGGATTTGAATTTAATTTAGTAGATACCGCAGGAATACGAAAAAAGAGTAAAGTAAAAGAAGACCTTGAGTTTTATTCGGTGATGCGTAGTGTTCGTGCCATTGAACATTGCGATGTAATCATTCTTGTGTTCGATGCAACACGAGGATTCGACGGACAAGTACAGAATATTTTTTGGCTGGCACAACGTAATAATAAAGGAATTGTAATCCTTGCGAACAAATGGGATCTTGTCGAAGATAAAGATAACAGCACAGTAAAAGAATTTGAAGCTTATATTAAAAAAGAATGCGAACCTTTTGTTGATGTACCCATTGTTTTTATTTCAGTACTAAACAAACAACGTATTTTTAAAGCGATAGAAACCGCTGTAGATGTTTACAAAAATAGAAGTAAACGTATTAAAACGAGTGAGCTTAATGAAGAGATGCTTCCTCTTATCGAAGCCTATCCACCACCACAACACAAAGGGAAATACGTAAAAATAAAATACGTAACGCAACTGCCAACTCCATATCCGAGTTTTGCCTTTTTTGCCAACCTTCCTCAATATGTAAAGGAGCCATATAAGCGTTTTCTTGAAAACAAATTGCGTGCGAAATTTAACTTTAAAGGAGTGCCGGTAACAGTCTATATTCGAAAAAAATAAACGGTCTCTTATTATTTTCTATTCGTCAAAAATAAATAGTTTTATAATTCACCTGCTCATTTTTAAATAGCTAGCAAATATTTTTTTTAAAATAAATTGTCATTTTCAATAAATATAAAATATTAATCGTAATATTGCAATGAACTAATAAAGTAATAATGGGATTAGCCAAAACCGAAATGTTTACCGATCAGCAAAACGAAATTTCTCTGTTCGCAAAAGTATTTGGACACCCTGCAAGGGTCGCCATATTACAGCATTTATTTAAAATCGAACGTTGTGTGTGCGGTGACTTGGTTTCTGAAATAGGCCTAGCCCAACCAACCATATCGCAGCATCTAAAAGAGCTTAAATATTTAGGCCTAATAAAAGGAAATGTAGAAGGTACGAGTGTTTGCTATTGTATCGATAGCGAAAATTGGTTGAAAATGAAAGAGGTGATGATTCAATTTTTAGATCAAGATATTTCTGAAAAGGAAAATTGTTGCTAATTTTTTTAATTCATTAATCGTATTATCGCAATAAACAAATAAAATTATGAAACTTTCTGAAATTAAACAGTATTTAACACAATTAGAAACGATTGCGTTTCAACTTCCAAATGGAGAGTTGGTACCTAATCATTTTCACGTTACTGAAGTAGGTAAAATAACAAAGAACTTCATCGATTGCGGTGGAACAGTTCGAAAAGAAGAAGTTGTTAATTTTCAACTTTGGAATGCGAACGACTACGATCACAGACTTCATCCAGAAAAATTACTTCATATCATTTCCCTTTCTGAAGAAGTCTTGGGAATTGAAGATCTGGAAATCGAAGTAGAATATCAAGGCGATACGATCGGGAAGTTTGGTCTCGATTTCGACGGAACTAATTTTTTGCTAACCGTTAAACAAACCGATTGCCTAGCAAAAGAGCAGTGTGGACTTCCTGCTGAAAAACCAAAAGTGAAACTTTCAGAGCTAAATACGGCGAACACATGCGCTCCTAATAGTGGTTGTTGCTAATTAAAAATCGTAAGGTATGTCTTTATTTAAAGAAATAGAAAATACTATTAAAACGCTCGATTCCGATTCTATTGGTACAGAACGCAAAAAGGTTTTACAGCCCTTAATTGCCTTTATTCAGGATAAGATGGATGTCAATAACACTATTCGTCTCAATTTTATTTGCACCCATAATTCACGTCGAAGTCATTTGTCTCAGCTTTGGGCACAAACCATGGCATCATATCACAATGTGAAGCATGTGTACTGTTATTCGGGAGGAACAGAAAGTACAGCTCTCAACGAAAGGGTAGTGAAAACCCTTCAGAAATCGGGATTTCAAATAAATAAACTTTCAGAAGAAAGCAATCCGATTTACAGTATTAAATTTTCTGAAAATGAACATCCTGTCATCGGATTTTCTAAAACATTGGATGATGAATTCAACCCTAAGGCAGCATTTGCAGCGATCATGACCTGTTCTGAAGCGGACGGAGGATGCCCCTTTGTCCCAGGTGCCGAAAAGCGCATTCCTATCACCTACAAGGATCCAAAGAAATATGATAATACGCCTCAAGAATCAGAGAAATATGAAGAACGAAACCTTCAGATAGCTACTGAAATGAAGTATGTTTTTTCACAACTTAAATTAAACTAATGGCGGCTTCAAAAAAATTAAGTTTTCTCGATAGCTACTTAACAGTTTGGATATTTGTAGCCATGGCTGTAGGGGTAAGTATTGGTTATTTTTTTCCAACGTTTCCTGAAATTGTTAATTCGTATAGCAGTGGCAGTACCAATATTCCTATTGCCATAGGTTTGATCTTAATGATGTATCCACCCTTGGCAAAAGTGAAGTATTCTTTATTACCCAAAGTGTTCCGAAATACGAAAATACTTTCCATTTCCTTGCTGCTCAACTGGATTATAGGACCTGTACTCATGTTTGTATTGGCGATTACATTTTTAAGGGATTATCCCGAATACATGGTTGGACTCATTTTAATAGGACTAGCACGATGTATTGCAATGGTGCTGGTATGGAACGATCTGGCAGAAGGAAGTAATGAGTATGGAGCTGGATTAGTGGCATTAAATAGTATTTTTCAAGTATTTGCTTATAGTTTTTACGCATGGCTCTTTATCACCGTACTTCCTCCTTATTTTGGATTTGAAGGGGCGATTGTAGATATTTCAATTGCTACCATTGCTGAAAGTGTTGCTATATATTTAGGAATTCCGTTTCTATTGGGGATTCTAAGTCGATGGATTTTAGTAAAATTAAAAGGAGAAGATTGGTACACCCACACATTTATTCCGGCTATTTCTCCAATTACATTAATAGCACTGTTATTTACAATAGTGGTGATGTTTTCCCTAAAAGGAGAATTAATTGTTGAGATTCCGATGGATGTGGTTGTGATCGCAATACCGCTTCTTATTTATTTTGCACTCATGTTTATTATTGGCTTTTTCTTTACAAAAGCCATGGGAGCGACTTACGATAAAACCGCTGCTGTCGCTTTTACAGCAGCAGGAAACAATTTTGAATTAGCTATTGCAGTTGCCATCGCAGTATTCGGATTAAATTCGGGACAAGCTTTTGCAGGTGTTATTGGTCCATTAGTAGAAGTTCCAGCGCTCATCTTATTAGTTCGGGTTTCATTTTGGTTGCGAAGAAAATATTATAAAAGAGCTGGTAGCTAAAAAAAAGTTACCAGCCGCCACTGGCGCCACCACCACCAAATCCTCCGCCCCCGAAGCCACCGCCAAATCCACCACCTCCACCGAAGCCACCTCCGCCGAAGCTGCCGCCTCCACCAAATCCACCGGTGCGGCCCATGTTGCTTAAAATAATGATGTCGAGCAAGCTGCTTCCAGTACGTCTACCGCCATTTTTTCCTCCGCCTCCATTCTTTTTAGAGCTAAGAGCAATTACAATGATGATAAAAATAATAATGATTGCAATAGGAGGAATGCCTCTGCCAGTATCTTTAAAGGTGCGATCTTCTTTAAATTCGCCTTTTAACGCTTCAAAAATGGCATTGGTTCCTTGGTCGAGCCCAGCGTAGTAATTTTCAGATTTAAATTGTGGAATCATGATCCGATTAATAATTCGCTCTGCCATGAGATCGGTAATGCGGTATTCAATTCCGTAGCCGGTATTGATGTCTACCATGCGATCGTCTTTTGCCAACAAAATTAAAATTCCGTTGTCTTCGTCAGCTTGTCCGATGCCCCATTTCTGGCCCCATTTAGCGCCTAATAGAGAGATGTCTTCTCCTTTCGTGGAGCTGATCACTGCAACAACAATCTGTGTTGAAGTAGAATCGGCATAGCCTTCCAGCTTGCTTTTTAGTGCTTGTTGTTGTCCGGCCGACAGTAAGTTAATATAATCGTATACCCCTGTATGTTGCGAGGCAGCAGAAGGTTTTTCTGGGATGGTAAATTGAGCCGAAAGTGTTTCAGAAAAAAACAATAGCAGCATTAGTAAAGGAATAAAGCTGTATTTCCGAATTTTTTTCGTCATTTTTTAAATCTTCAATTTTTTAAGTACTACTTATTCCTGTAGCCCTGGGATCTGCACCATTTCATTCACTTCTTTATCATAATCGATGCCCGCTACTTTAAAACCGAACAAATTAAAAAAGTCTTTGTTATAACCTTCCAAATCTCCTAATTTGGGCAACGTTTCGGTTGTTACTTTTTTCCAAAGTTCTGCTACTTCTGCTTGAACATCTTCACGCATTTCCCAGTCGTCGATACGAATGCGTCCTTCATCATCTATCTCGGTTGTTGATGTGTAGAGTCGATCAGAAAATAACCGTTGAATTTGTTCTATGCAGCCTTCATGAATGTTTTTTTCTTTCATTACTTTATATAGCAAGGAAATATACAGCGGGATCACAGGAATTGCAGAACTCGCTTGTGTAACCAATGCTTTATTTACCGAAACATATGCTTTTCCATTAAGCTTTTCTAGACTATCAGTGATTGAAAATGCTGTGGCTTCCAGATCATCTTTTGCTTTCCCGATAGTTCCTTTACGATATACAGCTTCGGTTAATTCTGAACCGATATACGAATATGCCACCGTCTTACAACCTTCTGCTAATACATTTGCTTTTTGAAGAGCATCCATCCACATTTTCCAGTCCTCGCCACCCATTACGGTCACCGTGTTCTTAATATCTTCTTCATTCCCTGGCTCAATACTAATTTCTGAAATTTTTCCAGTGTGAAAATCGACCGTATTATTTCTGAAGGTTCCTTCGAGGGGTTTTAGAACCGATTTAAAACGCTCTCCAGAGTCTGGATGTGTTCTTACAGGAGATGCAAGACTGTAAATAACCAGGTCTATTTCTTTTAATTCTTCTTTTATAAGTTTGATAGTTTGATCCTTAATGGCGTGAGAAAAAGCATCTCCATTAATACTCTTCGCGTACAATCCAGCCTTATGTGCTTGTTCTTCAAAATAAGCACTGTTGTACCATCCTGGTGAAGCAGGCCTTCCTTCGGAAGGTGGTTTCTCTAAAAAAACACCAATAGTAGCAGCGTCACTTCCAAAAGCACTTGTAATTCTCGATGCGAGTCCGAAACCCGTAGAAGCACCAATGACCAAAACTTTTTTTGGTCCGTCGATGTTACCTTTCGATTGCACATATTCGATTTGATCGATCACGTTTTGTTCACATCCTTTTGGGTGCGCAGTAAGACAAATAAATCCGCGGGTTCTTGGTTCAATAATCATTATGAAAGGTTGAATTTGTTATTAACTTCGAATTAACCAATAGAAATAGTATCGGGTAATTCGTTTTGATCTCCTTTTTGATACGGAAAATGTTTCTTTAATTGAAGTCCGGCTTTTAAAATTCCATCGACCAATCCTTGTTTGGTATTTCCAGATTTAAAATGAGTAATAATGGTGTCTTTAGTACTTTCCCAGAAATCGGGAGCGACCACATCGTTAATACCACTATCGCCTAGAATCACTAGTGTGCGGTCTTCTACGGCAACATAGATAAGAACTCCATTACTTTGCTTGGTGTTGTCCATATGAAGAAAATCGAATACCATAGCGGCACGATCGAACGCATCCATTGCATCTCCTGTTTCAGGGTTTATGCAAGTGGATTCGAGATGTACCCGAATTTCACCGCTGGTATTTTTTTCAGCAACGCGGATGGCTTCAATAATCTGTGATTCATCTTCAGCTGTTAAAAAATCTTCTACTTTAGATGCCATACTTATGAGTCTTTTCCGAAGTCGAATTCAACATCAGGTGCATTTTCACTTCCTGCATCTGCTTCAAAATAGGTTTTCTTTTCGAAGCCTAACATTCCTGCAATCATATTGGTAGGAAACAATCTAATTTCAGTATTAAATTGTTTTGCTGTTTCATTAAAACGGTTTCTTTCTACGTTAATACGATTCTCTGTGCGTTCTAATTCGTTGATTAATTCTTTGAAATTCTCGTTCGCTTTGAGGTCTGGATACCGTTCGAAAACAGCGAGCAACCTGGAAAGGGCTGAGGTAAGACCCGATTGTGCTTGCTGAAATTGTGCTAATTGTTGCGGAGTTATATTAGAAGGATCTATATTAATTGAAGTTGCTTTGCTTCGTGCCTCGGTAACTTTTAGTAAAGTTTCTTGCTCAAACTCGGCATATCCCTTTGCGGTATTAACAATGTTAGGAATAAGATCGGCACGACGTTGGTAGGCGCTCTCTACATTACCCCATTGTCCAGCGACATTTTCTTCTAGAGGAACCAATTTGTTATTTACAGAAGCAAACCAGGCGCCAATAATTACGACAAGACCGACAATGATAATTAGAGGAATGAGTATTTTTTTCATGATGGAAAGGTTATAGGTGTTCTTTAATTTTAAGTAATTCAGACTTTATTGTTTCTAATTTACGAATAATCTCGAATCGGCCGAGGGTATTCTGTTTGTTTTCTTTTAAATGAATTTTAGCACCCTCTAGGGTAAAACCGCGTTCTTTTACAAGGTAATAGATGAGTTCGAGGTTTTTTATGTCTTCGGGCGTAAACTTTCGGTTGCCTTTAGCATTTTTCTTTGGCTTCAGTACATCGAATTCTTTTTCCCAGAAACGAATCAATGAGGTATTAACGTCGAAAGCTTTCGCCACTTCGCCAATTCCATAATATCGTTTTTCAGGAAGATCAATGTGCATTTCCTTTCATTTATTAATGTGAACAAAGATAACAGACAATCCGGATAAAATTCAGCTTTCAGAATTGAAAAAAGAAAATAGCTGTTAGGTGTTTAATCCAACGACTGATTTTCCTGTTGAGCACTTTTTAACATGTCTGCAAATTCTTCTGGAGAAAGGTTTCCGTAGTAAAAATTAATCGGATTAATACGTTCGTTATCTTTAAAGATTTCATAGTGCAGGTGAGGTGCTTCAGACCGACCAGTGCTTCCAACAAAGCCAATAAGGTCTCCTCTTTTTACCTTTTGTCCTTGGCGAACGTTGTATTTGTACAAGTGCGCGTATAGACTTTGATACCCAAACCCATGATCGATCCGAATGTGGTTTCCGTAGCCTGAAGAATTATTATCGGCACGGGTAACTCTCCCATCGCCAGAAGCATATACAGGTGTTCCGCGAGGTGCCGTAAAATCCATTCCGAAGTGCATCTTTCTTGCTTTTGTAAAAGGATCGGTTCTAAATCCGTAACCAGATGCCATTCGTGTTAGATCTTCATTTTTAACAGGTTGTATGGCTGGAATTGCTTCTAATAATTTTTCTTTTTCTTCGGCTAATTTAGCGACTTCATCGAGAGAACGTGATTGTACAACAATTTGCTTGGTAAGAATATCGAGTCGCTTACTTGAAGAGATAATTAGCCTTGAATTATCAAATCCTTCGAGGTCTTTATACCGGTTAATCCCTCCAAAACCTGCTTTTCGTTGCGTTTCTGGAATTGGATTCGCTTCAAAATAAACGCGATATAAATTGTTATCACGATCGGCTACTTCTGCAAGCACTTCTTCTGCTTGCTCCATTTTTTTATTTAATAGATCGAATTGAAACTCCATGTTCGCTAATTCACGCTCCAAACTTTTCTCTTTAGGAGTTTCTACATAGGGTAAATTGATAAAGATTACGAAAAATAAAAATCCGCTCAATACAATACCCAGAAAAGAAAGCAACGCAATACTAAGCTTGCGGCCTTTTTTCTTTTCAATTTTTCGATAGGAAAGGGTTTCGCTATCGTAATAATATTTAACCTTAGACATACGTTAAAAAATCTTATTTTTGCTCGTTGATGGGTCGTGTTATGCTAAGAAACGAAACACAAATATAGAAATTGTTTGCGTAGTACACTAACCCTAACTAAGGAGTCTAAAATTTTATCTATGAAGTCCAGCGAAATCCGCTCACAGTTTTTACAATTTTTTGAATCGAAAAAACATGCCGTTGTACCCTCAGCACCAATGGTAGTAAAGAATGATCCTACGCTCATGTTTACCAATGCGGGGATGAATCAATTTAAAGAATATTTCCTAGGAAACACCGATCCAAAAAATACCCGTGTTACCGATACCCAAAAGTGTCTTCGTGTAAGTGGAAAACATAATGACTTGGAAGAAGTGGGAATGGACACCTACCATCATACTATGTTTGAAATGTTGGGCAACTGGAGTTTTGGCGATTATTTTAAAAAAGAAGCTATCGAGTGGGCATGGGAATTGCTTACCGAAGTTTTAAAAATTGATAAAGACATTCTCTACGTATCTATTTTTGAAGGTGATTCTTCGGAAGGTTTAGAACGCGATACAGAAGCGTTCGAACTATGGAAAAAGTTGGTTCCAGAAGACCGTATTATCAATGGAAATAAGAGTGATAATTTTTGGGAAATGGGCGAGCAAGGACCCTGCGGACCGTGCAGCGAAATACATGTAGACATTCGTTCTGCTGAAGAGAAAGCGAAAATTTCTGGTGCCGAGTTAGTAAATAAAGACCACCCTCAAGTTGTAGAGATCTGGAATTTGGTCTTTATGCAATTTAATAGAAAGGCTAACGGAAGCCTCGAAAAATTACCTGCTCAACACGTAGATACCGGAATGGGTTTCGAACGGCTGTGTATGGTGCTTCAAAACAAAAAAAGTAACTACGACACCGACGTTTTCACACCTCTTATTCGTGAGATAGAGGCTATTACAGATGTAACGTATGGGAAAGACGAAAAAATAGACATTGCAGTTCGCGTGATTGCAGATCATATAAGAGCCGTTGCATTTTCTATTGCCGATGGGCAACTCCCTAGTAATACAGGAGCTGGATATGTAATTCGACGTATTTTGCGAAGAGCAATTCGCTACGGATTCACATTTCTAAATACCAAAGAGCCCTTTATCTATAAATTAATAGATACTCTTACCAAGCAGATGGGCAAAGCGTTCCCCGAGTTAGTGCAAGAAAACAATTTAATCACAAATGTGGTACGGGAAGAAGAAGCTTCTTTTTTACGTACGTTAGATCAAGGTTTGATATTATTAGACAATGTAATAGCAGAATCAGATTCTAAGGAAATAGCAGGAACTAAAGTTTTTGAATTATACGATACCTTTGGGTTTCCCGACGATTTAACTGCTCTTATTTTGCGTGAGCGTGGCTATACCATGGATGAAGCCGGGTTTAAAAAAGAACTTCAAAAACAAAAAGACCGTTCCCGAGCGGCTACAAAGGTAGCTACGAGCGATTGGGTAGAATTAAAAGAAGATGATGAAGAAGAATTTGTAGGCTACGATACATTACAAACAAACATTCGTATTACGCGGTATCGAAAAGTGGAAAGTAAGAAAGATGGAGAACTATATCAATTGGTGTTTAATCTAACGCCTTTTTATCCTGAAGGAGGAGGGCAAGTTGGTGATAAAGGATACTTAGAAGCTTCAAATGGAGAAGTAATTTATATTATAGACACCAAGAAAGAAAACAACCTAATTATTCATTTCACTAAAACCCTACCACGACATGTAGAAGGAGAGTTTAAAGCGGTAGTGGATGAAAAACAACGAGCGAGAACAGCATCTAATCATACTGCAACACATTTATTACATCAAGCACTCCGAAAGATTCTGGGAACCCACGTGGCTCAAAAAGGTTCGATGGTACACAGTGGATATTTGAGATTCGATTTTTCACATTTTAGTAAAGTGACCGATGAGCAACTTAGGGAAGTTGAAGATTTTGTGAATGCGAGAATTAAAGAAGGAATCGCCTTAGAAGAGCGCCGCGGAATACCGTATCAGCAGGCATTAGATGAAGGAGCTATCGCATTATTTGGCGAGAAATATGGAGATAGCGTGCGTGCCGTTAAGTTTGGTAAATCGATGGAATTATGTGGTGGTACGCATGTAGAAAATACCGCTGATATTTGGCATTTTATTATTACTTCGGAAGGGGCAGTCGCAAGTGGAATTCGCCGAATTGAAGCCATTACTGGAGATGCAGCGAAGAAATATTATATCGAACGAAGTAACTCATATGCGGAAGTTCAAAAAGCGTTAAATAACGTACAAGACCCCGTGAAAGCTGTGGTAAATCTTCAAGACGAAAACAATGCGTTGCAAAAACAAATTCAGCAATTACTGAAGGATAAAGCACAAAATATGAAAGGCGACCTTCGAAATGAGGTCACTCAAATTCATGGCGTGAATTTTCTAGCCAAACACGTCGAATTAGACGCAGGAGGTATGAAAGACCTTGCTTTCGAATTGGGAGGAGAGATCGACAACTTGTTTTTATTGTTTGGGTCTAATCAAGACGGAAAAGCATTGTTGACCTGTTATATTTCTAAAGATTTGGCAAATGAAAAAAAATTAAATGCTGGACAAATTGTTCGAGAACTCGGAAAGCACATTCAAGGAGGCGGCGGAGGACAACCCTTTTTCGCAACTGCTGGAGGAAAAAATCCTGAGGGTATTGAGAAAGCATTACAGGCAGCAAAAGAATATGTTCTCTAACACCAAGTTTTAGGCAAATTAAAAAGATGCTGTCACATGAACTTGTCGAAGTGTAAGTTGCTGGTCTTCGACAGACTAGACTAATGGTGAAATTATCCCTTGGTTTTATCTGTAAAGTAATAATGTTGCTTGGTTTTAAAACAATTCAAATAATTTAAAAGTGAAACTACAAACAGAAATACCCATTCATCCCGAAAGAAATCCCATCGATTATGCTTCGAAAGTGGTTCTTTTGGGGTCTTGTTTTTCTGAAAATGTAGGAGCAAAATTTTTATATTATCAATTTCAGCACTTTGTTAATCCGTTTGGAATTCTATTTCATCCCTTCGCTATAGAGCAATTAATAACACGCGCTATAAACGAAACGGTTTTTACTGAAAAAGATCTTGTTTTTCATAATGAGCAATGGCATTGCTTCGAGGTACATTCTTCATTAAGTGCTTCAAATAAGGAAGAATTACTTCGGAAACTAAACAACATATTAAAACAATTTCAGAAAGAAATAGAAACGGCCACACATTTTATTTTCACCTACGGAACTGCTTGGGTGTATCGCTTTATTGAAACCGACAGGTATGTAGCGAACTGTCATAAAATTCCGCAGAAACAATTTTTAAAAGAATTGGCTTCGGTAGAAGAGATCGCCGCGTCCATAGACAATACTATTACACTCATAAAAAGTAGCAATCCGAATGTGGTGTGTATTCATACCGTTTCTCCCGTTCGACATGTTAAGGATGGAATGGTTGAAAACACCAGAAGCAAGGCGCATCTTATTGCAGGAATACACGAGGTTATTTCGCCACGGGATCGGGTTCATTATTTCCCTTCGTATGAGGTGATGATGGATGAATTGCGTGATTACCGGTTTTATACTGAAGATTTAGTTCACCCCAACAACACAGCCATACAGATTGTTTGGGAGAAATTTGCGGAAGCCTGGGTGTCTTCGGAAGCGAAACACTTTCAGAAAGACATTGAAACCATTCAAAATGGGTTGTCGCATCGTCCCTTTCATCCTGAGAGTAAGGCACATCAAGAGTTTCAGAAAAACCTTCAGAAGAAAATAGAAACCCTTCAGAAACAATTGCCTTACACGAATTTTGAAGGTACCTCTTTTTCTTAAAAGCGATATAAACCTCGCAACGTTTACCCTGTCTTTTTCTAGAATACGTCAGTTGTCGTATTGATTTTTATTGCCTTAATGCATCATATTTGTAGGAACAAAACAGTTAAAACCAAACAATTATGAAACATTTAAAAACAATAGGCCTTGTGCTTTTTATATCGCTGGCGTTCGCATCTTGCAAAAGTGATGATGATGGAGGAGACGACGGGAATGCTGGCAATGGTACTTTAGAAGCACAGGTTGACGGACAGAACTACACATCGATCCCTGAGGCTTCTCGTGCAGAACTTAATACCTCTAGCAGCGTACAAACATTAGCTGTTACGGGAGGAACCTTAGATTCAGAAAACATTCAGATGATTATTATTGGGTTCGAAGGTGAAGGTACCTACCAGTTAAATTTAACCAATATTGGAACGTACAGCTATTTACCCGATCCGGGAAATCCAGATCCTAATTCGGTGGTGGTTTATACCACTGTGGGAGAAGGGCAAGCCAGCAATGGAGAGGTGAGTATTTCTAGTTTCGATGGAAATAGGGTACTGGGAACCTTTAGTTTTACAGGGTACAATTTGGACGATACCAGTGATACGGTTGCAGTTACTAACGGTTCTTTCAATATGCAGGTAGTGGAACAATAAACTCAATACAAGCAACCAAATAGATCAATACTAACTAACCGAAACCGGAACCTTCTTATACATGGTGCCGGTTTTTTTTGAATCCTAAGGAGTTAAATACGTCAACTGTCGTATTGAATGTTGTTTCATTTTCCTACAACTTTGATATAACTAAATAAATCAACACACTTATGAAAACTAGCATCCTAAAATCTCTGCTACTCGTTGTTACCTGTATGGTAATGGATGGCACTACAGCACAAAAAGCCGAAACTCCCGACTTTCGTTACGATGTAGGAGCGAAAATTAATGAAATGACCTTGACGCAAGGCGGAACAATGGTTGTTGCAACCAACGACGGTTTGGTGGGAATTAAACCTGGATCCAATACGTTGTTATTTAATTTTACAGAGTACGGCCGCGTGAAACCTGAAGAACTTACGTATGTTCCTAATGCTCCGTATGTAATTGTAGCGCAAGGTGGGTTTGCTAATCTTACCGCAAAGAAATCGGTGATCGACTACATATCAGGGAAAACTCTTTTTAATACCGAAAGCAATGGCTGGAAAATTGCCTACACCTGTGATGTAATGATGCCTCAAAACAAACTTGTGGTAAGTGGTCAACGAACTTCTAAGGAAAAATATGCTACTCAGGTTGCTGTCTATGATCTAAATACAGGCAAGGAAGATTACCGGTTCAACCTGGGAGACCCAGATCGGGTAGGCATCGCAAAAGTATATGAGGTAACGGGACGGCCGTTGCTGCTAAAGGAGCATCTTATTGTACCTACAAACCAAGGTATGATCGCTAAAAAAGCACAAACTGGAGAGGTGTTGTGGGAGAATAAAATTAAAGGAGTAAGTTGGATGGTTGCCGATGCCTCTGAAAAAGAATTGTATGCATTCGAATCGGTTAATCAAGGAAAAAACACGCGAATACACAAAATTGGAACCAGTGGTAATGAATTATGGGAAGACGATCATAAAGTAAAAGGAACCATTGCCAATTTCGAAATACTTCCTAATGGGATTGCTGTGGTTAGCAATACAGATGATGGAGGAAGCGGAAGTGTGTTTGCGGCAAAAAATGAATCTAACATTGCTTTTTTAAGTGCGGCCAATGGAGAAGACTTATGGGACAAAGCTCCTAAAACAAAAGGATATGTACAGCATTTTTATGTTATGGATGACGGAATTCTCTTTGGAATTTATCAAGGAGGAATTAATAAGATTTCATTTAGTGGAGAAACGCTATTTAAAAAACCACTAAAAACTGGAGAAAATATTCTTACTATGGCAAATACTCCGCAAGGACTTATTTACATTACTTCGGAAGATGCCAATATTGTGAATCTGTCGACTGGAGAGCAAGTATGGGAAAAACCACTAAAGTATAGAAGAGCGTCCGCTGTGAGTTCTGCTTTCGATAAAGCGAACAACCGCTATCTTATTAGTGCTGACGACGAGTTATTCACTGTAGATGCCACTTCTGGTGTTGTAAGTACACTAGCCGAATCTAAATTTGACGGAAAAGAAAACCCTGCTCATGTGGAGGTAAGAACAAATGGAATTCTTTTAACCAGCGACCAAAACCTTATGATGCTTGATTGGTCCGGGAATAAAACATGGCACGAGTATTACCGTGCTCCGGGTAAAAGTGCCCTTGGTGCTATTATCGCTGGAGTATCGGCAGTAGCGACAGCAGCTACATCGGCAGCCGCCTTTAACGCTGCGAACCAGAATCGAAACAAATTGGGGAATTATACCGATCGGGGAGAACGTTATGCAGATCTCGGTGTAGGAATGGCAGCTGCAACAGGAGCCTCGATCTCTGAAATGCTAAGGCGATTTAAAGCGACTGCCGCTACCGAAAATTCACAATTTATTCTTACCAAGTTGGATGACGGTGTTGGATTAATAAAAATAAATAAAGACCAAGGTGCAAAGGAAAAAGAGATTGTTTTAAAAGATAAAAAACCAGAATATGAAGTCGATGAAATAGGGGGAATTCTATATTACAAAGCAGATGCCAATTCAATTTTTGCCTACGACCTCAATTAAATTTAAATGAATGCTATGTAAATGAAGTGAGGAGCGTTTACATAGTTGAAACCCTATAGTTAGGCTATGGGGTTTTTGTTATTTTAAGTACATTCGTTACTCAATCCTAGATGCTTATGAGATTAGTATTGTTCTGTTTTATGGTATTTGTTTCTTCTGTTGTCTTCGGGCAGAATAAAGAGAAGTCGATCGATAGCTTGCTACAAGTGGCAGAAAAAAGCAACGATTCTACTCGCTTACGAATTTATAATAAAGTAAGCTTTTACTACATTTTTAATGCTCCTGAAACGGCAAAAAAATTGTTAGAGAAGGGAATTGAGGAAGCAGCTTTACAAAACAACTATTTCTCGGAAGCGGAATTAACAAACACGTATGGAATCTATTACGATGTGAGAGGACAATCGGATTCTGCACGTTATTATTTTGAAAAAGCCTATGACTTAAGCGCTAGAAACAATCAAGATATTATTACGGTGATGGTAATTAATAATTTAGGGATGTTTCACTGGAACAAGGGCCAGTACCAAGAAGCACTCGATTATTTTTTTAAAGCACTTAAAATGAACAATGAGATGTCCAAAGCTGGGAAAGATGGTACGTATCTCAATAACATAGGGCTTATCTATCAAGAAATGGGGCTTACCGATAAAGCACTCGAATATCATTACAAGGCACTCTCAAACCGTAGAAAGAATAATGCGGTTTCAGAGATTCCCGTATCGTTAAATAATATAGGTATAAATTTAACTGAAAAAAAGAAGTATACAGAAGCAGAAAAAGCCCTGAATGAAGGTATAGAATTAGCAAGAGAGGCCAATGAACTCGGAGTCTATTACAATTTATTAAGTAGCTTAAGTAATGTATACGTTCGTACCAACCAGACACAGAAAGCCATTCCAATTTTAGAAGAATCATTCGAAGGAAGAAGTAAGAATAATATTGATCGACGTGCTAATCTTCATGCCATTGTAAACCTAATTCAAATATTTACAAACGAAAGGGATGCATTAAATACCTTTAAATATATTAAAGAGGGAGAAACCTATCGTAACGAATTTCCGGAACTCACCAATGCTTCTGCAAATTTTTACGAAGCTTCTGCTAAAGCCTACTATGCTTTTAACGATGTTGAAAATGGAGCGCGCTATCTTTCTGAAACTTTGAGGGCCAAAGACAGTATTTTTTCCCATGAAAATGCGAGTAACATTGCAACTTTAGAGACAAAATTTAATTTTTCAGAAAAAGAACGGATGTTGGCCGAAACGAGAGCCAATCTTGCAGAGCGTGAATTGCAAGTGCGTAATAAGAATCTACTTATTTATGGAGGAATTGCATTACTAATGCTGCTGGGGTTATTGGGGTATCTATTGTTTAAGCACCAACAAAATAAGCATCGGCAGCTTCAGAAAGAAGCGGAACTTAAAACTGCGCTCGCACGCATCGAAACGCAAAACAGATTACAGGAACAACGCCTTCGTATTTCCAGAGATCTTCATGACAATATCGGGGCACAACTCACTTTTATTATTTCTTCAATCGATAGTTTAAAATACAAATTGCAGGATGCTTCCGAAGCTACCATTACCAAGTTATCGGGAATTAGTGCATTCACAAAAAGTACCATCTATGAATTGCGAGATACCATTTGGGCGATGAATAAAAACACCATCGCTTTAGAAGATCTTCAAGTGCGCATTTCAAATTTTATAGACAATGCACGGGACGCCTCCCAGCATATTTCGTTTCAATTTAAAGGGCTTACTAAATATGATAAAGAAATTACTTTTGCTTCGGTAGAAGGAATGAACCTGTATCGAATTATTCAGGAAGGAGTGAACAATGCATTAAAACACGCAAATGCTACACAAATTTCGGTCTCGTTGACTCAAGAAAATGAGACCTATATTTTAAAAATTACCGATGATGGTATTGGTTTTTCCAGTGCTAAAGAAGATGGCAACGGACTGCATAATATTCGAAAAAGGGTAAATGAATTAGGCGGTAGTTTTACTATTGCTTCAGAAAAGGAAAAAGGGACGACACTCAAAGTTCAGTTTTAAAGAAGTACGACAAGTGCCTTATTTTTTTTTCGAAGCTTCCGTTGTACCTTGTTTATTTAGGAATGCGTATGAGTACTAATATAGCTATAGGAGGAATCTTTTTTATTACAGCCTTTTTGTTGGTATGGGTTTTCAGAAATATTTCTGAAACGAATAAAAAGAAACATCAAAAGGTGACAGAATTACTTTATTCTGAAATCACAAGGCACCGAGAACAGATCACTATTCGGAATTTAGGCTTAAATACGTACGATTTACAAAAGCACAACTTGTCTGAAGCACTTCAAGTACAAGAGGTTAATTGCCTTTATGAAACGTAACAATGTCGGTATGTTTGTACCTAGAAACGTAGTTAAAAATGAATACGACATATGCCGTATAGCTGTTGCGTTAATTTTGATTATTTTTAAGGGAACTAGCAACAACCTTTTATGACACCGTTTAAAATTGCCATTGTAGATGATAATTCTTTTTTAATTCAGGCAATTAAAGAAAAACTCTCCTTTTTTGACGATCTTACTGTAAAGCATACCTCATTAAATGGCAGTGAATTATTAGCGAAATTAGCCGAAAGTCACCATATCGACCTTATTTTAATGGATATTGAAATGCCCATACTTAATGGCATTGAAACAACACAGATTGTAAAACATAAGTTTCCACAAATTAAGATCATTATGCTTACAGCTTTCGATAATGATGAACACATTTTTAATGCAATCAAGGCAGGAGCAGATGGATACCTTCTTAAAGAGATTGATCCGCCAGTATTACACCAAGGCATTTTGGAAACACTACATGGAGGCGCAGCGATGAATCCTTCAATAGCTCTAAAAACATTAAAATTACTTCGCAATCCTATTGGGATCGAACACCATCACGATCTAGAAGACGTTTCTTTATCGAAACGTGAAGTGGAAGTCTTAGAACAATTAAGCACAGGGTTGCCTTATACGGCTATTGCAGAGAACCTTTTTATTTCGCCGAGTACAGTTCGAAAACATATTGAAAACACGTATAAAAAGCTACAAGTACACAGTAAGATTGAGGCGGTTCAAAAAGCGAAACGATACAATATTATTTAGTAGCTTCAATATCTTACCCACTTTTTCGTTATACCTATAGACTTTACTGTTAAACTCTTCTAAAACAGTTGCTATTCCGAAAAACTACGCCTTAATTTTACGAATTAATTTAAATTATAAACTATGAAACTTACCTGGCTATTTGCCCTTTTAATTATTGTAACCTCTTGTAAAAGTGATGACGATGGAGCTCCTGTTGTAAACGAACCCACAACTGCTGGAATGTCGTATGCTCTAAGCGACCAAGATTTTACAACAACTTATAATACATTACGTAGTGCATTACAAAGTAATCCTAATATTTCAATTATTGCAGAAGTAAATCATAAGTCTAATGCACAGAGCATAGGAGACGATCTTCGCAATACTCGCATTATCTTTTTTGGAAATCCAGCTTTGGGAACATCGCTGATGCAGGTAAATCAATTAGCAGGTTTAGACTTACCACAAAAAATGTTGGTGTATCAAGATGCGCAGAACAATGTTTTTATTGGATATAATTCTACAGCTTACCTATCGTCTCGATATAATGTTGGAGCTGCTCCAACACTTCAGCAGATTAGTACTGCATTAAGCAATTTTGCGGGAAGTGCTACAAATGGTATAGTTTCTGAAAATTCAAGCAGCGGAATTACTTTTCGTCAAGGTACCGTTACCATTGTAAGTCAGAACGATTTTAGTACAACGTACAGCAACCTTCGTAATGCCATTGTTGATAATGGAGATCTTACCTTAGTACGCGAACTAGACCACCAATTAAATGCACAGTCTGTAGGAGAAGAATTAGATCCAACTCGGGTAATCATTTTTGGAAATCCTAACTTAGGAACACCCTTAATGAAAGCATCACAAACTACCGCATTAGATCTTCCGCAGAAAATGTTAGTGTGGCAAGAAGAAGACGGAACGGTAAATATTTCTTACAACGATCCAGAATATTTAGAATTACGTCATAACATTCAAGGACAATCGCAAGTAGTTGCTACAATTAGTAGCGCTTTAGCAGGTTTAGCGGTAGACGCAGCCAACTAATACTTATATTCATTCGGAGTTTTCCGCACAGGATTCGCCTTTTCGAAAGCATATCCTAGTTGTAATAAATTCCATTCAGAATCGGGAGTACCTATCAACGTTAACGAGATAGGTTCTCCCGATTTTTTATACCCCATCGGTACCGTAAGACACGGGTGCAACCCAACAGCTGCATACCCTGCATGGTAATTATTTATAGATAAGATAGCGTCGAGGTTGTATTTCACCATCGGTTCTTGAAAAAATTTGGTTCCGTTCTCATGCAACGTCTGTTTCAATTTCTGAAAGTCTTCATTAGCGGTGGTATCTTTTATAATTCCATCGAAAATCCCTTGGTTATATGGCATGTAGCGAATACTGTCTTTGCTATTAAATTTCATCACTTCTGAAAGATTACTCACTATCACATTATCTGAAGCATATTTCGATAAATAAACAGGAAGATCTTCTTTCATTTCCAAATTGAGCAAGGTTAAAAAACCATCCATAGGAAGTTGAGCCGCATCGAACAGTAACACATCTGCACCTGCCGCTTTTATTTTTTCTACAGTGGCGTTGTAGATCGAATCGCTAAGCAGTCCTTTTAGTACTCCCAGTCGTTTTCCTTTTAATGTGCCTTGTTGTAAAGCAGCAACATTAGAATAGGGTGTTTTAGAAGTTTTGCTTGAAGCGTCTTCAGGATCGTTTCCCTTCATGGCGTCTAAAACTATTGCATTATCAACCACATTTCGGGTCATAGGGCCGGGCGTGTCGAGGGTGTGCGATATAGGAACAATCCCCGAACGACTTAACAGTCCGACAGTAGGTTTTAAGCCCACCAAAGAGTTCTGACTCGAAGGCGACAAAATAGAACCAGAGGTTTCTGTACCTATAGCAGCAACCGCATAATTAGCAGCAATGGATGTACCACTACCCGAGCTGCTTCCGCCGGTTTCAAATATTTTTCTTCCGTAGGGATTAAGAGTTTGTCCTCCAACAGCACTATAGCCTACGGGACATCCATTGCAAAAGAAATAAGCCCATTCGCTGAGGTTTACTTTACCTAAAATAAGGGCGCCGTTTTTCTTTAATTGTTGCACCAAAAAGGCATCTTCTTTGGGCTGGTTCTCTTGCAACACTACAGCTCCGGCAGTGGTGCGCATGTTCGATGTATTAATGTTATCCTTCAGTAAGATCGGCATGCCGTAAATGGGGTGCATGTTGTTTGATTTATTGATGTCTTTTTCTCTAGCTTCCTCCAAAATATTCGGATTTAAAGCAACGATGGTGTGTAGGGTTTTAGCGGGATCGAGTTCGTAGTGGTAAATTCGTTTCAGAAAAAATAGTGTAAGTTCTTCGTAGGTAAATGCACCTTCCGTAATGTGTTTTTGAAGTGTTGGGATATTTTGTTCTAGAATGAGAGGGCGTAAGGTGGTGTAGCGTTCTTCAGAAAAATTTTGTACTTCGGAAGCTAATTTCTGAAAGACTTTATTTTTATCTAAAAATTTAGACTGAATAGCTTTAAACTTCATGCGGTCCAGTTCGTGTTCTTGCTGTTTTTCGATTTCTGAAACTTCATCTTGAGGTGTCCAAAGCACAGCTGTTTCTTTTTCTTGTGCATTATTATTACACGAACAAAATAAAAATAGTAAAACAAGTGAAACGAGATAAGGGTGCTTAGACTTCATACGATTTGAATTTCTATAAAAGTAAAAAAACCATTCCGAAAGTTCAGAATGGTTTTACTATAAGATTTTGGGTAGAAAATGTAATTACAATTTAAAGGCTTCTTTTACTTTGTCAACATAATCCAATTTTTCCCACGTAAACAGTTCTACTTCTCTTTCGATAACCCCATTATATGGACTTTCGAAGATTTTTGTAACCGTTTCAGGAATTCGCCCCATGTGTCCGTAGGCAGCAGTTTCTACATAGATTGGATTTCGTAATTTCAATCTTTTTTCGATGGCTGCTGGACGCATATCGAATAATTTCGCTACAATCTTCGCAATTTCACCATCGGTAAGCGATACGTGTGAAGTTCCGTGTGTGTTTACTAGAATTGAAGTTGGTTCTACCACTCCAATGGCGTACGAAACTTGCACAAGAATCTCGTCTGCTACACCAGCTGCGACTAAATTTTTTGCGATATGTCTCGAAGCATAGGCGGCACTGCGATCTACTTTACTAGGATCTTTTCCGCTAAAGGCACCTCCACCATGAGCGCCTTTTCCACCGTAAGTATCTACGATGATCTTTCTTCCGGTAAGTCCAGTGTCACCGTGAGGGCCACCAATTACGAATTTTCCAGTGGGATTAATATGATATACTATATCGTTAGTGAATAATTTTTGAACATACTCAGGAAGTTGTGCTTTTACCTTCGGAATTAAAATCTCTAAGATGTCTTTTTTAATTTTTGCAAGCATCGCCTCATCTTCATCGAACTCGTCGTGTTGTGTAGACAAAACGATCGAAACAATTTTTTGAGGAATATTGTCGTCACTGTATTCAATGGTTACTTGACTTTTAGAGTCGGGGCGTAGGTATGGAATTTCATCCTCTGCTCTGCGTAATTTGGCTAATTCTATTAAAATAGTGTGCGAAATCTCCAAGGCAAGTGGCATGAAATTTTCGGTTTCTTTGGTTGCATAACCAAACATCATTCCTTGGTCACCTGCTCCTTGCTCTTCCTTATCTTCGCGATCTACTCCTTGATTAATGTCTTGAGATTGTTCGTGAATTAACGAAATAACACCACAAGAATCACCACTAAATTTATAGGCACCTTTTGTGTATCCAATTTTGTTAACAACATCTCTTGCGATGGTTTGAACATCGAGATACGTGTCACTCTTTACTTCTCCAGCAAGTACCACTTGACCCGTAGTAACTAGCGTTTCACATGCTACTTTCGATTCGGGATCGAAGGCTAAAAAATGATCTAATAAGGCGTCACTAATTTGATCTGCAACTTTATCTGGGTGTCCTTCAGAAACACTTTCTGAAGTAAATAAATAGGCCATAGCTAATTTTTAATTCTTAATTATAGGGGTCGATTTGACGAAAGCGTCTAAGGAAGTTATTACTGCCTTTAGCATTTTTTAACCCTCGAAACTATAAGGATTTCTTCATTGACAGTGCCAAATCGGAAGAGGTTGCAATCAGTCAAATCTTTCCTCTTTTATGTAAGGGGCAAATGTAAAAAAATTAAAACGAAAAGAAATTAATTTAAGAATTTTTGGGTATTAATTAGGATATTAAAATTTCTTGCCTTTATCTTTGTGGCTGTAAAGTTCAAACTTTTATTGAAATGTTATCAAGAAAGGTGGAGGGATTAGACCCTACGAAACCTTAGCAACCCTTTATTCTATATAAAGAAGGTGCTACATTCTACAACGGTATTGTACCGGAGATAGATAACGACAACCTGATTTTCTTTCTGAGGATCAGCGTCATTCTTAATAACATTTTTCTATTAAAGTACGCCAAGAGGCGTGTTTATTCCGATCGTCGGAATTGTTTTAATTATTTATTAACTCAAAAATTAGAAAAATGAGTACACAACAATTTGCAACCCAATCATTGCACGCAGGTTACGATGTGACTGCAAACGGTGGTACCCGAGCGGTGCCAATTTATCAAACAAGCAGCTATGTTTTTAAAGACAGTGATCATGCTGCCAATCTCTTTAATCTTTCCGAACCGGGATTTATTTATACCCGGCTTAACAATCCTACCAATGATATTCTCGAGCAACGGCTCGCGGCACTCGAAGGTGGTATTGCTGCAGTAGTTACCGCCTCGGGAACTTCGGCAATTGCAACCACTTTACTCACTCTGTTACGATCTGGAGATCATATTGTGGCGTCAAGCAGTTTGTATGGAGGCACCTACAATTTATTAAATGTGACCTTGCCAAGATTTGGCATTAAAACCACTTTTGTAGATGCTTCAAATCCTGAAAATTTTGGAAATGCAGTACGAGAGAACACCCGTGCAATTTTTATTGAATCGTTAGGAAACCCTAAACTCGATGTGTTGGACATTGAAGCGATTTCGCTACAAGCAAAAGCGAATAAGCTTCCACTAATTGTTGATAATACGGTAGCCTCACCAGCGCTTTTAAATCCGATTTCGTATGGGGCAAATATTGTAATTCATTCCCTTACTAAATACATCAATGGAAACGGCACTTCTTTAGGAGGCGTGATTATCGATGCTGGAACGTTCGACTGGACCAACGGCAAATTTCCCGAGTTTACCGAACCTTCAGAAGGATATCACGGGTTGATTTATTCCGAAGTATTAAAAGAAGCCGCGTTTATAGCAAAAGTACGAATTGAAGGTTTGCGTGACTTTGGTGCAGCATTGAGTCCGTTTAATGCATTTCAAATTTTACAAGGACTAGAAACTTTGGAGATCCGTATTCAAAAGCACAGTAAAAATGCCTTGAAAGTAGCGCAATGGTTGCAGGATCGCGAAGAAGTTGCCTGGGTGCATTATCCCGGATTAGCAAACGACACATATTACGATTTGGCACAAAAATACCTTCCAAAAGGACAAAGTGGATTGGTTACGTTTGGTTTAAAAGACGGATTCGAAGCGGCTAAAAAATTCGTGGATGCAACAAAACTCTTTTCATTACTTGCTAATATTGGAGATACTAAATCACTAATCATACACCCCGCAAGTACCACGCACCAACAATTGAGTGAACAACAGCAGGAAACTACTGGAGTAACGAAAGAGCTTATAAGACTTTCGGTAGGATTAGAAAATCTTGACGATCTAATTGGAGATCTTAAACAAGCCTTGCAACTTGAAAAGAGTGTTGTTACTATATAATGATTGAGAACTAAGAAAACAGCGGTGCTTACAAAAACCGCTGTTTTAATCTATTTTTTAGACTATGAAATTACATTCAATCGATATTACATATACAACCCGTAATGAAGGGTATTCGGGCATACTTCCGTTAAGCTATGAGTTATTTGGTTTGCCTTTAGGGTCGGCTCCAGTTGTTCTAGTAAATCATGCGCTTACCGGGAATAGTACTGTCTGCGGAGCGCTGGGTTGGTGGAACCAATTAATTGGAGCAAGGAAATGTATAGATACTGAAAAATATACGATCCTTGCTTTCAACATTCCTGGAAACGGATATGATGGTTTTAAAATCGACACGCCTGAAGCCTTTACGGTGTATGATGTTTCCAAAATATTTCTGTTGGGGATTGAGCGTCTTAACATAAAGAAGGTTCATACCGTTATTGGAGGCTCGTTAGGAGGGAGTATTGCCTGGCAAATGGCAGCTCTACGACCAGAATTATTTGAGAACATTATTCCTATTGCGACCGACTGGAAATCGACCGACTGGGTGCTGGCAAATTGCAGAATCCAGAAGCAGATTTTAGAACATTCTAGCGATCCGTTGGGAGATGCGAGAATTCATGCTATGACGTTGTATCGTGCTCCGAAATCCCTTACACATAAATTTCACAGAAGTATCAACGATACGTTGCAGATTCCTAATGTAGAAAGCTGGTTGCTGCATCATAGTGCTGCGTTAAAAAAACGATTTAAAGTTAGTGCGTATGTCTTAATGAACCATTTGCTCACGACCATAAATATCACCAAAGATACGGGTGACTTTTTAGCTTCAGTTAAAAAGATACAGGGAAATGTATTGCTGGTGGGAGTAGATTCAGACCTGTTTTTTACAAATTCAGAAATTGAAGAAACCTATAATAGTTACAAAACAATAAAGAAAAACGTTCAATACAAAACAATCGAATCTATTCATGGTCACGATGCTTTTTTAATGGAATTTGATCAATTAGCAGCGATTTTGCAACCCGTTTTTCAAATAAATAATACAACAAATGAACTCAATACTAGTAGAAAAAATAAAAAATCCGAATGTCTCATTAATTGATTTGGAACAACTAAAGACGAAGACTATTTACATCGCGATATTTGGAGTTGGAAATGTAGGAGGAAGGTTGATCGATCAGATCCACGCTTCGTATCGAGAAATTTTAGAACGGCGTGATTTAGATCTAAAAATTTTCGCAATTGCTAATTCTTCTCATCTTTTATTAGATAAAGAAGGGTGTTCCGAAAACTGGAGAGATGCGATTATAGCACAAAAGGTTGGTTATACATTGCAAGATGTTCTTACTTATGCGCAAGAAAATGAATTCGATAATTTGATCGCCATAGACAATACGGCCGATGTAGAATTTGTTTTAAATTACGAACCGCTTGTAAAGAGTGGATTTAGTTTGGTTTCTTCCAATAAAATAGGAAATACAATAGGTTTAGATTTTTATAGAAATCTTCGGAAAACACTTTCAAAACATAAAAAAGAATATTTATATGAAACCAATGTGGGTGCCGGACTTCCGTTAGTAGATACCATTAAGCTTTTGCATCTTTCGGGAGAAAATATAACTCGTATTAAAGGTGTTTTTTCGGGATCATTAAGTTATTTATTTAATCGGTTTTCTGAAGGGAACAAACTCTTTAGTGAAGTACTTCAAGATGCTATTAATAAGGGGTATACCGAACCCGACGCAAGAGAAGATCTTTGTGGCAACGACGTGGGTAGAAAGTTATTAATTCTCGCAAGAGAGCTAGAATTACATAATGAGTTTTCCGATATACAGATTGAAAATTTAATTCCGAAACAGTTACGACAAGGAACAAAAGAAGATTTTTTATTGCAGCTTAAAGACTTCGACGTACCTTTTCATCTAAAGAAAAAAAATCAGAAGAAAGGGCATGTACTTCGATATATTGGAGATCTTAGAGGAGACCTCTCTAAAAATGATGGTGCTATTTTAGAAGTAAAGTTGGTTTCTGTTCCTAGAAATAGTATGTTAGGACAATTAAAAGGCAGTGATTCTATTTTTGAAATTTACAGTGAAAGTTATGGAGATAATCCTATTGTAATTCAAGGTGCTGGAGCAGGCGCAGAGGTTACAGCTCGTGGCGTCTTCGGAGATGTTTTACGACTAAGTAATAAACTAAATTAAATTATATGAAAGTAACTTTAAACCGACTAAATCAAGATTATCTATTTGAAGCTAAAGGACCCAATAATGTGGCGGTTTCGATCGATAATAAAACCGAAGCAGTTGCGAAAGGAGCGAGTCCGATGGAATTAATGCTCATGGCGATAGGCGGTTGTAATGCGATCGATATTATTTCAATATTGAAAAAACAACGGCAGGAAGTACGTTCTTACAAGATCGAAGTAGAAGGAAAACGAAAAGATACTGGCGATGCAAAACCGTTTGAAGCTGTACACCTTACTATATACTTAGAAGGGGATATAGCCGAAGCAAAGGCGAAGCGTGCTGCAGCGCTAAGTTTTGAAAAATACTGTTCGGTATCTCTTACGCTAACTGGGTGTGTTGCTATTACTTATACAATTGTTTTAAATAACATTAAATTATAACGTATTACATCTAAATAGTGTAAAGTAAGTAATAGGCTCGTCAACGTAAGGAAACAATTGTAACCATCACATTAATTTTTTATTCTCATATATTGGTAAAAGCTATTTGATGATGATAATGGTTTCAAAAATTATTTTAAGCTATCTGTTAAAATATGCGTAAGTTTATAACGATTATTTACGATTTACCTTATGTTATCCAGAAAAACCAAATACGGAATTAAAGCGCTAACGTATCTTGCCAAACAAGACACCAACGAGCCGGTACAGATTTCCGTAATCTCGGAATCGGAAAACATTTCTCAAAAATTTCTGGAAAGCATCTTACTTACACTTCGTAAGACGGGAATTCTTGGTTCTAAAAAAGGAAAAGGTGGTGGTTATTATTTATTAAAGCAAGCCGATCAAATCACAATAGCATCTGTATTTCGAATTTTAGAGGGACCCATTGCAATGGTTCCATGTGTGAGTCTTAATTTTTATGAGAAATGTGATGACTGCCCAGAAGAAAGTGCCTGCAGCGTTCATAACTTAATGATTCGTGTTCGGGATAATAACCTTAAAATATTCGAAAACACCTCTGTAGCAGACCTCGTTTCTCAATCTATTATATAACACGTTTGTACCTTCTTAAATATTGTTTACTTTTGCATACTCTAGTAAGTCCATAGAGTAATATGAATATATTGAACATCACATCCAAAAACATAGCGCTTTTTAACGAAAACTTACGATACGATTCGCCTGCGGATATACTTTCGTTTGTTTTAAATTTGGCGGAACGACCAGTAGTAACAACAAGCTTCGGGACATATTCGGCAGCGGTATTGCATGCTACAACAAAAGTGAATAAGCAAATACCTATAATTTGGTGCGATACGGGATTTAATACCGATGCAACTTATCAACATGCGCTTACACTTATCGATAAACTTTCTCTTTCTGTAGATATTTTTACTCCGAGGTTAACAACCGCATTTTTAAAGCACACAATTGGTACTCCAGAAATTTCGAATCCAATGCATGCAGAATTTTCAGAAAAAGTTAAATTAGAACCTTTTAATAGAGCATTTAAAAAACACAATCCAGATGTTTGGATCACAAACCTCCGAAAAGACCAGAACACCTTCCGAAGCAACCTTGATATCTTAACACTAACATCTAACGGGGTATTAAAAGTTGCCCCTTTCTTTTATTATTCAAATACCGAAATCGTTGCCTATCTTAAAAAACACCGACTTCCTATCGAGTTCGATTATTACGATCCTGTAAAAGCACTAGAAAATAGAGAGTGTGGTATTCACTTAAAAAATTAAGCGTATTTTCGAAATCATAACCAAGATATAAGTATGGATATGATTTTTCCTTCGGAAACAAAACTACTTGAAACGATCTCGAGAGTGACTCCTCATGTGCATCAAACTCCAGTAATAACTTCTTCTTTTATAAATAAACTTACAGGTGCTGAGGTTGTGTTTAAATGTGAGAACTTTCAGAAAATGGGTGCTTTTAAAATGCGAGGTGCCATTAATGCGATTTTACAACTTTCCGAAGCACAAAAAAAAGCCGGAGTTGTAACACACTCTTCGGGAAACTTTGCTCAAGCACTTTCTTTAGCAGCTAAAAATCTTGGCGTAAAAGCATACATTGTAATGCCATCGAATGCACCTACAGTTAAAAAAGAAGCGGTGAAAGGATATGGTGGAATAATCACCGAATCGGAACCAACATTACAAGCACGAGAAGCAGCAGCGTCTAAAATTGAAAGAGAAAAAGGAGCTACATTTTTGCACCCCTCCAATAATTTAGATGTGATTTTAGGACAAGGAACTGCCGCATCCGAATTACTTAAAAAACACTCAGACTTAAACGCGATTTTTACGCCAGTAGGTGGTGGTGGTTTAATTGCAGGAACAGCGTTATCGGTACATTACTTCGGAAAAAATTGTAGAACAATTGGTGGCGAACCTATGGCGGCAGATGATGCATTTCGTTCATTGCAATCGGGGAAAATTGAAACTAATACTACTGCCAATACCATTGCTGATGGTCTGAAGACGAATCTCGGGGATGTTAATTTTCCTATTATTCAACAATTGGTTTCGGATATCATTCGAGTCGAAGAAACAGAAATTAAAGCAGCAATGCAGTTGCTTTGGGAACGTTTAAAACTAGTTACTGAAGCATCGAGCGCAGTGCCATTAGCAGCATTAATTAGAGATAGACATCGCTTTAAAGGTGAGAAGGTTGGTATTGTTCTTTCGGGTGGTAATGTTGATTTATTAAATCTTCCCTTTTAAAATCGGCAAATTTATTTACTTTGCGCCTATGAGGAAATTTCTATTTCTTGTTTTACTGTTGGGTACGGCAACTCTTTTTTCTCAAGAAGAAAAAGTTGATTCGTTTATCGATGCGAATTATTTCTACGGAACGATTCTTCGTCATAATAAGGATATAGCTCATTTAATAAAAGGCCATCCCGACGGACTTATTCTTAGTTACAATAAGAAAACATTTGGAGAAGAACGCTGGCAGCAGGCGTATAATTATCCAGATTGGGGCGTTTCGTTTGTATATCATAATCCACAGTATGATATATTGGGAGCAAACTATGGGGTGTACGCTCATTATAATTCTTATTTTTTTAATCGAAATGTGTTATTGCGAATAGGGCAAGGGATTGCGTATGCATCCAATAAATTTGATTTAGAATCAAACCCAAAGAATAATGCGTACGGAAGCAGTTTGTTAAGTTCTACCTATCTTATGTTGAACTACAACAAGCAGTATCTTTTTAAAAACATTGGAATTCAGGCCGGATTGGCGGTGATTCATTATTCTAATGCAAATGTTACAGCACCTAATTCGAGTACCAATAGTCTCACATTTAATGTTGGACTTCAATATCACTTAGATCGTGAAGAGACCTCAGAATATAGCTTTAAGGAATATACAAAGTTTTCGGAACCTATTAAATTTAATTTGATGCTGCGCACAGGTGTTAATGAAAGTGATTATTTAAATTTAGGGCAAGAACCTTTTTTAGTAGTGTCCACATTCTTAGATAAACGATTAAGCTATAAAAGCTCTATCCAAATAGGGGCCGATATGTTCTTCTCCTATTTCCTAAAAAGGCAGATTGAATACATTTCGATCTCGTTTCCAAGTTATGGTATAAAGGGGGATGAAGATTACAAACGAGCTGGTGTTTTTGCAGGGCATGAATTGCACATTGGGAAAGTAGGAGTTTTAACACAGTTAGGCTATTATGTGTACTATCCTTACGATTTTGAAGGTCGTACGTATTTTAGAGCCGGACTCACCTATAGACTACATAAAAACATTGTAGCGTCGACCACTTTAAAGTCGCATGGCGCTAAAGCTGAAGCAGTAGAATTTGGAATTGGAATTAGAATATAATCCTATGAGAAACTATTGGTACTTTATTTTATTATTAAGTTGCCTTTCGTGTAATAGCGATAGCGCGAACGATTGTTTTCAGAAAGAAGGAACTATTGTTCAACAGGTATTTGAAGTCTCAGATTTTTCTAAAATTCGAATTGAAGATGAAGTTACTCTGTATCTTTCGCAAGGTGATGAGCAAAGTGTACGTATCGAAACTGGCGAGAATTTACTGCCAGATGTTTCGGTGCGAATGGAAGGAGAAACTTTAGTGATTCGTGATGAAAACAGTTGCAATTTTGTTCGTGATTACGGAATCACTAAAGCATATGTTACCACTCCAAACATTACTGAAATTAGAAATAGCTCTTCCTACGACGTGATCGGGCAAGGTGAATTATCTTTCCCAGAACTTTCTTTGGTTAGCAACACTACAGGGAATGTGGAAGGTACTTATAAGGGAGGCGATTTTTATTTAAATTTAAATTGTGAGTCGTTTTCTGTCTCTGCAAACGGACAAAGTATCTTCTATATTTCTGGAACTACACAAGACGCAACTTTAGTTTTTAGTGACGAACAACCCCGTTTCGAAGGAACAAATTTTAGTATTCAAAATCTTGTGGTTCAACAGCGAAGTGCTAATGTTATGATCGTCAATCCGCTACAGGAAATTAAAGGAGTAATTCGTGGTACGGGCGATGTGCTTTCTTCTCAGGAGCCCCCATTGGTAGATGTTGAAGAATTATTTACAGGACGACTTATCTTTTTAGATTAAGTGTATATTTACTGCTTTTTATAAGCTATGAGAGAATTTATTTTGTTATTATTTTTAGGAACTTGTTGTACAAGTCTCTGGGCACAGGAAGGTGTTGAAAAAAAACCTTTTTCTCTCGAAGCCGATTATTTCTACGGAAGCATTCTTGAACACAATCCTGATATTGCACACCTTATTACTGGGCATCCTTCGGGGGTAATGCTCACCTACAATCGCAAGACATACGGATTTAACGAATGGGAACGCCGCTACCGATATCCAGATTGGGGTTTTACCTTTATGTATCAAGACATGAAGAATCCTTATTTGGGAGAAAATTACAGTGTATATGGGCACTACAACTGGTATTTTTATAATCGAAGTTTGGTAATACGTTTAGGGCAGGGAATCGCATATGCATCGAACCCGTACGATTATGAAACTAACTTTATTAATAATGCCTACGGAACTCGTTTTTTAAGCACCACATTTCTGAAGGCGAATTACGTTAAAGAAAACATTTGGAATGGTTTTGGTTTTCATGCTGGGTTTGGTATAATTCACTATTCGAATGCCAACTTAAGAGCTCCAAATAACAGTACCAATACCTGGGCGTTCAATGCCGGAGTGAGCTATTTGTTCGATCATGAAGAATTTCCCGAATACATTCCTTTAGAAGATACACCAAGCTCGAGTCATGCAGAGAAAATTAAATACAATGTCGCCTTTCGGTTTGGTTGGAATGAAAGTGACGTAAACCGACAGGGACAATACCCCTTCTATGTGGTCTCTGCATTTGCAGATAAACGCATTAATTATAAAAGTACCTTACAAGCAGGTGTCGATGTGTTCTTTTCGAAGTTTCTAGAAGAACTTATCTATTATAGGTCGGTCGCATATCCAGAAGATGGACTAAGCGGTGATGAAGATTACAAACGGGTCGGATTATTTATTGGTCACGAATTACGTTTTAACAAAGTAGCTTTTGTTTCACAATTAGGATATTATGTATACTGGCCGTATGCTTTTGAAAATAGAGTGTACAATCGTTTGGGGTTGAAACGGTATTTTTTAGAAGATAAAGTGTTTGCTTCCGTAACGGTAAAAGCACATTGGGCGAAAGCAGAAGGAGTAGAATTTGGAATTGGTATACGATTGTAACGAGTTATGAAAAAATTAATTTACATAGTAATTGCTGTTGTTCTTTTTAGTTGTGATTCCGATAAGGGGTTAAATTGCTTTCAAGCGGCAGGTGATATTATTCAGCAAGAAAGAATTGTACCCGAATTTAATCGTATTGTGGTTTTCGAGCGTACGACTTTATTAGTGCAGCAAGGTGATGAATATAGTGTGGTCGTAGAAACAGGTGAAAACCTTATGAACGATGTTGAAGTAAGTGTAGATAACGATCAACTCATTATTCGAAACACAAATGGTTGTAATGTAGTTCGTGATTACGGAATTACAAAAGTGATCGTCACAGCTCCAAACATTACCGAAATAAGAAGCAGCACGGGGCAAACTGTTGAGAGCATTGGAACGCTTCAATTTCCTAGTTTAACTTTATTGTCTGAAGATACTATCGAAGAAGATGCCTTTCATATCGACGGAGATTTTTATTTAAATCTAGACGTAGAAGATTTAAATATAACAGCGAATGGTCTTTCAAAGTTTTATCTTAGCGGGACTGCTAATAGAGCAAAATTCGAGTTGTTTTCTGGAGATACCCGTGTAGACGCTTCAAATCTAGCGGTTGAAAGCATGTATCTTTTTCACCGCAGTACCAATGTCATGATTGTAAATCCGACGAGGAGCATTCGTGGTAAGATTGTTAGTATTGGTGATGTAGTCGTAAAAACACCACGAGATTCATTAGAAATCGTTGAGGTAGAAGAGCTATACCGCGGGCGCCTTATTTTTGAGTAGTTAATTCAACAAATAACTTTTCGAGCGTCGTGTTTTTTTGATGTAACTGAAGAATTTTTAGTCCGTTATCATGAGCAAAATCAAACACACTTGATCGCATATCTTCCTGTGTATTAAAATAGAGCTGATAAACAAAACCAGCACTGTTCTCCACTTTTGTAACGTGCGTTAATTTCTGAAGCGCAATTTCTTCCACACGATAATCGAATTCAACTTCAACAATTTGTTGTTTTTCATTCGACAGTTCCGAAAGTTTTTTATCAAGAACAATTTCTCCTTTATTAATAATGATCACCCGATCGCAAATTGCCTCAACTTCTTGCATAATATGCGTAGAAAGCAACACTGTTTTAGTGCTTCCAATATTTTTAATAAGTTCCCGGATTTCAATAAGCTGATTAGGATCGAGTCCTGTAGTAGGTTCATCGAGAATAAGTACGTCGGGATCATGAAGGAGTGCATTGGCAAGCCCCACACGTTGACGATATCCTTTAGAGAGCTGCCCGATTTTTTTATGTGCTTCTTGTGTAAGACCTACTCGAGATATTACTTTTTCTACTTCGGAAGTGGGCGTTTTATATAGTTCTGCATTAAACTGAAGGTACTCCCGCACATACATATCTAGGTATAACGGATTGTGTTCTGGAAGATAGCCAATAGTTTGTTGAATTTTTTTAGGAGCTTCAGAAAGGGAAAATGAGTTAATTTTGGCGGTACCTTCCGTAGGAGCGATGTAGGTGGTAAGAATTTTCATCATCGTAGATTTTCCAGCACCATTAGGGCCTAAAAAACCTACAATTTCACCAGACTCAATCTTAAAAGATACATTGTTTAGAGCCTTTTGTGAGCCGTAAATTTTAGAAATATTTGAAACGTGTATCGACATATTTTTCAGAAAAAACAAAACTACATAAATAAAAAAGCAAGTAAAATATTTTGTGCCGTCGAAGTTTTAATTACATTAGCAGTATATAAACGAATAATGAATCATTTAAGTACTTATTTCAATTTTTGGTATTTCTATTTTAAAGATAGAACCGGGATTGCTATGTAGGTATTTACCACATATATTATATTCATCCCGGACAAAATGTTCGGGATTTTTTTTGTTTAAAACTGAAACCTATGTCACTAAAAATCGCCATTCAGGGAATAGAAAGTTCTTTTCACGACCTGGCCGTACAACAACTTTTTCCCAATCAAAATGTAGAACTCCTCCCTTGTAGTTCGTTCGATAATGTCGCCGGTAGCCTGTCCGATTTTAGTGCAGATTTAGGGGTTATTGCAATAGAGAATACAATTGCGGGGTCTATTCTCCCAAATTATAATTTAATTGATAGTAAAAACTTAAAGATCCTTGATGAAACTTTTCTAACCATCGAAATGTATCTTATGGCGTTGCAGGGTGAGACTATCCATAGCATCGATGAGGTACATTCGCATCCAGTGGCGCTCCAGCAGTGCAAAGAATACCTTCAGCGATTGCAACCCCATTGTAAGGTTATTGAAGGAAAGGATACTGCTTCAGAAGCAAAAAGAATAAAAGAAAATGGTTTGAAAGGAGTTGCTGCCATCGCCGGAAAGCAAGTGGCTGAAAAGTACGGACTTCAAATTCTCGATAAAAATATTCAGACCATAAAAGATAATAAAACTCGGTTTGTGGTAATAGGAAGAGAAACTGCGGAAAATGCTTCAGAAAGAAATAAAGCAACCCTTAAATTTCAGTTAGGACATGAAGTAGGAAGTTTAGCAAGTGTTTTACAATTGTTGAGTACCTTTGGCATCAATTTAACCAAAATACAATCTTTTCCTATAGAAGGTAGTCCTTGGCAGTATTCATTCTTTATAGATGTTTTGTATGAAGATCAAGTGTTATTTGCAGAAGTAACCAACGTATTAGAAAAAGCAGTAAAAAAATTGAAGGTGCTGGGAACCTACAAACAAAATCTTAACAATGCTCCCAGTCAATTAAACAGACAATTAGTTCATGGAAAATAAAAAAGAATTACGCACTTGGTTGAATAACATGAAGTTGGCGCATCCTTTAGTGATCGCTGGACCATGCAGTGCAGAGACCGAAGCGCAGGTTTTAAAAATAGCCCATCAGTTAAAAGATACAGATGCTACAGTACTTCGTGCCGGGATCTGGAAACCAAGAACTCGCCCAGGAAACTTTGAAGGGGTAGGGGCTTTAGGATTAAAATGGCTTCAAAAAGCAAAAGAAGAAACCGGGATGTTAACCACTACCGAAGTGGCCAATGCCAACCACGTAGACCTTGCGTTAAAACATGATGTGGATATACTTTGGATCGGTGCTCGAACTACGGTGTCACCTTTTATTGTTCAGGAAATTGCTGATGCCTTGAATGGGACAGATAAAGTGGTGCTTATTAAAAACCCAGTAAATCCCGACCTTGCATTATGGTTAGGAGCTGTAGAGCGTTTTTATGAAGCAGGTGTAAAAAATCTTGGGGTGATTCACAGAGGATTTTCTGCTTATGAAAAAAATACATACCGAAACAATCCCGAATGGCAGATTCCTATCGATCTTCAAACGCGATTTCCCGATCTTCCACTTATTCTGGACCCTTCGCACATTGCGGGACGTCGTGATTTAATTTTCGACTTGTGTCAAACCGCGTTAGATCTTAATTACGACGGACTCATGGTAGAGACTCATTACGATCCCGACAATGCTTGGAGTGATGCGGCACAGCAAATTACCCCTGCGGCTTTAGATAAAATGACGGTGGATCTTCGTATTCGTGTTGAAGAAGGAGACGAAGTAGAATTTAAGAACAAACTTAATACATTGCGAACCAAGATTGATGTGATGGATCATCAAGTAATTGAAACCTTGGGAAAACGTATGAAGATCGCAGACCAGATCGGGGCACTTAAAAAAGAACAAAACGTTGCTATACTACAAACCAAACGATGGAATGAAGTATTAGGAAAAATGATTCTTGAAGGAGAAGAGTACAAATTAAGTGAAGAATTCGTGCTTAAGATTTATAAAGCAATTCATCAAGAATCGATCAATCACCAAAAGAAAGTGATTAGCGGAGAATAAAACGGTATGATGTATCTTTGCCCCTGTAAAGAAACCCTATGAAAGGAATTGTCTATAAATCTACCGGAAGCTGGTACACTGTAAAATCACAAAATGGTGAGTTTTACGAATGCCGAATTAAGGGCAAATTCCGAATACAAGGGATTAAAAGTACCAATCCTGTAGCCGTAGGGGATCATGTTGTTTTCGAAGTGGAGACTAAGGGAGATGAGACCATTGGAATTATCAACAAAATTGAAGAACGAGAAAATTACATCATCCGTAAATCGGTGAACCTTTCCAAGCAGACGCACATTATTGCAGCAAATGTAGATGTGGCATTTTTATTAGTGACACTAAATAATCCGCCTACTTTTACCACTTTTATCGATCGTTTTCTTGTTACTGCAGAAGCGTATCATATTAATGCGGTGCTTTTATTTAATAAGATCGATACCTACAATGAGGAGGAATTATTAGAGATTAAGTATTTGGCAGCCATGTACCGAGAGATTGGGTATGAATGTATTGGAATTTCGGCAGTCACTGGAAAAAATGTTGAGAAAGTAAAGGCATTAATGGAAGGCAAAGTGAGTATGTTTTCTGGACATAGTGGTGTGGGGAAATCTACGCTGGTAAATGCAATCGAGCCTACGCTTCAATTAAAGACCTCCAAAATTTCAAGTCAGCACATGCAGGGGCAACATACCACGACATTTGCAGAAATGTTCGACCTATCCTTTAATGCTAGAATTATCGATACGCCCGGAATTAAAGGGTTTGGAATTGTTGAAGTAAACAAAGAAGAATTAGGAAATTATTTTCCAGAATTTTTTGCCTTAAAAGAGCATTGTAAATTTAACAACTGTTTGCATCGAGAAGAACCTCAATGTGCCGTAAAGGAGGCGTTAGAAAACGACGAGATCGCTTGGTCCCGTTATAAAAGTTATCTTCAGATCATGGAGGGAGAAGAAGAACATTACCGGCAAACACAGCACGGGAATTAATTGTTTCTGAATTTTAAAATATGAGAGTAGTTATTCAAAGAGTTTCGGAAGCTTCGGTTGCAATAGAAGGAAAAATTACTTCAGAAATAAAAACAGGATTTCTCATTCTTTTAGGAATCGAACATGAAGATTCTCAGGAGGATATAAATTGGCTTTGTGGAAAGATATCCCGGCTGCGCGTTTTTTCTGATGATACTGGAGCTATGAATCTTTCTATTTTAGATATAAAAGGGGAGCTGTTAGTTGTAAGTCAGTTTACGCTACATGCCAGTACCAAAAAAGGAAACCGTCCCTCTTTCATAAAAGCAGCCCGTCCCGAAGTTGCGATTCCACACTACGAGGCATTTGTAGATCAACTTAAGCGCACCACTCAGCTTCGTGTGCAAACCGGAACTTTTGGTGCGATGATGGAAATTGCCCTTGTAAATGACGGTCCAGTTACTATTTTTATTGATTCTAAAAATAAGGAATAAGGGTTTTTCCCCTTTTGTAGGAATTTTAATTTTAATATTTTGCCAAAAAAAATGGTAAAGCCCCATGACTAAAGCATTAATGCTTCTTCTTTTTATTGGTACTCAAATCTTATTCGCGCAAACTTCGTATACAATTGCAGACATCCCGAAAGAACTTCGAGAAAATGCTAATAGTGTTGTCATCCATGAAAAAAAGGTAATTGATATTTCCCGAAATGGAAAGTCAAATTCGAAAATTAACAGAACTATTGCGGTATTTAATAAATTAGGTGACAACGATGTTAATGCATATGCTCATTACGATGATGATACTAAGGTAAGAGATGTCGAAGCTTTTATTTACGATGCAAATGGAAATGAGCTCAAGCATATCAAACAAAGAGATTTTAAAGATGTAAGTGCTGTTAGTGGCTTTTCGCTTTACGAAGACAATCGAGAGTTGCATTTAGAATATACACCCACTGTGTATCCGTATATTGTTAGATTTATTTCTGAAGTGGAAGGAAATTCTACCGTACTTCCTACATGGTATCCAATTAATAGCTATGTGTCAAGTACCATACATAATGAACTTACTATTACCTATGCTTCAGACAACAAGCCCAATTATAAAAAAGAACATGTTGAAGGGTACGATATTTCTATTTCTGAAACACCTGGACAGATAACATGTGTAGCGAAAAACCTGAAGGCAATTCGGTATGAAGAAGAAGCGCCTCCGTATTTTAATGTATTGCCAAAAGTATACTTTACACAAGATTCATTTTATTTAAAAGGAATGGAGGGACAAGGTAAAGATTGGAATTCTTTTGGTTCTTGGATGCAACAATCTTTACTTTACGGCACAACAGAACTTTCTCCAGCAACAATTGCCTTAGCGAAACAATTGGTGAAAAATGAAACTACAAATGAAGGAAAAGCTCGAAAAATCTACGAATACCTTCAGAATAAAGTGCGGTATATTAGTGTTCAAATAGGGATAGGGGGTTGGAAACCCATGCTAGCTTCAGAAGTTGATCGATTAAGTTATGGAGATTGTAAAGCCCTTACAAATTACACAAAAGCTTTGCTTGAAGCTGTTGGAGTACCTTCCTATTATACTATTTTATATTTAGATGAAGATGAACGTGATATTACCAAAGATGTACCAACGATACAAGGAAATCATGCTTTCTTAGGAGTGCCTAATAACGATGAAATGATTTGGCTAGAATGTACAAGTCAACGCTCCCCTTTTGGGTATGTGAGCAACAGTCATGATGATAGAGATGTGCTTATTATAACTCCTAATGGAGGTGAAATTGTACATACTAAGAAATATTCTGTAGAAGAGAATACCCAAGTAACCAAAGGAACAATACATCTCAACGCAGAAGGAGCAATTAAGGCGGACCTTGAGCGCACATCGAAAGGGCTGCAATACGGAAATCGTCACGGCCTCACAGATCTTACAGTTAAAAAACAGAAAGAATATTACAAAAATAGATGGGGACATATCAATGGGTTTACAATACCCTCGCTGACACTTAACGACGATAAAACAGATATTGTTTTTACCGAAAACGTACATATTCAAGCTCCTAGATATGCCAGTAGGATAGGAAAAGATTTTTTGTTTTGCGTTAATGTTTTTAATCAGTCAGATTATATTCCACCCCGAAATATTAATAGAAAGCAATCACTATATCTTAAAATGAACTTTAAGGATACAGATACGCTAGAAATAGTAATTCCCTCAGGATATAAATTAGAAGCACTACCTGAAAACAAAAAAATTGAAAACGAGTTTGGAAGCTATTTGGTTTCTTTTGAAAAAATTTCAGAAAATAAATTGAAATACACGCGTGAATTTATCTTAAAAAAGGGTGAATATCTACCTAGTAAATATTCACAATACCGCGATTTCAGAAAAAATATTTACAAATTAGATCAGACCAAAATTCTTATAAATCGCATAGAACCTTAAATCGCATGAAAGTATTTATTTTTTATTTCACCCTCCTATGTATTGGAGTTTCAACCAGTATTGCACAAGACTTTCGTTTTGGAAAGGTCTCTAAAGAGGAATTGGCAGAAAAACATCATCCTAAAGATCCTGAAGCCGATGCGGCCATACTTTATCGAGAATATGATACAGATTTTGAATATTCTGAAGCAAAAGGGTGGCAAGTGGTAACGAATTATTTCGAACGCATAAAAATCTATTCAAAAAATGGTTTCGACTACGCTACAAATACAATTAGGTTGTATCATTCGGGAACTGGAAATAAAGAATTAGTTTCTGGACTCAAAGGGGTGACTTATAATTTAGATGGCAATTCAGTAAAAAAAGATAAGTTGCGTAACGATGGAATTTTTGAAACAGAAGAAAGTGAATATTGGGATAAAAAACAATTTACACTTCCTAATGTTAAAGAAGGGAGTGTGCTTGAAATACAGTACAGAAAAACAACCCCTTTCGTTGAGTATATAGACCCTTATGTTTTTCAAGAATTAATACCTGTTAATAATATTGATTTTAGATTTAGTGTACCTGAATATTTCGGGTATAAAATGCATCAAAAAGGGTGGGTGCCTTTTCAAATAAACAATGATAAAAATCTTCGTACGATGACCTATACCTACACCGAACAAGCTGATCCGGGAATGGGTGGAGGAAATGCAACTCCGAAAACAAGAACTACAAATGTAGATTTTAAAGAAAATGTTTATAAAGTGACGATTAAAGATTTACCAGCAGTGAAAAAGGAAAAGTATTCGGGTGCTTTAAATCGTTACTTATCCGCATTAACTATGGAACTTCAATACACTAAATTTCCAAACTCCACCATGGATTATTATACGACCTCATGGGAGGCTGTGTCCAAAAGTATTTATGAATCTTCCTCTTTTGGTGGTGAGTTAAATCGATCGGGATATTTCGAAGATGCTGTAGATGCTCTTATAACGGGAGTTACCGACGAACAAGAGAAAGTGAAAATACTTTTCGATTATGTAAAAAACAAAATGCACTGGAACAATAGTGGAGGTATTTATACGAGTAATGGAACCAAGAATGCTTTTAAAAAGGAAACTGGAAATGCAGCCGACATTAACCTTATGCTAACAGCAATATTAAGATATGCAGGTCTTAATGCAAATCCAGTATTGGTAAGTACAAAAAAAAATGGAGTTGCACTATTCCCTACAAAGCAAGGATTTAATTATGTTATTGCTGGGGTAGAAATTTCGGGAAAACCACTGTTAATGGATGCTACTTTGAAAGAAGGTGAAGTTAATCTATTAAACCCTAATTTAGTAAACGGTCAAGGACGATTAATTCGTGAAGATGGGAATTCAATTTGGATCCCTCTTAAAATTATGAAGCCAGCACTTCACAGTGTACTGGTAACTGCCGCATTAGAAGAAGATCTTACAATCACAGGTACTTCGCAAAATCGCTTTACAGGAAACCGAGCTCTAACATATAGAGTTGCTTTTACTGATGTTTCTAAAGAGGATGTGAATAAAACTTTGGAAAAGAACAACGAGGCGACAGAAATTTCAAATGCTACTTTTAAAAACTTAAAAACATATTATAAACCTGTAGCGCTCTCTTATGACTTTGAATCGATTAATTCAATTGAAGAAATTGGAGATAAGATTTATGTATCGCCATTATTGTTTTTTTCTGAAAAAGAAAATCCCTTTAAAAGTTCTCATAGAGACTATCCCATCGATTTTGAATTTCCAATTAAAGATCGATACTTAGTAAATATTAGTATGCCTGATGGATACCGTGTAGAAACTTTACCCGAAAGTGTTAGTTTAAAACTTGCAGATGGATCAAGTGCCTTTACGTACCAAATTACCCAGACAGAGAATATTTTGCAAGTGGCGATGGAAAAAGAAATTAACAAAGCGTTATTTCCCGCAGAAAGTTATGAAGAGCTGAAAGAGTTTTTTCAGCGAATTGTAGATAAAACACAAGAAAAAGTAGTCTTAACCAAAATTTAATTAAAAAAAAGTAAACTATGCAAAATCTCATAATTACATGCTTTGTAATATTTAGCTTATTTCAAACTGTAAAGGCTCAAGAGTATCGTTTTGGTAAGGTTTCTAAAGAAGAGCTCAAACAAAAACTGCATCCAAAAGAACCAGATGCCAATGCTGCTATTTTATATCGGGAAATGAAAACGAGTTTTGAGTATACAGTAGACGGCGGATTTGATAGAGTATATGAAGTATTTGAACGTATAAAAATTTATAATAAGAATGGGTTCGATTGGGCTACACATGAGGTAGAGCTTTATAAAGGAGGATCTGGAGAAACCATCGAGCAGATTAAAGGACGTGTATATAACCTCGAGGATAATAAAATTAAAGAGGTAAAGCTTAAAAAAGATGGCATTTTTGAAAATGAGCGAAATGAATTCTATACCGACATATCGTTTACTATGCCAGACATTCGAGAAGGGAGTATAATAGAATACCAATACAGCATAAAATCACCGTATATAGATAATTTGGATGAATCTTCGTTCCAAGAGATTATTCCTGTAGATAGGGCCTATTTAAGGTTTGCGGCTCCAGAATATTATACCTATAAAATGCATCAAAAAGGTTGGTTGCCTCTAAATGTTAATGAAAGCGTTAGTACACGTAAAGAAACGATTAGACAAAATATCGACCCTGGTTTGAGTTATGGGGTGAATAGTAATAGAGGAAGAAGCAATGATTTATCGAAAAGAACTACAAATTTATCCGAAAGTCGGGAATTTAGTTTTGAAGAAAAAATATATGAAATCGATCTAAAGGACGTGCCAGCTTTAAAAAAGGAAGTGTATTCGGGAAATGTGAATAATTATGGATCGGCAGTTAATTTCGAACTTTCATTAGTTAAATATCCCAATTCTCCTTCTAAGGTATATACTACAACATGGGAGGATGTTTCGCAAAATATATTAAAAAACGCTTCCTTCGGAGGCGAGTTAAATCGAACCGATTATTTTTCTAGAGATATTGATGCATTGATAGAAGGGGTCACGAATGATGATAAAAAAATGAGGCTTATTTATGCATTTGTAAAAAATAAAGTAAAATGGAATAAGTTTAGAGGCGCATCGACTATGAAAGGAGTGCGTAATGCTTACAAAAATGGGGTGGGAAACGTTGGAGATATTAACTTAATGCTTACCTCGATGCTTCGATATGCAGGTTTAAATGCAAGCCCCGTATTAGTGAGTTCTAAAAATAATGGAGTTCCATTATTTCCTACTACCAAAGGATTTGATTATATCGTAGCAGGTGTGGAAGGTAATAATACAGTTCGACTATTAGACGCAACAAATAAAGAAGGGGATGTGGATGTATTACCTTCTAAATTAATGAATTGGCAGGGGAGAATAATACGTGATAATGGTAGTTCTACTTGGGTAGAATTGCATCCCAAAAATCCCGCAACGGAAAGCATGCTGATTACTGCCACACTTTCAGATGATTTAAATGTTAAGGGCAATGCCAAAATACGCTATACAGGCCATTATGCCATGGACAAAAGAAAGACATTTTTAGGTGTGAGTGAAATAGATACTCAAAGCAAGCTGGAATCTTCTCTTGGAGATGTAATGCTTTCAGAAATAACGTTTAAGAACCTGAAAGAATCCAATAAACCTGTGTCATTAGAATATGCTTTTGAAATGAGTGATGCTGCTGAAATAGTTGGCGAAAAAATTTATTTTTCTCCGTTGCTTTTTCTTGCTTTAAGTGAAAATCCATTTATAAATGAAGATCGGAAGTATCCAGTTGATTTTAATTATGCAAAAAAAGATCGGTATATATTAAATATTGATATACCTGAAGGATACCAAGTGGAGCGTCTTCCCGAAAGTTCTGCTTTTACATTTGGAGAAAATATAGGAAATTTTGCCTATCGTGTAAACCAAAATCAAAACACGCTTCAACTTTCGGTAGAATATTCAATAAAAGAACCTGTTATCCCAGCGTCAGATTATGCGAACTTGAAAAAATTCTTCCAATTACTTATCGATAAAGAAAATGAAAAGGTAGTTTTGTCTAAAGCTTAAACGCGATGGATATAAAAAATGCCCAACTCGAAGTAGATGCATGGATTAAAGAACACGGGGTTCGATATTTTAATGAACTCACCAATATGGCACAACTCACCGAAGAAGTAGGTGAGGTGGCTCGTATTATTGCACGTCGTTACGGCGAACAAAGCGAAAAAGAAAGCGACAAGAATAAAGATCTTGGTGAAGAACTTGCCGATGTTATGTTTGTTGTATTGTGTCTTGCGAATCAAACAGGTGTGAACCTTCAGGAAGCATTCGATAAAAAGCTGGACCTTAAAACAAAACGGGATCATGATCGACACCATAACAATAAAAAACTTCGCTAGTGTTTAAACAGGTCATTTCACATAAAGGATTTTGGAGATCTGTCTTTATTTTAGGGGTCGTATATATGTCCATATTAGTAGTGATTCAATGGGCATTTACTGGATTTTCATTACATTTTTTTGAAACGATCGGAGTACTCCGATTGTGTCTTGTTTTTGTAGCGGGTGCTTTTGTATGCGGATTTTCAGTTAGCTATGCTAAATTTTGGGGAAAACTTAAAAGTGATCAATACAAGAAATGAAGGTGTTTTTAACACATAAAAAAGACGCTGCTTTACACGCAGATTTAAATGTTTCGGGATCTAAAAGTGAATCAAACCGATTGCTTATTCTTAAGGAACAATACAGCAACCCTTCTATTGAAAACCTTTCAGATAGTGATGATACCGTAACTTTAACAAATGCGCTCAAACTTAAAAAAGGAGTTGTTGATATTCATCATGCCGGTACTGCCATGCGGTTTCTAACAGCTTATTTTGCTTCCACCCCAGGAATTGATGTTGTTCTCACTGGGAGCAAAAGAATGCAAGAACGACCTGTTAAAATACTTGTAGAGGCACTTCGGTCTTTGGGTGCAGAGATTACCTATACTAAAACAGAAGGATTTCCTCCTTTACAGATAAAAGGTAGTATCCTTCAGAAGAACCAAGTTACATTATTGGCAAATGTAAGTAGCCAATATATTTCTGCTTTAATGCTCATAGCGCCTAAGCTTCCAGGCGGTCTAACCATTCAGTTAAAAGGAGAAGTAACTTCTGTGCCGTATATTAAAATGACGTTGGGATTGCTTCAGAAGGTAGGGATACAAGGATCCTTTTCAGAAAACAAAATTGAAATAGCTGCTTCGGAAACGATTTCAGAAAATAAAATAGCTGTCGAATCAGATTGGAGTTCAGCATCGTATTTTTATAGTATCGTCGCTTTATCTGAAGCTGCTACGGTAACACTCACACATTATTCCGAAAAAAGTTTACAGGGAGATAGAGCCATTGCCGATATGTACGAAGCGCTTGGTGTTACGACTGTTTTTAATGCTTCGGAGCACAAAATTATACTACAAAAGAATACCTCTGAATTGCCCAATCACCTTCTGTTGCACTTGGCAGACACTCCAGATATTGCGCAAACCATTGCCGTATCGTGTTTCGGATTAGGAGTTGGATGCACACTAACAGGACTACATACCCTTAAAATTAAAGAGACCGATCGATTGGTTGCTTTAAAAACAGAGTTAGAAAAACTTGGGGCAACGGTCCATATTACAGACGATCGTTTAGAACTTGCGGCTTTTAACGGAAAAATAAAAGAACACATCGCTATTAAAACGTATCAGGATCATAGAATGGCGATGGCATTTGCGCCACTGGCATTAAAAGTTCCACTTATTCTTCAAGATTCGATGGTAGTGTCTAAATCATTCCCAACATTTTACAAAGCACTAGAAACGCTTGGTTTTTCGGTGCAATTCGAGTAATAATCCGTTCTACTTAAAATAATGTATTGCGTTTGGTCTTTCATTTTCAATGTATTTTAATAATACTTGTCCATTTACTTGACAACCCCTATGTTGAGGTTGTATATTTGCAGCTTTTCAACACTAAACAGAATATGCAATGGGAATGAAACTTTCTAATTTTAATTTTGAACTTCCGGAAGAACTTTTGGCCGAATATCCTGCTCCAAACAGGGACGAAGCGCGTTTAATGGTTTTAAACAGAAAAGAAAAGACCATCGAACACAAAATGTTCAAGGATCTTATCGACTATTTTAATGAAGACGATGTGTTGGTTTTAAACAACACGAAAGTATTTCCTGCGCGTTTGTTCGGAAACAAAGAAAAAACAGGTGCTCGTATTGAAGTATTCTTATTACGAGAATTAAATCCGGAAACACGTCTATGGGATGTATTGGTAGATCCAGCACGAAAAATTCGAATTGGGAATAAATTATATTTTGGTGATGATGAATCTTTAGTAGCAGAAGTAATCGATAATACAACCTCGAGAGGAAGAACCCTTCGTTTTTTATTCGATGGTTCGTACGAAGAATTTAGAAATAAACTTACTGAATTAGGAGAAACGCCGCTTCCAAAGTATATAAAAAGAGAAGTAGAGCCTGAAGATGCCGACCGCTATCAAACTATTTTCGCTAAAAATGAAGGAGCAGTAGCTGCACCTACGGCAGGATTGCATTTTTCGAAACACTTGTTAAAACGTCTTGAGATTAAAGGTGTTAATTTTGCAGAAGTTACATTACATGTTGGCCTAGGAACTTTTAGCCCTGTGGAAGTAGAAGATCTTTCTAAGCATAAAATGGATTCGGAAGAAATGAGCGTTAACGACGCTGCTGCCGAAATTATAAACACTGGGATTAATAGAAAAAAGCGGGTTTGCGCAGTAGGAACTACGGCGATGCGCGCACTAGAGAGCTCTGTTTCTTCAGATCACATGCTGAATCCCTATTCAGGATGGACCAATAAATTTATATTTCCTCCTTACGATTTTAGCATTGCAAATGCGATGGTAACAAACTTTCATACACCAAAATCTACTTTATTAATGATGATCTCTGCTTTTGCAGGACATGATTTTATAAAGGAAGCTTATGCTGAAGCGATTAAAGAAAAATATCGTTTTTATACCTACGGCGATGCGATGTTAATTATCTAAAAGCTAATAAAATCCTGATGTTTCATCAGGATTTTTTATTTTAAGACTAGAAAGAGGGTACTTCGTGAAAAAATGTCTATTTTAGTAATAGTGTAGTAAAGCTAACCTCTTGAATGTGAAAAAACTATTACTTCTTTTTCTATCTTTATTCTTTTTCAGTGTTTGTGCACAAGAGTCAATTAATGATGAGCCCTTAAGTTGGTCTTTGACACTTCAGGAAGAGGTAGATCCTCTTTACCTTGAAGCATTAGATCTTGAGGAAATATATGAAGAAGACCGTATTAATGATCGTGACAAAAGTCAACCCTATCGCTATGGTATTTCAAGGCCTGTAGTAATTTCAATTCATCATGATGGAGTTTGGAGTAGTTTAGAAAATGGCGGTAAAATATGGCGGGCAGCAATCACATCTCCTGGCGCTAAGAACTTAAGTGCAGTACTTTCAAAATTTCACTTACCTAAAGGGGCGACGCTTCATTTTTACAATACAGAACATACAGATCGTACGATTACATTTTCGAAACTTCAGAACCGTGATAATGATAAATTAGCCACTTGGTTTGTTGCAGGTGAGACACTATGGGTGGAGTATTATGAACCTGCCAACGTCGATGCTCCTGTTCAACTAGAAATTGAAAGTGTTGTTCATGGATATAGGATGGATGCGTTAGAAAGTATTGCAGATATGAATCGTGGGCTTAATGATTCTGGTGATTGTAATTACGACGTAAATTGTCCAATTGGAGATGATTTCGATTCTCAGAAAGATATTTTAAAGAAAGCAGTAGCTATGCTAACTCTTGGAAATGGATACCTTTGTAGCGCTGTTTTATTAAACAATACGAATGCAGATAAAACTCCATTTCTTCTTACTGCAAACCATTGTCTTGAAAATAGCGATCCTTCACTTTGGACAATCCGATTTAATTGGATGAGCCCTAACCCTGTATGTGCTACTGGGGATGAGAGTGCAGATTTACTAACTAATTTTACCATGAGCGGAGCTACATTACGCTCTAGTAATTCTGAAAGTGATTTTGCCTTAGTGGAATTACATTCTCAAGTGCCAGATTCATGGGATATTGTATTTGCAGGTTGGGATAATTCAGACTTGGATCCTTTATTTGAAGTAGGAATTCACCATCCAAATGGTGATATCATGAAAATTTGTCGAGACGATTCTGGAGCTGTAAAGGAAGATGCCAATGGAACACAAGTTTGGTTAATTGGTGGTGTCTCGGTAGGAGAAGGAGATGGATGGGAGATTGGAACAACCGAAAGCGGTTCTTCGGGTTCTCCATTATTTAATGAAAATGGTAAAGTAATTGGACAATTATATGCTGGGCAATCCCATTGTGACGGATTAGAAAGTAATTCAGATTACGATATTTACGGAAGACTAGGAGTTTCATGGGATTTTGGTGACACCCCAGAAACTCGCTTAAAAGATTGGTTAGATCCTTTAAATATAGGAGTGTCAGAATTGGGAAGTCTGCAAAATATTTTGAACATACCCGAGGTTTCCATAGAAGGTTCATTAGAAATTTATCCAAACCCTGTGTCTAATACGTTACTCGTTATGAATAATAGGTATCCTAATTTAACATACCAATTTTATAATATACTTGGACAGGAACTTCATGCTGGAAGTATGGCAAATACTATTAATACGCTCTCTGTAGTCGATCTTGCAGAGGGGGTTTATTTTCTACATTTAATAGATGGTGATACCGATTCTAGAATAACTAAGAAGATCTTAGTAGATCGTTAATTTTTCTCATTTTATAAAATTTCAAACCCATTGAAGGCTACATCGTCAATGCCGTATAATTGTGTTATTTTTGCATGCAATGAAAGTAGATAAAAAAGATATACGCGCACTTTCTAAAGAAGAATTAAGAACTTTTTTCGAAAGTATAGGAGACAAAGCATTTCGAGGCAATCAGGTCTACGAATGGTTGTGGAGTAAAGGAGCGCATACGTTCGAAGAAATGACGAATATCTCTAAAGAAACAAGAGCACATCTTGAAACAAATTTTGTCATCAATCACATTGAAGTAGATAGCTTACAAAAGAGTTCCGATGGAACCATTAAAAATGCAGTAAAGCTTCATGATGGGTTAATTGTAGAATCGGTTTTAATTCCTACTGCTAAACGTACAACAGCTTGTGTTTCATCTCAAGTAGGATGTAGTCTTGACTGTAAGTTTTGTGCTACATCCCGATTAAAACGGATGCGTAATTTAAATCCCGATGAAATTTACGATCAAGTTGTGGCAATCGATAATGAGAGTAGATTATATCACGATCGCCCCTTGTCGAATATTGTATTTATGGGGATGGGCGAACCTTTAATGAATTATAAGAATGTACTTCTTTCTATAGAAAAGATTACTTCGGAAGAAGGATTAGGGATGTCTCCAAAACGAATTACAGTATCCACCAGTGGTGTGCCAAAAATGATTAAGAAATTGGCAGATGATGAAGTAAAATTTCACCTAGCAGTTTCTTTACATTCTGCCATTCAAGAAACACGAGAGCAGATCATGCCGTTTGCAAAAAGTTTTGTTTTAGAAGACCTACGGGAATCCCTTGAATATTGGTATGAAAAAACCGAAAGAAAGATCACCTACGAATACATCGTCTGGAAAGGTATTAACGATAAAAAGGAAGATATCGACGCATTGGTACAATTCTGTAAATATGTTCCTTGTAAAGTCAATTTAATAGAATACAATCCCATAGATGATGGTGAGTTTCAAAAAGCTTCTGAAACAGCTACCGATACTTATATAAATGCCCTTGAACGTAATCGCATTCCTGTAACGGTTCGAAGAAGTCGCGGAAAAGATATAGATGCTGCTTGTGGGCAATTGGCTAATAAACAGTAGAGTCTCTGAGGTACCTCGAAAAAGAAGAATACTTATAAAATAAAAAAAAGCGGCCAATGGCCGCTTTTTAAATATAAGACTAAAGTGTAATACTTAGTTCTTTACAATTTTGAAAGATTTCTTAGCTCCTTCGATTGTAACTGTAGCGATATAAACACCAGACTTCAAAGAAGAAATGTTTACAGTTTCGTTAGAGTTGTTTAATTCTTTAGAGATAACTTGTTGACCAAGAATGTTGTGCAATTGTACATTATCCATTGCAGTACCAGCTCTTAAAGATAAGTTTCCATTAGATAGGAAGTGGCTAAAGTTTGCGAATGTTTGGTCTTCAACACTTAATGTAGCTGAAGTTACAAGAAGATCATCAATTGAAATGAAATCTTCGTCTGTAGAATCGTAATGTCTGAAAGCTAAATATACAGTTTCACCTGCGAAATCTTGAATTTCTAATTCTCTTTCATATACAGTTCCAGCATCATTAGGATCGTCATAAGTTTCAGTAAATACAGTTTCAGAATTTACTAAATCAGCGATATCGCTACTAGTACCTACATATACACTATACTTTTCGTTGTCCCATTCTGCCGCAGCACATTGAACTACCCAAGTAACAAGAGCACCACTACCTTCAGGAATGTCGAATCCTGGAGATACAGCCCAGTTGTCCGGGAAAAGAGGTGAACCAATCCAAGATCTTGAAATTAAAGATACAGGTGTAACAGGATTCGAATCTGCATCAGTAATAACAAACTGATCTCCAAACTGATTTCCATCACCATCTTCATCATAAAGAGTCCAATCAGAAATATCTTCGTCATCAAAATTATCCTCAAAAAGGACTTCTTGTGCATTCAGAGTAAAAGCAGCAAACATTGCAGCTGCAAAAAAAGTAATTTTTTTCATAATAATAATTTTTAGTTTAATATGTGTATAGCAAATATATTAAATCAAAAGTATAAAACAATTAAAATCGTAGTAATTACCTATTTTTGATTAAATAATGAAGATAGTATCTCAAATAAAACTTCCGATAGAAAAAGAAATGGAGCTTTTCGAAAAAAAGTTCTCCACATCCATGTCTTCTAAAGTTGCGCTGCTCAATAAAATCACCCATTACGTAGTAAATAGAAAAGGGAAACAAATGCGACCCATGTTTGTATTTCTAATTGCAAAGATGACAGGTGGAGGTGTCGTTAATGAGCGTACGTATCGGGGTGCTTCTGTGATAGAGCTTATCCATACAGCAACATTAGTGCACGATGATGTAGTGGACGATAGCGATCGACGCCGGGGTTTCTTCTCAATTAATGCGCTGTGGAAAAACAAAATCGCGGTACTCGTTGGGGATTACTTGTTATCGAAAGGTTTATTGCTATCAATAGATAATGACGATTTCGATCTGCTTAAAATTATTTCGGTAGCGGTTCGGGAAATGAGTGAAGGTGAATTGCTGCAAATTGAAAAAGCCAGAAAACTAGATATAACAGAAGATGTCTATTTTGACATTATCCGCCAAAAGACAGCAACCCTCATTGCTGCCTGTTGCGCCATGGGAGCTCAGTCTGTAAATGCTTCGTCACAAGAAGTTGAAAATATGAGAAATTTTGGAGCTCTTATAGGTACGGCATTTCAAATAAAAGACGATTTGTTCGATTATGGAGAAGAAGCTATCGGGAAACCAACGGGAATTGATATTAAAGAACAAAAAATGACGCTTCCATTAATTTATGCTCTAAATAATGCTTCAGAAAAGGAGAAACGCTGGGTAATAAATTCAGTAAAAAATCACAATACCAATAAAAAGCGTGTAAAAGAAGTCATACAATTTGTGAAAGATGCCGGTGGACTCGACTATGCAATTCAGAAAATGAAACAATTGCAGCAAAATGCACTCGACTTAATACAACATTATCCAGACTCTCCGTATAAACAATCGCTTGAACTCATGGTGAACTACGTGATCGACCGAAAGAAATAAAATTTAAATTCAATACTTCCGAGAAGCAAATACGTTAATTTTCATTACTCATTCTTGAATTTTTACAATTTATTTTAACCTGCAGGCAACCCTATTTAAAAATTCTGCGTCTATAAAGTAGAAGCCAATACGTAACGCAATTTTGAAAGTAATATCATTACATAAAAAATATGCGCCGCTCATTAAAAAAGCGGCCAAAGGAAACCGCAAAGCACAACACCAGATGTTCGAGCTTTTCGCTCCTAAAATGCTTAGTATTTGCAGACAGTATGTAAAAAGTAACACGATTGCTGAAGAAGTAATGCTCAGCGGATTTTTAAAAGTGTTTACGCATTTAAAGACGTATAAAGGAGAAGGTAGTTTCGAAGGATGGATTCGCCGAATTATGGTACACGAATCGATATCACAACTTCGGAAAGAAAAAAAACTCCAATTTAATACCTCAAAAACACTTGAAAATTCGATCGAACATGTTACCTATATAGAAAGTGAACTAGAAGTGGCAGACATTCAAAAAAGTATCGACACCTTACCGGAAGGATATAAAACAGTGTTTGTGCTCTATGCGATTGAAGGATACAAACACAGCGAAATTGCTGAGTTGCTCGATATTAGTGAAGGTACCTCAAAATCACAACTTTCAAAAGCAAGGAAGGCGTTGCAGCTTTTAGTTAATCAACAAAATAAAACGAATTATGGAACCCATTAAATTTGAAGATCACCTACGGGAGAAGCTGGAAGAACGGGAAATTCAACCTTCAAAAGACGCTTGGAGCAAACTCGAAGCTCAATTAGGCGAAGAGAAGAAATCGAACATAAAAGGATACTGGTGGGCTATTGCAGCCGGATTTATAGGAATACTTATTGTAAGCACCGTGTTTTTTACGAAAGATGCTTCAGGAATAAATAATAATTCTGTTGTGGAGACAAATCCTTCAGAAACGAATAACACCATAGATAAGGTTGAAAATAAGACTGAAATAGTTTCCGAAGTAAACAAAAATAATAAGGTTGAAACTGAAACAATTACTACGGAAAAAGTTCAAGAGGTAAAAGCAACTGTAAGATCTCAGCAACGTTATGCAACGCACAATAGAAAAGAAAAGACTGAAGCAGCACCTACTGAAACTAAACCGTTTGTACAAAACCAATCCGCTGCAAAAAGTAGTATCGCATCGGTAACCGAACAGCACATCGAATCAGGGAAACAGGAGTCTAAAGAAACGAATAACACCTTATTTATAAAGAATAAAGTGTCTCAAGTAGTTGCACAAGTACAGCAACTACAGGAAAATAATACAATGGTTACCGCCGAGGAGATCGATGTGCTACTGGCCAGTGCACAACGGGAAATTGCCACCCAAAGAATTCTACGTCAACCAAAAGTAGATGCTGCAGCATTGCTTGAAGATGTTGAGATGGAACTGGAGCAAAATTTTAGGGAACGGGTCTTCGAAGCATTGGGGGAAGGATTTCAAAAAATTCGAACCGCCGTTGTAGACAGAAATCAATAATCATTCATCAATCACGCTTTGAGTGTTCCGTCGATCATCGGCGGAACCACCAAAGCATTAAAAATCAAAATCACATGAAAACGACTACTATTTGCACAGCGATCGTGCTGTGGCTGCTCGCTATTGCCGCATCACAAGCACAGGAGACTACACTAGAAAAGGATATAAAAATTCTTGAAAATTTAAAAGAACAGGTTATTCAGGAAGAAAAAGATGCCTTAAAAAATGAAGTTGAAAGTATTACGCAACGCCTAGAAAATGATAACATTACAGCTGCCGAGGCAGAGGAGTTAAAACAAAAAGCGGCTGAGAAGCGCGCATTGAATATAGAAAACAGAGTGGCGATTATCGATAATAAAATTGCGTTAGCAGAACGAAATGAAGGAGACAATGTAATGGGCGATGATACCGACAGACTGGTGTTAAGAATAGGTCGTGATGACAACCAGAACGATTCTTTTTGGTATGTGGGAAGAAAAAATAAGCCACGAGAATACGATCTTAGAACATCATCAGACTTTGTGTTCGCCGTTGGATTAAATAATGTCATCACAGAAGGAGAATCCTTGGAAGATTCCGATTTTAAAACTGGTGGAAGTAAATTTGCCGAATTAGGTTGGGCGTGGAAAACACGTGTTTTTAAAGAAAGTAATTGGCTTCGAATAAAGTACGGATTTTCATTTCAGTTCAACGGATTAAAACCAACTGGGAACCGCTATTATGTAGATACTGGAGCGCAAACCGAATTGCAGGAATTTCCTGTGAATCTCGACAAATCGAAGTTCCGAATGGACAACCTAGTTTTTCCAGTACATTTTGAAATAGGACCTTCAGAAAAAATTGAGAAAGAAGACTATTTTAGATATAATACGTATAATAAAATTAAATTCGGAATAGGTGCTTATGCTGGATTCAATCTAGGTGTGCGTCAAAAATTGAAGTTCGAAGAAGACGGAGACGACGTAAAGCAAAAATTAAAAGGCGATTACAATACCAATAATTTTGTGTACGGTTTAAGTACGTATATAGGATGGAGAGAAACCGCTCTGTATTTAAAATACGATCTAAATACGATCTTTAAAGACAATCCGGTGGACCAGCGCAATGTGTCTTTAGGGCTCCGGTTCGATTTAGATTAATACTGTTGTTTATGTTAATTAATATAGGTTGTTTCTTCGGAAGCAGCCTTTTTTATTTTTTTATTTCTTCTATAATTTTTAAAATATTTATAGGTAGATGAGCGATAATTAGTAACGCTAGCGTTCAAGAAAAACCATACATTTGCGTATCTTTTCTTCGGAAGAAAACAATAGAAAAACAATAAATATTGATCTCAAGAACCACCATAGATAATGTATTTGAAACCGCCCGAGTTGAAGAGGTCATTGGTGATTTCGTACAACTGAAGAAATCGGGAAGTAACTTTAAAGGATTAAGTCCGTTTAGTGATGAGCGTACTCCCAGCTTTATGGTATCTCCAGTAAAACAGATCTGGAAAGATTTTTCGAGTGGCAAAGGAGGGAATGTAGTGGCTTTTCTTATGGAGCATGAGCATTTTACCTATCCGGAAGCTATCAAGTATTTGGCGAAACGGTACGGTATTGAAGTGGAAGAAACCGAGCAAACCAACGAACAAAAAGAGCAAGCGAACGAACGTGAAAGTTTGTATTTGGTAAGTGAATTTGCGAAAGACTACTTTCATAGCACCTTGCTTAAAACCGAACAAGGTAAGGCTATTGGGTTAAGCTATTTTAAAGAGCGTGGCTTTACGGAAGAAACCATTAAAAAATTCGAGTTAGGGTATTCCCCCGATCAATGGGATTCGTTTACAGCACACGCAATTAAAAAAGGATACAGTCTCGATTATCTGGAGAAAACCGGACTTAGTATTGTAAAAGAAGAAAAGCAATTCGACCGCTTTAAAGGGAGGGTGATGTTTCCTATTTTAAGCATGAGCGGAAGAACGCTTGGCTTTGGGGGGCGTATTTTAAGTAGTGAAAAGAAAGCGGCTAAATACTTAAACTCTCCCGAAAGCGATATCTACCATAAAAGTAAGGTACTTTACGGGATTTTCCATGCAAAACAAAGCATCGCAAAAGAGGATAACTGTTATTTGGTTGAAGGATATACCGATGTGATTCAGTTTCATCAAACTGGGATCCAGAATGTTGTTTCATCTTCGGGGACGGCGTTAACACCCGAACAGATTCGCCTTATTAACAGGTTAACCAAAAATATTACCGTGCTTTTCGATGGGGATGCTGCCGGATTAAGAGCCTCGTTACGTGGTGTCGATCTAATTCTGGAGCAAGGCATGAATGTAAAGATCTGTACCTTTCCCGAAGGAGAGGATCCCGATAGCTTTGCACGTAAAAATTCGTTGGAAGAACTCAGTTCATTTTTGGAAGAAAATGCACAGGATTTCATCAATTTTAAGGCTTCTTTATTAGCTTCTGAAGCAAAAAATGATCCTGTTAAAAAGGCAGATACCATTCGGGATATGGTGGTGAGTATTTCTAAAATTCCCGATGTGATTCAAAGGGAAGTATATCTGCAAGAGTGTTCTAGGATAATGGATATTTCTGAAGAGGTTCTATTTAACACCTTGGCACAACTGCTTCAAAAAGATCGAAAAGAAGCTGCTAAAAAACCAAAAGAGACACCACAACCTTTCGATGTAATTCCGAAGGAAAAAACTTCTGTTACAAAAGTAGATGCTTTGTACGAATTAGAACGGAAGATTATTGAATTGCTTTTGCTATACGGAAACGAAGAAGAAGAATTTGAAGACCTTATTCTTGAAACAGATGAGAAAGGCGAAATTGCGCTTAAACCAGAAAAAGTTACCTCTCGGGTATTTGAAAAGATTTATCTCGATTTACAGGATGATGAAATTGAATTTGCTAACGATGGATTTAAATCGGTGTATTATGAAATTATTACTACTTTAAATCAAGAACAGGAGTTTCAGTTAAATAATTTTGTAAATACTTTGGATGCAGAGAAGGTGTCTGCTGTTACCGATATTCTAATGGATGAAGAAAAATATACGCTTCACAATTGGGAGGGAAAAGAAATTTATGTAAAACATAAAGGTATGACCATCGCTCAAATTGTTTCAGAAACAATATTAAACCTTCGTCGACATCTTGTTTCACAGAAAATAAACGAGTTGTCTGAAACTATTAGAGAACAGACTAGTGAACAAAAAGAGAATAGTTTACAGGATATTGTGGATTATATTACCTTAAAAAAAGTGCTCTCAGAAAAATTGAACCGCGTTTTATAAAACCGTCTTTGTTTAAACTAAAAATCCACGAATAAGTATGATACTATTCGTGGATTTCTATTTTTTAGTGTGACTAAACTAATGCTTCCTATTATCCAAACTGAAACATTCTTGACTGATGAATAAGATCTGCAAGATTGTCAACTTTTAATTTCTTTAAAAGACGTGTCTTATAGGTGCTAACGGTTTTTTCATTAATATTTAAGGCGTTTGCAATGTCTTTATTTCTTTTTCCGCTCGAAAGTAAATTTAATACTTCAATCTCTCGGGAAGATAATTTTTTATAACGACTAATCGCACTTGTTTCGCCAACATTCCTGCTGGTAAACGTAGAGGTTAGTTCTTCATTCAAGAAAATACCTCCTTTTGCAATTTGTTTTAATGCCTTTAAAAATTGTTTTGTAGAAGCTGTTTTAGGAACATACCCAGCAGCACCAGATTTAATAGAACGCAGTGCATAAATTTCTTCCGGGTGAACCGAGAAGATAAGAACACGCATATCGGGGAATTCGGTTTTAATGCTTCGAAGTGCATTAATGCCATTTATATGTGGCATGTCGATCTCCATAATAAGGATATCTGGTTTTAATTCCCGTAAGTTTTTATATAATTCGTTCCCGTTAGTTGCTTTCCCGACAATATCATAATTATCGTTTTTTTTCAGCATACAACTAATTCCCTTTCGGACAACAGGATGATGATCTGCAATAAAAATTTTCTTCATTTTAGGTCTTTTTATAACAAAGACACTTAAAAGCAGTAGATGAAATTAAGTGTGAGATTTTTTGTAATACTAATACTACAAATCAAAACTAAAAAAAAGAAAGGTTCAATTAGATTAATTTCGTCGAACTTCAAGAATACTCGTTAAAATCATTATTATTTAAGTGTAGGAGGAATTTTACATACAGGAATAGGATTCATCTTATGTTGGTTTGCACGATTTAAACGAGTATATATTTCATAAACCTCGCGTGTTCTTCCGCTAAGATCCTGAATAGCAACCCCTTCGTTCTGTAGTTCCATCGCCATTTCTAATTCGTCGTAACTGGCGCCAATTTGGTCTTCATCTGTACGACTGTCGCCGAAAAGACCGTCGGTAGGAGCAGCTTTTAAAATAGAATCGGGTACTTTTAAATACGCTCCTAGTTCATATACCTCACTCTTTAAAAGATCTGCAATCGGACTTAGATCTACACCACCATCACCATATTTAGTGAAAAATCCTACACCGAAATCTTCTACCTTATTTCCCGTTCCTGCTACCAAATATCGATGCAAACCTGCAAAATAATAGAGTGTCGTCATGCGTAATCTGGCTCGCGTATTGGCAAGTGCGAGATCTAAATGCGTATCGTCTGTGGTTTGAGGAGTTTGAACTTTAAAAGCTTCAAAAACAGGTGTGAGATCTACGCGAACGTCACTTACATTGGCAAATCGTTGTTTAAGTTGCGCAATGTGTTCTTCTGCACGAGTTACTTGGCTTTCCGCTTGATGTATCGGCATTTCAACACATAATGTTCTTATTCCTGTCTTTGCACACAAAGCAGAAGTAACGGCTGAATCGATCCCACCACTAATGCCCAACACAAATCCGTCCATTTTAGCATTCATTGCATATTCTTTTAACCAGTTTACAATGTGATCTACTACTTGTTCAGTTTTCATGTAAGTGTTCTTAAATTATGGAATCATTTTTAAAGGTTTTTTAAAGTCGGTCGTTAAATGATAAAAACTCTGAGCTAAAAAAAATACCTTTGCACACAAAAATAAACTAATTGTAAAATTAAAAAAAGAGACGAGCGTTAAACAGTTTCTAAAGTTTTAAGCATGAGATATTTTCTTAGCATTTGTTTGGGTTTATTTATTTTCGGCTGTAATTCTGAGAGTAAAATAGAAAAGGAAATCGATACTATTCCTATTTCAGTTTCTATTATTCGTTTCGACAGGGCTTTTTCTGAAACTACTTCGGAAACGCTTCCGGCATTAAAGAAAGAATATCCAGTATTTTTTCCGAAGCAAATACCCGACAGCATCTGGGTTCGAAAAATAAACGATACGCTTCAGAAGCAACTTGAAGCCGAAGTACTGAAGCAGTTTCCAAATGGAGAAAAGCTTCAAAATGAATTACACTCTCTATTTCAGCATATAAAATATTATTTTCCGAAGTTTCGAGCCCCCACAGTGGTAACTACAACCTCAGATGTAGATTACCGAAATAAAGTTATTGTGGCAGATACTTCTTTAATTATCGCGCTAGATACCTATTTAGGGAGTGAACACCCGTTTTATGCAGGAGTTCAAGAATATATCTCTCAAAACATGAAACCTTCTCAAATTGGTCCCGATGTTGCGAGTGCCTATGCTTATCAATTAATTCCAAGGCCTAAAGGTCGTGCCTTTTTAGAAGAGGTGATGTACTTCGGGAAACAACTTTATCTTAAAGATCTTTGGTTGCCTGAGGTAAGCGACGCTGAAAAAATAGGCTACACAGAAGCTCAATGGAAATGGGCAGAAGAAAATGAGACAGAGATCTGGCGTAATTTTATAGAGAATGAGTATTTATATAGTACCGACCCGAAGCTTTCAGCGCGTTTTATAGCAAAAGCACCTTTTTCTAAATTCTATCTTGAAATAGACAACGAATCGCCGGGAATGATAGGGCGTTATTTAGGATGGAAAATCGTACGGGCATATATGGAAAATAATACAATTGAAATTAATGAATTATTGCAAATGGATGCAAATGTCCTTTTCAATAAATCGAAATACAAACCCAAAAAAAATGAGTAAGCATACATCTGAAATTAAAATACAGGTTGGACTGGACGAAAATAAAATTCCTGAAAAATTACGATGGTCTGCAGACGATGGAGGAATTTCTAATGAAGAATCGAAAGCAATTTTTCTGTCGGTTTGGGATCATAAAAAGAAAGAAGCATTGCGTATCGATCTTTGGACAAAGGATATGCCTTTAGATGAGATGCAAATCTTTTTCCATCAAACTTTAAGTGCAATGGCAGATACCTTTCAACGTGCAACTAACGATGAGAAAATGGCGGCGACAATGCGCGATTTTTGTGATTATTTTGCTGAAAAACTGGAGTTGAAAAAGAAATAATTTAAAGATTTAAATCGTTTCTTCCATATTCATCTCGTTGTTAATTTGCTCTATATAATTTAAGAGTTCATCACGACCGGTGCTGTTGCTTGAAGAGGAAACAAAATGAGAAGGCATTTCTTCCCATGTTTCTAGCATTTTCTTTTCGTACGCTTCGATATTGCGTTTTAATGCATTTGGTTTTAGCTTGTCGGCTTTGGTAAATATAATTGAAAATGGCACGCCACTTTCCCCTAAATACTGCATAAATTCTAGGTCGATTGGTTGCGGTTCGTGTCGGCAATCTACTAAGACAAAGGCCAATACTAGTTGTTGTCTTTTTTCAAAATACTGGGTAATAAATTTCTGAAAAACTTTCTTTGCGCTTTTAGAAACTCTAGCATACCCATATCCTGGAAGATCGACTAAAAACCAATTTTTATTAATAGTAAAATGATTAATTAGCTGTGTTTTTCCTGGACGTCCGCTTGTTTTGGCAAGGCTTTTTCGTTGCATCAGCATATTGATCAACGAGGATTTCCCTACATTAGAACGGCCAATAAAAGCGTATTCTGGTAACGGATTTTTAGGACATTTTGCAACATCACTGTTGCTCATAGTAAATTCAGCCGACTTTATTTGCATCTGTATTTTTTAAAATTCTAAACCTCTTGAAGATTCAGAGATTTGATGTACCTAAAATTTAGGAAATTCTTTATTCGAGGTTATTTAAAACCCCTTTTATTTAGCCAAGCGTATAAAATTTCATTGAATTCTTTAGGGTGCTCCATCATCGCTGCATGTCCGCATTTATCGATCCAATAAAGATCCGAGTCTGGAAGCTTTTCATGAAACTCATCGGCCACTTGTGGCGGTGTTACGTTGTCGTTTCGACCCCAAATAATGCACGTGGGTGTGTCCATTTCAGGAAGGTCTTTGCCCATGTTGTGACGAATAGCACTTTTAGCAATGGCAAGCGTGCGTAATAGTTTAGCGCGATCATTTACAGTTTCATAAACTTCGTCAACAATTTCTTTGGTGGCAACTTTGGGGTCATAGAAAACATTCTCTGCTTTTTTCTGAATATAATCCCTGTCGCCGCGCTTTGGGTAACTTTCTCCCATAGCACTTTCATACAAGCCAGAACTACCAGTAATTATTAGCGCTTTTATAAGTTCTGGATACATTTTTGTGCAAAGTAAACCAATATGTCCACCAAGAGAATTACCGAGAAGTATCACCTCGTCAAGCTCTTTGTGGTCTATAAAACTCTTCACGTATTTTGCAAAGTTTTTTACATTGGTTTTTAAGACTGGCATATCGTATATAGGAAGCATTGGAATAAGGATTTTATATCCTTTTTCTGGGAAAAAATCTGTAACTCCATCGAAATTACTGAGGCCACCCATTAGCCCGTGAAGAATAATGATGGGGGTGCCTTCTCCCAATTCTAAATACGTAAATTTTCTTTCTTTTTTAAGCTGATTCGCCATGGAGGTTAGTTCCGTTAACAGTAACAAAAGTAATCAAATATAGTTAAACTTTATCTGCAACACACAATTAAGCTAAAGTAAAAAATAGCATTGTAATCCATTGCTTGAGTCTCCATTTATAATGAGCAATAAGAAAAGATCTTACGGTCTGTAAATCAATACTTTTAGTGAAAGCTAATTATAGGAGTGGTAAAACTTATCAACAATGTGGTAAATTGTGGTAAAAAGTGGTAAAACATTGTTATATTTGGTTTTAAAATTTACCAAAACAGAGGCGTTGATGCTCAATCTAATAGGGACATACGAATGCAAAGCAGACGTCAAAGGACGGGTTATGGTGCCTGCTCCTTTGAAAAAACAACTTGCTCCTGCTATGCCTGATGGGTTTGTTATTAAGCGAGCTGTGTTTCAGCCATGTCTTGAATTATATCCAATGGAAGAGTGGAATGCTCTAATGGATAAAATGGGAAAGCTAAATCGATTCAATCGAAAGAATAACGATTTTATTCGTCGTTTTACGGCAGGTGTAAAAACAGTAGAGCTGGATACGACAGGTAGATTATTAATCCCGAAAGATCTTGCGTCTTTTGCAGGAATTAAAAAAGAATTGGTGATTTCTTCAGCGATTAATATCGTTGAGATTTGGGATAAAGATAAATATGAACAAGCCATTGACGATGCTGCTAGTGATTTTGCAGATCTGGCAGAGGAAGTGATGGGAGATGCAAGCGATGCAATTAATGGAATATCATAACCCAGTATTATTAAAAGAAACTGTTGACGGACTTAACATTCAGCCAGATGGTGTTTATGTGGATGTTACGTTTGGCGGGGGTGGGCATTCTCGGGAAATTCTTAGTCGACTTGGTAATAAGGGAAGACTTATTGCCTTCGATCAAGATAAAGATGCTATTAAAAATGCGATCGACGATCCTCGCTTTTTGTTGATTCATGAGAATTTTAGATTTATAAAGCGTTTTTTGCGATTTCATGGCTATCGTGAGGTAGATGGAATTTTAGGTGATTTTGGAGTTTCTTCACATCAATTTGATGAAGCAGATCGAGGATTTTCTACTCGGTTTCAAGCGGATTTAGATATGAGAATGAATCAAGAAAGTCCTTTCTCTGCTTATGACGTGATTAATAAATATGAAGAATCACAGCTTAAAAGTGTGTTGTCTCAATACGGTGAGCTAAGGGCTTCAGCTGGAATGGCTCGTATTATTTGTGAAGAACGTAAGCATCAAGAAATCATTACAAGTGACCAGTTAAAAGCAGCATTGGGAAGGTTTCTTCCGAAGCATAGAGAAAATAAAATTTTAGCGCAGATTTATCAAGCAATTCGTATTGAAGTAAACCAAGAGTTGGATGCGTTAAAAGAATTTTTGCAACAATCTGTGGAGGTTCTAAAACCTCAGGGAAGGTTAAGTCTTATTAGTTATCATTCTTTAGAAGATCGATTGGTGAAACGATTTATGCGGAATGGATTGTTTGAAGGAGAACCAGAAAAAGATGTCTTCGGAAGGGTAGAGGTTCCTATGAAACCTGTAGGGAAGTTTATTATTCCGTCAGAAAAAGAAATAAAGCTAAATAATAGGGCTAGAAGTGCCAAGCTAAGGGTTGCCAAAAAAATATAAATGAAAGACAGTTTTTACAATATCGTAAAAGGAACATTTTTAGTGAATGATGATTCGCTGAAAAACTGGCGTTTCATATTATTTCTCTCAGTACTTGCGCTAATTATGATCGCAAGTTCGCACACAGCAGATAAAAAAGTACATAAGATCTCGCGGTTAAGTAAAGATGTAAAGGAACTTAAAAGTGAGTATGTCGATATACGAATGAAGCTGATGCAGACAAAAATGGAAAGCGAAGTTATAGCTGCGATGGCAAAACGAGGATTGCAGCCTTCGGTGACACCACCTCAAAAAATTAAAATTGTAAAATTAAAAGAGTAAAAGTGGCGGGAGCAGAAAAGAACATATTAAACCGCTTGTATTTTGTCGCTGGATGTATGTTCATCTTTGCGATATTAATTGCGTTGAAACTTGTGGATATCCAATTTCTTGAAGGGGATAAATACCGTGAACTTGCGCAAAAAAATACCACTCGAAATTTTGTGATTCCTGCAAATCGTGGAAATGTGTATGCCGATGATGGTAGCTTGCTTGCAACCTCAGTACCTAAGTATGACATTCGGTTTGATGCGATGACGGTGTCTCCAGAAAATTTTAAAGAACATTTAGTTCCATTGTCGAAGGAACTTAGTGATATGTTTGGTCGTCCAGCGTCGTATTATCAAAATGTATTTCGTAAAGCGCGTGCTAATAAAAATCGGTATTTACTTGTCGTAAAGAATTTAGGGTATTCAGATTATATCCGAGTAAAAAGCATGCCTCTTTTTAAACTAGGTCCCTATAAAGGTGGAATTATTGTTGAGCAAAGAACCATTCGGGAGCATCCCATAGGGAAAATTGCTGAACGTATGGTGGGGAATGAAGATCGAAATAATCCTGGCTATTATGCGGTAGGTCTGGAGGGTGCTTTTAATAAAGAACTACGGGGAAAAGAAGGACATCGTTTAAAGCAGAAAATTGCTAAAGGACAATGGAAACCCGTGTATGATGATAATGAAGTAGAGCCACAAGATGGGTATGACGTGATATCCACAATCAATGTAAATATTCAAGATATTGCGCACCATGCGTTGTTAAAACAAATGGAGCATTACGAGGCCGAACACGGAAGTGTAATCGTAATGGATGTTAAAACGGGCGAGATTAAAGCGGTATCTAATCTTGGACGCGCTAAAAATGGAGGGTATTACGAAAAACTAAACTATGCAGTAGGGGAGTCTCATGAACCTGGTTCTACTTTTAAAGTAATGGCTATGATGGTTGCGTTAGAAGATAAGGTAATCGATACAGCTACAATAGTCGATACAAAACAAGGTTCGAAAGCTTTCTACGGAAGAAGAATTAACGATTCAAGACGAGGTGGTTATGGGGAGATATCTGCCGCCAAAGCACTTGAGGTTTCTTCAAATATTGGTTTGGCTTCCTTAATAGACGATAATTATAAAGACGATCCTAAAAAGTTTACCGATCGTATTAAATCTTGGAAATTAAACGATCGAATCGGAATTCCAATAAAGGGAGAGGGAAGACCTATTATTCCAGAGCCTGGAGATGAAATTTGGAGTAGAAACGCGCTACCCTCTATGGCTTATGGTTATAATCTTCAGTTAACGCCTTTACAAACTCTTACCTTTTATAATGCTATTGCGAACAATGGTACAATGGTTAAACCTCGATTTATAAAAGAGATTCGAGCTTGGAACAAACCTGTAGAGCATTTCGAAACGGAAGTGATGATCGATAAGATCGCTTCAGAAAAAACAATTAATGAGATACAAGCCATTCTTGAGAATATCGTGAAGCGTGGAACTGGAAAAAGCTTGTACTCAGATTATTTCTCTATGGCCGGAAAAACAGGAACTGCAAGAACCGAATATGGAGAAAAAGACTGGTCACAAAATCGCCGCTATATTTCTTCGTTTGCAGGATATTTTCCTGCGGTGAACCCTAAGTACTCGTGTATCGTTGTGATTCACAAACCAAGTACTAAAAAAGGATACTATGGAGCAGATGTTACTGGGCCCGTGTTTAAAAGAATTGCTCAGAAGATTTTTACAGATTCTCCTTTAATAGCAGAAGTGAGTTCGATAAATGCGCAAGATCCTTCTGTAGCAAAAGATTTCGAAACATATTATAAGAAAGTTCAAACTAGGTATCAAAAAATTCCAAATGTTACAGGTATGGCGGGAATGGATGCTGTTTCCTTATTAGAGAATTTAGGTTTAAAAGTTCGAGTAATTGGAAATGGTACTGTAAAAGAGCAGTCTATAAAAAGCGGAATACCACTTGAAAAAGGCCAACAAATAACTCTTAACTTATCGTGAGCATATTAAAAGACATATTGTATAAGGTAACCTTAGAGAAAGTGGTGGGCAATACGTCTGTCGCATTGCGAGAACTTCATTTTGATTCTAGAAAAGTGGGGTTAGATGATGTTTTTGTGGCTATTCGGGGTACTCTTAGTGATGGTCATAACTACATTAAGAAAGCTGTAAATCAAGGGGCAATCGCCGTAATTTGTGAAGAAATTCCTTCAGAAGTAGTGAATGGTATTACCTATGTACAGGTAGCAGATTCGCAACAAGCGTTGGCTATAATGGCGTCTAATTTTTACGGAAACCCTTCCGAAGCAATTAAATTGATAGGGGTAACTGGGACCAACGGAAAAACAACAATTTCTTCATTATTATACGAGCTGTTTAAAGCTGCTGGTTTTGAAACTGGATTGCTATCTACAGTAAAAATAATGGTGGGAAACAAGCAATATGAAACATCGCACACTACGCCAGACTCGTTAACTATAAATCGCTATTTACAGGAAATGGTGGAAGCAGGTGTGGAATATTGTTTTATGGAAGTGAGTTCGCATGGCATTCATCAAAAAAGAACAGAGGGACTTCATTTTACGGGGGGTATTTTTACTAATCTATCGCATGATCATTTAGATTATCATAAAGATTTTAAGGAGTATCGGGATGTAAAGAAAAAGTTTTTTGATGAACTTCCTAAAAATGCCTTCGCTTTGGTGAATGTGGATGATAAAAATGGGGAGGTAATGCTTCAAAATACCAAAGCAAAAAAAGTGACGTATGCTGTAAAATCGTATGCGGATTATAAAGTTCAGATCCTTGAGAATCAGTTTTCGGGATTGCTTCTGAAAATAAATAATCAAGAATTATGGACGCGACTTATAGGAAACTTTAATGCATATAATTTATTGGCAATCTACGCTACAGCAGATTTACTAGGTCTCGAAACGATTGAAACGCTCCAGCTAATGAGTACGCTAGAGAGTGTTGATGGACGTTTTCAATATCTTATTTCTCCTGGAAAGATTACTGCAATTGTAGATTATGCGCACACTCCAGATGCTTTGAAAAATGTGTTAGAAACTATAAATGCCATTCGTACTGGAAATGAAGAATTAATAACCGTTGTTGGGTGTGGCGGAGATCGTGATAGTGCTAAACGCCCTAAGATGGGGAAGATTGCAGCTTCTTTAAGTACGAAAGTGATTTTTACGAGCGATAATCCACGTTCCGAAAATCCAGACGCTATCATTGAAGCCATTGAAAAGGGAGTTTCGCCAGAACATTATAAAAGAACGTTGTCGATCACCGATAGAAAGCAGGCGATTAAAACGGCATGCCAAATGGCACAGGAAAACGATATAATTCTCGTGGCAGGAAAAGGTCATGAAACCTATCAAGAAGTTAACGGAAAACGTACCGATTTTGATGATTTTAAAATAGTCGCGGAAATTTTAAATGCCCTAAATAAATAAGATATGCTGTATTATTTGTTCGAATATTTAGAGAAAGAGTATCAGTTTCCTGGAGCTAGCCTATTCGAGTTTATTACGTTTCGAGCTGCGTTGGCAGTCATACTTTCTTTATTTGTCGCTACGGTGTATGGAAAAAAGATGATTAATTATCTACGGAAGCAGCAAATAGGCGAAACAGTACGTGACCTTGGTTTGCAAGGACAAAATGAAAAAGCGGGTACTCCAACTATGGGGGGAATCATCATCATAATAGCTACGCTTATTCCAGTGCTTCTTTTTGCAAAATTGGATAATATCTATGTGATTATGCTAATTGTTACAACCCTTTGGATGGGTGCAATTGGCTTTATTGACGATTACATTAAGAAATTTAAGAATAATAAAGAAGGATTAGCAGGAAGATATAAGGTAGTAGGCCAAGTGGTACTGGGTATTTTTATTGGAGCGACCATGTACATGCATCCCGATATTACCGTAAAAAGAGAAATTATTAACCCTGTAAATTCAACCGAAAAGATCACCCAAAATTCCCCGAGAGAGTTTTATCCATCCGAAAAAACGCTTTTAACAACCATCCCTTTCGTAAAGAAAAACGAATTTAATTACGAAAATTTAATTAGCTGGGCCGGAGATTCTTACAAAGATTATATCTGGCTCATATTTATCCCTATTGTGATATTTATTATTACCGCTGTGTCAAATGGTGCAAATTTAACCGATGGTATAGATGGGCTTGCTGCCGGATCTTCTGCGATTATTGCGCTTACATTGGCACTGTTTGCATGGGTCTCGGGGAATGTGGTGTTTTCAGATTATCTCAACATAATGTACATCCCGAATACGGGAGAGATGACCATTTTTATTACCGCTTTTGTGGGGGCACTTATTGGTTTTCTTTGGTACAATGCATATCCCGCACAGGTGTTTATGGGGGATACCGGAAGTTTAACCATTGGTGGAATCATCGCTGTTATTGCCATTGCAACCCGTAAAGAGTTGTTAATTCCCATTTTATGTGGAGTTTTCTTAATGGAAAATCTTTCGGTGGTAATGCAAGTGAGCTGGTTTAAGTATACCAGAAAAAAGTTTGGAGAAGGAAGACGAATTTTTAGAATGTCTCCCTTACACCATCACTATCAAGTAAAAGGATTTCACGAAAGTAAGATTGTAACACGGTTCTGGATTGTCGGAATTTTTCTAGCGATACTAACAATCGTAACCTTGAAAATTAGATAACGATGAATGCCAGATTTACGAATGTAGAATGAATGATTGATGAAGAAAGTTAAGAATGAAAGAAGAACTTAAAAAACGAATGTTTCGATTTGCAGTGGATTGCGGAAAATTGTGCGCAACATTTCCTAAATCTAGAGAATACAATGCTTATTGCAATCAATTAATTCGAAGTTCAAGCTCAGTGGGAGCAAATTATAGAGCAGCTTGCAGAGCAAAATCTGATAGAGATTTTATATATAAACTGAAAATTGTAGAAGAAGAGGCTGATGAAAGTATGTTGTGGTTAGATGTTTTGAAAGAAATGAAAGGTATTGAGAATGCTAAAATGAAACGATTGTATAAAGAAGCCAACGAACTTATATCGATTGCAGTCGCTTCGATAATTACAGTAAGAAAAAGATTGAAAAATAAATAAATCATCAATCTAAAATGAAAGAATCGAACATCGCCAATCGTAATTCAGAAATAAAACATCGGTTGGTCATTTTAGGAGCCGGTGAAAGTGGTGTGGGAACCGCTATTTTAGGAATACAAAAAAATTATGAAGTCTTTGTTTCTGACTTCGGAAAAATAAAAGAAACATACAAACAAGTTCTTATACATCATGAGATTGAATGGGAGGAAAAAGGTCATTCTGAAGAAAAAATACTTTCGGCAGATGTAGTAATGAAAAGTCCAGGAATTCCCGATACAGCTTCCATCATAGTAAAACTGAAAGCAAATAATGTAAAGGTTGTTTCTGAAATTGAATTCGCATCACAGTATACAGATGCAACAATTATTGGGATTACCGGAAGCAATGGAAAAACGACCACAGCAACCCTCACTTACGAATTACTGAAGCAAGGAGGGTTACATGTTGCTTTAGGAGGGAACATTGGGAAAAGTTTTGCGCAACAAATAGCTGAAACTAAATACGATTATTCTGTATTAGAATTAAGCAGTTTTCAGTTAGACGGAATTGAAACCTTTAAACCTCATATTGCGGTACTCACTAATTTGAGCCCCGACCATCTAGATCGTTACGAGTATGAATATTCGAAGTACATCGCTTCAAAATTCAGAATCGTAATGAATCAAACAGAAGATGATTATTTCATCTACGATGGAGATGATGTTGAAATTCAGAAATGGCTTTCAGAAAATACCATACGATCTCAAAAATTACCTTTTTCATTAGTGAATAAAGTTGAAAAAGGAGCTTATATAGAAAACGAACAGATACATATAATAACAGATAATACAACGCATACTATGCCAATCGCAACACTCGGATTACAGGGAAAACATAATACTAAAAATGCAATGGCGGCTTCTACGGTCGCAACACTTTTAAAGATTCGAAAGGCGACAATACGCGAATCTTTAGAACATTTTCAAGGGGTTGAACACCGACTTGAAAAAGTGTTGAAAATTAATAATGTGATGTATATCAACGACTCTAAGGCTACCAACGTGAATGCTACATTCTATGCTTTAGATAGTATGTCGACTCCTACTGTTTGGATTGTTGGTGGAGTGGACAAGGGAAATAATTACGCAGAATTACTGCCTTTAGTCAATGAGAAAGTAAAAGCAATTATTTGCCTGGGGATCGATAATTCGAAGATCACACAAGCTTTTGGGAATGTTGTGGACATGATGGTAGAGACTCAATCAATGGAACAAGCAATTCAAGTGGCATATCGAATTGCTGAAAAAGGCGATAGTGTGTTATTATCTCCCGCATGTGCAAGTTTCGATTTATTTGAGAGTTATGAGGATAGAGGAAGACAGTTTAAGGAAGCGGTAAGACATTTATAGAAGGATAAATAAGTTAATGGGAATATTCTATAATTGGATGTTCCAGTATTTTAAAGGTTATTAGAATTTAATTGTGCGAAATATTTTTAAATATATAAGTGGAGATAGAGCCATATGGGCGGTAGCACTGCTATTGGCAATATTCTCATTTTTGCCAGTGTACAGTGCGAGTAGTAATCTTGCTTATTTATACGGTGAAGGAAATACGCTCCCTTATTTGCTCAAGCATTTTGCGCATCTCATCTTAGGGTTTGCTATTTTATACGGTGTACATAAAATTCCATATCATTATTTCCGAGGGCTTTCTATTATTGCATTGCCTTTGGCTTTTATTTTGTTGCTTATCACTATGGCTGAAGGTACTACAATCGATGGTGCCAATGCAAGTCGATGGATTCGGCTACCCTTTGTGGGTGTTACGTTTCAAACCTCCACACTTGCAGCAGTAGTTTTAATGACATATGTAGCAAGGTATTTGTCAAGAATTAAAGACAAAGTGGTTACGTTTAAAGAAACGTTGGTGCCACTATGGTTGCCTGTATTTGCGATTCTAGCACTTATATTACCTGCAAACTTTTCTACCACAGCAATTATTTTTGCAATGGTTGTTTTATTGGTTTTTGTGGGTGGATATCCGTTACGATATCTAGGAATTATCTTAGGTGTAGGGTTGGTATGTTTAACATTGTTCATTCTTACTGCAAAAGCATTTCCAGGTATGTTTCCAAATCGAGTGGATACATGGATGAGTAGAATCGAAAATTTCACAGACAAGGAAGATACCGAGGGTGATTATCAAATTGAAAATGCAAAAATTGCTATCGCCTCAGGAGGAATTACAGGGTTAGGACCAGGTAAAAGTGTTCAGAAAAATGTATTACCACAATCCTCATCCGACTTTATTTATGCGATTATCGTGGAGGAATTTGGGATGATTGGCGGATTATTTTTAATGTTTCTTTATCTGTTATTATTGTTCAGGTTGGTGGTCGTGGCTCATAAATCGAACTCTATGTTCGGAAAATTATTAGTCATCGGCGTGGGCTTACCCATCGTATTTCAAGCATTAATTAATATGGCAGTTGCAGTAGAATTATTCCCTGTAACGGGGCAAACCCTTCCTTTAGTAAGTAGCGGGGGAACCTCCATTTGGATGACATGCCTTGCGTTGGGAATGGTATTAAGTGTAAGTGCTAAAAGAGAAATATTAAAAAAAGAAGAAGAAGAGCAAAATCCGTTGGATATATTATCACAAACAATTTAATGATCAAATACTAAAAATTAAGAAAACAATTTTGAAACCATATAAATTCATCATAAGTGGAGGCGGAACCGGAGGTCATATTTACCCGGCCATTGCGATTGCAGACGAATTAAAGTCGCGCTTTCCCGATGCTGAATTTTTATTTGTGGGAGCCAAAGACCGAATGGAAATGCAAAAAGTTCCACAGGCAGGATATACAATAGAAGGGCTTTGGATCTCAGGTTTGCAACGAAGCCTAAAAATTAAAAATCTCATGTTTCCCTTTAAGCTTATTTCAAGTCTTATGCGTTCACGTGCGATTATAAAAAAAGTACAACCCGATGCTGCAATCGGTACGGGTGGTTATGCAAGTGCGCCCTTGCTTCGAGTGGCTTCTAGTAAAGGAATTCCATGTTTAATTCAAGAGCAGAACAGTCATGCGGGAATCACCAATAAATGGCTTAGTGGAAAGGTGCAGAAGATCTGTGTGGCATACGAAGGAATGGATCAATTTTTTCCTTCTGAAAAATTACAACTTACTGGAAATCCGGTGCGTCAGGACTTGTTAGAGATAAATTCGAAACGAGCTGAAGCACAGAAGTTCTTCGGATTGAAGTCCGATAAGAAAACAATCTTAGTGCTCGGCGGAAGTCTGGGTGCAGGTAAGATAAATGAGCTAATTGCAAGGGAACTCGATTTCTTTGAAAAACAAGAGGTTCAAGTGATCTGGCAATGTGGAAGTTATTATGAGGAAACATATAAAAATAAAGGGACAGCATGCGTACAAGTACACACGTTTCTTAATAACATGGACCTTGCCTATGCTGCGGCAGATGTCATTGTTTCTAGAGCAGGAGCGTTGTCGGTTTCTGAATTATGCTTGGTAGGAAAACCGGTGATTTTTATTCCTTCACCAAATGTAGCAGAAGACCATCAAACAAAAAATGCATTGGCGCTTTCAGAAAAGGACGCAGCTATCGTGATCAAAGAAAGTGAATTGCAAACCCATTTCGAAAGTGAATTTCAAGCATTAATTGCTTCCGAAGAAAAACAAAAAGAACTTTCAAAAAGCATCAAACAACTTGCAAAACCCAACGCTACAAAAGAGATTGTAGACGAGATCGAAAAATTATTGAAGCAAAAAAAGTGAATAATATAACTAACATACAAGCTTTTTATTTTGTGGGCATCGGCGGCATTGGCATGAGTGCCCTGGCGCGGTATTTTAACGGAATGGGCAAGCAAGTTTATGGATACGATAAAACACCTAGTGACCTTACTACTGCTTTAATTTCTGAAGGTATCACGATCACGTTTAAAGATTCGGTTTCAGAAATACCAGCTATTTTTAAAGATAAATCGGAGGTGCTTATCGTGCATACACCGGCAATTCCGAAGCAGAATTCTATTTTAAATCATTTCAGAAACGAAGGCTATTTTTTACTTAAACGTGCGGGATTATTAGGGGAGGTTACCAAAAACACGCTTTGTCTGGCTGTGGCTGGAACGCATGGAAAAACGACCACCTCTGCGATTCTAGGACATCTTTTAGCGGCTTGTGATATGCCTGTAACTGCTTTTCTAGGCGGAATTGCAGAAAATTATCAGTCGAATTATATTGGTAATGGAACCGAAATTACCGTGGTGGAAGCCGACGAATTCGATCGGTCTTTTTTAACATTAAGTCCAGATATCGCCTGTGTTACGTCCATGGATGCCGACCATTTAGATATTTACGGAGAAGCTTCAGAAATTGAAGCGGCATTTACAGATTTCGTGGCATTGCTTCCGAAGAAAGAGAATTTGTTATTCCGAAAAGGACTTCCATTAGTGGGTAGATCTGTCGCTATTGAAGAGTCTGCCGATTTTGAAGCACAAAATGTTCGCATAAAAAACGGAGGCTATCTTTTCGATCTCAAAACACCTAATTTGCGTATTAAAGACCTACAATTTTATCTCCCTGGTCAACATAACCTACACAATGCGGTCACAGCTTTGGGCATGGCAATTCTAGCAGGTTCCCCAACCGATTGCCTGCCAAAAGCGTTGTCCGAATTTAAAGGAGTACAGCGGCGATTTTCATATAAAATTAAACGGGATGATCTGGTGTTAATCGATGATTATGCGCATCATCCTACCGAATTAAATGCATTGCTTCAGGCGGTGAACGAAATGTATCCTGAAGACAGGAAACTAATTGTTTTTCAGCCACATTTATACAGTCGTACAAGAGATTTTGTTGATGGTTTTGCTGAAAGTCTGTCGAAATTCGATGAAGTTGTTCTATTAGATATTTATCCCGCAAGAGAAGAAGCTATTGAAGGGGTTACTTCGGAATGGTTGCTAGAAAAGATTAATGATTTACGAACTGAAATACAATCTAAAGCCACTATAAAAAATAAGACAGAATTAACGGAAGCAGTTAGCGTTTCTAAAAGTAGAGTAAGGTTACTAGTTGGTGCTGGAGATATTGGTGCTGAAGTACAAAAAATAACAAACGCATTGCAATGAAAATTAATATCGGACTTATAAAATTAGTGTTGCTTACTATTTTGGTAGGGGTGCTTTTTAGTTTTACAAAAAACAGAAATAAGCAGCGTAAAATAACAGCAATTGACGTGGAATTTATCGATGAAAACAGTCCGTTTATCACGCTTAATAAAGTTAATAAATTGTTGATACAAAATGAAGAGAACGTTACAAACATGGCTAAAGAAACTTTAGTTTTGAGTGAAATGGAGCTACGCCTACAGGAAAACCCTATGGTGCGTGATGCTCAGGTGTTTGTCACTGTGAATGGTGTATTGGGCGCGAGGATCGAACAACGTAATCCGATTGCACGTGTCACTGGGTCACCAGATTTTTATTTAGATGCGGACGGTACAAAGATGCCACTTTCACCAGTTTATACTGCGAGAGTGCCTTTAATGACAGGAACATCGAATACATATTTTGCCGAAGTAACTCCTCTGCTTTTAGCGATTAACGAAGATGTATTTATGCAACGTAGTGTGGTAGGGTTGAATGTAGAAAAGGATGGTGAGATCACGTTAAAAGTAAGAAAACACAATTTTATAGTACGCTTTGGAAAGCCTGAAGAGATTAAAAAGAAGTTTCAGAATTTTAAGGCTTTTTATCAGAAAACAAAACAGGATAGTACGCTTTATAGCTACGAATTGATAGATCTAAGATTTGGAAATCAAGTAGTAGCCACAAAAAAATAAAGGCATGGAAAACGAAAATATAGCGGTAGGATTAGACATTGGAACCACCAAGATCGTGGCCATGATCGGAAAGAAAAACGAGTATGGTAAGATGGAGGTACTTGGAATTGGGAGGTCTAAAAGTCTTGGGGTGCATCGTGGCGTGGTGAATAACATTACACAAACTATTCAGTCAATACAACAGGCCGTTCAAGACGCAGAAACTTCTTCAGGGTTAAAGATCGAGGATGTAGTGGTAGGTATTGCAGGACAACATATAAGAAGCTTACAACACAGCGATTACATTACTCGTAATAACAGTGACGAAGTAATTGATGAAGCAGATATAGATAGACTTTGTAATCAAGTGCATAAACTAGTAATGCTTCCCGGTGAGGAGATTATTCATGTTTTGCCACAAGATTTTAAAGTAGATGGGCAAGGGGAAATTAAAGAGCCTATCGGAATGTACGGAGGACGGTTAGAGGCTAATTTTCATGTGGTAGTAGGACAAGTGTCCTCAATACGAAATATTGGCCGTTGCGTAAAAAGCTCCGGACTCGAACTTTCGGGAATTACGTTAGAACCGTTGGCGTCTGCTAATGCAGTGCTTAGTCAAGAAGAAAAAGAAGCGGGAGTAGCACTCATCGATATAGGAGGTGGAACCACAGATCTTGCCATTTTTAAAGATGGAATTATTCGGCATACTGCCGTGATCCCTTTTGGTGGAAATGTAATTACTGAAGACATAAAAGAAGGCTGCTCGATCATTGAGAAGCAGGCAGAATTGTTAAAGATAAAATTTGGTTCGGCATGGCCAGGTGAAAATAAAGACAACGAGATCGTTTCGATCCCTGGACTGCGTGGCAGAGAACCTAAAGAGATTACCCTTAAAAATCTTTCAAAGATCATTCACGCTAGAGTGGTGGAGATTATTGAGCAGGTATATCTAGAAATTAAAAACTACGGTCACGAAGAACAAAAGAAAAAATTAATTGCAGGGATTGTATTAACCGGTGGGGGAGCGCAATTACAGCATTTAAAACAATTAGTAGAATATATTACCGGAATGGATACCCGTATTGGATATCCTAACGAGCACCTAGCCGGAGACAGTGATAGTGAAACTACGAGTCCTTTGTATGCGACGGCTGTAGGACTGGTAATGAATAGTCTAGATACTAAAGAAAGAGGTACAGAACTGAAAAGATTTGGTGCATCTGAAGAGACGAAAAAAAGTACTGATAATTCAGTATTAGCCGATGAACCCGAAGAAGAAGTTAAACAGGAAGAAGTAATTGAAAAAGAACCGAAAGAAAGAAAACGGTTCTTTGATAAATGGGCAGAAAAGTTTAAAGAATTTTTAGACAATGCCGAATAAGAAGTAGAAAAAGAAAATTGTGGATTGTTAATTGCGACTATCCATTTAGAAAAAAAATAAAAGAAAAAGAACCTCACAAAAAGAATATATATTATGAGCAGCAACACAGAATTTGATAACATTTCGTTCGATCTGCCAAAGAACCAATCCAATGTGATTAAGGTTATTGGCGTAGGAGGAGGTGGTAGTAATGCCATTAACCATATGTTTAGTCAAGGCATAAAGGGAGTGGACTTTGTTATTTGCAACACCGATTCTCAAGCATTAGAAAACAGCCCAGTGCCAATTAAAATCCAATTGGGAGTTTCTCTCACAGAAGGTTTGGGAGCAGGTGCAAATCCTAAGATTGGTGAGCAATCTGCCGTGGAAAGTCTTGAGGAGATTAAAGGTATGCTAACAACCAACACTAAAATGATCTTTATCACTGCAGGGATGGGTGGAGGTACCGGTACCGGTGCTGCACCAATAATTGCACAAATGGCTAAAGACCTCGATATTTTAACGGTGGGTATTGTTACGATACCGTTTCAGTTTGAGGGAAAGATGCGAAATGAACAGGCACATATCGGGGTGGAAAATCTTCGTCAGAATTGTGACTCTTTAATTGTGATCGATAATAACAAACTTCGTGAAGTGTACGGAAATCTTGGTTTTAAAGCCGGTTTTTCGAAAGCTGATGAAGTATTAGCCACCGCTGCTCGTGGAATAGCTGAAGTTATTACCCATCATTACACTCAAAACATTGACTTGCGTGATGCGAAGACCGTTCTTGCTAATAGTGGAACTGCTATTATGGGTAGTGCTAGTGCATCGGGAGGACAACGAGCACATGAGGCAATTACTAAGTCATTAGATTCTCCTTTGCTAAACGATAATAAAATTAAAGGAGCAAAGAATGTATTGCTACTTATCGTTTCAGGAAATGAGGAGATCACCATCGATGAAATAGGAGAGATTAGTGATCACATTCAGAATGAAGCAGGACACAGTGCTAATATTATCATGGGAGTAGGTGAGGACGAATCCCTTGAAGGAGCAATTTCAATTACCGTGATTGCTACTGGATTTAATATGGAGCAACAAAACGAAATTGTAAATACCGAAGCAAAGAAAATTATTCATACGCTAGAAGAAGAGCAACGTGCAGAACAAGATCTTTCTGTGAAAGCTACTTCAGGAACTTCGGTACAGCTGCCAAAATCTAATTCTAATGAAACAGCAGCTCCAGCGAAAGCACCCGTAATTAAGCACACTTTGTTCGAAGAGGTTGAAGAAACACCTCCAGTGAAAACACCTAAGGCATCGGTAGTAACGACGCCAAAGGTACCGTTTGAAGGATATGTTGAAACGTCAGAGTTGTTGCGAAATCTAGATATTTCTTTTGAAGAAATTAATATTCATCACATTGCAGAGTTTGAACAATTAGTAATTAATGAGATCGATGTAAACGATTATCAGATTATTTCTCCAACTGCTAAAACAGAACAAAAAAGTCAAATTACTTCGGAAGTGGTTTCAGAAAAAAGAGACATTTCTGAAGAAAAAGAGGTAAAGAAAACCCATGTTCTGAAAGATGAAAATGTCGATTTTACTGAAATTTCAGAAACAGAAGATCAAATACTAATGTTCGATCTTCCGATTAATATTTCAGAAAAAAAACCTTCAGAAAACACATTAAATACGCGCGAATCAGCGTCACAAAATAAGCAGTTTGAAGAAGAACGTGAAACACTAACTTCAGATATTGAAGACATTGAAGTGAATGATCATGTCGAGGTAGTACCCGTTACTGAGCTTTCAGATCGTGGGGTAAAGCGATACAGTTTAGATGACTATCAAGAAATGGAAGATAAATTAACCAATGCAAAACCTTCCAAAGCAGCTGAAGAAGAAATCGTTTTTGAGAAGAAAACGGTAGCCCCTTCCGAAGAGATAGAAACAGCACAGGAAGATGAGACCATCGATCCTATGAATACACCGATTAATAAATTATTAAGAGAACGTACCGAGGAGCGAAAAAGGAAAATGAAGGAGTTTAATTATAAATTTAGAAATAGTGCTTCGCATATTGAGGATATTGAGAAACAACCTGCATATAAGCGAATGGGAATCGAGCTTGAGAACAAGAGAACAGATGATAGTTCTATGTCTAGAACCTCTGTAAATACAGACGATGATGATATTGAATTGCGTTCTAATAATTCTTTTCTGCACGATAATGTAGATTAATAATTGTAGCAATGCTGCGCTATGTAGCATTTCATTATAGGTAAAGATCCGATACGTGAAAATGCGTTATCGGATTTTTATTTTTTAGTGCATTCCTTTTTTAAAGTATGTAGTAATTATAGTATCTTCGCAGTCCGATTTAAAAGAAGATGAGCTTACAAAAACAAGTAATGGATGCGATGAAAGTCGCAATGAAATCGAAAGACACTCAAGCATTGCAGGCTTTAAGGGCAGTTAAATCTGCTTTATTGCTAGCGCAGACTGAAAGTGGAGCTAAAGAAGATATTAGTGAAGCGGAAGAATTAAAGATGCTTCAGAAATTAGTAAAACAGCGTAAAGACAGTGCTGCAATTTATACAGAACAGGGGAGGGCAGATCTTGCAGAACCTGAACTTGCGGAAGCTGCTGTAATAGAACAATTTTTGCCAGAACAATTAAGTGAAGAAAAACTGATCGAAATTGTAGATGAAGCAATTACTCAAACGGGTGCAACTTCTATGGCAGATATGGGAAAAGTAATGGGAATGGTGAATGGTAAAGTAGCGGGAAGAGCTGATGGAAAAACTATTTCGATGATTGTAAAAAAACGATTGAATTCATAATAATTCTCTTTTAGAGATTTAAGGCCGCGTGGCGCAACTGAATAGCGCATCAGATTTCGGCTCTGAGGGTTGGGGGTTTGAATCCCTCCGCGGTCACAAAAAAGGTTTAGCTTTGCTAGACCTTTTTTTGTTTTATGAGATATTACGTGTACGTTTTAAAGAGTAAGAAAGGTGGAAGGCTCTATAAAGGCCTTACTCAAGATTTGATAAAAAGGATCTCTCAAGATAACAATGGAGAGAACAAATCTACGAAAGGCTTTATTCCATGGGAATTATACCATTATGAAATTTTTGAAACACGAGTTGAAGCGCGTTCTCGAGAAAAGTATTTCAAGTCTGGATCTGGTCGGGAATTTTTGCGTGCTCTTTATGATAAAGGTACTTTTAATGATTAACGCATCAGACCTGCCTGCCGGCAGGCAGGTTTCGGCTCTGAGGGTTGGGGGTTTGAATCCCTCCGCGGTCTGTTCTTTTCAGAATAAAAGATTGCCCCACTAATTCTTTTGTTTTTTAGGACTTCTCCAAATACTAAGATATTGAAGTTTTTATTTGTAAAAACGAACGCGTTTTAATGGGCACACTACGAATGAGTATTTAACTAATGATTGTCTATTTTAAACAAACGATTTAATTTTTGATGCGTTGTATCCACCGGTTTTTTTGTAGCTTCTTGTGACTTAGAAGACCCGTTTCGTCTGTTTCTTGTGCTATTTGAAGTTCTTTTTGGAGAACCACGACGCGAGTTACGACTTTTAGGATTTTTTAATACCTCTTTCGGACTTTGTTTTTTTATCGTTACATCTTTAGTTGGTTCTATCATTTTTTTAGGATAAGTCCGCACTCCCGATTTGCGAAGTGCATAGGCTCTTGTAACAAGTGCATTAGGATTGTTTTTTTCTGAAATTAATTCATCCAGTATTGCAATTGCGTCATTATAATTACCTGCGCTTATTAATCCGGAAGCTAATTGAAAACGCGCAGTATAGCCATTATTTGAAAGTGATACTGCTTTTCGTAAATCTGAAATACCAAGTGGATAATTTTCTGTTAAAATGTAAAGATTGCCACGTTTCATAAACGATTCTGCCTTGGGATGCATGGCTACCTCCTGATTTGCCTGCTTTAATGTATATTCTGTGGCTTGTTGCTTTAATAAAGTTGATTGCATGTGTAAGGCACTTTCAATTTTTTCAAAATAATAATCACAGGAAAGTACCAATTCGTGCCTAAAATCTGCTAGTACAGTCTGTCTTAACTGTTGTCCTTCACGGTATTTTGCGTTGGTATCATTAGTAGTAATAGTTGCATCGATTTGCTCGGCAAACTGTGGAAGGATTTCTTTGTAACATTGCATTAAAGCAACTTCTAGCATAGCACTATAAGCCGGATTATTGGCTGATTTTTCTTCCATACAACTACAAACCTCCTGTTTAAAGGGGGTTTTGTATTCCTGTGCAACTCCCGTTTTAATTAAAAGTAAAAAGCAACCGAATAATAGGTAATTAAATTTCATAATACTGTTTTTAATTTCTTATTCCTCTTCTTCAGGTTCGGTTGCTTCGCCCAATGTGTATTTTTTTGCTGTTTTTATCGAATACGTTAAAGCATTTCTAGCCTTGTTAAGATTTAATATCGCTTTTGCTTTTACCCATAATTTTTCTCCGTTCATTTCGTCCAGAACCACCGGAAAAATTTGATACAGACTGTCTGCATTTCGTTCTAAATCTTCTATAATAATATCTTCATATTCAGGTGGAATTTCTACTCCTTTTTGAGTAAGGCTATCATATACAAATACTTTATTGTACAGGTCGAAACTGTGGTCTACAAATTGATTAACGCTTTCTATCTTCGAGTCCTTTTTCGGGGGATACATGCGTGTAGTTTGTGCTGTGATGGTGAAGATGCCTGTAAAGAAAATTAACAGAAACAGGATTAAAATTTGAATCTTATTTTTCATAATAGTGCTTTTAAAATAGATTGTAAAAAATGCGCCTAAAGCACTTCGTATTGAATGTTAGTGAATTTTCCTTCAGTAACCTCAAAGCTATCTCCGGTATCTGGATCGATTGCAGTGAAGGTGAACACACCAGACACAACTTTGTCTTCTTTATTAATTGCTGTAACAGTTACAGAAGCATTTTCAGAATCTTCTGAAGTCGCATTAACCAAAGTCTCATCCCCATTTTCATGTTGATAGGTCCCCAAAGCGTACTCAATTCCCATATCATTAGGAATTCCTGAATGTTCTTTTCCAGCTGCGAGTTGGGTAAAATCCCCATCTCCGAAAGAAATTCCAATAGCCTTTACTGAGGTTCCATCAAGATCCACTCCTGCTATGGTTAAAAAATAGGCTTGTTTTCCATTCAGTTCAATAAGTACCATTTGCGCTTCAATGGCTTCATCAAGATCAAAAGAGGTGAATTGTTGGCCTTCTACGACAGCAGTAATTTTAGCATCTGTATCATCATCTGCCACATCGTCGTTGGTTGTGCTTTGATCATCATCTGTACCACAGGATCCAAGAAACAACAATAACAGGCAGTATAATGATAGGTGTTTAATAGAGATCATAATTGTGAGATTTTAAGGTTATTATTTATTAGGTATGAATTAGTATGTGCTATAATTTTTAAGAAACATGAAACTGCTTCATGTTTCTATACATCAAAGCTACAGTGTATTGACAATCAATGGTTACGGGATGCCGTAATAGCTAACTGTTTTTTTAATAATTATGATCGAGAAGAAGAATTTGTTAAAATTATTTCTTCGGAAAATAAGAATGCAAAGGAGTGAAAGTTATCAATATTAAATTACACCAAGATCTTTAGCGTGCGCAACCAATTGGGTTATGTTTCTTGCTTTTAAAGCATCTTTTAAATTCCCTAGGTGTTTTTCTATAGAACTTAAACTGTTGGGAGATATATTGCTTTTTGCTAAATAGGTGGAAATTTCAATCTGACTTTTGCCCGAAGCCAATAAGTTTAATAACTGAATGTCGAAGTTGGTAATGGTAAGATTATTTGTTATTCTAGCGGCACCTGCTAGTTTCGAAGAGACATAGCTTTCTCCTTTAGCCACGGCATGAATTGCTTTGGTAAGTTCTTCTAAACCATTCCTGTCTTTAAGTACATAGCCGGAAACACCTAAATTCTCTTTTAAAATTTTGATTTGATTGGGACGGTCTTCTACTGAAAAAACAATAATAGGGGTGCTGTATCCCAATGCTTTTAATTTACTTATAAAATCGATGCCAGAGTGTAGTGTGCTCGGGCGGTGATCTTTATGGAAGGATAAGTCGGTTATTATTAAATGAAAAGGCACTCCTTCCTTATGCGCTTGTAGAAATTTTAATAACGCTTCGTCGCAATATTGAGAAAATAGGACTTCTTCAATATAATCAATGGCATCTAATTTTTTTAGTATTCCACTTCCTATTACATCAAGATCTTCTATTACGAGTACTTTTTTACACATATTTTTTTAATTATAAAGGTATCGTGATGTTCACTTCAACTCCTTTACCAAGTGTTGGGTTAAAATTAAATGTTCCGTTGCAATTCTCAATACGGGAAGCCGTATTAGCTAATCCTGTGCCTTTTTTTGGATGTATGGAACCACCCACACCATTATCTTTATAGGTTACGTGAATGTTATTTTGTTGTTGTTGAAATTTTATAAAAACCAATGAAGCATTGCTGTGTTTTGCCATATTTACCAAAAGTTCCTGCAATGCTCTGTAGATAGTAACACACTTGTAATCCTTTAGCATTTCCCATGCAATACTCTCGTGTCCCTGCAGGATAATATTGGTAGTAGTATTCTGATAGGGCGTAAGTAAAAATTCAATTTCATTAATAAATTCTTTTCCACCCGAAATAGCCGCATACGAATGTGAAAGATCTCTGGTTTTTTGATATAATTGTTCCAAATTGTCGAGAATTGAAGGGGGCTTATATGTATTCTGTATTGCAGTCATTAATCCAAAAATATCATTTCCAAGTCCGTCGTGTAATTGTTTGCTGATGTGTCTTTCTGTGGCGTAAACCTTTTCCAGTTCTTTTCGTTTGTGTCGTTGTTTTAATAAAAAGTAAAGGGCAAGTCCACCAAGGAAAAGAAAAATACTTAAACTGATAAAAACTATTTTTTGATTTTTTTGTTCTGCAGCTTCAGCCCGTTTCTGAATTGCTTCCGATTCTAAATGTAAAAGTTTTACTTTTTCAAGTTCATCTTCATATTTCATTTGTGCAAACTGTGTTTTTACTTTTAATTCATTTGTATGCAAACTATCGGTTAAAATTACATACCTGTCTCTAAGAGAAACATTGTTTTTGTCTAGTTTCATAAGAACTGCCAATGCCTCCTTTTCTGCACTGGGAAGGTTCATTTTTCTTCCAAGCTGTATGGCAGAATCTGCAAATTTTTTTGCTAGGGTTGGGTTTTTAGTGCTGTAATACGAAGCGATATCCGTATAACTGGTAAGTATTCCTAAGGTGTGGTGTGTATTTTTTCTAATCTGTTTTGCAAGATTTAGTTTTTGCAAAATTTGCTCATGGGTACTGATTTTCATTTTCCATTGTAGGAGTGCAAAATTATGAAGCGTCCGGGCGTACGAGATGGAATCTTTTTTTAAAACGGGATCTGCAAGAATGGTTTCATAAATTGGTTTTGCTTCTTCATATCGTTCAAAAAAGTATAGATCGTAGGCAAGATTATTTCGAAATATGAGTCGGTCCCTCTTATTCTCGGTGGTTTGTATAGCTTTCTGGTAATTTTTTACGGCATTTTCTTCGTTATTCAAATTTCTGTGCACAATACCCAATTCATTATACGTACTTGCTCTATAGTTTTTATTTTGAAGATATTTCAGCGATTCTATTAATGTTTCTTTTGCTCCAAAAAAGTCGTTTTTAATTCTTTGAATGGCACCCATTCTAAACGCGCAATTACCCGCTTTTTCAGGCTGTGAAGATTCAATGAATACGATTTTAGCACGGTGGTAATAAAAATACGCACTGTCTATAATTGGATTGGTGTTTTCAAAGTAATATGCTTTCAGATACCAGTATTTAGCAAGATTGATCTTATTTTCATTTTTTTCTGAAAGCCTTTTTAATTTTTTTCCGAAGTAATTTAAACTATCTATTTGTCCCAGTCTATAATGTAAGTTGCATTTAGCATATAAAATATACGATTGTAACGTATCGTGTTCTTCCATGGTTTTGAGTGCTTCATTCAAATAATGCATTCGTGCTGTGTCTGAATTCGAGCTGTTCTTCCCTTTTTCATATAAAGCGATTGGAGTTGTTGCAATTTCTTCCGAAGTAAAAATTCCTTGAGAAAAAATCGGACTACATACCCAAAAAAGAAGTGCGAATAGAGATTGGTTCATCTAAGATGTTTATTAACAGAGGTTCGTAAAATGTGGGGAGACCAAGTATTTCTTGACCTACTAAGATAGTATAATTTAAGGGGAGTATTTTTTTGAAGAAAAAATGAAAGTGATCGTCTTAGTGACCATCACTTTCATAAGTCATTCTGTTTTCACTGAAACAGATATTGAATACGTATGTTTCAATCAATCTTCGGGGGGAGGTGTGGTGCCCGACCCTTCATTATCTACGGGTTCCAATTGCACAAACCCCGTTGTTTCCTCTATGGCTTCAGGAACGCATGATGCTAAAAAAAGTACCATGAGAAGTCCTGCCAATACATAATTTTTCATAGATATGTATTTAGAATTAAGTAATCGCCAGTGAGCGGGTTTTCCCTGACGTTCTGGAAAACCCTATATTTATGCATAGAATGTTTGGGAGGCACTGTTGCAGTTCTTAATGTACTTTTACTGCCTCTTCCCATAAAGGCAATGTGAATTAAAAACAGACAACAGTTAGAAAAGAATAGGGTAGCTTTACCTATTTATTTCGATAGTTTAAAGATAGTTTAGGAACTAGGAAACGATAATAAAACTTCCAAAGGTTCCGGGAGAATTCCAAAACTTCCAAATGCAATGAATTAAAAAGAGCTCATTTTTGAAAAGTAAAGACGCATTAGAAAATTATATACAGGAGCTGTTAGCCAGAGTAGATTCAGGCAATACAGATATTATTGAAAAATTTCTACAACACAATGCTACGAGAACCAACCTTAGAAAAGCGACGCTGTTGAAATTCAGTAAAGAAAAAGAGAACGGTGGAATTTCTGAAACTGACGAGAAAATTATCCAGTATTTTGTAAACATACAGCGACCCGTTAAAGTGCAAGATCTAGAGGAAATGGAGGTGGGGGCATTTAAATCGTTAGAAAACTTTTTAAAAAGTAGAACGATACGCTCCAGACCCTATAAGTTAGATCTGTTGGCGTGGTTGCTGGATTTTGAGCCCAGACCTTTTGGGATATTTCAGAAACAATTAAAAAACGATGCTCTTTCTACAATTCCTGCCGGAATTAAAGAAGCAGTACCCCAAAAGCTAGCAAAGTATAATGAAGATAAACGAACGAACGAATTTCTTCAAATAATTCAGCAGCTACTGGATTTTTCAGACCGAATGAAAGAGGAAGATCTAAATACGTTTTTTGGATCTTTAATTAATAAGCATTTCAGTAAAGTAATAACCCATTGGGCTGATTATAATCTTCGCCCCATTCTAGAAGAGGTACTTGTTAAAGAACTTGATAAATACTGGGATAAACTTAAAAAGATAGAGGGACAGAAGAACAAGTTGGGCAATCTTTTGTTGTATGTATCCCCTTTGCCTAACAGCGATACGTTAAAAGAAATAGTTTTTAAAGAATTCTGCTACGAACTAGAAGATATGGGAATGGACACCATAGATTTTTCACTCGCAGAGGACGATGACGACTACGACGGTGATGAAGACGATATGGATATGGAAGATGATTTCGATTAATGAAAGGAAGAGATACTAGAATGTAATTAATTAAAATTCATTTTTCTTTTAACTCGTTTCCAATGATACTTCCAGTTAAAAAACAGATTCTCCATATAAAAGAAACCTCCTAGATAAGTTAAGTTCAAGTTATTCCCGAACACGAAATAAACAAATACAGAAAGAAGTGCAAAAAACGGAATATACCAGATTCCGCCGCGTAATATTCCTATAACGGGCTTGTCGAAAATGGTAGGATATAATCGGCCTTGCGGTAGCGAGATCAGGTATGAGAAAAATAAACAGCACAACGTAAGAAAAGTAATAAAATACCAGGTTATAACAGTATCTCCTTTTATAAGTGCCAGATAGGCATTGGCAGTAATTACTGGCATTGAAATAGCATCTCCATAGATCGTTTTCTTGAGGTTCGCTTCTATATTATCAATGATAATGATTTTGTTTTTGGTGGCAGCTTTAAATGAGGTGACGTCTAAGCTACATATTTCCCCCAATGATAGTGTTTGAATGTGGTCACGATCTATAAATTTTTCAAGTTGAAAATCGTTAAAAACCTTTTTTGCCCCAAGAGAACTATAAAACATACCGTGCTTAAATCGGGTCTCGTGAATAGCGGTATACATATCAAGAGGAAAAGACCGAAGGGTGTCCTGCTTATACAAATCGTACAGGCGATATTTTGTCATGGTGCCACCGGGCATGTACACCGAAGCATCAGCCATAGGTAAGTCTCTGTAAGGAGCGTGAAGCATCTCTTTTCCTAATCCCGAAGAAATTGAAAACCTAGGCAAGGAGCTCATTTCGTGCACTAATTCTCTATCATATTTCGGCGAAGCATAATCGAAAAGAATATTACACATTACATAATTGTAGTCTTTCGTTTTGTTTAAAAGATCCATGAAACGTAATAACAAGCCACGATGCACCACAGCAACTCCATTTGTTATATCTTCTGAAAGATCTCCGCGAGCATTATCCACGACCATGTAATCTTTACTGGTGTCGATGATAAGAAACCGGGCTCCGTCCAACGCAGGTTTTTCTGAAGCAAACCAAGCTTTAACTTTTGGTCCAAGATGAAATACTGTACTATTATCACCGGGAAGTATGTGGTTCTTCTGAAGCAGAAAAAAAACCAACAAACCAACAATGGTATTTAATACACATAGCAGTACGACTTTCTGGTTTAAAAATCTAAAACGATTCAAAGGCCTCTAATTGAATTTTATGGTCGTATGTGTTTTCTAAAAAAGTGTTAAGTGCATCCCGCGTTTCTTCTTCAGACAGTCCTTTTTGTAGGTACAAGGATGTTAATAATTTAAGTTCTTCTCGAATTGTTTCTTTCTGTTTAAGGTAATAAACAGCTTCATTAAAATAGGTCGTGTGGTTTTTAATGGTATCGTAAAGTCCAAGTTTTGCAATAGAACTGTGAGCTGGGATATAGGAAGTAAGATCGACCATTCCTTTTTTATCGGGATGTATTCTTATTTGGCTTCCTTTATTCGCCGCTTCTATTTCAAGGGTATAATGTAAATGAGGAGGAAGGTCAGGGTGTAAGCGAATCATTACTTTTTCAAGAGGTTGCTCTTTATTATAAATTATGAATGTGCCGTAATCTTCACCACGCATAGAGCCGGATTTCTTTTCTTCCGTAAAAAAATCACTAACCAAACGTACCAACCAATTCTTATTGTCAGTCCCTTTTATTTTTTCAGTGTTTTCTGAAGAAGTGTCTGGCTTTATAAAAAATTCATTCGTGCTTGGAGACCAAAGTGCCACTTCACTGGAAGGATCGGTAAAATAAAGTGTAGTAGTATGTTTTAACGTTGTTCCTCTCGTTAGCGGTTGCTTATTTATTCCGTAGGTAATATTATGACCGTGTGTAGCAATAACAGTAATTGTTTCTGAAGAATTTTGTGCTATGCTTTGAAATACAGCGAGATAAAACAAAAAAAATCGCAATGCTACCATAATTAATAATTACATTTAAAAGATAAAATCAATTGCATCCCGTATAAAATCACTGCTATGAGAAATAGATTACTACTGTTCACGATTTTTCTGTTTGTACAGGGGATCTACGCACAAGATACAGATATTGAGCGTATTAAAAAAGAAGTAGTTGAGGCTAAAACAGCATTTCAACAAAGGCGATTAGCAGATAGTGAACGTATCTGTGAGACCTTACGTTTACAACTAGTTGCTTCCGAAGAAAAAAAGTCAGCAGCGCATTATGCTCTTTACAGTGAACTACTTCGGCTTCATTTTAACGTATTAAAAGCTAAAAACGAGTATTCAAAAACCCTTCAACTTGCAGATCTTTCCACCAAAGAAGTGCTTCAGTCTTTTAAAGAAAGTGGCAATAATACTCTTCAGAATCACATACAACATATAATTGAAGCCACCCAACGTTTTTCCACCGACACCGCCCAACTTTTAAAGGCAATTCAGACCTACTCAATTTTAGAATATACGATTCCAAAGGAGGAAGTAAATGCCCGTTTGCAACTCACCGAATATGTTGAGGTTTTACGCTCTAGAATGGAAGAGGTTATGAAAGCTGACGCCCTGAAAAAGATGGCAGAATATGGGAATCTTCAAGAAGAAATGTTAAAAAAGATCACAGAAAAAATGAATACCGATGGTGTGGAAATTGACATTGATAGGAAACAAATGCATGCGAATACCAATTCGGTTAATGCTTCAATAGAAAATATGACCAAGAACCTTTCTAGTGAAATGGAAGCAGCACTTACCCAACAACTCATGGGACAAATACTTCCGGAAGATGGCGTTAAACTTGAGAATATTCAGGAAATCATGACATCGGTAGCCCAGATGTCTGGTTTAGAAGGCGACGAAATGGATAAGGTGATGTCTCAAATTCAAACCCTAGAAAAACCCCTTGAGGTTGCCGGTCGGTTAGATACGGTAATGCAAAACCAAATGTTACGTAGATCGCAAGAAGGGATGGAAAGTTTAAAAACATCGCATGAAAATGATCCTATTGCTTTGGGAATGGAGACTTTGTTTCAGGTTCAAACCTTGGCGATAAATTTAGAAACCGACAGCTTACTCGGACTGTACCCCAAAATAAAGAAAGATATAGCTAGGGCCGATGCAGCGTTACAAATGGATGCTTCAGATATGAATTTAGAATCCCAATTGGATTTTATGATCTGGGCAGCTTTATTTACAAAAGAGCACTATACCGAAGCATTGCCTTTCGCTGAAAAAATTAGGAGTGAGAAAGGAAATGAATTTTCAACCTTTCCGGCACTCATTGCTACTCATTTGGCTTTACATACATATCGTTCTGTTGAAGAAGAATACAATCAGGCAGTGCAAAATACCTCTAAAGATATCTTCAAGAAAGAGAATGTACCTATGTACCTTCTTTCAAAATTATATTATATGGAAGCACTTATGGGTCAAAAAAAATATAAAGAAGCATTGGCGTTAGAAATGGAAACTAAAAAAGAAGTAGAACAACTTTCTTCAAGAAATAAAAGCGATCAACACTTTCTGCATTCAATTCTAAATAAAATGAATATATATTCAGGATTGGCAAGTTTTGAGTTAGGTGATATGACTGCTGCAGATCACAAAATGGAATCTTTTTTGAAGAATATGAATACGATTCCGTGGATACAAAATATGGGAAATCTGGCACAAAACTTTGTGCTTCCCACTCAAAAGAATAACGACCTATCTCAATTGTATGTTCCCTATACCGATGTAGCCATGTATTATTTATCTGTTAGAAATCGAAATGAGGATGCCATGGTAGCTATGGGGTATAACAGTATTTTATTTTATAAGGAGTTAACGGTTAATCTGGAGCGAAAAGCAGCCTTTACAGGGTCGAATGTAAAAGATACAAACGGGGATGCTCTGTATATGAAATGGATTGAAGCAAGGGAAAAAGCTTCAGATATTAATTATAAAAACAGAGATTCCATTCAAGATTATGCAACCCTTTTTCAAAAGCAACTTATGTCTGAAACTACTAAAAATGTAGCTCAGCAGGTGGAAGTTACTAAATTCACGTGGAAAGACATTCAAGAGCAGTTACAACCTTCAGAAGCAGCTATTGAATTTGTGAGTTACAAATCAAACTATCTCAACGAGGAGAAAAGTGAAAGAATGTACGGTGCATTTGTGCTTACCCCTTCCATGACCTATCCTGTTTTTATTGAATTATGTAAAGAAGCCACTCTTAAAGCTATTTTTAATCCAAAGGATATGGCGAATTCCACGAGCGAAAAAGCAACTATTAATACAACTTATAACAAAAATTCTTTTCAGGCGTATGCGCTTATTTGGAATAAAATCGAACCTTATTTAACAGGTACGACAACGGTTTTTTATGCTCCGTCGGGAATGCTTCATACCGTTGCATTTGCTGCGTTAAGGAGAAATAACGAAGGTGCGTTTTTAAATGAAAAATATACGTTGCATCAGGTAAGTACCACGCAGAACATACCTCAGGTTAAAAAGCATTTTAGCTATTCAAGTGCAGCTGTTTTTGGAGCTATTAATTATAATGAAAATGAAAATTTGGAAGCACTACTTTCAGAAGTACCTGACCAAGATAAGAATCGAGGAGGGGCTTTTTGGAAATCACTCGATGGAACCAAAAATGAAGTAGCTACGCTGGAGGCATTATTAACAAGACACGGAATACGTACACAAACGTTTATTGAAAATAATGCATTGGAAGAGAATTTTTACCACGCTATTAAAAACCAGCCAGACATAGTGCATGTTGCAACCCATGCTTTTTACGAACGCCCGAAAGGGATTATGAGTTTTCAACCTGTAGATTATAGTTTTAAGGGACGGGCGAAATATTTTGAAGAGCAGGATCCCATGAATACTGCAGGATTGGTATTTACAGGTGCAAATTACTTTTGGAAAACGGGGAAAAGAATAACGTCTCAAACGGAGGACGGAATTGTAACCGCAAACGAACTTGCCTCATTAGATTTAAGTAAAACAAACTTAGTAATACTGTCTGCTTGTGAAACAGCATTAGGAAACTCACAGGGTAATGAAGGCATCTACGGAATACAACGTGGCTTAAAATTAGCAGGCGCTAAAAATTTAATTGTTTCCCTTTGGAAGGTGGATGATCTTAAAACGGCAGAATTTATGAAAACCTTCTATTCCAATTTAATTGAACAAAAAGGAACTTTGGCTGAAGCCTTTATTACTAGCCGAAATCAAATGCAAAAGCTACATCCGGATCCTTATTATTGGGCTGCTTTTATTTTAATACAATAAAAAAGTAGTTAGAGTAAGATTCCACTTTTATAAGTTCAATAGAAAAAAACGCCCGATAGGTATACCGGGCGTTTATAGATTAATTTATTCGTTAGTTGGTTTACTTCTTTGTAAAAGGGTCTATGGAAATTCCTACTTGAAAATATCCGGTTGGATCTTGATTGTTCTTGTAAATAAAATCGTTGGTTGGCTCTCCTTTTTCTGTTAAACGGTTGCTGATAAAGTTTTGCAAACCACCTTGGAATGTCCCAATTAAATAATCGCTGAAACGGTGTTCGTAAATAATTCCGGATTTAATTTCTAGTTGGCTGTACTCAAAAGTTTCTGCAAAATTGGGATTGTCAACATTTACATAGAACCCGGTAGAGCCAAAGCTGCTTCCAATAGAAAAACGACCGTTTTCACCTACCATTCTTCTTAATAATAGCCGTTGTGGAAGAATGAAATCCACTTCCCATTTTGAATTTTTGAATCGGTGATTGTAAGAAAACGTTGGGAAGAAAGGTAACTGCGAGGTAGGGTCAATAAATACAATTGCTCCTAGGGTCATTGTGGTTCGCGCTGTTCTTTTCAGAATAAAAGAAAGACCAACCAATCCTTTTACACGTTCCAGCCCTTCATCATTTCCATCTACTATTAAAGAAGCATTATAAATCACTGGTTTTTTAAACAGTGTAGAGAAGTAGGTTGAGCTTACTGCAGTCGAAAAGTTATGAAAGTTTACAGTTCCATTTTGTTCAAATACAGTAATATCTGTTGTTTCAATATTATTGAATTCAAATTCATTAAATTGATAATTTACCGAACCAGTTAATCCCCACTTCCTAGTTTTATAAATAGGAATATTTGCAGATGCATTGAAAGTGCGTTGCGATTTTATTTCACCTTCCTGAAATTTTTCATCAAAAAATTCTGAGTCGAACTCACGGCTTAAACTTTGACCATACTCAAAATTTAAAACACGAGCTCTTGGAAATTTCTCCTTGATGCTTTGCGTTGCTTTTTGTTGCAATGAATCTGTAGTTTGCTGTGCTGTAGCAAAAGTGGAAATGAATAGTATTGCTGTAACTGTAAAAAGTTTGTTCATTCTGTTTTTTTAGATTGTTCTTAATTTTGGATTTGTTCGAGCCATTCAATAGCAGCCTCGCGTTCATTTATTGCAAAATGCTTAACAGGAATTCCGGGGGTCATAAAATTTCCTATGGGTATAATTTTTTCAATCCAATCCTTATTAGTCAATACAGCATATTTTTCGATAACAGTAATAGCTTTTGATTTTAGTTTCACCATCTCGACAAAGGTTTTAAAATTTTCAAAGCCTGGTAAACTTTCCATCACACCTATCACTTTTATTTTCTCATTGTTATCAGCTTTGGTTTCTAGAAAGGTTATAAATGTCTCAACACCTGCTTGGTCAATAGCGTCGGTTACCTTGAATAGGTAGATATTCTTATTTTGTATCTGTTCTATTTTTATCATTTTTCTTCTTTTTTCTATGTTGTTCTTTGTCTTTGAGGTATTTATTTTTCAGTTTCTTATTCGACCTTATAATTGGAGAGATCATTAAGAAACCAATGACGGCAACAATACCTATTGAAATAACTATTAGTAGTGTGTTCATTTCAAATTAGGTTTGTCTCTACTTTTATAAATTTTATAAATTAGTAAAACACAGGCTATTCCTAAGAGTATTAATCCCGATGTAAAAAGTATGTGAGGTTCGTTATTATTCATCTTTAGTTTCAGTTTTATCTTTCTGTATATGATTGGTTTTTTCTGAATTTGAAAAAGTATATTTAAGAACGTTAAATTGCTCTTCTTTAAAAACCATTGTTCGGTGTGGGAAAGGGATCGAAATACCTTCTTTGTCAAACCGTTTTTTGATGCTTTCGTAGAGATCGCATTTCATTTCAAAAGCAGCTCCGAAATTACTTGCCCAAGCCCATGCTCTTAAGGTTATTGAAGAATCGTCTAGACTTATTACACGAACTACCACCTTTTTCACATTGTTGTATTTGTCGAGTTCAGATCTGTTATCAACTAAATTTGGGTGGTCTTCACATTCTTCCCGCATAATATGTTTTGCAAGATCAATGTCGCTATCGTATGAAATTCCTACTTCTACCCATTGGCAGCACATGCGTTCCCCAAGATCATAATTAATTAGTTTTTCTTTATTGATAATGGAGTTTGGGATAACAATCATCTTGTTCTCGTAATTTCGAATAACAGTATGCCGTAGGGTAATATCTGAAACAGTACCGACCATAGACTCGTCTACTTTAATAATATCTCCAAGTTTAAACGGTTTAAATGCGATAATAAAAAGCCCTCCTACAAGGTTTGAAAGTGCTTCTTGAGACGCTACACCAGCCACGACAGCTAAGACACCCGCGCCGCCCAAAGCCGTTGCTGCAAAACTCCGCATGGACTCAAAGGCTATTAAGATTAATAGTCCGCCTATAAAATACACCCCGAAGATGGCGATGTACCTTAGAAATTTATAACTAGTGGTATCCTGATTGGTGATAGTTCGTTCCTTTATGGTTCTTTTAAACCAAGTTTGTACGAGTGAGGCTGTTACCAAGGTTACAACGGCGATAATTCCCAAATAAAGGACCAAGCCGAAATTTCCTACCGCTACTTCTTTCACCCGTGCCTCATCCATAAAATTCCAGGATATGGCCATAATCCCCAAAACGATCCATAGCGCATTTAGAATCTTTTGGGTAAGATGAATGGTGGTAGGTTCTTCCCCCGGAAATTTTTTAATGCTTCGTCGCTCCAGCCAATCGTGTAATTTCTTTGTTAGAAATCGCAGTACCAAAACCGTGATAATTACAATGGCAGACCAAATTATATTATCTTGATATGTATTCCAGAATTCTGTCATTACGTTACGTTTTCTTGTATGTTATATGCGTAGAAAGGATTCCAACGTCTAGAAGAAAGGGTCTGTTTAAATTGTTCTTTTATCGAAGGGAGAACTTTAAAAGTGACATTCATTTTAGGATTATCCAATAATGCTTCTATGTAAAGAAATATTCTCTCTAAATCTTCTTCGGAATAATTCTCAACAATGTTCACTTCTAGTCTTGGTTTTTTGCTTGCGATGTAATAGAACATATTTTACATTTTTAAATTCAACCTATATTTTTTAACCTTTTGGATCTTCTCCATATTTGTTTTTCCCTACCATTCCTTTTTTGCTCAAGAGATAAATAATCATTATTTGTCCTGCAATGGGAATGAAAGCAATAAATAGCCACGTCCATTTTTTACCTATATCATGAAGACGTCGTACTAAAACACCCAAAAATGGAATAAAAATAAAAAGGCCGAAAATAGTTTCTAAAGGTCCCTGATCCCAGAAAGGGACTTGCCATTTCAGCAGGTATATTTCTACTAGAGAAATTACAGCTCCAATTATTCCAGCAAATAAGAAAAACATCCAAAACTCTTTGCGACGAGATCTGCCTTTAAATTCACCAAATCGTTCAATCACTATTTTAAACCACTTCATGTAACCTTTTTAGTAGGGTTCCCAAACCTTTCAGAAAAACGTATTATGTTTAAACCAACAACTGAAAGGTCAAGAACCACTTGTTTTTAATGGGTTTTAGCAACTTCTAATTCCGATATTTTACCGGCATTTTCTTTTGCAACTTTTCGTTTTATGTCTCCTTTCCAGATATCGATTACGATATACATAACAGGGACAATGATAACCGTAAAAATCAACGAACTGGTAAGTCCGCCTATCAACACCATGGCAAGTCCGTTTTTCCATTCTGCACCAGCTCCAGCTGCAAAAGCAATAGGAATCATAGCGATCACCATAGCAAGCGTTGTCATTAAAATAGGACGAAGTCTTGAAAGCCCTGCATTTACAACTGCCTCTACGCTTTTCATTCCTTCTTGTTTAAACTGATTAGCAGCATCGACAATTAAAATGGCATTTTTTATTACTAGACCAACCAACATGATCAACCCTAAAAAGGTAAATACACCCAGACTTTCCTGAAATAAGGCTAGAATTAAAAAGGCTCCAATCATTGCAGTTGGAACAGAAAACATTACAACGAGAGGATAGGCATAACTTTCGTAGAGTGCTACCATGATGAGGTAAACAAGTACGATCGACATTAATAAAGCAAGTCCTAAACTCGCAAAGGCTTCTGTCTGACTTTCTAAATCACCACCCATTTCAAACTCGACACCATCGGGCATTTTCATTTGTTCTATTGCGGTTTGAACTTCTGTTGAAACGGTTCCAACGGGGCGACCTACCACTTGTGCGCCAATACTCACACTGCTTCTTTTATTATCCCTTTGTAGTTTTGAAGGCCCAGTAGATTGTTCCACTGAGGCGAATTGTTGGAGTTCGATAAGTTCACCAGTTGTGTTTAAAAAGGTTACTTTCTTTATATCATCTATGTTCTGCCGATCAAACTGATCCAGTTTTACATTAATATCATATTCATTCTCGCCATCACGAAATTTATATTGTGTATTTCCGGCAAATGCATTTTGCATAGTAGTACCCACTGTGCTCATCGTTAGGTTGAGCGCTGCCATTTTATCACGATCTACGTTAATTGCTACCTCAGGATTTCCGCCTTCTACTGAAAGTTCAACTTCCCGCGTACTATTTACAGATTGAATCGTTTTTTTTACTTCTTCCGCGGTTTCCATTAATTGATCGATGTCGCTTCCGGTTAGCAATACTTGAATAGGGCCGGCAGTACTTCCACCAACCATACCGACTGCTGCAGTTTTAAACTTGACACCTGGAATGTTTTTAGTGAGTTTTATTTTAATGTCCCGCGCGTATTGTTCCGAAGTAATCGTTCTGTCATCTGGGCTTATCATCTTAGCATTTATCTGGGCCAGATTCGAAGAGTTTCCACCGCCACCAGTTCCTGTTCCAACGGTAGAGAATACAGAAGCAACAATAGCATCGTGTAAAAGAATATCTTCTACGGCAAGCGTCGCAAGGTTGGTTTCTTCAATAGTACTTTCTTTGGGTAGTTCGAGTTCTACGATAAATTCACCGTTGTCTCCGTTTTTTACAAACTCACTTCCAATAAATCCGAAAACGAGCAATAAGAGGGACGCAATCACTAATCCTAATAAGGTGAAGGCTGTAATACGTTTTCTGGAAAGTGTCCATTGTAAAATGTCTTTGTAAACATTGTTGACCCCGGTTAGAAAACTTTCAAAAGCAATTAAAGGTCTGTGTAACATTTTTTTTCTGTCTAGCGTAATTACTTCAGAAAAACGAGACGATAATAAAGGGGTTAATGTAAAGGAAACGATTAGCGATATTCCAGTTGCAAATGCCACAACTACAGCAAACTGTTTCAGTAAATCTGCTATAAGTCCCGTTACAAAAGTGATTGGGAGAAATACGGCGATAAGTACCAAGGTGATCGACATTACTGAAAGTCCGATTTTCTTCCAACTTTCCATGGCGGCTTCTCGTCGGGACTTTCCTTTCTCCATTTCGGAGTGAATTTGTTCCAATACTACAATACTATCATCGACCAGAATCCCTACCACCAGTGATAATCCTAATAACGTCATTAAATTAAGCGTATAACCTAATTGGTTCATAGCAATAAATGTGGCAACGATCGATACCGGAATAGATACCATAACAATAATTGAATCTTTCCAGCTTCGTAAAAAGAATAACATGATAATCGCTACCAGTCCAACAGCTAGCATCAGGTCAAATATTACTGCGTCGGCTGCTTCGAGTGTAAACACAGAACTGTCTTGAGCTACAGCGATCTTTAAATTTTTGTCAGCATATTCTTCTTCAATTTTAAGAATTTCAGTTTTAATATCTTCGGCTACCTGTACGGTATTTCCATCGCTTTGTTTTGAAATGGTTAATCCAATGGAACTAATCCCGTCAATTCGCGAAATAGTTGTTACGTCTTTAGTGGTGTCATACACTTCTGCAATATCTTCAACACGTACACTCGAACCATTACCGTTGGTTATTTCCAATCCTTTGATGTCGTTTACATCCTTAAATTTTCCTGAAAGACGAACGGTTACCTGTTGCTTATCATCTTTGATATTCCCTGTTGGAAAATCAAGATTTGCAGCACTAATAGCTTGTGTTACTTGAAGAATACTTAATCCGTACCCCTTCAGTTTATCACGGTCTACATTTATGCGTATTTCACGTTCATTACCACCAATCACCTGAACTCGTGCAACCCCTTCAATTCGAGATAATGTTTCTTTTATATCATTTTCAACCAGATCGTTGAATTCGGTTACATCCATTTCCGAAGAAACCCCAAGACGCATTATAGGAAGATCATCGAACGAAAACTGATCTACACTTGGTTGTACCACTTGATCGGGTAACTGCCCTACAATGTTGTTTACTTTACGTTGGGCATCCTGTAGGGTTTTATCTACATCTGCGTTATAGGTTAATTCTACATTTACAATAGAAATACCTTCTTGAGAAGTAGACGTAATACTTTTTACACCTTCTAGGGCACTTACCGCATCCTCTATATTAGTGGTGACCGAATTTTCCACTTCAGAAGGAGAAGCACCAGGATAGGTAGTGCTGATCGAAATTTGTGGAGAAGTAATTTTAGGCAATAATTCGTATCCTAAGCCCGAGTAACTTATAATTCCCAAAAGGGCGACAATGGTAAAAACAACTACGGCTAACGTAGGTCTTTTTACAGATAGTTCTGTGATAGTCATAGGGCTAGTTATTTGTGATTTTTACCTTCGTGTCATTGGTAAGATTTATTATTCCTTTGGTCACGATCTGTTGTCCGTTTTGCAATCCACTAAGAACGATCACATCCCCGTTAATTACTGCACCGGCTTTTATTTTCTGAAGGCTTACCGTACTATCATTATTCACCAAGTATACTGACGGGTTTTGAAGACTCCCCACAATAGCTTCCCTTGGAATAACCATAGCTTCCTGTTCGTTTGTTTTTAAGGCATCGAAATTAACTTCAGCGAACAGTCCTGCACGCAATAGATTGTCTTCTGTATTAGCTACTTCGATCGTAACTTGAAATTTTCTGGATGCATCTGCTTTTACACTTATTGTGCTTACTTTTCCTTTAAAAGTCTTCAGTGGATATACATCTGATTTTATGGAAACCTCCTGACCTTCTCTAAGTTTAGAAAGATTATCTTCTGCAACATTCACAATAATTTTTAGGCGATCTATCTGTACAATTTCTGCGATGTTATTGCCAGGCATTACGAAACTCGTTTCTTCCACCATTAATTTATTTACTACTCCGTCTATGGGTGATTTTACAGTAGTAAAACTTAATTGTTGGTTGATCTGTGCAATGTTAGCCTGGGCATTTTCCTTTTGAATACGAATATCTTCCAAGGCACTTTGGGATACCGCACCTACTTCGAGTAAGCGTTCGTATCTGGCAACATCTTTCTCAGCCTTTGAGTACGCAGACTGGGCACTCGATAATTGAGAGCTTAAGGAGACAGCGTCCACCTTTGCGATTACTTGTCCTTTTTTAATTTTTTGTCCTTCTTCTACTTTTAAGTATTGAATGCTTCCCTGAGATTCTGCCACTAAAGTAACTTCTTCCCAGCCTGCAAATTCACCTGTTGCTACTAGGCCATTAGAAATTGTTTTGGCACCTACAGTTGCTGTTTGTACAGGAATAGCGAACTCTTCCGGAACCGCAGCAGCTTTTTCATTCATTTCTTTTTTATTACTGAACAAGGTGTAACCAACGATTCCGATGAGGATGACTACTACGATGATACTAATGTTTTTTGTTTTCATAATTTTTTAATTTCCTCCCGCATGTTAACATGGCGTGAATAGGTTGCTTAAAGTTTGTACTGAATGATGCGCTTAATTATCTGTTGTTGGATTTGCAATAAGTTTTGAAAGGGTACCACTGGATTTTAATAAGGTAACCTCTGCCACTTTAGCCTGTAAAAGTGCGTTGAGGTAATTGGATTGTGCTTGGCGTAATGCAAACTCAGAATCTAATAATTCGGTAAGATTAGCCACCCCTTCGTTGTAGGACGTTTTTATACCATCGTAATTTTCCTGAGCAAGGTCCATATTGGTTTTCTGGCTTTGGATCTGAGAGTTGCTTAGTGTTAACTGCTCTAGTGCATCTCCATATTCTTTTTCAATATTGAGGCGTAACGTTTCACGGTCCAGTTCTAGTTGTTTGGTAGCGAATTCTTTTTGCTTTAAACGGTTTCTTCGCTGAAACCCATCAAAAACAGGAATGTTTGCTGAAAGCCCCCAAGTACCACTCCACTGACCTTGATATACTTCGGGATCAAAATCTACGGCTTCATTAGACTGTCCGAGGTAATTGTAACCAAAGTTGGCACTTAGGGTAGGTAAGTATTCTGATTTAACAAGTTTTTGATCGATTATGGAAAGTTTAACCGATTGATCTAGTTGCTGATATTCCAGATTTTCTTCTAACAGTAGTTCGGAACCTAAGGGATAAGGATCACGGTCTTCAAGTTTTTCATTAAGAACGACTTCTTTATCCATCGAAATGTTTAGGAAAACTTTAAATAAGCGTAACTGTTGGTTTTTACCAAACTGTGCGTCTTCGATTTGGGTTTTTAGATTCGATCGGTTTACCAATAGTTGATTGAGATCCAGTTTTCGAATAATTCCCTCCCGAAACTTTGCTTCCGATAGTTCGATGAGGTTATCGGTGCGGTCATAATTTTGTTGCAATAATTCTATTTGCTTATTAAATACCTGAATCTGAATATATGTCTGAATCACGTTTACAATTAGGTCTTGAGTAGTTATAAGTGTTTGTAGCTTTCGCAATTCTGCCAGAGCACTGGTGCTTTTAACAGAACTGAATAACTGAAAATTAAGTAGCTGTTGCTGAACATTCACGCCTGCGGTATATTGATATCGGTTTCCAAAAGCGACACCAATGGTAGTACCTGGTTCCCCTCCAAATATTTCTGCGGGAAGTCGTTGTTCCTGTAGCGAAAAATTATCTGAAAAACCTGCATTCCCTGTAACTTGAGGTAAGGCACGTCCTTTTACTTCTGCTATCTGAGCCTGAATAATTTCTTGATCGATCTGTGCACTCTCGAGGTTGTTGTTATTTTTAATAGCATAATAAATAGTTTCTTCAACAGTGTTAAAAACGATAGGATTTTCTTGTGCCACTATGAAAGAAGATATAAGGCATAGTGTGATCGTTAAAATCCAGATACTAAGGTTGTTCATTTCTTTTTGTTTTGTTTTTTATGTTAGTTCTGAATTAAAAGAACTATATAGGATAAAAAAATAGTAAATTATTTTTTCCAATTTTCTATTAACTTTATACTCTCTCGTTGATAGTATTCAAGGAATTCAGAAAAATCTTTTAATTGATCATTAAATTCGGTCGTTTCTTCAGTTCGATTCTGTAAAATTTCTTTAATACTTTCATTATAAGCGGAAAGCCCATTAATGCTTTCTAAGAACACATTTTTCCATTGCCCTAAACGAGTGTGGAAATAGCGTTTACGATCTCCTGGTTTTGTTTTATATCCAATTCGCTTCATCATTAACAAATTGTTAATGGCATTACTGGTCGCGCTTTTGCTTAATTGTAACGCATCTCTTATTTGATCAAATGTTAATTCAACTTTATCTGCAACAGTAAGTAAAGCATCAACTCTAGCAGAAGCAGGCGAAAGTCCCATTCCTTCTTGAATTACGCCAAAACTTTCAATAAGTTCCTTTTGTTTGTCTGTAAGTTTATTTTCCATCTGATTACAAATATAGTTGGTTTTTCTGGTTCTCTTCTAGAAGAACTTCATTTATTTTTATTTTTTTATTTTACAGTTGAGAATTTTATCATCTAAACGTATACAATATTTAGTTAACTAAGCTCTAATTAAAAAAAATCTTTGATTCTTTATTAAAGAAAAAGGTCAATTATAAAAAATTAATTTTCATACAATGTAATAGGTAAAAATGCGTTGCTAGTTTAGTGAGTTCCAAATATTATCAACATTTTAACAGAACCTATGTTGAGGGAATTCAATTTTAAAATACTTTTGTAAACCTTTATGATAATTTACTTGTTTTCAGTAATTTAAACACATATTTTAATTAAATGATAAAAATGAAGAATTTTTTAGTGTTGGGATGTCTTTTACTATTTTCCTTTAACGGAATTTCACAAGACTTACCAATTCATAACAATGGTGATGTTGATGAAATAGGGTCACTGCAATGTGAGAATTTACAAGCTAATCTAGAAACTGAAATTTTTAAAAATAAAACTTGGAAAAATTTAGTTGATAGAAAAATGATGTCTATTGGAATTGTCGATTTAAGTAATCTCAGCGACATTCAATATGCTGGTATTAATGATGAAAATATGATGTATGCAGCAAGTCTTCCGAAGATAGCTGTTCTACTAGCAGCAATGGACGCAATAGATAAGGGGCAGTTGCGTAACTCGAAAGCAATTCAAAAAGATATGCGGGCAATGATTAGTAAATCTAATAATGCCGCAACCACGAGAATGATCGATAGAGTAGGGTACGAGAAAATTGAAGAGGTTTTACGTATGCCTAAGCATAAACTGTACAATGAAGAGGTTGGTGGTGGTCTTTGGGTAGGAAAGCGATATGCTGCCGGAGGAAGAAGGTATCCGGAACCTATGAAGGGATTGAGTCATGCTGCGACTACAAAACAGGTTTGTAGTTTTTACTATCAATTAGCAATGGGTAATTTGGTTAATGAGCTTCGCTCTGAGCAAATGTTGAATATTATGGAGAAACCTGCGTTACATCATAAATTTGTAAATACCCTAGATAAGATTGCTCCAAATGCTCGCCTTTTTAGAAAATCTGGTTCATGGAAAAATTTTCATTCAGATTCTGTATTGGTATGGGGACCCGATAGAAAATACATTTTAGTAGCGCTTATCGATAACGATTTAGGAGAACAAATAATTAGAGATTTAGTAATGCCTTTGGAAAAAGTTATGAAAAAATCTCGTACATTATAATCCGTCCCAAAACGGTATAAATGCTTCGAATATTTTTTAGAAAGGCTTTTGATATAAGAGATGGGGAACTCCGCATCTCTTTTTTTATGCAGTTATATATCTTTCTGCTAATCACTGTCTTGCTTATGGTAAAACCAACCATAAACGCATTATTTTTATCTAACTTAGGAGCAGAACAGTTACCATATGGTTATATCCTTGTTGCAGCTATTGCTGTGGTAACAATGTTCTTTTATAATAAGGCAGTAAAGCGATTTTCACTACGAGTCATTACAATTAGTACACTTGTTTTATTTAGCATTAGTTTTTTAGTGCTAAGTTTTATAATGCATACTGGCATTTTAAATAATTGGGTACTTTATTTCTATTATTTAAGTGTCTCTTTATTCGCTGTTTTGGTGACATCCCAATTTTGGATTATCGCAAATATGGTTTATAATGCCAGAGAAGCAAAACGATTGTTCGGATTTATTGGAGCAGGGGCGATCGCGGGAGGAATTTTTGGAGGATATCTAACTACTTTAATTGCATCCTCGTTTGGAAATAGAATTGTTATTTTAATTGCAGGAATTATTATTTTATTATGTATTCCTATTCTACAAATTGTATGGAAACTGCGCATTAGGAAGCTAAACTCTTATATTAGGATTCAGAGAAAAACGAGAGATCAGTCATCAGATGTAGCTCCATTTCGATTAATAATTCAATCGAAACATCTTACCTATTTAGCAGCCATTGTTGGAGTGGGGGTGGTTATGGCGAAACTTGTAGATTTTCAATTTAGTGATTTTGCCAATCGCGCCATTCCCGATAGTGACGAGTTAGCTTCATTCTTTGGTTTTTGGTTCTCTACATTTAATGTGGTGGCACTTGCCATACAATTGTTCTTAACCAACCGCTTAATGGCTTGGTTGGGAGTTACTACCAATTTATTAATATTACCACTTTGTATTGCTATTGGTTGTTTACTCTTTCTAACCTTTCCAGAGTTATGGGTCCTTATTATAATTAAGGGAGTTGATGGAAGTTTTAAACAGTCGGTAAATAAAGCTGGAATCGAATTATCTATCCTTCCCATTCCTTATCATATAAAAAATGAAGCAAAATCGTATATCGATGTGGTCGTGGATAGTGTTGCGACAGGTCTAGCCGGATTAATGTTAATCTTTTTAATTCGAAAGTTGGATCTTAGTTCTTCTTATATAACCGTGATAATTTTACTTTTTCTATTTATTTGGGTTCTGCTTATTTATAAATTAAGAGAAGCGTATTTTGAATCTTTTAGAAAAAACATTCAAAATTCATTAGCCTCAAATAGCGTGGTCACTAAAAAGCTTTCTTCTGAAAGAACTGTAAAGTCTACTATAGAAATATTAAAAAGTGGAGATGAAGTAGAGATATTAACTTTATTAGATCGACTGAAGGATTTCAGGTTAAACACCTTAGAATCGCATATTGTTGGATTGTTATCTCATCCTTCAAATACTGTGAAAATTGCAGCTATTCAGCAACTTTATCTTTATAAGAAAGGAACAGCGATTTTTAAAATAAGGGAGCTTATTAATGAAGAGGATGATACTTTGGTATATGTCGCCATGGAATACCTTCTACAGCATACCGATTTAAATGATTACAAAATTTACGAATCTTTTTTAAATAGCCCCAGCGACTATATATCGAATGCTGCGTTGTTATGTCTGGCAAAAGAGTCTACAAATAATAAGAAATTAGGACTTAAATATGGACTTAATTCAAGAATAGAAAAAAAGATTAGAGAATTTAACTCTCACGAAAGTGAAACAAGAAGTGAAGAAGTCGCGGAGCTGCTAATTGCCATTGCACATACAGGTGAAGAGAAATACTATTCTTACATTTCTGCACACTTTAATAATATTGATCCTTTTGTAGTAAAGCATGCTATTAAAGCTGCGGGAATTACTTCAAAAGAAAGTTTTATTGCACCATTACTAGATTTTTTAGCAGAAAAATATTTTAGAAAAACTGCAACGAAAGCACTTCGTAGTTATGGGGTTCAAATTACACGAACCATTCTCAAACTCGATCTTGCTGAAAATATAAAAGAGCCAGTTAGGGAGCACATTCCTAGGGTTATAGAGTCGTTTGGAACTAAAGATTCTGTACGGGTGTTAATGCGTTTATTGCGTAGTAAAGATTTTATAATTCGTTCTGAAGCAGCAAAATCTCTTTCTTTGATTAAGGAAAAGAATTCTAACTTACCAGTAGATCAACGCCAGCTAACCCGAATTCTATTAAAAGAAACCAATTATTATAAAAATTCTTTAAGTGCCATTGCAACCATAAAGAAAGCGGAGAATGAAAGTTCTTTACATCCCCTTGAAGACACCGATATAGAAACAGAACTGCAAATTGCCCGTGAAAATATATTACAGATTCTTAATTATCAACTTGATCAAAGTTTAGAGTGTATCTTTAAGTTATTGAGTTTAAAATATGATCAGGCAGATATCGATGTGGCATATTTCGGACTTAAAAGCGATGTAAAAGAAACCAAAATTAATGCTGTAGAGTTTCTCGATAATGTACTAAAGTCTCGATTAAAAAATAACATGCTTCCTTTAATAGAATATCATATTATTGAAACCAACGAATATGGAGTTTCACCGTTAGAGCTTTCAGAAATGTCTGAAACGAAATGTATGCTTCTATTATTAAAAAATCGTGGTGTAAATACAAAACTCGCAGTTATCAACCTTATCCTTCAGAAAAAGGATAGAACGTTTACAAAACAACTACGAGTATTATCCAAACATAAAAATAAGAAAGTACGTCGCAGTGCAATGCATACGTTACAATCATTAAAACGAGAAGCGATTATTCTTCAGTAATAATTTTATCGATTTCACTTGCTAGGTACATATGAGCTCCGGCTGAGTTTTTACTTAATACATTCGTCATTAAACAAACGATATATTTTTTCCCACCTGGGTGTTCTACTGTAATTACCGAGTTCATATAATTAAATCTATTACCTGCATATTCACCACAGGGCGTTGATTTTGATTTGTCACAGCTATAAAAGCTTCCCGATTTAAAGTATACGCGAGCACTATCTAATCGAGGTGATCTTGCATATCTAATGCGACGGTCTGTACTGTATAGTAAGCGTTTCATTTCTAAGCTTGAAGCAGAATCTACTACTTTTCCTTGTTCTAATTGTACCATATACTTCATTAACCCTTTTGGAGTACCAATACTTCCACCCATTCTTCCAACATATTTGCTGGGACCATTTGTAAATACGCCACCAAGACGCCAATCATCTTCTGTAATTCCAATTTCTCGAAGTGGATCGTTTACAACTTTATTTGCTAATAAAGTGAGTGTATCTCGAGGAGTATCTTTAAAATAGGTCTCAGCCTCTTCATTACTCAGTCTAGAATAATCTAATCCAAAGGCAGCCATGAGCATTGCTTCACGATATACAACACTTGCAGCACCATTGTTACTAACCGATACCATATGGTCTAACCATTCGAATAGAGTAAATTCGTCGCTAGCAACAACCTGGCGTTTAACCAACGATTTTTTTTCTGAATTATATACCGGAATTGTGTGGTGATCTCCCGTACCCCAAATGCCTGAGCGTACTCGTTTGTTGCACAACAAAGCAATTCGTGCCTCAAATTCGTCGGGGTATATTTTGGCAAGTTCCGCAAATAATGCATTAAGTACGGCTATTTTACCAACACTTCCCGGTTGGTATCCTACATTTTCACGGTACGCTGCATATTTTAAATTTTCAGGATCGGTCATGTCTAATACAGTTGCCGAGTAACCACTTCCAGGAAATAAACGATTCATTTTTTTTGAAAAAGCGTCATTCTCTTTAAGTAAAGTATCTATATTTTTTGAAGCTATATCTGGAAGGTTCAATTTAATATCTTCCATTTTTCCAAAAGCACCCGCTGGAATACGTGTATATTTTTCACCTTTGTCCAATGTGTTCTTAATATCTAAAAGACGTTCAATACGCGTTCGTTCATACCCATCGATAGGGTAGAAGCCGAATGAAAGCACAATTCCGAAGACAATAGCAATAGCAATTAAATTTTTCATGTTTTATAATTTTGTAGTAAGATCAATCTTTTGAGTATAATCGATGACAGGAGTTATCGATTGAAGGTATTCTGAGCTTTTAGCTCGTTTGTTTTCAACGAAAGGTCGAATTTGAAAAAGCCAAAGTTTATCATTTTCAAAACCAAGTTCCACGTCCCAAGCTCCTTTGTAATCAGATCCAGTCTCGTTGGGAATCGTAGTGCGAATTTGCTCAGCAATCTCTCGAATGGTTTGAATGTTCGTTTGATTAAGAATAGGGTTTTGGAACGTTGTCGTGTTTTTTGTAGTTCCTCCTGTTTTTGGAAGTCTAAGAAAACCCTCTTCTCGAGCTGGAGCCAATAACATGTCTGTGCTTTCAGTAATAAGTCGGGTTTCTGCAGATTGCCCGTCTACTGCGCCACCGGCACCACGACTAAAAGCTACGGTGAGATCTTCGTCGTTTCCAGAATTAATCCCTTTTGTAATAAGTACGCCAGAATATTCTACATCTACACTAGGAATAATAAGAATAGACGGATATACATTTTCGGGGTTTAATAAATATTTTTGTCGCCATTTAAAACTTCTTTCGGTATAGGGAGATGCCCAAACTTTTTTAATTCCCTCGGTTATATTTTCTTCGGAAAGTATATTAAACAATGTCAAGTTGAGTCCGGCACCAGTAAATTCTTTAAGGTCCTCCATGTTCGTATCGCTTCTAAGAAATACGGGTACATTACCAATAGAATTCCCAAAAGCGTTCTGAAAGTTTTGTTTTAGATCTGTAACGAACTCATTAGACAACTCCATACCTTCGATAGCATTACGAAGTGTTGTTAACCGTTCTAACTGAAAGGTTTCTACTTCTTTTTCATCGATATCTGCACGACGTTGAATTTCAGCTTCAGAAAAGGTATTATTTAAAAACGTCCAGTAACTCATATTTTGACCAGGCATTTCTTGATCCATGTGTTCTCTAAATATTCCGAAGGGAATCACAATTCCGTCGACAACATTTTTTGGAAACATCGATTTTAGTTGTCCTAAATTAGCTGCTTTTGGACCACATAGTTTACCACTATCGGAAGCATTAACATTTCCCATATTTAAAACTTCGCAAACGTCTAACCGAATCTGTCCGACTGGTATTTCTATTTTTTCTGAAGAACGTTCTTGTTTTTTAAAAAGTTCTTCTTCAGCATTTGTCATGTCTTTCTCTTTTTTAAGAATAACATTTCCTTTTTCTGAAACGGCATAAAATACTTTTTCACCGTCGAACTTTGAAAGAGCTTTTAAGTTATCACCCGATAATGCTGCATTTGGAATTCCTAGATTTCGCGCTAATAGCTGTACGTGGGATACTAGATTTCCTTCTGAAACTGTCATAATTCCCGCCACCGGTTTAAGGTCGGAGGGAGGTTTCTGAAAAATATATATTTTATCGGTGTCGATTTCTACATTTTCAGGAGAGCCTTCAATAATCACAAGTTCTCCGAAGGCATATCCCGGATTAAGTCCTCGAATGCTACTCTGATTAGATATGTTAAGAGCATTATTTTCAATGTTAGAGGTTGCAGCGATAATACTTCCCAATCTACTTACAGATTCGCCTAAGTCTAGTGCTACAGAAGATCTAATTCTGTCGTCTATGAATGCGTAAGTTAATGGTTCAAACTCGGTATAGATAGCTACGTCATCTTCGTAGGTTGCTTTTACCATTGCAGCACTCCATTCTACAACACCTCGAGCGGTTTTTAAGAATTGGTTAAGATCTGCGAGCGTGAGATCCTCTTGGGTTAAATGTAATTCGAGTTGTGGCTTTATTTTTTCCCATTCCCATAGTTCGATTAGTCCAGTCCCTGCTGCTGCAAGGCTTAAATGTCTAATTTTTTCCATAAGCCCCATTAGGTCCTCAGGTTGCCATTCTTGAGTTTTTTTTAGCAATACATCTTCAAAAGAATTTGAGAGATCTAATAAGAGCAGACGATCATTCCCATTGGTGTCATCTGTTATTTCGGTTCTAATAACGCATAATATATCTGCTAAATCGGGAACATTATGTTCTGGTGCAGCTGTATCGTCGTAAGCTTCTAGAAATTGTAAAAGTCGGGCTTTGGTTTTATTATTATTAGAAATTTTTAGTACTTGGTCTTTAATAGAAGTGACATTTAAAGGAGCATAAACCTCGGCCATTGTTTGCTGCAATTCTGTAAGGTCTTCTTGTACTTTTTTTGGGAGTTTTTCTTTGTGTTTTTTCTCGAATTCTTGAACCATTACAATATCCTCTATTGTAGGATTACCATGAATTTTTATTCTAGCATCCATAAATTTAGGAAATGCATCTGCTATGGTTTTTGACTGAGCACGCATGAGCTGTGCTAAATTTGTATCTCCGTCATGTGGAATGTCTCTTAAAGATTGCCTAAGAAAGAAAAATTGATTGGTAGTACGGGAGTCTCTCGGAAGGAACTTTTGATAAAATTCAACACCCCACTTTTGTTCGTCTTCAATTTGAATCGCACCACGGTAAAACTGTGATTTTCTTTGTATCCATCCGTTATCGACACTTTCCAAATATCGATTAAGTTGATATTGTTTAATTCGACTATGATTATTAGCCTCATCCCAAAATTCTGTTCGGTCTGTACTGGCAAGAATTTCACCAAAAAATAGGTGGTGTTTTCTAGCTAATAATTTTGTGTCATCCCGATAGCTTGCGTGTTGTACAGCATCGTCTTTATCTTCTGGACATGGGTCTCGTGCATCGCGTACTTCTCCATCTTTACAAAACCAATTAATACTTTTGTAAGGACCTCGTGGCTCTTCTTTATACTGTTCAATTTGTTTTTTAATTGCATTAATTGGTAGTTCTTGTGCAATTAACCGCAAAGGAAATAGTGTTAAACTTCCAAATATTATAATAGGGATGATACGTTGTAAATACATTAGTAGTAATGATGTTATAGGTGTCACTAAATGTAACTTATTCTCTGTAAATAGAGGACTGTTTGAAATAAAAATTGAACTCAAATGAGACGTCATTATCTTTATTCAACAAAATTTAAATAAAAGGAATAAAAAAACCGTCTTAATTTTCATTAAGACGGTTTTCTTGGCTAACTCAAATAAGTTTTAATACGAATAAGAGTTTGTATTAATTACTAGTTATTATCCCAGAATAATTTACTTTTAATAGTATCTCCATCACTTAAACCTGAAACAGCAGCTTGTCTGTTAGCAGCATTAAGGTTCTGTAAGAATACTGGATAAGTAATTCTAAAAGGAAGGTCTGTAGCATTTAATAATGCATTAAATGTATAGCTTGTAATTCCCGCTGGCTGTTGGTTTGGTGGAAGAGGGAAAGTTTCTCCTGGCAATAATAAAATATCATCGTTAGGGAAACCAGTTCTTCTGTACTCAGCCCAAGCTTCGTGTCCTTGCATATAAAGAGCAACATACTTTTGTGTTAGTACGTTTTCTTGGTTAGCACCAGGAAGAGACCCTACGAAAGCATCGATGTCAGCAGAAGCCACACCCCATTTTTGCATAGAAGCTCTTACTCCATTTTCGTATTCTGATTGACTAAATCCGTTGTTCTCAGATAAAAGGAAGGCAACTTCCGCATATTCCATTAATACTTCTTGGTATGTTGGAGTTATGATCTTTGAACTAGGATATGAATACGTACTATTAGGAATCTGATTTAAGAATTGACATGCGTAAGGCACTCCTTCATAATCATCGAAATTTGTACTTGCTTCGTAAGTATCATTTTTAACTTGATTGATACTTGCACTAATAGGTGCTGCCATTTCAAATAATCTAGGATCTGGAGAGAAGTTTCCTGTTTCTCCTTGTAATAAATCTACGAATGGTGCAGCTACAGCGAAATCTGTTCTACTGATATATGCAACCCACCAAGGTGACCCATTTAAATCATTGTCTTCATAGAAGTGAGCAGCATTATCGTCGTTAGAAGTCATTACACCATCACTAATTGCAGCATTAATTGCAGCAGTATTACCACTACGAGTAGCAATACGTAATATTAATGAGTTAGCGAATTTCTTCCATTTCGTAGCATCACCATTAAAGATGTTATCACCACTTGTGAAAACTGGAGCGCTTTCAACAATCATGTCTGCTGATTCACGTAACTCTTTTAAGATGTCAGTGTAAATCGCTTCTTGTGTTGCGAAAACAGGTGATAAAAATTCACTTGCATTAAGTGCTTGAAACTCAGCGTTTTCAGGTGAACCGTAAGAGTAGTAAGGTACATCTCCATACGTGTCTGTTAAACGGTGAAATAAGTACGCTAGCATAATTCTACAAGCAGCAATTTGGTTATTGTTATTTCCGACAGCCGATGCATCACCTGCTGTAGTTTCATCTGCATTAATTTCGATGATAGACTTTAAATCGGTTCCAACAAGATAAGACACTGTATAAATGTTCTCTGCTGTAGCTTCTCTAAATGCATATCGATCTTCGTCTCCGTATGCAGTTTGTCCCCAATATTCTACCCAGTCTAAAGACATACGTCCATTGTTAAATGAACTACGCATATTGTCCATATACTGCTTTGTTGCAGAATTGAAAACGGTATTTGTAGGAACCACCTCTGGCTCGTTCGGGTTAGTGTTAATATCTTCAATTCCGTCGCTGCATGACATAAAGCAGGATGCAATTGCAAACATTAAACTAGCAATTATTATGTTCTTTTTCATTATTTTAAAATTTTAATTCTACATTAAATCCTATTGTTCTAGTTGAAGGTAATGATCCACCTTCAGCTCCTTGAATATTTCCACTACCAGAACTAGCAACTTCAGGATCGAAATCGTCATTGTCAAGACCCCAAACAGCTAAGTTACGACCAAAAGCATTAATTCTAACTGAATCTAATTGATCATTGAACCATTTAGCAGGAAGAGTATAACCTAATGTAACTTCACGAAGTTTTACATAACTAGCGTCAAATACGTTAAAGGCGTCAATACCACCGAAACCATATGTTTGAAAGTGAGATTGTGCAGAAACAACCTGTGTGTTAGCTTGTGTATTTTCAACTGTATATGTTCCGTCGTCGTTAAAAGTAACATCTGCAGTCACACCGTCTAATACGATACCTTCTTCACGAATATTTCCAGCTGCTGTAGCTTCTAAAATACCTGAAGAGTGTCCCCAGAAGTTAGTAAGTGAACGGTAAGCTCCACCTTTTTGAATATCTACAAGTACTCCTAAATTAATTCCTTTGTAAGAGAATGTATTTCGGATACCCATGTTGTAATCTGGAGTTACTGTTCCAAGATCTTCCTGTTCTACAGTAGAAAGGTATGTTCCTGTGGCAGCATCAACAACTCTATTTCCATTGTCATCAAATACAAAGTTTGTTCCTCTAATTACTCCGTAAGGTTCTCCAACTACTGCGTTTAATGATACTCCGTTAAAAGTATAGTTAGCAATGTTTAATGAAGATACTCCTGGAAGTAAGCTAAGAAGCTCATTCTCATTCTTTGCAAAGTTCCAAGTGATGTCCCAGTTAAAGTCTTCCGTTTGAATTGGAGTAATATTAACAAGAGCCTCGATACCTTTGTTAGATAAACTTCCTGCATTTGCGAAAGTTGCATTAAATCCTGATGAAGGATCTACATCTACTGGAGTAATAAGATCTTCAGTAAGTTCATCATAATACGTTACATCAAAACTGAATCTTCTTTTAAAGAAAGACATTTCCAAACCTATTTCATAAGTTCTTTTGTTTTCAGGTTGAAGAAATTGGTTTTTGTTTGTATTTGGATTACTGAATCGAATTACACCATTAAAAGAAGTATTTGCTCCGAAAGAGTTAATTAAGTTGTAAGGTCCTAAATCATTACCAACCTCAGCATAACCTCCACGTAATTTACCAAATGATAACCAGTCTGCATCAATTAAAGATGAGAATACAAAACTTAAGTTAGCAGAAGGATAAAAGAAGCTGTTGTTTTCTTCAGGTAAAGCTGAAGACCAGTCATTTCTAGCAGTAACACCTAAGTATACAAAGTTGTTAAAACCAAATGATGCAGAACCAAATACACTGTTTACTCGTTTCTTAGAATCGAATTCAGTAACAGTAGCGTCATTCACAGAGTTTCCTAAGTTGTAAATTCCTGGCACTACTAATCCACCTTGTGTAGTTGCAGCTAGAATATGAGTTTCATCATTTCTTCTATTGGTTCCCACGAAAGCATTTAAACTAAATTTATCATCTAAGAACGTATCATCATAGTGTAAACGAGCTTCGTAGTTAATCTCTTGAACTTGTCGAGCGTTTTCAGTATGTTGAGATTGTTGTGTAGATATTTCACTAATAACAATATTGTTATTAATACGTAAGTTATAAGTATCTGCGTAAATCTTTCCAGTTGCATATAACTTATCACTAATATCATACTTTAAACCAACATTACCAAACCAACGAGTTCTCTTGTCTGTTGCAATGTTTCTATTAACAATCCAGTAGGGGTTGTCAGTATATCTTGCACGTGGATCATCGAAAGCATCTCTGTTCCATGTTCTTTGCGTACCATCAGGTAATACGAAATTCTTCAATCGGTCGTAATCTAATGATGTTTGACCAAATTGGTAAAATTGAAGTATTACACTGTTAGAACCGTATCCAGTTTCTGGTCTGTTAAAACCGTCAGTAATGGTAAAGTTTACACCAGCATCAATTTTAATACGATCTGTAATTTGAGAACTTCCTTGGAAGTTAACCGTGTTTTTATCTAACTCTGAGTTAGGTACAATACCTTGAATCTGTGTATTGTTTACAGATAAACGCATTTGAGAATCTTCAGTACCTTGTGTGAAAGCAATACCGTTATTCAATGCTATACCAGTATTAAAGAATGTAGAAGCGTCATTTTCAGGATATTTCCATTCTCTTGGAGTTAAGAAATCTTCTGGAAATTCTGGATCGAAAGCATCCCAGTGAAGTACTTGTTGTCCTGCATAACGAGGTCCCCAAGATTCATCAGTACCATAATCAACAATGTTGTAATCTGTACCGCCAATGTTTGCAGTAGCAAAATCAACCTGTCCAATAGTACCAGGGTCACCACCTCCACCACCATACTTCTTCTGTACAGAAGGAAGAATGTTGATTGTTTCAAAAGATACACCAGAATTTACGGTTACTTGACCTTTTCCTTTTTTACCTTTTTTAGTAGTAATTAAAATAACACCATTAATACCACGGTTACCATACAGCGCTGCTGCAGATCCACCTTTAAGTACGTTTACACTTTCGATATCATCTGGGTTAATGTCAAAACTTGAATCACCATAATCACGACCACCACTTCCTACTTGAGTAGTAGTGCTGTTTACGTTATCGTTTCGAATTGGGATACCATCAACAACAATTAAAGGACGGTTGTCTTGAGTTACCGAACTCGCACCTCTAATAAGGATACGTGTAGACCCACCGAGGTTACTTGAATTGTTAGTTACTTGAACACCCGCAACTTTTCCAGAAAGTGAGCTAATAGCATTTTGTGGACGAGTAACATTTAATTCTTCACTGTCAACTTGCTGAGTTGCATAACCAAGAGATTTTTTCTCTCTAGAAACACCAAGTGCAGTAATTACAACTTCATTAAGTGCTTCTCCTTCTTCCAAGGTGATGTCCATAACATTGCTTGCACCAACTACTGCTTCTTGTGAAGAATAGCCAATATAGCTATATGCTAAAGTTTCACCTACAGATGCAGTGATACTATAATTACCATCAAAGTCTGTCTGAGTTCCATTACTGGTTCCTTTAACGATGATGTTTACTCCAAGTAACGGTATTCCAGAGTTATCTGTTACCGTTCCTGTGATTGCCTTTTCCTGCGCAAATGCCGTTTGAACTAAAGTCAAACACAACACTACAAGCAGAAGTTTAAGTTTTTGTCTCATAAATATTATTTTTGTTAAGTTTTACAAATCTATTCAAATAAATGAGTTAATTAAAAGTTTTAGCAGATTCTATTTGTTAACATTATGTTAAAATAAACGCAACATGTTAATTGCTATTTTAATAAATTACTGTTAATTTTATTTGAAAGTATTGAAGTATTTCAAAAGTAAATAATTAACTTCACAATACTGGCATGAGTTGACAAAAAATATTCCTTAGTTTATCGTTTGTTCTGATTGAAAGCGTATAATTTCCATGTTTTAACATTATAGGGTCTAATTAACGTTTCTATTAGTTTTTAATTAAGGTAAACTGGAGTGTTTATATTACATGATTTTAAATCAATATATAATGAATAAAATTTTAGGAATTAGCTCCAGAATTAATCACCCCGAGTATGGTAAAGGAGTAATTACAAATGTTACCGCAACAATGTATTGGGTAACTTTTATAGAAAACGGACTTGAAACTATCGAAATAGATTCTGATTTTGAAATTATCGAAGCTGCAGAGGACGATGTAGATACTGTGAGTTTCTATGAAGTTGAAAAGAGTCTTCGGGAAATTTTAAAAAGATGGAGTGATGTTAGTGAAATTGTTCCTATCGCAGAGAAATATAGAGGCGGTACTCTTACGCTTCAGCCGAAAGATGTTTCATTGTCTTCTAAAGAAATTCCCATAAATACATTTTTTCATAAAATTGTGATGTTGCGCGACCGGCTTCGGGTAATGGAACAAAAAATAAATAGCAACAAAAAATTAGAAGATCAAGATAAAATAGAGCTTCAACAATATATTACTCGTTGTTACGGAAGCCTTACTACCTTTAATGTGTTGTTTAAAAACAATTCTCAAAATTTTAAGGGGGATTCTAGTAAATAATATCTTTAAAATCTATACCTTATTATTTAGCACCAAATATTTTTTTAAAAATGGAAGAATTACAATCACCATCGCAACCATTAGCAGTCTCTTTACTTACAGATGAAAAAAGAGTTGCGTTTTACCGTAAAACGTATACACATCTGGCATTGGCAGTATTGCTTTTTATTTTGGTTGAAACGATGTTCTTTCAAATTCCTTGGGTTTTGGAGTTTGCACTTTCACTTACCGATGGTTGGTTGTGGTTGCTCATGCTAGGAGGATTTATGTTAATTACAAATTACGCTGAGAAAATGGCACTTCAAAGCCACGATACAAATAAGCAGTATCTAGCATTGCTCCTATACGTAGTTGCTGAAGCATTTATATTTATTCCGTTAATCTTTATGGCGATGATCATGGCCGAAGATGGTGGATTAGAGATTCTTAATCAAGCTGCTATTTTAACTCTTTCGCTATTTTCAGGATTATCAGCTGTAGTTTTATTAACCAAGAAAGATTTTTCATTTTTAAAATCAATACTTGCAATTGGTTTTTTCATTGCCTTGGGACTTATTGTTGCAGGAGTTCTATTTGGTTTTAATTTAGGATTGTGGTTTAGCGTGGGAATGGTCATTCTTGCATCCGGATCCATTCTGTATCAAACCTCGAATATGGTACATAAATACAGCGAAGATCAATACGTAGCAGCTTCATTAGGATTGTTTGCGTCACTCATGTTATTGTTCTGGTATATTTTAAGTATACTTTCCCGAGATTAATATGATCTAGAGCATACTAAATAACAGGCTAATTCGTTATTGTTCAGCGCATAAAGATTGTTCTAAAATTATTGCTATCTTAACAATCCCAAATACTGAAAATGCTAGTACAATCACCGGACGAAAATATAGCTTGGTTGGCACCTTATGCTTACACTATTGTAATTATAGGCTTTGCTTTCGTTTTTTTTAGAGTGTTTGAAAGTTTGTATGCTGAAAATTACAACCGTCCGCTGTTCCGACATTATCTTGTTCATAAAAAATTAAATAAGGAACAGGTAGAAATTCTGAAGAATAACTTTTCTTTCTACGGGATGCTTTCAAAAAAATACCAGCGCCAATTTCAGCATCGGGTAGCTTCATTTTTAAATCGAAAAAAATTTGTTGGTAGAGAAGGAGTGGAGACTTCAGAAGAAATGAAAGTTCTTATCGCTGCCGCAGGTTGTATGCTTAGCTTCGGTAGACAAAATTACGAGTACTCACTAATTGAAACTATTCTAATATATCCTGACAAATTTTATAGTGCAGCAAACGATTCGTATCACAAAGGCGAGTTCAATCCCAAAGAAAAGTCATTAGTGCTTTCTTGGAAACACTTCGAAGATGGGTATAAAATTTCAAACGATAATTATAATTTAGGTATTCATGAATTTATGCACGCCATGCAATTAGAAGCGCGGCAAAGTGGAGATCCCGACTCGGCGCGTTTTATAAAACAATTTCACAACATTCTAAAACAATTAACCGATCAAGATGTAAAAGATAAGTTGGATGAAACGCGATATTTTAGAGCGTATGCATTTACCAATCAGTATGAATTTATGGCAGTTCTCGCAGAATATTTTATTGAGTCACCTCAAGATTTTAAAACACATTTTCCGAAATTATACACACACACCCAAGATTTGCTAAATTTCCGTTTTGCGGGGTATTAATTTTCTTTTTTGGCAATGTCTGAAGCAATAATATCTGCGTGTATTGTTGAATTTTCGATAAACCATTTATGGGTTTCCATTCCTCCGCAAATTACACCAGCAAGATAGATTCCTTTTACATTCGATTCCATGGTTTTTGGATTGTACTTCGGAATTTTTTTTCCGTCATTAGAAAGCTCGATTCCAATAGACTCTAAAAACGAGAAATTAGGTTGATATCCTGTAAGAGCAATCACGAAATCATTTTTAATACTGAAAGATTTTTCTGAAGAAGTAAGTGTAATTTCGTTTTCCGTAATTTCTGAAACTGTTGTGTTAAAATACGCCTTAATACTCCCTTCTTCAATCCGATTTTCGATATCGGGTTTTACCCAGTATTTTACACGATCCCCAATAGAATCACCCCGAACAATCATAGTAACATCACCTCCTTTTCTCCAGATTTCTAGAGCCGCATCTACAGCCGAATTACTAGCGCCAATTACAGCGACCTTCTGAAGAATATATGGGTGTGCTTCTTTATAGTAGTGAGTTACTTTTGGTAACGATTCTCCAGGAACGTTAAGTTGCTTCGGAAGATCATAAAAGCCTGTACTAACAACGATATTTTTGGCGGAATATGTATGTAAAGTACCGGCGCTATTTTGGGTCTTTGTAGTTGCAAAAAAATGAGCTTCTTTTTTTTCTAAAGAGATTACTTTTTCATAAAGTCTTATGGTAAGTTCGTTGTTAGTGGCAACTCTTCGGTAATACTCTAATGCCTCGTCACGATCTGGCTTAGGTTGGTTGCTAATAAAAGGAATATGGTCTATTTCGAGCTTTTCCGAAGTAGAGAAAAACCGCATGTTTAATGGATAATTATAAAGTGAATTGGTAAGTGCACCTTTTTCAATTACCACATACGTTAGCCTCTTTTTTTTGCAAGCTAAAGCACAGGCTATGCCTATAGGTCCTGCGCCAATAATAAGCACATCTTTTTGAATATTCATAGTCGTAAAGATACGAAAACGAGAAGGGAATTTAAGAACGGATATGCATCCGTTTAAACAGCTATTTAAGAGACGATCTCTTTTAAATTTTGTATTGTCTCTACTGGATCTTTAGCGCCAAAAACATAACTTCCTGCAACTAAAACATCGGCACCAGCTTCTTTGAGATCTTTAGCATTTTTATTAGTAACTCCGCCATCAATTTCAATTTTTGTAGTAGCTCCTTTAGAATCGATAAGTGCTTTTAGTTGCCGTACTTTATGGTACGTATTCTCTATAAAACTTTGTCCACCAAACCCAGGGTTCACACTCATTAAACATACGAGATCTATGTCTTGTATTGTATCTTCAAGTAACGAAATATTAGTGTGCGGATTTAAAGCAACACCAGCTTGCATTCCTTCTGCTTTAATGGCCTGTAAGGTACGGTGTAAATGAGTGCATGCCTCATAATGTACGGTAAGAATGTTGGCTCCTAGACCAGCAAATGTTTTAATATACCTGTCGGGATCAACAATCATAAGATGTACATCGACCGTTTTAGTTGCATGTTTAGAAATAGCTTTCAAGACAGGCATTCCAAAGGAAATATTCGGCACAAAAACACCGTCCATGATATCAATGTGAAACCAATCAGCCTCACTGTTATTAACCATTTCGATATCGCGTTGTAAATTTGCAAAATCGGCTGCAAGAATAGAAGGGGCAATAAGAGTGCTCATAGTTTACATTAAAAATGGTTTAAGTAATCCCAAAATAATTTCAGAGTCTGGAAGCGAGTTTTTAGAAGCTTCTAAATAACGTTCAACATTGTTAAGGTCCTCTGAATTCTGTACGATACTAAAACCTGATTTATATTCTGCAAAAGTACGTTTTTCGATCTTTTTATCTAGTATAATAAATATACTATTATGACGATCGTCTATTTTAATTTTTGTGTATAACGTTTTTAAAGCTTCTTTGTCTCCTTCAAGGATCTGAAAAAAATTCCCCGATTCGTACAACAATATCCCTGTAATATCTAGTTGGGTATTGTTGTGAACTGTTGTTGTAAATAACTGTTCTAATGCTTTTTTTTCAAGAGGTATAGTGGAATTACTAAAGTAGCATATAGTATAAGACATGCGTGCTTTTTAAGATTAATGAGTAAAGATACGGTATCCTTTTAATTGAAGATAAAAAAAATCTCCGGTAATCAGCCGGAGATTCATTCATCAATCAAAAAACGAACAGTTTTAATATTTACAAAAGTAAATATCTCATACTGTAAGTTGCCTTACAAGGGAAGGTTCACTACCCTAAATATGTTTTTAAGATTTTGCTTCGTGAAGTATGCTTTAATCTACGAATTGCTTTTTCTTTAATTTGTCTTACACGCTCGCGCGTAAGATCAAAAGTTTCACCAATTTCTTCGAGTGTCATGGGGTGTTGATCTGCAAGACCAAAGTACAATCTAATTACATCTGCTTCTCTAGGCGTCAAGGTTTCTAAAGCTCGTTCGATTTCGGTTCGTAAAGATTCGTGCAACAGTGCACGGTCGGGGTTTGGTGACTCACCACTGCGTAGCACATCGTACAAATTAGAATCTTCCCCTTCAATAAGTGGCGCATCCATCGATACGTGACGTCCCGAATTTTTCATCGACTCTTTCACATCGTTGATCGTCATATCTAACTCTTTTGCAATTTCTTCTGCAGAAGGAGGACGCTCATGTGATTGTTCTAAAAATGCGAACGTTTTATTTATTTTATTAATACTACCAATTTTGTTAAGAGGTAAACGAACAATACGCGATTGCTCTGCCAGTGCCTGAAGAATCGACTGCCGGATCCACCAAACTGCATACGAAATGAACTTAAATCCTCTAGTCTCGTCAAAACGTTGTGCCGCTTTAATAAGACCTAGGTTTCCTTCGTTAATAAGGTCGGGTAGGGTGAGTCCTTGGTTTTGATACTGTTTTGCTACAGATACTACAAATCGTAGATTCGCTTTGGTTAGTTTCTCTAAAGCCAGATGATCACCTGCCTTAATTTTTTGTGCCAGTTCAACTTCTTCGTCGGCAGTAATAAGGTCTACTTTACCAATTTCTTGAAGGTATTTGTCTAAAGATGCGGTTTCCCTATTGGTAACCTGTTTTGTAATTTTAAGTTGTCTCATGTAAGTACATTGGGATTATTACGTTGCAACTTGGGGGCTGCATCTATTTATACGTAGAAACAACAAAAAAGGTTACATAAAATTTATTTTTTTTTTTAGGGCAATTTTTGGATAGCGAAAAGCAACCCAAAACCACGCTATGCATTACAAGTTTTTGCTCGGTAGCGACCGCTAGCAAAAAGCTTTCCATTACTATCGTTATCGCATTAGAAAAAGCTAACTATCGTATAATTAATGTATTTTCTAATATAAATACTTTATAAAGAAATATAAAATAGATTCTTTACCCTTGTTTCAATTCAATTAGAAGGATATTAACCTCTAGTAGTGTTTTATGATAAAGGTTGCTAAAAGCTGTCATGTGTTTTTTTCCATCTTCAAGCCCATCAGATTTAATAAGCTGGCTTTCGATTTGTTGAAGATAATAACCTTGAAGCGTCATTCCTAAATTCATAAAACTAGACTTCATTTTATGAGCTAAACTACTTGCTCTAGCATAAAATTCACGTTCGATGCAGGCACGTAAGCTTTTATAATCCTCAGGGGTTTCTTTAATAAATATCTCCAATAATGAGATGATAAATTCATCATCATTATCGAAAGTTTCACGTAACTTATTTACATTTACATGACTAGAATGCGTCACTTCCGACGTGCTATTAGTGTCGTTTTTTAATTCTGTCGACGGATTTAATTCATTGTCTGAAACCAACCAATACAATACTTCTTTTACAGCATCTTCATTAAGAGGTTTGGTAAGATAAAAATCGATACCCGCCTTAATGGCATTTTTTCTAGACTCAGGAAAAACATCGGCAGAACAGGCTACAATGGGCACTTTTTTAAATGAATTTTTATTCGACTTTCTAATAATCTTGATCGCTTCAAGACCGTCCATAATGGGCATGTGCATGTCCATTAAAATAAGGTCATATTTGTCTTTTGATGTTTCAAAAATCTCAATAGCTTCTTTTCCATTTTCAGCAATATCCACTTCTACTTTTAAGCTGCCAAGAAGTTGCTTTATATAGAATTGATTCATCTTATTGTCTTCAGCAACTAAAACTTGAAGTCCTGCGAGTTTTTCATCGCGGCACTCTATCGTAAGTTCAGTTTGTACTAAGGAAGTAAGTTTACTAATTTTAAAAGGAAGGGTAAATTGAAATTCAGACCCTACACCCACCTCGCTATCAGCTATTAATGTACCATGTTGCAATTCGATTAATTCTTTGGTAATTGCGAGTCCTAATCCGGTTCCTGTAATTTTAGCACTTTCGGGACTGTCTACTTGATAAAAGCTTTCAAAAATGTTTTGAAGTTTATCTTTTGGAATTCCAATTCCGGTATCTTTTACTTTAAATTGTACTGCAACTTCTCCACTTTTTTCTGAATGTTCTTTATGAACCAAAATAGAAATTTTACCATTTTGCGTAAATTTAATAGCATTTCCGATTAAATTATTTAAAATCTGATTAAGCCGGTATTGATCGCCAATAATAATGTTTGGGATGTCCTTATCTATTGTCGCTTCCAGCTCAACGCCTTTTTCTCTTGCTTTAATTTCAAAGCCGTTTGCCAGGCTATTTACAACTTTTCCAAGATTAAAATCGATTGCTTGAATGGTAAGTTTTCCAGCTTCAATTTTACTGAAATCTAAAATATCATTGACAATTGAAAGTAAGTTTTTTGCAGAAAAATCTATTCCTTCAACATTTTTTTGAAGCATTTCGGGATCCGAAATATCTTTCTTTGAAATTATTTCCGAAAGACCTAAAATGACATTTAACGGAGTGCGTATTTCATGGCTCATATTAGAGAGAAATGTAGACTTAGCATTCGCCATTCTCTCGGCATTTTTCTTCGCATCCTGAATGGATTGAAGGGTCTCTTTCTTACCTGTAATATCTTTAAATACTAATGTAAACGTATCATCCCCTTCTGTGTAATTATTTGTAATACTAATTTCATACTCTTGAGTATTGCCGTTAGCTGTAGTGATTTCGCTTTCAAAACGTGTGCCTACAACATGTTTTTTTATTAAGGGGTCTCTGATAGCTAAATCGTTCTGTAGTGCTTGAGAGAGCTCTTGTGGCACTAAAGAATGTATGGTTTTTTCTGCAAGCACTTTCTTTGTTAACCCAAAAACTAAAACTGCATTTGAGTTGCTAGCAATTATATCTCCATTTCGATTGCATATAATAATACCATCTAACATATTTTCTAAAACATCGCTCATTAAAGTGTTGCTGTTAGAAACGTTAGATAATGCTTTTGGTGTTATTGCGGTGATATCTTTCTTTGGTGATGCAATAGGTGGAGATGAAAGCTTATTATTTATAGATTTTTGAGGAGTAAATTCCTTTAATATTTGTACAGTTTTTAGTTCGCTATAGGCTTCGTAAAATATTTTAAAAGTACTTGTGTAGACAGTTTGAGTGAATTCTTCTCCACTTACATCTGTATATTGTGCATACATGGACTCAAAAAACTCCCGTATTTTTCTCTTTCTATTAATCCTTTCGATCATAGAGAGATTTTCTGAAACTTTATTTTTTAAAAATCCTATTCTTCGCGGTGGTGCTGGAATTTTTCTTTCTTTAGCTTCTTCAGTAAGCCTTTGCTCGAAATAAGTTATAAAGTTTAAAGCAATAGCAAGTTCTTGCTGTGGCTCAGCCAGTATCAAAGCAGCGAATATAGTATTACTTGTAAGTTCGGTAAATTTACTTTTTACTTCGTTTCTAAGTTTTTCAGGTGTATTAATATATTTAGAATCGTGGCGTAGAAGGTAGGTTTCAAGTTTAAGATACCATTGCACTAACAGAAGATCTGCTTTGAATGAATTCTCTGGAAAATTCAGCCTAGATATTTCATCGATAAGGTCTTTCAGTTTTTGAGATGAAGTTCCTTTTTCAATTAAAAAATTTAGTATCTGATGTCGCTGATCCTTTAAGGTTTTCTTTTCTAGAACCGGTGCTTCGGCTTTCGAAAAAAAACGATTCATAAGTGTGTTCATAGAATAAGGGGCTATCTAATTTTGAAAGAAATTTCTTTCAAGAAACGAATTTACATTTTTTTTTGATTATTCCTAACGTTCTAGAGGCCTGCGATTAAATACGTTGCAAAAATACGTGTAAACACTTAGTATAAAAAAAGCCCTCTTATAAAGAAGGCTTTTTCACATTAGTTATTAAGAGAATTAATCTCTTTTTTTGTCACGACTATCACGTCCACGGTTATCGCGTCCTCTATCGTTTCTATCATTTCTATCGGTTCTTGGAGGTCTCTCTTTGAATCCTTCAGGTTTTGGTAGTAAAGCTTTTCTAGATACTTTGTCTTTTCTAGTACGCTTATCTAATCCGAAATATTTTACATCGAATACGTCACCCATGTTTACCACATCGCTAACATTTTCGGTACGTTCCCATGCCAATTCAGACACATGTAATAATACTTCATTACCAGGAGCATCCATATATTCAACAACAGCACCAAAATCTAGCATTTTGATTACTTTCACTTCGTATACGCTTCCAACTTCTGGTTTAAAAGTAATAGAGTCGATCTTCGCTAATACCGTATCGATTCCTTCTTGACCTGTTCCTAAGATTTCAACAATACCTTCTTCAGTTACAGGATCTTCGTTAATAACAATTGTACATCCTGTTTCTTTTTGAAGCTCTTGAATTACTTTACCTCCTGGTCCTATTAATGCACCAATATATTCATTAGCAATTCTAGTAGTAACCATTTTAGGCGCGTAAGACTTAACGTCTTCTCTAGGAGCGGCAATAGTTTCTGTTAATTTGTCAAGAATATGTAAACGACCGTCCCTTGCTTGTTTTAAGGCATTTACAAGAATTTCGTAGCTTAATCCTTTTACTTTAATATCCATTTGGCAGGCAGTGATTCCGTCTGCTGTACCTGTTACTTTAAAGTCCATATCTCCCAAGTGATCTTCATCACCTAAAATGTCGGACAATACTGCGTACTTTCCAGATTCACCGTCGGAAATTAATCCCATTGCAATTCCAGAAACTGGTTTGGTCATTTGTACTCCTGCATCCATCATTGCCATAGTTCCGGCACACACAGTTGCCATAGATGAAGAACCATTAGATTCAAGTACTTCACTCACTACACGAACGGTGTATGGACAATCTGCTGGTACCATACCTTTAAGTGCGCGTTGCGCTAAATTACCATGCCCAACCTCACGACGTGACGTTCCACGAATAGGTCTAGCTTCACCCGTACAAAAAGGAGGGAAGTTGTAGTGAAGATAGAAAGTTTCTTCACCTTCGTACGAAGGCATGTCAATTTTATTTGCTTCTCTTGAAGTTCCTAAAGTTACTGTAGCCAGTGCTTGAGTTTCTCCACGTGTAAAGATAGCAGAACCATGAACGGAAGGAAGGTAATCTGTTTCGCACCAAATTGGGCGAATATCGACTGTTTTACGACCATCTAGACGCAAACCTTCATTTAGGGTTAAATTTCTAATGGCTGCTTTTTCAGCTTTGCGGTAGTATTTAGAAACTAGATCTCCAAAATCTTCTAGTTCTTCTTCAGAAAAAGTAGCTTTAATATCTTCTTTAATTTGACTGAAAGCAGCACTACGTTCATGCTTTGCAGATCCTGCTTGAGCAATGGCGTATACTTTATCGTATGCCATATCGTGCACTTTCTTAGCTAACTCTTCATCTTCTCTTTCAGCTGGATATTCACGTACTTCTTTTTTTCCGAAGGCTTCGGCTAAACGAATTTGAGCTGCGCATTGTACTTTAATAGCCTCGTGTGCAAATTTAATGGCTTCTGTCATTTCTTCTTCAGAAATCTCGTCCATTTCACCTTCCACCATCATAACAGAATCAGCGGAAGCACCAATCATCATATCGATGTCACTTTCTTCTAATTGTGCTCTTGTAGGATTTATAATAAATTCACCATTTACGCGTCCTACTCGTGCTTCAGAAATAGCGCATTCAAAAGGAAAGTCGGAAAGTTGAATTGCTGCAGAAGCGGCAAGTCCTGCCATTGCATCTGGCATTACATCATCATCGTGAGACATTAATTGAATCATCACTTGTGTTTCAGCGTGATAATCTTTAGGGAACAATGGACGTAACACACGGTCTACTAAACGCATGGTTAATACTTCACCGTCACTTGGCCGTGCTTCTCTTTTAAAGAAACCACCTGGGTAGCGTCCTGATGCGGCAAACTTTTCGCGGTAATCTACCGTTAAGGGTAAGAAATCTAAGTCTTTTTGTTCGTAATTTGAAACTACGGTACAAAGCAACATGCATTTTCCAGATTGAACAACAACAGACCCATGGGCTTGTTTAGCTAATTTTCCAGTTTCGATAGAAATCTCTCTACCGTCACCTAGGTCTATGACCTCTTTAAATACTTTAGGTATCATAAAAATTTGTTTTTTTCCCATGAATTAGGGAATCTCCTCTCTTTGTTAGTAACAGCGAGGAGATGTTAATAAATTGGTCAACAATCGATGTTCGATTGCAGTGTTGTTGTGTTGTTGTGGTTGACCAATGAAAAACCTAAGGGTAGCTTTTCTGTTTGTAAATTTTCCAGTTTCCTAGAAATGATGCCGAAATAAATTCGGAAAAACACCAAGGTATCAATAAATAATAAATGGGCTCATTAAGAGCCCATTTATTATTCTAATTACTTACGTAAATTTAATTCTTTAACGATGGCACGGTAGCGTAAGATATCTTTTTTCATTAGATAATCTAAAAGAGAACGACGCTTTCCTACTAGCTTTACCAAAGAGCGCTCTGTATTGTAGTCTTTGTGATTTGCTTTAAGGTGTTTTGTAAGGTGTTCAATTCTGTACGTGAACAATGCAATTTGTCCTTCTGCAGAACCCGTGTCTGTCTTAGACTTTCCGTGTTTTGCGAAGATCTTTTCTTTTTCTTCTGGTGCTAAATACATTCCAATATTATTTAAATGATTTTTATGTATTGACTACCACTTTGGTAATCAAGCGGCAAAAGTAGTGAAATTTATTGGATTTTGGTGTTTTCTGTGTTTTTTTCTTAAGATCCCGTACTACTTTATTTACGACATTTTCCATGCACTTTAAGTACATGTATTTAGTGAAAATATATATAAGACAGGGAGTCTTTTGTTTCTTGTGGTAATTCTAAATATTTTAATCGTTCAACGTCCAATGCAATTCCGTCGAAATACAATTGATCGTCGGTTGCGAACAATTCGTATGATATTTTTTTTGAAGAAAGGTAAACCAACTTCCCATTTTCGGAATCAACACCTTCCATTAGGGCTCCCTGAAAATAGAGTTTATCTTCGTTTTGCATAAAATCGTTGGACTTTCCGAAGAAAGAAACATTCGTATTAGGGACATAATAAAATTGAGCCGGTTTAGGTGTATTCTCATAGATATACACTTTATTCCGGTCTTTAAAATAATTGCCGTTTTGATTTATAGCTTCGAACGACGCAGTATCGATGACTTGCTTTAAAGGTAACTTTTTGTTGGTTTCCATTTCAAAAACATCCGACAGGAAAATAGAATCTTTGATGTTCTTTGTTTTAGAAGGATGCAGCGAGGGTTTGTTTTTAACTTTCAGATAGATGTTAGAAGCACTGTCCCGATATAAATGTGAGCTAATTTGTGTATAGGTCTGTTCGTCCGCTTCAGCCAGTGAAATATCTTTGTCGACTTCCTTGCATGCAAACAGCGCTACGAAGCAAAAAAATAAAACTAAATTTTTCATAGTTGCGTTATCATCGTTTTTCAAAGAAAAGAGCACAATTTTATCATTGATATTCTACGTCATTTAATCTTAGGATAATTTCAGATATTTCTTTAAGGTCAGCTTTTTCAATGTCCACTTTTAATTGAATAAATTTAGGACTCATTTTCAAAAAGCTAACAAGCATACAACCATTACTTTCCCTTTTAAAATTTTTAAAGTCAGCTTTAATGCTACTTTTATAATTTAATTTTACTTTTTTATTGAGTGAAATATCAATCATTTCGATATCATCAATAATTTGGTTTACTTGTACGGTGATCATTAATGTGTCTATTGTATTTTCTTTAACCGAAATAATTTTGGTATTTATATTTTGATTTTTAAAAGCTGCATAATCTAAATATGTTCTATCAATGTCCAAGAGTTTTGCGGTGTTATTATATAAATAAGAATCTGAAATCATAATTTTTCCATCAGAGAAATCCTCATTGCTTGCAAACGTTTGAAGTTCTAGTATGTTGATGCTGTCTAAAAATGGTTGGGCAAAAACCAATTCGGTCAAAAGTATATTGTCTTTTTTATTGAAGTGAAATAGGTTGTCTTCCGGATTAATTGTGAACCTGTGAATTGTATCACCCAAAAACCCTGTTATAACACTCACGTTTTTAATTTCATCTTGACTTTGGATGCTCCCAGAACGTTCGTCCAATTGAGTTATAAGTTCTAAGTTCTGAATTTTACAATTTTCATTGTAATACACAGATGTAAGTATAGAGGTATTTTTGAAGACAGTATCTAACACAATTCGGTTTTCTTTATCACAGGCAGAGATAGTAGGCTTAACATCTCGTTTCGACAAAAATTTGTTGTTCTTTTCTTTGCAACTACAAAGAATAACTGTCAGGATAAAAAATATAAGGATTGGTTTTTTCATTCTTTAAGTTTTTGCGGACTTAAAAGACTAATTATGTCAACTTCTTTTTTTAATAAGACCGGAGTTTAATGCTATTTTCATCGTCACTATCTTTACTTCCCTGTTTCACGGTAAACGGTAGTTTGATTTTCTTACAAACTTTATATTGAATTTAAGATTTTCTTTTGTAAGAGCATACCAAGATTAATCTTTTTTCCGCAAGTCTCTGTACTCACAAGGATCTGCTCTATGGCAAACGATCACATCGCTATCAATTTTAGAATACAAAAGTTCTAAGAGTTCATTTTTAAGTTCGATATGGTTCCAATTGGCTGGTATATCGATAAAGTTGACTTCCATTTCGTTTTTCATGGTGAAGATTAGGATTCTATCTTCTAAACTCCCTTTGGTGTATTTATTTTGTGATTTTTCTAATTGAGGTTTTATAGATGCCTTTTTTGTTATGAGTCCTATATTGTGTAGATAAAAAACACATTCATTTTTATATTCGTAACTAATAGTTTTTAAGGAAAATGAATCTTGTTCAATCTCCATCATATGTCCAATAAAATATGTGTTATTATTTGTCAACCAATCAGAATGCTTACCGTCTGTTTTTTCAATATTCATTAAAGAGCTCAGTAAGTTTTTTAAATTTTTAGAATCATTTAGTTTCTGAGTTGTATTATTGACTTTTATAGAATCTGTACTTTTATTTAATGTACTTTCAATTCTAGTTTCTTCAAAATCCTTCTTAACCTCTTTGCAACTTAAAATAGATAAGTTGAGAATGATCAATATAACGCAAGAATTTAATAGCTTCATTTCTTTTTATTTCTCAGTTGGTATAAGCTTAAATACATTGGGAAATTCTCTCTCCATTCTCGAATATATAATAAAAATCGATTTTCTATTCCTTCTTGACTTTCTGACATGAATCCTTCCCGTTGATCCACAAATTCAAATTCAAAGGAGTCTCCGGTATTTTCAACCACTATTGTGAATGAGTGATAGTCATCATTATACCCTCCAATAAATACATAATATCCGTCGCTCGGGCATGCTTCTTTCATAAATTCCACGGGGCTTTCTTTAAAATCGCTCAGTGCTATGTCTGTATTTCCGGGTTTACCATTTGTGATCACTTCATGGCCGTTTATGTCCACTACAGTAAATGTTTTGGTGGTCTCAGCATAAGCAGCTGCTTGTAGATTTTGGCGTACGCCTTGCGTAGTCGATTCTCCTACACTTTCGTAATCTTTGGGTGTTTCTCTATAATCTGTTTAATTTCGAATTTTTGAGTCTTTGGACTTGGATGTAGATTACGGCCTAAAATCTTTAATTGAACAGGCCTTAGTTGAGTCGCAGCTCACCACAACAAAATCAATTTTATTATAAACATTTTTTATTAATTCGTTATACTTTTTAGAATACCCGCTAGTCAGAGGAATGTCAATAAAATTAGCCTCTTTTTCGTTTTTCATAGCAAAAATTAATACACGTAATTGAGTATATCCCTCTGTGTGTTTACCTTGGATATTTTCTAAAAATGGTTTAATTGAAATTGAATCGTTTGAGTGTTTGAGGGTATGCAAATAAAAAACATAATCGTTTTTATAGGTATAACTGGTACTAGAAATTGATATTTGGTTATCTTCTATTTTTAAAAGTTTATCAATAAATCCAATTTTATTTGTCATCCAGTCAGAATACCTATTACCAGTATGATGTGCTTCTCCTAAAAGACTTAAGGTTTTCTTTAAATCAAATGTGCTTATAGAAATTTCAACTTTTTCTAACGGTATTTGTTCCTCAGCTTCAAGTGTATCATTAACCTCTTCGTGTTTAAGATTTTTTGAGTTATCATTAATTCTATTTTTACAACTGAATGAGATCGATAGAAATAAAAATAGATAATATATTTTTTTCATATCATTTCATTTTATTTCTTAACTGATATAATTCTAGTCCCATTGGAAAATTACTTCTATATCGACGAATATCACTTAGTAATTTTAGATTTTCAAGACTATTTTCGTCCATGTCTACTACCGCAACCAATTGATCAACAAATTGAAAATTAAATGTTTCATCTTTCTTATTTACAATTATAGTAAACGAATGGTAGTCATCATTATAAGCACCAATAAAAATATAATAACCATTGTCGGGACATTTACTCTTCATATATTCAATTGGACTTTCTTTAAATTTTTTTAGTTGTTTATCTGTATTCCCTGGCTTTCCATTTGTGCCTATAACTTCATTATCGTTAATATCTATTACTGTGAAAATTTTAGAAGGCTCGGCGTAGGTTTGAGCAATTAATGCGCTTCTTACACCATCTGTTGTAGCTTCGCCTGCATTTTCAAAATCCATTGGTGTTAGTCTTACTGCTTCATGATCTTGATCTTTACCTAAATCAGGTGGGTTTTCAAGTAATTTATAAACAATGTGTTTATGTGTGTCAGTACAATGATGGTATCTATTTGCGTCTCCACTTCCCATTAACTTAGAATTATTTAAGACAGCATACCTTTTAATCTTTTCAATCTGTGTCTCACTAAATTCCCATTCGTTTAGGGTCGAAACCTTAAAACACCCACAAAACAAGTTCTCATAACTGCCTTTGCTAAAAGTTTCTTCGTTATCGTTTGCCAGAAACCTAAGGTAAAATGCTGTGGATTCATTTGCGCTTATGTTTATTTCCACATCTATCTCTGAACCGAGGGTCGTGAAGATCTTGTGGGAATGACTATCGTTGAATTCTTCTTCCGATTTATCTTTTATTTTTGCGGTTACACCTTTTACCTCCACAAACGTATCCATTTCTTTGGATAGTTCTACTTCTATATAACCATCTTCATCAGTAAGCCAATCAGCACTAGATCCACCTTTTTTTACCGAAAAAGGAATTACAGGTCGTTCGAGTTCTGTTTTTAAGGAGGTTATGGTAACACTTCGTTGGTCATCATCGGTTTGTATCAAAAGATCAACACGTACCGCTTGGTCGTTCTCATCCTTTACCAGTGGCAGCTCGTGTTCTTCAATATTATTGCCGGTCGGGTTGCGAAGTTCTACAAAAGGGATAAATTCGAACCATTCCACTCCATTACCAGAGTAAGAATTTGCTGCGTCGTCAGTTTGGGTTATCGATATGGTAGCCATTATTGAGAGTTCTTTTTAATGGTTGTAAGTTCAATTTTCATAACATCTGCTGTTATCGAATGGGCTTGCATGATATTATTAGCAAGTGGTTGCCCTTGGTATTCAAATACGGTGGGATGATCGCTTAGATCAATATCAACAGATTTTCCGGCCATATTCTCGGTTTTCAAAACAAGATACACCTTTTGATCTTTTTTTACACCACTTACCTTCTCCCCATCCTCATTCTCAAAATAAGACTCCAAAATTAGAGGTTCCTCTTCCACAATCTCCGTAGGAGCAGCCTGCTCTACAAAAGGATTATTGGGATTCCAGTATTCCTCAAAAACAACACCGCGCACTTTTATAATGCCCCAACCGATGGTGATATTCATATATAATGGCTCATCTCCGCTAGCGCTAAAATTTTCTTCAAGGCCTAAAAAATGGGCATTGGCAAATTCAATTTTAAATAAGGTGCTGAATCCGTCTCGTTTGTAAAAAATTATTTCTCCTTGGCATTGCACTGTGGGAGAGAACATATTTTCATAAAATAAACTGTCGTTGCCTGTAGATTCGATGGTAAATTCTAAGGGACCTCCAATAGGTTTGCTGGTAGGTTTTCCATTAAGATCGGAAAAACGATGGTATAGCAAGTGCGCGTCTAAGATATTTCGCTCTTGATCTTCAATAAATAGTTTTGCTTTAAAACTCATAGGGATATAAAGTAAGTTTAATTCGAGCAACAGGTATTATCAACCAACACACGTAGCTTAGATTAATAAATCAAAAAAGGGGGGAGTTTTAATTTAGCTTCTCAAAGTTCCATAAAAATTAAATTATAACAAAGCTATTGGTTAATTATCTGAAGCGGTATTGATATTAAAATTAGGGACATAGCTTATTATGAATAATTATATATAATACAATTTTCAGTAAAAGGGATTATGCTTTATTAGAGAACGTAAATGTGTTAATGAGTTTCTTTTTTAGCCTGTTCGTAAAGTGCAAGGCATTTTTTTTCAAATTCAAAATAAATAGCATCACTAAATGTTTCGAGATAGGTGATTGGAAATTTAATTGTGCTATTAATTGTGGGAAGTTTTCTTAACTTGTCTTTATAAACATCATAGAAATCACCTTTATAGGAATGGGTTTTTAAGTCAATGCTCGATTTTCCACTACCGTGTCTCACTTCTTTACCATATTTATAGCGATCAATGTCGTAGTCTGTACGCTTTATTTTTACGAGTTGCATCTGCCCGGATGTAGGGTCGTATTCAAATTCATTAATAAAACCGGAGCGCCCATAATCGTTCCGGAACTCAAAACCATTTGGAGTGTCAACAAGGGTATTGCCGAAATTCATACTCCGAATTTCCAGGCTTGCTGTTTCTCTGTAGTTATTTGACGATAGGATACAGAATAATTTATCAGCATCTGAATCGATATACACTGTGTCCGGTTCAAAGTCTCCATCAAAATCTTTTACAATCTTTCTTGTAGATTGAGAATAGCCCGTAAAAAATACTGCCATTAATAGTACACAGAGAGGTGTTTTCATAGGGTCTTTATCAACTTAACTTTAATCAGTATTAGCTGACTAATCTGAATAGAATAACGATTTTCTGAAAAAATAAACGATGGTGTATGAGAAGAAACTAAAAATATCATGACGGTTGCTATGCTGGCATCTAGTTTTTATTAAACTATATAGCTGAGATTGAATCTTTTTTCTTTTGCGAAATATCAAGATGTTTAATTCGTTCGGAATCTAGTAGTATTCCGTCATAGTATAAATTGTTTTCATCAACATACACTTCATATTCTTTCGTTTCAGATGAGAGATACAGTAAGGAGCGACTTTTTGATTTAACCTCCACAAAAACAACTTAAGCCTTTTATCTGTGTGCCTTATCGATAGCTGATGCGCTAAGTTTTTAATAAACTGAACTTATTTACTTTAAAAAAGTTAGTCCATTGACTAAATAATTCAAATTAAATTTCCTTTTTTATCGGTTGTTTATTTATTTCTATAACTTTCCCAGTATCTCCATTTAAGATAATTACTTCAGCATTATCGGTATCGATATTCCACTCGATTGTCCATGTTTTGGGATTTGATTCGGCATCTCGTATTATATATACGATGGATTCTTTTTGAATGGCTCTTTCCTCTAAATATATCAGGACATCTTCCCAAGAAAAGTTAAAAGGTTCATCATAATCAATTTCTTTTTCAACATTACCACTTTCATTATTGTACATCCAAGTTCCTTTTTTAAAACCTTCTGGATACATTAACCCTTTGCTTACCAATATTCCTTCCTCATTAAAATTATAAACTTCCATAAAGTGTAACGTCTTGTCAACCACTATTTTTTCAAAGCCGTCATTATCTCCATAAATAGCAATGTGTCCGTTTTTTTCAGGAAGTGATTGCTTATAGAAATAAGCTGTTCCGTTGGCTACTTTTCCCGTTAGATCACGGTATTCTATAGCACTTAGTGTACGTGCAACAGATTTAAATTCGCTGAGGTTTAATTTATTGTTAGTGAGCATTGTAGTGTCATTTAAATTGTTATTGAAGTTTTGTGATTGGCATGAAAAAAGTGCCATTGAAAACAATATTAATATATAGTACTTACTCATGATTCTTCTGTTGTTTGGGTCTTAAGAATATCCCATTGCCATTTCCATGTGCTAATCTGGGTGATTTTTTTACTTCCCGCATATTGTGTCATATGAGAATAATCCATTATGTTTTCAGTTTGTCCAATTTTGAAAGTATAATCACCATTATTGTCGAATGAATGGTAAAGATTCATACAGTGCATGAGTTCATGTGCAACAAAAAATGGTTGAGGGTTTTTATACATTATACATTCTTTGCTAGGAATACCATTAGCATGTCCTCCTAAATGTACAATTTTTCCGGAAGCTTTTTCTCTCCCTCCACCATTACCGAGAAAAAATACAACGAAATAATCTTTGTAGATAGCGTTTGCCTTATCTTTGGTAAATTGACTTTTTAAATACGTCACCAGATCATCTCCTGCACTATTTGTAACATTGTATTTGCTAAAAATATTTCTGGATCCGAATTTTAGAACATAATCTTTATTAAGAACTGCATCACCACTAAGATTTAAATCGGTGTTCTTTACATTGGGTTGTACTAATGCCTGCCTTAAGAAAGGGGATAAATATTCCTTTTGACTCTTTATATCAGCAGACGAAATCCCTACAGGTTCTTTTCCTTTCGCTTCTCCGTTTATGTTGGCGAGGACGTTTACAAAAACAACATTGGCAATTCTTCGATTTCCTTTATGATTCGCGAGGACTTTCAATTTTCCCGCTAGTGTTTTTTCTTCTTTGCCATCTACTTTTGTTACTGCTAGTACCTCGATATATTGATCTTTGTCGATATTTTTAATACATTCAATCGTTAGTTTTTCACTATTAAGTTTGCCGGTAGTTACCGTTCCATCTTTTTTAGTTTTAGAAGTAACCGATTTTTTTTCCAACTCAATAAATTTAAAATCGGCTTCTTCCGTGATGGTATTAGCCGCATTGGTCACCTTCAAGAAATCTTTGTGGTATTTCAAAACTATTTTGACCGGTTCAGTATCTATTACTTCCGACAGAATTTCTAACTCAGCAGGATAGGTATTCTTGTCAGTTGGATTTTTGTAAAGATTCAGAAAAGGGATTGAATAATCCTCAGTATTGCCTTTACTATCTTTTTTATCGGTTATTGTGATTGTTTCAAACACATTGTCGGCTAAATGTTTGTGTTTCTTTTCATCTTTTGTAAATACTGCGGATGGTTGGGTTGCATAAACTTTACCGTATTTTCCGACAAGAGTTTTATAGTCAACATCACCGTCTAATTTTGTGTCTCCCTTTCTAATCCAATCAAAACCATACTCTCCTTTCCAACTGGCACGGGGTCTAAAATGAACGATTACTTTAGGTGCCGGAAGAATTTCTATAGGTGAGCTTTTCTTTTTTTGATTTTCATAAGTTATACTGGCAATGAGTTTGTCCTTTTCGACATTTTTAAATTCCTTCCAGACCTCTTCGATCTGGATAGAACTTATGTCTATTCTGCCGCTTTCTGATACCGTACCTTCAAATGTAAGTTGTTTTACGCCTTTTTTAAATTCAGTTCTGTCTTCCTTTTCAATATGAACAGTAGCAGAACCACCTTGTGGATTTTCAATGCGACCTAGCAATGCAACATTACTTCCATAGGTTGCTTCTTTTATAGTTTCTTCGGAAGTATTTTCGGTCCATTGAATGCTACTAATGGTTGGAGATTCTACTCCGATCTCCGTAGGCGCTGCTTGGGCTAAAAAAGGATTGTTCGGGTTCCAGTATTCTTCAAAAACAATGCCCCGCACTTTAATGATGCCCCAGCCAATGGTGATATTCATATGTAATGGCTCATCTCCGCTAGCGCTAAAATTTTCTTCCAGTCCCAAAAAATGGGCATTGGCAAATTCAATTTTAAAAAGAGTGCTTAATCCATCACGTTTGTAGAAAATAATCTCACCCTGGCATTGTAAAGAGGGGGAAAACATATTCTCATAAAACAAACTGTCGTTTCCTGTAGATTCAATACTGAAACGTAAAGGGCCTCCAATGGGGTTACTGGTTGGTTTTCCGTTGAGATCGGAAAAACGATGGTAGAGTAGGTGAGCGTCCAATATATTTCGCTCCTGGTCTTCAATAAATAATTTTGCTTTAAAACTCATAGGGATGTAAAAGTAAGTTTTCAGCCAATCTCATTCGTAATTAAGATTCAGACACACTAACAAATCAAATTTAGGCAAGAGCATATTATTGCGCTTCTAACAAAGTTCTGCAAAAATAATACGGCAGCAAAAACATCTATGAGTTTTTTGCTGCCGTATTTGTGTTAAAATTAATAGGATAGCTTTAAAAGGGAGGTAAATAATCATCCCTGCTAAAATTTTATTTTATAGTTTTTTTTAAGAAGCCACCTTATTGCGAAGCGGTCGGTTAAGTACCAAATCTAAATAAAGGTTCACTTTGTCCTTTAGATTTCTTCTGTGTGAGATAAAGTCCAAAAAGCCATGTTCTAATAAAAATTCAGCTGTTTGAAAACCTTCCGGCAATTCTTTTCCGGTTGTATCTCTTACCACTCGTGGCCCAGCAAAAGCAACCAAAGCTCCCGGTTCGCTAATATTAATATCTCCAAGCATTGCAAAAGAAGCGGTTGTTCCACCAGTAGTTGGATCTGTACATAATGAGATATACGGAATCTTAGCTTCTGCCAATTGTGCTAGTTTTACACTTGTTTTTGCTAGTTGCATTAAAGAGAGTGCAGCTTCCATCATGCGGGCACCTCCACTTTTAGAGATAATGAGTAATGGAATCTTGTTTTTTAATGAATAATCGGCTGCTCTAGCGATTTTCTCACCTACAACACTTCCCATAGACCCACCAATGAAACTAAAGTCCATACAGGCGATTACAAGGTCTTCTCCCATCGATTTACCTACTGCCGTACGAACAGCATCTTTTAAGCCTGTTTTATCTTGTGCGGCTTTTAAACGTTCTGTGTATTTTTTTGTGTCGGTAAACGTTAGTGGATCTTTTGAGGTAAGTCCTTTATCTAATTCTTTAAATTTATTGTTGTCGAATAAAATTTCGAAGTATTCTTTACTTCCTATGCGAACATGATACCCGTCTTCTGGACTCACATAAAAATTTTGTTCTAATTCTTCAGAATCGACGATTTTTCCAGTAGGAGATTTATACCAAAGTCCTTTAGGTACATCCTTTTTATCTTCTGTTGCTGTCTGAATTCCTTTTTTTGTTCTTTTAAACCAAGCCATATGTTCCGGTGTTAGGGGAGTTTTTATTTCCATGTATAAAAATTCCGGGTTTATAGTGTATTAACGTTATTAAGATCGTGAAAAGCTTTTTCTAGTCGCGTTTTAAAGGTTGCTTCCCCTTCACGGAGCCATTTTCTTGGATCGTAATATTTTTTGTTTGGTAGATCGTCACCATCTGGATTACCAATTTGTGTTTTTAAATATCCGGCATGTGCGCCAATATAATCTCTAACTCCTTCAGTAAAAGCGAATTGAAGGTCGGTGTCTATATTCATTTTTACCACTCCATATCCAATTGCCTCTCTAATTTCTTCTACCGTAGAACCGCTTCCGCCGTGAAAAACAAAGTCGATAGGGTTGTGGCCAGTATTAAATTTTTTCTGAATGTACTCTTGAGAATTTTTCAGAATTATGGGTGTTAATTTTACATTTCCAGGCTTGTAAACTCCATGAACATTTCCGAAGGCAGCTGCAATTGTAAATTGATCGCTAACTTTTAAAAGTTCTTCGTACGCATAAGCTACTTCTTCGGGTTGTGTATATAATTTAGAAGAATCTACATCGGTATTGTCTACTCCATCTTCTTCTCCTCCAGTAATCCCTAATTCGATTTCAAGTGTCATTCCCATTTTACTCATACGCTCTAAATAGCGTTTTGAGATCTCGATATTTTCTTCGATAGGTTCTTCAGAAAGATCGATCATGTGGGAACTATATAGCGATTTCCCAGTTTCTTTGTAATATTTTTCTCCGGCATCTAATAAACCATCGATCCAAGGCAGTAATTTTTTTGCACAGTGGTCGGTGTGTAGAATTACTGTAGCACCATAAGCTTCTGCGAGTGTGTGTATGTGTTTTGCCCCAGCAACACCTCCTAGAATCGAAGCTTGTTGATTTTCGTTTGAAAGTCCTTTTCCAGCATTAAAAGAAGCACCACCATTGGAGAACTGAATAATCACTGGAGCATTTAATGCGGCAGCAGTTTCCATCACAGTATTTACAGTGCTCGATCCAGTTACATTTACCGCTGGCATTGCAAATCCTTTTTTCTTAGCGTATTCGTGAATTTTTTGAACTTCTTTGCCCGTAGCAACTCCAGGACGTATCGAATGACTCATAGTGTTATTTTTTTTATAGATATACTTCACTCTAGCACATGCTATTAATGTAAGTGAAGAAAATAGTGTTCTTGTTCTTTCAAATATATAATGGCAAAAATATGAAATTTAAATGGTTTAAAAAGGATAGTTAATCCCGATGTTGTACACGACATTTTGGAAATTATAATCTTTAAACCAACGGTTTCCTTCCGAATTTGCTGGGTTGTATGTTTTAAATCCGGTGTCAAGTCTAAAAACAAAAAAACCAAAATCATACCGTAGTCCTAAGCCAGATGCAATGGCGATTTCTTTTAAGTCTGAAAGGCCCGAAAATTTAGACGCTTCGTCATTCACATTGTCGGCAACATTCCAAATGTTTCCAGCATCAACAAAGAGTGCACCTTTAAAAGCTCCAAAAATTGGAAAACGATATTCTGCATTAAATGCCAGTTTTAGGTTAGCTTCGTTAAACTCGAAAACACCACCGCTACTTCCTGGTCCAAGATCGTATGCTCTCCAGCCACGGTTGTCGTTTGCACCACCCGCAAAATAACTACGGGTAAAAGGAATGCTGTTACTGTTTCCATAGGGAATGGCGATTCCTCCAAATCCACGAATTGCAAAAATGGTTGAATTTTCAAATTCCCAGTGTTTAATATATTCTGCTTCTCCTTTTAAATATTGTGAAAAGACAACTCCTAACGTTTCATAGTTATCATTGCTGTTTTTTTCTATACTACTAGCTTTCGAAATTAATGAAAGAAGATTCCCTGCGCTTTCTAGTTTCCAACGTATTCTTGAAAAATTATTGTCACTTATTCCTTCTCTGGTATCCCGTTGCCAAGTAAAGCTAGTAGTGAAGATAAGGTTGTCTTCAGTAAGACGATCTTTACGTTCAATATTGTTTTGTAGTATTTGGGAGTTGTCGTTCGAAAGGTCGTAGTTGTTGTTAACAAACGCATCATTTAAAAAATTATCTATTCCGTTGGGTACGGTAAGTTGCAGATCGCCATTAGAGTCGAGGGTGTAATAATCTGGGTCGATGGCACCTTGAGTATCGTCTTCCACAATTCGAGCAATCGTATTTACTTGATCGAACGAGTTTCTATAGATGTTAAAATAATTACTTACATTTAAATTACGAACGTATTGTATGTTGAGAAAATCGAACACATTGGTACGTATTTTTGAAGGTTTCCATCGGTAATTATATCTAACGTTAATACTTTGTCGATCTAAACCAATATTATTTTGCGCATTAAATCCTAAACTTATACTGGTCGTTGGGGACATGTATTTAGGAATGAGTTTGTCGGTATTTACAGGGAAAAGTATCTTCGGAAAGGAAAGTTTTACTTCTCCACCAATGTCTGAAACATTAAAGAATTTACTATCACTATCGGCTTGATCTTTCGACGAACCAATACTTCCGTTTCCTGAAATCTCTAGCGTTTCAGCACCTCGAAAAACATTCCGAATTAAAAATGTTCCACTTCCTCCAATACCAATTTGTTGAATCGATGAGGTGTATGCATCGAAATCGGCACCAAGTGTATATTTCTTTTTTGGTGTAAGTAATATTGTTGCTATAAGGTTAGTGCCAGTAGTGTCACGTGGATCTTCTTGATACGTTATATTGGGGTACCTAAACATTCGAAGATCACTCAGTTGGTTATACGAAAGCGTACGGTCTATATCTTTAAAAGTTTTATTAGGGGTAATAGAAATAGCATCTGTTATAGCTTTCGATGTAAACTCTAACTCATCGTAACTGTATAATTTATAACCTTTAAAGAAAGCAGAGTCTGAGAACTTTTCATTTCTCTTATTAAATTCATAATCGGTTACTACCCTAACTTCGCTAACGGTGTGAACCTTAAATGGTTCTGTATATACTGTATCGCCAACCGTTATCTTTCTATCGGGAATAAGGTAGGTTATATTTGCTTTATGATTTGTTTTTACAGTATCCCCTTCAAATCCTACATAATCTTGATCGAAATAATACAATCCCGAATTTCTAAATTGTATGGTTAACCGATCACGTTCGTTTACAAAATCGTTTGCTTTATATTGTTTTCCAGATTGTATAAAAGATTGTCCCTTGGTGAGCTGAAACAAACTGTCTACAACGGGTGAGCTAATCTTTTCGGTGATAGAATCAACAATATAAGGTGTGTTTCGTGTAACGTAATAATCCATCGATGCACGCTTTTTTCTAGTAGTGTCTATTCGTATGCTGTCTGCAACTTCAGCGTTAAACCATCCATAACTACTGTAGTAACGCTTCAGTCGGTTCTTTGATTTTTCGGTTCGGTCTTCAGAAATAATAGCTGGAGCATCTCCTGTTTTTTTTAACCAGTTATTAAAACCTACCTTCGCACTATCTAGTGCATCCACCTGTTTTTTTGACAGCCATTTCACCAATCGTTCTTCTCGGTTGGGCTTTCGATGTAACCAATCTTGAAATGTAGAGTCGGGTTTTGGTTCTGCAATGTTGTAAATGTGAAGTCCCAAAGGAACATTTATTAAAGGTATTCTTGGATTGGGTTTTTGGTATAACTGACTATACACTCCAAAGTCACTTATCTCATTGCCGTCTACTGTTATGGTGTTTTCAGTTAATAGAAATTTACCTTCAGGAACCCGTTTTACAGCGTTACAAGAAATAAATAATATAAGAACAACTAAAAATAATGATATTTTTGTGAGGGTATAGGCCAAGTGTCTTCCTTAATTTAACTTCAAAAATAGAATAAATTTGATAAGTAAAAGTGAAATAAAACTAATAACGAGTCTTAAGCAAAAAAAGTACAGAACGAGTACAGGGCTTTTTGTTGCTGAAGGACCAAAAGTTATTCGAGAATTAATGCAGGAAGGAATGAAATTGCATAGTTTATATACTACAAATCTAGAGGTTATTACTTCGGAAGGTGCGGTAGAAATTTCAGAAAAAGAGCTTCAGAAAATTAGCTTTTTAACCTCTGCAAATACTGCGCTAGCACTTTTTTATACACAATCAAATAAAGAGATTACTTCGGAAGGGCTTATTGTCGCTTTAGATGCGGTTCGCGATCCGGGAAATCTAGGAACGATTATCCGACTTTGCGATTGGTTTGGCGTGTCACAATTGGTGTGTTCTGAAGATTCTGCAGATTGTTACAACCCAAAAGTAATTCAAGCGACGATGGGCTCTATCGCTAGAGTTCCGCTTCAGTACACCGACCTATCTGTTTTTTTGAAAGAGACCCAACTACCTGTATACGGAGGTTGTATGAATGGCGAGTCTGTTTACAGCGAGAAGTTTCCGAAGCAAGGTGTGATTGTTATGGGAAATGAAGCTAATGGAATTTCAGAAAAAGTACTAAAATTACTCACTAAAAAAATAACCATTCCGCAGTTTGGAAAAGCTCATAAAACAGAAAGTCTTAATGTAGCTACAGCCACGGCAATCTTATTAAACGAATTTAAGAGAAGTTCGTTTACTGAAATGTAAAATTAACAAAGATACCCCGCGTTGATAATTTGTCGATATTGCTCGTATATACACTATTAGGGTCTTCATCTTGTATTAATTCGTCTTTTAGGCCAAATACACCACGAATGGAAGGTGTAAATTTGAAATAATAAAAATAAAGATCAACACCGAAGCCTAACTCGTAAAAGCTGCTGTTTCTAGTTGTTCTAAACTGCCCTTGTTGGTTGTCTTCTGGGTTGGTCTCGTTACTAGAAAGGTTTACCGATGTGGAAATTCCACCTACTATAAAAGGTTTAAAGTTATTAAGGCGTTTGGTTGAGACCTTAAGTAATAACGGAACATGAATGTACGTAGATTTTACTTCCCTAAGAAAATCAACTTCATCTTCGAATCCTGGATAAATTAGATTTCGTTGTGTGTAATATAGCCCTGGTTCTAAGCGAAGATTCATGTAATTATTAATTTTTAAATCTCCGATAAGTCCTACGTTAAATCCCCCAATTTTCTCTACTTGAACATCGGTGTTTAAATCCCCAAATTGATCTTTGTAGTCGAAATTAAAATCAAGGCTATTAAACCCCAAAAAATATCCCCAGGAGAGAAACAAGTTGTCAATATCTCCTTTTCCTCCACTGGCATCGTTGGCAATGCGCTCTTTATTGCCAAATTGTGCATCTGCGGATTGATAAAAAAATAAAAAGGTAAGGGTGAATATAAGGTGCTTCATCATTGTTTAGTAGCGGTATAAATGGTTGCTACGCCAAAAGTTTGCGGTTTGCTTTTCACATCTATAAACCCAATTTTACTCAAAATATTGTTGAGTTGTTCGCCATGTGGAAAAACAGAGGCACTTTCACTTAAATAGCGGTAGGCAACTTTGTCTTTAGAAAATAGGCGCCCAATTAGTGGTAGGATTTTGCCAGAGTAAAAATGATACCCTTGCTTAAAAGGAGTTTTTTCGGGAACCGAAGTTTCTAAAATAACAAATAAACCGTTTGGGGTCAATACGCGAAGTATTTCTGAAAGGCCTATTTCTAGATTCTCAAAATTTCGAATTCCAAAAGAAACGGTTACTACTTCGAAAGAGTTGTCTTTAAAGGGAAGTGCTTCTGAATCTCCTTGAATAAAAGTTACTTTATCATTTAGTTGCGTTCCCGCTACTTTTTTCCTAGCAACCGAAAGCATTCCGTCTGAAAGATCGAGACCTACAATTTTCTTAGCAGGAACAGTTGCGGCAAACGTAATGGCTAGATCACCAGTACCAGTAGCGATATCTAAAATAGAGTTGGGGTTTTTAGCCTTCACCATTGCCACGACCTTCTTACGCCATTTTACATCTGTACCCAATGAAATTACGCGATTTAATCCGTCGTAATTCTCTGAGATAGTATCGAACATCTGCTCTACCTGCTGTTTTTTATTTAGCGTAGATTCTTTGTAGGGTGTTATTTTTTTTTCTTTACTCATGATCGGGCGCAAAGCTACATATTTTTTGAGAGTTGCTGCCCTATTGAATTCATAAAAGACAATGAGTTACTAGTAAAAAAATGGCTACCTTTGCCTAACTTATTTCGTAAGATATATTATGAAAATTATTATTGCCGGAGCAGGCGAGGTAGGATTTCATTTAGCAAAACTCCTTTCTTTCGAGTCTCAAGATATTACACTTATTGATAATAACAGAGAAGCCCTAAGTTATGCCGATACACATTTAGACATTCGGGTAGTGCGGGGTGATGCCACATCTATTTCAGTTTTAAAAGACTCGAAAGTAGATGGAACCGATCTTGTAATTGCCGTCACTTCTAGTGAAACTACAAATATTACCGTTTGTGTACTCGCAAAGCAATTAGGTGCAAAACGTACCATTGCTCGTATTTCTAATACCGAATTTATAGATAGAAAAGACGAAGTTGGATTTACAAAATTTGGAATCGACGAACTTATTTCTCCAGAATCGCTTGCAGCGAATGAAATTGAATTATTGCTTAATCAGAGTGCGTTTAACGACACTTACGAATTCGAAAATGGAGCATTAATTATGATCGGTCTAAGTTTAACGCGAACCGCAGAATTTGTAGGCAAGACAGTGCAACAAGTTGCAGATCTTAATCCGAAATTAAAATACGTGCCTATTGCTATTCAGCGTTATGGTACGCAATACACACTTATTCCGCGAGGAGACACCCAATTTAAAGAAGGGGATCAAGTGTATTTTACAACCACACGGGCAGGAGTAAAAGAAATTTACAAACTAACAGGAAAAGTAAAAGAAGACCTTAAGAATATAATGATTCTTGGAGGTAGTAGTATAGGATATAAAGCTGCTAATGATCTTTGCAAAAGTAGGTTTAATGTAAAACTAATAGAAAGCGATAAAGAGAAAGCTTTTGAAATTGCTGACGATATTCCTAGCTGTCTTGTTATAAATGGTGACGGAAGAAATGTAGAATTGCTTCAGGAAGAATCTATTCAAGATATGGACGCATTTATTGCGGTTACTGGTAATAGTGAAATTAACATAATGTCCTGTCTGGTGGCAAAATCTAAAGGGGTGCGTAAAACCATTGCTTTGGTAGAAAACATGGATTATTTTCAATTGTCTCATTCTATTGGTATTGATACCTTGATTAATAAAAAATTACTAGCAGCAAATAATATTTTTAGATACGTACGTAAAGGTGAAGTAGTCGCTATGACGAAACTAAATAATATGAATGCTGAATTGCTAGAATTTGTGGTGACACCAAAATCTTCAGTTTGTAATCAAAACATTAGGGATATCGATTTGCCTCGATCTGCCGTTATTGGAGGAGTGATTCGAAATGGAGAAGGAATCATCGCTTTGGGAGATTTCAGAATTCAAAATAGGGATCGCATTGTTGTATGTAGTTTGCCTCAATCTATCAACAAAGTGGAAAAATTCTTTGTGTAATGCGCACATCTTTATCTAGATTAAATTTTAAGATTATTTTGCATATTATGGGCTTGCTGTTTCTTGTAAACGGTGGCTTTATGTTATTAGCGGCGTTAATAAGCGCAATATATAAAGATGGGGTGACCTTTGAAATTTCAATGGCTGGATTGGTTACGCTTGTTGCAGGTGCAGTTGTGATGTTTCTAACCAAAGACCATCGAAAGGAAATTCAAAAGAGAGAAGGGTATATTATTGTCGCGTCAGGGTGGGTGTTTATGTCTCTAATTGGAACCTTACCTTATATTTTTACAGGCGCAATTCCGGGAATTACCAATGCTTTTTTTGAAACCATGAGCGGGTATTCCACTACAGGAGCTTCTGTTTTAAGTGATATTGAAAGCATACCGAAAGGTGTATTATTTTGGCGGTCTATTACTCACTGGATAGGAGGGATGGGTATTATTGTTTTAGCTATTGCTATTCTGCCACTATTAGGAATAGGAGGAATGCAACTTTTTGCGGCAGAAGCCCCGGGACCAGGAGGAGATAAACTACATCCACGAATTACCGATACTGCCAAAAGATTGTGGCTTATTTATGTAGGGTACACAATTGCTGAAACTATTTTGTTAAAAGTTGCTGGAATGTCTTTTTTCGATGCTATAAACCACTCGTTAAGTACGTTAAGTACTGGTGGTTTTTCAACCAAAAATGACAGTGTTGCCTATTACAATGATAACCCCCTTATTCAATACATTATTATTGTATTCATGTTCTTGGCAGGTACCAATTTTGTATTAAGTTACTTTGCATTTAAAAAAAAATTTAGAAAAATTTTTAAGGATGAAGAGTTTAGGGCTTATTCAATTTTAATTGTTGGGTTAACTGTAATTGCAAGCTTACTTATTTATTATGAAGCTGATGTTACAGATTCTTCGATTGCACATCCAATGGTGCTGGGGCACTTTGAAAGTTCGGTACGTCATGCGTTGTTTCAGGTTTTAGCAATTGTAACTACTACGGGATTTGTTACGGCAGATTATACACTTTGGACTCCATTTTTAACAATTTTCTTTTTCGGTTTAATGTTTTTAGGAGGTTCGGCAGGATCTACAGCTGGTGGGATAAAGATCATGCGTCATTTAATTATGATTAAAAACGGAGTGTTAGAATTTAAAAGAACATTGCACCCGAATGCAATTTTACCTGTTCGTTATAATACAAAGGCAATTCCACAGCCTATTGTATTTAATATTTTAGGGTTTTTTATTCTGTATATGCTATCCTTTATTGTAGGAACACTTGTTTTTACTTGGATGGGGTTAGACTTTAGAACAGCACTAGGAGGTACCGCCTCCACATTAGGGAATGTTGGACCTGCTTTGGGTGACCTTGGTCCAGTTAATAACTACGGAAGCCTACCCGATGCTGCAAAGTGGTGGGCAAGTTTTCTGATGCTTATAGGGCGTTTAGAATTATTTACGGTATTAATTTTATTTACTCCATTTTTCTGGAGGAACCGATAAATAAATTTGAAAAAAAAATCCGCTTCGAAAATTAATTGAAGCGGATTTCTGAAATTTTTAGTTCAGTATATTAGGTCAATGCTTCTTTAATTTGTTTCATAGCCTGTTTAATATCTGTTTCGGAAGCCGCGTAAGAGATTCGAATGCAATTTGGATCACCAAATGCTTCACCAGTTACAGTTGCCACATTCGCTTCTTCAAGTAAAAACAAAGAAAAATCTGAAGCTGAATTTATATTTTTTCCCTTAAGAGTCTTTCCGAAGTAATAAGAAATATCTGGAAATACATAGAAAGCTCCCTCAGGAGTATTGCTTTTAAAACCTGGGATCTTAGAGAGTAATTTAAGTATTAATGAACGACGGTCTTTAAACGCATCTACCATATATTTTATCTTACTCGGTGGGTTTTCGAGTGCTGTAATTGTTGCGCGTTGTGCAATGCAGTTTGCACCACTAGTTACCTGTCCCTGCATTTTTGTACAAGCTTTAGCGATCCATTCTGGAGCACCAATATATCCGATTCTCCAGCCAGTCATAGAAAATGCTTTTGAGACCCCATTTACTACGACAGTTCGGTCGTACATGTCTTCGAATTGTGCCATCGAAAAATGCTCACCGTCGAACAAAATATGTTCATATATTTCATCGCTAACTACAATAATATCGGGATGCTTTACCAATACATCAGCCAATGCTCTAAGCTCTTTTTTACTGTACACCGAACCGCTCGGGTTGCAAGGTGAACTATAAATAATCATTTTAGTTTTAGGCGTTATTGCTTCTTGTAAACTTTCCGCAGTAATTTTAAAATCGGTTTCAATGGAGGTTTTAATTTCCTTTGGTATACCACCAGCTACTTTGCTAATGTCGCTATAACTTACCCAATATGGTGCAGGCAGTAAAACTTCATCTCCATCATTTAAAAGCACCATTGCAAGATTTGCTAACGATTGTTTTGCTCCAGTAGACACTACAATTTGTGATGGCGTATAGGTAAGCTTATTATCTCGTTTAAATTTGGTGATAATGGCATCTTTCAAGTCACCATATCCATCTACAGGAGTGTAGGAGTGAAAGTCGTTTTGTATAGCTTGAACTCCTGCTTCTTTTACAAATTCTGGAATGGTAAAATCAGGTTCGCCAAGACTTAATCCAATAATATCTTTTCCTTCGGCTCTTAATTCTCTTGCTTTTGCCGCCATGGCCAAAGTTGCAGAGGTTGCCATTTCGTTTATGCGGTTCGAAAGTTTTGGGTTCATAGGTACTGGTTAGGCAGATAGAGCTGGGTTAAGCCCCATTTGTTTTAAATGTTTGAAATGTGCTATTAATGCTTTTCGTGTAGTTTTATACTCGTGATACGGCAAATTAAATTCTTGTGCTGTTTCACGAACAATCTTAGAGATTTTAGTATAATGTACATGACTTATGTTTGGGAAAATATGATGTTCTACTTGATGATTTAAACCACCAGTAAACCAATTCATGATTCTATTCTTGGTCGAAAAATTTACCGTTGTAAATAATTGATGAATTGCCCAAGTATTTTTCATAGTTCCAGACGGATCGGGTAGTGGCATATCGGTTGCTTCTACAATATGTGCTAATTGAAATACAACACTTAAAATAACACCTGCCACGTAATGCATAATAAAGAAGCCTATAAGTATTTTCCACCAAGCTATATCAAAGAAAAGAATAGGAATTACAATCCAAATACCTACATAGATCGTTTTTGTAATTAATAAAGTACTCCACTGCTTTATCGGACTGGGAAGTTTTCCATAAGAAAGCTTTTGTGCTAGATACCTTTTGGTTTGCATAAAATCTGACGTAATTACCCAGTTAATTGTGAGTAAACCATAAAATAAAATACTGTAATAATGTTGAAATTTATGAAATCGGTTCCATTTTGCATGTCTGGAAAACCGAAGAATTCGTCCAGCTTCCATGTCTTCATCATGACCGTGAATATTTGTGTAGGTATGGTGAAGAACATTGTGTTGCACTTGCCAGTTGTATACATTTCCTGCAAGAATATAAATGCTGCTTCCCATTACCTTATTAATCCATTTTTTGGAAGAATAGGCACCGTGATTTGCATCATGCATTACATTCATTCCAACACCAGCCATACCAACCCCCATAATAATGGTGAAAACAAGTTGAAGCCACTCAGGAACATTTAATGTTAGTAAAAGAAAGTAAGGCGTTAAGTATAAAGAGAACATAATGATAGTCTTTACATGCAAGCGCCAATTCCCGTTACGAGAAAGGTTGTTTTCTTTAAAGTAAAGATTAACTCGTTTGTTGAGTGTTCTGAAAAATTTAGCAGAATCTACTCTTGAAAAATTAATAGTTGTATTTCCCACATTGTTGTATTTAAGAGAGTCTAAAAAAGGAAAACGCAAAAATACGGATCTATTGTTTAAAACTACGGAAACCTATCATAAATTATTATAAGAAGTCCTACTTTTGCAGCTATAGCACATTATGGACATACTTTTAAAATATTTTCCGCATCTTTCTGAAAATCAGTTGCGTCAGTTTCAGTTACTTCAATCATTGTACCAAGATTGGAATTTAAAAATTAATGTTGTTTCCCGAAAAGATATCGACGAATTATACCTTCGTCATGTATTGCATTCTTTAGGAATTGCTAAAGTACAAGCGTTCAACCCGGGGGCTTCGATCTTAGATGTTGGAACGGGAGGAGGTTTTCCGGGAATTCCGTTGGCAATACTTTTTCCTGAAACAAAATTCCATTTGGTGGATAGTATCGGAAAGAAAATAAAAGTAGTTGAAGAAGTTTCAGAAGGACTTTCCTTAGAGAATGTGCGTGTTACAAATGCACGAGTTGAGACGCTTTCAGATCAGTATGATTTTATTGTAAGTCGAGCCGTAGCGCAGATGGAAACATTTGTGCGTTGGGTGCGGCATAATGTTGCTAAAAAAAGTAATCATGAACTTAAAAATGGAATTTTATATCTGAAAGGGGGCGACCTTTCTGAAGAATTGGTGCCTTTTCCAAAGGCAACTATTTATAAGCTTCCCACTTTTTTTGAAGAAGACTTTTTTGAAACAAAAAGTGTGGTCCATCTTCCTCTGAAATATAAAGGATAGGTTTTAATTCTCAATTTTGAACATTGAACATTGAACATTGAACATTGAACATTGAATATTTAATAGGGATGATTCTATTGGTTGAGAAGAAGCCACTGTAGTGCAATGATTGTCTTGGCATCCATGATTTTATTCTGAAGATATTCTTGTATTTCTGAAATAGGAATTTTTACTGTTTTAATATCTTCATTTTCATCTTCAACACCTCCACCTTTTTCGGTTTTTTGGTGTTTAGAGACCTTAGCGTAAAATAAAAAAACACGCTCGGTACTTCCTCCAGGAGACGTATAGAAGTTGAATAATTGATCGGGTTGCTCGATCTCATACCCCATTTCTTCGAGAGTTTCTCGTTTCACACAAGCGAGTGGACATTCTTCTTTTTCCATCGAACCAGCTGGAATTTCTAAAAGCCATCCTTTTTCGTGTTGGGTGGTGGGATATCTAAATTGTTTTGTGAGTAGTACAGAATTTGATTCTTTTTCTACTAATAAAATAGCTACCGAATCGCCTCTATGAAATGCGAGTCGTTCAGCAGTAATGGTTTCTCCTTTAAAAGTCTCGTATCGAACTTCTGCTTTTAAGATTTTATAATGATCATTGAAGACCACCTGTTCATTTATAATAGTGTATTCCATCTTATAAAAATATAAAAGTACTGGCTTTCTAACAGAATTTACTTCATAAAAAAAGCTTCGGCATACACCGAAGCTTTTAGTTAAGTTAGGATTAGATCTATTATCTAGCGACAATAAATTTCTTTGTAGATGCACGACCGTCTTGACCGTATATTTTTACAAAATAAGTTCCGGTTTGCAGGTTTGCAACATCTAATTGTGTTTCTAAAGCAATATTAGACTCGGTCATTATTAATTTTCCAAGAATATCATATACTTCAAGGGAAGCGTTCTTTGCGTTACGAACAAATAAAACAGTATTGGCAGGGTTCGGGTATAAGACTACATTTTGCAATGCATCATTGTCTTCTACACCTAAAATTCCATCAGATTTAAAGTTAGTATTTTCTCCCGAACCATATGCACCATTGGTCGAATAAATAATAGTTCCATTTGAGTCGGTAAGTGTTACTGCACCACCTCCATCGCCATAGGTGTCAATAAGTTCAAAGATATAACAATCAGCATCTAAATTAAAAGTTTCATTGATAGTAGTATTATTTCCGTAAGGTCCTCCAAGGTAAACGATCTCATTTTCAGAATTTCTTACACGCCAACGTACTTCGGACCCATAATTATCGGTATTTAAAACCATGTATACGGTTCCCGAACTATTAGGAGCTTGATCGAACGAAATAGAAGCACTATTGTTATCATTGTTTTCGTCGGATGGTATTGTTACCGAAATTGAATTCTCTGCTTCTATTGTAAGAGTAGTTTCAGGTAATATAATCATTTCGCTATGTAAAGCTAAAATGCTTCCGTTGAAAACAAAGGTTTCTGGAGTACCGCCATTAATGCTATACTCAATATCTAATGTTGTTATTGTTTCTTGACCAAGATTTTCAATTGTTACTGTCGGTGCAAAAACATATTCAGTTCCAACACATTGCGATTCGATTGCTCCGATTTCTTCGATGTTTGCATCATTTGCGGTCGTAATACCTGTAAATGCTGGAATGGTTCCGTTACCACTAATAATTAATTGCTGTGTTTCGGTCATAAAGGTTACGATTTCCATGTCGGCTAGTATAGCTTCTACATCGTTATAAGCTGCTGGTACCGTGTAAGTGTACGTTCTGTCTATAAATGTACCTTGCGTTGTGGTTGTTATTTCTTCTCCCCATTGTCCTGTTAGTAAATGAACAAGTCTGTGTTGATGATTGTAATTATTACCTGCATTTCCTCCGGTCTGTGGTCCTAATGTGTTGTTTTGTAATAAAGCGACATTTAAGAGATTTGAATCTTCAGGGCTGTCACCAGTGTAATAAGCTTCTATATGAACCTCCAATTCCCGGGTTTGTACATCTAAGGTAGCTTCAGCTGCCATATTTAGATAAGATTCTGTTGGGAGTACCTGACTTGCAGCATTGGCCCAGCTGCCACGATTAAGTGCAGTAGATCCTGGTGCATTTGAATTTTGTTCCATGCCAGGGAAGTTTTGCCTGTTAATTGTACCTGCAGGGTATCCGGATAATTGACTTTGGTTGGCTAATGCTTGTCCGAAAGGAGTTCTGAAATCAGGCTCATTTCCACTAGGTACCGCATAACTGCCCGCATGAATATTAATTAAAAAAACATTACCTGGATTGGCGTCCTGTAAGCCTTTAGCGATTGCATGACCATCTGGGCAGAATACGCAATGAATTCCGGTAAATTCTTCAAGGATCACTTTTTTGTTTTCAACATCAGTATTAACAATTGTTTGTCCAAATGCTGCAAAAGCAAAAAATAAAGTTACTATTGAAAGATGTAATTTTTTTGTCATAGTGTAAAATTTTTTGTTAAAAATCTATGTAGTTAACAAATATATGTTAATGCAATGATAATTAGAAAAATTTTAACAAAACAAGAAAGTCTATCGTCTTAGTAGGGTTTTTCCAAGTCGCACAATTTCAAGGAAAAACGCTTAATTTTCTCATTTTCTAACAGTTATGTTAGGAAAAATAGTACGTTATTACGTATTTTAGCGTTCTAATTATTTGACTTTATAAATCTAAAAACTTTTACGATGAAAAAGAATTTACTTTTGGCTTGTCTTTTTTTGACAGCACTTACAATGAATGCGCAGTTCACGATTACTGATGTTAACGGTGACGAATATGATGACGGGGATGTGATCTCCTTTGCAACTTTTAATGATGCTGCGGCAAACTTCGATTTTTTTGTAACAAATACTGGGGATGACGTAATTAGAACCAGAATCCTTTTCGAAAGTGCGGAAAATGCTGATGGGAGTGGTCTTGAACTTTGTTATGGTCTTTGTTATACTGGAATTACGATAGGAAACGTATATCCTCCGGGCGATGATTCAATTGATATAGCGCCAGGAGCTTCTACAGGGCAGGGAAATCATATTTACAATGCAGTTGGTGGAGACCAAGTGATTAGTTATGTGTTTAAATTTTACGAAGTTGACGAAGCAGGTAATGAAATTGGGGAGTCTAAGCGTTTAACTTATGAGTATAATCCTGCATTAGGTATCAATGAAAATTCTAAACTAGATCTTACACTAGCTTCTACAGTAATTTCTAATTACCTAACTGTTACCTCTGCCGAAGATCTTATGATGAATGTTTATGATATGCGTGGAGCAATCGTGAAAACAACAAAGATTGGAGCTGGAAGACAAGACGTAAACCTTTCTAACCTCTCTTCTCAAGTATACCTTGTTTCTTTCAAAAATGAAGCGGGTGCTTCAAAAACAGTTAAAGTTATTAAAAACTAATTCTAGAATACATTTTATAAAAAAATCCCGAGAACTATATCTCGGGATTTTTTATTTTCAGTAAAAATTTATTGTTTAAAACGAGACAACAATATTGGCGCTAAGCCCTGTGTTTTCAGGAACAAAACGGCACACGCCACCAACGCAGATAAGCCCTCCACGTTGTCTTCCATAGTTCATTCCTACGCGAGTTCTTCCTTTCGAGTAACTTCCTCCAAAATTATAGTAATGTATTTTACCTTCGCCGCCATAGTTGTAAGAGTCAGCAGCATAAATAGCAAGTCGGGAATTAAAGTTATATTCTATAACTGCAGCAGCCCAATTACCACGATCCTTTTTGCTCCAAAGATGTTGTGCTACTGCTCTTATTGAAGCTCCTTTCTCTAAACGGTAGGTTCCTTCGATTACTCCAATCTGAGCGGTGATATCTCCTTGGGTTCCAATAGGGCCACTTGTAACCCCTTTGTCGATGATTATGTCTTGAAACGTAATAACAGAACTGAACTTTGATGTCCAACGTTTTTTAATTTCGGCACTCCAATCTCTATAAAGTCTAGGGCCTTTACCAATAAATTTAGCTTTATAAAATTTGTTTGGCACATTGTATTCTGCATCTAAACCTCCCCAATACGAAAAGTTAACAGCGATTTTTGTACCGTATTTTCCTCCTAACGGAGATCCTTTATCGAGTGAATAGAATACGTCTAATTGCGTGCCAACTTCCCCAGATCGTTGGTCTGAACTATCTATAATTAATCTTGGTTGTGCATTATAGACATAGATGTTCGTTAACAAATAATCTTGTTGTTTGGTTAATGCCGGAACATAGTTTAATATTTGCTGATTGAAAGTGTTTCCTTCCGCGAAGCGATCACTGTAAAAACTAAAATTTTCTAATCTTCTAAAGGTTCCGTTAATTCCTAATCCTTTTTGAGCATATCCCATATTTACCTGTAGCGCAGTTCCATCATAAAGTTTGTTCGAAACTAGTCGTTCTTCATTTACAATTGCATCTTTAGATTTTGCAATGGCCTCAACACCTCCATAGAAATTTCCAAATACTAAATCTAACCTACCTCCAACTGCATTTACGTTCTTAGGAATTGTATCGTTTTGTCCTCGGTCTTGAAATCTGCTCACGTAGCTCACTCCTAAGCGGATATCAACTTCTTCTATTTTAAGGGCATCGCTTACATCTAAGTTGGCATCGACACCTTGAATCGTTCCTTCAGAAAGTTCGAAACCATTTCGTTGTTGGCCGTAAATACCAGTGAGATCAAAGTATTCGGTGACATCAAATTTAAATCGTAAACCGCGCAATGCATTATTAATTCCTAATTGGCGGTCTTCCCAAGATCTAAAAATAAGACCACTTCCAAATTGTTCGTAAAAATATCCCCCCGTAATATCTAAGTTGTCGTTCTTGTAATTAATATAGTAGGTTGCGATTCCGTTTCCGCCATCATAGATAGGGGCGTACCCTAATAGTGCTGATGGAAGATACGATTCGTATTGTAAACCTGCTGTAAAGTTTCCGAGTGAATAATTTAATTGTAGATAGTTATTGGCTCTAAATTGCCCATCCTCAAATTCGTTACTTGCAGGAAAGTCGATACCTTCATCGGGTTGTAACCATTGTGAATTTGACTCTAGGCCTCCATAGAAGTACCCATTATCTTGTGCAAGAGTAACTGTGCTCAATAGAATAAAGGCACAAAAAATAATTTTTTTCATGAAGTAGTTGTTGGTTGGTTAGTGAAGGTGGCTTAATTCGAATACTCTTTTATCTTTTCATACAATTCGTATTCTGCTCCAGGACTATAGCCTGAATGTCTGTAAACAATTTTATTGTCCTTAATTAATACTGTAAGCGGGACAGTAGCTGCTCCAAGAGCTCTTTTTAAATCATTGTTAAGATCTAGAAGAATTGTATAATCCCAGCCTTTTCCATTTATAAGAGGTTTTACACGTTTCACCGTTCTTGGATCGTCAACAGAGACTGCGATAAGATCTACATTAGTTTCTTCCTGCCAGTCATCGTACACTTCATTAATAGCATCTAGTTCTTTTAAACATGGTACACACCAGGTTGCCCAAAGTGATACAATAACAACGTTATCTTGTGAGGTAGCTTCTTTTATGTTCACTGTTTTTCCATCCATTGTTTCAAGATCAACACTAGGTAGATCTTCTTGAGAGAAAGCAGAAAATGATAATATAAGACTAAATAAAATGGCAATTTTTTTCATGAAGTTGTAATTTATAGTGTAACAATATTAAATAAATAATTTTATAATACAGGTGCAAAGTACTACATTTCAAATTCCTTAATCCTATCGATATAGTATACTAAAAAACCTGTATTATTGTAAGTACAAATAAAATGCCATTGTTATGAAATTAAAAAAACTAGTTAAGTTAAGTATTGTTTTGGCAGCTATTCTCACAGTTTTATCTTGTAGCAAGACCGAAGAGAATGTGCCTTTGGTTGCGAGTATAAATTTAACAAGTTCTTCAGATGATGCCATTCTTACTGTAAATGAAACAGTAGATTTTACTCTTATTGCAGATACGGGAGAAGATTATACTAACCTTGCTGTGTTTTCGGTAAATCAACAAGAAATTCCAGAATCAAGTTACACTTTTACAGAACCTGGAACTTTCGATGTCTTTGCATCTTATGGAGGGCTTAATAGTAATTCAATTTCTTTTACAGTAGTGGAGGAAAATAGTCGTACACTAATTGTTTCTACTGAAAGAGCTTTGCGCAATCAAACAGTTACTTTTACAGTGGTAGATGGAATGGGTGAAGATGCAACTTCTTCATCTACATTTTTTGTTAATGGGACTGAAATTTCAGGAAATGAGTTTAGTGGTTCTGAAGTGGGTGCTTTTGAAGTATACGCAAGTTATCAAGAGGAAGAAATAGATTTTACTACAGAAACCAAAACCTTTGATGTATTTATTCCTAAACGTAAAGTCATGATTGAAGACTATACAGGGACATGGTGTGGGTTCTGCCCAAGAATAAATGCAGCCATCGACGAAGTTGTAAATCAAACTTCCGATATTTCAATTGTTGCGATCCATGAAACCTCCTTTTCATATCCTGACCCTTATGATTTTGAAGATATTGATATTTTAAAGGCTGAATTTAATTTAGCAGGTTTTCCGCAAGGACGTATTAATAGAACAGTTATTTGGGCTACTCCATATGCTGCCAGTGACATTGTTGATCTTGCTGGTGCAGAAACGAACCTTGCCATTGGGATTAATTCTTCTATAAATGGAAATACGCTAACTATCGATGTAGATGCAGTATTTGAAAATGGATCTAATTCGGGAGATAAAATCGTAGTATATCTAACAGAGAGTGGATTAATTCACCCACAAGTTAATTACTTAAATGACGATCCTACGAGTCCGTACTTCGGACAAGGAGATATTATAGAAGATTTTGAACACAACCATGTATTACGACAGTCGTTAACAAACGTTTTAGGTGATCCTTTAGCAGCTACAGGTGCCTATGAGCTTTACGAAAAAACGTATACCACAACTATTCCAACAGAATACAATAGAGAAACACTCGAGATTGTGGTGATGATTACCGATGCGGACAATAATGCTAAAAATTCACAACATGCAAAAGTGAATGTGAACAAACTATTCGACTAAAAATCGTCGCTTTAAAAAAAGTAAACACTTTAATAAAAAAACGGATACAAATTATATTGTATCCGTTTTTTAGTTTCTATTAGAAAAACTCTCTAAGATATTATCCTAGAAATGGATATTTATAATCTGTTGGAGTTACAAAGGTTTCTTTTATCATTCTTGGAGAAATCCATCGATATAAGTTTAATTTGCTTCCTGCTTTATCGTTGGTTCCACTCGCTCTAGCACCACCAAAGGGTTGTTGACCTACAACTGCACCTGTCGGCTTATCGTTAATGTAAAAGTTTCCTGCAGCATTTTCTAAAGCACGCACGGCATTTTCAAGCTCGTACCGATCTTCACTAAATACAGCACCTGTTAATGCGTATTCTCCAGTCTCGTCCACTAATTGAAGTGTTTTTTCCCAATCCTTATCGTCGTACACATAAATGGTAACCACTGGCCCGAATAATTCGGTACACATGGTGGTATAATTAGGATCTTCAGTTACGATTACGGTAGGCTCAATAAAATATCCTTTACTTTTATCGTATCCACCTCCTGCGATTATAGAGGCTTTTTTATCTTTTTTAGCTTGATCGATAAAACTTGCTAATTTGTCAAAAGAACCTTCATGAATAACAGCTGTTATAAAATTCTCCATTTGTTCTGGAGATCCCATCTTAAAGGAATTCATGTCAGCTAATAAGAATTTCTCTACATCTTTCCAAATGCTTTTAGATATGTAGCAACGACTTGCGGCACTACATTTTTGTCCTTGAAATTCGAAAGCTCCTCTAGCAATCGCTGTTGCTACTTGTTGAGGATTAGCAGTTTTATGAGCAACAATAAAGTCTTTACCACCTGTTTCACCTACAATTCTTGGATAGGTCTTGTAGTTATGAATGTTCGTTCCAATTTTTTGCCAAATATCTTTAAATACATGAGTTGATCCAGTAAAATGAATTCCACTAAAATCAGGACTTGCCAAAACCGTATCGGTAATCATAACGGGGTCTCCCATAACCATGTTAATAACTCCGGGAGGAACTCCTGCCTCTTCAAAAATGTCCAGAATTACTTTTGCAGAATATACTTGGCTGTCACTTGGTTTCCAAACAACTACATTCCCCATTAAAGCAGCACTTGCTGGTAAATTTCCTGCGATGGCTGTAAAGTTAAAAGGTGTAATCGCATATACAAATCCTTCTAAGGGACGGTACTCAAGTCGGTTCCATGCGCCAGATGTAGATGCAGGTTGTTCTGCATATATCTCGGTCATGTACTGTACATTGAAACGTAAAAAATCGATTAACTCACATGCGGCATCAATTTCCGCCTGATAAATATTTTTAGATTGAGCCAGCATCGTTGCGGCATTAATCTTAGCTCGGTAGGGTCCAGCAATTAATTCAGCAGCACGAAGAAAAATCCCTGCACGTTGTTCCCATGGCATTTGAGACCATTTTTTACGAGCTTCTAAAGCAGTTTCAATTGCTTCGTCAACGTGTTTTTTTTCTGCTTTATGATAACTTCCTAACACATGTTGATGATCGTGCGGACAAGACATCGTCGCGGTGTCTTTAGTTTTTACGTCCTTTCCATTTATGTACAAGGGTACCTCTACAGTACTGTTGTACATTTGTTTGTACGTTTTGCTTACTTCTGCACGTTCCGGTGAGCCCGGTGCGTAATCTTTTACCGGTTCGTTTACCGGGACTGGCACTTCAAAAAATCCTTTTCCCATAGAAAATTTAACTTTTAACCTTCAGAAAACAGAAGGTCTATTAATACTTATTTTATCTTCTTTTTTGTGGTTGCAAAGGTACGAATTTAGAAGCATGAAACCTTGCGTTCCGTATTTCAAAAAAAATTGAAGGTTTGTGCTGTAATTAGCCTGTAAAAATGTGGCATTTTCCAGAAGGTTTCGTAAGTTTCTCGATTAAAATAAGACCACCTTTCTATGTGTACGGTAACCTTTATTCCAAAATCTGGAACTAATTTTATTTTAACGTCGAATAGAGATGAAGCTCCAACGCGAATGACACTTTCTCCACAGCGCTATACTGTTAATGATACGAAGCTATTGTTTCCTAAAGATACTTTGGCTGGGGGAACCTGGATTGGAGTTAGTGAACACAATCGATTAATATGTTTGTTAAATGGGGGTTTTGCTCCTCATAAGCGCAAATCATCCTATCGGTTAAGTCGAGGTGTAATTGTGACCGATCTACTCACAGCCAAAGATGTTGTTTCTGAAATAAAAGCATACGATTTTAACGGTATCGAACCCTTTACTATTATTCTGGTAGATTGGTCGAAACAGCTTCAGTTATACGAATTGGTTTGGAATGGAGTAGAAGCACACTTTAAAGAGAAACCTCTGGCACCACACATCTGGTCTTCTTCCTTACTATATTCCGAAGGCGTAAAGAATAAACGTAAAAAGTGGTTTTCTGAATTTATTTTTAATGCTTTAAACCCTTCTGAAACAGAAATTTTAAATTTTCACAAAACGGCGGGCGAAGGCGATTTGCATACTAATCTCGTTATGGATCGTGATTTTGTAAAAACAAAAAGTATGACTCAAGTTTCACATACTACTCATGGAACAACAATGCGGTATGAAGATCTTGAAACCCAACAAATAACCACAACCACTATTTGAAATCTACAGGAAAAATAATCGTGCTTGCCTTTCCCGATACGTTTGTAACGATGAGTGAGGAATGGATTTGTAAAGTATTGCCTTTGGTTGGTTTAGGAACCAAAGAATATATAAAAGCGGGGCATGCTGCATTAGTGCTTATTGAAAATAAAACTGGCGCGGCACGGTATTTTGACTTCGGAAGATATGTCACTCCAAAAGGATTTGGAAGAGTGCGTGGCGCAAATACCGATGCTGAACTTGAAATCCCATTTAAAGCGAACATTTCTGAAACAGGTTCGTTAAAAAACACACATGATTTTCTTTTATGGCTGGATGCTAATCCCTTAAAAACCCATGGAGAAGGACGTTTGCTCGCCTCTGTATGTGATGCGATTCATTTTAAAAATGCCGAAAAGTACATCGGCCAATTACAAGAACGAGGAAGCATTCCGTACGGTGCATTCGATAAAACAGGAAGCAATTGTTCTCGTTTTGTAACCGATACTATTTTAGCAGCCACAAACCACAAAGGAATTCGCAAAGCACTTTTATTTAATAAATTATTCACCCCTAGTACGGTTGGGAATGTAGAAAAAGCTGCATCACAACGAGAAGTTTTTGAGGTTAAAAATGGAAAGATTGATCTGTTTCAAGGGAGTGCCCTAAAAGAAAATCTCACCAATTATTTTGATGTTGCTAAGAAAACACCCGCTATAAAGGTGGTTGCCTCTAAAAATTCTTCGGAAACAATAAAGAAAAGTACGCTTCAAAAATTAACCGGAACAGGAAGTAGTGCTTATTTCGAATTGCTCCAAGAACCACTTTCTACAGACCATTATCGCATACGCCGTTACAATGAACTTATGGAAATTGACTTCGATGGGGTGTATTTTTCAGAAGAATTTGAAGCTTCAGAGGCGTATGTATTTACGTATGATTCGCATTGTGAATTTTGCCATGTGTTTCAGAATAATAAAAAAATAAAACTTCAGAAGATCGCTAGCTATGCCGAGTTTAGTTCACGGCAAAAGGAGCATTCAGTTTAAAATTAGGAATTGCAACTTTAAACAAGCTGTTCGTGGAGAAGTTAATCATACGGTAATAGCCTTGCATAGAACCAAACGGAGATTGTAACAGGCAACCACTACTGTAGGTGTGTTTTTCGCCCGACTTTAATGTTGGTTGCACTCCAATAACACCATCGCCCTCAACAACTTCTACAGCGTTTAAAGAATCTCGTATTTCCCAGTATCGTGATGCTAGTTGTACAGTATGCTCACTTTGGTTTTCTATGGTAATGGTGTAGGAAAAGGCATATTGCGTTTTAATATCTTCGTAATAGGCCCCTTCAAACCGTGTTACGATAGAAACTTTTATGCCTTGTGTTATTAATTGTACCATCTATTATTAATATAACGCTGCCGATATAAATAGAAAGATCAGTCCGGCAATTGTTGTGCTGATCCAGAAAAATATATTTAAAAATACAAATTTTATTATGGTTATCAAACGTTTTTGCTGGTAGTAATTGCGTAATGCTTTATAAAAGTAAAATGGGCCAATAATTAAAAATAAAAGACCTTGTAAAATGTCTGTACCTATAATAAGGTCGGGTATCATTGCAATAAGAAGTGCCAAAAAAACAAAACTGAAAATATGAAACAGAAAGACCAAATGCTCCATATAATAGCGTTTTTTTCTATAATATAAGAGCCATAGAAAAAGCGCTAAGATCGGAGAACAGAAAAATAAAAAGAAAGGTGTTTTCTGAACCATATAGTTGATAAAACCATAGGGGTTTTCTTTAATGCGCTCTATAGATTCTACTTTTTCATACATCCATTTGTTAAATGCTGTTTTGGGATGTTTTAAACTGTCGAGTGCTATCTCTGCTTGTTTAATTTCATTGCGTTCGTAAAAGCCTCTGTATATACCAAACCTTTCGTAGATGCGTTCACCAGAAGAAAGGGATTGTAATTCTTTTTCAGAAAGGTAAGTGTAGTCGTATTCGTATTCTTCGGTTTGTTTTGTTTTAGTTGCGGTAGAATCGTTTTTGCTCGCAAGTGTATCGTTGCGGACGATTTTATTTTGTTGTTGGGTGCTAGAATCAATTTTAATTTTTAAAATTCCTACATCAAGATCTTTTTTCTTTCCGTCATCAATACCAGTATAAATATTTTCGAATTCATCTTGGGGGCTGTTATCTTCGAAATAGGTGACGACACTGTACAATAAAAAATAGATAATAGAAACACTCAAAAAAAATCGAAACGGATTTGCATATTTTAAACGCTGCCCCTTCATGTAATTTCGGGTAATTCTGCCAGGTCTAAAAAGTAGGTCGGTAATGGTGTATCGCAATCGAGAATCATAGCTGATCACGCTACTTAAAAATTCTAAAACAAAGTCTTTCAGCGATAAGGGCTTCGTGCTATTAAGCTGTGAGCAGTATGGGCAATAAACATCGCTAAGATCTAACGGTTGTCCGCAATTAAGACATGTGTTGCTCCTGTATTTAAAATGTTTCCTACTGTCTTCGGAAACCTTTTTATTTAATTTTTTAGGTATTTTTTTGCTCACCAAGTAAAAGTAAAATTTTATTCTAAATATGAAAGTGAGTAAGCAATTAAATTGAATGCGTTCGCATTTATATTGAAATAGCTAGCTTAGAAAAATGTGTTTTTAATTTATAGTTTTAAAAATTACTGCTGAAACACTTCTGGCGCTTTTAATTCGGGGTGTTTAGCTACGAAATTCTCCAATACCTCAAAGAAATTTAAGATTTCCTCTTTACTATTTCCTGAGTTAATTGTTACCAAACGCACAAATTCAGTGTGGTTGAAATGACCAAATCCTACCATGAGCGATCCTTGTTTGTATAAAGCGGTACAAAGTTGTTGAGCTGGGATGTTCTTGTAATTAAAACACACAGAAATCGAGTCTTTAAAACTGTATAACGTGTAATCGGGATGGTTGTTAATATACTCACGGGCTACTTCCGACAGATGAAATTGGTGATTAATAATCGATTCTAGACCATTTGTGCCGACCGATTTCCAAAGTGTCCAAAATTTTAAGGCATCGTTGCGGCGTCCACATTGCAAGGAGGTTTTTCCTAAATTATAGTCATCACCATCGGTTTGATACAAATATGCTGCATCGTTAGAAAACGAATCGTACAAATATTTTTTATGCTTTGTTACAATAATAGAACAACTTAAAGGCGTGCCTAACATTTTATGTGCATTTACACTAAAAGAATCGGTTTCTTCAAGTCCATCTACCAAATGGTTGTATTTTTTACTGAAGATTACTCCACCACAATACGCACCATCCACATGCAGCCAAAGATTGTATTTTTTACAAATTTTACTTAATGGAGGAATGGCATCGAAAGCACCTAATACTGTAGTTCCAGCAGTAGCATTTACAAAGAAAGGGTGGAAGTTGTCTTCACGATCTTTTTTAATTTGAGCCTCCAGTTTCGAAGGGATCATCTTTCCTTGCTCATCGGTGTCTATGTACCGAACTTGTTTGCGTCCAATGCCCATAAAAGCAGCATTCTTAGGAATGGAGTAATGTGATTCTGCGGAAGTGTATAACGTAAGTTTTTGCTGCACGCCCTCATGGGGAATAGTGTCGTTATAGGCGTCGCGAGCCATAACCATTGCCATAAAATTACTCATAGAACCTCCAGGTGCGAATGTACCATCGCTGTCGTTTCCGTATCCAATCATGTCACATATACGATGTAGGATTTCTTTTTCGATTCCTACTTGCGGTCCAGCAACTTTATAGGTATACATGCTGTTATTTAAAAGTACGGCCAATAGGTCTCCTAAAGTGGCTTTTGGTTTTCTACCACCGAATAACTGATTAAAAAACAAATTTGAAGCTGTTCTTGGGGTGTTTATTACTAAAGCTTCTAAAGTTTTTTCGAAATATGCTTCAGAAACGGGAGTGTCTTGAAGAGAAATATCTAGCGTTTCCAGTAAACGTTCTGCAGGAATCGGGGTGGCTACTGGTTGATCTTTTTCTGCCTTCAGTAATAACGCACTTAGTTTATTGAATAATTCCAGTTCTTTTTTCATAGGGTGTATTTCATTGCTTCGGAAGGGATCTTATTAAGCCTTATGGGTTCCGAAAAAATGTATGTTTTGTAATAGTATGTTAAGGCTTTTGAAGGTTCTAAACAGAGCTGAAGTTTTTATGTTCTTTTAGTTGTCGGTAATGTTGTTTGAATTTCCTTTACCCATCCCTATAATTCGGTCGAATCGGGCGCCAAGATCTCTAAAATATACTACTACTGTATATTCGTTTTCAGTTTGCCAAAAGTTTCCGTCGATAGCACCTTCATCTACACTGCCATCACGATTAACCAAGACATATTTATAATCATAATATCCTTGTTTAAAAAGGCGTGTATTTTTATAAGTGTCACTAGCTTCATCGTATTTCATATAGGTGCTTTCGTCGATCGTGTAATTATTGAAATTTCCGAAGAGGTGAATTTCTTTATTTTCAATAGGCTCAAAATATTGAAGGTTAAAATGCATCTTTACATAATCGGCTTCAATATTATTATTTTCAGCATCAATATTTCGTACTACAAAATTTCCGTTCACATCGGGGTTGTAGGTGTAAGGACGATCCTTGCGAGCGCCATTAGTGTATAGTATATTTTCGTATAAATCGCTCACTTCAACACGGCGTACACCATTGGTAGCCGCACGAATGTCTTTATTGTCGAAGCTGAGGTATTCATTTCCACCCCAAAAAGCAGACTCTTTATTATAGCGATAAATTAATTCTGTACCAATGGTATATTGTGGTTTTAAGTCGGTAATGGCTGTTTTTAAATTGCTGTTCTGAATAACCAGTGTTTTAACCGTTTGTTTTGGATTTATTAATAATAATGAAGGAGAGTTAATTGTGAATTGAACCAATTGTTGTTCTTCTATGTATTTAAAATCACGAACACGTTTTATAGATACGGAAACACCTACAACTTCTTCAATCACCATAAATTTTCGGGAAAAGATAAGTTCGCCATCATCATTAAAAAGGCTTAATAAATAATTTCCGCTTTTTGTAATGCCTCGGGTTTCACGATTTGGAATGGAAAGTTGGTAATTGGAAAATATCTGAAGCGTATTTAAAGAATTTTCATAGGTTTCAATACGTACATCATCAAAACCATTTAAATATTCTCCTTTAGAAAGGTCGCTTGGAGTCCAGTCGAAATTGTGATGGGTAATAGTATAGTAAAAATCTTCTTCTCGGCCATTTAACGCATCGAAAGTTAGTTGTAAACGTTGCCCCAATTTAATAATGGGTAATTCACTTTGCGCAGTGTTTCCACGAAACTGAATCGTTTTAATGTAAGGCGGAGCTGCCTTTTCTTGAACTTGCGCATGACTGTTAAAGAGCATCCCGAAGAGGAATAAAGTACACAGAATTTTTTGAAACATAAATGGTGTTTTAGGTGGATAAAGATAAACAATTTTTGTGCCCTAATATTGTAGCGTGATATGCGTAGCTTTTTTCTGAAGAAAATTCGTTTAATTCTTGTGAGATGCTAACTTAAATTTATAAATTTGCACTCCCTAAATCCCGATAACTTTCGGGTGGGGTTTCAAAAGAGAATTTTAACACCACTATCCTATGTCCAAAGACATTAAGATTAAAAAAGGGATGACCATTCGTTTAAAAGGCGAAGCGGATAAAACACTCTCTAACGCGCCGCGTTCCAGAACTTTTACAATCAGACCTTCAGATCTTCATTTAATTACTCCTAAAATGGTAGTTAAAGAAGGTGCCAAAGTACAAGCGGGAGACACCCTCTTTTATAGCAAAGCAGATGAAGCAATAAAATTCACCTCTCCAGTAAGCGGAACGCTTACTACCATAGAAAGAGGTGCGAAACGAGTAATCACCGAGATTTTAATCGAAGGAGATGCACAGGACAGTTTTAAGGATTTCGGAACTCTTAATCCGACTTCGGCAGATGCTGCGCTTATTAAAGCTCGTCTTTTAGAAGCAGGTTGTTGGCCATTTATAAAACAACGTCCGTACGATGTAATCGCTAATTCTGAAGCAACACCAAGAGATATTTTTGTTTCGGCCTATGCCAGTGCTCCTTTAAGTGCCGATTACGATTTTACGCTTGTAGGTAAAGAGCCTGAGTTACAAGCTGCTGTAACTGCTCTTAGTAAACTTACTGAAGGCAAGGTGCATGTAGGAGTTGATGCTAAAGGGAATTCACAATTTAAGGGATTAACCGATATTACAGTTCACGATGTATATGGACCCCATCCTGCAGGAAACGTAGGGACTCAAATCGCCATGATCGCTCCTGTTAATAAAGGAGAGACTGTATGGACAATTGCTCCTCAGGATCTTGTAATTATTGGGGAATTGTTGTTAACTGGAAAATATAATGCTGAGCGAATCATTGCTTTAAGTGGTTCTTCAGTAAAAGCGCCAAAATATTATCGAACACGAATAGGTGCAGAGGTGTCTACCTTTGTATACGATTCTGGTTTGGATGAGGAGAATGTGCGTGTTATTAGCGGAGATGTGTTAACAGGAACAAAAGTTTCTTTAAAGAAGCATTTAGGATTTTATCATAATACAGTTACTGTCATTCCGGAGGGAGATGATTACGACTTTTTTGGATGGAACAAACCAGTATTTAATAAAATATCAGCGTCAAGAGCATTAACGTTCTCTTGGATGTTTCCGAAGAAAAAATTTGAACTAGACACCAATACAAACGGTGAGCATAGAGCTTTCGTACTTACTGGAAATTATGAGCAAGTATTTCCAATGGACATTTATCCGTTGCAAATCTTAAAAGCTTGTATGGTTCAGGACTTAGATGCAATGGAGGCTTTAGGAATGTATGAAGTAGCTCCCGAGGACTTCGCACTTACCGAGTTCATTTGTGTTTCAAAACAACCGCATCAACAGATCATTCGTAATGGTCTTGATTTAATGTATAAAGAAATAGGATAACGCTATGGGATTGAAACAAAAATTACATACCCTTAAAATGAAGTACAAAGGTACGAAGATGGCGCCTGCGTTTAACGCGTTGCATACCTTTTTGTACCTTCCAAATGAAACAACCCACTCGGGCAGTCACGTGCGTGTAGCAGACGATCTAAAGCGAACGATGAACATCGTTATTATGGCTTTGGTTCCTTGTTTGATCTTTGGGATTTTTAATACGGGATATCAGCATTATGCTGCAATAGATGAGGCATTACGTGCTGCGCCCTTGGCAAATTTCTTTACGTGGGATAACTTTATTATGGGATGCTGGACTGTATTACCATTGGTGATCGTTTCGTATGGTGTGGGTCTAGCAGTTGAATTTCTTTTTGCTGTGATTAAAGGTCACGAAGTAGAAGAAGGATACTTGGTGACAGGAATGTTAGTGCCGTTGATTGTGCCTATTGATATCCCACTTTGGATGCTGGCTGTAGCCGTGATCTTTGGTGTGGTGATTGGAAAAGAAGTGTTTGGTGGTACTGGAATGAACATCTTAAATCCTGCGCTTACCATTCGTGCGTTTCTTTTCTTTGCATATCCAACTTGGATGAGTGGAGATAAGGTATGGGTACATGGTGCTGTAGAAAGACAACAGGAAATAGCAGCAGGTGCGAATGTAGATGCAATTTCTGGAGAAACTATCTTAGGAAGTTACGCACAGAACAGCTCGGTGGTTTACGATTACTGGGATATGTTTTGGGGCTTTATACCTGGTTCAGTTGGAGAAACTTCGAAAGTGTTAATCATTATAGGGGCCTTATTCCTCATCTTTACGAAGATTGGAAGTTGGAGAATTATTTTTAGCACCCTTATTGGAGCACTCACAATGGGGCTTATCTTTAATGGTGTAGTCGATGCTGGATGGATTGGAGAAAGCAGTAAATTCTACGGATTAATGAGTGTTCCATTCTGGCAACATCTTATTATAGGAAGTATTTTATTTGGAGCTGTATATATGGCAACCGACCCAGTAACGGCGTCGCAAACCAATAAAGGAAAATGGATCTACGGATTCCTTATCGGATTTATATCAATTATGATTCGGGTATTTAACCCGGCATATCCAGAAGGAGTATTCTTAGCAATTTTATTAATGAATGTATTTGCACCAACTATAGATCACTATGTGTTGCAAGGGAACATAAAACGAAGAATGAAACGTCTAAAAGTTAAAACCGCGTAAGCATGGCAATTAACACAGATAAAAATAGCTACACCATCCTCTTTGCCGTTATCATGGTAGTTGTGGTTGGATCGATCCTCGCAGGTTTTGCAAGCGGATTGAAACCTTTGGTGAAAGCAAACGAAAAATACGAAAAGCAACAGAATATTCTGTATGCGATGAATGTAAACGATAATGAAGGTGATGGGGACGTTACTTTTATTCCTACCGATAAAGTGGAAGATGTTTTTAACACCTACATTAAAAAACAATTGGTGATTCAAGGAGACAAAGTAACCGAAGATCCCGAAGCTTTCTTAATCGACCTTAAAAAAGAAGAAACAAAAGCAAAAGATGATTCGTACGAAAGACGTTTGCCTTTGTTCGTAGGAGAAAAAGATGGGAAAGAAATATATGTTATGCCAGTTCGAGGAAAAGGACTTTGGGATGCGATATGGGGCTTTGTAGCGGTAGATAAATCGATGACTATTCAAGGAGTGTATTTCGATCATAAAGGGGAAACACCAGGATTAGGTGCCGAAATAAAACAACGTTACTTCATGGACGATTTTACGGGAGAAAGTTTCCTTAACGGAAATGCTTTCGAAGGTATTAATGTCGCTAAAGGAAACAACGATCCAAAGAATACTAATACAGATGATAATGCAGTTGACGCATTAGCAGGAGCGACCATTACTGGTGACGGAGTAACTGCTATGCTGAGAAAAGACGTTCGTTTGTATGTGCCTTATTTTCAAAAATTAAATCAATAAGCTATGGGACTTTTATCAAAAAAAGATAGCAAATTAATACTCGATCCATTAGCCGACGACAACCCTATTACTATTCAGGTATTAGGTATTTGTTCGGCACTGGCAATTACAGCACAACTGAAACCATCTATCGTAATGGCAGTTTCAGTAATATTTGTACTCGGAGTAGGAAACGTCGTAATTTCATTAATGCGAAATATCATTCCTTCAAAAATTCGAATTATTGTACAATTAATCGTTGTTGCAACGCTAGTAATTATTGTTGATCAAGTGCTGAAAGCTTTTGCATACGAACTCAGTAAAGAACTATCGGTTTTCATTGGTTTAATTATTACCAACTGTATTATCATGGGGCGTTTTGAAGCTTTTGCATTAGGGAATGGTCCGTGGCGATCTTTTCTTGACGGAATAGGAAACGCTGCTGGATACGGATTAATCTTAATTATTGTCGGATTTTTCAGAGAATTATTGGGATCAGGTACTTTATTTGGATTTCAAGTAATGGGAGACCCTGTTGAAAAAACCGGATTGTATGCTATTGGCTATGAGAATAACGGATTTATGGTTTTGCCGCCTATGGCATTGATCGTAGTAGGTTTGATCATTTGGGTACAACGTTCAAGAAACAAAGAACTTATTGAAGAAAACTAAGTTTCAGTATCCAATTACTGAATACTGATAACTGAACACTGATATACTGAAATAATGGAACATATAGAATTATTTTTTAAATCGATCTTTGTAGATAACATGGTATTTGCATACTTCCTCGGAATGTGCTCGTATCTTGCAGTCTCTAAAAAGGTAAGCACAGCGGTAGGTCTTGGTGCTGCCGTGATCTTTGTATTAACGGTAACTGTGCCTTTAAACTGGTTGCTTGACCAGTACATTCTTCAAGAAGGAGCGTTGAAATGGTTAGGAGCAGAATACGCAGAATACGATCTTAGCTTTTTGTCGTTTATTTTATTTATTGCGACCATTGCAACTATGGTACAATTGGTAGAAATTATTGTTGAAAAATTCTCTCCTTCACTTTATAATTCACTTGGAATTTTCCTCCCCTTAATTGCAGTAAACTGTGCAATTTTAGGAGGTTCATTATTCATGCAATCAAGAGAAATCGAAACGCTTGGATTAGCGCTTAATTACGGTTTCAGTTCGGGAATTGGTTGGTTCTTAGCCATTGTAGCTATTGCTGCCATTCGTGAAAAAATTAGATATTCGAACGTTCCCGCGCCGCTTCGTGGACTGGGAATTACCTTTATTATTACAGGACTTATGGCTATTGGTTTTATGAGCTTCGGTGGAATGTTAACTGGTGGTGATGAAGAGAGTCCATCTCTAGATAGTGATCCATCGAACGTAGGAATGAAGACTGAAAAAGTTCAAAAAGAAAGTGTAGAATCTACTGAAGCGGTATCAGTTTCAGAAATAACAGCCCAATAATATGTTTCTAGCAGCAAGTACTTTAGGAGTTATTATAGCAACAGTGGTTGCCTTTTTAGTATTAACATTACTATTGGTAGCGCTATTGTTATTCACAAAACAGAAGTTGTCTCCATCGGGTCCGGTAACAATTACCATAAACGATGAGAAAAAAATTGAAGTAGAATCGGGAGGAACACTTCTTTCTACTTTAGGTAATAATAAAATATTCTTACCCTCTGCCTGCGGAGGTGGAGGTACATGTATTCAGTGCGAATGTCATGTGTTAGAAGGTGGAGGAGAAGCGCTTCCTACCGAAACACCACACTTTAGTAGAAAAGAATTAAAAGATGGAGCTCGTTTGTCATGTCAAGTAAAAGTAAAACAAGACATGAATATTCATATTCCAGAAGAAGTTTTCGGAATTAAAAAATGGGACGCGACCGTTGTTCGTAATTACAATGTAGCTTCTTTCATTAAAGAATTTGTAGTGGAGATCCCTGAAGATATGAACTACAAGGCTGGTGGATATATTCAAATTGAAATTCCTCCTTGTGAAGTGAAATTCGAGAATATGGATATCACTGCTCACCCAGAAGAACACGAAACTCCAGATAAATTCCAAGCAGAGTGGGATAAATTTGGCTTGTGGCCCTTAGTGATGAAAAATAATGAAACCGTAGAAAGGGCATATTCTATGGCTTCTTACCCTGCGGAGGGGCGTGAGATCATGTTGAATGTTCGTATTGCGACGCCGCCATGGGATCGTGCTAAAAACCAATGGATGCAGGTAAATCCAGGAATCGCTTCTTCCTATATTTTCGATCGTAAAAAAGGAGATAAAGTAGTAATTTCAGGACCTTACGGTGAATTCTTTATCAATCCTTCTGAAGCAGAAATGTTATATGTGGGTGGTGGAGCTGGAATGGCACCTATGCGTTCTCACTTATATCACTTATTTAAAACGCTTAAAACAGGTCGTAAAGTAACATATTGGTACGGTGGACGCTCAAAAAGAGAATTGTTCTATTTAGATCATTTTAAAGAATTAGAGCAGGAGTTTCCTAACTTTAAATTTTACTTAGCCTTGTCCGAACCTATGGAAGAAGATAATTGGAAGGTAAAAGAGAATATCGACGCACCAGGAGATGGTTTTGTTGGGTTTATTCACCAAGTAGTGATCGATAACTATTTGAATCATCATGAAGAACCAGAAGATATCGAATTGTACTTTTGTGGACCTCCATTAATGAACCAAGCCGTTCAGAAAATGGGAGAAGACTTCGGAATCCCAGATGAGAATATCCGTTTCGATGATTTTGGAGGATAGACTTTAAGAAATATATTATTAAAAACCGTTTCAGTCGTTGAAACGGTTTTTTTATACCCGATAAAATATAACAGTATATTTTCAGTTTATACGCTATGAAGAAACTGTTACTTCTTTTTGGGATCCTCGCGTTGATTCTTTTTATTTCTTTTTCAGAGAAAGGACAGGTCATTAAACAGGTAGCTACTACCTATGTTAGTACGCCCGATTATATCAACGAAGAAGGAAATACTATTCGAAAACGGATTGATGTTCCCGAGGGATTTGTAAGGTCTAAGTATTCTCCGGGATCCTTTCAGCATTATCTTCAAAATTATGCATTAAAACCATTTGGCGCTAAGGTAATTAATTACGATGGTAACGAATATTGGTATCAAGCTGGTCATGTTGGGGTTCTCGAAATACCCGTACCAGATAACGGGCTACAACAATGTGCCGATGCTCTCATGCGAATACGTGCAGAATACCTTTGGAACAATAATCGGAAAGATGAAATTGGTTTCAATTTTACATCGGGACATTATTGTTCTTGGAAAAAATATTCCGAAGGATATCGACCACGAATTCATGGAAATAAAGTAGATTTTAATAAAATAGCAAATGCAAACGCTTCCGAAGAAAACCTGTATAATTATCTTAATCTAGTATATACCTATGCAGGAACTTTATCTTTATACCACGAACTTCCAAAAATCACTTCCATTAACGAGCTTGAGGTGGGCGATATGCTAGTGTACCCAGGCAGCCCTGGACATATTGTTATGATCGTTGATCTCGCCATACATGAAAATGGAGAAAAATTGTTTATTTTAGCACAAGGAAATACCCCTGCACAAAGTGTGCATGTAATTAAAAATCCGAACGACACTTCGTTAAGTCCGTGGTACTCTTTAGAAACAAATACCACGCTAGTTATACCCACATACCATTTTAACGAGACAAAATTTATTCGATTTAAAGGTTTATGAGCACTTCACTTACTCCACAGGAATTACATAATCTCGCTATGAATATAGTGGGTGAAGATCTTCAAGAAAACGGATATGAATTTTTAGGGGTAAACTCTAAATTAGAAAAAGACCCTCAGTTTGTAGCCATTAAAGAAGGTAACTTAAATTTTGTTATTGTTCGCGCCGTAACATATCCGCAAGATGTTAAAGAATACGATGAAGAATTTATGCAAAAAATGAAAGATCATGCGATGAAATTTGAGGCTAAAACCTATTATGCGGGAGTCGGATTAGGACATGGAACCGATTACGGCAAGCCTGTAGTAAAAGATGAAAATTATACCATGATCTACAACGGAATGGTTGAAATTATATGAGAATACTTACCCTTTTAGTCATATCAGTATTATTTGTTTCTTGTATTTCTGAAACGCCCAAACTAAAGATCATACAAGGAAATGCTTTTGGTACTACTTATGCCATACAGTATGAAGCCATTACTTCGGAAGGAATTAAAAAAGGAATCGATTCGGTAATTAATGCTGTAAATATGTCGGTAAGTACATACCTGCCAGAAAGTGATATTTCGAAAATAAATAGAGGCGATACTACCGTTGTCGTAAATCAAATTTTTATAGAAGTGTTTCGTCTTTCTGAAACCATACACAATATAACCAATGGTTACTTCGATCCTACAATTGGGGTTTTAAGGAATGCATACGGCTTTGGCGACACAAAACCACTCAAGCAACTTGACGCTTCTACTGTAGACTCTTTAATGCAATATGTGGGGTTTTCAAAGGTTGTACTCACTAGTAAAAAAACCATACAAAAAGAGAACCCGCATCTTTATCTTGATTTTAATGCGATTGCAAAAGGATATGGAATCGATTGTATTGGTACTTATTTAACACATCAAGGTATCGATAATTTTTTAATAGAACTTGGGGGAGAGTTACTTGCCAAAGGGCAGCATCCAGAAAAAAATAAACCTTGGGTCGCAGGGATTGAAGCGGTAACATCACAATTAGAAGACCGTAGGACCCGCGCTGCTGTACAACTTTCGGACAGGGCAATGGCGGCTTCTGGGAATTATCGGAAATTTAGGATTGATTCTGTTAGTGGTAAAAAATATGTTCACACATTAAATCCACTTACAGGATCTGCTGAAAAGAGCGACGTGACTAGCGCCACTGTTATTGCAAAAACTTGTGCAGAAGCAGATGCATACGCCACTTCTTTTATGGCACTTGGTCTAGAGCGCTCTAAAAATGTTTTAAAAAGTATCTCTGGAATAGAAGCCTATTTAACGTATAACGATAGCCTACAAAACGAACAGGTGTTTATCACCAAAGGGTTTAACGAATTAGTACTTTCTAACACTACCGCTTTAGAGTAAAGTGACCACGATATTCGGGGCGATTGGGAATATTAATTGTAAACCAATAATCATTCGACGGTAATGGAATTCCTTTAGAGTTGGTGCCATCCCATCCATTAGAGGAAGTAACAACCTCGTGAAGTAATTTTCCGAAGCGATTAAATATATACATTTTCGTTCCCGGGAATTGATCGATGCCTATAACCTTCCAAGTATCGTGGTAGCCATCTTCATTTGGAGTAAAATACTTTGGGTAATCGAGAATTAAAAACTCTTGAGAAACTACTCCGCAACCATTTTTGTCACGAACAAAAACAGTATAATAGCCATTCTGTAGTCCCATAAAGACATTACTATCTTGATATTGAAAATCACTTTCGAGTGAGAATTCATAATCTCCTTCACCCGTAACATTTATAGTTGCACTGTTTCCAAGGCCACTAAAATCAACTACATCTATCGATGTGATGGTGGCGATATTAGAAGGAAATACCACTACAGAAACTTCCGAAGTACAATTAAATTCATTGGTGACCGTAACAGTGTATGTACCAGGAGCAGTTACAAAGATGGTGTTTAACGAGCTACCTTCATCTCCCGTGCTCCAAACATAATATTGAAAATTTGCTTGTACACTTATAGGGATCGGCGTTGCTAAATTGATACAATAAATATAGGATTCAGCATCAAATATTGGTATTGGTTTAGGATTTACTTGAATTTCAAATTGTGTGTAGTCAAAACAACCAGTCGCATTTTCAATCATGGAAACATAGATCGTCTGTGGATTTTCTGTATTCTGAAAAGTTCCGTTAATGGCATTTATTTCATTGAGGCGATCGCTTTCCGAAGCATAATATACTATCGTAAAATCGGATGCAGGTAACCCGTTTAGTACTTCTATATCTTTTTCAAAAATATTGACAGAAACTATTTCGTCAAAATCGTCATCGCATACTATAATGGGAGAAGGTTGTGTCGCTACTTGAATTCTGTTAATTGCTGCTTCAAAAGAAGTTATGCTAAAACACAAATTATCTGAAGCATCTGTTACTCGTACAAAGATTGTTCGTGGTATTTCGGTTAAGTTTACTGTGGCCCCAATGGGGTTCATGTTATTTACGGCATCGGCATTAGAATTGTGATAACTAAAAACATAACCCGTAGGATCGTTAATTACTTGCGGGATAATGGTGTCGAGTATATAGTTTTCTGAAGTAGTATAAGAACAAATTCGTACAGGATCTGGCTGAAGTAACGAAGGGTTTCCTATCATAATATCAAAAGCGACACTATCGCTACAGCCATTTTCCCTTTGAATACGAGCATAGATTGTTTGAGGATTGGAAATATTGGTATAGGGACTTGCTAAGGGATTAATTCCAATAACTGCATCATTTAAGGATGTATGATAGGTCACGTTGAAAGTTCCGGGTTGTTCACCGATAATAGAATTGGTTTGTGATTCTAAATTAAATTCTGTAAACCCATCGTCGGTACCATCTGTATCGCAACTTAAAAGGTCATTTACAGGATTTGCCTCAACATTGGGTGGAAGTTCTGCCATTCCCGTATAGAATAAACTAAATGGACCTGAACCAACTGCTCTGTCCACCAACAAATAATACACCTCACCTACTTGAGCATCTATAAATTGCAGATAGCCATTTCCATCTTCTCCAGGGCCTTCTTGCGTATCGGTTTCTTCCATGTTTAATCCTGTAGCAACTTGAACACCTGCGTTTTGCGGATTGGTGCTAGAACATCGAATCGCAGTACCTAAGGAAGTACAGGTAACATCTGGTCCGAAAATCGCAAAGTCGTAATCATCTACACCGTTATCGGGTATGAGGTCGAATGTCAGGGGGCCATCCCCAATAATGTCGAACCGGAACCAAATAGTATTTTGCCCAAAATCGTAACATTCTGGTAGGTTGTTGTTGGGTAGTGAGAACTCATCGAAACCAGCTCCAGTAGGATCTACGCCGAGATTTGAAGTTCCGCAAATTGGAATTGCATTAATACAATCATTGGGATTGTTCTGTGCGTTTATAGTGGTAAGAATACTAAAAAATAGTAGTAATAAGTATAACTTCATGCTCCTTTTTTAATGAAATTCAAACTATTTGGTAGCTACAGGGATCAATTCACCGGCAGCCAATCGATAGGTGTCGATCTCTTTTTTAGTTAGGGAGTTAATATAGTCAACTTTTTTTACTTTAAAACCAACGCTTCGAAGGCGCTCATAGTAATCTAATCCATAGATCCGCACGTGATCGTATTGTCCGAAAATGCGGGCGCGTTCTTTTGGATCTGTGATGGTATCGTCCTCGTAAGTTTCTGTTCTATCTTCTTCATACGGAACTTGAAGAATAGCTGTGCCACCTGGTTTAAGGACGCGGTATAATTCAGACATTGCTTTTCGGTCATCGGGGATGTGTTCCAAGACATGGTTACAAATAATAAGATCGTAACTATCGTCTTGAAATGGTAAGTTACAGATGTCTGCTTTTACGTCGGCAATAGGTGAATTAAGGTCGGTTGTGGTGTATTCTATGTTTTTTAGTTTCTTAAAACGCTTATAAAATGCTTGTTCGGGAGCAAAATGCAATAATTTTATTTTTTCTGAAAAAAAAGGAGTTTCATTTTGAAGATACAACCATAATAATCGGTGACGTTCTAACGACAAGGTACTTGGAGAAAGCACATTTTCTCGAACGTTTTCATACCCATATGGAAGGAATTTTCTGAAGGAGTTTCCGTCGATCGGATCGGTATACTTTTCACCCCGTAGGAAAAATGCAACTAGTGGTCTAACCAAAAAGCTCAGTTTTATTAGTAATGTGCGTGGGATTAAATTCAGAAAAAACTTAAAGAGCTTTTGCATTTAAGAGTTATTTAATAAGTGCTTTTTGTCGAAATTCATCTTCTTCATTACTTTCAATTCCTAGCGCATCGTAAATGTATGCGAATGTTGAAAGTAGTTCTGGTTTTCCATCTACTAAAGCAACATCATGCTCAAAGTGTGCACTGGGTTTCTGATCTTGAGTTACAATGGTCCAACCATCAGACAGTTGTTGAATGCGTCGGGTTCCTAAATTAATCATAGGTTCTATTGCGATCGTCATTCCTTCAATAAACTTTTTTCCTCTGCCACGTCTTCCGTAGTTAGGCATTTCTGGGTCTTCATGCATTTTTCTTCCTAGCCCATGACCTACTAATTCACGAACAACTCCGTAGCCATGTTTTTCGCAATAATCTTGTATCGCAAATCCAACGTCACCCACTCGATTTCCAGCTTTAAATTCACGAATTCCTATATAGAGTGATTCTTTTGTGACTTGTAGAAGTTTTTTTGTTTCGGGAGCCACTTCACCAATTTCAAAGGTATACGCATGATCGCCGTAAAACCCATGCTTAATAGCACCACAGTCGATCGCTACAATATCACCATCTTTTAGTGGAGTATCGGTTGGTAAACCGTGTACTACAGCTTCATTAACACTTGTAAGCAGGGTAGAAGGGCAGTCGTATAATCCTAGAAATCCAGGAACAGCATCTTGTGCGCGAATAAAGTCTTCAGCAAGGGTGTTAAGTTGGTTCGTGGTAACACCGGGTTTAAGCTCTTTTGCGAGCATTCCAAGTGTTTTAGAAACTACAAGGGCTGCTTCGCGCATTAATTCAATTTCTTCGGAAGTTTTAGGTATAATCATGATGTCTGTTTAAAAAGGAAACCATTTTTTTTTGGATTTTTTTTTGGTACTAGCAACAGGTTCTTCGCCAATTAATTCTTGATATATCTTTCCCCATGACACAAGGCCTCCAATATTTCGATCATCAATAAAAAGATCTGCATTTATTTTTCTACTATAATTTGGGTCAAATTCTTCTTCAGGAAAACTTTTATTTACTGCATAAAACTCTATACCGTTTTCTTTACAAAATAGTATCGCTCGGTCTAAATATTCTCCTTTGCGATAGGTCCAAAGAATTAATCGATGTCCGTTACTTTGAAGCTTCTTAAGCGTGTCGAAAGCGAAAAGTATCGGTTTCCCGATTTTGGGGTATTCGTCTTCGACAATGGTTCCGTCAAAATCAACCGCTATAGTAAGGCTTTTAAAAATCATAGCTATCGTTAAGCGGCAAAATTACGAAGAATTATGCAGTTATTCAGCGTAGGCATGCTTGTATTCCTTACCGCTTACGATGGCAAGAATATCGTTTTCGAGTGAGTCTTGCGCATATTCAACAAAGCGCCCCAATTCTTCACCATCCCGGTAAAATATAAGCGTAGGTACAAATTCTATGTTTAAATCTTTTTCAAAGCCTTGAGGGGTGTCTTTTTCATGAGTCATTGTTACTAGTTCAAGGTTGTCGTAATTAAAATTTGCGGCATCCATAATAGCATAAAAGTGTGGAATTTCTCGCTGACTATCTTCACACCAAGTGCCCATAAAAGCTTTTATGGTGACATTTTTTAATAAAGGTTTTAATTCGTTGATAGTAGCTTCGTTTGGCTCATACGTTTTATATCCTTCGTCGAACCAAGCTTTAAACGGTTCTTTTTCGAGTCCTTTTCGATTCGCTTTTCCTACCATCATTACCGTTTCGTTATTTTCTGTGTCGGGAAGTCTCGAGTTAATGCCATTAGTGGTTACCAGTGAACTCTTTTTTTCTGAAGCAGTTTCTACTGGCTCTACTGTTTCTTTCTCAACTTTATTAGAATTATTACATGCTGATGTAATTACAATAAGCAGGATACAAAATAAATGTTTCATGTTATAAATTTAGATTAATGAATCTCTTGTCATAGCGGAAGGTTTAGAAACGCCAATTAATTTTAAAATAGTAGGAGCTATGTCTCCTAGAACTCCATCTTTAATAGATTTAATGTCTGGATCAATCACAATAAAAGGAACTGGATTAATGGTGTGGGCAGTATTTGGTGAGCCGTCGGGATTGCGCATGGTTTCACTATTTCCATGATCTGCAATTAAAAGTGTGGTATACCCATGTTCTAAGGCGGCCTCTACAATACTTTTTACACAAGAATCTACAGTTTCACACGCTTTTACTGCTGCGTTAAATACGCCTGTGTGACCCACCATATCGGGATTGGCAAAATTAAGACAAATAAATTCTGCAGTTTCACCTTTAATTTCTGGAATAATTTTGTCGCGAATTTCGTAAGCGCTCATTTCTGGTTTAAGATCGTAAGTTGCCACTTGGGGAGAAGGGCATAAAATGCGTTTTTCACCTTCAAAAGGAATTTCTCTTCCACCATTAAAGAAAAATGTTACATGTGGATATTTTTCGGTTTCAGCAATTCGAATTTGATTTTTCCCATTTTCAGAAAGCACCTCTCCCAACGTCTCATGAATGTTCTCTTTATTGTAAACAACATGAATATTCTTAAAGGAGTCATCGTAATTAGTGAGCGTCACGAAATAGAGAGGGAGTACATTCATGCCCAATTCCTCATGATTTTCTTGTGTAAGTACTTCGGTTAACTGTCGTCCTCGATCTGTTCTGAAATTAAAAAAGATCACTACATCGTCTTTTTCTATTGGTGCGATAGGTTTGTTGTTCTTAGTAACTACAAGTGGCTCTATAAATTCATCGGTAATTCCTTCTGAATAACTTTTTTGTATACTAGCTACTAAATCATTGGTGTGAGTTCCTTTTCCGAAAACCAAAAGATCGTATGCTTTTTTAACTCGTTCCCAGCGTTTGTCACGATCCATCGCAAAATACCTCCCAATTACTGAAGCTATTTTTGCTCCCGTTTTTTCCGTTTGTTCTTGAAGAGATGCGATATGGGAGGCTCCCGATTTTGGGTCTACATCCCGTCCATCTGTAAAAGCATGTACAAATACTTCGGAAAGATTTTCGTGTTGTGCAGCTGTAAGCAAACCTTTAAGATGGTCAATATGAGAATGAACACCTCCGTCTGAAACTAATCCTATAAAATGAACTTTTTTATGATGTTCTTTGGCGTATTTAAAAGCTGCTTTAAGTTCCAGTTCTTCTTGAAGCGTATTGTTCTGAACAGCAAGGTTTATTTTTGCCAGATCTTGATATACAATTCTCCCTGCACCTAAATTCATATGTCCAACTTCGCTATTTCCCATTTGTCCTTCTGGTAATCCAACATGCATTCCATGCGTAAGCAATTGAGCATTAGGGTAGGTTGCGTATAGCGAATCTATAAAAGGAGTGTGGGCTTTAGCAACAGCGGAAACTTCGGGATCTTGAGTAATTCCCCAGCCGTCGAGGATTAATAAAAGTGCTTTTTTGTTCATAAAACAAAGATACTAAAAAGTAGAAGGGGAGAGAACTTAATAGTTGCTCCAAGAACGTGTTTTTGCTATCCTCCGTACTTTACTATAGCTTCTTCAATCTTTTCGATGCGGTTGTCGGGGTCGGGGTGGGTACTTTTAAATTCTGGGGCACGATTAGGACCTGCGGCTGCTTTTAAAATTTCCATTACCTGTATCATCTCTCGTGGATTGTATCCTGCTTTTATCATAAACCGAACACCAAGATCGTCGCTTTCCAGTTCGTCACCACGACCATTACCTAGCAGTACATTTTGTCCAATTCCAGCTACTAGCCCACCAGCATCTGCACCTACAGAAGCACCTTGCGCAAGAGTTTGCCAAAAATCAGAATTTGCAATTCGTTCTGCAGAGTGTCTTCCAAGAACATGACCTACCTCATGCCCTAAAACGCCTGCAAGTTGGTCTTCATTTTCAAGTTTTGAAAGTAACGCATAGGTTATAAATATTTGTCCGCCTGGTAATGCAAAAGCATTTACCGTTTGTGGATCTGCTAATAAATGAAAATCATATTGATAAGGTGTGTCTCTTGCTACCGTATTATCTACAAGTTTGTTACCTACCATATCAACATAGGCTTGCATGCGATCGTCTGGATAGAGTCCGCCGTATTCTTGGGCCATTTGTGGAGCGCTTTGTAATCCAATAGCAATTTCTTCTTCGGTAGATAGCGATATTGCTTGGTCTTTTCCAGTATAAGGGTTTTCTTCTGTATTGGCGCATTTTTTAAAGAAAGCAAAGGCTACAATTGCTAACCCGATAAGAATTCTAATTTTCCAGCTACTTCTTCCCATGATATAAATTTAGAAAGGTTGATTTAAGCAATGAAGATACACTTTTTTTGAGCAAGAAAGAACGTGCTTATAAAAGAAACCTGAAAGCACTATAGACTAATAAATTAGGAGATTTAGAGATTTTGAACGAGAGTCTTCTAAATTATTTAAATCTTTATGTAAAAAGGTTATAAAAGCTCTGGATTAATATCTAAAATATTTTCGTTGCGGTATTTTTCTATAAAACCATCTGAAAAATGATCACTACCTAAAATGCTTTCTTGTTGAAGCATTTGCTTTACATCTATAGTTCGATATGCGTTTAACATGGGTTTGGAAACAGGAGCATAACTAAAATGCCAAGGTTCATATTTAAAGCCCTTTCGGTTGGCATTGTTGGTGTATACTTCATAAAAGCCAAAAGTGTTTGCATGCTCATTTAACCAATCTTTAAGTTTGCAAAATGGACCATCACCGTGAAAAAGATCGGGCTGTAAAACGCTTTTAGGTCTAGGTTTCGCATTACCATCAATAATATCGATATCGGTACCCCAATGATGACGAGACGTCCCCGGAATTGTAGAGTATTCAATAATCTTTTCTATTGCTTTTTCGGGACTTAGACCTTGATTGGTAAACCGCTGGTATTTGCCTTCAAAGATTTCTTTTTGTCGTTGAAAGCTTCGGTATGCAGAGACTACTTCGATACTTATTCCGCTTTTACCAGCTTCTTTTTTCATTTTTAGAAATGCTGCTTTTGCTTCTTTGTGCATTTTAGAGGTATAACTGTCACCGATTATGTCGGGATTACCTTTTCCGATGAGTTGATTCCTTGAGAATTCTTGTGTTTCAGTAGCGAAAGATGCTTGAGGAAGAAGCGTAACTCCAATTCCAGTGAGGGCAGTTAGCCACATAAATTTATTCCGATTCATTCTTTTTTATATAATAGCTCCAGTTTCTGTACCCAACTGTAGAACTTTCAGAAATTATTAAGGTGTCTTCTTTTACTTTGATTTGCTGCGGAAGAAACGTATCTACCTCTTCTATTTTATAATGCTTCCAAATGCGGTATTTATTTTTTCGGGTTTTATACAAATAATCCACACTTGTGTTTATATCGATTAGCTCCAACAGTGAGTCACTTTTAGTTTCAGAAACATAAAAAAGATCTCCCGCTTTATTAAAAACAACTGCCGACTGCGCTAGTGTGATTTCATCGAAAATAGTGTCTTCTGCACCAGTACTTTGGTACGAACTTTCGGTTTTGTTATACAGGATATTCGGTGTTATGCCGATTGCTTCCGGAGTTATTTTTTTGCGAAGCTTTTTTTTATAAATGCTTTTTTTATGAATTGGGTTGGTTGTTTCAGTCGTAGTCATGCATCCATACAAACACCCGAAACAAAGCAATAGGAAACTTACGAGTAGATAATTGGTACTATGTTTAGATTTCAGTTTCATGTTATATCTTCGTAGCGATTTTAAAAATACCATAATTTTGAAAGATTCTGCCATCTCCTTCCGAATAATTCCTAAGAATAGCATTGAGGTTATTCTTCCGATGCTTGAAAAAATGAACGATTATCGCATTCCGAAGGAAACATTGCGAGAACGATTGTTAGAAATGGTACAACAGCATTACGAATGCATTGGGATTTATGATGGTGAAGCGTTAATAGGAATGTGTGGCATGTGGTTTCAGACACGTCACTATGCGGGAAAAAGTGTAGAATTAGATCATGTTCTAATAGAAGATACGTATCGTAGCAAGGGTGTGGGAAAACAATTAATGGAATTCGTCTATGCTTACGGAAAAAAGAAAGGATGTAATTGGGTCGAGCTAAATACATACGTACATAACTTTCCTTCGCACAAATTTTATTACAATCAGGGGTTTGTGGCTAAAGGGTATCACTTTGTAAAAGAATTATAAACTAAAGCGCCGAAGCCAAATCGGTTTCTGAAGCAATTTCAAAAGGCGGTTTTCCTTGTAGAAAGATACGTGCGGTGTGCGCTCCTTTTAACAGCATTTCTTCTCCACGAACTCGAATCCAGCTTCCTTCTCGTAGTCCTACCACCGGTATTGTTTGTTGGGTATGAAATTCCTTAATTCGAGTTTCGCGGGTTTCCCCCATGTGAGTGCTTGAAAGATCGGGGTCTAAATAATGTGCGTTGATATTAAAGGGGACAACACCGGTGGTTTTAAAAGACGACGGATATACAATGGGCATATCGTTGGTGTTTTGCATGGTAATACCACAAATATTACTGCCAGCGCTAGTGCCAAGATAGGGAGTTCCGTTTAAAAGAACCTCCCGAAGTGGTTGCATGGCATTTCGTTTTAATAATTCTGAAACTAAAACAAAGGTGTTGCCGCCTCCAGTAAAAATACCTTGAGCTTGTTGTATTGCTGCTACAGGATCTTTATAGGTGTGAAGTCCGGTGATGTTTTTACCTATTTTTTTAAAAGCTTCAGTAGCGCGTTGGGTGTAAGCGTCGTGCGAAATTCCTCCCGGTCTTGCAAAGGGAATAAAAAGAATGTCATCTGTTTCAGAAAAAAGTGCTTCAAGTGTTTCAGTAAGATATTCTAAATAGCCACTTCCGTGAATTGTAGAGGTGCTTGCAACAAGTAGATTTTTCATTCGTCATTTATATTATTAATCAAAAATAACGATCCGAAAGGATTCTTAACATATAATCAACTGAAAAGTGCGTATCTTTCTGTAATGATATACAGACTATTATTTATCGCATTACTGCTAACTTCTTTTACAGCTTCATCGCAAATAAAAGAACGCGTGGTCGTGCAAGGAAGCGTCACTGCACCGCCTGGTGAAGATGTCGAAGGCGTACACATTTACAATACAGCCACAGAAAAAGGAACGGTGACCAATCTTGACGGAGCGTTTACATTAGCAATGGCAGAGAACGATCGCCTTCGTGTTACAGCTTTACAATTTCAAAGCTTTATCGTTATTGTAGATAAGGGAATTGTCGACGGGAAACGTATGCGTATTTCACTTAATCCAACGATTAATCAATTAGAAGAAGTAGTGGTAAGTCCGTACGATCTTTCTGGAAACATTAAAGCAGATATTGGGCGGGTAAAGGTCATGCCCACACCTATTCTAGATTTGTCGTACGAAGCACTCACGTTCGAATATGATTTTAAAAACGATGCTTCCACATCAATTCAAGGTAATAAAGCGGAAGAAGCTTATCACAACGGTCCGGTTTTTAGAGGAGGAAACTTTTTAGGACTTATCGGGTTGTTATTTAATAAAGATAAAGGAAGCGATGCAGAACCGATCACGACAGAGCGTGTAGGCGAATTATTAAAAAGAATATTTCCTTCTGAATTTATTTCTGAAAACTTTGGAATTCCAGATGAAAAAGCTGTTGATTTTTTATATTTTCTAGAAGAGAAAGGAATTGAATCCCGATTACTGAAGGATGAGAACAGATTATTATTGGTCGATTATTTGAAAAAGCAAAGCGAAGTGTACAAAGAACAACTGAAACAGCAGTAAGCCAAGTTAAAATCTATGATGCAAAAATTACCTTTCCTTTTAATTCTTATTGTCTTTAATTCTTTTTTCGGAAGGGCACAACAAGGGGCAGAACGTATTACGATCGCGGGTGTTATTTCTGCACCAGAGGACCTTGAGGTAGAAGGTATTCATATATATAATACCGCTACTCAAAAAGGGGCTGTTACATCAGAAAATGGTTTGTTTACTTTAGAAGTCGGGAAAAACGATCGTCTGTATATTTCCTCTTTGCAGTTTCAGGATTTTAAAGTGATTGTTGATGCAGAGATGATTTACTCTGGAAAAATGAAAATTTATGTAAATCCTAATGTAAATCAGTTAGATGAGGTGCTTTTAAAATCTCATGACCTTACGGGAAATATGGCGGTAGATGCAAAGCAAATTAAAACACACGTAATTCCTAATATTCAACTATCGTTACCAGAAATACTTTCACAGAAAAATATGGAATCCGATCGCTGGAGTGCTATAAAAGGGAATGCATCATTAGAGGCCTTAGGGTTTTCTAGTAATCAAGGAGTTTCAGTAGATGTGGTAGCGTTATATGCGTTGTTGTTTCCGAAGAAAAACATTCCTATTGTTCCTTCAATTATCGAAAAGATTAATGTTCTAGAAGTATTAAAAGAACGTTTTAGTATAGAGTTTTTAAATGAAACGTATACAATTCCCACTGGTAAAGAAATTGATTTTTTATACTATTTAGAAGATAATGGGTTATTGGCATCCTATCTAAAACCAGAAAACGAATTAAAATTATTAACCTTTATGCAAGAACAAAGTGTGGCGTATCTTCTCGAGTTGGAACCTTAGTTTTTGCAGTATTCTATTTTGTTTTTTAATAAGTAGCACGGTAGTACGGGCGCAAGAAAAAATAATAGATGGAGCCATTATTAATACCATTGAGGTAGAGGGGATCCATATAATAAATACAACTTCCCGCTATAATACTATCACTAATACAGACGGAGGATTTTCTATAAGAGCGCATGAAAATGATACTTTAATAGTTTCTTCAGTTAATTACTTTCCGAAGAAAGAAGTTATTTCCAAAACAGTATTCGAAACAGGTAAAATAACAATTACATTAACTCCTTTGGTAAATGAACTTGATGAGGTATTGCTAGGGAGTACGTTAACTGGAAATTTAGCAACAGACCTTAAAAACATTAAAACGGAGCGGCCTATTAATTTTGATGATGTGGGTATTCCAGGATATAAGGGAACTCCGAAAGAGAGAATAGTCCCATTATACGTAGCTGCGTTTCCTACCCAAGTAGATATTGAAGCATTGTACAAGCATTTTAGCGGATATTATAAAAAGCTGAAGATACGTAGAAAGTGGGAGCAACAAAATATTGATGTAGCAAATCTTTTAAATCGCTACGGTGTATTGTTTTTCGAAGAAGCGTATGGAATTCCGAACGATCGGTTATACGACTTTCTCTTATTTTGCATGGAAACAACAGACGTACAATCTTATTTTAAATCGGAAAATTATTCTGGAGTTTTAGAAGTTTTTAAAGAAAGCGCATTAGAATATACAAATCGACTTCAACAAATAAAGGAATAGTTTTTGTAACATTGCGCACTCTCAACAGTCTAATAAAAAGATTATATATTTCTATGGGTATTAAATTCGTGAGAATAGCCTTCGTGCTATTGTTATTTCCTTTGTTAACAGCTTCTTCTGCGCATAAGTTTTACGTAAGTATTACTAAAATTGAATATGTAGAAGAAAAAGAGTCTTTACAAATTATTACGCAGATATTTATCGATGATGTGGAGGATGTGCTTCAAAAACGATACGATCCAAATGTGTCATTAGCTACAAAAAAGGAGAGGGAAGCCGATATCGAATTACTTACAAAGTATATTCTTCAGAAATTGAAAATTAAAGTTAACGGAGAGCTTGTTGAATTAAAGTATATCGGAAAAGAATATGACATCGATATTGTAAAATCGTATTTTGAAATAAAAGGTGTGAAGAATATTAAAAATATTGAGATTGATAACACCGTACTTATGGATCTTTTTGAAGAACAACAAAATATTATTCATTTAAAAACTGCTTCCAAAAGACGCAGTTTAATTCTCGATAAAGAAAATCCTAAAGGATTGTTAAATTTCCATTAATCAATTACATTAAAGATCATAAAAACTATTTTTAGCCAACTATATATCCAAAACCATAAATTACTAGTATGAAATTATTGAAATACGCATCTTTTGCAGCACTTTTCCTCTTTGCAGGAATGTCTTATGCTCAAGATGATACAACTACAGATGAGCGTAAACCGGGACACACGAATAACAACCGATTTAAGCAGTTATACGAAGAGTTTTCAACTCCTAATGTATATAGAAGTGCCAGCGGAACCCCTGGGCCAAATTATTACCAACAGCAAGCCGACTACAAAATGGACATTGTGTTGGATGACAAGAACGCTAGAATTAGTGGTAACGAAACAATAACATACACGAATAATTCTCCTGATGATTTAGAGTACCTATGGGTACAATTAGATCAAAATGTTCGAGCTAAAGATTCGAAGTCGAAACTTATCGAGCCTAACGGTGCACAACCTGCTACAATGGCTGGAAGTTTTGTACAAGAGCACATGGGAAGTGGTTTCGACGGTGGTTTTAATATCATTGAAGTTAAAAATGAAAAAGGAGGTAATTTACCACACACGATTAATCGCACAATGATGCGTGTTGACATGCCAAGCAAGCTTAAAAGTGGAGATAAATTTACTTTTTCTATTAAATGGAATTACAACATTCCAGACCATACTGTAGATCGTGCACGAAGTGGGTACGAGAAATTCGAGGACGGAAACAATGGGTACGTAATTGCTCAATTTTATCCGCGTATGGCAGTTTATAATGATGTGGAAGGATGGCAAAACAGTCAATTCTGGGGACGTGATGAATTTGCATTGCCTTTCGGAAATTTCGACGTTAATATCACTGTGCCAGCCGATCACACATTAGACGCTACTGGAGAGTTGCTAAATAGAAAAGAAGTTTTTTCTAAAGAAATGATGAACCGTTTCGAAAAAGCTAAAAAATCGTTCGATACACCTGTAATTATTGTAACGCAGGCGGAAGCTGAAGCGGCTTCAAAAGGTTTTGCAACGGGAACTAAAACATGGAAGTTTAGAGCAGAAAATGTTCGTGATTACGGTTTTGCTACGTCAAGAAGATATATTTGGGACATGATGGCTGTAAAGCTTGGTTCTAAAAATGTAATGGCAGTTTCTATGTATCCCCCAGAAGGAAATCCACTTTGGGAAGATTACTCAACTAAAGTTGTTGCAAGTACCTTAAAGTCGTATTCAAGAATGAGTTTCGATTACCCGTATCATAAAGCAATTTCGGTTCATGCAAAGAATCAAGGAATGGAATATCCTATGATCTGCTGGAATTATGGCCGTCCCGAAAAAGATGGAACTTATAGTGAGCGTACCAAATACGGAATGATGAGTGTAATTATCCACGAAGTAGGACACAACTACTTCCCGATGATCGTGAATAGTGATGAGCGTCAATGGACTTGGATGGATGAAGGCTTAAATACCTTTGTACAGTATGTAGCAGAGCAAGATTTTGGCGAGTGGTATCCGGAAGCAATTGCTCCAAACAAAGCATATCCTTCAAGAAGAGGACCTGCTAAAAATATTGTAAATTATATGGCAGGTGAGCAAGATGAAATGGCTCCAATTATGACGAAGGGGTTAAACACTTACAATTTTGGTGCAAATGCTTATGCTAAACCAGCGACAGGATTAAATATTCTAAGGGAAACAATCATGGGACGTGAATTGTTCGATTATGCGTTTAGAACCTATTCTCAACGATGGATGTTTAAGCACCCAACACCAGAAGATTTTTTCCGTACGATGGAAGATGCTTCAGCTGTAGATCTTGATTGGTTTTGGAGAGCATGGTTTTACAGTACAGATTACACAGATATAGGAGTTGAAGATGTAAAAACATTTTATGTAACTTCAAAAATGAACAAACAAGTTCGTGATATGATGGAGCAACGTGGAATGAAAGAAAGTGATCTTCCACCATTGGTATATCTTGTTGAGGAAGGAAGTGAAGATTTTGAAGAAAGCATGAGAACGGCAACTTTAAACGATGTGAAAACACTTCAAGAATATATTATGGACAATGTGCCAGCAAATGAAAGAGCAAATCTTAAAAACCCTAAGTATTTCTATGAGGTAACTTTTAATAAGCCAGGAGGAATACCAATGCCTATTATTGCTGAATACACATACAGTGATGGAAGTACAGAACGGGTTACATATCCTGCACAAATTTGGAGAAAGAACGATAAATCTGTGGGTAAACTACTTGCTTCAGACAAGGAAATTACTAAAATCGTGGTAGATCCCGATGAGGAGACTGCAGATATTGATACTTCCAATAATACTTGGCCTAAACGTAAAAAACTAGGAGAGTTCGATACCTTTAAAAATAAAGTAAAAGAAAACTAAAAGTCTTCAATCTTATTTTTAAAAAACCTGCTTCATAAATAATGTGAAGCAGGTTTTTTCGTTTTCGATATTTTAGGAATCTAAATTCTAATACAGAATTCATAATTAGTATATTTGCAAAATGATTTTTCAAGCTTTTTTTCTTTTTATTAGCGGAGCGGAAATAGTATTTATTCTATTTATCGTATTGCTTGTATTTGGTGCTGATAAAGTTCCAGAAATTGCCCGTGGATTAGGGAAAGGGATGCGGCAAATTAAAGATGCTACGAACGATATTAAATCTGAAATTACTAAAAGTGCCGAACAACACGGTGTTGATATCGATATAACAAAAGATGTTCGAAGCGAGATCGACAAAGTGAAAGATGATGTTGACGAAATCACAGGACCCATTAAAAGAAGGTTTTAAATGTTCGATACCCTCAAGGAATGGGATAGAGAATTGTTTGTTTTTCTTAACGGATTAGGGATAGAACGATTTGATAGCTTTTGGATCTACGTAACTCAAATTGAAAGTTGGCTTCCACTTTTTGCGTTTTTCTTTGCGATAATTCTTTATTATTATAAAGCAAGAAAAGGGTTTGGTGTTATATTTTTTGTGTTGCTTACTTTCGGAATTACTATTCTTTTCACAGATCTTGTAAAGGAATATATAGAAAGGCTTCGTCCAAATAATGTAGAAGCTTTGTCTGAACTTATACGAATTCTTCAGAAACCTACCAATTACAGTTTTTTTTCAGGACATGCCTCCACTAGTTTTGCTGTAACTACGTTTGTGGTATTATCCTTACGTAATTTTACAAAATGGATTTACGTAGCCTATTTATGGCCATTATTATTTGTGTTAAGCCGTATCTATGTTGGAGTTCACTATCCTAGTGACATTTTTGTAGGTGCTTTAGTAGGAACTGTATTTGCTTTTCTTTTTTATCGATTAAGCGTGAAGGCATTAGAACGCGTTTAAATTTTTTGTATTTTAAAGGTTTAACAAAAACCTTCTTAGTATGAAAAAAATTATTTCTGGCATTTTTGCCGTAGCCGTATTATTTTCCAGTTGTTCCCGAGACACACTCGAAACCGAAGACGATCTGTCGACAGACTTAAAAGTAGAAAGTACAAAAGATCTTTTAACAATTCCCCAAATTAATGCGATTATAGATCGATATCTTCAAACCACAGGAGATTTTAATTGGTCCGATGTTTCAGATCAAGTACTGTGGAGTGCTACAGTACACGGAGACCATATTTTAACGATAGGATATGGTGCGTCGGGAGAGAGTTTCCGAACCGAAAATAATCGTAGATTAGAGACCGTAAAAGGGGATATTATATTCGATGTGATGACTTCAGAAGGAGTATCTCTTAAAGAAGCACTTCTTGAAGACGATCCAATACTTAATGTGATTGATCTTGAAGTAAAAAATATCGAAACGATTTCTGCCTTAAGAGGTCGCAGCAATATTCGATATTTAGAACCTAATGGATATTCTTTTTACGCTCCCACCAATTCTAATATTCAAAATCGTTCTTCTAGTGGGTGTGATAAATCTGGTGAAATTCTTAACACAAACGATTACCGAACAATTGCTCCTAATTCATTAATTAGCTGGACCTATGATCAACACAATATCGAGCAAGCATGGAGTCATAGTACAGGAGCAGATGTTACTGTAGGGTTAATCGATACTGGAATTTCTCCAAATCAACCATTTCTAGGGAGTAATTTTAATGATGGGCACAGTTCGGGAAGAACTATTCAGAAATATGGAACCTTTATCGATTCTTCTTGGTGGTGGTCTAGTACTACCGATGGCCCTAACGATAAATGTGGACACGGTACCAGTATGGCATCTACCATCGCATCACCAAGAAACAATAACTTTATGCCAGTGGGAGTTGCCTACAACTGCAACTTGGTTTCGTATCGCGCGACCGAAGACGTATTATTAAACGATTATCACGAACGCAAAGGAGTAAAAAATGCATTGGTCGCATTGGGTAACAGAAGTGACGTAAAAATAATTTCTATGTCGATAGGGTACCCTTGGTCAATAGGAAATGTTAAAGACGGAATTCGGTATGCATACTCAAGGGGGAAGTTAATTTTTGCAGCAGGAGGTACCTCACTAGATTTTACAAACTGGTATCCAGTAATTTTCCCTGCAAGCATGTCTGAAACTATAGCAGTTACAGGAATTACAGATAATGGGAATTATCAGCAATGCGACACTTGCCACGACGGAAGCGAAATAGAATTTACCATTGTGATGCAAAGAGATTCAAATAACAATAGAACAGGAACTACCTTAGGTTTTTACAATGGAGATACAGATTATGTTGGTGGGTCGTCTGTAGCAACAGCAACAACCGCGGGAATAGCTGCATTAGTATGGGCAAAGTATCCTAATTGGTCACGCTCTCAAGTACTGAATCGATTACGTCAAAGTAGCGAATTTTATCCAAACCGTGACGGAAATAAAGGATATGGGAATATTAATGCGTTAGAAGCAGTACAATAATATATACCATCGAAAGATTCTTAAAAACATAAATACACGAATAATGCAAATTATTCGTGTATTTGTATTTAAGTTTATACACAGATTTCCTTATAAAACACGACTAATAGTAAGTCCGTCTCGAATAGGCAATAAAACAGTTTCTAATTTTGGATGCTCATTCAACAACGTATTATAAGTAAGAAGTGCCTTTGTATCCTTATCATCTTTAGCAACAGGCTCCACAACTTTTCCACTCCAAAGTACGTTGTCACTTAAGATTACAGCACCTGTATGGAGCTTAGGAAGCAGCAATTCAATATAGTTAGGATAATTTACCTTATCAGCATCAATAAAAACAAGATCAAAATCAATAGAAAGTGTTGGTATAATATCCAATGCATTTCCCGTATGCTGAATAATTTGTGACCCAAGACCAGATTTGTCAAAATATTTACGTTGAAAATCATGCAACTCCTCGTTATGATCAATGGTATGTAATGCACCCTGTTTTTGCATTCCTTCGGCTAAACATAATGCCGAATATCCAGTATAGGTGCCAATTTCTAAAATGTTTTTTGGTCGAATTAATTTCGAAAGCATACTTAAAACACGTCCTTGTAAATGTCCACTCAACATTCGTGGCGCTAAAACCTTTTGCCAAGTTTCACGATATAACTCTTGCAATAAATCTGGCTCAGGTTGCGAATGTGTTTCTACGTAATTGTCAATTTTTTCGGGTAAGAAATTCATATTTCTTAAGACATTTTTATTTATAAACCTTCAAATTATTCTCCCGTAATTCGTTGAATTAATTTTTTCTTGGCATCTTCATCATCCCCACACAACCATTGTATTACATTGTGCTCCCAGATTGCATCGCATTCTTCCGAAGATAAAATTTTACGTTCCATAGCAAGATCCAGAATTTTACCAGGATACGAAGACTGCACGGCACTCTCCATTTCACCTAAAGGATACGGATCATCAAGCCCCATTAAAACCTGTTTAGCGCCTTGATTTTTAATCACTAACTCTAACGAACCAGTATCATGTACAAGCGTATCAAAAAATATATTTTTATGTCCAACGGCTTTCCTAGGATGGGATTTCCCTTCAAACAAATCAGGGCGACCATCAAATCCTTGAATGCGTCGTCCCAAATTAATTTGTGCTAATTGTCCTCCGTGTGCAAAGCACGTACGCATGTTTGGGTATTTATCGGCGTACCCATTTAGAGTTAAAAAATGATACGCATCGGCACATTGCGCTAACATCCAAATTAGGTGAAAACGCCATGAAGTATTTTCGAGTTTGATAAATTTTTCACCATCATATGGATGTATTTCTACAGCGAGGTTGTACTTACTTGCAAGTTCAAAAATGGGTTCATTTTCCTCATCAAAAATACAACGCCAAGTCCCGATAGTATCCATATAATGTGTGGGTAGACATAATAATTGCAACCCTAATTCTTCCACGCAACGTTCTATTTCCCATAGTGCTCCACGAACAAATCCAGGGTGAACCACAAATCCGCACGTAAATTTCGACGGATTCTCGTGCTGTACCTTCGCATTAAAATCGTTCTGAAATCGGAGTGCCTGCTTCATTTCTTCTACACGCAACCCATTTCCATATAACTGAGATAAATTTAATACTACCGCATGATCGATCTTAAAACGGTCCATCCACTCCAGTTTTTCATCGAGAAAAAAGCTAGAATCGGTGACCGGCCGGCTCCAATCTTTCTGAAGCATAAATTTTCGATCTTTATCCACCCAAAATATTCCCTTATCCTTCATAAACTGAGGGATTTCTTCTGGGTATGGAAGTAAATGTGAATGTCCGTTAATACGCAATTTTCGTTTCATAGGCTTTCCTCACAGCAGTGGAGGTCTCATTTAATTGGTTCAATAGATATCCTTATAGCTATTCAATTTCAGAAATTTAATGCATTGTTTTAAAGCAATAAATGTTGGGCGTGCCCCTAGGTCGGGTCGGGCTTTCGTGGCTACATGGTAGCCTACTCAATCCCTCACGCAACTCCCGATAAAGTTAATAAACTTTAAAGAGTCTACACAGCCCGATTACAGGGATTTTGTGCGTCCACCATCTACAGGAAGGTTAATTCCGTTAATGTAACTCGCCGCTTCGCTAGCCAAAAAAGCAACTGCATTGGCAATCTCTCCCGGTTGTGCAAAACGTCGTGCTGGAACCAATCCTTGCATGAATTTACTCGCTTCACTTTCTGTCTTGTTCATTTTTTTTGCTGCGTTGCTAACAATACTTTCAAGTCGATCGGTCGCTGTAAACCCAGGAAGTACGTTGTTCACAGTAATTCCAAATTGACCTAATTCGTTCGCTAAAGTTTTACTCCAGTTGGCTACAGCTCCGCGAATGGTGTTGCTTACCCCTAAACCGTCGATAGGCTGTTTTACAGAAGTTGAAATAATATTGATTATTCTTCCGTAGTCAGCTTCTTTCATGCCAGGAACCACCGCTTGTACTAATATCTGATTGCACACCAGATGTTGCTGAAATGCATTGGTAAACTCGTCTACTTCCGCAGAAAATATAGGACCTCCTTTCGGCCCACCTGTATTATTTAATAAAATGTGAAACGGTTTTTCTTTAACTCGTTCCGTTACTTTTTTCTTCAACTCTTCTGGGTTTGTAAAGTCGGCAACAATGTAATTGTGTTTCTGTCCTTTTTCGTGAGATAATTCAATAAGAACCTCTTTTAATTTTTCTTCATTTCGAGCAACTAATGTGATTGTAGCTCCCAGTTTAGCTAGTTGTTTAGCAGAAGCTTTTCCTATTCCGGCAGTACTTCCGCAGACTAATGCGTTTTTATTTGTTAAATCTAAATTCATAGGTTAAATTTCTTTCTTATAATTGGTACTATTTTTCTTTAGTGATAAAATACTATTTTTACCTTTTTAATGGGGCATCATACCTCGTTTACGTATTGTTAGGAGCCAATTTATTTATACGTTAAAGGAAGATTTCCCGCGGCTTTTTTAAAATTTCTTTATAGTATCACCTTCCCTCGTATTGTATGCAAATATTTTTAGGCTCAGTAAAGAAGCGCAATGCTTCAAATCCACCTTCTCTCCCCATACCACTATCTTTTGTTCCTCCAAAAGGAGTACGGAGATCTCTGTTTAACCATGTATTTACCCAAACAATTCCCGCCTCCAATTGTTTTGAAATACGCATGGTTCTATCAAGATTGTTCGTCCATAAGGTGGCGGATAGTCCATATTTCGTACCGTTCGCCATCTTCAATACTTCTTCTTCAGTGTCGAATGGAAGTAACGTAACAACTGGGCCGAAAATCTCTTCTTGATTTACACGACATTGATCGTCGGGAACTTCAATAATTGTGGGTTGTAAATAGTAGCCATTCTCTAATCCTTTTACTATAACCTGTTTCCCACCAAATAAAATTTTTCCACCTTCTTTTTCAGCAATACTAATATACGATTGTACTTTTTCTAAATGCGATTTAGACACCAAAGCCCCGAGGTTGGTTTCTGCATTAAAAGGATCGCCTATTTTAAGCGACGATACTTTGTTTATAAAATCGGTTTTAAATTTATCATAGATGGATCGCTCAATAAAGATACGACTTCCACAGAGACAAATCTGCCCTTGATTTGCAAAAGACGAACGTACTGTAATCTCCAACATCTTTTGGTAGTTGCAATCGGCAAAGATTATGTTCGGATTTTTCCCTCCCAATTCTAACGATAGTTTTTTAAACATTGGGGCTGCTGTTCTTGCGATATGTTCTCCGGTCTTAGTGCCTCCTGTAAAAGAAATTGCTTTAATATTAGGGTGTTCCACAATGGCTTGCCCTGCAGAAGGACCAGTGCCATGTACAATATTAAGAACTCCTTTGGGTAGCCCTGCTTCTGTACATATCTCGCCTAATAAGTAGGCAGTCATAGGAGTTACCTCACTAGGTTTTGCAACTACCGTATTTCCTGCCGCAATGGCGGGTGCAATCTTCCAAGTAAATAAATAAAGAGGTAAATTCCAAGGAGAGATACAGCCCACAACTCCTAAAGGTTGTCGCAAGGTAAAATTCATCGTATTTAGTCCAGGGCTTTCATGGGCTTCACTGGCAAACTGTGTGATCGCATTTCCGAAGAATCTAAAATTTGAGGACGCTCTGGGTATATCTACTGCCAATGCAAGGCTTAATGGTTTGCCATTATCTTTGGCTTCTGCTTCAGCCAAAGGAAGTAATTTCTCATCAATAAGATTGGCGATATCTAAAAGAATACGACTTCTTTTTTCAAGAGTGGTATTAGACCATGAAGGAAAGGCTTCCGAAGCAGCTTTATAAGCCACCGCTACATCGTCAACATTCGAATCGGCAATTTCTGAATAAATGCTACCATTGCTCGGATTATAATTATCTAACCATTTCGAAGCAATAGGGTCACAATAGGCGCCATTAATATAATTTTTGATTTTTTGCATGGGTTGTAAAATGCTATTTTTTTGTTTCTGAAAATATTGTTTCGAAAGCACTATACACGGCTAAATGTAACGCATCGCCATGATCTTGTTTCTCTAGAAAATGATAGTAAACTTTTGTATTCTTCTTCTTATTTTGATTTAGAGTATTGTATAGTTCTTTTGCAACTCGCTTCATGATTGGTCCTTCTTCACCTACAGCGATATAAATAGATTTTTCTGAATTATAGGAGGTAGGAGTGGTTTTTAATAACGATTCATAATCGTACCAAAGACTTGGACTCACGATAATGTAATTGGTAAAAAGGTTGGGTTTTTTATAGAGAATTTCTGTCGCAACCAATCCGCCGAGCGATTGTCCGATGAGTGTTTTTTGTGAAGTCACTCTGTATTTATTTTCAACAAAAGGTTGTACTTCCTTTTCTAGGTACTTGATGAATGTTTCTGAATGACCTGTCGTTGGATACTCTTTTTTGTATTCTTCATCGGTAGAAGGGTAGGTATAATCACGTTTACGATCTACATTAGCAATACCTACGACGATTGTTTCCGGAATCATATTGATCCATGAAAAGGAACCAAATTGTACCAGTCCTGCGATATGAATAAAATCTTCATCGACCGAGCCGTCTAACAAATAAATAACAGGGTATTCTGTTTCAGAATTTTGGTGGTATCCATTTGGAAGGTAGATATTTAAAGTGCGTTGTTCGTTCAATAACTGCGATTGTAAGGTCACAGTTTCCCCAATGGTGAACGGTTGTATGTCGATATCAGAATTGGGTTGTTCTTGCTGTGCATGTAGGGAAGCACTGAGACAACATATTCCGAAGAAAATATTTTTCCAATTCATAATTGTTTAATTTAAATTAGGCTTTTTTATATGCTACCGCTTTAATTTCCACAACCAAATGTGGATGTGGTAATTGGTGTACGGCAACCGTAGTTCGGGTAGGGCCTGTTTCTTTTTTAAAGTATTCTGCATATACCTCATTGTAGCCAGCAAAATCGTTCATGTTAACCAAAAAACTGGTAACATCTACAACATCTTCCATAGTAGCGCCTTCGGTTGCGAGATAATCTTTAATATTTTCTAATACCGCTCGGGTTTGTTCTTTTATATCCAATCGCATGCTGCCCATTTCGTCTATTTGGTGCACCCCCGCAAAGGTATTGTCGGGTAATCGGGAACTTGTACCGCTCATGTATATAAAATCGCCCACTCTTTTTACATGTGGGTAAGCGCCTCTGGGCGTTGCTTTTCCATCAATTAAATTACTTTTCATTGTTTTATTTTAAATTGCGAACTACCGCATCGTCGTGCAGTATTTCTTCGGTTTCTTTTTTTACTTTTTCAAGTTTTTCTTCTAAGCTGAACGAGTCGGGAAGTTTTCCGTCGTCTATGAGATTTAGAATAGCTTTATCCTGTGCTCGCCCACGGTGTAAGGCATCAGAATAGGTGATGTTTTCATTAAAGGTAACTAGCGAATATTTTGAATAATATTTCTCGGGAAATTCAGCTTCAAAAGCAGTTTCTAACTTTCTTTTTTTCTGAAACAAAGGACTTGCCGTGTGTTCTTTCATTTCGTGAAAATTATCTACCGCCAAATCGGCAATTGCATCGGTATCTTTTTTTCGAGCGGCTTCGTACGTTTGAAAGATTTCAGCCCAATGAGACTCTTTTCCTTCCGAAGAAAACTTTTCTAAGATCTCATCAAATACCACCACATCTTCAAACGAAGCGTTCATTCCTTGTCCGTAAAAAGGAACAATAGCATGGGCTGCATCTCCTAAGAGTAAAGTCTTGCCATAGCTACTCCAGGGAGAACATTTTATAGTTCCTAAGGGGCCTGTGGGATTGCTAAAAAATTCTTCTGCTAAATGTGGCATTAATTCGACTGCATCGGGAAATTCTTTATTAAAGTATTCGTGAACCATTTCTCGTGTGGTAAGCGTATCGAAACAATAATCACTGTTGGAGTAGGGTAAAAATAGGGTGACCGTAAAACTGCCGTCAAGGTTAGGTAATGCAATAAGCATGTCTTCACCACGTGGCCAAATATGCAATGCGTTGATATAGGTTCGGTATCCTCCATCTTCTGCTGGTGGAATTGAGATTTCTTTATACCCGTGAGTAAGCCATTCTTGTGAAAAACTAAAAAGGAATTTTTTATGATTAAACATGCTTTTTCGAACAGATGATCCTGCGCCATCGGTTCCTAGAATAATATCACCAGCGAGGGTGACTTCTTCATTGGTGTCGTATTTTTTAAAGGTGGCAGAGGCATTTTCAAGATCTACTGTTTTACATCCATGATTAAATTTTAGGGTTACATTAGGCATTTTTTCTGCTTTGTCTAACAGCAACATGTTTAATCCTGGACGTGAAATTGAATTAATGTATTCGTTAGTTCGTCCACTGTATTTACTTAAAAAAGTAGCTCCTTTCCTGTCGTGGATCATTCGTCCATGCATGGGAATGCAAAGTTTTTTAGCTGCTTCTTCTACACCTGCAAGTCTTAACCCTTTTAATCCTCGATCGCTTAAGGCAAGGTTGATAGAGCGTCCGGCATCTTGCGTTTCTTTGCGTAGATCTGGACGTTTTTCAACTAAAGTCACTTCGTGTCCGCGTTGTGCCATTCGTAATGCCAAAAGGCTTCCGCAAAGGCCAGCTCCTATAATTAATATGTTACTTTTTTCTTTCATGGTTCAAGAATAGAATTTTTACAATGGCCTGTTATAGTTTTATGCAAGTACTTCTTTGAGTCGCTGGGTAAAATGAAAAACATCCTCGAAACTGTTATATAGTGGAGTAGGGGCGATTCGAATTACATCGGGCTCTCGCCAGTCACTTATTACGCCTGCTTCTGTAAGTTTTTTATGAATATTTTTATCAGCATTACGAACTTGTATGGATAATTGGCACCCTCGTTGTGTCGGATCTTTGGGGGTAATAATAGTTATTCGATCGTTTTTAAGGTTATTTATTAAAAACTCAAGGTACCCGGTAAGTTTTTCCGATTTATTCCGAAGATTTTGAAACCCCGCCTCCTCGAACGTATCTAGTGAGGCACGAATAGCTGCCATTGATAAAATGGGTGGATTGCTTAGTTGCCAACCTTCTGCGCCCGGTAATGGATCGAAGTCGTGACGCATGTTAAAACGAGTATCTTTGTTATGTCCCCACCAACCTGCGAAACGTTTTAACTGTTCATTATTAGCATGTCGCTCATGAACAAAACAACCTCCCAAACTTCCTGGACCACTGTTTAAATATTTATAAGTACACCAAACTGCAAAGTCGGCCCCAGTGTCGTGAAGGTTGGGTTGAATATTTCCCGCACCATGCGCCAGATCGAATCCTACCATTGCACCATGTCTATGTCCTAATTCGGTAATTTTTTCTAACGGAAAGTGCTGTCCTGTATAATAATTAGTGCTTCCAATCATAAGTAACGCAACCGACTCTCCGTGTTCTTTTAGGATACTCTCTAGATCTTCAAAACGACAAAGTTCTTCTCCTTTACGAGGTTTCCATAAAATAAGCCCCTCTTTTGCATCGAAACCATGAAATTTCAACTGACTCTCCATGGCGTATTTATCACTGGGAAAAGCATCACTTTCCACGATAATTTTATACCGGATTTTTGTAGGTTGGTAAAACGATACCATCATTAAATGAAGGTTGGTAGTTAGTGTGTTCATAATAACTACTTCGGAAGGTTTCGCCCCAACAATATTAGCCATAGGTTTTGCTAGAGCTTCGTGATAAGGAAGCCATGGGTTTTTACCTTCGGTATGCCCCTCAACCCCAAGATTCGCCCAGTCATCTAATTCATCTTGAATGTATTTTGAAGTAATTTTGGGTTGTAGCCCTAGAGAATTTCCACAGAGATAAATCAACTCGTTTCCGTTAGAATCTTTCGGAAGTAAAAAACGTTGGCGGAAGTGAGAAAGATCATCATTTTCATCACATTTTCGAGCATAACTTAAATCATTTGTGTGCATAGAGGAAAGATACTTTTAGCGTGTCTAACAAAATTAACGATTAATATCGGTAATTATATGCATATTGACAACCATTTGAGTAGATGCATACGGCAAATCATAGTAGATGAAAGTAGGTTTCAAAATAGTTTTTATCTTTGAAAGAAAACACATGAAACGATTCGTATTACTGCTAGGGTGTATGATGGTTTTTTTTCAGGGAGTTGCTCAGTCGATAGCGCGCGAATGGAATGAAGAAGTACTAAACGGAATAAGGAATGATTTTGCTCGTCCTACCGTTCACGCTAGAAACCTGTTTCATTCCTCGATCCTAATGTACGATCTGTGGGCGGTTTTTGAAGATACTGCTACTCCTTTTTTTCTTGGGAAACAATTCGGCAATTACTTTTGTGATTTTGAAGGGTTTGAACCAGACGAGTCCATTCCGGAAGCTCGAGAAAAGGCAATAAGTTACGCAGTGTATCGACTGATGAAACATCGATTTTCTTTGGCTCCTGGGAAGGAAGAAATATACGAATCGATCGAAACCTTAATGACAACCCATAATTACGATACGTCTTTTACAAGTACAGCTTATCAATCGGGAAATGCAGCAGCTTTAGGTAATTATTTAGCAGCTCAGCTCATTGCTTTTGGATTACAGGATGGTTCTAATGAAGCGAACGATTATGCCAATTTATTTTATGAACCTATAAATAATCCTTTAGTTACCGCAATTTCAGGGTCGACTGGTTTGAATGATCCTAATAGGTGGCAACCATTGAGTATTGAAAATTTTGTAGATCAAAGTGGCAATACAATTCCTGGAGGAACACCAGAATTTTTAAGTCCAGAATGGGGAATTGTAACTCCTTTTGCTCTAACTGAAGAAGATCTTACCATACACGAAACTCCAGAATTCGATTTTTGGACCTATCACGATCCCGGACCACCCTCGTATATTCAAGAAGGATTGGGGATTGAAGATCCTTATAAATGGGGATTTGCGTTAGTTGCCGCATGGAGCTCTCACCTTTCTATGGAAGATACAACTATGATAGATATCTCACCTCGCAATATAGGAAATATCGAAAGTACGACCTTTCCAACTACGTTCGAGGGTTTTAAAGATTTTTACAAATATGAAAATGGGGGTGATTCCAGCACTGGGCGTATTACCAATCCTGTAACAGGAATGCCATATCAAGAACAACAAGTGCTTCGGGGTAATTATACTAGAGTTCTAGCAGAATTTTGGGCAGATGGCCCCGATAGTGAAACACCGCCTGGGCATTGGTTTACGATTTTGAATTATGTAAACGATCAACCAAGTTTAATTAAAAAATTTAAAGGACAAGGACACGTGTTGTCTAATTTAGAGTGGGATGTTAAAGGATATTTTCTTTTGGGTGGAGCTATGCACGATGCAGCAATTACGGCTTGGGGAAGTAAAGGGTATTACGATTATATTCGACCCATTAGTGCAATTCGATATATGGTTTCTAATGGCCAGTCGAGTGATCCAGCACTTCCAAACTATCATCCCCATGGCATGCCTTTAATTGATGGGTTTAGTGAGTTAATAAAAGAAGATGATCCTTTGGTTGGAAACTTTCAAGAGAATTTAAATAAAGTTAAGCTATATGCTTGGCGAGGTCCTGATTACATTGTTGATCCTGCTCTTGACATTGCTGGGGTAGACTGGATTTTAGGGTCAGAATGGTTTCCGTATCAACGAGCTTCTTTTGTGACCCCACCATTTGCCGGTTATTTTAGTGGTCATTCTACCTATTCGAGAGCAGCCGCAGAAATCCTAACGTTATTAACGGGAACGGAATATTTTCCCGGTGGGATGGGTGTTTTCGATATTGAAGCAAATTCTTTTTTAAAATTTGAGGTAGGTCCTACAGCATCGATGCAATTGCAGTGGGCAACCTACTATGATGCCAGCGATCAAACAAGTTTGTCTAGAATATGGGGAGGAATTCATCCTCCTATTGATGATATTCCAGGACGCATTGCGGGCGCTAAAATAGGGAAAGATGCATTTCAATTAGGGAGTGATTATTTTACTAGCAACCCTGCTTCAGGAGGAATTATATATCCTAATCCTGCAACAGACGAAATAACTATTGTAAACGATGTTGAAGGTCCTGTATCTGCGATAATAAATGATATGGCAGGACGACGTGTCTTTTTTGAACAGGTTTCATTTGATGCAACCAACCGAACTCGAATTTCAATTTCAAATTTGAGTCAAGGGGTTTATTTTATAAGCCTTGTTAACAATTCTGGCAAGAAAATTTTGGTAAAGCGTTTGCTGAAAAGATAATTACTTCACTTTAATATTAGTAAAATATAGCTTAAAATCTCCAGTTGGATCTTTATGCATTTTTGCAATTTCTATTCCTTCAAACGTTTCGTAATCTTCCCATGTGGTAATCATAGAAGGTTCAGAAGCATTTTTTTGCCTAAATACCCATTCTTTAATAATAAAATCTTTTCCGAAGTAAAAATCATATGCATCTCCAGGCGTATACCCTCCTTGATTTCCATAAACAACAGTAAGTTGATTTAACGTATCTTTTGAAATAGGGGCAACCACGTTCTCTTTTTCAGAAAATGTCGTCCCTTCATCCCAAGCAAGATTAAAAGGTGCGAGCAGCCAATATTTGTCGTTTATAAAAGCAGCATCCGATTTCATTGTGATGCTATCCATAGAAGTTCGATTATAATTCACAGTATCGGTAGCAGTCATCATGGTTACATCATTGGTTTGAGGCTTCCAGATCCATGATCTTTCTGAATGATTAACGCCTCGGTCAACGTTAAATGTGAATTGAATTTCAGAAATGTTATCCCAATTTTCAAAACCATTTTTATTTGCGATCATTTCTGCTGTAGAAAAAGTTTTGTCCTGTTCAAGCTCAGCTGTTAATTCTGTATCATTATTAGTTCTTGTGGACCTATCGTTCTTACAGCTTAGAATGAATATGGTTAAAAGAAAAAGCGTTAAAATGACTCGCATAAGGATTGTTTTTTTTGTAAAAATAAAGAAAGTAGCATCACAAACATAATTTTAGTAACTTTAAGAATATATTAGATTGTTACATATAACCCACATGATGAGTTCTGAACTAATTGATAACACTGCAGCAAATCGCTTCGAACTAATCGTGGAGGGTATGACTGCTTTCGTTGATTATAAAGTGAAAGATGGAATTGTATATCTTCTTCATACCGAAACCCCTAATAAATTAAGGGGAAAGGGAGTTGGCTCTAAGTTAATTAAAAATGTATTTCAACTTTTAGAAAGCGAAGGGTTGCAATTAAAATCATTGTGTCCATTCATCTCTCATTATCTTCAAAAACATCCTGAGTGGGGATTCTTAATAGCCGCAACATAAAAAAACCCGTTCAAAATTATTGAACGGGTTTTTCATTATCTTAAAAATGCAATTAATCTATTGCATCTTCTACATCATCAGCAACTTTTTCTACTGTCGATTTTTCGCGACAACTAGTAAAACTTGTGGTGAAAAATCCTGCTAATAATAAAAGTACGATAAGTCTTTTCATAATGTTAAGTGTTAATGGTTAGAAAATTATTTTAAATGTATTAGGGTCTACGACCAGTTGCTAAACGGTAAAGAATACCAATTACAGCAAGAACTAATAAAATATGAATGAGGCTTCCTACAGACTCCCCAAAACCAAAATATCCTACTAGCCATCCAATAATTAATATTACTACGATTAACCAAATTAAATCTCTCATAACGGTTGTTTTAATTGTTAGTAGTTTAAAATTATAGAAAATTATATTATAATACTTCTAGTTTAACCCACCCTTAACAATAATTCATTATTTTATCTTAAATGAGTTAAAGTAATAAGCATTCGAAACCTTATGAGGTAATTAGTGTGGTGGATTATGATTTCAGCCTACATTAAAATTCTTTGCTACCTTCGTAAAAAATATAGCAATGGATCATATAAAAGCTTTTCAAGTGAACAAGGAAACATGGAACAAAAAAGTTGCAGTACATGCGGCAAGTTCTTTTTATAATATGGAAGCTTTTAAAAAAGGTGCTTCCACATTGCAGCAATACGAACTGGAAGCTTTAGGTGATGTCTCTGGGAAATCACTTTTACATTTACAGTGCCATTTTGGTCAAGATACTCTTAGTTGGAGTAGGAAAGGGGCTATATGTACTGGAGTAGATATTAGTGATGAAGCAATAAATCTTGCTAGAAAATTAACTAACGAATTGAGCTTAGACGCAACATTTGTTTGTTGTAATGTGTTGGATAGTTCTAGTTTTATTTCTGAAACTTTTGATATTGTTTTTACGAGTTATGGTGTTATAGGTTGGCTGCCAGATTTAAAACCTTGGGCCAAAATGATTGCTGAACGATTGAAACCTGGTGGGCTTTTTTATATGGTAGAGTTTCATCCTATTGCTTGGATGTTCGATTATGAAGTCTCACCACCCGTTATGAGGTATGGGTATAACCAAACAGAAGCGATATATGAAGAATATAAAGGTACTTATGCCGACGAGCAAGCGGACATTGTTACCAAAGAATACGGTTGGAACCATGGATTAGGAGACGTGCTTTCTGCTCTTTTAGACGCAGGACTTTCAATTGAGTTTTTAAAAGAGCATAACGAAAGCCCCTACGATGTTTTTCCTAATTTAAAGAAATCCTCCCCTGGGATGTTTGCGCTCGATAATTCACTTTATCCATTAGTGTATGAGATTAAAGCACTAAAGACAAATAAATAAGGCACTGTCGTAAACAATGCCTTATCTCTATATATTAATATGTTACTCTAAATTAATGAGCAGCACCTTCTTTTAGTAATTCTGGATATTTTTTAGCAAAACGTTTAAATCTTGGAATAGAAACATTTTGAATATAAGGATTATTAGGATTGTTTTTCTCGTAGTTTTGATGATAATCTTCACCTATCCAAAATTTTTCAAACGGTAATACTTGAGCGGCAACTTTTCCTTTTCCAACTTCTTTTTCTAAAGAAGCTATTTTAGAGTCTATAATAGTTTTTTGCTCTTGATTCTGATAAAAAATTATAGATCGATATTGTGAGCCATTATCGGGTCCTTGGCCATTTACTTGAGTGATATTTTGAGACCCAAAATAGACATCGACTAAGGTTTTAAAAGAAACAACTTTTGGATCGTATATAATTTCAACGGCTTCGGCATGGCCGGTTCGTCCGGTATTACTTGACTCGTACGTTGGATTTTCTGTATGTCCACCACTATAGCCAGATATAGATTCTTTTACTCCTTTTACACTTTCATATACAGCTTCAACGCACCAGAAACAACCACTTGCAAAATACGCTTTCGAAAGTCCGTCTTGGACCTCTACTTCAACAGGTGTAATTTCTTTTTGCGCAGTTGCTTCTAATTCTTTGTTCTTATCGTTAGATGGTTTACATGCGCCAGGAATAGCAAAAAGTAACGTAGCAATGAGAAGAAATGATAGGTTTTTCATAATATTTATTTTTTTTGTGAGTCGGTAATACGAGTCGTACCTTTCTTATATAAACGAAAAAAAACCCTCACTGGATGTGAAGGTTTTGTTATAACTTATGAAAGGAAGCTTATTTTACTTTCGAAAATAATGCATCCATTTTTTCTTTTTCTTCTTGTGCAAGCTCTGGATCTACTAAGATACGTCCACTGTGCTCATCGGTAATAATTTTTTTACGCCCTGCAATTTCCATTTGAACTTGTGGAGGAATGGTAAAGAAAGAACCACCAGAAGCACCACGTTCTACGGGTACTACAGCTAATCCGTTCTTTACATTACTTCGAATACGCTTATAAGCCTTTACCAAACGTTCCTCAATTTGTTTTTCAAATTTTTCAGACTCTTTAATAAGTGCTTTTTCTTCTTTTTCAGTTTCAGCAAGAATTTCATCTAATTCTCCCTGCTTGTGTTTTAAGTGATCTTGACGCGCAGTAAGACGTTCTTTCGTCTCTTCGATAACTTGTTTTTTCTGTTCGATCTGAGCTTTAAATTCTTTGATGTGCTTTTCTGCTAATTGCATTTCCAATTCTTGGAATTCAATTTCTTTACTAAGCGAATTATACTCTCTATTGTTTCGAACATTATCCTGTTGAGCGGTGTATTTCTTGATCAGCGTTTTCGCTTCTTCAATACCGTTCTTTTTTTCTTTGATATTGTTCTCAATAACTTCAAGATCGGCGTTTAGCTTCTCCATTCGAGTATTCATTCCGGCCACTTCATCTTCAAGGTCTTCTACCTCTAAAGGAAGTTCTCCTCGAACATTTCTAATTTCATCAACTCGCGAGTCGATTAATTGAAGGTCGAACAATGCTCTTAATTTTTCTTCTACCGTAATTTCAGTTTTTGCTGCCATATATTAAGAATAGCTAATAGGATTGGTGTTTGTTTGTGATAAAACGACTGCAAAATTAGTGATTTTTTTTGTAAGCGCATCATGTAAAAGGTCTTTTGTGAATTGTTCACTTTCATAATGCCCAATGTCTGCTAAAAGAATGGAACTTTCAGCTTTAAAAAAGTCGTGATATTTTAGGTCTGCAGTGACAAAGGCATCGGCTCCTGCTGCCTTGGCTGCATCTATAGCAAAACTGCCACTTCCACCTAAAACTGCCACTTTTGTAATTAATTTTCCTGTAGTATGTGAATGTCGAACACAATCTGTTTGCATAGAATCTTTCAGAAATTTTAAAAAAGCTGTTTCAGATTTAGCAGTTTCAAAACTTCCTACCATTCCCATACCAATTTTTTGGTTGGTATTTTCTAAAGTTGTTATCTCGTAAGCAACTTCTTCATACGGATGTGTTTTCCGAAGTGCTTTTAAAATGATACTTTGTTTATGACTTTCGAATGTTACTCCTAATTGCGTTTCTTCTTCAAAATGTGTTTCTCCTTTACGTCCCTTCACAGGATTTGAAGCATCATTGCCTTTAAAGCTACCAACGCCTTCTGAAGAAAAACTGCAGTTAGAATAATTCCCAATGTCTCCAGCTCCAGCTTCAAACAAAGCATTTCGTACTGTTAAAGCATCCTCTTTAGGGACATAGGTAACCAACTTTTTAATGGTTCCTTTTTGCGGAAGTAAAATGGTTCTGTTTTTTAAATCAAGTTTTTTGCAAATCATTGCATTCACCCCATTCCATGCGTTGTCTAAAGCAGTGTGGATTGCGAAGATATGAATGTCGTTTTTAATTGCTTTTTGTACTACGCGTGCTACATAGGTTTTTCCAGTAATTTTTTTAAGTCCGCTAAAAATAATAGGATGAAAGCTAACAACTAAATTGCACCGATTGGCGATTGCTTCATCAACTACGGCTTCTAAAGTGTCTAAAGTTACGAGAATCCCTGTGATTTTTGCTTTAGAATCTCCAACCAATAAGCCAGTATTGTCGAAATCTTCAGAATAGGAAAGAGGAGCAATTTCCTCCAATATATGGATGACGTCTTGTACAATCATTTTTAAAATTTTAGTAAAGATAACAGATTCTATTTTTTACTTCGGAAAAGACATCGATGATTTTAATTGAACGGAACGATTCATACTTTTAGAGGAATTTGTACTTTCGTCACACAACAGGAATACAACTGAAAGGACCATTGCTTCATTTCGTTGTAAAAATTAGAACCTCTTTTCATGAAATTACTTCGGAAACTTTTATTTCCTTTTTCGATTCTCTACGGAATAATTACGTGGCTTCGAAACTTTTTTTATGACATTGGTTGGTTAAAGAGTACCGAATTCGACATCCCTGTTGTTTGCGTAGGAAATCTTTCTACGGGAGGAACTGGGAAGTCACCAATGATCGAATACCTCATAGAATTGTTACAACAAGAGTATCGGGTAAAAGTATTAAGCAGAGGTTACAAGCGGAAAACAACCGGTTTTCTTGAAGTTGAGGTTACACATACTGCTTCAGAAGTGGGGGATGAGCCTCTTCAGTTTAAAAAGAAATTTCCTAATATTATTGTTGCAGTTTGTGCGGACAGACGTACGGGGATTTCAAAACTTAAAGAAAATGCAGATGTTATTTTATTAGATGATGCCTTTCAGCACCGAAAAGTAAAGCCTTCGACAAACATCTTGTTAACTCCTTTTAACGATTTATACATACACGATTACATGCTGCCTACTGGAAATCTTCGGGAGCCTAGATCGGGTGCAAAACGTGCTGATTTTATTATTGTAACTAAGTGTCCCGAAGGAGTATCGTATGCAAAATTGCAGGAGGTTGAATTGGCTTTAAAGAAAAAAGAAAATCAGAAAGTTTATTTTTCTAAAATAGGGTACGATGCGATGCTTTATGGGGTTTCAGAAATACTTCCAATAGCATATTTAGCCAATAAGTCTTTTACCCTAGTTACTGGTATTGCCAATCCTGCTCCATTAGTTGAGTTTTTAAAGCGACAGAATTTCTCATTTGACCATGAGAAATTTCCAGATCATCATCATTTTACAACTTCGGAAATAGCGCGTCTTAAACAAAAAGATATTATTCTTACTACTGAAAAAGATTATGTAAGATTGCAACCCTCTCTACAGAAATTTGCGTTGTATTACCTGCCAATTAAAACACTTATATTAAGAGAACAATCAGAGTTTTTGAATAGATATGTAAAACAACATATTGATGTGAAGCGCCTTAGCTAGGTAGAAGTAACAGGGAATTTTTTCCCATCTAATGTATGGTAGATTTTCTCGAAAAACTCTTCGGTTTTAAATGGTTTTGGTATGATTTCGTTAAATCCAGCACGGTAAAAATCATCTAAATTTTCATCGATGGTTACAGCGGTAAGGGCAATAATTGGAATTTCTTTATTAAAATCACGAATTTTTTGAGTGGCTTCGATACCACTAATTCCTGGCATATGGATATCCATTAGGATAATGTCGAAGTTATTTCGCTCTACCAACTTAATTGCATCCATCCCGTTATCTGCAACTTGACATTCCATTTTGTTCTTTTCAAGAATTTTTTTGGTAATCATCTGGTTGATCTTGTTGTCTTCAACCACCAGCACAGTTTTATTTTCTAATGCAGTATAATCTATATTGAAAGAACTGTTGTTTTGAACGTTGCTTTTTATTTGTGATTCGGAAACTTCAAAAGGGATGTTAAACCAAAATTTAGAGCCTTGTCCAAGATTACTTTCCAGATGAATTTTACTATTCATTAATTCTAATAAGTTCTTTACAATGGAAAGACCAAGACCTGTCCCTCCAAACTTTCGGTTAATTTGTAAAGAACCTTGTGAAAAAGTTTCGAAAATACTTTTTTGCTTTTTCTTCGAAATTCCTACGCCATTATCTTGAATTTCAAAATGAAGCATCACCTTATTGTTGGTTTGCTCTACTTTTTTAACGCGAATATAAATATCTCCGTTTTGTGTAAATTTTACAGAGTTCCCAACAAGATTAATTAGAATTTGAGAAAGCTTTAAGGGATCACCCATTAGGTTTTCGGGAACTTTTTCGTCAAATTCGAAATTTAATTTGTTTTTTCTGTCTTCCGCCGATTTTCGCAATGCAATTAATACATCGTTAATGTGTTTTTTAATGTTGAAACTTCTTTTCTCTATTTCAACTTTATTAGCCTCCAATTTGTTGAGGTCGAGTATGTTATTGATAAGTGATAAGAGATACTCTCCAGAGAATTTTAGGGAGTTTAAGTGTTCTTTTTGATGCGCTTTCGGGTTTTCTTCCATTAATAAATGGGTAAGACCGGTAACCGCATAAAGAGGGGTTCTTAACTCATGAGTAATCGTTGAAAGAAATTGTGCTTTGGCGAGTGAAGCTTTTTCTGCTTTTTCTTTAGCAAGTTGTAATTCGCTGTTTTTGTCTTGTAGTAGATCGTTTGCCTTTGCTCTTAAATTATTGTTTTTATATAATGAAAGCGTTAATAACGATAAAATCACAATTAAGGCAATAGCAAGTCCTGTTGTAAGTTTATTAACATTAATAGATTTTTGTTTTTTATCTAACTCATCTTTTTGAGCTGCAATTGTTGCAGTAAAATCGCCAATATTAGATTCAGATTCTGCAACTTTAGAAATTGCATTCATGTATACTCTATTAGTAGAATCATGCCGGGTATTGTACTTTTTTAATAGGGTATAAGCTGCTGTGGTTTGGTTTTTAAGTGCTGCGATATTTGAAGCAATACGGTAACTTTCAGTTTTAAGTTTGGGATAATTGTCTAAATCGATAATTGCATTAGCGGTTTCTAAAGATGTTTCTGCTTCCTGTATTTTATTCTCAACTGTGCTATCCTCTAAGAGGGTTAAGGCATCTGCTTTATTAAGGTATGATAGTGCTGTTTTGTAGCGCATATCGTCGGATGTGAAAAATGGAATTCCTGCGTCGAAATAATTAATTGCAGTTTTATAATTTCCTTTTTTTAATTCTAATATACCCCGACCCATAATAACGTTAGCCTGCTCCGCTTCGTTATTTAAGCTAGTGAAAATCCCATCCGCTTTATTAAAAAACGCTTCTGCTTGAACAAAATCACCCTTTTTGGTTAGAATGAAGCCATTCATTGTGTAGCTTTTTCCAAGTATGTTTAAATCTGAGGTTTTTGTTTGATCTGTACTTTTTTGGATGTATTTAATTCCTTTATCAAGCTCAGAAGCGGCTTTATTGTAATTCTCAAGATAGTAGTGAAGCAGTGCAACAATTCTTTTTATATCGCCCCGTAACAAGTTGTCCTTTTTTAATATTGCCAATTGATTTGCAGAGTCTAAATGAACTATAGCATTTTCAAAATCTTGAGATACAATGGACTTGCTTGCAAGCTGTTGATGATGTTTTATCAATGAGGTAGTATCTTGCACAGTATTTTGACCATGCAAAAGAAATGAGATAAAAAAGCACGCCAAGAGGGGCATCACCATCTTATGTGATCGAAAAATTAGACGCATTTATCTGTAGTTAGGCGATAAATATAGTCATTTCCTCGATATTTGTAGAATTAAATCTACTAATCTTGAGGAATAACCAATTTCATTATCATACCAGCCAATAATTTTTACCATTTTTCCTATAACCGATGTCATGCCAGCGTCGAAAATACAGGAATGTGGGTTTCCAACAATATCTATCGATACAATAGGGTCTTCGGTATATTGTAATATCCCTTTAAGATGTGAAGTAGATGCGGTTTTAAAAGATTCGTTAACTTGATGTATACTCACTTCTTTTTTTACATTTATAGTAATATCAGTTAATGATCCATTAGGGACAGGGACACGTATACCACATCCTCCAATAGCATTTGCCAGGTCAGGGAAAATTTTTGTTAAGGCTTTTGCCGCACCCGTAGTAGTAGGTACAATAGATTGTCCTGCAGCTCTTGCTCTACGAAGATCTCGGTGAGGTTGGTCATGCAAACTTTGGTCGGTTGTATACGAATGGACCGTAGTAATGTATGCTTGCTCAATACCGCATAAGTCGCGGATTACCTTAAGCATGGGTGCTGCATTATTAGTGGTGCAAGAGGCATTCGAAATAATAGTGTCATTACCATCAATAATCGAATCGTTTACCCCTAAAACAACTGTTTTAATATCATCTTCGAGTGGAGGTACTGAAAGAATTACTTTTTTGGCACCATTTTTTAAATGATATTGAAGCTCTTGTTTTGTCTTAAATTTTCCAGTGCACTCGAGGACAATATCAATACCCTCCCACGAAAGCTTTTCAATATTTTTTTCTGAAGTAAAATGGAATTTTTTATTTCCTACTTGAATACTGTTGGGTGTGGCTGAAACATCGTTTTGTAGTACTCCATGAATACTATCGTATTTTAGAAGGTGCGCTAAGGTGGAAGCGTTAGATAGATCGTTAACAGCTACTACTTGTATAGAAGGGTGATTTAGAAGCAACCTAAAAACATTGCGTCCAATACGACCAAAACCGTTAATTCCTATGGTTATGGTATGTGCCATGAACTTTTATGTAAGGTGCTTTTGTGCTTTATACGATGAACGAACCAATGGACCACTTTCCACATGACGGAATCCCATTTCTAAACCAATAGTTTCGTATTTTTTAAATTGCTCGGGTGTAATAAATTCTTTTACAGGTAAGTGTCTTTTGGAAGGTTGTAAGTATTGTCCTATGGTAACAATATCTAACCCAACTTCACGAAGATCTGTCATGGTTTGTAATACTTCATCTTCTTGTTCCCCAAGGCCAAGCATGATCCCACTTTTAGTTCTTTGTATTCCCTGATCTTTTAAATAACGCAGTACTTCAAGGCTTCGTTCGTATTTTGCTTGAATTCGAACTTCGCGTGTTAATCGTTTTACGGTTTCCATATTGTGAGAAACCACTTCTGGATTCACAGCAACAATTCGATCGATATTTCTATTCACACCTTGAAAGTCTGGAATTAAAGTTTCTAGGGTTGTATCTGGATTCATTCTGCGAATCGCTTTTACTGTTTCAGCCCAAATTATCGATCCCATATCTTTAAGGTCATCGCGATCTACCGATGTGATTACCGCATGCTTAATGTCCATGATTTTTATAGAGCGGGCTACTTTTTCTGGCTCGTCCCAATCTACGGTGTCTGGTCTTCCTGTCTTAACGCCACAAAATCCACAGGAGCGTGTGCAGGTGTTTCCAAGGATCATAAAAGTAGCGGTTCCTTCGGTCCAGCATTCTCCCATATTAGGGCAGCTTCCCGAGGTACAAATAGTGTGAAGGTCGTATTTGTCTACAAGTCCTCTTAGTTCGGTATATTTCTTTCCGGTAGGTAACTTAACACGCAACCATTTTGGCTTCGGATTTCGTTTCGGTATGTCTAAAATTTCTGTGCTCATAAGGTAGCACAAAGATACAAATAAAAAGCCCCTAAAACATAAATCTGAAATTGGATTTACTTCAGAAGAAATACGATTTTTTTATACGATATGTATTAACTTTAGTATTTATAATAAGGTGCTGAGATACCATCCGCTAAAAATAATTAGCAGTAAAATACCGCACAAACTAAAAGTTTTCATTGCTTTTGAAGGTCTGGCAGATTCCGGAGTATGAATTCCTGTAAGTAATATGTAATTAGAAATCGCATAAAAAGGCGCTGTTAAAAACGATAAAATTGTTGCTATTTTTATAAGGGTGCCCATTTCGGATACTAAAAAGAAAAAGATTCCTAGCGTTCCCATAACGAGAATGAGTAACCAAATAAGATAGCCTTTTTTATAAATCTTTCCACTTAAGATTTCACTTGTAGTATGCATGACCCTAGGAGAAGCATCGAGTGTGGTAAGTGAGGTGCTAAACATAGTGGTGAGTGCAGCAATACCTATTATTATTTTTGCTCCTTCCCCTAAACTATACGAATACATGGAAATTAATTGGTTGGCAAATTCCCCTCCTTTTGGGGAAAAACTGGAGCCATTTCCAAACATCACTAAGGCTCCTAATGCTAAAAAGCCCATCGCAAGAACAGTGGTTACAATGAAACCAATATTAAAGTCGAAGCGGGATTGTTTATTAGTAATTGAAGGGTCAAGCTTTTTCTTTTCTACTGCCCAAACCGATTGCCAAATAGAAATGTCTAATGGTGCAGGCATCCAGCCCATAAATGCTATGAGAAAGGCAATAGAAACAGGATCTTTAGGAAGAATTTGTTTAAAGCTTATAGCTGTTTCTGGTTGAATCGCCAAAATTACTGCAACTAAGGTGCTTACGGTAAGCGAGATTACTATATACTTCATAAGAGTATCTAATACCTTATAACGCCCTATAATTAATATAGTGAAACAGATTGCGGTAATAATCGCTGTCCAAAATACGACAGAGCCAAAACCAAATACCGACGCAGCGATTCCTGCTGTAACAACTGTAACGGCAGTTTGAATGGTGAACATTGTAGCGAATGTAAGCAGGAAATAACAGATAAGTACTCCTTTGCCCAATTTGCGATATCCGTAAAGTAAACTTTCTCCGGTAGCTTGTGCGTAACGAGATCCGAATTCAAAAAAAGGATATTTAATAAAATTTATTAAAAGTAATGCCCATAGTAGCCCGAATCCAAAATCTGCTCCTGCTCGTGTAGATTGTACCAAATGAGAAACTCCTATTGCTGCACCAGCAAACAAAAAACCTGGGCCTAGTTTCTTTAAGGTTGCAATCAATTTTTTCTTTTTTCGGTAATAATTTCGGCGAGTAATTTTCGTGCCCTAAGTAATCTAACCTTTATGTTATTTAAGGGTTCGTCAAGCGCTTCAGAAATTTCTTTATAACTCATTTCATTAAAATAACGAAGATTAATAACCTCTTGATAAGGAGTCTTTAGTTGCTTGATAAATCGAAGTAATTCTGCCAGATTTTGCTCGCCAATTAATTTATCTTCGGGGGATGGAGCATGATCGACAATTTTTTGAAGATGTTCTTCGGAAGTGTCGGTAACATGTGCATACAACAATGCATTTTTTTTCCGACTCTTATCGATTTGAATATTTTTTGAAATAGCAACTAACCACGTACTGAAAGTATACGTTTCATTAAAACTTTCAATTTTATCGAAGGCTTTAGCAAAAGTTTCAATAGAAATATCTTCTGCTTCATATTCGTTGTTAACACGTTTTAATTGAAAGCCGAAAACTTCATTCCAATAGTGATCCAACAAGAATTTAAAAGCAGATTGTTTTCCTAATTTTGCTTGTTGTATTTGATGTAAAACCGATTCTTTTCTTATTTCCACTGTGCAGGTTTTGAGACCTTATTAGAAATAAAGATACTCATTTGCATCCATACTAAAAACAGTTCCCAGAGAGGCAGAAAATAGAGCAAATCTTTTTCATTTAACTTACTAGCTGCTTTACCTATCACAATGAATTGAACTAGAAAGCGAAGTGTTACAAGGGCTAACGGAATTTTCCAATCTATTAGAAAAAAGCAAACTATACCTAGAACCCAGAAAAGTAGGTTTGAAGTGTAATAAAGTGCGAGTAGTAGTTTATGTTTTAATTTGTAATGTGATGCAGTTGTGGCATGCCTTCTTTTTTGAAGCTTCCATGCTTTCCACGTTTTCTTCGGAATAGAATACGTAAAAGAAGATGGGTTTGTGGATAATGCTGTATTGTTTTTAGTGGCTACTTCGTTTACAAAAAGATCATCATCTCCTGAAGACAATTTAATATGAGACATAAATCCATTATTACCGTAATATAGATCACTCGTATATGCAAGATTTCTCCCTACCCCCATGTAAGGAATTCCTGCATTCGCATACGAAAAGTATTGAACGGCGGTCATAAGAGTCTCAAAACGTATTAACCTATTTAAAATTCCTTTTCTTTTCTGATAAGCACCATAACCCAAAACGAGCTGTTTTTCTTCGGAAAATCGTGATGCCATTTCTTTTAGCCATTGCTTAGATGCAGGGCTGCAATCGGCATCTGAAAAAACGAGTCGCGTATTTACTGCACGTTTTAATCCCAATGTTAGGGCATATTTTTTATTAGCCCAAAAAGCTTCAATGTTTTTTACATTTACAACTTTTATGCGGGAATCTTTTTCAGCAAAAGATTCGATAACCTCGAGCGTGTTATCTGCAGACGCATCATTTATAAGAATAATTTCGAAATCGGGATATTCTTGTGCTTGCCATTCAGGGATGTATTTTTGAAGATTTTCAGCTTCATTTTTTGCGCAGATGATTAGAGAAACGGGGGGTGTTTCCGAAGAAATTACTTCAGGGGTTGTAGCAAAAGAAAAGCGAGAGAAAAGAATAAAATAACAACAATTTATAAAAACAACTGCTGCAAACACGTAAAGTAGCACCATACGGTTGGTAGAATTTTTAGATTATGTGTGTGCCTCTTCGTTACAGTCTTTAAACTCATCGGGAGTTTTACCGCAAAATCCACAAGCTTCGCCATCTTTATTTAAAAAAGGGCTTTGGCTTGCACACGTACCTGCAAATTTACCATCTTTCTTAGCCCAAATCTTAATAGCGATACCGGCAACTCCTAAAAGTAATAATATCAATGTGATAACTAAAAGTCCCATGTGTATAATTTTGCTGCAAAAGTACAATCTTTCTTACTGTTTTGCATCCATTTTAGTTAATTTTAGCACTTAAATTTAGATAGTATATGAAACGCTTTTTTGCTTTTCTTTTTGGTTTTGCAGTATTAGGAGTAAGTCTAAGTTGTAAAGAAAAAACTACAAAACCTATGCCTGCTTCAGAAGCGGTTAAAACTCCTGTGGTAAATAAAGTTTTAATAGATACAACGTTGCTTTCCGAAGAAAATATTTCTGAAAGTTTGTATGAAAAAATGAATAACATTTCAGAATTAAAAAATTTTCAACAAGCTCTTAAAGGCACCGAACTTCAAGAACAAATGCAATACAAAAAAGGTCCTTTTACAATATTTGCGCTTTCTAATAATGTATTTGGTTTCGAAATGGTAGATTCCTTACGAACTCAATCTATAAACGACTCTGTGGTGGAAGAATTAGCTCGGCAAATAATTGAAGAAAAAATAACTTCTATCGACTTAATTAGAAGGCTTAAAAAAGTAAAAGGTGCTTTGGTATTATATTCTCTTTCTAAAGAAAATATGAATATTTTACGTTCAGATTTTGATATTTTTATTTCTACCGCTAAATTAAAGAGGGCTCGTTTGGGTAAAACAGATATAGAGGCTTCTAATGGTATAATTCATATCGTCGACTCTGTTTGGAATAAATAATCGAAATTCTCAATTACTTATTTAAAATACGTTTACTTCTGGTTCAATGTAGATTGCAAAATCTTCTTTTACTCTACGTTGAATTTTCATGGCTAATTCCCAAATCTCTTTACCTGTCGCATTTCCGTAATTCACTAGGACCAAAGCTTGGTTTTTATGTACTCCTGCATCTCCAAATCTAAGTCCTTTAAATCCTGCTTGTTCGATAAGCCAACCTGCAGGAATTTTAAATTCGGTGGGAGAAACCTCGTAAAAAGGAGCGGTGGGATGCTCCCTTCGAAACTGCCGAAAAGTTTCTACGTCGATTACAGGATTTTTAAAAAAACTCCCGCTATTACCCAATTTTTGGGGGTCGGGTAATTTCGATTGTCTAATTGCAATCACTGCATTAGAAATTGCTTTAATGGTAGGTGTGTCGCAATTTTGCCTAACAAGTTCTTCTTGAATAGCACCATACGAAGTTGCTAAAATGTGATTTGTTTTTGTAAGTCGGAAAGTGACACTAGTAATGATATACTCACCTTTAACTTCATTTTTAAAAATTGAATTGCGATATCCGAAGTTACATTCTTCTTTGCTAAAATCACGTTCGTTTTGATCGTGTATTGAAATTGCATGGCAGCTAACGAAACTGTCTTTTAATTCGACACCATAAGCACCAATATTTTGGATTGGAGCTGTACCTACATTACCAGGAATGAGAGATAGGTTTTCGAGTCCGCCGTAACCATTTTCAGTACAATACAGTACAAACTCATGCCAGTTTTCACCAGCCATACACTCAATAAGCACTTCGTTGTTATTTTCTGAAAGAATTGTTATTCCTTTTAAATTTAAGTGAATAACAAGAGCTTCAATGTCTTTCGTAAGTAGCATATTACTGCCACCACCTAAAACGAATAGAGGGTCATTTTTATGTTCAGAAAGTACTTGTTTTAATTCTGAAACTGATGTAACCGAAACATACGATTGTGCAGTACAATCGATTCCGAAGGTATTGTGCTTTTTTAAAGATTTTTGCTGTTCAATACGCATTATTCGTTGTATTCCTGTAGCGCAATTTTCAAAATATTTACAGCTGTTATTAGACTTTCTTCTTTAAGGACGTAAGCGATCCTAATTTGGTTAAGTCCAACATTTTTACTCGAATAAAATCCAGCGGCAGGAGCCACCATGATCGTTTCTCCGTTTACATCGAAATCTTCTAAAAGCCATTGAGCAAAAGCGTCGCTGTTTTTTATTGGAAGTTCTACAATACAATAAAAAGCACCTTTGGGATGACCAACTTTCACACCTGGTATCTCTTCTAATTTTGCGATTAGTGTATTTCTTCGTTCTGTATATTCTGTTATTACATCGTCGAAATAACTTTGTGGTGTCTGCAATGCGGCTTCACTTGCAATTTGAGCGAAGGTTGGTGGGCTTAACCGTGCTTGGGCAAATTTTAAGGCAGTCGTAATTACTTTTTTGTTTTTAGAAACAAGGCAACCAATACGGGCACCGCACATACTATAGCGTTTTGAAACCGAATCTATGATTATAGCGTAATCGTCCATACCTTCTTCTTCGAGTATAGAATAGTGCTTAGAACCATCGTAAGTAAATTCTCGGTATACTTCGTCTGCAACCAAAAATAGGTCGTGTTTTTTAACCATTTCGGCCAATTTCTGAATCTCCTCTTTCGAATATAAATATCCCGTTGGATTTCCTGGGTTGCAAATAAGAATTGCCTTTGTTTTTGGAGTAATTAATTTTTCGAACTCTGAGATGGGTGGAAGGGCAAAGTTGTTTTCAATCTTAGAAATTACTGGAACAATAGTTACGCCCGAAGCAGTTGCAAAACCATTATAGTTTGCGTAAAATGGCTCTGGAATAATCACTTCGTCATCCACATCACAAATACTACCCATAGCAAAAAGCAATGCTTCGCTTCCGCCTGTTGTTACAATTATATCCTCGTGAGTAGCTGGAATATTTTTAGATTGATAATATGCTGCGATCTTTTTTCGATACCCTTCAGAACCTTCAGACCTGGTATAGGCTAAAATCTCAAGAGAATGATTTGTTACTGCATCCATTGCTATTTGAGGAGATTTTATGTCGGGTTGACCAATGTTTAAATGGTACACGGTCTTGTTCGCTTTATAAGCTTTTTCGGCAAACGGAACTAACTTTCTAATAGGTGATTCCGGCATGTTTTGACCTTTATTAGATACTGCAGGCATAGCGTTTAATTTTAAAAGCAAAGTTGCAAAATATATTTTATAAATCGCTATTCGACGAGGTTCTTTAAGAAAAAAAAGATTATCTTCATAGAGATGTATGAAGTGAGAAAAATAGCAGGCTGTTTTTTTCTAGCGGTTTTTTTGTTGTTACTTCCCCTCAACGGAACCTCTCAAAATCGTTTTGTTCTGGATGAAGGAAAAAAAAGTGACCGTATTGCCTTCAAATTACTAAATAATTTAATGCTGATTCCTGTTACCATTAATGGTGTAGAGCTTACATTTTTATTGGATACTGGGGTTAGCTCTACCATACTTTTTGGTGCTGCCGTCCAAGATTCGTTACGTCTTCAAAATAAAAAATCTATTAAGATTCAAGGGCTGGGACAAAACGGTAGTGTCTCGGCATATAAAAGTGTAAACAATAAAATTAAAATTGGAGCAGCTTACGATTTAAACCATTCACTTTATGTTGTATACGATGAATCCTTAAATTTCTCACCTAGAATGGGAGTTCCAATCCATGGTATAATTGGTTACGATTTTTTTAGAAGCTTTTTAGTGCGCACAAATTATATGTCAAAAACTATAAAGTTTTGGGATCCGAGAAATCATGATTTCAAGAATTGTCGTAATTGTGAATCTTTTGATATTGTGCTAAATAATAAAAAACCATTTGTTACCACAAAAATGACGATTCAAGACAGCATGAAATACACAACGCTATTAGTTGATTCAGGTTCTAGTGATGCAGTATGGTTGTTTGATGAATTCAATGTTTTTTCTAACGGACCAACGAAATATTTTGAAGATTTTTTGGGATTAGGACTTAGCGGAGATATTCATGGAAAAAGGTCTAGAATACAGCAATTAAAATTAGGTGATTTTGTTTTAAAAGATGTTCATGTAGCCATTCCAGAGGCAGAATCGATTGCAAAAGCTCGTAAGTATGCAAAACGTGATGGGAGTCTAGGAGGAGAGTTTTTGAGACGATTTACTGTTTTTTATGATTATCCAAACAATCGTATCAAGCTTAGAAAAAACAGCAATTTTTCAGATCCTTTCCATTATAATATGAGTGGAATTACTGTAGCCCATGATGGTATTGAAATGATAAAAGAGAAATTCTCTTCTTTTAATTCGTCAGACTATTTTACCGATCGTGCCGGTCAAAGTCAGCAATATACAGGAGTGAGTCTCGTGGAAGAATCACGTATTGTATTAGTGCCAAGATATATTATTGCAGCGGTGAGTAAGGGATCGTCTGCGGCAAGAATGGGATTAGAGGTCGGCGATGAAATAATTGAAATTAATGGTGCGGCAGCGCATAAAATGCAACTTTCTGAACTCAACGAACTATTTCGTTCTAAAGAAGGAAGAACGGTTACATTGCGTGTAAGAAACAATAACGTTGAGTCGAAAGTAAAAATTACTCTTAAAAAAATACTATAAAAAAAACCAGTCTCGATAAGAAACTGGTTTAAATTTAAAATAAAATAATAGAAAGATTATTTTGTCTTTTCAAGAACGCTTTTATCGGCTCCCATAACTTCACCTTTAATTTTCAAGGCTTTTATAGGTTCGTCTGCATTAGAATATACAGTTACGGTCTTTCTAATTGGACCCACACGATTTGTGTCGTATTTAACTTCTATTACTCCCGAATCACCTGCAGCAACTGGTCCTTCTGGTTTCTTTGGTACAGTACACCCACAACTTGATTTTACGTCAGATATAATAAGTGGAGCATCTCCAACATTCTTAAATTCAAAAACACGAACTCCGTCGCTTCCTTTCGAAATACTACCGTAATCGATCGTTTCAGATGTAAAGCTAATTTTAGCCTGTGCATTAGCAGCAAAACTAACTAGTGCTACAACAGCAATTAAAACTAATTTTTTCATAATTTCTAATTTTTAGTACATGTAAAAATAGGCATCTTTTAAGCAATCTGCAAAATTAGTTATTCACTTTTATAATCATACAGATATAACTACTTTTGCAATCTACTATTTCAAAAATCAGACCAAACTATGGCTTTAGAGGCTACATATAATTCGCAAACTGTTGAAAAACGCTGGTATTCCTACTGGATGGAACATAATTATTTTCACAGTGAAGTAGATGAGAGGGAGCCTTATACCATTGTAATTCCACCACCGAATGTGACGGGTGTACTTCACATGGGGCATATGCTAAATAACACCTTACAGGATGTACTAATAAGACGTGCACGCTTAAAAGGTTTTAATGCATGCTGGGTGCCTGGAACAGATCATGCTTCCATTGCTACGGAGGCTAAAGTTGTAGCAAAACTGAAAAGTGAAGGAATTAATAAAGAAGACCTTACTAGAGAAGAGTTCTTAAAGCATGCTTGGGACTGGACTTACAAACATGGAGGAATTATTTTAGATCAATTAAAACATTTGGGAGCCTCCTGCGACTGGGAACGTACAAAGTTTACGATGGATGACGACATGTCAGCTTCAGTTATAAAAGTGTTTATTGATCTATATGAAAAAGGAAATATTTACCGCGGATATCGAATGGTAAACTGGGATCCTGAAGCGAAAACTACACTTTCTGACGAAGAAGTGATTCATATAGAAAAGCAAGGAAATTTATATTATTTAAACTATAAAATTGAAGGGTCTAACGATACACTTACTATTGCGACCACTCGACCCGAGACTATCTTGGGTGATACTGCTATTTGTATTAATCCGAACGATGAACGCTTTACTCACTTAAAAGGTAAAAAGGCAATTGTCCCTATCTGCAACCGTGTAATTCCCATTATTGAAGATGAATATGTTGATGTTGAATTTGGAACAGGATGTTTAAAAGTAACTCCTGCACATGATGAGAACGATAAAGTCCTTGGTGATAAGCATGGTCTCGAAGTGATCGATATTTTAAATGAAGACGCTACATTAAATAGCTTCGGAATGCACTATCAAGGAAAAGATAGATTTGTAGTTCGAAAAGAAATCACGAAGGAGTTAGAGGCGATAGGAGCGCTTCAAAAAATTGAAACACATACCAATAAAATAGGAACCAGCGAACGTACAGGGGCGGTTATTGAGCCACGATTAAGTGACCAATGGTTTCTTAAAATGAAAGAACTGGCACAACCTGCGTTAGATGCAGTACTCGAAAAGGAAGTAAATTTAGTTCCAGAGAAATTTATTAATACCTACCGTCACTGGATGGAAAATGTCCGTGACTGGAACATCTCACGACAATTGTGGTGGGGACATCAAATTCCCGCCTATTTTTACGGAGATGGAAAAGAAGATTTTGTGGTGGCAGAATCGCTAGAAGCTGCAGTGCCAAAAGCACAAAAAAAATCTGGAAATAGCGCGCTTACAGCTTCTAACCTAAAACAAGACCCAGATGCATTAGATACTTGGTTTTCTTCATGGTTATGGCCCATGAGTGTCTTTAATGGTATAATGGAGCCTGATAATAAAGAAATTAATTATTACTATCCAACAAATGATCTTGTCACTGCTCCAGAAATTCTTTTCTTTTGGGTGGCACGTATGATCATTGCTGGATACGAATACCGAGGTGAAAAGCCTTTTAATAATGTATATTTAACAGGTATTGTGCGCGATAAGCAACGGCGAAAAATGAGCAAGTCGCTTGGTAATTCGCCAGATCCTATCGAATTAATGAAACAATACGGTGCCGATGGAGTTCGTGTTGGAATGTTATTAAGTTCTCCGGCAGGAAATGATCTTATGTTCGACGAAGATCTTTGTAAACAAGGTAGTGGCTTTGTAAATAAAATTTGGAATGCTTATCGTTTAATTGATGGATGGGAAATTTCAGAATCTTTAGAAGAAACAGATACCTCTAAGATTGCATTAGATTGGTATCGTGCGAAATTTCAAATGGCATTAGCAGAAATTGAAGATCATTATAGCAAATACAGAATTAGCGATGCCTTAATGGCAACTTATAAATTGGTTTGGGATGATTTCTGTTCTTGGTTGCTAGAAATGGTAAAACCCGGATACCAACAACCAATTTCGGGAAAAACCTTCCGAAGTATTATTGAGATTTTTGAAGACAATCTAAAGGTGTTACATCCCTTTGTTCCATTTATTTCTGAAGAATTATGGCAGCATATTGCAAAACGTACTCCGAAAGAGGCGTTAGTTGTTTCACAATGGCCAGAATTAAAGCCAATTAATGAAACACTTATTAAGGAATTTGAGTTTGCTTCAGAAGTGATCTCGGGCATTAGAACCATTCGGAAACAAAAAAATATTTCATTTAAAGAAACAATTTCCCTTCACATTATAAATAATGATAATGCAACCACTACGTTTGATGCTGTTATTCAGAAACTAGGGAACATTGATGTATTGACGTATGTTTCAGAAAAAATAGAGGGTGCACTTACATTTCGTGTAAAATCGAATGAATATTTTGTTCCTATTGAAGGTGCCATTAATGTGGAAGAGGAAATTGAAAAACTTTCTGAAGAATTAAAATACACAGAAGGTTTTCTAAAAAGTGTACAAGGGAAATTGAAAAATGAGAAATTTGTATCAGGGGCTCCTGAAAAAGTGGTAGCAATGGAAAAACAAAAAGAGGCAGATGCCCTTGCGAAAATTGAAACATTAAAAACGAGTCTTGCGGGGCTTCAATAATAGAAATCTCTTCAATTGCGTTAAAAACTCTTAAATTGTTTTAAAAGGCAGTTAATTACTTGTTAGGTGATTAATCGTGATGGTATATTGTTTAAAAATATAAAATCATGGATCAGTCTAAATATGACCAAATGCAAGGAATGCTTGCGAAGCTTGAAGATGTTAAGAATAGTCAAGAGAGCATTATCGATAAAATTAACCACATAATTACAGATCTTTTTCAGAACCCTGATTCAGAACTGGAAAAAGCGATGGAAGCGGCACATCAAAAAGCTTCAGATAATGTCGAAAAAATCAATGAGGCAATAGAAACCTATGAGATTAAATTTAATAAGGCTCAACAGGCTTAATTATATTTTCTCACTAATTCTAAAGGACTACAGTTATGTGGTCCTTTTTTTATGCTATGAATTTAAGTTGTGCTATTTTCGATATAAAAAATAATGGGTAACAGCTTCGATATAAAGAATTTTTGCTTCATCTGGTTCTAAATTCTTTGTTTGAAATAGTGCATTGGTTTTGAAAGCACTTATAAGCGGATTGCTGCTTGAAGGGAGGTCGTTAGAATTTGTAGCTCTTTTATAATACGCATAGAGGCGTAAAAGAAAATCGGCTGGAAAGGGTTTCTCGTGATCATTAATACTTTTTACAGCATTTTTAAAAGCGATATCTATTTCTTCGGATGTCATTTTGAAGCAAGTACTGTAAGTCCGCCTTTAACTTTTTCGTTAAGTTTTACATTTAGTTTGCTGCCTAAAGGTAAGAAGACGTCAACTCGAGATCCAAATTTAATAAACCCACTATCTGATGCTTGTGCAACTTGTTCGCCCTCTTTAGCATAATTTACAATTCGTTTGGCTAATGCACCTGCAATTTGGCGGTGTAAAATATCTCCAAAATTTTTTGTTCGTACCACTACGGTAGTTCGCTCGTTTTCTTCGGAAGATTTTGGATGCCACGCCACTAAAAATTTTCCAGGATGGTATTTGCTAAATACCACTTCACCTCCTACAGGATAACGAGTAACATGCACATTTAAAGGGGACATGAATACAGAGACTTGTAGTCGTTTTTCGTTATAATATTCTTTTTCAAAGACTTCTTCAATAACAACCACTTTACCATCCACTGGAGAAAGTATTTGAAGATCACTTGCGGAAAAAGAACGTTTCGGATTTCGAAAAAATTGAAGAATTAGTACCAACAGTGCTATGAGTGTAATTACAATACCTCCTTTAATTATTGAATCTTCAATAAAATAATTAGCAGCTAGACTAAAGGCTATGACAATACCCAATGTGCCTAAAATAATTTTATGTCCTTCTTTATGAAACATACTCTACAATTTCTAAAAATGCATATATAAAAGGGCTCGAATAAATAATACTGTCGAGACGATCGTACAAACCTCCATGACCAGGCATTAAAACACCGCTGTCTTTTACTCCTGCCTGTCGTTTAAACTTAGATTGTATGAGGTCTCCAATTGTTCCAAAGATAGATGCCATAAAAGCAATCCCGATCCAAACCCAAAGTTCGTAAATATTGGTATACTTAAAGATAATAAAACTTGTGATAACCGCCCCTAAAAGTCCGCCAACAAATCCTTCTATTGTTTTTTTAGGAGAGATACGTTCTAAAAGCTTGGTTCGACCGAAATTTTTACCAATTAGATATGCAAACGTATCATTTGCCCAGATGAGTATAAATACCCCAACAACAATTGTTGGTATAAATTCACCAGTAACCATAGGGATTAAGGTTAAAAAGACAAACCCACTAATTATATATAAAACAACTGTTACATATTTTTTCTTTTCGAACATAGGGATTTTATTTACCCATAGAACATCTTTAAGGAGAAATAAATTTACAAACCCTGAAAGAATTAAATATACGTACACGGCATTCATTTCAAACGTATCATAACTTAAGAAATATAGTGCAAGTCCTAATAGAGCATACGCAAGGTAGCTTGTTAAATGTACTAGTTTTAAAAATTCACTTAAGGTAATAACGGCGAGTACTAAGAAGAGTCCCATAAACCATTCACGCGAGGTGAACATTGAGAATAGTACTATTGAAATGTATAGTGCTCCCGAAAGGGTTCGCACAATAAGTTCCTTCATATTATAGGTCTTCCAGTAGCAACAAATATAGGTTTTTTGTGCTACTTCCATAACTCATAAAGTCCTTTTCTTTTTCTGTTTCAAAGTCTTGAATTGTAGTGATATTGGTAGGTATATGTGTACCGCTTTGATCTTTGATTTTACGAAGTCCCTCACTTATGGTCTCAATAAGCTGACTTGTAGTCGCAAAAATGATAATATTGAATGGAAGTTCTTTTAATTTCTTTTCTTTAATCTGATTTGAAGATAATAAGATGGAACCATTTGCAGCAACCAATGCTTCGCAAGTGGAAACAAAAAACGGTGCGTTGGTATTTTTTACAAAGTTAAGATTGAAGCCATCAAATTTGGAAGTAAGTTGTTGATTGATGCAAAAGACATCTTTTTCATACCAATCATTTTCCAATAAGATATTATCGAACGCTTCCATAACTTCTTCACTGGTTTCACAATAAAGAAATTTACCTCCGTTTCTGTTAAAATTAAATGTAAATTTTTCGTCCAGAGGAAGTTTCTCATCTGGATAATATTTCCCATGGTCAGAATTTTTCGATTTTTCTTCCGACGATTTGTAATTAGGATTTAAAAGTCTTTTAAATAGACCCATTTAGTTTAAACAATTGAGGAGTTGTGTTATTTACTCGTTCTTCAAAGATAGGAAATCTTCAAGCAAATTACGATTTAGATGTCTGTTCTTTCTGCTAAGTAAGAAAAAATGGTAACTATGTAGTTACCACTTTCTCTTCTTGTGTTCCTTCAAACGGGCGATCTCCAAAGATTTTTTGTAGATTGTCCTTGAAAATTACTTCTTTTTCAAGTAAAACTTCTGCGAGTTCGGTTAACTTATCTTTATTCTTTTCTAGCAGGTCTATAGCACGCTGATATTGAGTTTCGATAAGATTCGAAATTTCTTTATCGATCATTTCAGCGGTCTTTTCACTATAAGGTTTAGAAAAGTTATATTCCGATTGTCCACTCGAATCGTAATAGGTTAGATTTCCTAATTTTTCGTTTAGTCCGTATACAGTTACCATAGCTCTTGCTTGCTTTGTTACTTTTTCAAGATCGCTCAAGGCTCCCGTTGAGATCTCATTAAAAATAACTTTTTCTGCAGCACGCCCCCCTAAGGCAGCACACATTTCATCAAGCATTTGATTAGGACGAACAATAAGGCGTTCTTCTGGTAAATACCAAGCTGCTCCTAATGATTGTCCACGAGGCACAATAGTTACTTTTACTAACGGCGCAGCATGTTCGAGCATCCAGCTAACAGTAGCGTGTCCTGCTTCATGATATGCAATGGCTTTTTTCTCACCAGGTGTAATAATTTTATTCTTTTTTTCTAATCCTCCAACAATTCTATCAACAGCATCTAGAAAATCTTGTTTTCCAACATGTTTCTTTTCTTTACGGGCAGCAATTAATGCAGCTTCATTACAAACATTTGCAATATCTGCTCCCGAAAATCCAGGAGTTTGTTTTGCTAAGAAATCGGTGTCAAGAGAGTCGTCTTTTTTTAATGGGCGTAAGTGTACTTCAAAAATTTCTTTTCGTTCTCTTACATCTGGCAGATCAACATAAATCTGTCGATCAAAACGACCTGCACGCATTAAAGCTTTGTCAAGTACATCGGCGCGGTTAGTTGCCGCTACAACAATAACATTGGTGTTGGTTCCAAAACCGTCCATTTCTGTTAGGAGTTGGTTCAGCGTATTTTCTCGTTCATCGTTAGATCCAGAAAAATTACTTTTTCCACGGGCTCTACCAATTGCATCAATCTCATCAATAAAAATGATCGATGGAGATTTTTCTTTAGCTTGTTTAAAAAGGTCTCGTACTCTAGAAGCACCCACACCTACGAACATTTCTACAAAATCTGATCCTGATAGTGAGAAGAAAGGCACTTTAGCTTCTCCTGCAACAGCTCTAGCCAATAAGGTTTTTCCTGTTCCTGGAGGACCAACTAATAAAGCTCCCTTCGGAATTTTACCACCTAATGAAGTATACTTTTCTGGGTTTTTAAGAAAGTCTACAATTTCTTGCACCTCTTCTTTAGCTCCTTCAAGTCCTGCAACGTCTTTAAAAGATGTTTTCACATCCATTTTTTCGTCGAATAATTTTGCTTTTGATTTTCCAATATTAAAAATCTGACCTCCAGCTCCTCCGCCGGCACCAGATGACATTCGTCGCATGATAAATATCCAGATACCAATAATAACAACAAATGGGAGTAGGGTAATTAATAGATCACCCCACATATTCGATTCGGTGTTCCAGACTACCTGCGTATCTAAATTATTGTTTTCCTTAATCGTGTTGATGTCATTTTCAAAATTCTGTAAATCACCAAATTCAAATTGATACGAAGCGTCATTCGGTCCAGGCGAAAGAATACTGTTTCCATTCTTTTTAGAATGAACTTCTTTTGTTTTAGCGTCGGGTGTTAAAAAAACCTTGGCTATTTTTTTATTTACAATTTCTACTTTTTCTACATCGCCATTTCGAAGATAGGATTCAAATTGAGATTGTGTGGTTTTTTCAGGTTGTGCCCAGCTACCACCGCCAAAAAATTGAATTCCTATAAAACCAAGTAAGATGGCTGCGTATAGCCAATAAGCACTAAATTTAGGCTTCTTCTTTTCTGGTTTGTTGTCTTTTCCTTTTTTATTTGTTTCTTCTGCCATGAGGCTTAATTTCTTTTAGTGTGTTGTTTCAATTTTTACCGATTTTGCATCGCCCCAAAGTCCTTCTATATCGTAGAATTCACGAATATGTTTCTGAAAGACATGAACCACTACATGCACGAAGTCCATAAGAATCCATTCAGAATTATCGCTTCCTTCTACATGCCATGGCTTTTCTTTCAAAGCCTTACTAACGGTTTTTTGAACTGAATTTACGATTGCATTTACCTGTGTGTTTGAAGTTCCATTACAGATAATGAAATAATCGCATACGGTGTTTTCTATCTCTCTAAGGTCAAGTATTTCAATATCTTGTCCCTTAACATCTTCAATTCCTATAATTATTTGGGTAATAAGTTGATCTGTTTCTTTTTCCTTTTTCGACATTAAAAAAATATTTCCGCAAAGTTATTACTTTTTTGTTTCTTGAAACGCTTAAAATTGCAATACTAAACGTTTCATTTACGCTGTGAAGATAATCAAACTTAATGCCATTGACTCAACAAACACCTACCTTAAAAATTTAAGTAGGGAAACACGCCCCGAAGATGGTTTGGTCGTTGTTGCAAATGCGCAAACAAATGGTCGTGGACAGGTAGGGGCTTCATGGCAGTCGAAAGAGGGGGAAAGCCTTACATTTAGTGTGTTTAAGTCATTTAATTCGTTGCCAATATCTGCGCATGCAACTGTTTTATTTACCACGGCCATCGCTATAAAAGAGGCCTTAGAACAATTAAATATTTCTAATATAGAAATTAAATGGCCTAACGACATATTGGCAGGAGGGAAGAAATGCTGTGGTGTTCTAATTGAAAATCAGTTGCAACAAGATACAATCGCTACGGCAATAGTAGGAGTAGGCTTAAATGTGAATGAAACTGAGTTTGATGAATTGCCACAAGCAACTTCTTTACACTTAGCTTCTGGTTGTATTTTTAATCTAGATGATGTATTGCAACATGTTTCAAAAATACTACTGAAGCATCTCTCTGAAATTGAGAGGTTTTCTTCCGAAGAAATTAAAACGAAGTACGAGGCATCATTATTTAAAAAAGGCGTCGTTTCCACTTTTGAAACTCCCAATGGCAATCAATTTTCTGGAATTATCCGTGGCGTTAAGGATAATGGTGAATTAATTGTAGAAAAAGAGCAAGATGTTATTAAAACATTCGAAGTAAAACAAATTAGGCTTCTATATTAGAGTGTACTCATCTTTTCACTTAAAGTTCCAATAAATTTAGAGATCGGACTTTTAATCATCATTGCCATCATGCTGTTAAATTCTCCTTCGAAGAGTAGTTCAACTTCTGAAGACGTTTCGTCTATTGGGGTAATGTCTGCTGTTAGTGTAAAAGGGAGTTTATCACTCATAGCACCTAATATTACTGAATTTGGTGAATTCACTTCTTTTACTTCTAACGCGATTTCGGGCATGCCTTTTAATGCAAACACAAATGCTTTTTCATTAATAACTTCAAACTTAGATGTATTTTCAGGCATTAATTGTTTAAAATTTTTGACATCACTCAAAAAAACACAGAGATCCTCCGCAGATTTTTTTACTAATACTTTTTTACTATTTAGTTTCATAGATAAAATTAAGAAGGTTTATAGGATCTTATGTATGGCAATAACAGTGCCTTTTTTTAATGACTTTTATTTACCCCAAATGGATGGGTCGTTACGCCAAGTGGATAATAGATTACTATCTTCCGTAGTGATGTATTGAGATTTTTCAGCTTGAATTAATAAACTGGCATAATCACTTAACGTATGAAGTTGAATAGCGGCTTTTTTAAAGTTCTCTTCAGCAACATCAAATCCATAGGTGAATATTGCAACCATACCTTTTACATTCATGTTTGCTTCTTGTAGTGCTTCTACTGCCAATAGACTACTTTTTCCAGTACTTATTAAATCTTCTACGACCACTACATTTTGTCCAGCTTCAATAAAACCTTCAATTTTATTTTGTCTTCCGTGCTTCTTAGCTTCTGGACGAACGTAACAAAAAGGGAGGTTTAGATAGTCCGCTACTAAAGCACCAATACCAATAGCTCCAGTCGCTACACCTGCGATGCAGTCGGGTTTCCCGTAAAGGTGTTCAATTTGTTTCGCCAAATTTTCCCGTAAGAAATTTCGTATCATCGGGTATGAAAGTGTAATACGGTTATCACAATAAATAGGAGATTTCCAACCCGAAGCCCACGTAAAAGGGTTTTGTGGTTGTAATTTAATTGCATTAATTTGCAATAATAATTCAGCGGTTTTTTGAGCTGTTTCTTTGTCTAATATCATACTGCAAATGTATAAAGTTTTTGTTAAAGAAATTCCCATAATTCTCTCAACAGAGAAAAAAATAGGCAAGCAGTATACCTCGATCCCACTTAAAGAGGTGAAATTTAAAAAACTAATTCGTAAGATTACAAATGGTGAGTTGCTCTATGTGAATATTTACCATAAAAATGCTGAGAAGTTAGAGCAATTTCTTCGGAAGAAAATTAAGGTAGTAGAAGCTGGTGGTGGATTGGTTTACAATAGTAAAAAAGAAATTTTATTTATACGTCGCAACGGAAAGTGGGATCTTCCGAAAGGAAAGGTGGAGAAAGGAGAATCGTACGAGGAAGCTGCTATTCGGGAAACGGAAGAAGAGACAGGTGTAAAGAATCTCGAAGTACGTCGGTTTATTAAAAAAACATATCACATCTTTAAACGCAACGATAAGTTTCGCTTAAAAGTGACTTATTGGTTCGAAATGTACACCGATTACGATGGGGATTTAATTCCCGAACCAGAAGAAGGGATTAAAAAAGTGCGATGGAAAAATTTTGAAAAAGCTCAAAAAGCTCTTCAAGATTCTTATGAAAATATAAAGTTGCTCTTTCCAAAGGAATATTTAACCACGCACCCGAACGATCGGGTATCGTAAATGTGCTTTTTCGTAATGAGGTGATTTTTTATGAATCCAGTCTAATTGCGCATACCAATTTGCGGCAAATTCGGGGTCATTTTGTTTCTTCGATTCGAATTCTTTTTTAATTTCAGGGTGTTGTTCTAAAAATTGTTCTGCCTTATCCTCCCAAACATAAGGTGAAAATCCTTCTTTTTGCTGAAGTATCGGGTCAAAGAAATTCCAATTAAAAAACGAATCTGGAGCTGAAGGTTCTAACGTTTCAAGAAGATAACGAACTCCTCGTTGTTGTGTGTCTATTAGATAGTCTCCTTTTTGGACCGATACGTCTTCAGAAGTGGTTTCGGTTTCTGTGTTGTAATGAAGGTAGTGACCTTCATAAGGAGTATTTACAGTTTTGTAGCTTTTTATATGGTACACTTCCGAAGCAATTATAGTGTCTTTTTTTACTGTGGTATATTTAATTTTATTCAGTTTTAAAAGTTCTATAATGTCCCAGTATCCTTTTGGAATAATATAATGAGAAGGAATAGTAATGTTTTTTGTTGGTTTTATATAATTGTAATACGTAACGTCACGTGTAAAAGGTTTGTTTGTATCGTATCGAAGTCGGTTTGATCCTGTAATATTACTTGGTTCCATAGTGCCTTCGAATCCTTTAAAATGTAAGGTGGTTGTTTGTGTGCTGTCTGTTGTCCATTGAATTGGATATTCACTTCCAGGTTTGTAATTGGAAGGTGCATTTTTACGAAGCTCTTTTACCAGTTCTGCGTCTTTGTCGGCGATGGAGATGAATTGTTTCATGAGTTCGTAGGTGCCTTCAACACGTTGTTTGTAGGGTTTTAGCATATGAGTTTCCACCATCATTCCCAGCGTATTAAATAAGGTCGCGTATCCAGTTGAGTAACGTGGAGAATCCATAAATTGGGTAAATCCTTTTTCTGGAGTGCTATTAAAAACATTTACATATGGAGTAATATCCCAATCTTGCTTAGCTAAGGAGTCTTCAAGTTGTGTCATTAATGAAGTATGAAGGTAGTTGCCGAGCGGGCCTCCTAATTTGTTATGCTGGGTAAATAAATGAGTAAGTGTATATTGATAATCTGCTCCATTACTTACGTGATTATCTATGAAGAAATCGGGCTTTACGATTTGAAAGAGGTGAGCAAAAGCTTTTGCATTTTTAGTGTCGGATTTAATAAAGTCTCTATTAAGGTCGTAATTTCTAGCATTTCCTCGAAATCCGTATGCTGTAGGTCCATTTTGATTCGTGCGTGTAGCGCTGTTTCGGTTTAATGCACCACCAATATTATATATAGGTATGGTTGCAATAATTGTATTTTTAGGAGCTTCGATTGTTCCATCTGCTAGATCTCTCATTAGCATCATAGTAGCATCGATACCATCACTTTCTCCAGGATGAATACCGTTATTAATTAGGAGTATATTTTTGTCACGTTCTCCTGAGAATTCAGATTCGAAACTGCGATTTGGATTGAATGTAACCAAATGTAATGGTTCTCCGCTGTCGGTATTATTCATCGTATAAATAGAAACAGAATTTTGAGTCTCTGCTAATTTCTCGTAGAAATTAATTACTTCGTGGTACTTTGAGGTTTCAGTCCCGTTAGATGTTTCGAATTTAGTGGTGAAATCAAAATTCGATTCGTTTTGTTTAGATGAACAGCTGTAAAGAAAGAAAATATTTACACATGCAAAAAAAATGAATAATGACTTTTCTTTAAGAAAAATAATCATTGAGTATTGGTTTAAGTGATTTAGGCTAATTTTTACAAATCTCTGAAAATTTTATAGATATTTAGAAATCGTTTTTCTATATTTGAGCTTTAATCCTAATTTTAAAACAAATAATTATGAAAAAAATTACTTTATTATGTATGGCAATAATCGCATCTTGGGGGCTTTCTGCTCAAGAGATGATTTTGTCTCACTCAACAGATGCACTTAACTTTGGAGGTGGTGTAGCTTGTGCAAATACAGATTCTGGTATCTCAACAACTAATAGTTTTTGGAGATCTTACGTTTTAGCTGATTTTGATATTACTGAAGCAACTAACGTAGTTAAAGTAGAAGTAGCTGTTGGTTCTGCGAATGGTGCAACAGCAGCATCTTTTGTTACTGTAAATCTTTACACAAGTGATGGAGCTTTCCCTGGTGGAACAAGAACTCTTATCGCTTCTCAAGAATTAAATTTCGAAGAAAGTGATGCTAACACACTTAAGATTTTAACTTTAGACGCTCCTATTGGAGTTGAAGCTTCTGATGAAATCGTTATTGAAGTTTTTGACGCTGACGAGACAGTAAACTTCAGAATTGGACAAAACACTTCTGGTGAAACAGCTCCTTCTTACCTTTCTTCTGACGGGTGTGCAATTACTGACCCAACGCCAACTGAGGACATTGGTGGAGGTTTTCCAGATGATTATGTATTAAACCTTGTAGTTGATGCAACTTTAGGAGTTGATGATAACTTATTATCTCAAGTTGCTGTGTATCCTAACCCTACATCTAATGAGTTGAACGTAAAAGTTCCTGCTTCTGTAGAGATCATGGATGCTGCTATCTACGATGTATTAGGTAAGAAAGTTAATGCTCAATTAGTAGGAGGAAAAATGAATACAGCTGATTTATCTGCTGGTGTTTACATTTTAAAAGTTACTACTTCTGCTGGAACACTTACAGAGAAGATTGTTAAGCAATAAGTTTTACAATAAACTTTAATAAGAAGCCTCGCATTTGCGAGGCTTTTTTAGTTTTATACTATTCGTGTGCTTAATATGAAAAGACTATACGGCTGGTTTTACTGAAGCTTTTTAATTTTAACATTCGAAATTATACCAGTTGTTGATCAATAAATATTGACTCTAGTTTGTAACACAGAACATTTTCTTTACGTGGGAATGCTTTTGAATTCTGCTCTCAACTAACTAGAATGTATTGCAAAAAAAATGTGCTACGAGAATTAGAATAATTTTCTGAATATTATAGTAACCGATGCTTTTAGCTTTTAAAAAGTTCGTTGAGAATTATTGCTCGGTTCTTGTAAAAAGTATTCTCTAAAGGTATACTTAAAAAAAAAGGCTGTTGAATATCAACAGCCTTTTTTGTGTACTCTTAAAATAAAAAGCTAGCCATTCATAGACACCAAAAACTCTTCATTATTTCGTGTTTGTTTTACTCGATCGTTGATAAACTCCATGGCTTCAACAGGGTTCATGTCTGCAAGATATTTGCGCAGTACCCACATTCGCTGAATGGTTGTGTCATCAAGTAATAAGTCATCTCTACGTGTACTTGAAGAAGTAAGATCGATCGCCGGAAAGATTCTACGGTTAGAGATTTTTCGATCTAACTGAAGCTCCATGTTACCAGTACCTTTAAATTCTTCAAAAATAACTTCGTCCATTTTAGATCCAGTTTCAGTAAGTGCCGTAGCAATAATACTTAAAGATCCACCATTTTCGATATTACGAGCAGCACCAAAGAAACGTTTTGGTTTGTGTAATGCATTCGCGTCTACACCACCACTTAATATTTTTCCACTGGCAGGCTGTACGGTATTATACGCTCTAGCAAGACGTGTAATAGAATCTAAGAGAATAACTACATCATGTCCACATTCAACCAATCTCTTTGCTTTATCAATTACGAGGTTTGCTACACGAACATGTTCGGTTGCTTCCTTATCGAAGGTAGAGGCTACTACTTCACCGCTTACATTACGTTGCATGTCGGTAACTTCTTCTGGGCGTTCATCAATTAATAAAATTATTTGATATACCTCAGGGTGATTAGCAGCAATCGCATTGGCGATGTCTTTTAACAACATTGTTTTTCCCGTCTTTGGTTGCGATACAATCATTCCACGTTGACCTTTTCCAATAGGAGCGAACAAATCAATTATTCGAGTTGAAATAGTACTTTGTCTATCTGCAATATTAAATTTCTCCTGTGGGAATAATGGAGTTAAATGCTCGAAAGAAACACGGTCACGAACTACATTCGGATTTAGACCGTTAATTTTATTTACTTTAATAAGAGGAAAGTATTTTTCACCTTCTTTTGGTGGACGTACCTCTCCTAAAACTGTATCTCCAGTTTTTAACCCAAAAAGGCGAATCTGTGATTGTGATACATAAATGTCATCAGGAGACGATAAATAGTTGTAGTCACTTGAGCGAAGAAAACCATAGCCGTCTTGCATAATGTCTAAAACCCCTTCGCTTTCTATTATACCATCAAATTCGTAATCTGGTTCGCGGTAACGGTTGCGATTGTCCTTATTTCCGTTGTTGCGATTATCATTCGATTTGCTATTGCGGTTGTCATTCGATTTGTTAGAACGGTTATCGTTCTTTTTATTATCTCGTTGATTTTTTTGACGATTGTCTTGATTTTTTGAGTCGTTAGATCGTTTGTCATCCTGTTTCGAACGAGAAGAATCTTTCGAATTGGTATCGTTTTTAGAGTCTTCTTGTTTTTTAGGTTGTGAAGCTCTCGGATTTGGTTTATTATCACGAGTGTCCTTTTCCTGATTATCTTTTTTAGGATTAGGAGTTCGAGGTTTAGAACTTTTAGGAGCTCTTTTAGCTACAGGAGCTTTTTTTACTTCTGATTTAGTGTCGGAAGAACTTGTAGTGTCGTCTGAGACGGCTTCTTTGACTGCTTTAGGATTGGCAGCTTGATAATCAAGTATTTGGTATACAAGATCTAATTTTTTTAATGTACGATATTTTGGGACATTTAAAGTTTTAGCTAGTTCCTGAAGTTCAGGTAACTTTTTTGCTTTTAATTCTGAAATTTCAAACATGTAAGTAAGAATATAGGTTTAAATTGATTACTGTGAATCCTTATAGGAAAGAGTAAATTAATTGAAAAGTTTATTGAAGACTAAGTAACCGTTATTGAATTGGTTACGGATAGTACTGCAATAATACAACAATAAATTAAATTTTGTGTTTAAATTTTTTAAAAAGAAACACTATTTTTGCTGAGAGAATTTAAATAAATCTATGTTACAACGAATACAAACCATCTATATGATTATTGCAGCCCTATTAATGGGAGCGCTTTATATATGGTTTCCTTTAGTGCAGGATGCCGAAGGAGGAATTGTAATAGCACGTAGCGAACCGCTAGTGTTTGGACTTATATTTGGTTCTATTGCATTAGCTATAATCGCTATTTTAAGCTTTAAAAAGCGACAATTGCAATTTGTACTTAATCGCTTAAATATCATATTAAACTTTGTATTACTGGGAGTTTTCGTGTACAGGTCACTAACATTATCCGGAGAAACTTTGGTTTCAGAGAAGGGTATTGGGGTGCTACTTCCTATCATTTCTATCGTTTTTTTAGTGCTGGCCAATAAGGCCGTTAAAAAGGACGAGGATCTCGTAAAATCTGTTGACAGGTTACGTTAAAACCAATCTTAGTATTATTAGTGCAAGACCCTTAGAGAATGCCATCTTTAAGGGTTTTTTGTTTTTCTGTTTTTTTTTTTTTTTTTTTTTGAAAGATCCTTCGGAAGACTAATTACCTAGCATATTCGATCACCTCAAGATTTGAGATATTTCCTTTGTAAACCTGAAATCGGAGCATGGTTCTCGCTTTATGAAACCCATGAGTACCAATAGCGCCCGGATTCATATGGAGTAATCCTGTTTTTTTGTCGGGCATTACCTTTAAAATATGCGAGTGACCACAAATAAATAATTTAGGAGGATTGTTGTGAATTTCTTCTCGTATTGAAGGATTATACCTTCCGGGATAGCCTCCAATATGGGTAATCCAAACATCAACACCTTCACAAACAAAACGATTGTGTAACGGAAATTCTGCCCGCGCTTCAACGTCATCTATATTGCCATAAACAGCACGCAAGGGTTTTAGTTTTTTAATGGTGTCTGTCACTTTAAGGTCTCCAATGTCTCCTGCGTGCCACACTTCATCGGCTTCTTTAACATGTTTCAGAATGGCGTCATCCATATAGCTGTGAGTGTCACTAAGAAGAAGTATTTTTTTCAAACAAAAAGCTTTCAGAAGTAAATAATAGTTTCAAAAATAATGGTTTTTCTTTCAGAAATAAGATAGAACAAAGAAAAGTACCCGTATTATTTCAGAAGAAAACTTGCCATGCTTAAATCGAAATTTCATGAAACGGTTTTAGTAAATTTGCAAAAAAATAATCTTTTCTATTGCGGTACTTTTTAGAAATAGCATACCTCGGAACTTACTACTTTGGATGGCAACGCCAACCCACTGTTATCACCGTGCAGGAGGTTGTTGAAACTTCATTAAGCACATTACTTCGGAAAGAAACTCCTGTTGTTGGAGCAGGGAGGACCGATACAGGGGTTCACGCCAAACAACTTTTTGCCCATTTTGATACCGATTTTGAATTAGATGAAATTGATTTAAAATATCGTTTAAATTCGTTGTTGCCGAAGGATATTTCCATTCAAAGTATTCGTAACGTTACCTCTGAAGCGCATGCACGTTTTCATGCAACAAAACGTTCTTATGAATATATGCTTATCACTTCAAAAAATCCATTTATGGAAGGATTTGCTTATTGGGTGCACCGAATACCGAATGTAACGGCAATGAATAAGGCCGCAGAATTGCTATTAACACATAGAGATTTTCAATGTTTCTCGCGTTCTAATACCGATGTAAAAACGTATTATTGTCATATAAGTACTGCAAAATGGGAAGAAGAAAACGAAAAACTGGTATTTAAAATTTCGGCAGATCGATTTTTACGAAATATGGTGCGAGCTATTGTTGGTACGTTGCTTGAAGTGGGATATGGTAAATGCTCTTTAAATGAATTGCAAACTATTCTCGATTCGAAAAACCGAAGTAATGCAGGGGCATCGGCTCCAGCTCATGGGTTGTATCTTACAGAAGTTGCATATCCCGAAACACTATTTACAAAATAACAGATCCCAGAAGGGAATACTATGGCAGATTCAGGAAAGGCATTTGATTTTAAGTTGTTTAGGCGATTATTAGCATTTACCAATGTTTATCGTTGGATCTTTTACTTTGTGGCTTTTGCGGCAATTATTATGTCGTTATTGTCCATAATTCGTCCTCATCTTTTGCAACGAGCGATCGACGAGTCTATCGTTCCAAAAGATGGAGAAGGCTTTTTGTATTTTGTTGTTGTAATGGGAGTTGTACTCATACTTGAAGTATTATTTCAATTTGCTTTTATTTTCTATGCAAATTGGTTGGGACAGAGTGTGATTAAAGATTTGCGAGTTCGGTTATTTAAACTTATGACCAGCTTTAAAATGCAATATTTCGATAAAAGTGCTGTGGGAAGACTTACCACTCGAGCCGTAAACGATATCGAGACTATTTCGAGTATTTTTAGTCAGGGGTTGTTTATGATTATTAGCGATTTGCTCAAAATGTTTGTAATTGCAGGATATATGGTGTATCAAAGCTGGCGCTTGTCTTTAATTGTGTTTGCTATTCTTCCTATTATAATTTATGCAACACGAGTGTTTCAACGTGCTATGAAAGTAGCTTTTGAAGACGTGAGAAATCAGGTTGCGAACCTAAACTCTTTTGTGCAGGAACGCATTACGGGAATGAAAATCGTTCAGATTTTTAATCGAGAACAAAAAGATTACAAACAGTTTAAAGAAATTAATGAGAAACATAAAAAAGCATGGGTGAAAACAGTTTGGTACAACTCGATCTTTTTCCCCATTGCAGAAATGGCTTCTTCGGTAGCAATTGGACTATTAGTTTGGTATGGTGGCTTAAACGCTGTGGAAGGAGGGGTGATTAGCCTAGGACTCATTGTTGCATTTATTGAATTAGCTCAAATGCTTTTTCGCCCATTGCGACAGATCGCCGATAAGTTTAATACCCTTCAAATGGGTATGGTTGCTGCCAACAGGGTATTTGCAATTCTCGATACCCAATCGCACATTCAAGATAGTGGAATCCTTACGTTAGAAAATGCTCAAGGTCGTATCGATTTCGATAAGGTGCATTTCGGATATTTAGAGGGAGAAGAAGTTATTAAGGGGATTTCTTTTAATGTAGTTCCGGGAGAAACCATTGCAATTGTAGGGGCCACTGGAGCTGGAAAATCTACTATAATAAATTTACTGAATCGTTTTTACGAGATAAACAGCGGAACAATCTCTATCGATAATACCTCTATAAAAGACTATAAATTAGCCTCATTGCGCAGCCAGATCGCCGTAGTGTTGCAAGATGTTTTTCTTTTTGCTGATACCATACTTAACAATATTACTCTTAATCACCCCGATATTACTGAAGCAGAAGTAGAAGCCGCAGCTGTAGCCATTGGAGTAGATAAATTTATAAAAACCCTTCCAGGAGGGTATCATTATAATGTGAAAGAGCGTGGGTCGATGTTATCCTCTGGGCAAAGACAACTTATCGCATTTTTGCGCGCTTATGTAAGTAAGCCAAGTATCTTAATTTTGGATGAAGCCACTTCTTCTGTAGATTCCTATTCAGAAGAAATGATTCAGACGGCCACCGAAAAAATAACCAAAGGAAGAACCTCTATCGTAATCGCACACCGTTTGGCAACAATTAAAAAGGCTGATAAAATTTTAGTAATGGATGACGGTGAAATTGTAGAGACAGGAACCCATTCAGAATTATTACAAAAAGAGAATGGCTATTATCGCAATCTTTACGAAGTGCAATTTATGGCAGAAGAAACGATGTAATAAATAACGTACATAAACGTCATCGATTTAGTAAGTTTCACTCTAAAATATAAGGTCTTGTTTGAGTTGATTTTTTAAATCTTCTAAATCATCGTACAAAACAAATTCTCCATCTTTTAAATAAGAAATTTGCCCATTTTCTTCAGAAACAACCAAACATACTGCGTCGGTTTTTTCAGAAATACCTACTGCTGCTCGATGTCGTAATCCAAAGCGTAATGGAATTTTACGATCGTTCGAAACAGGCAAAATTACTCTTGTGGCTGTCACGGTGTTTTCTTCGATAATAATGGCACCATCGTGCAACGGACTGTTCTTAAAAAAAATACTTTCTATAGTGGGTTGATTAACCTCCATATGCATGGCGTCTCCCGAATTTTTTACAAAATCGAGACTGTTATTTCGGTGAAAAACTATCAGGGCACCAGTGCCATCTTTGCTCATTTTTTTACAAGCTGCCATTACCGCTTCAACGTTCGTTTTAGTTACCGCGTCACTATTAAATTTAAACTGCTTAAAAAATCGTCGTCGCGCACCAAAGTTTGTAGATCCTATCATTAATAGAAATTTTCTAATTTCCTGCTGAAACACTACAATTAAAGCGAACATTCCTACTCCCAGAAACTCTCCTAAAATCTTACTAAGAAGTTCCATTTGAAGCAACTTGGTTAGCTCCCAGATCGCAATAATAATTACAATCCCAATAAAGATATTAATAGCAACTGTTCCCTTGACCAGTTTGTAGAGGTAGTAAAGGAGAAACGCCACCAGAACGATGTCGATAATATCAATAATGCGAATGTCTAGAAATTCCAAGCGTTAGGTTTTATGTAAATGTAGGTTAAAAATTAGTTTTTCTAAATTTGAATAGGCTACAGATTGTTTGTTAATTCTTGACAATTATAGCGAAGGTCGTGTGTGTACATAGTATTATTTCTGAAAATAGTAAGGTTTAATTCTCCGGCTTTTTTAACGATGGAATCTCCTATTTTTAAAAACGCTCTTGCTCCAGTAGTCTCACCGTGCAACGATATGTTCTTAAATTTTCCATGATCTGAAAGAACCATTAAAGGGATTCCGTTCTCACGCTTTTTCTCAATTAAAATACCACTAAAATACTTTTCAGTTTCATTTTTAATTAGATACTCACAATCTGAAGAAGTACCAAATAGGATCATCATTCCTGCGGTTATAGTGATAGCGATAGTAAGTAATAGTGCTTTTCTACGCCCCATGGACATGTAGTTTTTGAGTCAGTGTAATACACTCAACTGCTTCCTTTACATCGTGTACTCGAAGTATTGAAGCTCCTTTTAATAGTGCGACCGTATTAAGCGAAGTTGTACCATTAAGAGCCTTTTCTGCAGTACTCTCAAGAGTTTTATAAATCATCGATTTCCGAGAAAGCCCCCCAAGAATAGGAACTTCGAGTGTTTTAAAAAGATCGAGCATTGATAGCAATTCAAAATTATGTGCAGAGTTTTTTGCAAAACCAAAACCGGGATCTACAATAATATCGTTAATTCTTTGCGACCGTGCAGCAGCAATTTGTTCCGAAAAATAAAATAACACTTCTCGAGTAACATTTTCGTAATCTGCGTGCTTCGACATTGTTTTTGGTGTGCCGCGCATGTGCATCATGATATAAGGCACCTGTAATTTTCCTACAGTGGCAAGCATTTCAGGATCGAGTTTTCCTGCGGAAATATCGTTTACCACAGCTGCACCGACTTCAATTGCTTTTTTAGCTACCGTGCTCCGAAATGTGTCTATAGAAATAAGCGCTTCGGGAAATTCTTTTAAAATACCTCTAATTGCAGGGATCACACGATGTAACTCTTCTGTTTCAGAAATTTCATCGGCACCTGGGCGGGAACTGTATCCACCAATATCGAGAAAAGTAGCACCCTCCTCAAGCATTTGCGCTGCTTGGTATAAAATTGTTTGTTGTGTTGTAGCTATACCACCATCGTAAAACGAATCGGGCGTTACATTAATAATGCCCATCACTTTAGGAAGTGTGAGGTCGATAAGGGTGCCTTTACAATTGAGGGTCTGCAATTTTTTAAATTGATTTATTTAAGCGAAATTTACGCAAAATCTTACACTTAAAAAATGGCCGATACGTCACAGCAATACAATACAATTATTGAACAATGCAGAACGCTGTTTATCAACAAAATGAAAGATTATGGAAGTGCTTGGCGTATTCTAAGACTACCATCTTTAACCGACCAAATCTTTATAAAGGCACAGCGTATTCGCGGATTACAGCAAAATAAAGAACAGCGAATCGCTGAAGATGCAGGAAGTGAATTTATAGGAATTATTAATTATTCGGTCATGGCGTTGGTGCAATTAGAAAAAGGTGTCGTTGAGCAACCAGACCTTTCGGTAGAAGATGCTACTCAATTGTACGACGAAAAAGTTGCAATTACCAAACAATTAATGCTCGATAAAAATCACGATTATGGGGAAGCCTGGCGTGATATGCGAGTAAGTTCGTTAACCGATCTTATTCTTCAGAAATTATTGCGAGTGAAACAAATCGAAGATAACAAAGGAAAAACTATCGTTTCTGAAGGCATCGACGCAAATTATCAAGACATGATTAATTACGCCGTATTTGCCCTAATCCATTTAAATAGTGAACTAGAAGAAAAAAAATAAACATGAAAGTACTCGTAGGAATATCACAAATTTTTGTCGCCATTTTATTTTTAATTAGCGGATTTATTAAATTGAATGATCCTGTTGGTTTTTCATTTAAACTGAAAGATTATTTTGCAGCAGACGTACTCAATTTAGAATTTTTAGTGCCGTACGCACTGCTCATCGCTATTTTTGTCGTTATATTCGAAGTGCTTTTAGGAATCATGCTTCTTATTGGATATGCAAGAAAATTTACAACTTGGAGTCTTCTCCTAATGATTCTCTTTTTTACATTTCTTACCTTCTATTCTGCGTACTTTAATAAAGTAACCGATTGTGGTTGCTTCGGTGATGCTCTAAAGTTAACACCTTGGCAGTCTTTTTATAAAGATCTTGTCTTGTTGGTTCTTATTGTAATTTTATTCTTCGGAAGAAAACATATCGCTTCTTTTTTTACTTCAAACCTAAGAAGTATTGTAGTATTTGCCGGGTTTGTAGGCTGCCTTGGAATGACCTATTTTGTATTACAACATTTGCCTATAATCGATTTTAGACCCTATAAAATTGGAGCTAACATTACTGAAGGTATGGCGTTCCCAGAAGATGCCCCCAAGCCCATTTTCGAATATCAATGGAAATTTAATATCGATGGTAAAGAAAAAATTATCACAACCAATGGGGATTATCCAAAGGTCGAAGGTGAATTTATAGGAGTAGAAACGGAAGAAGTTCAAGCAGGATACGAACCACCCATTCATGATTTTTCGATAGAACGAGATGATGAGAATTTTACAGAAGCGTTTCTAACAGCCGACAATGTAATCGTTATCGTCGCGTATACTTTAAACAGTGCAGAAAAAGACGGATTTATTCCAGTAAAGAAAATTACAGACGAAGCTTTAAAAAATGGCTATCAAGTAATTGGTTTATCGTCATCTTCAACCGATACTACAGAAGCGTTAGCGGAAACCTACGGACTTAATTTTAAGTTTTATTTCTGCGATGAAACTGCTTTAAAAACAATTGTACGGAGCAATCCCGGGATTCTCGAATTGCAGAAAGGTACGGTTAAGCAAAAATTACACTGGAATGATGCTTCCGATTTAAAGCTTAGGAAATTAGAAAAACCTGCAGCACAACTCAATCTTAATTTAAAACAACGCTTAGACAGCATTGCCGTTCTAGACCAGCGGTATCGAAAATTAATGACTGCAGAAACACCAGAAGCCCGTAAAGCAATGGCCGATGAAATGGGGTTAAAAGAAGAAGAATACACGGGAGATCTCTACGCAATGCAACGTGTTATAGATTCTGCTAATCTATTGTTTGTAGAGCGTATTCTAGGGCAATATGGATATCCTGGAAGTTCGATGGTAGGACAACCAACCAACAGCGTTGTTTGGAATGTAATTCAACATAATCCAGAAAGTGTTCCAAAATACCTTGATATTATAAAGAAAGCAGGTCAAGAAGGAGAACTTTCAATGCAATATGTTGCTATCATGGAAGACCGCTATTTAATGAACGAAGGAAAAAAACAAATCTACGGAACACAAGGTATTTCTGAAGATGGAGTGGATTATATTTGGCCGATAGAGAACCCTGAAACTGTAAACGATCGTCGAGCTAAAGCCGGTTTTGCTGAAACCATCGAAGCCTATGGTAAAACACTTTTTGGACCCGATTTCGAATATAAAGTACATACATTGGAGGCGGTAAACGAAGAATAGGGTGACAGGATACGTGCTTCAGAAAATAGGATATGCTTTTCTAACTCTTCTAGGGGTCGTTACCGTGATTTTCTTTTTATTTACAGTGCTACCCGGAGACCCTGCTAGAATGATGTTAGGGCAGAATGAAAGTGCCGAACAAATTGCAGTTGTAAAAAAGAAATATGGTTTCGATAAGCCTGTAGGTATTCAGTATGTAAATTACCTTAACGATCTTTCTCCTATTTCTTTTCATAGTACCCATGTAGATGATTATTCTTTTCTTTCAGAAAAAAAATACAGCGCTGTTTCTCTTTTTACTTTGGGTGATACTAGAGTGGCTTTAAAAATCCCTTACCTTAGAGAATCGTTTCAGAAGAATGGAAAAAAAGTAAGTGCTGTTATTTCAGAAACATTACCTAATACTGTGGTACTGGCAATTTCAGCAATTTGTATTGCCATGTTATTGGGGATTGTGCTGGGCATTATTTCGGTGTTGTTCAAAGACGGGTGGATCGATAAAGGCATTCAATTTATAAGTACGTTGGGAATGAGTGTTCCCTCTTTTTTTAGTGCGATTATCTTTGCTTGGATCTTCGGATTTCTTCTGCACGAGTACACAGGACTAAACATGACTGGAAGTCTCTATGAAGTAGACGATTTTGGAGAAGGTACTCACTTGCAATTAAAAAACTTACTTCTCCCTGCAATTGTATTGGGGATTCGTCCGCTCGCAGTGGTAAGTCAGTTAATGCGAAATTCGCTGTTAGAAGTACTTAATCAGGACTATATTCGTACCGCAAAAGCCAAGGGATTATCCATGTATACCATTATTAAAAGGCATGCTTTAAAAAATTCATTGAATCCAGTAGTGACTGCTATTTCAGGATGGTTCGCTTCCATGCTTGCAGGCGCAGTATTTGTAGAATATATTTTTGGTTGGAACGGGTTGGGAAAAGAAATTGTAGATGCGTTAAATACGCTCGATCTCCCCGTGATTATGGGAGCTGTTATTGTTATTGCATCGCTGTTTATTATAATTAATATTTTTGTGGATGTAATTTACGGATGGTTAGATCCAAAGATTAGTGAACAGTAATTAATTAAAAAGATTAAAACTCATGAGAAAGAAAATTGTAGCAGGAAATTGGAAGATGAATAAGGACCTTTCAGAAACAGAAGAGTTGCTTAAAAACTTGAAAGCGCAGGTGATTCCCGAAACAGTTCAAGTAATTGTAGCGCCGGCGTTTACAAATTTACAGCATGCCTTTCAGTCGTTACGGGAGCATCCTGTTACGGTTGCAGCCCAAAATATGCATCAATCTGATGATGGAGCATTTACAGGAGAAGTCTCGGCAGCTATGCTTAAAAGTGTGGGAGTACAAACGGTTATTCTAGGACATAGTGAGCGTAGGGCTTATTTTAAAGAAGATAATTCGGTATTGGCAGAGAAGGTAAATACGGCTTTAAAGAATGATATGACAGTCATTTTTTGTTTCGGCGAAGAATTAAATAATCGCAAAGAAGGAACTCACTTCGAAGTGGTGAAAACACAATTAACAGAAGGGCTTTTTCATATTTCTGAAGACAACTGGGACAAGGTTGTATTGGCATACGAGCCAGTATGGGCAATAGGAACTGGTGAAACAGCAAGTCCCGAACAAGCACAGCAAATGCATAATTACGTTCGGAAAACAGTGTTAGAAAATTATTCTAAAAAAATATCGGAAGATGTTTCCATACTATATGGTGGAAGCGTAAAAGCAAATAATGCAAAAGATATCTTCGGAAAACCAGATGTAGATGGCGGACTTATTGGAGGTGCTGCTCTCGATGTTGAAAGTTTTATGGCAATTGTAAATGCATTTGAGTAAACATTTTTTTACGCTATATAAACGTAAGTGAAGCACAAGAAGATTCTAAAATCAAGAGAATGAACTATATTGAATACGATTTTAAAGTACAGCCTTTACAGCCAGGTGTAGAAATTCTAATTGCAGAATTAGGTGCAGCCGGATTTGAAAGTTTTGTTGAAACTGAAGACGGTGTAACGGCATACATACAGAAAGAGGAATGGGAGGAATCTATTTTAGAAGAAGTGCAATTATTTTCTTCGGAAGAATTTACAATTTCTTACGAGGTAAAAGAGATCGAGCAAGTTAATTGGAATTCCGAATGGGAGAAAAACTTTGAGGCTATTGAAGTAGATGGGATCTGTCGTGTTAGAGCACCATTTCATCCAAAAACTGAAGCAAAATATGACATTCTCATTGAACCTAAAATGTCTTTTGGTACGGGACATCATGAAACTACACACATGATGCTTCAATACCTTCTTCAAGATAGTTTTACACAAAAAAAAGTATTAGATATGGGCTGCGGAACAGCGGTTCTGGGAATTCTTGCAGAAATGCGGGGAGCCTTGTCTGTGGATGCTATCGATATTGATACTTGGTGTGTCGAAAACTCTGAAGAGAATGTTGTTCGAAATAATTGCAGCAACATCGCTGTAAAGTTAGGAGATGCTTCAATACTTCCGAAGCAAGCGTACGATGTGGTAATTGCTAATATTAATAGAAATATTTTATTAGAAGATATGCCAATATATAAAGCATCCATGAATTCTTCTGAAGCAACATTATATGTTAGCGGATTTTATAAAGAAGATTTACCACTACTTAAAGAAAGCTGCAATAAACAAGGGCTTCAATTCGTTGATTTTAAAGAAAAGAACAATTGGGTTGCAGCTAAATTTGTACTATAATTGAAAGTCTAATTCAGAGGATTATAGGCAAAGAATTAACTAGACGTTAATAAATTCACTCTTTATTACGTTAAAGTTTTGGGATTTGTGATTTGTTTTTTCGAATTTTATAACATTATGAGTACCAAAGAAAAAGAATTAGAAGAAGTATTGGTAGAAGAATCATTGAATAATCACAATGAGATTGTACTATTTAATGATGAGGTAAATACTTTCGATCACGTAATAAATACACTTATATATGCTTGTGAACACACTCCAGAACAAGCAGAACAATGCTCTATAATTGTTCATTACAAAGGTAAATGCACTGTAAAAACAGGTCCGCTTAATGAATTAGAACCTCGTTGTAATATGTTACTCGATGCAGGATTAAGTGCTGAGATACAGTAGTTTTAAAATTTCGGATAATTCATATATCGTTGATTTTTCAGTATTTTATTGTTAAATATTTAAGTTTTTTAATATTTTATTGTGATTTTCATATTATTTATTTAGTTTTGAGGTAACAAACTTATTTACTAATTCTAAATTCATATCCCTATGAAAAATTTCCGATTAGGACTTTTTAGCCTTTTGGCTATAAGTCTAACAATGGTTTCTTGCTCAAAAGATGAGGACTCAGAAATCACTGATGAAGTAAACCTCCAAAAAGAGGTTCCCCAAAATATTCTAGATGCCGTTGAAGCTCTGAATATGAACACCGATTATGTTCGTTACGATACCTTTCATTTCCCCGATGGTACTACCGAAGAACGACTCTTTATCGAAGAAGATATTGTTATTACTGAAGATCAACTTCTTGCTATGTTAGAACCAGCAGAGGAAGGTGTTCAAGGACGCCAGTATAGTACTAATAATTTGGTAAGTCAAGGTAGAAATATTTCTATCATTGGTTATACAGGTGGAAGTCAAGCATTATCTAGTAAAGAACGAACTGCACTACAGTATGCTGTAAACAACTACAATAACCTGAATCTGTCAATTAGATTTACACTTACGTTTGGTACAAATTACCAAAATAAGAATATGGTAGTGTACAACAATACCGTGAATAATCCAAGCGGTGCAGGTGGTAGTGCAGGTTTTCCAAGCAATGGACTGCCTCATAAATTTGTACAGATCTACGGTTTAAGTGGATATAGTACAAATGTTAATGAACACGTTATTACGCACGAAATTGGTCACTCTGTAGGATTTCGTCACACAGATTGGTTTAGTCGCCAAAGTTGTGGACAAAACACGAATGAAGGTACTGCAGGTGTAGGTGCAAACCATATCGATGGTACGCCAACTGGATACGATCCAACATCAATTATGTTAGCTTGCTTTAGCGCAAATGAAGATGGAGAGTTCAACAACAACGACATTACGGCTTTAAGAGAGCTGTATTAAATTTAAAACCTAGCTTAGACATTAATTCTATTAAAAGCTCATCGAAAGATGGGCTTTTTTTATACGATGCGATTGCTATGATAGGCGTTTACAGTATTTTTTCCAGTGGATAGCACTTGTGTATAATCCAGAACATTTTTAATGCCGTCCAAATAACAGAGCGTTGTTATTACTGCACACATTCCATTATATAAATCATCTTCAAGTTTAGATCTTTTTTTTACGTTGCCGTTATAGAAAAGTGGAGTGTTGTATCCGCAGCCTTCTAAAAAACTTTTTTCTATTTGTAATAATTCTGAAGGAAGATATCCATTAAACCTTCTTCCCAAGCGCTCATGTACCAATCCAACATAGTTTAACTGTAAAGATCCGTGGTGATCGGAAAGATGTTTCCAAGTGTCTGTTTTGTCTAGAATATTTCCAACAGCACATTGTTTACAGCACTCGGGGTTTAATGCATCGTCGTAAAATGCGGCGTATAGTTTTATAAGCGCTTGGTCTAATCGAATGGGAATTTTCATGTCAAAAAAATTGTAGAAGAAAGTTACTTATTTTTTTAATATGAAAAATTACTTTAGATAAATTAAATTACGTAAGAGGAATGATCTGTTTTACAGAATGTTATATTTAAACAGGAAATTAGCTCAAAAAAAAATCCATTCCTGTTTAGGAATGGATTTTTAACATTTGTGACCTCGACAGGATTCAAACCTGTAACCTCTTGAGCCGTAATCAAGTGCGCTATTCAGTTGCGCCACGAGGCCGTTATTGGGGTGCAAATATATTCCTTTTTGTGAATATACCCAAAGCTCTACTAAAAAAATAAATCATTAAAATTGAAACCGTACTCCGCCGAAGTAATTTCGATCGGCACCAGGTTCGTAGTAACGATTTCCAAAAGCATTAATACGAATAGAATCGTAATACCCCGCGTTGGTCAAATTGTTTATTCCGAAGAAAGGCAGAAGGGTTGTGCTTCCTAATTTAAACGTATATCCTGAATTAAAATTTAAAAGTGTTGCAGCAGATATCTGCGTTGCGTTCGAATCTTCGGCATACATTTTCCCAGTATAATTCATTTCTAACTGCAACGAAAGCCTTTTTTTTCTGAAAGTGATTGCCGTATGTAGTTTGTGTACAGGAAGAGCGGGTAGGGTGTTATCTCTAAAATCTTCTTCATTTATACGATACTCATTATAAGTGAAATCTGAAAAAGTATAAGCGCTTCTTAAAGAAAAGCCTGGAAATAACTGTTGCTTAAAACTCACTTCAAGTCCTTTTCTATGTGTGCTTCCAGCATTTCTGTAAAACGTACGATCGGGAAAATCTGAAACTTCAAAAGGAACGAGATCGTCTTTCGTTGTAATATAAAATACCACAGCTTCAAAAAACTGTTGGGCTGTTTTATAGGTGAATCCAACTTCCGTGTTTGTGGAGCGTTGTGGAAGAAGTTCTGTATTAAAGCCACCGCTACCGTCGGGATTGGCAGATAGTTCGCTAAGCGCTGGAGTTTCAAATCCGGTGGAAAACGCTGTGTGAACTGAGGTCGTTTCAGAAAAAGCATATTGCATTCCGATGCTTGGACTAAATGCGTTTAACTGTATATCGTCTGTATTGTTTCCGTCTGTTAAAAATCGATCTTCAGCTTTCAGATTATTAATATCGAAGCGGGCGCCCAAACGAAACAGTATTTTTCCGAAGTAATATTGATCCAATACATACAGTCCTAACGCACTAAATTCCTCTAATTGTTCAAAAGATAAATTGCCTTGTATTCCTTCTAAATTTTGAAATCGCTTACGTTGATCTTGCTGTAGCGCATAATCAACCCCTGCTTGCAATTCGTTTATATTGTTGAAAAGGTGATGTTTAAAGGTCACATTACTTCCTGCGCCTGCATAATTTCGTTTCAGCGTAACAATTCCGCCATCTTCGAATGGTAATTTGTTGCTAAAGTCACGATACGAATAAAATGTATAGGCTTGTAATTGAAATTGCTCGTCAAATTTATGGGTTATAGAAGCACCTGTTTTAATTTGTTGAATTGTCTCACCGGTATCAAAATCTACATTACGTTGTCTCGCTTGGCTTCGGTCGGTTTGAACTTCGTCGAGGGTAAGTCCGCCAGCATCTTCAGCCAATGGGCTATTCGTGTAATTCCCTTGCAATTTTAGAGTGGTTTTTTCTGAAAACCGATGCGTGATTTTTGTAGAAACCGCATAGTTTTTAAAACGACTTTGTGCACGATATCCATTTGTAGCGGTGTAATTTCCTTGAAAAAGTGCCGTAGTTTTTCCTTCTGAAATCCCTGAAAGTAATTGGTATTGTTGCATGCCGAAGCTTCCGAAAGTAACATCAGCTTTTGCAATTCCTTCGGAAAGAGAGTCGATGGTTTTAATGTTGATTACGCCACCTGAAGCATTTCCGTAGAGTGAAGAAGAAGGACCGCGAATTACTTCTATAGTTTTTACAAGATTAAGGCTGAGGTTGTCCAACTGTCCTTGTCCGTCAGGAGTTGTTTCGGGAATGCCATCTACAATGATCTTAATACCCCGAATACCAAAGGCAGCCCGGGCGCCAAATCCACGTATCGATATGCGGAGATCCTGTGAAAAGTTCTGTGCATTTTGTGCAAACAAGCCGGGTACTTCTTGAAGGTATTCCTGTAAAGAAAGTTGTTGCTGTATGGGATTGGTTTTAGCAACCTCGATTTGCGTTACCGAAAGTGGGACGAGTGTTTTATCTCCAGATAATTTTACAACATCTAATCGAACAGGAGTTAGCGATACCGGTTGGAGGGTATCACGTTGTGCGAATGTTGATGCATTTAAAAGAAAAAAAACAGCTAAATAAAAGTAGAATTTGTTCATTGAGGTAGGGGTCTATGAGGGACCTTTTTACAAAAATACAGGAAGCAATGATACTTTTTTAAAAAACTAGTACATAAAATAGTTTAATAAAATCACAATCTACTTTGTGGCAGCGTAGATATTGTTTATTTTTCAATATGATAAATTTGGAAGATTATATACGCGATATTGAAAACTTTCCGAAACAGGGGGTATTGTTTAAAGATATCACTCCGTTATTGGCAGATCCTAAAGCACTCGATTGCTGTCTTGAAGAATTAATACGCCTTACAGAACGTCAAAAAATCACAAAGGTGGTAGGAATTGAAGCTCGTGGATTTTTATTTGCTACCATGATGGCGAAAGAGTTGGGAGCTGGGTTTGTTCCTATTCGCAAATCTGGTAAGCTTCCATATGCAACTTTAAAAGAGCCTTATAGTCTAGAATATGGGATGGATGTATTAGAGATACATGAAGATGCTATTGAAAAAGGAGATAAAGTGTTGCTGCATGACGATATTTTAGCAACTGGGGGCACTGCAAGGGCGGCTGCAAAATTGGTTGAAAAACTAGGTGGCGAAATTGTACAATGTAATTTTCTAATTGAAATAGAATTTCTAAAGGGGGCATCTAAACTGAATAAATATGAAGTGAGATCGTTACTCTCTTATTAGTCTAGTGAGTTTTTGGTCACCCATAGCTTATAAGCAAACAGTGCCATTTGCAATTTTGAAGCTTTAGCAAGATCTACTCCTTTTTTTGTAAAACTGGGAAGTAGTTTTTTATTAAGTTTTGATAGTGCCTTAAAAAATTTTTTCTTCAAGAGTTCTAGGGTAGTTTAAAGGTTATTAATTTTATTTACTTCTTATTATTGTTCACTTTTAAGAATTGAGGTTCCGTCTTTAATTCCTATTTGAATCGATTTAATGGGGTTGTCATTACTGGTGTGTTTAGATTTAGATACAGATCCCTTTTGGTCGTCAAGTTTTAAATTAATATGTAAAATTTCCCCTTTGGCATTTCGTTTCACATCGCTGTATGAAAATAGCATCCCTTCCTGCTCGAATTCTTCTTTAAGAGCTTCCAAGTCTGCATGGCTGCTGTTTTTCGTGATCTCTCTTACAAATGTATTATTAGCTTCGAATTGATTTTTCGACCCGTTTCTAAGCGCCATCATTTCGTTTCGTTTCATTTCCATTTCTGCTTTACGTTGGTTCATTTTCTCCTTCATTTCCTTACGGCGCATTTCCATCGCTTCCGATCTTTTTTTGTGATCTTCTAAATTAATGTTCGAAGAATTACCTCCCTGCTGAATCGTAGCTTGATTCCCCTTTCCCGAACTGCGAACAGAAATTGCATTCCCGTCGGTAGTTATTACAATGGTGTTAATGGGTCGGTCACTACTCACACTATACGTACTTTTATTTCCTTTGTTATTATAAGAAATAGATATGCCAGTGATCTCTCCTAACGTATTACGCTCTACATTTGAATAACTGAAAGCAGTTCCTTTCTCGTTAATTTTAAGCGCAAGGTCTTTCAAAGTTTCATCGGTAGTGTCTTTAGTAATTACAATTTCGGTGTTTTGTAAAGTGGTTATAAGAGTAATTGCTGTATTCTTATTTTCAAAATTAGGATTAAGCTTCAGAAATGAGTTTGAAGCTGTTGTGGGTAGCATTCCGAAGTAAGAAAAAAATAGAAGTACAATTAACCGGATGCGATTTCCTGAGGTATGTAGTAAATTCATAATATATTATTTTAACATTCAGAAAGATTGCAATAATAGTGCCTTTTTTGTTTAAGTTTCAGCTAATCAATATGATATCTGAGCTATTCAAATATAAGATTTATTACCATACACTTTTAGTATCTTCGCAAGAATTAAATTAATAGGCATGAGTATACTCTTTATATTTATAGGATTGTTGCTGTTGGTAGTGGGTGGCGAATTTTTAGTACGCGCCTCGGTCGGACTTTCTTTTAAGCTTCATTTATCTAAAATGGTTATTGGGCTTACAGTGGTGTCTTTTGCTACTTCTGCACCAGAACTTTTAGTAAGTATACAAGCTGCTTTAGATGGCTTTAGTGATATTTCACTTGGAAATGTGATAGGTTCTAATATTGCTAATATTGGCTTAGTTTTAGGAATAACGGCAGTGATAGCACCGTTGGCAATCGATAGGGATTTTTATAAATTCAATTGGCCAGTAATGATGTTCCTTTCTGTTGTGCTTTATTTTATTTTAGAGACAGGAAATGAAATTTCGAGAACAGAAGGTATTGCGCTGGTTTTATTATTAGTGGTGTATTTATTTTTATTAATTAATCGGGCTAAGAAGCAGCGAAAGACGGCTCCAGTGGACGATAGTATTGATGATGGTCTTTCAAAAACTTCAAATTTTAAAATTTTTATCTGGCTCGCCATTGGTGGTGTTGCTTTATATTTTGGAAGTGAGCTACTCGTAACGGGTGCCATCGATCTAGCTTCGGCAATGGGTGTAAGTGAACGGGTGATTGCAGTAACTATGATTGCTATAGGGACAAGCGTTCCCGAATTAGCAGCATCGGTGATTGCGGCATTAAAGAAAGAAAAAGCAATCTCTTTAGGAAACCTCATCGGCTCTAATATTTTTAACATTGCTTCGGTATTAGGTATTACCGCGATTATTCAACCCATTGCAGTAAAAAGTCAGGAGGTACTTACCAACGATATCTGGTGGATGTTAGCATTTGCAGGCGTATTATTACCGCTGGCGTTTCTTCCGAAGAAATTCGAGATTGGCAGAGTGAAAGGTGTAATTATAGTGGTTGCGTACTGTGCATTTATTAGCATGGCTTTTATAGCTAATTAATACACCTTATATATTGAACTAATTTTAGATAGTTCTTTCTTCGGAATGTATACTTGAACATTTTTTTTGAACCCTGCTAACAATGAAGGTGTTTGCTGCTTTTTGTAGAACTTCCTTTTTCTGAAGCATTATTTCTTACTGAAAATTCTTAAGTATCTACCGCGTTTTTTTTTAGAAAATTTATAGAGGGGTATTTTTTTAGGGGTGGGTTACTAAAAACATCGATTTATTAATAACTTAACATTAAAAACTAGGGGGTGTATTTATAAAATTAGTAGTTTTGCTGCGTTAAATTATTTAATTTTAAACTGTACCCTATGTCAACGTTACGATTTCACGCAATTAAGGAAACTTTTAATCGTGTTCCAATTGAAGTAAATGAACCAGAACGCCGTTCTGCTATTTTCGGAAAAAACGTATTCAATGAAAATGCGATGCGTCAATACCTAACCAAAACTTCGTATAACAGCGTCATTGATGCTGTGGAGAAAGGAACTAAAATTGAGCGTCACGTAGCCGATCATATTTCTACGGGAATGAAAGAGTGGGCTATCTCTAAAGGAGCAACACATTACACGCACTGGTTTCAACCTCTTACAGGAGCAACTGCTGAAAAGCATGATGCTTTCTTTGAAACAGTAGAGAACGGACAAGCGATCGAAAAATTTGGTGGTGGACAGTTAGTACAACAAGAACCAGATGCATCAAGTTTCCCTAACGGTGGAATTCGAAATACATTTGAAGCACGTGGATATACGGCGTGGGATCCTACTTCTCCTGCTTTCATTTATGGAACTACACTTTGTATTCCTACTGTATTTGTATCGTATACAGGAGAAGCACTCGATTACAAAACACCTTTGTTAAGAGCTTTACAAACGGTAGATCAGGCAGCAACAGCGGTAGCAAAGTATTTTGATAAAAATGTAACTAAAGTAAACGCTACTTTAGGGTGGGAGCAAGAATATTTTTTAATTGATAAGGCCTTGGCAGCATCACGACCAGATATTTCGTTAGCAGGGCGTACGTTACTTGGACATTCTTCAGCAAAAGGACAGCAATTGGACGATCATTATTTCGGATCGATTCCAAGTCGTGTTTTAAATTACATGCGTGATCTTGAAACAGAATGTATGTTATTGGGGATTCCGGTTAAGACCCGTCATAACGAAGTGGCACCTAATCAATTTGAACTAGCTCCAATTTTTGAAGAGACCAATTTAGCGGTAGACCACAACTCCTTATTAATGGACGTGATGGATAAGATTGCAGACCGTCATAATTTTAAGGTGCTATTTCACGAAAAACCATTTGCAGGAGTGAATGGAAGTGGAAAGCATAACAACTGGTCGTTAGCGACAAATACGGGAGTAAATCTTTTGGGGCCAGGTAGTACTCCAATGAAAAACCTTCAGTTCTTAACGTTTTTCATTAATACGATAAAAGCAGTAAACGATCATGAAGAATTATTAAGAGCGTCTATTGCTAGTGCGAGTAACGATCATAGATTAGGTGCTAACGAAGCGCCTCCAGCAATTATATCAGCCTTTATTGGGTCACAGTTGACAGAGGTTTTAGATGAACTTGAAAAAGTTACAAACGGTAAATTATCACCACAGGAAAAAACAGATTTAAAACTTAATGTAGTTGGCAAAATTCCTGAAATTCTTTTAGATAATACCGATAGAAACCGTACCTCTCCTTTTGCATTTACTGGAAATAAATTTGAATTCCGTGCCGTAGGTTCTACAGCAAACTGCGCCAATCCTATGACTGTTTTAAATGCAATCGTAGCAAAACAGTTAATTTCTTTTAAGAAGCGTGTTGACGCACTTATTAAGGATAAAAAAATGAAAAAGGATGATGCCATCTTTAATATCCTTAGGGAATACATTAAGGACTCTAAACGAATTCGTTTTGAGGGAGATGGATATGGAGAAGCTTGGGAGAAAGAAGCTGAGAAGCGTGGGTTGAGTAACAAGAAGACAACTCCGGTTGCGTTAAAGGCAAAAGTTTCTAAAGAATCGATAGCACTTTTTGAAGACCTCGGTATTATGAGTGAGGTGGAAATAGAAGCGCGTTACGAGATCGAACTGGAAGAATATGCAAAACGAATACAGATAGAAGGACGTATTCTTGGTGATATTGCGAGAAATCATGTAATTCCTACGGCAATTAAGTATCAAAATATTCTCATCGAAAATGTACGGGGTCTAAAAGTAATTTACGAAAAGGACTTTAAAAACTTTGCAGGAGAGCAAATGGCACTTATAGAAGAAATTAGTGAACATATCGCTAAAATTAATAAAGGCATCACCGCGTTAATAGATGAACGTAGACAAGCTAATAAAATAGAAGATATAGAAAAACTTGCCCATGCTTATTGCGAAGATGTTAAACCATATTTTGAAGTAATTCGATATCACTGTGATAAATTGGAGCTGTTAGTAGATGATGAACTTTGGCCATTAACTAAATACAGAGAGTTGTTGTTTACTAAATAAGTAAATTTTCGATTCCGCTTAAGAATTAATAATATATTTTTATGGAATAACCGCTTGATCTTTAAGCGGTTATTTTTTTTTATGTTTGTTGAAATAAATTGTAATCCTTGTAGTAAGAAAGAATGTGTATTATAGCATGCTTTTTTAACAAAAACCCTTGAATTTAAATAATTATAAATTTAAATTTCAGTGTAGGAATTTTTAGATTTTTTTGAATATTTTTATATCTGTGTATTTCTAAAAATAGTACCTTAGGTATTGAAAATAAGCTTTTTACAAGAATTGGTTTAACTTTTTGCTTTTTAAATTAGCTAACATGAAATTGTAGGGCAAAAATAAAATTTAACAAAAATTTAACAATTAGTACATTTTAACATGTACAGTGTATTTTGGCGGCATTTCGAGATTTTAGACTGATTAAGATAACGCCTCTTCAGAAAATTCTTACAATTTAACTTTAAACCTAAGTGATTTGATTTTGAGGTTGTTATAAAAATCAAAAATATTGTTGCAT
>NZ_LRXL01000053.1 GCF_001637325.1 Cochleicola gelatinilyticus
TTTTTTAAAACTTTTTTGTACTTTTTTCTTAAACCTCTGAAATACCTCGTTTTAAAAAAAACACCTCCCAAATAAACCCTTTATACCTATATATTAGTACCAATACAACCCGAAAAACTGCGTTAGGGACAAAATCAACTGTCTGAGCTCTTTTTGGGGAATCGCATTCTCCCCAAAAAAGCGAGTGCGGATGGCCCGACCACTTCTCAAATTAAGCCATAAACAGCGCTATGAAAAAACAACCTACAAATAAAAGCAATACTTAAAATTGAAAATTCTAGTGGGAACGCCAAAAATTTTAATTTGAATGAACCTTAATACATATTGTAAAAAGCAGAAAGTCGTAGTATCTTTGACGCTTCAAACTAGCGAATATTATGATCAACATTACCTTACCAGACGGAAGTGTAAAACAATTTGAAGCCGGCACTACTCCAATGGACGTCGCAAAAAGTATTAGCGAAGGATTAGCGCGGAATATTATTTCGGCATCTTTTAACGAAGAAACCGTTGAAACCTCAACTCCACTAAAAGTAGATGGGAGTCTTGTGTTATATTCTTTTAGAGACGATGAAGGGAAAAAAGCGTTTTGGCACTCTTCTGCACATATCTTAGCACAAGCATTGGAAGAACTTTATCCAGGTGTCAAATTAACAATAGGCCCCGCCATTGATAATGGTTTTTATTATGATGTTGATTTTGGAGCTATTTCTATCTCTGAGCATGATCTAAAAAAAATTGAAGATAAAATGATGGAGATTGCTCGCGGAAAGCATGAGTTCTCAATACGAGAGTCTAGTAAAGCTGAGGCGTTGAACTATTATAAGAAAGAAGGAAACGAATATAAAGTTGAACTGATTGAAAACCTAGAGGACGGAACCATTACATTTTGTGATCATGATACCTTTACCGATCTGTGTCGAGGTGGTCACATTCCGAACACGGGTATTGTAAAGGCAATTAAATTAATGAGCATTGCTGGAGCTTATTGGCGCGGTGATGAAAACAATAAACAGTTAACTCGTATTTACGGAGTTAGTTTTCCAAAACAAAAAGACTTAAAAGAATACCTTGAGCTTTTGGAACAGGCTAAACAACGTGATCACCGAAAGCTTGGAAAAGAATTAGAACTTTTTACATTTTCTCAAAAAGTAGGACAAGGTTTACCGTTATGGCTTCCGAAAGGAGCTGCTCTTCGTGAGCGTCTTGAAAACTTTTTAAAGAATGCACAAAAAAAAGCTGGCTATGAAATGGTAGTTTCACCACATATCGCGCAAAAAGAGCTGTATGTAACTTCTGGGCACTTTGCAAAATACGGTGAAGATAGCTTTCAAGTGATTAACACTCCTAATGAAGGGGAAGAGTTTATGTTAAAACCCATGAACTGCCCGCACCATTGTGAGATTTACAATTACAAACCGTGGTCTTATAAAGATCTACCTAAACGTTTTGCTGAATTTGGAACTGTATATCGCTACGAGCAGAGTGGAGAATTGCATGGTCTAACGAGAGTTCGCGGATTTACTCAAGATGATGCACATATTTTTTGTACTCCCGACCAATTGGACTCCGAATTTAAGAAGGTAATCGACCTCGTATTGTATGTATTTGGATCGTTAGGTTTTGAGAACTTTACTACACAGGTCTCTGTACGTGATCTTAGCAAGCCTGAAAAATACATTGGAGATCTTGATACTTGGGACAAGGCAGAGAATGCAATTCTTAATGCTGTTAAAGATAAGGGGTTAGATTATATAGTAGAAACTGGAGAAGCTGCTTTCTATGGTCCAAAACTCGACTTTATGGTTAAAGATGCTTTAGGAAGAAGTTGGCAGCTGGGCACCATTCAAGTGGATTATAATCTTCCAGAGCGATTCGACCTTACTTATAAAGGAAGTGATAATGAATTACATCGTCCAGTAATGATTCACCGTGCCCCATTTGGAAGTATGGAGCGTTTTGTTGCAATTTTACTTGAGCATACGGGCGGAAACTTTCCGCTTTGGCTGATGCCAGAACAGGTTGCCATATTGTCATTAAGTGAAAAATATGAAAAATACTCCGAAAAAGTTTTAACTTTGCTTGAAAATGACGAAATTCGCGCCCTTGTAGATAACAGAAACGAGACTATTGGCAAGAAAATCAGGGAGTCTGAAATGAATAAACTTCCCTATATGCTTATTGTCGGTGAGCAAGAAGCAAAAGATGGTACGGTTTCTGTACGTAAACATAGCGAAGGAGATTTAGGAACCATGACTGTTCAAGAATTTTCGTCAATGTTACAAGAAGAAGTCAGAAAAGACATCAAAGAGTTTAATGTTTAATTAAAATTTATAGCCATAGCAATACGAAGAAAAAGAAGTAGAGGTCCCGCAAGGATTATTAAAGAAGATCAGCACAGAATCAATAGAAAGATCCGTGTTGATGAAGTACGCCTTGTAGGTGACAATATTGAAATGGGAGTTTATCCAACCAGAAAAGCTCAGGAAATGGCAGATGAACAGGGTCTTGATCTTGTTGAAATCTCGCCAAACGCAAAACCACCTGTATGTAAGGTGATGGACTACAAAAAGTTCGTATACGAACAGAAAAAGCGTGAAAAAGCCATGAAGGCAAAAGCGTCTAAAGTAGTTATTAAAGAAATTCGTTTTGGTCCTAATACAGATGACCATGATTACGAATTTAAAAAGAATCACGGTGAAAAATTCTTAAAAGATGGTGCGAAGTTAAAAGCGTATGTATTCTTTAAAGGACGTTCTATCATCTATAAAGATCAAGGTGAGATTTTATTATTACGTCTCGCTCAAGATTTAGAAGAAGTTGGAAAGGTGGAGCAAATGCCTAAACTGGAAGGAAAGCGAATGATTATGTTCATCGCTCCAAAAAAGAAATAATCTCCTTATTAAGGAGTTAATTATAAAGAAAATTCACTGTAAAATAGTGTAGTGAATAAATGCGAAATAATATTTAAAAAGTAGAAACATGCCGAAACAAAAAACAAAATCTAGTGCTAAAAAGCGTTTTAAGCTTACCGGTACTGGTAAAATAAAAAGAAAGCATGCGTTTAAAAGTCACATCTTAACAAAGAAGTCTAAAAAACGTAAGCTAAAATTAACTCATGACGGTTTGGTACACGAAGCGGACGAGAGTAATGTTAAACAAATGCTTCGATTGAAGTAATCGTTTAACCGGTTAACCTAATTATTATAACCCTGGAGTAGTGCCTTAAAGAGTTCAAAATAAGAAACGCCTGCTACAAAAAACAAATAAATTATGCCAAGATCAGTAAATTCAGTTGCAAAAAGAGCCCGTAGAAAAAAGGTGCTTAAGCAAGCCAAAGGATACTTTGGAAGACGTAAAAATGTATGGACCGTAGCTAAGAATGCCGTTGACAGAGCGATGCAGTATTCTTACAGAGACCGTAGAAACAAAAAAAGAACATTCAGAGCTTTGTGGATCCAGCGTATTAACGCAGGTGCACGTCAGCACGGTATGTCTTACTCTCAATTTATGGGAGCTTTAAAAAAGGATGGAGTGGAGTTAAATCGTAAAGTATTAGCAGATTTAGCCATGAATCACCCAGAAGCTTTTGAAGCAATTATAAAGAAAGTAAAATAAGAATATTTAATCCTATTATTTCGCAAAAACCCATCAGTATAACGCTGATGGGTTTTTTATTTTACTGCCAAAATTTTAGTTTTCAAAAGTTTGGTTATATTCGTAAAAACCCAAATCGTGAAAATACACCCTATTATCCTCCTTTTAGGAATAGGAATCTGTACTTCTGCTTTTGCCCAAAAGACAGGAAAAACCTATAAAACCGATCGTTATAGTTCGATTTACCTCCCGTTGGGAAAAATCTCTTTCGCTGACAGCATCTACTCATTTTCTATGGGTAATCCTATGCCTTTAGAGAAGTTTAGAAATCCTATACAGTCTTTGCATGAACCCAATTACGAAAACTATCATACACCAAACTTTCTTTCTATTGGTTGTAAAGGTGTATTAGAACTCGCCTTTACCGATAATGGATTTATGAACCTACCTGGAAATGATCTCTATATTTTTGAAGTGGGGCCTTCTAAAGAATCTGCTAAAATAGAAATTTCTACCAATGGAACAGACTGGACTTATGCCGGAACAATTTCGGGTGGTAAATCTATTTTAGACTTAGAAGATGAAAACATTCCTACAGATGTGATCTATTCTTTTTTGCGTATTACCGATATGGAGGATCTTTGTCGAAGTAAGACGGCTGGAGCAGACATCGATGCAGTTGCAGCTATTAACAGTGTTATTAAACTCACCATTAATGCCGATGTTATTTTTGATGTTTCTGAATACAAACTCAAAAGTTCTGCTAATAAAACGTTAGATTCTCTCGCCAGTTTAATTAAAAAAGTAGATAAAGCTACTATAGTTGCCGAAGGACACACCGATAGTGATGGAAGCGATCGTTCTAATATGAAGCTTTCAGAAAATCGCTGCCTCTCGGTGATCGATCGCTTGCGTGCCATATTAGGATACGAAGCCTTATACGATTATGAGGTAAAAGCTTATGGTGAAACAAAGCCAAAAGTAGTAAACGATTCAAAAGAAAATAAGCAAATAAATAGACGGGTCGAAATACTTGTTATGCCCCCTAATGATTATTACAAATATATTCCGAAGAAAAAAGATTAAGTTTTTTGCTTTTTCTTTTTGGCTGCAGGAAACAATACATTATTTAATATTAAGCGATACCCTGGTGAATTAGGGTGTAGTGCCAATTCGGTTTTGGCATCCCCGACCCGATGCTGATAATCTTCGGGATCGTGTCCGCCATAAAATGTAAAAAAACCTTTTCCTTTGATTCCGTGAATATAGCGAGCCTCTCCGTTACTTTTATTTTCACCCATCACCAATACATTAGATTTAATATGATCAGGAGTATACGATGTGGTTTGCCCCATAAATCCCTTTACGAGAGCAGTATGATTTTGAACCAACATACACGGAATGGGATCCCATTTTGCAGAATAATCCATTAGCGTAAAATAATCGGTCTCTTTCGATATGCGTCTTTTCGTAGTCATATCGATCGAGGAGAATTCATATACCATGGGACTTCTTTCTAGAATATAATCCTTAAAGGCAAAAGTCTTGCTATAATCAATCTTACTTTGATAGCCTGCTTCACTTGGATCACCGTCGAACATAACTTCACAAATATCCACCCCTTCGGCCGAAAGAGCAATATCAAAACTGTCGGTGGCACTGCACATGGCAAACATAAATCCACCGCCAACTACATAATCACGAATTTTTAAAGCTACATCTCTTTTTGCTTCAGAAACTTTTGAATATCCCAGTTTGGCCGCTAAATTTTCTGCATTCTTCTTTTCTTCTATATACCAAGGTGCAGCTCTGTAAGCACGATAGAATTTCCCATATTGTCCTGTGAAATCTTCATGGTGCAAATGCAACCAATCATACAACAATAATTGGTCGGTCAATACTTCTTCATCATATACTACTGTATAGGGAATTTCGGCATAAGTAAGCACCATTGTAACAGCATCGTCCCACGGCAAACTTCCTTTAGGAGAATAAACAGCGATTTTAGGAGCCTTTTCTAGAACAACAGCTTCCATATTTTGCGAGGGACTGCTTATCTCTGTGAGTATTTGTTCTGTTTTGGAGTCTGAAATAATCTCGAATGAAACCCCTCGTATCTGACATTCTCTTTTAATTTCTTCGGAATCTGGTAATAAAAACGAGCCTCCTCGATAATTAAGCAACCACTTCACTTTTGCATTTCGCTCCAGTGTCCAATAGGTAATTCCATATGCTTTTAAATGTTCTTTTTGTCCCTCTGCATCCATAGGAATTAGAATATAAGAGGCAGAAGCGTTTAAACTGAAGCAAAAAAAGATACTAAAAATTAGAAGTCTTGTCATGATTTTAAATATAGGAAATCTTATAAAAAGATCACCAACCTTACGTCACTTAATTAACGACAAAAGTTACGCCAAAGTGTCTTCCCTTATGGTTAATTTACAAATGCTTGGATAAGGGTCTTCCGCTACTACTTATAAATTAATACTCCTGTACCAAAATGAGCTTTATAATTAAGACAGAACTAAATAGTACCGATTGCGCACCAATCGTATCGTATTAAAATGGAACTTCATCATCTCCCTCAGGAGACAAATCGTCGTTCATAGAGCTACCAAAAGCTTCCCCTGGTGATGGCAGATGATCGGTTTTAAAGCTATCATCGTTCGCAGCATCATTCATACGGGAATGAATTTCATTCGTAAAATTAAAAGTTTCAAGGTTTTCGAACTTCCCTAAATGTCCTACAAATCGAAGGCGTATTTCATCGAGCCCACCATTACGGTGCTTCGCCACAATAAATTCAGCTTGACCATCGGTTGGGGTTCGTTCGTCATCATCCCATTCTTCAATTTTATAATATTCAGGTCGATATATAAATGATACAATATCTGCATCCTGCTCGATCGCACCCGATTCACGAAGATCTGAAAGTAACGGACGTTTACTTCCTCCTCTCGTTTCTACAGCACGCGATAGTTGTGACAAAGCGATTACTGGTACACTTAGTTCTTTTGCTAATGCTTTCAAGTTTCGGGAAATGGTCGAGATTTCCTGTTCACGATTTCCACCTTTCTGACTTCCACCAGCGGTCATTAATTGCAGGTAATCGATCATGATTAATTTTATACCATGTTGTGAGGACAATCGCCGTGCTTTAGCCCGAAGGTCAAAAATAGAAAGCGAAGGGGTATCATCAATAAACAAAGGTGCTTTTTCTAACCCTTTCACTTTAACGTTTAACTGTTCCCATTCGTGCTTTTCAAGATTTCCAGTACGTAGTTTTTCTGAACTCAATCCAGTTTCGGAAGAAATTAGACGGGTAATTAATTGTACTGATGACATCTCTAGAGAAAAGAACGCTACCGGAATATTATGTTCTACAGCTACATTTCGTGCCATAGAGAGCGTAAGAGCTGTTTTACCCATACCAGGACGTGCTGCGATGATAATTAAATCACTCGGCTGCCAACCCGAAGTTAGCTTATCTACTTTATCGAAACCGGAAGGTATTCCCGAAAGACCTTCTTTATTAGCGATTTCCTCAATTCGTTTCTTTGCTTGAATTACAAGATTTTGTGCTGTTTCTGAAGATCGCTTTATATTACCCTGTGTTACTTCGTATAATTTAGATTCTGCTTTATCTAACAAATCGAATACATCGGTTGTTTCATCGTACGATTCTTCGATGATTTCGTTTGAAATTTTTATAAGACTTCGCTGAATGTATTTCTGAAGAATTATACGTGCATGAAACTCAATATGTGCCGAAGAAGATACTTTTTGAGTAAGCTGAATAAGATAAAACTCGCCTCCAGCCTGTTCTAATGTTTGATGCTTTTTTAATTGAGAAGAAACGGTTAATAAGTCAACAGGCTCACTGTTTTCAAACAAAGTATGAATGGCTTCAAAGATGTGTTGGTGAGCGTCTTTATAGAATACATCAGCATTTAGAATATCGATTACTTCATCGACTCCTTTTTTATCGATCATCATCGCACCTAGCACAACTTCTTCTAAATCAGTAGCTTGTGGCGGTAATTTTCCTTTCTCTAATGAAATTATTTGAGAGGAGCGTGTTTTGTATGAGGTTTTCGCTTGCACTTTTTCCATAAGGCGAATGTAACTAAATTGTTAAGAGGGGTGGGTTTTTTACGTAGTACGATGTTAACGGGTCTTCAACAATTGAACTGTTAATAACTCAAAAATATTGTTGATAACCCGTAAAAAAATCCGAAGCGCAAACTTCGGATTTTTGAATCTATCGGTATTGCTGAAACTAGCCTTTAAAGACACCCATCTCTGAGTATTTTTCCATGCGTTTTTCAACAAGATCTTTTGGTGATAAGTCTTTTAGGACCTTATATTCTTTCTCTATAGCATTTGCTACAGACTTGAACGTTCCAGGACGATCACTGTGAGCACCTCCTAGAGGCTCTTTTACGATAAGATCGATAAGTTTCTGTTTTTTCATATCTGAAGCAGTAAGTTTTAATGCTTCGGCTGCCTGTTCTTTAAATTCCCAGCTGCGCCACAAAATGGATGAACAACTTTCTGGAGAGATCACAGAGTACCACGTGTTTTCTAACATAAGGACTCGATCTCCTACTCCAATTCCTAAAGCACCCCCACTAGCGCCTTCACCAATAATTACTACAATGATAGGTACTTTGAGGCGTGTCATTTCTATAATATTACGTGCAATCGCCTCTCCTTGACCGCGTTCTTCTGCTTCTAAACCTGGATAAGCCCCAGGAGTATCTACAAAACAAACTACAGGTACGTTAAACTTTTCGGCAGAGCGCATTAAACGCAAAGCTTTTCTATATCCTTCTGGGTTTGCCATTCCGAAGTTTCGATATTGACGCGTTTTGGTATTAAAACCTTTTTGCTGCCCAACGAACATATAGCTTTGGTCTCCGATTTTACCTAAACCACCGACCATGGCTTTATCATCTTTAAAATTACGATCACCGTGTAATTCTAGGAAAGAATCCCCACAGAGAGCGTTAATGTAATCCATTGTATAAGGACGATCTGGGTGACGGGATAATTGAACCCGTTGCCATGGCGTTAGATTCTTATAGATGTCCTTTTTCGTTTCGTTAAGTTTCTTTTCTATTTGCTTGCAGGTATTGGTGACATCCACATCACTCTCTTCACCGATCTGGCAAGCTTTCTCGTATTGCTCTTGCAATTCCTTTATAGGTAATTCAAATTCAAGATATTCCATAATTGCTGCTTGATTTGCTTTTTTGGCTGAATTTACAAAGATAAAATTTTGTTTTTAGCTATCGGGCAAATGTCTTTTTTTTCTTTCCATCGATGTTTTAATTATTCCATTTGCTATCACCGTAACGATGATTATTGCAGCGCCATAATAAAACTGAGGACTCATATTTTCTTCGTCTCCAAGAATAAGTAAGGCTAGAATAATTCCATACACAGGCTCCATATTTATTGTAAGCATTACCGTATACGGGCTTATCCATTTCATGACATGCACTGAGGCTATAAAAGCGTACGCTGTACACACCGATGCCAATATAAGAAGATACATCCAATCGTTCATTGAGACAGTGAAGAACGCTTCAGAAAAGCTTCCACTTACCGCGAGATAACCCGTTATGCATAGTGTTCCGAAGAATAACTCGTAGAGGGAGACCACAGAAGCATTATATTTAATTGCATATTTCCCATTGATCACTGAGAACAATGCACCCAAAAAAGAGGCTGCCAGCGCGAGTAAGATTCCGAAGAAATAATCGCCTTCAACATTAAAAATAACATATAAACCACCCACGACAATTAAACCAAAAAACACTTCGTACCAGATAACTTTGCGACGATATAAAAGCGGCTCTAAAAGCGATGTAAAAAAAGCTCCGGTAGACATTATTGCTAGTGTAATCGAAACATTAGACACTTTAATTGCTCCAAAAAATGCCAGCCAATGTAAGGCGATTATGAGTCCGGCGAGGAAAAAACCTGCGATCACTTTGGGGGGAAATTGCAATTTTTCTTTTCTGAAACGCACCCAAATAAAAATAAGCCCCGAAGCGACAAGCATACGATACCAGACCAAGGGAATAGCTTCAATCGTGATGAGTGCTCCCAATACGGCAGTAAATCCCCAGATGAAGACTATAAAATGAAGGTGCAGGTAATTAAATAATTTATCGTTTTGCATTCCGAAGCAAATAAATAGCTAAAATTCCGAAGACAAAATTAGGAAACCAAGTTGCTATAAAGGGTGAAAAATCACTTTGCTCTGCCATCGTTCCGAAGATCTTATCGAAAAAGATAAACACCATTCCGATTGCAATTCCAATGGCAAGGTTTACTCCCATCCCTCCTCTTCTTTTTACAGAAGAAACTGCTACTGCAATAATGGTAAGTATGTACGCAGAAACAGGAAGGCTCCATCGCCTGTATTGTACTACTTCGTACCGATTAATATATGAAGAGCCTCGCTTTTTTTCTCTTTCAATAAAGGTGTTTAATTCTGTAATGCTAAGGGTCTCTGCAATATATTCTACTGGAGTAAGATCTTCCATTTCAAAAGAAAATACCGTGTCGAGTTCTTTTGTAGAGGTAATTTCATCTTCAAACTCTCCAATGGTTCGTTTGGTATAATTATATAAGGTATACGTACTGTCTTTTCGGTTGTATCGAATTCGGTTGGCAGAAAGCTTGTATTCCATTTTATTACCTTCAAAATGTTCGAGTGTAAAGTTACTTCCCGACCCTTCTTTTACATTAAAATAGCTTACATAAATGTAATCGTTATCGTTAATTTGTCGGTATACATTGGTCTGTGCCCTATCTTGTGCTCCTTTTTTTAAATAATTATATTTAAATTCATTAAATCCTTTGCTTGCCATAGGTGCCAGATACATTCCCATAACTAGGGCACCAATACAAACGATTGTTGCTCCAATCATATAAGGTCTTAAGAAGCGATAATACGATACGCCACTACTTAAAAACGCAACTACTTCGGTGTCGTTAGCGAGCTTAGAAGTGAACCAGATCACCGATAAAAATAAAAATAAAGGAAATAATAAATTTGCAAAGTAAACGGTAAAGTCTAAGTAGTACTCGAGCACTACTATTAGCGGCACTTCATTTTCGAGCATTTTATCGATCTTCTCTGCCAGATTTACTGTAATTCCAATTGGAATAAAAAGTAACAACAATAAGATAAAAGTCCCTAGGTATTTCTTTAATATGTATCGATCTAGTATACTTAGCATTATAACCGCTTGTCCATTTGCTTTACCATTTTATTTTTCCAAGTTGTGAAATCACCAGCTAAGATATGTTTTCTAGCCTCGCGAACCAACCACAAATAAAATCCGAGGTTATGTATGGTTCCTATTTGCCTTCCTAGCATTTCGTTTACCGTAAACAGGTGTCTCACATAGGCTTTACTATAAGCGGTATCTACCCACGTAATTCCCATTTCGTCGATTGGAGAAAAATCATCTTCCCACTTTTTATTTTTAATATTTATAGATCCATGGGCGGTAAACAACATCCCGTTTCTCCCGTTTCTAGTGGGCATTACACAATCGAACATATCGATTCCTAACGCTATGTTTTCAAGAATATTAATGGGTGTTCCTACTCCCATTAAATAACGCGGTTTGTCCTTCGGAAGTATGCTCGTGACCACATCTGTCATTTCATACATTTCTTCAGCAGGTTCTCCTACTGAAAGTCCACCAATAGCATTACCTTCTGCCCCTACTGAAGCAATATACTCGGCAGATTGTTTCCGAAGGTCTTTATAGGTACTCCCTTGAACAATAGGAAAAAATGTCTGATTATAATCGTACTTCAAAGGCGTTTTCTCCAAATGGTTAATACAGCGATCTAGCCAACGATGTGTCATATGCATAGAGCGTTTTGCATAATTATAATCGCAAGGATAGGGTGTACATTCATCGAAAGCCATAATAATATCGGCACCGATGGTTCGTTGAATCTCCATCACATTTTCGGGAGTAAAAAAATGATAACTCCCGTCGATATGCGATTTAAATTTCACTCCTTCTTCTTTGATCTTGCGATTGGCTGAAAGTGAATAAACTTGGTAGCCGCCACTATCGGTTAGAATATTCCGGTCCCAATTCATAAATTTATGAATTCCTCCTGCTTTTTCTAATATTGGGGTTTGTGGCCGAAGGTATAAATGATAGGTATTCCCTAAAATAATATCGGGGTTGATCTCTTCGGAAAGTTCTTTTTGATGCACTCCCTTTACGGTAGCAACCGTTCCTACGGGCATAAAAATAGGTGTTTCTATGGTACCGTGATCTAAGGTGATTGTTGCGGCGCGTGCACGACTGGCGGCATCTGTAGCTTCTAATTTAAACTGCATGTGTGTGTTTTCTGAAAGTGCAAAGATACCTTTTCTATCGACGTTTGAAGAAGTCAAATTAAAGATTTACAACGAACCAATAAAGTTTGCTTGGTAATGCAAAAAAATCTTTTTTACTTCTGCGCAGAAATTATAAAATACCTTCCTTTAAAAAAGATGATCGCAACCCCTTTTCTACTCCGATTTACTCATATTTAAACAATTACTCTGAAAACACAAGTCTAGTGCCTGTTCCATAAATTAATAAAACTATTCCTTTAAAACCATTTAGCAAAGGTAGGCTGTTAACAAAAGCATGAAATCGTTAATAAGTGACCTACATTCTTTTTTAATAAGGAATGACAAAAGATTATTTTTGAAGCTTACAACGAAAACCCTTTATATGTCAGATTCCAAACATCTTCAAGATTTAGTCACTCAAGTACGCAGGGATATTCTGCGACAGGTACATAAAGTAAATTCTGGTCATCCAGGAGGTTCTTTAGGTTGTGCCGAGTTTTTCGTGGCTCTTTATCAAAAACTTATGGATCGCAACGATTCGTTTTCAATGGATGGGAAAGGAGAAGATCTTTTCTTTTTATCCAACGGCCATATCTCACCTGTCTTTTACAGTGTATTAGCACGATCGGGATATTTTCCAGTGGAAGAGCTTAACACCTTCCGTTTATTAGATTCTCGACTTCAGGGACATCCAACAACTCATGAAGGTCTTCCAGGGATTCGTGTGGCATCAGGTTCATTAGGTCAAGGAATCTCTGTAGCAATTGGTGCTGCACAAACCAAAAAACTTAATAACGATTCACACCTTATTTACACGCTATGCGGTGATGGTGAATTGCAGGAAGGACAAAATTGGGAAGCGATTATGTATGCTGCCGGAAATGGCATAGATAACCTCATCGTTACCATTGATCTTAACGGGCAACAAATCGATGGTTCAACAGAAAATGTACTTCCGCTAGGAAACGTAAAAGGAAAATTTGAAGCTTTTGGCTGGGACGTACTGGAAATTAAAAAAGGAAATGATCTCGACGCAGTAATTGAGGGCATGCAGGAAGCTAAAGAAAGAACTGGAAAGAACAAACCAGTATGTGTTTTATTACACACGGTTATGGGACACGGTGTCGATTTTATGATGCATACCCATGCATGGCACGGGAAAGCTCCTAACGACGAGCAACTAGAAACAGGTTTAGCACAGAATCCTGAAACCATGGGAGATTACTAATTTAATCTTTCAAAAGAAACTTTTAATTAAAAATACCCGTATATGCGGGCAGTAGCATGAAAAAATATACAGATAGCGGTAAAAAAGATACACGTTCCGGTTTTGGAGCAGGACTCACAGCATTGGGAAAATCTAACGAAAATGTGGTTGCACTCTGCGCCGACCTTACTGGTTCGTTGAAAATGGACGAATTTAAAGAAAATCATCCCGACCGATTTTTTCAAGTAGGAATTGCAGAAGCAAATATGATCGGTATGGCGGCAGGAATGACTATAGGAGGAAAAATACCTTTTACAGGTACTTTTGCTAACTTCTCAACGGGAAGAGTATACGATCAAATTCGACAAAGTGTTGCTTACAGCGGAAAGAATGTTAAGATCTGTGCTTCTCACGCAGGAGTAACGTTAGGCGAAGATGGAGCGACCCACCAAATCCTTGAAGATATTGGGCTAATGAAAATGCTTCCAGGCATGACCGTTATTAATACCTGCGATTACAATCAAACAAAAGCAGCTACATTAGCAATTGCGGAACATGATGGACCTGTATATTTACGTTTTGGAAGACCTAAAGTAGCTAACTTCACCCCTGAAGATCAAACTTTCGAGATTGGCAAAGCAGTGCAACTACAAGAAGGAAATGATGTAACACTGGTAGCTACCGGACATTTGGTTTGGGAAGCATTACAAGCAGCAGAAACACTTAATGAGCAAGGAATTAGTGCTGCTGTAATAAACATTCACACCATTAAACCTTTAGATAGCGAAGCAATTTTAAAAAGCGTTAGAAAGACCGGTTGTATTGTAACCGCAGAAGAACACAATTTCTTAGGCGGATTGGGTGAAAGTGTTGCGAGAGAATTAGCTGAGAGTACTCCAACACCACAAGAATTCGTAGCAACAAAAGATACTTTTGGGGAATCTGGAACTCCAGAACAACTTATGGAAAAATATGGTTTAAATGCAGACGCTATAGTCAAAGCAGCATTAAAAGTGATTGCTCGCAAATAACATAGTAAAGATATTACTTGAAACGTTACATTATAACAATAAAAAAAGCCTCGCATTGCGAGGCTTTTTTATTGATATAACTAATTAAGTTTATTAACTATCGGAATCTAAATAATCTACAATACCATCACCATCAACGTCTGGAAAAGTAATATTACCATCATCGTCAATTTCAATTTCATCCCTTGTCGGACGGCCATCACCATCATCATCGTTATCTAAAATATTAGGCAAACGATCTCCATCGGTATCATCATCCTCTTCCAAGCCATTCCCATTGAGGTCTTCCATAAATGAAGGCACACCATCTAAGTCTTGATCTCCAGTTTCAGCAGCATAAATCTGAAAAAGAAAAATTAACTGTTCATACGAGCCAATTTCTGCTGTACCTGCGGCAAAATAACCCAATCCTGAAGGAAGAAACACAGCTCCTACCCCAAAATTTTCAAAAGAAGCAGATCCATCGGGATTAGAACCAATATCTCCCGCCCCATTAAATTCAATTATAGCATCTTGAAACCCATTAATTGTACCTGTAAGGTCAAATTGAGTAGGCACATTAGATGCATCAAATAAGAAATTGTTTTCTAACAACCTACCTTCATAAGAAAGTGTAACAATATCAGGAAATTTAGGTTGATCACCCTCTCCTTGAAGTACTCTTAAAAAGTAAAGCTTATACATAACATCTTCGTCAATACGATCTTGAACCATTTTAGAAGACACCTGTTCAATCAATGGAATTTTTCCTGCATTATCTCCAGCCAGTGTATCGATTCGAATTCTAAAATCGAAATCTGCAGAAGGAGTTTCAAATTCTTCATAATTATAAAAATGAGTTTCCAAATAGGTAACAATCTCTGCCTCTGCGGCTAATGCCTCTTCACCACGATCCCTGGAAGGTGTAATCGTAGGAGCATCATCATCGTTATTACATGAAGTTACCGCAACCTGTATGCAAGTGAGTATTGAAAATAAAAAAAGTAATTTCTTCATAAATTTTTATTGAGCGCGCAAGATACAATTTTCCGCTATTTTTGCTTTGTAGATTAACGTAGAATTTAGATAATTTGTATGAGGATCGATAAATATTTATGGAGTGTCCGGTATTTTAAAACGCGAAGCATCGCAACACGAGCAGTTAAGAAAGGGAGTGTCCGGGTAAATGGAGATGTGGTAAAACCTTCTCGCGATGTATATCCTGGAGATACTCTCACAGTAAGGAAAGATCAAATTGATTATACACTCGAAGTACTTGACCTGCCAGAGAGCCGATTAGGAGCTAAATTGGTGGACATGTATCGCAAAGATACGACCCCAAAAGAAGCATTTGCAAAGATAGAACTCTTAAAATACTCGAAAGAATATTACCGAAAAAAAGGAACTGGCCGTCCCACAAAAAAAGATCGGCGGGATCTCGAAGATTTTACAGACACCCCTACTGAAGAAAACTAACTACCTTTGCTTAAAATAAAAGTATATGAAAACGCAAACCGTCATTCTTACCAAAAAAGAAATTGCACATAAAATTAAACGTATTGCTTATCAGATTTATGAAACCAATGTTTCTGAAACAGAAGTGGTGATCGCTGGTATTACAACCAATGGCTATACGTTCGCAAAAAAATTAAAGACGGCTGTAGAAAAGATCGCTCCAATACAGGTAACGCTATGCGAAGTACATATCGACAAAAAGCAACCTACCAATCCTATTACCACCTCAATTTCTTCTGAAGCATACCAAAATAAGTCACTTTTGCTAGTCGATGATGTTTTGCACTCGGGCACAACGCTTATCTATGGAGTAAAACATTTTTTAGAAGTTCCATTGAAACAATTTAAAACAGCAGTACTCGTAGATCGAAACCATAAAAAATATCCAATAAAAGCAGATTTTAAAGGCATCTCATTATCCACGTCTTTAAACGAAAATGTGTCAGTAATTTTTGAAGCACATAACGATCGCGCTGTATTAGATTAATTTCCCAACAACATGCTCTACGACCTCATCAATATTTAAGTGCTTTACAGGCACTTTAAGCTCCGCTTGGTTGTAATAGAAAGAACGTTCAAAAAGATGTTTTCTAATAAAGTCGTTCAAAGCCTCTTTATCATTTAAATGAGAGATAAGGGGTCTTTGGTCTTTTTCATGAAACAAACGATTGGTAAGTGTATCCAGATCACATTGTAAATATACCGTTCGTGTATCTTTATGTGTTACCAAATACTTCATAGCATCCCCATAGCACGGAGTTCCGCCTCCCGTTGCGAGTACTATGGGAGCTGTACCTTTAAGCAGTTCCTCTAAATATTTACGTTCTTTTTTTCTGAAATAGATCTCTCCTTTTTGTTGAAATAGTTGGGAAATTGTTTTTTGTTCCTGTGATTCGATGTACGCATCTAGATCAATGAAGGGACATTTCAATACAGTTGCAAGTTTTTTACCTACGGAAGACTTTCCACTTCCCATGTATCCAATTAAAATAAGTTTCATGAATTTGTTTGTATTTTTTGTAGAAACATAGGTAAAATCTTACTAAAATTCTTCCAAGCTTTCAGCAAAGCAAATTTAATTTGTATAAAATAAAGACGGTTTCACCTGAAAACCATAGCGTTTCAAAATAATGAACAAATTTACTGCAAAATGCTTGGAAATATAAATATAATGATAGTATATTTGCACCCGCATTCAGGGAAGACCTGGTAGCTCAGTTGGTAGAGCATCTCCCTTTTAAGGAGAGGGTCCTGGGTTCGAGCCCCAGCCAGGTCACAAAATGCTAAAAAAGTTAAGCCCCTCGGTTTAACTTTTTTTTTACCCGAATGCGACTCTAGCCTTTTAGAGTAAGTATCCACCCGGGTGCTGGAATTGGTAGACAGGCATGGTTGAGGGCCATGTGTCCTTTAGGGCGTGTGGGTTCAAGTCCCATTCCGGGTACTTTTAATACCATTTGGTATTCTATTTCCCTAAACATTTCACAATACGAGCCCGTGGCGGGCGTGGCGAGACGCTAAAAATCGCTTTTCAGATTTTTAGAGGCGAAGCCGTAACAAACCCAAAAGTCCCATTCCGGGTACTTTTTATACCATTTGGCATTCTATTTCCCTAAACATTTCATAATACGAGCCCGTGGCGGGCGTGGCGAGGCGCTAAAAATCGCTTTTCAGATTTTTAGAGGCGAAGCCGTAATCCCTACCCAAAGTCCCATTCCGGGTACTTTTTATACTATTCGGTATTCTATTTCCCTAAACATTTCATAATACGAGCCCGTGGCGGGCGTGGCGAGACGCTAAAAATCGCTTTTCAGATTTTTAGTGGCGAAGCCGTAATCCTTAACCAAAGTCCCCTTTCGGGTAGCACTTTATACCCCTCTTACTCCAAAAAACATCCTTCCCCGGCCCTTCCTTCGAAGGAAGGGAGATTTATTTGGTAGTGAATTTAAAAAATCCAACTAAATACGACCACCCCTACTACTTTCCCGCTGCACTTTTATTTTGTCGACTAATTTATTTTAATATCTTTACCTAGTAAGCATGTCCACGAAGCATTGTGGACTTTTTTATTCACCCCGTTCGGGGCCTTTTTCTACTCCCCCTTTTTAATTTCGCGTTTGCGTACACCCTTTCCTATAACCCTTACTTTAGGTGTTTATATGTTGGTTTTATGCTTATATAGATTGTTGTGTTTCATACAAAAACAAAAAATCAGATGAAGTAATATTATGAATAAATATAGAAATTTAGATGGCGATTCAGGAGTTGATTCTTATGAAATTGGTAATGACTATATAACTGTAAAGTTTAATAAAAACTACAGAACTTATACATACAGCTATGCTAAAGCTGGAGAGAATAATGTTGAAGAAATGAAAAGTCTTGCAATAAATGGTGCGGGTTTAAATGCCTTTATTAATAAATATGTAAGAAATTTATTCGATTAAAATATAAAATGATGAAAGAAAAAATAGAAAATGCAGGAAAAAACCTTAAGACAATTCTAATAGACTACACGGAAAAAGATGGAAGTAATGAAGGGTGGCGTGAAGTAGAACCATATAGTTTTAGAGAAAAAAAGGGTGAAACATATTTTTACGGTTATGATATAAAGAAAGGTGGAATTAGAGGGTTTATTTTGAATACCATCAATGACATTGAAGAGACAGAGAATACTTATAATCCAAGATGGACAGTTGAATTTTAAATTATGAATACATCCGATTTCAGAAAAACATTAATAAGTATTGCAGAAGGAGATGGCAGCAATTTACTTTCAAAAGTAATTGCCTACTATTATCCAAGTTTAGATTTTTCTAGTAGAGAAAATCTATTTGAGAGTTTGTTAAACAGGTTAAAATTATTAAATGAAGATTCATCTTTTGATTTTGAAAAATTAAAAACAGAAATAGAATCTGATGAACAAATAATAAATCTAAAGGAATACAAAGGTAAAGACTTCAGAATAAAAGAAATTGAAATTTCCAATTTGAGAGGTATTCCGCAAGTTGATGAAGACAATCCTATACCTTATGGAATCGGACTATTAGATGATGATGGAGAAATTAACAATGCGATAATTTTAGCCAATAATGGTGTAGGTAAATCTTCTGTATTTGCAGGGCTTGAAATGATTTATGCTCAAGAAATTGGTGAGAAAAAACTAAGGACTTTTAATCCGGATAGTTTAAAGCACGAAGGATACAATAAGTATCTGAAAAATGTAAATAATGAAGCTAAACCAATATGCAAAGTAAAAACTGTAGATGGTGATTATAGTTTAGAAAATGTAATTCTAAAAAATAAAGAAGTATTAAACTTGCTTAATCCCCAATCTCATTTTATTTCAGAGTATGATGTTATTAGAAATGGCCAGATTACTTACTATGGAAATAAAGAAAATACAATTCATAATATTGTTGCAGAATCTTTAGGTTTAAGTGAGTACTTAAATTGCTTAGAAATTGCAGAACAAATTCCAAAGTATAGAAGAAGTAAAGAAACAACTGCAAAAAATAGAATTTCAAAAGAAATAGAAAGTAATAAGACCCTCATAAAAAATAACATAGCTGTTATTGAGAATAGGGATTTGCAATTGAAAGAGCTCAAAGAACAAGGAAAAACTCAAAACACACCTCTTAAAAGTTCTGAACTCAATATTTTAAATGAGCTTATAATAAAAACACCAAAATCTTTAATAGACAATATCAATGTAACCGAAAGTATAAAGCAATTCAATATTCTCTTCGAACAGTATTCAAGTATAGAAACAAGCAAGATGGCTTCCATAGAACGACAGTTTTTAGAAGCTGGAAATAATTTACTGCACGATTTTGATGATTGTCCATATTGCAAAAATTCTAATTTGACATTAGAAGAAATGAAAATACAGGTTGAGAGTAGGTTACTGGAACTTAACAAAATGAGTAAACTCAACAAAGAAATTACCGAAAGTTATAAAAAAACAATAGGTGAGTTATTAAATACATTTCAAAACTTTAGAAATGTATATAACTTTATAGAGATTGATAGAACAGAAATAAACTCAATACTTAGTTCAAAACAAGCATTGGAGACTGAGGAGCATTTATATATTATTTTAGCCCCTATAGTGAATGATGAGAAATTGATTAATCACATAAAAGACCTATCCGAAAGAACCTTACTTACAGATGATGACTTCAACAAATTAGCAAACTTATTAAAAAATAATTCATCATTGTTTGGTGATTTCTTAGATAATACAAAAAAACAAATATCCGATTTATTCAAAATTAGAACTGAAGCATTAGAAAATGAAATAGAAAGCCTTTCAAATAATGCTTCACTTCCATTAGAACAAACAATTTTAAATCTAGAAAAAGAAATAAAAGAATTAGAAGAACAAATAAAAACTGCAACTGAAAATAATGAGACTTTAAAACAAGATGAAGAAAAGGCAATTGAACTAGTTGAGTTTGTATTTCAAATTAAGAATGAAATTGAAGTTTTCAATACGAAACTAAGAGTAAAAGTAAATTCAATAGTAGAAACTAATTTCAAAGCATTTAAAGAACCACTTGAAAAAATTCTGAACGATTATTTTCAAGATGACCCAAATTTAAAGTTAAACATAGATCTAAAAGAAACCCCTTATGAAATTGATGGTGAGACATTATATTCTAAAATAATAGTTGCAGAAATTATGGATAAGACTAATCCTGATAGAGTGACTACACCTGATCAATATTTCAATACATTTCGATACAAATTATTTAGTTTAATGGTTGGGCTAAGTATTGCATTAGCTTCAAGGAAAAAATATAAAGTAAATATACCTTTAGTTATAGATGATTTGTTTTACGGAAGTGATTTCGTGAGCAAAAATACGTTTTCAAAATTTATCCAAGACTTAGTGATTTTGTACTACGCGCATACACCAGATATGCCTTTACAGATAATTTTATTCACTCATGATAATTTTATTTATAAAAATGCTATTGAAGGTATAAGTTATTTACCTGAAGGTCATAAAGAAATATATTTAGAAAACACTATTAAATCCAGAATGTTTCCTCCTAAGGATAAAGTAGAAGAGAAAAGTAAAACAGGTTTTAAATACTGGAATCTTATAAATAACTAGGATAATGGAAAAAGAAACTAACTGGATTATAAGGAATTTATTGTGGATATTTTTAATTGCTTTAATTGGTTTATTTAGCCTTCAATGGTATTCATTAAATGAAAATATTAATACTGTTAAAACAGAAGCAAAAAAACAATTAATAAGACTTGAAAATTCAAAAACGAACTTAATTCAACTAGAGGATATTGAAAGGGATAGTTTAAACTATATTTTTAATGCAACAGATATAGTAAAAATCAATAAAAATTTAGACGCCCTCGCTTCTGAAATATATCAGGAAAGAAATAAAGCGGAAGCTATTATTGATAAAGACATTGACAGGCTTAATCTATATATGGCTATAGGTATAGGTTTTTTAGCATTGCTGGGAGTTTTTATCCCGATTTTGGTAAACATACTGTCTAATGATGATTTAAAGAAGAAACAAAAAGTGCTAGGTGAGAAGCTTCTTAAAATAGTTGACAAGGTTAAAGATTTAGATAAAGAAGAGCTAAAACAAGCAATTATAAATGCTAATCAAGCTATAGAAAAAAGTAAAGAAATTGAAGAATTGAGAACTAAGACTGATGACATATTACCAAAGCTATCGGTAATATCATTACAAATTGCAATTCATAGATTGTTTAATCAAAGTTCTTTAGCCTTAAATGATTCTAAAGATGAAACCAATGAACTATTTGTTGGTCTCTTTAGTGACATTAAATTACAGTTGGAAAAATGCAAAAATGATTCGTTATTACTAATTCAAGATAATCCAAATCTATATCAAACTATAGTAGACTTAACTAAATTGTTAGATGATAGCTCTTTTAAATATACATCATATATCTATAGCCGTGAAATTGAGAATAAAGCTGAAAATACAATTAGCAGCTTAGTTACTCTTTCAAAAAGTACAGAAAGTAATCAAGAAGAAAATTATAAAAAAACGTTTGGAACATTAGATGCTTTAATAAATGAAATAAAAGATACAGATGCTTAAACTAGATCAAAAACTTAAACGAGTAGAAATAAAAGATTTCGAATTAAACAATGATATTGTATTCACTTATTTTGATAATCTACCTTCTTCTGAAAGAGATGATAAATTTATCCGTGCATTATATATAGGGGTATTAGCATTAATGGAAGATCGATTTTCTGCTTTTTTATCTAAAACATCCAATGAATTAGGTACAGAATTGGAAAGTTTGAAGATGATTTTTGAAATGAAAAAAGAAGTATTTTATAAATCAACCATTAAAGGAACTTTAGCAGAAGATGATATAGCTGAATTTTTAAATGAGTATTTCAAGTCTAAACGAATGAAAGATGTTGCATTACTCACTGGAAATTCAGCAGGTGAATTACCTAGAAATAAAACGGGCGATATAATTTGTGAAATTAACGGAGAGAGTGATTTAAAAATTGCAATTGAGTGTAAATTTGATAAAAGCGTTAAGTTAGGAGAAATAGAATCTAAAAATATATTTACTCGAAAGACTGATACAGCTTGGAGTCAACTTATAGAATCAAACGCCAATAGAAACTCTAAAGTAAGCCTCATAGTTTATGATATTTCACTAGTTGATAATTCAATTTTAAAATTTACAGATAGCGTTGGTTATATTCCCGAAGTTGGATTTGTTTCAATTGTAGATTCACAAAAAGGAGATTATAACAATTTAATTATAGCATATATGTTAGCTCGTGACATTGCTATAAATGCAAAAGATATAGAGTTAGAAAAGGATGTTTTAGCTATACTTATCACCCGTATAATTAAAGATATAAATGAAATTACAACAATAAAAGTTTTAGTTGAACGCAATATCGATAACAACAAAGACATATTAAAACAGATTGAAAAATCAATGCTATTGATGGATTTTAATCAAAAATACTTAACTCAATTTCTACAAACTGGAACATTAACTAAAAAAGATTTATTGGATTTTTATTCTGGAGAAGGAGTTAAAGACCAATATAAACTAATAGAAAAAGATATTAATAAATACTGAATTGAAAAAAATACGAAAACACAACAATGTATAAAAATAATAGCGGTTTAATCCCTAAAACCAAACAAGGTGAATATTGAAAAGGCTTGTGTTTAAACGAAAAGTTAGTGAGTGAAAATCCGCTACGAGCCATATACAAACACGTTACCATACATTTAAGAAAAACCATTCCCCAATCTATGACCGTTATCAAATTGACATTTAGAATTCTTAAAGCCCTATCCGTATTTTTACTGCTAATTTCGGTAATTTCTTGTCAAAAGTCAGAAAGTAAATCGAATACAACTAAAAGTCATTCTATCGGACCAAAAAATGGAGCATTAATGATTGGTGGTGGAGGAATGACAGACGAAATGTGGCAAGTCTTTTACGATTTGGCTGGTAAAAAATCTGCTAAACTTGTTGTAATCCCAACTGCATTTGATGAAAACTCGATAAACTACGACCCAGAATTTAAAATTTTGGAACGACAATTTAAAGCTCGTGGCTTTGATGATATTCAATTTATGCACACAAGGGATACGTTGGTAGCAGATAGCGATGAATTTATACAACCTTTAAAAAGTGCAACCGCAGTTTGGCTTACTGGTGGCAGACAGCACAGAACAGCAGATACTTATGTAAATACTTTAACACATGCGGAGTTGAACAAGGTGTTAGAACGTGGTGGAATAATTGGAGGACATTCTGCGGGAGCATCAATTCAAGGTTCTTATTTAGCTCGTGGTGGTAGAGATTTGAATGGAAGCTATAGAATAATTAGTAATCCAGAAATCGGATTTGGTTTTGTTACAAATTCAGCTTTTGACCAACATCATTTAGAAAGAAATCGACATTATGATATGTTTGATTTGTTAAAAATTAGACCTGAATTATTAGGAGTTGGAATAGACCAAAATACCGCTGTTTTAGTGCAAGGAAATGAGTTTGAAGTAATAGGCGACAAATATGTTGCAATTTATGATGGTACATTTTGGTCTAATTATTTCAACGAAATTGATACACTCAAATCTGGAGAAAACAAGTTTTATTTTTTAAAAAATGGCGATAAATATAATCTAAAGGAGCGACGAGTTCAGCGAAATAAGTTTTTAAAGCCAAAAACCATTACTTCTGCCGAACAAAAGGAATATTTAGGCACTTATTTATTCGAGAAAAGTAAGGTGTTTTGGAATAACATAGTAATTGACAATGACACTTTGAAATTCCAAGTTGTGCGCAGAAATATAGTTCGTGACCCAATTCCGATTTACGCATACGAAAAAGATCTTTTTTATGACACAGATGCCGAATTTTGGTTTCACTTTAAAAGAGATAGTTTAGGAAATATTATTGGATTTGATAAAAAAAACCATCAATTTATAGGTGGTTTAAACCAGAAGTTTAATAAAGTTGTGGAATAAAAATGTATGGTGACAATGTATTCAAAAAATAACGCTACTCATTGCTAACACGATGATTTCGGCGTTTTCAGAATGTCGCCAAATTTTAAAATTTGGCTTATAGAATAAACATAAAAATTTCCGTTCATCTTATCATATAATTATTCCTATAATTAATCGTGTTCAACCATTACCAGCAAGACATGTTATAATATATGACCTTTAAAAATTATACCATCACAAAAGGATGTGCCTTTGGTGTAAACCACAAATCTATTAGCTTTGCTTATTGTGTACTTTTTGAACATCGAATCACACGTATATTTTCATTTTATAGCATACACCTCACCCCTAACCTCTTTAAAAAATAGTTTATGAACGAAGTTATTTGCCCCAATTGTAAAAAAGCTTTTAAAGTTGATGAAGCTGGATTCGCTGACATTTTAAAGCAGGTTCGTGACCACCAATTCGAAGAAGAACTTAATAATCGTTTAGCCCTTGCAGAAAAGGAAAAAGTTAGTGCCGTTGCTCTTGCCCAAGCCAACATTAAAAACGCTTTGCAGGAAGAATTGGCTAAAAAAGATACCGAACTGGCAGAGCTAAAAAACAAAAGTCATAGGGAACTAACTGAAAAATTAGCGAGTAAAGACAAGGAATTGGCTGAATTGCGTTCTAAAAACAGCACCGAACTTGCAGAGAAATTAGCGACGAAAGAAGCAGAGCTCGCTGAAATGCGATCTAAGATTCATAGTTCGGAGGTTCAAAAGAAATTAGAAGTTTCTGAAGCAGTGAAAGCCATCGAGAAAGAACGCGACACCCTTGCCAGTACTTTAAAAATTAAAGAAACCGAATCGCAATTGCTCGAAAAGTCGATCCAAGAACAGTTTACACATAAACTGGTGGCTAAAGAGGAAACTATTAGAATGAAAGACGATGAAATTGCACGCTTAAAAGATTTTAAACAGAAGCTTTCCACTAAAATGGTAGGTGAAACACTCGAGCAACATTGTGAAACAGAATTTAATAAACTTAGAGCGACCGCCTTTCAAAATGCTTTTTTTGAAAAGGACAATGATTCTAGCCGGGGAAGCAAAGGGGATTTTATTTATAGGGAAACAGACGATGCCGGCAATGAAATCATTTCTATTATGTTTGAAATGAAAAATGAAAATGACGAAACTGCCACCAAAAAAAGGAATGAAGATTTTTTCGCTAAACTCGATAAAGATCGAAATGACAAAAAGTGTGAATATGCCGTTCTAGTTTCATTATTAGAAGCCGAAAACGAATTTTATAATACTGGAATCGTAGATGTCTCTTATAAATACAAGAAAATGTATGTGGTGCGGCCTCAGTTTTTTATTCCTATAATTACCCTGCTCCGCAATGCGGCTATGAATTCTATGCAATACAAAGCTGAATTAAACTTAATGCGAAATCAAAACATAGACATTACCAATTTTGAAGATAAAATAAACATATTCAAAGAAGGGTTTGCCAGAAATTACGATTTGGCGAGTCGTAAATTTAAAACTGCTATCGATGAAATAGACAAAACCATTTCTCACCTTCAGAAAACCAAAGCCGCTTTATTATCTTCAGAAAATAACCTTCGCCTTGCTAACAACAAAGCAGACGATCTCACCATTAAAAAGTTAACACACGGAAATCCAACCATGAAGGCACAATTTGACAACCTTTCAGATAAGAATAAATAAAACACACACAGTTAGTTAAAAATCATATACCTTATTAAAGAATCGATTCACCTAAAAAGTTAATAAGCACATTAAGCTAAAATCCCCTGCAGTGGACGAAACCAAAAACGAGGTACATACAACCAAATTGAAGGAAGAAAATGTTGCTTCTGCTAGTTGGACTATGTGCCCAGAATGTAAAGGACGCGGAAAAAAAAGACGGAGACTTCGGAAGAAGGTCCGACTTCGTTACCAAAGGGCACTCGATTATTTTGAAAAAACTCAATCTGAAGGAATAGCTCCAGTACGCCCTCAAGGAGATTTATATCTCTGTACAAATTGTTCTGGATCGGGGTTACTTTCTTCTAATAGCCATCCCACAGCAGATAAAGAGAATTACCCGCACGTCGCTATAATTGGTGGCGGTATAGGTGGTACTGCACTCGCGGTTGCTTGTTTACACCGCGGAATTCCTTTTACACTTTATGAGCGTGATAGTAACTTCGATACTCGTTCGCAAGGGTATGCACTCACCTTGCAACAAGCTAGTAAAGCAGTTGAAGGACTGGGAATCTTCGATTTAAAAGAAGGGGTGATTTCAACCCGGCATGTAGTACATAACCCAGAAGGAACGGTAGTGGGTGAATGGGGCATGCGGAAATGGATGGAATCGGATCCTAAAAAATCTCCGAGACGCACCAATATACATATCGCTCGGCAGTCGTTGCGATTGGAATTATTAAAGCAACTCGACGGCAATGAAGCTATAAAGTGGGGACATCAATTCTTGGATTTTAAGAAAACTAAGAACGGAAGTGTAGACCTGCGTTTTCAAGTGGATGGGAAGATACTACATTCTAACGCAGATCTTGTCGTTGGAGCTGATGGTATTCGTAGTGGGGTGCGGCAGTTGGTACTCGGTGAAAATCACACTCCATTACGCTATTTAGATTGTATAGTCATCTTAGGTATTTGTAGGTTAGAGCATCTTACTCCTATTTCTAGTACATTGTTAGACTCCGCCACAGTATTTCAGACAGCCAATGGAAATGAAAGAATTTACATGATGCCGTATGATTTAGATTCGGTAATGTGGCAACTTAGCTTTCCGCTGCCTGAAGCACAAGCAAAGGCATTAAGTGCTAAGGGAGCTCAAGCGCTAAAGGAAGAAGCATGCCGTAGAACGCAATGGCACGATCCCATACCTCAAATACTTGCGAAAACGCCTCATGCTCAAATTACGGGCTATCCTGTGTACGACCGAGACATATTAAAAAAGGAAATGCTTAAAGAAGCCGGACCAGTCACACTAATTGGAGATGCGGCACACCCGATGAGTCCATTTAAAGGACAGGGAGCCAATCAAGCATTGTTAGATGCACTCGCACTAGCTCGGGAAATCTCAAACGGATGTGGCCCTTTATCTAATTGGAAATCAGTTGGAATTCGAAATCGCGTCTTAACAGATTTTGAAGAAAGTATGATTGCGCGCAGTACTTCGAAAGTAGAAGATTCTGCTGCGGCTGCACAATTCTTACATTCTGAAACAGTGCTTTATAAAGGCGATGAACCGAGAGGACGTTGTCTAAAAAGAAACAAACAGTAAGTTGTTATTTGCCACATATACGCTTACATTTACTACGGAAAGAAAATTACGAGAATTCATATATAGCGTATCACCTTAAAATAAAACTCATGAAAAAATCATTTGGTGTCTACATCTTGCTCATTCTTCTAATGTGTGCTTGCAATGAAAAGGCTTCAGAAAAGCGCGTTAACACACTAGAAACTACTTCCGAAGCAACACCTCTTAAAAATTCAGAAACACCAACAGGAAAGGTAAATGCTACCCAGATTCAGAAACAATTACAAGGGGTGTGGAAAGAAGCTGAATATCCGTTTCGCAAAGTTGAATTTAAAGATTGGATGGTGAAACTTACAGAAGAAGGTGTGAGTGGAAGTTCGACGTTCGAAACATACGCCCTTGCAGGATCCTGTCGCTTCGCCAATACGAATATTAAAGATGTAACTCCAACGACACTCTTATTAACACTTACTGAAAGTGAACGCTGTGAGAAAATGAATTTAACCGATACAACCCTTACCCTTAGTGGCTTTAATACAAGTTCTAATGCAAATTATGAGATTGTATATTTAAAACAATAGGTTATTTAGTTTTAGGAAGTGGAACGACTTGTTATAAATCGATACTAAATGAAGCATAAAGTTTCTTACAGCATACTATTTTTTCCTACAATTGCGCTAACCTTAGCATAGAAGTTTGTACATTTCGGCCTTATAAGCTCATTAGATCTCAATGAGTAGTGCAATCGCAGTAACATGAATGTTAAGACCCAGTTCAGTATAAAAGATCTTGAAAATCTTAGTGGTGTAAAAGCTCACACCATACGTATTTGGGAAAAAAGATACAATCTTTTAGAACCCGATCGATCTCAAACAAATATTCGAAGTTACAATCTGGAGAATTTAAAATACCTCCTTAATATTGCATTTCTTTACAATTCTGGATTTAAAATTTCGAAACTTGCGAATCTCGACACAGAAGAACTTACCTCTCTTATAAAAGAACATATTGGTGAGAACAAAGAAGCTTATTATTTAAAAAAGTTTAAAATGTCGATGTTCGAATTCGACAATCATTTGTTTAATAAAACCTATCAAGAACTAGCTGCGAAAAAAACGTTTAAGGAAATTTTCACCACTATTTTTATTCCTCTACTTACCGAAATTGGTTTATTATGGCAAACAGGAACGATCGATCCGATACATGAAAGTTTTATTTCTGAATCTATAAAACAAAAAATTATATTAAATACCGAATACGAACAACAAAAAATTACACCATCTAAAGACCTAACATTTGCCCTATTTCTCCCTTATGAAGAAGTACATGATATTAGCCTTTTATATGCCAATTACGAACTTACTAAAGCGGGTATAAAAACTATCTATCTTGGGGCTAATATACCAATGGACAACCTTCATTATTTACTAAAACACAAACACGAAATTATCTTTCTCACCTATCTAACAGTGCAACCTGAAAACCAGAGCACCAAAGATTTTGTTTTTCAATTTACCGAAACAATTTGTGCAGAAAGAATGTGTGAGCTTTGGGTCATGGGACCCAAAACACGCAATTTTAAGGCCTTTAAAAGCCCAAATAATATTCACTTTATCGACTCTATTGAAGGTTTTATTTCCCGAATAGAAATGATAAAGAATTCATAATTTTTTTTGCACACCACTAAATTGTTTAAATAATTATTAGATTTGTTAAACAAAATGAAAAAAACTATAGCGATTATTGGTTCCGGTTTTTCCTCACTGGCAGCAGCGAGTTATTTGGCGCAATCGGGTCACGATGTTACTATTTACGAAAAAAATGCTACCATTGGTGGACGTGCAAGACAATTAAAGCGGGAGGGTTTTACATTCGATATTGGTCCGACGTGGTATTGGATGCCCGATGTATTTGAGCGATTTTTTAATGACTTCGGAAAAAAGCCTTCCGATTATTATGAGCTAATTAAATTAAATCCTGCGTATAGTGTTTACTTCGGAAAAGGGGATGTAATTACTATTGAAGATACTCTAGAAAAAATTAAAGCTGCTTTTGAAGCTGAAGAATCAGGAAGTTCTGTAAAGCTTCAGAAATTTATGGATGCTGCATTAGATAATTACAATATTGCCATTAAAGATTTAGTCTACCGTCCAGGAGTTTCTCCATTAGAATTAGTTACCCCAGTTACTATGAAAAAAATTGGGCAGTTTTTTAGTACTATTAGTAAAGAGGTACGCAAAGAGTTTAACAACCCAAAGCTAATTTCCATATTAGAATTTCCAGTTTTGTTTCTCGGTGCCAAACCCTCCGATACTCCTGCATTTTATAGTTTTATGAATTATGCCGATTTCGGACTAGGAACTTTTCACCCTAAGAACGGAATGTTTAGTGTGATTGATGGTATGAGAGCATTGGCAGAAGAGTTAGGTGTCGCAATTACAACCAACCAGAACGTTGAAAAGATTATTGTTGCAAATTCTAAAACTACCGGGTTACAAATTAATGGTAAAATCATAGAAAGTGACATTGTACTTAGCGGTGCAGACTACCATCATACCGAAACATTATTAGATGCACCCCATAGACAGTATTCTGAAACGTATTGGGAAAAGAAAACTTTTGCTCCTTCTTCCCTATTATTCTATGTAGGTTTCGATAAAAAAATTGCAAACGTGGAACATCATACCTTGTTTTTTGATGTAGACTTTCAGAAGCATGCCAAGGAAATTTACGATGATCCAAAATGGCCTGAAGACCCTTTATTTTACGCAAGTTTCCCATCTAAGACAGATGCGAATGCTGCACCTTTAGGTAAAGAAGCTGGAATATTTCTTATTCCATTGGCACCGGGTTTAAAAGATACCCCCGAATTAAGAGCAGCCTACTTTGAGAAAATTATGCTTCGTTTTGAGAAATTAACCAACCAAGAAGTTAAAAATTACGTTATATTTAAAGAGTCTTTTTGTATTCAAGATTTCATAAACGATTATAATTCGTATAAAGGAAATGCTTACGGACTAGCAAATACGCTACTACAAACCGCATTTTTACGACCCAAATTGAAAAGCAAAAAAGTAAAGAATCTATTTTTTACAGGACAATTAACTGTGCCCGGTCCTGGGGTTCCTCCTTCACTTATCTCAGGAAAGTTGGTGGCGGGTTTAATTGAAAAAGAAAACAAGTAATTTTGAAAGAAATTTTCGACACCGTATCGCAACAATGTAGTAAGCAAGTAACAAATGCTTACAGTACCTCTTTTTCCTTAGCTACAAAAATGTTAGCACCTACCATACGTCAAGACATTTACAATGTATATGGTTTTGTTCGCTTCGCAGATGAAATCGTAGATTCTTTCCATGAATATGAACGAGAGACGCTTTTTAACAGGTTCGAAACCGACTTAGAAAACGCATTGCAAGATAAAATTAGTTTGAATCCTATTCTTAATTCTTTTCAACATACCGTGCATAAATACGGAATCGAAAGGCATTTAATAGATTCATTCATGAAAAGTATGCGGATGGATCTGTCGAAGATCGAATACACCACAGAACAAGAATACGAATCGTACATTTATGGCTCTGCCGATGTAGTGGGTCTCATGTGTCTAAAGGTTTTCGTAAAAGGAGATCAAGTAAAATACGATCAATTAAAAGAATCGGCGATGCATTTAGGATCCGCGTTTCAAAAAGTGAATTTTCTTCGAGATTTAAAAGCAGATTATGAAGGGTTGAGTCGTACGTATTTTCCAAATACCAATCTCGAAGCATTAGATGAGATTTCAAAAAACCGAATTATTCAAGATATAGAGGAGAACTTTAAAAAAGGTTATCAAGGTATTTTACAATTACCTCCTGAAGCAAAATTTGGTGTATTTATTGCATATCGTTATTACAGAAAATTATTATATAAATTGCACAAAACACCTGCAATGGATATTAAAAATACGCGCATTAGGGTTCCCAATTATCAGAAATTTGGCATTCTCACCCGAAGCTATGTAAAGTATCAATTAAAATTGGTGCGCTAATTTTGAAGCATGTATCTTCCGAAGAAATAAACAATTCTTAAAATGGGTCACAGGACCTAATTAATATAAAATTACTGATTAAAATGAATGTTCTTTATTGGATCTTAATTTTCTTACTTACTTTTTGTATCATGGAATTTATGGCGTGGTTTACACATAAATATGTGATGCATGGTTTTCTTTGGAAATTACACAAAGACCATCATCACAAGGACCACGGAAGCTGGTGGGAGCGAAACGACTTTTTCTTTATCTTTTATGCTGCAGTAAGTATTGGTTGTTTTATAGGCTGGCAATATTATGGGTTTTGGGCAGGATTACCCATAGGACTCGGAATTTTCGCCTATGGAGTTGCCTACTTTTTGGTTCATGATATTTTTATACATCAGCGCTTCAAACTTTTTAGAAATGCCAACAATTGGTATTCACGAGGTATAAGAAGAGCCCATAAAATGCATCATAAACATCTGGGTAAGGAAAAAGGCGAATGTTTTGGTATGCTATTTCCTCCTTTAAAATATTTCAAAAAATAACTATGGAGCACCTATACCTCTGGTTAAATATAGCTTCCTTTAGCATTCCTTTTTTATTCAGTTTTCATCCAAAATTACAGTTTTACAAAAAATGGCGTTCGCTATTTCCTGCTATCGCAATTATGATGGCTTTTTTTATTCCTTGGGATGCGGTATTTACAAACCATGGCATTTGGGGATTTAATGATGCTTACATCACTGGATATAAAATCTTAAATCTTCCTATTGAGGAATGGCTGTTTTTTATTTGCATTCCTTATGCCTGCATTTTTACACATTATTCGTTACAGCATTTTTTTCCGAAGCTGCCTTTTAAAATACGAACGACCGAAATTATATATGTTGGGCTTATCTCAATTCTTATTGTTTTACTCTGGTACATGTACGATCGTTGGTATCCCTTGGTTAATTTTTTATATGTAATTCTATTACTTGGATTAGTTTATAATTTTAAACGACACCAATTAGCCGAATTTCTTCCTACTTTTCTAATTATACTCATCCCTTTTTTTATTGTAAACGGCATTCTTACGGGAACTGGAATTGAAGATCAAGTGGTTTGGTATAATGATGCAGAAAATATGAATATTCGCATGGGCACCATACCTGTAGAGGATAGTATTTATGCTTTAGGAATGCTTCTTACAGTTTATGTTCTTACCGAATGGTTTGAATCTCGTTACATCCGAAACAGTTAAGTTATTCTGAAAGTAAACGGTCTAATAACGTATTAGTTTTTTCTGAATTCCAATCGGCAGCACCCGTTTTATTTATTACAATCTCTTTCTCTTTTGAAAGCACATAGGTTGTTGGCAAAGAATTGGTTCGAATCGCTTCGGGTGCCTGAGTTTGCTGGAGATAAACTGGAAAAGTATAGGCTTGCTTTTCCATGAATTTTGTTACGACTGAAGCTTCCTCATTTGTGATAAAATAAAAATCCACTCGATCACCATACGAATTATAAAGTTTTTGAAGAGATGGCATTTCTGCTAAACATGGTGGACACCACGTTGCCCAAAAATTTATTAGAACCACTTTTCCTTCAGAAGTCGCAAGATTCTTTGCGTTCGTATGAAGTCCTGCTAGTTTCCAATTATAATCCTTTAATAAAATTCTTTCTTTCGTAGCAATTTCTGAAGGACTAAAGGAGATTAACCGTTGCATAAATACACGTATGGGCGTTCCTGTTTGTGGAATAAATAACAACGCTAAAATTGCTAAAAAAAATAAATTCCCTTTATGCTTTTTTAAAAATGATATCATCAAAATTTAAAATATGTGAAATACAAAAATAGACATCGTTAATGTAAACGAATATTGTTAACGAATAAATACACTAAAAAATAAGGCGACAAACCCAAAATAGAGAAATCTACTCTTAAATCTTGAAGGTATAGATCCAATATTTTTCATGATTTAGTATAAATAACTAAAAATTAGCCTCATAGTTACGACAAAGTATATCGTTGTGAATGTAGTAATAGCAACAATAATAAGAATTAGCAAAAAATTCTAATTTCGTTAATTTTAACATTCAATAAAATTTTTAATGCTTTTTATCGATATTATTTGCATTTAATCGAAATTTATATATATTTGTAATAGCTCCCCAGCAAACTAAATCATTCGTTATGAAAATATATAGCATAATCTTACTATTATGGGGGGCGACATTAACTGCCCAAGTTGGTATTGGAACGACTAACCCTACAGCTACTCTCGATGTAGACGGAAATTTGCGTTTACGAGGTACAAATGAAGAAACCGACCTTGAAATTATACAAGACTCTATCCTTGTAATTTCTAGAAATGGAACAGTAAATAGAGTTTCTTCTAAAAATATAATTGAAAGTCACCTTAAATCTATTGTAAAAGGAAATATGGTTAATAACGGAACTATAAGTCTTTCCCTTTTAAGTGGTAAAAAAGAAATTGTTTTCGATCAAGAAGAAATAGATCTTCACAATGAATACGATACTTCTACAGGTATTTTCACAGCCAAACAAGATGGTATTTATAGAGTGTCTGTTAATTTATATGCTGGAGGGATTAGTGTTTCTTCAAACTTTGGGGTAGGTATTTACAAAAATGGCGCCCTAGTTGCAAAAAATTCTTTTGCTAATATTGGTGTCGCCTTTGTCAATGTAACTCCTCCCGCTCGGGCTGTAAGCACCATTGTTCAGCTTAATACTAATGAGACACTTTCATTTAAAGTCTTAGCTAGCCTTTTAAGTGTGGGAATATCTGGAGACAATACAGAAACCTTTTTTACAATAGAACAAATAAGATAACGCATCCCCACAATTAAGTGCATAAAAAAACCCTTACCAAGATGTAAGGGTTTTTTGTTTATAGTTACAAGATACTACTCGTTCTGTTTTTTAATAAGATTAAGTGCAGACCCCTCACGATACCATCTAATTTGAGCATCATTATAAGTGTGATTTGCTTTAATAGTGTCTTTACCTCCGTCTGCGTGTACAACTTCAATCGTTAAAGGCTTATTCTCTGCAAAATCTGCTATATCTATGAAATTAAAGGTATCGTCTTCTTGGATAAGATCATAATCAGCTTCATTAGCGAATGTGAGCCCAAGCATTCCTTGTTTCTTCAAATTTGTCTCATGAATACGAGCGAACGATTTCACTAATACTGCAGCAACTCCAAGGTGTCGTGGCTCCATAGCAGCATGTTCCCTAGAAGAACCTTCCCCGTAGTTATGATCTCCCACGACAATGGTTTTTATTCCTTTAGCCTTATACGCTCTTTGTGTGTCTGGAACACCACCATATTCACCGTCTAATTGATTCTTTACGAAGTTGGTTTTTTTATTGTATGCATTCACTGCACCAATTAAACAATTGTTAGAAATATTATCTAAGTGGCCTCTATAACGCAACCAAGGTCCTGCCATAGAAATATGGTCTGTAGTACATTTACCGAAGGCTTTAATAAGCAACTTCATGCCTTGCATTTCTTCATCACGAATGGGTTCGAATGGTGTAAGTAACTCAAGACGTTCACTATCTTCTGCTACTTTAATTTTCACTCCGCTTCCATCGGGATCGGGTGCTAAATACCCATTATCATCTACATCAAATCCTAAGGGAGGTAATTCGATACCTCTTGGTTCATCTAATTTAATCTGCTCACCATCTTCATTTAATAAGGTATCGTTCATTGGATCGAAATCTAATCTTCCAGAGATTGCAATTGCCGCAACCATTTCTGGGGATCCTACAAAAGCGTGTGTATTTGGGTTTCCGTCTGCACGTTTTGAGAAGTTTCGATTAAAAGAATGTACAATTGTATTTTTTTCATCTCCCTTTAAGTCACTACGGTCCCATTGTCCAATACAGGGTCCACAAGCATTTGTAAATACCGTTGCTCCTAGTTTTTCGAAAACCTGAAGTAATCCGTCGCGTTCTGCTGTAAAACGAATTTGTTCAGATCCGGGATTAATTCCGAAGTCACTTTTAGGTTTTAATTTTTTATCGATCGCTTGTTGTGCAATTGAAGCAGCTCGGGTAAGATCTTCGTATGAAGAGTTGGTACAAGAACCAATTAATCCCCAATCTACTTTTATAGGCCAGTCGTTCTTTTTTGCTTTTTCGCCTAGTTCACCTACAGGTGTAGCGAGGTCTGGTGTAAATGGTCCGTTTAAATGAGGACGTAATGTAGAAAGGTCGATTTCTATAACTTCGTCGAAATATGTTTCTGGGTCAGCATATACTTCATCATCTCCTGTAAGATATGGACGAATTTCATTAGCTGCATCTGCAACATCGGCTCTATCGGTCGCTCTTAAGAAACGTTCCATAGAATCATCATATCCAAATGTAGAGGTCGTTGCTCCAATCTCAGCTCCCATATTACAGATCGTTCCTTTTCCAGTACACGACAAGTTTTTAGCACCTGGTCCAAAATATTCAACGATTGCTCCTGTTCCTCCTTTTACAGTAAGAATACCTGCTACTTTTAAAATAACATCTTTTGAGGCAGTCCAACCATTTAACTCACCCGTTAATTTTACACCAATTAACTTAGGAAATTTAAGCTCCCAAGCCATTCCAGCCATAACATCAACTGCATCTGCACCACCTACTCCAATGGCAACCATCCCAAGACCACCAGCATTCACAGTATGAGAGTCGGTACCAATCATCATTCCTCCAGGGAATGCATAATTTTCTAATACTACTTGGTGAATAATTCCCGCTCCTGGTTTCCAAAAGCCGATACCATATTTATTAGAAACCGATTCAAGAAAATCGAATACCTCATTACTTGTTTCGTTAGCACGAATAAGATCTTTTTTCGCTCCTTGCTTTGCTTGAATAAGGTGATCGCAATGTACGGTTGTTGGAACCGCTACATTTTTCTTTCCTGCCTGCATAAACTGAAGTAATGCCATTTGTGCAGTAGCATCTTGACACGCGATACGATCGGGTGCAAAATCAACATAATCTTTACCACGTGTTAACTTCTTAGTTGGATTTCCATCCCAAAGGTGACTATAAAGAATTTTTTCTGAAAGGGTTAGGGGTCTTCCCACAATGTCGCGTGCTTTATCTACACGTTCGGCCATTTGCGAATAGACCTTTTTAATCATATCGATATCGAATGCCATAATTATTTTCGGTTTAAGTTTTTTTTTGAATTTGCACTACTGAAGTTTCAGGAGTGGCGGATTGCAAAAGTACAAAATTTTGAAATCATTTAAAAATACCTAATAGATAAGGAGTTTCATTGAAGATAATTCAATAAAAAGAATAGATAATGCTTATTATTAACAAATATCTAATTTAGTGCATTTAAAATTGTGAATTTATAAAAAATCAGCCCTTTTAAAAGAAGAATGCATTTATGAGAAAAAGCTATCGTTACTTAGAATGAATTTAAAATAGGCTTGAAATAATTTCTTCAATGGTTAATCCTTCGGCTTCTGCCTTATAATTTTTTATAAGTCTATGGCGTAGAATTCCAATTGCTACTTTTTGAACATCTTCAATGTCGGGAGAAAATTTCCCATGCAAAGCAGCATTTGCTTTTGCAGCTAAGATAAGATTTTGGGAGGCTCTTGGTCCTGCTCCCCAGTCGATATAATTTTTAACGATCTCTGGTGCAGCTTGACTTTTAGGTCGTGTCTTTCCAACTAAAGTCACTGCATATTCTACTACATTATCTGCAACTGGAATTTTTCGGATTAACTGTTGAAATTCGATGATTTCTTGAGCAGAAAATAGTGCATTTATAGTATTTGTAGTTCCAGCAGTGGTAGATTTAACTACCTCTACCTCTTCAGAAAAACTTGGATAGTCGAGATTAACAGCAAACATAAAACGGTCCAATTGGGCTTCAGGCAACGGATAGGTACCTTCTTGCTCGATTGGGTTTTGTGTCGCTAAGACAAAATAAGGAAGCTCTAATTTATAATGATTTCCCGCTACTGTTACCGACCGCTCCTGCATTGCTTCTAATAAAGCTGCTTGTGTTTTTGGAGGTGTACGGTTAATTTCATCAGCAAGAATGATATTTGAAAAGATAGGCCCTTTAATAAATTTAAATGTCCTATTCTCATCAAGAATTTCAGATCCCAAAATATCACTGGGCATTAAATCGGGAGTAAATTGAATTCTTTTAAATTGAAGTCCCAATGCTTGTGCAACAGTATTCACTAACAAGGTTTTTGCTAAACCAGGAACACCAATTAGAAGTGCGTGACCTCCAGAAAATATAGAGAGAAGGACTTGCTCTACAACTTCATCCTGTCCTACAATTACTTTTTTTATTTCCTGTCGTAAGGCTTCGTATTTTGAAACCAATTGTTTTACTGCTGCTACGTCTGACATACTATTGATTTTTCAGCCAATTACTTGAAAACTCGCAATTGTTGTAGTCTTCATTTACATTTACATATGTTTCCTTTATCTTTTTATTCTGCCAAGTTTCGATTGCCTTAATTTGCTTCTGCTTTAATGCAAGATCTTTTACCTTCTCATAATCTTTTACATAGTCTGCTTGGTGTTCTTTGTATCGTTTGGTTACGGTAAGTATTTTAAATTTACTTTTCCCAGTATAATCACGATCTGTTTGAACTTTAGTAACCTCTCCTTCTTTTAAATTATATACCTGAGCACTTAACGTAGGATCCATTTTAGTTAAGTCGAAACGGGTGTCGAATGTTGTAGGGTTTACTAATTGCCCTCCACTATTACGGGTTTCTTTTTCATCCGAATACTTTTTTGCAGCGTCTGCAAAAGTAATCTCTTCTTCTACGATTTGTCTTCGAATGTCTTTAATTTCAGCTTCTGCCTTATCGATGGTGGTTTGCGAAACCTCTGGAAACAATAGAACGTGGCGTACATCTAATTCCTGTCCACGAATCTTTTCTACCATTAAAATATGAAAACCAAATTCTGTTTCGAAAGGCTCACTAATTTCTCCTTCTAATAAAGAGAACGCTTGATCTTTAAATTCTTTTGCAAATGGAGTATCTCGTTTTACTCCTGTAATTAATCCACCTTTTGAGGCAGACCCTGGGTCTTTTGAGTACAATACAGCCTTGGTAGCGAAACTAGTACCGTTTTCGATTACATCCTGTCTCATTTGGGCAAGTCGATCGATTACATCCTGTTTTGCTGCTCTGTTAATTTCTGGTTCTATTACGATTTGTGCAACTTCAACTTCCGCACTGAATACGGGTCGTTCATCTTCAGGAATGTCATAAAAGAAACTTCTAATTTCTTCTGGAGTAATCTCGATATCATCCACTACTTTACGTTGCATTTCACTTGCTAATCGAACCGTTTTGTTTACTTCAAAAAGTTCTTTTTTAACCTCAGCGATATTATCCTTTCTGTAAAAGCTAGCAACTTTTTCTTCGGTGCCAAGTTCACTAATCATATAGCTCATTTGTTGTTCGATTTGCTGATTAATTTCAGCGTCGGGAACAACAATACTATCAATCTTTGCGTGGTGCGCATATAATTTGTCTTCTAAGAGTTTCCCTAAAAGCTGGCAGCGTGTAATTTCTTCGGTAGAAATCCCCTGTTGCTTTAACTCAACATAACTTTTATCGATATCACTATCTAAGACAACATAATCTCCAACTACGGCAGAAACACCTTCTGCTTTGTAGCGTTTAAAAGGTTGTGTTGTATCCCTAACAGATGTAGTTGCCGGTTGTATAAGTGCAGTTTCTGCATTTACTGTTCCAGTACTGTCTATTGTTACTACTTCTTGCGCAAAAACAATCCCTTGCCATAGTGCGAATAATAAGAGTAAACTAGTTTTCTTTGTAAATTTCAAAATTTGAATTTTTAATGGCATCTTGTGTAATATCTTTTTCAAGTTTTTTAATAAGCTGAAGCTTCCTTTTGTTGAGAATTATTTGTTCGATGGTTGATTGTAAAAAGGAAAGAGGTGCAATATCATTGGTTGCTAGAATGTCTTCAATTTGCACCAAATATACTCCTAATGAATCTTGTAGCTGGGTAAAATTAGTTTTTTTTAACACTTGACTTTCTTTATCCTTAAGGATTGGAAGTGCTCGGTATAAAGATGACTTTTCTACCCATGTAGAATCATTTAAATTATACCCTTTAAATTGAATGCCTAGCGCAGATAGACTTTTTTTATCTGAATCATTGAAACGTTTTAACATTTCACGTGCTTGCGCTAAATTTCCATACAATTCGGGAACGTGTATGTAACGCACTTTATACAATGGATCATTTAGTTTAAAATTTTCCTTATTGGTCTCGTAAAATCGTTCCACCTCAGTAACGGTAACCGAACTATCTAATTGCTGTGCTACTATATTGCTTTTGTAAGCATCGGTATACAGTTCATTTTTATAATCTCTAACCAATTTATTGTACGACTCTAATTGCTCTTCTGGCAGGTTAATTCGCGCTTGATCTAATAATAACTGCTGCGTTGCCCAGCGATTCACATAATTAGTTACAATTAATGTACTGTCTTCTTTTGAAGTAGTTTCAGAAATAAGATCCTTAATATCATCGTAATACAAAAAACTTTGGTTCACTCTTGCAATCGGCACTTTCTCTGAATCTTGCTTGAAATAATCGCAAGAAACAAACAGAAGCCCAATTACAAAAAGAAGTCCGAATTTATACATTAAGATTTAAGTTCTTTTTTTACTTTTTTCAATGTTTTCTTATTTACTTCAACAGTGTGGTTGTTGTGCAATTCTTGCATCCAAGTTTTTTCTAAATAGTTTTGGTAGTCACTTATTACACGACCTTTCGTTTCATCGAAGGTTTTAATACCTGGAGGCACTATTTCTACAGTGGAAACTACTATGAAAGATGCATCTTTTTCAAAGATTTCTGAAACTCCTTCACGTGGATTAAAACCTGCAGGCAATGCTCTATCATCTAGTTCGAAAAGACCTTCAGAAATAATCACATTCACCTTGTCTTTATTTAGTTTTTCCTTAATTGCTTCCGAAGTAATCCCTTGAGACATTAATTTTTTTGCTTCTTCAGCTAAGGCTTTCTCAGGTGCAGAAACAATAACCCCCTTAATTCTTTCACCCGTTTTATAACTGTCCTTATGGGTGTCGTAATAAGATTTAAGTGCTATTGTATCTTTTTTTGCTTTTCCCCAGATATTCTCGTTCATTACGTCAAAAATAAGAAGTCCGTCACGGTATTCATTAATAGTAGCACCGTATTTTTCATTCTCCTTTTCAAGATTTTTTCTAAAATAGTCTTTAATCGTAGTATCCTCAAAAGCTTGATAAGCATCGTTTAACATAGCTCTTTTACTACTTAGCGCACGCATTCCTTTTTGTTGTGTTTCAAGGTATTTAGCAAAATCATCGAAGGTATACGAAGTTTCTCCAATAGTGAATAGCTTTTTATTTTCTGAAGAAGGTATTGGAGCGTAATGCCAGTCTCTTTTCAAAATAGAATCTGAAACTTTCTCCATAAAATAGGGCATAAAATCTACGCCTTTTTTGAAACTATACTTTGTTTTAATTTTATTGTTAACTGCATCATCGATTAATTTTGAACGCTCCGATTTTTCGATTTGTTTTAACAAACTTTCTTTTTCATCTTCGAAAGAAGGAATAGGAAAGCGTTTGTTTAATTTAATTATATGCCAGCCAAATTCAGATTTTACTGGTTTTGAAACATCCCCAGGATTTTGAAGTGAATAAGCTTCATTTTCAAATTCAGGAGAGCGTAGATCGCCTTTTGTAAAAGCTCTTAGTTCCCCGTCTTTTTTTGCCGAGCCTTTATCATCTGAGAATTGTTTAGCTAAACTAGCAAAAGACTCTCCTTGTTGAATTTTAGCATATAAATCATTTATTCGTTCTTCGGCATTAAAGGTTGGATTCTCTTTTTTCTCAATAATCATGATGTGAGAAACCGAGATTTGTGGAGCTCTTTTACGACGATTGGTCACTTTTATGATATGATATCCAAATTGTGTTCTAACAATATCCGATATTTCTCCAACTGGCGTGTTAAAAGCGGCAGTTTCAAAATCGTATACCATTTTAAAAGAAGAAAAATATCCTAATGCTCCCCCACGTTCAGCGGCTCCAGGCTCCTCAGAATATTCTTTCACTAAAGCTGAAAAGTCTTCTCCTTTACGAGCTTTTACTTGCGCTTCTTTAATTTTGTCGTATGCTTTAAGGGTGTCTTTAGGGAGATCGTTATACGAAGAGCGTACTAAGATGTGAGACGCTTCTACTTCTTCCAATCCTCTTTCGTATGCTTCCTTTACAAGTTCTTCACTTAAGTTATCCTCATATAAGTAACCCCGTGAAAGTTGATCCTCATATTTTTTAAACTCTCTCTTATATTCTGGAGTTTCATTGAGTTTTTGCTTATAAGCTTCAGCTACTTTCAGTTTATAATCAATAAAAAGTTCTAGATAGCCATCTACGCTTTTTTGAGAATCGTCTTGAACCAACTCTAAATTTTTGGAATAAACCCTCTTAAATTCTGAAGCATAAACAGGTGCTCCATCAATGGTTAATAAAATGTCTTTTTTCTTCTGAGCCCAGAGACTACTGCAAACTATAAGAAGAACAAGAGATACAATATATTTATTCATTGGTGTTATTTTTATTCAAATTGAAGCGTGGCAAAAGTAACAAAAAGGATTTGTTTTGCAAGGTTGTTTCGATAACGCATTTCGTTACAAATTAGTGTCTGTTTCTTCAGAAATTGAAAAGTTGTAACTTTGTATTTTCGAATCAATCTAATTTAATTTTTAGCTGTAAAGAAGCATGGAACAAATAAAACTTTTGTGGGATTTTAGAGGGCCTAACGCAGCACCTATTGCTCAACATCATGCTATACATTTGGAAGATTTTGCCAAGCTAGAGCAATTGTCTCATTATAAAGTAGGAACCGAAATAGTTACAGATATGCATCACATTGCCTACCTTATTGTTGAAAAAAAGCACATGGACGATCTGCGCGCTCGTCTAAAACCCACTCGAGGACAACGTTACAATCCATACTAAATTAAAAAATTAAATTCTTATCATTTAGAAGACCAATTGGCACGAATTATGAAGAGCATTCTGTAACATCTTCTCAATGCCATCGTCTATTTGTGAGAAATTAATACTACTATTGCATCGCGAATTAAAAACAAAACACATGAAATTTTTACACATTGCCTTTTTAACCCTTTGTATTTCAGGATTTGCACAAACCAAAGTTGGTACTGCAGATATTGATTTTATCCTTTCTCAAATGCCAGATCTTACAAAAGCTCAAGAACAAGTTACTGCTTACGGAAAGCGCCTAGATACCGATCTGGATGCAAAATTAGCTGAGTATCAATCATTAATTGATGCCTATAAAGCTGGCGAGACCACATTTACAGAAGACATAAAAAAACAGAAGCAGACCGAACTTATGACAATGGATAACGACATTGCTAAATTTCGTCAAAATGGAACTCAATTAATAGGCTTAAAAAGAGAAGAAGTTTTACGCCCTCTATATGCTAAAATAGGCGTTGCTTTAGAAACCGTTGCAAAAGCTGAGGCGTATACACAAGTATTACAAACAGGAAATTCTCTTATTTATACCGACCAAAACTACGATCTTACCGATCTTATTCTTAAAGAGTTGGGAATTGAGGTGAAGAATGAGGAGTAATTTTTTTAAACAAAACCTATACAAACAAAAGCCCCTCTATGTGAGGGGCTTTTGTTTTATAAGCTACTTTTTTAAAAGATGCTCGAATAACTTTTTAATAAATAGTCTTTAGGAGGTCTTACCGTGAGTAATTTGGAGATTCCTTTGTGATCGTAACATCGTGTGGATGACTCTCGTTTATTCCAGATGCGGTTATCTTTACAAAGCGTCCATTTTCTTTTAAAGTCTCAATATCTTTTGAGCCACAATACCCCATACCAGCTCGGAGTCCACCAATAAATTGGGTCATACTTTCAACTAATTCCCCTTTGTAGGGTACGCGACCTACAATTCCTTCAGGCACTAGTTTTTTAATATCGTCTTCCACATCTTGAAAATAACGATCTTTAGATCCTTGCTTCATTGCTTCAACAGAACCCATTCCACGATACGACTTAAATTTTCGCCCTTCATAAATAATGGTTTCTCCAGGAGATTCTTTCGTACCAGCTAACAGCGATCCTAGCATAACACAATCTGCTCCAGCCGCAATTGCTTTTGGAATGTCACCAGTATATCTAATTCCCCCATCTGCAATAACGGGCACACCACTTCCTTTAATAGCAGCAGCTACCTCTAATACAGCAGAAAACTGCGGAAACCCAACTCCGGCCACCACCCTTGTTGTACAAATAGATCCAGGTCCAATACCAACTTTAACGGCATCGGCTCCTGCTTCAACTAAATATTTTGCTGCTTCGGCTGTGGCAATATTACCCACAACCACATCCAGTTTCGGAAATTTCTTTTTTACTTCTTTCAACACCATGACAACACCTTTAGTGTGACCATGAGCCGTATCGATGATTACAGCATCTACCTGTGCATTTACTAACGCTTCGGCTCTATCTACTGCATCGGCTGTAACACCCAAAGCTGCAGCAACCCGCAATCTCCCGTATTCATCTTTGTTAGCTGTAGGTTTCTGAGTTAATTTTGTAATATCTCTAAAAGTTATAAGTCCTAATAATGTACCGTCATCTTCAACAACGGGGAGTTTCTCGATCTTATTCTTTTGAAGGATGAGTTCGGCTTGTTTAAGCGAAGTACCTTTTTCGACAGTCACTAAGTTTTCAGTAGTCATTACTTCTTCTAGTGTACGATCAAAATTCTTCTCAAACCTAAGGTCACGATTCGTTACTATACCAATTAGTTTACCTGCCTCATCGGTAATAGGAATACCACCGATACTGTATTCTTTCATCGTGTTTTGAGCGTCCCCGACCGTATTTGTTTTTTTCAATGTCACTGGATCCAAGATCATTCCGCTCTCTGCACGTTTTACTTTGCGAACCTCAGCAGCTTGTTGGTCGATCGTCATGTTTTTGTGCAAAACACCAATTCCTCCCTCACGTGCAATCGCAATTGCCATAGCACTTTCGGTCACTGTGTCCATCGCTGCAGAAACGATAGGTACATTAAGTGTAATATTTCTTGAAAATTTAGATTCGATCGAAACATCTCTTGGTAAAACTTCAGAGTAATCGGGTACTAAAAGTACATCGTCGTAGGTGAGGCCTTCCCCAAGGATTTTATTTTCGTGTGCAGTCATCGCAATTAAATTATATTCCGAAGATACGGAAAGAAGTTACTGTTTAATTGCGTGCAAATGTACGATTAATTGTTGGGATATACTCAATGCCCTAATTTTAATCGTTACAATTTAAACTGAAGCAACCCATAAAATGTCCTTGGCTGACTCGGAATAATCCCTGGTCCTGGATATCCCGTTGCTCTCCTTGTGAAATAACTGTTGTCCAGCACATTGTTAATTCCTGTTTCCAGTTTAAAGCGCTTGTAGGTATATGAAAGTGACAAGTCTAAAATATCGTATGCAGGAATTTCTCCCACGATCCCAGTTTGGGTACTAAAATCTCGCTCTGCATTGGTAGCATCGGTAAATTGTTTTGCTAGATAAGTGTATTGTAAACTTCCTAAAAAGTTTTTATAACCAAATCCAATTCCAGTTTTAAAATTAATTCCCGGAATGAATTCTACTTTTTTACCTTTTACATTAGGCTCTTTAGAAGCAGTGTACTCACTTTCAGTTATTGCAAGGTTCACAAATGAATTTAAACGAAAGTCTTTGTTTCCAGAAAATGTTTCCCAAATATTCCAATCTATAAAACTTTCAATTCCGTAGGTTATCGCATCTCCAATATTTCCACGAGTACTCACAATGTTGCTTTCTCCTCCTAAAATTAAACCAATTCGGTCGTTGTATTGTAAGAAGAAAAGTCCGACATCGTAAGACACATACTTTTTAAAACGCCCCCGCGCCCCAAGGTCGAAAGTATATCCCTCTTCATCGGTAATATTAGGATCTACTACTAGAGATGGATTGTTAATTCGAATGTCATTAAAAGTGACCGAGCGATAATTCTGGCTAATATTTCCGTACAATTCTATTGCATTGGTTGGTTTGTAACTAGCCCCCACCCCTAACAGGATAAAGGAACGTTTAAAATCTCGATTATCGGTTATTGTTTCGTTGAAAATTGGGTTTCCTGCCAAATCGAAGCGAATGTCTTTAAATGCACCTTGACTTTCTGTCTTAATAAATTCTACACGAGCTCCAGGAGTTAGTGAAAATCTTTCAGAAAGTTGAAAAATATGCTCTCCAAACAAGGAAAGATTAAGGTTTGGAAAATCGAAGTCACTTTGTCTAGCGTAATCGGGATAGATTTCTGAAGCGAAATTAAAATTAGCATCACTCCCATTGGTACCTGGACCTTGTCGTTCACTGTTATTAGACTGGTAGTACTTCGCACCAATTAAAAATGTATTTTCAGAATCACCTAAATTGTAGCGTGATAGTATCCGTGCTTCTGCTCCCCAATTATTAAATTTCCCTACAATTAATTCACGCGGTGCATCTAGATCATCCTCCTGCGACACTCTGTTTTCACGAAACCCCACCGATTTACGCCCCGCATCTAAAGCAAAAAGATTAAGACTAAATTCTGTTTTTTCTGAAAGCGCTTGCTCCAAACGAAGTGAGTATAATTTCCAGTCTACCCGAAACCAATTTCGTGTTCGATTACTAAAGGTTGGATCTTCCTCAAACTGGCGATCGGTTAAGCCTCCTGCTTGTTGTGCGAGGTAATTTAAATAACTGAATTCGAATGCAACCTTGGTAGTTTTAGAAAATTGGTGATCGATGTGTGCATGGGCATTGTAAGATTCAAATTCAGAATTCGGCCTAAAATCGTTTCCAATCTTATAATTTAAATAGGCATAATACCCTGTCTTACCTATGGTACCGCTTAAACTGTTAAAGCTGGTAAAAAGTCCATACGATCCAATTCCTTGCCGTGACACCCATTCTAATTTTTTAGATGTATTAGGTCGTTTTAATTTAAAATTTATGAGTCCTCCAAACTGGGTACCGTATTGCAAAGAGGCCGCACCACGTACTACTTCGATTTGCTCGATAGCTTCTGCTGGTGGTGTATAGTAACTTTCGGGATATCCTAAAACATCTGCCGAAATATCATATCCGTTTTGACGTGTATTAAAATTTGACGTTCGGTTTGGATCTAGTCCACGACCACCAATATTAAGTTGTAATCCGGCGTCATTATTTTCGTAAATATTCAAGCCGACTACTTGTGCGTAAATTTGTCGAGCATTTCCACCAGCTAGATTTGCGGTAAGATTATCTAAGACCACTACTTCGGTTTTTTTTCCGGCATAAATAGCAGTTCCTTCTACTTCTTTTAACTGTTTTAATGCGAAGATGCGCTCTTTGCGTTTTTTTATTAGTACTTCGGAAAGTTGCTCACCCAGTGCTGGAAGTTGAAAAGTTACCGAAGTATCTTCAGAAACAAGAATTTCTTTTTCTACTACTTCAAATTCAAAATTAAACACAGCGATAGTGTAAGATCCCGAAGCAACTTCAGCAAATTGAAAAGTTCCAGAAGAATCGGTGGTGACTGAAGAACCCTCCGTAATATTATATACTTCCGCCCCTTGAACTGGAACTCCAGAGTTTTCAGAAAGAACCGTTCCTGTAATTGTGAACTGTGCGAATAAAGTTGGTCCCGAAATCAAAAAAACCAATAGGTATAATTTGCTTTGAAAACTCATAATTCTAGTCATACTTTTTTGTATTCTCATTGTGCTATTAACCTGTTACAGTCCTTTTATACTATCATTAAATGGTAACAACCAATCTCGTTGTCTTAAGCTTTCTTTTTGTTCTAGAAGATCTATTTCTGGGTCGATATACGGTTGACTTAATCTGCCGTTTAACGCTACATAACTTTCTACAAATACAGCAACTTCTCTATTGTTTTTATTTTTAAAATGATCCCCAAGATAGTGAGCATATTGTAAGATAAAGTCTGGTTGTGTACTCATTTGCTTTTCTTGCAAAGGCGTTAGAAAATCGCTGTTATCCACATAAAATTGCTGCCCTGTCGTTTTATCTTTAATCTTGAATTGTGCATACCCTGCTTTTTCCATAAGCATGACCCTCCATGAAAACCGATAGCCTTCTTCAGTCCAAAATAATTCTCCCGGATATACCAAATAACGCCAAGGAAGTAAAAGTTGTATGGTAAGAAAGAATCCCACTATAACAATTGAAGCATTAGATGTATACCTATAAGTTGAAATTTCGGGATTTGATGCATTTGATTTAATTCTGAAAAGATTAGAGATGCCATTAATAATTTTCTGATGAAACCCAGCATCAAAAAAAATGAGCGCACTCACGATCATCACAAATGGAAAAACCCCAATAGGAAACAACACGCGAGTAAGCACATGAAATACAACTACTAATATAAAAGCGAACCAACGGGTAGGTTTATAAAGTAATAAAAATGGAATTGCCAAATCGTAGGCAGCTCCTCCCCAACTAAATGCATAATGCATCCATTCTTGTTGTAACAAATTGCCTAAAATAGGTATGTCGTAGTTTGAAGGCAACCAGATTTTTAATGGCATTGCGTTTAACATCCAATCACTATTTAATTTTGCCAAGCCCGCATAGAAATACACAACACACAATAACATTTTTACGCTATCGATGGTCCATTTGGGAATGTACGGTGTTGCTTTGCCTTTTTTTGCATCTATAGAAAAACATGCATTTGCAGGTAAAAAAATGAGTAAAAAACTAAGACAGCTTATAAAATAATAGTGATTTAAATACGTCGTTTTGTCCATTAACTCGATGTACGTAAAACTAAGAAAGAAGACTATAATTGCTATGCGATACTTATAGCCTATGGCAATAAACAATGTTGCGATACCACAGACAGCGAATAATACATAGGTATACATCCCTAATGGTTTAACCCATTCGAACCCAAAATAAGAAAAAAAGAAATCTGGTTGTAGGTAAAGTTTATCGATCCACCCATTACTCCAAAACCGAACAATGCTATAGCACATCATTAAACCAAAAAAAACACGAAAGACCGCTAAAGGAGCGGCCTGTGTGGTTTTTGAAAAATAGGATGTAAGAGCACTATACATTAATCACCATCGGTATCTACGTAGTCTACATTAATATCTAATGCTTGAAGCATATCTACCTTTAAGAAAATAACATTTCGCTGCAATTCATCGTACGTATTTTGCATTTGAATATTATCGGTCTCAATTTGTGAAACAAAATTTACATTTAACTCCTCAATATTCGTTTTAGCAGTTTCAAACTGTGCATTAATTAGACCGCTAAGGTCCTCTCCATTTTTCACAGAATTTAAGAAAGTAAGATATGTTCGAAAACTTTCTCCTTGCTGGCTAGAATTAAAATATATTCCATTAAAAAAATTCTGTGAGGCTGTAAGTGCCTGTTGTGCTAAGCTTTTTGAGATATCTTTTTTATAAAACGCCTCAACATTTTCTGGTAATGGGTCGTTAGAAAACACTCCGGCCGGGATCCCTATTTTTCCAGCTCGTAAGGCTTTTTCATAATAAAGAATGTAGTCGTTTGCCAATTTATCTACAGATCCAGATGCCGATGAACTTGTGTTAGAAACAAAACTATCTCTAAAGTTTTCGTTCCAGTCGTTTAATAATGTAATTGAAAGTGTTTCAATAGTTTCAGAAAGTGCATTTAGATATTCTAAATAATTTGCAGCATTTTCGTTTGTGGTATAAAAAGCAACGATTTCTGAATCAGTTTCAGCCAAGCCATTCAACATATAGTCTAATGCGGGAAATCCTTGAGCATCAATGGTAGACGGCAATGAGAAATTAAAAGTTCCCTCTGCTATAAAATCATTAATCTTATTTGCGTTGGTTGGATAAATATTCATTCGATTACGAAAATTTACTTCTTCTGCTTTACCTATTTCAAACATGGAAACGTTCTGAAATTCTATATACGTAGAAACCCATATTGTACGGAGTGCTATTAAATTCTCTTCTGAAGGTGTTTCAGTAAAAACAGTAGTCGCAGCATTTAACTCTGTTGTTTTTGAAACAAATGAAGTATAAGCAGGAACAATGATGTTATCTGCCCAATTCATTAACATAGCTTCTCTGTTGAAGGAATCATTTAAAGGTTGGTCTGGAGCATCTCCATTATCTGAAGAACAAGCAACAGCAATAAAGAGAAGCGTTACTATAGAAACCAATTTCCAATAACTCATAGGATATAATTTTTTGCAAAAATAAATAAAACAACCGTTCTTAAATGTATTAAGAACGATTGCTTTTCTAAAAAACTTAACAATTAATCAACACTTCCCGCTTGTGACACGGTAAAATCAAATTTTGCAGCAATACTTTCTGAAACTGAGTCGATCGTTTCGGGAGTTAAAGACCAAAAACCATTTTCGTTATCATCTAGTAACTGATTGATAAGATCATTAACTTCTACAGAATCAAAGAAAGATTCTCCTGTTGTATTATTTCTTGTAAATCGAAGACTGTATACAAACCCGTAGGCTTCAGATAGTGCATGAAAAGCTGATGTTTGGTTTCCTGCTACAATTTTATTCTTTGCTTGTTGTAAATAGTAAATTCCTCTTACAGCAATCACTTCAGAAATTTTTTGACGAATAATGGCTGCCTGTGCATCTCTTACATCGTAATTCTTAGCTACAATTGCAGCACGTCCTAATTTAAATGCCTCGAAGATTTCGTCTGCAATGGTGTTAAAGTCAGAGTCTCTATTTACTTGGCCAGTATATTCATTTAAGAATTTATCATCTTCACCTATTGTTTCGTTCGGATTAGCTGGGTTAACAGATGTTCCATATATGTATCCATAGGCTTCATCCCATTTATGTTCCATTGTGGTGTACGATTTACCTTCTTCGGTAATATCATTATTATTATTTGAAACGTTATCGGCTTCATTTAACACTTCTTCACTAAGGTAATTGTTTAACATTTGGTCTGCCATTAAAGCACCAATTAAACTTTTAGCAAAGGCCTGATTGTATTCTAATCCTTGAGCATTTACATAACGTGTAGAAGACCCGTCAGCAATTTGTCCAGCAACTCCAGGTTCTGCCAATGTATTTTCATTTGGAAAAACTTCATTAATCTGCGCTGTAAGATAGTTTTCGAAAGTTTCTTTTATAGCAGTGCTTTCGGCTGTATTTGCTGAAAAATAATCGAACGAAGCGGCTGTTTTGCTACGCAAACTTTTATCGGAAGTATTTAAATCACTGTCTGAAAAGTCTTGAGCACCTTCCTCATGTGCGAACATGTTTTGTAAAGAGGTTTCTGTAGCAGTATCAAAATTTCTCATTGCTGAAACCAATTCGCCTGCCATTAATATACGTGTAGTTTGCCCACTAAAAGACACTGTTGAGACACCGTCTCGCTCGAACGAATACGTTAAAGGAACTTCCACAGAATCTTCCACCGGAGGAGTATCGTCGTCGGACGAACACGATATAAATAATACACTACTAAAAAAAAGAAGGGATAAATACTTTGACATTTAGATTTTATTTAGACTTATTATAAATAGATATTTATTTCAGCCGCAAAAATAGAATGGAAAAGTAGATCTCACAAGTTTATTTAGATTAAATTTAAATAAAATTGCTGTTAAATATTTATTTCAAGTAACGATAGTTATTTAGAAGATACCTGTAGCTTATCTTTATATTGAAGTCTTGCTAATCCTGCCCATTGAAGTATTAGTTTTTTATTTTCTTCGGAAAGATCATCGTGCATCCATGTATAAGAATCGAGAGGCATTTCACCATCTTCAACCATTTCGATTAATTCCTCTAGCTTATGATCCTTCTTTTTTACGGAATAAGTATCCCACGCCGACACATTAAAGTGTCCCTTACCATGCTCGATATGTTCATCTAACCAAAAAGAAATGGGTGCAATTTCAGCATACCAAGGGTATTGAGTTTGATCACTGTGACAATCGTAACAGGTTTCTTTTAAAATAGCTGCTACTTTTACAGAAGGCTTTGTTTCTTTTTCGAATGCTAGCACAGTTTCATAACCTCCATTATTCTTTTCTGGGCGAATAAACTGGATGACCACAAGTGCAACTAACGCTAATACTAAGAGGAATTTTATAATTTTTATCATGGCTATTTATCTTTAGATTTTAAAAATAGTATTACTGCCTTTCTTATGTCCGAGGCAGGTTCAGAAGCAATTGGTTTGTAGACTTCAACAATACCTTCGTTTTCGGGGGTTAAAAATGGAATGTCAAATCCTTTCAGTAGAAAATCACTCATAGCGATCGTATATATTTGATCTTTATAAATGGGTTGCCCATTTACTAACCAACCAGCAATATCGCTTTCTTGTAGTTGGTGTCTTTGTAAATATGCACCTGTTCCCCTATGTGTTTTTCCATAATTTAGAACTTCGGTTAAAAGACTCCCTTTCATTTTTACTTTATACACCTGTCCACCAAAAGGAAGCACTCTAAAAATATCTAGACTTGTTATTTCTTTAGGCAGCATATCGTCTAGACGAAAAGATCCACCATTTACAATCGCACCATCAATTTCCTTGTCATTAAAAGCATCTGCCATTCCTGCCGTTATAATATCTCCAAGATCGGTCTGTATACTTCTTCCTGCGCTATCGGTTCCATCTAAAGGGGCTGCCCCTCTATATATAATTTCGCTAGGGTTATCGATCACCTGTAAAATTTCATTTTTGAGAATGGCTTCCCATCGATCTACTACTACTTTTACCGTAGGGTTAGCTGCAATAGTTTCATCGATTGGAAAAAGATCTGAATCTATACTTACCTGTTTGGTAATCGAATTGTATTCTAGGGTGTGAATATAAACAGTTTTTGCGTTGGCATCTGCTTTTGCTACAACACCATACTTTGTGGGTACCAACATACTAGTATGTTCATGCCCGCCCATTAATAATGGTACTTCAGGTAATGTATTAGCAAGCGCAATATCTTCTTCTAGAGCTAAGTGAGTAAGTCCAATAACAAGATCGGTATTTCCTTTTAAAGAGCTAAATGCGTCTTGTCCATATGTAATTGCATCCCCATAAAAAACATAATCTACTGGGTTCGAATCGATAGTTACCGAAAAAAAGCCGACATTAATATTGGTTCCATCAGAATCTTGAATATTTAAGGTATACGTATAAGCAACGTCTTTACCGTTACTTTTAAATGGGATGGCCTCCTCTCCTTTTTTCTGAAAGGTATTGGATGAAATCCATTGAAACTGTGATTCATCAAGTCGTTTCTGAAATTGATCTTCACTAAGATCAAATTCATGATTACCATACGTTACCAAATCGAAATTCATGGCATTCATTACATCGATCATTTGTTTTCCAGCAACGCGCTCTCCTCCTACTTTTAAAGTTCCCAGCAATGACGGATTTAAAAAATCACCAGCCATGAATAAAAAGGTGTTCTTATTAATCTGTTTTAATGAATCTACCACATGCGCCACTCGTGCCATTCCTCCATATTTACCACCACTTAAAGGAGCGATTTCATACACATCATTAACTTGCACAAATTTAAAAGTGATTATACCATCATCTGTTTTAGATTTCACTATGGTCTGCTGTGTTTTACAACACGTTAAAAGCCCTGAGATAAGAACAAATAGAAATAAATACTGCTTCATAACTTAATGGTATTTGGTAAAGATCTTTGTGGCTTCGTTATGCGCACTCTCAAAAGACATCGTATTAATATTTGTATTTGCTTTTGCAGCTGTAAAGTAACTTAGCATTTTTTCGGTAGGCATATTACCCGTAAGATCATCCTTTGCCATCGGGCAGCCGCCAAAACCTTGAATAGCACCATCGAATCTTCGACAACCGGCTTTATATGCTGCATCAATTTTTTCGTGCCATGCAGTCGGTGTAGTATGTAAATGTGCTCCAAACTCTATGTTGGGATACTTCGGAATTAGATTAGAGAACAAATATGAAATAATATCGGGGGTTGAACTTCCCACCGTATCACTCAACGACAGTATCTTCACTCCCATTTCTGAAAGTCTCTCGGTCCATTCTCCTACAATTTCTACATTCCATGGATCCCCATACGGATTGCCAAATCCCATCGAAAGATAGGCAACAACTTCTTTATTATTTGCTTCAGAAAGAGACAAAATCTCTTGTAAGATTTCGATAGACTGAGCGATCGTTTTATGTGTGTTCCGCATCTGAAAATTTTCAGAAATAGAAAATGGATATCCCAAATATTGAATTTCTGAGTGTTGTACCGCGGCTTCTGCACCCCGAACATTGGCAACGATCGATAACAATTTACTTTCTGTTGATGATAAATCCAATTTCGAAAGAACTTCGGCAGTATCGGTCATTTGTGGAATGGCTTTCGGAGAAACAAAACTTCCAAAATCTATCGTATCGAATCCACAGCGTAATAGTGCTTGAATGTACTGCACCTTTTTCTCTGTAGGAATCCAATCTTTAATTCCTTGCATCGCGTCCCTAGGACATTCTATAATTTTAATATTTTGCATTGTTTCAAAGATAGGAATTCTTTAAAGGATGAAATCTTTTCAGAATAAAATTCTACGGTATTAAAATAAATACGGCAATGCCAATAAAAACTACAATCTGTAACCATTTTAACCAAACGCCAACCGATTTATGTTTCATTAAATATCCCGAAATACTCCCCGCTAAAACAGCAATGGTACTAAAAATCACAAAAGACACTGCCATAAAAGTAAATCCTAAAATATAAAATTGAGTAACAGTATCTGCGGAAGGGTTCCAAAGAAATGCAGGAAAAAATGCCAAGAAAAATATCATCACCTTAGGGTTAACCAAATTCATAATAACCCCTTGTTTAAAGAGGTCGAATAAGGGTTTCTTGGGAGCATTATCAGCATACGATACGGTCGCATCACTCTTAAAAACTTTATACGCTAAGAATAATAAATATAGCGCTCCCAAAAGTTTAATAACATAAAAAATGGTAGGCGAAGCAGTAATCAATGCCGACACTCCAAATGCGAGCAATGAGGTATGTACTATACACCCACTAATTAATCCTGCTGTAGTAGCGATACCACTTTTGGTTCCATTTACTAACGCTTGAGTTAGCACATAAATATTGTCGGGACCAGGTGATAACGCAAGTGCCATAGTTGCAATAGAAAAAGACAGGAGGTTTTCGATCATAATTTAATATTACTCCGATTGCCGTATTAGCGCCGTATTAATGTCTTTAATTAGTTTTGGGCCTTCATAGATAAATCCTGTATACAACTGTATTAATGTTGCTCCAGCTTCTATTTTTTCTAGTGCATCTTTAGCGGTATGAATTCCTCCAACCCCAATAATGGGAAAAGCGTTATTACTTTTTTCAGAAAGAAACCGAATTACTTCTGTTGCTCTTTCTCGCAAAGGTTTCCCACTAATACCTCCCATTTCTTTTTTCTTTTCTGAAATAATTCCTTCACGAGAAATTGTAGTATTGGTGGCTATAACACCATCTATTTTAGTTTCTGAAACTATATCGATAATATCAAGCAATTGTTCGTTAGTAAGGTCTGGAGCAATTTTTAGAAGTATGGGTTTGCGCTTTACCTTTTCATTGTTTAAATTCTGAAGCGTCTGTAACAAATGAGTAAGTGGTTCTTTATCTTGAAGCTCCCTTAAATTTGGCGTATTAGGAGAACTTACATTCACAACAAAATAATCGACTACATCAAACAAGGCTTCAAAACAGATCACGTAATCGTTTACAGCTTCGTCGTTAGGGGTATTTTTATTCTTCCCAATGTTCCCTCCTACAAGTACGTTTTTATTAGTTTTTAATCGTTTCGCAGCTTCGAGAACACCGCCATTGTTAAAACCCATTCTATTTAAAATAGCATTGTCTTCTTGCAATCTAAACAATCTCTTTTTAGGATTTCCTTCTTGCGGTTTTGGAGTAACGGTACCTATTTCGATAAATCCAAATCCAAAATCTGAAAGTTCTTTATATAATTTTGCGTCTTTGTCGAAGCCTGCTGCCAACCCTACAGGATTGGGGAAAGTGAGTCCAAAAACGTTTCTTTCTAACGACAGATGTTTCTTTTGGTACATGTTTCGAAATATACCACCGAGACCAATACTACTAAAAAATCGAATTGTTTTAAAGGTACTATGATGTACTTTTTCTGGATCGAACTGAAACAACAAAGGGCGAAGAACTTCTTTATACATGGCAGATAAATTGAGCAGCAAAAATAGTATTAAAGTATGTATTTGTTCTTTTGAATATCCGTTAATTTGTAAAGTAAAATAAAAAACTATGATCGAAAAACAACATCTTATCGACCGTTTTATAGGTTACGTAACGGTAGATACCGAAAGTGACCCAGAAAGCAACACCACTCCAAGCACAGAAAAGCAGTGGGATCTTGCCAATGCTTTAGTAGAAGAATTAAAAGAAATTGGAATGCAGGATGTCACGATAGATGACAATGCGTACATTATGGCAACATTGCCTTCAAACATCGATAAAGAAGTTCCTGTAATTGGATTCGTATCTCATTTTGACACCACTCCAGATTTTACAGGAGCCAATGTAAAACCCCAGATCATTGAAAATTACGACGGAAAAGACATCGTATTAAATGAAGCGGAGAACATTGTGTTGTCTCCTTCAGATTTCGACGACTTATTGTTATATAAAGGTCAAACACTCATCACCACCGATGGTACTACTTTACTAGGAGCTGATGACAAAGCAGGTATTGCCGAGATTGTTTCTGCGATGGAATACCTCATCAACCATCCTGAAATTAAACATGGTACCATACGAGTAGGATTTACACCCGATGAAGAAATTGGTCGCGGAGCTCATAAATTTGATGTTGAAAAATTTGGTGCTGACTGGGCCTACACGATGGACGGAAGCCAAGTAGGAGAATTAGAATACGAAAATTTTAATGCTGCGGGCGCTGTGGTTACTGTAAAAGGTAAGATTGTTCATCCAGGATACGCTAAAGGAAAAATGGTTAATAGTATGTACATCGCCACCGATTATATTAATTCGTTGCCTCGAATGGAAACACCTGAGCATACAGAAGACCGTCAAGGATTTTTTCATTTATACAGTATTAACGGAGAAGTTGACAGTACTAAATTGCAATACATCATTAGAGATCACGACAAAGAACATTTTGAGGCCCGAAAAGAAATCATGATTAAGTTGGCGGATGAGTTAAACGCACAATATGAAAAAGAAGCAATCACGGTAGAAATCAAAGACCAGTATTTTAATATGCGGGAAAAGGTGGAACCTGTAATGCACATTGTAGATGTTGCCGAGGAAGCAATGAAACAAGCAAATATACAACCACTCATAAAACCCATTCGAGGAGGCACCGATGGTTCACAACTAAGTTTTATGGGACTCCCTTGTCCCAATATTTTTGCTGGAGGTCACAACTTTCACGGTCGTTACGAATATGTACCTGTAGAGAGCATGCAAAAAGCCATTGAGGTAATTGTTAATATCGCCAAGCTCGTAGCTGAAAAATAATATCTAATCTTTTAAGGCATAAAAAAACCTTCAGAAATTCTGAAGGTTTTTTGTTTATTCAATTTGAAGTAACGTTCTACTTCTTCTCTATTTTTGCGGGTGCATTTAATTTCGCACTCATTTCCATGGATAATGCGGAGCGTTCAAACTTAACTTTACCAGCACTTGTTTCTAAAACACAAGTTCCATCATCGTTAAGGTTAAGCACTTTTGCGTGCAAACCACTTTTGGTTATTACTCGATCCCCTACCTTTATCTCAGCGGCGAACTTTTTTTCTTGTTTCTGCTTTTTCATTTGTGGACGTATCAAAAAAAGATACATCACTGCAAATAATAATATAATGGGTAAAAAGCCTTGTATTTGTTCCATGAATTTATTTTCTCAGAAAATTACTTTGTTTGTTTTTGTAACATATTTGCTCCATTAGCAGCATCACCAGCAGCTGGAGTTACAAATGCTTTTATTACCAAAGTTTCTTTTCCTTTTTTAGTATTAGCAGTAATCGTTACCGTTTTACTTACTTGGTTTGCACCACTACCATTGTATTTTACTAAAAGTTCTCCAGTGTCACCAGGAGCAACTGGTTCTTTTGTAAATTCTGGAACAGTACATCCACAGCTACTTTTTGCATCAACAATTACTAAAGGTGCATCACCTGTATTTTTAAATTGAAAGTTATATTCTACAGCTTCACCTTTGGCGATTGTACCAAAATCATGCTCTGTTTTTTCTAATTCCATTACTGGAAATTTAGATGCATTAGCATCTCTATCAGCTGCAGCTGCAACATTTACATCATTCACTTTGTCTGCCGCATTATCTTTACACGAAGTAAAAGCAAATACAGTCATTACAGCTAACATTAAAATTGATTTTTTCATAATAGTATATTTTATTTTTAAGCGCCGCTAAAATAGGTAATTTTTTTTGCTTTTACCGAAGTCCTCTCCCTATTTTGTTCAGTTTATCCGCTTTTGTGAAATCCTTAACAAGTTTATCTAAAATTCCGTTAATAAAGATGCTGCTTTTAGGAGTTGAGTATTCTTTAGAAATTTCGAGGTACTCATTTATAGTAGCACGAACAGGGATTGATGGAAAGTGCAGAAATTCTGCAATACCCAGTTTTAAAATAATCATATCCAATTCGGCGATGCGTTCTTTGTCCCAATTTGGTGTTTTACCTTCAACTTCTTGGGAAAGTTTTTCATCGTGCAAAATTACTTTCCGAAGCAACTGTATTGCAAAATCCCGATCTTCGCTATTCTTATACAGACTTGGCACTAATACTTGTGATGCATTTTTTTCTGAAAGTTTCCCAAACATTTTTACCAATGCCGTATTTACAATTGGGATATCATCTACCCATGTTAATCGCTTGTCTTCAAGGTAATCGTAAATTTTGTCATTAGGTGCGATAACATCTTTATACAATCGAGAAATAAAGTCGCGATCATCTTTTAGTGTGGCCGCCTCTAGCGATAAATATTCTTTGTACCAGTCCTTTTGTCGTAATTCACTCAAAATAATGGAAAGGTATTCGTCATCTTGCTCCCAATACGTAAGCTTTTTATTTTTAATAGCTTCTTGAAAAATGGGATTGGTAGATATAAGCGTTAAGATCTTGTTATTTATAAACGCCTGACTTGGATCCTTCTCTTCTTTAGTTGCGAGATGCTTTTTTTGGGCCTTCAACAAATACTGCTCTTCCTGATCTCTTAACGAAACCAGCAACTGAAGCATTAACAGATAAAGATCCATCATTTGATCTAGACTGTACAACAAAAACTTTTCTTGCTTATCTAGATCTTGATAATCACTTTGATTAAAAGCATATACTGACTGAACCACCTTTACTCTTATATGTCTTCTTGTAAGCATACTTTTAAAAGAACTTTAAACGATGAAATTGTAATTGATATAAATAAACAACGCACAAAAATTTGTGCGTTGCAAAGATATACTTTTATAAAAATTGAAGCTTATTTTTCTTTCTTTCTTGCATTAATTCTTGCTTGAGCAATATCTAAAGCCGCTTGATGTGTTGTAACGTCATTTGCTTCAGCATTGTTTAAAATTTCAAGAGTTGTATTGTAGATATGTTCTGTCTTTCTAATTATTTCTTTACGATCATAATTTTCAAGTTCAGCATACACATTAATAATTCCACCAGCATTGATAAGAAAATCAGGCGCATATACAATTCCTTTTTTACGAAGAAGCATTCCGTGTTTTTGCTCATCGGCTAATTGATTGTTTGCTGCTCCAGCAATAACCTTAGCACGAATTTGTCGAATACTAACATCGTTAATGGTTGCACCTAATGCACAAGGCGCATAGATATCCATTTCTTCAGCATATAAATTACTTCCGCCATAAATATCTACATTGTATTTATCGCGTACTTCTTCTAACCGTTCTTGGTTGATGTCAGAAATATAAACTTTAGCTCCCTCGTTGGTTAAATTCTCAACCAGCGCTTCTCCTACGTTTCCAATTCCTTCAACGTAAATCACTTTATCTTCAAGAATATCACTACCAAATTTATATTTTGCAGCAGCCTTCATTCCCATGAAAACACCGTAGGCAGTTATAGGTGATGGATTCCCAGCTCCTCCTTTACTTTCAGAAATACCTGTAACATAAGGCGTTACAGTTCTTACTAAATCCATGTCTTCTGTAGCCATCCCCACATCTTCAGCAGTAATATATTTTCCGCCTAAAGAGTGAACAAATTCTCCAAAACGCAACATAAGTTCAGGCGTTTTTTGCGTTTTTGCATCTCCAATAATTACAGCTTTTCCACCACCAAGGTTTAATCCTGTAATTGCAGACTTAAAGGTCATCCCACGAGAGAGTCTCAATACATCGTTCAAGGCTTCCCATTCACTCTTGTAATTCCACATTCTGGTACCTCCAAGAGCAGGTCCTAATACGGTATTATGAATTCCAATTATTGCTTTTAAACCTGTATCTTTGTCGTTGCAAAAAACGATTTGCTCGTGATTATCGAAGGATAATTGACCAAAAACCGGGTCTATTTTATGAAGTTCATTTGTAGGTACTACATCCGTTGTCATACATCTAAATTTTAGTAAATCCTTAAAAAGGGCGAGCAAAAGTATATCATTATCAACGATACTGCAAAATAATTATTCATAAAATAAGAATTTGCTATTAAATTTTTCACAGATTAAATGAAGGAACTAAAACATCTTAATAAATACTTGCTAAAATATAGAGGCAGACTGCTTTTGGGAATGTTTATAACCATTATCGCAACGGTCTTTAAATTAGTAGTTCCGATGAAAGTTGGAGATTCGGTAGATGTAGTACGTAAAAAAGTAAATGGTGAAATCACAGATATGGCATTTGTGGAAACAGAATTATTAAAAAATATTCTGCTTATACTAGGAGCTACATTGCTCACGGCGCTTTTCACTTTTATAATGCGGCAAACCATCATTATTGTATCTAGAAAAATTGAATTCGACCTTAAAAATGAAATTTTTCAACACTATCAAAAACTGTCACTCGGATTTTACAAACAGAATCGCACTGGTGACCTTATGAATCGAATAAGTGAAGATGTCTCTAAAGTACGCATGTATGTAGGTCCTGCCATTATGTATAGCACAACTACAATCACCCTTTTTGTTGTGGTAATTAGCTATATGTTCTATACCGCACCCATACTTACATTATATGCCATTGCACCATTACCTGTACTATCTATAGCAGTGTATCGATTAAGTATCACTATACATAAGCGAAGTACTATAGTGCAGCAGTATCTTTCAAAATTAACCACCTTCACACAAGAAAGTTTTAGTGGTATTGCTGTTATTAAAGCCTACGGAATAGAACCACGTACTAATAACGAATTTGTCGCCCTTTCTGAAGGTAGTAAGGATAAAAATATCGATCTAGCAAAGGTACAAGCCTTGTTTTTTCCATTAATGGTCCTTCTTATTGGTGTTAGTAACATACTAGTTATATACATTGGCGGAAGCAGATATATTAGCGGACAAATACAAGATTTTGGAACGATCGTAGAATTTCTTATATACGTTAACATGCTCACTTGGCCTGTTGCAATTGTAGGATGGGTAACTTCAATGATCCAACAAGCAGAAGCTTCTCAAAAACGGATTAATGAATTTTTAAGTACCGAGCCAGCTATTGCAAATACAGTTCTAGAAGCTACTCCCATTAAAGGGAAAATAGCTTTTAATAATTTAACCTTTACATACGACGACACCAACATAACGGCTCTAAAAAACATTTCTTTTAAAGTAAATCCAGGAGAAACACTCGCAATAATAGGAAATACGGGTTCAGGAAAATCGACCATTCTCGAATTAATAGGAAGATTATACGATGTACCAGAAGGACAACTTACTGTAGATCAAACTTCGATCACACAACTTAATTTAGATAGTTTAAGAAGTAGCATTGGATATGTTCCACAAGATGCTTTCCTATTTAGTGACTCCATAAAAAATAACATCCGCTTCGGAAAAGAAGAGGCTTCCGAAGAAGAAGTAATTGCTGCAGCTAAAAAAGCTTCGGTACATAAAAATATCATTGGTTTCTCTAAAGGGTATGAAACCATACTTGGAGAACGAGGTATCACATTAAGTGGTGGACAAAAACAAAGGGTCTCCATAGCCAGAGCAATTATAAAAGACCCGAAAATTTTGTTGTTCGATGATTGCCTTTCAGCAGTAGATACAGAGACCGAAGAAGAAATTATTCAAAACATCCATAAAATTTCAGCAAATAAAACAACAATAATTGTGAGTCACCGCATCTCTTCAGCTAAAAATGCAGACAAAATTATTGTCTTAGATGATGGGAAAATTATCCAGCAAGGAACTCATAATGAGCTCGTAAATACCGAAGGATATTACAAGGAATTGTATTCAAAACAACTATTAGAAAAAGAAATGTGAACTTAATCTTTGGTTATTTATATTTTTTTTAGATTTTTGGCTAAACATTAACAACGATAAAAATTATGAGTGATCATTATACGATGGAGCAAGAAGAGATTTTTAGTAAAGTAATGCGTGCTGGAAGGCGTACCTACTTCTTTGACGTTAGGGCAACAAAAGCAGGAGATTATTATTTAACAATTACAGAAAGTAAAAAGTTTACAAACGACGATGGTTCTTTTCACTATAAGAAGCATAAGATTTACTTATATAAAGAAGACTTTTCTGAATTTAAAGATAGTCTGGAAGAAATGATCAATTATATTATCGACGAAAAAGGCGAAGAAGTAATTAGCGAACGCCACCAAAAAGATTTTAAAAAGGAATCCGATAACGAAGTTGCTCAACAAATTGGAACTGCAAGCGACGAGCCGGCTCCAAGTAATTTTACCGATATAGATTTCGACGACATATAAACGATTTTAGTTCTCCTCACATACAATTAACCTAACCGACCTCAACTTTTGAGGTCGGTTTTTTTTATATTATATTTAAAAAATTCTTAACACCCACATATGAATATCCGATTCCTTATTTTTTTTCTTGTCGCTTCTATATCTTTTGCCCAAGACTATCAAGTTGATCTATCATATTATCTCCCTCAAGACGTCACTTATAATCCAAGCATTCCAACCCCAAAAAGTGTTATAAAGCATGAGGTTGGAGACTGGCACGTTACACACGATAAACTTGTGCAATATATGTATGCACTTTCTAAATCTTCTGAAAGAATTACTATAGAAGACAGAGGAACCACCTTCGAAGGACGTCCATTGCTATTGCTTACCATAACCGCACCTTCAAATCACTCACAAATTGAAACCATTCAAAAACAACATATTGCCTTAACCGAAGCAAACAATAATTCGATCGCTACAGCAGAAATGCCATTAGTTGTATACCAAGGTTTTTCCATTCACGGAAATGAACCCAGCGGCTCTAACGCTGCCCTTGCGGTTGCCTATTATCTGGCTGCTGCGCAGGGTCCAAAGATCGATGAGCTATTACAGAATACCGTGATCTTGTTCGATCCTGCATTTAATCCCGACGGATTGCAACGGTTTGCTTATTGGGCAAACATGCACAAGTCTAAAAACATCAACCCCGATCCTAACGACAGAGAATACGATGAGATCTGGCCGGGCGGTCGTACCAACCATTATTGGTTCGACATGAATCGCGACTGGCTTCCTGTTCAACTTCCAGAAAGTCGTGCGCGTATTGCAACTTTTCATAAATGGTATCCTAATATTTTAACCGATCATCATGAAATGGGAACGAACTCAAGTTTTTTCTTTCAACCGGGAATTCCTTCGCGAACCCACCCGCTAACACCTACTAAAAACCAAAAACTTACAGGAGCTATAGGTAAATTTCATGCAAATGCGTTCGATAAAATTGGTAGTTTTTATTACACCGAAGAAGATTACGACGATTTTTACTACGGAAAAGGATCTACCTTTCCAGACATTAACGGAAGCATTGGAATTCTTTTCGAACAAGGCTCTTCGCGTGGACATGCGCAAGAAAGTAATAACGGCATACTTACTTTTCCGTTTACTATTAGAAATCAGTTTACGGCAGCGCTATCTACTCTAGAAGCTGGTGTTTCGTTACGCACGCAACTACTCGATTACCAAAAAGAGTTCTTTAATAACGCTTCTAAAGAAGCAGCAACTGGAGGAAGTATAATTTTCGGGGATGAAAAAGATGCCTCGAAGGTTTTTCATCTCGCTGAAATCTTAGAACGTCATAAAATTTCGTTTCACGAACTAAAGCAGGATGCTTCAGTAAACGGAAAAAATTATAAAAAAGGCTTCAGTTATGTGGTGCCTAAAAATCAGAAGCAACACCGCCTTATAAACGCTATGTTCGAAAAAAGAACAACGTTTCAAGATAGTTTGTTTTACGATATAAGTGCTTGGACCTTTCCACTCGCTTTCAATTTGGATTATTCTGAAACCAATTCGGTAGCAAACGCAGGAAATGAAGTGATACAGCTTCAGAAGAAAAAACCTTCCGAAGTAATTTCTTCTAATTATGCTTATGTCATGGAATGGCACGATTACTACACCCCGAAAGTATTAAATAAAATTCTTCAAAAAGGACTACGAGCAAAGGTTGGTATGACACCATTTTCTATGAACGGCACTACGTACGATTATGGTACCATCCTTATTCCCGTGCACAATCAAGAATTAACTCCTAAAGCACTAGCAGAATTTATAAAAGAAGTTTCCACAAATTCCAATGTCACCATTACAGGCGTAACAACAGGACAAACTCAAGGAATCGATTTGGGAAGTAACGATTTTAAGACCCTCGAAACACCAAAGGTTGCGATGCTTGTGGGAGAAGGAGTTAACCCTTACGACGCAGGAGAGATTTGGCATGTATTCGATCAGCGGTACGAGATGTTGCTTACCAAACTCGATACACGTAATTTTAATCGAATCGATCTAAGTACTTATACCGACTTAATTCTCCCAAATAATTGGGGGAGCGGATTAGACACCAATGCAATTAATAAAATAAAATCTTGGGTTCGAAACGGAGGGACGCTTATTGCCTATAAAAATAACGGAAAATGGCTCGATAAAAATGAATTACTTAAAATGAACTTTAAAAAAGTAAAAGATACTGCTAGAAATATTTCTTTTGAGCAACGTGGAAATTATCGGGGGGCTAAAGTAATTGGCGGAGCAATTTTTGAAACAACATTAGATCGATCTCACCCCATTGCATTTGGATTTAAGAATAATACACTTCCTGTTTTTAGAAATTCTACCCTATTTGTAGAACCCGACACCGACAGTTATAACAATCCGATTCAGTATACCGAAACCCCACTACTAAGTGGTTATATTTCGAAACCAAATCTAACACTATTGAAAAACTCAGTTCCTTTTAAGATGGGTAATTTTGGACGAGGAACCGTAGTTTATTTTACCGATAATGGAAATTTTAGAGCATTTTGGTATGGTACCAACAAACTACTTATGAATGCGATTTTCTTCGGAAACCACATGTAGGTAAAAAGAAAGAAGTTTTGCCATGTTATTTATGAATGCATTTTCCGACTACCTTTCCAGTTACACTAAAACTCACTTATGAAGAAGTTATTTATTATTCTTGTTGCTACCACATTATTTGCTTGTGGAGCACAGAAAGGTACTACGAATATTGATGGAAATGGATTTATTGCTGAAGGATATGATGTTACTGAATACTTTAACGGCAAAGCTTTTGAAGGAAGCAATGCCTTTATAGCCACTTACGAAGGAGCTAACTATCGGTTTACTTCGGAAGCTAATAAAACCAAATTTGAAGCAGCACCTTCTAAATACGCGCCACAATACGGCGGATTTTGTGCCTATGCAGTTGGAGCTGACAATAAAAAAATAGGTATTAATCCCGAATCGTACGAAATTCGTGACGGAAAATTATATTTGTTCTACGACACCGTTTTCGCAGACACCAAAGAAAAGTGGATGGAAGAAGGAGCAGAAAGACTTCAGAAAAAAGCGGACGAAAATTGGATGGTTCTTAAACAACAATAAGTACTACTTCATAAATTTTAAAAAGCCCGATCTCACGATCGGGCTTTTATTTTCTAGATGTAAATTACTTTAACTTATTGTTTCTCGGCTTTAATTGTAACCTTAAGCACAGTTGTAACTGGAATATTTAAAAAAGAATTGGGAGCTACTAAACGTATAGCCGTATTGGTGTCTAAAGCTCCAAAATTTTCTCTAGGCTGCCTCATAACTTGAGACAGACCAGCTCCAGGATATTCGTCAGCCTCTGTTCCTGCGTCGTATAAAAAAACATGGGAAGTCACATTACCCTGTGTTGGAGTTCCATTTTTAAATAATGCGAGTCCATTTGGAGGAAATGCAAAAAACCAATCGTTACTTTGCATAAACATCGTTGCGAAAGAAAGGTGATCCCCTTCAGAAGCTGTAAATGTGAACTCGTATCTTGAATCGGGAGTAATTGGACCAGAAACATTGGTACCGACAGGTGTATTAAAAACCTCTGCATTGCTAACTTCTGCGCGGTCGTTAAGGGAATTCGCTAATTTTATAGGAGATCCATCTTCAGCAAGACCTTCGAGTCCTTCCCCGTAATCTTCCATAGTAAGATTAAATAAGGGTTCACTCCCTTCATTATGAATGGCCCATACCCCAGAAGAAAATGGAACTTTTAAACCAGTGACATTTTTTGTATTTGCTAATAAAGTTTCTGGGAAGCCATCTTCTGCGAGGTTTTCTAATCCTTCTTCACTACGCACAAAACCAGCTCCAGATGCAGCCATACTTTCATCAAAAAATGGAGATGATGAAGTATGTACTGCATATACGCCAGGTGATATGGGAACGGCAGCTGCAGAGCCTTCTCCCTGTCCAGGCGTCATGATTGTATTAACTTCTGACACGTTTTCGATACGAACTAAAAACTTTGCCGCCGAAATATTTTCGATTGTAACTTTAATAACATCCTCTTTGTTTGGTAATACGTTTCCGAAGGAATCTTTATTAGTATCGATACGAGTGACCACCCCATATTCATCTACCCCTTGATCTTCTACTAGCGGTCCCTGCTGATTTTTTTGATTCTGCCCTCCAGTAGCTTCATTAATTTCTGTACCTGCATCCCAAAGATATACTTCATTGGTTACATCTTCTGGTCCATGTGCACCTATCGGACTTCCAGTTTCAGTATACAATGAAATTCCTTGTATATCAGGAGCAAAAAACAAATCGTTCGACTGCATGAACATTGTAACAAATGATAACCGTGTACCTCCATCTCCCGGAATTACAACGGGACCCGCATCTATTGTAAATTCGTACGCATCTCCAGGAAATATAGGTCCTGAATCGAATACTCCCACTGGAGTGGTAAATGTGCCACTTTCAAAAATGGGTTTGGGAGCTAGAATGTTTTCTATCGTTACCGTAAAATTGGCGCTCTTTGCCGGGGCATTTTCATCATCATCGTTAGAACAACTAAATAGAAGAAGCGATGTGAGGATTAATAAAAAATAATACTTCATTGCTTGAAAATTTTATGCTGTTAATTATATATAAGTCGAACAAGCTACAAAGACATTTCTTCTAAATTGCTAAATATTAGCATTTTAAAAAAAACTTAACAGCAAAACAGTTTTATGTTAAATCGTCTGTCTATTTCAACACGATACCACTAAGCAATCTGTGTTTAAATAGTTTAATTAAAAAATTTAATTTAGAACACTTTAAATTTAGCTTTATTGAGATAGTGCTGTCCTTTAAGAAAAACATATCTTTGCACCTTTTTTAAGCGAACTAATATGTGGCAGAAAACCATCCAGAATTTCACTCAAAACCCTAAGAACGATATCCTTTCGGGACTTACTGTAGCACTTGCTTTGGTTCCCGAAGCGGTCGCATTTGCTTTCGTAGCAGGAGTTGATCCACTCGTAGGTCTCTATGGAGCTTTTATGATGGGAATAGTAACCGCTTTATTTGGGGGTCGTCCTGGTATGATCTCTGGTGCTACTGGAGCAATGGCGGTGGTCATGGTACATTTAATTCAAAAAGGAAATGAAGTAGGTGAAGCTTTGGCAACCCCTGTTGAAAATCTTGGTTTGCAGTGGTTGTTTATTACATTACTTTTTGTGGGAGGAATTCAGATTCTCGCTGGTGTATTCCGTTTGGGAAAATTTGTGCGTTTAATTCCTCATCCAGTAATGATGGGCTTTGTTAATGGACTGGCTATTGTAATCTTCTTATCTCAATTAGGTCTTTTTAAAGAAAATGTTGATGGAGTACAACAATACATGACTGGACAAAATTTAATGATCATGCTAGGGCTAGTGTTCTTAACCATGGCAATCATGTTCGGACTACCAAAACTTACTAAAAAAGTTCCCGCAGCATTGGTCGCTATTGTGGTAGTTGCATGCATTACGATTTTTGGTGGAGTTGAAGCAAGTACTGTAGGATCTTTTATTAAAGACGGTGGTGGTGAAGGGCTTCAAGGAGGTCTTCCAACTTTTCAAGAACAAATTTTTACACTATTTTATACACTCGCAGGTCATTGGGACCTTATTCTTTCTACAGCAATGATTCTTGCAGCTGTAGGACTCATTGAAAGTTTAATGACTCTAAACCTTATCGATGAAATGACCGAAACACGTGGAAGCGGAAATCGTGAATGTGTTGCGCAAGGTGGAGCGAATATTTTAAATGGACTCTTTGGAGGAATGGGTGGTTGCGCCATGATCGGGCAATCAATTATCAACGTAAATTCCGGTGGACGCGGAAGATTATCGGGCGCAGTAGCAGCAATTGCCTTACTTTGTTTTGTACTATTTGGAGCTCCTTTAATTGAGCAAATTCCCATTGCTGCTCTTGTAGGTGTCATGTTTATGGTAGTAATAGGAACTTTTGCTTGGAGTAGTTTTCGCATATTACATAAAATTCCATTAAGTGATGCCATCGTTTTAATTGCTGTGTCTGCAATTACTGTTTGGCAAGATCTTGCTATTGCGGTAATTGCTGGAGTTATTATGAGCGCTCTTACCTTTGCTTGGAAAAGTGCTACAATGATTCGCGCTCGTAAGCATATTAAAGAAGATGGTACGAAAGTATATGAAATCTGGGGACCATTATTCTTTGGTTCTACAACAGCATTTAACAATAAGTTTGATGTCTCTGGAGATCCCGAAGCGATTGAAATCGATTTTATTGAGTCGAAAGTAAGTGATCATAGTGGTGTGGAAGCTCTTCGAAACTTAGCAAACAAATACATGGATGCTGGAAAAAAAGTAACCTTAACGCATTTAAGCCCAGATTGTAAAACCCTTTTACTAAAATGGAACCCTGAGTTTGAAACTATTATTCAAGAGGCTATTGATGATCCTCGTTATTATGTAGTTACCGACATGTTAGATAGTGAGGTTTAATCATCACTTCGCGCAAAGTAGAAGTCCATTTTTTCTTGATTACCTTCAATAACGCCTTCTACCCAAGCGTGAATAGAGTCTTTTGTAGGATTAGTATAGGTGATTTGCTGCGGAAAATCATGGTTTTTATTTTCAAAAGTAAACTGTCCGGGTGCCGAGGGAATCAATATAAAATCTATAGGTTTATCATCATTCTGATTAACTGCAGTAACGGTTAAAATAACGTCTTTTCCTTGCTGCCGAATGAGCATGTATTCTTCAAAAACCGTGTCGTTTGCAACCGTCGTATAACTATGCCCCGAATACGCATTCTGATTTTCAAATTTCCAGGTTTCCCTAGAATAACTGTTTTCTGAAGTCGTGCTCCATACCCCCAACAATCCATCTAATTGCCGAATTTTATTTTCATTATTTATGGTACTAGAAATTTCTGAAACTTCTTTGTTCTCTGTAGTATTTTTACAGGCGAATACAATACAGATACTAAGTAGAACAAGTGCTTTTTTCATTGTCTAAAGATTAATTGTTATTTACAAGAGTTTATTTTTTTTTAAAGCGTTAGTCAATTTAAAGTTAAGTAATTTTAACTTATAATTTTAAAGAGTAAATGATCCTATAAAAATGATAGAAAAATCTAATTCGCAACTCATACTATCTATCATTGTTTTTGCTCAGTTTTGTTGTACTTCACTTTGGTTTGCTAGTAACGCGGCTCTCGAAGATCTTTTACAGGCTTATAAACTTCCAGAAAATATTCTTGGAGACCTTACTTCAGCCGTCCAATTTGGCTTTATAGTTGGAACATTACTTTTCGCATTTTTAACAATTTCAGATCGCTTTTCACCTTCTCGTGTATTCTTTATAAGCGCTGTGCTTGGGGCTATTTTTAATCTCACTCTGGTTTGGGATGGCAATACAATAAGTTCATTACTTATTTTTCGTGCACTCGTTGGTTTTTTCCTCGCTGGAATTTACCCAGTAGGAATGAAAATAGCTGCCGATTATTTCGAAGCTGGATTAGGAAGGTCTCTTAGCTTTTTAGTAGGAGCTTTAGTCTTAGGAACCGCATTTCCTCATTTTCTAAAAACATTCATGGAGGAAATCTCATGGAAATATATTGTGTATACCCCTTCAATACTAGCACTTTTTGGAGGTATACTTATGGTAATGTTTGTTCCCGATGGTCCTTATAGAAAGCGAAGTACACAATGGGATAGCAGGGCATTTATAAGAATATTTAGAAATAAAAAATTACGTGTTGCTGCTTTTGGCTATTTTGGTCATATGTGGGAATTGTACACTTTTTGGGCCTTTGTTCCAGTAATTTTAAAAACCTATGTTATTTTAAACCCAGAAGCACATCTTACTATTTCCTTGTGGTCGTTCAATATTATAGCTGTTGGAACTATAGGATGTATAGCAGGTGGTTTTATTTCTGAAAAATTTGGAGTGAAGAGAACTGCTTACGCCAGCTTATTATTTTCGGGTATGTGTTGTTTATTAGTACCGTTTCTTTTCTCTGCTTCAGTACCTTTCTTTTTAGCATTCCTTCTTTTTTGGGGAATGGTAGTAATTTCAGATTCTCCCCTATTTTCTACATTAATCGCAATGAATGTTGCTTCAGAAGTTAAAGGAGCTGCACTCACTATAGTAAATTGCATTGGTTTTGCAATTACAATTCTAAGTTTGCAACTACTTAATTATGTCGCGAATAATTTTATTTTGGAAACATTAAAAGGAGCTAGCAGCATGCTATCCATTTATTTATACATGTTATTGGCTTTAGGACCTATTTTGGGATTATTAGCGCTTCGTAAAAAAAATAAACCTACGAAATTCGAAGTCCGTTAGGTACATTAAGATTTGGTTCGAGTAACGTAACCTCTTTTCCATTAACCGCTCCAAGAACTAAACATTCGCTCATTAAAGGTCCAATTTGTTTCTTCGGAAAGTTAATTACGGCCACCACTTGTTTTCCAATAATATCTTCTGAAGAATATAAAGTAGTGATTTGTGCAGAGGATTTCTTAACACCAATTTCTTCACCAAAATCGATCTTTAATTTATAGGCAGCATTTCTGGCTTCAGGAAACTTCGTAGCTTCCAAAATGGTTCCCACTCGCATATCTATCTTTTCAAAATCGGACCATGACAGATCATTCATTGTGCTGAATTTTCAATTTATTACGCATCTCTTCAGAAATATACGTTCCGGCGGCACTGTAATTATCGACCAAAAGTCCCTTACGATCATCGTTGGTTTCAATTAAATATAAAATAGAATTATCACCTGGATCTGTCATTCCTTCAAAACGAAAATATTTTACTACTTCACAATCTCCGGCTTTCCATTTTTTCTTTAAGCCTTTCGATTCTACTCCATCTTCTACAAGGTTAAAATCTTCGTTCCAACCTTTTTTCTGAAGGTCTTCTATGGCTACTGATAATGATGAATATGATTCTTTCATAATGTTGGTTTTGATTTTTAAAGTTACAGGAGTTGAAAGACTTCTGCAAAAATTTATAGTTTATTTAATGTTATCTTGTATTGCATTGTTATTACTTTAAAAACACGAACCATGATCGAATTCATAAAAAAAAATAAACTTTCTATATACGGTGGGTTGATAACCATGTTATTTACTGGAACTGGAGCATTTTTTTTAGGTAATATATCAGGTTATGAAGCGAAGAACCTCATCACCTCCTCCATTTCGGGCATTAACATGCTCTGTAATACAATAGTTCTTGCTTCTGCCACCATTCTTGCATTATTACTCACCTTGTTAGGAATTAGTACTGGAACCGAATCAAAATTAAAAAGAGCTCACTATGAACAAGTGCTCAACATTGCAAAATTTGACACTATTTTATTTGTAGGGGCACTTATACTGTTTCAGTTATTTAATATACCAATTACTGAAGCTGAAAATGTTCCTACAGATTGGTTTGCAACCATATATTGGGCTACCTTATTTTTCTCGTCACTACTAAGTGGGATGATGGTTACTGTTATCCTTATGTTATACGCTACCGTAACAAATATTATTCTAATCGTAGGCTTAGGCAAAACAGACCATTACTTAATTTCATCTGACGAATTAAATGAAAATACTTCCGATGAAAGTGAAAAAAGAAACGATGATTAGTCCATGCTATTTTGCACATTTTATATCTTTACATACCACTAAAATCCGTTATTACACATGTCACTTACTCCTTCTACCATGTTACCATTAGGAACCAAAGCACCCGAGTTTTCTCTGTTGGATGCCAGCACTAATAAACTAGTAAAACTGCAAGAAGTACGCGGGGAAAAAGGTACTGTTGTAATGTTTATATGCAACCACTGTCCCTATGTGAAACACGTAAATGAAGAGCTTGTTCGAATTTGTAATGATTATCGCGTAACAGGATTTGGTTTTGTGGCTATTAGCAGTAATGACGTTAAAAAGTACCCCGCAGATTCGCCGCAGGAAATGTGGAACACGGCAAGAAAACATAATTATTCGTTCCCTTATTTGTACGATGAAACTCAAGAGGTTGCTAAAGCGTATGATGCCGCCTGCACACCCGATTTTTTCTTATTCGATGGTGCTTTAGAACTTATTTACCGAGGACAACTTGACAACTCCCGTCCGGGCAACGGAATTCCTGTAAACGGAAGAGATTTGCGAGAAGCTCTTGATAATGTACTTAACAACAACCCACAACGTACCGACCAAAAACCAAGCATGGGTTGTAATATAAAATGGAAGTAAGTGCTATGTAATGCGTATTGAGTATTGAGTATTGAATATTGAATATTGAATATTGAATATTGAATATTGAATGAAAAATAAATTATAGCACCAGAACCTACAAAATATTTAACTAAGAAAAGGTCATTTTAATATTTTACTACTGTCACATCAATTATTTCCACCCCTTCTGAAGCATCAAGTTTTCAATTTGAGTATAGTGATGGTTGCAGTGCCAAGCATAGATTCCTATATTTTCGGCTAATGTAACTTTTTCGTTTCCTTCGGGATGTATAAATTCTTGTTGAAGTTGATCTTCGTTGAGCACTTTCAGAAGAAAAACCCATTTTGCATGAAGTGCCGCTAGCGCATTAAGCGAAAGTTCAATTGGCATTTGTTTAGCATCGAATAGTTCTGCCCATTTTTTTTCGTCGTAAGATTTAATTAAAGGGTTTAACTCTGTAAGTGCCCACTTAAAACGGGTATAACTATTATGGTGACTATCGTATAGATGATGAATTACCTGTCGTACACTCCATCCGTTCTCACGATAGGGTGTATCTAATTGTGATTCTGAAAGGGACATGACTAGGTTTGACAACCGATTAGGAAAATGTTCTAGAATCGATATCCAAGCTTCTATGGTTTGCTTTGTTATGGTTGAAGGGCATTCAAAACGCCCAATAGGGTATTGTAGAGATGTAGTTAGCATGGTCTAAAAATACAAAACGCCCCAGTTTCCCAGAGCGTTCCTAATATATATTATTGAAGGTTCTTTCCTATTTAATCTCCATTAATTCTACATCGAATACCAGCGTGGCATTTGGAGGAATTACACCACCAGCTCCTTGCTCTCCATATGCAAGATGCGACGGAATGACAAATCGTGCTTTATCACCTTTATTTAGCAACAAAATTCCTTCGTCCCAACCTTCGATCACATTACCCATTCCTACAGGAAATTCGATTGGTTTTCCTCTTTTATAAGAACTATCGAACTCGGTTCCATTTGGCAACATACCTTTGTAATGTACTGCTACAGTTTGTCCTTTTTCTGGTTTTGCACCCTCGCCTTTTTGAATGTGCTTGTAATACAAACCGCTTTCTGTTTTATCGAATCCTGCTACAAGATCTTTCATAGCATCCTCTTGAGCTTTTTTAGCTGCCGCTTCACGTTCGGCTTTTGCTCCATTAAATTGTCTGAAAGCTTCTACTGCATTCCACTTTTTAGCATCATCTCCTACACGTATTATTTCCATTTTCTCAATAGAATGTCCTTGTGCAACGCTATCTACAACATCTTGTCCTTCTACAACATATCCAAATACGGTATGTTTGTTATCTAACCAATCGGTAGGGATGTGCGTAATAAAAAACTGACTTCCGTTAGTTGCGGGACCTGCATTTGCCATGGAGAATACTCCCGGTCTGTCGTGTCTCAATTCTGGATGAAATTCATCATCGAATTTGTATCCCGGTCCACCGGCACCTGTACCTGCGGGGTCACCTCCTTGAATCATAAAATCCGGTATTACTCGGTGAAATTTAAGTCCGTCGTAATAAGGAGTTCCTTGTGGTTTGGCTTCATTTTCGAGATTCCCTTCTGCTAATGCTACAAAATTTCCTACCGTTCCTGGGGTTCTTTTGTAAGTAAGTTTTCCTAAGATTTCACCTTTTTCAGTAGTAATCTTTGCGTATATACCGTCTTCCATTTTTTTGTTTTTTTAATAAGCTGCAAAGGTATTAATATTTCGATGTTTGTCCCTTATGAGAAATCAAAACTTTACATTCGCACTAAGAAATCAAGCTAGGATTAATAAATTCTATTCTTTTGTAGCGACACTGTGTCAATCTGTATACCAGATAGGTAACATTCTATGAAAAAAAGATACCAGGAATTAGATGCTTTACGTGGATTAGCGGCATTACTCGTCGTCTTTTTTCATTATACGATGGAGAAAGAAGAAGCTTCGCTGGGATTTGACTTAGGTACTACTGGTGTAGATCTATTTTTTATTATTAGTGGTTTTGTTATACTATTAAGTCTCGAACATGTTAAGAGTGCGCGTGAGTTTATTGCAAATAGAATAAGCAGACTCTATCCCACCTATTGGGCATGTGTGTCTTTTACATTTAGTTGCATGTTATTATACGCATGGTATATACATGATTTTAGTGGTATTAGTATGGTGCAATATGTAGCCAACATGACCATGTTTCAATACTATTTTAAAATTAGAAATATCGACGGCCCTTATTGGACCATGATCATTGAAATGGTTTTCTATATGTTTATGGTAGCTCTCTATTATTTTAAGGTGCTTCGAAAACTAGATGTTATATGTGTGGTTCTAATAAGTTTTACCGTGTCGGTAGTGCATTTAGATTTTGAAAACATTTGGGTGCAACGGTTCTTTTTTAAACTTCCATTTGTTCAATTTTTGCCTTTATTCTTTGCGGGAACAGTATTTTACAGAAAGATTACGAAAGGGCTAAAACACATCAAGTTTTTTGGTTTAATTCTTTTCTGTTTAGTTGCTCAAATCCTGTTGTTTGAATATTCTGGGCGCTCCAATTCGTTTATAACAGTTTGGGAATATGCAGGCATGCTAACAATATACTTTACGCTATTCCTAATATTTATTTATAACAAACTACGGTTTATTGTAAACAGCGCAACCTTATTTATGGGCAAGATCTCGTATGCATTGTATTTAATACATCAGAAGATTTCTATTGAATATATTATTCCAAAATTAACCCACACTTACAAAGTGGGATTCTGGAGTTCTTCGCTAATTGCTTTATCAATCGTTATTATAATTGCCACCATGATCACCTATTTAGTGGAGATTCCGTATAGTTCTAAATTGAGAAAAAAATTATACGCGGTAATGAAGGTACATTAAGGTGAATGCGACTGTTTCAATTAAAAGTAATATTAATTAGCAACTTCACTAATAAACTTAATACGGTACAAACGAAGTTCTTCAATATCGTATTCTCCATCGAATTCTTCCATCGCAACTTCAATTTTATCGGTTTCTGCTTCTAAAAAATAGTCGTGAATCTCTTCTTGTTGATCTTCATCTAAAATGTCTTCCAACCAATAATCAATATTTAGCTTAGTACCACTGTAAACAATAGCTTCCATTTCTTTAATGAATTCTGGCATCTCTAACCCTTTTGCACTGGCAATATCGGTTAGAGGCAGTTTTCGGTCTACATTCTGAATAATATACAACTTTAAAGCACTGTTGCTTCCTGTAGATTTTACGACAAAATCATCGGGTCGTAAAATATCGTTTTCTTCCACATAGTTGGCAATAAGTGTAAGAAAGGAACCTCCATATTTTTTCGCTTTTCCTTCCCCAACTCCAAATACATTTGAAAGTTCTTCAAGCGTAACTGGATATTTTAAAGCCATATCTTCTAACGAAGGATCTTGAAAAATCACAAACGGAGGCAGGTTAAGTTTGTCGGCAACTTTTTTTCGTTCCGCTTTTAGCAATTTAAATAATTGATCATCTACCACATCTCCACTACCCTGCTCGGCAACAATTATATTATCATCGTTTGCATCTTTAAACGAGTGATCTTCGGTCATGAGAAAAGAGGTTGGATGTTTCACAAATTCTCTCCCGCGCTTCGTTAATTTTATAACACCATAACTTTCAATATCCTTTTTAAGATATCCTGCTACCAGTAATTGTCGCATTAGAGCCATCCAATACGCGGCATCATTATCAGATCCCGATCCGAAAAAAGGCTGGGTATCGGTACGGTGCGACTTGATCATCGCATTTACTTTTCCAACCAATACATTCACCACTTCTTTCGATTTATACTGTTCGTTGGTACGTTCTACAATTTGTAGTAATTTTTCAGCTTCATCTTTGGCTTCGTGTTTCTTTTTAGGATGACGCATATTATCATCCATATCGCCTCCTTCTCCAGTTTTGTTATCGAAATCTTCTCCGAAATAATGGAGAATAAATTTTCTTCGGGAGATAGAAGTTTCAGCAAAAGCAACGACTTCTTGAAGTAAGGCGTGGCCAATTTCCTGTTCAGCAACAGGTTTACCACTCATAAACTTCTCTAACTTTTCAATATCTTTATAGCTATAATAGGCAAGGCAATGCCCTTCACCTCCATCGCGACCCGCGCGACCCGTTTCTTGATAATAACTTTCTATACTCTTGGGGATGTCATTATGAATTACAAAACGCACGTCGGGTTTATCTATTCCCATCCCGAAGGCAATGGTTGCGACTACCACATCGGTATCTTCCATTAAAAACATGTCTTGATGTTTTACACGGGTTTTGGCATCTAGACCTGCATGATAGGGTACTGCTTTTACTCCATTTACTTGAAGCACCTGCGCCAATTCTTCAACACGTTTTCGACTCAAACAATAAATAATTCCGCTTTTTCCTTCGTGTTGCTTCACAAACCGAATGATATCTGCGTCCACATTTTTGGTCTTAGGTCTTATTTCATAATACAAGTTTGGACGATTAAAGGAAGCTTTAAATGTATTTGCATCTTGTATTGATAGATTTTTAAGAATATCTTCTTGAACCTTTGGTGTGGCCGTAGCAGTTAAACCAATTATGGGAATATTAGATCCAATGCGGTCTATGATACTTTTTAAATTTCGATATTCGGGTCTAAAATCGTGACCCCATTCGCTAATACAATGAGCTTCATCGATTGCTAAAAAAGAGATCTTCTGGGTTTGTAGAAAAGCAACATATTCTGCTTTTGTAAGAGATTCGGGAGCAACATATAATAGCTTAGTAATGCCATTATTAATATCACTCATTACTCTTTTTACTTCGGTTTTATTAAGGGACGAATTAAGTACGTGCGCAATTCCTTCTTCCGAAGAAAGCGCCCGTAAGGCATCCACTTGATTTTTCATTAAAGCAATTAGTGGAGATACAACAATTGCTGTACCTTCTTCTATAAGAGCTGGTAATTGGTAGCACAAAGATTTCCCTCCGCCGGTAGGCATAATTACGAAGGTATCTTTTCCGGCAAGAATACTTTTTATAACTTCTTCTTGAAGTCCTTTGAATTGGGTAAATCCAAAATATTTCTTGAGTGCTGCGTATATATCGATATCGGTCACGCTGCTTGGATTAATTTACTATTAAAAATTATAAGATACAATATACATTGTAAGAGTGATTGAACAATTGTAATTTTGCAACCTTTACGGCTTAACTGCATCTTAATATTATATAATTCGGGGTTAGTACGTTTTCCTCAATATTTAAATATACTAATTTCTGAAACAGTTACAAACATTCAAATGCTTAAAATTTTGAGTCAGAAACAACAAATTATCAAAGTAGCGAAAGAGACTATTGAAACAGAAGGGAATGCTATACTCAATTTAGCCAATCTTGTCGATGAAGAATTTGCCAATGCGGTCGAAACAATTTTCAATTCAGAAGGTAGGGTAATCGTTACAGGAATAGGAAAAAGCGCCAATATCGCTACAAAAATAGTTGCCACCTTAAACTCTACGGGTACACCAGCAATTTTTATGCATGCAGCCGATGCTATTCATGGAGACCTGGGAACTATTTTACACAACGATACCGTTATTTGTATTTCTAAAAGCGGAAACACTCCAGAAATTAAAGTATTGGTGCCGCTTATTAAAGCGATTGGAAATAAACTAATTGCTATTACTTCAAATCGAGAATCATTTCTAGGCCAACAAGCAGATTTTGTTATGCATGCCTATGCTGCAAAAGAAGCATGTCCCAATAATCTTGCCCCGACAACAAGTACTACTGCACAATTAGTTGTTGGAGATGCCTTAGCAATGTGTTTATTAAATCTTCGCGGATTTTCAAGCAATGATTTTGCGAAATTCCACCCAGGTGGTTCTCTTGGAAAAAAATTATACCTGCGGGTAAGTAATCTTACTTCACTCAATGAAAAACCACAAGTTCATCCCGATACCGATCTTAAAAATGTAATTGTAGAGATTTCTGAAAAAATGCTAGGCGTAACTGCCGTTGTAGAAAACGATGAAATTGTAGGCATTATTACCGATGGTGACTTACGTAGAATGCTTACTAAGGTTGAAAACTTCTCTGGACTTACCGCTAAAGACATTATGTCTAAAAACCCCAAGCGCATTAATAACGATGCAATGGCAATCGAAGCAATGGAATTAATGGACACCCATGGAATTACACAAATATTGGCAGAAGATCACGGTAAATACTGCGGTGTAGTACACATTCATAATCTTACTAAAGAAGGTATCATTTAACGATTTTCTAATGTATTTTTGCAGTCGCTTCTTTCAAAGGCGAAATTTATGGCGAAACGCTTGCAACAAACAAATTCAGAAAAAGAGATGTCTTTCCTCGACCATCTCGAAGACTTACGTTGGCACTTAATACGCGCAACGATTGCCGTTGTTATTGTTGCTACCGGTGCTTTTATTGCGAAAGAGTTTATTTTCGACGTGTTGCTTTTCGGACCTGCAAAAGGAACCTTCCCCACCTATAAAATTTTATGTGAAGCCGCGTCCTATCTCGGATTCGAAGATAGTTTCTGTTTCGACGAAATGCCTTTTCGTATTCAAAGTAGAACGATGGCAGGACAGTTTTCAGCACATATTTGGACCTCCATTACCGCAGGACTTATAATAGCATTCCCCTATGTTCTATACGAATTTTGGAAGTTTGTTAGCCCTGGTCTTATGCCCAACGAACGTAAAAACAGCCGGGGTTTTATTATCATCGCCTCTTTATTGTTCTTTATAGGAGTACTATTTGGCTATTATGTAGTTACTCCATTATCGATTAATTTTTTAGGAAGTTACCAAGTAAGTGAAACTATATTCAACGATTTCGATCTTAGTAGTTACATTTCTTTAGTACGTGCTTCGGTACTTGCTAGTGGACTAATATTCGAACTACCTATTGTCATGTACTTCTTAACGAAGGTGGGTCTTGTTACACCAGAAATCCTTCGAAAATATAGAAAATTTGCACTCGTTATTGTACTCATTATTTCAGCAATAATAACGCCGCCCGATATCGCCAGTCAGATCATCGTATCGGTTCCTGTAATAATTTTATACGAGATCAGCATTTTTATCTCTAAAGCGGTAATTCGCAATCAAAAAAGAAAACTTAAAAAAGAAAAAGCCAACAAATAGGCTTCCGAAAAAAAATGGCAAATAACAGCATAGAAGAATTTAATGCCTACCGTTCTAAAATGAACGAGAAACTTTTGGCAGACAATAACAAGATCGTAAAAAGAATCTTCAATTTAGACACCAATGCATTCACCGAAGGAGCGTTACCAAAGCGCACCAAAGAACTTATGGGACTAGGAAATAGCCTCGTACTTCGTTGTGATGACTGTGTTAGATATCACTTAGAAGAATGTTTTAAACTTAATGTAACCAAAGAAGAAGCTGTAGAAGCCATGAGTGTATCGCTACTTATTGGTGGAACCATTGTTATTCCCCATCTTAGAAGAGCTTACGAATACTGGGAAGCATTAGAAACTCAAGCACAGTAGTTTTTTACCGTGAAATTTATTGGTATTTTTAACGTTCCTCATATAAACCCACAACCATGAAGCTAAGAGCCGAAAATCTTATGAAGTCCTATAAAGGACGAAAAGTTGTTAAAGGCATCACCGTGGAAGTAAATCAAGGAGAAATCGTCGGACTGCTAGGTCCAAACGGTGCCGGAAAAACCACCTCTTTTTATATGATCGTGGGTCTAATTAAGCCCAACGGCGGACGAATTTTTCTTGAAGGAACTGAGATCACAAAATACCCCATGTACAAAAGAGCACAAAACGGTATTGGGTACCTCGCACAAGAAGCATCGGTATTTAGAAAACTAAGTGTTGAGGACAATATTTTAAGCGTACTACAACTCACCAAACTTTCAAAGAAAGAGCAACATTTAAAAATGGAATCGCTCATTGAAGAATTTGGACTGGGACATATTCGTACCAATCGGGGAGATCTCTTAAGTGGTGGGGAACGTCGTAGAACCGAAATTGCTCGAGCTTTAGCCACCGATCCTCACTTCATTCTGCTCGATGAACCCTTTGCCGGAGTCGATCCCGTTGCCGTAGAAGACATACAGCGAATCGTTGCACAGCTTAAGAACAAAAATATCGGAATCCTCATCACCGATCACAACGTACAGGAGACCCTCGCCATCACCGATCGTACCTATCTCATGTTCGAAGGAAGTATTCTAAAACACGGCGAACCCGAAGAACTTGCCGAAGACGAAATGGTTCGTAAAGTGTACTTGGGACAAAACTTCGAGTTGCGTAAAAAGAAACTTAATTTTTAGGGCGTTACCCTTCACAACTTTTAGAACAAAAAGTGCGAAGCGTCGGGCTTTCACTACTCGCTTTTACTTCCGCTATCGCTTCAATAAAGAGCTCAAACACACCGTTCAATCCCTAACGCAGGTTTATTTTAGCCTAAGCATTAATGAACAGCAAGCATTGAACATTCAGCATTGAAAATTGAGTATTTAAAAAGATATTCCTCAGCAACTTTGTAACTTATTCATAATTAACTTCAAACTTTCCTTACAACCTACCCGCGCACCCTTCTATCATCTCTTATAAAACCAATAAAAAAAGCTCCGAAAGACGAATCTTCCGAAGCTTTACTAAGCAGGCTTAAATTTTCTACTTGCTTTCTTTCAACGACTTCATATCGATTACAAAACGATACTTCACATCCGAACTTTTTACACGATCGAATGCCTTATTTATATCTTGCATGTCGATCATTTCAACATCACTTGTAATATTATGCTCGCCACAGAAATCAAGCATCTCTTGTGTTTCTTTAATTCCACCAATTAATGAACCAGCAACCTTTTTACGTTTCAGTACTAATCCGCCACCATGAATAGGGTCTAACGGTTCAATTGCTCCAACCAACACCATCGTGGCATCACGCTTCAGTAATTGGATATACGGATTCGTATCATGACCTACCGGTACCGTGTTCAGTAAAAAATCAAAAGAATTGGCATGTTTTTCCATTTCCTTATCATCTTTTGAAATTAAAACCTCATCGGCTCCTAATTTCTTGGCATCTTCACTTTTAGAAGGCGATGTGGTGATCATAACCGTATGTGCTCCTAATGCATGGGCAAATTTAATTCCCATATGTCCTAGCCCACCAAGACCGATCACTCCTACTTTATCTCCTTTTTTTACACCCCAATGTGCTAATGGAGACCACGTTGTAATCCCTGCACAAAGTAATGGGGCTGCACCCTTCGGATCAATATTTTCAGGAATTCGCAAGACAAATTTAGTATCAACAACAATTTTTTCAGAATACCCTCCAAAGGTATGTCCTCCAAGATGTTTGTCTTCTCCATTGTAAGTCATCGTATTTCCGTTCTCACAATATTGCTCCAAATCCTCTTTACAAGAATCGCAGGTCTGACAAGAATCTACCATACAACCAACACCTACAAGATCTCCTTTTTTATAATTGGTTACATTTTCTCCTACCGAAGTAACTCTACCTATAATTTCATGACCTGGAACTACAGGGTATTGAGAACCACCCCAATCGTTTTGTACAGTGTGAATATCGCTATGGCATACACCACAGTATTCTATATCTATTTCAACATCATCTTTAGTTACTGCTCTTCGTTTAATATCTAACGGCTTTAGATCTGCCGATTCTTTCGGGGCTGCATATGCTTTTACTTCGCTCATATAATTTTTTTTCTTTTTTTATTTGTATTGAATTACAAAAATATAACGAAAAACAGCCATTCAAGGCTATGCGCAACCAACTTTAGGTATAGATTAACACACTCTCTTAACCGAAGTTAATATTTAACGGTTATTAGACACTAATTAAAATGTTACACGTTTATTTTTCTGGTTTCCAAAACAATGAGAGAAGAATATACAATAGTATTATTACAGGTATTGCAATAAATTTTAAAACAACAATCAACACAATACAAAGCAACAGAAAGACGTAGCGAATGGCGTTGCTTTTAAAATCCCAAGTTTTAAATTTTAATGCGAACAGTGGTAATTCGGCATTTAATAATATACAGCTTATGAGGGTAAGACCTATTAAAAACCATTTATTTAAAAGGATACTCTCTATTAAGTCGGAGTGCTGAAACTGTAGAATTAGCGGAAGACTTAATATTAATAAGGTATTTGCAGGAGTTGGAAGTCCTATAAAACTACTGGTTTGTCGCGTATCTACATTAAATTTTGCCAAGCGATACCCAGATGCGACAGCTATAAGCAACCCGATTAATGGCAAATATTTAGAAAAACCTCGATTCCAACCATTCGGTGAAAAAGCTTCAGACAAATCGATGTAGCTTCCGAAGAAAGCTTCACTTAACAACTGCACCATAACAATAGCGGGTACCACGCCACTGGTAATCATATCTGCCAAGGAATCAAATTCTAATCCTACATTACTATGTGCGTTTAGCATTCGTGCTGCCAAACCATCAAAAAAATCGAAGAAAATTCCGAAGAAAACAAAAATAGCTGTCGTTACTAAATCGCCCGAAACAGCGAATAAAACAGCTACACAGCCACATAATAAATTAAGTGACGTAATAATATTTGGAATTTGTTTTATAATATTCATTTGAAGGTTTCCTAATGTATTTTGTAAAAATAGAAAACAATTTACGTCTAATGCTACGAATACACAATATGTCCAAAAATTTATAGTTTACTATTGTGTAAAATAGTAAGATATTTGCAGAAAAATCAGCGCTTGAAAAAGGAATTACTTGTTATTATATTGTTTGTTGCATTTGTAACACAGGCACAAACTACTAGAAAATATTCGAATGAATTTATGAATATTGGAGTAGATGCGGCTGCTTTCGGGATGGCGAATGCAGTGACAGCCTCGACTGCCGATGTAAATTCTGGCTATTGGAACCCTGCTGGTTTGGTACATCTCGAAGACAAGCAACTTTCTTTAATGCATGCCTCCTACTTTGCTAATATTGCAAATTACGATTATGCCGCGTTCGCTATGCCTCTCGATGATAGAAGTGCGATTGCATTATCGGTGATTCGATTTGGTGTAGATGATATTTTAAATACCACACAGCTTATTGATGATGAAGGGCAAATTAATTATGACCGCATTAGTTTGTTCTCTACGGCCGACTACGGAGTAACTTTTTCGTATGCAAGAAGCCTCCCGCTCGACGGATTAAATTTTGGTGTAAATGCAAAAGTGATTCGTCGTATTATTGGTGATTTTGCCTCTTCATGGGGTTTCGGACTGGATGCTGGGCTGCAATTTCAGAGGGGCGATTGGAAAATCGGACTTATGGCACGAGACATAACGACTACCTTCAACGCTTGGAGTATCGACGAAGATAAATTTGCCGAAATTTCACAAGCGGTAGAAGGACAAAATCAAGAATTGCCAGAAACTACCGAAATCACTATTCCAAAGTTACAGCTAGGAGTTTCCCGAAAATTCATCTTTCATTACGATTTTTCATTGCTCACGGAAATAGATCTTAATTTTCGTTTTGCAGAAACAAATGACATATTTTCTTCCGGATTTACAAGTTTCACTCCTTCTGGTGGGTTAGAATTTGGTTATATCGACTTAGTATTTGTTCGAGCGGGAGTTGGAAACTTTCAAAATGTAGAACAGCTCGACGGTACCGAATCTGTAGGATTTCAACCCAATATTGGAGTTGGATTTAAATACAAAGGAATTCAAGTGGATTATGCGCTAACCGATATCGGCGACCAGAGTGCGGCTTTGTACTCGAATGTCTTCTCTTTAAAGCTAGATTGGGATATTTTTAGATAGCGCTATTTATTCCTATAATATTTCAGCTATAAAGTCTTTACCTTTGCATCTCATTTTCATTTAAAGAAATGTGTTATATCCCAGTTATTAATCCTTTTATATTCTGAATTCGGTGATTCGTACTTCCATTCTCACGCTCGTTTTAATTTTATCTGCTTTTTCATCACAAGCACAGTACATACCTATTTCTGAAACTGCCGAGGTTTCTATTTTAACCATAGGTCCTGGCGATGCTTTATACGATAAATTTGGACATAGTGCATTTAGAATTAAAGATGAAATTCACCAATATGATATAGTATATAATTATGGTGTATACGATTTTAGCACCCCTAATTTTTACACCAAATTCGCCCGCGGAAAATTATTGTACCTGCTTGCTACAGAATCGTACGAACCTTTTTTAACACGCTATAAACGACAGGATCGCTGGGTAAAAGAACAGATTTTAAATTTAAACGAAACTGAAAAGGAAGCTGTATTTCGCTTTTTACAAGACAACGCAAAGCCCGAAAATAGAGCTTATAAATACGATTTCTTTTATGACAATTGTGCGACTAAAATTAGAGATGTATTACAAGAGGTTTTAGGTGATCGACTTACTTATTCTGAAACCATAAGTGAAGAACCCTATACGTTTAGAGATCTTATACAGCATAATTTGGCATGGAATTCTTGGGGAAGTTTGGGCATCGATATTGCATTAGGTGCTGTCATCGATAAAGAGGCAACTCCTATAGAATATCAATTTTTACCCGACTATGTTTTCAAAGCTTCAGAAAATGCGAAGTTGCAAAGAGGTCACACCAGCAAACCTTTAGTGAAAAACACTGCTACTCTTTACGAGTCAACACGAACCAAAGTATCTTCAAATTTTATTATGAGTCCGTTATTCATTTTCGGAATTATCGCCCTTGTAATTATTTATCTTACGGTAAGAGATTTCAGAAATAATAAACGTTCTCGATTTTTAGATGCGCTTATCTTTTTTGTAACAGGACTTGCGGGAGCACTATTATTATTTTTATGGTTTGGCACTGACCATACTGCAACTTATACCAATTATAATTTGCTTTGGGCATTTCCTTTGAGTCTCTTATTCTGTGTACTTATCGGAAAGGCAAAACCAAAAAGCTGGTTACAACGCTATGTCTTTTTTCTTATTTTATTGCTTGCACTAATGTTTTTCCATTGGTTTACTGGAGTACAGGTTTTCGCAAAAGCACTCATTCCTTTTTTAATTGCGCTTGTGGTGCGATATATTTATTTGGTAGGATATTTAAAACGAGAAAATAAAGAAGCAGTAAATAATGGATAAGCTTAAAATCTATAATTATTAAATACATATAAGATTCTCCTTTTATTGTATTACCTACACAGTATTCTTACTTACCTCCCTTTACTGTCCTCTAAAGAAAATAATGGTACTTAGTGTTTTAATTACGATACTAATATCTAAGAAGATGCTCCGGTGTTTAATATAATATAAATCGTATTGCAGCTTTTCGAGAGCGTCTTCTTGAGACACACCATATTTTGCATTTACTTGTGCCCAACCTGTAACACCAGGTTTTACTAAGTGACGCACTTCATAAAAAGGGATTTTTTCTGAAAGTTCTTTTACAAATATGGGGCGTTCGGGTCGAGGACCAATTACACTCATATCTCCTTTAATCACATTAACCAACTGTGGAATTTCATCGAATCGTGACTTTCGTAAAAATCGTCCGAATTTAGTTACTCGTGCGTCTCTTTTTAATGCAAATTGAGCCCCATCTTTTTCAGCATCGATGACCATGCTTCGAAGCTTATAGATTTTAAAATGTTGCCCGTTTTGTCCCACCCTTGTTTGGGTGTAGAAAATAGGTCCGCGATTACCCAATAAGTTTCCAAAAATTATAATCGGCGATAAAATTAGTCCTACTGTAAGTCCAATAACAGATAAGATAAGATCTAGGATGCGATGTAAAAAAAGGTACAATTTATTCTGATTGCTTCGACTAAATGGAAAATATCTGTAAAAATCTTTATCAACGTGCTGCACAGGAACTCGACGCGTGATATCCTCATACACCTGTGTATATTCGCGAATTGGAGTTCCTTGTTCTAATAACAAAATAAGTTGGTTGTATAAGGCAACAGTCATTCCATCACTTTGAGGGGTTGCTACTACTACCTCTGAAATAAATTCTTTTTGAACCGTTTTCGCTACATTTTCAACTTTGAATTCTTGAATATTTTGAAACAATCCTCTTTTAAAATTTGAAGAACCAGAATGTATAAAACCAACAACTTTATAATTTGGATCCGATTTTTGCAATGAAGCAATAATTGTTACTATCTCTTCGCCATTCCCAATTAATAGAACACGTTTAAAGAAACGAGGAGCAGATATAAGTACGATATAGGCATAGCGCCAAATAAACAGTGCAATGTTCATGGCAACAAAAAAGTAAACAATCTGTAGCCGGTTTTCGGGAAGTGTTGGTGTAAAAAATGGTGTTAGTAAATAAAAAAGAACTGTAAGAGAGGTAGTTAAAATAATATTTTGCACCACAGTTTCATACTTACTCGCCTTTTGAAGGTTATACAATTCGAAAATGGTTGCAAAAACAGTTAAGTATAGTGCCAACACGATAGACCAAACCCAATGCCTTGCATTAATTTTAAAATAATCGAAATCGAAAACTAAACCTACTAAATATAGAATTCCCAAAACAGCGGCGATATCTACAATTCGCAACAAAACTTTACGTTCTGAAATATCAAAATGAATACTAGACTTATGAGACATTAGTTGGGGGGTTATGATGCTAAAAGTAGTAATTATTTATTCGTTTAGAACTTTCATCCATTTTTGTTTTACATTTATCCAATCGAAATCCTCTACAATCTTTCTGGCATTAGTAGCAATTTGCATAGCATCTTCGGGATTGGTAGTTAAATGAGTAATGGCAGAAATCATAGCTTCTGTATTATCGGGAGGAACTAACAGTCCGTTAATCTTTGTTTGGATAAGAAATGGAATTCCTCCTACATTGGTAGAAATAACAGGAAGACCAAGTGCCATCGCTTCAATCACACTTACTGGCATGTTATCGTAAAAGGTGGTGTTTAAAAAAATGGTAGATTCTTTAGAGCGCGTTATCCACTCTTCCTTTGTTAATTTCCCAGTAAATATTACGGGAAGATTTTCTGCTTCAGCAAAGGCTTTGCATTTCATTAAGCTACCATCTTTTTCGGGACCTATCATACATAAACTGGCAGCTATCCCGTTTTCAACAAGTTGCTTTAAAACTTTTAATGCCAACATTGGGTTATATATTTCAGAAAATGAACGAACCCACAATAATTTAGGAGGATATGCTTTCCGAAGTAAAAAAGGATACTTTTCCAGTTCAATAGAGTTCGGTATAAATATCACATTGTTATAGCCTCTTTTTTGAAACATTTCCTTTAAAAAAAGAGATGGAGAGACGTTTATAGCCGCATTATTAAATAATTTATTGCTCAGCATTGGACTATTTTTTAAACGTTCCTGCAAGTTCCCTCCATGAAGAATTGGAATGTAAGGTATCTTGAAGATCCTACAAAGCTTAGCTACATATACTGCGTAATAAAAATTTTGAGTGCTGTACGTATCTATAAGTACTTTACTAACGACGTTTCGGTGCTTACAAACACAATAGAGCATATGAAGTAGTCGAAAAATTTTATTTTTTTTGTGAGAGGCGGTTTCTATACGGTACCCTTCTTGCTTTAATAGAGCAGAGAGACTTTCTATAGTTGTTAACGTACCTCCTTGTGCAGAGGGTTTATTTCCTATGTATAATAGTTTTCCTTGTAACATGAATTATAGTGATAAGTCCTAGTCCATAAATAAATGCAGGAGCCGCAATTCGCATTGAGGAATGATTTATTGTTAAAAACCAAAATACTAAAAAGGTATATAGGTAAAGGTTTGATTTGTTTTTAATTCTGAAAACTAAAGGCGTAATTATTAAAATAAGTAGGGCAGATATTCCGAGGATGCCGTGTTCAGATAACGTTCTACTTACTTCATTGTGCGTCGCAGAAAGGCGTCCTGTTTCTTCGAGACGATATTCTTTCATTTTTCCAACTCCAATTCCCACGATGGGATTTTCATAAAAAGCCTGCAATTCGGTAGATACTAACTCACTTCTTCCCGTGGTAAGATCTTCTTTTTCACGTCCAGCCGCATCTTGATTCGCATACCTTTTATCGATAAAACCAACAGTAGCTATCGAAGTTATAACCCAAGTGAATACAACAACGGCCGAAGCAACTAAAATTTTAGGAACTATGCTAACTCTATCTTTTCCTTTCGATTGAATTAAATAGGTCGCCAATAGTAACAAAACACAAACAACCCCTGTAATTACGCCTCCTCGAGAGAAAGTAACGATAGCTCTGTAACCTACCAAACCGAGTAGAGATATATCGATTATATTAATAAATGTATTTCTTATTAATATAAAACGAGAAAATAAAATTAATACGCCAAGCCCCAATATAGTAGCAACTTGATTGGGACCAAAACCACCGGAAGCTGCAAAATTAGAGGCCGTATTTGTTAATACATCTCTAATATTAGGCGTGTACAGATATAAATAGACAGTTGTTGCAATGATGGGAAGAAGTAATGCTAAAAGAATTCCTTGAAACCGCCTCATTGATATCCTCCTGTCATAACAATATAATGCCGAAATTGCTAAGCATAAAGGGCCACTTAAATTAAACCCTATTGCGTTTCCAAATTTTGCTTCATAGTTTAAACTTATAGAAGCCACAAAAATTCCTGGGATTAAGAATAAAATAAATATTACATAAGGCCACGATTTGGTGGTGAAACCTTTAAAGAACATTCCTATTACTAAAAAAATAATAACCATGTATTTAGCAAATTCATAAGAAATTGCCCCACCTGTCATCCTTGAGAAAACTTCAAAACCTGTAACATAGGCTGCTCCTAGCAACACCTCATCTCTTCTATTTCCGTTCGAAAAAACTCGGTATAAGAAATATATAATACCAACCAAAAAGAAAATCTTCGAACTTGCTTCTACTACAAAAACAATTAATCCCATTGCTATGTGCAACATGATAAGACGTATGTAGACACTATTAGAAACTGGAATCTGATTATTTATTTTCAACTTTTATAAAATTTCAATAGTTCGGGAAGTACAGCTTTTAGAGAATACCTCGCTTCAACTTGATTTCGAAATGCTGCTCCATCTTTTTTTCGAAGCGTATCATTTTCTATATAATCTATAAGTGCTGCAGCTAACTGTTGCGAATCTTTTACGGCTACTACTCTCCCAGTATCTTGAATTACTTCTTTACAATATCCTACATTTGTAGTTACCACTGCAAGTCCTGCACCGCCATATTCTAATAGTGCCATAGGCAGCCCTTCGCTATCTGATGACAATACCCCTATTGAAGCTCTATTTAAATATTTGTCTACTGAAGAAACACTTCCGGTAAATTCCACAACCTTAGATAACCCATGCTCTGCAACGTATTGTTTTAGTGATTCAGAATAAAGGTCATTACTATCTTTTCCTATTAACTGAAGCTGCCAATCTTGATGTTGATGATGAACGATACGAAATGCTTCAAGCAAATTTAGATGGTTTTTAGGACTTCGTAAATTTGCTAGGCAAACAATCACTTTTTCTTTATGATTGCGTATAGCTTCAAAGGTATCTAAAAGTACAAAATTGGGAAGGTACATCACTTTTTTGGTTGCAAGATTTTGCAAGCACCAATTTTTAAGTTCGCTATTAACTGTAATAATTCCTTTAAAAAAAAAGGAACAGAAATATAGGGTTTTGTTCTCTGAGCGAGACATTTCTACACGACTTCCTAAATGTTCATGCCAAAACAAAGTAATATTAGGGCATACAATTTTTAGCAACGTAGCAAAGAAAAAAGAGGTGGTGTGGGCATGAACAATTTGAATGTTGTGTAGGCATACAAATTTTCTAAGTCTTAATAAGGCAGAAAAATCTAGTGTTTTTTTCTTGTTTACAAATGTATATTCTACCCTTTCAGAAATAGTCTTTTTTAACAATCCTTCTTTCCTTGTTGCTGCAATTGCCGAAAAATCTGTTGTAGCCGTTGAAGCCAAAGCATTCGCAAAAGTAATGGCTACTCGTTCTGCGCCTCCCCCATCTAAAGAATCTATAAGCTGTAAAACTCGCATTACACTAATTCTTTTATTTGATTCTCAAAATCATCTAATGTATAACGGTGCGACCATATTCGTCCGTTATTAGATAGCTTTTGCAATTCCTTCTCGTTCATTAAGAGTGTCTGTAATGCTTTCACATCGTTATTTAAATCTAATTGTAGTAGCAATCCTCTAGATTCATTATTTAGCATCCATGGCACGCACGATATGGCGGTCACTACAGGAATAACACCCCAGAACATCGCTTCTGCTACAACTTTTGGCCATCCTTCAGATTTAGAGGGTAATAGTAACAAATGGCTTTTTTTATAGGCCTCTTCTACTTCTTGTGCGGATTTATTGCCATGTAACGTAATATGTTCTGAAAGGTTATTATTTAGAATATAAGTTGAAAGCGCTCGCCTTTCTGCCCCATCACCAAACAAATCTAATCTACAAATTATCCCCCTTTTAATTAAAGCTTCTATTAATTGGAGCGCATATAGCGGGCGTTTGCCTTCAGATAAACTTCCTACAAATAGAAAACGATAGGGCGCTGTTATTGTTCGAGAAGTACTTTCTAAGATTTTTTCTTTTCGATAACTCGCAGTAAAAAAAGATTTAATATTCTTTGTTTGTTTTGGCCATACTCCATACACCAATACATTCATATTTTTAGTAAGTGTCGTGTTTTGTAAGATCCATTTCTGTATTCTGTAACTAAGCGGTTGTGTCGCCCTCGGATCCCAATTTCCAGCATATTTAGCCGTCTTAGATTTCTTCGGAAAAAAAATTTGTGCCACACATCCAATTAAGGAGATTGTTCCTGGACAGCGCAAATGGATATGATCTGCCTTGCGCATTTGAATTAAGATTACAAAAAAAATATAAATAGAGGCGCCAAATGCTTTTAAAGCCTGCAAAGGGGTGGCAAATGAAATCCACGGTATGGAAACTATTTGAAGGTCTTTCCTTTTAAAGGAACCTTTTAGTAACGTGTCACTATATTGAGTGGGTGAAACTATGGTAACTTGATCTGCCAAATCGAACCACATATTCATTTCTTTCACATAGGGCGCGTACGAATAATAAAGACCTTCTTCTTGAAGCGTAGGTGCTAATGTGACAACCAAAAATTTCACTTTATATATGCCTTAGAATTGTTATTACTTACCTCTATAGCTGGAACTCCAACAACTGTAGTTTCCTCTGTAACATCTTTTACAACTAACGAGTTTGCACCTATTACAGCACCATCCCCAACTCTAATGTTCCCTACTACTGTTGCGTTTGCGCCAATATACACATTATTACCAAGGATAGGAACTCCACGTTTGGTACCTCTTCCGCTTACCCCAATGGTAACGCCTTGAGAAATATTGCAATTGTTCCCAATTACAGCGTTTGCATTTATAATAATATTTCCGAAATGTCCAACGTAAAATGAGTGTCCAATCGTTGCTGAATACGGAATAGAAATTCCCGTCACAATCTCGATCCATTTCTGACTTATAACTCCTAAAATTAGTAAAGGAACTTTTAAAAATGTAGGCAATTTGCTTCTAAAAACTGCATTATATAAACGATATACACATAATGCCCATAAACCTTGCTGAGTAAATAATACTACCAGCGCAGATTTACCAGAGTATTTCTTGTATTTTTTTAAATCTGAAGAAAACTTACCCATCGGTCTGTATGTGTTTATAAAAAGAGATATTTTCTTCCAGTAATTTTGTTTTATTATAACGTTGCCGAACCAATTCTCCAGCATTTTTTCCTATTTGTTTTGCTTTATTGGGCGCTTCTAGATACCAGCAAATACACTCGGCAATATCGGCAGGATTATAGACATCGCATAATAAACCTGTCTCTTTATGAATAATTGTTTCTGGTCCTGGTCCGTATTTAGAAAAAACAACGGGTTTGTAAAGTAGCATCGCTTCAAGCGATACTAAGCCTTGCGTTTCCATATGTGATGGAAAAACACAGATACTCGCCTCAGCATATTTTGTAGTAAGCAAAGTTCTCGATACACTTCCATGAAACGTCACGTTCTTAAAAAAACTTGCATCATATTTATTGTGTAACATTTCAATGTACGAATCGCCGTTCGGAAAAAACCAGTCTCTTCCATATAAATCTAATCTAACCTCAGGATATTGGGTTCGAACTATCTTAAAAGCTTCCAACAGTTGACGCACCCCTTTCTTCTCGCAAATTGTACCTGCGAATAAAATATGATTTAACCGTTCTGTAACTTTTGGAATTTCAACATCAGTATCGATCATATTCCTTATAATACGCACTGGCTTATTCCGATAATTAAGATACTTCTCTGTATGCTCTTTTACATATTCAGAAATAGCTATAAAACCATCTGCTTTTCTAAAAGATCGTTTTTCTAAAATAGCTTTCCTACGATTAATACCACGTCGTTCAGCTTCAGAAAAAAAATGATGTCCTCCGTGTAACCGTATTATTTTCTTTGCAGGATGTCGTTTAGAAAGTAATGCAAGTCCCGATTCTGGGGTTTCAATTATATCAATTTTTGTTTTTTTATGAATCGAACGAAGCTCCTTATTAAAGGCTTTTGAGTTGTATAAAAAATTGGGTATAACACTTTTATTTTTTGGCAAACGAATAATTTCTACACCGTCATCTTTTAATACCTCTCTTTTAGAAATAGTATTAATTCCTACTATATGTACTTTATGACCATGCTGCACCAAGGTTGTTCCAAAGGTCTGAAGGAATGTCCCCAAACCACCCGAGGTCCAAAGTGGATATTCGTTAGAAAGAAATACAATGTGCATAGATTATTCCTTTAAACAGGCAACTATTTCTGGATCTTTTATAGTTTCCTGCAGGGTGTGAAAGTTTACTATAAGTTCTTGTAACCCTCCTTTATTTTGTTTTTTCAATTGACTTTTTTTCGAAAGATACTGAAACCCAACAAACTCACCAACGCGCTTCATAACCACATTGGTACTTGTCGTTAATTCTTCATACGATATTTCAAGATACTCTCGCGAGCTATACTTTTCTCTAATACGTTTCTCATGAGCTCGCGTATGGTTAAATTCGTGCATAAGCTCTTGTGGATCTATAGAAATTTTTCTTTGTGACTGCCCCTCTTTATACACCCAAGCATCAGTCTCTTCAGCAATTTTTTTCGAAACAATAGAACGTACTATATTATTTCTAACAAGGTGAATAATTTTGATAGAATTGTCTTCTTCAATTTTTTTCCAAACGGTGCGATCATCAGAATCGAAAGGGTGATCGTAAAATAGTTTGAATCCTACGTATTTCACCGATTTCCGTTTACTTCCGAAGAAAGCATTCCATATTTTTAAGGTATTTCTTCCATGCAGCCGCCTAAATATTTCACCTGTAAACTGCACCCCGTACTGATTATTAAGCAAACTTATAAGGTAATTAGAACCTGTACGTGATCTGCAAATTATAACCACTTTCTCATATTTTTTTGTTCCGAAGAAAAACAAATATAATTTTTTAATCTTTCTACGTAAGCGTACTTCCATTTAGCTCTTATTAAGTTTCAACACCCTATTTAAAGATACTGCCAACTGGTCAAAATAAGCATCTTTCGTAAAATAAGATTTCCATAATTCTCGATTCTCTTTTTGAAGAGAGACAAAATCTGAAGCCATTTTATTTCGATGATAAGCTTGAAGTTCCGCTGCAATATTGGCGACTTTTTTCTCTTCTATTATAAAGATGTGATTCTTCCAATTAATTACATCTTCGAAAGGAAGTTTGCAGTCTGTATCTACTAGTATAGGAATGCGACCCATGGCAAGTGTTTCATAAAACCGTACCGAAAAGTTCCCTGTCCCTCGAAGACAAAATGTGTAGGGGTTGTTAAAGATATTTTCATAAAAATCCAAAGAAGTGCGCTTTCTTTCTTCTGAAGTAATCACTCCTGCTCTATATTTTTTTCTGAAAATAAAATTTGTTACAACAGTGTCATTCTTCTGAAGCAACCGCAAATACCGGTATCTTTTTGCGCTCGAAGGATAAAACCTCTGAATATCTGATGGATCTTTCCCCATCATCCGCCGAACATTTCCTTTTACAAATAACAACCATTCCTTTATTTGTTTGGTCACAGCTGCATTAGAGTGCCCTACAAACCCAATAGCTGCTTGATCTTCTTTTTCTAACGGAATAAATGATTCTCCTAAAAAATGCAAAGGATCTTCAATAAACGGAGGCATGATAAACGTATTGGTGTGCATCTTAGATTTAAAACCTCCTAACCGCACCGTATAAATGTCCTCTTTCTTAAAGCTCATTCCATAATCCCCACTTGTAAACAGAAGTATGGGTTTTTTATGGGTACGTGAACGTTTAAAAAAGCTATGAACATACTCTTTCTTTCCTTGTTCATACAAATATTCAACACGTAATGGAAGTATTGTAAAATCACATTCGGCAACCGTTGGCACCAATTTATAGATGGCGTTTATTTTAGAATTAACAACAGCTAATTGCTGTAATAGCGGAAAAACATTTACCGATGTTTCATCCTTCAGTAACTCACTATCGGTATACAGTTTAATCATTACACACCGTATTTTCTGAAAGCAAATAGGTTGCGATCTGTTTCGAACTCTCTGTGAGCGGATGTTCTACAATTACTTTCATCCATTCCTTCTTGTCTTTTCCTATCACCTTAGGACTTTCAAGACCCTGCTGTAACGCTTTATCCCATTCATTTTTATTTTTAATCCAACCTACAGCATCCAAATGAGTCATTGTTCTAAAATGTTGAAATTTATATACAGTGTCTACCGACCAGTCGGGATTTTTAGGAGAATCGTAAAAAATATAAAAACAGGGTTTGTTGTAAACGGCAAAATCATGTGCCATGGTAGACCCAATATTTACGACAAATTCTGAATGCCGCGCTAGATTCACCAACATGGTTAGATCGTCTGTCTTCGGAAAAAACCATCCCCAATTTTTCATAGAAGCTTCCCAGATGGGGTCAAGCGGTATAATAAGTGTTTCAAATTTTTTTAACACAGCATTAAAACGATCTGAAGCATCTACTGGGGCACGCCTAAAAAGTAACTGTGGTCGTCTCTCTTCTGGGATTCGCAATACCGCTTCTGCCATGTGTTCCAAATACTCGGGGTCGTTGGGAGAAGTTAAAACGTCGTCACCGCTATAACATACCCACTTTTTATGAGCATCCAGTCCGTTTTGTTTAGCGAATGAATCTCGGTCTAAAAACAGGTCCTCTTTAAAATAAAACTCAAATTGCGGGGTTCCTGTCACTAGTACAGTTTCCTGATCTATTTCGGGATAGTACTGTTCCATTTCGGTTTTCATATACGAAGACCACACCAAATAAGTATCTGGTTGAACTGCTAACCGGGCTTTTGGTAAATTATCCCAAGAATAAATAGCACTTATTACAGGGATGCCTTCTTTGCGTGCAGCTAAACATATTGGCATAAGCGACGCAACCCGCTGGTGGGTAATAAATATGTTATCTGGAGCCAATTCTTTAAGTTGCTGCTGGTAGGAAGAAATAATCTCTGAAGACCAATTTTCTCTACTTTTCTGTTCGAATTTAAGTATCCGTGCATATCGCTTGGAAGCCCAGCGACCTAAAAATTCTGCCACGGTATATAAAATTTTTAGCTTTCCTTTCTTGTTCTTTTTCCTCCAGCTGCTCATAATCGTAGGGTTCTCCCTATGCTTCGAATTATGGAGTAATCTAGCATATGTAGCCGCTTCCCGATAAAGCCGAGTCCGCAAAGGCTCTTTTGCTAAAACCAACTGTTTTGTTTTAATTGAAATATCATGAAGCGCACCCACCTCGCTAAAAGCAGCTTCAGGAAGTGCCGACCAAAACGTTATATCGGCATCCTCTTTGAGGTGTGTTAACAAATCGGAATACAAGTAATTCTTTATACCAACTCCGTCTGGGACAACAAAAAGTAGCTTTTTTTTCATAGTGTTTTTGCTATGGTCTCAGCTTTTTTCCAATCTGCTTCAGTATCGATATTTACATAGGTTTTAGGATTGCTTTCAAGATACGAAATGGTCGTTCCGAAGAAAGAATTTTGTTCTAACAACACTTCTGTTTTTGTAATATAAATTGAGCCATCACGAATAAAAGATTCTGGTAGCTCTTGTCGTCTTTTAATAATCTCTTTTTCGCCCGTGGCTATTTTTAGAGTTTGCCTGGAGGCTTCAAATACCCAGTGTGGATTGTATTGGTGCGGGACCTTCTGAACAGAGATCAACGAATCGGTTTGCTTTTTTATAAATACGGAAATCGCTTCATCTATAAATAAAGGGCTTCTAAATGGAGTTGTTACTTGAAGTAAACATACTGCATCGAAGTTTTCGCCTTTTATTGAAAGCTCCTTTAAAGCATGTTGTACCACCTCTAATGAACCCGAAGTGTCTTGGGAAAGATAAGCGGGACGCACAAAGGGAACCTCTGCGCCCATTTTAGTTGCCAGTGTTATAAGAGTTTCGTCTTCCGAAGTAAACACAACACGCTCCAGTTTTTCTGATGCTAAAGCAGCTTCTATGGTATATTGTAACAAGGGTTTTCCATTTAAGTCTTTCCGATTTTTATTAGGAATTCCTTTGCTTCCGCCCCGTGCAGGTATGAGTCCGAGGATACGCATTAATAGGTAATGGTTTTATGAAACCTAAGTTCTACACTCGCTAATATTTCAGCGATTTTTTTACCACTGTCACCATTTCCATATATAGAACTCTTTATATTTCTGGGAGCCTCAAGTTGTGATTTTATAGCTTCAGTTATTGCTTCTTCTTCATAGGCAACATCGATCACATTCTCGCCCCGGAGACGTCTGTTTTGTCGCGTTCCTATGTTTACTACTGGAACTCCTAAAAAAGAACATTCTCTAATACCAACACTACTGTTACCTACTAAGCAGTCACTGTTTACAAGAAGTTTTAAAAAATCGTGGGGTTCCATATTCTTAAAAAAGTGAATATTCTTCGGACTATTGTTTTCTCGGTAGGAACGAATTCCATTAGAAGTTCCGTCGGCACCTGCATCTACATTAGGCCAAAACCAAAACGTTGGAATATTTAGTTTATCTACTGCTTTTAACGTTTTTAGCACATCTTTTTTTGCTTGATCGTATTCAGTCGTTACGGGGTGTTGCATAACTACAATATATCCTTCTTTAAACGAAACTTGTTCTCCTACTCCACCATATTTTTTTAATGGGTCGAAATCTAGTTTAGAATCTTCTAATACCGTTGCCGCAATATCGATAGAAGGACACCCTGTATTAAAAACATAGGCTTCATCTTCTCCCATTTTTATAACGCGTTCTTTTGCATCTTGAGAAGTTACAAAATGAATATCTGCTAATTTGGTATTCGCATGTCGTACTTTTTCGTCTATATTTCCTGTCACTTCTCCTCCTTGTAAATGTATAAGTGGAATGTTTTGGTAGGCAGCAGCAATAGAAGTTGCTATCGTTTCAAAACGGTCGGCAATGGTGAGCACAGCATCGGGTTGTAGGTTATAAAACACATTCGCCAGCTCCATAACACCCAACCCTGTGGTTTTTGCCATTGCGGTTTTATTCTCGCCTTCAAGTACCATAAATACTTTTTCATGAATTGTAAACCCATCATTTTCAATAAAATCGACCGCATTTCCATAACGATCTAATAATGCCGAACCCGCAACCACTAATTGTAATTCTAATTCGGGATGTTCTTTAATTGCCTGTAAAGCGGTTTTTACCCGACTGTACGAAGGTCTGGCGGTTATTACAGCACAAATTTTACGTTTAGACATATCTTTTATATTCGATTGGAAGTTGTTTTATTCTGAAACTATAGAACTTTCAGTAAGAAAATCCCATTGATCTAAGTCTTTCGCTACTTTTTTTCCGATAACCGATTGATAGTTCGCGGCATCTATTCCGAAGCCTTTAGGTTTTTTAGCCTCTAAATCTTCGAAGGTAATGGTAGCTCCTTTTTTTAATGCTTTATTCACCGACAATGATTTTTCGAAAATTGATTTCAATTCTGAAAAAGCTGAATTATCTGTTTTATCTACTGGATTTTGTAAAGCTTGTGAGATTGCGTTCGCTCCATCTACCAATTGTTTTGCCTGTTTCATGGTTAATGAAGAAGAAACATCGGGTCCAAATTGCTCCCGATCGAACACTACATGGAACTCTAAAATTTCTGCTCCTAGTGCGACAGCAGCAATTCCGGCAGATACCGTTGCAGAATGATCTGAAAATCCGACAGGAACTTTAAATCGCTCTTTTAATTCGGAAATAACATTGAAGCCATATTGCTCGGGTTGCGTGGGGTAACTTGTTGTACATTGAAGGATTGAAAAATCAGCCTTATGCTTTTTCAAAAATTGAACAGATTTTTCCAACTCATCGAACGAACTCATCCCGCTTGAGATGATAATAGGTTTCTTCGTATCGATTACTTTTTTCAGTAATAAAAAATTTGTCACTTCTCCACTCCCAATCTTGTATTGTTGTACTCCAGCATGTTCTAGAACCTCAACAGCAGCATTGCTAAAAGGACTACTAATAAAAATAAGTCCTACCTCTGCACAGTGTTTGCCAATTTCTACCCATGCTTCACGGCTAAACTCCATTCGTTTCCAATAATCGAAACGTGTTGCATCTTGTTTAGAAAACTTAACACGAAAGGGTTCGTGAATACTGCTCTCTGCGTCGGCAATATGAGTTTGAAATTTAATCGCCTTAGCTCCGGTACGGGCGACCGCATCGATATATGCATGCAGCATCCCGAGACTTCCGTCGTGTGCTTGACCTATTTCAGCGATGGTTAACATGGACTCTAATTGATTTGAGGGTTCGAACAATAGACCAAATATAACACATAATTTGAGTTAACATGGGTAGTTATACTTTTCCAACACTGAGATTGGCACGAAACCCAGCTCACTTAAGGTGTTGTTAGAACGTTTAAAATCGGCATATAAACGTTCGTAACCCTCTACGTTAGAAAGATCGAAAAACCCTTTAGGAGTTTGTAGTGAAATAGTGCATGCTGCTTTTGTTTTTAGCTTCAGTCGTAGGGAGGCTCCTTTTTGCACCCCCATAAAACCTTCAGAATTCTTTTTTGAAACAGAATATCGATTGAGTTTTGCTAATGTATATAATGCATCTTCAGAAAGCATCATTTTATTTGAAACCGTTTTTAAAAGATATTCTTCTTTCAGTTCCACCCCAATCACTTTGTACAGTTTGGTATAAAAATTAATAGGGTCGAGTTTCAATTCTTCAAAAAATAGAAAATGAATTTGTTGCTTCGGAAAATACCCCAATACTGTTTTTGCTATTTCCCCATAAAAGCAACAACTAAGGTAATCCATTCCTAAATTGGTTTGGTACAACCAATGTTGAAGTGTTTTTGTTCCGAAGAAATTATACTTTATATGGTATTTAAACATCGACACTAACGCCTCTGGCTGTCTCCGCATAGTTATTACAATGTGAGCGTCGGGATTGGTTTGAAATAAGCGCGCTAGTACCTGTTGAAATTTCACTTTCTGAAAACCGCCACTTAGTAAGGTTTCGTTGCTTTCTACACAAATTTTATTCGATGGGAGCTCAGGGCGGTTTAATGTCCACCATTCTTTTCCTGTAAAAAAGCGGGAGCGGCTCACGTGCAATCGGGGATCATTTTGAAGTGTTTGCTGCACAGAAGTAGTTCCCGATTTTGGAATGCCAATATGAAAAAGGCGGTAGGTTTCCATTAGTAAAGAGTGTTTTTACCTTCGAGGTTCTTAAAAAAAAGAGGTTTTAATTCTTCCAACGCTTCTTTCGGTTTATGCCACCAATCTAATGCTTTTATCTCTCGTTGTACGCTTTCTGTAAAGCGAAATTTTACGTGCTTGGCAGGCGATCCTGCAACAATAGAAAAATCTGCTACGTCTTTTGTTACAATCGCTCCCGCCGCTAATATGGCTCCATCTCCAACCGTAACACCACCAAGAATTGTAACATTTTGACCAATCCAAACATCGTTACCAATTATAACGGGCTTATTTTGTTTCAATGATGTAAGTTCGCCCTCAAACAAGGAAGAATTGATATAGGTGGATAGATAGTGTACGGGATGATTGGTAGTAATAATGGATACATGTGGACCTAACTGACAATAGTTTCCTATGGTAATAGTTCCATGAAATGTAGAATTATACCCTAAGGTGGTGTATTTTCCAATCACTATAGCACCGTTAAAATTGCACCCTGTAGCAACTTTGTTTTCGCCTTTAAAATCAACTTGCTGTAATCCGCGAGAAATCCCTGCCGATCTTGCGTTTCCCTCTGCCACAGGGCCAGCATAGGTACTTCCAAATCGCATAAGACGGTGAATAATATGTTGAAAAAAACGTTTCATTAATAAGTTGGGTCTTTCATTCCTTTCCATCTAAAATACAGTTTCCGGATGGGTGCCTTTTGTAAGATAAAGGTATGCAATAGTTTATAGCATTGTACCATTAGGGAACTTTTTATAATTGCTTCGGAAGGTTTTTCAGCAAAAAAAGGAGGTGTTGTATTAGTGCTAATTTTACTGAAAATATCGTGCATCCAAGGCTCTGAAGCATTGCCTAAATGATAGGCATAATTTTGAAGCGTTGCCAGTCTAAGATAGCCTAGCTCATTATTAGGTTTATCAATGTACTCAAAATCTGTTTTTTTACTAATAAGATCTTTTGCCGATGCCTTGGGTGCATGTTGAAAGACTTCCGATCGAAGGGTTGCTACAAAATGCCCACAACTTAAAACGGCAGCTCCATTTTTGTTTTTTAGACATAAAAATTTTTTCAATCTGCTACCCTCAAATAAGTTTGCCCCAACACTTTCCTGAAATTTAACCAACGCATCCGGATCGGGGACATTCTCAAAAGAAACCATCCCTTTACTGAAACCATACCCAAATGTAGAGGAAGCGGCTTTGTGTTTATAAATATTACTTACTGGAACAGGCGATACCATACCAGCCTGCGGAAAATCATGAAAAACCTTTTCTACGCCTTGTTGCCAGTTGTTTAAAAATAGCACATCGGCATCGGTAATGGTAATAAGTGCTTCCGATTGACCTCGAACACAAGCATGTATGGCGTTGATCTTTCCAATATTGGTTTTAGAATGCACCAGCTGGTCGATGGCAGTATGAGTAGCAAATAATTCTTTTAAATAATCGGATACTTCTTCACAACTCGCATTGTTGAAAATACTAATCCGAGTTTTGTGATGAACGGTTTTTAGTAAACTCTCTAGGCAATACCGCAGTATTAGAAGTCCTTCTTTAAAATAAGCTTCTTCAAGATTAGGAATATATACCGGCACTACAACTCTATGGTAGCTTTGGGCAGTAGATGTGGTATGTTCCTTTGCAGGGTTTTTTCCTATTCTCAAGAATTCGATTTTAGTAGGACTTGGTACGCTTTAAAAACGTTATTTTTTATGGTTTGATATTCCCATCGGGATTTTTGATCCTGATTGATTTTAAATGCGTTTTTAATTAAATCTCGATCATTAAGTGCTTTGGTAATTCTTTCCGCAATATAAGATGGATTTTCGGGTGCTGCAATTAGGAGCCCGTTCGTTTCGTCTTCGATCACTTCTTCGGTAACTCCCCCTGGGTTTGATTGAATTGGGAAAGCTCCCATGATTATTGCTTCCAACAAAGTATTTGGCATACCGTCTGAGGTACTGTTCCCAATATACAATAATGCTTGTCCCATGAGCTGCATCATTTCCTCTTGTGCTAATTTTGTATTTCGGTCGTAGACGGTTACCTTCTTAAAAATTGCTGTAAGTGGCTTACAGGCTACTACAACTTCACTATGTGCTGAAAAAACAATAAGATTTAAAGTACTATACTGTTCTGGGTTTTTCTGAAAAGCTTCAATGACACTTAGTGCCTTTCCGAAGGTATGCTGATAGCCTTTTAAGACAATGGTTTCCCGCTTAGAAACCGGGACGATGTATTTTTCAAAAACAGCAATAGGATAGCCTCCTCCTCCAGGAAACACCCCAAAATGAGATCCTTTAAAACCAAGCTCTCTTGCGATAGTAAAATCTCTTCGACAATCGGTATGTATGTAATCTACCCGTTGTAAAACCTCTAAGATCTGCTTTTTATGACGTTTATTTTCTTTGTAATGAAACAAATCACTTCCCCAACATGAATAGAGCCACAGTACTTTAGGATGCTTTTTTAATGCAGGAAGTAGCGGAACACTGCAATGCTGCATTTCGAAACTATGTACGATATTGAAGTGGTGCGTGGCTAGTAACTGAGATACTACTTCGGAAGGCGTTACCTCGATCGCTCCTTGAATTCTCTGGTAGACGGAAGGAAACGTTTTTTTAAAAAAGGATTTCCCACTTATGTTTATTTTGTTTTTTTTCCACCCTGTAATTTGAATTATTTTGCAGGTGAAAGGGGCCGATCCTCTGTCTAAAATATCGAACCAATACAATTCGTGCCCTTCCGCTTCAAATTGATTGATCCAGCGAATGGCATGAACAGACGGCATTGAGACAAATAGAATTTTCATAAAAAATACCGTGTGTTTATAAATCGTTTTAACGTGTAATATCCCGGCTTTTTATAATAACGTTGCTGCAAGAGTTTAAGCAGTTTAACGCCTTTTTGTTCTTCTTTGCTGAGCGTTTCTTTTTTAAGCAACACCTGTTCAAGTTCACTTAAAAGAATCCGGTTTTGCTTTGTAATATGGATAGATCGAAGCACTTTAAAAAAGACTTTTTTAAATACCGCTGAGGCTGGTGTAACTGCAGACGTTTTAATGATTTTGGTTACCTTTTTGTAATAGGAAATATAGTGAGTTAGGTTGGTGGGTTTTATTTCTGAAACCGGTACAACTTTATAAAAAGCATCCGATTGATTTATAAACTTAAAATTTTCTTTAGAAGCTACAATAGCTCGTACGGCTAATTCGGGATCTTCAAATAGTTGTATGTCTTCAGAAAAGCCATTCAGTTTTAGAAAAAAAGATGTTGAATATAGGGGTGCGGTTACATTCCATGGAAAATCCATCGTAATAAAACCTGTTAAAAAATCGGTAGCTGTAAAACTTTCATAGGTGGAAAAATCTTTCAACTTTGGAGAATCTATATACGAAGACATAGGGAATATCCAAAAGTCCTTATCCGGAAACTTGTGAGTTTTTTCTAAGCGATTTGCAATACAAGTTGGAACCAATAGGTCGTCTGAATCTAAAAATAATAAATAATCTCCTTTGGCGTGTTCTGCACCAATATTTCTGCAAGAAGAAGGTCCTTTAAGGCGATTCTCTGGACGTTCTAAATATGTAAAGCGGGCGTCTTTATTTTTCCAAAACTCCATAACCTTTGCAGTTTCATCGGTCGAACCGTCATCGATCACCAGACATTCCCACCGAGAAGATGTTTGGTTCTGTACACTTTGAAGTGTTTCTTCCAATATGCCGGCACGATTGTATGTTGGGATAATTATGGAGACCACTAGTTGGGTAGGTTTATATCGAAAAAAAAGTTTCGAAGGGATGCATTTTTAGACCTTGCTAAAGATACCAGTTTTGTCCCAATTAAAAGTTTTTGAAGTCTCAAGGGATGCTCTTTTAGAATACTATTTTTAAACTTTTCTAAAATAAAATCAACCGTTTTTTTATCTCTGTGTACCGTTGCTTCATATAAATATCCCACCAGAAATTTGTAATACCGCTCCATAATACGTATTTCCCCTATGGTCTTCGCCATTTCAAAATATTGATTCGAAATATAACTTTGCGACCAACGATATGCTGGAATATAATCTAAAGCGTTTTTACTCGTCTTAGTCTCACCGTGCTGCCGGTATAATAATGTCTCTTGATGCACTAAAGCAAAAGCATTGGATTGAAAAAACAACCGACTGTATAATTCGGTTTCTTGCCCTCTTTTAATAAGTGGGTTAAACAGATCTTTTCCTTCTAAAAATGTTTTTCTCCACAACACCATTTGCGTCACTACCTCAATCGCACCCATTGCATAATTTTTAAACACTGTATGTTCCTTATTAAAGTTAAAAGGTACTACTTCTTTTTTCTGAAGCTGTTCATCGGTGCATCGGGCAAGGCTGATACAATAATCAGATTCTTTTTTCTGAATCTCGTTTAATTCTAAGGCTAATTTCTTCGGAAGCATAACATCATCGCTATCAAACCACTGAATAAAAGAACCTTTTGCTTTACTGAAACCAAAATTTCTACAGGCATTTGCCCCTTTCTGAAGCGACTCAGGTCGTTTAAATCCTTGTATTCTGGAGTCTATTAAACCATATTCCGTTACAAGGTTCCAAGAATTATCGGTTGAACCATCATCGACCACTATACATTCCCAGTTTTGAAACGTTTGCGCTACAATAGAATCGAGGGTCTCAGCTATAAGTTTCTCCCGATTGTACAACGGAACGATGATCGATATGTCGGGAATGTTCTGAATCATTAATTGCTTAAATCTGGTAGGTTTTTGTAAAGTGAAAGTAATTGCTTTAACAATATATCATTACTATAGTTTTGTTTTACAAATTCACGTCCCTTTTTCCCCATTCTTTTACGTTGATCAGGATGAGTATGGAACCAAACAAGTTTCTCTACAAAAGACGCAACATCGTTTTCTTGTACAACAAATCCAGTTTCATTATTTAACAATCCGTATTTCATTCCTCCCGCATTCGACACTAATACAGGAACTTCCATAGCTTGTGCTTCCTGTATAACGAGCCCCTGATTTTCAGCTCGTCCAGTGGCAGGATCATGTATTCCTGGAAGTAAAAACACATCAGAATGTTCCAATGTTTCTATAATCGTTTCTTGAGAGACGGCTCCTTTTAACGTAATATATTCCGATAAGTTAAAGACTGCGATGTATTCTTCTAATTGCAAACGCAACGGGCCTTCTCCAATAATTGTTAACTGAATTTCTATATTATTTTTAATCAATTCATGAACGATACGAATGGCGATATCGGGTCCTTTAAAGGGCACCAATCGTCCACAGAAAACAACGCGTAAGGTATTAGAATCTAATTTTTCTTTTTTAGATGTGAACTTGTCAATATCCAGTCCGACTGGAAGAAAACGAAGTTTAGTAGTATCTGGATGTATCTGTTCGATGATCTTTTTCGAATATTCAGAATTATAAGTGCATACCCCCATGTTTTTAAACAACACTTTATATTCTTCTTGGTATTTCGCTATCATGGAAGGGTCAATATCATAGCCATGAAACGTAGTTACCAACCGTTCTTTTTTAAGAAAGCCAGCATCCCTTAATCGAGAGATAAATAATCCTGGTTGTGCAAAATGACAGTGAATTACATCAAAATTCTGCGTTCCCAAAAACCATTGGCATTGATAAAAATAATGTAACGATAGTACCTTATTCCCCGTTTTAAAAGGGTTGATAGTCGCTAGCAACTTTACTAAACTTTTATCGTTGCTACTAAGTGCCGAGAAAAATTCTTGTATTTTCTTTCTTGTATTTTTTGGTGGAGCTTTCCAATATACGACCTTCTCCATCAATTTGTTATCGTAGATTGATTGGTGTATAACGCCTTCTTTATTATATCGAAAAGCAAAAATGGTTATTTCATGTCCATCTTTCAGTAACGAGATCATTTGGTTTACGATAAAGGTTTCGGTAGTAACCGGAAAAGTATTTAATACAAAAGCGATCCTCATTTTATTCGTTTTCCAATTAATTTCTCTTTCGTTCTGTGGTGCTTAAAAAACAAGTTAAGATACGTAATTAAAGAGGTCTGTTTTAATCGTACTCGATAAAATAAACGAGTAACTATTCTTGAAAAGGAATTCGCACGAAACCAGCGCTTGTATAATTTAATGATCTCTTCTTCCTGATCGATGCTTTTTTCCTGTGAAAGATATTCACGCACTAAGCGTTCTTCAAAGCAACGTTGAAATATTTTTTGGTAATTAGAATGATTCCGAGTTACTGCCCCATGTTCACGAAAATAATTTAAGGATTCAGATACAAAACCTACGTGGGTATTTGGGCATATCTTCAACCAAAATAACCAATCGCCACACATTTTCATCGTAAGATGTGTTTCAGAAAAAAAAGAATGAGGTACAAGTGCTCTTTTAAAAATTACAGCGCTAGCATTCGGAATTACACATTTCACTTTTAAATATTTTGACACAAAACTAGCTCCCGAAATCTTAAAATCATTCTTCCAGAGATTCGGATTAAAATTTTCTGTATAATATATTCGATCCGCGTTAATTTTGTCCGCAGCATCAATATCGTAAGATTGTGCATATAGCACTCCCAATTCTTGCTCTTGTGCTGCATTAAAATCTAGTAGTTTCTGAAGAAATTCTAGTTTGCAAAAATCATCAGACTCAGCCATCCAAATATAAGTTCCCTTAGCCAACGCAATTCCTTTTTGCCATTGTTTAAAGGGGCTCCCCGAGTTTTCATCATTAAGTACAACATGCGACACTTCTTCTCTTTCTGCATATTTTCTTAAGATAGAAACGCTTCCGTCTAAAGAATAATCGTCTAATAATATGACCTCGAAATTGCGATATGTTTGATTAAAAATACTCTCAAGCCGTTTCTCTAGAAAAGCTTCATGGTTGTAATTTGGAACGATTATGCTAACTAAAGGCGTTTTCATTTATAGCAAATTATGCTTTAAAAGCAAAGTTGTAAATGCTTCGGAAACTTCCGTTTTACTGTGTGCTACTAATTCGTTACATGTTTTGAAGGAAAATTGGGGAGTGTCCTGATTCATTATATTCATGATTTCTGAAGCGATTTCAGAAACAGAAAATTCTTTAGTTACTGTTAAACATACTTCCGGAACTGCTTCAATAACGCCGCCACAAGGAAATGAAACAACGGGCTTTCCGAAGCAAGCTGCCTCTAGAGAAACCAATGAAAAAGATTCACTTAATGAGGTTAGCAAAAATCCGTTGATGGCGTTTATATACTCGTAATATTCTTCGTTCTTCCCTGTAATAAAAGTTACTACCTGTTCAAGATTCCATTCTTTTACTAAAGATTTTAAATAATCTTCGTAAGCACTATCGCCCTTATAACCAATCCACATAAATTTTGCATTAGGCTTTTTTTCGTTAACCTGTTTTGCAATATCAATAAACATTTTTGGGTTCTTATTTACAGTTATAGTGCCTGCCATGCCCCAAACAAAATCGGTTTCTTTGTAGCCTAAAGAAGCTCGCAAATTTTTATTGGATTGGGGAAGTGCAAATTTAGAATAATCGAGTGTAGGATGTAATACCTCAACCTTACTGGTTCTCCCCATTGTTTTAAAATAAGAACGCACATGTTCTGAGCTACAAATTATAAGATCGGCCTTATCGATTACTGTAGCAAACAAATGAGCAGATATCCCGGTGAGCATCGCTTCAGTTTCATGAATATAAACAATAATTTTTTTTCCTTTCGTTATGGCTTCGGGAAAATAAACAAGTGTTTTTAAGGTATTCAATACCACTACATCATACGCTTCATAAAGGGGAAAGCGACCTAAAAAAGAGCGTTTCACAATAGAATCGCCTATGCCTATTTTACGTTGTATTTTTTGCTTTAATCCTTGCTTCTGCGCAACTGGTTTTAACAACCTTATAGGTTTATTTATTTCTGAAGCTAATTCAGGCGCTTTGTTGGGAGTAACTACATCGATTTGAAATTCATCTGTTAAAGAAGTAAGTAGGTTCAACAGCGCTATTTCTGAACCGGTTCTACCCAAATAAGGCGTTATGGCGAGTAGTTTTCTCATGCCTTTTCTAAAAACGGGCAAGAATGCAACAGATCGAGTTGCACTTTTTGAAGCACTGCAAGATCGGGCAAAAGGCTTTCTGAAGCAATTTTGCGTGTAAGCAACACATCATCGTATTGAAATGGTTTATACAATCGTATTCCTACCGACATAAAATAGTCGTTAAATTTTATATCATCACCATCTAGTTTATCTGAGAACAATACCCAAGCTGCTTTTATACCATAGGCGTGTGCTACAATTAAACCATGCAAGGAAGACGAAAAAACCATACTTGCCGTTGCTATCTTTTCGATCACTCCGGGAATATCTGGATCTTTTAGATCGATCACAATAACTCCCTCTTCGTCTTTATATTTATTATTTACCGCTTCGTAATCCACATAATGAGGAACAAGAGCGATGGTATTGGTTTGCGTTTTTTTTGGCACCGGAAAATAAAACGGACATAACAGCGCCGGGTCTCCCCATATTGGCTCCATATGTTGACCGCTCGCAAGTACTCGACTATACGAAATAGGTCCTCTAACAGCTAAAAAAGTACTTTTTTGAATTGGTTTTTGCGAATGCATGATTCCCGAACCCCAAACGATGTTATTCTCTTTTGCCTGATCTAAAATACTCCCGATGGTGAAGAACACTTTCGAGAGACCATTGTTATTGGCAACAGCAGCATTTTTATTAGTCCATACTACTTTCTTACCAGAAATCCGTTCGACAAGCAAGGGCACTAAAGCATCTCCAAAATTATCCCATTCTTTTCCAGCCAAGTACTTGTTGGAGGACCAATACACAGGAAAGGTATCTGGATTTCTTTGTATGTTGCTTTTAAATAGTTTTTTCAAACCCGTATTGCTTTATCTATATTTTCTATCTCTTTATCAGTAAGCTGTTCTCTCCACTTGTCTTTGCCTTTCACATTAAGCGGCTCTGAATGAATTTCGAAATCGGTATCTAAAAATGCTTTTAACTCGTTCATAAGGTCTGGATAACGATCGTAAAAATCTTCATAGTTAATCACCAACACGTGCTCTGGAAACTTTTCTGAAAGATAATCAAGTCTATCGACATGAGCTTTCCATCGTATTGCACATTTGCTTTCGAGCGGTAAATCTTTAAACGTCTTAAGGTTATTACGGTTAATCCCTAAAAAAGAATTTTCTTCATCTAAAGGTATTCTTTTATACCAACTTAATACCCCATCGTGATTTAACATACTAGCAACTGTGGCATATACATTGCGCTTAATACCTATAAACTGTGCCTTTGGGAAATATTCGTGAATCTTTTCTACAAACCAAATGTTTGGGTGTGTTTTTTCTAAGATGTACTTTTTTTTACTTTTCTTGAATTCTTTTTTATATAAAGATAGAATATCATCAAAATCGGATGCATTTTTATTTAACCCTGCTGCCAACTCTGTAATTGGTAAAAAGAACTTATCTTCTTCAATAAATGTTTCTATCTCGGGGCTATTCCCAAAGGTTCGCCCTAAGAGATGTGTGCCTGATCTCCCTGATCCAATTACGAATATAAGTTTCTTCTTAAATTTTGAAAATATCATGCTCCATTAAAAATTTACTTTTTGACAATACATTTAGTTTTCCGGTATTGAAGAAATCACCTTCCTCCACTTGAATTTTAAAATTGTTCTGAACTTTATCTACTTCTTTACCACTTTCATTGCTTATACGAATGGTAAGTGGATAAGTTCCTGGAAGAAATGGCACCTTATCAATATGCACTTGTACTATATTAACGCCCGAATTAAGCGTAAGTTTACGTTCAATAAGCGCATTACTTAAATAGACCAGTCGCTCTCCTCGTTTTCCATCGATCCCTATTTCCATACGAATATTACCCTGTTCTTCGCTCGCACTAATCTCGATAAAAATGTTTAATTCATGTCCGCACTGGACTTTGTTAGTCTTTATCTTTTTCGGACTTAACAAATACACATCTTTTATAAATACCGGAGATAATGCTGTATTTTCAGTTCTTTTAAAACTGTCTGTTTCATCATTAAGCTTTAAATATTCATCTATTATCTCTTGTGTAGGTCCTTCTGTTTTAATGCGACCATTTTCCATTAAAATACATCGTGTACACAATTGTTGTACAGATACCATATTATGGCTTACAAAGAGAACGGTTCGCCCCTCGCCTTTAGAAATATCCTGCATTTTCCCGATTGCTTTTTTCTGGAATTCTGCATCTCCAACTGCAAGTACTTCATCAATTACCAAAATATCGGGTTCTAAATGTGCGGCTACGGCAAATGCTAAACGAACTCGCATTCCACTGCTATAACGTTTAACAGGAGTATCGATATACATTTCGCAACCAGAGAACTCGATGATTTCCTCAAGTCTTTCTGCTATTTCAGATTTATTCATCCCTAAGATAGCACCGTTAAGAAAAATATTCTCTTTACCTGTTAATTCGGGGTGAAATCCTGTACCAACCTCTAGGAGAGAAGCTATGCGACCTTTCGTTTTAATAACTCCTGTGGTGGGGCTTGTTACTCTGGATAGCAGCTTCAGAAGGGTTGACTTACCTGCCCCATTTTTTCCGATGATTCCTAATACTTCACCATCTTTCACTTCAAAATTAATGTCTTGTAATGCCCAAACGTATTCTTCCGAAGTCTTCATGCTACGATCATTTAAAGCACCCACTTTTAAGTAGGGATCTTCTTTACCTCGAATGGCATGCCACCAACGGTTTACATCGTGCGTAAATGAGCCAGTACCAACCAATCCTAGTCGGTATTGTTTAGAGATATTTTCGGCTTTTAATATTACGCTCATTGTATAAACGGATTTATTTATATGGTATCTATAAAGCTCTTTTCTGTTTTATTAAAAACGATCATTCCCACCAGAAAAAGAATTACAGAAAAAAGGAAGGTGTAGGTAACTCCAAACCATGAAAAGCTTCCTGTATTTAAGATCATGAACCTAAACCCTTCTATGATTTGTGTCAATGGATTAAATTCCACAAAATCTGATACGAAAGAGGGAAACTTATTTTTTGCTTCAGCTAATGGATATGGTACAGCAGACATGTACATTAATAAATTAACTACAAAACCTAATAAAACCTGAAGGTCTCTATATTTAGTTGTAAATGCAGAAATAATCATTCCAGCTCCCATTCCCAGTAATGCCATCATTATTACATAAATAGGAAAAAGTAATAAATACAAGTTGGGTGTAATGCTATGTCCTGTTGCTGTATAATAAATGTAAACACATATAAGAATTAATAATTGTATTCCAAATTTTAATAGGTTCGATATGGTAACAGAAAGAGGCATAATCAATCTCGGAAAATAGACCTTTCCGAAGATATTCTGGTTTCCTCTAAAGGTATTTGAAGTTCCAGTTAAACACACTCTAAAATAATTCCAAGCTGTAATTCCAGCAAGGTTGAAAAGTAAAGGCGGAATTCCTCCCGTACTAATATTACCAAGTCCATTAAATACTAATGTAAAAACTATAGATGTAAATAAGGGCTGAATAAAGAACCACAAAGGACCAAGAATGGTTTGCTTGTATACGGTTACAATGTCTCGTTTTACAAATAAAAATAACAGATCGCGATAACGCCAGAGCTCTGCAAAATTAAGGTCTATAAGCGCATGCTTGGAAGAGATCTCATACAACCAATTTTCATCATTCGCTTTCATATTTCTTTAATAGGATTCAGGTTCTATGTACTACTTTTAATACATTTATTTACGCTTAAAAACATTCTTTATTTTTTCCCATAAACTTGGTTTTTTCACATCCTCGTGGTAACCATTGGCATAATTTCCGTAACCATAACCGTAGCCATAGCCATAACCATAACCATGTTGTGCTTTTTCTTCGTAATAATTAAGAACAAAGCTAAGGTTGGTAATCTCTCCTGTTTTATACTTTTCGTTTACAAGACCAAACATCCCTTTTTTGGTGTAATTTTGACGCACAATATATAACGTAGCATCTGCAAATTTTATTAATTCAAGTGAATCTGCTACCAGTCCAAGTGGCGGTGAATCTAAAATTACATAATCGTACTCTTCTTTTAATTCATTAATGAGATCCTCCATTCGGCTGCTCATTAATAATTCTGAAGGATTTGGCGGAATTGGTCCTGATGTTATTACATCTAAACTAGGCAACATGGTTTTTTGAACTATTCCTGAAAGTGATGAGTCGCTGATAAGATAATTTACCACTCCAATAGAATTATCGATATCGAAATCTCCAAATATTTTTGGTTTACGAAGGTCTAAACCTACCAATACAGTTTTCTTTTCGCTCAATGCCAATACCGAAGCGATATTAATTGATGTAAATGTTTTTCCTTCACCACTAACAGAAGAAGTTACCAAAACCGTTTTTGCACCTTCTACTCCTTGCTTTTTATATAAAAACTGCAAACTGGATCGCAATGCTCTAAACGATTCTGCAATTGCAGATTTTGGTGTATCTAACACAGCGAGATTTCCAGTAATGTGACTTTTTCCGATAGCCCCTAAAATTGGGATTTTCGACAATCGCTCTACATCTTTTACAGAATGTATCTTGGTATTAAAAAACACCCGTAAAAAAACGAATACAAAAGGAATTAAAAATCCAAAAAGACCGGCCATCATGTAATTTAAAGTAGTGTTTGGCCCTACTTTTCCTGCACCTGTATCTTTTGCTGGATCAATCACGAGTACATCACTTACATTTGCAGCTTTTACCAAGCCAGCTTCACTACGCTTTGCAAGAAATAGATCGTATGTTCCCTGGCTTAAATTATAACGGCGCTCAATCTTTAGTAATTCTTGTTGTTCCTTCGGAAGGCTTCTAATCTGTGATTCATATCCAGAAATTTCTCTGTTTAAATTAGAAAGCTCTTGGTTTTTAATACTCTTTGAAGACCTAATATTTTCTAAAAGAACAGATTTTACTGCATTTATCCTACGATCAATATCTGAAAATATAGGAGCTCCTTCCTTAAATGAATATTGTAATTTATTACGTTCTTCAGCCAATTCTATGATTCTACCAACCCCACCAACAATACTAGCTTCTCCAATACCGGCGACAGAAGGTGCTGGTACGTCACTATAATCGGAACGACTTACAAGATAACTTTCTAATACATTGTAATAGTTAAGTTCACGAATGGCACTTTCTTTACGAATATCAAGTTGATTTAATTTAATATTAATATCATTTCCTTCAATTTCAAGGTCGAAAATGGCATTTTTATTTTTAAAATTATTGAGCTCTTTTTCAACTCCCTGCAACTCTTCAGACTTTTCAGTAAGACTGCTATCGATAAAACGAATTGTTTTGGTTGCAAAAAGATTTTTTCGTTCCAGCATATTATCACTCAATACTGCAACCGAAGTATTTAAATAATCTACAATTTTAGCTTTGTTTTTACCTAATAAACGTAATTTTAAAATCGAGGACCCTTTGCTTTCTGGAGTAACATTAATGGCCATAAACTTTTTAACAGCATTATCAAACTGATTAAAAGAAAGGTAATACGTTTTCCCTGTAACCACGCCTATCTCTGTATTAGGAACAAAAGTTCCGCTAAAAAAAGGTAAATTTATTTTCTCCCCTATTTTAAAGGTTTGCTTAAAACTGCCCATTTCCACGGGTATACTAGAAATCTCCCTCGTAGTAAAATTTTGTCCTCGTACACTACTCCCTAGAAAATCGGTTTCTATAGAAAAAGTAATTGAATCTTGAAAAATAACCTTCAATTGTTGGCCTAGTAACTGAGATTTTGAGGTATCTACTTCAAAAAAGAAAGGTGTTTTTTTATAAGCATCGATTTGTTGATACTCCCCATCAATTGCATACGAAACGTAATACTGGAGTCTTTCAACAACCTTCTCATTATGAGATCTAGATCGAAGAGTTATAATTGCCGTATTAACCTTATCTGTGGTTCCACCCCAATTAAACGTTAGACTTGTATTACTAGTAAAAAATGGATTCTGATCATCTTTGATAGAGATCATATTCTCTAACTGATAAATGGGCAATTTTCGAATATTTACAAAATAAGCAATCCCAAAACCTATCGCTAAAGAAATAAGAAACAAAGGCCAATAGCTTATAAGTGTATAAAGAAATGCCTTAAAATCGAAGGTAGTATGTGCATCGTGTACATCGTTTTCCTCGCTCATCATAATCGTATAAATAATAATGTAGCTGTTGCCAGCGCTGTAACTATACTAAGTATTGTGGTAAAAGATTGCAAACCTGTAGTTCCGGTACCTATAGATTTTTGTGGTAACGGATTAATTAATATTAAATCATTAGGACGAATGTAATAATACGGTGAGTTCATAGCATCTATACGTGTTAGATCAATATGATGTACTTTTTGACCTAAAGGGTATTGCCTTACAATCACTACATTTTGACGATCACCAGTAACGGTAATATCACCGCTATTAGCAATTGCCTCCATTATAGAAACTTGATCTCTATATATAATATTAGACCCTGGACTACTTATTTCACCATTAATAGTATATCGTATTCCTGCTAATTTTGCCGTCACGAAAATATTAGCTTCTTCTTTAAAGAAATCTCTTAATAAACGCGCTTCTATCATTTCCCTAATCTCTTCAACTGTCAGTCCTAATACGGGCAACTCCCCCAAGCTAGGAATGCGAATATTACCATGAAGATCAACTACAAATCCATCGTAATACAATCGTTCCTCCCCTGTGGCTGAAGAATTAGCATCGTTAATCGGATTAAAAATTCCAACAGTTTCTTGATCTAGTGCTTTTACCCGAATACTCAATAAATCGTTTACTTGAACACGATAAGGCTCTTGAATTTTCCTTACAGTTACAAGACTATCCACAGCATATTCTTGTTCTTGAAGATATGTCAACTGCTTAGTAGAAACACAGGACGACATGCTAATAAATGCTAAAAGTAGCAGCACGAATGAGGTCAGCTTCATAGATTGCGGGGTTGTTAATCGACAAATATAACGCATAAACGATAATAACAAAATATTATTTGAGATAACTCCATAATTTCCACCTATTTTTGAAAAAAATTAAAATACGTGAATTACCTATCTGTCGAAAATATATCAAAATCTTATGGGGAAAGAATCCTCTTTCAACATATTTCCTTCGGAATTAACGCCGGACAAAAAATTGGATTCGTAGCTAAAAACGGAACCGGAAAAACATCAATGCTCAATATTCTTTCTGGAAAAGAAGCTCCCGATGAAGGAAATGTCGTCTACCGTAAAAACTTAACGGTCGCTTTTCTTTCGCAAGAACCTAATTTAGATCCTAAGCTTACTATAGAAGAAACCATTTTTGCTTCAAAGAACCCCATTCTTAAAATAATCTCAACGTACGAGAAAGCCCTGCAAAATTCACATGATGCAGAACTGTACCAAAAGGCATTCGATGCGATGGATGCAAATAACGCTTGGGATTTTGAAACTCGCTACAAACAAATTCTATTTAAATTAAAACTGGAAGACCTCTCACAAAAAGTTGGGAAATTAAGCGGAGGACAAAAAAAACGGCTTGCATTGGCGAATGCCTTACTCACACAACCCGATCTGTTGGTGATGGATGAGCCTACCAACCACCTAGACTTGGAAATGATCGAATGGCTAGAAGAACTCTTTGCCAAAGAGAATTTCACTCTATTCATGGTAACACACGACCGTTATTTTTTAGAAAGAGTCTGTAATGAAATTGTTGAACTCGATGAAGGAAAGCTATATAGCTATAAAGGAAACTACAGCTATTATTTAGAGAAACGAGATGCACGAATCGAGAATGAAGCCACAGAAACTGCCAAAGCAAAACAACTTTATAAAAAAGAACTCGATTGGATGCGTCGCCAACCAAAGGCACGAACTACTAAAAGTAAATCGAGAATAGACGACTTTAGCGATATTAAGTCGCGCGCACATCAACGAAGAAACGACCATGAAGTGCAACTCGAATTAAACATGGAGCGATTAGGAACAAAAGTGGTCGAGTTACACAACATCTCTAAATCGTTCGACGAAAAAAAGCTATTTCAAAATTTCGAACATAATTTTTTACGGGGAGAACGTGTAGGAATTATTGGAAAAAACGGAACTGGAAAATCTACATTTTTAAACATCGTAACCGGAAACATGGTGCCCGATTCGGGAAAAGTAGTGATTGGTGAAACCGTAAAATTTGGATATTACACACAAAAAGGAATTGCAATAAAACCAGGGCAAAAAGTAATCGATGTTGTACGTGATTTTGGTGATTACATTCCTCTTAAAAAAGGAAAACAGATTTCTGCACAACAACTTCTAGAACGGTTTTTATTCGATCGCAAAAAACAATATGATTTTGTAGATAAATTGAGCGGTGGTGAGCGAAAACGCCTTTACCTCTGTACGGTTTTAATTCGAAATCCGAACTTTCTTATTCTCGATGAACCTACCAACGATCTCGATATTGTAACACTCAACGTACTTGAAAGTTTTTTACTGGATTTTCCAGGTTGCCTAATCGTAGTTTCGCACGACCGATATTTTATGGATAAGATAGTAGATCATTTATTTGTGTTTCGAGGAGATGGAGTAATTCAAGATTTTCCTGGGAATTATTCCGATTTCCGCACGTATGAGGATAGTACTCCTTCAGAAAAACCAATACCTTCTGAAAGTGATTCGAAAACAAAAAACGACTGGAAAGATGGAAATGAAAAGGCCAAACTAAGCTACAACGAGCAGAAAGAGTATAAGAAATTAGAAAAAGAAATAGCAAAACTTGAAAAAGATCGAGAAACCCTTCAAAATAAATTTGCAACCGAAAATTGGGACGGTGAAGAGATAGACAAACAATCGCAACACCTTCAAAAAATAATGGATGCTATCGATAGTAAAACAGAACGGTGGTTCGAATTATCCGCAAAAATGGAAGAAGGGTGAAACGAAATTAAAGATTAATTTTAAAAACATTATCACGTAACACTACTCACTTTAAAATGCCCTAATAGTTTTAAAATTCGTGTATCACCAAATTAAATCATACATCCAATTTTTATTTAGCTCCACAAATGCGCATGGAGTTCACTCGCCATTTGTTTACAACCTTGTTACGAAATGCTTTTACGACAAAAAGAAGTACAAAGAATATTTACTTCTGAAAGCACATCGAAAAGAATTAACTCTTACTTCTGAAACAATTTCGGTTACAGATTTTGGAGCAGGATCAAGAGTATTCACATCGAAAGAACGTCAAGTTTCAGCCATTGCAAAAAATGCGGGAATAACAAGAAAGAGACAACGTCTATTATTTAGATTAAGCAACTACTTCTCTGCAGAAACTACGCTCGAACTTGGCACTTCGTTAGGTATGGCAACAGTTGCATTATCCCTTGGAAATCCTTCTGGAAAAATAAGTACGGTAGAAGGTTGCCCCCAAACTGCAACTATTGCAAAGAAGTATTTCGAACAATTTCAGCTTCAGAACATCGAATTATTTCAAGAGAAATTTGAATCTTTTCTAACCCGTTATAAAGAACCTGTTTCTCTCGTATTTATCGACGGAAGTCATTCAAAAGAAAAAACGCTTCAGTATTTTGAAAGCCTATTGCCAAATATTACTAATGATTCTATAATAATCTTTGACGATATTTACTGGAGCTTAGAAATGACAGCAGCATGGAATATAGTCTGCAAGCATCCAAAAGTAACTGTAAGTATAGATACATTTCAATGGGGCTTACTTTTTTTCAGAAAAGAACAAAAAAAACAACATTTTAAAATTAGAGTGTAACAAGGTGAACAGTACAACGTCTTATCGTGAAATGAGTATCTTGCAAAAGATATAAACCGACAAAAGTGTATGAGTTTAGTTATAAAAATTAGAGGCATAAAAAGAGATTTTCCCCTTGGGCAAGAAATTGTAAAAGTTTTAAAGGGAATCGACCTCGATATTGAAGTTGGTGAATATGTTGCCCTAATGGGGCCTTCAGGTTCGGGAAAATCTACATTAATGAATTTACTAGGATGTCTCGACACACCAACAGCTGGAACTTACGAACTTAATGGACACGATGTTAGCAACATGTCTGACGATGAATTAGCCGAGATTCGAAATAAAGAAATTGGTTTTGTATTTCAAACCTTTAACTTACTTCCTCGAACTACAGCGTTAGAAAATGTAGCCTTGCCAATGGTGTATGCAGGAGCTTCGAAAGCTGAACGAAAAGTTCGTGCCGAAGAAGTTTTAAAAGATGTGGGGCTTGCAGATCGTATGGACCATAAACCGAACCAGCTTTCTGGAGGACAAAGACAACGTGTAGCAGTAGGGCGTGCGCTCGTAAATAAACCTTCTATTATATTAGCAGATGAACCCACTGGAAATTTAGATTCGAAAACTTCGTTAGAGATCATGGGTTTATTCGATGCCATTCACGCGGCCGGAAACACAGTTATTTTAGTAACCCACGAAGAAGAAGTAGCAGAGCATGCCCACCGAGTAATTCGCTTAAGAGATGGCATGGTAGAGAGTGATGTAAAAAATAAAGTGCTTTCTTAATCTAATAAAAATGTTACATTCTAATTAGGAGCGATAGTACAGTCGTTTTAAACTTTTTTTAAAAGACCTCATCCATATAGAATGCTGGGCCTTGTTAGAATGTGGAAAAACTGTATTTGGTGTTTTTACATTTAAAAAATCGGTTAATTTTCTCCATTCATCATGTCCTGTCCTAAATTCTAAAAGCTTTCCTTTGGAAGAAAAAAAATCTCTAACATTAGCTACATGAGCTTCGTATCTCTTTATAAAAATTGCTGCCTCATTAATACTATCTAAAGTTCCATAAATTTCATCGTGATACAAATATCCATCTGTTTTAAAGTGCTTTTGGTAGCTTTTTAACCACGATTTAGCATCACGAACGGTCAATATAAAATATGCATCGGGGTATTTATTATACAGTTCTTCGTACATTAAAAACCAAGGAGTATCTTGAAATGCATCGTACTTTTTTAATAACGGCTGTGCCTTCTGAAAGAGATGGGTAAGAAAGGAAGTATCGCTATTTGCAAGGTATTTCCCTTCCTTTAAACTTCCGCAGACTCTATATCCCAACTCCTGAAGCGCATGCCCCATGCTTGAAGTTCCTGTTTTATGAAAACCTATAACAAAAACTTTCTTTTTTCTCTTTTGAAATACACGTCTAAAAATTCCTTTTACCCAATAGGAAGACACTTTCATACTATCAATCTCGCCTCTAGCTAATTCAGGAAACAACATATACTTAAATTCTATAAAAACAAACTTACAATTTTTATCTCGCTGAAGAAGTAGCTTCTATTATATTTGTATATGCTATACTGCTGCTTATATTATACCATATAAATCTATAGAAAGCCTTACATTTTAAATATATGAAGCGGCATATAGCCCTAAAATTGAAATTATTTTTTTTATGAAAATATATACTAAAACCGGAGACAAGGGAACCACAGCTTTATTTGGCGGTACCCGTGTGCCAAAACACCACATTCGAATTGAAAGCTATGGTACCGTAGATGAGTTAAACTCTTATATAGGACTTATCCGAGATCAAGAAATTGACACTCATTCGAAAGAAGTACTTATACGTGTTCAAGATAGACTTTTTACATTGGGTGCCATTCTGGCGACAGATCCTGAAAAAGCAATGCTTAAAAGCGGGAAAGAACGACTTAACATTCCGAAGATCAACGAAGCAGATATTAAACAACTGGAAGACGAAATGGACAGCATGAATGAAACACTTCCGCAAATGACACATTTTATACTTCCAGGAGGGCACTCTTCCGTGTCACATTGTCACATAGCCCGCTGTATATGCCGTCGTGCCGAGCGACTTGCCACTCTACTACATGAACAAGAACCTATAGACTCACTTGTTTTAACATATTTAAACCGATTATCAGACTACCTGTTTGTGCTGGCACGAAAGTTGACCTATGACCTGCAAGCTGAAGAAATTAAATGGGTACCAGAAAAACTCTAATAATGGCTTCAGAAAGTTACCCTGTAAAATACTGATTTTTAGTATTTTATAAACGTTCTTAAAAATATAGTAGAAATAATTACGATTTTTCTTGACTTTTTAATCTAAAAAATTATTTTTGCAGAAAATTAAACCCTAAGTATAATGTACTGGACGTTAGAATTAGCATCCTATTTAAGTGATGCACCTTGGCCGGCAACAAAAGACGAATTGATCGATTACGCAATTCGTACAGGAGCTCCTTTGGAAGTTGTAGAAAATTTACAAGCAATCGAAGACGAAGGCGACTCGTACGACTCTATCGAAGAGATTTGGCCGGACTATCCAACAGATGATGACTATCTGTGGAATGAAGATGAATACTAGTAAGCAATTACTAGTATCGGTTCAAAATAAAATAAACACGTTGGCAACAGCGTATAACCTATATTAATAATCTAAAAAAAGTCTCTGTTAAAGAGGCTTTTTTTTTGCTCTAAAAAGAAGGTATAAAAACCATACTGCCTTTGGTAGTGTTGTTTTTTTACAGTTTTTTTGTAAGTAGTTAAACGATACTTTATCGTAGACACAAGAGTGAATAACACAATAGTAAATCATGGGATTTTTAGACAGCGTATTAAAAGTTTTTGTAGGAGATAAATCGAAGAAGGATATTAGCGATATACAACCCTTTGTTGATAAAATAAAAAAACACGAAGCCGCAATGGAACAACTTTCATTAGACGGTTTGCGGGGAAAATCGGACGAGTTTCGTGCTCAGATTAAAGAAGACCAAAAAGAGATCCAGACACAAATAGATGCTTTGGAAAAGGAAGCCGAAGCAATGGAAGATATCGACAAAAAGGAAGATATCTACAATGAGATCGATACCTTAAAAGAAACCCGTTACGACATTGAAAAATTAACCCTCGATACTATTCTTCCCGAAGCTTTTGCAGTTGTAAAAGAAACTGCAAAACGCTTTAAAAACAATAAAACTCTTACCGTTACCGCCACACCTTTCGACCGAGAACTTTCTGGAGAAAAAGAGTATGTAACCTTAGAAGGGGATCAAGCTATCTGGAAAAACTCGTGGGATGCAGCCGGAAAAGAAGTAACCTGGGATATGGTTCATTACGATGTACAGCTTATTGGTGGTGTTGCTTTACACCAAGGAAAAGCTGCAGAAATGCACACAGGGGAAGGAAAAACATTAGTAGCTACCTTACCAGTATATCTAAATGCGCTTGCAGGAAACGGTGTGCATCTTGTAACCGTTAACGACTACCTTGCAAAACGTGATAGTGCGTGGATGGCACCAATCTTCGAATTTCATGGAATGACTGTAGATTGTATTGATTACCACAGACCCAATTCACCAGAGCGAAGAAAGGCATACAATTCAGATATTACATATGGTACGAACAACGAATTTGGATTCGACTACCTAAGAGATAATATGGCGCACGCTCCGCAGGATCTAGTACAACGCCCGCATCATTATGCTATTGTCGATGAGGTCGATTCGGTTTTAATTGATGATGCTCGTACTCCATTAATTATTTCTGGACAAGTTCCTGAAGGAGACCGACACGAATTCAATGAACTAAAACCAAAAATCCAAGATATTGTTGAAGTTCAACGTAAATATCTTACGGGAGTTCTTGCAGATGCTAAAAAATTAATTGCTGAAGGAGATGTAAAAGAAGGTGGTTTTCAACTTTTAAGAGTCTATCGAGGATTACCCAAGAATAAAGCCCTCATTAAATTTCTTTCAGAAGAAGGTGTAAAGCAAATACTTCAGAAGACCGAAAATACGTACATGGCAGATAACAATCGGGAAATGCCGAAAGTAGATGCCGAACTTTATTTCGTGATCGATGAAAAGAACAATCAGATAGAATTAACCGATAAAGGAGTTAATTTCCTTTCAGGAGAAGACGATCCTGATTTCTTCGTGATGCCCGAGATCGGATTGGAAATTGCTAAAATTGAAGCAAAAGAACTTCCTTCAGAAGAAGAAGCCGAATTAAAAGAAGAACTCTTCCGTGATTTCGGTATTAAGAGTGAACGAATTCACACGATGAACCAATTACTAAAAGCTTTTACGCTATTTGTAAAAGATACGCAGTATGTGGTCATGGAAAACAAAGTAATGATCGTCGATGAGCAAACAGGACGTATCATGGATGGTCGTCGTTACAGTGACGGTCTCCACCAAGCGATTGAAGCTAAAGAAAATGTAAAGATCGAAGCGATGACCCAAACTTTCGCTACGGTAACGCTTCAAAACTACTTTAGAATGTACCGTAAACTTGCCGGGATGACAGGTACTGCGGTAACAGAAGCAGGTGAACTTTGGGAGATCTATAAATTAGATGTAGTTGAAATTCCAACCAACCGACCAATCGCACGTTTCGACAGAGAAGATAAAATTTACAAGACCAAGCGTGAAAAATACAATGCAGTAATCGACGAAGTGACCGACCTTTCAAGAGCGGGACGCCCAGTATTAATTGGAACCACTTCCGTAGAAATTTCAGAAATATTAAGTCGTACCCTCAGCATGCGAAATGTTCCGCATAATGTATTAAACGCAAAATTGCATAAAAGGGAAGCAGATATTGTTGCAGAAGCCGGAAATGCTGGAGTGGTAACTATTGCTACAAACATGGCAGGGCGTGGTACCGATATTAAATTAAGTGACGAAGTAAAGAAAGCCGGTGGACTTGCTATTATTGGTACCGAACGTCACGATTCACGACGTGTTGATAGACAGCTAAGAGGTCGTAGTGGACGTCAAGGAGACCCAGGAAGTTCACAGTTCTACGTTTCTTTGGAAGATAATTTAATGCGTCTCTTCGGAAGCGAACGAATTGCTAAGATGATGGATAGAATGGGATTAAAAGAAGGCGAAGTAATTCAGCATTCTATGATCTCAAAATCGATTGAAAGAGCACAGAAAAAAGTTGAAGAAAATAACTTTGGGGTTCGTAAACGATTACTAGAATACGATGATGTAATGAACGCTCAGCGTGAAGTGGTGTACAAACGTCGTCACCATGCATTATTTGGAGAGCGATTGCGTGTAGATATCGCAAACATGATTTATGATACTTCCGAAGTTATCGCAGAATCTAACAAACTAGCCCAAGATTATAAAAATTTCGAGTTTGAATTAATTCGTTATTTCTCTATGAGCTCACCTATTTCTTCTGAAGAATTCGAGAAAATGGATACTCAGAAAATCGCAGGTGTGGTATATAAAGCTGCATATCAGCACTATCAAGATAAGATGACTCGCAATGCAGAGATGGCATTTCCTGTTATCGAAAATGTATACGAGACTCAGAAAGAAAAGTACAAGCGAATTCTAGTTCCTTTTACCGACGGTGTAAAAACACTAAATGTGGCAACCGATCTTGAAAAAGCTTACGAAACCAAAGGGAAGCAGTTAATTCAAGATTTCGAAAAAAACATTACGTTAGCAATCATTGATGATGCGTGGAAAACACACCTTCGTAAAATGGATGAGTTAAAACAATCGGTTCAGCTTGCGGTTCACGAACAAAAAGATCCGTTGCTTATTTACAAGTTTGAAGCTTTCGAATTGTTTAAAGCCATGATCGAAAAGGTAAATAAAGATGTGATCTCCTTCCTGTTTAAAGGAGAGCTCCCACAGGAGAATCAGCAGCAAATTCAAGAAGCGCGTGAAGTTCGTAACAAAGAGAAACTTAACGAACAAAAGGAAGAAATTCCTAATATGGATGAACGTGCTGCGCAATCTAGAGCCGCAGGAAATACACAATCTCAACGACAACAAGTAACAGAGACGATTGTTCGCGAACAACCTAAAATTGGACGTAACGACAGAGTTACTATTAAAAATGTTATGAGCGGTGAGAGTAAAGAAGTTAAATACAAACAGGCAATCCCTTTACTTCAAAAAGGAGAATGGGTGCTAGTTAATGAATAAAATCAAATCAAATAACCCGCATCCCGAAGCATTTTGTTTCGGGATTTTTTTTGGTATCTTATAAAGAATTTTACAAACTAGAAGTAAACATGAAACACATCAAGATAGAATTTAAATGGGCGATTATTTTTACCATTGCCATGTTGTTATGGATGCTCTTTGAAAAAACTTTAGGATGGCACGATGAAAAAATTGCCGACCATTATTGGTTAACACTCCTCTTCTTCCCTATTGGGATATTCATGACAGTTCTTGTGATGCGTGAAAAGAGAAGAAGAATGTACCGCGGAAAATTAACTTGGATGCAAGGATTTTTAACAGGACTCAAAATGTCGGTCTTTGTCGCATTATTATCACCATTGGCGCAATACATCACACATAATTACATCACCCCCGAATACTTTAATAACGTAATCGATTATTCTGTCACAAACGATTTAATGACCATGAAAAAAGCTAATGAAGTATTCAACTTTAACAGCTATATGCTTCAGTCGTTTTTCGGTGCCTTGATAGGCGGAATAATAACTTCAGCTATTGTAGCTATATTTATGAGAAGAAAGTAACACGTTATTTAAATTCCGTAGGAAATTATTGTAAGAATATCTAGTTCATTTCTTTACATTCGGTATTTAAATAAATTTTCATGTCCCTCTCGTAATTTTACCGTTAACCGTTCATTAACCGAAGTGAACCCTCTATTTCTATACATTTGATTTTTAAAGTTAGTAATTAACATAAAATCAAAGTAATATGAAATCAATTTTTACTACAATGCTGTTTTTTTGCTGTGTATCTTTTGCCATAGCTCAAGACTGTGAAACTGCTGCTACACTACCCTATTATGAGGATTTTAATACGGGTACTCCACAATGTTGGAGTTATGAAAACACCGATGCTACAGCGCCAGTTTGGGCATATACTAGCGGGGTAGACATTACAGGCGACGGTAATAATGACCCTATCTTAGTATTATTCCCTCCCAACGTATCGGCTCAAGAAAAAGACGATTGGGCTTTTTCTAAGAAAATTGAACTCACAGCAGGCACTTCCTATACGATAGAGGCAGTTTATAATTCCTTAAACTTAGGTAATGCAACTGCTTCCGAAAATTTCGAGTTGGCAATTTTGAACGATCAAAGTTCTACAGCCTCATTTCTAGAAGTGCTTGGAACTTATAATAACATTTTACAACAAGGAGATTTTCCTGGTTCTAACGACGGAAATGACGTGAAGTCACAAGCATATATTGCTTCTGAAACATTTACTCCTTCCACATCTGGAGAATATTATATTGGTATTCATGCCTTGGGATCGAATGGCACAGAAGGTGGAGGATTCTTACTTTTTAGTACAGGAATCGAAGAAATTATTGCCGACTGTTCCGCTGCTACAGTTCCTTATTTAGAAGATTTTAGTAATGGAGATCCCGAATGCTGGACCATCGAAAACACCGATGAAATTCTTCCAGAGTGGACTTATAATGATGGAATAGACTTCGATACCGATGGCACCAACGATCCGGTATATGTATCAATCGCAGTAGGAATACAATTTCCCGAAAAGGATGATTGGATTTTTTCGCAGAAAATACAAATGGAAGCTGGAACCACCTATTACCTTTCCTCACACTATAACGCTGTAAATCTTGGAAACGGAACCTCTTTCGAAGATTTTGAACTCTGGGTCACTAACGAACCAAGCTCAACTGCCTCATTTTCTGAAATGTTAAACTCGTATGTTGGAGTCACCCAAGAAGGACAATTTCCGGGAACAGGAAATGGAAATGACATTAAAACTATGGCATATCTAGCAGAAGAAGGATTTACACCAACTATCTCGGGCGAATATCATGTGGCGATTCACTCCACTGGATCTTCAGTTGCTGGTGGTGGATTTCTTATTTTCGATATGGCAGTTAATGAAATGCCCATTATAGATACCTGTGCCGATGCGGCTACAGCTCCTTATTTTGAAGACTTTTCTGAAGGTTCTCCAGAATGCTGGACATACGAGAATACCGACGAAACAACACCCGAATGGTCTTATAATGCTACGGTAGATATAACTGGTAATGGGGAAAATGATCCAATTGTAGCCGTAATACCAAACAACATAAGCTTGGAGGAAAAAGACGATTGGGCATTTACCAAAAAAATTAGCATGACAGCAGGTATTGAATACCTCATCGAAACAGACTACAATGCACTAAATCTTGGAAACGCTACTGCTAATGAAAATTTTGAACTAGTCATCACCGATGCGCCCAGTTCAAATGCTGCTTATACGAATGTTCTAGCTACCTATAATAATATTCTTCAACAAGGAACTTTTCCTGGAAATAATGATGGTAACGACTTAAAATCAATGGCATATAGTGCTTCAGAAACATTTACGCCTACTACCACAGGAGACTATTATGTAGCTGTTCATACCACAGGAGCAAGCGGTACAGAAGCAGGAGGATTTCTATTATTTAATATGGACGTAAAGATTAATGTTACGCCATCAGACGGAGAGCTTATTATATTACCTACTGGTGGTTTTGTAACATCAGTGAATTACAATGGATCAGCTGCTGCGGGATATAGTGCCGAACACTTTCTTTGGAATGAAACAGAAGGATTCCAAATCATTGGAGGGGTTGTTCCAGCACCAGGAATTGGTGGTAAAACTGGTATTTCAGATGATGGGCTAACAATTGGTGCCAGTTCATTTAACTCCGATTCTGGATTAATAGAACTAAGTCGTTACGACGTGGCTACACAAACTTGGACCCCGTTAGGAGGAATTGGCGGTGATGATGGACAGGAAGCTAGCTCTTCTCACGCCATTTCTGGTGATGCTACGACCATTGTTGGTTTAGGCTACACTGCTGGGGGAGGTCAAGGCAATGCTCATGCTATCTCTTGGACAGAAGCTACAGGTATGGTCGATCTAGGCTCTACCGTAGCGAACGCCTTTAGCAGAGCTAACGCTACCAATTTAGACGGGACAGTAATTGGCGGATGGCAAGATCAAGCGAGTGGTTTTAGACAAGGTGCAGTATGGATCAACGGAGTGCAAGAGCTCATTGAGTTTCCCAACGGAGACGGTGCTGGAGAAGTACAAACAATCTCCAACAACGGTGCTTGGGTAGGTGGTATTGGTAATTTTGCTAACAACTTCCAAGCATGGAGGTGGAATCAAGAAACTGGAATTGAAACTCTAGGCCCACCAACAACGGCTGGCTACAGAGGAGTAACAAGCGGATTAAATGAAGATGGGACAATCGCTATTGGTTATTACAGACCTAACGGATTACCAGCTATTTTTGGAGAAGGTTTTATTTGGACCGAAGCGCAAGGTGTGATAGAATTAAACGAATACGCTGCATCTTTAGGTATCGATACACAAGGAGTTATTTTATCACTTCCATTAGATATTTCTGCCGATGGAAGTACGATTGTAGGGTCAGGAAGACAAGGAGATGCAACTGTTGGTTTTGTACTTAAATTAGCTCCTACGATTCTTAATGTGGAAGATGTTGTTTCTACTACCGATTTTATTTATTACCCTAACCCGGTAGAAAATATGCTCACCTTAAAGAGTTCTGAAGTTATTGAAAACGTCACCATTTTTAATATCTCAGGACAACAGATCATGCAGAAACAAATTAATGCTCTTTCGGGAACTATGAATTTAGAAGCATTATCGAGCGGAATTTACCTTGCACAAATTAAAGCTGCTAAAACAGCGAAAACTGTGAAGTTGATAAAAAAATAAGGGATCTTTAAATTAGTTAGTTTTTAAACCTTCGGAACAGTCGTTTCGGAGGTTTTTTTTGAAACAGAAATAATCTAAGTGAAATCTTTCTATTGAAGCTTCACATTGCTGTAGTTAGCTGTTATTTTAAATAACTGATTTGGATTTTTAGCTTTATTAAAACCAGTAACCAACACACGATCATATTGTTTTTGTTGATCTAATTGAAGCGATTTAGGATATCTCAAACCAGACTTCTTCCCATCGAATGTAAATGAAAAAGCAGTGTTTGGAACGTGAATCACTGCATCTGTATTTTCCAAACGAATGTCTATTCTCTCAAAGTTATTCGAGACAGATCCAATTTCCAGAGCTCCAAAAGAGCCTTCCAATAGCGCATCTTTGCTAATAGCACCCAATTTTACATTGCTCGAATTAGCTTTTAGATTAATACTTTCTGCATTTGCAATCGTACAATCCTCTACAAATTTTACAAATAAAGTTCCATAGTTCCAGTTATTCACGATTACCGGGGCATAAGCAGCATTGATGAGGGTTTGAGCCCCATCAATACTGTTTGCTGTAAAAGGTGAATAATTAAGATTTGCTCTCACATTGCTGGCATCTGCCATTTTAATTTCGCCATGTCGCACATTAATTTCGGTCTTTGCATTCTTAGGCATTCGAATAATTAAAGTTCGCTTTGCTTTCTTCTCCTTCAGTCGTGAATTGTGTTCAGATTTATAGATAATTGTTTTTCCACCGTTGGGACTCGTAATTACTTTTTTTGAATACTCACCGCCGTCTTCTCCAAATGCCTGTTCCATTTGTTGACCAAAATTTTCACCCCAAGCTTCCATTTTCTGTTCAAAATCTTTTCCAAATTGTTCTCCCCAGGCTTCCATTCTCTTTTCAAACTCTGGTCCAAAATTTTCTTCAAATTGTTTTCCAAATTGTTCACCCCAAGCTTCCATATCACGTTCAAAATCCTTTCCAAAGTTCTTCTCCATTTGCTTCTCGAACTTCTTCATATATCCTTTCTCATCTTTTTGATACTCCTCATAGTCAAATTGAATATTTCCTACACCATGAATAAGCTTTTCGGGCAGCTTTACATTTTTAAAACTTCGCTGCATTGGTCCCAACAATTCTTCCATTAAAGGTCCCATAAAGTCCATATTCGGGATCATTTCCATCGCAATAGGTCTACCACCATAGCGATTGTCTGAGTTCGAGGACACCACTACACGTTTGCTATTCCCCATAATATTAAAATCCCAAGCGTCGAAAATTTCTTTCTTTTCTTCTTCGGAAAGGTTATCACCTTCGATTCTCGCTTCTACCTCAACTTTGTTTTTATTCCACGTTTCGAATACGATCTGCGTATACGATGTATTTACATCGACCACAACATCGTCGCTCACCGTAAAGGTCTCTTTGTAATCTGATTGTGCAGACAACGACCCCACACCAATCGCAAGGGCGATGATGCTATGTTTCAATTGTTTCAAATTGCTCATTGTTTTGATTTTTAAGTTCTTTTAATTTGTTTTTCAGTTTGAACAGCAATTCCAAACGTAATTTCAAATTATCTATCAATGCGGTGATGGTTGCTTCTGAAGGACCTACTTCTGTAAGTTCTGTATTTAATGCTTCGTATTCGGCATCTAACTCTGCCAGTTGTTTCATATATCCATCGATAATATCTTTGGTATCATCGGTAATTTTTAAGGAAGCTAACTGAAGGTTGATCCCTGTCATGTAATAATCTTCCACCTTTTTAAGGTCGGGAGAAATATCGGCCAGCGTCATGTTCTTTTTACTAGTTTTTTCTGAAGCTGTTTCTGCTACAGCCGGTGTTTCATTAATAGAGTCGCCAGATAAAGAATACCATCCAAAGGCAGCTACAGCAATAAATACCACCGCTACGGCTGCAATCTTCATCCATAACAACAAAGGATTTTCTTTCGATGTGTGTGAAAGTGTATTTACCTTTTCTGAAGGAAATGCCTTTTCGAGCCTTGCTTCAAATCGGGCTTCATGACCTTCCGACAGACGGGAAGTTTCTTCCTTCTGCTCCAGCATTTTTCTAATATCCTGTGCCATATTGCAAGTGTTTTAAATGTTCTTTTAATTGTGCTTTCCCACGATGTAAATTAGTTCGCGATGCGCTTTCAGAAATATCTAATATTCCTGAAATTTCTTGATGATCATATCCTTCTATTAAAAAAAGCGTAACCACCATTCTGTAATTGTAAGGCAGTTTTTCGACCGCCTCTGTAATGGCATCCATCGTTGTATCGTCTGAAACCGTCCACCCTTCACTATCATCTTCTACAATATGAAACACCTCTTCATTAATAGGTTGGGTTTCTGCTTTCTTCGCCTTGATCATATCAAGACAGGTATTAATCACGATTCGTTTTAGCCAGGCTCCAAAGGTGACGTCCCCTTTGAACTGACTTAATTTTTGAAACGCTTTTATAAACGCTTCCTGCATCGCATCTTCAGCGGCTGCAGTGTCTCTCATGTATCGGTTGGCAATAATAAACATCCCGTCACAATACTTTTTATAAAGCGTCATTTGGGCAGTGCGGTTACGCTGTCTACATTGTTCAACAAGTAATGAATCTGACAAACTTGATGGTTTTTTTGGTTGCTGTTCGTTTTAAAGACGACAATTAATTCAAAGTGTTTCAAAATTCAGTAAAAAAATTAAAACATAGATAAGTTAATCAATTAGAAATCGATCATTATAGGGTAGTACTAGATTAATACTGCTAAAATTTTAATTTTAAAATAGCGTACAAATGGTGGAATAAGTTGCACTATGATGAATAAGGTTTAAATATGTTGAGCTAAATCCAGATTACTGTATAGTGTTATTAGATATAAATAGCTTTACATTTTATCGTATATAGCGTATAACCACAATATAAAAAAAGCCTTCTCATAGTTGAAAAGGCTTTCATTACTTTTAAATTTAATTTTGACTATTCGTCTAATAACAAATTAAGTGTTACGGTAATATTATCGCGAGTTGCTTTAGAAAATGGACACGCCTCGTGCGCCTCATTTACCAACATTTCACCAGTTTCTAGATCAACACCTGGTATAAAACAGTCTAAGGTCGCTTCTAGCATAAATCCGCCTTCTTCATCTTTACCAAAACCGATGGTTGCAGAAATACTAATAGCATCATCATCGATATCTATTTTTTTTGATTTTGCTACAGATTGTACCGCACCACCAAAACATGCAGCATAGGCAGATCCAAATAATTGCTCAGGATTTGCTCCATCCCCACCGTCTCCACCCATACCTTTAGGTACAGAAAGATTAAAATCGATTGGTCCATCTTCACTTTTTACATGTCCTGATCTTCCGCCAACTGCTGTAGAAGTTGCTTCATATAATGTTTTCATTGTTTTCTTTTTTATAATTTTACATTCTCAATATACCCCCGAAAATTGGGGTTTTAAAACCAAAATTCATAAAATTGTCATAAATTCACTTCATGGCTAAAAAGACCAAACACCATAGCGCATTAGCCGAGAAAGATGGAATCACGCCTCCTGAATCACTCAGTACAACTGCAGCAGAAAAACTTAAGAAGGTTCGAAAATCGCCACCTACAACACAGCAACTTATAAAAGGAATTTTAAAGGGTGACAAAACCGCTTTAAGTCGAGCAATTACTAGTATAGAAAGCACAGCTATAAAACACAGACAGCAAGCAAAAGATATTATTGATGCTTGTCTGCCACATGCTAATCAATCTATTCGCATTGGGATTACTGGTGTCCCAGGTGTTGGCAAAAGCACGTTTATCGAACAATTTGGAACGCTATTGGTTAGTAAAGGTCATAAAGTGGCGGTATTGGCTGTGGACCCAAGTAGTTCAATTAGCAAAGGCAGTATTCTAGGGGATAAGACACGAATGGAAGACCTTGTAAAAGCTCCCAATGCTTTTATTCGTCCATCGGCTAGTGGAGACTCCTTGGGTGGTGTGGCTCGTAAGACACGCGAAACCATTGTATTGTGCGAAGCAGCAGGATACGATCACATCATTATAGAAACCGTAGGTGTAGGGCAAAGTGAAACCGCGGTACATTCGATGACCGATTTCTTTTTATTGTTAAAACTCGCGGGAGCTGGTGATGAACTTCAAGGAATTAAACGAGGTATCATGGAAATGGCAGATACCATTGTTATTAATAAGGCCGATGGTGAGAATGTAAAAGCAGCGAAACTTGCAAAAACCGAATTTAACCGTGCGCTTCATTTGTACCCTCCAAAAGATAATGGCTGGATTCCAAAAACATTGACGTGCAGTGCACTCACCAATGAAGGTATAGATACGGTATTAGAGGTGATTTCTAAGAATATTTCTGAAGCAAAAACATCGGGATATTTTTCAGAAAAAAGAAACCAACAAAATAAGTTCTGGTTGCTTCAAACAATAGAGAGTCGTTTAAAAAGTGATTTTTTTGAAAAGGAATGGGTAAAAAGCGCCTTGCAAGAGCAACTTAAAAAAATAGAACAACACGAAACAACTCCTTTTGAAGCAGCAGAATTCCTCCTTCAAAACACCGCTACATAAAGGAGTCTTTATACCACTTAACTTGTTGCTGCAATCCCTCCTCAAGAGTTGTTTGAGGATTGTAATCTAATAATTCTCTTGCCTTATCGATATTTGCTTTTGTTCTCGACTGGTCGCCAGCTCGCGGTGGTTGTATTTCTTTTTTTATATGAGTCTCTAAAATTCCCTCAACAGTAGCAATTCCTTTCGCAGTAGTGCTCTCTTTTTCTGTTCCTAGGTTAAATATTTCGCCGTTACAAACATCCTCTTTCCCTATAACGCTCACCATCCCATCGATAATATCTCCAACATAAGTAAAGCTTCGAAGGTGTTTTTCACTCCCTTCAAATAAAGGAAAATGTGTGTTGTTTAACGCACAATCTATTAAACGTGTATATAATTTATCTGGGCGTTCACGTGGTCCATATACAGAAAAGAGTCGCAATGACGTACCCTTCAATTTATTTTCACGAACTTTTGCTAACACTAATTGTTCGGCAGCCAATTTTGTAACTCCATACCAAGACGCGGGTTTAGGAGGCGTCGTTTCAGAATATGTAGCTTCTAATCCATAAATGGAAGAAGTGGCAATATTTACAAAATAAGGTTGCTTTTCGAAACTTTCTACAAATTCGATGAGTCTCTGGGTTCCGAGGAAATTATTACTAAAATAATTATCGAATGTAGAAGCGTCCGATATTCCAGGATGAGCTGCCAAATGAAATACAAAATCTAGGTGGCTCGGCATATGCTCCGCTAACTCATACGAATTGATATCAAGATCGATGATAGAAATCCCCTTATCTTTTAAGACACGAGCATTGCGATTCTTTAAATCAATATCGTAATAAGGGGAATAATTATCCACTCCTATTACTTCGTGTCCCATAGCATGTAAGCGTTCCGACAGGTGGGATCCTATGAAACCGGCGGCGCCTGTAACTAATATTTTCATTGCAGCTACCTGATCGTGTCAGATATTTATTTTCAGATTCATTCTTATTTTGAAGCTTCAAATGTACGTAAATTGAATTGTTGCAGAATGGTTTCAGAAAAACTTCTTAAAAAACGAAACAACAGTTCGTGTAAGATTGCATCTCTCTTCAGAATAAAAAAATTACTTTTGCACCCATAATCAGCACCTTTATGTACGAGTTTACCATTATTGTTCCTGTCTATAATGAAGAAGAAAATCTGGAACGTGTCGAGACCGAATTACTTGCGTATACAAAAATTGCTCTTCGGAAGACTGCAATCCTTTTTGTAAATGATGGTTCGAAAGATAACAGTCAATCCCTTATTGAAGCCATTTGCCAACGAAATGATGCTTTCAATTACATCAACTTTAAAGAAAATCGTGGGTTAAGCGCTGCAATCAAAGCCGGATTCGACACAATTGAAACCGAATTAACTGGCTACATAGACAGCGATTTACAAACCGCTCCCGAAGATTTTAATTTGCTTTTAAAAGAAATTGGTCCATACGATCTTGTTACAGGGGTTCGGGCAAACCGAAAAGATTCGTTTGTAAAAAACATGTCTTCTACAATTGCCAATGGGATTCGACGCGCATTTACACATGATGGAATGGACGATACTGGCTGTCCTCTCAAGGTGATTAAAACTGAGTATGCTAAGAAAATCCCCATGTTTAAAGGATTGCATCGGTTTTTACCTGCCATGATCTTATTGCAAAATGGTAAAGTGCTACAAGTTCCTGTTCAACATTTTCCAAGGGTTGCAGGAACGGCGAAATTCGGAGTATGGAATCGCTTATTGGGGCCGCTTATGGACTGCTTCGCCTACCTTTGGATGAAGAAAAAATACATCAACTACGAGATCGCGACGAAAGGATGAACGACTGGATGATCTACGGCATTGGCTTTCTAGCGCAATTGCTTTTCTCAGGAAGGCTGATCGTGCAGTGGATTCTATCTGAAAAAAGCAAACGAGTTGTTACTCCTTCTCTCTTTTGGAAACTCAGTCTGTTCGCATCATTTTTATTATTTGTATACGGGTATTTGCGGGATGATTTTGCGATTATGCTCGGGCAGGCACTTACCTATTACATCTACATTCGAAATTTACAATTACAAGGTGAATGGAAAAAATCACCCAAATTATTACAAGGTTTTTTACTTCTATTCCCCGTATTAATCGTTGTGTACGCATATAATAATGGCGAATACGATCTTGCAACGTTATTTAATACCGAAGCGATCCCTGTCTGGCTTATTTCACTTGGCATTGTGTCACAACTATTGTTCACCTTTAGGTTTATTTATCAATGGATGTATTCTGAAAAGGCAAAATCCTCAGAACTTCCTGTCGGATTCTGGCGCATGAGTGTGCTTGGTGCCTCTTTAATTTTAACCTATGCCATCTTTCGGAAAGATCCCGTATTATTCGTAGGTCATATAGCTGGATTGGTTATTTATGTAAGAAACATTCTTATCTGGAAAAAACAACTGGCATCTCATGAGTAAGAACAACTACATCTTTTGGATAGTACTAACCTGCTTGGTTATTTTCTTTGTCAATCTGGACGCTTTGTACGTAAATATCATGGAAGCACGAAACTTTAGTACTGCCCGTGAAATGCTTAACGACGGCAATTGGCTACTTACGACGCTTAATGGAGAACCACGGTATCAAAAACCTCCATTACCTACTTGGCTTACCGCTTTATCGGGAGCGCTTTTCGGACTTAAAAGTCTTACCGCACTTCGTCTTCCAGCAGCACTTGTTACGGTTTTATTGGTGATATACACCTACTTTCTTTCAGAAAAAGTAACAGGCAATAAACGATACGCTTTTATAAGTTCTTTAATTCTGTCGACCTCTTTTTACATTATTTTTTCCGGAAGAAACGGACAATGGGATATATTCACCCATGGCTTTATGATGGTAGCGATCTATTCGCTGTATCGATTTTTTACGCAAGAAAAACACCTGTATCAACATGTTTTAATTGCCGCCTTCTTTTTTGGATGTTCGTTTATGAGCAAAGGTCCTGTTTCACTATATGCCCTACTTCTTCCCTTTCTAATAGCTTTTGGAATTGTCTATAGATACAAGAACTTAAGACCCCGCATTCTGCCATTAGTGGTGTTTTTGGTTGTCGGACTGGCACTTTCGGGATGGTGGCATTATTACACCTATCTACACGATACGGCAGCCGTTACAGAAATCACTGAAAAAGAAACCAGCAATTGGACTGGCTATAATGTACGTCCCTTTTATTACTACTGGAGTTTCTTTACACAAAGTGGCGTATGGACCATCGTTGCCTTTATTGGGCTATTGTACCCCTATCTAAAAGACCGTGTTTTTAATAAAAAAGCCTATTTATTTACATTTTTATGGACAGTTCTTTCCGTAGTATTACTATCGATCATTCCTGAAAAAAAATCACGATATCTGTTGCCAGTATTAATTCCATTGGCGTTAAATAGTGGATTTTATATTGAATATTTATTCCGAAGATTTTCTGAATTAAAAGACAAAAGGGAGACGTTTCCTGTATATTTTAATTTTACTCTTATTGCCAGTATAGGAATCTTTTTTCCAATTGGCGGATATTTTTTTCTGAAGGATTCTCTTGCCGGAAAATGGATCTGGTTTATTTTACTTTCAATAGCTTTAGTAAGTATTAGTTTTTTATTACTTCGGAATCTGTATCGGAAAAACTTTCCTCCGGTTTTTTATTTAACGATTGCTTTTATTGCTTCGGTAATTTGCTTCGGAATGCCTATGGCAAAATCACTTACGGTAAATCCAGATTACAAATCGTATTCAGAATTAGCAAAATGGGAGCAGCAAGCAAAACTGAAGGTGTATGAGTTTAGTTATTTCACACCAGAATTAATTTGGGATTATGGTGATACTATCGAAATTCTTTCAGATGGAAACGAAACCACAATTCCTTCAGAGAAAAGTTTCGGAGTACTGGTAGATGCTGAAAACAAGGAGCGATTTCAGAAAACATTTAAAAACTTTTCCGTAGAAAAAATAGAACGCTACGATATGAACCCGAAAGGAAAAGACGACCGTTCTCATAAAACACGACTGTATCGGGATTTATATGTAGTTACGAGGCGTTAAGCAGTAGATTTTATATGAACCTATTCTTGTAAGTTGTGAAAAGAAAGTAAAAACAAATACTTCAACAAGAATTGTGTGAGTACATCATGTAAAATCATCTTTCAACACACTAACAACCCTCTCTATTATCAACTATAAAATCCGAAGTCAGGCTGATTCTGTCGAAGCCCCAAGCCACTTTAATCGAGCCCATCGCTGTAAAAGATAAGCACCCCGCCCAATTAGAGCACCAAAAAACATTCCCGTAATAATATCCAACGGATAGTGTACTCCCAGATAAATTCGGCTATATGCCGTCATGACTGCCCAAATAAGCAATAAAAAAGGAAGGTAATAATAATGTTTTTTTAATAACAAGCCGAGAAAAACTGCTGCTGCCATTGAACTAGCTGCATGGGCAGAAAAATACCCAAACCTACCACATCCATCTGCCACAAATCGCATCGAAGGTTTTAAGGCGGCAACTTGGCATGGTCTCGGCCGTTTAATTCCGTATTTAAAAAGATTTGCTAATTGATCGGTAGCCGTGATCATAAGGGCAGCAGTTACTACAATTATAAGCGTGGCTTTCCAACCAAAGTTTCTATAAATAAGATACAACAAGATGGCATACAACGGAATAGACGACCATTTTTCGGTCACAAAAAGCCAGAAACTGTCCCAAGAGGCAGTTCCTAATCCGTTGAGAAATTGAAATAACTCTGTATCATATTTCAGTAGTTCTTCAATCATCTTCGTAACGTGCTATTTCCCGATCGTAAAAGGCTGTGGCTTCGTTGATATAATTTTCTGTTTCAGCCTCAAGTTCTTTCTGATCGTGTTGATCGAACTCTTCTAGCCATTCCACCTCATCGTTTTCTAGGTTGATGATAAAACGAGGAAACTCTGTATGAACAATAAAGATCGCCGTTGGGAAATCACTATTATCACCTAAAAGATATTTTGGAAAATCCATGTAGTTGTATCTAGTTTTAAAATTAAAAAGCTGTTACTTACTTTAATTTAGTTATTTGTTTGACCAATCAATTTCTTGGAAAGATAGTTAAATCTTATAAAAAGGAGTACTGCCGAAGCGGTCAATCCAGCAAGAAGTCCGATCCAAATTCCAGCACTCGTATAATTAGTGTGCATGCTCAAATAATAGGAAATTGGAAATCCGATCAACCAATATGCGATAAATGTTATAATTGTTGGAATTTTCACATCCTGCATGCCTCGAAGTGCTCCCAACACTACCACCTGAAGAGTATCTGATATCTGAAAAACTGCAGCAATTAATAATAATTTTGCCGCGATAGAAACCACTTCAAAATTATCTTGAAACTCTAAGGCATTATCGTAATCCAAATATAATTTTGGAAGCATTTGATTAAAAAGTAAAAAGAAAATAGCAAAAACAACGGCCAGTATAGTTGACAGTAAAAATATTGAGAATGCAATTCGTCGTAATTCAATAAATCGTTTTAGACCTTTCTGATTTCCAACCCGAATCATTGCTGCTACACTAAAGCCCATCGCCACCATGAATGTCATTGAAGATAGGTTTAACGCAATTTGATTGGCTGCTTGTGGATTCTTACCCAATATTCCCGACAACCAAATAGCCGAAGTAAAAATAGCGACTTCAAAAAACATTTGCATCGCAGAAGGAAACCCAAGATTCATTAACTTTTTAAGCATCGATTTAGTAAGATCGAAGAACTTAATATGAAGCACAAAGGGTCTTGATTTATGATGTTGAGATAACATATACCACAAATAAGCTACCATAATTACACGCGAGGCTAATGTCCCTATAGCAGCTCCCACGAGTCCTAATTCGGGAGCACCAAATTTTCCGAAGATAAACATATAATTAAGCACCACATTCACCACATTGGCGGCGATTGTTGCATACATGGGATACCGTGTCATCGACAAACCGTCACTAAATTGCTTAAACGCTTGAAAAATAATAAGCGGAAGCAACGAAATTGTTACCAAGTTAAGATATGGCATCGCAAGATCGACCACCTCGGGCGGCTGGCTCATGTGATACATCAAGGGTTTCGCCACAAATACAATAAACACCAATAAAATTCCTAAAACAGTACAAAGAAAAAGTCCGTGTTTAAAGGCAGATTTACCCGAGTCAAAATTTTGTTCTCCGTCTGCCTCTGCTACTAATGGGGTAATCGCGGTTGAAAATCCAATCCCGATCGACATGGCAATAAACATGAAGCTATTTCCTAGAGATACCGCAGCAAGTTCTGCTGTTCCTAATTGCCCCACCATAATATTATCGACCAAAGCAACTAACGTATGACCTAACATCCCTAATATTACAGGAGTTGCCAACGATAGGTTGTACTTAAATTCTTTAGTGTAGGCGGATAAATTCAAAAAAACTAATTTTGGGCAAAGATAGGTCTGTCCTTTTTAATTTATCTTCGTATTCAAATAAAATATTTTGCCACGTCCACAATTAAAATCCATTACCGAATCTGATAAAACAAGTGTAAAAGATTCGTTTAAAGCACTTCGTTCGATCCCCCGTTTTTTTAAAGAAATTTGGAGGGCAAGTCCGAAATTATTTTTAGCCAATACGCTTTGCCGCTTATTAAATGCCTTTACACCTGTAATTATTCTTTGGGTGGGAAAACTTATTATCGATGAGATATTGCTTCAGATCTCTCTAGAAGACCAGGATTTTTCACTATTATGGACCTATGTTCTCATCGAATTTGGCATGGCTGTACTCTCGGATGTATTGGGAAGAATCATCAATCTAACCGATGGCCTGCTTGGGGATCTGTACTCGAATGCATCTTCAGAAAAAATTATTCGTAAAACCAACGAGTTGACCATGTCTCAGTTAGAGGATCCCGAATTCTACGACAAACTGGAACGAGCGCGTACCCAAACCAGCAGCCGAGTAAATTTAATGAGTAATGCCCTTACCCAAGCCGAAACAATTATTTCGATGGTTTCGTTAATTGTAGGACTTATCTATTTTGAACCCATCTTAATCGTCATTCTTATCTTTAGTATTATTCCCTCCTTTATTAATGAAATTAAATTTAGTTCGCACCGCTATTCTTTGGCACGAAGCTGGACGAGCGAACGACGGGAACTGGACTATCTCCGCTACATTGGAGCGAACAACCAGACTGCGAAGGAAATCAAGTTGTTTGGACTTACCGATTTTATTGCGAAACGATTCGGGAAACTATCGGAAGACTATTACCACCTAAACAAAAAACTCTCGGTACGACAATCCATCTATGGTTCCCTGTTTAATATTCTAGGGACAATTTCATATTATGGCGCTTATGTATTTATAATTTATAGAGTGCTAACGGGTGTAATTAGCGTAGGGGAACTTACCTTCTTATCAGGATCTTTCAACCGTCTTCGGAATAATCTTCAAGGCTTTTTTACCCGATTTACCCGTATTTCTGAAAGTGCCCTATACCTACAGGATTATTTCGATTTTATAGACATCGCTGTTTCTGAAGCAAAGTCAGAATACACACCCATACCCGAAAAGATTCAAGTAGGTTTCGAATTTGTAAATGTACATTTCGCCTATCCAGGAAGCGAAGAAACCGTTTTAAAAGGAATCGATTTTAAACTGAAAGCGGGAGAAAAAATGGCATTTGTAGGTCAGAACGGCGCTGGAAAAACAACTTTAATAAAACTTATTCTAAGATTTTACGAACCTACCGAAGGAACTATCTTGCTCGATGGAATTAACATTACCGATTTCGACGTAGAAGCTTATCGACAACGATTTGGCGTGATCTTTCAAGACTTTTTTAAATACGAATTCAGCCTTCGCGAGAATATTGCAGTAGGGAATATCGCTGAAGTACAAAACGACGAAATGATTACGTATGCCGCATCTAAAAGTCTTGCCGACGAAGTAATTAATATCATGCAGGACGGAATTGAACAACAATTGGGAAGACGTTTTGCAAAAGGACAAGAGTTAAGTGGTGGACAATGGCAGAAGGTAGCTCTTGCTAGGGCCTATATGAAAGATGCTGACATTATGATACTCGACGAACCTACCTCAGCATTAGATGCTCAAGCAGAATACGATGTTTTTGAACGTTTTATAGGCTTAACCGATCAAAAGACCAGCATTATAATTTCACACCGCTTTAGTACCGTACGTATGGCAGACCGAATTCTCGTCTTAGAGCATGGTAAAGTACTCGAACTTGGAACACACGAACAACTAATGGAAACCCCTAAGCTCTATGCAAAATTATTTGAATTGCAAGCCGCCGGATATCAATAGATTTATTTAATTTTATAAAATACGCTGCCTGTATTTAATTATTGTTAACATAGAACACAGATGCTTTCAACACAAATTATTTTTAACTATTAAACATACCGTATGCAATCGAAAGCGACCACTCCAGAACAGTATATTAAAGAACTTCCGGAAGACCGAAAAGAAGTAATTACCAAACTCCGAAAACAACTGCTTGATAATTTACCGAAAGGCTTCGAAGAACAAATGTGTTATGGCATGCTTGGATATGTGGTTCCTCATTCTTTATATCCCGATGGATATCATTGTGATCCAGAGCAAGCACTCCCGTTTATAAACTTGGCTTCACAGAAAAATCATGTTGCCGTGTACCATTCCGGTATATATAGTGACCCCGATTTAATGCAATGGTTTGTGAATGAATACCCAAAATATGTAAAGACCAAACTCGATATGGGAAAAAGCTGTATTCGTTTTAAAAACATGAAAAATATTCCTTTTGAACTCATTGGTGAATTAGCCGCTAAAATGACTCCAAAAGAATGGATTGATCGCTACGAGGCGGTAGTAAAAAGATAAGATATTTCTTAATTTTCACGCTTAAATAAAGTCCTATCACTACTCCTAATGTGCTTACACATTTTTTAGCTATTCCCGAATTAGATCTTACTTCGGAAGGATTTCGGTATGCTACATTTTACACTTCTGAAAAAACTATTGCTTCGGAAGGTTTTGAATTCCCACGGAAGCGAATGGTAGGTAAACAAGCCGAATATTGTTTCGAGCACTATCTGAAACATCATCCTAGCTATGAATTGTTGGCTGCCAATATTCAAATTCAAGGGGCTACTGAAACCATTGGCGAACTAGATTATATTATTAAAAATCGAATTTCAGATAAGCTCATACACATAGAACTTGCTTGCAAATTTTATTTGTTCGACCCTAATTTAAATACCGCTAATACAGCTTCAGAAGTGGGAAAAACAGCTTCTTGGATTGGTCCCAATAGAAAAGACACACTTTCAGAAAAGCTTAGCAAACTTTCAGAAAAACAATTTCCGCTTCTTTATAAAGCCGAAACACTTTCTGTTTTAGAAAAAATGGGGGTTTCCACTCAAAGTATGGATCAACAAGTTTGTTTAAAGGCAATGTTATTTTTTCCGAAGCAATTTAATGCACAAGACCTTCTAAAGGAATACCAACAAAATATTGAAGGGTATTATATTTCTTTTACTGAATTTTTAAAGGAAATTAATAATGAAGCAACCTATGCCATTCCCGATAAAAAAGAGTGGCTTCTACCTGTTGAAGAATTAGAAAAATGGCATTTCTTTTCAGAAATAAGTACGTGGGTCGAGGTGCAACTCAACAAAAAAAAATCACCGCTTCTTTATAAAAAAAGCGGTGAACATATTGAGAAATTCTTTGTGGTTTGGTGGTAGGTAACGTTAGTTTTTTACAGGATCTAACGATGTTTTAGTACCGTATTTATCGAAAAGATATACGAGACTTGCCATAGTGGCTGCCCCTAGTTCCAATTCACGTTTGTTTACTGCATCGAAGGTATCGCTTGCCGCATGATGATAATCGAAATAGCGTTGCGAGTCGGGACGAAGCCCTGCGAGAACGATATTATCATCTTTTAAGGGTCCAATATCTGCACCACTTCCTCCCATTTCAAAATAATGTATGAGGTATGGTTTAAAAAGAGCTTTCCAGCTTAGTACTTGTTTAAAATTTGCTTCGTTGGTATCGAAAGAAAAACCACGTGGTGTAAATCCGCCGCTATCGCTTTCGAGTGCAAAAACATGTTGTTCGTTTTTTAGTTTGGCTTGTTCTGCGTATTCGGTTCCGCCACGTAATCCGTTCTCTTCATTCATAAAAAGTACTACACGGATGCTGTGTTTGGGTTTGTAATTAGTTAATTTAAGTAAGCGCAAAACTTCCATGGATTGAACGCAACCTGCACCATCATCGTGAGAACCGTCACCTAAGTCCCACGAATCCAGATGTCCACCAACCACCATATATTTATTGGGATATTGTGAACCAGTGATTTCTGCTATAACATTGTGCGATTGTACATCGGGATACACTTTACAACTTTGCTTAAAATAAAACTGTAGATCGGGTTGAATTTTTAAGGTGCTACTTAAATAATCGGCACCATTGGTGCTTATAGCACAAGCCGGAATACGGTCTTTTATTGGCGTGTCTCCATAGGTCATCGAACCGGTGTGCGGAAAATCATCATTTTTTAAATTCATGGAACGAACAATAACCCCAACTGCACCAAATTTTGCAGCTTCCATGGCACCAGCATATCGTTGGTCTACACAGCCACCATACGCTTCGAAGGTGTGTATTAGATTCGCTTTCATGGGGCGGTTATAAAATACTATTTTACCTTCGATCTGATCGCGTCCATATCGTTCTAAATCTTCGATACCTTGTACTTCGATCACTTCGGCTTTTAATCCGATCTCACTTGTCGCTACCGAACCTCCCAATGCACAAATATCGGTAGTAACGGTTTCTTCTCCTTCTCCAGATTCTATAAATGCATATTCTTTAAAACCCCGTGTCCACTTTGGCACCATGACAGGTTGTAGCCACACTTTGTCGAATCCTAATTTTTCTAATTCTTCTTTCGTAAATCGAACTGCTTGTTCTGCTTCAACCGAGCCCGACAATCTTCCTCCAATTTTATTAGAAAGCGTATCTAACCAGTCGTAACTATTACCATTGAGCAACGCCATATCGTATAAATTACGAAGCATTAAGGAGTCTTCGGTATTTACTTTTTGAGCTATGGAAAGGTTACAAATACTAATAAATAGAATTCCGAAGCATGCCTTTTTAAAATTAATCTTCATTGTTAAGTCGTTCTTTAAATTCTTCAATTCTAGCCCGTATTTTTGCATCTAATTCGGGTTCTTTAATGTCTTTGTATTGTTGCATTTCTTTTAGAAGAATGGTTGCAACTAAAAGTCGTGCAGTAGGTTTATCATCTGCAGGAATTGTATACCAAGGCGCATGGGGTTTTGAAGTTCGGTTAATTGCTTCTTCGTAACAACGCATGTAATCGGACCATAATTCACGTTCATCGAGATCGCCTGGTGAAAACTTCCAATTTTTAGATCGTTTATTTAAACGGCGTAACTGCCTATGCTTTTGTGATTCTTTAGAAAGATTTAGAAAAAATTTAAAAATAATTGTTCCATTCTCTGCTAAGGTTTTTTCGAAATTATTGATCTGCTCAAAACGTTTGTCCCAAAAAGAATCGTCTACATCTGCAACAGTATTCACATTGGGTAAATTCTCTCCTAAAATATATTCGGGGTGAACTCGTGTGACCAAAACATTTTCATAATGAGTTCGGTTAAAAACACCAAATTTTCCACGAGCAGGAAGCGCAACGTAGTGACGCCACAGGTAATCGTGTTTTTTTTCGTTTTCGGTCGGGACTTTAAAACTATGAACCACTACACCACGTGCATTAAAATCTTTAAAAACCTCTCGAATCAAGCTGTCTTTTCCAGCAGCATCCATCCCTTGAAAGCAAACCAGCACTGCATATTTACCATGTGCATACAGCGTATCCTGTAATTCTCCCAACGCTTCGCGGGTGTCCTCTAACGTCTTTTCAATTTTCTTTTTTGAAGCATCAAGATCCACAAAGGTTTTTCTGTCTTCGATCTTTATTGCTTCGGAAACTTTATAATCTTCGATCTTGATCTCTTTCATAATTGCTTATTTACTTGCGAATAATTTTACATCTTCTTCGTTTACTTCTGCGGCTCCAAGAATGATGAGACGTTCCACGACATTTCTTAATTCACGTATGTTTCCTGTCCAATCGTATTCTTGAAGTAATTTTACTGCTTTATCTGAAAATTTCTTTTGCGCCGTACCGTGCTCTGAAGCAATTTTCTTGGTAAAATACTCTATAAGCAAAGGAATGTCATCGCGGCGATCGTTTAATGGTGGAACTTTTATTAAAATCACTGCCAAACGATGGTATAAATCTTCTCTAAAATTTCCTTCGGAAATCTCTTTTCGAAGATCTTTATTTGTGGCTGCAACAATACGTACATCTACTTTAATGTCTTTGTCACTTCCTACTCGCTGAACTTTATTTTCCTGTAAAGCACGTAATACTTTTGCTTGCGCTGAAAGACTCATGTCCCCTACTTCATCAAGAAATATAGTACCTCCATTTGCTGCTTCAAATTTCCCAGCACGGTCTTTATTAGCAGAAGTAAAGGCACCTTTTACGTGTCCGAATAGCTCACTCTCGATTAATTCACTAGGAATGGCTGCACAATTCACCTCGATCATAGGTCCTTTAGAACGATCACTTTTCTGGTGAATCCAATGTGCTACTAGTTCTTTTCCTGTTCCGTTGGGTCCAGTAATAAACACACGAGCTTCGGTGGCGGCTACTTTCTCGATCATCTCTTTGATCTGAATGATCTCGGGAGATTCACCGATCATTTCGTAATTCTTACTAACTTTTTTCTTAAGACGATTATTTTCAACTACTAACTCCTTGCGATCTAGTGCAATTCTTACCGTATTTAATAAACGATTAAGGTCGGGTGGTTTCGAAATATAGTCGAACGCTCCTAAGCGCATGGTATTTACAGCGGTATCTAGATCTCCGTGTCCAGAGATCATTACCATTGGCGTTTCTGGTTTTATTTTCTTTACGGCTTCTAAAACCTCAACCCCGTCCATTTTGGGCATTTTAATATCACATAATACAAGGTCGAAATCTTCTTTCTTAATGCGTTCAATTCCCGCGAGTCCGTCTTCTGCTTCAAATACTTCGTATGCTTTATTTTCTTCCGAAAGAATCTTTACCAATACACGACGTATTGCTGCTTCATCTTCGATTATTAATATTTTCGCCATGTTATATTTTAACTTTTATTCCAGTTCTTCCGTAGAAATTATTTTGATCGTTTATGGTATATACATCATCTCCGTTCCCGTCACGAAGTCGAATGTCGTTGACGATGGTGTGTCCAAAATACACATAAAATAAGAGGTGGTCTACAAATTCATATTCATATCCAAGTCCTGAAAGTACCGTAGTCATGGAGATATTCTCTCCTATACCCTGGGGAGCAACATTTACGTTATTTCGAATATTTGCGAAAAATCCGTCGAGAGTAACAAAAGCCTGCAACGCACTTTTTTCATTGAGCTTGTATTTAATATTCGATTTAGGGATTCCTGCAGAAAACGACCAGTCTGGATGAAATTCCCGGTAATAATTTATAATTGGTAATGGAAAAGGACGTCCTGCTGTAGTTGAATAGGCAAGACCTAAAATAAGACGCCAAGGTTTCATACTCGGATTTTTCTCATCAGGCCCTGTTTTATCTTTTATGAAATAAACTGCACCTTCATAAATATAATCATCGCTGGAGGCATCTCCTTCAAAATCGGACGCAATTTTCAGCCCTACTTTTGCCGCATAGCGCCAATCATTTTTCATTTTATTGGTATATCCTAAGGAAGGAGTAAAAGATTGAAAACGTTCGTTATCGGTTGGAAAAGGAAGTTCATCTCTTAACTTAAGGTTGATATTTCTGTATTCAAAACCAGGAATAAGGTAACCGTCTTCAGACAGCTTAATTGGCACATTAACAAACGTTCTAAATCGAGCGAACGAATTTTCAGATTGATCCTGTGGAAAATAGGTGTATTCAATTCGTGCTAAATCGGTAGTTTGTGCGCAAACAACACCAGACATGGTAAGAAGTACACTAAGTACTACTATGTATTTTTTCATATATAATTTTTATTAATCCTCTCCCATTGAAGGAGATTCTTCTTTAGGCAATTTGTTAGTAAATAAATGAACATCCCGCTGTGGAAATGGAATACTAATTCCATTTTCACGAAACAACTCGTCGATTCTAAATCGTACCGCACTCTTTATTCGAGGTTCAGAAAAACTGTCGCTTATAAAAAACAATACACTGAACACCAAAGCTGAGTCACCAAAATCTTCAAATAACACAAAGGGTTTCGGGCTTTTTAAAATTCCCTTTTGTTCTTCAATACTTTGTAACAGTAATCGTTCCACTTTTCGAGTATCGCTTCCGTAAGCTACACCAACTCTCACATATTCTCGCGTAGTTCGGTGGTTTTGGGTATAATTATAAATCGATTCTGTAATGAACTTATGATTCGGAATAATAATTATCTTATCATCTCGTGTAATGGCTCGCGTAGTACGCAACTTAATATCGATGATACGCCCTACTTTATTGTCCACTTCGATAATATCACCAACTAAAAGCGACTTGTCTAATATAATAAATATCCCAGCAATTACGTCTTGAAATAATTCTTGAAGTGCTAATCCAAGTCCTACTAAAAGTGCCGCGGATGCGGCTAAAAATGGGGTTACATCAATCCCTACCGTACTTAAAACAGCAAAGACCACTACAATATAGGTAATATACTTTATGAACTTAAAGACACTGATAAATTTAGATTTATCACTCGTGTCCATTTTTCGAGTAAACAGCACCCGAATCCATTTTAGAATAAAGCTCGCAATTAAAAATGAAATAACTACAAGCAGTAATAATCCGATAGTTATTTGAATTTCATTCTCACCGTTACCAAAAGTAAATCCAAGGTCGAGAAAGTCTTTTATAGCTCCCCAAATATCATCTTTTACGACCTCTTCAATTTTATCTATTCCCTTTTCTTGCACGTATTAATATTTAAGCCACTTAGCAATTTCTTTATAGCTCGCCTTTTTCCCATACATTAAAATCCCTACTCGATAAATTTTTGAAGCGAACCAAACTGTTCCTATAAATGTAGCAAATAAAATAACTACTGACAGAATTTGTTGCCACATAGGAACCCCAAAAGGAATACGCATCAACATAACTACAGGCGAGGTAAATGGAATATACGAAAATACTTGCGAAACAGTTCCGTGCGGATTATCGATCACCGTAAAGAACCCCACATACACTGCCAAAATAAGAGGCAATAATATTGGCATCATAAACTGTTGTGTATCGGTTTCGCTATCTACAGCAGCTCCAATGGCAGCGTACAAAGAGGCGTATAATAAATACCCTCCTATAAAGAATAGAATAAACATAATAATTAAATTACCTATAGGTAAATTATTAATTTCCATAAAAACCTCTTGCACCATAGAATCTACTCCAGCACCCGTGGTTTGTTGTATCATTTCTTCTTGCGGAGTTTGTGTTGCAGAAACATCAATTCCTAAAATTGCAGGTACCACGGTCATTAAAACTCCTATTAAAACCGTCCACATTAAAAACTGAGTGATTCCTGCTAAGGTAGTACCAAATATTTTTCCGAGTAATAGTTTAATAGGTTTTACCGAAGAAATAATTACCTCGACAATGCGGCTCGTTTTTTCTTCTATAACACTACGCATGATCATATTACCATAGATAATTATAAACATAAATAATAGGTACCCAGCCATTCCACCAAAAATCAACTTTAATCCCGAACCGAGTTTCGAAGTTTCCTGCCCTTGATAGGTTTCCAAATTTGTAGTCACACGAATTCGTAATTCTTTAATTTGTTCTGCATTAATCCCAAACTCTTTTAATTTTAAGCTGTTTACCTTTTCTTCGATAGTATCTTCAATATCATCCATTGTATTTAAAGAAGGGGAATCTTCGGAAAAAAAGGAAATTGAATTCGACAGGTCTTCAATGTTTTGTGTCTTCGGAATATACAACAACCCGTAATCTGAAGCTTTTTCTGAAGCTGTTTTTGCTTCGGAAACTGGAATCCCAGAAACATATTTGTAGGTTAAATTATCGGTATCTTGAAACTGATTAGCGAAAAGTCCACTTTCATCAAGAACTGAAATTACTTTTATATCTTCATTATTTAAACTAGACAGGTATGCTACTAATGTAAAAATTCCCACAAAAATTATGGGTGTTAGAAAGGTCATAATTATAAAAGACTTATTTCTAACTTTATTTAAATACTCACGTTTTGTGATGAGAGAAAGATGATTCATGTCGCTTAGTTTTTATTTACCGTTTCAATAAAAATATCGTTTGCAGAAGGAATAACCTCTACGAAACGATTAAGTTGCCCTCTAGAAGTTAAGTAACTAACCAGATCGTTTGCTGAGGCACCTTCAGAAATTTTTATCTTATACTGTAACTCATCGTTAATACTTTTAAAAGTGGCAGGGGTAAGTTCGAACCGTTCTTTTAATTCGGCAGTTACCGCTTCTTTATTAGGGGTAATTAAGCCTACTTCAAAAGTATTCGATTGGTATGCTCTTTTAATGTCGATCAATTTTCCATCCAATACCTTATTCGATTTGTGTATTAATGCTATATGGTCGCACATTTCCTCTACAGACTCCATGCGATGGGTTGAAAATATTATCGTCGCACCATCATCTCGAAGTTTAAGAATTTCATCTTTTATTAAATTTGCATTAATAGGGTCGAAACCACTAAAAGGCTCATCGAAAATTAAAAGCTTAGGTTCGTGCAAAACAGTAACTACAAATTGGATTTTCTGAGCCATCCCTTTAGAAAGCTCTTGAATTTTTTTATCCCACCAATCACCAATTTCTAAACGGTCAAACCAGTATTTTAATCGTGATTTAGCCTCCTGTTTAGACAACCCTTTTAGTTGTGCCAAATACAAAGCCTGTTCTCCTACTTTCATAGATTTGTACAAACCACGCTCTTCTGGAAGATATCCTATATCGCGAATATGAGCTGGCTTCAAGGGCTCTCCATCTAAAATAACTGTTCCCGAATCGGGCATTGTGATCTGATTAATGATTCTAATAAAGGTTGTCTTACCAGCGCCATTAGGACCTAAGAGACCAAAAACACTTCCTTTAGGAACTTCTATAGATACATCGTTAAGTGCTTTAAATTCACCATACGATTTTGAAACATTATTAGCTACTAAGAGATTTTCCATAGACAAAATTTAAGTGTGCAAATATATCGATTTGACAGTGAAGCTACAGCGATATACTAGGTAATTTATAGGATTAGTAGTAAAAGAAAATTGTTTGTTACAAAGGGGTTTCTTAAAGAAGCTATTTTAGTTCCCCTAATTAATTAAAATACAGCCGAAATTCTTAAAACGCTTTTAATAATAGAAAATCGTTTTAAAGAAACAAAGTGCAACTACATTATAATTAGCAATATGAAGCAAATCAATATAAAAAACAAAACCCACCCTAAATAAAAATTGAGGGTGGGAAAAAAATTGCTATGAAAAAGAAAAATTATCGCATTTTTAAATTAGCGATATCCAAATATATATAAATTTATTTTAAAATTAACACTTATTTAAGAAAACATATCTTTTACCTTTTCAAAGAAAGATTTGTCTTCTTTTTCAGGATTAGGTCTAAAATGATCATCGTTGCTCATTTTCTCGAAAAACTCTTTTTGTTCTTTCGATAGGTTTTTAGGAGTCCATACGTTTACATGAACTAGTAAGTCTCCAGTTCCATATCCATTAATACTTGGAATACCCTTTTTTCGCAGTCTTAAAATTTTTCCACTCTGGGTACCATTGTCGATTTTAATTCGAACTTTTCCAGTAACCGTGTCAATTTCTTTTGATGTACCTAAGGCAGCTTCAGAAAAACTTACATACAAATCATAGTGTAAATTATCTCCTTCTCTTTGAAGTGTGTCGTGTTGTTCTTCTTCAATAGCCACTAAAAGATCTCCTGCAATTCCATTACCAGGAGCATCGTTTCCTTTACCTGTAACTTTCAATTGCATTCCATCAACTACCCCTGGTGGAATCTTTATAGAAACAGTTTCTTCAGTAGAAAGCATTCCGTTTGCATCTGCATTGGCAGGCTTCTTATCTATAATCTGTCCGCTCCCACCACAGGTACTACATGTTGCGGAAGTTTGCATGCGTCCTAAAATTGTATTTTGGATACGGGTAACTTGACCTTGACCATTACAAGTTCCACAAGTTTGATAAGTGGTACCTTGTGCTACTTTTTTACGTTTTACTTTAATCTTCTTTTCAACTCCATTAGCGATCTCTTCTAAAGTAAGTTTTACACGAATACGTAAATTACTTCCTTTTACGGTGCGTCTTCCACCACCGAAACCGCCGCCGCCGCCGAAACCACCAAATATGTCTCCAAACTGGCTGAAAATATCATCCATATTCATGCCGCCACCGCCGCCAAAGCCGCCACCATTTTCGAATGCTTTATGACCATATTGGTCGTAACGTGCTTTTTTGTTGGGGTCGCTTAATACTTCGTAAGCTTCAGCTGCTTTCTTAAAACGCTCTTCTGCTCCTGTATCGCCCGGATTTTTATCAGGATGATACTCAATCGCTTTTTTACGATAGGCTTTTTTTATTTCTGCTGGTGAGGCACCTTTAGAGATGCCTAATATTTCGTAAAAATCTTCTTTCATACACTATATATATCCCGTAGGTACGGGTTCTTTTAGTATCCGATAATTCGGATGCATTTTTATTGTCCTATTACTACTTTTGGAAACCGGATAATTTTATCTCCTAATGTATAGCCTTTTTCAACTACATCGATAATCTTACCTTTTAAATCTTCTGAAGGAGCTGGAATCTGAGTGACTGCTTCATGTACATCGGCATTAAACGTATCTCCTTGTTGCGTTCCAATAGGGACTAACCCCTTAGATCGGAGTGTCTCACGAAGTTTATTACTTATTAACTCCACTCCTTTATAAAGATCGTCATCACCAGATTTATCGATTTCATTTAAGGCACGATCAAAATCGTCCATTACAGGTAATAAGGCAGTGATCACCTCTTGGCCTGCTGTTTTAAATAATTCGATACGTTCCCTTCCTGTTCTTTTCTTATAATTTTCAAATTCTGCGAACAGCCGAAGGTATCGGTCTTTTTCTATCTGATTTTCTTCCTTTAAAACTTCTAAAGGATCTTTTTCGTTTTCCGAATCCTCTGTAGATCCGTTTTCGGGAGTAAGCACTTCCTCTTCGTCGTGTACTTCTTTGCTGGTTTTATCTTTCTTGCTCATAAATGAGTACATTTTTATATTTTTTCTGAAGGGTGCAAAAGTACTGCCATTTCTTTAAAGATGTCAAAATGTCACAGCATATTTTTAATATTTTCTTATGATAATCTTATTTAAGATATAAATACTTTTGCCGATTAATCTTATATAACAATAACCATGAAAAAAACAATATTAAATAGCGTCCTAATCGCCGTATTAGCAGTAGGAGCAGTTTCCTGCAAAGATGCTAAAAATGGAACAGACACAAAAGAAGCTCAAGAAGTAGCAGAAGCTACAGAAATGTCTGTAGAATATACAGTGGATACTGCTGCATCTAAAGTACAATGGGAAGGATCTAAACCTGCTGGTACTCATAACGGAACGGTTAACGTAAGTTCAGGTACTGTATCAACAAATGACGGTGTTATTGAAGCAGGTAATTTTGTAATCGACATGTCAAGTATTACTGTTGAAGACTTAGAAGGTGAAGGAAAAGAAAGTTTAGAAGCACATTTAAAAGGAACTGTTGATGAAAAGAAAGAAGATTTCTTTAATATTAATCAATATCCAACAGCTTCATTCGAATTAACTGGAGTATCTAATAAAGAAGGAAAAACAATGGTAGATGGAAATCTTACTATTAAAGACAAAACTAATAACATTAGTTTTCCTGCAACTGTTGCTATGAATGGAGATTCGATGACACTTACTAGTGAGCCTTTCGTAATAGACAGAACAGAATGGGGTGTGAATTTCATGTCTAAGTCTGTTTTCGACGACCTTAAAGATAAATTTATTAGTGACGACATCACACTTACAGTACGTTTGGTAGCTACAAAATAAGCTTACCTTTATTCTTTATATACAAAGCGGTTCTCTAACAGAGCCGCTTTTTTTATTAAAGCAAATCTTCTAAAGCATTTTCGATATTATAATACTGAAAGGTATACCCCTGTTTTTCTAATTTCTTTGAAGTTACTAACTGCCCCTCCAGCACTAATACTGCCATTTCTCCCAAAATTAATTTTAAAATAAAGCCAGGCACATCTGGCAACCAAAGTGTTTTATCAAGATAATACGCAATCTTCTTTGTCATTTTTTTATTTGTAACTGGGTTGGGTGCTACAGCATTGTAGGTTCCCTCCCATTCGTTCATTAAGATCTGTAGATAAATACAGGCGATATCTTGAAGATGAATCCATGACAACCATTGCTTACCACTACCTAGCGGAGCTCCAAAACCAGCCTCAACTGGCTGTTTTAGTTTGGGTAATGCACCTTCATTTTTTGAAAGAACAACCCCTGTTCGCACTTTAGAAACATCAATTCCCAAATTCTTAAATTGATCGGCTGCTGCTTCCCATGCTATTACCACTTCAGCAAGAAAAGTGTTATCAACATCTGTATCCTCTTCAGAATATAATCTTGTTTTTGAATTGGGATAGATGCTAATTCCGCTTGCCGAAATAAACTGCTTAACGGTATGGTCTCTATTCTTTAAAGTGTTAAAAATCAAGTTAGCAGTTTGGGTTCTACTCTCTAAAATTACCTTTTTATATGCCTTGGTCCAACGTTTCGAAATACTTGCTCCTACTAGATTAATAATTGCCTCTACACCATCGAAAGCTTTTTCATCAATTTCTCCATTCGTCGGATTCCAATAAAAACCTTTATAATTAGAATCGTTTTTTATTTTATCCTTTGAAGTGGTTAAATAATGAACATCTATCTTCTCCTCATGACATAATCCTACCAGTGTTTTACCAATTAAACCAGTCGCTCCCGTTATTAATACCTTCATTCTTTTTTTTATTTAAGATACCCCATATGAGGTAATCCCACAACCCCTTTAACGCAACATTAGTAGTTAAATAAAGTAGAAGCATACGTTAATAAAAGCGTTAAAAGTGACGTTCAAAATGAGCCATGAAGAAAAATGAAAGTAAAAATAAGTTTGCGAAATGAATGCTTCTAATTGAAGATCAATATTTTGTCGCTCTCAACATTTCCCTTTTGCCTGAAGGACCGGGCAGTCGCTCTACAACAAATCCAACGGCTTGCATGGCACGACGTACACTTCCTTTTGCGGCATACGTGACTAACACTCCACTAGATTTTAAGGCAGCAAACATTAAAGAAAAAATCTCTTCGGTCCATAATTCAGGTTGAACCCGTGCTCCAAATGCATCAAAATAAATAAGATGGTAGGCTTCAATTTCTGTAATTTCTGAAAAGAATTTCTGTTGTTTGATTAGTGTAAAAAGGGATGTTATTTCTGAAGGTGTTTCCCAAGAACATTCATGAAGTTTTAAAAAGGTTTCTTCGGAAGCGTGTAGTAATTCAGCATAATTTAATTGCGTTACTTCTGAAGGTGTAACAGGAAACGCTTCAACACCCGTATACTTAATCTGAAGATTTTTCTTCTCGGCTTCAATGCAAGTTAAAAAAGCATTAAGACCTGTACCAAATCCAATCTCTAAAATTGAAAAATCCATCACTTTATTTTCGGCAATAAAGTGATGGATTCCTGTTTCAATAAAAACGTGATTTGCTTCAGCAATGGCACCATGTTTCGAATGGTATTGCTCGTTCCAATCGGGAAGATGAATTGTTAACGAGCCATCTTCCGTAGTAAAAAATTCACGTTTCAAAAGAATGCTATTGTTTCTCTTGTGTTTGCTCTTCTTTCAGAGGGATAAGTACTCCATTTGAAAGCACCGAATACGTGCGTTTTGGCTCTGTAATCGCAGCAATTTCTTCTTGAGATTTCCCTGCATCTTCTGCATAGTGACGCTGATCATCTACGCTCACTTCAGCAACAAACGCTTTTCCCGAAACAATAACTTCTTCTCCAGCAAGATCTTTTGGCATGAAAAAACCATAGTCTTTAAACTTTACGCTAGCTTCTTCTTCACCAAGATCCATCGTCATCCAGCAGCCTTTGTTCTGGCAAACTTCTTTCACTTCCGAAGTAAACTTTACATCGATGGTATCGCCCGCTTTAAGAGTTTTGTACTTCTCTAATAACTGTGCTTCGGTAAGCACATTATTTTTATTAATTTTTTCTCCGATCGACGTATACGCCATCTCTGTTTCGGTAGTTTCGACTTCCGAATTATTCTTCTTTTCTTGATTGTTACAACTTGCCATTAATACTGTGATAGCAAGCAGATAAAGTAATCTTCTCATAATAAGGGTTTCTGAAAATTTTTAGCTAATAATATACTGCAATTTTATGATTTTTTTAGATTTTTTAAGGACTTATTTTTAAGTATTTTTACAGTTCAACTAACTTTCAGAATATATAAATTTTCATGAGTATATCTACAAAACACAACGTAACAGTTGAAAAAGTTTCAAAATCGAGGATTGACGAAATCGATTTCGATAATTTGGTTTTCGGAACCACTTTCTCTGATCACATGTTTGAATGTGATTATAAGGACGGAAGCTGGCAAAATCCTACAATTCGACCTTACGGCCCGTTAACGATATCTCCTGCCGCAAAAGTATTTCATTACGGACAAGCGGTGTTTGAAGGAATGAAAGCATTTAAAGATGATAACGGAAATGCATTTTTATTCCGCCCAAAAGATAATTTTAAGCGGATTAATATTTCTGCAAAGAGAATGGCAATTCCTGAATTTCCAGAAGAGATATTTTTTGAAGCCATGCATCGTTTAATGGAATTAGACAAGGCTTGGATTAGACCTGGATTTGGAAATTCTTTATACATTCGACCATTTGCCATCGCTACTCAAGCTGGAGTTTCTGCCGCACCTTCAGACCAATATAAATTTATGATATTACTCTCTCCTGCTCAAGCTTATTATACAGGAGATGTGCGTGTTGTATTTGCCGAAAAATTTAGTCGATCTGCTAATGGTGGTGTAGGATATGCAAAAGCAGCAGGTAATTATGGTGCGCAATTTTACCCTACCAATCTTGCTCGAGAAAAAGGATTTCAGCAAATTATTTGGACCGATGCTAATACGCATGAATATCTCGAAGAAGCTGGTACTATGAATATTTTCTTTAGAGTTAATGACACTCTGATTACTGCTCCCACTGGCGACAGAATTTTGGATGGGATCACTCGAAAGAGTGTTTTAAAAATAGCGGAACATATGGGCATTACATGTGATGTGCGCCCTGTTTCTGTAAAAGAAATTGTTGCTGCTGTTAAAGATGGTAGTTTAAAAGAAATTTTTGGTTCGGGTACGGCGGCAATTATTAGTCCGATAAGTGCTTTTGGCTACCAAGAAGAAGTTTATGAACTTCCAAAATCGAATACACGATATTCAGATAGGTTTAAGCAAGCTCTGATGGAAATTCAATATAATAAGGGAGAAGATCCTTTCGATTGGAGATATCCTGTTGGATAATCTAAGATTTAATTATTAAAAACCCGGACTTCTACAACATGTGAAGTCCGGGTTTTTAGTTTATTTTTCGAGTATTTCTTTAATATTAGGCTTAAAGTAAGTGGGGCCTTTTAGCACTTTACCATCTTCCCGATAAATTGGTTTTCCGTCGGCTCCTAATTTACTCATATTGCTACGTTGAATCTCATTAAATACTTCTTCAATTTTATCTTGCATTCCATGTTCTATAATGGTTCCACAAAGAATATATAACATATCGCCTAAAGCATCTGCCACTTCTACTAAATCATTATTATTGGCTGCTTCTAAATATTCTTCATTTTCCTCACGCATTAATTCGTATCGCAGCAAGTTCTTCTTGATATCTAGATTGGCAGTTGGTGATTGTTTTATGCCTAATCCGAATGCAGTGTGAAATTCGTGTACTGCAGCTATTTTATTTTTCATAATAAATGTAATTAATGGAGAAGTAAACTTACACTCCTTTGGTTATTTTCAGAATAGTTTAATTCTTATTTTTGCGATATAAAACTACAAATTTATGTTCACTACGGGCCAATGGTATTTCGCTCTTTTTTTTGTAATCGCATTTATTGCAATTATGATTTTTAGCTATCGAAAAGACAAGAAATTACATAAAAAGCAATACAAAGGAAGCTTTTGGATCTTAATTGGATTTTTAGTTTTTGTAGGGCTATTGCTGCTTGCTAAGTATTTACTGAAACATTAGAAGAAAAAAATGCTTCTCACAGAATGTAAGAAGCACTTTCCTAATTTAAAATTTAAATCGTATTTTAATTCTTCGCAGGTAAATTGCTGTATTCTTTTGAGTACATCATCATTTGTGCTTCGAACGTTTCAGGTTGTTGTACTTCGAAACTTTCAATTTCACCCTCATCATTCATAGATGGAACGATCATCGGATTTACAAAACCACTGTACGGAGGCGAGGTAAATTGCTTATTACGTTCAAGAACTTCTCGGTGAATATCTTGATCTACTTTAACACCGTATCCTTCCACAAGAGCTTCTACTGCTGCATAATCTCCTTCAGATTTAATACGCTGTGTTTCTTTTAATAATTGCCCAAATATATCGTGCAATTTTTCATAATCGTTAATATTAAAATACGTTTTCCCATCTCGAGTTACTTTTTCAATCACGTTATCTTTAGCTCCTTTCTCGAATGCCCAAGCTGATACCCATTGGCGGTTACGCATGTGTGCTTCTTCAACATCATCTCCTTGCTTTAAGCGAATTAATTGCGTCATAAGTCCATTACGAATATAGCCATCGTACGCAGCCATACCAACCTTTTTCCAATCGTCTACAAGGCCTAATTCTTGTAATTTCGGATTGTATAAATAATACAAACCAACAAGATCTGCACGTCCTTCTTCGAGGGTTGACGCATAGTTTTTCAAGGTTTCTTTGGTCTCTCCAACTCCAGGATTTAATTGTCCTGATGCATGACCAATTACTTCATGTAATGCGGTGTGAAGTTTATCTCCTACTTGTCCGTATTCTTCTTCTAATGCTAGTTCTTCATCATCATGCACAAATTCTTTTAGTCTTCCTGTGCTACCCGCATTGTTATATGCGTTAATAATATTTCCAAGAGATACCGATTTGCTTCCTACAGCTGCACGAATCCAGTTTGCATTTGGTAGATTTACTCCAATGGGTGTACTTGGCGAAGCATCTCCTGCTTCTCCAGCAACATTCACTACTTTATAAGTAACACCAACCACATTTTTCTTTTTATGCTCATCCATTAAAGGTGAATTATCTTCAAACCATTGTGCATTTTCAGATAATACTGCCATTTTTTCAGACATATCGAAATCTTTAATCTGAACAATCGTTTCGTACGATCCTCTGTATCCGAGGGGATCGTTATATACTTCAATAAAACTATTTATGTAATCGATGTTTCCTTCCGTAGCAGCCGTCCAAGCTACATTATAATCATCCCAAGTTTGAAGGTCTCCTGTTTTATAATATTGGATTAATAAACCTAAGGCATCTCCTTGTGCTTTATTTTCGGCAACTCCTTGTGCTTTTTCAAGCCATTCAACAATCTTGTCGATAGCGGCTCCATATAATCCCCCAGATTTATAAACCTGCTCTTTTAAAACTCCATTCTCTTTTACCAATTTTGAGTTTAACCCAAAAGAAAGAGGTTTGTCTGCATTCGGTGATTTTTTAGCAGCGTAGAACTTTTCTACATCTGCATTCGTAACATTTGGCCCATAAAAATTCACTGCGGAAAGACCAACATTATCTACACCCTTACCTTGATTCACTTTCTTAGCATCCTTATCATTAAAAAGTACTTCGAAAGCTTCTCCTTCTAATTGAGTGTTAGTAGCTGCTAGAACTTCTTTTAAGTATTCTGAAGAAAAAGCTGGCTTCATTTTATCGTTCGAATAATGATGGTGTATTCCATTTGCGAACCAAATTCGTCTTAAGTAATTTTCAAAGTTCTTCCAGTCTTCTGAAGTTTTATCACCATCGTAATTGGTATACACATTTTCTAAAGCGGCACGAATTGTTAGGTTATGACGGTAATTCTGGTCCCAAATTATATCCCGTCCTTCTAAACCAGCTTGTGTAAGATAATAGACTAGTTTTTTTTCTTTTAAAGTAAGATCCTCCCAACTCGGAATTTGATATCTTAAAATTTTAATGTCTTCAAATTGCGTTAAATTGTAATCGAAGGAATCGCTTTCAACTTTCTCCGTTTTTGCAACGTCTTCATTAGCAGGTTTCTTTTTATCTTCATTGCAAGAAAAGAAAACTACAGAACTCATAGCCAATGCTACGTAAAATAGATGCTTCATTTTATTGATTGTTTTGTTTCCAGCAAATGTAATAAAATATTGAATGCCAAAGCCACTACCATTGGAAAGGAATACCGTAGAAAAAGGTACATCTACTCATTCTAAAATTATGTATATTTAGCACCACAATAAATCATCACTCTCTATGAAAATAATAAAATACTTATTCTTTCTAATTCTAATTGTAATTATTGGAGGAGCCATCTATTTTGCTACAAAAGATGGTAGTTTCAATATTACTGAAAGCAAAGTAGTTAATGCTCCAGCCGAAGTTATCTATAATAAAGTTAAAGATTTTAAAAGCTGGCAGGAATGGGGACCATGGATGGAGGAAGATGCAGACATCGAAGTTACGTATGCTGAAAAAACGGAAGGTGAAGGCGCGTCTTATTCATGGACAAGCAACAAAATGGGTGACGGTTCCATGAAAACAGTAAAGGTGATTCCAAATAAAGAGATCGACCAAGTTATTACTTTTAACACTCCCGTAGGAGATAGTGATAGTGAAGTTACATGGCGTTTTGAGCCTACAGAAGTTCCTGGCCAAACGAAAGTAAGTTGGGGAATGAAAGGTGAACAGTCACTTATGGAAAAAGTTTTTATGGCATTTCAAGATGAAGATATGGAAACCGGTATTCGCCAGATGTATGAGAAAGGTTTAAATAATCTCGATAGTGTAGTCATGACCGAAATGAAAAAATTTGAAATCAGTGTCGATGGCATTACGCAATATAGTGGTGGATTCTATATGTACAATACCTCTGCTGCAAGGCAAAGTGATATTGGCACTAAAATGCCGCCAATGATGGGGCAAGTGATGGGCTTTATGCAACAAAACAACATTCCGATGTCGGGCAAGCCGTTTACAATTTATAACTCGGTAGATCAAACAAACGGAACTGTAATTTTTTCTACAGCTGTTCCTGTGAAAGACCGCGTAATTACTCCACAAGGAAGCCCTGTTTTATCAGGATATATGGAGGAAGGTGTAGCCTTAAAAACAACTCTTAAAGGAAATTACGACAATATACCTGCTGCCTACACAAAGGCTCAGGAATACGCAATAGCAAACAACCTTCAGATAGACCCAAATACACCTATGTTCGAAGTGTATGTAACAAATCCAGATGAAGTAGCTAATCCTGCGGATTACATTACCGAAATTTATATGCCAGTAATTTCGCCAGTAAACGAACAGGAACTATAAAATGAAACAAGCACTGTTGGTTTTTATTGGAGGAGGACTCGGCAGTACCTTACGGTATTGGGTGGGTACTTTTTTAAATAGCTCCAAAACAGGAATTCCCTACGGAACGTTTGCCGCAAATATTATAGGTAGCCTTATTATTGGAATGGTACTTGGCTTTGCCTTAAAAAATAATTCTATTTCAGATAATGTAGTTCTATTTTTAGCTACTGGATTTTGTGGCGGTTTCACTACTTTTTCTGCCTTCGCATACGAAAATCATGTTTTTCTAAAGTCGGGTGATTTTTTTACGTTCGCACTTTATACTATTGGAAGTTTCGTTTTAGGATTTGCAGCTGTATTTTTAGGTATTTGGCTTATTCGCTATTTTTAATGGTCGCCAAAATCTTTTACACCCGCTTCAATACGTATTAATAAATCATTCTCTTTTGGTGGAATAGGACAAGAATACACTTTATTGTAAGCACAATACGGATTATACGCTTTGTTAAAATCCAACACAATTGTGTCACCTTTAGGAATTCTTGCGTCTAGAAATCGCCCGCCGCCGTAAGATCCATCGCCACTAGTAAGATCTGTAAAAGGAAGAAAAAGATAATCTTCGTAACCAGGTTCATCATAAGGCGTGGTACTTTGGTACAGGTTGAGTTGTAGTTCTTTCTCATCAATCAGGAAATGTGCTTCTCCGTATTTCACGTATTCCGGAAGCCGTTCTGTGGTAGTTGGCATGAGAAAAGGTTCTTCATTGGGAGTTCGAACAAACTGCGCATTGACACGAAATTTTAAGTTAATAGGGTAAAACTGTAGTTCATCAAAAATAGCGAAATCTTCTTCTGTTAAAACAGTAGTTTCAGCAGTGGCAAACTTTTTATTTTCTGCAGCTTGATAGGCTTCAATCGTTGAAATAAGCGAATCCTGAGCATGAAGTTGAAGACTCGTTATAATGCAAACTACTAATACCACAAATTTCATATAAAAGTCATTTTCAGTAAAAATAAGAAAGATTTTGACAGCATACTTTAATTTCTATTTTTGTGAAAAATACGTTCTATGCCTGTTAATCTTCATTCCTTTGCCTTTCTTTTACTCCTATCTACAACCGTTTCGCACCTTAGTGCACAACACATCGATATTGACAAAGAGGCACTTTCGTTTCTTGCTTCCGAAGAAAATATCGCTATTACATTTACGTACAATGAACTTTTATTTAATGCCGACGATACTCCAGAAGAAATTTATTTAAAGGAGGCGGAGCTTAAATACAAAGAACGACAAGGAGCAGTAGAGGCCGCAAATTGGCTGCAAAATTACACTACATCTAAAAATAAAATGTGGCCCGAAATGTTCCTCGAAACCTTAAACGAAAAAGTGGCTACGTATGAGAATGGACCTGTATTTAATCGCACCGATTCGAATGCAAGGTATACAATGAACGTAAATACCACATGGATGTATTTCGGGTATGATGCATCCATAATTAAAGGACCTTCTAAAGTAAGTATGGACCTAACTTTTTTTGAGACAGCAACTCCTTCCAATATCATTTTTAAAACGACCATTCGTAGAGCTATGGGAAAAAATAACAGCTCAGACCACCCTGATGGTTGGGCTCATTTTAAAAGAGCAGGCAAAGCATATGTAAAAGCTGCTTATAAATTATCGCAAGCACTAAAAAGAGTAGTCGACTAGGTATCAAAACAGTATATAGTTATATTTACAAAAACCTTACACGTTAAAATAACGAAAATTACGTTGGGTTTCTCTATTTAATATTACTCACATTTTCATATTCAGCAGCAATATGCGCTTACCAAAACCAATACTCCCCTTTATTTTTATATTTTTTAGCATCTCTATTTCGAAAGGCCAAACCATTCGACTAGACAAAACTGCGCTTGCTGGATTGGTTTCCGAAGAGACCGTGAATGTTATTTTCGCTTATAACGAACTTACATTCGATGTGACTTATATTCCTGAAGAAGAATACCTCAAAGAAATCCACGAGAAAATTGCGCGACGTAGTAACCCAAAAGCTGCCTACGACTGGCAACGAGATTTTAAAAAAGGAAAAGAAGAGGACTTTCCAAAAGCATTTGTAGCCATTTTAAATGAAGAATTAAAAGACCATGACAAGGTTCCAACCTTTATTTTGGGAGCAACCAACTCCAACTATACACTTGTGGTTCATACCCACTGGATGAATTTTGGTTGGGATATTGGTGCTGTAAAACAACCTACAAAAGCACGTATGACCCTTTATTTTTATAGAACAAACGATCCTGTGAATTTTATTTCAAAAACTGAAATCCGCAATGCAGAAGGTTTAGTGAGTGACAGTCGCTATGGAAACGGTCTAGGCCCCCTTCCCTCCTTAGCGAGTTTACAACATGTATATGAACGAGTGGCACCAAATCTTGCTAAAGGACTTAAACGAATTGTAAAATAAAATTCGTTATCTATTTTTGACCGTCAATAATTACCAAAGAAAAAAAGTACTACATTTGATTTTTCAATTACACTTACAATGAAAAGAATAACATATATCGTGTGTACCACAAAGGTTTCTAAAAAGAAACAAAGGCGACGTATGTTATGACTATATAAGAATAAATAAATTCAATTTCTAAACGTCTCGCCTAATCGCGAGACGTTTTATTTTTATACCAACCGCCATGAAAAAAATGTATATCAATTATCTGAATAATTTCCGAGGACTCTCGCGAGAGATCTGGTTGTTATCCCTAGTTACATTTATAAACCGCGCAGGAGCGATGGTTATACCATTCTTGTCGCTATATCTGGTAAATTCTAAAGGCTTTACATTGCCACAAGTGGGAATAATTATGACGTGTTTTGGGGTCGGTTCTTTAGTTGGAACTTGGATAGGAGGACGATTAACAGATCGTATTGGTTTTTACAAAGTAATTGTAGCCAGTCTATTTTTAGGTGGAGTAGGATTTGTTTTTCTTCAATACCTAAATAGCTTTTACGCACTCTGTACTGGTATATTTCTATTAATTCTTATCGCAGACGCGTATCGACCTGCCATTTTTGTAGCAAGTGAAACTTATAGCAAACCCGAAAACGTCACACGAAGCATTACGCTAATACGCCTTGCCATAAATCTTGGATTTTCTATTGGTCCATTAATTGGTGGACTCATTATCGCAAACATAGATTATAGTTCACTTTTTTGGATCGACGGACTTACATGTATTGTAGCTTCACTTTCATTATTTATTTTATTAAAACCTAAAAAAGTAGCCAAAGATGCACCGAAAACGATACTTGTGAAAGAAGGAGTACCTCCCCATTTAAATGGATTTTTCCTCTTATTCTTTGTAATTATGATTGCAAACGGGGTTATGTTCGTCCAATATTTTAGTGTCGTTCCCTTATATTATGAAAAAGCACATTTCCTTTCGGAAGACCTTATTGGATGGCTTTTATTTTTAAACGGATCCATGATTGTACTTTTCGAAATGCCCCTTGTGAGTTGGTTAGAAAGAAAAAAAGTTTCAAAAACGATGGCGACCTTTTGGGGGGTAATTCTATTGGCAGCAAGTTTTATGGTCTTAAATCTAACTTCATGGAGCGGGATTCTAATAATAGGAATGCTTCTCATGACGCTAGGTGAAATGATTGGTTCTCCTTTTTCAAACGCGTTAGCACTCGAAATGGCACCAAAAGGACGAAAAGGAAGCTATATGGGCTTATACAGCATGAGCTTTTCTTTTTCCCACATTTTCGGTCATAACGGAGGAATGAACTTAGTAGATTCGCTAGGATACGACACCACTTGGACCATAGCGGCCGTGTTTCTTGGAATTGTAGGAATTGCTACCTTGTGGTTGTATTATTTATTAAAGAAATCACCCCGTTTTATCACAACATAAACATGAAAAGATACATACTAATTATATGGGTTTGCTTCGGAATCTCCTCTTGTGGGAACTCTTCTGAAAAAAGAACATCTGTTTCTTCGGAAAACACGATTCCTGTTTCAGAAAACCGTAATACTTCTGAAGCATTTCAACTGAAACTGAACCCAAAGAATTACAATGTAGGAATTTTAATTATGGATGGTGTATACAATACAGAACTTACAGCACCGTATGATATTTTTCAACATACAGTTTTCCGTAAAAACATTAAGGCAATGAATGTTTTTACAATAGCGAAAACGAATGACCCTATAACAACCTTCGAAGGTATACGCTTGCTGCCAGACCTTAATTATTTAAAAGATTCAATTCCCAAGATCGACATCTTTGTTATTCCTAGTGCAGAACACCACATGAATACCGATCTAGAAGATGATGTAATGCTTCAATTTGTAAGAACCGTCTCGGAAAAGGCTCAACTAGTCACTTCCCACTGTGACGGATCATTTGTATTAGCCAAAGCTGGACTTTTAGACAATAAAGTTTCAACAACTTTTCCTAGTGATGTAAATGCTATGAAAAGCATGTTTCCCGAATTAGACATTCGCAACGAAGTTCTTTTCGTGCATGACGGAAAGTTTATCACTTCTGCAGGAGGTGCAAAAAGTTTTGAAGCAGCACTTTATGTATGTGAAATATTATATGGTAAAAAAATAGCCCAATCTTTGGCAGACGGGCTTGTAATAAATTGGGACCTTAAAAAGGTTCCACATCTTATTGTTGATCGTTAACTTTTACCTTTTTAGCTTTTTTACGTAATCTATATTGTCTTCGTGACAATAAAACTGCATCTAGACAAGAAACCATTAATGCAATACCAGAAAGAAGGCATATAAATCTAACAAAACTTTCGCCAGGAAATCGCAATCCTGTGAAACCTAATAATGCTGTAATAAGTGTTATAATTAAAAAATGTGAAGTAAATTTTTTCATGGTATTTTATTTTACTTAAAGATACTTTAATTACAACCCCCATTATATTAAAGAAAACCTAATTGGTTTTTTTTTAACGCACTTAAAAAACTAGCTAAGACGTTTAATATCATTATACTTTACCACGTGTGACAGTACGATCTGCGTTTTTGTTTCGCCATATACAATAAGCTGATCTATAAATTGTTCAAGATGTGTTTGATTCTTTAAAACAACCTCCATAACAATATTTTCGTTTCCAGTGATTCGATAACAATTTAATACCTCATCGTACGTTTTAACTTTTTCTAAAAAGGGTTTCAATTTTCCCATAAAAGCTCTTAGTGTAATTATTGCTTTTAACTGATACCCCAGATCTAAAGGAGAAACCATTGTCTTGTATTCTTTTATAATACCGGCGTCTTCCATCTTTTTTATTCGTTCTGAAACTGCTGGGGAGGTAATGCCTACCTTACGTCCAATAGCTGCATTAGATTGGCGAGCATTGTCTTGTAAACACTTCAAAATCTTCCAGTTAAGTGAGTCAATATTCATATCTAAAGTAAATTTAAAATATAACTTAATTTTTAAAGCAAATTTAACGATTTACTTTAAATACAATATACAAATCTACCTTCATCTTATTAAATTTGAGGGAAATATTAAACCCCATTATAGGTCTACTATGGCTTTAAATTCTTCATATTCATCTACCCAATCGCCTATCTATCAAAAGGCGCAAGAGATTTTTTCTCTTTCACGAAATATCTCAGAATATGTGTTGCAAGATCTAAGTAACTTAAATCAAGATGGCAGTGAAGATCTTCATGTTTATTTCTCTGGAGATATCGTTCAACAATCGGTTTCGTTAGCACCTGAAATTCTTAAAGCAGAACAAAAGTTATTCTCTGAAGATAAATACAAACATGTTGCTTCAGTCACCAGACTTACCAACTTATTGTACAAGAATTGTGAGCGTCTAGAAAGAGCTAATACCAATGGCAAAGATTTTCTTCCTATTCTTCGAAAAGAATTAAAAAAGTTTAGAAAGTTACAACGTAACTGGATGCTTACATTATAGAGTTTCAGTAAGAGCATATTTTTTCAGAATTAAAATTTTCTAAATTACTTTTTTCGAATTAATTTTCGATATCGCTTTAATTCAGTAGCCACTTTCGGACTTAAAATAAAGAGTCCTATCATATTTGGAACAAGCATAGCAAAGATCATTGCGTCACTAAAATCTGTTACAGCTCCTAGGGTTGCAGCTGCTCCAATTACGGTAAAACAGCAAAATAAAACCTTATAAATATATTCTGTTCTACGTCCCCTTCCGAAGAGATACGACCAGGCTTGAAATCCGTAGTAGGACCATGAGATCATGGATGAAAAAGCAAAGAGGATTACTGCCAAAGTTAATAAATATGGAAACCAAGAAATTCCGCTTTCGAGCGCACTAGCCGTTAATAACACTCCCTGTTCATCGTTCATCACCATTCCTGGACTAATAACTCCGGTGATAATTAACACCAAGGCCGTCATGGTACAAACGACTACAGTATCTATAAAGGGTTCGAGTAAAGCGACCAAGCCTTCACTGGCGGGATATTGAGTTTTTACGGCACTATGCGCTATGGAGGCACTTCCAATTCCAGCCTCATTACTGAAAGCTGCTCGTTTAAACCCCTGTATTAAAACCCCTACAAATCCACCAATCACTCCTTCTGGGTGAAAAGCGCCATCCCAAATGGATTGAAAAGCGGCAGGTATTTCCTGATAGTTCATTCCTAAAATTGTTAGCACTGCGAGAATATAGATTACAACCATAAATGGAACGATCTTGTCGGTGACATTGGCGATTTTTTTAATACCACCAATAATTACTACTCCAACGAGAATTGCCATTATTAATCCAAAAATCCATCCTCTTCCGTAAATAAAACTTTCGGTGCCACCCGTTACATGTTCGAATAATTTAAAGGCTTGATTAACTTGAAACATATTTCCTCCTCCAAACGAACCGCCAATGCACATAATGGCGAAAATCACCGCAAGAATTTTTCCTAATGTGCCAAGCCCTTTTTCTTTCAAGCCTTTTTTTAGGTAATACATTGGTCCACCAAATACCGTCCCTTCTGCATTTACTTCTCGGTATTTCACCCCTAGCGTACATTCTACAAATTTTGAAGACATCCCCAACAAACCAATGAGGATCATCCAAAGTGTGGCTCCGGGACCACCAATACCTAAAGCTATGGCGACCCCAGCAATATTCCCTAAGCCTACAGTTGCAGAAATTGCGGCCGTTAATGCTTGAAAATGGCTCACTTCCCCCTCTCCTTCTACACGAATGGTATCTGGGTTATCGCCATCTACCGTTGATACACTTTCAGAAACCGCAACATATCCAGGATTTTCAAGTTCGTCGTAGGTACCACGAACCACTCGAATGGCCGTAAAAAAATCGGTGAAATTGACAAATTTAAAATAGAGCGTAAAATAGCCGGCACCCAAAATAAGCACTATAAGTACCCAGGGGATTCCGACAGTTTCAGTAATAGGTATTTCAGCAAAGATTGCGTCAATAAACCAAGAAGTGGCTTCGCTAAATTGGTTATTAATACGTTCGTCTAAAGTTAAAGGCGCAGTTTGTAGTGGTGTAAGCATGGCATATTAATTTTGAAGCAAGATGTTTCAAAATCGGTTGTGCGAAAAGGTTACGCACTGCTGAAAAATAGTTCTAGAAATGGTTAACCATACTGTTATTACTGCTTAGGTATCGTGGCATATTGCAATAAGTCATGCTCTTTTGCAAAAGCAATTAGTTGCTCTTTTCCACCGGCACCACTAATGTTTAGCATCTTTTTGATTTGGTGAATGTGTGTTTGAAATCCGTCGAGACTAATGTGCATGGCTTCTGCAATTTCAGGATACGAAGCAGTACTTCCTAAAAAAGCTAGATTTGCCAATACTTCTTTTTGTCTGTCTGAGAGCACTACTTTCGAAGCTTCCTGAAGCTGCTTCAGTGATACTTTCATAGAACGTATGGTGTCTAAATGACTTTCATTCGCAACTTCAAAATGTTCGAGTTTTGATCTTAAAGATGCGTTTTCAGAAGCAAGTGTTTGTGCCAGACTTTGTTGTTGTTCTTTTTCAGAAAGAAATTTCCAACTGTATAATAGTATCGAAAACAAGAGGATAAATAAAAATTTAAAAGAAATGGCCGTAATACTTCCGGCAACAGACCAAAATTGTTGATCGATTACTTGAACTACCCTGTCCTGAGGAATGATTCTATGTGTGACAGCAATTAGTATGAGTAAGAATAATGTAATAGTCGGCAAATACATAAACCGCATGTTTCTTGAAGTAAAAGCCTTATTTAATTCATACAATAAAGAGATGGCAACTACCACCGAAATTGGAATATCGATCAACCAGATAAAATTATTACTAATAGCAGCATTATTGTAAGAAGTCGCTATAAATACAAAGGCGATCATTCCTAAGATGCTACAAAACACACCGATAAATTCTTTGGTACTAAAACGTTGAATAATTCGAACTACGATTCCTCTTTTTTTAGAATGCTCGATAGAGGGAAGCGAGAGTAAAATAAAAAGAGAGTTTGCTAATGATATAAATACCCCTATATAAATTAAGAATCGATTTGAGGGTGTCCAGTTTAATATTCCAATACACAACAAGTTAATTAATGCACCGAAACCCCAGACAAAAATTGCGAGTCCGAACCATTTAATTCCCTGTATCGCTGTTTCATTCGTGCCGCGAAGTCGTTCTTTAATAAAAATACGTTGAATTACCACTGCAGAAATTAAGCAGACAATGGCAGTCACAGTAAATTCAATAGTAGCGAGCACTTTTTCGGTATTAAAAACTATTGGTATTTCTTCAGAAGAAAAAATACCAATAGTTTAAAGTTTATATTAATTCTTTACAAATCGCAGGGTTTGTGAAGCTTCATTATTATTAATCTGGAGGTTATAAATTCCAGATGGCAACGTAGAAACATCTACAAAATTTTGCGTTGTATTTTTACTGTAAACAACTTGTCCAATCATATTTACAATGCGTATTTCGCTTTTTCCTGAAACTCCTTTAATATGAAGAAGGTTTTCTGTTGGATTAGGATACATGCTAAAAACTGAAGCATTATCTATATCTGCAACATTAAGAATATTAGGATTATAGGCTGAAACTAAAAATTCCCCAAAGGCATTATTTCCAAATTCCCAGACACGTACTAAAAGAGTTGTATTTGCTAGCGAGGTATCATTAATAGAAATTAGTGAAAAATTTCCGTCATCGCTATCGTCATCATCACATTCAATTTGAGTTAAGGTACCGCATTCCCCAGAATACACAGCCATAGCCGAATCTGATAGCGAACTTCCATCTACTGAATTTGTTTCGATTGTTACAATTCCGTCTGCCGGAACGGTTACACTAAACCATACATCTCCACCCATATAGTTACCATTACCTCCTGCAACATCACAATTGGTTGGATCAGCTTCCATAGAATCTGTTGCACTTTGGTTTGTAGCTGTTATTGGATTTGTATTAAAATCTTCACCCACCACTAAACCAGTTGGTGTTATACAGTTATCATTTTCTGGAATACATATAAACGAAACACTTCTAACTTGAGTACAGTCGGGGTCGTCCCCTGTTAGGGTATACGTAATAATAGTTCCTGAAACATAGGGCCCAAAACCAAAAGATCCTATTTCGGTTACAGTTTGTGGAACACTACCTTGATCGTCTGTAATTACAATCGCTGGTGCACTACCCAACGTATTAATATTTACAGCTACATTAAACTCACCATCTTCGCCAATGCAACCTTCGGTAACGACTAAATCGAATGTAGGAGGAGTACAATTAAGCGGTTCTCTTACCTGAAATTCATCGATAAAGAAATCGTAATCCTCAGGGTCGTTTGTAGTTCCTTCTGAAGCCCAAAATGCAAAAATGGCATTTCCAGTATATTCAGATAGATCGATACGCTCTTCTTGACCTGCATTTGAAGGTGTATTTGAAGTATTGTAAGTGGTTAATGCATTCCATGTTACTCCATCATCTTCAGAAATTAATACCTGCACCTCATCATCACTTCCCATATTTGAAGGATTGGAATTACCAAATCCAGTAACGGCGACATTGTAGACCAGTTCATAATCGCTTCCCGAAAGATCGAATGCAGGACTTATAAGCCAGTCTGCGGTCGTATTAAAAAACAAGTTAATTCGTGCTGAGTTGTCCATATCACCAGAAGCAACTGTATCGTTTAAGTAATCATCTTCTGCCCAGAGACCTCCGCCGAGTTCCATCGGGCCAGTTTCGGGTGTTCCCGCTGTAGCTTCACTCCAACAATCGGGAGGGACAATCCCAGCGTTAAAGGTTTCAATATAATTTGGAATAATTACATCGCATTGCGCTTGTAATTGTGAGAAAGCAACTAGAAATAAAGTAGTGTAAAGTAGTGTAATTTTTTTCATCAATATTTTTTTAGTTTATCTCTCAAAAATACTCAATTTTAGAAGGAATATTTTGATATCTAAACTAAATAAAAGATGCTATCGATATAATCTCGCATCTATATCTAAAGATTGAGGAAAACTAACATTACATTTCGAAAGGTCTGCATGCAAAGGATTGATGAGAATATTTTTTTCTGAAGGCAATACTGCTGAAGGAACCGCTAATGCTAAATTTTCATTATTTTTTAGCCAACCAGACCCATAATCTTGTGTTATTAATGCGGGAGGATTCATACGCCATTCTGGAGTTTTTAGATCAAAATTTTTCAAAGACTGAAGATTTTTTTCAGGTAGTTCTAATGAAATAAATTGGTACATTTCAGTAAAATACTGATAGTCCATATGAACCAATAATTCTAAAACACAAAGTGAAAGATTTTCTGAGAAATAAAGCATACCATCTCCAGCTCTATTCCAACGCCCCCCATACATGCGAGCTCCTTCCCCACTTAGATCGGTAATGTACTTCTTTTTAGCTATTCTAAAAATTTTCAATGAAAGAATTATTTACGAATAAACACCATGCTCTATTCTGCCTAAAATATCTTTGACTAATTTTGTGCCAAAGCTAGTATCTAAATAGTCTAAAGGTTTGCTATAATTTAATGCACGTACATCGGAGTGGAGCCATTTAGTGAAGTTTTCTAGGGTACCCAAAACTTCTATTCCTCGAGAGATTACTTCGGCAATTTCAAGAATTTGTTCTGTGCTGTACACATTAAGAAGCTCATCGTCTCCTTTTCGCTGAATGGTACGATGGGATACATGAAGTAAACTGCTCATTTTTTCCATGGAAATTCCTAAAATAAGGCTTACTGTTATAACAACAGATTTAGGCAACCCTCTTCTGGTAATATCGATAAGATCGATATCGCTATTCACTACCTGCCCGACTTGCATACTTCCTCCTAAAACACTAATAATTCTATCGTATTTATTTTGAATGCGGTAAAACACTTCAGGCTCTTGAACCAAATTAATAACTTTAGGATGCTTCATGGTTACGACATTTGACACAAATATACGTAATAATGTCGTTATTTTAAATGGTTTATTCTAAATAATTTCATTAGAATACATTTATTGTTTAAAACCATCATTATTTAAAAATAGATACGCCCCAAAAAGAGATTTCCTTTTCGAGGCGTTTAATAATAGCCTAAATTATAAAATTAATTTGTATTACATATTTCTTCGGTACTGTCCGCCAACTTCAAATAAAGCTTCGGTAATTTGACCTAAAGAACAAACTTTCGTTGCTTCCATTAGCTCTTCAAATATATTTTCATTTTGTATTGCTGCCTGTTGAATACGCTTTAATGCATTTTCGGCTTTGCTTTCGAATGAGGTGTGTAAATTTTGAAGCGTTTCAATTTGATATAGTTTTTCTTCTTCAGTAGCACGAATAACTTCAGCAGGTTGCACTGTAGGAGAACCTGTACTACTTAAAAAAGTGTTTACTCCGATAATTGGAAATTCACCAGTATGTTTCAACGTTTCGTAGTATAAACTCTCTTCTTGTATCTTACTTCTTTGATACATGGTTTCCATAGCACCTAAAACGCCTCCTCTTTCTGTTAATCTGTCGAACTCTTGAAGCACTGCATCTTCTACCAAATCGGTTAATTCTTCGATAATAAAAGATCCTTGTATTGGGTTTTCGTTTTTAGCAAGCCCTAATTCTTTATTGATAATTAACTGAATAGCCATGGCACGTCGCACACTTTCTTCAGTAGGAGTGGTAATGGCCTCATCGTAGGCATTGGTATGTAGTGAATTACAATTATCATAAATAGCATATAATGCCTGCAATGTTGTTCTAATATCATTAAAATCAATTTCCTGAGCGTGTAAAGAGCGCCCCGAAGTTTGAATATGATATTTGAGCATTTGCGCTCGTGCATTAGCACCATATTTATTTTTTAATGCTTTTGCCCATATTTTTCTAGCCACACGTCCAATAACGGCATATTCTGGATCGATCCCGTTACTGAAGAAAAATGATAGATTAGGACCAAATTTATTAATATCCATTCCTCTCGACAGATAGTACTCTACATACGTGAAACCATTAGCCAATGTAAAGGCAAGTTGCGTAATTGGGTTAGCTCCAGCTTCAGCAATGTGGTATCCACTAATAGAAACTGAATAGAAATTACGCACTTTTTTTTCAATAAAATATTCCTGTACATCACCCATTAGGCGCAAGGCAAATTCGGTGGAAAAAATACAGGTGTTTTGTGCTTGATCTTCTTTTAAAATATCGGCTTGAACGGTACCACGAACTTGCTGTAGTGTTTCGTATTTAATCTTATTATACACATCTTCTGGAAGAACCAAATCACCGGTTACACCTAATAACATTAATCCTAATGCATTATTGGTTTCGGGCAAAGTACCTTGATATTTTGGCCGTTCAATCCCTTTCTCTTTATATAGAGCTGCAATCTTTTTCTCTGTTTCCTTTTCGAGTCCGTTCTCTTTAATATACTTCTCACAATTCTGATCGATTGCTGCGTTCATAAAGAAACCAAGCAACATAGGTGCTGGACCATTAATCGTCATACTCACCGAAGTCATGGGATGACTTAAATCGAAACCAGAATATAATTTCTTTGCATCATCCAAGCAACAGATAGATACTCCAGCGTTTCCAATTTTACCATAAATATCGGGACGATGGTCAGGATCGTTTCCGTAGAGGGTTACGCTATCGAATGCTGTTGATAATCGTTTTGCAGGCAATCCCATACTTACATAGTGAAAACGGCGATTTGTTCTTTCGGGGCCACCTTCTCCGGCAAACATTCTTGCAGGATCTTCACCTGTTCTTTTAAAAGGGTATAATCCAGATGTGTACGGAAACTCTCCAGGTACATTCTCTTGAAGCACCCATTTTAAAATGTCTCCCCAAGCGGTATATTTTGGTAAGGCTACCTTGGGAATCTGTGTATGCGATAATGATTCGGTATGGGTATCGATTTTAATTTCTTTTTCACGAACTTTAAAACTATATACTGGGTTTTTGTATCTATTTACTTTTTCATCCCATCCAGTGATCACTTCCCAATTATAAGGATCTAAGTTTAATTTAACTCTATCGAATTCTGCCAATAAAAGTTTTACTAATTCTTTATTTGAGGGGTTTTCTATAGATGCTGAATCAATCCCAGCTTTATCAAGTTTTGGAACTGTTTCAGAAACGGACTCAATTGTTTTATATATTCCGAAGAGTTTTTGAGCCACTTCTCCTTGTTCTGAAGCAGTTTTATCGTACGCTCTATTATTTTCACTAATTTCAGAAAGATACCGCGTACGTGCAGGAGGAATTACGAATATTTTTTCAGACATTTCATCTGAAATTTCAAAGCTACTTTTAAGATCAGTCTTTGTTTTGGACATTAATTCATCCATGATCGCTTTGTATAATTTGTTCATACCTGGATCATTGAATTGAGATGCAATGGTTCCATATACAGGAAGGTCTTCTTGAGGGGTATCCCATAATTGGTGGTTTCGCATAAATTGCTTTTTCACATCGCGAAGTGCATCAAGAGATCCTCGTTTATCGAATTTATTGATTGCCACTAAGTCGGCAAAATCGAGCATGTCAATTTTTTCGAGCTGAGTCGCAGCTCCAAATTCTGGTGTCATTACATAGAGTGCAACATCACTGTGATCCATAATTTCGGTATCACTTTGTCCAATTCCTGAAGTTTCTAAAATTATAAGATCGTATTCGGCGGCTTTTAAAACTTCAATGGCTTCAGACACATATTTAGACAAAGCAAGATTGCTTTGTCTCGTTGCCAAACTTCGCATATAAACTCTAGGAGAGTTAATGGCATTCATTCTAATACGATCTCCCAATAATGCTCCACCCGTTTTTCTTTTAGAAGGATCTACAGATATTAGACCAATAGTTTTTTCTGGAAAGTCTATTAAAAAACGACGTACTAATTCGTCCACTAACGATGATTTTCCTGAACCCCCAGTACCTGTAATACCTAGTACTGGAGTTAAAATTGTTTTATTTTTTAAATGAATTTTATTTAGCGCATCCTTTGCTACTTCTGGAAAATTTTCTGCGGCAGAGATGACACGAGCAATGGCTCCAGGCACTTGATCTGCTAGATGATCTATCTCCCCATTTAGCTTGTCTCCTATCGGAAAATCCGATTTTTCAACAAGGTCATTGATCATGCCTTGTAATCCCATTTCACGTCCGTCATCGGGGGCATAAATACGAGTTATCCCATAATCCATCAACTCCTTTATTTCAGATGGCAGGATAACCCCGCCGCCACCGCCAAAAATTTTAATATGTTCTGCTCCTTTTTCTTTTAAAAGGTCGTACATATATTTAAAATATTCGTTATGTCCTCCTTGATATGAGGTAAGTGCAATGGCATTCGCATCTTCTTGAATTGCAGTATTTACAACTTCTTCTACACTTCTATCATGTCCAAGGTGGATTACTTCAACCCCTGTAGATTGAATGATCCTACGCATAATATTTATAGCCGCATCATGACCATCGAAGAGGGAGGCTGCTGTTACAATTCTAACTTTATTTTTAGGAGTATAGGGTTTTTGGTTTTGCATAAGTGATTCCTTAATTTCAAGCTCCAAATTTACGAAAAACCCCAATAAAACTACACCATATTAAGAACATTACAAATTTAAAATAAGAGGAAAGTTTACGATTTAGTAAAAAAAATTGTATTTTAGATTTTTAAATTTCTAAAAATAAAATTATGAAAAAAGTTTACTTACTAGCTTTAGCAGCTGGATTATTTAGTATGAATATGGATGCTCAGATTATCGATGATAGTTTTGAGGACTATTCAATTGGACAAATGGGAGCGCAAAACACAGCAGTTTGGTCTGTTTGGTCTGGAACTCCTACAGGACCTTCGCCAGAAGATATTAGTGTTACCGATGAAGAGTCTCTTACTGGAGACCAATCTGGATTAATTGGAGCTGGAGCTCCTGAAACTGGAGGACCACAAGATGCGTTGCTTCTTTTAGGTAATTTAGACTCTGGAACTTATACTTTAGATTTTCAATTATTAATTCCTGAAAGTAAAACTGCATATTTTAACATTCAAGGAACTACCGAGAATGGTGGAGCTAACGGTGGAACAGGTGTATTTAATTCTGGAAACATAACATTTAACCTAGATGGTACTAACGCTGGAATCGTGGAAGATATTGAAGCTGATGGCACTGTAAACGGGACTTATACTTATCCAGAAGACGAATGGTTCCCTGTATCAATATTTTTTGATTTAGACGCAACTCCATCAACTTATGTACTTTCAGTGAATGGTCTTGAAGGACCAGTAGTTGCCTTCGGTGGTGACAATGTTCTAGGTGGAATTGATTTTTTCGCTATCGATCCTAACAATGAATATTATGTGGATGATGTTCTTTTTGACGAAGGAACTTTAGGTACTAGTGATTTTTCTTCCGATGTATTTAGCGTATACCCAAATCCAGTTAAAAACAATTTACAAATTCGTTCTGCTGCACCAGTAGAATTAGTAACAGTATATGATGTTCTCGGAAAAGCTGTATTAAATGCAAAACCAGACGCAATCTCTCCGTCAATTGACATGAGTGGTCTTTCTTCTGGAGCTTATTTAGTAAAGGTTACTATTGGAGGTACTTCTAAAACTATTAAAGTTATTAAATAAGAATCACCTTATTTATTTCTTGAAAAGACCTTCCAAATGGAAGGTCTTTTTTTATCTTTGAAAGACTCAATTTGTAATATATATCCTATGAACTTAAAGCGAATCACTCTATTTATTTGTTGTATCACACTATTTTCATGTGCTGAACTTCAAAATGTGGTTAACAATCTTCCAACTCAAACTGGTGGATTAGACCCTACGACAATTGGCAACGGACTTAGACAGGCTCTAGATTTTGGAATTGACAAACAAGTTACTAGACTTACGCAAAAAGATGGATTCTACAAGAATAAATTAGTAAAAATCTTGCTTCCCCAAGAGCTACAAAAAGTTGATAAAACGTTGCGAGATATAGGACTAGGGTCTTTAGCAGACGAGGGTCTTAAAGTACTTAACAGAGCTGCCGAAGATGCCGTTAAAGAGGCAACCCCCATATTTGTTTCCGCCGTTAAAGAAATCACATTTAATGACGCAAAAAACATTCTTTTGGGCCCAGATACTGCCGCTACCTCCTATTTAGAGGGGAGAACTAATACTCAACTGTATTCGAAATTTAGTCCGGTTATAAAAAATTCTTTTACAAAAGTTGGAGCCGATCAGATTTGGACTAATATTATTACCAAATACAACACTGTCCCTTTTGTAAATAAAGTGAATCCAGATCTTACAGATTATGTAACTAATGAAGCCCTTAAAGGTGTTTATACAATGATCTCCGTTGAAGAAAAAAACATTAGAAATAAAGTATCTTCTAGAACCACCACTTTATTAAAACAGGTTTTTGCCCTTCAAGATTAATTTTTTAACAAAATCTCTACTGCCTCCTACATAATTATGATAGTATTAACCTCCCTTTAGCACTTCACAAAAAAGAACTACCGTAAGTTTGTAAGAATCAAATTTATAAGGATTGTTATGTGGTTTAAAAAGCGAACCCGCTTAGATATATTAAAAAAGAAGTATCAAGAACTTATGCGTAAGTCGTATGAAGTTGCTTTAAACGATGAAGAGAAAAGCGACCGACTTAATAAACAAGCGCAAAAGATTTTTGATGAGATTAGATATATGAGTATGAAATATGCTGATAAGTAAGTCAGTGCAATGTTCTAAAATAATTAAAAGCTTTTTTTAAACGCGACCCATACCAGCTAAAATACTCTCCATCAACCAAAATTGTTTCAACACCTGTTTCTTCTTGAATTTCAATTAAATGCTTTTCTTTAAATGGAAAAGGTTCGGAAGATAACAATAGTAAAGACACCTTCTCTTTAAGCTCACTTAAATCGATTTCTGGATAACGAGATTTGGAATCGTCTAAAAAGTTTTCAAACTTATTTAATCGAAGTAATTCATTGATAAAAGTATCTTGTCCCGCGACCATATATGGATTTTTCCAAATTAAATAACCAACTTTTCGTGTTGGCTTGTTCTTCATGAAATTCGTAAAATCTTTCTTTTCTTTATCAATTTCTGAAATAAGATCCGCAGCTTTTTTTTCAACCTTAAGAATACTTCCTAATAATTTAATCATTTCGATACTTTCAGATATTGATGAAATATCACTAATCCATACAGGAGCAATTTTTTCTAAATGAAACACCATCTCCTTGGTGTTTTCTTCTTTATTACAAATAATGAAATCTGGGTGTAGCGCTTTAATTTTTTCTAAATTTACTTGCTTAGTACCCCCAACCACAGTCGCTTTTTTTCGAATATTCTTTGGATGCACACAAAATTTTGTAACTCCAACCAATTTATCTTCTAATCCAAGCTCTACAAGTAATTCGGTTTGTGATGGAACTAAAGAAATAATTCTCGAAGGAACACTAGTAATTATTACATCTCTTAGTAGCTGATCTTTAATTAGCATTAAGAATTGCTTTCATTTGTAACTGTAATGTTTCAGCAGCAGCAGCAGCAGCTTGAGCAAAATCAGTCGTATTCGACGCATATATTATCCCGCGAGATGAGTTAATAAGCAAATCTACATTCGAGGTCATTCCATACCTACACACTTCTTCTAAACTACCTCCTTGCGCTCCAACGCCTGGCACCAGTAAAAAACTATTGGGAACGATGTTTCTAATTTCAGATAGAAACTCTGCTTTGGTAGCACCCACAACATACATTAAATTTTCACTATTTTCCCAAGACTTAGAAGTTTCGAGCACTTTCTTATAAAGTTCCACACCTTCTATATTCTGCGTTTGAAAATCGAAAGCACCTTGGTTTGAGGTAAGCGCTAATAATATGGTGTGTTTCGATTTAAACTCCAAAAAAGGCTCAACAGAATCTTTTCCCATATAGGGAGCGACAGTTACAGAATCGAATGCCATATCTTCGAAAAATGCTTTCGCATACATGCTTGATGTATTACCAATATCACCGCGTTTTGCATCTGCAATAGTAAATAGTTCTGGGTATGCTTCATTAAGATACGATATAGTCTTCTGAAGCGATTTCCATCCCTTTATCCCATACGCTTCATAAAAAGCGGTGTTGGGTTTATAAGCAACTGCCAAGTGATGAGTAGCATCTATAATTGCTTTGTTAAATTCGAAAATAGGATCTTCTTGTTCTAGTAAATACTTCGGAATTTTATCCAAATCCACATCTAAACCAATGCATAAAAAAGATTTTTTTTTCTGAATTTCTGAACGCAGATTATCGGTGGTCATCGCAAAAAAAATTAAAAGTCTTTAAAAAGTTTCTCCGGTAGCTTTTAGCTTTTCGGTATTGCTCACTAACTGAAGCTCATCGATTATTTTTTGAATATCTCCGTCGATAATATTACTAAGATCATATAAAGTAAGATTTATTCTATGATCGGTAACCCTTCCCTGCGAATAATTATATGTTCTAATTTTTGCGCTACGGTCACCGCTGGTTACCATCGAGCCACGCTTTTCTGCATCTTCAGCTTGTTTTTTAGCCAATTCAAGATCGTACAATCTTGATCGTAACACCTTAAAAGCTTTCTCTTTGTTTTTATGTTGTGATTTTTGATCTTGACATTGCGCCACCAATCCTGTGGGCTCATGCGTTAAGCGCACAGCAGAATACGTGGTGTTTACAGACTGTCCTCCAGGACCAGATGAACAGAAATAATCAACACGCACATCTTTTGGATCTATTTCAACATCAAATTCTTCGGCTTCAGGAAACACCATCACCGTTGCGGCACTGGTATGAACTCTCCCCTGCGTTTCGGTTTGTGGAACTCGTTGAACACGATGAACACCTGCTTCAAACTTTAAAATTCCATAAACATCATCACCTTCAATTTCAAATTGTATTTCTTTAAAACCACCGCTTGTACCTTCACTAAAATCTACCACACTTGTTTTCCAACCTTTGCTCTCACAATATTTGGTATACATTCTAAATAGGTCGCCAGCAAAAATACTCGCTTCGTCCCCACCTGTTCCTGCGCGAATTTCCATCACGGCATTTTTAGTGTCTTCAGGGTCTTTTGGAATTAATAGAAATTTAATATCGTCTTCTAATTTAGGAATGTGCCCTTTGGCTTCTTCAAGCTGCATTTTGGCCATTTCAACCATTTCCTCATCACTTCCGTCGGCAATAATCTCTTCCGCTTCATTAATGCGATCGGTAAATTTTAAATACTCTTCTCGCTTATCCATAAGCAAACGAAGATCTTTGTACTCTTTATTTAATTGAACGTAACGTTTCTGATCGGTAATAATATCTGGCTGAATAATGAGGTCACTTACCTCATCAAAGCGTTGTTTTACTATTTGAAGTTTTTCTAACATAAAAATTGATTCATGCTTGTTTATCTACAGGCAACTGCAAATTTACAATAATTTAGTGAAATTAATTTTGCTGAAAACTGAAATGATTTCTGAAAAGTAACGACGTATTTAATCATGAACACGTTACAAAAAATAGGTTTAGGGGGTGGGTGTCATTGGTGTACTGAAGCTGTTTTTCAGTTATTAAAAGGTGTCACTGCTGTTGCTCAGGGATATATTGCTTCAGATGGGGAGAATACTTCCTTTTCTGAAGCTGTTATTGTAACCTTTAATACGGAGGTTATCTCTTTACATACTTTACTTTCTGTTCATTTACAATCTCATAAATCTCGATCGAATCATTCTTTTCGTGAGAAATATCGAAGTGCTGTTTACTATTTTTCAGAAGAACAAAAACAACTATCTATCGAATATTTGCGAGAAGCTCAAGAAAAGCTTCAGTTGGAAAATGGGCAAAATAAAAACGCGTATATCACTAAGGTGCTTCCTTATAAAGGTTTTAGGGAGAGCAGGGAATCGCTTCAAAACTATTTCAGAAAAAACCCCGAAGCTCCATTTTGCCAACGTTATATTGTGCCAAAATTGGTCAAAATTCCTTCAGAAATAAAGAAAAATAACCATTCTATTCTTACAAAATAAGTCCTTTTTCTTTCTCTTCATGCCCTTTCGCTATTTGAAAGTTTCGATTTAGCATGTAATTGACCAGTAACACCAATGCAAGTATATATAGGGTTCGCTCTGGGAAATAAGTTATCTCTATATTAAAGAAATAGGCCGCCAAAGCGCAAAGATCTGCCAAAATAAAACACAGCACCATATATAAGAATATAAGTGGTGTTTTCCCCTCATAACGTTCATTATACATAAAGCCTACAAAACCTAAAACAATAATAATTCCTCCTTGAATAAAGAATAAAATATATTGAAAACTGGTGTCAAGCCCTTCTTTAATTACGTCGGATAGATAATATACGTTAAATGCATTGAGGCCAATTAGTGACAATGCAAGCAAAATAATGAGCGGAGTTGATCTGGAGAATTTCAGCTTTTTTATGTTTCCGTAAGAGAGCATGGTGTATGCAAAAATAGTAAGCAGAAAAGTAAATGTCTTATTAATTGGATCTTCGTATGCCAGCATTAGAATGTCGCGTAGAGTAAGACAAATAAAAGCTACAAAAAGATATCCTCGAACATACCCTTTATTTAAAATAAAAAATATAAACAAAAGTAGTGATGTGATAACTCTTACAAGACGATTGGTCTGAACATCAAAAGCATAAACCGTCGCAATATTTATAAGAATGAATATAACACAAAAGACTGTTAACTGAAGAAAAGGTCCAGGTAGTTTTGTCATCATAAAAAATACAGATCTATCAATAAATGGGAAATATAAGAAATTTCTTACTAATCACCATATTTAAAAGTTCCGAATTCACTTTTAATTGTTAACTCTGTTTTTTCTGAAGCATTTACCTTCCCTATAACCTGTGCGTCTATATTAAAAGAATTTGCTATTGAGATAATAGTATCGGCAATTTCTGAAGGAACATATAACTCCATTCGATGTCCCATATTAAATACTTGATACATTTCTTTCCAATCTGTTTTACTCTCCTCTTGAATCATTTTGAACAGCGGCGGAATGGGAAATAAATTATCTTTTATAATATGTAAATTTTGAACAAAATGAAGGATTTTAGTTTGTGCTCCCCCACTACAATGGACCATTCCATGAATATTTTCCGGACCATATTGAGAAAGTATTTTTTTAATTACTGGCGCATAAGTTCTTGTTGGAGATAGCACCAGCTTCCCTGCATTTAAAGAGCTATTAGGTACAGTATCCTGCAATTTTTTAGATCCGGAGTAAACAAGTTCATTAGGAACAGCATGATCATAACTTTCAGGGAATTTCGACGCTAATTCATGGGAAAAAACATCATGACGTGCAGAAGTAAGTCCGTTACTTCCCATTCCTCCATTGTATTCGTTTTCGTATGTTGCTTGTCCGAAAGAAGCAAAACCAACAATAACATCACCCTCACGGATATTGGCATTATTTATAACATCACGGCGTTTCATGCGGGCTGTTACTGTAGAATCTACAATAATAGTTCGAACTAAATCTCCTACATCTGCTGTTTCCCCTCCGGTGGAATGAATTTCGACACCAAATTCTTTGAGTTCGGCAATTAAATCTTCAGAACCATTAATTATAGCTGAAATAACTTCTCCAGGAATTAGATTTTTATTCCTCCCAATGGTAGATGAAAGAAGAATTTTATCTACGGCTCCTACACAAAGAAGATCATCGATATTCATAATAAGTGCATCTTGAGCAATCCCTTTCCAAACGGATAGGTCTCCCGTTTCTTTCCAATACATGTAGGCGAGGGAAGACTTTGTACCGGCACCATCGGCATGCATTACCAAACAATATTCTGGATCTCCCGTTAAATAATCTGGGATAATCTTACAGAATGCCTGTGGAAACAACCCTTTATCTACATTTTTAATTGCGTTATGTACATCTTCTTTAGATGCTGAAACACCACGTTGTGCGTACCGTTTTGAAATTTCCTGACTCATGAGATAATGCTTTCAACAGCAAAAGTACACAATAAAAAAACGTACCGAAAGTTCGGTACGTTTTTAAAAGTGTTTTTTAATCCTTATTTACTCTTCCCAGTCGGGCATAGAGGCATTTGTAAAAAGGATTTTAGTAGGCTCTGTTCCATTTTGTGTAGTTCTGTATATAGTTTTAGGAGCACCTGCATTGTTCCCAGATCTCGTGAAAATATAAGAACCGTCTGTAGGTGAAAATCGAGGTCCCAAATCATTCTCACCAAATTGCACTCCTGTTAAAATTTCAGATTCTGAATCACTCATAATTGGATGAAAATAAAGCCTGCCCTCTAAAATTCTATAGGTTTGATCATCTTCAAATTCAGATTCGTCTCTTGAATAAACTACGGCAGTTCCTTGGGCGTTAACATCAATTCCTTTTACAGCTCCATTTACTTCATCGTAATCTAACAGAACAGCTTCCTCTTGCAAGGTCACAATATTTAGCACATATAGTCTTACATCATATCCACTCTCATTGTTAGTTTTAATTAATAGCAAATTATTATTATTTTCAAATTCTTGAATCTCGGAAATGAATGAGCCATCAGGAGTAGAATATCTTAATAAAGTATTACCCCCATTAGGTGAAACACTATATAATTTATCAAAATTTGGATAATATAAAATACTCCCATTTCTACCCCAACTAAAATTTATTTCATCTTGTCTAAACCCGGCTACAGGTACTGTATTTGTCACCTGATTTACATCGCTTCCATCTTCATCCATTGTAAACAATTGCAAATTTCCACCAACGGTCCTAAAAAAAGCAATTTTATTTATGGCAATATTTCGTCTTGGCATAAAACTATTGGCATTTTCACTTGTAAGTTGCAATACATTCACATCCACATCTTCGTTATTATCTTCTTCACTTTCATTTCCTGAAAAAATAACATTATTCCCGTTTATTTGTTTCACAAAAAGAAACGGATTATCGGGCGAGTCTAGAGTACTGAACTCGCTAATTGGAGAGCTTACAGGATCGTTAACCTCATCACTTACCATGATCTGCCAAAAATAATTGGTTCCTAGTTGTAACCCGCTAACCGTTTGAACGGTATCTTCAATGTTCTCGAAAATACGAATCTCATCGGTGGTTCCATTTCGTAGTTCTAATGTATAGAGAAGGTCATCGTTATTAGAATCGGTGGCATTCCATGCGAAGTCAATTTCAAGAGGAAGCCCAGTTGCTTCATCTTCTGGAAAAATAAGCTCTGGAACCGAAGGTGGGGTATTATTGGAAACTGAAGTAGTTAATTCGAAAGCAACATTAGACGTATTGTTTAATGTAACTGTTACAGATTCGAAAGCGGTAACAAATCCATCAAATTCAGCTTGGACAGAATAATCGTCAACGGTCACATTTTCAAGAATAAATTCACCATCACTATCTGTAAATACTGTACTAGTAGCAGGACTTGTTGAGATTTTCGCATTTTCAACAGGATCACCCGTAATTTCTTCTATAACAGTTCCTGTAATAGTTCCCGTTCCAAGGACCTCAACACCATCTTCACTACAGCTCGAAAAAATGACTGTTATAAGTAACAAATAAAGTTTAATATGTTTCATAAGTTAATTAAGTTTTTTAGTAACACTTTTTTTCGACAGGTTAAAGTAGTAGTTAAAACCAGCTCCAAAATTAAAATAAAAATCGTCCCTTCTCCCCGCAACTAGTCGATCCAATTCGTCGTTAAAATCGATGTTATGTTCTGCGAAAATTTTTAAACCGATTCTCGGGGAAAGAAAATATTCTACACCACCTCCGTATTGAGCTTTAAAAAAGGTAGCATTAGTGTTCTTATTTGAAATCCCTTGAATAAGCCCTCCACCCGCATATAAATAAGGAGATATATCATCATTAGGTAATATGTCCAGTTGTAAATTAAATTCTATACTACCGTAAGTATCGCTGGTTTTAGTAATAGCACCATAATCTAATTGAAAAACATTTGCGGAAACCCCTGCCCTAAAATAAGGGGACAATCTTTTTTGATACCCTAATCCTGCAAATACTTCAAATTCATTAGTATTATAATCACCATCTAAGATACCAAGTCCTCCAGTAAAACTAAGGTTATCCGAGTATTCTCTTTCAACAAAAAGACGATCGTAAAGACGTGTTGATTCTTCAATCTGTTTCTCTTCCTCATAGGTTGCAACTAATTTATCGTTTACTGCTTTCCCTCCTTGCGCTCCCCAAAATTGATCTTTCACCCCTTCTACAATTAGATCATGAACTGCCTTTTCAATAGCATCTTTCACTGCAAGTTGTACTGGTTCATTTTGAGTAATTCCCGTTTCAGCCTCAAACAATCGCTGGAATTTTACAAATCTGAAAAAACTGGCATCTAAAGCTTGTGATAAAATTGTTTTTGAAACATATATTGTTTTCAAGATTTCACCATTATTGGTTGATACCGCCCGAAGGTATACTGTTATTCGATCTTGACGATACTGTGCTGATCCTCCTAATCCAAAATATCGTGCACCTAAGCCACCCGTTACAATATTTGTATCATAGGATACAACTCCACCTTCTAATAATAATCCTGCGTATAACAGGGGTGGTAAAGGAGGTTCGTTAGGATTAAGATTTTTAATATACTCTTTCTTAGTATTTCGAATGATATTTCGTTCTGTTGTAAGATTTGTGAGGTTTTCTCTTTCAATAGGTATGAACCAGCCCGAATCTTCAAGGGCTTTAATTAATATTGTGGTTCCCCCTTGTGTAATTGCTGTACTAAATGTACTTCCGTTTTCAACTGGTTTATACTGTCCAGTTTGATCACTAAAATTATAAACAGCTACCTCTACAGGATTAGCTGCTTCTGGTAAATCTAAAAGATTTTGGGTGGAAGATGAAAATTCACCCGTTCTAGATTTCTTTTGTAACATTGGCTGATTGAAGTAGGCCCCACATGAATTAAGTAAAAAGAGGGAAGCCACCAGTGCTAGCTTGTAAAATATATTCATATAAAATTTTTAATTTGGGACGACTACTTGTGTGGTTTCGCCAGTTAAAATATCGAGGATGTTTATCACTAAGCCTTCGCCAGATTCAAATACTTCTACTGCCAAATTACCAAAACTAAACGTTCCAGGCTCGTCGAAATTTCCAATTCCTTCAATTTGCTGTTGTAATAAATTTCTAGAAATTTGAGAAAGGATTTGAGCATTTAAAGTTTCTCCAAATCGCTCAAGATCGGTTTGTTCTTCGTTCGGGTTACGACGTGCAGTTAACCCATTCTGAGCTGTTGCTGATGATTGCAGCCATTGGTAATTAAATGTATCACCTCCAAAAGCGGGATTTTTCGCTTGATACGAAAATTGCTGTGCGAAACAAACGCCACAAAACATTAATATAAATAAAGTTAATATAGCTCTCATATTAATAATGTATAAAATTACTTTCCTGATTTTGAAGTGCTTGTAAGTAGCGTATACAACGATATAATGCTTTGTCTGCCATATCTTCAAGAAATTTCTTTTTAGGTTGTGCAAAAAACTGCCAAACTAGTCTCTCTTCAACCTTTACAGAAATTCTTGTAGATCTTCCACGACCAGGAACCTCTTCAATAATAATATTTTTATTGGATTTAACCTGTTTATTTAAGTGATTTAAAGAAAAGATTCTAAAAAAATCTCTTCCTGCCTTTGTAATAGTATTTTCTATTAAATACCCCTCTGCAATAAATCCATCTTCGGGCGCAGCTTGATCTAAAGAAACTCGCTTTGGAGCTTCATCTGTGATTTCTTTAAGTTCAGTTTTTCCTCCTTCACCTAAAACAATCCTATCTTGACCAATCGGATTCTTATCTTTATCGTATAACAATAATACAAGAATAATTCTTTCATCTACACTATTACCGACAGTAACTGTAGAAAGTAATTTTTTTTCGTTTGCTTTAATATAGAACCGCTCTTCTTGATTTGTCTTTACAATGCTATCATTTTCATTTTTCCTAAACATCATAAAATCATACTGAAGATTATAATCTGAAGGCGTAGTATTTTCTGCAGTTGCCGTAAAAGACAAAAACTCGCTATTCTTTTCAATTTTAATTTTAGCTATAATCTCAACATTATAAAATTGAGCATAACTTTGTGAAACCAATAATAAAATTAAAATAAATAAAATCCTTTTCATGAACTGTTAATTAAACTTCAGATTCATTAAGAGGCTTAATTAATGCTTCTTATAATGAGATTAGGCGTTCCTTCACTCTGTCGAAACTTAATCGATTTAGTAAGATTGTTTGCGCCTTCTCGTTGAAAGCTTAAATTATCTCCATCTTGAACAAGATCTAAAGTGACATCCTGACTTCGATTATTGATAAAGTCTGTAAATGTGTTGGAGTTACCGTTCTGAATTAAATTAGCTACTACCGTATTCGCTACATACGTCATCGATGCCGTATTAAAATCTCCTTCTTGAGTAACATTTATCTCACTGGCATTGGTACTGGTTCGCACTGATAGTTGATTGAACTCTCCGATTTGTGTTAAAAAAACTGAATTTCCTTGAACCGACTGATTTCTTGAATCGGTTCCTGTACCAATTCCTAGGCTAGCTAAATACGTTGCATTCAGATTATTTCCTTCCACAACTTGCTCTTCAACTGTCTCTTCTTCATTATAGGTTTGCGCAAAACCAATTTGGTAAAATGATAGAATAGAAACAAGAACTACAAATAATGCGCTTTTACGTGTTTTCATAAGTTAAATATATCGTTTTAATTCCATTTTAGAAAAAAAGGAGAGCATTACTTACCCTCCTTTTTTAAATACTTAAAAAGCCGAGTGCTTAGCAATCTGCACATAATTCAGGAGTATCAATTCCTGGAATAGTTAGAGTTTCCATCTCGGGTAGTTGCATTGGAGTCATAGGGTCTGGGATGTCACAATTAATTGTTTCAAACATATCCATTCCTTCAGGACCAACTTGTAATACTTCCATAGTATTAAAAAGTCCAGACTGATCACCAATAAAACTCTGCCCCCCGCGTTGTGCAGCATAGAGATTTAATTCTCCACCTGCTTGACCGGTTTCCATAAAGTTACTACCTTGATATTGCTTAGTTACTAGATTATTGTTGTAACCTATTTGAACACCCATTGCTGAATCTTCACCGTCTTGAATTTGCCATGCATCGTTTCCTAAATCTCTTTGAATAAGAGACACACTGTTATTATTTCCAGTTTGAACCTGAAGCGCTGTATTTTCCCCATCAGGAATTATCGCATCTGTGAAAGGTCCTAAACCATGAAAGGCATTTTGCACTACTAAAGCTTCGTTACCACTTCCTGTTTGTTCTTGTTTTGAATAGTTCGGTCCTACTGGCTGTATACCTGGGAAGGGAGAAAAATCAATAAAAGACTCATCACCAAATTGATGTGATTCAGCTCTGTTTCCATCTCCATTCTGAGTTTGATAGGCTACACCATTAAAAGATCCCGGACTTGGATTTCCGAACTCGGTATCTAAAACACCATTTGTAGCATCGTAAAGCACATCTAATTCTGAAAGACTTAATGCATTTGCAAGGTCTCCTTGATTGATCAATGCATTATTATCGGCTCCAGCAGCATTGGTCTGACGTTGATTTGCATAGTCCCCATTTCCAATCTGAACGACATGCGCATTATTTACGGCAGCACCTGACTGACCAACATCGGCAGCATTTTCATCTCCATCTTGAAAAACAGTAGCGTTTTGACCATTTCCAGCAGAAACAATAAAAGATTGATTTAAACTACCCGATTGATCTACATCGGCAACATTTACACCCGTTCCTGATTGCTTAACATCTGAATAGTTTTGATCGCCTTCTTGAAATACATCAGCTCTAGAGTCACTCCCTATTTGAGAAACATAAGATTTTTGCTGATCTCCTAATTGTTCGACTTTAGCATCGTGACCATTTGAATTATTAGGGTTTGCATCTTGAACCGTTAATGCTTGATGATTTGTCCCATCTTGAAGCGTAAGGGCCTCACTATTATCAAAGGTTTGTTGAATCCAACCAGAGTTTCCACTACCATCCTGAACTAAACCAGCATAGTTGTTTTCTGCATTCTGACCAGTTCCTTGACGGATATAACCGATGTTATTATCACTACCTGCATTCTGAACCATTGCAGCTTCGTTAAAATCACCTTCCTGACGTACAAACCCGTCATTATTGGTTCCAGCCTGACGAACATCTGCCATATTACCTTCACCACTATCAGCTTCATTACCGTCTACATCTCCACTCTGTCTAACATAAATAAGGTTTCCTACTCCTGCTCCACCTTCAGACTGATCGATGTACACAGATGAGGATGTTCCTTCCTGTCGTACCAGCATGTAGTTTTCAACACCAGATTGAATGTTTTCAACTGCATTCGATGGCATAGAAGCCCCCGAAGCATAATCTGCTTGTTGTGCCTGTGGTGCAGCGGCGTCGCCACTTACCTGAGCAAAAACTAATGATCCAGCCATTAATGCCATTGCACTTAAAATTACTTTTTTCATAATTAAATAATTTAGTTAATAATTGATTTATTTGGTATAATAAAATCATGCCTTCCACCTTATAATGAGAAGAAAGCAATCGAATATTCAATATTTCAAGAATATTGTCAGAGCTATAAAAGCAAAAACAAAATTGGGGATACATAGATTTCTGAAAATAAATCAGAAAATTAGTATTTCAATAAAGGGATAGATTTGTTGTTTTGAGGAGATTGTAATCTGAAAATCAGTATTACACATCAAAAATGCAAAAAAAAAACGGGAGTTCCTAGTCTCTAAAACCTCTTAATACCTCACATATATATATTTTTTATACTTATTCAAATTCGACATGCAATTACATAGATGTAAAGACGAAAATTTCGATAACATACCTATTTTATGAAAAAATAAACAAAAGTTAAAAAAATGTTAAAATTAGCTTTGCCTCGTTTGTAATATTCAATTGAATTCATTAATCTAATATTGATCTATTTATTTCCGAAAACATACCACCCCCTATACCGTATTGAAATCATATTCATACAGAGTGATAAATAAATCGTATTTACATATTCATTAATAATTTTATGTCCTACAAATAATCTTAAAGTTTTCCAAAATTTAATATATAATTTTGCTATATCACAAATCCCAAAAACGGATTTAAATAACTTTAATAAAGCATCTAAATAATATTCCAAAAGAAAGCATAAAAAAAGAGGACGTTTCCGTCCTCTTCTTATAAATTATTATTTCTTTTAAGAAATTATTCCTAGCAATCTGCACATAATCCAGGTGCAGTAATATCAGGAATTTCAAGATTCTGCATGGTTGGAAGTGGATTTGGTAACATTTCAGCAGGAATATCACAATCGATCGTTTCAAGTAAATTTCCAGCAGGACCTACTTGCAATACTTCCATTACGTTATGAGTACCAGACTGGTCACCAATAAAGCTCTGTCCACCTCTTTGTGCGGCATACACAGCGTTTTCAAAACCTTGCTGTCCAATTTCCATATAGTTAGCTCCTTCATATTGTTTAGTAACTAAGTCATTTCTAACACCAGACTGCACAGCCAGAGCTTTATCGTCACCATCTTGTAGCATCCAAGCATCATGACCTGATCCGCTTTGTACTAATCCAGCAATGTTATCATTTCCTGTTTGAACTTGTAAAGCTGCATTATTTGTATTTGGAGTACCTGTCTCTTCAAAAGCATTTTGAACAACAAGAGCTTGGTTATCATTACCTGTCTGCATTTGCTTAGAATACCCTGCAAAAGGGGCGTTTAAGGCAGAAAACTGCTGAGATTCTGCGCTGTTTCCAGAACCATCTTGGATTTGGAAAGCAACGTTATCATTTGTTCCATCTGCTGGAACTCCTCCACCTTGTGTAGTTAAAATTGCATCAGTTTCTACGAATAAGCCTAAATTGTTAGACAATCCTTGTGCGTTTGTACGATCTCCTTGGTTTACCAAAGCTTCGTTGGCATCACTTCCTGAAACACCATTAACTTGACTTTGACTCACATAGTTGCGGTTTCCGTTTTGAACGACCATACCTTCGTTTGCTCCAATACCAGATTGTACAACATGCGATTTGTTTCTATTACCAAATTGATCAACAACAGAACCATTGTCTCTGTTCGTTTGGTTTACAAATGACTTATTTAATGTACCATCTTGATCTACATCTGCATTGTTGTTTGCATTAATTGCAGCACCACCACCTGTTTGCTGAACATCTGAATAGTTACGGTCCCCACTTTGCAATACATCTGCAGCAGAACCAGAACCTGTTTGTGCTACATAAGACAT
>NZ_LRXL01000054.1 GCF_001637325.1 Cochleicola gelatinilyticus
TGATACGCCTGGATTATGTGCAGATTGTTAAGATAACAACATAACTGACTAGCTAACTGAAAAAAGGTCGCCCGTAATGGGCGACCTTTAAAAAATCTACTTAATTAAAAGTAGCGGGGGGAATATTATTTTGCAACAATAATGAATTCTGAACGTCGGTTTTGTTCGTGTTCTGCTTTAGAACATTTTACACCATTACTGCAACGATTTTTTAATTGTGTTTCTCCATACCCTCTTCCGTTTAAACGGGACGCATCGATACCACCATTTCTTACAATATAGTTTACGGTTGATTTTGCTCTTCGGTCGGACAGTTTTTCGTTATAAGCATCACTTCCACGGCTGTCTGTATGCGACCGTACATCTACCTTTACAGTAGGATATTGTTTCATATAAGCAATCACCTTTTGGAGTTCTGCTGCTGCATCGGGACGAATATTACTTTTATTAAGATCGAAATTGATAGGATTTAAATCTAGTAATACAAAAAGGTCTTCTCCAATATTATCTTGGGTGATTACAACGTTAACAACTGGAGTCATATACAGTGTTTCTTTAATAGCTACCTCTGCTTCAGAAGTGGTTACCAATGCCTTTTCGGCGGCTTCATATTCTTGCTTTTCAGAACGAAGCATATAGGATGTATCACACGTTACTTTTCCGAAGGTAAACATTCCTTTTTCATCGGCTGTAACTTGTGCTACTTGAGCGCCTTTATCATCTAACAACGTAACGGTCGCTCCACCAAGTACTTCTTTCGATTTTTCATCTCTAACGGTTCCTGAAAGATCCTGCTGACAAAGTTTTACGAGCGGTTTCAGTTGCACCAAAGAATAAATATCATCTCCACCTTTTCCACCTTCACGGTTTGAAGCAAGATACCCTGTATTTGTGTTTTCATCGATCACGAACGAAAAATCGTCTTTAGGAGTATTTACCGGTTTACCAAGGTTGTAAGCGGCTCCGAATGTATTAGTTGCGTTTGCTTCAGAAACAAAAATATCTAATCCTCCTAAGCCAACATGCCCGTCTGAGGCAAAGTATAAATGTCCCTTTTCAGAAATAAAAGGAAATGTTTCTCTTCCCTCGGTGTTGATTGTATTTCCCAATCGTTTTGGCGTATCAAAACCATCACCTATAATGGCAACACGATATAAATCTGACATTCCTAAACTTCCAGGCATATCGCTTGCAAAATAAAGTGTTTTCTCATCTGGACTTAATGCAGGATGCGCCACCGAATATTGATCGCTATTAAAGGGTAATTCTTCAACATTCCAATCGTTGTTTGTTTTGGTGGCCCGATACAGTTTTAGTCTGTTTACCCCTTCACTGTCTTTTTTAAGATCACTCTTGGTATAGTTATTACGAGTAAAATATACTGTTTCACCATCTTTTGTAAATACTGCCGTAGATTCGTGATATCGGGTATTAATTTTAGAACTGAATTTTTCTACTGAAGTCGTTGCAGTATCCTTTGTATTTGTAACAAACAAGTCTAGAAAAGGTTGCTCGTTCCATTCATGAATGCGTTTAGAAGCCCAGCTTTTATCTCTATTTGAAGCAAACACCAATTGATCTCCGTAGATAGAAGGAGCAAAATCTGAAGCTGCCGAATTTACAGAAAGATTTGCAAGCTCGAACCTCCCAGAATTCGCTTCGATCTCTTCTAGATAATTTCGTTCGTTTACGTATAATGAGACACGTTCATCTACAGGTTTCGCTTTGTTAAGCTTTTCCATTATTTTGTTAGATGCCTCGTATTGTTTTGTACTTTTTAATGATTGGGCGTACCGGTACAAATAATCGGGATTGGTACTTTCAGCGAAATCGAAAAGTTTTCCGTACCAAGCAGCGGCATTCGTATAATCGGCAATATTATAGTAGGAATCCCCTAATTTTCGAAGGGTTTCTTCTGAAAAATCTCCTGCTTCAGTAGCTTTTAAATAATGTTGAATCGCCTCAATATAAGACAGGTTATAAAAATCTTTATCTCCTTTTTCAACATCCTTCTGCTGTGCCATCATAGTTGAAACAGCTAGCAGTGAGAAGACCAAATATATTTTAAATGAATAGTTCATGTTGTGTAGTATTTTTGGGGATTAAAAGAATCTTGGCGACACCATTTTGTTGTTTCGGTTAAAGAGTTCGTACCGTAGAAAAAGTTCGTAAGAACCATCATTGAACTGCTGTAACTCTGTTGTTTCACGATCGTAAGCGAACCCAAGCATAAATTTGTCTGAGATCTGAAAACCAATCATTCCACTAAAGGCGGCACTCCATCGATACGCAGCACCCAAGGTTACTTTTTCTTTAATTAAAAAGTTAGCTGAAAGGTCTACTTGCAAAGGTGCTCCATTTACAAGTTTTACTAATCCGGCAGGTTTAAATTTTAAATCGTTATTAAGGTCGAATGTATATCCGGTCATTAAATAATAATTTACTCTTTCGGTTCGCAAAGAACTAGAATTAAGATCTTCTCCTCCATTATCGAAGTGTTCGGTATCTAGTAAATTAGGAGCACTTAATCCTAGGTAAAATTTATTCGTATAGTAATAAGCCCCTACCCCTACTTGCGGAGAAAATCGATTGTCGATGTTAATTTCTTCAGATATTGTGTTATTCTCAGCACCTGTGTTGGCACGATTACTATCCACATCAAGCAAATGAGCCCCTCCTTTTACTCCCAAAGCCAATCTTCCTTCTCTAGACGTTTTTACGGTATAACTAAAGTCAATATCGACGTAGGTTTCGTTTGTAATAAAGATCTCATCGTTTACAATATTTAGCCCCAAAGCCACATTTTTACCTACAGGGGAATGTAAAGAGACGGTTGCCGTTTTAGGAGCACCTTCAAGACCAACCCACTGACTACGGTATAAACCAACAAAGCTTAATACATCTCTTGATCCAGCATATGCGGGGTTTATGCTTAGTGTATTATACATATACTGCGTGTATTGAGCATCCTGTTGAGCCGAAGTATTAACGGAATACAGGCCAAAAACAAGCAGTATTAAAAGAGTTACGTTTAAATTTTTCATAAGGCTATTCATTTAACCTGTCAAGTCTAACGACTTGACAGGTATAATTTTTGGGGGTTTATTTTCTATTGATATATAATGGACCGGCCAATCGCTTGGACTCCCCGTTACTATCTACATAAGTAATTACATAATAATATGTTCCTACTGGTAGTTGCACATCTTGATCGATGGTTACACGTCCTTCAGACATACCTCTAAAGTATCTGTCTGGTGATGTTCCATAGGCATCAATTCCGTAGACTTTAACTCCCCATCGGTTGTAAATCTCAACTGTATTGTTCGGGAAGTTTTCAATTCCTTGAATAGCGAACACATCGTTCACACCATCTCCATCTGGCGACATAATATCGAACACGATGATAGGATCTGTTTGTGTAAATTCGATATAATCAGGGATTCCATTATTGTTGTCATCTCCTAATTCATCACCATTAAGAATTGTATCTCCATCACAGTCTAATGCTAACCACTCGTCTGATACTGTACTAATATCTTGATTATCTACATTGAAATCACAAGGATCGTTAGAACTTGTATCATCAAGAACTTCATCTTCATTACTTACTCCGTCACCATCACAATCTGCATTATTCCATTCATCTGAAGTTGTCATAGTTTGATTATCAAGAATGAAGCTACATAAATCGTTAGGATCTGTACCATTTAGAAGCTCATCACCATTTGTTACTCCGTCACCATCACAATCTAAGGCTAACCATTCTTCTGAAGGCGTTGTGGTTTGGCTTGCTGTTACAAAGTCACATGGGTCGTTAGGATCTGTTCCGTCAAGTACTTCATCTCCGTTAGTTACTCCATCGCCATCACAATCTGCATCATTCCAAGCTCCGGAAGGATCTAAAGTTTGACTTACAATTAAATAATCACATGGGTCGTTAGGATCTGTTCCATCAAGTACTTCATCTCCATTGGTTACACCATCACCATCACAGTCTAGTGCATCCCATTCGATAGATGTAGTTTCAGTCTGACTTGCAGTTACAAAATCACAAGAGTCGTTAGGGTCTGTTCCGTCGATAATTTCCTGACCATTGGTCACTCCATCTCCATCACAATCTAAAGCTAACCATTCATCGGATGGTGTTTCTGTCTGGCTTGCAGTTACAAAACTACAAGAGTCGTTAGAATCTGTTCCGTCGATAATTTCCTGACCATTGGTTACTCCATCACCGTCACAGTCTAAAGCTAACCATTCATCTGAAGGTGTTTCTGTCTGACTTGCAGTTACAAAATCACAAGAGTCTTGTGGATCGGTTCCATCAATTACTTCTTGACCATTGGTTACTCCGTCGCCATCACAGTCTAACGCATTCCATTCATCGGATGTTGGTACTGTTTGGTTAAGTGTGATAAAGTCACATGAATCGTTTGGATCGGTTCCTGCTGAAATTTCAACACCGTTTACAACACCATCACCATCACAGTCTAATGTGTTCCATTCGTTAGAAGGTGTTTCTGTTTGGCTTGCAGTAATGAAGTCACATTGATCATTTGGATCTGTTCCATCAATTACTTCCTGTCCATTTGTTACACCATCGCCATCACAATCTAAAGCTAACCATTCATCTGAAGGTGTTTGCGTTTGACTCGTAATATCGAATGAACAACTATCATCAGGGTCTGTTCCGTCGGCTATTTCATCTTCATTAGTTACACCATCACCATCACAATCGTTGGTTGGTATATCTAAACACTCTCCCACCACAATGATTGCTGTTGCTGTATCACAATTTGATGGATCTGCAATCTCGCAAATTGTATAAGTGATCGTATATGTTCCTGCAGGGGTTCCTGCTGGTACAATTACATTCCCGTCTGCATCAATTGTTGCACCCGTTAAACCACCATTATCATCTAATGTTATAGTGATGTCGTCATCATTTACTGCCACACCATTTAAGGTATCATTTTCAGTAACATCTCCAGCGATTCCACCTGCATCTCCGTCTACCGGAGTTGCACTGTAATCATCTTCAACTGCATCGATATCGATTTCTTCTTCAAGCACAGTAATAGTCACGGTAGCAATATCACAGATCACTGGAGTACCATCGTCACATACTTGATATTCGAAAGTATCTGTTCCATTGAAACCAGGGTTAGGAGTATATGTTACCTCTCCAGTCACAGGGTCTACTGTTACTGTTCCGTTAGTAGGTGGAGTTACGATCGTTACTGTTGTAGGATCGATCATTCCATCTAGATCGGTATCATTTGCTGTAACATCGATAACAACATCTGTATCTTGAGTTGTAGAAGCTGTATCATCTTCAGCAATAGGTCCATCGTTTATTGGGTCTACTGTAACGGTTACCGTAGCGGTGTCGCAAAGTACCGGAGTACCATCGTCACAAACTTGATATTCGAAAGTATCAGTCCCACTAAAGTTAGGATTAGGAGTATATGTTACTTCTCCCGTTACAGGATCTACAGTTACTGTTCCATTTGTTGGTGGAGTTACGATCACAACAGTTGTAGGGTCTATTTCACCATCAATATCTAGATCGTTCTCGGTTACATCGATAATAACATCTGTATCCTCGTCGGTAGAAGCTGTATCATCTTCAGCAACCGGAGCATTATTTACTCCTCCTATTGTTACCGTTACAGTCGCAATATCACAAATTACAGGAACACCATCATCACACACTTGATATTCGAACGTATCTGTTCCACTATAACCAGGATTTGGAGTATATGTTACTTCACCAGTCACAGGGTCTACAGTTACTGTTCCATTAGTTGGAGCAGTTACAATGGTTACTGAGGCAGGATCTATCGTTCCATCAATATCAGTATCGTTTGCTGTTACATCTATAACTACTGGAATATCTTCATTAGTATTTGCTGTGTCGTCTGTAGCTTCTGGACCATCATTAACAGGGTTTACTGTTACAGTCACTGTTGCTATATCACAAATTACAGGGACTCCATTATCACACACTTCATATTCGAAAGTGTCTGTTCCACTAAAGTCTGGATTTGGAGTGTATGTTACTTCTCCTGTTACAGGGTCTACTGTTACCGTTCCGTTAGTAGGAGCAGTTACAATTGTTACCGTAGTTGGATCGATAGTTCCATCTATATCAGTATCATTTGCTGTTACATCGATAGCTACTGTTGTATCCTCATCGGTGGTCGCCATATCATCTATAGCTTCTGGACCATCATTATCAGGATTTACCGTTACCGTTACTGTCGCTGTATCACAAATTACAGGAGTACCATCATCACACACTTGATACTCGAATGTATCCGTTCCTACAAAATCAGGGTTTGGAGTATACGTTACTTCACCTGTTACAGGGTCTACTGTTACAGTACCGTTTGTTGGTGCTGTTACTATAGTTACTGTAGTAGGATCGATCGTTCCGTCTAGGTCTGTATCGTTTGCTGTTACATCAATATCTATTGGAGTATCTTCATTTGTCGTCGCAATGTCATCTGTAGCTTCAGGACCGTCATTAACAGGATCAACTGTTACAGTCACTGTCGCTGTATCACAAATTACAGGGACTCCATTATCACACACTTCATATTCAAAAGTATCTGTTCCACTAAAGTCTGGATTTGGAGTATATGTTACTTCTCCAGTTACAGGGTCTACTATTACCGTTCCGTTAGTAGGAGCAGTTACAATTGTTACCGTAGTTGGATCTATATTCCCATCAATATCAGTATCATTATTTGTTACATCTATAACTGCTGGGGTATCTTCCGTAGTAGTTATTGCATCGTCTTCTACAACAGGTCCATCATTTACAGGAGTTACATTAATATTTAATGTACTAGTATCTTCACCTCCATTACCATCACTAATTGTGTAAAGTACTTCAGGAACTGGTCCATTATAGTTTTCAGCAGGAATAAATGTATAACTACCATCATCATTAATAGTAAGGTCTCCTTCAGTTAACGAAACTGTAGTTCCAGGAACATATGATGTTCCATTTACCTCAAACGCAGTAACACTTAACATATCTTCAACATTAGGATCTGTATCGTTACTTAACAGACCAGAAGCTGCATCCACTACTAAAGGAGTATCCTCTAATGTACTATTGGTATCAGGATTTGCTGTTGGCGGTAAGAATGTTCTTGGAACAGTCACCGTTACTGTTGCTGTATCACATAATACTGGAATTCCGTCATCACAAATTTGGTATTCGAACGTATCGGTTCCTGTTACAAAATCAGGATTCGGAGTATATGTAATTGTACCATCTTCATTTACTACTACCGTTCCATTTGTTGGATTGGTTATGATCGTAACATTAGCTGGATTGATCGGGCTGTCGATATCACTATCATTTGTTAATACAGGGATGATTACATCAACACCAGGATCTGTTGTTGAGACATCATCGGTTGCAATTGGTGCATCATTAATAGGATCTACCGTTACTGTTACTATAGCGGTATCACAAACTACTGGAGTACCATCATCACACACTTGATATTCGAACGTATCTGTTCCTACAAAATCAGGGTTTGGAGTATATGTTACCTCTCCTGTTACAGGGTCTACTGTTACTGTTCCATTGGTTGGAGGCGTCACAATTGTTACTGTAGTTGGATCGATAGTTCCATCGATATCAGTGTC